>NZ_JBXANK010000001.1:0-3046379 GCF_058801645.1 Afipia sp. GW822-FHT03D08
CCAGCACCAAAGGAGGTAGTCAAAATGCAATCCCTAAACTAACATTCCGATCGGACCACTCAGTGGGGGCCGGTCAGATATCATCTTGCGCTTTGCGGATCTGCTTTGAAATTGCGTTCGCGCGAATGGCTAGCGGATGCTTTTCGATGTCATAACTGTACTTCGAAAGATCATCAGCAGGCGACATTCGCATTGCCGGGATCTGAATGGTGAGGGAGCTAAACCGGCCGCATTGTTCAATGAATTTATCTCTGACTAGGCGGCCCATTTCCTGATCCGCCATGGGCAATGCGGCAATCTTGTCTTGTATCCGCCGTAAGTATGATTCCCAGGGTTTAACAGTACGCGCCGCCACGCCCTTGTCGGTCCAATCAGACATTTTCAAAGAGATTACGTCTAGCTCAGATAAAAATCCCGCCATACTCCCCGAGATTTTCTCGCGGATGAGGGAAAAAGTGGTCCCCGCGAGCTTGGTACCTAAATTATCTACCTGACGTGAAAAACTCTCTTGGGTTGATTTGAGGTCGGCAATCTGTTTTTCGAGAGTGAGCTTTTCTTCCGCCAACCCATTCAAGTTGACCTTGCTCTCTGCAATTGACCTCTGCAAATCCTTCTCAGTTTGTTCAAGGCCGACAATACGAATATTCCGTAACGTAAGTTCAGATTGCAGGTAACCTACGATTGCTTGGGATGTCGTGGAGAAGAAAACGCCATAAAAGGCCAGCGCCGCGAGCGCGAGCGCGCAAATGGCTGAGACCCACTGCGGGACGTTCCCCCACTCCAGCTTCATAAGTCACCTAATAAAAGACCCCGTGCGGGGATTCTCGTTATGACTTGAGCGACAAGTTCTTTACAAGCGGGTGGGGTCATTGCTTCTGCTGCCATACAGACCAAAAGGCCTCCGCGCACTTGCGCTGCTCTTTTCGCTCGAACTCGAAATCCGTCGTTGTGCAATGCACCGCCCTGGCTAGCTGGTCAAAAAGCCTAGCGCTCACTTCGCCCATGCCAAAAATCTCCCTTATCATTGGCACCTTGATGTGAGTCTTCGTCTGAGAGATGTGCTACGAACTTATTTCGAAGGTGCATGTAGGCTTGAAGATCTGGGTATTTGCTCCTCACGCGCCAAACGATTTGAGCATCTTTAAGAAGTGGCTCATCCGCTCCAGCATCGAGTATTTGCTTGAGCACGTCTGGTTTGTCGAGCAACTCGGAGGCTGCACGGGCGGAGTAATCTCCCTTTCGAACTGGCCCATAATGTCGACAAACGACCATGTGCAAACGTGTGAACAGCGAAAGTTGAATGGTCTTCACGCTGGGCGCGGCGTTGCGCTTGTTAATTTGTGGGAAAAGGGACGGCTCATTTCCGGCCCTCAATAGATCAATGATGCGGACAATCTCAGTCGCGTCGTAGAACGCTTGGGTCGCTGCTCGTATGACAGTGTGCGCGTCGGTCATCTGGCCACCAAAAAGCCCCCGTATTGGGGGCTGGTCGAACAACATACTATGCCTTTAGTTTCAGATATTTCACAAGCGGCCAATAGAGCTTGCCGTTGACGTTCACGATGTAGCTTTTGTGGTGGCGCTCATTGCTGCGGTGCTGCCAAAAGTCCCGCTCGTTGGCGAAGTATCTGACTCCGAGAAATTCGCCAGCCTTTACGACCTTTACAATCTTCCCGATCTGCACTGCCGGGTATCTGAATGGATTTTTGGGTTAGAAGGCCTTCATGGGACAATACGTTTTCTTAAATAGGCCTCCGCGGCCTTTACTCGATCGATCTGAGGTGGGGGAGTGATCGAATTCATTCCAAGTAGCTTTAATGCGCCAAGTTTCGCTGCCTGCGTGGGTAGGCGTAGACCATTCCTTAATTCTTCTGGGATCGCCTCAGGGGTTCTATACCGACGAGACAGATTGCTCCGGTGTCACCAGTGAGATTGAAGTCGCCCGCGTGTCCGCTTTCAACCAAAACGGTGGATACCTTTGAGAAATCTGTGCGGTAGTGAAGGATAGTCGCCTTGCCATTGGTGCGAGCGGTAAAATCGACATCGTAAAGGCACTTGCCCTTCGATGTGATTGCTACAGCGATTCCAAAGGTATTTTGCCCATTCGAATTGGTTGCCTCGAAAACACCCATTAGAGGTTTTATTGTAGGCGAATGGCTTGCTGCCCGGTGCTGCAATAGAACTTGTCCTGTCTTCAAGGCCAAACACCAGAAAGGCAACTGTATCTTCTGCCGATTGAGCTTGGGCGACACTGGCGAAAATCAAGCAAAGTAAAATCGCCAGACGCGCATTTGAAATCCCCAAAGAAGTGGAATCT
This sequence comes from Afipia sp. GW822-FHT03D08, assembly GCF_058801645.1. NCBI lineage: Bacteria > Pseudomonadati > Pseudomonadota > Alphaproteobacteria > Hyphomicrobiales > Nitrobacteraceae > Afipia > Afipia sp. GW822-FHT03D08. The sequence continues at coordinate 2,318 of NZ_JBXANK010000001.1, forward strand.
AGCGGTCCGGATTCTGCGTAGCAAACAGATCGAGGATAGCCGTACCCCCGTAATTCCGCCGCATTGACATAGGAATATAATCCACGTCAACTCAATAATGAGGAAATCAATTGTGGTGCCACGGTTGACGACAACCATTAGGGCTTACCATCGCATTTAACGCCGAGGGGAATCGGCCACCCTGACACTTGTCAGGGTTACGCCGGTCGCGGTTTTTGGCGAACTTCGACCAATCCTAGATGATTTACCGAGATAATTGAGTGCATTGTACGAGGCAAAGACAATTTGCAGAGTTGCAAACAGTTGGTGAGTCAAACGCTGACGCGGAGAGAGGCCATGTCTAGCGAATTAGAGGGGCGTTCTGAGGTGGGCGTAGTACTGCAAAACGCCCCGCAGCTGCGGAAGGCCTATGGGCCGATCTTAGGCGCCATCCTGACTTGGAAGGCGCTTTCGGGTATAAGGCCGCGAAGCATACTTGTGGGCGTTTTGATTTCAATCTTTTCTGCGGCGGCGGGAGCTTATTGGCGATGGTAATTCGGCGCACTGCTATCGGGATGCTTCATGGCATTTGATCCGGCGTATTTGGGCCGCTCGCTTGATGGCCGTCTGCATGACGTGCAGGAAAATGTAGTGCGTGAGGTAAAGGCCCTGCAGAACAAGCATGCTGCCATGGGAAGGCTGCAAAGCGGAGCAACCCTTATTGCGTTTGAGGACATCTCAGTCGATGTATTGAAAGCCGCTGTCGGCGATGCGTCCAAGTTTGCCTTCGAACTGACGGATGGCGAAGAACCTGCTCGGGAGTATTTGGAGTCTTTTGCTAAACGAGTGCAGCAAATTGTTATGGCGGAGATAACCGAGAAAGCATCAAGGCTCGGGTTGGGTCAAGTCACGCCGAACCATCTCGAGAAAGTGCGTGGCAAGCTGGAACGGATTAAAGAGGGAATGCTCGATGATTTCGCACATGGGATGCATGGGAGCGAGCGATTGAAAAAAGATCCAGTGGTAAGCGCGGTTATTCATCAAACGAACAGTCCTGGCGCTGTTGCTCAAGTGGGCACCGGGATATTTTCTCAAACAGCATTCACTCAACAACAAACTCAGCTGGTGCAAGTAATCGATCAGGTTATGGCATCTAACGAATTTGAAGCACTATTCCCCGATGCCAAAAATGGATTCATCGATATTGCCGACGTCGTAAAGGCTGAGGCGGCAAAGCAGAATCCTGACGTTGGCAAACTGCAGCGTTGGGGTGCACGCTTGGTAGACTTCTCGAAAGAGGTTGGTCTTTCCGTGGGTAGCGGATTGATTGCCGAAGTGCTGCTGAAAATCTTTGGCGCTTAGGTGGTCGATCTAACCGATCTGCTTGAAGAAGTCGGCGGATTCGAGATTCCGAAGAAGATGGAGCGCTTTCTTCATCGCGAAACGCCTCCGTCCGCGTCAGAACAAACGCTCGGCTATTTTGCCTATTCGTATAGTCTTGCCTTCGAGCAACTTGCGGCAAGCATGCGTGGACACTGGGTTCATAATGGCCTTATGCAAGCACCGTTGTTTTTGCTCGGGCGGCATTCGATGGAATTACACCTGAAGTGGGCGATAGAAGAATTTTCGGAGTACACGGGCGAGAATTCACCTGAAGCGAGACACGAGCTTTTGCCGCTGTGGCGTGAGCTGCAGAAACAGCAATTCGATTACGCGGAGTTGCCAGGCAGGGAAGACGTATGGGGCGTGCACGTGGGGAAAATTATTGCCCACATCCATAACATCGATCCAAAAGGTGACGCCTTTCGATATCCGCGCAGCTTCGGCGGCAAGCCGTTCGAATACACAAGGGTTGGATTCGAAGGACTGGTCAAGGCGCACGATCACGTCACCGGCTACTGTGGTGCTTCACTCGACATGCTCAGCGAGTATCGCAACGCTTATTGATGTGCGCATGGTCCTGTGCGCATAATAGCCGCGTGAACAGCGGAAGTGCGGAAGGACGGCATGCCCGTCGGAACGCCGTTTCAGCCGGACCAATCCGGTAATCCAGCTGGCAGGGCAAAAGGCTCGGTGAGTGTCAAAGCCGACCTTAAAAAGCTGATGGACATCGTCATCAAGGGCGAGCTTAACCCGCTGACCGAACTGCCAGAGGCATGCCGGTTGGCAGAAAGATCGCCCTCAACCTGGCTCTCGCTTTTCGATGGCGTTTATCATTTCTGCCTCGCCCAAAGTTCAACGCCGTTATCGCTTGATTGGCAGTAAGAGCGCCGTTCCCGTATTCGGCATAGACCTCATGAGGCTTCACTCCGTCTAGGGCCGCGCTGATGCTCTTAATCTAGATATGTTCAGCACTGGCAGGTGCTAGTGACATCTCCGGCAGGGGGATCGTTCTGGAGTGAACCACAATCAATCGATCCTAGATTGCGTAAGCGCGCCGAACCTTCTCGGCAGTCCTAGGGATGTTCCATAACATCCGATCAGCGAACAGCGCGGTGATCAAAGTCCGATGGCGCGTCGCTGCGCCGCCCATGACAAGGGCAGGGTGGGCAGCATCGCGGTCAGCGTCAGGCCGGCCGGCTGGTCGCCCTGCAATATCGCCGCGAGGATGTCGGGCGCAAGAAATGCCAGCCGCAATTCTTGCCGCAGCATTTTCGGATGGGCCTTTGCAGCGGCAGCCAATGCTTCGACTGTATGGAAGTGGCCACCGGCCAGATCCTTGAGGCGGGCATGTGCCCGGGCGACGGCATGTAAAAGGATCGGGTCAGCTTCGCTACTATCGTCGGCTCGAGAGGCAGAGGATTTTGGTCCACTCGCGTTGACCTGAGGGATAGATAAATTCTGAAGGCCAGTCTGAGGCGGGAAGACAATCGTAATCGTAGTCTCCGAGACGACCACGCGTTCAACATGGTTCTCAATCAACCCCGCATCCGGAGTCACAACAGGATCTGGTCGATCGCATTCCATGCGGACCGCCTGGAGCACAGCTGCCTCGAGTTCCGTGGCAGAAATCCGGGTGAGAGAGCCAGCCTCGGTCTTGCGTCCCCGCAATAGCGCCGCACTGACGTAGAACCGATAGCGGACGCCCTTCTTGGTCGAGTAGCTCGGACTCATGCGGTTATCGCGGTCGTCGAACAGTTTGCCCATCAGCAGCGCGCCGCTCTCTGATCGTCGATTTTTTCGAGTAACAGAGTTAGAGGCCAGTTTTGCTTGGACGGCGTCATACATGGCACTCGTGACAATGGGTGGATGCTCTCCCGGATGCCATTTGCCTTTGTGCGGCACTTCGCCGATGTAAATGCGGCTGTTCAACAGATAGGCGAGGGGACCGTAGGTGAACCGCGAGGCCACGCGAGCGTCTGACTTTTTTGCTTTCTTTATCCTCGACCGAATGCCCTTTGCATCGAGGTCCAGGACCAGTGAGCCGAAACTGCCGAGTTCAAGGTAACGCTTAAAAATGTATTGCACGACCTTGGCTTCTTGATCGTCGATGACCAGCTTTTTGTTTTCGGTGCGGTACCCGAATGGAATATTGCCACCGGTCCATTTGCCCTTGGCGCGAGACGCCGCGATTTTGTCCCGGACCCGCTCGGACGACAGTTCTCGCTCGAATTGGGCAAAGGATAGCAGGACGTTCAAGGTTAGCCGGCCCATTGAGGTGGTGGTGTTGAACTGCTGGGTGACGGCCACGAATGAGATTGATCTGGCATCGAATGCTTCGACCAGTTTGGCGAAGTCAGCCAACGAGCGGGTGAGGCGGTCGATCTTGTAGACGACAACTACATCGACCCTGCCGGATTCGATGTCGGCCAATAACCGCTTGAGGGCAGGGCGCTCAAGATTGCCGCCCGAGAAGGCAGGATCATCGTAGAGTTGTGGGAGTGCTTTCCAGCCCTGCGAGGCCTGACTCTTTATATAAGCCTCACAGGCTTCGCGCTGAGCATCGAGCGAGTTGAATTCCAGCTCAAGGCCATGCTCGGTCGATTTTCGGGTGTAGATGGCGCAACGCAGGGTTTTGGGAAGGCTACTTGCCATCGGAAGAAACCCCTTCTGGTTTGGACCGGAGCCCAAAGAACCGCGGTCCATTCCAGTTCGTGCCAGCGATCAGGGAGGCGATTTCTGAAAGACCGTCATAGGTCTTGCCGTCATAGGCAAAGCCATCCGGCTGGACCACGACGCGGTAGGTTTTCCCCTTCCATGTTCTGATCAGTTCCGAGCCGGGCTTGATCCGGCGCGGCAACTCCAGCCGTCCATTGGGCTTGGCGGCCATGGCCTTCACAAGCTGGTCGAGCAGGCGTTTGGTTGGACCGGACAACCCGCCATAAACTTTTTCTTGAATCCGCTGGGCGATACTCCGCCGTAGTAGATCAGGACCGAACGCCGAAGGTGGTTCGGATTTGAATAGCGTGCGGTACCGCTGCCGCAATGAAGCGACGGGTTCCTTCGCCAGCCGGTCCAGATCAGCTTCCACTGCAGGATCGGCCGGCTTTATGGGCGAGGGGGCTTGGGTCATTTTGTGGGCTCACCTTTGACGATGCGATAAACGCGCTCGTCACCCACCATCTGCGACGTAAGATTCAGCTTAAGCTTTGTGCGCACGGTTCCGGCGAAGAAGCCGCGCACCGAATGTTGCTGCCAACCGGTGGCTTTCATGATGGCGGCAATGGTGGCTCCGGCTGGAGCATGCAGCATGTCCAGGATTTTGGCCTGCTTGGACGATGCAGCGGTGGATGCGCTTGACGTTCGTGCTTTCTTCGGCGCAGAGGGTGATCGAGCTTTCGCTGAAGACGTGGTGCCTCGTCTAGCTGCGGTAGCCAACTTACGTTGGGTTTTCGGCTTTGTCTTTCGGATGGTGGCCATTTGGCCCTCCTTGCGTGGCACGACAGCATTATGTGCTGCCACTGCCGCAAGGCCGTCCTCGGCAAATGCCGAGCGGCGAGAGGAAGCTAGATTGACGCGCCCTAATTGGTATCCGGAAGCAAGGTAATCCTGACCTTGAGTGCCGCACGGAAGAGGTAAAGGATCTCGTTAGTAGGTCCTTCGACGTCCATTAGAAGGCGCAATGCCTTTTCAGCTTGGCCGCGTTGGGCCAACCGGTCGGCCGCTTCAGCGACTATGGTGGCTTCTTCGGCGCAACTGCGGACCTCGCTAATCAAGGCGCAGATGACGGTGCTGCTGGCTTTCTTTGTACTGCTGGATTTCCTGGACATGGCACGCTCTCGTTTGATGCGTCCATGCATGCTCCACAAAACACTGAAGTCCAGTGGATTTGCAGCAATCTTATTGCTTCTTGCGGCGGGGGTTTAACGCGGCTTTCCGGCCGGCAGGCAGGGGTTTGGGACGCGGGGCGCCCTTTGGGACCTTGGCAAAGAACTCGGAAATGTCGACTTTAAGAACCTTGGCCAGCCGATCCAGAAGGTCAATGGTGGGGTTCTGCCTCTCGCGCTCTAGGCTGCCCACATAAGCCCGATCCGCCCCGGCCTCATCGGCCAGCGCATCTTGGGAAAGACCCCGTTCAACACGGATTCTCCTCAGATTCCAGGCCAGGAGCGCACGAGCTTTCATGCGCCAAGACGGCCATTCCAGAGGCTATTAAACCACTGGATATAGACATGGTATTATGGCAATGGACAGGGACCCTTGGAACAGTCCGAATGTCATGGAACGACAAATACTGGGATATGATCGGCAATATCTACTGGACGCCGCGTTTCCTCGGCTTGAAGTCGATTCCACAAAAGATATGGCAGGTGGGTGACGAAGTGATCTCGATTCCGCGAGATCTCGTCGAGAATTCCAATGGTCCACTTTATACCCGTGTCCGGAAACTGTCCGATCTAAGAACCTATCTGAATGGTCAGGAAGAAGTGCTGAATCACTTTTTCAATTTGGCTTTCTCGATTATGCCGGACGCGATCATTGCACGACTGCTGTGTCAGCCGCTGTCGATCGAAGATCATGGCCCCTTTAACAGTCTGGGGCGTGACCTTGCCTTGCGATATGGCTGGAAGCCGAGCGAGAACGTAACCCAGCCGGACGGCTTCTTCCTGTCCGCCCGATCATTGATCGCGGTAGAACTCAAGCTGACATCGACGTCCTGGCCCGAGCAACTCGCCAAGTATATTGCCCTGATGCTCTGGGAGGAGCGCCAAACTGCTCAGCGGGCCAATCTCGGTCTGCTCTTTATTGTTCCCCAGCCAGCACTCGAAAGCCATTGGACAACGCTGGGACTTGAGACAGCAAAAATCGATAGCGGATTTATCGGCAGGCTTGATGCCGACAAGCTGCCTCGCCGGATCATCGAATTATTCGAAGCAAATCCGGCTGATGTGCGCCGTATCGCTGCGCGGCTAAGAATGAACGTCGTGTCCTGGTCATTGCTTGTACAGGAACTCAAATCGATCGAAGAGAAACTCTGCTCACCGTCTGCTGGTGACCAGACGCTTCTGCGGCTGCTGACCGGCTTTCGCAATCAAATCGAAGTTCATGGCGGAACTGGATTCGAGGCGGTGTGTCACGCCGATTGAATAAGAGAAGGGTCGGACTGAGGTTTCCGCATAACTGGCTAAAGATCAATTATTGGACCTAGAAGAGGGAGTTTCTGATGTTGAAGAGTTTTATCGTATTTGCGGCTTTGCTTTACCCCACGAGTATCTACGCTCAGACAGATTGCAAGGGAATCCAGGATACGGCTGCGCGTCTCGCCTGTTTTGACGCAGCCTCCAAGTCACCACCCCCACAGAAGAAGCCGGCCAAAACGGCCGCCAAGCCAAGTCCAGAAGATCCCGATTCTAAAGCCTGCACTTTGAAGGTTGCAGAGGTATTGCCGAAAATTCCGGGACTAGCAATCAAGAGCTCACGGACAGCTGTGCAGCCGCGGCCGGCGAACTGGCCAGGTCCCGTGCCGCCTATCATGGTGGACATGGATGTCGTCGCGGCCGGTCAAAACGAGACCTATTCATTTCTCTGCGCGACGGGGCCGGCAGGAACCGTGGTTCAACGCGTCAGAAAATAAGCTCGGTCAAAATTAAACTTACATCAGCACAACGCCGATGGCTGTCTGCGAGGAATGCCGTCCGAAAAGTATACCTTTAGAGCACAGGTGGCTCTTGCTGAGAGCCACCTAGAACGGGGGGTCCTTCTTGTTGTACTTTGCCGCGAGGTCCCGGGCCTGCTGGAAAACGTCGTCGATAAATTTCTTTTCCGCGCCGTTGAGGGGGCGTCCCTCTGGTCTTTCCAGGATTTCTCGGAAGGCGGGGGTTTCCATCATAAGCTTTACGAAACGAAACTCCCCCTTCATGGATTGCCCTACGATTCGCTTCACAATGATGTCGACTGCTCGAAAATTCTTCGTTTTTCCATTGATTTGTAACTTGTGGAGCGACACCAACTCTTGTCGAATAAGATCATTGAAGCTGGCGTAAGACTTTTCCTTTTTTCGGCCTTGTGGATTTCCCGATTGCCCGGGCTTGAACTTTCCATGCTCGGGCGGCTTGCCGTATCCAACATCGTAGTTGCTGCGGTCCTTCATGGTAAGACCTCCTTCAGGCCCGGGCCGCAAGGGTGATGCGGCGAGCCTGCATTTGCTCGAAAGTTTCATTTGTTTCGGCGATACGAGCCGTCTTTCCAGTGGCAGACTGCCAGCGCTGAACAATCACATCACAGTAGAGCGGGTCATACTCGATAAGCCGGGCACAGCGACCGGTACGCTCTGCCGCGATCATTGTCGTTCCAGATCCACCGAAAGGATCAAGGACGATATCACGACGATGAGAGCAATCCTTGAGTGCATCAGCGACAAGTGCCACCGGCTTTACGGTCGGGTGCATTGCCAGCTCCTCGTCCCGCTTGCGGCCAAAGGCGTTCGCTCCCGGATACTGCCAGACGTTGGTACGGTAGCGACCCTTGCCTCCAAGACCGAAGTTGTTGACCGGGCGGGCACCCGGAAGAACATAAGGTACGATCAATTCGTGCTGCGACCGATAGAAGGAACCCATGCCGGCATTGGACTTGACCCAAACGATCGTGTTTCGCGGCTTGCCAAAGATCTGATCACAAGCGACCCGCAACTCACCCAAATGGCTCCAGTCCATGCAGGCAAAGACGACGGCACCGGGCCTGATATGCTTAGCGATCGCAGAAAAGCTCTTGTTCAGGAATTCCGAGAACTCCGCAAACGACAGTTCGCCGGCAGCCATGGCGAATTCACGCACATTGCGGCGGCTAGTGACGTGACCGGCATTTGGCACATTGTATGGTGGATCGGTGAAGACGATGTCCGCAACATCGTTACCCATCAAGGTGCGATAGTCATCGGTGTTACGCGCGTCACCGCACAGGAGCCGATGACCTTCCATGATCCAGATGTCACCACGCGCGGAGACGGCGTGCTGAGGGATAATGGGGAGGGTATCATCGGGCGAAGCGGAGGTGTTTTTCGGCTTTGCGGCTTCAAGGATATTGTCGATCTCCACCGTTTCGAACCCAAGAATCTGGGTATCGAAACTAAGTTCAAGGACAGGATCGTTCAGAAACTGCAGTTCTTCAGCCAGAATTGCTTCATCCCATTCACCGATCTCGGACAACTTGTTGTCTGCGATGGCCAGAGCGCGCTTCTGCGTCGGTGAAAGATGCAGCAGCCGGATCGCGGGCAGGTATTCAAGCTTCGCTCGGCGCGCAGCTTCGTACCGACCGTTTCCCAACACGATGACGTTGTTCTCATCGATCGCGAGAGGCTGGGTGCAGCCGAAATGGGCCATATTTTCGGCGATCAGCGCGATCTGTCGTTCCGGATGCTTCTTTGCGGATCGTGGATTCGGCTTGAGATCGTTCAGGTGGATATATTCCAGCGGTGTCATACTGGCATTCGCCAGCAGTGATCTGTCCTGGTCGAGCAGGGGGCTGTCGCCCGAGACTACGTCATCTGCAACGTGGATGATCTTGGGCTTGGACTTCTTCGCAACAATGGTGACTGGCATCGCGCCCTCTTAAAGGGCTACCGATTCAGTGAGCGGGCGCACCGAACCGGTAGCCGGATAAACCGGTACCGAAACGTGTGCACCCTCCTTGATGCTATTTAGTCCGGCCGAGCCCGCTCATAGTTCGACCGTATGCCGGGGATCGCAACTGCAAGTTCAGACGTCAATATCAAATGTCATAAAAAAGGAGCTCTGTGGAAAAGTTTCGGACGCTCAGATCCGTGCCCGGATTCGCGGAATGAGCGATTATGGAATAACGCCATCACTGATTAGACTTTTAAGGATTGCAGCGATTAGATTTGCCGGCTTGACGTGAGCAGATTCTTGCAGTTCCTGCACCGCGAAAGCCTTTTGTTCCGAAAGCGTCCTATCCCATTTCCTTCTCGACCTTAGGAAACCAGCGCCAGACACCAAGGAGATTGATCCCAAGGAGAATGACATTTTGAATGACAAGCGAGGCTCTGCCCTCCAGCCAGCCGTCCACCATCCAGGCAAGAGACCCCACGATGAAGATCATGAATCCCGCAACCATGACCCTGGCGTTCAAATTTGCTGCCACCAGCCCTGCCGCACGATAGTTGTCACGGTTGCCAACGCTCTGAGCAGCATCATCGCGTCCATCTCTACTCCTAAAGTTGGATTATTTCCTGTGCGCGGATGACGATTTCTTCCTGCGAGAGTTCTCGCTCCAGCCGCTCGCGCAGAGACCGCCAATAGTCGCTGGCAAGCTTCGCCGCCATGACCTCAACGACAGCGATATTATCGCGCGCCACAGGCCTGCGCCGGCGACCGCACAAAACTGGTCGCGCCGCCGAACTTATCGGTCAGCTTCCTCAGAAAATTGTCGAACCATTCCTGCGAGACGGGTTCCCCAGCCGCAGCCTCTTTCGGCAGCAGGATCTGAACAAGATAAGAGCCGCTCATGACGCCCGCGCCGTCCGGGCGTCGCTGGCCCAGCTCTCTAGCAGGGTCAGCGTCGTCACGCATTCGGCCTGCTCGCCGAAGCGGTTCAAATAAACGTTCATCATCGCGTCGTGGGTCTCATCGGCCGAGCTGCACAAGGCATCCGTAACGAGGATGACGCGAAAACCCCAGCCGATTGCGCCCAGCATGGTCGCCAGCACGCAGATATCCGTCTCGCCGCCGGTGATGATGACGGTATCCATACCTGCAGCGCGCAGCTGCTGGTGCAGATCGCTGCCGGTCCATGGCGAGTAAACTGGCTTGTCAAAGGTGCGGGCAGGCGGGTGCGCGAGCTCCGGCACGAGCCCAACCATTTCAGGGCCGATCTCGTCGATGGTCATCGATCCCCAGCGCTCATAATAGTGCCGCCACATGCCGGCGCCCTGGCCAGGCTTTCGGGCCGGAATGAAGCGGGTGAAGATCGTCTTCTCGGAATGAGCCGCGGTAATGGCTACGATATTCGGCAGGACGCGGGGGCAGCCACGGCATCTTCCAGTCGGTGCCTTCCGCAAACATCCTCTGCATGTCGACGCACAGATGCACCGCGCTGCTACCGGGCGGTCCGTAACGCAGTTCGTCGTTCTTCGGCATCGAACCATCCTTGAAAGTCAGCTCCAACGTACGGCACCCTGCTTGGTTCCTGCCTGAATATGGATCGCGGCTGAGCGGTTGAAGGCGGTCACGGGTGCAGCGGGCCGAGCGCGGTGAGCCTCGCCCTGGATGGCCTAAGGAGTCGCCGTTCAGGTGCGCGAGTGATCGTCGTCGTATGGCCGGCCCACAGACTCGCTGCGCTTCAGTGTGCCGCGGCCCGGTCGCGGCGCAAGTCGCGACAGGCCTAAAGGGAACTCTTAGCCTTGCCAGCGTGTTGAGCGTGTTGGGATCCGCAAACTGATAAACGCCGGAGATCATTGTGAAGAAGACAGCGAGGAAACCTGCCGCAAAAAAATCGGCCTCAAAGCGCGAGCTGATCGCGCCGCGGTGACAAGCGCTATATCGGCCGCGACGACAAGGGTCGCATCACGGAGAGCGACGACGTCAGCCGCTCCCTGGCTCAGGATCGGCGCCGGAAGGCAAAGACCGCGGCCAAGGCTGGGCAGGGCGACCGTGGCGACCGCAAATCTGCCAAAGCGCCTGCACCGAAAAAATCGAGTGCGCGCCGGTAACGCCGCGCTCCATCTTTTCGGCCACAACACTCTTCCGGGAGGCATGAAATATCGACCGGACTTTCTCAGCATCGAGGAAGAGAGGGCCCTGCTACGGGAGCTCGAGAACCTTCCATTTCGTCCATTCGAATTTCGAGGTTTCACCGGCAGTCGCCGCACCATTTCCTATGGTTGGCGTTATGATTTCAATGGGGGCGGGCTCACAAAGACCGACGGTATGCCGGAGTTCTTGTTCAGGTTTCGCACGCGCGCCGAGTCCTTCGCAGGCAACGCGCCTGGGAGCTTCCAGCAGGTGCTTAACACTGAATATGGGCCTAGAGCCGGCATCGGCTGGCATAAGGACCGCGCCGTATTTGGCGACGTCGTCGGCATTTCGCTGCGCTCGGCATGTACCTTCCGATTGCGCAAGAGAGCGCTCAAGGGTTTCACGCGTCAAAACCTCGTCGCCGAACCGCGCTCAGTTTATCTTCTGCGCGGCCCCTCCCGCACCGAATGGGAACACAGCATTCCCGGAGTCGAGAGCCTGCGCTACTCGATTACGTTTCGAAACGTCATCCAGGGAAGTGCATCATAATGGCTCGGACCTCCGCATTACCAAAACGCCTGCAGCCGATGCTTGCCACCCTGACGGACGCCCCGTTCGACGACAAGGATTGGATATTCGAAGATAAGTATGACGGCTTCCGCATGGTTGCAAAGATCAAGGACTGCAGCGTCATCCTGCACAGCCGCAACGGCAAGATCATCAGCCACAACTATATCGAGATCGCGCAAGCGCTCGAAGGCGTCAAGGGCGATGCCGTCATAGACGGCGAGCTGGTCGCCCTGGACAAGGAGGGCGTCTCACATTTCCAGCTGCTGCAGAACGCTCTTCGCAGCAAGGCGAAGCTCCAGTACTGCGCGTTCGATTTGATGTTTCAGGATGGAGAAGACCTTCGTGGCCTTCCACTCATCGAGCGTAAGAAGCGCCTCAAATCGATCTTGCCGAAAAACAGGCTGATTGCGTTCAGCCGCCATAGACCGGCATCCGGCACAAAGTTCTTCGACGAGGCAGAGCGCAGAGGTCTTGAAGGCATCATGGCCAAGCGGGCGGACAGCAAGTATCTGTCAGGTGCTCGCACAGACAACTGGCTGAAGATCAAAACATCGAAGCGGCAGGAAGTTGTGATCGCCGGTTTCACCGCGCCGAGGGGTACGCGGCCATTCTTCGGTGCTCTTACCCTGGCCCTGCGGGAAGGCAAAGGCTGGCGCTATATCGGCCACGTCGGCACGGGCTTTAGCCATGGCGCACTGAATAAGCTGCATGGCAAGCTAATCAAGTTGAAGACCGTGAAGTCGCCTTTTGGAAAGAAAACGAAGGACGAGGCCGTTACCACCTGGGTCAAACCGCAGCTTGTCGCGGAAGTGAAGTTCACTGAGTGGACTACATCCGGCGAGATGCGGCATCCGGTTTATCTGGGACTTCGCGAGGACAAGCGGGCAGAAGAAGTGACGCGCGAGCGGGAAGAGCACAGGTCAGACAAGAAGGCGCGGGCTACCGCTTCAGAGCCATCTCGATAATCGACCCCTCTCGGAACACCTAAGTGCCGGTCCGGCTGCTGAGCACTGAGCGTCCTCATTGGAACTCTTCACGATCTCACCGGTTGGCGCGGGTATTTCGGAGGAAATCATCATGCGCGCTCTATGCTGGCACGGAAAAGGCGCGTCAGGGTCGATACCGTTCCTGATCCAAAAGATCCAGCATTCGAGGGAGCGATCATCAAGATCACGGCCTGTGCAATCTGCGGCTCCTCAGATTGGCAAGCCGAGTTGCTGTTCCTGGTTTTCGCTCTGCAGCGATGACAGCGAGATTCCCAGAAGGCGTACCGGTTTGGCGGCTGTCGCTCTCGAGCAGGGCTCTCGATATGCTTCAAACTCACTACGGTTCGAAACCGCAGTGGAGACTGACCTGCTCCGAGTGATGATCTCGAACTCGGCGAATTTCACCTTCGCGTCACGGTCCGGCCCTGGGCGCCCTTGTCCTCACAATGTCGCCACACCTTGTCGATCAGTGGCTGCAGTTCCAACCATGGCGTGGGTTCCGCAAGGCCCTCTATCACTTGAAGTTTCCGAGGTTGAAACCCCCGACGATTGATGTAGTTTGCCGTCGCAATTCCGCACGTCTCACCGTTCGCCTGCCCGTTGGTCCTGCTCAGAGTACTTGATGAATCTTGCAAATCACTTGGAAGCTTCTGCAAGCGATGACGGTCGCTACCGTCTCCTGGTCGATGCCATTACCGACTACGCAATCTACATGCTCGACGCGAAGGGCATCGTATCCAGTTGGAATCCCGGCGCCGCGCGGTTCAAGGGTTACGAAGCTGACGAGATCATCGGCCGTCACTTCTCGGAATTCTATACGCCGGAAGAGCGAAACGCCGGCATTCCCGACCTCGCCTTGAAGGTCGCTGCCAGCGAGGGCCGTTTCGAGCGCGAGGGATGGCGCGTGCGCAAGGACGGCACGCGGTTCTGGGCCCATGTAGTGATCGACCCTATCCGGTCGCCCTCCGGAGAGACCATCGCCTACGCAAAAGTGACTCGCGATCTAACGGAACGCAAGGCAGCGGAAGAAGCCCTCCGACGCAGCCAGGAGCAATTTCGCCTCCTCGTTCAAGGTGTCACCGATTACGCCATATTCATGCTGGACCCAGAAGGCAACGTCGCAAGTTGGAACGCCGGTGCGCAGCACATCAAAGGCTATGCGCCCGACGAGATTATCGGGTCGCACTTCAGCCGCTTCTACACCCCAGAAGACTTAGCCGAAGGCGTCCCGACGCGGGGCCTCGCGACGGCCGCCCGGGATGGACGGTGGGAGGCAGAGGGCCTTCGCAAGCGAAAGGATGGAAGCACGTTCTGGGCGCACGTGGTCATCGACGCCATCCGCGACGAAGGCGGTAAGATCATTGGCTTCGCCAAGGTCACCCGCGACATCACGGAGAGAAAAGAGGCTGAGCAGTCGCTACAGCAGGCGCAGGCCGCCCTGGCGCAAGCGCAGAAGATGGAAGCGCTAGGCCAGCTCACGGGTGGGGTGGCACACGACTTCAACAACCTGCTGCAAGTGATCAGCAGCAACCTGCACTTGGCGGCCAAAGACGTCGCAGGAAATCCGCGGGCCGAGGTTCGGATTCAAAATGCCCTCGCCGGCGTTTCACGCGGAGCGAGGCTCGCCCAGCAACTCCTGGCGTTTGGCCGGCGGCAGGCCCTCGAACCGAAGGTCATCAACGTCGGGCGCTTCGTTAGAGGCATGGACGACATGCTGCGCCGCACGATCGGCGCGGATATCGAGTTCGAGACCTCTATCGCGGGAGGATTGTGGAACACGTTGCTGGACCCAAACCAGGTCGAGAACGCGCTCCTGAACCTAGCCATCAACGCCCGCGACGCCATGCCGGAGGGCGGAAAGCTCACGATCGAGGCGGGAAACGCGTTCCTGGACGACAGGTATGCGGCCCGCCACGAAGGGGTGCGGCCCGGTCAGTATGTTTTGCTGGCCGTGACCGACACCGGTTCGGGCATGCCTGCCGACATCGTTGAACGGGTGTTCGAGCCCTTTTTCAGCACGAAGCCCGAAGGAAAGGGCACCGGCCTGGGGCTTTCCATGGTTTACGGCCTAGTCAAGCAGTCGGGCGGGCACATCAAAATCTATAGTGAGCTCGGGCATGGCACGACAGTGAAGCTCTACTTCCCGCGGGCCCATGAGAGCGAAGACGTTATCATCGACAGCTCAAGCACCCCTCTACGTGGCGGTACCGAAACCATCCTCGTTGTTGAAGACGATGAGGAGGTGCGCGAGGGCGCCGTGGCGCTCCTCAGCGACCTCGGCTACCGCGTTCTGAAGGCCAAAGACGGAGCCAGCGCCATGGGGGTGATCGAGAGCGGTCTTCCTATAGACCTGCTTTTCACCGACGTGGTGATGCCGGGTCCAGTGCGGAGCCCCGACTTGGCCCGAACCGCCAAGGAGCGGTTACCTAATCTCGCGGTCCTGTTCACGTCGGGTTACACGGAGAACGCCATTGTGCACGGCGGCCGGCTTGACCGCGGGGTTGAACTCCTGGGCAAACCTTACAGCCGTGACCAATTGGCACGGAAAATCCGCCATGTTCTCGGGAATCAGGCTCAGCGCCAGGTGGCCGCGGAACAAAAGACTAGCGCGCGGCCGCAGTCTGAGATCGCTTCGCGTCCTCGCACGATCTTGGTCGTCGAAGACGACGAACTGATCCGCTCAATGACTTGCGAGATGCTGCGAACCTTGGGCCACGAGGTGCTGGAAGCGCCCGACGCACCGACCGCATTGCACATGCTCGCTTCGAACTCCGTCGATACCCTCCTGACCGACGTGGGGCTGCCGCGGGTCTCAGGTACGGTGTTAGCTCGGCAGGCTCGCGAGCGATCATCGAACTTGAGGATCATAATCGCTACCGGCGATGCTGGCGCTGCTCAAGACGCTCAGGAAATAGGCGCGACCTTGTTGCCGAAACCGTACCAATCGGCGGATCTGGTCCGAGTGCTGGACTAAAGGGGGAAATTCAATCCTTCGGTGGACTCATGAGACGAGTCGACATCGTAGCCGCTTCCTTGTTAGCGTCTCCAAATTGAATGAAGGACCCACAAAGGGTCGATGAAAACGGCATGGATTTGCGGTCTTGGATCAGCCTCCGATTTTCAGCTTGCTCTACGTCAGCACGGCCAGCGTGTCTGTCGCCATGGCGCTCGCCGATACCATGCAGGATATTCTCGTTGCATCAGATGCCAACAACCGCCGCGACGGAATCACCGGCTTTCTCCTCAGCGACGGCTACGCGTTCGTGCAGTTGCTGGAGGGACCGGAACGGCAGGTCCGGGAGTGTTTCTCGCGCATCTGTGCGGACCGGCGCAACTCGTTGCCAACGATTCGCGACACGAGTTGGTCCCACGCTCGCCTTTTCCCCAACTGGTCCATGTGTGCGCTCAACCTGTCAGGCAGGGACAATCTGCTTCTTCAACCTGGGGACATAGGTTTCGATCTCTTCGCGGCATCGGCGGGGGCGCTACGCCAACACCTGCTCACCCTCGCCTCAAGTCACGGACCGGACCTACTGCGAGCCCATGCTCCGATGCTTAGTAAGCAGGCTAAGACGGCTAAGGCGACATCGCAAGAACGCACCTGAGGCAGCCAGCTTTCTCGCCAAATCAACGTATTTCGTATCGGTGATGACCGCGGCGCAGGCCGTCGAGGACCATGCTGCTGGCCGGTCACCCGCTCCTCCAGACCGTTAATGGCAATCATGATTCGAGCGTGCGCGGCGAGCGTTGAATCGCGGCATCAAAGCGATCAGGGCGGAGATAAGCGACGCAAAAGCGTCCCGAATTAGTCTGTGCTGAGTCGACGCTATGTAAGATTAAGCACTTTTTGCCTGCATAGCGAAGAGCTGGGTGATCGCCCGACGTCCTGCTCTTACAAGGGCGCCTTGACTGAGGTCGCCTTGCACCGCGCGTTCAAGAATCTTTTTAGCAACGAAAGACCGATAGCAATGATTGTTCAAAGTTGGAGGCAAAACTTCACAGGCTTGATCGAGCGCGAATTTCATCGCGACTTGAATTCTCGGATCTGCGTTGGATGTAATCATCGAAGGCACCCCTGAACGTGAATGCTGACGTCAGCATCTAACCGGGAACCATCAGAAATAAAAAGACAGCAATTCTCACTCAATTTGCAGAAGATCTGGGAAGGTGTTCCGCACGCGGGACGTCTGCTATTATAATTTCGGCGGCGCAAAAACGGGGCGACCGGCTGTCCTATATTTCGGTGGCACACGGTAATAGGCGTCCCGCAGGACCCGTGGGTGCTTTAGGGCGACAGTAACACCCCTAAGAGCAGCACTATGGTAAGGGATCCGAGTCCCGCTATAACAAGTGCAAAATTGCGCTCGTACCAATCGTCCCACATAGTACAGCCAGCCGTTTAAGATCACGTCCACCATACACTCAACATGGGCCACCACCTAGGGGTCAACACCGGCTGCGGGCACCGCTTCGGACGGGTTGCGGCTGATCGCCAGATAATTCTGCAGGTTTCCGGTGAAGTCATTCCCGGCGATGAATCGCCATGTACTGAGAGCCCTTGTAAACGGTGCTCATGACAGCACTGCAGGCTTTATCTAACTGGGAATAAGAAAGCCCGGCACAAGGCCGGGCTCTAGTTCAACGGAAGGAGAGTTTGCTTCGCGGTTAGAACTTGTAGTTCACAGCCGCGCGGCCGACATGGATCTTGTTTTCATAGGTCGTGACCGTATTGAATCCGGGTACGCTAACGGCGAGGCCGGTGAAGTCTATCAATTGGCTCGCCAGCGTGCGTGGCCGCCTCGGATGGGTCTGGGATCGCTGGATGGTTTACGGAAGTAACCCCCTCACGGTGAACCGGGTTGGAACGGGCGGCGTAGCATTTGCTGACGTTGATTACCGCACTGGATCCACTCGGTTATGTTTTCGCCTCAAGCGTCTACGATTTGGATTGCTCAAGAAGCCAGTCGCGAAATAGTCGGACTTTATGCAATTCATGCGAGGCGGCGGGATACACGAGGAAATAGCAAGCCGCTCCGCGGGCGCTCTGATGAAATAACCTGATAAGTCTCCCAGACACGATGTCTTCGCTTAGAAGTGATGCGCGGCCGAGCGCAATGCCTCGACCTTCCGCTGCGGCCTGCAACATGAGATTGGCGTCGCTAAATGACGTTCCGTGTATCGGAGTCGTTACCGGCACCCCCGCAGCGCGAAACCAGAAATCCCAGGGCACCCAATCATCTTTAAGAAGGGCACGCGGGTGAGATCTGCAGGTTCACAGACCGTGTGCTTTCCCGGAAGTGCGGGCTGCATACTGGAAAAAATTCCTCGTCTAGGAGCTTCACGGATTGCAGCCCCGCGCATGAACCCGTTCCGAAGCGCACGGCCAGGTCAATGCCGTCATTTTGAAAATTAGCCAGCTCAGGACTAGTTATGACATCGACTTCGATGTCGGGATGTCTTTCGGTGAAATCGAACAGCCTCGGAAGCAGCCATCGTGCTGCCAGCCGGCGCGCTCTTCACAATCTTCAAGATAGATGGAACATTCGAAACGCTATTGGACGCTCTCGCGAAGGAGAAGTTCACTGTAGCCTTTAACAGGAGGCCAAACGGCACTGATCTTCAAATTCCGATTGATATGACTGTCGAAGACACTGACGCAAACGGGATGCGTAAGCGTTCGTCCAAGGCGAAAGATGAATTCGTGGAACGCGTCACGGAATTGATGAAGGTTCGGTAGCGCAGGATTTTTGACACGGGGCTGCGGTGGAGACTTATGGATGCCTGGCCAAAGAGCAAAGTTTCTAGGTATTGATTGGGTTGTTGGATTGTTGATCACTATCATCTTCGAAGTGATCGTTATGGGCACCGGCCGAAGAATACTTAGGCTTTTCGGTCGAACCGATGCCTCCAACAAGGCGATTGAGACAGTAGGCGGTGCATTCTGGTTCGCCCTGGCAGTTGGGGTCTTCTATCTTATGCGATATCTCTTAAGGGATGCCTCGTAGTGAGCGGTTTAGCGCTTCTAGGAATTCAGTGGCGTCTCGTGGCAAAGACCCCGCGCCAATCGCCTGAATACTTTCGACTACGATCTGCTCAAAGCGCTCCGGGCTTATGCGGGATTGCAATTCCTGGGTCTCGTTGATCAGTTCATCAGGCAATGCGCTAACCGAATCTCGCAGCGCTTCAAACGTGTCGATCATTATCTCTTCGAAGTCATCTTCCTCTCGGATGATCGTGTTGCCTTCAATGACCATATTGGGATCACGCTCCCATGCGCTTAGATAGAAGTAAGCCGCATAGTCGAACCGCTCTCTCAGGTCGTTCGCAACATCAAACATGACACGCTCCACACTAGCCCGAGTAAGTCTTGAGCCTTCCATAGTCTATGCCGCGCCGGAAACCCTTCGACGCGCTTGCCTCTAGAAACTCATTCGCCAAGATCAACGCTCTGATCGTAGCGCGGGGATCACCACCGCACGCGGCGATTGCCTGATCGACGGCGGTCTCAAGGTGCTCGGCTTCCGTCTGTGGATTTGGTTCGGGAAGTGGCGACACGCCGCTGTTCCTCGTTGACCGTCTCTCCGCATGTTCTTATTTTGTTCTCATGAAGTCAAGGGACGAAAAACGCCGATTTCCGCCGCCTTGGCCGGTGGAAAGGACGCAGCATGGCTATGTCGTAAGGGATGCGAACGGCGTTGTGCTGGCGTCGATCTATTGCCGCGACGATATGCACGAGCAGCAGCTCGACGACTACAGGAAGCATCTGACCTCCGACGAAGCGCGGCGGATCGCCAAAGCTATATCGAGGCTACCCGAGTTTCTAATGCAGCGTAGGGGCTTCTACGCACGTGGAGGAGGCGCGCGCTGGAAAGCGAGCCGTCCATATCATGTTGCTTTGGAAGACTGTTACGTCCGCGCGCAATGGGACTATATTAACACTACTTGTAAGTTGAACGGGGTTCCCTTTAACGCCACAGGCGAGAAGATACCGGATGGCGGACTGTGGTGCGTCTATGAGTTCGAACGGCAGTTGGATGCAATTCAGTTTTGGGACGTGTTCGAAGGTCGATGGCTGAGAGGTTCGGAGTTTCTATATCCTGATCGCCCCAAAGACTTGCCGAGCCTCATTCTACCAAAAAGAATTAACTGCGGACGAGATAACGGCTGGCTCTAACGTATATCCAATCTAGCGGTTGGGCATGCGGGAACTGTTACTGATTCAATTTGTTCGTCTTGAACAAGTGGAGGAGCAAACATGCCAGAGAAGAACGACCCTCAGAGCGAGCCTCACGTTCAAGACAAGAAGAACGATCCCGCGCCAACTAAAGGTACGACCGAGCCGTGGAAACGTCCCGGGCAGAAATCGCAAAACCCGGGCGAGCCTGACGCGCCGGAGCCCGACCTCGACCGCTGGAATAAAGCTATCAAGGGCGGCTGAGATTAATTATGTCGCGACGAAAGGAAACCGTCGAGCAGTGGGCGATCCGAATATTATTGCATGCACACGCAATCGCGCCCTGCCCGGATCACGGTTACATGCTCTCGCTGAGCACGACCGATACCCACGCCTAAGCAAGCTGAAATGCGTCGAAGCCGTAGATGAGGCGTTTGATAGCCTCTCCGACGACTGGCCAGCCTGCGACTAATCGACTTAGGAACAAGCCGTTACTTCGAATGTTCTCTCCTCCCACAAGGAGGTCTGTGATGGATTGGAATAGAGTCGAAGGTAACTGGAAGCAGGTCAAGGGCAAGGTCAAGGAACAGTGGGGCAAACTCACTGACGATGACCTTGATGAGATCAACGGCAAGCGTGAGCAACTCGAAGGCAAACTTCAAGAGCGGTATGGCTACGCGAAAGATCAAACAAAAAAGGAAGTGGACGATTGGTACGGCACAAGCTGGCCGGGTTAGTAACAAAACTTGGCCTCGCTTCGGCGCGGCCTTTTCATGTTTGGGTGAAACACAATGCAGATCACATCGCCCGAGTGGATCTGGGCAATCTTTATCGCGCTGGTCGGCGCCGCATTGGCTTTCGGCATCATGCGAAACCGTCAACGGACGGCGCGCGGCGTGAGGATGACAGAAGACGCTACCGAGAACCTCTACAAGAAAGAGGACCGGAAAGAACGAGACGCGCGCCGTCGGTAAGATGCTAGGGAGGGAAATAAATGTTTGGGGAGGGATGCACGGTAGTGGATTCCAACATCCCGAACGACCAAAGGATTTGTCGGACTTGAAGCGACCGAGCGGATGCTTCAAAGCACGATCCGCGGACAACGGATGGCTTTAGCTTCGCTTGTAAGGAAGCCTCCGCCAACTGAGGCCCCTCAGCTTGCAGGGGGCGTCCCTGTATTCAAGAGTTGTGACACTGCTGTGAGTATCTGCGCCGGGGCAAATGGCTTGGTGATTAGGATGCTGTTCGGAACACCCTTCGATGACCAATCTGCCGCGCTGTCACCAGTCATGTAGACCACCGGTATCTCTGGATCGACTTCGCGCGCATGCCTTGCGACCTCCCAACCGTCCAGCTTTCCGCGACCCAGGTTGATGTCGGTAACGAGCGCTCGATATTTTGGCTCGGTAGCGTCAAGGAGCCTAATAGCCTCCTCTCCCGAGTCTGCAATCTTCGTCGCAAACCCGCCCTCGTGAAGTGCCTCGCTCAGCATGCTTTGAATCAGAACTTCGTCTTCGACGACGAGAATAATCAGCAAATCGTTCAAAGCTCGTCCCCCCATGGCATGCGAATTGATGCCGTGTGCGGTAAGAGCGGGGAGAACTAAAAGTTCCCGGCAAACATGGGGTTGCCGCTATCGAAGATGGTCTTACTTCTCTTCCTCATGCAGGAGAGCTTTTATCAGACCCTTTACCTGAGGTGACTTCATCGGGTCTAGCCGGTCGCAATGGATACACTGATAGGTGCGCGGGCCTTTACCGCCCGGCGCCAGCATCAACTTCACGGGCTGTCCGCACTTCGGACAAACGCGCTCGTTTATAGGCATCACGGTCATCCGGCCAAGGATGAGCCTATTTAATTCCTGCGCAGAATGAGAATCGAGTCCAATTTTTGGATTAGGTGCGCCCAAAAGAAGCCCCGCGCCGGGAAGCTGGGAGGCGACCGACGCGGGGAGGTCGAGGGGGTAATGCTCGTCCTACTGAACGACTCAAAAACCGGGAATTGGCGAATCCGTTCCTGCCTACTCCATTCGAAGCAGGCAACTAGGGTTAAAACAGGCCAGTATCGGCAACCGAATGGGAACGTAAAGAGAACTGGACCAAGGCAGGAACCTGGCAGCACAGCAGGACTTGAGTCACAATTCAGTTCAGTTGCGTAACCGGAGTATCGCTGATGGCCCCTCGCGCCAATTGGAAGGGTTTCCTTCGTCTGTCCTTGGTGACTTGCCCTGTTGCTCTCTATCCCGCCACTTCCGATGCGGAAAAGGTCAGCTTCAACCAGATCAATAAGAACACCGGCCATCGCATCAAGTACAAGAAGGTGGATGCCGAAACCGGCGATGAAGTTGAAAACGACGACATCATCAAGGGCTATCCGGTCGATAAAGACACGTACATTGAAGTCAGCAAGGACGAGCTCGAAAGCATCGCGCTTGAGTCCACTCGCACGATTGAGATTGACGAGTTCGTTCCAAAATCTGAAATCGATACGCGTTATCTCATCCGACCGTACTACTTGGTGCCCGACGGTAAGGTTGGGCACGACGCCTACGCGGTGATCCGCGAAACAATTCGCGACATGGGCAAGGTCGCGCTGGGGCGCGTCGTGCTGACAAGCCGCGAGCACATCATTGCGCTTGAGCCGATGGGCAGAGGGCTCATGGGAAATCTGTTGCGCTATCCTTACGAGGTCCGCAACGAGAAAGAATACTTCGACGACATTCAGGATGTGAAAGTCACCAAGGAAATGCTGGACCTTGCGCGACACATCGTGAACCAAAAGTCCGGGTCATTCGAACCTGAGAAATTTGAGGACCATTATGAATCTGCCCTTATCGAACTCATAAATAAGAAGCGCGCAGGGAAGACTATCAGTGCTCCTACAGCATCCCGCACGTCTGGTAATGTCATCGATCTGATGGACGCGTTGAGAAAGAGCCTCAAGGGTGAGCCTAAAGCCCCGGCTGCAAAACTGAAGAAGGGCAAGAAGCGGGTTGCCGGTCAAAAGGAAATGCTGCTTCCCATCAGTAATAAAGATGCCATACCACGGAAGCCTGCCAAGCCCTCGCGCTCAACTGCGAGGTCAAGGAAGGCTGGATAGGGCTAGCGCCTCATGAAGACGCCACGCGACCTTGCCAATCGAATGCGCCAGCAGCGCAATGACGGCTTTGTTCGTGAGACTTTTACTCTGAGAAGGTGGGAGGCGCGCGCCAAAGCAAAGGAGTTCTTCGGGCGTTACCCCAAAGAGGCTTACATGAGCGTTGTAGAAACGTGGCGAGAGCTACCGGGCGGTGAGATAGAGTTCACCATGAAGCGCTTGCCAAGTGCAGATTAGCGGACAGGTTATGCAGCGGTCCGGCCGGTTACTTGCCTGAGGCAGCGAAGGGTTCGCAGGCCAGCAAAGCTCTTTCTATGAGATTCAGTGAATCCGGTCGCGCAAGCTCTTTACAGTGAGCATACGGAAATCTGACACCGACTTGTATTTGATAGTTGGTGCCCCGGCTCCTCTTGAAGGCTTGGAACGCTGCTTCCGCCCACACGGGTTGCTGTTTGGGCTTGCCCTCCCACGGCACAGCCGTACGCAGATCAAAGTTAATCTCAGCATCAACAAAAGGAGTTGAGCTTTGCGTTGGGTATACTGACCGAAAATACAAAGGAAAGGAGGTGACCGTGGTGTGCGGGGCGGTTAACGGCAAGAATGGCTTCGGAGGCTACAGCGGTATGAAACGGTTCGTCATGATTTCCGAAATTAACGCGCTTGTATTTAAAGCCGATGAATACGATTCAAAATTCAGCGACCTTTGGAAAAACCTCTGTGCAGGAAAACACAGCTGAAATTCGCGTAATGAGCGTTTATGGAATGCATCAGCAGCCCCTTTGCGGGCTGACGCCAGCTGCTACCGATCAGGCTTTTTGAAAGAGCCTGCAATTCTATGTCAGCTGCAGCGGCAAAACGCCCAGCCGTTTCTGCGGAAGCTTTACAGCGGGTATCGGATCAATCACGGGCACTCTGTTCCTAGCGGGTGTCCCACCTATGTCTATTCCTTTGAGGACATGAACGGGTGGCACCGAGCGCCTCGCAGAACGAGAGATGCGCTTCAAAGCGTACACCGCTGCCGATCTTCCCGATCGGCTGACACGAAGAGGTCATGCGCTGGACTTCTGAGCGTCTTTTCACCGCCCCGCGACCGCTGGAGCCGCTCGACTTGCCCGATGACCGTCGGTAGCGTTAGAAATCGAAGCAGTTGCGGCGGCTAATCGGGCGGGCGCCAGGCTTCCCTAAGTTCCGCCACTTCAGTAAGTTCGATCTGGATGTCGAAGCGACTATCGTAAAGAGAGAGCAGCGAGTCATGAGTTTGGTCGGCTGAACTCGCCAAGGCATCGCGTACCACGATCGTCCGATACCCTAGATCAACTGCAGCGAGGACGGTTGCTAGCACGCAAACGTCGGTCTCTGCGCCCGAGATGATGAGGGTGGTAACCCCGCGCCCTCTAAGCCAATTGTGGAGCCGTCCATCAGCAAATGCCGAGTAGGTGGTACGGTCGAATTTTTCCGCCGGCGGCGTGAGCCTCTGTAGCGGAGGGATAAGTTCCAGCATTTCCGGGTTTAGTCGCTCAAGCGTGACCGCTTCCCATTTTCTGTAATATCTCGCCCACATACCGGGCGCTTCTTCCGCGGACCTAGCTGGAATAAACCGCGTAAAGACGGTTCGTCTTGGCGAATGCGACGCCACTCGAGAAACGGGCGTCAGAATGCGCTCGACCCAAGGCGCGGCCCAAGGACCATCTGCCCCGAACATTCGCTGCATGTCGATGCAAAGGTGAATGCTTTGCTCAGTGATTTTATCCCGCAGCTTTCCCATCCTGCTCGCCTTCGACGCTCAAATGCATCGGCTTCGTCATTCTGCGAATCAGGCGTTCCACTCCCGCTCCGACGGCGAAGCCGACCACAACATCTGATGCCCAGTGAGCGAGAATCGCGATGCGTGTTGCCGAGAGAAGACCCGCGACGAGCCACACCGCGTCACGCTTCCTTGGAGGAAGCAGGGTTGCCGCGCCCGCAGCCGCTCCCATATGGATCGCGTGTCCCGAGGGAAAAGCATCATTCGCTCGCCCGGAAAAGTGAACACCATGTCTTTGTGCTTCAGAGGACTGGCGGTCAGGCCGTTTCTGATCGATGCCAGCTTTAAGAACGTGGGGAAGTATAGACGCCACGATGCTGGTAACCAGAAGGTGCGAACCGAGCTTTTGGTGGGGTAACGAAGTCGAAGTCCTTGTAGCCAGCCAAGCAACGCCCGCCGCCAACAACAAAAGGTGTTCATCAGCGCCCCAGGTCAAAAACCGCGCGGCGGCTTCGATGTCTGGATTTGTATATTTAGCCACAGACTCGGCGATGCTCCGGTCCAAATCCGTGGGCTTTATCTGCAAAAGTCCCATCCCGGTAGTTCTCCCGATTTCTGATGGAACTCGGATAAACGCGGCTGGTTTCCCAAGAGCTTAAAAAAAGGAGCAGAAAAGTGGAGTATCTGGTCCGTTTTCTCGCCGGCGGCGTGGTTGTGTCTGTTTTCGCGATGTTGGCAGATATTATTCGGCCAAAAAGTCTTGCAGGACTTCTTTCGGCGTCACCGGCTGTTGCTCTAGTCACCCTCTCGATTACGTTCGCTAACAGGGAGCCGGCTTACGCGTCCATCGAAGGCCGCTCGATGATCTTTGGAAGTGTCGCGCTTAGTTTTTACAGCACCATGGTGTGCTATCTGCTGGTGCGTACGCGACTATCCGCTCTGTCCGCGAGCCTTATCTCCTTTCCCATCTGGCTCATTATATCCCTGTCACTTCTCACGCTTTTCCCGGTACGCCTATGATCGAAAGGGTCAAAGTCGCCGCTCTCAAGGAGGGACGCTGGTATGAATATGTGGTCCGCTTTCTGCTTGGCGGAATCGCAACGATGCTAGCCGGTGTTGTAGCGGACGTTTTCGGACCCGAATATGGAGGGTTATTCCTTGCTTTCCCTGCAGTTTTCTGTGCGAGCGTCTCATTGGTCGAGCGGCATGAGCAACGCAGGAAAGCCGAGAAGGGATTGACGGGCGAGCGTCGAGGTAAACTTGCAGCTGCTCTCGATTCGAACGGCGCGGCTATCGCAGGCATAGGGTTGGCGGCGTTCGGGATATGCGTTTTCCTGTTTGCAATGCGACCTACTACCTCTTTAGTATCGGGCCTCATAGCTTGGTCCTCGATTTCATATGGCTTGTGGCGGGCTTTGCGGTCTTAACATTACAAACTTGGTGACACAGAAATCCCCAAGTTCGGCTAAAGAACTCGGTTATCGTGAGAACTGCTGCGACTGCAGAGACTACCCATGTGACAGGCCCCTCAAAGGCGGTAGGCTTCCATTCAGCCCTTCCCCCGTTGCCACTCTATTCGGTGTCGCGGCCGCAGTGACTAAAGCCAATCACCTTTTTCGGACCAATCCACCAAGAGGCCATCCAAGCTCAGCGCCCGACGAAATGAATCCCGAGCATTGTCTAATAGGGCTTCGGTGTCGTTGGCATTACGCATAGCCGTTATTGCTGCCTGCCAGTGTGGGCGCGCTTGTGTGATTGCCGGCAATGCCTCGGAATAGGCGAGAGCTTCCAAGGGAGTGCGGAGGCGAACTCTCATCAATGCTGCATACGCTGTGAACGTACCGAACGCCATGAGGGCCGCCGATTCGAAGTTATGTGACACGATCTTACTTCGCGCTCTGCTTCTCCAAACCCTGCGCCATCTCCAGATGATGCTTTAAAGCGGGGAGCGTATTTTGCGCCCACTTCTGCAGATCAGAATTGTCTCCGCTCTTGGCATACCGCTCAAACAAATCAACGGCGTCCTTGTGGGCATCCACCTGCATTGATCGGAAGCTGGATGAAAAGTCCGCCCCACTCAGGCTCTTAAGCTTATCCAACTTTGCTTGGTGGGAATTATCCAAGCCGGAGGGAATTTGGGCTTCTACTTTCCCAGAACTGATGAGAGCCTTCAACTCGTTGCTGGTCTTGGTATGATCTGTCACCATCTGCGCGGCAAACGTTTTGTCCGAAGGGGCGCCCTTTTCCTGCGCCATCTTGCTGGACGCGATTTCAAAAATGTCGCTTACGGCGACCTGCTTGACGAAATCGGGCGTGCGAGGGCTGATCCCAAGTGTTGAGTTTATACCTGTTTTTTCACCGACAGACTGTGCGGAAGCTGTTGAGGCTGCCAGGCAAAGGCAAGCGATTGCGACGACAAGACGCTTCATTTGAAAATCCTCCCATGGTGCGCATAGAACACTCTAACTTTCATCGTGTTCCCCGCTCGACCTCGAAAGGGGGTTCGAAGTCAGAGCACTTCCACGTGGTGGGTCCGGATAACGATCCGCCGCTACCTAAAAGTCTGTTCGAGCTGGCAGCGATAGTTCCTCCACCAAGTCCGACCCAGTTCCTCCGTCATCACCTCGAAAACGATAATCTGGTCTTCCTCGATTTCCCCGTTTCCACTCGTGGTTCCCTCGGCGGGAGCGCGGGTAAAGGCTGTCGCTCCGCCAAAAGTTTCGGTCAGGTGCTCCTGAATGGCACGGAAGAGGCCGCGCGGAAACGGCGTCCCGTGATTGTCCTGAATTGGCAAAAGCAGTTCGATAAGGTGCATGCTCGGCGGATGAAACGAGTTCGTGCATGTGCGGTTCCCGTCCTCGAAGCCGCTATCCACGGATGTGAACGCAGGATGGAACTGGCGACCGTTGCCGAACTGCTGAGTGATTGCGGCTAATCAGCCGACGCCTACCTGCGATCGGTTGTGGCTTCCCGGCACGCACTGAGTAAGCTTTTCGGCCGCGCGATAAGTTTGCCGGCTTCGGAGGCGATCCGTTGAGCGTCTTTTCTTGTCTTGCACTGAAGGATGTTTTCGCCTTCGCTTCGCACGATGTAACCAGTTTCGCACTTAACGATCGTGAATCGGTGCATCAAATCAGACCTTTCAAGTCGGCTCGTTTTTAGACCAACGAACGAACCACAGGGCTATGTCGCGCGAGTGGATCGCAGGCTAAGCAACGGGGAGGCAGGCGGAGCGCGCCCGCTCTCATACTCACTCCTTGTGGTCATACTATTCAGCGCAGAATCTCCTGTTCAGATCGTTCTCGCTCGCAGCTTTGCGGCAGCGTTAGTTGGTTTCGTTCTTATGTGGGAGAGGGCCGATGTGCCCGATCAGAGAGGGAGGATCGCGGCTATCAAACCAGTGACCGCACCGCGGACATTTGAGTATATAGTCTCGCTCCTCATCGAGGCCGTCTGAATACTGTTCAAGCGGTGAATAGTCTGGGTCCTTCGGCTTCACGAGCGCTGCCTTCGACGGTAATCGGCCCAACGTCCCGACTGTTAACGGACTCGAACTTGAGTTTGTTCCGTACCGTGCAGGTTTGTAGTTCCAGAACTAAACGCATCACCGCATTACAGGCACATCCCAGATGTCCTGAGCGTACTCGGCGATCGTGCGGTCCGACGAAAACCAGGCCATGCGAGAGACGTTGAGAATGCTCGAGCGGGCCCAGCCCGGCGTTTGCCATTGGTTGTCGACCATGCGCTGGGTCCGGTAATAATCGTCGAAGTCCGCTGCCACGAGGTAGTGGTCGAGATAGCGCAGGCTGTGCGTAATAGGAGCAAACCGCGAAGGATCATCTGGCGAAAATAGACCCCGATCAATTGCGTCGATGACGCCTCGAAGTTCAGCTGACCTGGCGATCTCGTGTTCCGAATCCAATCCCTGCGCGCGCCGCTGCACGACCTGATCCGCACGGAGGCCAAAGACGAAGATATTATCGGCGCCAACGTGATCGCCGATTTCAATGTTGGCCCCGTCAAACGTGCCAATGGTTAGCGCGCCGTTCAGGGCGAGCTTCATATTGCCGGTGCCAGAAGCTTCCATTCCTGCTGTCGAAATCTGCTCGGAGAGGTCGCTCGCCGGGATAATGATCTCGGCTGTGCTAACATTGTAGTTTGGAACAAATACAACCTTGAGAACATCGCGAACATCATGATCGCTATTAATCGTTGCTGCTATGTCGTTGATGAATTTGATGACTAGTTTTGCTTGCTGATAGCTGGCGGCTGCCTTGCCGGCGAAGATTTTGACGCGTGGTGTCCAGCCGCGGTCAGGCTCTGCCTTGATTGCAAGATACAGTGCGACCGCTTCAAGGGCGTTCAGAAGTTGGCGTTTGTATTCGTGGATTCGTTTGATCTGCACGTCAAACATCGCGGACGGATCAACGCGTTCCCCTAACCGGTTAGCTATGATGTCGGCGAGTGCGACCTTGTTGGAAAGTTTAGCTGCCATAAAACGGCGCTGAAACTCCCGGTCGTCGGCGAGTTTCTCTAGCTCCTTCAAATGCGCCGGATCATGCAAAACGGCCGAGCCGCAGGCCTCACGCAATAAGCTGACAAGCCTGGGATTGCACTGATGGAGCCAGCGCCTGAACGTAATTCCATTGGTTTTATTCGTGATACGACCGGGATAAAGACTGTTGAGATCAGCAAATACCGTCTCACGCATCAATTCACTATGCATGGCGGAAACGCCGTTGATCTTATGCGAACCGACAAAGGCGAGATGGCCCATGCGGATACGACGACCGCCCGTCTCTTCTATCAGGGACGCTGAGGCCCGAAACCGAATATCGCCTGGCGCGTGGCGTTCCGCCGCGGCAAGATTTTCCTCGTTGACGCGGTAAATAATATCGAGATGCCGCGGTAGCAGCCGCTGAAATAATTCGATTGGCCAGGTTTCAAGTGCCTCTGGGAGCAGGGTATGATTGGTATACGAGATCGTCTTGTTGGTGATCTGCCAGGCTTCGTCCCAACCGATTCTGTGGTCGTCCATCAAAAGCCGCATCAGTTCGGGAATTGCGAGACTGGGATGGGTATCGTTCAATTGTACAGCTGCATTGGAGGCAAGATTTCTCAGATCGCCGTCGCCTTGCAACTGATAATCAATGATATTTTGAAGCGACGCCGAGACGAAGAAATACTCCTGTCGAAGTCTCAACTCGCGGCCTGAGGGCGACTCATCGCTGGGATACAGGAATTTGGAGATGGCCTGCGCACGCGCCATCTCCGACATCGCTCCGAGATGATCTCCGCTGTTGAAAACATTCAGGTTCAAGGGATCTACGGCTCTCGCCGACCAAAGACGCAGCGCATTGACGTGGTGGCTTCCCCATCCAACGATCGGTGTATCGTAAGCAACAGCTTCGATGGTTTCCTCAGGAATCCAGATGACCTGACCGAATCCATTTGCGCTTTTGCGCTCGATGTGGCCGCCATAGGAAACCCGGTAGGTACATTCAGGCCGTTCGAATTCCCAGGGGTTGCCGGAGAGCAGCCATTGTTCAGGAAATTCCTCCTGCCGTCCCTTCGATATGATCTGACGAAAGAGGCCATGCTCGTATCGGATTCCATAACCCTGAGCGGGAATACTGAGCGTCGCCATGCTCTCCATGAAGCAGGCTGCGAGCCGCCCCAAGCCACCATTGCCGAGCGCGGCATCAGGTTCTATTTCCCGCAACTCATCGAAGTCGATTCCGAAGTCTTCCAGCGCTAGTCGAAAGGGCGCGGTAAGAGCCAAATTGCTTAATGAGTCTGTGAGCAATCTTCCAATCAAAAATTCGAGCGAGAGATAATAGACATGTTTTTCGCCACCGCTGTGGGAGGCCTGATTGGATTGAAGCCAGTGATGAACAATACGATCACGGAGCGTGAGAGCAGTCGCATGATACCAGTCGCGTTTTGTCGCTCGATTGGCATCCTTTCCAGCCATCAAAACAATTTTTGACAGCAGAGCGCTCTTGATATCTGCTACGACATCCTCCGGAAATTGCTCGCTGTAATGCATTCATATGCCCGTTATTCGAAAGGGAAGACGATGCTGCGGCTTCAACGGACCCGTTAACATCGCTCTTCCGGCGATTCCCGCAATTAAGTTGTGCTTGGCAAGTATCGCATTGGAAGGGGAGGCTTCATAGTCGACGTCCCTTGATGTGGTATGCGCCAGCATCATGCTATCAGCACGGAGCGCACGCCGGCCGAACACCGTGCATCTGGAACCGGAATGGTTTGTCTGCCGTCCCAAGGTCGTCGTGAAGCGTCGAATGCTGCTCAGCAATACCGCGTTCTGTTGATAAACGGGCAGTAAGTAAGCCGGAGGTTGCACGCCACGGCCTCATAATCCTAGCCTAGCTCCTGCGGTAGGAGGGAACCGATCTCGAATCGGCACAACGCCCGCTAGGCCGTCCGGCCATGCTCCCGGGCGGCCTTTTTCCGTCCATTGCCTGGTCGCAGCACGGTTGCGTTCACAGTAGCTGCGGGGAAATGGGCAAATAATTCGGAGATCGACAGTCGGCCATTTTCCAGTGCGGTCATTGAGGAATCAATTTCATACCCGCTCAGATTTAATGCTGCGTCGAACGTACGCCTCGGCCATACTGTTCCTTGCTCAGTGATACCTGCAAATTTCCGACCTACTGCGACGATCACCGCATGGTCGTCCAAACAGCGCGCAAACGCGAGAACGTGATCCTTGTCGGGGCCCTCGACCGGTACTGCCATATAGCCCCCCCGTGTGAAGAGGTCGGGCAAGCGGGCGCGCAGCCTTAAAAGTTGCCGGGTCCATGCCATCTTAAGTCGGCCATCTCGCCAGTTCGCCGTCAGATTTTTCCAGTCGGGCAGATGCGTCGCTTCCAAGGCGGATCGACGCGCGTTGAAATCGACGTGGCGCCGATTGTCGGGATCGACAAGCGAGGTCTCCCAAAGCTCGGTGCCCTGATAAAAATCCGGTACGCCCGGCATCATCGTCTTGAGTGTAATCTGGCTAAGGCTGTTCAAGGCACCAACAAGGGATGCCCTGTTACTGAACGATTCAAATGAGTCGAGAAAGGCGCTGGAACGAGTCGCATCGAGGATTGCCGCAATAAAGGATTCGAGGTTCCGCTCATAGGGTTCATTTGGATTGAGCCAGCTCGTCTCGAGTTTGGCTTCACGGGCCGCTTTCACGGCGTATGTCTGCATGCGCTTTGTGAAGTCCGCATCCACTTTCTCCGGCCACGCGCCAATCAAAGCCTGGTAAAGCATGTACTCAAACGCAACCGAAGGGCTGCGGGAACCCTCCTGGTGAGTGATATAGCGGGCATTCAACTCCTTCCAGCGACCGACAAGACCGGCCCATTCGCTCGCAAGCTCCGGCAGTGCGAGAAGACGCGCCCGCGCATCTTCGCCTCGCTTGGTGTCGTGGGTGGCGGTTGTGTTCATGCCATGAGGTGACGAATTTGACCTTTCGATCATCAGCGAATGAAATGATGCGATTGGCATACCAGAGCTCCCGGCATTCCCTCCCACCTCGTTAAGAGCAAGAAGACGGTGAAATCTGTAGAAAGCCGTATCCTCAAGAGATTTGGCCATCATTGGCCCGGTGAACTGCTGCACCTTGAGCGCAAAGCGGCGAATGCGTGGTTTGCCGGGCGCGCGGCGTCCGGTTTTTGCGAGGTCCATTGTGAGAACATCGCGCAAAAAATCGAAAATGCCTTCATCGGCGCTGAACCAGCGGGCCCGCGCCTTTTCGATTGTTTTCGATATCAGCGCGCGGTCGGCAGACGAGGGGCCAGCGGACGTCATGTACGTGCGGTAAACTGGAAAGTTCACGACATACAATTCGAATGCCTGGCGCAAGCTATCCGCAGAAAAGTCTCGTGTTGAATAATGACCACCGGCAATTCGCACCAGCAGGCGTGACAAAACGGTGAACTCACTTGCCAGCAAGGTCTCCAGCACTCGGCGTTTCGAGCTTTCGAGGATCGGTGCGAGGTTCGGAGGGATATTGCTTGCCTGACGCCAGACCTCGTCGAGTGTTTCCAGGCCTGGCGTGTCCAGCAAGACTTGCGTGATGGCGTTCAGCCATTCGTATCCGGTCGTACCGTGAACCCCTTCGAAAGGAGGTAGAATCTCATCCTCTCCAAGGATTTTCTCGATCAGCAGATAGAATGGGTCAAATGAATGACCCCGCGCCTGCGCAATCAGGCGTGCCAATCGTCGGCAGTACTGCGCAGGATCCCGCAGGCCATCAATGTGATCAATCCTCAGTCCCTGCAATTGACCGGCGGAAATGAGACGTTTGGTCAGACCATGAATGCTGTCGAAGGTGGCGTTATCCTCCACGCGAAGCCCGGCGAGACTGTTGACATCGAAAAAGCGCCGGTAGTTGATGTCACTGGTCGCCAACCGCCAATGGGCAAGTTTGTAGTGCTGTCTCTCAAGCAGGGAGTGCAATGCTTGGGTGGCGGAGGATGATTGCGCACCCGCGCGATAAGCATCCAGCCCTCGATCGATAACGGATCGAATATCCGCAGTTTCAAGCAGCTGCCTTTTTAGGACGGGGGCTTCCGACCTGTCCGGACGCCGGAGCCCGGCATAAAGACTCGCAATTTCATGGATCCTGTCGCCAGTTGCGGTTTTGTTGACGCCGGCTGCTGCCACGATTGTCCGCAGGATTTCGCTGTATCGTTGCGGGGCAATCGGGAGACGATGCTCGAAGTACCAAGCGGAAAAACTTCCGTCGGGATCAAAACGAAGCTCGATCTGGCCACTCTCGAGAGCTTCGCCATAAGACGTTCCCAGGATAGGCACAAGGATCCCGCCTTTTCCACGGTAGGAGGGGGTGTCCCACTCGATATCGAAAAAGGGAGCATAGGGCGATGCCTTGCCCCATTCGAGCACATCCAGCCACCATGGATTGTCAGCAAAATGAACACCCATATGATTTGGAACAAAATCAAGAATGAGACCGAGGTCGCTCGCCTTCAGTGCATCACTTAACCGCTCGAATCCCTCAGCGCCGCCAAGCTCGGGGTTGAGCACGTTGTGATCGATAATGTCATATCCGTGAGTGCTGCCCTTGCGTGCCCGCATGAACGGTGAAGCATAAACATGCGTGATGCCGAGCTCCTTCAGATAGGGTACGACCTCAGCAGCCTCGTCGAAGCCGAACCTCGAGGTAAGTTGCAGACGATACGTCGCAAGGGGAATAGGCCGGACCATTTTGTCAGCCTCGCACCCACCAGACGACATTCCAGGGAAGCAACCTGCGCTGCTCTATTTTCCCCCAAATCGTTCGTCCAGTTATCGATGTAGGAGACGCGATCACCTCGTCAGACAGGTTAGCGGTAAGGCATAGCAGCTTGCCGCCCCCAAGCCTCCACTGCGCTACGAGCAAATGTTGATTGATACTTGCATGGTCGAACTGGCAGTGGGCAAGATGAGGAATAACTTCGGCATGGCGCACGGCTAGAAGTCTGCGAACGAGTTGCAAACGATCTTTCCCAGCGGGCTTTGTCGCTAAAGACCAGTCGAGGCGCGCCGACTTGAATGTCGTCTCGTCCAACGGGTCGGGTATCTCATCCCCGGATTGCTCATAGGCCGCCTGGAATTCTTCGCGACGTCCTCTTCGAACAGCGTCCGCCAGATCGCCTGAAAAATCGCAAAAGAACGGAAATGGGGAAGTAGCTCCCCATTCCTCGCCCATAAACATCAGCGGTGGCATGGGACAAAGAAGCGTAATTGCAAGCGCGGCCTCAATGGTTCGCGGATTGGCCCCCATTCCGAGGCGATCGCCCAATGCGCGATTCCCAATTTGATCGTGATTCTGAAGGAAATTTACAAAAGCGAGCGGTGAAAGGTGACCGCTGGACTCGCCGCGTGGAACACCGTTTCGATGAACTGAGGCTTCTCCTTGATATGCAAAACCCGATCCGAGGCTCCGGATCAAGGCTTTCTCGGGCTCAAGATAGTCACTGTAGTATCCGTGGGTTTCGCCCGTCACCAGAACGTGCCATCCGTGGTGATAATCATCGTTCCATTGCGCGCGGTATTGGCCGCGCGGAGGGTCGGTCGAAGGGTTCAGCAGCCCAGCGATGTTGTCATCGTTTTCAAGAACAAGATGAACATGCCGCCCATTCATCTTGGCAAAGTCGCCAACCGCGCTGCTCAGCGAGTTGAGGAGATGCGGCTCGCCGGGCTCAGTAAGCGCGTGGACTGCATCAAGGCGAAGGCCATCAAAGCGATAATCTTTGATCCAATGCAGTGCATTTTCAATTGCAAACTGACGGACTTCCCGTTGGCGATAATCTATCGCGTTTCCCCATGGCGTCTGGGAGCTGGAAAAAAATGTAGGGGCGTATCGGCTCAGATAATTACCTTCTGGACCGAAGTGGTTATAAACCACATCCAGAAACACCATCAGTCCCCGCAGATGCGCTTCGTCAATTAGGGTCTTCAGATCGTCCGGACGCCCATAGGTGCTGTCCGGTGCATACCAAAGGACCCCGTCGTAACCCCAATTCCATCTGCCAGGAAAGTCCGCGATCGGCATCAACTCAAGCGCCGTTATACCCGTCGCCGCCAAATGATCGAGTTTGTCGATCATCGCCAGATATGTCCCTTGGTTAGTAAACGTGCCGACGTGGCACTCCAGAAAAACAGCCTCCGCCCAGGGCCGTCCGCGCCATTCTCGAGATCTCCACTTGTAACTGCAATGATCGATAACTTCGCTGGGACCGGCCATGTCCGTCGGCTGGAAACGGGACGCAGGATCCGGAACATCGACTTCGTTGTCGATGCGGAAATGATATAGTGTGCCAGGTCCGGCCTCTTGGACGTGCAGACGAAACCAGCCATGATCTGAACGATCCATTGCAGTCGCGCGTTCTCTTATGACGACGTCAACCGTATCGGCCGCTGGCGCCCATAAATTGAATGTTACGCCATCGCCGCTTGGCTCGGCACTGAACCGATGCCCGGTCATATTGACCCCGCGAATACAAGTACCGAGCGGGGCGGCGCCTCCACGGATTCACCTGGGGAATGGAAGTTTGCATCCTTTGGTCCCTCGACCGCCGTATCGAGCACGCACTCCCATCGCTTGTATTCCGGCATTGGAGGCAGCGTAAACTGGATCGCCTCCGGGGCCGCGTTCAGGACGATGAAAGCCGCGGCAACCCCTTCCGCCGTAGGGCTAAGTATATAAGCGAGAAACCTTCCTTCCGGGAAATTCCAGTCGTCTTCCGACATCTCCTCGCCTCGGGGCGTCAGCCATAAAACGCCGTAGGATCCATCTGCTCTCCTGCCGTCGACCCATCGCTGTGCTTTGATCTGCGGAAAGCGGCTTCGCAGTGCCGTAAGTTTGCCGACAAAATCAACGAGATCGTTTTTATCATTCCCAAGACCGTCCCAACTGACCCAACCAATCTCGTTATCCTGGCAATACGCATTGTTATTGCCATTCTGGCTGTTGCCAACTTCATCACCGGCGAGCAACAGCGGCACGCCCTGTGCGAGAAACAGACAGGCAAGTTGATTTTTTCGAAGCCGAAGTCTGAGTGAAACTATTTCGGCGTCATCCGTGGGACCTTCGTGGCCGCAGTTTGTGCTGTTGTTGTCATTGGAGCCATCGCGATTGTCCTCGCCGTTGGCGTCATTGTGCTTTTCGTTATAGCTAAACAAATCCAGCAATGTGAAACCATCGTGGACCGTCACATGATTGACGCTCGCGCGGGGCGTTCGGCCATCGTAATCAAATAGATCTGACGATCCAGTCATTCGGCGGCTCACATCGCCAATCAGATTGCCTTCTCCGGACCAATAGCGGCGCAGTGTCGACCGATAGCGATCATTCCACTCCGACCATTGAGAAGGGAAGGCACCGACTTGGTAGCCCCCGAGACCAACGTCCCATGGTTCTGCTACTAGTTTCACGGAAGCGAGAACCGGATCTTGGCGAACTGCTGTGAGAAAGGAACTTCCGCGGTCGAAGCCATTGGCCCCGCGCGCGAGAGTGCTTGCAAGATCAAACCGGAAGCCATCGATATGGCAAACCTCAACCCAGTAACGCAGGGAATCCATGACAAGCTGCAGTACGCGCGGATGTGCTAAGTTCAGAGAATTTCCACATCCAGTGAAGTCGTCGTAATAGCGCGGCTTTTCCGGCATCAGCCAGTAGTAGGACGCGTTGTCGATACCGCGAAAGGATAAGGTCGGCCCCATGTGGTTGCCTTCGGCCGTGTGATTATAGACCACGTCGAGCATGACTTCGATTCCAGCGTCATGCAGCCTTGCCACCGTTGTTCGTAAAACATCGAGCGTATTGTCCGGCGCGTACCGCAGCTCGGGCGCGAAGAACGCGATCGAATTGTAACCCCAGTAGTTAGAAAGTTTCTTCTCCACGAGATGACGATCATCGATGAAGCCATGTATGGGCAATAGTTCGACTGTTGTGACACCGAGACGGCTTAGGTGCTCGATCATGGCAGGTGACGATAGTCCGCGGAAAGAACCTCGCAGATTTGGTGGGATGTCCTGCCGGGTCTGGGTAAGCCCTTTTACATGCGCCTCGTAGATGATGGTGTCCTGCCACGCGACATTGGGGCGGTTTTCACGCCGGCCCCAATTGAAAGTCTCGTCGACCACAACTGCCTTGACCATCCCCCGGGCATTATCACGGCGATCAAAGGACAGATCCTCTCGCGAACTGCCGGCTCGGTAACCGAAGTGCGCGTCACTCCAGACAAGACGGTTCGCAAGGCGTTTGGCATAAGGATCGAGCAGGAGCTTGTGAGGATTGAAGCGATGCCCGTGATCCGGCTCATAAGGACCATAAACACGGTAGCCGTACAGTTGCCCCGGTGAGACGTCGTTAAGATAGCCGTGCCATACATCTTCGTTCCGCTCCGGCAGTTCGATCCTCTCTACTTCACGCCTTCCTTGGCTATCGAAAAGGCAGAGTTCGACTTTTTGCGCGTTCGCTGAGAACAGTGCGAAATTTGTCCCTCGCCCGTCCCAAGTAGCTCCCAGCCGGCTGTTGGTCCCTGTTGATAAGCGCATTACAGACTCGGTACCAAATATATCGCTGCGAGTGGTGGAATTGTCAGTCTGAGATGTGGAATGGGTTCTGTTGACGTGTGAATCTCGCCGACGTTTCCAACGTTCGTGCCGCCGTAATGTACGGAATCGGAGTTGAACACTTCCCGCCACTTTCCGGGGAAGGGGACCTTCACTTCATAGGTCCTGTATACGTTTGGTGAGAAATTCAGCACGATGAGGCACCTGTCTCGCGCAGCGTTGCCTTTGCGGATCCAGGCAAAAACATTGCTGTCGGCATCATCGTTTATGACCCATTCGAACCCGGCGGGATCACAGTCGAGCTCGTGCAAGGCGGGCAGCGAGCGGTGCAACCTGTTTAGATCGCGAACAACGCTCTGGATTCCTCGGTGGCGGGGCTGATCTAGCAGATGCCAATCCAGTGAATGATCGTGGTCCCATTCACGCTCTTGCCCGAATTCAGATCCCATGAACATCAGCTTTTTCCCAGGGTGAGCGAACATGAACGAGAAATAGACCCGCAAATTCGCGAAGCGCTGCCAATCGTCTCCGGGCATGCGGGCTAAAATCGATCCTTTGCCATGCACGACCTCGTCGTGAGAAAGCGGAAGGATGAAGTTCTCTGAGAACGCATAATGCAGACCAAACCGGATCTGGTCGTGGTGATGTTTGCGATGGATAGGGTTCTTGCTGATGTAGTTCAGGGTATCGTGCATCCAGCCCATATTCCACTTATAGCCAAAGCCTAAACCGCCAAGTTCGACAGGCCGAGATACTTGCGGCCAAGCGGTTGATTCCTCCGCGGCCGTGGTGGCGTTCGGAAATTTAGCGAACACGTCCTTATTGAAGCGCCTGAGAAATTCGATCGCTTCAACATTTTCGCGTCCGCCATACTTGTTTGGAATCCATCCACCCGCAGGACGGCTGTAATCGAGATAAAGCATTGATGCTACGGCATCGACACGCAGACCATCGATACCGTATCGCTCAAGCCAGAACAGAGCGTTGGCCACCAGAAAGTTCACAACTTCAGTCCGGCCGTAGTTGTAAATCAGCGTTCCCCAATCGAGATGCCGGCCCTGCAGCGGATTGGCATGCTCGTACAGTGCTGTTCCATCAAATTGAGCGAGACCGTGTGGATCATCTGGAAAATGACCCGGCACCCAATCAAGGAGCACCGCGAGTTCTTCCTCGTGACAGGCCTCCACCAAAGCCGCAAAATCCTCGGGACTTCCGAACCGGCTCGTTGGCGCGAATAGGCCCGTGGGTTGATACCCCCACGATCCATCGAACGGGTGCTCACTGACGGGCAGAAACTCAATATGCGTGAACCCCAGATCCTTTACGTAACGAGGCAAAACCTCGGCCAGTTCACGGTAGGTTAGCCACCGGTTGTCCGGTGTTCGATGCCAAGATCCGAGATGGACCTCATAAATTGACATCGGCGCATTCAGTGCATTCGCTTGGCTTGACGGCAGGGGGGCGGGCCGAAAACTCGGCTCGCCAAGTATGATGG
This sequence comes from Afipia sp. GW822-FHT03D08, assembly GCF_058801645.1. Taxonomy (NCBI): domain Bacteria; kingdom Pseudomonadati; phylum Pseudomonadota; class Alphaproteobacteria; order Hyphomicrobiales; family Nitrobacteraceae; genus Afipia; species Afipia sp. GW822-FHT03D08. The sequence goes on from NZ_JBXANK010000001.1 coordinate 41,589, forward strand.
ACGCTGTGCTCGGCCGCAGTTCGCTTGCGAAAGCGAGGGGGTCTGCCTTCAAGGGTATCGCCTGACCCTGAGGGCCGACGATATCAAATTTGTACCGTTCACCTGCTTTCGCACCCGGCACAAAGATTTCCCAGTATCCGGTACCTCGCACGCGCATGGCGTGCCGACGGTAGTCCCAGAAATTGAAATCGCCCACCACGCTGACGCGTTGTGCACTCGGCGCGAACACTACGAAGGCAACGCCTTGCACCCCATCGAGGTTGAGTACATGCGCTCCGAGCTTATCGAAAAGCCGCTGATGCGTTCCTTCGCCAAGAAGATATAGATCGAAGTCGGTCAGAATGGCCGGGAATGAGTAGGGGTCATAAAGTTCGACTGCGTTGCTGGCGCCGCTGAACTTTGCCCGAAGCTTGTAATGCTTGGCCCCGCGAGGAGCTGGGCCCGTGAAAAGTCCGGCTTCGTGAATCTTGTCGAGAGCGACAAAATCGCCATTTTCCGAGACGGCCTCCACGCGGGTAGCGTTCGGAAGAAAAGCCCGCACGATTCTCCTGTCACCCTCAGTGTGAGCGCCGAGATACCTGAAGGGATCCGAGTGGCGCCCTTCTATAATTGCATACGCTTCCGCAGATAGGGTCATGCAAGGCCACCGCGTGGATTAGTAAGGATACGAAGCGCACCTTTGAGCGGCACTGGTAACCAGTGCGGTCTGTAAGCGAGCTCATACTCGATTTCGTAAAAGACTTTTTCAATCAGGAAGAAATTCAACAGGCTCGAGGCTGCATCGGGATTGGACGGCCACAGGCGTTCGTCATTTAATCCGTCATGGTAAGCAGAAAGCAGTGCAGCCATTGCGTTTGTCCGCCACTGCTCAAGCCCTATTGCAATGTGCCCGTGGTCATCGGGTGCAACCTGCAAGGCCCGTTCGAACGCGGCAGATGTGGAATAGTCGATTGACCGTATCAGGCCGGCAACGTCCCGCGCGGCAGGGGATTTGCGCCGGCGCTCGGCGAGGCTGCGTCGCGGCTCTCCCTCAAAATCGATGATAAAGATATCGTCTTTTGCAACCAGGAGCTGCCCCAAATGCAGATCACCATGGTGCCGGATATTCAACACATCCTCGCTATCGCGAAGGAGAGAATTCATGAAAGGCCGCAAACGCGATCCGTGAGCTGCTAGCTCGTCGATCAATTGCCGATCGGAGTCGCTCGTTTCCGCGCGAAAACGGTTCAATCCGTCCATGACGTGCTCGGCGCGCTCCGCGACATTGGTGATCCAGAGGTCGATATCTGCTGGAGCAGCCCTCTCTGGCTTGAATGAAGGAATGTCATCGCGGCTTGCAAGCGCCATTTGCATTTCTGCGACCCGTTTTCCGATCTGCGATACATAGCGCGTGTAGGCGACCAATTCCTCGCTCTCGCCATTCTGGTTGCCGACATCAAGGAGGCGCAACTCATCGACGAAGCGGTCGAGATATCCGGCGCTGAGCGACCATCCGTCCCCCTGGTTAGGCACGAATTCGTGAACGATCGCGAGCGCGCTCCGCTTCTCTTCTTCGACGAGTTTGACGTGTCCGAGCACGGCTGGTGTATTCGGAAAGTTGGCGATATCCGTCAGGAATACGCCCATTTCAATTTCTGAATTTTCGCCAGACTCCAGACGTCGGTAAAGCTTCACAACAAGGGTTTCATCTACCAGTGCGGTGGTGTTGGATTGTTCGGTTTCAACCGCACGAACCGATTCAATCGGCGATATCTGCAACAGACCAAGCCGCGTGGTGGGTCGGAATTCCAACGTCATGTTTTCGCTCGCCACCGTCGCTGACGACCGGATTAGCTCGAGGATGTGCTCGACGAATCCCTTGTCTGTCGCGATATCGAAGAGGGTGCCCTCGCGTGAGCCTTGTCGGACTGCGGCCAAAGCCTTCGGGTTGTATCGTTCGCGGTCGAAGCGGACCCAATCAATGCGCACAGGCATCGCGTATCGGGAGATTTCTCCACCTTGCTCGGACTCAAACATGGTGAGCCACGGTCGCGAGGCATCTTCATTGCTGAAGGGCAACGCCGCGATGACTTTTGCTGATATTTCGCGTGCAGAGCGTTGCGGAAACCATCGCGTTCGCGCGAGGTGAGCGGGAAGCACATCCCGTTCGAAAATTCGGCGCGTCCGGTCCAGCGTCATCCAGGTTGAGCCAAACGGAACAACCAGCGTTTCAAATTCCGGGACCGGCACGGCTTGCTCAGGGGCCGAAGCTGGCTTTTCATTCAGTCTGAACCAGTAGAATCCATACGGCGCCAAGGTTACGAGGTAGGGGAGATCGCCGATCGGTGGAAAGTTCGTTCTGCCTAGCATTTCCTGAGGCACGCGCTCCTTCCAATGTGCGAGGTCCAGCTCTGTAGCCTGCGCCGAGCGGGACAAGTTTGCCACGCAAAGAATGGCCTCGTCGCCATGCTGGCGAACGTATGCAAGGACAGACCTGTTGGAAGGCCGGATAAACGTCATGCTTCCCCGGCCGAACGCGAGTGTGGATTTCCGCACGGAAATGAGACGCTTGGTCCAGCTTAACAGGGATGAAAGGCTTCGGGACTGCGCCTCGACATTTACGGACTCATAGCCGTAGATTGCGTCCATGATCGTTGGTGCGTAAAGTCTAGCTGGATCTGTCCGCGAGAAGCCACCGTTGCGATCCGGCGTCCACTGCATTGGCGTGCGCACGCCGTTACGGTCGCCAAGATAGATGTTATCGCCCATCCCGATCTCGTCTCCATAATAGATGATCGGGGTTCCCGGAAATGAGAGAAGAAGCGAGTTCATCAATTCGATCTTACGCCTGTCATTGTCCATGAGCGGCGCGAGCCTGCGACGAATCCCCACGTTGATACGGGCGCGTGGATCGTTGGCATAGGTGGACCAGAGGTAATCACGCTCCACGTCCGTCACCATCTCGAGCGTAAGCTCGTCGTGATTGCGCAAGAAGAGCGCCCATTGACAGTTCTCTGGAATCTCCGGTGTCTGGCGCAGGATATCGGTGACCGGAAAGCGGTCTTCCTGGGCGATCGCCATATAGAAGCGCGGCATCAGCGGGAAGTGATATGCCATATGACATTCTTCGCCGCTGCCGAAATACTGTTGGACGTCTTCTGGCCATTGATTGGCTTCCGCCAGCAGAACCTTGCCCTTCGCATAGGCGTCGAGTTCAGCTCGCAGAGTCTTTATGACGCGATGAGTCTCCGGAAGATTCTCGTTGTTAGTACCTTCCCGTTCACAAAGATAGGGAATTGCATCAAGCCGAAAACCGTCGACGCCTGCGTCGAGCCAGCGCTTCATGACCTGCACTACAGCGCTGACGACGCGAGGGTTGTCAAAATTCAGATCGGGTTGATGAGAGAAAAAGCGATGCCAGTAAAAAGCGCCGGCTTCCGGGTCCCATGTCCAGTTTGATTTTTCGGTATCGGTAAAGATAATCCGCGTGCCTTGGTATTTTTGATCCGTGTCGCTCCACACGTACCAGTTTCGCGCGCTGGAGCCAGGCGGGCTGCGCCGCGCGCGCTTGAACCAGCTGTGCTGGTCCGATGTGTGATTGATAACGAGTTCAATGATAACCCTAAGTCCACGCCGCTTGGCCTCCGCAATGAAACGGCGAAAATCTTTCATGGAGCCAAAATCGGGATTGATGGCTCCATAGTCGCCAATATCGTACCCGTCATCGCGCCCGGGGGATGGAAAGAACGGAAGAAGCCAGAGCGTGGTCACTCCCAGATCCTGCAGATAGTCGAGCTTTTCCGTCAGGCCGGCAAAGTCGCCAATTCCATCGTTATTGCTGTCGGAGAAGGCTTTGACATGGAGTTGATAGATGATCGCATCCTTGTACCAAAGATCGTCACCGGTTGTGCTCGCAAAGGAGTTTGTCGACATCACGTTCATCGATGCCCTCACGCCAAGCATCGGAACATCAGCGCTGGATCGCGCTGCGGGTCAATTCGTAGCCGCACGCCGCCCCATTCCACCGCGTGCCGCTCACCGGTAATAATGTTTTCGAGAGCCACGACATCCTTGAGCGCATCGGGCGGGCCGATTTTGATGCCATCAAGAGAAAACCAGAACTCGTGGATGTCGCGGGAAAGAGCGATCGAGACCGCTATGACGTTGCTGTTGGTCGCGTCGGATTTCACGAAGCCGGTGACGTTATCATTTTCGACGTGGACGAACTGCAGACGGGATGTCTGCAGAAGTGCGGCGTTTGAACGGCGTGCGACGTTTAGATCACGAATGTAATCCTTGATATTTACGGGGCGATTCCAGTCACGGACCTTGATCTCGTACTTTTCCGAGTTGAGGTATTCCTCCTTTCCCGGGACCGGGTCGTGTTCAAGAAGCTCGAAGCCATTGTACACGCCGTACGTTGCAGACAGCGTTGCTGCCAATGCGACTCGCGCTTTGAACATCCAAGGTTCACCGTTTTGGAGATGAAACGGTAAAATATCCGGCGTGCTGACAAAGAAATTGGGCCGGTAATATTCCCGCTCTGGATAACCGGTTAGTTCACGCAGATACTCTTCGATTTCCGCTTTTCGGGTTCGCCACGTGAAATAGGTATACGACTGTGTGAAGCCGAGTTTGGCGAGACCTTTCATAAGCTTGGGTCGTGTAAAGGCCTCTGCCAGGAAGATGATATTCGGATCTCGTTGCTGGATATCTTTGATCAGCCATTCCCAGAACGGAAACGGCTTCGTATGAGGATTATCGACCCGGAAGATTTTCACACCCTGATCGACCCAAAACAGGATCACATCACGCAATGCCGTCCATAAGGCAGCTGCGTTCCCGCTGCGGAAGTCCGGATTGTGAATATCTTCGTATTTCTTTGGAGGATTTTCAGCGTACCGGATCGTTCCGTCAGGACGCCTTTTGAACCAATCCGGATGTTTCTGCAGCCAAGGATGATCGGGAGAGCATTGTACGGCGAAATCGAGCGCAATCTCCATATCCAGCGCCTTCGCAGCAGCGATCACTGCGCGAAAGTCCTCCAGAGTTCCAAGCTCGGGATGGACCGCATCGTGGCCGCCTTCGGCCGCTCCGATTGCATAGGGGCTGCCCGGATCGCCGGGTTGGGAGGTGAGGGAGTTGTTACGCCCCTTTCGATTGATGCGCCCGATCGGATGAATGGGCGTGAAATATATGACGTCAAAACCCATGTTTGCGATATCTGGCATTCGCGAAATGCAGTCGCGAAAGGTGCCGTGCTGTCCGGGATTACAGCCTTGGCTTCGCGGGACCATTTCGTACCAAGCCCCTGCAGTCGCTCGCAGGCGATCCACGACAAGAGGAAAGCTGGATGAACGCGTTGTGTCGAACCGAACCTGGCTTCGGCTCATCGCCGCGAGAACGTCCTCATGAAGCAAGGGGACGTAATCACCCGTCGCAAGGAATTTCTCGCAAGCGGCCGTCAACACAGCCGCTGCGGGCCGGTCAGTCGGGCGAGATTTTGTGATCATGGCCGCGCCTTCCAGCGCGTCTAACGTTACATCCTGACCGGCCTCACTTTTCAGGATGGTACTATGGCGCCAAGTCGCAAATTCATCGGTCCATGCCTCGATCGCGTATACATAACGGCCAGGCAGTCGGGGCAAAAACGAGCCCCACCATCGATCGTTACTATGGTGAGCCATGGGCTCGTAATTCCACCCTGTAGAGTTTTCCTCCCGCCACAGGAGATGGGCCGATACGACATCATGGCCGTCGCGATAAATGTCTGCCCAGACTTCGATCGCCGTGCCAGCAGGACGCTTTACTGGATAACGTCCAGCGTCAACCGCAGGATAGACATCCTCGATGTGAAATGATCCGAGAACGTTTAACGCATTCTCCGCGTCGGTCTTTTTAAAGGGAGGAAGTGATGACATCAGGCCCCATCGCTCGGCCGCGAGAACAATCACTGTACCAAGTGATCCGGACGCATCTGGTTCCGATGGAACTTGTTGCTGGAAACGAAGTTTCCTCTGGAGTTTTCCCGGCCATTTCGTACAGCGGCGGATACATGGATTTGCATGAAAAGGCCGCAAGACTGGGAGTCGGAACATCCTTTGTCGATGCCACCGGAATATGCCGCACGGTCAGCGCGGAAGCGGTTGCGCTTATTGTCCAATCATTGCCGGACAGACCTCGGCTCCGCATCTTTTCCGGTCCGCTCGTCTGTTACGGCGGTGGCGATATTCCTCAGGCTTTCGCGGTCAGTGCAAATCCACCAATAATCTGGAAGGTCATTGATCTAAGAGGAGATGAGAAAGCCTGCGGAATATCGCAAGATCAGTTGCTTGCATTGCAGGAGTTGCCATTCGGTATCTATCGGCTTCAGGCCAGGGATGCGATCGGGGATGAGGAGGTGAGCCTTGTTTCAGCTCCGAAACGTGCCTTTGCAGGCCACTTCGACCGCGTATGGATTTTAGCTGTTCAACTTTATGGCGTGAGGTCATCTCGCAACTGGGGAATAGGTGACTTTGCCGATCTTACTACGCTCATCAAATGGGCGGCCACGTACGGGGCTGCAGGCATCGGCCTGAATCCCCTGCACGCCCTGTTCGATAATCATCCACAGGAATGCAGTCCCTATTCGCCAAATAGTCGGCTGTTTCTGAATTCACTCTATCTGGATGTCGAGCAGGTCCCTGAACTTCCGCGCGCATTCGTCATTGATCATGCCGACGAAATCGACCGGCTGCGGTCTGCCGAATTCGTGGATTACCAGAATGTCGCAAAACTGAAGCTCAGAGCGTTGCGACAAGCGTTCGATTCGTTTCAGGCAAAAGCGACGCCGACAAGACGAAAAAGTTTTGAAACTTATCGTCAACGCGAGGGCGAACTTTTGTCGCGTTACGCGTGCTTCGAGGTCTTGCGGCGGAAATACGGGGGCCCGTGGTGGACGTGGTCACAGGAGTGGTCGTCACCGGGAGAAGCGGCCCTCAGTGTGCTGCGGAACGGACCAGATCGCCCAGAGATCGAGTTTATTGAATTCATCCAGTGGAATGCCGATCAGCAGCTCGCAGCGTGCCGGGATATGGCCCAACAATCGGGAATGCTGGTCGGTCTTTATCTGGATATTGCCGTGGGGGTTAAAGCGGATGGCTTTGATGCCTGGAACGAACAAGCTGCAATCTCCCGGAAACTTGGCGTCGGCGCGCCGCCCGATATTTTGAATACGGCAGGGCAAAATTGGGGGTTGGCCGGTTTCAATGCTGCTGGCCTGGAGTTGCGCTCGTATCAGCCCTTCATGGAGTTACTGAACGCCTCCATGAGGTACGCTGGCGCCCTAAGGTTGGACCATGTGCTCGGCCTCAGGAGACTCTATCTTGTGCCCGAGGGCTACTTGCCGCACCAGGGGGCTTACGTTGAAATGCCCACTGAAATTCTCTTGGCTGTTGCTGCCCTGACGAGCGTGGTAAATAGCTGTGTCATTATCGGTGAGGACCTGGGCACCGTACCAGACGGTTTCCGTGAACGCCTCGCAAGCTGGGGAATATGGTCGTATCGCGTCATGATGTTCGAGAGAGGGCATGACGGATCATTTCATTCCCCCAACGCCTATGCGCAAGATGCGCTCGTGACGTTCAATACCCACGATCTCCCCACATTTCTGGGCTGGACTTCGGCTCACGACATCGCGTTGAAGCAGGCGCTTGGGATCGATCCGGGCGAAGATAACCAAGGCCGTGCAAATGCGGTCAACATGTTGGCGGCGGCAGTCGGCCACGCCCAATTGCCCGAGCTTAACTTTTACTCTGTAATAAGTTACCTGGCCCGAACCAGATCCAGAATACTCGCATTATCAATCGAAGACCTGTTGAAGGTTCAAGACCAGCCGAACGTCCCTGGGACAGTCGATGAACATCCCAACTGGCGGCGTCGACTTCCCATCAATATCGAACACTGGGAAAGTGAAATCGATGTCGATCTGATGCGAACTGCCGCCGACCGTTATCATGATAACAGCTAGTCAGCTAGTCTGGAATAATGACAAACCCATCGGTCAGAGCCTTGCGGTAGTAATTTAGCTTCTCAGGATCATGGGTTATATCGTCCTCTATTTTGAAAAATGGATCAATTTCCCAAAGGCACTCTGCAGCTGCGGCGGGCAGGTTTCCATTGACCGAATAAAGAACCCGACCAGTTCTATGGCCGTTGTCGCGTTGTTCGAAGTACTTCTGAATCCGAATCATTCTTGAAGCGGCATTTGTCTGAATCAAAGAGGATTTATTGCAACGCTCGTTGCTGCTCCCGCAGATGAGATCTGATTTCCCGATTGGATCGGATTTTGATCCCAAGCGCGCGGGCTCTGCAAGCCACGCCGCTGGTGGACTTTCTAACTGCTGCGGCGATACGAAGGACTGAAGCGCCGTCGCCGGCAAGCCGCCGCAGGATGGCTTCCTGTTCTGGCGTCCAGGTTTTTTTTGTGATCCGACCCATTCTTGTTTCCGGCAGATTGGACATTGAGAACCGATCACTGCTGCGTGCAGCATGCTTAAAAGGGCGCGCGCCCAGCGGCCTCGAAAGACGGACGGCTCACTCTGGAGGCCGCAGCGCCGGGGAATTGGCCCATTTTGCGCACTCGGCAAGCGGATCGAGCTGACGCGCCTGTTTCAGCAAACCGTCGCGAGCGCGCCCATATGGCAGCTTTTCCGCCTCCGCGCGCAGTGCCTCCGCGCGCTTTTTAGCGTCGTTTCCAAAAGAGAGATCGTCCTTCTTCATAACCCGCCTAAAAGCCCGGTTGATAACCGAACAATACAGGTATGGAGCAGGGCTGCTTTATCAATTGATCAAGCCGAACCAACGGTATTGTGGCGCGTTGGTGGCATATGAAACCATCAGATATCCTTATCAAGAAGCTCAAACATCATTCCCAACTGGATAGCGCGGACGTCGCCGCGATCCGCTCGCTGGAATGCCGGTTTCGGGAGTTGCAGCCAGGTGAAGACTTCATCCGGCAAGGCGACAAGCCGACCGAATCGGCAATTGTGGTGGAAGGAATGGTGGCGCGGTATCACACACTGGCGAACGGCGGCAGGCAATACATCTCGCTACACCTCTCGGGCGACTGGCCCGACGCCCAAGGGCTTTTTCTAGAGGAAATGGATCACTCAGTCTGCGCGGTAAACACGGCCTCTTTATGCGCCATACCGCACAAGGATCTTATTTCTACGTTTCGCGCCCGGCCGAACGTCGGGTTTGCAGTATGGCGCGAAACCTTGATCGATGCTTCGATATTTAGAGAGGCTGTTACGAATAACAGCAGCCGCGCCGGAATGACCCGGTTAGCTCATTTCTTTTCGGAGATCTATTTCAGATCGAACGCGAACGGGTTAGTCGAGAAAAGCTCTTGTCCGCTGCCTCTCAGTCAGATGCAACTCGGAGAAACATTGGGTATGTCGATCGCAACGGTGAATCGGCATTTGCAAAAACTGCGAAGGAGCAGGGCGGCTGATTTGAGGAACGGCCGGCTCGTAGTTGCGAATTTCCCGAAGCTAAGCTCGATAGCAGATTTCGATCCGAAATACCTTCATCTGCAAGTCCAACCTAAGGTCTGAAAGTTTCCAAGTCGCTTGACAGCTTTTCGCCGATTAAAGACATATCGATCCGTGGCACGCGAGCATTTGAGCTGCTAATCAATTCGAAAAGGTTAGCGACATCGCGAACATGGCTAGGTTGGTTGCATTGCAGTTGAGGAAATATTTGGGCGGCAAGACGTGAAGGATCCAGATTTGTTTCGCCTCGACGAGAAAGACCTAGCCATGTGGGGAACGACTCGGGGGCTTCCAATCGTGATCGCCCCACCGTTTCAGGATCTCTAAGGGAAGGCGGGACATCGCCCGGTTCGCCGAACACTAGCCAGCCCGGCGCGAGCAAACAGGCGGAAGCGGAAACTAAAAAAGCCCCCGGCGCGTCATCCTCAGGGGTGGCGCGGCATTTGTTAGCGGCGATCGATATTCACAAGCTCGACGGCGCTTCGCCGCGAGCCGCTCCGGACTGGCACCAGATCGGCATAATCCATGACGCTCAGGATGTTACTCAGAGCCTGTTCGCAGCAACGAATAACCGATGATTGCGCGGGCCTCGTGGACGGCCTGCAGATTTTCTCGGATTAGTTTTGAACGAATCGGCGGTGCGCGCATCATGTCGGAGGTCCACGCAAATGTGAGGGCTGGCAGATGCGAATTATCCCGGTCATGCTCGTTTTGATAATCGCGGCAGGAATTGTCGATTTGCTAGCATTTAGCGGTCAATATCGACAAACGGGATGGCGAGGGGTAGCTATCCAGATCGATAAGAAGACCGACGATATCAGGCGCTTTGTGCGCCGCTTCTAGGCTAATGCGATCCCAGACTACGCCTTCGCTCAACGCGCTCGCCAGGGTAAAATGCAAACTAATCCGGCTGGGGTGGATAAGGCGGAACATCGCCGGGCCCAATACTAGCAACCGGGCGCGAGTAAAACTCGCGGAAGCGGAAACTAAAAGAGTCGGCCGCGTCATCCCTCGGGGTGGCGCGGCTTTTGGTTGTTTGGCCTCTCGGGGCCGGGATTGTTCGGATCTAGATCTTGGCCGTCATCAGCCAAAGCAATACGCCTTTACCAAAACCCACGTCAGCCTTCTTTTTTGTGATAGACTAACAAACAAGGCAAATTGAAGTTCCGGTGCTGGAACGGGAATCTCGGAGCAGCGTTTTCTCGCACGACCGTCGTGCTTCGAGGGAAGCCAGATGAACCGGGTCAGCAGCAGGAGCCCGCTAAGCCGCTCTCAAATCGCGATCGACGACAAAGAGAACTTGCGTCTTTGGATGAAACATCTTCACGTGACGGAACAGGAACTTCGGAACGTTATCGAGCGCGTCGGGAATTCGGCAGGCGCAGTACGAAAAGAGCTAGACGCGAGAAAACGATCTGCGACCAACTGTGAACAGCCGCCTCCGGAGGAGGATCTTGGTGGGGGCGACATCGTCTCCCTTGTGTCGCAACCGTCTCCTGAGGATGATCAGCCCCTTTAGGAACTAACGCCGCCTACCGATGGCTACTCTGAGCATGAAATGCGACTAAAAGCGATCCAAGAGGCGCCTTGCGCGCAATATTGCTCAGGACACTTAGCGGCATTCCGGGCTTCTTTGCGCCGTCAACGAGGGTTCTCAGAGATTCGATAGCGGCGGATAGCTTCTTCGTTCCGAAAGCAGCCCATAACTTAAAGACAAGCTTGGCACTGTGATTTCCGTGAGCAAAGGGGGAAAGTGACCGTTCTTCTCGACGGAAATAAGCATCCGACCAGTTACAAAAGCTATCTGCAACCTCTTGCTGAAGAAAAGTGATCGAGGATGGAGATGAGGAAGCCACACCAACGAGGTCCAATCCCCTTCCTGTCGGGTCGCTGTCGCCTTTGGGTTAATGCCCTTACGCAACACAACGGTGTTCAAGCTTCGTGTTGCTGCCTTCTCTTCGTTCACCTTCGTGTCAGAGATTTCGTCGTGTTTGAATGACTCAAATCAAAGGTCACAGCCGAACGACTATGCGCCGGCGATGTCGCGGAGCTTGAAAGCAAGCACGGCTCCAACAAGCAAAGACCCGACACCGTTGGCCGCGACAATAACCATGTCAGTTTTTAACAGGCCGTAGAACACCCAAAGGAGAAGGCCCGAGAGCAAGGCTATGAGCATCTTCAGCGAAATGTCGTCAGTTGCACCTCGGGGAACTGCCTTAATCACTTGGGGAACGTAAGAGAGAGACGTTAATGTCGCTGCTACGAGGCCAAGGATTGTCATCCAAGATTCAGATGCCATCACACTTCCTGACAACTACTAGCCCATCACGTCGCACTTCTTCTCACTACTTACGTATCGGCTTCTCATTCGCACCGTAAGGGATGCTCTCATTAATGGTTTTCTTACTCCCTTGAGACGTTGTCATAGTCAGTGTCACGACTAAGAAAACAGCCAGAGCAGCTATAATCCCGGAGATGGACTCGGCTGTTTCATTTCAAGGTCTTCCTATCGGGGACCAGTATTTCGTTCACACGATCCCAACGTGCCAGATAGCGCTGCCTGGCATTGCTGAAAGCTCTTGTACTTGCAGTCGCCTGGGCCTGCTGAGGTCCGGAGGCAATACGAGTATCCGGCTGCCTGTCCAGTGGTACTGCGTTCCCGCTTACCTGCATTTTGCGCCGTCGCGCTCGACGCCAAAAGCGCTAAGCAAACTCCTGCTGTCAGAATTTTCATGGCCGATCCTCTTCCGTTATCCTGCCTCCTCCTCAACATCGATCCTTGCGCGGTGTTCCAGAACAAAAAACTCGTCCTGAACAGGGCCCCAGCAGGTTCCGATGGGAACTAATCGGTGATTTAAGCGCGAATGAGAATGGAAATGATCAATAGGCCCAATTCTTGGAAAAGGGCAGAGAGCCTACTCGCCCGCTCCGGCTAATGGCCGTCGCCGCGCAACTCTCCTAACAACTGGAAGTGATGGGCTGCGCGTGAAGACGTACTCAGCTGCACCATTCTCACCTGCGTAACGGCCGCCCGGAATCAAAGCCACGAGGGCGCATCATCTCAAGGTGGCTTGTATCCAGCGGCTGAATCCGGCCGGTGCCAGTTTGATTGCTATTCGCTTTGCGGTATAGCGCACCGGATCTTGCAGTGAAGTCCTGTTTCCAGAAAGTGAAGGTCTACCTTTCCGTCGAACCCTGCAAGAACCGAATGAAACAGCTTAGATCCAAAACCATCGTTTGCAGGTGTCTTCACAAGGGGGCCGTCTGTCTCGTCCCAAGTTATGTGCAGGACATTGTGATCTGTGGTCCACGATACGTTTAGTACGCCCTTACCTAGGGCGAATGCGCCGTACTTGGCAGCATTGGTAGCAAGCTCATGAAACAGGAGAGCCATTGCAACGGCCAGCTTGGGGGGGAGCGCCACCGAGTTGCCCGACAGGGTGTACCGAACATGGCCATAAGGTTCTAGCTCAGCAATCAGGATTTCCTTTAAATCGCAGGTGAGGTTATCAGCCTTCGCTATCAGATCGTCGGTAAGTGACAACGCGCGAATTCGGCCATCCAGGGTCGCCCACGCATCGGGATGCTGGCGAAGAGTATGTCGGGCAACAGCATGGATCGTTGCCAATTTGTTTTTTAGTCGGTGCTGCAACTCTTCCACGACCAGCTTGCGATATTTTTCCTCGGCGATAAGGCGTGCGGTGATGTCATGGTTTTGCTTCGCCATCGAGCGGTAATGCTCGATGCCCCAGATCACAATGCTGCTGATGGTAGTATAAATGGCTAATAGGGGTAGCGTGGCCGCGTGCGATGAAAGGCCAAAGTCGAGAACGAACCCGAGTACGGCTCCTATGAAAGCAGTTATTGCCCCAGGTCGAACGCCAGCAAACATCGTGACCAGGATGGTTGCTGGAACGTAGGGGGAAAAAGGCAGGTCGGGCCGGAGTTGTGAAATTCCTGCACGAATGCCGGTGCAGACGAGGAGGCAAAGAGCGCCAAATAAAATGACCAGATGCAGCGGAGCCGTCCCGCCGCGCCATGCTGATCGAAAATCTCGCAAACTCGTCATGATGGGCAGCGCTACTTACGGTCTCGCGTAGCCAGCATGCGCTTGATGTGATCCAGTACGAGGCGATGATCATATGGCTTCGAAAGCGCCGGGCCATCTTCACACAGATCGCCCGCCTTTTGAGCGGCGGTTGCTAGGGTACCCGCAAGCATAACTCGCGTGCCCGGGTAATTATGCCGAATCCAAGTGGCCAGAGAAAATCGCGCCTCGCCCGAGGTGTTCACATCGGCCAGCACAGCGTCAACTTGAGCAACGCCTTTGGCGAAAAACTCCCGCGCTTCGGCATCATTGACCGCTTCAATAACGCGATAACCACATTCGCGCAGATACTCAGCTAGTGGCTGCCGAACGAGGACATCGGATTCCACTATAAGAATGCAGTGTTTGTCAGATGGCTTCATTGGTTTCGTCTCAAGATTTCCAGAATGATCCTCTTAACCTCCTCAAAACGATACGGCTTGCGCACAAAGGGAGTTAATCCTCCAAGGCTTTCCTCGGGGACGTTGCCGGACGTGAGAATGAACGGGATGGCTGGATAGTCGGCACGAACCCTCCGAGCGAACTCAACCCCGTCCATTGAACCCGGCATCTGAACGTCAGAAAAGACAATATCCACTCGACCTCCTGATTTGACATAAAGCCATGCCTCGGTGGCATTCGCGGCTTCCACAACAGTCAAGCCAAAGGATCGAAGCTCGTCGGCAATGGCAAGTCGCACAACAAACTCATCCTCGACTACCAGGACGACGGTCGCATCGTCTTGATCTGCCGGAACCAAATCAGGTGTTTCCATTAGTTCCCCCAGTCCGCATCGGAAACGCCGGATCTAAGGTTTTGGTTCCCGCCTAGGCTGACTGCGCGATAATCATCCGGTGAGCAGCCCCTTGAAGCGATCTGATCTCTCCCATCTCAGCAGGCTTCGTGGGCGTTGAAGACGATCAACGCGATCCATTGGGAGACGACTGCGTACTGGCGCCTCACTTTTTCTCATCGTGCAAGAGCGCTTTCAGCAAGCTCTTCACCTGAGGTGACTTGATTGGGTCTGGCCGGTCACAGTGGAGGCATTGGTACGTGCGTTGTCCTTTACCGCCCGGCGGCAGCATCAACTTCACGGGCCGCCCGCACTTCGGACAAACGCGCTCGTTTATAGGCATCGAGGTCACCCTGCCAAGGATCGCTCTATCCTAGTTCGTGCGCTGAATGAGAATCGAGTCCAATTTTTGGATTAGGCCGCGCCAAAAAAAGCCCGCGCCGGGAAGCGGGGGCAAACCAGCGCGGGAGATGGGGGATATTCGTCCTACAGAACGATTTCAAAACCCCGGGTCGGCAAAGACGTTCCACATTTCGACTTAAGTATTCGGATAGTACAAAAGAAGAACTAAACCAAAAAAACAGGAACTTGGCAGGACGACGGGACTTGAGTCACAATTCAGTTGCGTTGCGTAACCGGAGTATCGCGTATGGCCCCCCGCGCCAATTGGAAGGGTTTCCTTCGTCTGTCCTTGGTGACCTGTCCCGTCGCTTTGTATCCCGCGACTTCCGATGCGGAGAAGGTCAGCTTCAACCAGATCAATAAGAACACCGGCCATCGCATCAAGTACAAGAAGGTGGATGCGGAAACCGGCGACGAAGTCGAGAACGACGACATCATCAAAGGCTATCCCGTCGATAAAGACACTTACATTGAAGTGAGCAAGGACGAACTAGAAAGCATCGCGCTCGAGTCCACTCGCACGATTGAGATTGACGAGTTCGTTCCAAAATCTGAAATCGACACCCGTTATCTCATCCGACCGTACTACTTGGTGCCTGACGGTAAGGTTGGGCACGACGCCTACGCGGTGATCCGCGAAACGATCCGCGACATGGGCAAGGTCGCGCTGGGCCGCGTCGTTCTAACAAGCCGCGAGCACATCATAGCCCTTGAGCCGATGGGCAAAGGGCTCATGGGAAGTCTGTTGCGCTATCCTTACGAGGTCCGCGATGAGAGGGAATATTTCGACGGTATTCAGGACGTGAAGGTCACCAAGGAAATGCTCGACTTGGCCCGCCACATCGTGAATCAAAAATCCGGTGAATTCGAGCCCGAGAAATTTGAGGATCACTACGAGTCAGCGCTCATCGAACTCATCAATAAGAAACGTGCCGGTAAGAGTATCAGCGCGCCGACCCAATCTCGCACGTCGGGCAACGTCATTGATCTTATGGACGCGCTGCGCAAGAGCCTTAAGGGTGAGCCCAAATCGGCCCCTGCTGCTAAGCCGAAAAAGGGTAAGAAGCGTGTCGCCGGCCAGAAAGAAATGCTGCTGCCGATCAGTGGAAAGCGAGAAGCACGAACATCGGAGCGAAGCGCGGCTGTAGCGAAACCCGCACGATCGACCGCGCGCTCACGCAAGACCGGATAACCATGAAGTCGTCGCAAGACCTTAATGACCGTATGCGTCGCGAGCGAGACGACGGCCTTGTCGCGAAGCATTCACACCCCCGAGGAGGAAGCGAGGGCCAGGCAAAGGAATTTCTCAATAAGGACCCAAACCAGACTAACATGAGCAAAGTCGAGAGAGCTGGCGTGAGCGATAAGACACTCAAGCCTGGTGATCGCTGTCGGTTCACCGAAGTTGGCAAATCTCGGAGCCCAAAGCTTCGGGACAAGATTGGCACGGTGATCTTGTCCGCAACCAAATCAGGAAAAATCATTGTTCTGCTGGACGGCAACAAACACCCGACCACATACCACCGCAGCTACTTGGAACATTTGAGCTGACGGTTTTCGGTTTCGTGGCGGTTAAGTTCCCGGGGGGTGTTCATCCACACATGGTGTTCATCCACACATGATCCCTGCCAGCAGGTTGATTTATCTATCTTGGGAGTCGGACTTTGGCGGTTCGACGAGATTAACCGACTTAGGAACAAGCCGTTGCTTCGAATGTTCCGTCGCCTCCCACAATGAGGTATGGGATGGATTGGAACCGAGTGGAAGGTAACTGGAAGCAAGTTAAGGGCAAGGTCAAAAACTCACTGACGATGACCTTGATCAGATCAACGGCAAGCGCGAGCAACTCGAAGGCAAACTTCAAGAACGCTATGGCTAGCTATGCGAAGGATCAAACAAAGAAGGAAGTGGACGACTGGTACGGCACCAGCTGGCCGGGTTAGTCACCACCTTGCCCGTTTCGGCGGGGCCTTTTCATTTTAAGGAGGCAACACGATCACCTGGCCCGATTGGTTAGGGCAATCCTTATCGCGGTGGCAGGCCCCACATCGCGACGTTCTCATAAGCTCGCATCCTTTACGCGATTGAAGCGCGAGATCTTATCGAGGAGAGAACCAGCGGATCAAATCGACGACGGGAAAAAACTAGCTATAGAATAGGTCTAGCAGCATTTGATAAGAGGCGATCGAAAAAGCCCGCGTTTCTGCGGGCCTTTAACGCGCGATTTTTTCTTGAACAACCGTTCACCCTTAAGAATGCCAACACGAGGGCCGCTGAGTGAAAGTTCGCGGTCTAGACGGCAGCACCGACTCCGCGACATAGCCGACGTCCTCGTCGACCGGGAGAGTAAGATCATCGGCTTGGTGATTGGCATGGGTGGTCGCGCCCTGCAGCCCTCAGCTCCCCATGACTCCCCAGGGCGATCCATGTCGCCGATGCGTATTTCCGATCCTCTGCGCACGGATAAGGAAAACGTGGGACGAGCAATTCCAAGGGTGAGTCGAAAGTAGCGGTGCGGGGTCAAGTCGGCAGATTCCGAGGAAAACACTTCGGGGCCCCACATGGCTTCATGGTTTCCCTCCAAGGCTGAGGAACCTGGGCAACGTAGGAGCGTTTGCATTGTGTTTAAAAAAGGAGCCCGCATTGACGAGTTCGGCCGATGATACAACGCGCACTCCCACCGGCATAAGCGGGCTTGATGATATTCTTGGGGGTGGCCTAACAAAGCACAGGGTTTACCTGGTCGAAGGAACACCAGGCACCGGCAAAACAACGCTTTCTCTTCAGTTCCTTCTGGAGGGTGCCAGCCGCGGCGAAGCGGGCCTTTACATCACGCTTTCGGAAACTGCGGAAGAACTTAGTGCGGTCGCTGCTACGCACGGCTGGTCATTGGAGCCGCTATCGCTATTCGAGCTTGTCAACCAGGGGGACCTCGATCCCGAGCGGGAGCAGACGATTCTCCATCCATCAGAGGTCGAATTGGGGGAAACGGCTCGAGAAGTGATGAAACGCATCGAGGAACTCCGGCCCTCCCGCGTCGTCTTCGACAGTCTGTCGGAAATGAGACTTTTGGCTCAGAATCCGCTGCGCTATCGTCGCCAGATTTTGGCGCTAAAGCAGTTTTTTGCCAGCCGCGATTGCACGGTCCTTATGCTCGACGACCGGACCTCAGATCCCAACGATCTTCAACTGCACAGCATCGCTCACGGCGTAATTTCGCTCGAACAGGCTGCACGAGACTTCGGCGCGGAGCGGCGAAGGCTTCGTATCGTCAAAATGCGCGGGATCAAGTTCAGAGGCGGCTATCACGATTTCATTCTGGATCGCGGCGGCCTCACGGTGTTCCCCAGACTCGTCGCGGCTGAGCACGGCGCTGCATTTTCATCGAACGCGTCGTCTACCGGCAACGCCGAGCTGGATGGCCTGCTAGGAGGTGGTTTAATGCCCGGAACCAACACACTCTTAAGCGGCCCTTCGGGCGTCGGTAAAACGACGACGGCGATGTTCTGTATTCGAGCAGCCCTCGATCGCGGTGAGAAGGCAACATACTTTCTATTCGACGAAGGAATCAAAACTTTACTTGTCCGAAGCGCAGCTCTCGGAATGGATCTCGCGTCGTACATCGAGCGCGGAGTTCTAGACATTCAGCAAATCGATCCAGCCGAGCTTTCGCCCGGTGAATTCACCAGTCGAGCGAGAGTTGCGGTAGAAGAGAGTGGGTCGTCTTTCGTCTGTATCGACAGTCTGAATGCCTATCTGCAGGCGATGCCTGGTGAGCAATTCCTGCTTCTGCAAATGCATGAACTGCTCAACTATCTCAATCAGTCCGGCATTACCACCATGCTAATACTTGGCCAGCACGGACTGGTCGGGGATATGCGCAACGATATCGACCTGAGCTACCTCAGCGATACGATCTTGCTTTTCCGGTTCTTTGAAGCGAAGGCAGAGGTTCGCACTGCTATTTCGGTCGTGAAAAGCCGTACGAGTTCCCACGAACGCTCCATCAGGGAATTCAAGCTCGCAGCCGGCGGTCTCGAGGTTGGCGAAGCGCTACGCGACTTCGAAGGCGTGTTGTCGGGCTTGCCCTCCTACAAAGGCGACACAGCGCTACTGAAATCTTAGATGAATTAATCAATGGGCCCTTTTCGTGCAAGAAACCTTGTTCATACTGGCACCTCGCGGAAGAGACGCTGAGGTCATCCGCCAATCCCTCGATCGAAACGGAGTAAAATCGAGCATCTGCACTTCCTTGCGAAACCTTAAGGATCGCCTTTCAACAGAACCTGTCGGCGGTATCATTTTGACTGAGGAGTCTTTAGCGGGGGCTGGCCTTGGTGACCTGCTTGACGGATTGGCTCGCCAACCTCCCTGGTCCGATCTTCCGATCATAACGCTCGCCACCAAGCAGGCGGGGCACCGTTCAAAAAGTTCTTCCGACCTTCTCCGGCGACTCGGGAACGTCATACTTCTAGAGCGGCCTATCAATGTCGAAACGCTCGCGAGTGCAGCTCAATCCGCGCTGCGTGCACGCCGGCGGCAATATCAGGTCGAGAGTCTCCTCGCCGAACAAAAGCGCTTCTCCACGGAGCTGAGCGCTCTGAACGATACGCTCGAACAGCGTGTAGAACTGCGCACCGGCGAGTTGACCGAGGCGCAAGAAACGTTGGAATTCGCATTGGATTCGGCTGGCATGGGGTCTTGGGATTTCGATTTGATTCAGGATTTGGCTCGCCGCGGGGGAAGGCACGACCAGATTTTCGGATATGAAACTCCAGTTTCATCGTGGAGCACACGCGAATTTCTCTCGCACGTAGTTGATGAAGACCGGAAAATGGTCGAAGCCGCACTTGAAGACGCCGCGCAAAGCGGCGTTTTTGAAGCCGAATGCCGTATCAATCGTCGCGACGGCAAGATGAGGTGGATTGCAGCCAAGGGTCGAGTAGGTTACGGCGCGAACAATCGCCCGGTCCGCTTGGCTGGAATTCTAATGGATATTACCGAGCGCAGGCAAACAGCAGCCGCGCTTCATAAGGCACAGCGGATGGAAGCAATCGGTCAACTTACCGGAGGCGTTGCTCACGATTTCAACAATCTACTGACGGTTATCGTCGGCGGGCTCGACATGATCAGCCGTCGTCCAGACCAGCCGGAACGTGTGGCACGGTTGGCGCAAGCGGCTATGACTGCCGCCTGCCGCGGTGAGCAGCTAACGCAACAGCTTCTTGCGTTCTCCCGTCGCCAGATGTTGCGCCCGGAAACATTGGATCCAAATCGCCTGCTGCTCGATTTCGAGGGCTTAGCCGAACGCGCCGTCGGAGATTCCATTACTCTGAAGCTCGACCTGGATCCGAACGCTCATCCTGTTCGTGTCGACGCTGCGCAGCTCGAATCTGCAATTTTGAATCTTGTCGTGAATGCGCGCGATGCTATGCCCCAAGGTGGGACCATCTCGATCGCTAGCAAGAACGTTTACTGGGGATCGGAGGCAGTAGCCGGAAAGGGAGTGAGCCCGGGCGCCTACGTTCGAATTGACGTCACCGACGAGGGGATTGGGATAGATCAAGAGACGTTAGATCACGTATTCGAACCGTTTTTCACGACAAAGGAAGTAGGCAAAGGGTCGGGACTCGGGTTGGCCCAAGTCTATGGGTTTACCCGCAGCGCCGGCGGATACGTTGCGATCGAATCGGAAAAAGGACGGGGTACGGCCGTCCGGCTTTTCCTTCCCCGATCAGAAGAGCGGCTCCCGGACCATCAGGCGTCTTCGGTGGCGCAATTGCCCGTAAGACGGGCCTCCACTGGTGAAACGGTGTTGCTAGTGGAGGACGACGAGCAAGTGCTCACTATGGCGGTGGAAAGCCTCAAAGAACTGCATTACCGGGTGATCGTCGCACGTGACGCGCGCGAGGCACTCAAGCATCTACACGGCCCCGGACGCATCGACCTCATGTTCTCGGATGTTGTGATGCCGGGGGGCATGAATGGCGCGCAATTGGCGACCGAAGCGCGAGCCCTAAGGCCCGAACTGAAAGTATTGCTTACGTCAGGATATGTGGGGGACGCCGGAAACAGCCAAGTGGTGGAAAAGAACCTGCCACTGTTGACCAAGCCTTACCGTAGAGATGAACTGGCAGAAAAGCTCCGCTTAGTTTTGGGATCGCGGTGACGACACGTCAGGATCCGCCCCGGCCCGGCGGCCGGATTTGGAAAGCTTAAATCTTGGAAGCCCGCTTGATGCCCCCCGTCTTTAACGGGCTGGGACTCCCACTTAAATCGCCCGGCTTAAAGAAGGGGCGCCGGCTACAAGGTGCCTTCGCTTATACTAAAGCCATCTGTTGTCCGGATCACGTTTTGAAGGACTCCCCTTCGGCCGCTTCAATTCCGGCAAATCCTTTGGTCGGTCGAGATAGTGGAATTCACTACCGCGCAACCAACGGCCGTCGAATGCATCAAATCTATTCGCAAGTTGCGCCCAGTTCCTGCGCAGGGAACGACTGATTAACCGCGCACTTCCGGAACCAGCTCGATACACGGAGATTGATCAGCATCAACCCCAGCACCCAGAGGTTCTCATGTATCATCATGTCAAAAAGCTCATGTACACAGTCCGTGTCGACGAACCTGATCCTCGCTTCGGTAACATGCTGCTCGAGCAGTTTGGCGGTGCCAATGGGGAACTAGCAGCGGCGATGCAATATTCCATTCAAGGTCTGAATTGTGAAGATCCGGATCGCAAAGATCTTCTGATGGATATCGGAACTGAAGAACTCAGCCATCTGGAAGTCGTCGGCTCTCTTGCGCGTCTCCACTTAGCTCCTACAAAATTTGACCGCGAGAAGGCCGAAGCCGATCCTCTCATTGCGATCGCTGGCGGGGGAGGCGTGAATCTGTTTAATTCACAAGGCAACCCTTGGACGGCCGATTATCTTAAGATCACGGGAGAACTGGATGTCGATCTCAGAAGCAACATCGCGGCGGAAGCCCGAGCGAAGATTGTTTATGAGCGACTAATTAATTTCTGCGAGGATGCCGGGACGAAGGACGCGCTTCAGTTTCTCATGACGCGCGAAATCACCCACATGAAAGCATTCGCGGCTGCGCTTGAAAGCATGAAGAAGCCGGCATTTTCAATTGGAAAGCTCGCTCCGACGCCCGGGCTGGTCAATCAATTCTTCAATGATTCGACTGGTTCTGGCGACGAAGGCGAAATCGACACCCGCGGCCCCTGGAATAAAGGCGGAGAGTGGGAGTTCGTGGATGCACCTGCGCTCTCCGCATCCGATGCGGCCGCTGACACGCCGATAAAGACAGAAAGCTCACCTCCCATGGCTTCGGAGGGGATTTCAGAGCTTCTTCTAAATGAACTTAGAGATATTCTCCACGCCGAGAAGCAGCTTACAAAAGCCCTGCCGAAAATGGCGAAGGCCGCAAGATTCATTCGGCTGCAAGAGTGTTTTGAAGAACACTTGATCGAAACGGAAGCGCAGATCGAACGGTTGAACGAATGTTTCTCTTTGCTGGGAGAAACACCGCGGGCCAAGCCATGCAAAGGCATGATGGGCTTAGTTGAAGAAGGTCAGGAAGTAATCAAGGAAGGGTCGAGAAAGAATGATTCTCTGGCGGACCTTGCCCTTATCGGTGCAGCTCAGCGGGTCGAACACTACGAGATTTCTGGTTACACCACAGCCAAGAATCTTGCGCAACAGTTGCGCCACAGCGCGATAGTTGCCCTTCTCTCAAAGTCCCTCGCCGAGGAAGAAAACGCGGACCAGCTTCTTAACCAAATCAGTCGAACGCTTCTGACCGTTGCAAAAATGCCTGACGCGATCGAGGGGGGACTTCAAGAATAAATCATCAGTGCAGTCCCGTCGGGGCAAAAAACGCGCCGGTAAGCGGGGCGAACCGACGCGGGAGGCAAGGAGGCTGGTCCTACCTTTCAATCGTAAAACCTGAACTGCCGTTCCGCGCAGAGGTCCCGATCAGGCGTCCAGCCGCTCGGCTGTCCGATCGGGAGTGATTTCGCCGTCGAGCCAGTCCTGCTCGTTCGCAAGCGCGAGCCAGGCTTCGGCCATCCGCCGATAGCGCTTCGCTTCGGTTTCCTTGGTCGCGGCCTGTGCGAGCTGCGCACAGTTCTCGGCATTTTCCCTGAACCTTTGAAAGTTGTTCATGCGCGGGATCTCCTCTTCATCGATGGCCGATAAGATTTACCGTCGCCGAGGGTTTTCGGTGGACCGGCTACGATGTGCGCGACGGCGACCTGGGCGACGAACTCGCAGACCTGCTTGTCGGCCGCGAGCATCAAGGCTTCACGCCCGCCGTGCGGCTTCTCTTGCTCGGCCTTGGAAAGGGTCAGGACGTAGGCTCGGGCGCCAAAATCGTCCTAGCCTATATAGACCGTGACATCTCCGGAATCCAGCACAAGGGATGGTGTCCACCTGAACGCATGACCGCAACCGAACAGCTTGGTTCAATCGCCGGATTCTATCCCGGTTCCGCCAGCGGAAGCAAAAAAAGCCCTGCAACGAGCGAGCCGTATGCAGGGCGAGGGAAGATTGCGCCGTCTTAAGCGGATCTAATCGGCAAGCGCCTCGATCGTTCCATCCGCTAAGAATTTTATCCAGATCATGATGCAATACAGAGGTCGCCATGCGCGTCTCGGTCGAGGGTTGAGTCGGTTACCGAACAGACAGTGGAAAATCTATACAAATAAGATCGGACTCTAAAAGCGAAAGGGTTTCGCGAGTGCGGCAGCCGATCGACGAGTTTCTAGACCCAAAAACGCGGCGTCTCACCTTACTTGAGCGATGCATGATTGCGCTCGTGGTTGTCGGCACCGCGCTGTTCCTTGCGGGTACGAGCTATTATTTCCTGGCGATGTGAATGACCGTTTAACAAAAGAGGCCATCAATGCCCCACGCAACTAAGAAGCCGCCGGTCGAAATGAGATGGAAGCAACTGGCGGAAGAAACCCGAGCAGAGGCAATCGGACTACCCCACGGCCGCGCACGCGATGCGATGCTCAAAAAGGCCGAGCAATTGGACACAGCTTGCCGCGTGAATGAGTGGATTTCTTCGCCAGGACGGCGGCCGCCGGCCGAATTGGCAAAGCTTAAATCCTACAAGCTCGTCTGATGCCCCGGGTTTTAAAAACCAGTTGGACGCCCGCGCAAGATGCGCGGCTTAGAGATTTGGCGGAAGCGGGCGCTTCCCAGATACGCATCGCCGCGGCTCTGAAAAGACCCATGAACGGTGTCATGATTCGAGCGCGTTTGCTGGGTGTTGAAATTCGTACCGTCAAAGCGATCAGGGCGAAGATACGTGACGCGGAGCGTGTCGCCCGAGGATGGGAAGGGTATTTATCACCGGTCATCATTACGGCCCAACAATTGGCCGTAATGTTCCTTGACCGTCTCATAACATTCGCAGGCGCTATCCCGCAGACCTTCGACATCAATAATTTCGATCTTACCACGCGTGTACTTGATTATTCCGGCTTCCTGAAGTGTGCGCGCGACCGTTGTTACGCTGGTGCGTCGGACACCAAGCATCTCGGCTAAAAACTCTTGCGTGAACGGGAGATAATCACTTCTAGATAAATCGCGAGCACGTAATAACCATCGGGCGAGCCGAGCGTCGATTTCGTGGTTTGCCATGCAAGCGGTTGATTGCTGGGCCTGCGCGAAAAGAGTCTGCTCGTGCCTCATTATCCTTGCAATGAGATTCTCTGATTGGAGTGCGGCGCCGAAAGTGAATCGCCGTCATGACCGTCTCGTTGATCCATCGCTCGTTCGCGCTGCTGCTGTTCGCGGCGCTGGATGTCGCTCATGTTGCGGCGAGTTCTCTTCAGCCATTGTCTTGGCTCACCGGCATCTTTGGAAAAAGGGAAGGGGAGGCTCGGAGAATCGAGCCTCTCCTCTGATCAACTAGCTTTGGCCGCCCTTTCGGCCCGCCTCGCTTGCTTTCTCGCGATCATTCGCAAAGTTGCCGGGATTTCCCGACTGCCCACTGCCGCCCTGCTGTCCGGCAGCTCCGCCGCCCTGCTGCTGCTGGCCTCGACCGCCGCCGCCTTGCGGCTGTTGTCCGCCATGGCTGTGCTCGCCACCCTTCTTTCCTGCTTCCGATGCCCGCTCCGGGTCGTTAGCAAAGTTTCCAGAACCGCCGCGTTCTTCGTTCGCCATCTTTCATCTCCATGATTGGCTTCGAACACGCGGCCAACAAGCTACTCTTGAGCTGGTTGCAAAATCAAAAAAGAAATTTTTGTGGCCGCTGCGTTGGCGCGCGTCGCGCATGCAAGGTCGGCGGCAGTCTGATCTCCGATCACTTTACGAACGTTGTCGGCGGGGGCGGTGTATTGTCTCCGATGAGCAAGGTGATGCCGATTGCAGTGATGCACGAGGGCCGGCCGAACGGAGCGGCGTGCGGGAGAATTACTTTCACGAGCAGGGCGTTCCGGTTCTATCGCGGCAATGGACGTCACGATCGACGGCGCGCTCTCTTAATTGTCGGGGGGCGCCTGATGGACCCAAATAACAGGCAGGACCCTTCGACAATTAAACTCGGCCCTTCCGACATGCCGGGGAAGCGTTGAGCAACTTCGCCGCCTGTTTCAGGGATTAACTAGCGGTGTTGGCGCAAGATCAATCCGATCGCGCATGTATCGTGCGAGGCCTTCTGCCCGGAACGCAAGTTGTTGATCTCGAGCCGGGCTAACGCTGTGAAAGCTGATCTTTTATGAGTTCCCGTCGGGCCAGACCAATATGTCGGCGCCGGCGGGCCATCCGGTACTTCCGGCGGCTTCCCTCCTAATCGCATCTCGCATTTCGGCGGCTTTTAAGGGGCTTCATTAAAGCACTCTCACAACGGGCCTCACTGTTACTCGAAACTCAATCTCGCTCCGGTTCGAAATGCATTATCCATTGATGGCGCGTGAAATTGCCGAGCGGCAAAAGTGAATTACCCACTGTTTCTGTCGAGGAGGAACCGCATAACGGGTGATCCGTTGAGGGTTCGGCAGGAAACAAAAGGAGATAAAACTAATGAAGAAGATAGTATTGATCGGTGCTTGCGTGGTGGCAATGTCATCCGTGAGCGCCTTCGCACAGAATCCGCCAGCTCAGAACAGCGCCAATCCCAGTGTCAGCCCCAGCGCCGCCGGCACACCAACTCCGTCCAAGCCCAGCAGCGGCGATACGGTGGGAAACAACTCGGGGGCTTCCAACAGCGATCGCGCCACCGTTCCAGGATCTCTGAGTGCAGGCGGAACATCGCCAGGTTCGCCGAACACCAGCCAGCCCGGCGCGAGTAAAACTGGTGGTAGCGGAAACTAAAAAAGCTGCCGCGTCATCTTTCGGTGGCGCGGCTTTTTCTATTTGACGGCTTTGTGATCCGGGCCGATGCGAGGACGCCTCAGGCCCTCCGGTAAAACAGGCTGATTGCTTGGCACAGGTTCAGACCGGACATCCGCACCCCATTGGGCAGCTTCGTGCGGCGTCATAGTTTCCTTGACTTGGTTCGGCTGAGGGGCGCCGCTCAATGTAACCGGGTCGTAGACTCCGCGCCGCTCGTCCACCAGGTCCGTTCTAGATTGCTGGTCCGGCTTGGCCTTTGGGTCCGCCATTTCTAATTCCTCGGGCAGTTGGCCGGCGCGAGGGAAAGGCCTTCCGCGGCACCCTTGTCACGAGTGGCCTCCACCGTCCGCCCAAGCTTCATCGCGGTTATGTGGGTCGGAGTCATGCACGCATGCCCCTCGGCATAATTTATCGCGCCTGCCGAGCGAGGAAAGCTTCCGTCACCCGTTCGACGTTGTCGGCGATCCAACCTGCCATCGTTTTTTCTTCCTGGAGATTTGCTTCAAGAAGCGGTTTGCAGGCCATTGCCCCAGCCGGCCCAGTCAAGGCGAGCAGCGATTTATAGGCGGCGATTTCAAAATTCTCGAATGCGTTATTGGCGAACGTGTTTTTCAGTATCTCATCGTCGGCAACAGTATGTGCCAACGCAGCCACATTACCCATCACTGACTGCGCGGTATCCTTGAGCGCGGATGAATCCTCTCCGAATGTTTTCAAGCATTCGTCGAGGCGCTGCAACTGAACGTTTGTTTCCGCCAGATGCGACACGACCCGTTCCTTGACCTCAGGATAGTCGTCCAGACGCGTCGATTGCCGTTCCAGCATTTCGCGCGCCTGCGTTTCCATTGCGTGAGCATTGCGCAATCCGGTGATGAAAAGTTCCTTTGCGGTGGTCATTGCTTCTCCTTATTCGGTGTTGGTTGAACATTTGCGGCGTCTTCCGCTTCGCGCTTGCCCATAGCTGCTTCCCGCCGCTGCTGTTCTCGACGCTGCATGTCGTCAATTTCTTTGCGCGTTTTTTCATTGGACATGAGCGACGAACGATCGGAATTCGATATGGTTCCTGACCGCAGCTTCTGTCGGGAATGGGCTAATCTTCGAAAGAAGCCGGGGTTAGGACTGCCTTGTCCGCCCCGTCATCCTTTGGGGTGGCGCGGCTTTTTTGCTTCATGGAATCGATGCGAACCCCGGCGTTAGGGACGCTGAAAACGCCGGGGCCGCTTAGACCCCCGCCGCCGGATGACGTAGGAGCGACGGGGGCCTTTCCGGAGGGGTACATCCGCCCTTGGCATCCGAACGTCGCTTATCCACTCCCGTTCCGAACCGAAAGCAAAAATCAGCCCGACCGGCGCAGGGCATTTCCGATTACGTCTACTCCGGCCGGGCTTAGCCGCCGGAGTTCCGGCGACATACGCCCAACCGGGAAAGTTCTTTCTCCGTTCCAGTCTCGTTCATCACCCGAAAGGATTACTCGATGCCAAGACGACTACAGCTCTTAGGAAAATACCGGGATCTATTGGCTGGCGTGTTGACTGGATACATGCACCTACACAGGTACACGGCCGCCAACTGAGGCGGTCCTACATTTTAAAGATGTAATATGCGTAGGCTGCGGCGAATGTCAGCAAGCCCGTAGCGATCACTGCGAGCAACATCCATTCTATTGCCGACTTGCGACGCCGTTCAAACCCGTTGCTGAGCTTTGTCATCCGCGCAGTTTCGGTGAGTTGCTGCAAAATTCAAGTGGGCCGCCCTTTCAAATCCATGAGGAGAAGCGGCTTGCAGGCATCGCCCCAGCCGGCCCAGTCAAGGCGAGCAGCGATTTGTAGGCGGCGATGTCAGAATTCTTGAATGCGTTAAAGACGCGAACCTACTAAACTCAGGCCCGCTCAGCTTCGCGCTGGGCGGGCTTTTTCTATGCCGCAGAACGGACTCTTGGGTGCGACAACTTGCCGGGAGGCTTGATGTGTTGATCGGCTCGAATGTGCTTCTGGCGGGTTGTGCGGCCGCAGGCATCGCAGACAAACTCGTGTTCGATGACGACAGGAGCATACTCGACGAGTTGAGACCATACCCACAGCATCGGTCTTGCGCAGTCAGGGCAGATCGGAGCCTCGAGGTTCTCAAGGGACTTTCTGATATTGTCGACCATAGCGAGCTTCTCTGTGGTCGGGAAAAATGCACCAACTATCTGCGTGGAGCAAGCCCGGAGGCGTTGGCTTTCCGCCCACGATTCGTCGATCTCTGATCATGCCATGCACCGCCATGGCTATTAAACAGGTTTCCCTATAGGCTCGAGCTTTCCGGTTAGCCGCATTTTATGAATTTGGCCGCGTCATCCTTCGGGTGGCGCGGCTTTTGCTTTTCCGTTCGGGATCTTCGGACGGCTGAAGAAACGGCGACTTTGCAGCCAACGGCTGCCGACGCGATCGGGTCGTCCCCGCATTCCGCGCAGACGAGCGAGGTCCTTGAGTTCTGCCCCACATTTCGAGAAATGCGCTTTCTGGCCCACGACCCCGGCCTCCGGGGTTATCGTGCCAATGCTGTTTTACGATTTCAAGTTGAAACCTCTAGAAATCTTCTATCCGAAGATCAGCCAAGCTCCGATGCCAACGATAGGCAAGAGCGCGATAGCACCGATCAGGATCGGGGAAGGTTCGTGTCCATTGGGCGGGAACTGTTTCATCTCAATCTCGCGGGCTGCGGTTGGTCGGAGCGAGAGACAGGCCTTCCGCCTTCACTTTGTCCCGGATCGAATCTTCGGTCCGGCCCAGTTTCATCGCGATCAGCCGGGTGGGTGTGTTCTCGGTGATCAACGTCTTCAGCGTCTGAAGATCATCGGCGCTCCAAGGCTTGCCATCGTTCTCATTTGCCATTCGAGGTATCCTTCCTTTCTTCAATTCGTTTACGCTGCGCCTCGTAGTAAACTCGCTCTGCCTGCCTGGTTCCCGAACCGCGCTTCCCGATATTCCGGGCGAGACGTTTGTGAGCCTGGATCAGGTCATGATCGTCCAAGATCACCATCAGTTCGCTGAGAACACATCTTTCGTCACGCGGTCCCGGCTCGGTGTAGGCCGCCAGCACGTCCTGTGCGCGCGCGATGGCCTGCAAAACTATCTGTTCATCTGTCACGGCTTTCGCTTTCGCTTAATCCAGGGACGATCGGGCTTCGTGCCGCCGAGGGTTTTCGGTGGACCGTTCACAATGTGCGCGACGGCGACCTGGGCGACGAACTCGCAGACCTGCTTGTCGGCCGCGAGCATCAAGGCTTTCACGCCCGCCACGACGTGCGGCTTCTCTTGCTCGGCTTTGGAAAGGGTCAGGACGTAGGGCGTCGGACGAGGTTTTAATCGGCTTGCCCTTCCGCGGCGTGATCGGACGCATGAGGCGCGTGTCCCACGACATCAGACCAGCCTCAGCGAAAACTGGCGGGTATGGCTTGTATAGGAATCGACGAAGTCCTGCAGATGGGAGGGGGACGGGCTGGCCGATAATGTCGTGGCGACGCTGGATCTCTCGCGCGATGTCTTCGGAGACGTCAGCAGACCATCGTTCGGCGGTGTTGAAACTCACCACGCGAATGGGGTCGTTGAACTGGCCGCTGATGAGGTCCTGGATTGTGGTGTCGAGGTCCGCTTTCTCGACATCCGTCTCGCGGTAGGCACGTCCGATCTGGCCAAAATCGTCCTCGACGATATAGACCGTGACGTCACCCGGATCCGGCACAAGGGATGGTGTCCATCCTGAACGCATGACGCAACCTCAACGCAACTGAACAACTTGATTCAAGTGCGCTGAGCTGAAGGGGTTCCTTCGCCTGAGGCTAAGTCGGCTGAAGCGGCAGGTCTGGGATGCTTTAAAAAATCTTTAGAATTGCGAAACAATTAGGGGTCATTGATCCTAAAGCGGGTTTTGATGGCTTTTCGTAGCCGGCCGGCGAGCTCGTCCTTGGCGTCGCCGACGGTGACGGGCAGATATTAGAGGAAACAATGGGTGTCGTGATGCCCGAGCTCCACTTCGCTAGAGTTTTCCTCGGAGTGTTCTGCACACATTGCGGGGAACCTAACGGAATATTTGCATGTGGCCCCTCGACGTTCGATGTGCCTGATATCGCCGCAGAAGGCACCTTCAGGCTAACCTGCTCGCACTGCCAAAATTCCGATGATTATGACGCGAAAAGCATTCGCTACCTAGAGGCGTCTCTCGCACTGTGATGTCGCCTCGGCGAAAAAAAAGACCGCGCCGGAAACCCAAGAAGGCGACCGACGCGGAAGGTCAGAAGGATGCTTGTCCTACCGGACAATCATAAAACCGAAGCTCGGCCGATCTGTTCCGAGTAGGACAAAAAATGGCGAACTTTACGGCCGAGCGCGATGCATTGCTAAAGAAAGCGCGTCAGCTTGAAACAGCGTGACATTTGAGTGAGTGGATCTCCTCACCGGGGCTGCGGTCGCCGGCCGAGGTGACAAAACTAAAGCTGTAACTGTGGGCTGAACTTTCTCCTGAGAGCGGATTTGTCTCCTCTCAATGGGAGGAAAAATGCCTCGGTATTTTTTCAACATCTTCCACGATCGCGCTCATATCGACTTCGTGGGCGAGGAGTTGCCGGATAAGCATGCGGCTTGGGCGGAGGCGACGCGTACCGCCGGCGATATCATCAGGGACCTCGACGGCCAGTTGAGGCCTGGCCATGACTGGCGCATGGAAGTGACAGACGAGTTCCAAAATCCGCTATGGGAAATTCACGTCAGAGCTGAAAAGAAGTGAGGGGGGATTCTGCTGGGGCGAGCTAAGACGACATATGGGCAGCCCGGATATGATCTGTCACGCCGGATATCGTGATGCGCGCTCCGCAAAAGCAATGCGACCAGCCGTCAGAGGATTGCGTCGCATCCGGCACCCGGCGTCCCACACCGCATACTTCCAAGCGGTGTGCGCCTCCTGAAATCGGAAGGCGTCACGATCAGCCTCCGTAATCGTCGGCGCAACCCGGTCCCAAGCTTTCTGAAATTCGGCCCGTGCTTCCTCGAACGTATCGGCGTTTCCAGTATCGCCACCCCAGCATCCCCACTGCCAGATCACCGCGCCGCCGGTGCTGACGACTTGCCGCATTAGTCCAACGCGAACGTCACCGTCCCAGATGCTCCACTGCTCAAGCTTCTCGGTGTTGTCGCGGCGGCGGGTGAGGGCGGTCATGCTGAGCGTTGTTCCACTGCGGCTTATGTTGCGATGCCATTCATGGCGGTCTCTATCGTGCGCGTGAGCGTTTCGATCTGAAAAGGCTTTTGCAGCGACGGACGGTCGTGAAATTTTTCGGGAAGGCTTCGCGGGCCGTAGCCGGTGGCGAACACGAACGGCTTGCCGCGCAACTGGACGGCTTCGGCAACAGGCGTGATCGCCTTGCCGTTGAGGTTCACGTCGAGAACAGCGAGGTCGAAGTCGGTCGCATGAGCGAGTCTGACGCCTTCGTCGATGTCGCCGGCTTCAGCGGCAATCGTATGGCCAAGCTCGGTTAGCATGTCGGCAATCATCATGCGGATCATGACTTCGTCTTCGACGAGCAGAATCGATAGTGGAAGTCCTGCTTTGCCCTGCACGAGCATCCTCCGCGCACACTGAGGCGGTCTTACTTCTTTTTGCGATCTAGGCGCACGACCATCCGGTCACGTTGCCAAAGCTCGATATCAACCCCCTTCAGGAGCTTCTTAGCCTCAGCAATAGCCGTGTCGTCGTCGGGACAATCAAGGACCCGGACGTCTTGGAAATGATCATCCTTACCGACCAAATATGCTCGATACTCAGCCATCGAACCCGCCTGCACGGGAACAATTAATCCGGGATCGAAGCGCAGTCCACACTGTTTATGCCGCAGCCCGGGAGTTCGAGGCCCATGCGGGGGCGCTGCGCGTTATTTCGGTATGTCCGGAACAGTCTTGTTAGCGATTAGTTGGCTTGGCTCATAGGAGGTGAGTTATGCGCGCATTATGTTGGCACGGAAAAGGAGATGTACGGGTCGATACAGTTCCAGATCCAAAGATTCAGCATCCGCGTGATGCGATCATAAAAATCACCGCCTGTGCTATATGCGGTTCCGATTTGCATTTGCTCGACGGCTATCAGCCGACGATGAAAAGACCTCGGCCACGAAAATATGGGCGAGGTGATCGAGGTGGGTTCTGAGGTTATCAATCTCCGTGCTGGTGACAGGGTTGTGGTCCCATTTACGATCAGCTGTGGTCAGTGTTGGTTCTGCCAGAATGGACTTTTTTCTTGCTGCGACCGCACAAATCCCAACGCTGAGCTCGCGGTCAAAGCCATGGGTCATTCGCCTGCCGGCCTGTTTGGATTTAGTCACATACTCGGCGGATATAGTGGGGGGCAGGCGGAATATCTGCGCGTGCCGATGGCAGACGTTGGCCCGATAAAGGTTCCAGACAACGTGACCGATGAGCAGGCTCTTTTCCTGTCGGATATCTTTCCAACGGGATACATGGCGGCAGAGAACGCGCAGATTCGTGATGGTGACACTGTAGCGATCTGGGGCTGCGGTCCTGTTGGCCAGTTCGCGATCCGCTCTGCGCTTATGATGGGCGCTGGTCGAGTCATAGCTATTGATGAGGTCCCCGAGCGGCTTGCTATGGCCCGAACCGGGGGAGCGGAAACAATCGACTTCTCAAAAACCGATGTTTACGACGAACTTATGATGCTGACCGACAAGCGGGGGCCTGACAGTTGCATCGACGCGGTCGGTTGCGAGGCGGCTGGTCATGGTGCGGCAGATGCGATCTTGGATAAGGTAAAGGCCGCGACGATGCTGGCAACTGATCGGGTCCATGTCTTACGGCAGGTGATTATGTGCTGCCGGAAAGCCGGAACGATCTCAATTCCTGGCGTATACGTTGGGATGGCGGACAAAATCCCTATGGGTGCCGCTATGAACAAGGGCCTTACCATCAAGACGGGACAGACCCACGTCCAAGCATACACAAAGCCCCTGCTCGAGAAAATTCAAGCTGGCGAAATTGATCCAAGCTTCGTCGTAACGCACCCGGCGAGCCTCGAGGATGCACCTGAAATGTACAAAAAATTTCGAGACAAGGAAGATGGAGTTATCAAAGTCGTTATGCGGCCTGGACGACAGTGAGGAGTTCATAGCCCGCTGCGATGGTCAGTTATGAAACGCAACATCTCTTCAAAGGCCAGGCGCAATGATGGCTTAGCTACAAACTTGCCCTCTGTTGGTTGTGTCGCGTCATCCTTCGGGGTGGCGCTTTTGTGTTAGCGAAAGTCGTCGTTATGACTAATCGTCCTTTTTACGGTCATCGTCGGCTCCCTGCTTCCGCCGCTTCGCCGAAAGTATCGCCGTCACGACCGTCTCGTTGGTCCGTCGCTCGTTCGCGCTGCTGCTGTTCGCGGCGCTGGATGTCGCTCATGTTGCGGCGAGTTTCTCTACAGCCATTGTCTTGGCTCACCGGCATCTTTGGAAAAAGGGAAGGGGAGGCTCGGAGAAATCGAGCCTCTCCTCTGATCAACTAGCTTTGGCCACCCTTTCGGCCCGCCTCGCTTGCTTTCTCGCGATCATTCGCAAAGTTGCCGGGATTTCCCGACTGCCCACTGCCGCCCTGCTGTCCGGCAGCTCCGCCGTCCTGCTGCTGCTGGCCTCGACCGCCGCCGCCTTGCGGCCGTTGTCCGCCATGGCTGTGCTCGCCACCGTTCTTTCCTGCTTCCGATGCCCGCTCCGGGTCGTTAGCAAAGTTGCCAGAACCGCCGCGTTCTTCGTTCGCCATCTTTCATCTCCATGGTTGGCTTCGAACACGCGGCCAACAAGCTACTCTTGAGCTGGTTGCAAAATCAAAAAAGAAATTTTTGTGGCCGCGGCGTTGGCGCGCGTCGCACATGCAAGGTCGGCGGCAGTCTGATCTCCGATCACTTTACGAACGTTGTCGGCGGGGGCGCTGAACACGCGTCTCACGGTGTCGCGCGTCCTTTAGGCGTTCGCGGTGTATTGTCTCCGATGAGCAAGGTGATCCCGATTGCGGTGATGCACGAGGGCGGGCCGAACGGAGCGGCGTGCGGGAGAATTACTTTCACGAGCAGGGCGTTCCGGTTCTATCGCGGGCAATGGAGGTCACGATCGACGGCGCGCTCTTAATTTCGATGACGGCAGGATCGCGTGGCGCGTCCCGGAAGACATTGCAACGCTCAGTCAGGATCGGCCAAAGGCCAATGCGTTCCGGTTGAGCGCTCTGATCCTTCACGCGCCGCTGGCAGCAGCACGAGATCGTGCATCCCGACAAAGACCCACTTCCGTGGGATGCGCGCCAGTTTCTGAGAGCGATTGGGCGGAGACTTGCGGGCCTCGAAAGCCAGCGGAAGATTCAGTCGCGACTTTCAATAGCTCGGAACAAACACTGTAGCGATCAGTTGAAGGCTCCCAAGCCGGAGCAGGCGCGCGTTCGTTTTCAGCGAGCGATAATCAAAGGAACAAATGAATGAAACACAGAATCGTTAGAGCCGCGGCGTTTGCCGCCTTGTTCGTATCTACTGCCGCGTTCGCACAAACGCCTGCGGCTTCTGGCCCAAGCAACAACGCCGTGAACACGCCCGGACAAAATAATTCTGACAAGCCGGTTGAAGGGCGCAACAGCTTCACCGAGGACCAGGCCAAGGGCCGTATTGAAGCGGCGGGATACACGGATGTATCCGGCCTCAAAAAAGATGATGCGGGGGTCTGGCGCGGGAAGGGGTCAAAGGGCGGCTCAGTCAAGGATGTGAGCCTAGATTTCCAGGGCAACGTCAATCCTCAGTAATCGACCTCTCAAATAAGGATTCACTCAAATGACTGTTACCATTTCTCGTCTCTACAACAGCTATTCAGAAGCAGCGAAAGCCGTGAGCGAGCTCGAAGCCGCAGGCGTGCCCCACTCGGACATCAGCATCGTGGCCAACAATTCGGACAATTGGTATTCAAACAATGGCAAGGTCGACAAGGACCGGGACGGTGTTGACGATCGTGCTGAAGGTGCAGGCAAGGGCGCGGGCGTCGGCGCAGCACTTGGCGGGACAGCCGGGCTTCTCGCAGGATTGGGCTTGCTAGCGATTCCCGGTATCGGACCGGTTGTTGCCGCCGGTTGGCTTGCGGCAACAGCGGCAGGTGCGGCTGCAGGTGCTGCAACAGGTGGTGTTATCGGCGCACTCACGGAAGCCGGCGTGTCAAGAGAAGACGCGGAGACCTATGCCGAGGGTGTGCGACGCGGCGGGACAATTGTATCCGCACGGGTTCCCGATTCTAACAGGGCAAAACTTGAGGCGGTATTGAACCGTTCCGCCGTCGACGTGCAGTCGCGGAGAACCTCGTGGCAGAAGTCTGGCTGGAAGTCTTTTGATCCCGCTGCAAAGCCGTATACCGCTGACGAAGTTCGCAAGGAGCGCATGCTGTACTGAACTAAAAACAGTCGTGACTAAATAAAGCCCGGGAACCCCCGGGCTTTTTCTTTCGAAGCCTTCGTTACCAGCGGCGACCGTGATGCCAGCCACCCCGATCTTATGTGTTGGAGAGTCGTCGACGGACAAATCATCCGGGTGAGGAACGGACGACGTTAAAACCGTTTGTCGCGGAGTAGCGTGGAGTAAAGCGTATGACCCCAGAACAGCGCGTTGCGGCAGCGGTGAGAGATGCTCAGCTCGTGTTGTCGGCATATGTTGAGCCCGGTTTTAGAAATCCCGAGCGGACCATCAACGAGCTTTTCAACGTGCTCGACGACTACCAGCTGATCGAGGCTCTGGAGACATTCGAAAATGGAGAACCCTGCAAAGAAGGTCCAAGCCGATCGCGGGAGGATAAACCTGAGCGAAGACTTGGAGCAGAAGTACTGGACAAAAAGCGTTGGGGTTAACGGCAAACAGCTTGAAAGGGGGTCGAGAAGGTTGGCAACACCGCGCCGAGGTCCTAAGGAATCAGGTTTTATAGGTACCGCTCATCAGCTGCAATGAGCGGCACGGCGCGTGCCTGCGGTTTTTGAAGCAGGGCCCGCGCGCTTCTCATTGGGGGTATCGCAGTTCCTGCTACGTGCGCGCGTTCTCAGTCCTGAGGCGCACCTAGCTCAGAGCAACTCCACTTGGTGGGTCCGGATAACGATTTTCCGCTGCTTGAACGTGCTTTCAAGCTGGGCGCGATATTCCCGCCACCAATCCCGATCCAATTCTTTCGCCATTACCTCGAATACCACGATCTCGTCTCTCTCGAGCTCCCCCTCCGCCCGCGCTGTCCCTTCGGCCGGAGCGCGGATAAAGGCAGTGGCGCCCCCAAAGGCGTCGGTCAGGTGTTCCTGAACAGCCCTAAAGAGGCCTCTCGGAAAGGGCGTCCCGCGGTTGTCCTGAAGAGGTAAGAGCAATTCGATAAGATGCATGATCGACAATTCAACGAACTGGCGTGTTCACAGTTCCCGTTGTAGTAAACGCGAACCGCGCGGGTGGTCCTCTTTCGCCCTAGGATCAGCCGATCCAATGCCGGAAGATTCGAGTTGGTCTGGGTTCAAAATCGGGAAGTTTAGAGCCATACAAACTGAGCTTTGCCATCCGGTAACTAAAATGTGGCTACATGGGGTGCTGGTTTGAAGGTGTCTCATGCAACTGGTCCCAATCACAGAAATCGATCGGTCATGGTCGAAGCTAAAATCCCAATGGGAGACCGAGAGTGCCTCTCTGCGAGAGGATTTTTCGACGTTCGCCGTAGGCACATTTTCCGCACTGGATCCGCTGGCTTTCAAAGATGCAAGAGAAAGCGGCCTTTTCGGCCTTAGGCAGGAAGATTCATTCTTGGCCTTTTGCCAGGTCAGCCGATTGCTCGTGAAGAAATATACAAGCCCAATGTTGCGCGCTCGCTTTGTTACGGTGTCGCCTAAATTTGACTTCGGAGTTGCGGGCTTAGAGGAATACGCCAATGTCCTAGTGCAGATTTTCTCTGGCGTTGTATGGCTCGCGCGAAGTCAATTGCCGGCATCACACTTGAGATTTCACTTGCGAAGCCCTGCTGACGCTCAGTACTTCGCAGGATTACAAGCGTGCTCGATCGAACAAAACCCTTTTCGAGAATTCGGCATCCGCGGCTCTTGGGTGGAGTGTACTCTCAGAGCAGGCTAGCCCTTGATCATCCTTACCGACCAAATATGCTCGATACTCAGCCATCGAACCCGCCTGCACGGGAACAATTAATCCCGGACCGAAGTGCAGTCCATACTGTTTCTGTCGCAGCCCAAATAGCAAAAAATTAAGTTAAATCAGGCCGCCCCTAGAGATTAAAAAAGGCCAGTACTAGACGGCGGTGAGTGCGGTCATGCCGGCTTCCCGGCGCGCGGGACCTCGGTTTCGGTGCATTCGGATCGTACAGGCTGACGAGGTTGGGCCGGTGCGCATTACAGCTCACGCAAAGCAGGGACTTGCTGAGCGTGTGAACCTGTTGCGTCGCCAGTCTGGTGACCTCTCTCAGGTCAAAGTCCCTGGTGTGACCGCACGCCCGGCACTCAACCCGGAGCATCGAATATCCGCCATCGATCGCGGCCCCGATCGTAGGCGACGGATCGGCGGCGCCGCCTATGCTGGCGCACGTTCCATTCCTGACACGCCAGCCGGTGAGCGACGTAGTAGGCTTCGATCGCTTCAGCAAGCAGTCGCGGATGCTCACGCTGTGCCGCCTTTAATTCGCGGACATAGTGTTTCCGGTCGCCGCCTGACATTGGGAGTCGGATTACGCGCGGGGACCATGATCAGCCCTCCCGCTTCAGATCCTGCTCAAGCTTCGCCCAGGCATCGGCGTCGGCCTTTCGGGCCTCGTCCATCGCAACGTCGAACGCGGACGGCTTCGCGCGTGAAGTCGTCCACGGCCTTGTCATCGGCGTATCGGGATTTGGTCCGGCGGAAGAACGACAGGATGCTCATGAGAAGCATTCAAGCGCACGCGACGGCGGAGGTAAATAGTCCTAGATGTTGTTATGGAGGGACAACGGACCTACAGCCCCTGCGGAAGGAACTTAGCGCTTCGTACGCGAGCGTAGAGCCTCTGCTAATCGAATATCAAAATCTGCTTTGCGCTCTCTGAGTGGACGATCAAAAAAGTTATCTCTCGCGATCAAGCCTCGTGCTTCGTCAGCCTCAATCTGATTAACGTTGCAATCCTTAAAAATACAGTTCGTAAACGCAAGTTGCTCAGTCGCGGCATCAAACATAATAGTACAATCAACAAAAAGGCAGGCGTCGAACCTTAGAAAGAGAATACGCGATCTAAAATCGAATCTCTCGCCAAAGAATTTCTCGCGCCAATAAACACGTTCTTCGTTCAAGTTGGCCATCATCTTAATTTTATTGCCTAGTCCCGCGCGGCGTAAACCCCGAACGTGCATTGTCGTACTTGCGCGAACGACAAGATGAAATCGGCCGAAAATTTGCGGGTCAGCGGCTCGCGGTAAGGAACGTACCGCGGCAAAGATCACTGCAACGCGACTTTAATTGCCTGAGCTTCATCGGCTTCGGCCTCCTCAACGAGCGAACGGATTTTCGATTCGAGGTCTGAACCGTTTATCCGGGCGACATCGAACGCACGATGTAGGGCTGCGACCAAATCGCTTTCCCACACATTTTCAAATTCCAATACGACCATGACAGCACCCGCGAGTTGCCGCATCGTACCGCAATTGCAAATGCTTTCCAATTGGCGACTCATTCAACAAGCACAAAGTGAGTAAGTGCAGCCAAGCTACCATATAGAGTAGTCGGCGGATTGACCCATTACCAAAAGGGGCATCTCATCATTGCGGGCAGACCAGAGGAGTCCGCTATGAAAATATCCAAGTCAGCATCCATCGAAGAAAAGTGGAAAAGGCAATTTGAAGCTCTTCGTTTGAAAGCAGAAGGGTTGCCACACGGAAAAGAAAAAGACGCACTCCTCAAGATGGCACGTCAATTAGAAACGGCGTCGCAGATCAATCAGTGGATTTCTTCGCCGGGGCTGAAGCCGCCAACCGGTGCCCCGTATCATCCGTCGGAAGGTGATGGGCATTGACAGCGCGCGCTTTATACCAACGTGAAGTTGCCCTCAAGCTAGAGTCTCAAAAGGAAATTTGCGTGGAAGTAGAGGTTCTCATCGTCGGCGGAGGCCCGGCGGGATTAAGCGCCGCATTGGTCCTTGGGAGGTGCCACCGAAAGGTATTAGTTTGCGATGCTGGCAAGCCGCGTAACCGAACCTCCCATGCAATCCACGGGCTTCTTGGATGGGACGGATCGGCTCCGTCGACCTTCTTGCAGGAAGCTCGACGAGAGTTAATCCGCTACAAGCGGGTCTCAGTCGTCGAGACGCAGGTCACTAACGTCGGCCCTATCCATGACGGCTTCAAGTTTGAATGTGCCGACGGCACGGCCGGCTTCGCCTCCAAGGTTTTGGTAGCAACGGGCATCGTTGACGAACTGCCTAGACTTGCGGGGATCGAAGAATTTTACGGCCTGTCCGCCCATCACTGCCTATACTGTGATGGCTTTGAGTACGCAGACAAACCGGTTGCAGCATACGGCAAGGGCGACAAGGGCGCCGATCTAGCCATCATAATGAGGCACTGGATTGCCGATGTTGTCGTCTGCACTGACGGAACAGAAGTCAGCCCAGATGCTGCAGCAAAGTTGGAACATTACGGAATTCCGCTTCGAAGCGAGCTCATTCGATTCCTGCATGGTGCAGAAGGCAAACTCAAGACTATTAGGTTCGAAAGCGGGCCGGACCTTGAGCGCGCGGGGCTCTTTTTCTCCACGGGCTGCAATCAGGCCTCGGACTTGTCGCAGCGTCTGGGCTGCACGCGCGATGAAAAAGGCGGTATTATCACCGATCCTGCTACCGAGGAAACGAGCGTGGCGGGTGTATATGTTGCCGGGGATGCGTCTCGCGACGTTCTACTCGTGGCAGTAGCTATTGCAGAAGGCGCCAAAGCGGCGGTCGCCATCAACAAATCATTCTTAAGGCGCGACGGGTTCTGCGATTAACGCGGGACGATTCGACCTGCCTGCTCCCCGCGCGATTGATCTTAACGCCAGTCGTCGATGCGAAGGGCCGCATTCTGTGTGTGCCGTTCGCAGGGTGCCGTAAAGGCCCTGGGACGGTGCCGCTGGGCAGAAGCAGTTAGTCTATTCGTCCGGTCCAAGGCCGGGTGATTGTGGAACTTAAGGTCGAGCCGTAACGGTTTGACGGGGAAAAAATTCCCCAGTCACTTTCATTGGCGTCGATTCTCTTTCCATTGCGGACTCCTCACGGAGGTTCGCTTGCTGGCGAACGTTACTTTTGAGGTTTCGTCGTCAGCGACGGTATACGCCATGGCCGCAATCCGATCTCATCACCGATAGAGCCCAGATGGTCGTCTGCGCGGGCGCTCTGGACCTTCCTATTGAAAGAAAAAGAGGGTGCATCACCTTCTATAGGAACAAGGAGCATAACCGGGAGTTCAGGCTGAACAATAGGCCAAGGAGTCCCAAACCATGCGACAACCAGTCAGCCCATCGTTGGGTGAGCTTAAGCGAGAAACGGAGGAGACGCGTGCCGTTTTAACCCGGACGGTTGAGCAACTCCGAACAAGCGTCTCAGACACCGCTGACGACCTACGTAAGCGCATAAGTCCGGACTCAATAAAGGGTGAGATTCGCGAATATGTTCGCTCACGGGGAGAACGCATTGTGGCGGACGTTACGGCGGCTGCCCACCGCAACCCGATGCAGGCCATTGCGGTCGGCGCAAGCGTCGCCTACCCCCTTCTGAGGCTTGTGCGCGCGATACCTCTCCCGGTGTTAATGGTTGGAGCAGGCTTCTTCTTTGCGGGAACGAACGCTGGCCGTGTCGCGACGCAGAAGGCATCAGACCTAGTTTCCGATCTCGCTGATGAGGCAAATAGAAAAGGCCACGACATAAGCGATAAAATCGGGGAGTCGTTCACCGCCGCCAAAGAACTCACATCGGATGTAGTCGAACGAACGCGGGCGAGCGCGACGGATGTCAAAGAAAGCGTGACTGATCTTGCGAAATCTGCCGCGGATAAAGTTGGAACGATCTCGACAGACTTAGCCGACGTCACTCGCGAGGCGGTTAGATCCCGCGGAGAGCCGGCGGAGAGGACTCCGAGCGCACTCCGAAGTAAGAGCGCTGATTTATCCCACCGCACCGGGAAGATCATTACGGATACGATCGAACAAAACCCGCTCCTCGTCGCTGGCATTGGTTTGTTAATAGGCGGTCTCATCGCAAGCGCTCTTCCCAAGACCGAGTTGGAGGAGCGTGTGGTAGGCGAAGCCAGCGAGGCTGCTAAACGTCATGTTCAAGACGCGGCGTCCAAAGGCTTCGAAACAGCTAAAACGGTAGCCGGCGAAATCGTCGAAAACGTTGCTCGCCAGGCAGGTGCGGAGGGATTGACAGGAAATCAACTCGGCGCCGCGGCGAAGGATATCGGTGTACGCGTGAAACGTGTTGCTGAAAGTGCAGTTACGACGGCGTTCGATCCAGACAGTGAACCCAACTCAGGCAGTGGCGGAGGAATTAAAAATGACTAACGAATTCACAACCGCGGATCAACGCGCATTCACTTCCGGGCAAACCCAAAAGTCGGATGAGGTGAGATTATCAGCGACCAGTTTGGGCGAGCAGGCGCTATCTGTCGGTAGGGAGTTAAAGGACAAGGCTCTCGATTTGGCTGATACGTCGAAAGACGTTCTAAAGGAAAACGCCTCGGAATTTGTGGAAGCAGCAAAGGATGTCGCATCGCAAGCGACAGATAAGATTAAGCAGGCAGTTGATGATCGGAAATCGACGGGGGCAGATTACGTAGGAAGTGTTGCAGACGCGGCCCGTCGTGCGGCCCGAGAATTCGAAGCAGATCTACCTTTGGCCGCGACTTACATTCGAAAGGCCGCGACCCAGATCGAAGGCATGTCGGAGCACATTCGAACCGGCAACCTCAGTGATGTGGTGCGAAATGCCCAGTCCTTCGCACGGCGGCAACCCACGGCGTTTTTGGGGATTGCGGTTCTCGCCGGCTTCGGGGCTGTCCGTTTCCTGAAGAGTTCATCGGAAGAAAGCCGAGGACCCGACGTCGGGACCGCCATCAATACTCCCCCCGACGGGGCGAAGTCTGGAGGTTATCGTGATGACTTCTCCAAGTGAACGGTCAATCCCGGAACTGTTCGGGGACGCGGTAGGCCAGTTGGCGAAGCTCATTGGCAACGAATTCGCCCTGGCCCGCGCTGAGCTAACCGAAAAAGCAGCGCAGGGGAGCCGAGCCATGGTCATGATTGTCATGGGCGCGGGATTAATGATGCCGGCGCTGGTCATGTTGTTATTTGCGGGATCGTCTTTGCTGATCGAATACGGCTTTTCGGACGCAACAGCATATCTGCTCGTGGGGGGTATTGCCGCGCTCGGTGCGGTTTCGCTAATCGCAGTCGGCATCGGTCGCTTATCAGGTGGCGCGTTAAAACCCTCAGAGCTGTTGGATCAGGTCCAACTGGATAAATCGGCGGCAAAGGAGATGATACGATGAACGCCTCCCCAGACAGAAATTCGAACTTCATAAACGAACTCACAGAGTCTGCCCGCCGTAATCCAATATCGGCAGCCTTGATAGGGATGGGCGTCGTTTGGTTGCTGGCTGACCGTAGGACAGTCAATCGCGTCGGAGACCTTTGGCGCAACACAAGCATGGATCGGCTTCCTGACGCGGTAAAAGACCGTTTCCAAGATGTGAAGTCTGGGATTGAGGAGGGTGCCGAGGCAGTGACACGCGCCGCAAGCAATTCCGTGAATGCCGTTTCGGAAAGAGGGGCAGACGCGATCCGCCAAGCTACTGATTTCGCTAAGAGCGCGTCGAGGGGCGACGACTTCTTCGAACGGGCGCAAGCCAACTTGGCCCATATGTTCGAGGCACAGCCCTTGGCGCTGGGTGCTATCGGTCTAGCTATTGGGGTTGGCATAGCGGCCGCCCTGCCGTCGACTGATGTGGAGAAAGCCTATCTGGGCGACGCAAGCCAAACATTGAAAAGCAGAACGGCGGAAATAACCCGCGGACAAATTGACAGCGCGACGACACTCGTAAATGAGGTAATTGACGCCACGTCCCAAGAAGCACGTAAACAAGGCTTAACATCTGAAGCTCTAAAAGCGGCGGCAGGCGATGTCGCTGATAAGCTAGGTCGGGTGGTTGACGCTGCACGCTCGGGAGTAACGAATCAAGTTCGCTGACTAGTGGAGAATAGTTACTCGCGTCCGTTCATGAAGGAGAAGCGCGGAGGAGGCTGGTTTGGAGCAAGCGACGGTCGCCTCGCTTCTAAGAGGAGGTGCTCAGTTCGTTCGGCGCGCCCTGCAGGCCTCCGCTCCTACCCCATGACCCACCCAGGAAGCTGACGTCGGCGATGCGTATTTCCGCTTCTCGGCGCAACCAGTGATAGGAAAACGTGGGACCAGCAATTCCAAGCGTGAGCCAAAAGAAGCGGAGCGGGCCTACCGTCCCATCTGGCCTCATGACTGGCCTGCCGCCGGACCAGTGGTCGGATCGCTAAGTGGTTCGATTAAGCCCCGCCTGGTACTAATCCCGCGTATGAATTCCCTGTTATTCAACAGAAATTCCCTGTTCCTCGAAGTATTTTCCCTGTTAATTTGAGTAGGGAATTGTCGAAAAACCTCTGCGGCACGGTGATTTCTTGCTTCAAGATGTCTCTGGACGTTTCGAAATTGCAGATTTCCCTGTAAAATTCCCTGTTTGCAGGGAATTTGCTTGGAGAGGGGCGCGATCACCACTGCGTCGCCAGCCAGCTAGTCCGGATTTTAGAGAATATCCTTCTTAGGCACCAGAAAAGCCCGCGAAATGCGGGCTTCTTTGACGACGATGAGTCTCTAAGACACCAGTTGTCGAACTTTTGCGGCGAGAGGGCGGCGGAAGCGCAGGACTCTTCTTCGCCGGGGCTTGCCATGGGATCTCGATCGCATCCGCATGGTCCGGCTGCAGGCGGATCGTGATCTTCTTAGGGTAAACGATGACGTCAGAAACGGAATCCACGACATGACGTCTGAGCTGATCGTCGGGAGCTTGCGGGTCGACCGCGAGGTGCTCCCGGATCGCGTTGATCACAAGTCCTTCGACGAGTTGCGCCGAGATGCGAGCGACCGAGCCAGCTTGAGCCTTTCTGCCGCGTATAATCGCCCATAGCGGACATTGTATGGAGATAAATTATTGGTACCTGCCGAACGTTATCCTCGGTTCGTTCTTGCAATGCCTGAAAGCCGACACACGTCGCAGCAAGTTCAACCGCGCCGCATTTCACGCGGGCAACGGCTTGTTTGTCCTTCCCCCGCGAAGCCTTGCGCGCCAGGTCCCATGCTCCACCATGTCCGCGATCAGGTCCGCCATCGCGCGGGCCACTGCCTCGCTGCCGCGCGTATTCATGGTTCTTTGCGAAACCACCACGGACAACGTCCATGATGGGGTGGGATCGACGATGGGTACTGCAACCATCTCTCCTCGCGCGATTTCATCCAAAAATGCGAAAT
Organism: Afipia sp. GW822-FHT03D08; assembly: GCF_058801645.1. NCBI lineage: Bacteria > Pseudomonadati > Pseudomonadota > Alphaproteobacteria > Hyphomicrobiales > Nitrobacteraceae > Afipia > Afipia sp. GW822-FHT03D08. Next base: position 86,299 of record NZ_JBXANK010000001.1, read on the forward strand.
GCGGCATGATCGCCAGAAATCCCGAATGGCAGACCATCTTGGCAATTGCCGGCAGGCTGTCGCAATCCTTGACGTTGATGGCAATGTCGTGTCGGGCGGCAAGTTGCTCGATCAGAGCGCGCGCCACGTTCGGGCGGCCAGGCAACACAACAGGCGATTTGAAGACGTTCTGAAACGGGACTGATTTTCGCTTCGCAAGGGAGTGGTGGCTGCGCACGAAAAGCATCAGTTCTTCCGTCATCATCTCGGTCCATGCGACGTGTTCGAAGGCCTTGTGATTGTAAAGCAGCGCCACATCGAGGCGGCCCGCTTGAATCAGTTCATCGAGATAGCCGGTCATTGCTTCGACGATATGAAGGTTCACATTCGGCAGAAGTCTTCCCATCGTGCGGATGAGCTCGACGGAGATTCCGCGGCACGCCGATGTCGGGAGGCCGACAGTGACGCGTCCGGACGGATCCGACGATTGGAGACGGATTGAATCCTTGGCGTCATCGACCTCCTGGAGAATCCGGCAGGCGCGGTCATAGAGCTGCTGGCCTTGCTCCGTCACGGTGACGCCTCTGGCGTGGCGCACCAGAAGCTGAACACCGAGTTCTTCCTCCAGGCTCTTGATCTGTTGGCTGAGTGAAGGCTGTGCGATACGCAGCACCTCGGCGGCGCGGGAGAAGTTTCCGCTGTCCGAAATCTGCACGAAGTATTTAAGTTGTCGTAGGTCCATTGAGATCTCGATGCGTTGAGCATGCGCCGTCGGATTTTTATCAGCCGGTCGATGCAAATCTATTGAGCAGTTATAATTACCTATTGCCTATTGTCATAATTTATCCAACGTAATCATTAGCTTGCATTGGATTTATATGCATCAAACGCGTGCAGTGCATCATCAATAGGTTATGCCTATAGATCTCATCGGAATTTGGTCTTTGTTTGGCCGACGCGCCTCCGATTAGCTCGACCTCACCGGACATGCCTTGCGGCTGTTCAATTGAAGAGCGGGAGATGTCGACATGATTTCGCAGACGAGGATACGAGACGGGCTGATTGCCGGAACCGCTTTGCTTGTGCTGGCGATGGCTCCTGCCTATGCGCAGCAAAAGCCTTGCATCGGCAACTCGGCGGCCGTCACCGGGCCGGCGGCGTTCGGCGGGCTGGCGATCAAGATGGGCGCCGAGACTGCCATCGATGAAATCAACGCCAAGGGCGGTGTCCTTGGCCAAAAGCTGAGCCTTGTTCAGTATGACGACGCTGGCGCACCTCCGCGGGGCGTTGACAACACGCGCCGGATCGCGCTTTCCGACAAGTGCATTGCGATCCTCGGCGGATATCACTCGACTGTCGCGGTTGCGCAGGCTGAGCCGGTGAATGAAATCGGAATTCCCTATGTCGGCGTGCTGGCCGCGAACACCAAAGCGATCGAGAACGGTCGCAATCCGAACTACATGTTCCGCGTCTCGGCGAAAGACAAGTGGGTCGCGCGCTTCCTCGTCGAACAGGCACTGAAGTCGTCCAAGACCGGCAAGATCGCATTTCTCTACGAGAACACCGGCTGGGGCAATGGCGCGCTGCCCGACGTGAAGGATGCGATGGCCAAGGCTGGCAAGGAGCTTGCCGCCGCTGAGACATTTAACTGGAACGATCAGGACATGACGCCGCAGGTCATGCGCGCGCGCGACGCAGGCGCGGACGTGGTGTTGCTCTGGGCTCTCGATCGCGAGGGCAACCAGATCGTCCGCTCCATGGATAAGGTTGGCTACAAGCCTGCGATTATCGGTGCATGGGGCATCGCCGGAAACCTCGGTGAACTTGCCGGGCCGCTCGCCAACGGCGTCCAGGTCGTGCAGACCTACACCTTCATGGGCGAAATGGATCCCAAGAAGAAAGCGTTCTGGCAAAAGCTGCAGGCGAAGTACGGCGTCAAGGATCCCTCGGAAATCAAGATGGGCTCGGGCGTCGGCAACGCCTACGACGCGGTCTACATCATTGCCAAAGCGATCGAGAAGGCCGGATCGTACGACTGGAAGAAGGTTCGTGAAGCTCTCTACACCGTGAACTACGAAGGCCTCGTCGCCGACTACAAGCCGGCGTTCGATGCGGCTGATCCGGAGCGCCAGGACGCCATTCTGCCGAAGTATTACAAGCTCACGGTCTGGTCCGACGGCAAACTGCTTCCCATTGAGCAGACAAGCTTCAACAAGACGAACTGATCGCGATCCGATCTCCACCGATGGCCCCTCGCGGCCATCGGTCATCCGCGGCGCAGCGCAGGTGTGGCGCTCGCCTTCTGGACGCGTGTGAGTCACGCGATCCGCCGCAAGTGAAGTTCACCCAGGCAGTTTCCCCCAAGGATAAATCGAGTTGTGACGACAACCATTCAATACATCCTGTCGGGCCTTGCCATCGGAGGCGTTTATGCCCTCGTTGCGCTTGGCTTCCACATCATGTGGTCGTCAGCCAAGGCTGTAAACTTCGCCCATGGCGACACGCTGATGCTGGGTGCGGTACTTGCCGTTCTCGGAGTCGATGCCGGATTGCCATTGGCTGTTGCCTGCGCGCTCGGCGTCGCTGCGGGCGCCGTGTTCGGCGTCTTGCTTGAGCGTTTTGCTGTTCGTCCGTTCGCGACCAGTTCAACCTCGATCGGCTGGATGCTAACGACCATTGCAGTCGGCGTCATGATCGAATCCCTCGCCACGATTCAGTTCGGCGGCTTCTCGCGGCCGCTGCCGTCGCCCGGCGTGAAAAGCGCGATTCACATTTTCGGAGCCGGCGTCTATCCGCAAGAACTCATCATTCCTGTAGTGGCTGTCCTGATCATGATCGGCCTACGCCTGATGCAGCGCCATACGCTGGTAGGACGCGCCATGCAGGCCGTCGCTCACGACAAGCGTGCGGCAGCGCTGATGGGTATCAACGTCAATCGAATCGTCGCCTTTTCATTCGGGCTAGCGTCGTTGCTGGGGGCGGCAGCCGGCGTTTTGGTCGCTCCGGTGATCCAGGTGTCCGCCACCATGGGCACGCTGGTCGGCCTCAAAGGATTTGCAGTTGCGATCATCGGCGGCATTACGAGCGCGCCGGGTGTTGTCATCGTCGGCCTCGGCTTTGGCGTGATGGAGAAATTCGTCGAGGGCTACATCTCGACCGCCGCCCGGGAAATCATCGGCTTCGGCATCATGATCGTGGTGTTGCTTGCCTTCCCGCAGGGCTTGTTCGGCAAGCGAGAGGTGACCAAGGTATGAAGTACCTCAGCCCGATCGGATTTTTGATCTTCGCGATCATTCTCGTTGCCGTCCCCCTGATGGCCGATAACGAGTATGAACTGCGGCTGTTCATGCTGTTCCTGATCTACGGCGTGATTGCCGTGGGTCTGAACGTTCTCGTCGGTATGACCGGCCTTGTATCGCTGGGGCAGGCGGGCCTCTTCGCGCTTGGGTCCTACACCGGCGCAATCCTCGCGATGCGGCTGGGCTTCGATATCGTTGCCGCCGGCATCGGCGCGGCCATCGTTTCCGGCCTCTTTGGTGTGCTTCTGGCGTTTCCCACGGTGCGTGTGCGCGGCGTCTATCTGGCGGTTGTCACCATCGCGTTCGGCATCATCGTCGAGAACGTTGCGATCGAATGGCAGTCGCTTACGGGCGGGACGACTGGCCTGACGTCGATCCCGCGACCGAACATCTTCGGCATTCCGCTGTCGGGCTTCGCATTCTATGGCGTTCTGGCGGTCACGCTGTTCGTGCTCACGCTGCTCATTCATAACCTGAAGCTGTCGCGCTACGGCCGCACCATGCTCGCGGTCTCGCAGAGCGAGACCGCCGCACGCGCGCTCGGCATCAATCCCACGGGCATGCGCACGATGGCCTTTGTGATCTCGTCCGTCACGGCCGGTATAGCCGGAACCTTCTATGCGTTTCTGAACTCCTACATCTCGCCGGACATATTCACGTTCTCGGACAGCGTCCGTTTTCTGCTGATGGTGATCCTTGGCGGTGCCGGATCAACCTTCGGGCCGGTCATCGGCGCCTATATCCTGACTTACCTGCCGGAGTACTTGCAGCAATTCCAGCTTTGGCAGAAGTTCGCCTATGGCGCGCTGCTCTTGCTGGTCATGTTCGCGCTGCCGCGCGGCATCGTCGGCACGCTCGCCTATTTGTTCAAGCGTTTCCGCCCTGCGGAGCCCGTGCCTGACGCATCCGAAGGTCTTCCGGCCGAGGCGGCGCTCCGGCGTGAGAAAACGACACAGTCGTCTGAGCTTGTCGCGAATGGTCTGACCGTGCGCTTCGGCGGCCTAACTGCGCTTTCCAAGGCCTCACTGCGGGTAAAGGGCGGGGAAATTCACGCCCTGATTGGCCCGAACGGCGCGGGAAAATCGACCTTCGTCAACACCATATCCGGCTTCTATCGCGCAAATGAGGGTGAGTTCGGTCTCGATGGCATCGACCTGACGGACCGGCGCTCACTGGAGATTGCGCGTCTCGGTCTGTCCCGCACTTTTCAGAACACCGAGCTTTTCGGAGAGCTGAGCGTGTTGGAAAACGTCATGGCTGGGTACGACCAGCGTCTGGTTTACGGTGTGTTCGATGCATTGCTGCGCACACCACGCATGCGCCGCCAGGAGCTCGAATGTCGCAAGACGGCCATCGGCTTGCTCGCATTTGTCGGCCTGTTGACATACGCAAATGAAGAAGCGCGCTTCCTGCCATTCGGTTTGCAACGCCGGCTCGAGATTGCGCGGGCGCTGGCCTCGAAGCCCAAGCTGCTGTTGCTCGATGAGCCGGCCGCCGGCCTGACGACCCAGGAGATCGATGAACTCGAGGAGATGGTGCGCCGGATCGCGGAACTGGGCATTTCCGTCTTGCTGATCGAGCATCATGTCGATCTCATCATGGCGCTCGCCGATAACGTCACTGTGCTCGACTACGGCCAGGTCATTGCCAGCGACCGTCCGTCCGCGATCCAGGACGACCCGCGTGTGATCGAGGCTTATTTCGGCACGTCCACTCACCACGGCAAGGCTGCGGAGGCGGGCGTATGAGCGACGTTCTTCTCGAGATCAAGAATCTGGAACTGCGCTATGGCGCGGCCGTCGCGGTGCGCAACATCTCGATCAGCGTCAAGCGGGGTCAACTGGTCGCGGTTATCGGCAACAACGGCGCAGGGAAATCATCGATGGTCCGCGGCGCCACGGGCCTCGTGCGGCCGTCGAGCGGAAAGGTATTCTTCCGCGGCGAAGATACAACCAGCCTCAGCGCTGACCGCAAAGTTGCACGCGGACTCGTGATGGTGCCCGAAGGGCGTCTTCTGTTCCCGGATCAGACGGTCGAAGACAACCTCGTCCTCGGAGCTTATCTGCAGGGCGGCATCAAGAATTCGAAGTCGCGTTCGTCGCTGGAAAAAGTTCTCGCCCTGTTTCCACGGCTCAAAGAGCGGCTCCATCAACAGGCGGGCAGCATGTCCGGCGGCGAGCAGCAAATGCTGGCCATCGCACGCGGACTGATGGCGGAGCCCGAGCTTCTCATCATTGACGAGCTCTCGCTCGGTCTTGCGCCGAAGATCGTCGATCAATTGATGGGTGTGCTGACGATGCTCAACAAGGAAGGGCTGACCATCCTCCTTGTAGAGCAACTCGCATCCTACGCGCTTGCGATCGCCGACTATGGCTTCGTTGTCGCGAACGGAAAGATCGCGCGCGAAGGGCCAAGTACGGCCCTGTCGAGCGATCCCGAGGTGATGGAAGCTTTCCTCGGCAAGAAGAAGTCTACCCCTAACCACAAGCCTAAGGAGTGACCATGGCTCAACGCGTAATCGATCTCAGCCTTCTCATCGAAGACAACATGCCGGCCCACAAGATGTTTCAAAGGCCGGTGATCACCGTCCATTTGAGCCATGAAAGCACCAAGGCGTCGGGCCTGGGCGTACCGGGCGACGCGATGACATTCCAGACCAATCATATCTCGATGCTGGATCACGTCGGCACCCATGTCGATGCTTTTCTGCATGTCAATCCGAAGGGCGCTGCCGTCGCAGATATGCCGCTCGAAATGTTCATGGGGAAGGCGGTTTGTTTCGATCTCCAGCATATTCCTGACCTCGGCGACATCACCGCCAAGGATATGGAAGAAGCCGAGAAGAAGGCCGGCGTGAAGGTCGATGGCCACATCGTCCTGCTCTGCACCGGCTTCCACCGGCGCAACTATCCGAAGCTTGATTCGGTTTGGAAGAATCCGCTGCTGACCGTCGAGGCCACCAAGTGGCTGCACGAGCGCAAGTCGAAGATGCATGGTGTCGAGGGGCCGTCGACCGACAAGCCGACCGACGATATTTTCGCTCAGCACCGCTTGTGCCGTGATCTCGGCATGAGTCACTGGGAGTGGCTGGTGAACCTCGAGTCCTTGCTGGGCAAGGGCGAGTTTCAGTTCTTCGGTGTGCCGCTGAAGTTCAAGGGCGGTTCGGGCTCCCCGGTTCGCGCATTTGCGATCGTGAACGACTGATCCGCGCAATATCTCCGGGCGGCCGTCGTAGCCGCCCGGAGATATGTCTCAATCCGGGAATGTATTGATGTCGCATGAATTCGACTACATGAGCGCGATGGAGATGCGCCGGCGCATCGCGGCGAAAGAGATATCGCCTGTGGAGGTGACAAGGCGAGCGCTGGAAAAAGCAGAGGCCACGCAGCCGACACTCAATGCATTCTGTCTTCTGCTGCCGGAGCAGGCCTTGGCAGCGGCGCGCGTTGCTGAAGATGCGGTTCTGAAAGGCGCGCCGCTGGGCGCCCTTCACGGAATTCCCTTTTCCGCAAAGGATCTGATGGCGGTCAAGGGAATGCGCTACGCCTCCGGCTCGCGCACGATGGAGTCGAACATCGCCGCTGTGGACGCGCCGGCAGTTGAACGCGCAAAAGCGGCCGGTGCGATTCTGATAGGCAAGACCACAACGAGTGAATTCGGCTGCAAGCCGGTCGGCGATAGTCCGCTCACCGGCATCACCCGCAACCCCTGGAATCTCGATAAGACACCTGGGGGTTCGAGTGCCGGCGCAGCCGCCTCTGTCGCGGCTGGAATCACACCCTTCTCGTTGGGGACGGACGGTGGCGGATCGATCCGAATCCCTGCGGCGTTCACGGGACTTGCAGGCATCAAGGGACAGTTCGGGCGGGTGCCCGTATGGCCGACATCTGCGACGCCGACGCTTGCTCATGTCGGACCGCTGGCCCGCTCGGTGCAGGATGCGGCACTCCTATTTTCCGTGATCGCGGGTCTCGATAGGCGCGATCCGTTCAGCGTTGCAGGACCAGTCCCTGATGTTCTCGGGTCCGCGCTCGCATCGGTAACCGATCTCAGGATCGCTTATAGTCCGACGCTCGGTTATGCGCGTCCGGATCCTGAAGTCGTGAAGCTCACGGACAGGGCGGCGAGCACGTTCAGGGATCTCGGCTGCGCGGTCGAGCTTGTCGAGAACGTTTTCGACACCGATCCTGCCGATCTATGGACAGCGGAATTTTATGCAGGTGTCGGCATCCGTCTGCGTTCGTTCATGGAGAACCAGCGCGAATTGCTCGATCCGGCTGTCGCCGATGTCCTTGAGCCCGCGCTCTCGCAGGATATGCGTGACTACTACACCAAGGTATTCGCCCGTTATGCGCTGCGCGACAAGATCAATACATTCTTCGAGCGCTATGACATTCTCATCTCGCCGGTCATTCCGGTGACATCACTCAACGCGGGGCAAAACATTCCCGACGGTCTGGAAGACCGAAATCTCGTGTCATGGGTTTTCTACACCTATCCGTTCAATCTCACCGGCCAACCCGCTGCCTCCGTTTGCGCCGGCATCGCTCCGGACGGCATGCCGGTCGGTCTGCAGATCGTGGGGCGTTCTTATTGCGAGGGCGACGTTGTCCGTGCAGCCGCTGCCTTCGAGCGCACACAGCCGATTGGATATAACGTGCGCCAGCTCGAAGTCTGACTTCAACAGTTTTATCAGGCTTGGCTAGGACGTGGGATAGGCTGCAGTAATTTCGGAAGCCCTGTTATGGAGGAGCAAATTCCCTGATCCTGTCAGATATTCCCTGCTATTTCGCTTAGCGAATTCCGTCGGAAGTGCCTACGAACAGGCTCCTTTTGGTCAATCGAACTATCCAAAGGGCTCAATTCGTATGATTTCCCCTGTAAAATTCCCTGTTTGCAGGGAATTTGTTTAGAGACAGCCGCGATCAGCACTGCGTCGCCAGCCAACGCTCCAGCATCGGAAAATTATAAGAAAAATCATGTAGATGATTGCGCATGTCGATTGGTGCGCACCCAAACGCGCACCCAAGTAGAAGAGTTGGCAAACGTACCGAATGCACAGTATGGCGGTTGGCCAACTCGTCGCTGTAAGCGAGAGCCGTTGGTTCACCAACATTTAGAGAATGTATCTCGGGATTTGTTGGAGCTTCATCCCGAACTGGTGCGTGAGTTTATCGGGCGTAATACGGATATTTATGCGCTCTATCGAAAGAAAAAGCCCTTCGCGAGATTGAGTCGCTCTTGTTGCGCGTTGCAAAGCGTCCGGGCGCAAAGCAACGCGGCAAGCTCGCGCGATCAAATGATATGCGAAAACGCATTGCGCGCGCGACAAGGACCAAGCAACACAGTGAGGTATCGTCGCTGTTGGGCCGCACCCTACGAGCGACAAAGAATGCCAAGCTTGCGCTTGCCTAAGCCCGCGGACTTTGACACGTTTAAGTATTCTCAGTGCACATTATGGTGGTGATGATGAATTCGATATTCAGGATTTTGGCCGCTGGTGCTTTTTTAGTATCGATTGCTGCGCTTGATAGGGCTCATGCCTTTGGTGATGAGCCTCGGTGGCCAGGAATTGGCTATAGCTACGAACCGGGCATCGCCTCCGGATGCTGGAAATGGAATTGGCAGCAGTACAGCTGGTACGACCATTGTCCCGCCTATGTTCACCCGAAAGCCTACATGTACCCGCGGTCGTCTTACCGGACAGCTTTGCGGGCAAAGGGCTGAAGGTTAGCCGGATTTGGGCTCGGTCCTGGCGAGAGCGTCGGCTCGCGCCAGTTTCAGGGATGAGAGCCAGCGAGTTGTGCGGCAGAACTACGCTCTATACTCAGATGATATGCGTATTTGAGCTTGAGCCCGCCGATCCGGCGGGGGCCCGTGTCTATTCAAAAAATCGAATCAAGATTGTGAGACGGTGCAGGCGACAGAGCTGCGGTCACCGAAATTCAGCAGTGCGTTCTCCCGCAATCCGTCGAACCAGATTCCCTTGCCAGCGTATCTGTAGCCAACGCCCATCGGCACCAGCCTGACATAGGTAGCGCGGTGCGGTGCGGTATAAAGCGATGCAGTAACCAGCTCGCCCGCGACGCTCACCGCGATCGGGCAGAGCGGGTATTGGCGGCCGTTTTCGCAAACCAATACGATCTCGGAACAGCTGCCCGCGTTAACACCCCGCGAGACCATGAGGCCGAGGTCGGCCGAGTTGGCGCCGGTGTTGAAAGCAACGGCCGTGCAGGCGACGGCTGACACCTTGAAAAGATTGAGCAATTTGGCCCGCATGGCGGCCCCCAAAAGTATCCAAAAATCAATTACTTAACCAAGCAAGAGTCAGCCGTCCGGTCAATCCCTCCATCTGGCGGGTACATCAGACCTTTGCAGAGCGTGTCAATTTAACCACACCCGGAGGCGTCGTTCGATTCACCATAACGGTTCCTTGACCCACACAGGTTTGAACGAGAGGATGGGAGTTAACAGACCGTTAAAGCGCCCATTACGCTTGTATTTTTATTTTCTGTAATTTTGAGAGTCTTGTCATGAATGGACCATTCCAGGTTGCCCAGGCAAACATTGCGGGTCAGACGACAGGCAAGCCTCCAGCGCGCATCGTAAAAATAGCGAAGCCTTTTACTGATCAGTCTGTCGTCGTGGCTTTGAGCTACGACGGAAGCGTGAAGGCAGATCTCTCAGCCATTGCCGGCGAAAAGATCACGCTGGTTCATATCGGCGAAAAGCTCATCATTCTTTTCGACAACAAATCGACGGTTACGCTCGAGCCTTTTTTTGATTCAACCGGCAAGCCGCTCAATGGCATCTCGGTGGAAGTTTCGCCCGGCCGCGATTTGACCGGCGCAGAATTCGCAGCGACGTTCCCGGTCACCGAAGACCAGTCGGTGTTACCCGCCGCAGGTGACGGCAACGGCAACGCGCAGGCATCGGGCGCGAACTTCTCCAGCGTTGGCGTAGACCCGCTTGCGCTCCCCGGACCGCTGGATCTCCTCGGTCAGGAAGAACTGCCGAACTTTGTCATCAACGATCTGCTCGGGCCGACCGTCGAGCCAAACCGGATTCCGTTTCAAATCGCGGGTGCTCAGGTCGGTGGCGTCACCGAAGAAGAACAGCTCGGCGGGTTGATCAGCGAAAAGCCGTCTGTTCAGGAACTGGTGAACCAGTTGAACTGGATCACGAGCGGGGGAAAAGAAGACCCGAACGACGCTACGCTTCCGAACAGCAATGGTACGTCATCGGATGGCCTTGATCAGGACACGCCCGAAAATCCGAACATCACGACCCAGCACTTTCACGGCGCGGGCGCTAATGCGCTGACCAATCTTGTGGCGAGTGGCAATCCGCCGCTGACATTCACGATCGATACCGGAATTCCAAACTCACCGGTTATCGACAGCACCGGCGCTGTTGTGAAGTCCGCCAATCATGAATTGCACTATAGCGCCATCGACACCACGGTCGCCGGCGACAATACCATTGTCGGCGGGTACTCCGATGGTGAGAATGGATTCCACGAAGTCTTCCGGCTGACCATCCATTCTGACGGCACCTATGACTTCGAGTTGCTCGACAAGATCGATCATCCGGTTCACACGACCGATACCGGCTCGACGTCGAACGGCCACCTGGAAGAAACGCTGTTCCTTGATTTCACCACGCTGGTGCATGTCTCGGACGTCGATGGCGATAACTTTACCCTCAGCGAAGCAGGTGCGTTTACGATCGGCGTCATCGACGATACGCCGGAGGTTCATGTTTCGGCGGCTGAAGAGAGCTCGCTGAAACTTGCGGCTCTGGATGAATCCGTCGGCTTGGACCTTAACGACAGCAATGCGGCGACTGACGACACTAATCAGGCTGCGCCGAAGCCCTTCGGGGAGCAAAAGACCGGCGACTTTTCGCTCGCACACCTTTTCTCGGTCAATGGCACCACTGGCGAAGACGGCGGCACTGCAGATTATGCCTTCACCTTGACGCTTGGTGGCAAGGGTGAGAATGGCGGCGTTGCGACCTCTCTTTCGGTTACAGATCCAACGGGACACTACACCGACGCCAAGATTTATCTTTTCAGTGAAGGCACCGAGATTGTTGGCCGCGTTGGCGGACCGCAGGGCGATATCGCGCTTCGGATATCGATCGAGCATCCAAGCGATCCTGTCACGGCGCATTTCGTTGTCGATCAGTATCTGCCGATTGACCATGGCTCTGATAACAACAATTTTGACACGTCGCTGCCGCTGACGCTTTCCGGCGGCGGCACGCTCGGCATCACACTGACAGCCACCGTCACGGACGGGGATGGCGACGTTGCGACCTCGAACGCTACAGTCACGGTCATTGATAGCAAGACGACGCTTGTCAATATCGAAGACGATGGTCCGACCGTTACGGCGGGTGAGGGCGGTGAAGTAACACCTCATCTCGGGGTTCTCGATCTCGATGAGACGATCGGCGCGGATCGCTACAATACCGGTGAAACGGAATCAGAGGGCGGGGCCTCCAACGGAGCCGACGACAAATCGGCGACCGTAACGGTTTCGACCGATCAAAATCTGGCAGCTAGCAAAGCAATTGGCGAGCTATCGACAGGCAGCGGTGCTCTGGCAGGCCTGTTCACCAATCCGAATATCGACTTCGGTACGGATGGTCCTGGACCCAACGGCGGCGTTACAAAATTGCTGGAGCTGGTGCTCTCGTCCGAGCACGTCGGCACGAGCCTGACCGCAACCGCGCTCGTCGGTACGTCGCTTGAAAACATGACGGCCGCGCAGCGCGCAATCGAGCTGGTGCAGATCGATTCGAATACGCTTATCGGCCGGCTTGTTGGCGACGGCAATTCTGCGACCGACGATCAGTACATTGCTTTCCGTATTACGCTGACAAACGCGAACGATCCGGCGAACGCCAAGATCACTGTCGATCAGTTCCTTGCCATCGATCACGGAGGAGCTGAAAGCCTGTCGGTCTTCGACGAGCAGACTCTTCTGACGCTGATCGGAAACAGCACGCTTAACCTGAAGCTGACGACGACTGTCACTGATGGTGATGGCGATCACGCCAGTCTGCCGGTCGAAGTCACCCTCATTGGCGGCAATAGCTCGTTCATCGCATTTGATGACGATGGTCCAACCGTCACTGTCAGCAAGGCCGAAGGCTTCACACTCGTCCATGACGAGACGTTGCTGCTTCAGAGCCCGCCATTCGGCGACGATAACGACATCCTGTTCACGCCCGTATTCAATAGCGTGAGTAACCCCGGTCACGATCCGGACGTGCCGTTCGGCCTTCCAATCGGCTACGCGCGTAGCGCCGGTTCCGCGCTTTCAGCACCCGTTATTAGCTACGGTACCGACGGTGCGGCAGCAGGAACTGCTGCGAAGGCTTATTCGCTGTCGCTGTTTGACGCCAACGGAGCCGCGACTCTCGGTCCGATAGATTCGAAGATCCAGACCACGGACCATCATGAAATCTTCCTGTTTAAGGAAGGAAATTTCATCGTCGGCCGATATGACGCGGCCAACGGCGAAGTTACGAATGCCGATCCAGCCGCATTCGCATTGTACATCGATCCGCTAACCGGCGTCGTCTCGCTGGTTCAGTATGTATCGCTGCATCACAACAGCCCGGATGTCGGCGTTGACTCCGATGAATACGTTTCACTCGGTAACGCGCTTGGTACCGTCCAGGCGACGGTCACCGTAACGGACGGCGACGGAGACAAGGCTTCGGCATCTGCCAATATTTCCGGCGATATCCGTTTTGAAGACGATGGACCTTCGGTTGCGGTTAAGTTGCAGCACGGCTTTGGCATCACTGCGGACGAATCTGCCGGCAGCCAGAACGATGACGTTCCGGGACCGCTTGCGATTTTCGCGAGCGTTACGAATGTCGGTCACGATCCTGACAACGCCGGGAATCCGCTTGCATTTGCGATAGACAACACGCCGGCACTTGCTGTCCTTCCGTATTTCGGCGTTGACGGACCTGCGACTGTCAACCCGGTCGCTTATTCGCTCACACTCAATGGCGGCAACGGCACACCGTCCGGACTGAAGCTCACGGACGGAACGACAATCAGCCTCTACACCGATCCGCTGAACAGCAACATTATTGTCGGCCGCGTTGATAGCGGTCTGCTGGTTGGCCAGGCCGCATTCGCCGTCGCGATCGACCCGTTGACCGGTCGAGTATCCGTGGTCGAATATCTGTCGATCCAGCACAACCTGAACGGCGCAAATCCGGACGATCAGGTTACCCTTGCAAACAACACGATCCTTGCGACCGTCACGATCACCGATGGCGACGGCGACACGGCATTTGCATCGGCTGATATCTCCGGAAAGATTCACTTCAACGACGATGGTCCGACGCTGACTGTCGCAACCGATGTGGGTTCGGACGACCTTGCAGCGCTTTCGCTCAATCTGGACGAAACGATCGGAAAGAACGCCAATTCGCCCGCCGATCATTACAACACCGGCGAGACAGAATCGGGTGGAGGCGCTCAGAACGGCCTTTTGGACGATACGAGCAACAAGACCGTCACTCTGACGACAGACTCACACTCCACGGCGCAGATCGGCGAACTGAAGTCGGCCCAAGGCTCCCTGAGCAATCTTTTTGCACCGGCAATCGTCAACTACGGCGCGGATGGCCCGTCAGCGAATCCGCTGACGTCGGCTGTGAGCTTGGTGCTGACCGGTACGGCCGGTGCCGGCTACAAGACCAATCTCGTTGCCACAGCGCTGACGGGGGGCCCGCTTGCGGGAACTTCAGTCGATCATCGCACTGTGTGGCTGACGGTTGAAGATGGCCAGATCGTCGGCCGCATCGGTCACGATACCGCCGGAACCAGCGATGACTATGTCGTATTGCGGATTTCGCTAAGTTCGACCGATCCGGCAACGGCACAACTGATCGTTGATCAGTTCCTGCCTATCGACCATGACGCATCAGAACCGGCAGGCGCCCAGGCGCCGGAAAATCCGTCCCTGTTCGATGAAACAATTTCGCTGCTTATGGCCAACGCGAGCCAGGGCATCGGCGTGAAGCTTACCGTGACAGCCACGGACGGTGACAATGATTCCGTGACCAAGACGGCTACGGCGAACATCGTCTCCAACAATACGTCTGTTGTTTCGTTCGACGATGACGGCCCGACGCCCAGCATTGCGGCGACGAACGGAGCCCTCAATGGCTTGTTCTTCGACGGTTTCGTCTCGAACAGCCCGCAGTGGGGCGTGGGCAGCGGCATCAACACCACCGGCACGGCCGGAGCGTGGCATATAGCGGCTTCAGATTACGAAGGCGCGTCGACCGTTCAGCTCGAGCGCGTCGGCGATGGCTACCGTGGCGCGGACAGTCCGACCAACAGTGTTATGGTCGACATGGAAGCTACGCCGGGCAACGTTCAAATCACCCAGGATCTGACGCTTACTCCGGGCGCCCTGTATCATCTCACGTTCGAGATCGGCGCTGCGAACGATCCGGGCATCGCGAATAGCGCGAAGCTCGAGGTTTTGTGGAACGGGCAATCGGTCGGAGTATTCGTTCCGACTTCGGGTGTCATGCAGACGATCTCGGTCGACGTCACCGCTGCCGGAGCGAACAATCAGCTGACGTTCAAGGAGATCGGTGAGGCTGGTGACAACACCGGTACATTCCTCGCCAACGTCAAGCTGTCCGATGTCATCATCATTGACGAGACCAAGGGGGTGGACGCTGACAGTGACGACACCACAGGTCTTGGCGCTCTATTCTCAACCGTTACGAACGGTGGCCCGGTCGGCGTCGATCCCGACATGGATCAGCCGCAATATGCGCAAGGTAAAGATCCCGTCGTCACGACGGGCGTCGCTGACTATGGGACCGATGGTCCTGCTGCCGTAGATCCGCGTGTAATCGGCCTTAGCGTATCGTCAGCAGGCGTCGATTCGGGTCTGACGACTACCGAAGGCAAGGCCATCCACCTTTATCTGGAAGGCAAGCTGGTTGTCGGCCGCTACGATTCCGACAACAACGGCAGCTATGACACGGCAGCCTTTGCGTTGAGCATCGATCCCAACACCGGGATTCTATCTATCGCTCAATATGTTTCGCTGCATCATCCGATTGCCGGTCAGAACGACGAGGGCGTTTACCTGAACGCCAACACCTTGCTTGCTACGGTGACGTTGACCGACGGCGACGGCGACCACGCTACGTCTTCGGCAGATATTTCCAGCGCTGTTCGCTTTGAAGACGACGGTCCTTCGATCAATCCGCTTGAAAACAGCTCGCTACGCGACTGGACAATTGACGAGGACGTACTTCCGGCCGCGGGTCATGCGACTCCGATTGGCAACGACGCCTTGGATAACCCGGCGGACACAAACGACTACACGCAACTGAATGGGAAGCCGCTCGGCGTGACCTGGGGGGCCGATGGCCCGAAGGCGCTGACATTTGCTGCAACGGATTCACATCATCCGACGATCGCCATCACCGATGGCAATGGCGTTCCGCAACCCGCACTCACGTCGGGCGGCGTCCCGCTGGTTTACGACATCCAGACCAATGTTGATGGTGGCCAAACGCTGATCGCGTACAAGGGCGCGATTGCCCCGGCAAACCAGATTTTCACGCTGACTCTTGATCCGGATGCGGGCAATGGCGGCACATTCTCGTTCGAACTCACCGGCGCGCTGGATCATCCGGCGGGCAATGGTCAGAACACGCTAAATCTCAAGTTCGGCTTCATTGCTACTGACGGCGATGATGATACGGCCACGTCATTCCTGACGCTGCGGATCACCGACGACGTTCCGTACCTCACCAACCCCTATCAGAATGCCAATCTCATTCTGAATGGAAGCTTCGAGGACCATGGTCCGGTTGGAAATCCCGGATTCAACACCTTCGAGGCAATCAATCACTGGACCTCGGGTCCCGATAACGTTCCGTTCGAGATCCAGCAGGGCAATATCGGCGATTTGTTGCCGCAGGACGGTATCGCCAAGGTCGAACTGGATTCCGACCCGCTTAACAATCCGACCTCGCAGCTGAATGCGACGATTCAGCAGACGATCTCAACGCCGCTGGCTGCCGGCGACAGCTATGAATTGTCGTTCTGGTACTCGCCGCGTCCCAATGACGGAAATCCCGACAGCAGCAGCCTCAAGGTCTACTGGAACGGTGTCATTGTTCACACCATCGATTCCTCAACGCAGGCTGATGGCTGGCAGCACGTTTCCGTTCTTGTCACAGCGCAGGCTGGCTCCAATACCGTTGCCTTCCAGGGCAGCGGCCAGCCCAACCAGCTCGGCGCATATCTCGATAACGTCAGCCTTATCCCCGCCATCACCGTTGACGAAGACGGCCTGACCGGGCCACTGGCCTACGGCAATCACGACAGCCAGCCAGGCGACAATGTTGTTCCGAACACCGAGGGTGTCGGACAGGACAACAACGAAGCAACTGCGACCGGTAGTCTCAACATCAAGTGGGGTGCTGACGACAGCGACAGCGGTGTTGATACCTTCTCGGGACCGTTCAACTCTTTCGTTCAGGACCATCCGGACGGCGTTGGTGACCGCAGCGTCACCTTCACGAACGCCAACGTAGCCGTGACGGGCGTATCCGCGCTGTATTCACACGGCGACCTGGTCACCTTCGTTTTGAATGCTGACCATACCGTGCTCATGGGCGTTGCCGGAACAGGCAACAACGCGCGCACTGTGTTCGAAGTCTCGTTGAGCGACGAGGGGACCGGACAGTTCCGCTTCATCCTGCTCGACAAGCTGGATCACGCGCCTGGCGCTAATGAGAACGATATCGGCCTGTCGTTCAATTACACAGCAACCGATTCCGACGGCGACTCCGTCAGCGGCTCGTTCTTTGTTGGCGTGGATGATGACGTTCCGGTGGTGCGCGGTCCAACGACAGCCGCGACACTGGACGACGAGGCTCAGCTAAATGGAATCGACGGCGGCCCCGGCGATCTGACCGGAAACAACTACTATACGGCCAGCGGAGACCTGAACTTCTCCGCCGGTGCGGACGGTCTGAAGTCGATTGCGATCACGGGATTCTCAGCGAAAAACAGTAACGGCGACACCGCCGTCGCGTTGTTCGCAATCTATGTCGATCCGACCACGGGCGTGGGCAAGGCCTACGAGGTGACCACGACGTGGGCGGCTGGCGTGAACGCCGGCGTGGGCGGCGCGGCCGGTGATTTCACCAAGGGCGGCACGTTTACGGGTACCATGACCGTTCCGGATGGGAATGGCACGAAGACCGTGACTGTTTTCACCATCGAGGTGGATTCGTCCGGCCACTACACCGTCACGCTCGATGCGCCGCTCGCTCATCCGTTCACCGATCCCGATCTCAAGAACAATGGTCCGGAGCTTAGCTACGAAGACGAACTGACGCTGAACTTCAACTATCAGGTGACGGACGGCGACAACGATCAAGCGACCGGTACGCTGAGCGTGAAAGTCGATGACGATAGTCCGGAACTAAACGGCATCCAGCAGATCACGGTCGATAACTACAACGTCGTTCACGCCGGAGCCATTGATTTCAATCCCGGTGCGGACGGTGCTGGCGGCGCCAATCTTGCCGGAAATGCACCGCCCGCTGGCATGAAGTCCGGTGGCCAGGACGTTCATTACTGGGTGAGCGAAGATGGCTCGACTCTGATCGCCTATACCGGCGCTATCGTCACGGGCAGCACGCCGCCCGGCGCAACAAACCAGGTGTTCGTGCTCGAAGTGACCGACGGCGAGCAGGGTTATACTTTCACTCAGTACAAGGCTCTCGATCTATCGGCCTCGACGTCTCAGGTCATCGCCAATCTGTTCCACTCAAACGCTCCGGCACCCTCGATTGACGTGACGACTGCCAGCAATGGCGGAAATGTCGTCGCGACAGTGACGGGTAGCGATGACGTGAACGGTTCCGCCCAGGGCTTTGGGCTTCACAGCAATAATTTCAATCCGGGTGATTGGTTGAAGTTCGATTTCAACCAGTCAGACCCGACGGTTGCGACATTCAGCTTCTTCAAGGATACGACGCTCAACTATATTGTTCACTTCTCGGACAACACGAGTCTGGTCGTCAGTAATTATTCGGCGACCTCAGCTCACGGTCTGACGATCACCGCGCCAGTTGGCGCGACGATTGTTGATGTTGAATTCGATGCCATCAGCACCAGCAGCAAGACCAAGATCGATCTCGACAGCGTCACAGTCGGAACGACCTCAGGCTCAGCAGATGCGGATTTGGCCTTCACGGCCAACCTGACCGATGGCGACGGTGACGGTGTCTCCGGCACCATCAATGTGCATATTCACCAGAACACCCCGCCGACGATCACGGTAACGCCGACGACAGGCGAAACCAATGTCGCCACCGGCCACAACCTTGTGGACGAAGCGGGACTTCCGAGCGTTGGTTCGAATGCAAACGCGCCGAGCGAAGTGACGCATGGCACGTTCACGCTGACCGATACGGACGGCGCAGGTGACATCAAGACCGTGACGATCACGGGTGTCGACTCGTCCGGACCTTTGACGGTAGCCCTCAACGGCTCCGGCGCAACTGTTCACGGCACCTACGGAACGCTGGTCATCAGCGCCAATCCGGTGATCAACGGCAGCACGGTCACCTATAGCTATACCTACACGCTGACCGCGCCTTATCACGATCCTTCTCCTGAGGCCGGCCAGAACATCGATGCGAGTGCTGACAGCTTCACGATCACGGTGACGGACGGCAGCAATACGACGTCGAATGCGGCCCTGGCGATCGATATCAAGGACGACGTTCCGCAAGCCAAGAACGATACGGGCAGCATCGGCGAGGATGCGGCGAGCGTGACGGTCGCGGCTTCCGGCGTGCTGAGCAACGACGTTGCAGGTGCGGACGGCGGCAAGACCGTGACCACGACCGGCAGCTTCACCGGCACCTACGGCACGCTCGTTCTCAATGGGGACGGCAGCTACACCTATACACTCAAGACCGATGCGGCGACGCAGGCCACGATCCAGGCCCTGACGCCGGGTCAGCATCTGAACGACACCTTCAACTACACGATGAAGGACGGCGACGGCGACACGTCAGCGGCCAAGCTGGTGATCTCGATCGACGGCGCGGACGACGGCGTCACGCTGGGCGGCCTGAATGTGGCCGGCGGCGAGGAGACCGTCTACGAGAGCAATCTGCCGGCCGGCACCTCGCCGAACGCTGCAGCGCTGACCCAGCCGGGCACCTTCACGGTGACCGCGGCGGACGGCATCTCGGCCATCCAGATCGGCGCCACCAGCTACACCTATGCGCAGCTCGCGGCTTCCGGCAGCACCAATCTGGTGATCAACGGCCCGCACGGGACGCTGACCATCAACGGCTACACCGGCACGGCGGCCGGCGGCACGGTGAGCTACAGCTATGTGCTGACCAGCGCCGCAGCTAACGCGGCTGGTTCCGATCAGGCGACCGACAGCTTCACGGTGAAGGTCACCGACAGCAACGGTTCGACCGCCACCGACAGCCTCGACGTCACCATCATCGACGACAAGCCGCAGGCTCATGACGACACCGGCAGCATCGGCGAGGATGCGGCGAGCGTGACGGTCGCGGCTTCCGGCGTGCTGAGCAACGACGTTGCAGGTGCGGACGGCGGCAAGACCGTGACCACGACCGGCAGCTTCACCGGCACCTACGGCACGCTCGTTCTCAATGGGGACGGCAGCTACACCTATACACTCAAAACCGATGCGGCGACGCAGGCCACGATCCAGGCCCTGACGCCGGGTCAGCATCTGAACGACACCTTCAACTACACGATGAAGGACGGCGACGGCGACACGTCGCCGGCCAAGCTGGTGATCTCGATCGACGGCGCGGACGACGGCGTCACGCTGGGCGGCCTGAATGTGGCCGGCGGCGAGGAGACCGTCTACGAGAGCAATCTGCCGGCCGGCACCTCGCCGAACGGAGCAGCGCTGACCCAGCCGGGCACCTTCACGGTGACCGCGGCGGACGGCATCTCGGCCATCCAGATCGGCGCCACCAGCTACACCTATGCGCAGCTGGCGGCCTCCGGCGGCACCAATCTGGTGATCAACGGCCCGCACGGGACGCTGACCATCAACGGCTATACCGGCACGGCAGCCGGCGGCACCGTGAGCTACAGCTATGTGCTGACCAGCGCCGCAGCCAACGCGGCTGGTTCCGATCAGGCAACCGACAGCTTCACGGTCAAGGTCACCGACAGCAACGGCTCGACCGCCACCGACAGCCTCGACGTCACCATCATCGACGACAAGCCAAGCGCGGTGTCCGACACCAACAGCCTGGGGACGGCGGCGGTCGGCTCGCATGCCTCCGGTAATCTGATCGCTGGCACTATCAGCAGCGGTACAGGTACCGGCGGCGCCGACAAGCAGGGCGCTGACGGCGCTCACATCGGTGGCGTGACGAGTGGTGTTTCTGACGGCAATGGGGGCTTCAACGTCACCGGCACGTACGGCACCCTGCATATCGATGCCAATGGCAATTACGACTATACTCGCACGTCCAACTCCGGCGGCACCGATACCTTCCACTACACCCTGACCGACAGCGACGGTGACGTTAGCAATCAAGCCAATCTCACCATTTCTCTGACCGCAACGGCGCAGCTCTTCGTCGGCTCCAACGACAGCGACGACAATCCCAGTGACCCGCCGCATTTCGTCGATACGTCGCCGAACGTAAGGGGTGTGATCAATGGCAGCGCGGGCGACGACACCATCGTTGGAGATCCGGGCGCGACGCCGACCATCTCTGCGGGTGCCAGCGCCAATGTGGTGTTGGTCCTCGATACGACCGCGAGCCTGAGCGCACAACAGATGACCGCGATGCAGCAGGCGGTGGGCGCGCTGCTCCAGAGCCTGTACAACTCGGGCGCCGCCAATGTTCGGGTGAGCATGTACGCCTTCGGTGGCGGCTACACGCAACTGGGTACGTATAACATCGTGACGAACAGCCATGCGAATGCGGCCGCCGACGCCGCCGCCTTGGCCAGCGCGCTGGACGCCGCGAACGCGGACGGCAGCATCACCAATAGCGGCAATCGCCTGTATATCGGCGCCGATCCGGGCAACAACACGAGTTATGCCGACGGCCTTGATGCCGTGATCGACTACCTCACACCTGGCACATCCGGCAGCGATCCGGTTTCGTCTGTCCCGCTGACCGGCGCCTCGGTGAACAAGGTGATCTTCATCTCCGACGGCGAACCGACGACCAACGCTACCCAGACACAGATCAACACCATCACCGGCACCGGTGCCGGCCAATACGGCTATACGATCGAGGCCGTCGGCCTCAACGTGGCCGGTAGCCCGAACGCGGTGGCCGCGCTCAATGCGCTGGACAGCGGCCATTCCTACACCAATGTGGTGAATCCCAGCGACCTGACCGGCGTTGTCGGCAGCCTGGCCGGCAGCGGCGTCGTACAGTCCGCGGCGGGTAACGACATCATCAACGGCGGCGCCGGCAAGGACATCATCTACGGCGATGTCATGAACACCGACGTTCTCAGGGCCGCGGCGGGCTTGTCTGCGGCGACATATCCGGCCGGCTCTGGCTGGGCTGTATTTGCAGCACTTGAAGGTACGACCACCGCATTCACCACGGCTAATGACCCGGGTGGCGACGGCGCGCAATGGACGCGCGCCGACACACTCGCCTATATTGCTTCGCATCAACGTGAACTGGCCACGGAAAGCGGCCGCACCGGCGGTGACGACACCATTACCGCTGGCACAGGCGACGACATCATTTTCGCCCAGGAAGGCAACGACAAGATCAACTACGCGCAAGGCGACGGCAAGGACACCGTCGATGGCGGCACCGGCTCGGACACGCTGTACATCACCGGCGCCACCGGCACCGTCACCATCGCGGCGGCGACGGGAGGCACCGATATCGTGCCGGCCACAGGCCCGAACTCGACCGATATCATCGTCACCATGTCGGATGGCGGCTCCATACGCATGGATAGTGTCGAGGACATCGACATTACCGCCGGCCCTGGCGGCGTGAACATTCAATACATCGGCTCGCTGGCGAGTACTGCCCTCGACACCTCGACCGTCACCGTTCATGGCGGCACGGGTGATGATATTCTCGATCTCACACAGCGCGGCAACAGCGATCCTCACAAGGTGATTGCCGACGGTGGCGCTCAGACCACCGCAGACATCGTGAAGCTGGATTTCAGTGTCAGCGAGATCACCGCGATTGAGGCGATTTCCGGTGGCGTGAAGATCACCCATGCCGGCGGTGCTGGCAGCATCACCGATGAGTTCACCAATTTTGAAAGCTTCCAGTTTGAAGGTGGCGTGACCAAGAACCTGGCCGGGGTGCTGGCCATCGATCTGATCCCGCCGACAGTGACCTCTGTGGCCTATGGAGCAAACGACGGCGCGCTGGCTCTGGGCGAGGCGGTCACCCTGACTGTCAAGTTCAGCGAGGCAGTTGTTGTTGATACGACCAGCGGCTCGCCGGTTCTGAATCTCAATACCGGCGGGACAGCGAGTTATTCGGGAGGCTCGGGCACCGATACGCTCATTTTCACCTACACTCCGGCCACCGGCCAGACGACAGCGGACTTGGCGCTGGCGGCTTCGGCCGTCACCTTGGGTGGTGCGGTTATCACAGATACGTCAGGAAACGTAGCGACTCTGACCGGCGCGAATGGCGTCAATCCGACGGGCACGCTGGTGGTTGACACCACTGCACCGACGGCCACCATGAGCAGCACGATCACCACCAACACCGGCGCGACAGGTACGATCTCCAGCGGCGGCAACACCAAGGACAACACATTGCTGTTGTCCGGCACGGTGAGCGACACCGGCGGAAGCGGTGTGTCCCTGGTCCAGATCTATGACGGTGTCACCTTGCTGGGCACCGCGACGGTGAACAGCGGCAACTGGTCGTACACGACCTCAGCATTGGGCGACGGAGCCCACAGCTTCACGGCTAAGGCGACCGACGTTGCCGGCAATACATTCACGACTGCAGTGCCGGTAACCGCAACCGTCGACGCGACCGCGCCGACGGTGGCCATGAGCGGCACGATCACCACCGATACGGGGGCTGCGGGAACCATCACCAGTGGTGGCACGACGAAGGACAACACACTGCTGCTGTCCGGCACGGTCGGTGACACCGGTGGAAGCGGCGTGTCGACGGTCCAGATCTATGACGGCGCCACCTTGTTGGGCGCCGCCACGGTCACCAGCGGTGCCTGGTCGTACACGACATCGGCTCTGGGTAATGGGTCGCACAGCTTCACGGCCAAGGTGACGGACGGTGCCGGCAATACGTTCACGACCGCAACGCCAGTAACTGCAACCATCGACGCAACCGCGCCGACGGTGACCATGAGCAGCACCATCACGACCAACACTGGCGTGACGGGCACCATCACCAGCGGCGGCTCCACGAAGGACAACACGTTGCTGTTGTCCGGCACGGTGAGCGACACCGGCGGAAGCGGTGTGTCGTCAGTCCAGATCTACGACGGCGCCACCTTGTTGGGCGCCGCCACGGTCACCAGCGGCAACTGGTCGTACACGACCTCGGCCTTGGGCGATGGAGCCCACAGCTTCACGGCGAAGGCGACAGATGGTGCCGGAAATACATCCACGACCGCAACGCCAGTAACTGCAACCGTCGACATCACCGCGCCGACGGCAACCATGAGCAGCACCATCACCACCGACACTGGTGCGGCAGGAACCATCACCAGCGGTGGCCTCACGAAGGACAATACCCTGCTGCTGTCCGGCACGGTGAGCGACACTGGCGGAAGCGGTGTGTCACTGGTCCAGATCTATGACGGTGTCACCTTGCTGGGCACCGCCACGGTGAACAGCGGCAACTGGTCCTACACGACCAGCGCTTTGGGTAATGGGTCGCACAGCTTCACGGCCAAGGTGACGGACGGTGCCGGAAACACATTCACGACCGCAACACCGGTGACCGCAACCGTGGACGCGACAGCGCCGACGGTCACGATGAGCAACACGATCACCACTGATACCGGCGCGACGGGGACCATCTCCGGCGGCGGCACCACGAAAGACAATACATTGCTGTTGTCCGGCACGGTGAGCGACACCGGCGGAAGCGGTGTGTCGTCAGTCCAGATCTACGACGGCAGCACCTTGTTGGGCACCGCCACGGTGAACAGCGGCAACTGGTCGTACACAACGACCGCCCTGGGTGATGGAGCTCACAGCTTCACCGCCGTCGCCACAGATGCTGTGGGTAACCAGACGACAACGACGCCTGCACGCACGGCAACCATCGACGCGACAGCGCCGACCGACATCGTTTTCACGGGCAACGCAGGGCTGACCGCAGGCACGAGCAGCGGCAATACGACGGTCAGCAGCGGTTCAACATTGCTGACTTTGACCAGCAACGAGGCCGGCACCTTTAGCTTTAACGGTACCGGCAGCCAGACGGTCAGTATTGGCGGGACCAATAACGAGACCCTGTCGATCACGAACGGTGGCGTCGTGTCGACCAGCAGCCTCAGCTTCAGCACTGTACAGACCGTGACCGTGAGCGGGTCAACTGTGTCAGATTCGGCTGGGAACAACCGGGTCGAGCAATTGACGCTTTGGCTCGGCACCAACGGTAACAATACCGCGATGGACGGCAGTGCGGTCAACAACGACCAGGTGATGTACGGCTTTGATGGCAACGACACCATCAAAGGCGGCGCCGGCAATGATTGGATCGACGGCGGTACGGGCGACGACACGCTTACCGGCGGTGGAGGAACCGATACATTCAGCTTTGCCATTGGTGATAGCGTTCTCTCGATTACCGGTTCCGGCACAAGCGGCTTGATCACCGGTTATGATACCATCACGGACTTCAAGCCAAGCTCTGGCGAGCGCATCAGCTTTGCCAGCGCTTCAGTCGCCGTCAATGCAACAGGCAACGGAACGAACTCAAGCCTGCAGGTTGAAAGTGGCCGAGTGATCGGCTCGCACAGCATTACGAACGGCATCATCACTTTCGATGATGCGCCAAGTTCCGGTGGCAGCACCGGCGTAGGCTATAGTGCGGAGTATCAGCTCACCACGTTGGCTCAGGTTGCGGCTGCCGTTCAGTACCTTCAGGGTGTCGACATCGGCACCACGGGAACTGCGGTCGCCTTCGCCGCGATGATCGGTGGTGTCGATCACACCTTCCTTTTCATCCAAGGTAGCAGCAACGGAAACTCGAACGACAATGACGTCCTCATCGATCTTGTCGGTGTGAATGCGACGTCGATCGCGGCGTCAGGCGGCCAGTTCAGCGTGGCTGGAACGACCAGCGTCGACCCAATTGTGCTCGACCTCGACCACAACGGTTTTGCATTCACCTCGCAGGAAAACGGCGTTCAATTCGACATCAACCACGACGGGGTCAAGGACCACGTTGCCTGGACCAATGGTCACGACGGCATGCTGGCGCTCGACATCAACGGTAACGGCAAAATCGACAGCGGCAGCGAGTTGTTTACCCCGAACTTCGCGGGCGGGAACTTCGCCGACGGTCTTGCAGCGCTCGCCAGCCTCGACAACAATCAGGACGGCGTGATCGACAGCAAGGATCAGGCTTTCGCCAAGCTCTCGGTCTGGCAGGATGTCAACCACAACGGTGTTACCGATGCAGGCGAACTGCTGTCGTTGACCAGCCTTGGCATCACCGGCATCGATCTCGCTGCAACGGCGGGGACGGGCGCTATCGATGGCCAGTCGATTGCTGCGAACGGCACCTTCACCTATGTCGATGGCTCGAAGGGTTCGTTCGTGGAAGTCAACCTCAATGCTTCGCTCGGGGAAATCACGGATGGCAATAACAGCAGCCATACGGTCTCCGGCACGGACGGCGTCGCGGATACGTTCGCGCTGCCGGCGAGCACGCTGGGACACGCCGATACGATCCTTAACTTCAACAATGCGGAAGGTGACAAGATCGATCTCTCTGCACTTCTCGATCAGGTCTTTGCGCCGAGCTCGAATGTGGAGAACTTCGTCCACCTCGCTCAGTCCGGCAACGATGTCACCGTTCAGGTCGACACCACCGGTCAGGGCAATTTCGCCGGCGGATCACACGATGTAGCCGTGCTTGCGGGGTTTGCCGGCACCAGCCATGGTGACATCATCAACGCCACGTTCGCCGGCACCGAGCATCAGCTCCATCTGGCGGCCACGACCTAAGGCACCTCACAAGACGAACAAACCCGCCGGAGCGAACCGGCGGGTTTTTCTTTGGCTTTTCGGACGGATGCCTGATGGGGTGCTTTGCTTCGCCGCGCTTTCCTATTCAAATGTTTCGTCCGCCTTTGCCGTCGCCGACAGTGACGCTGATCTTTTGTACTTCGGTGCGGCCGTTCGGATACTTGACCTCAAGCGTCACGACATCCACGCCGATGAAGTCAGTCTTTGATTTGTAGAACGCAACATAGCCGGGCACCTCAAGCGCCAGGCACTGCTTGTAGTTGGTAGCAGTGACTTTCCCGCGTTTGACCTCAACCGTCCCGTTCGCAGGCGGGCTCAGAAGGCGGATGGTAGGGAGAACGCCGGAACTACAATCCGGCTGCACATTGAGATAGACGCCGACCCGGATTGGCTTCGCCGTAGCTCCCTTGGCCGTGCGCTCCACTGTTTGAGCATCTTGGGCGTGAGCAGACACGCCTAAACCCGCCAGGATCAATACACCAGTTGCGAAAGCCCTTCCGATTCCAATCCGGTGCCTGACACATAGAATCTTGTTGCTCACGATCGTCCCCATAGTCGCCTAGAGGTCTTGTCCCGACTGAAGTCTACCACGCGACCGTTGCCACCGCACCGCGATAGCAGGTGCAGTGGTGGGTATTTTTAAGGAACACCTGTGCTGCGAAAACCGTCAGAGCAGAAGCGGAAAATTGGTCAGTCCCGATGCTCCCGAAGACGACTGAATGTCGCTTAGGTCGAGGTTCACGGCCGTGTCCTGGACAGCTGCATCGCTCGGAAGCGCCATACCCCAGGGATCGGCTGCTGCTGGTGCTACGGCCTTGTTGTCGCTGTTCATGCGTTGGCTCAGATAAGGCGAGGCAAACAGGCTCACTCCACCTGTATCCAGCGCCACAAGCGGCGTGAACTGCGGCAGATCGCTGTCAGCGAACAATGTCCCGCGCCGGTTGTCGAGAATGGTCCAGCCGCTATCCTTGCGCACTGCGAGCACCGCGTGATCCTCACGGACAGCGCGGTCACGCACCAGGAGAATGCGAAGATCCTGTTCAGGAATGCCAGCTTCCCGCAGCACCATGTATTTTGCAATTGCATAATCCTCGCAGTCGCCCCGGCCAGTGCGTAGCGAAGCCAGCGCAGAAGACCACAGGTCGACCTCGCCATGCTGGATGAGGTCGCTGGTGTAGCGGATCGCGGTGTTGATAAGGCGATTGACGGTCTCGAGCCTTGCCGCGCCGTTGCGTTCACGCACGTCATCGACCATCAGCATAAACCGTTTGGCAGCGCTACTGCAGGTCGAAGAATTCGCCTTGCAGCTCGAAATCTCGCTCATCTCTTTGTCAATCTGGCTCTTTACGCTGCGCCACTTGCGCCACAACATCCCTTCGGGAGCGCGGAAAGTGAAGAGGCCAAAAGGCTCGGTTGTCGAGAGTTGTGACTGCTCGACACCGGTGAATTCGCTGGGCGCGTCCGAAATAACGCTATCGCTTGCGACGGAGGCGAGTCGAACGGGCTCGTTCGGAACGGACTTGCCATCAAGCTTTGCCAAAACGCTGTTGATCGAAAAGAAGCGGGCGCCTGTCGCGGCCTGCGTCGGGACAGGCGGTACTGGCGACTCCAGCATCGACGGGGTAACGAGGTCGTCGAAAATATACTTCCTGGGTTTGGCCCTTGAGGCGGCCTCCCCAGGAAAAACGCCAACTGTCAAAACCGCGAGGCCAACAATTACCCCTGTAACGGTACGCGCCGTTGAAAAACTTGCCATGATAACGCCCCTGCATCCCGGGAGCGTCGGCCAACCTTAAAAGCTGATCCCGTTCCCGTGTGATGGAGCGATCATTGAATGGAGGCGGCTAGCGCAGCGTTAAACGGCGCGGGCAGGGGCGGGTATTCTGCGCCGCAGAGTGAAGAGCCAGAAACAGAATACGTAGAATTTGAAATATCGCCGATGGGTAACGCAGCGTTAATGCTGACTATTTCGTTACCGAAAGGCTTCAACGCTCGCGAAGAGCTTCATCGCGAAGCATACGGGCAGGCTTCACGACATAATCGAGCACCGATTTTGCGCCAGTCAGGATTTCCACGGTGGAAACCATGCCGGGAATGATCGGAAGCGGAGTTTCGGTGGTTCCAAGATGGTTCTTGTCTGTGCGAACCATGACCCGATAGAACGTTTCGCCCTTTTCACCGCGCTCGGGCTTGTCGTCGGCTATCGTATCCGCGCTGATACGCTCGACTTTCCCCTTGAGAGAGCCATAGACCGAAGAATCGTAAGCGGTAATCTTGACCACCGCATCCTGTCCCGCCCTGATAAACGCGATGTCCTGCGGACGAATTCGGCCCTCGACAAGCAGGCTGTCATCTAGCGGAACAATGTCCATCAGGTTCGCGCCCGGCTGAACCACTGCTCCGACAGTGGTCACGTTCAGCTTATTGACAATGCCGTTAACCGGAGATTTGAGATCGGCCCGGCGGACGCGATCCTGCGCGGACTTGATGTTCTCTTCCAGCACAGCCAAATCTCCGCGAGATTTAGCCAGATCTTCTTCCGACTGCGACCGGAACGCGGTCTTGATATTCGTGATGCGCGATTGCGTTTCGGCAAGTTGCCCACGAATTTCGCTGGCCTGCCGTTCGAGACGCAACATCTCAATCTCGGGCACTACCTTTTGCGCATACAGATTGCGGGTGATTTCTACCTCTCGGCTGAGCAGTTTGAGTGAGGCGGCAAGCCGCGTTTCCTGCTGCGCGAGAACGTCGATGTCTTGAGATACTTTCTTCACGCGCGCAGTAAACAGGTTCTGCTCGGTTTCTACGATCTGGGGGGCGAGCTTGATGAGTTCCTCTGGGAAGATGGGCTTTTCAGCGCCAATCACTTCAGCCTGAAGGCGCGCAACACGTGCAGCGTTTGACGCGCGCCGTTCACGAACCTCACCAAGGTCTGCTGAAAACTTGGTGTCGTCAATTCTCATCAAAACCTGGCCTTGCTTTACGATATCTCCTTCCCGCACCAGAATTTCCAGGACCAGCCC
Source organism: Afipia sp. GW822-FHT03D08 (assembly GCF_058801645.1). NCBI lineage: Bacteria > Pseudomonadati > Pseudomonadota > Alphaproteobacteria > Hyphomicrobiales > Nitrobacteraceae > Afipia > Afipia sp. GW822-FHT03D08. Next base: position 115,885 of record NZ_JBXANK010000001.1, read on the forward strand.
ACCTTCGAGACTTTGCAGAACCTGAGTCTGACGAGAGGAAATCACCCGGCCGTTACCGCGTTTGACTTCGTCGAGGACGGCAAAATGCGCCCAGACAACGCCAACTACAAGAAGCGCCAATGTACACAGCAAGACTAGCCGTGATGTGCGCGGCGTGCGCAACTCGACCGCAGCTCGAATATCATTTGCGAAAGCAAAGTCAGACTGCTGCATTTGTTTTCACGATAGGTTTGTCGAACTTCGGTGCTTCGGCTGCCCGCTTTGCTCCAGCCTGAAGACTGGCGAGAACGCTTTCGCGGGGGCCATCGGCCACGAGTTTGCCCTGTTCAAAAACAAGAATCCGGTTGACTAGCGTCAATAGGGAAGGGCGGTGGGTCGAGACGATGATCGTCATGTCGGACATCGCTATTGATTTCAGACGATCAAGGAACTCCGCCTCGCTGCGTACATCGAAGTGCGCAGTCGGTTCATCCATGAAGATGATCTTGGGTTTCCGGATCATGGCACGTGCCAAGCCGATGGCTTGCTTTTGCCCGCCAGAAAGGCTGCGGCCCCCCTCGCTGATCGGCATATCGTAACCGAGCGGATGGCCGGCGATGAACTGCTCGACACCGGACAGGCGAGCGACTTCGATGACTTCTTCGTCGCTGGCTGACGGTTTTCCGAGTGTGATGTTGTCACGCAGCTTTCCGAAGAACAGGTCGGTATCTTGCATGACGAAGCCGACGCCGGCGCGAAGGTCAGCGGGGTCATACTGACGTGAATCGATACCATCGATGGCGATACTGCCTTCAAGCGGTTCGTAGAATCCGGTCAAGAGGCGACCGACCGTCGTCTTCCCTGAGCCGACGCGGCCAATGATGGCAACTCGCTCTCCCGGAGCGATCTTGAACGACACATTTTCAAGCGCGCTTTGCTTGGTGCCAGGGTAGCGGAAGCTTACGTTGTCGAAACTGACGGCGCCTCGTTCGATCTTCCGGGTTACGAAAGCGCGACCCGGCGGGCGTTCGCGTTCAAGTGACATCAGCCGGTCGATCGAACGCAACGCGCTTACTGTCTGGGTCGCCCGGGTGATAACGGATGCAAGGCTCGAAATCGGGGCCAGTACGCGGCCGGACAGCATGTTTGCGGCAATCAGGGCGCCCATGGTGATTTTGCCGTCGAGAATCAGGAAGACGCCGATCACCACCAGCAACATGCTCGTGATCTGCTGAGCGGAGCTTGAAATCGTCAGGGCAAGCGATGACCAGAAATGGACATCTTCGCCCGAGCGCGCCGTTGCTGCCACGGACCGCTCCCAGAGGGTTTGCATGCGGGATTCTGCACCCGTGGCGCGAACGGTTTCAATGCCTGACAATGATTCGATAAGCACGCCATGCCGCGCAGCCGATTCCGCCTGCAGCCTCTTCATGGCACGGTCGAGCGGCCGCTGCAGAATGAAGCCGGTTGCGATAATGATCGGCAACATCAGCAAGGGAATCCATGCGAGCGGGCCCGCAATAACAAAGAGTATGCCGATGAATATCATCGCAAAGATGAGGTCAGTGGCTGCGACCACCGTTCCCGATGTAAAAAACTCCCTGACTGAATCGAAATCCCTCATTTGGTTGGCGAGAATGCCAACAGACGCCGGTCTGTTTGCCATTTTCACTGCGAGGATATGCTCGAAAATATTGGCGGCGAGCACGACATCGATCTTCTTGCCCGTCAGATCGACGATTCGGCTTCGGACAATCCGGATGACGAAATCGAAAACGATTGCGAGGCCAAGGCCGACAGCAAGAGCAACAAGAGACGGGATCGCTCCGTTCGGGACGACGCGATCGTAGACGTTCATCGTAAATAGCGGTGCAGCCAGGGCCAGCAAGTTAACGAGGAGTGCCGCGAGCGCAACATGTCCGTAATTCGATCCGAATTTGCGGACCACGGACCAGAACCAGTGTGATTGAGGGAGATCGCCCGCGGCAACCGTGCGCGCGTCAGCTGTGGCCGCGGGTTTGACCAGGAACGCATAGCCGGAATAGAGCGAGGCCAGCGCAGCAATGGTGAGATTTTTCGTCGCGTCGGGTCGCTCCGGGTCTATGACGTGAGCCGTTTCACCGGCCGCATCGACGCCTGTCATGATCAACGGCATGCCGTCCTTCAAGATCAGTAGAACCGGTAACACGAGAGCGGGAATATCGAGGAGCGCGCGTTTGACCGGCTCAATCTCGAGCCCGGCGCGCAAGCCTGCACGTTCGACGAGCGTAGCGGTCAGCCGGCCGTTGACGATGGGCAGACCGGCTATCAAGGCTTCACGGCTAATGGATCGTCCATGAAAGCCAGCAAGGTAGACCAGCGCAGACGCAAGCGGATCCCTTAAGCGACCACCGGTCTCGGGCCCGCTTGGCATCGACGCATTTCGTTCAATTGCCGCTTCGGGTTTCAAGGGTTGTCGTCCTGCCAGGGGTCAATGCGTTATCCTAGCCCGGTCGGTTAAAAAGATAAGAAAACCTTAATGTTAAGACTAATGTGGGAGCGCTCGCGCCCGCATTTGTCGGCTGTTCCTGGCCCTTGCTTCGGACGCTTAACCCGGCAGTTTCAACGTCCGGGCTGCGTCCCGACGCTTGGCCATTTCGATGCGGCGTCGATCAGCTCCTGCGCAGGATTCGAGCCCTGCCACCGGCCTGAGAAACTGTCGTTTCCGGGTCCTGGGCTGAATCCAGTGGCAGACGCATAGTTCAAAGCTGGAACCGGTTCGACCCGCTTAACGGGCAAAGGCTCGGGGCCCGAATTTGGCGTGTGGAGAATGATAGGTGGCAATTTGGTGGGGAACAGACCGAAAGGTTCAACGTCTAGCGGCGCGGAATCGGCCGGTGGCGGTGCCTTTACATATTCGATCAAGCCCCCCATGGCAGCAAGCAACTGATAGTCAGCGAACACCGCAACGCTTTGCGAAGAGACCAGTGATACGAACCCGTTAAAAAGCTGGTTCTGACCGTTCAACAAATCGACCAGCGAGCGTTGACCGAGCTCATACTCTTTCTGGTAGGAGACGATGACTTTCCGATCGGACGCGATTTGCCGCTGCAAAGCGGCAATTCGGTCTGCGGTCAGCGTGCGCGCAGCCCAGGCCTTATCGATTGATTCCACAGCATCCCGCTGAAGCCGCGCGTGCCGCATCGTTCCTTCAACATATCGCTCCGCCATTTCGGATCGGCGCCATGTATCCTGGCCACCCCGGAAGATGTCCCAGCTTACGACAACCTTTCCGCTGACATCATCGCGCTTGCCAACATATGAGTTGGCATCGATGCCCGATGCCGCGCGGCCTTCCAAATACACGTTCGGAACGAACGCGCCGGACGTGCTGCGGAATGCATACTTCGCCGCTCGCGCATCCGCTTCTGCAGCCTGGATAGTGGGATTGAATTTGATAGCGACAGCGAGCGACTCATCCTTCGTTCTGGGAAGCCCCGGAAGACGGTTGGGATTGCGCAGGTTGAACGGTTCGAGGCCGACCGACTTGCGATACTTCGCGCGGGCTTCGTCGAGGCTTTGGCGGAAACCTGCCAGGGTCGCCACCGCGTTCTCCACGCGCTCACGGGTCTGTTCTAGATCGCCTTCTCCCGCGCGGCCGCCGTTGAAGCGGGCCTGCACGTTTGCAAACAGGCTGCGATGGACACGCACGTTGTCTTCGGCAATCGTGATCAGGCGGGTGTAGCGAATGACATCGATGTAGGCCTCGGCGGCGTCGAGGGCCAGCAACTCTGTTCTTTCATGGACGCGCGCTGCAGCGGCGTTCACGCGTGCAGACTGTCGCCAGATTTCGTTCAAAGATGTAAATCCGTCGAAAATCAGCTGGCGTCCGACAATCGAGACATCGCGCCCGTTTCGCCATGTATCGTTGCCCAGCGGTGCGGGCACAACTTGCTGATTGAAGCGTTCCGGGCCGGCGCGAGCTTCGATTCGTACCTGCGGCAGCAGTGTTGATTGTTGTTGGCGTAATTCCGATTCGGTGGCGCGACGGTTAGCCGCCGCCTCTCCAACTCCGGGATTTGTCGCTATGGCTTGCTTTAGTGCATCGTTGATTGAAAACGCTTGCCCATAAGCCATCGGGGAAAGCGAGCAGCCCAGCAAGAACGCTGGAACGGCGAAAAATGATGCGCGCATCAGAAAATCCCCTACGCCGAAAATACTTAAAAATTTCTTCACAACTACCGTTTTGACCTTACCAGAACACACATGGGGCGAAATAACGTCTTTACCGAGTTTCAGGAACTGTGGCGCGAGTGCAACGAATTTTGACTTAAAAGGTACTTAAATACCCGAAATCCTTCACTATATTGCGAAAATGCCTGCTCGGCATTGGCCGGGCGGACGCAATCTGGCTCACCTCGATCGCGAAGTCGAGAACTTGAGGTATCGGCTATTGCGGCGAGCGGCCGTCCCCATTTAGCGCGATAGCGATAAGCAGCGGCTGACTAAGGAATCCTCGAGGATGGGTGTTGGAGCGGGCTTTTCGCTCCAATAAGTCCGGTTCATGGGCTGAGAACGGAATCTACCCGGAGACGGGCGCGATCAACACTGCGTCGCCAGCCAGCCGGCACGCTTTCAGCGAGTCTCTGGTTAAGCGGAAGACCTCCGGTTAGCGTTAGCAACCGCGGCAGCGGCGGTCCGGTTCTCAACTCCAAGTTTCGCGTAAATCTGTTCAAGGTGCTTGTCGATAGTACGCGGGCTCAGGCCGAGGATCTGGGCAATGTCGCGATTGGTCTTGCCCTTGCTGAGCCACGACAAGACCTCTCCTTCACGCAGGGTCAGTCCAAGTTGTTTGCTGAATTCATCAGGAGAACTGGAAGCCGCATCATTGGCCAGTCTGAACAGAAACTCATCCGGACTGAGCCGTCCCACGTAATGAATCCGAAATCTACTGTTGCGGTCCAGCGATTGATCTGACGGCGCCCTGGCATCGCCGTTTCCTTTGGAAATCTGATCGAGCCAGGCAAGCCATGATGCAGGAAGCTCGAATTTCCTGCCGGTGGCATCGAGCGGATCTGGACACAGCAATTTTTGGGCCTGCGGTGTCGCCCAGATCATCTGACCAAGATGATCGGAGACGAATAGAAAGCGCCCGGATACGTCGAGGGCCGCGCGCGCGCTGTGAGTCATGCGGGCATTGGCGGTGTGAACCTTTATCCGCGCCAGCATCTCGGCGATCACGATCGGCTTTGTAACGTAGTCAACGCCGCCGGCCTCAAGACCGCGCACGATATGCTCCGTTTCGGCGAGACCGGTCATGAAGATGACCGGAACATTGGCAAGCCCTGCCTCACGTTTGAGGCGTCGGCACGTCTCAAATCCATCGATGCCAGGCATCACCGCATCGAGTAAAATCACATCGGGAGTGATCTGCTCGCCGATGCGCAGGGCGGACGCACCGTCGAGCGCAACCATCACTGTCATGCCGGCGCCATCCAGCGCATCGGTCAGCATGCGCAGTGTCTCCGGCGAGTCGTCGACGATCAGCACGGTGTCGCGTGATTTGGCTTCAATGCTCATGGCGCTGCACATTCTGAAGGGTTGCCATGTATTGGCCGAGATCGAACCGTTCCACCAACGAACGCATCTGCGACACGAAAGCCGCATGCTCCGGATGATCGTTGTTGATCTGGTCGAGCTTGAGGTGGATGGCTGTGACGTAGCCGATTTGTCCGAGATCGATCAACTCATTGACATATTGAGCGGGCGGCCCCGGATCGTCGTTCGCATTCCATGTGGCGACTTCGGCCTCGCTCGGCTGAACCGGGCCGGGTTCATACGACCACTCGATCTTGAGCAACTGGCCGATCAGTTCCAGCAGGCGCGGGACATCGATCGGCTTCATCAGGTAGCCGTCATGGAATGGCTGCGCCAGCGGCGTGCCGTGAGCTTCAAGCGCGCTCGCCGAGATCATCAGGATGCGGGCATTGTGATGGCCGGCCGTGCGGAGGCTTTCGGCGACCGACCAGCCGTCGGTCTCGCCCATCGAGATGTCGAGCAGGAACATGTCCGGCTGGCAGTGCTGCGCGAGATTGAGACAGGTCGCGCCGTCTGGCGCGCTCAAGATGATGAAACCGAGGGGGGCCAGGACTTCACGCAGCAGATCGCGGTGAGTTGGATCGTCGTCGGTGATGAGGATGGTCTTGCGCGGGCCGTGATAGCCGTAGATCGGCGCATTGATCGCCTTGATGCGTGTGGGGTTGGTGACCTCCGACAGCAGCATCTTGACCTGAAATGTGCTGCCCTTTCCGACGGTGCTGGTGACGCGGATGTCACCGCCCATCACGCCAGCAAGCAGCTTGCTGATGGTCAGGCCGAGGCCCGTTCCGGTTTGCGGCTGGGAGATGCCGAGGGCGCCGCGCTCGAACGGCGCAAAGATGCGCTCCAGATCGTCGGCGTGAATGCCGGGGCCGGTGTCGCGCACCTCGAATTCCGCGACCGGGCTGCGGTAATGCACGATGAAATGCACGCTGCCGCTCTGGGTGAACTTGATCGCGTTCGACAGGAGGTTGATGAGAATTTGCCGCAGACGTTTCTCGTCGGCATAGACAACAGGGGGCAGGGTTTCAGGCCGCTGAAACACGAAGTCCACGTTTTTTGCCGCGGCCTGAAGTCGGAACATGCCGACAAGCTGGTCGAGAAACGCGTGCAGCCGAACTTCGTCACGCGACAGATGAAGCCGTCCGGCCTCGATCTTGGAAATGTCGAGCAGACCATCGATTAGACCCGAAAGATGATCGGCGCTGCGGCGAACGACACGGATCTGGTCGCGCGGCTTCGGCTGGATGGTCGCGTCCTGTTCGAGCAGTTGCGCGTATCCGCTGATGGCGTTGAGAGGTGAGCGCAGTTCGTGGCTCAATCCGACCACGTAGCGACTCTTGGCGAGGTTGGCGGATTCGGCAACTTCCTTGGCGCGCTGAAGCTCCATGTCGGTCTGCCGGTGGGCGTCGATCTCCTGCATCAGCAGCGTGGTCTGCCGTCTGGTTTCGGCCTCAGCAGCCTGGCGGCTCTGCCGCGCCAGCACGAACAGCCATGCCACCACGCCGATGATGATCGAGAGCGCGAAGAAAACTTTCCATAGCACGTCGGAGAGTTGAATCTGATCGAACCGGATCGCGGTGGAGGTCTGGAGGTAAATCAGGGCAAGCGTCAGCCCGACCAGTCCTGCAGACAGCGCAAACACGCCGAGATAATGCCCGAGCTGCGAGTTGATCCGCGCGTATATGAACTCCGGAAGCATCTTGCCAAGGGTTTCGGAAAACTGGGCCTGTACCCGTGCATGCGGCTTGCACAGATCATGGCAGCGGGCATCGAGCGAGCAGCACAGCGAGCAGATCGGACCGGCATAGGCTGGACAGGAAGCCATGTCTTCCGGTTCGAACGCATGTTCACAGATACAGCACTTGATCGTTTCGAGGTTCTGCCAGCTCCGCTTGGGTTTTCGCGCGATATAATACTTTCCACCCGTCGCCCACGCGATCACCGGCGCGGTCAGGAATGCCACGGTCAACGCCACGAATGGCGCAAGCGCCTTCGCTGTGGTTCCAAAGAAGCCGTAGAATGCGCTGATCGAAACGATCGTCGCGATCGTCATCGCGCCGACGCCGACCGGATTGATATCGTAGAGATGCGCGCGCTTGAACTCCATGTGTTGCGGGCGCAGGCCGAGCGGCTTGTTGACAATGAGATCGGCGACCAGCGCGCCGACCCATGCGATGGCGACGTTCGAGTAGAGCGCCAGCGTTTGCTCCAGCGCCTTGTAGACGCCGATCTCCATCAGCAGCAGGGCGACCAGCACATTGAACACCAGCCACACCACGCGGCCTGGATGGCTGTGCGTCAGGCGCGAGAAGAAATTCGACCATGCGATCGAGCCTGCATAGGCGTTGGTGACGTTGATCTTGAGCTGCGACAGGATGACGAACGTGCCGGTTAGCGCCAGTGCGAGATCAGGCTGCGCGAGCACGTAGCGGAACGCTTCGAGATACATGTGCGCGGGCTCGGCGGCGTATTCGGCGGTTACGCCATGCTTGATCGCAAAGAATGCGAGAAACGATCCGGCCAGCATCTTGATCGCGCCGGGCACGATCCAGCCGGGGCCGGCGCTGACCATCGCAATCCACCATGCGCGCTTCGAGGTTCTCCGGTCGCGCGGCAGAAACCGCAGGAAGTCGACCTGTTCGCCGATCTGCGCAACCAGCGCGAACACCACGGAAGCTGCGGTTCCGAACAACAGCAGGTCGAGATGGCCTGATGGATTGCCATGCTCGCCCGGAAACGCGGTCCACTCGGTAAACGAGCCGGGGCTTTTGATGGCGATGGCCGCGAAGGGCAGAATGTGGAGCAGAATCCAGAACGGCTGGGTCCACAACTGGAAGCGGCTGATCAGTGTGATGCCGTGAGTGACCAGCGGGATGATGACCACCGCGCTGATGAGATAGCCGATCGGGCGGGGGATGCCGAAGCATAGTTCCAGCGCCATCGCGAGAATGACGGCCTCGATGGCGAAGAAGATGAAAGTGAAGGACGCGTAGATCAGCGACGTGATCGTCGAGCCGATGTAGCCGAACCCGGCGCCGCGGGTGAGCAGATCGATGTCGACGCCGTATCTGGCGGCATAATAGGCAATCGGCAGCCCGCAGCAGAAAATGATGGCACTGACCACCAAGATCGCGGCGGTGGCGTTGGTAACCCCGTAGTTCAGCGTGATCGTGCCGCCGATGGCTTCCAGCGCGAGAAACGAGATTGCGCCCAGCGCCGTATTCGCCACGCGCGCCGCCGACCAGCGGCGCGCACTCTTGGCCGTGAAGCGAAGCGCGTAGTCCTCAAGGGTCTGGTTCGCAACCCATTGATTATATTGGCGCCTGACGCGGTCTATCCGCTGCCGCCCGGCCACTTTGATCTCCATCGTCACGCGATTTGCGTCCTGATCCTGTTCCGAAAATCTACGTCGCGCTTTTGCGGTGCCGTATGCGCGATTTCGCGTATCTGTGCGCTGCACAATCCGGGCCATCTTTTCCCCATCAAGACGGTTTTCCAGCAAAAAGGGGTGGTCATGTCAGACGACAAAAATCAGGGCTTACAGTCCGCGTTCCGGCGAAAAATGCTGATGGGGATGGCGGCGCTGCCCGCCATGTCACTGGTCTCAAAGCCATCGTTCGGTGCCGGGCCGGCAACATCCGCGGTCAACACCACGGGCCTTGCGGTTACCGACACCGAAGTTACGGTCGGAATCCTGCACTCCGTGACCGGCACCATGGCGATCTCGGAAACGGGATCGGTGCAGGCTGAGAAGCTGGCCATCGAGCAGATCAACGCGTCGGGCGGCGTACTCGGCCGCAAGATCAAGTTCATCCAGGAAGACGGCGCGTCCGATTGGCCGACCTTCGCCGAAAAGGCAAAGAAGCTACTGGTCAACGACAAGTGCGCATCTGTGATGGGCTGTTGGACCTCGGCGTCGCGCAAGGCGGTGCTGCCGGTGTTCGAGCAGTACAACGGCATGCTCTACTATCCGACCTTCTATGAAGGCCTCGAGCAGTCGAAGAACGTCATCTACACCGGCCAGGAAGCCACCCAGCAGATCATCGCCGGTCTCGACTGGGTCAACAAGACCAAGGGCGCCAAGACATTCTATCTGCTCGGCTCGGACTACATCTGGCCGCGCACCTCGAACAAGATCGCGCGCAAGCACATCGAAGGCCATCTCGCCGGCTCGAAGGTTGTCGGCGAAGAATACTTCCCGCTCGGTCACACCCAGTTCAACTCGGTCATCAACAAGATCAAGCTGACCAAGCCGGATGTGATCTACGCCATTATCGTCGGCGGCTCGAATGTCGCCTTCTACAAGCAGCTCAAGGCGGCCGGCATCGACCTGTCGAAGCAGACGCTGCTGACCATCTCGGTCACTGAGGACGAAATCGACGGTATCGGCGGCGAAAACATCGCTGGCGCATTCGCCTGCATGAAATACTTCCAGTCGCTCGATAACCCGAATAACAAGGAATTCGTCGCGGCCTTCAAGAAGATGTGGGGCGAAAAGACCGTGATCGGAGACGTCACACAGGCTGCCTATCTCGGGCCGTGGCTCTGGAAAATGACGGTCGAGAAAGCTGGCAGCTTCGACATCGACAAGATCGCCGAAGCGTCAACCGGCATCGAGTTCACCAAGGCGCCGGAAGGCTACGTCAAGATCCACAAGAACCATCACCTGTGGTCCAAGACGCGCGTCGGTCTCGCCGGTCTCGATGGCCAGTTCAAGGTAGTCTACGAGACGCCCGATCTGATCGAGCCCGATCCGTTCCCCAAGGGCTACCAGTAAGTCTCTCTTCGATAGCTGAGCTCCCTGGCGTGGATCGTCAGTCCACGCCCGCAGCCCTCGCGCCGCGGATTCGTCTGCGGCGCGAGACTTCCTCTTCGCGGAGAATTGAAATGTTCGGCGACTATTCGATTGGTGATCTTGGCGCGATCTTTGCGATGCAAGGCTTCGCAGGTCTCATTCTTTTCTCCGTTTACGTTCTGATGGCGCTCGGCCTCGCGATCATCTTTGGCCAGATGGGCGTCATCAATATGGCGCACGGCGAATTCATGATCCTTGGCGCCTACGTCACCTGGATGACGTCGAATTTCTTTCAGGCCTATCTGCCCTCGCTGTTCAGCGGCTACTTCTTCATCGCTATGATCCTTGCGTTCATCGCATCCGGCGCGCTCGGAATGCTGGTGGAGTGGGCGCTGATACGCCATCTCTACAAGCGCCCGCTGGATACGCTGCTCGCGACCTGGGGCCTGAGCCTGATCCTGCAGCAGGCCTATCGCTCGATCTTCGGCGCACGTGAAGTCGGCGTCGAACTGCCGCAGTGGATGCTGGGCTCGCTGAAACTCACCGACACCATTGAAGTGCCCATCAACGGCATCTTCGTGATGTGCCTGACGGTGCTGATCACCGTTGCCGTCGCCTACATCATGTACAGGTCGCGCTGGGGGCGGCAGGTCCGCGCCGTGGTGCAGAACCGCGTGATGGCCGGCGCTGTCGGCATCAACACCGAGAAGGTCGACCGCTATACCTTCGGCCTCGGATGCGGCATCGCAGGTGTTGCAGGTTCAGCCTTCACGATGATCGGTTCCACGGGCCCGACCTCCGGCCAGCTCTACATCGTCGATACCTTCCTGGTGGTCGTGTTTGGCGGCGCGGCGAGCCTGCTCGGCACCATTGCCTCGGCTTTCACCATCTCCCAGGCCCAGTCGACCATGGAGTTCTTCATGTCGGGATCGATGGCCAAGGTTCTCACGCTGCTCGCGATTGTCGGCATCCTGATGCTGCGGCCGCAGGGGCTGTTCGCCCTCAAGGTCCGGAAGTGAAAAGGCCAGGAAGATGTCCAAGAAAAGCTCCGAACCAACTGTTGTCGCCAAGACCGTGCACGACAATCCGCGCTTCACGAACCGCTCCGAACTCATCGGCATCATTGCGCTTGCGGTGCTGCTGGTCGTCATCCTGCCGCTGACGCTTGATATCTTCCGGCTCAATCTGGTCGCCAAGTATCTCACTTACGCGTTCGTCGCGATCGGCCTTGTTATTTGCTGGGGATACGGTGGCATTCTCAGCCTGGGGCAGGGCGTGTTCTTCGGCCTCGGCGGTTACTGCATGGCGATGTTCCTCAAGCTGGAAGCATCCAGCGTTGCGAACACCAAGATCCAGTCGACGCCCGGAATTCCGGACTTCATGGACTGGAATCAGCTCACGCAGTTGCCCTTCTTCTGGAAACCGTTTCATAGTTTGTCGTTTACGGTCATCGCGATCATCGCGGTGCCCGCGATTTTTGCCTTCATCATCGGCGCCGCAATGTTCAAGCGCCGCGTCGGCGGCACCTACTTCGCCATTATCACCCAGGCGATCGCGGCGATCCTGACGATCCTGATTATCGGTCAGCAGGGCTACACCGGCGGCGTGAACGGAATTACCGATCTGCGCACGCTGAAGGGCTGGGATATCCGTACCGACAACGCCAAGTTCATCCTCTACTTCGTGGAAGTAGCATTGCTGTTCGGCTGCATCGGCATCGCGCAGTTTATTCGTCATTCGAAACTCGGGCGTATTCTGGTTGCGATGCGCGAGAAGGAGGATCGCGTCCGGTTCTCGGGCTACAGTGTCGCCAACTTCAAGATTTTCGCTTTCTGCGCGGCGGCAGTGTTCGCCTCTATCGGCGGCGCGCTGTTCGCCCTCGAAATCGGTTTCATGTCGCCGTCCTTCGTCGGCATCGTGCCATCAATCGAGATGGTAATCTATGCCGCCGTCGGCGGGCGTCTCTCCATCCTCGGCGCGGTCTACGGAACACTTCTCGTCAATTTCGCCAAAACCAGCCTGTCGGAATCCTTCCCGGAACTGTGGCTGTTCGGCCTCGGCGGTCTGTTCATTGCAGTGGTGCTGGCTTTCCCGAACGGTCTCGCCGGCATCTGGCGCGATCACATCCAGAGCCGCATCGACCGTCTGATCTCATCGCGCAAGCCGAAGGCGGACGGCAAGAACGGCTGGACCGGCGGCTCGGTCGCCGACGGCGCACCGGCGGAATAGGAGCACATCATGCTGGTCGGTCATCAACCCAAGGAATTCCTGCTCGCGGTCGAGGCACTCACGGTCTCGTTCGACGGCTTCAAGGCGGTCAACGATCTGTCGTTCTATGTCGATGAGAACGAGATCCGTGTCATCATCGGCCCAAATGGCGCCGGCAAGACCACAGTGCTCGATCTGATCTGCGGAAAGACCAAGGCGACATCCGGCTCGATCCAGTTCCGTAATCAGGAGCTGACCAAGATGAAAGAAAACCAGATCGTGCAGGCCGGCGTCGGCCGCAAATTCCAGACGCCGTCGATCTACGACGATCTCACTGTGTTCGAGAATCTCGAAATCTCCTATCCGCGCGGGCGCACGGTGTTCGGTGCTCTGACATTCCAGCGCGACGCGACGGTGCGCGACCGGGTGGAGGAGGTCGCCGAGATGATCTTCCTGAAGGACCGCCTCGGCATGAGCGCCGAATTGCTGAGCCACGGCCAGAAGCAGTGGCTCGAGATCGGCATGCTGCTGATCCAGGACCCGGACCTATTAATGCTCGACGAGCCGGTGGCCGGGATGAGCGTCAGCGAGCGGATCAAGACCGCCGAGTTGCTCAACCGTATGATCAAGGATCGTTCGGTGCTGGTGATCGAGCATGACATGAAATTCGTCGAGGACATCGCGCACAAGGTGACCGTGCTGCATCAAGGAAAAATTCTGTCGGAAGGTTCGATGGAGGCGGTCCAGAACGATCCGAAGGTCATTGAAGTCTATCTCGGCCACTAGGTTCGCAATCAAGGAAGACACCATGCTGGCGATTTCCGATCTTCACGTCGCATACGGACAAAGCGAAGTCCTTCACGGTCTCAATGTCTCCGTCGCGCCCAACGAGATCGTTGCGATCATGGGCCGTAACGGCATGGGCAAGACCACGCTGATGAAGTCGCTGATGGGAATCGTTCCGACCAAGAGCGGTTCGGTCACCATGGAAGGAAGCGAACTCAGCACGCTCAAGAGCTATGAGCGCGTCGCCAAGGGCCTCGCTTATGTGCCGCAGGGCCGCATGATCTTCTCGACCATGACGGTGAAGGAAAACATCGAAACCGGGCTGGTCACGTCGGGTGGCAAGGAAGTGCCAGGCGATATCTATGAGCTGTTTCCGGTGTTGCTCGAGATGAAGGGCCGGCGCGGGGGAAATCTCTCGGGTGGCCAGCAGCAGCAACTGGCCATCGCACGTGCGCTTGCGACCAAGCCGAAGGTTCTTCTGCTGGACGAGCCGACCGAAGGCATCCAGCCTTCGATCATCCGCGAAATGGCGCGGACGCTGAAGCGCATCCGCGACGAGCGGGGTTTATCGATCATCGTGTCCGAGCAGGTTCTCAGCTTCGCGCTCGATGTCGCCGACCGCGTTCTCGTGATCGAGAACGGCGAGATCGTCCGCGACGAGAAGCGCGACGGCATCGATGCCGCGCAGGTCGCCAAATACCTTTCAGTTTAACGAAGCCGTTTGTAACCAGGGGAGCATCTAATGCCAGATACACTGATCAAGGTCGATCTCAACCAGTCGGCCTACGAAAACGACAAGGTTCATAATCGCTGGCATCCGGAGATCCCGATGGTGGAGTGGGTCAGTCCGGGCGATGATTTCATTATCGAGACCTATGACTGGACCGGCGGCTTCATCAAGAACAACGACTCGGCCGATGACGTGCGCGATATCGACCTGTCGATCGTGCACTTTCTGTCGGGGCCGATCGGCGTCAAGGGCGCGGAGCCGGGCGATCTGCTGGTCGTCGATCTGCTCGATGTCGGGCCTATGAAGGAGAGTCTGTGGGGCTTCAACGGCTTTTTCTCCAAGCAGAATGGCGGCGGATTCCTGACCGATCATTTCCCGCTGGCGCAGAAGTCGATCTGGGACTTCAAGGGTATGTACACGTCGTCGCGGCACATTCCCGGTGTCAACTTCGCGGGGCTCATTCACCCCGGCCTGATCGGTTGTCTGCCCGATCCGAAGATGCTGTCGATGTGGAATGAGCGCGAGACTGCCCTGATCGCGACCAATCCGACCCGCGTACCGGGCCTTGCCAATCCGCCGTTCGGCCCGACCGCGCATATGGGACGCCTCAAGGGCGACGCCAAGGCGAAAGCCGCCGCCGAAGGTGCGCGCACCGTTCCGCCCCGCGAACATGGTGGCAACTGCGACATCAAGGATCTGTCGCGCGGTTCGAAGATCTATTTCCCGGTCTATGTTCCGGGCGCGGGTCTCTCGATGGGCGACCTGCATTTCAGCCAGGGCGACGGCGAAATCACCTTCTGCGGCGCTATCGAAATGGCCGGCTGGCTGCACATCAAGGTCGATGTCATCAAGGACGGCATGGCGAAGTACGGCATCAAGAATCCCGTATTCAAGCCGTCGCCGATGACGCCGAACTACAAGGACTTTCTGATCTTCGAAGGCATCTCGGTCGATGAGGCTGGCAAGCAGCACTATCTCGACGTGACAGTTGCCTATCGTCAGGCGTGTCTGAACGCCATCGAGTATCTTAAGAAGTTCGGATACTCGGGTGCGCAGGCTTACTCCATCCTCGGAACGGCGCCCGTACAGGGTCACATCTCCGGTGTGGTGGACGTGCCGAACGCCTGCGCCACGCTATGGTTGCCGACGGAGATTTTCGACTTCGATGTCATGCCGTCGTCGGCGGGACCCATCAAACATATCAAGGGCGGCATCGATATGCCGCTGTCACAAGACAAGTAGCTCCCGCGCGACGTGGAGGCGGTGCGTATCTTGCCGCCTCCATATCGGCGGAATCGCGCGACAACAGGACAAACCGAGGGAGACGGGCTGTGCCGGTTTACGAGTATCTTTGCAATGACTGCGGACCATTCACCGAGATGCGGCCGATGTCGGAATACGACATGCCGCAAGATTGCCCGCATTGCGCGGTCGCCGCGCCGCGGGCGATCCTGACCGCTCCGCATTTTTCATGCATGCCTGCATCGACCCGCAAGTCGCACGCGATCAACGAACGCAGTGCCAACGCGCCGAAAACGCTCGGCGAATACAAGGCTTACCACAAGCCAGGCTGTGGCTGCTGTTCGACCAAACCGTCGCGGCTGGTAACAAAGTCTCGTTCCGGTGCGAAAGGTTTTCCTACGGCAAGGCCGTGGATGATCAGCCATTGATTGTAATTTGAATGGTCTTTGGTGAGTAGCTTCAGCCCGAGCAAGCTTCTTTCAATTTTTGCGCCGATGCCACCTGGACGCTGTCTCGCTACCCGAAGGGCCAGACAGATCCTGTCGGAAACGCTGCATAGCCAACTACAAGGGCAATCGTGACTCGCACGCCGGGTTGCGAGCGGCTCCGCGGGCGCTGTCGAAAATATGATCCGGTCTTTGCCTCAACAACTCGCAAAAACCGTGGATTTCGCGTAGGATAACGGCCGCTCAGACCAGCACGTCTGGAGCAATGAATGACAAATGCTCGGCAATTGTCGCAAAACCTTAGACAATTGGAACTGGCACAAATTGATAAAGCCGGATCCCTAAGTCTTTTGCCGACCGAATGAGGTGAAAGCATTTTTGCACTCCCCGAACTGCCATTGCGATGTTCAGGTGGAGTGGCGACTGCAACCAGCGGAGCAATCTGGTCTTCCGGCAAAATAATTTGGCCAAGTGTGGTACACGGAGGGTTTGATGAATGCGATCGGTGCGAAGCATGTTGTGCTTGATTCTGCCGAGGACGAACTCCTTCCTGAAATTTCTGTCGCGAGGGGTGCCTCTGATTGGCGACCGGATTGGAAAACTCAACTTATTTCACAGTTGCTGACATTACGCCGTGAGACATTGATCGATGTCGGCGCCAATCGTGGCCAGACCCTGCTGGATTATCTATCCGTACCTCATACGCACGGCTATCTCGGTTTCGAACCAAATTATTATTGCGCGAGCCTTGTCAGCGATATCATTGCCTCCGCGCGGAGGCCGGATTGCCGGATTGTGCCAGCGGGCCTTTCGGACAGGAATGGATTGCAGCAGCTCCTTCTTGATCCAGAAGAAAATCTGGATCCTTCCGCAAGCCTGGACGTGTCTCTGCGCCCGGGCCGAAGCTGGAAAGAACAGTTTGCAGCGTGTTATCGGTTTGATGACATTCGCGCTGCGCTGCAAATAGGCAAGATTGGATTGCTCAAGATCGATGTCGAGGGGGCGGAGCTTCCGGTGTTACGCGGCATGGAAGCAAGCATTGTAAAAGATCGGCCATGGATACTGTGCGAGGTGCTTCACAGGGACTTCAGGGCTGAAGCGTCAGATCATCAGCTGCGCCTTGACGCTCTCATGTTCTGGCTCAGCCGAGTCGACTATGTCTGCCTGAATGTGATCAAGAGTGCAGATAGTCTCCGAGCTACGGAATTGGTCGTCATGCCGGCAATTCCCAACAAGGTCTGGACGTGGGAGAACGCGATTCAGTGTGACTACCTGTTTGCTCCTCGCGCCGATACGGGATCGCTCATCGAAGCATTGAGGTAAGATCCGATGCTTGACACAGAAATCAATGCATCTCACCGCAAGAAGCTTCTTCTTCGCTTCTGGTCCAGCGCACGAGGGTTTTGGAACATCCGTCAGGGTGATCGCCACGCACTATGGATGAGTACGGGTTTACTCATTCTGATTCTTGCTCAACTCGGATTCAACTACGGAATCAATATCTGGAACCGATCTCTCTTTGATGCCGTCGAGGGGAAAGATCAGGCCTCCGTCGTGCATCAGACATTGATATTTATTCCACTGGTCTGTGGTGCCTTGCTGTTCGGTGTGGCTCAGGTAGCAACTCGCATGAGCTTGCAGCGGCGATGGCGGGCGTGGCTCACGGCCAGGGTGACATCCCGGTGGCTGGCCGACAATCGTTACTATCAACTCAATTTTGCGAGCGGCAGCCACCAGAATCCCGAGTATCGTTTGGCGGATGATCTCCGAATTGCAACCGATGCGCCCATTGATTTTGTCGCCGGCATTATCTCCGCATTTCTTTCTGCGATGACGTTTATCGCGGTTCTGTGGACGATTGGCGGGCAGGTCACGTTCAGTATTTTCGGTATCTCAATCACGATTCATGGGTTTCTGGTTGTCGCGGCTGTTCTGTATGCGTTGATTACCAGCGGCGTTATGATCGTTATCGGTCGACGTTTCGTGACGATCGTAGAGCGGAAAAATCAGGCTGAGGCGGAGTATCGCTATTCCCTGACGAGAGTACGGGAGAACAGCGAAAGCATTGCACTCCTGGGTGGAGCGAAGGAGGAGCGCGAAGGGCTGGATCGTTCACTCTCCGCAGTCATTCATCATTGGTCGCTGCTTGCCGGTCAACACGTTCGCGCCACAGTGGTGTCTCAAGGCTCCAGTCTCATCGTCCCTATCGTTCCTCTGCTGCTGTGCTCTCCGAAGTATCTGGAGGGTAGCATGACGCTCGGACAAATGATGCAAGCGGCATCAGCGTTCGCGTTCGTGCAAAGTGCGTTCGGCTGGTTAGTGGACAATTATCCGCGATTTGCCGACTGGACGGCTAATGCGTCACGGGTGGCATCGCTCATGGTGTCGCTTGATCGGCTCGAAGCGGAGGGCGCGCAGGCTGACAACCGTATCCGCCACAAGGTGACAACAGGTTCCACTGCCGTCAGTCTGGAAAATGTGTCGGTGGCTCTGGACGACGGCAAGATGGTGTTGGACGAGTTCAGTCTCTCAGTCGGTCATGGAGATCGCGTCCTGATCGAAGGGGAATCCGGCACCGGCAAGAGTACGCTGGTTCGAGCGATCGCAGGACTGTGGCCCTGGGGGCGGGGAAACGTCGGTGTGAGCCCCGGCCGTTTGTTGTTACTTCCGCAGAAATCCTATCTGCCATCGGGCACGCTCGGACGGGCGGTGGCTTATCCAGAGGCGCCAAATAGATGGTCAACGTCGCAACTATGCAATGCACTCGCCAAGGTCGGATTGATGCATCTGCAATCTCAGCTCGATAGTGATTTGCCGTGGGATCAGATCTTATCGGGAGGTGAAAAACAGCGGCTCGCCTTTGCAAGGCTTCTGCTGCATCGGCCGGATATCATTGTTCTGGATGAGGCTACCTCGGCGCTGGATGCTCCCAGCCAGAGACGGATGATGCAGCTTCTTCAGTTAGAGATGGGGCATGCAACGATCATTAGTATCGGGCACCGCGCAGACCTAAGCGCCTACCACTCGCGGCGGGTAACAATTGGCGCTCAGAGGTCTGATCGACTGGCGCTATCCGTCGCTGCGCCATGACGAGACGAGGTGAAGGATAGGTCAAGGCCTCCACGCCGCATCAGCCGTCTGTGGGAACCACGGCGGCAAGAGCAGCCGCGCTTCGCATCTTCAAGAGCATTTGCGTGCCCGTCGCTCAGGCTGCGAGGCTGGAGTTAGCCGTGTCTGAGCGCGATGCGGCGCCGTTTCTGTCTTCGATCGCTCTGACGGAATTTTCAAACGCGGTGCTCAGGACGCGCTTTCCAATGGTCGCAAGCACGAAGCCCAGCAGGTATCCTTTGAGGTTCTTTCCTTCGCGGACGACAACGACATCGATGTCGGTTGTGCCATCGGACCAGCGCTTGAAGATGTAGGTATGGCCCGAAGTGCCGCCCCAGACGTTCGAGTCGGTCGTTACAAGAACCACGCGGTTAGGGTCTGACCAGTCATAATGCAGGCGTTCCCAGACGCCTCCGGAGCCCTCAGTGACATCGGCCATCGTGCGGTCAAGGTGATGCACCTTGAGATATTCGTCGGCGCTGTTGCCAAAGAGCTTCGACCGGCCGGGTCGAAAATCGGTCAGACCGGCGATGTACTGCTCGGGTGTCAAACGGGTGGTGCGGTGAAGGCGGATCGTCGACATTTTATGCTCCATACTGCGTTAGGGTGGATTTGGTCGTCTTCCGTTCTCGAGACTTAGTGGGCGCCGCCCGCAGCGGCGCCGCCCTTTGGCTTTCCAGTCAGGAGAAGGGCGATGCCTGCGAGCACCAGTACGATGCCAACGACGGCAAACGTGTCGCTAAAGCCCATGATCAGCGCCTGCTGCTTAACGGTCTTGCCCAGCGCGATGATGGCTTGGTGCCTGGCTCCTGCAGGGTCGGTCATGCCGTGTGCCATGAAGTAGTCGGTCATGGTCGCGATCCGCTCCCGCACTTCTTCGCGGGCGAGATCGACGGACTGACCAATGATATTGGAGTGAAACTGCTCACGCTTGGTCACGATGGTGGACAGCATCGCAGTGCCGACCGCGCCGCCGAGATTGCGCATCATGTTGGAAATACCCGAAGCGGCCGGCGCGTCCTGCGGCGCCACGCTTCCCAGCGAAATCGCACTGAGCGGGGTCAGCAGCAACGCCTGACCGACGGCGCGAACGACGTTCGGAAGAAAGAGCTGGTCGCCGGAATAGTCGAGCGACATGGTTGTATTCATGAAAGAACTTGCCGCGAAGATGGCGGTGCCGAGGAAGGCGATGAAACGAATGTCGAAACGCCCCATCAGCTTGGGCACCAGCGGAATCAGCAATAACTGCGGCAGACCGGTCCAGGCCAGCACTGCCCCGATCTGCTCCGCGTTGTAGTGCTGCACCTGGCCGAGATAGGCCGGCAGGAGATAGATCGATCCAAACAGCGCGAAACCGATAAAGACGGCTGCGACGGTTCCCAGTCCAAAGCTGCGAATTTTCAGCAGGCGCAGACGAATGAGCGGTTTCTCAACGAGCAACTCGTTGGCGATGAACAGAGACAGGCTCACACCAGCGATGAGCGCCAGCTTGACGATAAAGGGCGAGCCGAACCAGTCGTCCTTGTTGCCTTCCTCCAGCACCGATTGCAACGCAGAAAGGCCAACCGCCATCGTCGCAATGCCGAACCAATCGCCCTCGCGAAGCAAGGCAAGGTTCAGCGGCTGCCGTTCGAGCGTAAAGTAGAGCGTCGTCACCATTACGGCCGTCGGCACAACGTTGACAAAGAAGATCGTCTGCCAGCCGTAATTCTCTGTGAGATAGCCGCCGATGGTCGGGCCGATCGCCGGCGCGAAAGTCACCGCTAACGAGAACATCGCAAGTCCGATCGGCTGCTGTGCTTTCGGCAGCTTGGTGAACACGAGCGTGAAGGCCATGGGAATCAGCACGCCGCCGAAGAATCCCTGAAAGGCGCGAAACCCGATCATCGTCGGCAGGTCGGTCGCAAACGCGCACGCTACCGAGAAAACGGCAAAAAGGCTCGCAAAGCTCAGCATGATGTTGCGGAAGGAAAACACGCGGCTGAGATAGTCAGTCAGCGGGATCACAACGATCTCGCCGATCAGATAGGACGTCGAGATCCATGATCCGTTATCGACGCCGGTGCCGATGCCGCCTTCGATGTTCAGCAGCGAGGCATTCGTAATCTGAATATTCAGGATCGCCATGAAGGCACCGATCATGGCGGCCAGAATGGCGACCCATACGGTGGCGCTGGCGCGCTCTCCTTGAACTATCGGCGCAGGAGTTGGGCGGGGTGCGGAACCGGAGAGGGTGAGGCTGGACATGGCATCACCTGTTCGAAACAAGCTGTGATTTGGCGGACTGACCGTGCGGGTATTGCAGGTTGGCCGCTACTACGGCCTTTGTCTGAATGCTGGGAAGCACCGACATGCCGGGCCGCAGGTCCACATCAGCGCTATCGAGAACGATCTTCACGGGAATGCGCTGCACTATCTTGGTGAAATTGCCTGTGGCATTGTCCGGCGGCAACAGCGCGAATTCCTGTCCGCTGGCGGGTGCGAGGCTGTCGACATGGCCATGCACGGACTTGCCGGGGAACATATCGACCTCAATATCGACCGGCTGGCCGGCCTGCACACTGCCGAGCTGCGTTTCCTTGTAGTTCGCTATGATGTAGGCGCCGTGCGAGGGCACCAGCGACATCAGTTGCGTGCCGGCCTGCACGAACTGCCCGACGCGAAGGGTTCGATTGCCGACCACGCCGTCGATCGGAGCGGTGATGGTCGTGTAGGACAGGTTGAGCTCGGCTTGCCGCTGTTGCGCCCTTGCTCGCGCGTTCGCCGCGATCGCCTGTGCCAACTCCGCGTTTAACAGTTCGACCTGCTTCTGTGCGGACGTCAGGTTCGCCTTGTCGCGCTCGATGGCTGCAAGCGCTGTGCCGTCACGGGCCTGTGCATTCTGTGCGTTCTGGATGCTGCCAAATCCCGTCGCCGCGAGATCGCTATATCGCTTGTTTTCCTGGGCTGTGAATGTCCGCGTGGCAATGTCGACATTAAGTGTCGCCTCCGCTGCGGCGATCACTGCCTGCTGCACATCGAGCTGGGCGCGCTTGCTTTCGACTGTAGCGTCGGCTGCGGCGACATCGGCTTTGGCCTGATCGAGCGCGACCTTGAAGTCGCGATCGTCGATCCGTGCCAGCACATCACCGGCCTTGTTGGTTATCGCCGACCGGAACGAGATCGAGATAGCCCGAAATTTTCGGGGCGATCGTAGTGTTGTCGGCCTTCACATAGGCGTCGTCGGTCGAGACCAGGAAGCGTCCGACGGACCAGTAATCCCAGCCATACCAGGAGGCGGTGGCGAGAAGGGCGACCGCAGCCCCAGCGATCAGGGTGCGCTGGACCCGGTTCCTTTTTCCGGGCTGCGACGGGGGCGCGGTGGCAAGATCGGCTGTTTCCGGTTCCGTAACCGTCTTTTGGGTGGTCGGCTGAAAGCTGTCGACGGTCTTCAATCCGGCGGTCTGGGTGCTCATGGCGAGCCTCACAATTAGGAAACTTGATATTTTCCAAAATAGGGACCATGTTGGGACTGTCAATGGAATGACAGTCATCATCTAAAGGCATGGCTCGCGATGGCGATCACAAAACCGAGAGAACCAGGGAAGAGTGAGGTGCGGCGCGGTCGCGGGAGACCACAGGCACGCCCCGACGACGAAACGCGCGCGGTGATTATCGGCGCAGCGAGGGAGGAATTTGCTGTCAGCGGATATGCCGCGACAAGCATGGAAAGCGTCGCGCGTGGAGCGGGGGTTTCCACGAAGACGCTTTATCGGCTGATTCCCAACAAGGCTGCTTTGTTTGAAGCGATCATCACTGATGGCCTTGACCAGTTCACCACGCGGATTCGATTGAGGGCTTGCGACGGTAGCAACATTGAAGCCTCGTTGACCGAAGCGCTGACGCTGTTCGGCGAGCTTGTTCTCGACGACACGGTGATTGCGATGCAGAGAATGGTACTGAGCGAGAGCGAGCAGTTTCCCGAGATCGCCGAGACGTTCTACAGCAAGGCGATCAAGCGTAGCGAGAATACGCTTGCCAGCTGGCTGAAGACACAGGCCGAACGTGGCCTGATCAAGATCGAAAATGCCGCGGAAGCCGCCGGCATGCTGCTCGGAATGTTTGCGTTCCAGCCGCAGCGTGCGGTGATGTTCGGTCACGCAGCGGTTCCCGGCCACAGGGAGATTGAACGGCGTGCGCGGACCACGGCCCGGCTTTTCCTGAAGGGCAGCGTGGTTTGACGGATGCTCGCCGCTTGGTTACCGGCAATGGCGATCATCGGCGCAGGCGCTCATGGAGCAGGCCGCTGCGACCCTGGCAGGTCGGAGACGATCGGGTTTATGAAGCCAGAATGTTCCGATATTGATGGACAGTGGCACGGTGACTTCGGTTTGGTTGACCACTGCATCGATCAAGACCGGCCCGTCATGAGCCAGAGAATTGGGCCAGGCCGATCAGGGCTATCAGCGCCCCATATCCACCGATTCATTCTTTATTCCGGCCGGGTGTTGCTGCGGGAATGATCGCCAAATTGCCGATTGCGGTCGCCAGTAGCTCGTGAGAAAGCTATTGGCGAGGGACAAGCATGTCCTGTTTGTACATTGGAATTTACGGCCCCAGGCACGCCGGTCAGTGAGGAAACCAGGATATGACTACGGCATCTCCCACGATCATCTACACTCTGACCGATGAGGCTCCCGCGCTGGCGACAGCATCTTTCTTGCCTATTGTGCGCACGTTCGCTGCGCCGGCGGGCATTGATGTCGTCACCAGCGATATCTCTGTGGCGAGCCGGATTCTCGGCGAGTTTCCGGAATTTCTGACCGAACAACAGCGCGTGTCCGACAATCTGGCTGAACTCGGTCGACTGACGCTTCTGCCTGACACCAACATCATCAAGTTGCCGAACATCAGCGCCTCGGTCGCGCAGTTGAAGGTGGCCATTAAGGAATTGCAGGACAAGGGGTACAAAGTCCCAAATTATCCCGACAGTCCAAAGACTGACGAGGAAAAGGCGCTCCGTGCGCGCTATACCAAGTGCATCGGCAGTGCTGTGAATCCGGTCCTGCGCGAGGGAAATTCCGATCGCCGCGCGCCGCTAGCAGTGAAGAATTTTGCGCGCAAGCATCCCCACAGCATGGCTGAATGGAGCCAGGCATCGCGTTCGCACGTCTCGCATATGCATCACGGCGACTTCTATCACGGAGAGAAGTCGATAACGCTTGACCGCGCGCGGGACGTCAAGATGGAGCTTATCACCAAGAGCGGCAAGACGATCGTGCTCAAGCCAAAGGTGTCGCTCCAGGATCGTGAAGTCATCGACTCCATGTTCATGAGCAAAAAAGCCCTCCTGGCGTTCTATGAGCAGCAGATCGACGACGCCTACAAGACCGGCGTCATGTTCTCGCTGCACGTCAAGGCCACCATGATGAAGGTCTCGCATCCGATCGTGTTCGGCCACTGCGTCAGGATTTTCTACCGTGACGCTTTCGAAAAGCACGGCGCGCTGTTCGAAGAGCTAGGCGTCAATGTCAATAACGGCATGGTTGACCTCTACAACAAGATCGCCAGTCTGCCACAGAGCAAACAGGATGAGATCAAGAGCGATCTGCACGCCTGCCACGCGCATCGTCCCGAACTGGCGATGGTCGATTCCGCCAAGGGAATCACGAATTTCCACTCGCCGAATGACATCATCGTCGATGCGTCGATGCCTGCGATGATCCGCAATGGCGGCAAGATGTGGGGCGCCGACGGCCGCCTGAAGGACGTCAAGGCGGTGATGCCGGAAAGCACCTTCGCCCGCATCTATCAGGAAATGATCAATTTCTGTAAGTGGCACGGGGCATTCGATCCAAAAACCATGGGCACCGTGCCCAATGTCGGCCTGATGGCGCAGCAGGCCGAGGAGTACGGCTCGCATGACAAGACGTTTGAAATCCCTGAGGACGGTGTCGCCAATATTACGGATATTGGGACCGGCGAGGTCTTGCTCAGCCAGGACGTCGAGCAGGGCGATATCTGGCGCATGTGCCAGGTCAAGGATGCGGCCATCCGGGACTGGGTGAAGCTTGCTGTGAGCCGCGCTCGTAACTCCGGGATGCCCGTGCTGTTCTGGCTGGATCCCTATCGTCCGCATGAGGCGCAGCTTATCGCCAAGGTCAAATTGTACCTGCAGGAACACGACGTATCCGGCCTCGATATCCAGATCATGAGTCAGGTCCGCGCCATGCGTTACACGCTTGAGCGTGTTATCCGCGGTCTCGACACCATCAGCGCGACTGGCAACATTCTGCGCGATTATCTGACCGATCTGTTTCCGATCATGGAGCTAGGTACTTCGGCCAAGATGCTGTCGGTCGTTCCGCTCATGGCAGGGGGCGGCCTGTATGAAACCGGAGCGGGCGGCTCGGCACCCAAGCATGTGCAGCAGTTGGTGGAAGAAAACCATCTGCGATGGGATTCTCTCGGCGAATTTCTTGCGCTTGCAGTCTCTCTGGAAGATCTCGGAATAAAGGCGGGCAACTCGAAAGCCAAGCTCTTGGCGAAAACGCTGGACGCTGCCACCGGCAAACTGCTCGACAACAACAAGTCTCCTTCACCGCGCACCGGCGAATTGGACAATCGCGGAAGCCAATTCTACCTGGCAATGTATTGGGCGCAGGAATTGGCAGCCCAGACAGAGGACAAATCTCTTCAGGAGCAGTTCAAACCGCTGGCCGAAGCACTCACCAAAAATGAAGGAAAGATTGTAGCGGAACTCCAGGCGGTGCAGGGGAAGCCTGTGGACATCGGTGGCTATTATCTCACCGACCCGAAAAAATGTGCAGAGGTTATGCGTCCGAGCGCGACGTTCAATGCGCTGCTGGCTCAGATGTCATCCAGGTAGATCAATCGGTCAAGGACGGCTGCGTCAGAATTGGCCAGCGACAGTCAGACGAAGGGCGAAGGGTTCGACGGGGTGCAGGACACGATCCATTACGCCGGTCGTACACACCGCTGCGGGCGGTGGATTTGCGGATCGGCATTGCGCAAACAACGCATCGGTCTTCAGGAACGATCCATAGGCGTAGGTGATCTGGTCGGATTTGCTGTCGGTCAAATTGAAGGCGTCGAGTTGAACGCGCCATCCATTCTGGAAGCTGTAGCCGACCTGGCCGTTGAGAAGGCCGGCCGCCGGTGAAACGAAGGCGCCGTCTTCGGTGAGCGGCCGCGGCCCGAAATAGCGATACCGCAGAGCGCCGAACCATCCTGTTCGCTCGCCGATCCTGACCCCGGCGGACGCGACCATGTTCGGCGCGCCCGGAATATAGTTGCCGGGTGCATTTCCGATCTGGGCTTCGGGGTAGCCAGCCAGGTCCGCATAGGCTGCAGCCTGATCCCGGTTGGCGCCGCGGAAGCGCGCATGAGTCACAGCGATGTCACCGTCGAACGTCAGCCAGGGGGTAGGCTGATAATGGTTGGTCCACTCGATACCGTAACGCCGGCTGGGACGGCTTGGCTCGGTGTCGCCGGCGTCACCCACGAAAAGAATCTCGGACGCAGAGTCCAGCATGAACAGGCTTAGAGAGCTGTCCAGGCCGGGAATGATCCTGGTGCGAATACCGACTTCAGCTCCGCGTGTCTTGACCAGGAATGGCGACGGCGACACAGCTTCGCTGGGATCGGTCGGCGATACCTTGATTGTCACGCCTCTGGCATCGTTGCTGTGGAAGCCTTCACCGGCGTTGATGAAGAATTCGGTCTTGGCGAACGGTCCGAATACAATGCTGGCTTTGGGGCTGCCAATCGAAGAAGTCGCCTTGCCGGAATTGGCTGGAGTGAGAAGTGAGTCAACGTTGGTTGCATAGAAGTCGCCGCGATAGCCGACAATAGTCCTGAGCCAGCTGGTCCAATGAACGGTGTTTTGTATGAAGAGGCCGGTGCTGCCTTCCTGGACCTTGTCTTCTCGCGTGCCCGACACAAACTGGCGCTGAACGGTGTTCGAGAGGCCGACCCTAATGCTGTCGTAGCGATTCTGTATGCCAACCTCGGTCTGCATCGGCAGGCCAGCGAACGTATGGTTGAAGGTATGAGACGCGTTCAGCCCGCAGATCGCACGGCTATCGCGCTGGTGGAATTGGTCGCCGAGAAGGGGAGCGTTGGGATCGAAGCCGGGGGCAGCTTCATTCAGGAAGTAGGTGAAGTTGTTGTAGAGATCGAGCGAACTCCTGACGACGTAGAAATTTAGCTTCGTGGTTCCTTCCGCCTCGGTTTTTCTAAGCTGGCCTGAAATCGAGAAGCGGTTGGATTTGCCGCCATCGGTCGGATCCAGCGCGCCGTAAAGCCCGATCTGTCCGGACGTGATCGCACGCAGCGGAATTTGGTCGGTCGAATTCCAACTATTGCTGTAAGCCATGCCTGTCAGCGAGAAACCGTTGTCGGCTGTACCCTGTGTGTAGCGGACGACACTGTTCAGCTTGCGCACCTTGTCGGGATTGTCCCAAGGTCCATTGTAGGTGCTCGCCTCACCGGCGATGAGGAGCGTGCCGTCTCCGGCTTTCGTGGACGTGATCCCAAGCATCCGGCGATAGCCGAAGCTGCCGATACTGGTCGACAGCGTCGACTTCGCGATGCTGTCGATGAGATTGACATGCACGGCTCCTACCGAAGCGAAGTCCCCCTCGTCCGCGAAGTAGGGGCCTTTCTTGATGTTGACCGATCCGATCAGTTCAGGGATCAGGAAGTTCAGGTCCGCGTAACCTTGCCCGTGGCCATGGGTACGCATGTTGACCGGCATCCCGTCGACGGAGATGGCAAGGTCTGTTCCGTGGTCGAGGTTGAAGCCGCGCAGGAAGTACTGGTTGGCTTTGCCTTCGCCGCTGTGCTGCGTGATCATCAGACCGGGGACGACCTCGAGGGCTTCGGCCGGCCGGGAGAATGGTCTCGCGTTGACCTCTTCGCCGCTCACATTTTTCTGGCTGGCCGACGCGACAGGTTCATTCTGCGGTGAATCGGGAGATCCGGACGTGCTGCTGACCGGATTTGCAGGAGCGCTATTGTCCTGTCGCTTGCCGGTGACCTCGATTGAGGGAAGCGTGCTGGTGGCCGAAGACGAAGGATCATGTGCTGACGCATCCAGTGCGCACATGATGGATGAAACGAGAGCGACGGCCCCGCATTGTGCCGTTCCAGACTTGAAGCGGCGGGAAAAATGCGTCAGCAGCGATTTTCCTGAAGCCCGAAGAACAACATCAATCACTGCTGCACCTGCACTCAACAACGTTACGGGAGGCCTTCACGTCGCATGGTGAGTATGACGATATTGATAAATAATCATACGGGCAAGATGATAAATGGGGCAATAAAATCAGGCATTTCTTGAAATCGAGCGGGCCTAAACTCGATTGGAGCGGCTTCCGAAAGAGCCGCTCCATATCCGATCGTTTGAAGGTATTCAGAGAGGGCGAAGCATCATTCGCTTAGAAGCGATAGTTGATGCGGACCTAGGCGGCGCGATGTACCGGACCATCCATAGAGCAGCCGATGCGGATTTGGCACTCGCTTCCTTGGCCGCTATAAGCGGCTGAGCTTGCTTGCTGAGTAGCTGAAGTCATCACGCAATTGGAGTTTCCGGATGTCGAAGGGTGCGTTGGCGCTGCTTATCAGCGGAGGCACTGATAATTGGGCTCCTGATCGCTGGAAGCTGCGGTTCAATCAAAAGCTCAAGGACCGGGATGTTGCTTTGTTTCCGGCTGACGCAACTGACCCAGAGGCGGTGGACTATGCGGCTGTTTGGCAGCCGGAACCGGGCCTTCTTCGCACTTTCCCGAACCTTAAAGCGATATTCAATCTGGGTGCGGGTGTTGATGCCGTCTTGCAAGATCCGCTGCTTCCAGCCGTGCCGCTTGTCCGCGTCGCGGATGATGATCTGACGTCTCGCATGACAGAGTATGTCGTCATGCATACGCTGATGCATCATCGGCAACAGGCCTATCTCGCTGACTGTCAGAGAACGCGTGTCTGGGCACCCCGCGTGCAATGGCCGGCCCGAGCTGTCCGTGTCGGCATACTTGGAATGGGCGTATTGGGCCGGCAGGCTGCATTCGCACTTCGCGAAATCGGCTTTCAGGTCGCGGGATGGAGCAAGCGTGCAAAATCAATCGACGGTATCCAATGCTATGCAGGATCCGGCCAGCTTAGTGCGTTTCTTGCTCGAACGGATATCCTCGTCGTGCTTCTGCCTCTGACGCCCGAAACGCGAGGGTTTCTTGCGCGAAATCTTTTTGAGCAGCTTGCAAATGACGGTCCTCTTGGCGGGCCGGTGGTCATTAACGCCGGCCGTGGCGGACTCCAGAACGAGAGGGACATCATCGCCTGTCTTGAGGATGGAGCGCTTAAAGCAGTGACGCTGGACGTGTTCGAAAGAGAGCCACTCCCGTCTGACAGCCCTCTTTGGGCACATCCTGCGGTGACGATCTCCCCGCACAATGCGGCGGATACAGATCCCGACTCTATCGCGTCATATGTTGCCAAGCAGATATTGAGCTTCGAGGCAGGGCGACCGCTTCAAAATGTGGTGGATCGCCAGCGCGGCTACTGATTGCGGTGATGAGAGAAGTTTGGGCAGTGGTATTGCACTTTGGGATTATCCACCCCACCAGGAGCCATCCAGGGTTTCGCTAAACTGGTCGCGGCCACCTGTCTTGCATTCAAGAATAGCCGCAGTGCGAAGCCGGACGGGATCACGCTCTCCTTTCGCGGCGCAGATCAGGATTCTATGCGCCATAAGTGCCTTGGTTTCTGAAGTGCGCTTTTGGGCGGGAAGCAGGGCCGCAACTTCATCCAGAATGGTTCTCAGCAGGGCGATCTCATCGGGGTTGAATAATGTGCGCTGAGAATTCATGGCACGCTCCTGTCGTAAGAAGCGTCAGATACCCGATCCAAGGGACGTTGTTAAACGATCAATCGGTAAGCTCGCATCAGTCAAGAGAGGTATGCTCGATGCCGGTTTCCTGTCCGTCCTTCAACCAGCGTCTCACGTCTGGGAGGTTTAACGGGTCAGGCTCGTCACACTCGATGCATCGATAGAAACGCGGCCCAACGCCTGTCTGCGGCAAAAGAAGCCGCTCCGGAAAATAGCAGTTTGGGCAGATGGGAGTCGTTGATCGGGCCATAGTGCAACTGTGAGATCAGAAGCTGCACGCGTCAATTGGAACCCCCGAATGGCGTTCGTTTGACGCATGGAGCGGTGAATTGTGGGGAAGAATGAGATCCCGCGTGCAACGCTCAAGCGTCGCTGGCGTTGCTAGATTTCCTGCGATGGACGCGGGCGCCGCGCGCAATCACACGAGCTCATTCTTCGCGTGTTTGGTCTCGAGCCCGTTCATTTGAATTGCGCGAACAACTGCGATCCGCGCGAACCAGATAGAACCGATCTCATCTGCAGCTTGAGCGATTGCATCGCGAGCATTCTTCCATTCACTGGTTTCCCTTTCAGCTTCTGAAAGCTCGTCGATATACCCAATGGCGTCGCGAAGGGTTGTCGCAACCGCGCCGTTCGGTAAGTCGATTTGCGCTGCAAACGTTTGATCCCAGGACATCACATAACTCCACGCAGGATTGTTAAAGCATGCAGGTTCTTGCCTGTTACGATCGTCGATAATTCCCGATTGAGTTAGAACATTGGCAATAATGTGCCTCGAAAGGGAGTTCACGCTTCGCCTGGGTGACATCGAACTCTATTCCAGTTCGATTGCCTGATACTTTCCGGTTTCATCCAACGCTGTACCCCACACCTTGTGAGAGGCCTGGTGTTCACCGCGCCCAAAATTAAGATATGTGCCAAGTCCCATGTCCAGGTTGCGCATACTTTCGAGCGTGTCGACGAGTTTCTCGGTGTCGAGTTGCGGACCGGCACGTCTTAGCGCTTCCACCAGCACGTTCGCCGCAACGTACCCCTCGAGCGAAACATAGTCCGGCGCTTCACCGGGAAAATATTTCGCCAAGGCCGACTTGTATTCGAGAACTACGCTCGAGTAACCGGCCACCGCGGGCACAACCTGCGTTACTATAACGCCAGCGGCATAGCGTTTTCCCAACAACATCAATTCATCGGCAAGGGCCGTGCTGCCGACGAACGATACATTGGTGTAAATCATCGCAGGATAGAGGTCGCGGGTTTTTTCAATGAACCTTGCGGCGGCTCGATAGGTCGCAACCATGACAATCGCTTTGATCGGCGTCTTATGCGCCTTTAACTGAGCAACTGCATCATCCACATCCACGGTGTTGCGCTGGTAATTAAGCCGCAGAACCGTGCTGTCGCCAGCTCCCAGCGTCCGCATCGCCTTGGCAACGCCGGCAAAGCCTGAATCTCCGTAGGGATCCTGCTGGGCAAAAACGGCGATCTGTTTCGACGGTATCCGTCGCACTTTCACCAAGTATCGCACCACGGCATCGGTCTCTTCTGCGTAGCTCGCGCGATAGTTGAACACGTAGCGGTCGGGCGGGTCCCGGCGGAGGAGATTGGCTCCGGTAAAGGCGCCGAAGAACAACATCTTTCGCTCAAGTGCGTACGGGACCGCGACGACAGCTGTGGGCGTTCCAACATTTCCGATGATGCCGAACACCCGCTCTTTCTCGTAAAGCTGCTTCATTGTCTCCGCGGTTCGTGTCGGCTCGTAGCCGTCATCTGCCGCTATCAGCCGAAGCATCCGGCCTTCCACGCCCCCGGCGTCGTTCACTCGATTAAAGGCAGCGTCGATCCCGAGTTTCATCTGGCGTCCAAGCTCCTTTGCGGAGCCGGAGAATGGTGCCGAAATCCCGAACCGGATTTCTCGATCGCTTACGCCGCGGACCGCCGTGCTTGCGGCACCGGGTGAAGTCGCTGGTGCTGCAGTTACGGGAGCGGCCGCACCGGGTGAGGCTGGCCCGGTTATCGATTTTTCGAGATCAGCGAGCTGACGTTCCGCCGAAGCGCAATCGATCTGACCTGCCGTTACTGCACGGCGGCCGTCCGCCACGGCGCGATCAAACAGCTGCGTAACGTCGGCGCGCTCAGCCTCGCCTGGCGAGGCTTCCTTGATCACGACGGCAAACTTATCGACGATCACCTGAATGCGGGGCCGGGCGATGTCGCGGCAGACCAGCGCCGAACCGATAACCGGCCCGACGCGACCCGCAAGGTCTCGGACAACATCCAGCTTGTCTCCAAGCGCCGCACCCGCGGAGCCTGCGAGCAAAACACCAAGTGCCGGAGCGATCCAACGACAGGTCATCGCTCACTCCACGAGACCACGGTCACACTGGACCTGTCGTGCAGCATCGTCAATTGTCCTTCGCGTTCCGGTCGCTCACCCTCGTGATTAAGGCACCTGAGCTGGTTTTTGCTGCCATTGCAAAAATTGCTGCAGCAGCGTTTCGGACTGCTCGTGCGTGGGAGCAGGCTGGTTGGTTCGGGCTGACGTGAGAACGGTCTGAAACTCTGAAACAGCGGATTTCGAATCCTCGCGTTCCTGAGTTGGCGCGTAAAGTGCGGCTTTCATCGATTGGAATATCCCGGAGGCGGATGAACCGGCGCCGTCTGGCTGTCGTGTATTGTCCTGCGAAGCAGGAACCATGATCACGAAGAAGAGTGCCACAATGGCCGAAATGCCGATGGCTGCGCCGAAGCGGCCGACGACGCCAAGCAGAGCCCGCCGCTGGTCACGGTCATGCGCGAATTCCGGCGGCTCGTGGATGACCTCAGGATCAAGGGGATGCTGCAAGGCTTCGGCAACCGCTCCCTCAAGCAGGGCGTCGTAGGAAGACCGAGTGGAAATTGGGCGCCGGATGCGCTCAGATCCCGTTTCTGAAAACTGGGATATCGATTCTGAAAGCGAGGCTGAAGGACGCGCCGATCTTTCACGCAACCAGCGCGGCGCATAATACAACGGATTTTGGGGATTGAGATGGTCCTGCGGGCTTAAGGTACTCATACGCTACTCCTCACAACGTTTAACCGCTTGGTCTCAGTCACCTCAGGGGTGATGTGGCCATGGCGGTGGATGGTTTCGTGGGTGTGATGAACAAGATTCCAGTGGTCAAAGCTGGCCGCACGGAAAAGCCGCGGGATCGGTCAAGACGAGACACAAAGTTTGGTAGTCGGGAAACTTGAAACAGGGCGTCGGATACCGGACCTGCATAATGCAATGTCGTCCGCTTCAGCCATTGAGTCATATCTCGCGGCTGCACCGTCCATAACGCTTTCATCGCCTGTCCCTCGGCAAATGTTCCGTCTGCTGAACGAGCGGCGGACAATCACCCACATTTGATGGAACCGCGACCGGACATTAGTAAGTCAAAAACTCGACCGAACTGAGATAAGAATCGGTTCCCGACAATTTTCAGTTGTTTTGATTCTATTTTTACAGCCGTTGATTGCGCAGAAAATTGTCTTTTCGGCAGATGCGATGTGTGTTCGGAGAGCGACGCAATCGCATATGAAAATGCTGCCGCAACAGATTCGATTGCAAGTGTGGAAGGCTTGTGTTGCCGGTCACACCGATAGTTGTTCGTTATCGCAATGAAAAAAGGCGCATTAACTAACCGTTAACCAACGCGGCTCAGTCTTTAACTATTCAATAACGAAGAGTGAGTCGGCGGTCATGGACGCAGAAGCGGTACCACAACGTCAATTGGTGCGTCTCCGGGGGCGGTCCTATGTCGCGTTCGTGTTTTCCCCAACGGTTCCAATTGTCGGTTGGCTTGAGGAAATAGACGCGACACTCGCGCGTTCGCCCGGATTTTTTGTCGGAAAGCCGGTCGTTCTGGATCTATCGGCACTGGCCCTTAGCCAATCCGCGATCGCTCATCTCGTCAAAAGCCTGGAAGATCGGAATGTCCGCGTTCTCGGGATCGAGGGCGTGGATGCGTCACTGCTCACCACGAGCATGCCGCCGATGCTGAGCGGCGGACGCCACTGCGTGCTCGAGCAGACCGAAACGAAGAAGCCGGAAGCGAAACCGCAACCAACGTCTCTTCTGCTGGAACAGCCTGTGCGCTCAGGCCAATCCGTCGTCTTTACCGAAGGCGACGTAACGGTGCTGGGTTCAGTCGGGTCCGGTGCCGAGATTGTCGCCGGCGGCTCAATTCATGTCTACGGAACGCTGCGTGGCCGGGCGATGGCGGGCGTCAATGGCAACGCGGCCGCACGGATTTATTGCCAGAAGATCGAAGCCGAGCTTCTGGCCATCGACGGTTACTACCAGACTGCAGAAGACATCAACGCGACGCTTCGCAATCGGCCCGCTCAGGCGTGGCTCGATGGCGATATCATGAGAATTACACCGCTGAATTAACCAGCGAAGGAGGTAAGGATGGCCAAAGTCTTGGTCGTGACGTCAGGTAAAGGCGGCGTGGGAAAAACGACTTCCACCGCCGCACTCGGTGCAGCACTCGCGCAAAGCGGGGAGAAGGTCGTTGTCGTCGATTTCGACGTCGGGTTGCGCAATCTCGACCTTGTCATGGGAGCGGAGCGCCGCGTGGTGTTCGACCTCATCAATGTTGTGCAGGGCGTAGCAAAGCTCTCCCAGGCGCTTATTCGCGACAAGCGCCTTGAGAATCTTTGGTTGCTTCCAGCGTCCCAAACGAGGGACAAGGATGCGCTGACTGAAGAGGGTGTCGGCCGCATTATCGAAGACCTGCGCAGCAAGTTCGACTGGGTTCTTTGTGATAGCCCGGCGGGCATCGAGCGCGGAGCGACCCTTGCGATGCGCTATGCGGACGAAGCCGTCATCGTTACCAATCCCGAAGTCTCGTCTGTGCGTGATTCAGACCGAATCATAGGCATGCTCGATTCCAAAACCGTGAAGGCCGAGAAGGGCGAACAGGTGAAGAAGCATGTGCTGATCACCCGCTACGACCCGGGGCGCGCCGCGCGGGGAGAGATGCTGAGCATCGATGACATCCTCGAGATTCTCGCCACGCCGCTTCTGGGGATCATTCCCGAGAGCCAGGACGTGCTGCGGGCTTCGAACGTCGGTTCTCCCGTTACGCTCAACAATGCTGCGAGCGCACCAGCCCGCGCCTACATGGATGCGGCCCGGCGCCTGATGGGTGAATCGATCGCAATGACAGTGCCGGTCGAGCGCAAG
This sequence comes from Afipia sp. GW822-FHT03D08, assembly GCF_058801645.1. Taxonomy (NCBI): domain Bacteria; kingdom Pseudomonadati; phylum Pseudomonadota; class Alphaproteobacteria; order Hyphomicrobiales; family Nitrobacteraceae; genus Afipia; species Afipia sp. GW822-FHT03D08. The sequence continues at coordinate 150,853 of NZ_JBXANK010000001.1, forward strand.
GGCTTGATGGACCGATTGTTGGGACGGAGGGCTGCATGAGCATGAATCTGTTGCGGCTGTTCAGCGGCCGTCCTGCTTCCGCGCCGGTTGCTCGGGAACGGCTGCAGATTCTGTTGGCGCATGAACGCGGCTTACGCGGCCAGCCCGATCTTCTGGCAATCCTGCGAGAAGAGATCCTTGCCGTGGTTTCACGGCATGTCGTACTCGATCCGGAAAAGGTCATCGTTCGGATGGACCGCGGCAAGAGCGTTTCGACGCTGGAGGTTGATATCGAACTTCCCAACGGATTCGACAAACGGATGGCAGCTGCTGTTTGACAATGGCTGCCTTCGGCATCTGCTGGCGCAGTTTCCCTTCACCGGATGTGTTTGGGCGCCAGGCGAGGAGAGGCATACCTTAAATGCTGGTAATCGCTGTTCCTGTTCCAGGACTAGCCCAGCATCTGTGTGTCGCCGCAGATGGAAATGGCCTGTCCAGAAATTGTCTTGCCGCGCGGACTGCACATGAAGATGATTTGATCTGCAAGTTGCTGCGGCGTGACATATTCCTTGATCGATGTGTAGGAAAATGCCGTCTGCTCCATCTGTGCGAATGAGATGCCGCGCTGCTGTGCCTTGGATTCAAGCACGCGCCGCTGGCGGTCTCCAGCCACCAGTCCCGGCAGGACGGCGTTGACGCGGATGTTATCCGGGCCGAGTTCGATGGAAAGGGATTTCGTGAACCCGATAACCCCCCATTTGGCAGCGGCATAGGGCGCACGCATCGCAAATCCAAGTCGTCCTGCTGCGGACGAAATGTTGACGATCGACGCGTTCTTGCTCTCGCGTAGCAGTGGCACAGCAAGACGAGTGCAGTTGAACTGTCCCGTGAGGCAGATATCCAGACAGCGATCCCAGTCCTCGGGATTGATCTCATCGACTTTGGCGGTCGGTCCGGCAATGCCGGCATTGTTGACCAGCACATCGAGACCGCCGAGAACGGAAGTCGCTTCCGCGAAAAGCGATTTCACCGCCGCGCGATCCGCGACATCGCAGACAGTTTGCGTCAACGTCGGATCGCTGGCTCTTAGTGCCTTAAGTGCTTCGGTATCGACGTCGCAAATGTGAACATTTGCGCCTTCGCCGGCAAACGCCCGCGCAATGGCGAGCCCGATTCCGTTGGCGCCAGCCGTCACCAGCACGCGCAGTCCCTTGATATCGAGATTCATGTCATCTCCAGGCAATAACAACTATTGTTCAGGAAGACCGCCGCGCGACAGAATGACCTCTGCGGCGTTGTTGATGTCGGCGGCGATCCCCTCGCGTGCGCCGGATTCATCCCCGGCCTTGATGGCGGCCAGAACCTTCGCGTGGAAACGCACGGCATCGCCTTTCGCCAGGCGTTCAGGATTGGCACGCAGGTCGAGGTTGATGACCGGCCCGGCCTTCAGCCAGAGCGCGCGGATGATGTCCACCAGAGTCGCCGAATGTGCCGCCTCATAGACGGCAAAATGGAACGATTTATTGTATTCAACCGCACGGGGCAGGTTCGGCTTGGCCGCACGGCTTTCCGAGCGCATCTCGGCTTCTGCGCGCGCGATGGATTTGAGATCGTCGTCGTTCCGATTTCTGGCGGCCGCGGCCGCGACATGTCCTTCGATCGCGATGCGCGCTTGTGTCAGATCGCGGAATTGAGCTGCCGTCATCAGACGCACGCGGACGGCGCGGTTCGGTGTCACTTCGAGCGCTCCGTCGGCCACCAGCCGCGAGACGGCCTCGCGCACCGGCATAATAGAGACGCCGAGGACCTCTGCGGTTTGACGCAGCGAAATCTTTTCGCCGGGCGCCATCCGGCCGGAGATCAGAAGGTCGGACAATTGCGCATAGGTGCGCCCGCCCAACGTCTGCCGGTCAAGCGGCTCAACTAGATCAAGCGCGGCGGGGCGATTCATGACCGTTTATCCTGCGGGGCGTGCATCGCGAAACAAGGGACTCGACAAGGCGACGATGGTTTGTCAGTCTAAGTGTGATCACAGATCACGGCAAGCGATATAAGCGCCAATAATCGCGCGGCGCCCGGCCGGAAAGTAAGCGCCGCGAAACGCGGCCGTCACAGGGAGGATGGCTTATGTCGATCAAGGATAAATTCACGCGACGTAATTTGCTGAAGACCGCCGGCGGTCTCGCGCTGGTATCTGGACTTTCCGCGCCGTCGATCCTGCGCGCTCAGTCGGCCGACGTCATCCGGTTCGGCCATCTGACACCGCGCACCGGCTTTCTCGGGCCACTTGGCGAATACGGCGTGATGGCCGCGGATCTTGCGGTGGAAGAAATCAATACGGCGGGCGGCGTGATGGGCCGCAAGGTCGAGTTGCTGAAGGAAGACTCGGTCAATCCGCAGACCGCTTCGACCAAGGCGGAACGCATGATCGAGCGCGACAAGGTCGCCTGTATCATCGGCGAGATTTCGTCGGCGTCGTGCCTGACCATCGCGCAGGTCGCATCGCGCAACAAGACGCTGTTCATCAACACCGGCGGCAACTCGGATGCGCTGCGCGGCAAGGATTGCCAGCGCTACATGTTCCATGTCGAGTCCCAGAACTCGATGTATGTGAAGACGGTGGGCCGCTCATTCCTTCAGGAAGGTCTCGTCAAGGGTAAGAAGTGGTACTCGCTGACGGCGGACTATGCATTCGGTCATGACCTGCTGCGCGTCGCCAAGCGCTTCATGGAGGGCAACGGCGGCCAGTTTGCCGGTGACGATCTGGTGCCGACCGACGCCACCGATTTCTCGGCCTATCTGCTGAAAATCCGTGATGCGAAACCGGATCTCGTCGTCATCAATCTCGCCGGAAACCAGATCACCAACTTCCTCAAGCAATATGCTGAGTTCGGCCTGACCTATCCGGTGGGGGGCTTCGGCTTCGACACCGCACTGGCCTGGGCTGCGGGCAAGGGTAACTTCGTCGGCACCTGGCCGGTGGTCTGGCATCATCTGCTCGACACGCCCGGCAGCAAGGCGTTCGTGGCAGCCTTCAGCAAGAAGTACGGGAAGCCGCCGGAAAATCAGGCGTGGGGCGATTACATCGCCACCAAGATCGTGGCGCAGTCCATGAACGATCTGAAGTCGGCGGAATCGCCGAAGATCATCGAGCACCTGGAGAAGGGTGCAAAGTTCGATCTTCTGAAGACCAGGCCGGGCTATTTCCGCGCCTCGGATCATCAGCTCATGCACGAGATGTATGCGGTGAAGGCCTTACCTGCAGCTCAGATCAAGAATCAATGGGACATCTTCTCATCGAGCGGTCCCGTACCCGGTCCGAACGAAGACCTCGAAGTCATCGCTGCTACCAAAGAAGAGAACAGTTGCACGTTCCCGTCGTAACACCGACTTGATGCGATCCTCCGGGGCATTCGGAGGATCGCACTCTTCTTTCCTTGTTTCGGCACACGTGTTGCGCGTGGCTCATCGATCGCGGGGCGGCGACTATGTCCGGTATATTGCTCGCACAGCAGATTCTGAACGGACTGCTTGACGGCGTTTACTACCTCCTGATTGCGCTTGGGTTATCGCTGATTTTTTCGCTCGGCGGCATCGTCAATCTTGCGCACGGCGCATTCTTTGCCATCGGTGCTTACCTTACTCTGGTGATCTCGCCTTATCTCGGGTTCAGCGGAGCATTTGTACTATCGCCGGTGGCGGTGGCATTGCTCGGCGTCGTGATCGAGCGGCTGCTGTTCCGGCGTTTCTATCGCGCCGATCCCATTCTCTCCCTGTTGCTGACATTCGGACTGGCGATGGTCGCGGAGCAGGCGCTGCGTATGATCTTCGGCGCGCCGCCGCTGTCATACTCGATCCCGCAGGATTTGCGCGGGCAGGTGGCGATCGGCTCGTTCATCTATTCGTTCTACCGCGTTGTCCTGCTCGGAATCGCCGTCGCCTGCGTCGCGGGATTATGGTTCCTGCTGAGAAAAACCGCATTCGGCCGTGTGGTGCGTGCGGGCGTGCAGAACCCGGACATGGTCGGCGCACTCGGGATTTCCCTGCAGCCTTACATGTCCGCTGTTGCTGCACTCGGTATCGGGCTTGCGGGACTGGCCGGTGTGCTGCTCGCGCCGATCTACGCGATCCATCCGGCGATGGGCAATGAGATCATCACACCGGCCTTCGTCGTGGTGGTGATAGGCGGTCTCGGATCGTTCTGGGGCGTCGTCGTTGCCGCGCTGTTAGTTGGGCTGGTGAAGGGCGTCATGGTCGGCATCGGCTACTCGGCGGCATCCACTGCTGCGATTTATTTCCTTATGCTTCTGGTGCTTGTGTTCAGGCCGCGCGGTCTGTTAGGCGAGCGAATCACGCGCTTCGAGTGAGGCCGTCTGTCATGCTCAAGCGGATTCCCGTTCAACTGGTCATTGCCGCCATCGGGTTGCTCGCGTTGCCGCCGGTGCTGGTCGCGCTCGGCCTGACGACGACGTCGGCCACGGAAGTCGTCGTGTTCGGCATTGCCTGCATGGCGCTGAACATTCTCGTCGGTCATACCGGACTGGTGTCGTTCGGTCATGGCGCATGGTTCGGGCTTGCGGCCTACGCCGCGGCACTGCTCCAGCGCAACGTCATGCCTGATTCATTTTTCGGTCCCGCGATCGGCGCCATCCTCATTATTGTGCTCGTCGCAGTGCCGTTCGGTTTTCTCATCCTGCGGCGGCGAGGGGTCTACTTTTCGCTGCTGACGCTGGCACTGGCTGCGATGCTCTACACGGTGTCGTTTCGCTGGACCGATGTGACCGGCGGCGAGAACGGCATCGGCGGGATCGTCCGTCCGGCGATTTTCGGCTTCAACCTTGATTCCCAGGTCAACTATTACTGGTTCGTCGCATCCATCGCCTTCGTGGTGCTGGTGCTGCTGTGGCGTTTTCATAACTCGACTGTCGGCACCGTATTGGTGGCGATCCGCGAAAACGAGCAACGTGCGCGATTTCTAGGTTATCCGACCAATCGCTACAAACTCGCGGCGTTCGTACTTTCTGCGGCCCTGACCGGTCTCGCCGGCATCCTTCTACTTTACAAGAACCGGATGACATCCGCGGACCCGATCTCGGTGGCGTTTTCCGGCGAGCTGTTGGCCATGGTCGTGATCGGCGGTATGCGCAGTTTCCTTGGTCCTGCGCTGGGCGCGCTGTTCTTCATCCTGTTTCGCGAGTTTCTCGGTATCTACACCGAAAACTGGCTGCTCTGGTTTGGCCTCGTATTTGTGGGCTTTATCGTGTTCTCGCCGAACGGCCTGATCGGCGTGGGTGAGAAACTTCTTGCGCCGTTCCGTAAAAGGATCACGGAGGAAGCAGCGATGTCGGCCCGCAAGGTCGAGGCGTTGCCGCTGCCGGAATTCTTGCGGCCGAAAGCCGTGATCGAAGGGCCGGTGCTGGCCGCCCGCGACATGGTGAAGAGTTTCGGCGGCATCAAGGCGGTGCAGGGAATCAATATCTCAATCGCCGACCGAACGCTGCATGCGCTGATCGGCCCCAATGGCGCCGGCAAGACCACGGCATTCAATCTGCTGTCCGGCATGTTTCCACCGGATGAGGGGCAGGCCTCGCTGATGGGCAAGCCTATTGCCGGTCATTCACCGGAGGAGATCGCTGAAGCAGGCATCGGCCGCTCATTCCAGATCACCAATCTGTTTCCGGAACTGAGTGTCGGCGAAAATATCCGCCTCGCGGTGCAGGCGCGCCATCCGCGCCGGTTCGATCCCTTCACCAATGCGCTGTCTATTGAGGCGATCAACCGCGAGACCGACGAGGTCATCCGTTATCTGGGCCTCGCGGGCATCGAGAAGGCGGAGGCGGGCGCGCTATCCTATGGCGGCCAGCGGCTGCTCGATATGGGCGTTGCGCTGGCGACCGCGCCGCGTGTGCTGCTGCTTGATGAGCCGCTCGCGGGGCTTGCCGCTGCCGAGCGTGAACGCATTGGAGCGATCATCAAGCGCATCTCGTCTGATCTACCGGTGCTGCTCGTGGAACACGACATTGATCGGGTCTTCCAGCTCGCGGACCATGTGACGGTGATGAATGAGGGGCGTGTGCTGCTTGATGGCACCGTCGAGGATGCGCGCAGCAGCAAGAAGGTTCAGGAGATCTATATTGGCTCCGGTGCTGCCGCCGTGGCGGCAAAGCCGCGCGAGACATCGGCGAAAGCAAGCGCCTTGCTCACTGTAGCAGGCGTCGACACGTTCTACGGCAAGAGCCATATTCTCAACGGCGTGAATTTCACGCTGCATAACAACGAAATCGTCGCGCTGCTCGGCCGCAACGGCGCCGGAAAGTCCACGCTGCTGAAGACGCTGGTAGGCATCGCGCCGGCATCAAACGGGTCGATCAAGCTTGCCGACGCTGAACTTGTCGGGCGTGCATCCGCCGAATGCGCGCGGCTTGGCATCGGTTATGTCCCGCAGGGGCGAGGGTTGTTCGCGGGCATGAGTGTTGAACACAATCTCGAGCTGGGCGGCTTGAAACGACAGACCGGTAATGGCGTACATTGGACCCGCGAGCGGGTTTACGAATACTTCCCGCGTATCCGGGAGCGGCTGGACAGCCCCGCGGACTATCTGTCTGGCGGCGAGCAGCAGATGGTGGCGGTGGCGCGCGCGTTGTCGGGTGACGTGCGCGTGCTGCTGCTCGATGAGCCGTTCGAGGGACTCGCTCCCGCCGTCGTCGAGCAACTGTTCGAGGCGTTCGACCGGTTGCGCAAGGAGGTCGCGATCATCATCGTCGACCATCATCTCGATCTTGCGCTGGCTTTGTCGGATACGACAGTGGCGCTTGAGCGTGGGCGTATCATTCATGAGGGGCCCTCGAAGGCTCTGCGCGACGATCTCGATCTGCGGCGCAAGGTATTGTGGTTGTAAGGCGAAAGACAAGAAAATATGTCCAGTAAAAGAAGCGTCGCCATTGTCGGAGTTGGTTTGATCGGACGCGCCTGGGCCGCAATCTTTGCGCGCGCGGGCTGGAATGTGCGTATCACCGATCCGCATGCGCCGACATTGAGTGCTGCGCCCGATCTTATTAGGGATGAGCTGCGTTCGCTCGCGAAGCATGGGCTTGCCGAGGACCCGGATGGCGCAGCGGCGCGTGTCTCGGTGGCGAGCGATCTGGCGGACGCCCTGAAGGACGTTGAATTCGTCCAGGAGAACGGTCCCGAAAAAATTGACGACAAGATTGCGCTGTTCGCCGAGCTGGATCGTCTTGCCGCGCCGGATACGATCCTGGCGTCGTCGACATCGGCCATCGTGGCTTCACGTTTCACGGAGAACCTGAAAGGCCGTGCCCGCTGTCTCGTTGGTCATCCGGTCAACCCGCCGCATCTGGTGCCTTTGGTCGAGCTTTGCGGTGCGCCGTGGACATCCCCTCAGGCAATTTCGCGTGCACGCGAAATCTATCGCGCCATCGGTCAAGTGCCGGTCACGGTAAACAAGGAGATCAACGGCTTCGTCCTCAATCGGTTACAGGGCGCGCTGCTGGCGGAAGCTTTCCGGCTGGTGGGCGAGGGGTACATATCGGCCGAAGACCTCGATCACACTGTTAAGGATGGCCTCGGGTTGCGATGGTCATTCCTCGGGCCGTTCGAGACAATCGAACTCAACGCGCCCGGTGGTATCCCGGATTACTGCGCGCGCTACACCGGGTTTTACAAGGAGCTCGCGGCAGCGTCCGCCGGACCTGAGGTGTACCAGAGCCCTAACGTCGAACGTGTCATCAAGGCTTGGCCGCACCTGCCAACGCCTGAGCGCGTTGGAAAATTGACGATCCGCCGCAACGAGCGTCTCGCGGCGCTGGTTGCGCACAAGGCCAAACAGAGCGACTAGTTCCACGAGCCTGCAAAGAAGAAAGAGACAAGAAATGAGCCGCAAAATCATCATCACTTGCGCTGTGACCGGCGCGATTCATACGCCGTCGATGTCCAAGGCGCTGCCGGTGACGCCGCAGGAAATCGCCGACGCTGCTATCGGCGCGGCGGAAGCGGGCGCAGCTATCGTTCATCTTCACGCACGCAATCCCAAAACTGGCCAGCCAGATCAGAGCCCGGAAGCGTTTGCGCCATTCCTCAAGGTGATCAAGCAGCGTTCAAATGCGGTGGTCAATCTTACGACCGGCGGTTCGCCAACCATGACAGTCGATGAACGGGTCCGGCCGGCGGAATTTTACAAACCGGAGGTCGCATCGCTGAACATGGGGTCGATGAACTTTGCGTTCTTCGGCATGCTCAATCGCTTCAAGAAATTCGAACACGAATGGGAGCGCAAGCATGTCGAAAACAAGGATATCGTCTTCCGAAATACGTTCCAGGACATCGAGTATGTGCTGAGCAAGCTTTCGGGAAGCGGAACACGCTTCGAGTTCGAGTGCTACGACACCGCTCATCTTTATAATCTGAAGTACTTCCTCGATCAGGGCTTGGTAAAGGCTCCACTGTTTGTGCAGACGGTGTTCGGTTTGCAGGGCGGCACCGGTGCCCATCCGGAGGACGTGCTGCATATGAAGCGCACAGCGGATCGGTTGTTTGGCGATCAGTACGTTTGGTCCGTATTGGGTGCCGGCCGAAACCAGTTACCGATCGCGGCAATGGCGGCTGCCATGGGTGGCAACATCCGCGTCGGACTTGAAGATTCCCTATGGGCAGCGCCGGGCCGCATGGCAGAGTCCAACGCCGAGCAGGTGCGCCTGGCGCGCAAGATTATCGAGGGGCTCGGCCTGGAAGTCGCCACGCCTGATGAGGCCCGCGAAATCCTCCATCTCAAGGGTGGTGACACCCTTGAAGTCTGATTGTCCTGGATAAAAAGCGGTTCTGTCGCTGACGGAAATCGCGATCAACTTTACGATAGCACCAAGGTCGGATGCGCAGTTACCTGACTATCAGGACTGGTTTGCGGCCTTGGGACGCGCCTCTGGATCGCGCGAGAGTCTCGCGCGTATCAGGTCAATTCCGGCCCGCAAGAAATAGCCGACCGCCAGTCCGGCGAAGACACCGAGCACTTTGACGCCAGCATCCCGCAGGCGAGCATGGCGGCCGAATGAGGCGACCTGTGCAAACTCAATAACGAAGACGGCGAGCACGAGCGAAAGCCCAATAAAGGAAATTCGGTTCGGATAGGCGAGCGTGAACAGCGTCGCGACCGTGAGAAGAGCGAAAAATCGTTCAACGCTGCCCGGCAGGTGAGTGACCGGACGCAACCCAATCGGGCCGTCCGTTATAATCACGATTGCGAGAATCGAAGTCCACGCAAGCACCTGAAATGTGGTTCTGAGCATTACGCTTTGCTTCGCCTTTAGATCTCACGCCGTTCTGACGCGCTTATAGAGCCAATTTTATACATCCAATCCTGTTCTGATCGGTAGGTTAACAAAGCGTTAATCGATGCAATCATTTTGAGGCAAGGTAAGCCTAACAAGCGATGAGATCCCGCATTGTCTTTCCCTTTCATCATCGTCAGCATACGACATAAAAAAAGACGAGGCGGCTCAAATGAATTCATGGCTCGATGGCTCCGATCTAATCGAACTCGCTCCGGGAAGCGCGCAAACGGCGACCGATCGCTTGCCGGTCATTGCTCCCGTTATACCGCAAAATACTGCTCCCCGCCGCATCAGCATTTTCGGGTTGGGCTATGTCGGAGCGGTATCGGCCGCATGTTTTTCGCGCACAGGTCACACAGTTATTGGACTTGATACCAATGATATCAAGCGGCAGTGCTTTCGCGAAGGCAAGCCGCCGGTCGTGGAGGCCGGTCTTGACGACTTTATGCAGCAAGGGGTCCGGTCTGGACGCTTGACGGCAACCGACGACGTCAATCAGGCGATACGCGATACCGACATCTCGCTGATCTGCGTCGGGACGCCGAGCCGGGATAACGGCAGCATCAACATCGATACCGTCTGCAGCGTTATTGCGGAAATCGGCCGTGCGCTTCGGGAAAAGCAGGGCGATCACCTTGTCATCGTGCGATCGACGATGATTCCGGGTTCGATGCGCAACACAATCATTCCGATCCTCGAGCGTGAATCCGGACGACGCTGCGGCGAGGGGCTATCCGTCGCGTACAATCCCGAATTTCTCCGCGAGAGCACGGCGGTTGCCGATTTCTTTGCACCGCCAAAGACCGTCGTCGGGGCGGACGATCCAGCCGCCGCCCTTGTGGTTGCGAACCTCTACGAAGGAATTCGCGCGCCGCTTTTCACGGTATCATTCGAAGCCAGCGAAATGATCAAGTACGCTGACAACACATGGCATGCCCTGAAAGTCTGCTTCGGAAACGAGATCGGAAACATCTGCCAGGCGTTGAATATCGACAGTTATGAGCTGATGAATGTGTTCTGCTCCGATACGAAGCTCAACATTTCCCCTTATTATCTCAAGCCGGGGTATGCGTTCGGTGGATCCTGCCTGCCCAAGGATGCACGCGCGCTGACGTATCTTGCACGTCAACTCGACGTCGAAGTGCCGATCCTCTCCAATATTCTTCCGAGTAACCGCAATCAGATCGAAAGAGCTATTGCGAAGGTTGTTGGGTTCGGCCAACGCGACATTGCCGTGCTCGGATTCAGTTTCAAGCCCGGTACGGACGACTTACGCGAGAGCCCGCAGGTCGAATTAATCGAGCGTCTGATCGGCAAGGGGTTCAACCTTAAGCTTTATGACCCGAGCGTCAATCTCTCGAAGCTCACGGGTGTGAACAGGCAGTACATCGAGAAAGCGATCCCACATATTGGTTCGATCATGATGACTTCGCTGCGAAAGACCGTGGTCGCAGCCGACGTCATTATCATCGGCAACGCTTCGCCTGAATTCCGAAGCATTGAGCCGATGCTCAGCGAAGATCAGATCGTTCTCGATCTTGCCCGGTTGTGGGAATCTCCAGACATGAAGGCGCGTTATGTCGGAATCAACTGGTGACCCGCGCCTGGTCAAGGATGGACGGCCGCTTCGCGTCCTGATCATCGTCGAAAATCTATCCGTACCTTTCGACCGTCGTGTATGGTCGGAAGCAAAAACGATGGCGAAAGCCGGCTGCGTGGTCTCCGTGATCTGCCCGAAGGGGTTTAACGCGCAGAAGAGCTACGAACTGATCGATGGCGTTCATGTTCATCGCCACGGGATGCCCTTCGAAGCCAAGCGTGCATCGGGCTATCCGCTCGAATACGGCTGGGCGCTGGCTTGTGAGTTCTTCCTGAGCTGGAAGATTCTTTTCGCGCGCGGGTTCGATGTGATTCATGCATGCAACCCCCCCGATACGATCTTTCTGATCGGCGGATTTTTCAAGCTCTTCCTCGGCAAGATGTTCGTGTTCGATCATCACGACATCAATCCGGAACTCTATGTATCGAAATTCGGCCGGAAGGACGTGTTGTATCGGTTGCTTGTCCTGCTTGAGAAGCTGACTTTCAAAACGGCGGACATCTCGCTCGCGACAAACGAATCCTATCGCAGGATCGCACTGACCCGCGGCGGCATGCGTGACGAAAACGTTTTCGTAGTCCGCTCCGGCCCGGACCTCAATCGCATCCAAATCATTCCCCCCAACCCGCTGTTGCGAAAGGGACGCCGCTTCCTGATCGGTTATGTCGGCGTCATGGGTGCACAGGAGGGGATCGACCTTTTGCTGAACGCCGTGAAGGTGATTGTGGAAGATTTCAAGCGGTCTGACATTCATTTCGGGCTGGTCGGCGGAGGCCCCGCGCTCGAAGAAATGAAGGCGCTGGCGAAAACGCTCGGCGTCGATGACTTTGTCACGTTCACGGGCCGCGCCAGTGATCACGATCTCTTCGAGATGCTGAACACGGCGGATGTCTGCGTTAATCCAGATAAAGCTGACGAAATGAACGACAAGTCCACCATGAACAAAATCATGGAGTACATGGCGCTGAGCAAGCCGATCGTTCAATTCGATCTGACAGAAGGGCGAGTCTCCGCAGCAGATGCATCGCTTTATGCCCGGCACAACGATCCGAAAGACATGGCGGGCAAGATCATCGAACTCCTTGATGATCCTGAACGTCGCGCAGCGATGGGCGCTTTCGGCCGGCAGCGCATTGAACGCGACTTGTCATGGGAGCACGAGGCGCCGAAGTTGCTCGGAGCGTACGCCGCGCTGATCAAGAACAGGACCACCCGGCCTAAGGCTAAAGCGCCGGTCACCGTGACCCCGCAAGCACGCTAGGATCGTCTGTCGACATGGCAGGTTCGTTCGGCAAACTTGGATGGTACGTCAACCGGCTGCGGGCTATGAGCATCCCGGAGCTGGGCCATCGGTTGCGCGAAGCCGGAAAGCGCCGCCTGTCCGCGACAAGATATTACGACTATTCAGCCTTTGCGATCGAATCCGCGGATCTGCCTTTTCTTTCAGTCGATATTGACCGGCTGCAGTCGATCGACGCCGGCACGCGTGCGCTTTGGCAATCGGTCGCCCCGACCGCGAAGGCCCCTGGAATCTATCGCGCGCTCGGCCACGATTTCCATCTGTCCACTGAGATGGATTGGCATCTCGATCCCGTATCGGCGTTGCGCTGGCCGGATAACGCCTATTGCTTCGATATCGAGTATCGGCACGATCGCCTCCGCGGCGACGTGAAGCTGGTCTGGGAATTGAACCGCCTGCAATTTGTGCCGGTGATCGCGGCGCTGTCCAGACTGAAAAATGATGATGAATTGGCGCAGTCGGCGCTCGATCTGATCGAGAGCTGGATCGATGCGAACCCGCCATTCAAAGGGGTCAACTGGATATCCGGGATCGAACTGGCCCTCCGCGTCGTCTCGATCCTGCTGACAATCGGACTGGTTGGCCGGGAGCGGGTTGGGGCGCGGCTTTCTCGCAAGATCGCGGCCTGCTTGGCCGCGCATGCTTACTGGCTCAAGCGTTTTCCATCGCGCTATTCGTCGGCAAACAACCATCTGATTGCGGAGGAGGCGGCTCTTTTCGTTCTGGGCACGCTTTGGCAGGGGGCTGAAATTGATGCGTCGGCGGCGAGGGCAATACTGATCGCCGAAGCATTCCGTCAGATCCACGACGATGGCGTGGGTGCGGAACAGTCGCCGACATACACCGCGTTTACATGCGAGTGGTATTTGCTTGCATTCACTGTCGCCGAAGCGGCCGGCATGCCGTTTCCGGATAACGTCATTGCACGCGTCGCGTCCGCTGGAGAACATTTGCGATGGTTGCTCGATAGCTCGGGAAATCATCCTCGCATCGGTGATGACGATGAGGGCCGTGTCATAGCGTCCGGCGCAGGCCATGAGCCACTTTATGTAGGATCAGTTGTGAACGGGATTGCGGCCTTGACCGGCCGCCAGGATCTGGCTGCGGATTACGGCGCTCCACAGTTGCGAAATCTTCTTGTCGGCTGGCCTGACGCTACATCGGTATCAGGTGCAGGCACGCGCATATTCGAGCGCGGAGGATATACGGTCTCACGAGGCCAGATGAGCGGACGCGAGTCGTTGGCCGTGTTTGACCATGGCCCCCTCGGCTATCTGTCGATTGCGGCGCACGGCCACGCTGATGCGCTGTCGCTGACGCTGCATCTTGACGGAAGACCGGTGCTCGTCGATCCCGGAACGTACCTGTACCACTCTGGTGGCAGCGTCCGGGACCGCCTGCGCGGGACGGCGGTTCACAATACACTCTGCATTAATGGAACCGACCAGAGTGAAATTTCGGGTGCATTCAATTGGCGGCGTAAGGCCACTTCGGAATTTACCGGTCTGCGTGAGACGGATCACGGCGTCGATGTCTCAGCTCAACATGACGGGTATGCTCGCGATTTTGGGCTGTTGTGTGAGCGCACGATCACTGTCGATGCCAGCGGGCTTACGGTGCGGGACAAACTCCTCGCGACGGGAGACCAGGCGTCAAAGCCGCTGACCTCAATCAGCATTGGGTTTCTGCTTCATCCGGAATGTTCGGCAAGGATTGAGGGGGCGACTGTCGTTGTCACACGTGGCGGCGAGGCGCTGATGCAGGTCTCTGCCCAGCCGAACGTCTCCGTTACGCTTGAGAGTGCTGAATATTCACCAGCGTTCGGCGTTATGGAGAGTGCCGCACGCATCGTCTTTCGTGCGAATGATCTGAAGACGCGAGAGTTCGGCACACGGATCGATGTTCAGTCTGCCGCTACTTCCATGAGTAATGTTTCGCCGGCTTTGCAGCCGGATCAGGCGCCGGCCTCGAATTTCGCAGACGCAGGTCTCCGATGAAAAACCTGAACGTCGTGCTCTATTTCGGGGCTAATCTGGTGCCCCGCCTGTCGACATTCGTTCTGCTGCTGGTGCTGACCCGGTTGCTGTCGATGGACGACTACGGGATGTTTGCTCTCATCGTTGTGACGGGCGAAATTCTCGATATGGCCACCGGCGGATGGGTGCGTCTCTTTGTATTGAGCAGCGAGAGCAAGGATCGTGTTCCCTCCGCAGGCAGGCTTGGCCGGGTGCTTGTTCTGACCGTTGTGTCTTGCGTCCTGTCATTGCTGGGCGCGCTGCTGCTGGCAATCGTCCAGCCCAGCCTGTCCGGGTGGTTCACGGTTGCCGTCGCGGTCTATGTGCTGGCTTTCGCTGTGTTGCGGCTTGGTTTAACGCTGTTGCAGACGCAGCAGCATCATGGGCTTTACGCAGGCGTCGAGATCGCGCGGGGCGTTCTGTCGCTCGGTTGCGGGGTAGGAACTGTCCTGGCGATTGAACCGACGTTCTTTGCTGCGTCGCTTGGGATTTCCCTGGTAACACTTGTTTTGGGAACGCTCGCCTGTGCCGTGGCTTTCCGAGACCTGCCGTGGCCTTATTTTCCACGTCAGGGTTATCGCGCCGCTCTGTTGTTCGGAGTGCCGATCGTATCGGTCACGCTGCTGGCGCAGACAGTCGGGTGGCTCGATCGCTTCATTCTCAATCATGCCCTTGGACCAGCGAGCGTCGGGCTTTATGCAGCAGCCTATGCTCTCGCCAGGCAGCCGGTTGAGCTGTTCAGCGGCTCGCTTAATCCGTATCTGTTTCCGATGCTTGTCCGCAGCTATTCATCCGAAGGGCGAGAGGCGGCCGGCCGCGTTCAGAGCGGTAATATTCTGACTCTGATCTTGCTGTGCGGTGCCGTGGCGGTTGGCATCGCGCTGCTTGCGCAGCCATTTGCTGAACTGGTGTTGCCAGAGGCTTACCGCGTTGAGGCCGCGCGGGTCATGCCATGGATTGCCTTCGCAACGCTGTTCGCAAGCCTGAAGAACTTCTGTTTCGATAACGCATTCTACATCACGAAAAAGAACTGGCAGCAGTTCGTGAGCATGGCTCCGCCTGCGGTGATTTCGCTGCTGCTCGGCCTCCTTTTGATTTCGCAAGGCGGTCCGCAGGTTGCCGCCATAATCGCGGCATTTTCATCCTTCGTTTCGCTCGCGGGCAGCGCATTTCTCTCCACACGCCTGTTGCCATTTACTGTTCCGTGGCGCGCCATTGCAGGGCTAGCAGTTTCATTTGGGCTGGCCTCAGCCGCGACCCTCGGCACCCGCGTGCTTCTGGGCGGGCAATTGCCACTGATCATACTGTTCGGAGGAACCGCGACATTCATCGCGGTGTATGCATCAACACTTTCAGCATCTGGATTTGCACTTGTGCGGATGCTTGACCGGCCGTGGGAAATCTGGCGCGGACAATCCGCCCCGACGGCTACGGCCGAATCAGTATCGTATTGAACAAGCCGAGATAGCTGCTGATCGCGGTCTCGGCGTCAAACATGCGTGCGCGTGCGATCCGCGGTTCGGGATCACCGGGATTGGCAAGTGCCTGGTTGATGGCCCGCGCGAGCGCATCGATGTCGCCATTGTCCACGAGCGAGCCGACACGGCCATGCTCAAGAATTTCGTCGGGGCCGCCACTTCGTGTCGATACGACGGGAAGTCCTGAGGCCAGCGCTTCGACAACTACATTGCCGAAGGCTTCCCGGCGCGACGTCAATGCGAAACACCGGGCTTGCGCATAGCAGGGCCATGGGTCATCGCGGTAGCCCGGAAGTTCCAGTCTGTCTGCGACGCCCAACTGTTTTGCGAGCACCAGCAGGTTGTCGCGTTCGGGACCTTCGCCAAAGATCACGACGCGTGCATCAGGGGGCATATGGGGAATCGCCTGAACCAGTGCAGCAAAGTTCTTTTCCGGATTAAGTCTTCCAACGCCGAGAACGACGGGTGGGCGCTGGAGGATGTCGCTATGGCTCGCGGGTATCGCGTGCTCAACCGACACAGGATTGTAGATACGCGTCAGCTTGTCCGGCGGCGCCTTCCAGTCGTCGCGGAGATGTTCGAGCAGCCCACCGGATACGCAAACGACCGCGTCGGCGCGTCGCGCCAGCCACGGCGCGAATGAGTACGACAAGTGACCAAGCCGCCCGCGTCCGACATCGGAACGTCCGTGATACGAAAGTACAATGCGGGATTGGCCGCCGGCCAAAAGGCGGGCCACAGAAAGCTTGACGTTCGCGGCACCGCCGATCGCGAGGACGACGTCCGGTTTCTGTGAACGCAGGAAGCCAGTGAGGGCCACTACAGAACCGGCATGCGAGTTTCCGAGTATGCGTATCGGCACGCCGGGATCGATCAGCGCGCGGTTCTCAGACGCCTCGAAATCAACGAGCAGGGTGGTGCGCCAGCCGGCCTTGAAGAAACCGGATGCCAGCAGGGCAGCCACGCGTTCCGCTCCGCCCCGGTTCAGGGCCGGCACGTAAACCGCGACGTGTTTTGATTGAATAACCATCAATTTGACCATGCACGGTTAAGGTAAATGTCCGATTTACCGCAGGCCTCTTATTGGCTGCGGTACATAGACATGTTCGCCAAATCAGGGGGAAACCGATGACAGTTCTAGACGTCGCGCGCGGTGCATATGTCCGGTTACCGCTATCGACGCGGGCCCATCTCGGCCGCTTCCTTCAGTACGTGCCAACTTCTATCAAATTCGGCAAGACCTATCGTCATTGGCGCGGTGTGATCGATCGCGCGAAGACGGACACAGATTTTGTACGGTCCTATCGCCAGCAGGCGCTTGGTGAAGTGGTTCAACTGGCGATCCGGAATGCGCCTTACTACACCCGTACGCTCAAGCCTGTGGTTGGTCATATCGCGCCCGGCGAACTGCTGGGAAGCGAAGCCTGGTCTCGACTGCCTGTCCTTTCGCGACAGATCGTGCTCGACCACCGCGACGAGATGTGCACCGTTCCGCTCGATCGCCTCGACCGCGCTTCGACTGATGGGTCGTCCGGCGAACCGTTGTCGATCATGCTTGATCGCAATCGCAGCCCGATCGAGTATGCTTTCATTCACGATGCGTGGTCGAGGACCGGATTCACGGCGCATGACTGGCGCTGCGTTTTTCGCGGATTTGATTTGATCGACGGCAAGAACTCCCACATGGAGATCGAGCCGGCGCTGAAGGAACTGCGGTTCTCCGTTTTTCATCTCGATGATGCGACGATGGCGTCCTATCTGGCGGCCATCCGGGAAAAGAATATCCGATTCATTCACGGCTATCCTTCCGCGATAGCAATTTTCGCTCAGTATCTGCTCCGGACCGGAACTGCACCATTGCCGCAGATCCGCGGAATCTTTCCGATTTCGGAAAAACTGTTCCCGCATCAGCGTGATCTCTTCACACAGGTCTTCGATCAGGCGACCATCGTGCCTTTCTATGGATTGAGCGAGAAGGTCGCGTTCGCCGTGGAGCGAGCCAATGAGCCGGATACGTACGAATTCAACCCGATTTACGGATACACGGAACTCGTCGACGATGACGGCCAGCCGATCACCACGCCCGGTAAAACCGGCCGTGTCGTATCGACGGGGTTGATGTTCAGAGGCATGCCGCTCATCCGGTACGACACGCGCGATGCCGCGCAACTGGTCGAACTGCCAAGCGCGAGTAATGGATACCGGCTCGTTCTGAATCACCTGGCGCCGCGGCGGAGCAGCGAATACCTGGTTAGCCGGTCCGGGTCCCTTATTCCCTTTAACGGACTGTGCGTGCCGATCGACCGGCATGATCTGACGCGTGAAGTACAGTTCTGTCAGCTTGTTCCAGGCGAGGTCGAACTCAGGGTGGTCACGGAAGGCGGTCAGCAGCCGGATTTCTCGGACTATCTCACACGAATGACGGAGCGTGCCGCTGGCGATCTCACAATTCACTTGAAGATCGTCGATGAACTGCCAATGACGGGCAGGGGAAAGCGCAAATTCATCGATCAGCGGCTGGCTATCCCTCACATGACGTGAGCCGGATGCAAGCTGCTATGGGACTTTCGCGATCTGCCGATAGAGTTCGCGAAGCCGCTGGGCGAATGCCGACAGCGTAAAATGCCGTTGATAGATTTGACGCGACGCGGATTGCATCTCGCCTAAACGAGAACGGTTGGCGGCGATTTCGAGCAACGCTGAGGCGATGGGCTCCGGTTCCCGCGCTACGAGAAGCCCGTTAACACCGTCTTCCACGATGTCACGAACGTTGCCGACATCGGTCGCAACGAGAGCCGCGCCGGCACAGGCACCCTCTATCAAGCTGAGCGGCAAGGCCTCGGTGCGGGAGGGAAGGACCACCACATCTGCGTTGCGCATATGATCGAGCATTTCGCTCGCTTCGATCCATCCCGTGAAAGTCATTTTCTGGTCGAGGCCCGCTTTATGGGCCATGTCTACGAAGTGCTGGACGTCACCATTACCGGCGACTGTGCAGTGCCAGTTCTCGGTCGTCTGACGAAGGCGAGCGAGTGCCGGAATCAGGACGTGCATACCTTTGTTTTCGGTCAGCAGGCCGGAAAAAAGGATTTCCATCGAGCCGGTGTCTTGCTTGGGCAGCGGAAGATCGGCTGCGAAATCGGGAATTCCGTTGGGAACGATCACGATCCGTTGGGGCTGAACGCCGATGCGCTCGAAGGCGTCTGCATGGACCTTGCCGAGCGCGACGACGCAGTCGGCCTGGTTGGCAATCGCGCTAAACAGCCGGCCTGGCACCGTGCGCGCAGCAACCTGATCTTCAATAAACTGGCCGTGGAAATGAACGATGGTTCGCGCGCCAAATGCCTTCGCGAGTTTCAGGATGGCGTATTTGCGCGGTAAGCTTCCACCGGTGGCGAAGTTGATATGGACCACATGCGGACGGAAGCGGCTGAGTGTGAAGCCGATTTTTGCGAGGATGAGCGGAAATGTCGCAATCCAGAGGATGCCTCGCGCATCGCCACGAGACTGCGCAAAGCGTAGATCAATCCCCGGCTCGTTTTGCTCGGCAATGAACTCGCGGAAATAGTGATAGAGCCGGTCGATGCCGCCCTTGCCCGAAGGACCGAAAGGCGTGACGCACAAAACGCGGACGGAGGACATTTTCGGAGTTTCTTGCATTCGTCGCATACCGCGGCGCTGCTCATGGCGGAAACCAACATCCACCCTTACGCACCGTTTGGTTAGCCAACTGTTAACGCGGATTGCCTAGGGTAAATTTCACTGGCCACTATAGCGCAGCTTTCCATGATCCGTTCCGGTTACGCCGTTACCGAGCCGAGCGACAGCCGTGTTCTGCTGCGCGTGCTTTATCTGTCGTTCGTTGCTTTTGTCCTGCTCAGGATTGGACTTAACGCACTCATTCTCAACCAGTTCGTCAATTATACGACGCTTGAAGGCTCGACGATCGAGAAGATCCACCCCGCATTCTACGGGATCGGTCTGATCGCAGTTACGATTCTGCTCAACTATCGCATCGAGCTGAGCGCACAGGATGTCGGTATCCTTCGCGCGATTATCGTTTTTCTGGCCGGCATTTGCGGCTTGCTTCTCATGCTCTCGGTGAGCGGCCAGAGCACGTCATCCGGCTATATCCTCGACACATATATCGTCGCGTGCATGGCTGTGTTCGTCATGATGACGCTGCCAAATCAGTGGCGATCGAACCTTGGCGAACTGATCCTGTTGTTTCTCATCCTGAGCGCAGCGGTCGGCATCGCCGAATTCGCGCTCAGGACGCGCTTGCTGCCTTATGCCGCTGGTGAAGATGTTTTCCGCCCGACCGGATTGTCTGATCATCCATTACAGCTCGGCCAATGGTGTGCTGTCGGCATCTGCTTCCTCGGCGTGGCGCGATGGAGACCGTCGTTTAAGCTGATGGGTGTTGTTATTTTGTTTGTGGGTGCTCTCGCATCCGGAGCGCGAATTGCAAGTGTGGCCGCCTGTGTTTCATGTGCGCTATTTCTGATTCTCGAGCCCATGCCGGCGCGATCTCAGGTCGATTCCATCCAGCGGAAAATGATGCTTGCGATCGCGGGGCTGATCGTACTGATCGCTGTTATCGGTGTCATGTTTGCCGCTGGCGCCTTGAGCCGGTTCGAAGGCGGTTTCGTCGATCAAAGCTCTCTCGCGCGCGTCAGCA
Source organism: Afipia sp. GW822-FHT03D08 (assembly GCF_058801645.1). Lineage (NCBI taxonomy): Bacteria > Pseudomonadati > Pseudomonadota > Alphaproteobacteria > Hyphomicrobiales > Nitrobacteraceae > Afipia > Afipia sp. GW822-FHT03D08. Next base: position 171,250 of record NZ_JBXANK010000001.1, read on the forward strand.
TCTATGGCGTGTTCGACTATCTGAGCTGGAAGGAGTTCCTGTTCGGCGCCGATATCGCGCAGGTTCAGCGGATCGCGCTCGATATTTTTGGACTACCGTTCATCGAGAGCTCTTTCGTTGTCTTCACCGTCCAGTTTGGTTTGATAGGTGCGATTCTGTTCGCGCTGCTGCTGGCCAATCTTTTCCGGGCGCTTCTAAAAGGACGATCGGCGATCGTTATGCTGGCGACGGTGATGTTTTTCGCATTGGCGCTGACCAACAATGCGCTGTCGGTCAAGTCGGCGGACATTCTGATCATCACATTGTTGACGATGTGCGACCACACCGCACGGCTCCGCCGCTGGATTTCGTGATGCGAAGGTTGCTGCGCATACTGGCGATGATATGCGCTGCAATGACGGCGACCACGGCGTACGCCGTTGACGGTGCCAAGACATTCCAGCGAGGGATCGGTGTACACCGGCCGCTGAACTGGGCGTCTGTCTCGCCCCTGGACGGTTCCTTGTACACTTGGCCGCCGTTTGCGACTGCAGAACACTACGTCCCTGATGAATTGATCACGGCGGTTCAAGCGTCCGGGTTTGATTTCGTCCGGCTGACGGTCGACCCCGGGCCGTTTCTCCAGATGACAGGAGACCGGCGCGACGCGCTCGATACCATCCTGCGGGCAACGATCCAGCGATTCCGTGTGCAACGTTTGAGCGTGATCGTCAATTTTCACTCCAATTCTCAGGTTGCTCAGTATCGCCCTGAAGCGATCTTCGTCGGTGCAGAAAGGCCGCTGTTTACGGCCTATGCGGCGGTGGTTTCACGCACCGCGCGACTGCTTGCAAACATGAATGACCCGAACGTGGCGCTGGAGCCCGTCAACGAGCCGCCCGCAGGTTACGATAAGGCGACGGCGGGTCGCTGGCAGACGATGATGGAGGCATTGTACCGGGCTGCGCGACAGGAAGCTCCGCGCTTGACCCTGGTGGTCACCGGCGCTCAGGGAGGCAGTTGGAGAGGGCTGGCGCTTCTCGATCCCGCTCCGTTTCGCGACGAGAATGTTCTCTACTCGTTTCACTATTACGAGCCGCACCTATTCACGCACCAGGGTGTCGAGTCATCGGAGCCGCGCGAGCGGTTCTGGCGTGACATGCAGGCGCTGCCTTATCCGGCGATCAAGGGTGAGGAGAGTGCAGCCATCCGCACGGTGGAGGACCGGATTGCCGCAGATCCGGCTTTCTCCGCTGCCGATAAAGCCAGGCAGTCGATCGCGGCAAGGGCCGCAATCGCTACCTACTTTAGCGAGCGCTGGGACGCGAAGGTCATCGACGCCGCTTTCGATAGCGTAGCGGCATGGGCTACGCGCAACAACATTGACGCCCACCGTATTCTGCTCGGCGAGTTTGGCGCGACCCGCAATAGTAAGGCTGGCGATCAGGCGCGGGCGACGTGGTTACTGGATGTGCGGTGCGCGGCTGAGCGCCGGAAATTTCGTTGGTCGATCTGGGAGCTCAACGGATCCGGTGGAATGGCAATCGTTGATCGCGCCGATGAAAGCAGGCTGGATCGCACAACGCTTGACGCGCTCGGCCTCCTAAAGCCCGGCTGTCCCTCATGACCGAGACAGCAGGCATGCGCACGATAACAATATGCCTCAACCGTGCGCGGTTGTGGCGGTGGCAACACGAACTGGTCATGCGTCTTGCACGTCATCCCGATATCAATCCAGTGGTGCGGCTGGTCGATGGCCCACCGCCGCCGCGCGCATTCACACTCCTTCTGATGTTGGAGAAGTTTGCCTTTCGTCTTCAAGCCGGAAATGCCTGCGACCTTCTCAATGAGAAGGCCTTCGAGCCATATCTGGAAAGGCGCGACGCGATGAGCGGCGGTCTGGTCGTGGATTTGGCCGGGCAAACTGCGACTAGTGCTTTGCCGGATATCGCAGTTCTCTACGACGGAACAGCTTCGGATGACGCGGCTTTGCTGGCTGTGCTGGACGCGCACAGCCCTGCATTGACGATTGTGGACCGAGAGGGGCGGGTCGTCATCTCGGGGCTGCCCGCCGTTGAAGACAGGACGGTGGCGACGCGGGCGCTAGATACGATCTTCTCGGCGCTGTTGCAGTTGTGTGTGAAGGCTATGACCGTACCGCTGACGAGCGATGCGCAGCCGTCGCCGAAACAGGCGAGGTCAAAAGCAACTCACTCAGCTCCGGTGTTGTCGTTTGGTGCAACGTCGCTTGCCGAAAAATTGAATGCGCGCATTGCGCGGCTCTGTCATCGCGCGCCGCGATGGTTTGTCGCGTGGCGGCAAATAAACGAAACGGAATCCAGGACGTCTCTGCCGGGCGCAAGCGCTTACCGTCGGCTGGATGATGACGGCGGGCGCTATTATGCCGACCCATTTCTGTTCGTGGCGGACGGGCAGACGCATCTCTTTGTCGAGGAGTACGACCACGCATCAGGAAAGGGTTTGATCTCGACATCGTTGTTGGGAGCCGACGGTTTCGAGCGGCCGAGACCCGTTCTCGAGACGCAGTTTCATCTGTCGTATCCGCACGTTTTCACGCATTCCGGTGCAATATGGATGATACCGGAATCCCTGCAGTCGAGGACCGTCGATCTTTATCGCGCGGAACGGTTCCCAGACCGCTGGGTTCATGAAGCGATACTGCTTGAAAACGTCGAAGCCTCGGACGCGACAGTTTGCCAACATGATGGGCTGTGGTGGATGTTCGCGGCAACGCGAACCTGGCGCGGTTCAAACTGGGATACGCTCAGTGTGTTCTGGGCGCCCGATCTCGCCGGGCCATGGCAGCCCCACGCCGGCAATCCGATCCTCGTTGACCATCGCTGCGCACGTCCCGCCGGCGACTTCTTTCATTACGACGGCTCGTTGTGGCGGCCGGCGCAGGATTGCTCGGAAGGCTATGGTACGGGCCTGGCGTTTTGCCGCATCGACACGCTGGACCTGGAGGTTGTCCGCCAGAGCGTGCACAGCACCGTGCGGCTGCGGGATGGAGCAGTGCAGCGGGGGCCGCACAGTCTGAACCGGACAAGGACGATCGAAGCCATCGATCTTTACGGTACTTCAGCCTGACGATTTCGAGGGCGACGGCGGTTATCAGCCCTTCGTAAGGCCCGTTCTTCAAGCAATATTAACCATAACCGGGCCAAAATCCGCGCAAGCTCGGGGTGTTGGCTCGGGTGACCTTGTTGCGTTCAGGCAGTCCCATGCGTATGCGGTCAAGTCCGTCATTCTCGGTGCGCTCAGCAGGTGCTCGCGCATGGCAATGACAATCGACATGCGCGAGGCGCCGGCCGCGGTCATCGATTTTCGTGGCCTCGCGACCGCCTTTGGGCGCCGCAAAAAACTCATCGCAGCAATCACCGCGACATGTGCGCTATTGGCGCTGATGATCGCTCTCTTCATGACCCCGCGATATGTTTCGCAGATCAAGATCTTGATCGATCCACGTGGGCTCCAGATTTTGCCGAACGATCTCAGCCCCGCCGCGGCGTCTGCCGACGCGACGTTCGCGGTGGTCGAGAGCCAGGTCCAGGTCATCACCTCGACGGAAGTGCTTGAGAAGGTTGTTATCAAGCTCAATCTGACCAGCGATCCCGAATTCGCCGCGAGTGACGGTGGGGATTCGGCTGGGTCATCCTCCGACGGGGACGCGCGCACCCGAGCCGTGCTTCGCACATTGCGGAAGCGGATCGATGTTCGCAGGCCCGACCGTACATTTGTCCTCGACGTTTCGGTTTGGACGTCATCCTCTCCCGAAAAATCGAAACAGATAGCCGACGCAATTGCTCAGGCCTATCTCGAAGTGCAAGTGCAAATGCAAACCGAGGCCGCAAGCCGGACGGCGAAAGCGCTCGAATCCCGCTTGAGCACGTTGCGCCAGAACCTGACGAACGCGGAGAAGCAGGTCGAAACCTATCGCATTCAGAACAACCTCGTTGGCGGAGAAGGGAACCTTCTGAGCGAGCGCGAGCTGACAGATCTGACCAACCAGCTTTCCGCCCAGAGAATACGCGGCGCCGAACTGCTGGCGCGGATGGACATTCTTCGAAAACGCAATACGAACAACCCACCGATCGATACCATCGCGGAAGCGCTGCAATCGCAGACCATGTTCGATTTGCGTGCGCGTTACGCGGAGGCCAAGAAAGCCGAAACCGATAGCGCCGTATCGCTTGGTCCGTTGCATCCGGCCGTTATTACGGCCCGTGCGCAGGTCAAGCAGATTCGCGAGCTGATCGACGCCGAGCTTGCGAGAATCCAGCGCAGTCTCGAAACGGAATATCAACGGACCAAATCGGTCGAAGGCGAGCTCAACCGGCAGATTATCGCTGCGCGGCAGGTTTCAGCGTTGGGACAGCCGCCTGTTCAGAAATTGAAGGATCTGGAGAACGACGTCGCGGCACAGCGGGTCGTCTATGAAACGCTGCAGCGGCGTGCCAAGGAAGTTCGCGAAGAAGGGATGCTGGATCGGACAAATTCCCGCGTCATTTCCCCGGCGGCCATTCAACCCGCGCAGTATGTCGTGCCACGAACTCTGGTGGTGGCAGGCGGCCTCGTCATCGGATTGCTTGCGGGAATTTTTGCGGCGGCTTTCCTCAATCAGTTTGACGGCGTCAGGCGTGACGACAGGGATCTGCCCGAGCGCAGCGAGATATTCAATCTGGCGACCGTTTCGCGTAATGCGGTCTTGGCCGCGAGCCGCGCTGATCCGAAGGCGAAAGCCCTTCATGTCGATGGGCTTGGCGATCTGCCAGGTATCCTTACTCAGGCTCTGGAGAAGTCGCCCGGTGCGATTCTGATCGTCGGAGCCAATGGTCCGGCTGCAAGTTGCGCATTCACACTCGCGCTGGCCAAACAGTTCGCCCAGCGCGGCATGCGTGCCTTAACTGTGGATGCGACGGAGACGAAACAAATTTCGAAGCAGCTTGGCCTCGAAGGCAGGCCGGGCTTCTTCGACGCGATGCGAAGCCCGGTTACCTTGGATGAGCTAGAAGTCGAGGTCGGCGACCTTCGCGTTCTTCCGGCCGGCGCGCGCAGCAAGTCTGAACCTTCACCTCAAACTGCACTCTCGACGCAGAATGGCTGCGCACTTGCCTACAACGGCACCACCCTTATAGACGGCGGAGCGATCGACGGTCAGGACTTCGCGTCCCTGCTTTCCGTGGTTGGAATCATCCTGGTCGTGGTCGATGCAGACAGAACTCAATATGGCAAGGTTCTGAACGCTCTTCGGACAATGAATCCTTATCAGACGCGTCTGGTCGCAACGGTGCTGCAAACGTAATCACGATCAGGCGGCCACAAGCGGCCAATCCGACAAAATCGTAAAGTTCGACGTCGCATCGCTCTGACGCAACAACGCCAGCCGGTCGACCGATACCGACTCCAAGTTCAGCGCCGCAAAGCGCTTCTGAAGGATATTCAGCACGACCGTGCGCTGCTCGGACGGCAGAGAGCCCGTCAGCGTCATGTGAAAACGGAAGTCTTCGAACACGTACGGATAGCCCCAGCGATCCAGATGCATGACCTGTCCGTCCGTCAGCGCGGATATGTTACGCCGTTCTCGGTCCTCGGGTGTCAGCGGTGCACGGAAATCGTCAAACGCAGTGACACATTCGGCGGCAAGCTGTTGGAGATCGGGACAAGGATCGCGCGGCACGACCGCGATGAAACTCCCGATAGCGCGAACGACGGGTACAATCCGGGGGATCGCGCGCGGCGCGTGGGCAAATTCTTGAATGGCTTGGGCAAGCTCATCTTCAGTCTTGCCGGATCGAAGGTTTATTGGAGCTTTCAACGTGGCGTGAAAGCCGTATTTGCGCGGATCGACGGTGAGCTTCCTCCAGCCTTCGATTTCCGTTTCGATGCCATCGGCAAAGGGCAGCGGCTTGCCCGAGTACGCATCGTACCCAAGCAGGTCCGCGCCGAAGCGATAAAGCGCATTCTGCGCCGATGGCACAAAGTAGATGGCGTAACGGGGGTGTTGCGGCATGCGGTCCTGAGTAGCCGCTCGCTCAGGCCGGTTCAACCCTGCGTAAGGCGGGTGCTGCCGACAAAAGCCGCTGTGGTTCGGTCAAATGAACCATATGGCCACCGGCAATCGCCGCGACGACGCGAGGCCTGAGCGGCTCCTGCGCATCGACAAGAATGATGTCGGCTCGCTTTCCGGTCGCGATCTGGCCGCGATCACGCAAGCCTGTGGCCGCCGCGGGAGCATTGGAGATCAGCGCCCAGGCTTGTGGCAGAGGCAGGATGTTGTCTGCGGCCAACAGGAACGCCGCGAGCAGTGGTGCAGGGTAGTAATAGTCAGAAGCCAGAATCGAACACAGGCCTTTGCTCACCATATCGGCCGCGCTGGTCCAGCCGGTATGGCTGCCCCCGCGGACGACGTTCGGCGCTCCGAACACGGTGAAGTCGCCGGCCTCGATCGCTGCGCGCGCGGTTTCCTCATTGATCGGGAACTCGGCGATGTCGATTCCCATCGTCCGGAAACCAGCGCGCTGATCCGGCGATTCATCGTCATGAGACAGCAACGGGATGCCGTGGTCGCGGCCAATGGAGGCAAGCCGTGCAATCGAATCCGGCACGTCGCTGGTTCGGGCCATGACCCGCTCGACCAGTGTGTCGAATTGACTTTCAGTGAGACCTGATCGTTCCACCATACGAGCGCGCTTCTTCGGGTTATTCATCGACGCGGCTGTCATATGCATGTGATCGTTGAAGGCGAGGAGATCGACACGTCCAGCGGCCATCCACTCGGCAATGGTTGGTTCGGCATCGAGATTGAACGTCTCCTGCCGCAGATGAAAGCGGGTATCTGCGGCGAGCCGGGGCCGCATGCCTTCGATGGCATCGAGTAGCCGGTGCGCGTTTTCGGTTCCGCGCAGGCCGGGTTCCCAGGACCATGTGGTGGCATGGAAGACAGTGGTGATGCCGTTGGCAATCGCCTGGCGGTCGCTGTCGACAAGTGCGACATCGATCGGGAAGTCGACGCCGGGACGCGGCATCATCTGGCGCTCGAACGCGTCACCATGCATGTCGACAATGCCGGGAAGAGCAATGAGGCCATTACTATTGAAGCGCAGGGAAGCTGCGCCACTGCGGGACGTTATCTCAGCGATCCTTCCGCCCACAACGTGAATGGATGCATCGACAAGATCGTTTCCAACCAGCGCTTCGCCGCCTTCAATCAAGATGTCCGTCATGTGCCAACTGCTTTCAAAACCAGATCCGGGGATGCGTTATGGCGGTATTTCTCGACGAAGGCTTCGACCGGCAGATTCCTGAAATCAGGTAATGCGGTGCGTAGGCGCTCGTGGTCCCAATCCCACCATGCCAGCGTCATCAGCTCATCTGCGATGCGCTCCGGAAACCGCCGCCGGATCGGCCTAGCGGGATTTCCCCCGACAATCGTATAGGCCGGCACGTCCTTCGTGACGACAGCACCGGCTGCGACCACGGCACCGGTGCCGATGTTGCGGCCCGGAAGCACAATGGCGCCGTGTCCAATCCAGACGTCATGACCGAATGTCACATGGTGACTGCGCCGCCAGGCGAAGAACTCGGATTCATCTGCCTCGCCGGGAAAGTAGGCGCTCGCGCGATAAGAGAAGTGCGCTTGCGACGCGCGATGCATCGGATGATTGCCGGGATTGATTCGCGTCATCGCAGCGATCGAGCAGAACTTCCCGATGGTGGCGTAGGCGATCTGACTGTCATTCACGACGTAGGAATAATCGCCGAGCGTGACCTCGTGCAGGACGGTGCGCGCGCCAATTTCGCAATAAGCGCCGGCGCTGCTGTCACGCAGGTTCGCGGTCGGATCGATAAGCGGTTGTGCGGACAGCTGGCCGGCCATGAATGTCTATTCTCGATACGGATTTTTCCCGGTGAATGCCGGTGCATTGGACGTGAGGTCAACATCTCTTCATGACGTTTCATGACGGCATCGTGAAGTTTGGATGACAAGGGCTTTTCGTCACAGCATACGCGATTTCGGGGGAGTGCAACCGCCGCAGGCGGATGTGTCACACAACTGTAGGAAACCCACGCTAGCGAGGAATGAACTTACTGAGACGGAGTTGGCACATGCTTGAGGTAGACGGATTAACGTGCCGGTTTGGCGCGAAGACGGCCGTCGACAATGCCTCGTTCTCGGTTCAGCCGGGATGCTTCGTCGGCGTGATTGGCCGTTCGGGCGCAGGAAAATCGACGCTGCTGCGAATGATCAACCGGCTGGAGAAGCCGACCGGTGGACGAATTATGTTCGAAGGCGTGGACGTGACCGCCTTGCAGGGCCGTGATCTGCGCCGCTGGCGTGCGCGCTCGGCAATGATCTTCCAGCAATTCAATCTGGTCGGGCGGCTCGATGTCCTGACCAATGTCCTGATGGGGCGTCTTGCGGGCGTGCCCCAGTGGCGATCGCTGATTCAGCTCTGGCCGCAGGACGACAAGGCCATTGCGATTTCCGCTCTCGAGCAATTCGACATGATGCCGATGGCTGCGCAGCGCGCCGACCAGCTTTCCGGCGGCCAGCAGCAGCGCGTGGCGATTGCCCGGGCGCTGGTCCAGCAGCCTGACATTATTTTGGCGGACGAGCCGATTGCGTCGCTCGATCCGCGTAACACCCGGATCGTGATGGATGCGCTGCTGCGTATCAACAAGCATTTCGGCATCATGGTGATCTGCAACCTTCACTCGCTCGATCTGGCGCGGACATACTGCGACCGCCTGATCGGCATGTCCGCCGGGCGTATCGTGTTCGACGGAGTCCCTGCTGCACTCACCGACACGATCGCGCGCGAGCTCTACGATCTTGAGGCTGGCGAAGTGATGGACGAGACTCCGGGCTTTGCGCCCGGAACTCTCGCGCCGGCTTTCGGAACTGCCGCGGTTGCATAAGCGTGCCGATGTCGTGAAGCAGTCTTCGGATTGCGGCATGCTTTGAGTCATCGAATTCGACCTGAACCTTGCGATAACCGACCATACAGAGGACACCATGATCAATCGCCGTATCGTCATTGTGGGTGCTGCTGCGTTCGCCTTCAGCGCCACCGCTGCGTCCGCCCAGGACTGGAAGACCAAGTATCCCGAACTTACTTTCGCAGTTGTTCCTGCTGAGAACGCGTCCGGCGTTACCGAGCGCTGGGCGCCCTTCATTTCCTACCTGAGCAAGGAACTTGGCGTGAAGGTGAACCTCCGCATCGCCAATGACTACGCTGCGGTGATCGAAGGACAGCGCACCGGAACCATCCATGTTGCCAGCTACGGCTCGGCGTCGTTCGCCCGCGCGCGTCTCACAGGTGTGCATACCGACGCGTTCGCACATGACCGAAACATCGACGGCACCACCGGCTACTATTCGATGTTCTTCGTGCTGGCGAAGAGCCCTTACAAGAGCATCGACGATCTGAAGGGCAAGAACCTCGGTCTGGTCGATCCGAATTCGACCTCCGGCAACAATGTTCCGCGTTTCGAACTGAACAAGATGCAGATCACCGACGCGGAATCGTATTTCGGCAAGGTGGTTTTCACCGGCAGCCACGAAAACGCGCTCCTGGCACTCTCGCAGGGGACGGTTGACGTCGCCGCCAATCAGTGGACCGCCGATAACGACTCGACCCTTGCTCAGATGCTGACCAAGGGCATGCTGAAGAATGCCGACGGTTCGGCGATGAAGAAGGAAGACTTCCGCATCGTTCACAAATCGGCGCCGATTTTAAACGGCCCATACGCGGTTTTGACCGAAATGCCGGCCGATCTGAAGGCGAGCATCGAGAAGGCTTTCTTTGAGGCTCCTGCCAAGGACAAGGCAGCATTCGACAGGCTGTCCGACGGACAGAAGAAAGACTTCGCCCCGGCCACCACCAAGGATTGGGACGGCATGATTGAACTGATCAAGTTCGTCGACAGTCTTCGCAAGAAGAAGGCATCCTGACTGACGGAGGGCCGGACAGATGTGCCTGTTCGGCCCTTCCTCTTTCCTGCATAGAACAGTTTCATTTTGACAATCAGCCTTTCCAGCTATCCGCCCCAGCAGATCGCGGCGCTCGAAGCCGCCTACAACGCGGCTATCTCTCGCAAACGACTGCGCTTTGCGGCAGGGCTCGTCGTATTCATCGTGTTGCTGATCGTCGCGGGCTTTGGCGCTGAGGTCGCGCCGAAGACTTTCGTCGAGAAGATCGGAAATTTTGTTGGTTACTTCGACCGCATCCTGAATCTTGACACGGGCAAGCGCGTCTGGACCGATCCCGCCGAATGGTTTTGGGGCTGGCAAAAATGGCTCAAGCTGCTCGCGGAAACGCTGCTGCTGAGCTATGTCGGCACCACGATGGGCGCATTAGGTGCATTTGGCCTCAACTTCTTCGCTGCCGCCAATCTGTCGCCGCATCCCGCGTTGCGGTTTGTTGTGCGCAGGTCTCTGGAATTCTGCCGCACAGTTCCCAGCATCGTGTTTGCGCTGATCTTTGTGATTGCTTTTGGTCTAGGGCCGATGGCCGGCGTACTGGCAATCGCGATTCACTCGATAGGCGCGCTGGGCAAGCTCTATTCGGAGCAGGCCGAAAATATCGACATGAAGCCGCTCGAAGGCGTCCGCTCTACCGGCGCAAGCTGGATGTCCGCCGTCCGCTTTGCCGTGCTTCCCCAAGTGATGCCGGGTTTCGCGAGCTACACATTGCTGCGGTTCGAGATCAATGTGCGAGAAGCGTCGGTGATGGGTTTTGTCGGGGCAGGCGGCATCGGCCAGGAACTGGTCGTGGCGGTGCGCAAGTTCTTCTACTCCGATGTCAGCGCTATTCTGCTGATGATCATCGTCACCGTGTTTGTCATCGATATCTGTACCGGCTGGCTGCGCGGGCGGCTGTTCGGATCGGAGCAGCGCATATGACGCCGGCAACACGGGATCCAAAGGAGCTTGCAATTCAGTATCCGGACCTTTTCCGGGGATCGCATAGGTCACGTATTAAGGCGCTCGCTGTCGGGTTGGCCGCGATCGCGCTGTTTATCTTCGGCTGCTGGTATCTTGAATTCTCGATCGATCGCCTGGTGACCGGCTTTAGACAACTCGGCTGGTTCATCACGCTGATGATCCCACCGGACCCCGGCACGTCGTTCCCCACCTATCTTGTCGCGATGGGGGAAACGCTGTCGATCGCGTTTCTCGGCACGTTGCTGGCGGCGCTGCTGGCGCTGCCGGTCAGCCTGCTGGCGGCACGGAACATCATTCCGTCAGTTTTCCTGCGCTTTCCGGTGCGCCGCTTTCTGGATTCGATCAGGGGCGTCGATATGCTGATCTGGGCGCTGGTGTGGATCAATGTCGTGGGACTTGGACCGTTTGCCGGCGTGCTGGCGATTGCGACCTCGGATTTCGGTGCGTTCGGCAAGCTTTTCTCCGAAGCTATCGAAGGAGCCGACCGCAAGCAGGTCGAGGGTATCCGCGCGGCGGGCGGCAGCAAACTACAGGAAATTCGCTTCGGTTTGATGCCGCAGGTGCTTCCCGTGCTGGCCGGGCAAATTCTCTACTTCATTGAATCCAACACGCGCTCGGCCACCATCATCGGTATTGTCGGCGCCGGGGGCATCGGATTGCAACTGGCCGAACAAATCCGTGTGCTGGAATGGCAGAAAGTCTCGACCCTGATCCTGATGATTCTGGCTGCGGTCGCTGTGATCGATTTGATCTCAAGCCGCCTGCGCTTAGCGATCATCGGTCGCGCCGGTGAAGCGCCGCACTAACTTTTAAGCCTTACTTGTTCTCGATGACGAACTGGACGCGCTCCGCCGCGAAGCGAGCGCGGGTGGTGAGCAGGGGCGTCCCATTCGGCTCCGCATCCAGGCTGTCGGCGACCAGAACAGGGCGGCCAAGGGCGAGATCAAGCCGCGTCGCATCAGCGGCATCGGCGATAGAAGCGGAGACATTGGTCCATTCGCGGCGATAATCACGCACGCCAAAATGCGCGAGCAGCTTGGTCATTGACCGGGTCTTCTCATAGACCCGCCCGCCATCGGTAAAGCGGCTTGCGTCGAGCCAGGTGGTTCCAAGACAGACTGGAACACGGTTCGCCATGCGCAACGCATCGATCCGGAGCAGCGGCGCATCCGTCCTGAGCCCCAGCCGTTTGGCAAGCTCGCGTGTCGCGGGTTCGACTGACGCACTCAGCAATTGACCGCTGGCCTCAAGACCCCCGGCGCCAACGATCTCGGAAAAACGGGTTCGCGAGCGCAGCGGGTAGGCTATGCGCGGAGCCTCGACATAGGTGCCGCTGCCACGCTCCGCGCGGACGAGCCCGCGCTCGGCCAGCGCCGCCAGCGCGCGCCGCACCGTGTGACGGTTGACACGGTGGATTTCCGCAATTTCCAGTTCACCGGGAAGGCGTGTATCGCGGGCATAGGTTCCGTCGGCGATGGCCTGCTCGATGGAATCCGCGACACGGCGCCAGAGTGCGACACCGGTCGCTGGCTCTCCTGACAAACTCATGGATGCAACGACATGTTTGGGCGGCCAATTCCAGACGCTGTGAAAATCATGGCGACGTCACCAATTTGTCATGGCGCTGCGTTACGAAGTTGTCTACTAACATAGACAACTTGGAATCGGCAAGCTGGACATGACCCAACCGCACGCCACACCGGAAACCTGTCGCCGTAAAGCAATGTCTGTGCTTGCGCATACCTCGACGGAGCGGATTTCCGCCTGCCTCGAAGCGCTCGATGTTCCGTCTCACGAAACAGCCCGGCAACCCGAGAACGGGCTTGTCATGGTTCGGGGCCGGATCGGCGGTGACGGCGCGCCTTTCAATCTCGGTGAGGCCAGCGTTTCACGCGCAGCGGTGCGGCTAGCCTCCGGTGAACTTGGCTTCGGCTATGTGCTGGGGCGGGATGGTGAGAAGGCGAGGCTGATCGCCTTGTGCGATGCGCTGATCCAGAACAGCGGTTTCAAGGCTGATATCGAACAAAAGGTCATTGCTCCGTTGCGTCGCGAGCTTGAAGACGCGCGATTGCGGCAAGCGGCGGAGACTGCGGCGACCCGCGTCGATTTCTACACGCTGGTCAGGGGCGAGGGCTGATGACACTCCATACCAGCCTTGACTCCAGTGGTGGCTTTGTCGATCCAGTAAAGTCATCGCAATCCGTGTTCCGCAGCGTGATGAACGCGCTGGCGCGCCCCGGCTCGGTCCAAACCGTCGCAGAGGGAGTTCATGCACCGTCGCCTATGATGACCGCCACTGCCGCCGTTTCGCTGGCCCTGTTCGACCACGATACGCCAATCTGGATTGACGACCGCTTTTCAGCCGAACCCGCGATTGATACATGGCTGCGGTTTCAGACAGGCGCCCCGTTGACAAGCGATGCATCCCGCGCCGCCTTCGCCCTGATACATGATGGCGCGGCGTTGCCGGACTTCGAGGGTTTTGCGCCTGGGACGCCGGAATATCCGGATCGATCGACGACGCTGGTGATTCAGGTTGGCACGCTGACGGAAGGACGGGCTCAGACCTTGAGCGGTCCCGGTATTCGCGGCACCTCGACATTGCGCGCGGGCGGGCTGCCTTCCGATTTTGCCGAGCGCATGCAGGCCAACCACGCGCTGTTTCCCCGTGGTGTTGACCTGCTGTTGGTGTGCGGGGCTGAGCTGGTGGCGTTGCCGCGCAGTACGCTCATCACTGCGAGAGGGGCCTGATCCATGTACGTTGCTGTCAAAGGCGGCGAGCGCGCCATAGAGAATGCACACCGGCTGCTCGCGCATGAGCGTCGTGGCGATCCGCAAGTTCCCGATCTTTCACTGTCACAGATTTCCGGGCAGCTCTCGCTGGCCGTGGATCGTGTCATGACCGAAGGTTCGCTTTACGATCGCGAACTTGCCGCGCTGGCAATCAAACAGGCGCGGGGCGACATGATAGAGGCGATCTTCCTGCTACGCGCATTCCGGGCGACACTCCCACGTTTGGGCGCGACCGAACCGCTCGACACTGCAAATATGCAGGTGCGCCGCCGCATCTCGTCGACATTCAAGGATGTGCCCGGCGGGCAGATTCTGGGGCCGACATTCGATTACACCCATCGATTACTTGATCCCTCGCTTACGGAAGGTGTGGCGATCCCGGAGCCGGCACAGGGTGTCATTGACGACGTTCCGATGCCGCGCGTGACCGATATTCTCGGTGCAGATGGCCTGATCGAGCCGTCTCCGGAAGCAGACGCCGATCAGCCAGTCGGCGATCTCACGCGGGAGCCGCTGAGCTTTCCGGCGGATCGCGATCTGCGGCTGCAAAATCTTGCGCGGGGCGATGAAGGTTTTCTGCTGGCGCTGGGCTATTCGACCCAGCGTGGCTTTGGCCGGACGCATCCATTCGCAGGTGAGATTCGCTTTGGCGAGGTCGAGGTCGAGTTTGTTGCGGAAGATGCCGGCTTCGCGGTGCCGCTCGGGTCCATCGCGCTGACGGAGTGCCAGATGGTCAACCAGTTCAAGGGCTCGGCGGAGCAGCCGCCGTGCTTCACGCGTGGCTATGGCCTGGCCTTCGGGCAGAGCGAACGCAAGACCATGTCGATGGCGCTGGTCGATCGTTCGTTGCGTTCACGCGAGTTGGGTGAAGAAGTGCGCTCGCCTGCGCAGGACGAGGAATTCGTGATGTCACATTCCGATAATGTGCAAGCGACAGGCTTCGTCGAGCACCTGAAACTTCCTCACTACGTGGACTTCCAGTCCGAACTCGGCCTGCTGCGGAAACTGCGCAAGGAATTCGAGGCTGCCAAGGACAGCGACGTTTCGCTGGCGGAGGCCGCCGAATGAATGCGCCCGTCTATAACTTCGCGTACCTCGATGAGCAGACCAAGCGGATGATCCGCCGCGCGATCCTCAAAGCAATCGCCATTCCAGGCTATCAGGTGCCGTTCGCCAGCCGCGAAATGCCGATGCCGTACGGCTGGGGCACCGGCGGCGTGCAGGTGACGGCGGCGATCCTCGGCCGCGAAGATACCCTGAAGGTGATCGACCAGGGTTCCGACGACACCACGAATGCGATCTCGATTCGCAAATTCTTCGAGAAGACAGCGAACGTGAAAACCACCACGGTCACATCGGATGCGACCGTGATTCAAACCCGCCATCGCATCCCGGAAACCGCGTTGAACGATAACCAAGTGCTGGTCTATCAGGTGCCAATCCCGGAGCCGCTGCGGTTTCTTGAACCGCGTGAGACCGAAACGCGGCGCATGCACGCGCTTGGGCAGTACGGCTTGATGCACGTCAAGCTGTACGAGGATATCGCGCGCCACGGCCACATCGCAACGACCTATGCCTATCCGGTGAAGGTCAACGAGCGATACGTGATGGATCCGTCCCCGACGCCGAAGTTCGACAATCCAAAAATGGATGACTGTGAGGCTTTGCAACTGTTTGGTGCCGGACGTGAGAAGCGCATCTATGCGATTCCGCCGCATACCAAGGTCACATCGCTCGATTTCGAGGATCATCCGTTCGAAACCTACCGCTTCGACGCGCCTTGCGCATTGTGCGGATCGAAGACGTCCTATCTCGATGAAGTGGTGGTCGACGATCGGGGCGGCCGGATGTTCGTGTGTTCCGATACGGACTATTGCGAAACGCGCCGCGCGGGCGGCTATCAGGGCGCCGGCTTCGGCGCCGACCATCAGGTGACATGATGCGTGACGACGATCAGCCGCTCCTTATCTGCGAAGGCTTGAGCAAGTCGTACGGCCGGCACCTCGCCTGCAAGGACGTCTCGTTTCAGCTTTATCCAGGCGAGGTGCTCGCGATCGTCGGAGAGTCCGGCTCGGGTAAATCGACGCTGCTACAAATGTTGTCAACGCAGCTTCACCCGAGCAAAGGCCGTGTAGCTTACCGTATGCGAGATGGCGTTACGCGCGACCTTGCAACCCTGGGTGAGGCGGAGCGGCGGTTTCTGTTCCGCACCGACTGGGGCTACGTGCATCAGGATCCAGCGATGGGTCTGCGCATGGCGGTATCGGCGGGCGCGAATGTCGGCGAGCGGCTGATGGCGGTCGGCTGGGGGCATTACGGTAAAATTCGTGAAACATCGTCGTCATGGTTGCAGCGTGTCGAGATTTCGACCGATCGGATCGATGATGCGCCGAAGACCTATTCCGGCGGCATGCGGCAGCGGCTTCAGATTGCCCGCAACCTCGTTACCGAACCGCGTCTTGTCTTCATGGATGAGCCGACTGGAGGGCTCGATGTTTCCGTTCAGGCGCGACTGCTCGATCTTGTGCGCGGACTGGTCAACGAACTCGGGCTTGCAGTCGTGATTGTAACGCATGATCTCGCGGTGGCCCGGCTGTTGTCGCATCGAGTCATGGTGATGAAGGGCGGCGAGGTGATCGAGACAGGCCTGACGGATCAGGTGCTTGACGATCCGCACGAGCCTTACACGCAGCTCCTTGTTTCCTCGATCCTGCCTGCATGAGTGGCCCATGTCTCCGATGATCGAAATCTCGAATGCGAGCAAGACGTTTACGATGCATCTGCAGAACGGCGTCCGGCTGCCGATCGTGTCGGGTGTCTCGATGCGGGTCAATGCGGGAGAATGCGTGGTCCTGTCCGGACCGTCAGGCGCGGGCAAGTCGTCCATACTGAAAATGATTTTCGGCAACTATCGCTGCGATGAAGGGCATATCTTGGTGCGCCACAACGAAGCGATGATCGATATTTCCACAGCGCAGCCTCGCGATATTTTGCGGGTCCGCAGACGAACCATCGGTTATGTCAGCCAGTTCCTGCGTGCCGTACCCCGTGTTGCCACGCTTGATGTTGTCGCGGAGCCACTTATCGCGAACGGCATCGTGCGAGACGATGCTCGTTCGCAGGCCGGCACGTTGTTGAGCCGTCTCAACATCCCGGAGCGGCTTTGGACATTGCCGCCATCGACTTTTTCCGGGGGCGAACAGCAGCGCGTTAACATTGCGCGTGGCTTCATATCCGACATGCCGATCCTGCTGCTCGATGAGCCGACCGCCTCACTCGATGGCGTCAACCGAAAGATTGTCGTGGATCTGGTTGCTGAGAAGAAAACGCGCGGCGTGGCGATGGTGGCCATCGTTCACGACGACGAGGTTCGTCATCTGATTGCCGATCGTGTCATAGACGTCATGTCATTCGCGGCGGCGGCATAAGAGGAAAAGAATGGTCTCCGAACGGAACGAAAGCATCTTTAGCAACGCACGCGTGGTCCTGAGGGACCGCGTCATCGAACGGGGCTGGGTTGCAGTCGCTCAAGGCGCGATCGCCGAGATTGGCGAGGGTGACGCACCCGAGCGCGGCGAGGATATGGGAGGCGATCTTCTGATGCCGGGGCTGATCGAACTGCATACCGATCACTTGGAAGCTCACTATGTGCCGCGGCCCAAGGTGTTCTGGGACCCGGTGGCGGCAGTGGTGTCTTATGACGGGCAACTCGCCACCAGCGGCATCACCACGGTTCTGGATTCCTTGCGCGTCTGGCGTGAGGAAGGTGCGGAGGATGTCGATGGTCAGGCAAGCATCCTGGCGGAAGCTATTTCTTCGGCGCGCGATGCAAAGTTGCTGCGCGCAGAGCATTTCCTGCATCTGCGTTGTGAAATTCCGATGCCGAGCGTCGTCGAGGAAGCGGAGGAACTGATCGGCCGGCCGGATATACGGTTGATGTCGCTGATGGATCACACGCCGGGCCAGCGCCAGTTTCGCGACGAAGGCAAGCTGCGTGATTATTATCGCGGCAAGAGCGGCGGTCTGACGGACGCAGAACTTGATGTAATGTTCGAGCGCCGTTTTGCCTACCAAAAGACTTATGGTGAAACCAACATGCGCGCGATCGTGGCGCTTGCGCACAGCTACAATATCCCGCTTGCCAGTCATGACGACACCACCGAGGAGAATGTCGCCGATGCAATCCGCGACCGCGTCTCAGTCGCCGAATTCCCGACCACGATGGAAGCGGCATGGGGGCTTCACCAGGCAGGCATCGCCGTTCTGATGGGCGCACCGAATGTCGTGCGTGGCGGTTCGCACTCCGGCAATATTGCCGCTGTCGATCTTGCCCGCGAGGGGTTGCTCGACATCATGTCGTCTGACTATATCCCGTCGAGTCTTCTCATGGCGGCGATGCAGTTGCCCCAGCATGTGCCGGCGATTGATCTAGCTGCAGCGGTGCGAACCGTCACTAAAACCGCCGCGGAAGCTGTTGGCCTCTCTGACCGGGGTGAAATCGTTGCCGGTAAACGCGCGGATCTGATCCGCGTGCATCTTGCACAAGATCTGCCGGTGGTGCGCAGCGTTTGGCGTGAAGGACATCGTGTAGCATGACCGATATTGCGACACTGTCCGCGCCAAGCACGGATTTGATCGGGCCGGGCCGGTTGGTTCTGGTTGTTGGCCCAAGCGGAGCGGGCAAGGATACGCTGATTGGGCTTGCAAAGGCAGGCTGTGCCGGCGACATCAAGGTCGTCTTCCCGCAGCGGGTTGTCACCCGAGAGGCCTCGTCGTTCGAAGACAACGAGGCCGTCAGCCCGATGCAATTCGGACAGATGCTTGCGCACGGCGACTTTGCCTTTCAGTGGGAGGCGCATGGCTTGCGCTATGGTGTGCCGCGCTCGATCGTCGATGATATCCGGGCCGGACATGCCGTCGTCGTGAACGCGTCTCGCACCATTGTCGAGTTTGCGCGCAGATCATATGCCAACGTCACGGTGGTCTCGGTGACGGCTCCGCCGGAAGTCCTTGCGCAACGTCTTGCTGCAAGGGCGCGCTCCAGCGATGGTCAACTGGATGAGAGGCTTCGCAGGGCCGTTATTGCCGCAGTACCCGATGTCGTCATCGAGAACATCGGCCGGGCGGAGGACCACGCGGCCGAGCTTTTGCAAGTGATAAGGCGCCACTAAGAGTCATCGGCGGTCAGACGCCGCCGCTATTCGCGCGCAGCACTTGACCGTTGACCCAGCCTCCGTCGGGACCTGCAGGGAGCGATATAACGCCGACTCGGAATTCGCGGATCGGATACCGAAGAGGACCGCCACTCAAATCTGAACCGGCGGCACGCGCTATCAACAAGCCATGGAATTATCCGCTATGCCATGGTGCCGGCATAACGCGGCAACTCTGCGGATTTGTCCGGTTTAAGCACGCCCATTACGGCGCGTGCGTGTCCGAGGCTGATAACCGCGATGTCGCGGGTGGGCTGGCCGGCGCGCGGCTGCGCTTTCTCGACCAACAACATCCCGCCTTCTTCATAAATTTTGACAGTGCCTACGCCGGTCCACAGCGTTTCGCGGGCATTATAAAAATCTTCAACGCTCTCCGTAGTGAATGCGATCTGGTCGACCGCGAGTTTGTAACCCAGGCGTTCAAATCGGCTGACGATATCTGCATCGGACATTTTGATGCGTGTGCGGGGCAGGCTCAACTTGGGTTTCCTCCGTACAGGTCAATGCAGGAGAGCTCCGTTGCTCGGGCCGGAAGGTGCGACGACCTGTGCTTGCGTAAAGAATCGCGCCGGTCATGGCGTCGTTGTTGGCGCTAGGTTCAAGCTGACAGGTATCCAAGTAAAGCCCATTGTTTGGAAAATTATCCGGCGTCGTGCGGGTCGGAACGGAAATTGGTGCGTCGCACACTATCGGGGGTGCGGTCACAAACTTGTGCCGGAGGCTCCGAAAAATGGATGACACCACCCCGAAAGTCCGTGTTAGCTTCAGAGTGGCGGTGGCGCAAAGTCCCGTCTGGAATGGGAAGGAGACCAATAAAATGGCCTGGAAGACTCCGAAGATCGTCGAAGTGCCAGTTGGTATGGAAATCAACATGTACGCCTGCGCGGCGCGGAAGTAAGCCGCGTAGCGTTACAAGTTCAGTAGCTGAGCTGTCCGGTTTGCGTCAGGAATTCTTCCCATCGGGAGCATTCCTGCGCGACGCCGGTTTTTATTGCGTCTGTGACACCGAGTTCCGTGATGTGAGATATCGTCACGATGAAGTTCGGTCGCATTGATCGAGCGCGGAGCTTATTTATGCGCGTCGTCGTTCTTGGGGCTGCGGCGGGCGGCGGTGTTCCTCAATGGAATTGTAATTGCGAGGTTTGCCGCGCGGCCCGCGGCTCGCAGCCTGAACTGCAGGCGACCCAGGCGTCCATTGCAGTAAGCGCCGACGGCGAGCACTGGTTTCTGATAAACGCCTCGCCTGACCTGCGCCAGCAGGTGATCGCGACGCCACAGCTTCATCCCAAGACGGGCCATCTCCGCCATAGCCCGATTGCCGGCGTTATCCTGACCAACGGCGAGGTCGATGCTGTTGCCGGGCTTTTGTCGCTCCGTGAGGGCTGGCCATTCACGATCTATGCCCATCAGCGCGTGCTTTCCGTTCTCAAGTCGAACAGTATTTTCAACGTGCTCGACGAGAAGCGGGTGCGGCGCCAGCCGATTGAGTTTGATACGGCGTTCGAACCCGTGCTTCCGGACGGGTCACCGTCGGGGCTCGAAATCCTGCCGTTTGCCGTTCCCGGTAAGCGCGCCTGGTATCTTGAAAGCGCGCCACAACCTGAGAGCGACGAGCCCGGCGATACGCTCGGGTTGCGGATCATCGACAAAAGAAGTGGACAGTATCTTTATTTTCTCGCGGCCTGCGCAGGGCTTACTCCCGACCTCAGGCAGCGGCTTCAGGGCGCTCCTTTAATCTTTTTCGACGGTACACTCTGGCGCGACGATGAATTGATCGCCGCAGGGCTGGGGGCGAAAACCGGCCAGCGCATGGGGCATATGGCGATGTCGGGTGAGGACGGCGCCATTGCGGCGCTTGCGGACCTCGGCATCGCGCGCAAGATATTTCTGCATATCAACAATTCGAATCCAGTTCTGTTTCCGGACTCCGCAGAGCGAAAAGCCGCCGAGAGTTCAGGATGGCAGATTCCCTCGGACGGAATGGAGATCACCATTTGATCGCAACGAGTGTGTTCGCATTGAAGGCAGGCACGCCGCTCGCATCGGCGGATGATCTTGAAGCCGCGCTGCGGCAGATCGGGGCCACCCGGTATCACAACCTGCATCCGTTTCACCGGCTGCTGCATGGCGGCAAGCTGAACAAGGGGCAGGTGCAGGCCTGGGCGCTTAATCGCTACTATTATCAAAGTTCCATTCCCATCAAGGACGCGGTGGTGATCTCGCGTTTCCGCGATCGCAACATCCGGCTTGAGTGGCGGCACCGCATCGAAGATCACGACGGCGATGTTGGCACCGAAGGTGGCATCGAGCGCTGGCTGAAGTTGACCGAGGGACTCGGGCTGGACAGTGCCTATGTGGAATCCGCGGAGGGTATTCTCCCGGCGACGCGCTTCGCAGTCGATGCCTACGTTCATTTCGTCCGCGACAAGACTCCGCTGGAGGCGATCGCATCCTCGCTGACCGAGTTGTTCGCGCCGAACCTGCATGAGGAGCGAATTTCGGGAATGCTCGCGCATTACGATTTCATTAATCCGAACATCATGAGTTATTTCAAGCGGCGGATGGAACAGGCGCCGCGAGACGCGAACTTCGCTCTCGATTTCGTCAAGCGCCATGCGGCGACGCCGCAGGAACGGGAAGCGGTTTGCAATGCGCTGATCTTCAAGACCAACGTGCTGTGGGTCCAGCTTGATGCGCTCTATCACGCGTACGTCGATGGCCACGTGCCTCCGGGCGCTTTTGTGCCGGAGCAGGCCTGATGGCATTGCGGAGCCGCCGGATCGACATAAGTGAAGGGAGCCGGCCCGTGCTGGCCCGGCACGCCAAGCTCAAGTTCGACGAAGCCCGGCGAGTCTGGGTCATTCTGGTGCCGGAGCGGGTGCTCGCGCCGGACGAGATTGCGGTGGAAATCCTGCAACTCTGCGACGGTGTTCGAACTGTCGATCAGATCATCGATGTGCTCGCTGCCAAGTATGCCGCCGATCGTGGTATGATCGGCGCGGACGTCATAGCCATGCTGCGGGACCTCGCCGAGAAGGGGTTTCTTGCGGAGGCACAGGATAGAAAATCATGAGCCCGACGCTCGCCGATGCTTCCCCTGTTCACGCCGATCCGGCGGATGGATTGGCGGTGCTGGAACAGCGTAAATCGCAGGCAGAAACGTTCGGCATCCCCCTGGCTGTTCTGGCGGAGTTGACACACCGCTGTCCTCTGCAGTGTCCCTATTGCTCAAATCCGGTGGAGTTGGAGCGCGGGAGCGCGGAACTGTCCACCGAGGAGTGGAAGCGCGTGCTGAGTGAACTCGTGGCAATCGGCGTGCTTCAGATTCATTTTTCCGGCGGTGAGCCCACGGCGCGGAAGGATCTGGTCGAACTCGTTCAGCATGCGACCGATGTTGGCCTGTATACGAACCTCATCACTTCCGCTGTCTTGTTGACGAAGGACAAGCTGGCTGCTTTGGCCGATGCCGGGCTGTGCCACGTGCAGATCAGTTTCCAGGGCAGCGAGCGGGGCACCGCCGACCGCGTCGCAGGATTGAGGGACGCGCACGCGAAGAAGATCGAGGTTGCGGGTTGGACGCGCGAACTTGGCCTGCCGTTGACGGTCAACGCTGTGATGCATCGCCAAAATCTGTTTCAGCTTGCCGACATTATCCAGATGGCCGTCGATCTCGATGCCGATCGGCTGGAAGTCGCCAACGTGCAGTATTACGGCTGGGCGCTGAAGAACCGCGCGGCATTGATGCCGACGATGCAACAGATCGAGGAAACCTCCCGCATCGTCGAGGAAGCCGAGGTGCGGCTCAAGGGTATCCTCGCCATCGACTACGTCGTCCCGGATTACTACGCACTGCGTCCAAAGAAATGCATGGGGGGCTGGGGGCGGCAGTTCTTCAATATCTCGCCGTCGGGCAAGATATTGCCATGTCATGCCGCGGAAACGATCACCGGCCTCGCGTTTGAATCAGTGCGTGATCACTCTATCGCCTGGATCTGGCAGAATTCGGAAGCATTCAATCGCTATCGCGGCACCGGCTGGATGCCGGAGCCTTGTCAGAGCTGCGAGTACAAGGAGATCGATTATGGCGGTTGCCGCTGTCAGGCATTTGCGCTGACCGGCAATGCCGGCAACACCGATCCGGCCTGTGCGTTGTCGCCGGCTCACGAGCGGATATTCAAGACAGCTATGACGGAGGCGGCCGGAGACAACCGCCGGTTCATCTACCGGAACTTTGCAGGCGGCACATTCGAGGCAGATCCACATGGGGCCTGACGCCGCTGACACCGCCTCGTCCAAAAAGGCTGACAGGTTTACGCCGCTGACCGTGCAGCATCTTGCGGTGGGCGAGGGCCACGAGCTTTATGTGGAGACAGTTGGCCGCACCGACGGCATCCCCGTGGTCTATCTGCACGGCGGCCCCGGTAGCGGTTGCCAGCCCGACCATCGCCGGTTGTTCCATCCGCTTCGCTTTCAGGCGGTGCTGTTCGACCAGCGCGGGGCAGGCAGGAGCCGCCCGAAGGGATCGCGCAAAGATAACACGCTGCCGCATTTGATTGCCGACATGGAAATCATCCGCGCGACGCTGGGCTTTGAGCGGTGGCTGGTTGTCGGCGGGTCGTGGGGCGCAACATTGGCTCTCGCATATGCGCAGGCGCATCCGTCGCGCGTCAGCGGCATCGTGCTGCGCGCGACTTTTCTGGGCACCCGCGATGAGCTGGAATGGACATTCATCGGCGGCTTGCGGCGCTTCTACCCTGACCTGAACGATGATTTTCTCAGCCTGCTGCCGCCGGACGAGCGCGACCAGCCGCTCGACGCCTATTGGAGGCGCATTCTCGATCCCGATCCAGCCATCCATGGACCGGCGTCCCGCGCGTGGCACGACACCGAGCGTATTCTGTCGGAACACAAGCCTTCGAAAACACGGCTGGACTTTGCTGCGGTGGCGAATGATGCCCGCGGTCTTCCGTCGTCGCCGTTTATGGAAGCGCACTACTTTCAGAACAACTGCTTCATGAAACCTGGACAACTTTTGGAAAATGCCGGACGCCTGCAGGGCATTCCGGGAATTGTCGTGCAAGGCCGCTACGACCTCCTGTGCCCGCCATCAACAGCCCACGCGCTGCTCAAGGCATGGCCCGGTGCAAAGCTGAGAACGGTCGAGACTGCGGGGCATTCGCTTTACGACCCCGGTGTCAGGCATGCCGTCGTTGCAGCCATCGAAGAGCTGTCACGCGCCTAACGGATAACAGTTCGTCTCGCTCACCCGCGTGATGGTGCGCGTTGCGCGTCTCTCAATTTGGCAAAGTGACCTCAACGGCTATCCCGGAATACCAGGCCGCGAGGTCGGCGATGTCGGCGTCTGACAGCGGCTTTGCCACGACATTCATATTCTCTTCCTTGCGCTCCTCGGAGCGGAAGGCCTTGAGCTGCTTCTCCAGGTACATCGCGGGCGAACCCGCAATGTTGGGCGCAATCGGAATCTTCGCGATACCATCGATGCCGTGACAGGCCGAGCACATTTGGGCCTTCTTTCGTCCAGCCTTGGCGTCACCCGCGGCCTGCGCTGTGCTGGCCACCCCGTTCAGCGTCAGCAGAACAAGCAGGAAGGCCAGATATGGTGCGGTGTGTTTGTTTGGTTTTGATCGCATGAACTGCTTTTCTTGTTGTTGGATCGGCTCTGCCGTGAACCGGAGGGCCGGTTCACGGCAGGCGACGTGTGCCTTACTTCTCTTCGTAGGTAATACGATACAGCGCGCCGGCGAGATCGTCCGACACCAGAAGTGAGCCGTCGCGAAGCGTTGCGACGTCTACCGGGCGACCGGTGTATTCGCCATCCGGCGTCAACCAGCCGGAGGCGAAGACCTCGGTCTTGTCGGCGCTGCCGTCAGGCTTGAGCGATGTGAACATCACGCGCGCTCCAATTGGATCGGTCCGATTCCACGATCCATGCTGGGCCGAGAAGATGCCACCGCGATATTTCGCGGGGAACGATTTGCCATTGTAGAACACCATGCCGAGGTCAGCGGCATGGGCGTCCATCTCCACTTCAGGATAGACCACGTTGGCGGGCGGCGTATCGGCCTTGTACTCGACGGTGCGAACCTTGCCGCCGCCGAAATAGGGGAAGCCGAAATTCTGTCCGGGCTGCGTAATGCGATTCAGCTCCCCCGGAGGAATGTTATCGCCCATCCCGTCGACCTGATTATCCGTGAACCAGAGCTGATTGTTCTTCGGATTGAAGTCCATGCCGACGGAGTTGCGGATACCTCCGGCATAAACCTCGCGGTTCTTGCCGTCCTGATCCATTCTGATGATCCCGCCAATGCCATTCTTCGCGAAGCCATCGAGTTTGTTCTTCGCCGGCACGTTGAACGGCTGCCCGAGCGAGATGTAGATCTTGTTGTCCGGGCCGATGCGGCAGACCCGCGCGGTGTGATTGAAGCTTTCGTCTTCCTTCGGGATCAGCTCGCCTTGCGGGACGACGACGGCCACGGCGATGTCGGGGCTTTCATAGAAGAATTCTGCTGCAGGGAAATTGAGAACGCGATTCTGTTCGACAACGAAGAGGAAGCCATCCTTGGAGAAGCAGACGCCGTTCGGAATGGTGAAATTCACCGAAGGTGCGAACTCCTTCACCTCTTCCGCAAAGCCAGCCTTGCCGCGGTCGGTCACCGCATAGACCTTGCTCTTGCGCGTCCCGACGAATGTCACGACGCCTTGCGGTCCGACGGCAATATGCCGTGCGTCCGGCACCAGTGCGTAGAGGCTGATCTTGAATCCTGGTGGTAATTTGATCTTGGCGAGATTGGCCTTGATCGCATCGACCTTTCGGCCTGTCTGCGGCACAGTTGGTATTTCGGTAACGCCTGTTTTCTGAAAGTTGCCGAGCTTGTCGAGATTGTTGTTTTGCGATTGAGCCGACGCCGAAATTGCCGAAGCGCAAAGAAACGCTGCGGCGGCAACCGAATTCAGAGCATGATGTTTGAAAGCGTAAAACATAATTTATCCTCCCGGGGAGTTTGGCTTTTTGACGTTTTACGGGGCGAGAGCGTATCGCAGGTTTGCGGTGACGCAAGACGAGCCGCGCGTAAATCATTCTGGCGGCGCAACATGAAAAATTACATCGCGTGATTGTGATTTGCGATTTCAGCAACGCGTGACGCGCGCGTTCCTGAGGTCGTAGACGGCAGAAACAAAAAGGCCGCCCTATCGGGCGGCCATTCATGTTGCTTAGGTGTAATTGAAATTAGCGGGCCTTCAGAAATTCCGCGACATTCAGCAGCACGAACTCATTGTCGTCAGCTTTGTTGGGTTCACGGCTGGTGGAGAAAGGCAAATTGTTGTCGTTGCCGACGATGATGTGCGTCTGATCCACGACATCGACGTTCTCGATGGTCCAGAACGGGAAGGTGAGGACGCCTTCGTTCAGCGGCTGGCGCGCCTTCTTGTCCGGATCCGCAATTTTCATCAGGTCGATATAGCCGATTTTGCGGACCGGACCGCTGGCATTGGCGTCGGTCATTTCGATCTTGTAGACGCGCTTGAACTTGGCGATATCGTGGAAGCAGTCAGGCTTCTTCGGGCCTTCGCAAGCCTTGTCGGCGGTGCCTTCGCCGTTGTCACGCTCGATCACCATCGCGGTGGTCGCATCGATCATGTTGAAGTCGCCGATCGCGAGGCCGTTGCTCTCGAGAACGTACTTCCAGTGACGGCCGGTCCACTTGCCCGCGCCGACATCGAACTCAAGAATGCGCAGATATTCCTTGCCGTCAGCAGTCTTTTCCCAATCCTTCTTCTCAGCGTCCCAGGCCGGGCCTTCGAGCAGCGGATAAAGGAATTTGCCATCCGGCGAAGCGGCCATGCCCTCATAACCTTTCGAGCGGCGGATGTTGAATGCAACTGGCGTGGTGGGCGTCGCCGGCGAGGTGATCGCATAATGATCCGGCGAGCGAGCGGGTTTGCCGTCGATTTCGGTCTCGAACACAGCTTCGATCTTGCCGGAACGGTCGGCGCGGATCAGGTAAGGGCCGAATTCGTCACCGATCCAGATCTTGTCGCCGATCGGCTGGAAGCTTTCGGTGTCGAAGTCCGAACCAGTCAGGTAGCGCGTTTCGGTACCCTCGTTTGCGATGCGGAAGGGCACCTTCTTGTCCGGGTCCCGCAGGAAGACGGTGGAGACGCGCTCAACGGTCCCCTTGCCCCAGTCGATACGATAGTTGTTCAGGAAGAGCATCGAGTCCGGCGAATTCGCTTTGCTGCCGAAGCCGTTGTCGCTCAGCACCCAGAAGGTGCCATCGGCGGCTTTCTTGATCCCGGAGTGGCCCTGCAGGGGCTGGCCCTTGAACGGCAATTTGACACCGGTTGGGCGATCGAAGGATTTGCCCTCAATGGTGCCAACTGCATCAACGCGGACGCCGGTGGTGAACTTGCCGGAAACTTTCAGATCCGCGGGGGCATCCGCGGGGGCTTCGATAAACGACTCGGCCGGCATCACGGCGTGGCCGGCGAGTGTTGCAGGGAAGGCCTGACCGGACGTTTGAGCCGATGCAAAACCGGGCAGAGCGGTCAGTGCAAGCAACGACAATGTAGCAGCAATGCGCATGGAATCCTCCTTCAAGACATGCGCTGCTTGTCGGAGTTCTATGTGTCAGTGCCGTTACATGGCCGTGACGCTTCAGTAACGATGCACGTCTTTTCCGTGCCGTATTGTCGCGGGGCCTACCCGGGGCTTTGTTTCTCGCCGGTTGCCGTCGCGGGGGAATGGAATGTCGAAACCAGATCGGCGACCTGCTCCGGCGTGAGTGTGCGAGGGTTCATGCCGCGCAGCATCAGATAGAGCTTTGCGGTCTCTTCAAGCTCTTCCATGGCAAACACGGCTGCTTCCAGCGTGTCGCCCGCGACCACCGGCCCGTGATTGGATAGCATCACACACGAATACTTGCCGGCTAGTCCTCGGATCGCATCTGCAACCGCAGCATCACCGGGACGGTAGTAAGGCAGCAATGCTGTTGCACCGCAGCGCATCACATAATAGGGCGTCAGGGGCGGCAACGCTGCCTTCGGATCAATGTCGGGTAGCATGGATACGGCAACGCAGTGGGCGCAATGCAGATGCACAATGGCCCGTGCGTTGTGCCGCGTCTCGTACAGCGCCGCATGCAACGGGATTTCCTTGGTGGGCGCATCGCCCGACAGCAGGCGCCCCGATCCATTGAGCCGCGAGATTCGAGCAGGATCCAGAAATCCGAGTGATGCGTTGGTCGGCGTCACCAGCCAACCGCCGTCGTCGAGGCGGACGCTGATGTTCCCAGACGATCCGGGGGTCAAACCCCGCTCAAACAGCGAGCGGCCGAACTGGCAGATCTGATCGCGAAGTCGTGTTTCGGTCATTGTGGAGCCCCTTGGATCGCCTTTTCTCACGGTTTTCGGGACGGCTCAAACGCCATTTTGGAGGGGCCGCGGGCCGTGCTACCAAGCCTGTAACCGTTCGACGCCGAATGTACGAACAGGCAAAAACAGGGAGAGATATGTCCGAAAAAATGGGACGTGTTGGAGTCATCGGTCTCGGCTCGATGGGCTTTGGCATGGCGCTGTCGCTCAAGCGCGCAGGCTTCGATGTCGCGGGTTGCGACGTCGCGCCGGAAGCGGTCGCGCGTCTTGCGGCGGAGGGGGGCCGGGGCGTAGCGTCGCCAGCGGAGGCCGGGCGAGAGGCAGATGCGGTCGTCAGTGTCGTCGTGAACGCCGCGCAGACCGAGGCGATCCTGTTCGGCCCGCAAGGTGTGGCGGAGACCTTGCCCAAAGGGTCGGTTTTTATATCGTCCGCGACGATGGACCCGGATGTCGCGCGGCGGCTGGCGAAACAGCTTGAGGCAACCGGACGGCATTATCTCGATGCGCCGATCAGCGGCGGTGCGCAACGCGCCGCGCAGGGTGAACTGACGATCCTCGCTTCCGGCAGCAAAGCCGCATTCGCCAAGGCAAGGACTGCGCTCGATGCGATGTCCGCAAAGCTCTACGAACTCGGCGATGCACCAGGGCAGGGCGCGGCGTTCAAAATGATCAACCAGCTTCTGGCAGGCGTGCATATCGCAGCGGCCAGCGAGGCGATGGCCTTTGCGGCGAAGCAGGGTCTCGACATCGCCAAGGTTTACGAAGTCATCACGGCGTCGGCTGGAAATTCATGGATGTTCGAGAACCGTATGCCGCATGTGCTGGACGGCGACTACACGCCGCGCAGCGCCGTCGATATTTTCGTCAAGGATCTTGGCATCATTCAGGACATGGCGCGAACCGCGAAATTCCCGGTGCCGGTCTCGGCGGCGGCATTGCAGATGTTCCTGATGACGTCGGCCGCGGGGATGGGCCGCGACGATGACGCCTCGGTGGCTCGGATGTATGCGCGTGTGACTGGAACAAAACTGCCAGGTGGGTAAAGCAGAGTTGTAACTACAAGAAACGGAATCATCGAATGCCTCGTTTTGCGGCAAATCTAAGCATGATGTTCAACGAAGTGCCGTTTCTCGACCGCTTTGACGCGGCGGCGAAGGCGGGCTTTTCAGCGGTGGAGTTTCTCTTTCCTTACGAGCATTCGCCCGACGAAGTCGGTCAACGACTTCACGGCAATAACCTGACGCAGGCACTGTTCAATTTGTTTCCGGGCGACTGGAGCAAGGGCGAGCGCGGCTTTGCGGCCTTGCCGGATCGCTTTGCCGACGTGCAGAACAGCGTCCAGCAGGCGTTGCCTTATGCCGCTGCGACCGGCGTCAAACGGCTTCATCTGATGGCGGGAATTGCCGATCGCCGCGATCCGAAAGCAGTCGATGCGTTTCGCCGCTCCGTGGCCTGGACTGCCGAGGCGCTCGCCAAGGAAAACATCGATCTCATGCTGGAGCCGATCAATCCGCGTGACGTGCCGGGATATTTCCTGAACGATTTCGACTTCGCTGCGAGCGTGATCAACGATCTGAGAATGCCTAATCTGAAATTGCAGTTCGATATCTATCATCGGCAGATCGTCCATGGTGACGTCACCATGGCGTTGCGGCAGATGATGCCGATGATCGGCCACATCCAGATTGCGAGCGTTCCTTCGCGCAACGAGCCGTCAGCCGAGGAACTTAACTATCCCTTCCTGTTCGATGAACTCGACCGTTTGGGATATGGCGGCTTTGTCGGCTGCGAGTACCGGCCGAAAGGAAAAACGGCCGAAGGCCTCGGCTGGTTCGCGCCTTATGCTGCGAAGTCCAGGACCGGAGCGCGCGCGTGACACTGGCTCTGGGCTGCATCGCGGACGATTACACCGGCGCGTCCGATCTTGCCAACATGCTGACACGCTGCGGGCTACGGACGGTGCAGACCATCGGCGTTCCCGATGACGCGCTGGCGCTGCCCGATGTCGATGCCGTGGTGGTGTCGCTGAAGAGCCGCTCCATCGAGGCGTCTCAGGCGGTCGCGCGCTCTCGCGAAGCGGACAAGTGGCTGCGGGCGCGCGGCGCCTCGCATGTCCTCTTCAAGATATGTTCGACGTTCGATTCCACCGATGCGGGTAACATCGGTCCAGTGATGGACGCGCTGCGCGCTGATTCCGGCGATGCCATCGTATTGGTGACGCCCGCGTTTCCCGGAACGGGGCGCACAGTTTACCAAGGCAACCTGTTCGTGGGTAGCGTACCGCTGAATGAAAGCCCCCTGAAGGATCACCCGCTCAATCCCATGCATGACTCCAATCTGGAGCGGGTGCTGGCGCGGCAGAGTAAATCCAAGGTCGGTTTGGTTGATCTCGCCACCGTCGCAAAGGGCGCCGAAGCGATCCGCGCAAAGCTGATCGATTTTGCCAAACGGGGCATTGGTGCTGCGATCATCGATGCCGTGTTCGATCCCGAACTTGAGATCATTGGTCAGGTTGCGCTCGATCATCGTTTGTCGGTGGGTGCGTCGGGAATGGGCCTTGGGCTTGCCCGCGGCCTTGTCGCGTCGGGCAGGGTGAGGGCGGCCTCAGCGAGTGCCGATCAAAAGGGGATCGGTGGCCCCGTCGCTTGTCTTGCCGGAAGCTGCTCGCAGGCCACGCTGGCGCAGATCGCGCATGCGGAGAAATCGATGCCCGTGCTGCGGCTCGATCCTGAAAAGATTGTGGCAGGATCATCCGAGGTCCGGCGCGCGCTTGATTGGTCGCGCGATCATCTTGGCAAGGGGCCGGTCCTGATAGCGAGCAGTTCGACGCCCGATCAGGTTTCTGCGCTACAGGCGAGGCATGGCCGTGACGCTGCCGGTCACGCCATCGAGCAGGCGATGGCGGCGATCAGCGAAGGTCTGGTAGCTGCCGGCGTACGGCGGCTTGTGATCGCGGGCGGTGAAACCTCGGGCGCTGTGGTCGACCGCCTCGGCATCCCGGCGTTTCTGGTCGGTCCCGAGATTGCCGTAGGCGTCCCGGTGCTCCGCTGCGTGGGCTGGAGCAAGGGCGATGCGGTGACGGCGCTGAAGTCCGGTAACTTTGGCGGCCCGGATTTCTTCAACGACGCCATCCGCCTGATGCCTTGATTCAGGCTTCCTTGTAGCCGTATTCGAGATTGTTGCCGGTTGCGCCGTAATACTTGAACGGCAGGAACTTGCCGGTCATCACGAACTTGACGCGGTCACCCTTCGGGTTCGCCACGCGTTCCATGGCGAAATCGAAATCGATGGCCGACATGATGCCGTCGCCGAATTCCTCCTCGATCAGTGCTTTCCAGGCCGGTCCATTCACCATCACCATTTCATAGAAACGATAAATCAGAGGATCGGTCGGCGGCATCTGGGTGCCGTCGCCGCGCATGGGAATTTCGTTGATCATCGCGGTCTCGGCCTTCGACAGGCCGAACAGCTTGGCGGCATTCTCCGCCTGTGGCTTGGTGAGTTTCATCTGTCCGAGAATGGCGCCGACAATCAGCGCGTCGGAATGGCCGCCGATCTGTTCGCAGATGTGCTTCCAGGTCCAGCCGTTCTCTCGCTTGATGTCGAGCAGCTTTTCGGTGAGGTCGGATCGCTTCATGTCAATTCTCCAGTTTTGAAGGGCTGTCAGGCGGCACTGGTCTGGCCGGCTGCGGGCTTATCGAGAGGTGTGTTGCTCGTGACGATCGCGGGCTCAGTGAATCCGGGGCGGACGACGGGCACGTTGCGAGGATCGTGGGCCTTGTTGGTGTCCACGAAGGTTTTGCTGCGCGTCACGAGGAAATCGATGATGTGATTGCGCAGGGCGTAGTATTGCGGATGACGGTGAAGATCGATGCGGCCGCGATCCTTGGGCAGCGGATTTTCCAGAACCTCCGCTAGCACCGCACCGGGGCCGTTGGTCATCAGGAAGATCTTGTCGGCGAGATAGATCGCTTCGTCCACGTCATGTGTGATCATGAAGGCGGTCTGGCCGGTCTCCAGGCAGATGCGGCGAACCTCGTCCTGCAACGTTCCGCGCGTCAGCGCGTCGAGTGCGGAGAAGGGCTCATCCATCAGCATGATTTTCGGCGTGATCGACAGCGCGCGCGCGATACCGACGCGCTGCTTCATGCCGCCCGACAACTCTGAGGGCCTTTTGTGCTCGGACCCGGTGAGACCGACAATGTCGATAAACTTCTGAGCGTGGGCACGAACGCGCGCCTTGTCCCACTTGCGCCATTTCGACGAAACCGCGTAGGCGACATTGCCCATCACCGTGCGCCACGGCAGCAAGGCGTGGCTCTGGAAGATCACGGCTCGATCGAGGCTGGTGCCCTCGATAGCCTGACCATCGACGATCACGGTGCCTTCGGAGGGTTCGTCCAGCCCCGCGAGAATGTTGAGAACGGTCGTCTTGCCACAGCCGGAATGGCCGATCACGCAACCGAACTCTCCGCGGGGCATCGACAGCCAGAGGTCCTCGAAGATGGTCGTCTTCCCGCCATCCGGTGCCGGATAGTGCTTGGCGATGCCTTCGATAGAGATGAATTTCTCGATCATCACATCACTCCGGGAACGTGACCATGCGCGTAAATCGCGCAAGGATCTGGTCGAACATCATTCCAACCAGGCCGATGACCAGAATGGCGATGATGACGTTGGTGATCGAGAGATTGTTCCATTCGTTCCAGACGAAATAGCCAATGCCCGTTCCGCCGACCAGCATTTCCGCGGCGACGATGACGAGCCATGCGATGCCGATGGAAATGCGCATGCCGGTCAGGATGGTCGGCGCGGCTGCCGGAAGGATCACCGTGAAGGCACGGCGCATCGATCCGACCTCAAGCGTGCGGGCGACGTTGATCCATTCCTTGCGCACGGCGGAGACGCCGAATGCGGTGTTGATCAGCATCGGCCAGATCGCGCAGATGAAGATCACGAAGATCGCGGACGTATTGGAATCCTTGATGGTGTAGAGCGCCAGCGGCATCCAGGCGAGGGGAGAGATAGGTTTCAGAACCTGAATAAAAGGATCGAGTGCCTTGCTGATCAGCGGCGACATGCCGATCAAAAATCCGAGCGGGATTGCCACAATCACGGCGAGGAAGTAGCCAAGCAGGACGCGCGCGATCGAATAACCGAGCTGGATGCCGAGGCCCTTGTCGTTCGGACCGTTGTCGTAGAACGGGCTCTTGATGTGCTGCCAGAGTTTGGCGCCGACATCGAGCGGGCCCGGCATTGCCGATTTGCCCTGGGTCGCTGTCACACCCATCAGCTTTGCGTATTCCGGACTCATCGTGGCCACCGATCCGCTACCGCGCGTGGCAAGATGCCACGCGCCGATGAAGGCGAGGAAGATCGCAATCGACAGCACGGCCGCGCGAAGTTTCAGCGATGAGGTCATGCTTAGCTCGCCTTGCTGATCTTGAAGCTCTTGAGGTAATCCTCGGGCTTTGCCGGATCGAAGGGCTTGCCCATCACACTGAACGATTTCGTGATAGTTGTCGGGGGCGTCAGACCAACTTCCTTCATGAGCTTCGCCGTATCGGTGGCGAGATAGACCTGGCTCGCGATACCGGCGTAGTCGACGTCACCCTTGATCTGTCCCCAGCGCTTCATCTGGGTCATGATCCAGACCGCGAACGACTGCCAAGGGAACGGATCGAAATCGACGCGGTTCGGCTGTGTCACGATGTTGCCGAGTCCATCAGCAAAGGTGCCCGTGAGAATTTGCTCGAGGACGATTGGCGGCTGGTTGAGATAGTTCGCTGGCGAGATCGCCTCCGCGATCTGCTTGCGGTTTTCCGCCTTGTGGGCGAACGCCGTTGCATCGATGATCGATTTCAGCAGCGCCGCATAGGTATTCGGCATCGTGGTGACGAATTCCTTGGAAGCCGCGAACGCGCAGCAGGGATGGCCCTCCCAGATATCTTTCGTAAGGATGTGGATGAAGCCGACGCCGTCATAGACCGCGCGCTGGTTCATTGGATCGGGGCCGAGGAAGCCGTCGATGTTGTCGGCGCGAAGATTGGCGACCATTTCCGGCGGCGGCACGGCGCGGATCTGAACGTCGGTATCGGGATCGATACCGTGCTCCGCCAGGTAGTAGCGCAGCAGGTAATTGTGCATCGAGTAGTCGAACGGCACCGCGAACTTGAAACCCTTCCAGTCCTTCGGGTTGCGCTTGTCCTTGTGCTTGATCGCGAGGGTGATGGCCTGACCGTTGATGTTCTCGACGGCGGGCATCGTATAGGGAATCGGGTTGGAGCCCGCACCCATTGAAATCGCGATCGGCATCGGCGAGAGCATGTGCGCCGCGTCGTATTCCTTGTTGATGGTTTTGTCGCGGATCACCGCCCAGCCAGCGGTCTTGATCACTTCGACATTGAGGCCCTGCTTCTCGTAGAAGCCCATCGGCTTCGCCATGATAATCGGCGTCGCACATGTGATCGGAATGAACCCGACCTTGAGGTCCTTCTTCTCGAGCGGTGCGCCTTGCGCAAACACTTCGGTCGCGGTCTTCAGAGGGAAGAATTGCGAGACGGCGGCGACGGCGGTCGCCGCGCCGACCGATTTCAGGAATGCGCGGCGTGCGGCATCCTGCGGAAACATCGCGCGCATGACGGCGGAGGCGACAACGCCTTCGTAGCGCCGGTCCTCGCTGTGTGGGGTCTCGGCCTGGAGCTGGAGCGCGGCTTCGTGCTCGGCTTCGCTCGTGTGTCGGCCGCAAGCGCAGCCGAAAGAGGAGAGGCGGCGGTTCGGATCGAACGGATTATCGAAGGTGGACATGAAACCTCCTGCATGGGCGTTTCAATCCGTTACGCAAACCTCGTGCCACCGCCGTTTTGCGCGATTTATCAATGTCACTGCGCCGCAGCGGTAACATTGTCGGTTACGAGATTTCGTGATACACGATTACTCGTAGTTTAATTACGATATTTCGTAGCGAGGGATCATGGACGTTTCCCTGTCGTCGGGACCGGAAAAGAGCCTTGATCTGTGGGGCGCGGCGTTCGATTTTGCGGCTGAGCCGATGATGTTGCTGGACCCCCACGGGGATCGCATCGTCGATGCCAACCCTGCCGTGTGCACGCTGCTCGGATACGACCGTGCTCTGCTGCGCCAGATGAAGATCAGCGCCTTGCATGCCGGGCAGTTGCCCGCGCTGATCGTTTTCACGCAGGCCGTGTTCGACAGGGGCTCGTTCTGGACCACGTCGCTGACGCCGCGTCACGCTGCGGGAAACGAACTGCGGCTGGAATATACCGGGTCGCTGATCCCGCAGGAGGGCACGCCGCTGGTGCTGTTGGCGATGAGCGATCTTGAACAGCGCCGCCGCCGGCTGGTCGATGTCACGGCGGAAGATCACATGCGCGGCGGTATTGCTGCCTGGCAGCGCGTCGAGCGCGTCTTCCGCGACATCGAGCGCGAGAACCAGTTGATCCTGCGTGCGGCGGGCGAGGGCATCTACGGCGTCAATGCCGAAGGTAAGACCACGTTCGTCAATCCGGTCGCCGAGCGCCTGCTCGGCTGGTCGGCTGAGGAACTGGTCGGCACCGATATTCATTCCACCGTGCATCATACCCATCACGATGGGCGGCATTATCCGCACGAGGACTGTCCGATCTACGCCGCGTTCCGCGACGGCGCGGTGCATCAGGTCAATGACGAGGTGTTCTGGCGCAAGGACGGCACGCCGGTTTGGGTCGAGTACACATCCACACCGATCCGCGATCGTGGCGTGGTGGTCGGTGCGGTGATCGTGTTCCGCGATGTCAGCCAGCGCCGCGAGGCGGACGAAAAGCTTCGCGCCGCGCTCGCGGAAGTCGATCAATTGCGCGAGCGTCTCGAGCAGGAAAACGCCTATTTGCAGGAGGAAATCCGCACCGAGACGAATCCCCGCGGTATTATCGGGCGTACCGCGGCAGTGCAGAAGACGCTGCGGCAGGTCAGCCTCGTTGCGCCGACCGACGCGACCGTAATGATCACCGGCGAATCCGGGACCGGCAAGGAACTGATCGCGCGCGCTATCCACGAGGCGAGCCAGCGCAGCGACCGCCCGCTGATCCGGGTCAACTGTGCAGCCATTCCGCGTGAACTGTTCGAGAGTGAATTTTTCGGCCATGTCCGCGGAGCGTTCACCGGGGCGTTGCGCGATCGCGTCGGACGGTTTGAACTGGCTGATGGCGGGACGCTGTTTCTCGATGAAGTCGGAGAAATTCCGCTGGAGCTTCAGGGCAAGCTGCTGCGCGTGTTGCAGGAAGGGCATTTCGAGCGCGTCGGCGAGGAACGCACGCGCGCCGTCAATGTCCGTGTTATCGCCGCGACCAACCGCGAACTGAAACAGGAGGTGAAGCAGGGGCGTTTTCGCGAGGATCTCTATTTCCGGCTCAATGTATTTCCGGTCGAAACCGTGCCGCTGCGCGACCGCCGTGAAGACATTCCATTGCTTGCAAAGCACTTCCTGAGCAGCGAGGGCAAATCGCTGAAATCCGACCTGCGGTTGTCGGAAGGCGATGTTCGCCGCCTGATGCAATACGACTGGCCCGGCAATGTCCGCGAATTGCAGAATGTGATCGAGCGCGCGGCCATTCTGGCCCAGAACGGACGGCTACGGATTGACCTGCCGATTCAGCAAGCGGGGGCCGAGCTCCCCGCAGCGTCGCGGCGTCCCAGAAATGGAGCGCCGCCAGCCATCATGACCGACGACGAAATGCGGGAACACGAACGCAACAATATCCTGGCTGCGCTGAAGGCGTCCGGCGGCAAGGTATTTGGCAAGGATGGCGCGGCGGAACTGCTTGCGATCAAGCCCACAACGCTGGCGTCGCGCATCAAATCGCTCGGCATTTCGGCACGAAACCCCGATTCGCCAATGCGTTAGGCAGTTCCTGCTCGTTGTTAGCGCTTGATAGAGGCTCAGCCAGGTGTTCTGCTCAAAAAACAAGCCATTGAGGTTGTTGCGCAGTGTCCATCGCCGTCGCCCTGCATCACGTCACACATTATAGGTACGATCAGCCCGTCAGCCTGGGGCCGCAGGTCATCCGATTGCGGCCGGCGCCACATTCGCGCACACGGGTTTCCAGCTATTCGCTGAAGGTTTTGCCCGAGAAGCATTTCGTCAACTGGCAGCAGGATCCGCAAGGGAACTGGCTCGCGCGCTTCGTGTTTCCCGAGCCGACGCTTGAATTCAAGATCGAGGTGGACTTCATCGCCGATATGGCGGTGGTCAATCCGTTCGACTTTTTTGTCGAGCCGTACGCGGAAACGTTTCCATTTCAATATCCGGCTGACCTTGCCGACGAGCTTGCGCCCTATCTGAGGACCGAGCCAGTCACGCCGTTGCTCGCGGAATATCTTGCGAGCATTCCGCGCGGACCGACCAACACTGTGAACTTCCTTGTCGAACTCAACGCGAAGCTGCGCGACAGGATCAATTACGTCATCCGCATGGAGCCGGGAATTCAGACGCCTGAAGAGACGTTGCGGAGCGGCGCGGGCTCGTGCCGCGACTCCGCCTGGCTTCTGATTCAGGCGCTACGCAATCTTGGATTGGCGGCGCGCTTCGTCTCCGGCTATCTCATTCAGTTACGCCCTGACATCGACCCGTTGCAGGGGCCCCGAGAAGTCGAGGCTGATTTCACCGATCTTCATGCGTGGGCGGAGGTTTATCTGCCCGGCGCCGGGTGGATCGGTTTCGATGTGACGTCGGGCATGCTGACAGGCGAGGGACATATCCCAGTCGCGGCGTCTCCGCACTACCGGACCGCAGCACCGATCAGCGGCAATGTCAGTTCTGCCAATGTCGATTTCGGTTTCGAGATGAAGGTGACACGCGTCAACGAGGCGCCGCGCATCACCAAGCCATTCTCCGACGATTCATGGCGGCGTCTCGATGCGCTGGGCGAAAAGGTGGATGCCGATCTCGCGGCCGATGACGTCCGGCTGACAATGGGCGGTGAGCCGACATTCGTCTCGATCGACGATCTGGAGTCCGCCGAGTGGAATACAGCCGCAGTCGGCCCGACCAAGCGCGGCATTGCCGATAATCTCATCCGCCGCTTGCGCACGCGCTTTGCACCAGGTGGCCTGCTGCATTACGGGCAGGGTAAGTGGTATCCGGGTGAAAGCCTGCCACGTTGGGCTTTCGGGCTCTACTGGCGCAAGGACGGCGTGCCGATCTGGCGGAATCCCGATCTGATCGCGCCGATGGAAGGGCCACGCTCTGCGAAGATCGAGCAGGCGGAAAAATTCGCCGCAGGTGTTGCGGAGAAACTCGGTGTCGATGCCGATTATGTTTTGCCGGCTTATGAGGATCAGGCGCACTGGTTGCTGAAGGAGAACAGCCTTCCCGGCAATGTCGATCCAAGCGATTCGAAGCTCGCCGATCCGGAAGAACGCTCGCGCATGGCGCAGGTGTTTCAGCAGGGGCTGAACGTGCCGCGTGGCTTCGTGCTGCCGGTACAACGCTGGAATGCGAAGGCCGCCAGCCGCTGGCGGAGCGAGAAATGGAATCTCCGGCGCGGAAATCTGTTCCTGATGCCCGGCGATTCGCCACTGGGTCTGCGGCTGCCGATGAATTCACTACAATGGATTCCGCCGGAGGATTATCCCTATATCGTTGAGCAGGACCCGACGGAAGAGCGCGAACCGCTGCCGGTGTTCGATGCTACGGCTGCTTCGTCCGAGCCGGTCGCTCAGCCACCCGTATTCGATGGGGGAGCATTGGCAGATGGCGGACCGCGCCAGTTCATTCAGGAGCAGCAGGCTGGCGGAAAGGGCGGTGTCCGCACGGCGCTGTCAATTGAGATTCGCGACGGCATTCTCTGCGCATTCATGCCGCCGGTGGAGAAGCTCGAGGACTATCTCGAACTGATCGCGGTGGTGGAGGCAACCGCAGAGGACATGAAGCTTCAGGTTCATGTCGAAGGTTACGCTCCGCCTTACGATCCGCGCGTAGAGGTCATCAAGGTCACCCCAGATCCCGGTGTGATCGAGATCAATATTCATCCGGCGAAGAACTGGCGCGAAATCGTCGATACGACCATCAGCCTTTATCAGGAGGCGGCGCATGTTCGCCTCGGCGCGAACCGTTTCCTGATCGACGGCCGTCACACCGGCACCGGCGGCGGCAACCACGTTGTTGTGGGGGGCGGCACGCCTGCGGACTCGCCGTTCCTGCGGCGGCCCGATCTGCTCAAGAGCGTGGTGCTCTATTGGCAGCGTCATCCGTCGCTGTCCTATCTGTTTTCCGGGATGTTCATCGGACCGACCAGTCAGGCCCCGCGTATCGATGAAGCTCGGCACGACGCGCTCTATGAGCTGGAAATCGCGCTCTTTAACATTCCGCAAAAAGGCGAGAAAGTGCCGCTGTGGCTGGTCGATCGCACCTTCCGGCATTTGCTGGTCGACATTACCGGCAACACCCATCGTGCCGAAATCTGCATCGACAAACTTTATTCACCCGACAGCCCCACAGGGCGTCTCGGTCTCGTCGAATTCCGCGCGCTGGAGATGCCGCCTGACGCGCGCATGAGCCTTGCGCAGCAGCTTGTGATCCGCGCGTTGATCGCGAAATTCTGGCGCGAACCGCAGGATGGCCGCTTCGTGCGCTGGGGGACGACACTGCATGATCGCTTCATGCTGCCGTATTTCCTCTGGGAGGATTTCAGGGGCGTGCTCTCGGATTTGAAGCAGGCTGGTTACGATTTCGAGCCGGAATGGTTCGAGGCGCAACTCGAGTTTCGGTTCCCGGTGTTCGGGAGCGTCCAGCACGGCGGTGTGACGCTTGAGCTTCGTCAGGCCCTTGAGCCATGGCATGTGCTCGGCGAGGAAAGCTCCGCAGGCGGTACGGTGCGTTATGTCGACTCATCAGTCGAGCGATTGCAGGTCAAGGTCAACGGCTTTATCGAGGGCCGGCACGTGATCACCTGCAATGGCCGCCGGTTGCCGATGACGAATACCGAACGCGCGGGCGAGGCCGTCGCCGGCGTACGCTTCAAGGCATGGCAGCCATCGTCGGGTCTTCACCCGACGATCCCGGTTCACGCCCCGCTGACTTTCGACATTCTGGACACATGGAATGGCCGCTCGCTGGGCGGCTGTGTCTACCATGTCGCCCATCCAGGGGGGCGGAGCTACGACACCAAGCCGGTCAATAGCTACGAGGCCGAAGCGAGGCGGCTTGCCCGCTTTCAGGACCACGGGCACACGCCGGGCCCGATAACTGTGCCTTCCGAGGAACGGACCCTCGAATTTCCCCTGACTCTGGACCTCCGGACGCCGCTCCCGCATTGAGGCCGCCGCCATAATCGGCGAAGTTGTCGCGAAGAGCAGAAAGCGAGTCGGATGGCGGACACGGACAGCGGAGAAAAGGCACCGCGAGCAGCGCAGCGCGATCTTCTGGATTGCACCCGCGGCTATACGCCGTTGCCCGGAATTCCGGACGAATTCCTCGACTCAGAGGGCCAGCCGCGCGAGGTATGGACCCGGTTCTTCGACGCGTTCTCCACGCTCACGCCGGGCGAGATCGAACGCCGCTTTGCGTCCGCGGATCAGCATATGCGCGACGCCGGCGTCACATATCGCGCACCGGGTGACGCTGCGGATCGTTCCTGGCCGCTCAGCCATCTGCCGCTGCTGATCGACGAAGCCGAATGGAAGCAGATTTCGGAAGGCGTCGCCCAGCGCGCGGAGCTTTTGGAACAGATCTTGCGCGATTTGTATGGCGAAGGCCGGTTGATTGCGGAGGGTGCTTTGCCGGCGGCCGCCGTCGCCGGCAGCGCGGAATATCTGCGCTCGGTTTGCGGCGTGACGCCGCCCGGCGGACATTATCTCAATCTCTACGCGGCCGACATCGGCCGTGGACCCGACGGGCGCTGGTGGGTGCTGAACGACCGCACGCAGGCGCCGTCCGGTGCGGGTTATGCACTCGAAAACCGGCTGGTGCTGTCGCGCGCACTGACGAACCTCTACACGTCGATGAATGTCGAGCGCGTCGCGCCGTTCTTTGAGGCGTTCCGCGACAGCCTGCGGGCCATTGCCGATCGCGACGAACCGCGCATCGGGCTGCTCACGCCGGGCAATTCCAGCGAAACCTATTCCGAACACGCCACATTGGCGCGTTATCTTGGCTTTCTGCTGGTGGAAGGTGATGATCTGGCGGTGAGCGAGGATCGGCTGCACGTCCGCACCGTTGCCGGCCTGAAGCGCCTTGACGTGCTGCTGCGGCGGGTCGACTCGAATTTTCTCGATCCCCTCGAGCTCGATGCGCGTTCCATGCTCGGCGTTCCGGGCCTGATCGATGTCATCAGAAAGGGCGGCGTGGCTGTCGCCAACATGCCCGGCTCCGGCGTGATGGAAGCGCGGACGCTGCTCGGTTTCCTGCCGAGCCTGAGCCAGCGCTTCTTCGGCGAAGACCTGAAGATGCCGCACATCGCCACGTGGTGGTGCGGGCAGAAATCCGCCCGTGACGAGGTGCTTTCGCGCCTCGATGACATGGCGATCGACGGTGCTTACGGACCGTCTGTGCCCGGTTTCCCGGGCCGTGGTCCGATTGTCGGCAGTTCCCTTTCCAAAGATGAGCGCGCGCAGTTGGTCGATGCTATC
Organism: Afipia sp. GW822-FHT03D08; assembly: GCF_058801645.1. Taxonomy (NCBI): domain Bacteria; kingdom Pseudomonadati; phylum Pseudomonadota; class Alphaproteobacteria; order Hyphomicrobiales; family Nitrobacteraceae; genus Afipia; species Afipia sp. GW822-FHT03D08. The sequence continues at coordinate 213,223 of NZ_JBXANK010000001.1, forward strand.
GGCAAACGCGGCATCGACTATGTCGGGCAGGAGATGGTGCGCCTCTCCACGACGCCGGTTTGGGACAACGGGCATATCTCTCCACGCCCGTTCGTTCTCCGGGTTTTCGCCGCCGCCACGCCGAAAGGCTGGACCATCCTGCCGGGCGGGTTCTGCCGCATCGCCGACAAGCCTGATGCGCGCGCGGTGTCAATGGGCGAGGGCGCACGCGCCGCCGACGTCTGGGTTGTATCGGAGAAGGAAGTCGCGACGTCCACGTTGTTGCCGCCGAGCGATGCCGTTCGTATCAGGCGCATTGCCGGATGGGTGCCAAGCCGCGCGGCAGACAATCTGTTCTGGCTTGGCCGTTATCTGGAGCGGGCCGAGGCTACGCTGCGGCTGGTTCGTGCGCTCGGCGGCGCATTGCGTGAACCCGGCAAGGGCCCATCGCCGATGCAACCGGTGATCGAACGCATTCAGCGGTTGCTCGTCGCGTGGGGCGCAACCTCGCCATCGACGCGCACCAAACTCGCGACCACAGCGGCGCAAGCGCTTCAGGCCAAGGACAAGTTCGGCTCTGCGCTGTCGCTGGTTCGTTCCGCGCAACGCACCGCCACTACATTGCGCGAGCGCCTTTCGCCCGATGCGTGGCATGTCATCACCGGCATGGTCGAACGCTTGTCGGAAAAGGCCGAAGACGATGAAGCGTTGCTTGAGGCCGCGGAGTGGACCCTGCAATCACTGGCGACGTTCGCAGGTCTTGCGCAAGAGAACATGAACCGCGCCGCGGGCTGGCGCTTTCTCGAGATGGGCCGCCGCGTCGAGCGGGCCATCAACACTGCGCGTTTTGCGCGTCAGTTCGCCGACGACAAGGCAACTGCCGAGGACCTCGACCTGCTGTTGACGCTGGTCGATTGCCAGATCACCTATCGTTCGCGCTATATGGTGGGGCCCGTACTGGCGCCGGTGCGCGACCTGGTTGTGCTGGATTCCTTCAATCCGCGTTCGGTGGCGTTCCAGATCGCGGCGCTCAACGAGCACATCGCGAGCCTGCCGAGCATGCGCGAAGGCGGCCTGATCGATCCGCCGCATCGTTGTGCTGTCAGCCTCCAGGCTGCGATGATCGCGGGGGAGGCAGAGTCATTCGATGCAAAGACCCTGTTCTCGCTTGAGCAGGACCTGCTGAATCTGGCTGATGCGATCGGATCGCACTACTTTCCGCACGGAAGTCTCGCGTTGCGCCCCGAGAAGCTCACGGGGTTTGCGTGATTTACGACATTCGTCATGTCACCACGTATTCCTATGAGAGCCCGGTCAGCTTTGCGCGCTGCTCACTGAGGCTCGAGCCAAAAAACGGCGATGGCCAGCATTTGATCTCCCATCACGTCGAGATCAAGCCGACACCGCTCGATCGTGCGGTGAGGACGGACTTCTTCGGCATCCGTACTGAAAGTATCGTGATCGAGACCGCGCACCGCGTTCTGCGTATTGATGCGCGATCGCGCGTGGACGTCACACGCACCGCTCTGCCGCGCGACATGGCCTCTCCCGGTTGGGAACAGGTGCGCGAAGCCGCCTTCACGTCGAACGGCCTCGCAGCGGTCTCTCCTGTCGGATATTTGTTCGCCAGCCCGCTTGTGCCGATCCAGCCGACAATTACCGCCTACGCTGCGGAATGTTTTCCGGCCGGCGGTGAGGCGTTCGTCTCGTCGGTTGAACTAATGCGACGGATCAACCGTGACTTTGTCTATGACTCGAAAGCAACTGAGATATCGACGCCGCTGTTAGAGGTCTTCAAGAAGCGGCGAGGGGTCTGTCAGGATTTCGCACATATCATGATCGCGGGGCTGCGCGGCCTCGGGCTGCCCGCGGCTTATGTCAGCGGTTATCTGCGGACCACGCCTCCGCCGGGGCGTCCGCGGCTACAGGGCGCGGACGCGACGCATGCCTGGGTGTCGGTGTGGTGTGGCGAGGAGATCGGATGGGTGGGGTTCGACCCTACCAACGATCTGGTGATCGGCAACGATCATGTCGTTCTCGCGGTGGGCCGCGACTACACCGATGTCTCGCCTGTCGATGGAATTATTGTCGGATCGCGCAAGCAGAAGCTGGCCGTGGCGGTCGATGTGATTCCGGCGGCCTAAGCGCCGCTGAGGCCCCGGGCAATCAGCTCTTGTGGCTTCCATCCGCGCAGAACGAAACCCGGATGTTGCAATCCGACGGGCTGCGGCCTTCCTTGCGGCAGCGCGCTGCCGCAGCATCGATGGCTTGACCGAGCGTAGGGCCTTCGGCTGTGAAGGCGCCCCAGTAACGGGTCCGTCGGATACGTGTGGTGTAGAACGACATCGCGCCGCATTTGGTCGTGGATGAGACCTTGCAACCGCGCCCGCCGTTGTTGACGCACAGGGTCAGCGCGCGCGCCTCGGCTTCATCCCGCGTTGCCTTCTGCCACACGGCGCCCCAGGCGCCGCGCGCGGCAAACCCGATGGCGGCCCATTGTTCGCCGGGAGGCTGGTTGGCTTTCTGTCTCAGGGCGTCCAGCCGTATCCTGGCAAGGGCTGCGAATGTGCCATTCGGATATTTATCAAGGTAGGCTGAGATTTCAGCGGGATTTTTTGAGTCTTTCACCGAGTTCCAGAAGGTGATCTCAACGCTGGTGTCGGCCTGTGCCGTCGCCGCGCCTGGTTGCACCAACAAGGCAACTGCAAGCGCCAGCGCACGACAGATCTTCGGTAGCATCGTTCAGCCTGTCCCCGGGTTCGGCGCGCAGACTAAAAGTCCGCCTTGTCCTTGTCGAGCGGGCAGGCTGGGGCCAGTGGAAAACCACATTTGCCATCGGCATTACGCGACAAACTTAATGCCCGCGATGCTGGTGGATTTGACCTGCGCGTTATGACGTCGACCGCTTCGTCTTTTTTGCCTTCTTTGTTTTCCGGGCTTTTGACGCAGACTTCTTTGCCGGCACCTTCTTTCCTTCCTTGCGGGCTTCAGAAAGGCCGATCGCGATGGCTTGCTTCCGGCTCTTGACCGTTTTGCCGGATCCGCCGCTCTTTAGCGTACCCTTCTTTCGCTTGTGCATCGCACGCGCGACTTTCTTTGCTGCACCTTTCGAGTATTTCCGCGCCATCGTTGTCTCCGCAATGGATTGCCGGATACGAATAAGCGCCGAGAACAATGTTATGTTCCCGCAGCAACACGCGGCCCATGCTGGCAGGGAATTCGGATTGCCAGGGACTAGCGGCTGTTCGCCGCGGTAACGATCCAGATCGAGCCGCCGAGAGGGACCGTGTCGCCCTTCTGGTGCGCAGCAAGCATTGTGCGAATCGCCTGCGTGGCCGCTTCGATTCTGTCCGGCGGCTGGTTGTCGAGCGCGCGACTGGCGGGACCGATCGCAAGGACAGTCTCGATGGCCGCTTCGAGGCCGCGGCCTGTCGCGATGTCGAGCGACAGATCGGCTCGCTCCATTTTGATATCCGAGAAACCTGCGTCGCCAAGGATGCCGCGGACCCGTTCCTCGCTCGCGAACGAGAACGGGCCCGGATCGTCCGGCTTCACCTCGGGAAGTTTCGGCACGAATTTGTAAGCCTCCTGCAGGCCGAGCATCATCCATGGATTGTCGCGCGGTGTCCGCCAGCAGGCGAAGGCGAGGCGACCGCCCGGCCGCAAAGCTTTGCGCAGGTTTGCAAAGGAGTCCGTGGGCTGTGCAAAGAACATCACGCCGAAGCGGGAGAACAGCATGTCCGCGCTTTCCGGCGCAAAAGGATACACGGTGGCGTCCGCCAGCACGAACTCGACCGGCGCATTCGCCGGCGCAAGCTTTCGGGCCCGCCCCAGCATCGGCTCGGAAATGTCGATACCGGTCACTCGGCCGGTGGCCCCTACCTGCTTCAGGAGATCAAAGGAGGTGGCACCGCAGCCGCAACCGACGTCGATGATGGCTTCGCCAGCCTTGACGGTCGCACGGTCGATCAGGATTTTGGAGACCGGCGCAAGCACAACGTCCTGGAGCTGCTGCCGGTCGGTCCAGTGCCGGCCACCTGGACCATTCCAGTACGCGATCTGATCGGCATTGCGGTGGTCGATAGCAGGTTGGGTCATGGGGCGCTCCGATGATGCGGATTGTTCTAGGCCAGTCTGGCCGCCCTGAACAGGGAAGCCCACCCATGCATCATCGAAGCGCCGATGAACGTTCGCTTCCGGTTTTGAAGCGATTTTTCAGCCGCCCTTGAACAGGATTTTGCCCGCGCCTTTGGCAGCGTGGGAAATCGCGGCCTTGGACTCAGTGAGCGGATAGGTTGCCTCCACCGGCGTGTAGATTGTTCCGTCCGCGATCCAGCTCGCCACCTGCTTCTGAACCTCCAGAGCGCGTTCCGGCGAGTTTTTGTTAAACCAGTTCAGCAGCCAGAATCCCTTGAGCGTAAGGTCGCGGAAAATATTCGGAGCCGTGAAGAAAGGGCCGGGTCCGCCGCTCATCACGCCGTAGGCGACAAGCGTGCCGCCATTGGCGAGGCAATCGTTCAGCGGCATCAGGCCAGGTCCGCCGACGCTGTCGAGCGCGAGCATGATCTTGGCCTTGTCGGTCGCTTCCCTGACACGCTTGGCCAGATCCGGCCCCTCGACCAGCACGACATCGGCGCCAAGCTTCTTGAGTTCTTCAATCAGTTCCGGGCGGCGTACGACGCTGACGGTATGAATGCCCATCTTCTTTGTGATGGCGATGACGGCGCGTCCGACGGCCGAATTTCCCGCGCTCTGGATCACCCAGTCACCTTTCTTGAGGGCGACATACTCGGTCAGCATGAGATACGCCGTCGGCGGGTTGACCATCAGCATCGAAAGCTGCTGCGGGTCTGCGTTCGCCGGCAATGCAAAGAGACCGTCGGCCTTGACCTTGGCGCGTGTGAGCCAGGTCGACGCGCCCCGCGGAAACAGAACACGATCGCCTTCCTTGATTCCGGTCACGCCGGAGCCGATCTTGGCGACGCGGGCGACGCCTTCGGCGCCAACCGGTGCCGGCAAGTTCGGTTTCACGCCATACATCCCACGCATCAGCACGAGATCGGATGGATTGATCGGGGAAAATTCCATGTCGACGACGATCTCGCCGGCACCCGGTGCTCCGGGATCGGGGAGGCTGACGGTCTCGACAACTTCCCATGGCTTGCCGAAAGCGTTGATCTGAACGTTGTGCATGATGACCTCCCATGATCGCCGCTTGGCGGCCCGTTGCGAAATGTTATAAATAGTCCGATATTGCAACTAGTCTCGATTAACAACTAAATGAAGGAAATGACTGGTATGCGAGAGCCTTCTTTCAGCCGGTTGAACTGCTCGATCGCCCGTTCGCTCGCCGTGCTCGGCGACGCGTGGTCGCTTTTGATCCTGCGGGATGCGCTGGCGGGCGTCCGCACATTCGAAGGATTTACGAGCGGTCTCGGCATTGCAAGGAATACGCTCACGGATCGGCTCCGGCACCTCGTGGAAGAGGGAATGCTAACCCAGATGGATGTCGGCAAGCGCGGAACGCGCTTTGAATACGTTCCGACAGTGAAGGCGAAGGAATTTCAGGTCGCGCTGATGGCCATCATGCAATGGGGCGACCGCTGGGTGTCGGGGCGCGGCAACGAACCGGCCGTCGCGTTCGACCGCGTCAGCGGATCGGCGGTTGCACCGCTGGTCTTGCGCTCCACATCAGGACGCACGGTTTCTTCGGACGAACTGATGTATAAGCCCGGACGTGGTGCGACGCCGGTAACGCGAGACTATCTCACCGCGAAGAACAAGCGGCTGACACGCAAGCCAGTTTAGCTTTCCGCGTCTGGCCGCGCCTTACCAGGCGCGGAACAGAACGCTGGCGTTGACGCCGCCGAAGCCGAATCCATTCGACAGTACGTGCTCCATGGCCATCGGCCGTGCGGCGCCACGAACGAGGTCGACACCTTCGGCTGCCGCATCCGGATGATCCAGATTGAGGGTCGCGGGAGCGATCTGATCGCGCAGCGCCAGCACCGAGAAGATCGCTTCGAGGCCGCCGGCTGCACCGAGCAGGTGACCCGTTGCAGATTTCGTGGAGGAGACCGCGACCCGGCCTTCGGTCCCGAATACGGCTTTGATCGCCGCGAGCTCGCCGTTGTCGCCCACAGGTGTCGAGGTCGCATGCGCGTTGAGATGCTGAACCTCGATCGGCGAAATCCCCGCCTGCCGAAGCGCAATCTCGATCGAACGCCGCGCGCCGTCACCGTCTTCCGGTCCGGCGGTCATGTGATAGGCGTCGGACGTGGTGCCGTAGCCGACGAGTTCGGCGATCGGCGTTGCCCCGCGGCTCAGCGCGTGGTCGAGTGTTTCGATGACTAGGATACCCGCGCCTTCGCCCATCACGAAGCCGTCGCGGTCGCGGTCGAAGGGGCGCGATGCGCGCTGCGGATCGTCGTTGAAATTGGTCGAGAGCGCGCGTGCGGCGGCGAAGCCGCCGAGGCTGACGCGATCGATACAGGCTTCAGCGCCGCCGGCGATTGCGACATCCGCTTCACCCGCAAGAAGAAGGCGGGCGGCATCGCCGATGGCTTGAACGCCGGCCGCGCATGCAGTCACGGGTGCACCAAGTGCTCCCTTGAAGCCATGCTTGATAGAAACCTGTCCCGCCGCGAGATTCACCAGGAATGACGGCACGGTGAACGGCGAAAGGCGGCGCACGCCGCGTTCGTCGGCGGTGCGGACCGCATCGACAATGGCGGGAAATCCGCCGACCCCTGAGCCAATAATGGTCGCGGTGCGCTCGCGGGACCGCGCATCTTCCGGCTTCCATCCGGCCTGTGCGATCGCTTCGTCCGCCGCCATCATGGCGAACTGGATGAAGCGGTCCATCTTCTTCTGATCTTTCTTCGGAATTGCGCGATCAGGATCGAATCCGAATTCCGGATCTTCGACGATATCGGGAACGATGCCGCAGGCTTTCACCGGCAGGTCAGCCGCAACATTATCGGACAGTGCGCGGATGCCGGATTGCCCGGCAATCAGCCGCGACCAGTTGGCCTCTACGCCGGCGCCAAGCGGGGACACCGCACCCATTCCAGTGACGACGATGCGTCGTATCGCGCTGTTTCGTTTCACGATCTCACCACAGGTTGCTTGCACACGAACAACGCAGCCCGCTTGTCGGGTGTGCGGCACATGGCATCGGCGGAAAATCCCGCCGATGCACTACAAGTTTGCGCGGCGCGCGATCAGTTGAGCTTGCGCTCGACTGCGATGGCGGTCGCTTCGCCGCCGCCAATGCACAGCGAAGCGATGCCGCGCTTGACGTTGTTCTTTTCCATCGCGTGCAGCAGGGTCACGATCAGCCGTGCACCGGTTGCGCCGATGGGGTGACCGAGCGCGCATGCGCCGCCATTGACGTTGAGCTTGTCGCGCGGAATTCCCAGATCGCGTGCGGCCGCCATCGGCACCACGGCGAAGGCTTCATTGATCTCGTAGAGATCGACGTCGCTTGCGGTCCAGCCGATCTTTTCGAGGAGCTTGCGGATCGCCGGAATAGGAGCGGTGGTGAACCAGTCGGGTGCCTGGCTGTGAGTCGAATGGCCCTTGATCTCGGCAAGGATCGGCAGGCCTTCCTTCTCGGCGATCGAGCGGCGCGTCAGAACCAGCGCTGCTGCGCCGTCGGCATTGGCCGAGGAGGCCGCTGGCGTAATGGTGCCGTTGGGGCGGAATGCCGGTTTCAGATTCGGAATTTTCGCCGGATCGACCTTCAACGGATGTTCGTCGTTCTCGACGACGCGAACGCCGGCTTTCTCTTTCACGGAGATAGGCGCGATCTCCTTCTTGAACGCTCCGCTCTCGACGGCATTGCGTGCGCGGGTCAGCGTCTCCATCGCATATTCGTCCTGATCCTTGCGGCTGAACTGATAGGCTTCCGCGGCGGCTTCGCCGAAATCCCCCATCGAGCGGCCGGTCTCATAGGCGTCCTCAAGACCATCCATCATCATGTGGTCGATGATGCGGTCGTGGCCGACGCGATAACCGCCACGCGCCTTCTGAAGCAGATACGGTGCATTGGTCATGCTCTCCATGCCGCCGGAGATGACGATGTCTGCCGAGCCTGCGCTGATGATGTCGTGGGCGAGCATGGTGGCCTTCATGCCCGAACCGCACACCTTGTTGACGGTGGTGGCTCCGGTGGCATCAGGCAGCTTTGCGCCGCGTGCTGCCTGGCGGGCAGGGGCCTGCCCTTGTCCGGCGGGCAGAACGCAGCCCATGAAAACTTCGTCGATTCGCTCGGGTGAAAGTTTCGCGCGCTCGAGCGCCGCGCCGATGGCGTGCGAGCCAAGATTGTGCGCGCTGAACGAAGACAGGTCGCCCTGAAAGCGGCCAAGGGGAGTGCGGACAGCGGATACGATGACAACGGGATCGGACGTAGACATGCAACTCTCCTGGTTCGCGCACGGAGCAGCGCCGTGTTAGATGACATGCATCATATGAAAAGATGCGGAAATAGCAATCCGCGTGATGACAATAAAAGCATGAATCATATGCGGACAAGCAGCCCGACGTTTAAAACATGCCGTGGCATGCCACAGGCATGAGATATTTTCGTGCGACGGATGAATTATTTTCGTCTGTCGAGAAAGGCCTGCATGTGGCGCTGGGGTTCGCCGGTCAGGAACGACTTTCCGAAGACACCGACACTTAGATTGACGGATTCGGTGAGGGGGAGTTCCTCCCACTGTTTCAGCAAAGCCTTCTGGCTTCGCATGGCTTCCGGTCCGCATTCCGCAATCGCTGAGGCTGTTGCTGCGATCGCTGCGTCGAGATCGGTCTCGGCCACGACCTGATCGACCAGGCCCCAGTTGAGTGCCGTCGGCGCATCGATGGTCGCCGCAGTCAGGATCAGCCAGCGCGCGCGTCCCCAGCCGATCAATCGCGGCAGCAACGCCGCATGGATGACGGAGGGGATGCCGACCTTGACCTCGGGCATGGCGAACTTTGCGTCCTGCGATGCGATGCGCAGATCGCACGCTGCGGCAAATTCGAGTCCGCCGCCGAGGCAAAATCCACGCAAACGCGCGATGACCGGTGCGGGAAATTGCCGAACCGCCTCGCACAGGTCCCGCAGGCCGGTGATGAACTTTTCAGCCGAGGCCTGATCGAGCGTGGCCATCTCCTTGATGTCCGCTCCGCCGATCATGCTTTTCTCGCCGGAGCCTCGCACCACCAGCACGCGGATGCTGGTGTCTGTGGCGAGAAGCTCGAGTCCCTCGCGAACGCTGCGAATGACGGCCGAGTTCATGATGTTCAGCGGACCCGCATTGCAGATTGTCAATTGTGCGATGCCGTTGTCGCCGCGTGCGACGGTGCAGTGGTCATTGATTGTTTGCATTTTTAGGGAGCCTGACATTTGCGCAGTGCAGCGAGTAGATGCGAATGGTGCGCGATCTCCTTCCTGCCGTCAAATCCGCGCATGGCAGCTATTTTACAGTGCGAAATGAGCGCTTCTGGCTCAGGAATGTGTTATTATATGATCCGGGACATTTGATGAGGCGACGATGCGCTATTCGAAAGATCACAAGGCAGAGACCCACGCCCGGATTGTGAAGAACGCGTCCGTGAGGCTGCGCGAGCGCGGGGCCGCGAGCCTCGGTGTTGCGGAGCTGATGAAGGAATCCGGTCTCACTCACGGCGGGTTCTACGCTCACTTTCCGTCTCGCGACGCCCTGATCAGTGAAGCTTTTGCATATGCGATGCAGCAGACCACCGGACGTTGGCGCAAGCGCGCGGAGCGGGAGACCGACGGCAGCCGTCTCGCTGCGATCGTGAATGGCTATCTTACAGCCGAGCATCGCGACGACGTTGGCAACGGTTGCGCGTTGCCGTCGCTCGGCACGGAGGTATCCCGTGCCAATCCCAAGACGCGCAAGGCTTTTGCCAGCAAAGTCGAAGACATGATTTCGATGGTGGTCGAGCAATTGCCGGAACTGCCGCCGAAGACAGCCCGCCGCGAAGCCATCGGCGTCATCTCGACCATGATGGGGGCGATGATTCTGGCGCGTGCCGCGGGGACGAGTGAGTTCTCCGACGAAATCCTCAGCGCTGGTCGCCAGGCGGCCCTGCGATCCGAGAATGCAGCGAAACCGGGCGCGAAGAAGCCCAAAGCGGCGAAAACCGAGAACTGAGCTACCCGGTCTCTTTGCATTGCGCGCCACCGTGCTGTGCGCAGAACCCGGTTCCTAACTCGGTATTCGCGATGCTAAAAGCCTCCAAACACACGCTTTTGGAGGATACGCATGCGCACGATCGGTCATTTTATTGGCGGCAAAGAGGTAAAGGGCACGTCGGGGCGTTTTGGGGACGTGTTCGAGCCAATGACGGGCGAGGTGCAGGCGCAGGTTGCGCTGGCGACCAAGGCGGAGGTGCGCTCTGCGGTCGAGAATGCGAAGGCCGCGCAGGAAGCGTGGGCCAACACCAACCCGCAGCGCCGCGCGCGGGTGATGATGAAGTTCCTCGAACTGGTGCAGCGCGACTACGACAAGCTGGCGGAACTTCTGGCGCGCGAGCACGGCAAGACGGTGCCCGACGCCAAGGGCGACATCCAGCGCGGGCTGGAAGTGGTGGAGTTCGCCTGCGGCATTCCGCACCTGATGAAGGGCGAGTACACCGAAGGCGCCGGCCCCGGCATCGACATCTATTCGATGCGCCAGGCGCTCGGTGTGGTGGCCGGCATCACCCCGTTCAACTTCCCGGCGATGATCCCGATGTGGAAGTTCGCCCCGGCGATCGCCTGCGGCAACGCCTTCATCCTGAAACCCTCGGAGCGCGATCCGGGGGTGCCGATGGCGCTGGCGGCCCTGATGATGGAGGCGGGACTGCCCGCCGGCATTCTCAACGTGGTCAACGGCGACAAGGAAGCGGTTGACGCGATCCTCGACGATCCGGACATCAAGGCCGTCGGCTTCGTCGGCTCCTCGCCGATCGCGCAGTATATCTATGAGCGTGCCGCGCAGACCAACAAGCGGGCGCAGTGCTTCGGCGGCGCAAAGAACCACGCCATCATCATGCCGGATGCCGACATGGACCAGACCGTCGATGCGCTGATCGGCGCAGGATACGGTTCGGCGGGCGAACGCTGCATGGCGATCTCGGTGGCGGTGCCTGTGGGCAAGACCACTGCGGACCGGCTGATGGAGAAGCTGATCCCGCGTGTCGAGAGCCTGAAGATCGGTCCTTCGACCGATCCAAGCGCCGACTTCGGCCCGCTGGTGACCAAAGCTGCGCTGGATCGCGTCAAGGATTACGTCGAGATCGGCATCCAGGAAGGCGCCAAGCTTGCTGTCGACGGCCGCGGCTTCAAGATGCAGGGCTACGAGAAGGGCTTCTACATGGGCGGCTGTCTGTTCGACAACGTCACGAAGGATATGCGGATCTACAAGGAAGAGATCTTCGGCCCCGTTCTGTCGGTGGTGCGCGCCCACGACTACAGCGAGGCGCTGGCGCTGCCGTCGGATCACGACTACGGCAACGGCGTTGCGATCTTCACCCGCGACGGCGACGCGGCGCGCGACTTCGCGGCCAAGGTCAATGTCGGCATGGTGGGCATCAACGTGCCGATCCCGGTGCCGATTGCCTACTACACGTTCGGCGGCTGGAAGAAGTCCGGGTTCGGCGATCTCAACCAGCACGGACCGGACTCGATCCGCTTCTACACCAAGACCAAGACCGTCACCTCGCGCTGGCCATCCGGCGTCAAGGACGGCGCTGAGTTCACCATCCCAACGATGAACTAAATCCAGCAAGCGAGCGCGCCATGCAATTCGCCCTGACCGAGGATCAAATCGCGGTTCGCGACATGGCGCGCGAGTTTGCCGCCGAGAAAATCGCTCCCTTCGCGCAAAAGTGGGACGAGGAAAAGTTTTTTCCCGTCGATGTGATGCGCGAAGCGGCAGCGCTCGGCATGGGCGGCATCTATATCCGTGACGATGTGGGCGGCTCGGCGCTGACGCGGTTCGACGCCGCGCTGATCTTCGAGGCGCTCGCGACCGGATGCCCGACGGTGTCGTCATTCATTTCGATCCATAACATGGCATCGTGGATGATCGATGCCTATGGCTCGGACACGCAGCGTCAGAAATGGCTGCCGCGTCTGTGCACCATGGAACTGATCGCGAGCTACGCTCTGACCGAGCCGGGCGCAGGCTCGGATGCCGCCGCGCTTTCGACCCGCGCAGTGCGGGACGGCGATCACTACGTTCTCAACGGACAGAAGCAGTTCATTTCCGGCGCTGGAACCAGCGATATCTACGTCGCGATGGTTCGCACCGGCGGTGAAGGCGCACGTGGCGTCTCCACACTGGTGATCGATCGCGACACGCCGGGCGTCTCGTTCGGCGCGAACGAGCGCAAGATGGGCTGGAACGCGCAGCCGACCCGTGCGGTGATTTTCGAGAACGCCCGCGTGCCGGTTGCAAATCGCCTTGGTGAGGAGGGTATCGGCTTCAAGGTCGCAATGGCTGGTCTTGATGGCGGACGTCTCAACATTGCGGCGTGTTCGCTCGGCGGCGCGCAATCGGCGCTCGACAAGTCGCTCGCCTACACGAAGGAGCGCAGGGCCTTCGGCCAGCGCCTCGATGAATTCCAGGCCTTGCAGTTTCGGCTTGCCGATATGGCGACCGAACTGGAAGCCGCGCGGACGTTCCTGTGGCGGGCCGCGGCGGCGCTCGATCGCAAGGACCCCGATGCGACCATGCTCTGTGCCATGGCCAAGCGCTTCGGCACCGATGCCGGTTTCGAGATTGCCAATCAGGCGCTGCAATTGCACGGCGGTTATGGCTATCTGGCGGAATACGGAATCGAGAAGATCGTCAGGGATCTGCGTGTGCACCAAATTCTCGAAGGAACCAATGAAATCATGCGCGTGATTGTCGCCCGCAAGCTGGTCGAGGGCGCGCGATGAGCGCGCACGCGGCGATGACGGAAACGCCCGAGAAGGACGTGATCATTTGCCGCGAGGGCGCGGCAGGAATTATCCGGCTCAATCGTCCCAAGACGATCAATGCCCTGACGCTTGAGATGACGCGCGAGATTGTCACCGCGCTTGATACGTTCGAGACAGACCCCGGTGTATCTCTGGTATTGCTCGAAGGTGCAGGCGAGCGCGGCCTTTGCGCAGGCGGCGACATTCGGGGCCTTTATGAAAGTGCGAAAGCGGGCGGCGATCTCGGCCCGGTGTTCTGGCGCGAGGAATACATCCTGAATGCGCGCATTCCCGATTTTCCGAAGCCCTATGTCGCCTACATGGATGGTCTCGTCATGGGCGGCGGCGTCGGTCTCTCGGCGCACAGCGCGCATCGGATCGTGACTGAAAAGACCAAAATGGCGATGCCGGAGGTCGGTCTCGGCTTCTTCCCGGATGTCGGCGGAACCTGGCTGCTGTCACGCGCCCCTGGCGAGATCGGAACCTATTTCGCGCTGACGGGTCAGACGATGAGTGGTGCCGATGCGGTGTATGCAGGCGCCGCGGATGTGCTGATTGCCACGAAAGAGTGGCCTGCGCTTCGGGATGCGCTGACCAATGCTCCATTGCAGGCAAGAGATAACGATGTGCGCGGAATTCTGGCGCGTTTTGGCATTCAGGATGGTCAGGCTCCCATCGCGAAGCACCGCGACCTGATCGATCGCGCGTTCGCTCACGACACAGTCGAAGAGATCGTAACCGCGTTGAAAGGCGACGGCTCAGAATTCGCGCTCGCGGCGCTCAAGGCGCTTTCGGAGAAATCGCCGACAGCGCTCAAGGTGACGCTGGAACTGCTTCGCCGCGCGCGAAATTCCAAATCGCTCAAGGAGTGTCTGATCCGTGAGTACAATTCTGCGCTGGCGGTCTTCACCAGCGCGGAATTCGTGGAGGGCGTCCGCGCCGCGATCATTGACAAGGATCGCAATCCGAAGTGGTCGCCTTCGCGGATCGAGGATGTGACGCCGGAGATCGTCGGGAAGTATTTTACGCCGAATGGCAAGTATACGCTGGTCTTTCCGGACTGACTGGTTCCAAAGAAGCAATAACGAGGGCAGGAAATGGCAAACATTGCGTTCATCGGTCTCGGCAACATGGGCGGACCCATGGCGGCCAACCTCGTCAAGGCCGGGCACAAGGTGCAGGGCTTCGATCTCGCGCAGGCATCCAGGGATGCTGCGAAAGCGGACGGCGTCGGCATCGCCGCCAGCGCCGGTGAGGCCGTCAAGGACGCGCAGATCGTCATCACCATGCTGCCCGCTGGCAAGCATGTGCTGGGCGTTTGGAAAGAGATCATTCCATCAGTCGGCAAGAACACACTGATGATCGACTGCTCGACCATCGATGTGGAAAGCGCGCGGCTGGCGCACGCTCATGCAACAGAACACAACCTGCCATCGATCGACGCGCCGGTGTCCGGCGGCACCGGAGGTGCAAAGGGCGCGACACTGACGTTCATGTGCGGCGGGACCGCTGCTGCTTTCGCGGCCGCAAAGCCTGTGCTTGAGAACATGGGCAAGAAGGTTGTCCATTGCGGCGAGGCCGGTGCAGGGCAGGCGGCCAAGATCTGCAACAACATGATCCTCGGCATTTCGATGATTGGCGTTTCAGAGGCGTTTGCGCTCGGCGAGAAGCTCGGCCTGTCGCATCAGGCGTTGTTCGATGTGGCCTCCACGTCGTCGGGCCAGTGCTGGTCGCTGACGTCCTATTGCCCCGTGCCGGGGCCGGTTCCGGCTTCGCCCGCAAACAACGATTACAAGCCGGGCTTTGCCGCGGCGCTGATGCTGAAGGACCTGCGTTTGTCGCAGGAGGCTGCGAAGGCCGCGGGAGCTGCGACGCCGCTCGGCGCGCATGCCGAAAGTATTTATGATGCGTTCGAGAAGGCCGGCCATGGCGGCGTGGACTTTTCCGGCATCATCAAGCATGTGCGTGGACTGGCAAAATAGGATTCCTTGATGACGACATTCCAGGACGCGCGCGCTTTCCTGCTCAAACATCGCACCGATTACGACAAGGCCGTTGCGGATTTCCGCTGGCCGGATGAGAAGCAGTTCAACTGGGCGCTCGACTGGTTCGATGCCGGGCTTGCGTCCAGTCCCGAAAGCCGGGACCGCACGGCACTCTGGATCGTCGATGCGGCGAGCAGCACCGAGACGAAACTGTCGTTCGCGGAACTGTCGCGCCGCTCAAATCAGACCGCGAACTTTCTGCGAGATCTCGGCCTGAAGCGCGGCGACCACCTGCTGCTGTTGCTCGGCAACGTGGTCCCGCTGTGGGAGACCATGCTGGCTGCGATAAAGCTGGGTGTCATCGTCATCCCCGCGACCACATTGCTGACAGCGGATGAACTGCGTGATCGGCTTGATCGCGGCAAGGCAAAGGCCGTTATTGCCACGCAGGATCAAGTGGCGAAATTCGAAGGGCTTGGCGGCGCGGATTTCACCAAGATTGTTGTCGCGGCGACAGCCGACCACAAGGGCTGGCGCAAGTTCGAAGACGCGGCGAACTATACGGAGACGTTCACGCCAGAGGGGGCGACGGGCGCGAACGATCCGATGCTGCTCTATTTCACCTCGGGCACCACGGCCAAGCCGAAGCTCGTGCTTCATAGCCACAGCAGCTATCCGGTGGGATCGCTATCCACGATGTATTGGCTCGGCCTTCAGCCGGGCGACATCCACCTCAACATTTCATCGCCGGGCTGGGCCAAGCATGCGTGGAGCTGTTTCTTCTCGCCGTGGAATGCCGGCGCGACCATCTTTATCGTCAATCAACCGCGCTTCGATGCGAAAGGGTTGCTCGCAACGGTTGCCCGCTGCGGTGTGACCACGTTGTGTGCGCCGCCGACGGTGTGGCGGCTGTTCATTCAGGAGCGGCTGGCGGACTACAAGGTGTCGGTGCGCGAAGTTTGCGGCGCTGGCGAGCCGCTCAATCCAGAAGTCATCGATCAGGTCAAGGCGGCGTGGGGCCTCACGATCCGAGACGGTTACGGCCAGACCGAGACTACCGCGCTTGCGGGCAACTCGCCGGGGCAACCGGTGAAGATCGGATCGATGGGCCGGCCGATGCCGGGATATACGGTGCGTGTCGTGGACGCTGACGGCAATCCGGCGAAGGAAGGCGAGGTCTGCCTTGTGCTCGGCCCCAATCGTCCGGCGGGGCTGATGCTCGGCTATCAGGGCGAGGACGGCAAACCGAAAGGCGCAGACGGCGAGGTCTATCAGACCGGCGATGTGGTGTTTCTCGACGACGACGGATACCTGACCTTCGTCGGCCGCTCCGACGATGTGTTCAAGTCCTCCGATTACCGCATCAGCCCGTTCGAACTAGAAAGCGTGCTGCTGGAGCATGATCTGGTTGCCGAGGCCGCGGTGGTGCCAACGCCGGATCCGATCCGTCTTGCGCTTCCGAAGGCTTACGTCTCTGTGGTGTCCGGTACTGCGATGTCCCGCGACACCGCGCTGTCGATCTTCCAGTATGTTCATTCGCGGCTGGCGCCATTCAAACGCATCCGCCGTATCGAACTGGTGACGGAGTTGCCGAAAACGATCTCAGGCAAGATTCGTCGCGTGCAACTGCGCCGCCTCGAGCATGACAACGACCGCAAGGATGCTTTGCGCGGCCAGGAATTCCGGGAGGAGGATTTTCCGGAACTGCAGAGCGGTCAGAGCGCGGCCCGATAACGCCCGGGCGGCTTTCCGTCCCGGCTCCATCTCATAACTTGTTTGAAACGGCATCCATGGTCGCCCTCAGCGAGAGCGAATGCCGCTCATGCAACCGTGCTGGTCAGCAAATTTCGCTTGGCCCGACGGCTGATCTGTGGAATGTGCGAACGCAATTCGAATTTCAGCCGGGAGATGGTTCGTGGGCGCAGCGATGAATCTTGAAGACTACCTGAAGCTCGTGGGCACGGAGCTCGGTGTTTCGGAGTGGCATACCATCGATCAGAAACAGATCGACGCATTCGCCGATGCGACGGAGGATTTCCAGTTCATCCATATCGACCCGGAACGCGCAAAGCGTGAGACGCCGTTTGGCGGGACCATCGCGCACGGATTTCTCTCTCTGTCGGTGCTGCCGAAGCTCGCCTATGCAACCATGCCGACGCTGAATGGCGCGGCGATGTCGATCAATTACGGTTTCGACAAGATACGGTTTCTCACGCCCGTCCGCGCCGGCAAGCGTGTGCGCGCGCGGTTCGTGCTGGCGGAGGCGACCATGAAGTCGCCGAAAGAACTGCTGGCCCGCACCAACACGACGCTTGAAATCGAGGGTGAGCCCAAGCCTGCGCTGGTCGCGGACTGGCTCGGAATGCACTTTTTCGCATAACGCATTTCTTTCGCCAAACTTTAAGGGACGATCATGGCAATCAGATTCGACGGACGCGTTGCGGTAGTCACCGGCGCAGGTGCAGGCCTCGGACGCGCGCACGCGCTGGGATTAGCCAAGCTTGGCGCGAAGGTCGTGGTCAATGACATGGGTGCGGCCCGCGACGGCAGTGGCGGTTCGGTCAGCCCGGCTGAAGCGGTCGTCGAGGAAATCCGCAAGGCTGGCGGCGAGGCGATGGCGGACGGCGCAGACGTCTCGAACTTCGAGCAGGTCAAGGAGATGGTCGCACGCGCTGCGATGAAGTGGGGCGGCGTCGATCTCATGGTCGCCAACGCGGGCATCCTGCGCGACAAATCGTTCGGCAAGATGGAGCCGGAGGATTTCGCCAAGGTGATCGCCGTGCATCTGACCGGCACCTACAATTGCTGCAAGGCAGTGTGGGACGGGATGCGCGAGCGCAACTATGGCCGCATCGTTCTCACCACCTCGTCGTCAGGCCTGTTCGGCAATTTCGGTCAGGCGAACTACGCCGCCGCCAAGGCCGGCATGGTCGGCCTGATGAATGTGCTGGCGGAGGAAGGCCGCAAGACCAACATCAAGGTCAACACCATCTCTCCGACAGCAGCAACGCGTATGACCGAAGGCCTGATCGGGCCGGAAATCCTTGCTCTGATGAAGCCGGAATCGATTACGCCTGCGGTGCTTTATCTGCTGAGCGAAGACGCACCCACCCGCACCATCATGGGCGCTGGCGCAGGTTCTTTCGCAGTCATCAAGGTGGTCGAGACCGAAGGCCTCAACCTTCCGCAGGATCAGTGGACGCCGGATGCCATCGCCGCGAACTTCGCGAAGATCGGCGACATGTCCACCGCGCGTGATCTTGGCGGCGCGTTCTTCCAAACCTTCAAATATGTGGAGCAGGCCGCGAAGGCAGCGGGTATCAAGCTGCCGTCGATGGGCGGGTAAGCGTCTTGAATATCGCCGTCATCGGTGCCGGTCCTGCGGGGCTGATGGCGGCTGAAGTTTTGAGCGCAGGCGGCGCGCACGTCACCGTCTATGATCGCATGCCGTCGGTCGGCCGCAAGTTCCTGCTGGCCGGACGCGGCGGCCTCAATCTCACCCACAGCGAACCGCTCGACGCGTTTCTCGGGCGCTATCGCGAAGCCGAACCGCATCTGCGCGCGGCGATCGAAGCGTTTCCGCCCGAGGCGCTCCGCGCATGGAGCGATACTCTCGGCCAGCCGACATTTGTGGGATCGAGCGGGCGGGTGTTTCCGCAAGCGATGAAAGCATCGCCGTTACTGCGCGCGTGGCTGCGGCGTCTCGATCAGTCCGGCGTGCAGTTGGCGCTTCGCCATCGCTGGACGGGATGGAGCGCGAATGGCTGGCTGCAGTTCGAGACCCCGGCAGGTCGGACGTCACTTGAGCCCGACGCGACGGTGATTGCGCTCGGCGGCGCAAGCTGGCCCAAGTTAGGCGCAGATGGTGGCTGGATCGATTCGTTCAAGGCGAAGGGCATTGAGATCGCGCCGCTGCGGTCTGCCAATTGCGGCTTCCGCGTTCGATGGTCGGATTTGTTTCGCGACCGCTTTGAGGGGCAGCCCCTGAAAGGCGTTGCATTGTCCTTCGGCGGAGAGACTGTGCGCGGCGAAGCGACGATTACACGCCACGGCATTGAAGGCGGCGCGATCTATGCGCTGTCGGCGCCGTTGCGCGATGCGGTGCTTGCGCATGGCGAGGTCGTGCTCCACGTCGCATTGCGGCCCGATCTCGCGAAACACGATCTGATCGCACGCGTCAGCGCGCCGCGGCAGAAGCAGTCGATGTCGACTTATCTGCGAAAGGTCACAGGTCTTGCGCCGGTCGCCATTGGGTTTTTGCAGGAGGCTGCGATTGCGGGCGGACTGAACCTGTCGGCGATGGATTCCGAAGCACTTGCCGCCTTCATCGATGCTGTTCCCGTCAAGCTCACCGGCGTCGCACCGCTTGATCGCGCGATTTCAACCGCAGGCGGAATTGCCTTGAACGAGATCGATGCGCAGTTCATGCTGCGAAAAATGCCCGGCGTCTTTGTCGCCGGCGAAATGCTGGACTGGGAAGCGCCGACCGGCGGCTATCTGTTGCAGGCGTGTTTCGCGACAGGCGCTGCTGCCGGACGGGGTGCGCTGAACTATCTGAAGCGCTAAACGCCGCTTTCGATTTCCTCGCGCAACATTTCAAGCTCCAGCCACTTTTCCTCGGCGGCGTCCAGTTCGCCATGCGCTTTGGCGATTGCGGCGGACGCGGCATCGAATGCCTTGCGATCTTTCGCATAGAGCTCGGGGTCGTCCAGCAGCTTCTGTTGCTTTGCGATCTCGGCCTGCAGCTTGGCCATCGTCTTCGGCAATGTTTCCAGCGCGTGCTTGTCATTGAAGCTGAGGCGGCGCTTCGATGACGTCGCCGGTGCGTTGGCGGCGCTTTTTGCGGATTTTGACGTTTCGGCGGCCACCGCCTTGATGTTCTTTTCCTGCAAGTCCGCGCCGCGCTGCGCCAACATGTCGGAATAGCCGCCGGCATACTCGACCCATTTGCCGTTGCCTTCGGGCGCAATCACGGATGTCACCACGCGATCGAGGAAATCGCGGTCATGGCTGACGAGAATGACGGTGCCCTGATAGTCGCTGAGCATTTCCTCCAGCACGTCGAGCGTCTCGAGATCGAGATCGTTGGTGGGTTCGTCCAGCACCAGCAGATTCGAAGGCTTTGCCAGCGCGCGCGCCAGCATCAGCCGCCCGCGCTCACCGCCTGACAGGACTTCAAGCGGGGTGCGCGCCTGCTCGCTGGCGAAAAGGAAGTCTTTCATATAGCCGATGACGTGTTTGGGCGTGCCATTGACCATGATGCTGTCACCGCGCCCGCCGGTCAGCGCATCAGCCAGCGTGGTTTTCGGATCGAGGCTTTCGCGATGCTGATCCAGCGTCGCCATCTCAATGTTGGCGCCGAGACGGATGGTGCCGGTGTCCGGCGCATCGCCGCCGGTCAGAAGCCCGATCAGCGTGGTCTTGCCGGCGCCGTTGGGGCCGATGATGCCGATACGATCGCCGCGCGTGACGCGGGTGGAGAAATCGTCGACGATCTTGCGCTCGCCGTAGGACTTGCCGATGTGTCTGGCTTCGATGACCAGCTTGCCGGACGTTTCGGCTTCCGCAGCGGCGAGGTTCGCCTTGCCGGCGGTGCCGCGATAGTCGCGGCGCTGCTGCCGGAGTTCGAACAGGTTGCCAAGGCGCTTGACGTTGCGCTTTCGGCGTCCTGAGACGCCATAACGCAGCCAGTGTTCTTCCATGACAATCTTGCGATCAAGCTTGTGCTGGTCGCGCTCTTCTTCCGCCAGCACTTCGTCGCGCCATTCCTCGAATGCGCTGAATCCCTTCTCGATGCGGCGGGTCTGGCCCCGGTCAAGCCAGACGGTGGCGCGCGAAAGATTTGAGAGGAAGCGCCGATCATGGCTGATGATCACCAGCGCGCTGCGGCGGCTGGCGAGTTCGCCCTCTAACCACTCGATGGTGGTGAGGTCGAGGTGGTTGGTCGGTTCATCGAGCAGCAGGATGTCGGGCGAGGGCGCCAGCACGCGCGCCAGCGCCGCGCGGCGCGCTTCGCCGCCGGAGAGATTGGCCGGATCTTCCGTGCCGGTCAGGCCCAGTTGCTCAAGCAGATACTGCGCCTGATAGTGGTCGTCGCCGGGATTCATCCCCGCTTCGACATAGGCCAGCGTGGTTTTGAAGCCGTCGAAGTCCGGCTCCTGCGGCAGATAGCGGATGGTCGCGCCGGGCTGCACGAACCGGCTGCCGCGATCGGCTTCCACAAGACCCGCGACGATCTTCAGCAGCGTCGATTTGCCCGAACCGTTGCGGCCGATCAGGCAGACGCGCTCGCCGGCCGAGACGGCAAGCTCGACGCCGGACAGAAGCGGCGTTCCGCCGAAGGTCAGCGCGATGTCTTTCAACTGGATGAGGGGAGGCGCCATATCGTCGCGGTGCTCTTACTTCTGTTGCGCGCGCTGGATGCGGCGGATGGTCTGGTCGAGGGCCGACAGGAACGCCGAGCGGTCGCGCGGCGAGAACGAACGCGGGCCGCCGGTGACTTCGCCGCTGGAGCGCAGGTCGGTCATCAGGTTGCGCACCGCCAGTGTCATGCCGATGGATTCTTCGGAGAACGGCTTGCCGTTCGGGGCGATCACGTCGGCCCCGGCCTTGACACAGCGCGCCGCCAGCGGGATGTCCGACGTGATGACGATATCGCCTTTTTGCGCGCGTTCCGCAATCCAGTCGTCGGCGGCATCCATCCCCGAACCTGCCGCAACCCGCTCGATCAGCGGATGGTTCGGCACGCGGATGAAATTACCTGCAACCACGCTGACGGGCAGCCCGTGCCGCTCTGCCACGCGGTAAATCTCGTCCTTTACCGGGCAGGCGTCGGCGTCGACATAGATGCGGGTCGTGTGGGTCAAGGCTGTTCCGTTCAGGTTTGCGCTGCTGGTAACCCAACGGCGTGAAAATGGCGAGTGGAAGGCCGGGGATGTCGACTGCAAGGCATGCATTGGAACAGCTTGTCTTCGGGCGAGCTTTGCGTACGATTTGGCCAAGAAACGCAGCGAAACCGAGGAAACTGATGACCGCGCTCAAGCCCTACAGCGTCAACGCCTACAATCTGGCCAAAAACTCCGAAAACAAGATGCACGACGATCAGGTCGCGCGCCGCTTTGGATTCCAGGGCGGACTGGTGCCCGGCGTCGATGTGTTCGCCTACATGACCCACATGCCGGTGGCGAAATGGGGCCGCGCGTTTTTGGAACGGGGTCTGATGGACGGCCGGTTCTTCAAGCCGGTCTACGACGGCGAGACGGCGATTGTGACGGCGGAAGAGATCGACGGCGGTCTTGCCATCAAGATCGAGAGCCGCGGCGAGTTGTGCGCCACCGGGACCGCGTCGATGCCATCCGATACACCGAAAATTTCGCTCGGCGATTTCCAGAGCGCTGCGGTTGTCGGCAAGACGGCTCCCGCCAGCGAGACGTCCTACGCGACCGGCAAGTGGCTTTCCATTCCGCCGTTCACGCTGGGCGTGCAGGGTTCAGCCGACTATCTGCGCGACGTGCGTGAGACCGATCCGCTTTATGGCAACGAGAAGATCGTTCACACCGGCATGCTGCTGCGGACCATGAACTGGGCGCTGATGGAGAATGCCATCCTGGGTCCGTGGATTCATGTCGGCAGCACGATCCGTTATCTGGCGACGGCGGCGGTTGAGGACGAACTCACGGTGCGCGCGAAAGTCACCGGCAACTACGATCGCAAGGGCCACAAGTTCGTCGAGCTTGATGGCGTGATCGTCGCCAACGGCTCAAAGCCCATCGCGCATTGCCAGCATATCGCGATCTATCAGCCGCGCGAGACCATGGCGGCGTAGGTTCGTTCATTCTTGCGTGGGTTCGCGGATCATGAGGCATCGCGTAGTCTCTCTCCACGTCGTCCCCGCGCAGGCGGGGACCCATACTCCTTAAGTCATCGACTTGAGGGAGATGCTGGAGCAACCTTCTCGCTGTCACCACAGCCTGTGGTGGTTATGGGTCCCCGCCTGCGCGGGGACGACGACTGAGTATGATGCGACAGCGTGCGTCGCTTCGGCTCTTCCAGATTCAATTTTCAAACAGCATGCGCGTGTGGGGCTTGCCCCATTCGCGCCAACGAAAGGCGTGCGCAATCGCTCTCGCGCTGAACCGCGAGGTGAGATTTGGCTTTGCCCCTGTAAAGCGAGGGGCATGGAGCGCCGCAAGGCGCACCTTGTGTTCGTTTCGCTTCCGGCACCGCTTGCGAGGCGATGGTCTTCCGGAAGCGCATCGCCTTGCGGCGCTCCATTGCGGCGATTTTGGGCGAGGGGACCGTACTTCCGGGTGCGGACGGGGGAGGTTACTCGACCCCTGATCCGGACGGCTTTCGCCGCCTTCGTCCGCTCCGCGTCCAGCCGGCAAACGGCAGAGCCACATAGTTGGCCCGGACGGTGACCCCAGCCTCCCGGACGCGTGTGTGCGAAACACGCGCGCAGGCGCCGCATCCTGCTCCGCTTCAAAGCGCCCTCGAGAAGCGCCCCTCACGAACAGGACGTGACGAACTTAAGCGTGCTTCAGAACACGAACCCGGAATCCATGTTAACTCACCGGATTCCCGCATCATCATGGATTCCGGGCGTGCGCCAAGCGGCGCATCCCGGAATGACGACTGAATATTTGAGTACGGTAGTGGAACGCCGTCTCACGCTGACTTCTTCGCTTTCCGCCCATCCTGAATCGCGCGCCAGACCTTTTCCGATGTCAGCGGCATGTCGATGCTGGTCACGCCTTCATCTGACAATGCGTCGAGCACGGCGTTGACGATGGTCGCAAGGCTTCCGGCGCAGCCCGCTTCGCCGCAGCCCTTGGTGCCAAGCGGGTTCGAGGTCGCGGGCGATGGGTGGCTGCCCAATGTCATTGACGGAATATCGCCGGCGCGTGGCAGGGCGTAGTCCATGAACGAGCCGGTCACCGGCTGGCCGTTGTCGTCATAGGTGACGCACTCCATCAACGCCTGACCGATGCCCTGCGCGACGCCGCCATGAATCTGACCCGCGACAATCATCGGATTGACCACGGTGCCGAAGTCGTTGACGCCGCTGTATCGGACGATCTGCACGTTGCCGGTGTCGGGATCGACTTCGACCTCGGCGACGTGGCAGCCGTTGGGGAATGTCGAGGGCACGCCCTGCACGGTGTGGTCGACGTCGAGCGAGGAGGGCACGCCCTCCGGCATTTTCGAATTCCGCAGCTTTGCCGCCAGTTCCATGATGCCTATGCCGCGGTCGGTGCCGGCAATCGTGAAGCGCCCGTTGGCGAATTCCATGTCGCCTTCGGAAGCCTCCAGCACATGGGCCGCCGCCTGCTTGCCTTTCTCGATGACCAGCCTCGAAGAGGCGACGATCGCGGCACCGCTGGCGGTGATCGAGCGCGAGCCACCGGTGCCGTTGCCGGTGTGAACGATGTCGCTGTCGCCCTGCGTCAGCTTGATGGCGTCGAACGGCACGCCAAGCTGCGCGGCAAGCACCTGCGCGAATGGCGTGGCATGGCCCTGGCCGTAGTCGAGGGTGCCGGTGATGAGCCTGACCGTTCCGTCGGCTTCAAACACGATCTTGCCGAGCTCCGCGCTCGGCGGCGCGGTGATCTCGAGATAGGAGCCGACAGCGATGCCGCGCAGCTTGCCGCGCTTGCGGCTTTCCTTCCTGCGTTTGGCGAAGCCTGCGACATCAGCCTGTTCGACGGCCTTGCTGAAGACACCGGGGAAGTCGCCGCTGTCGTAGGTCAGGCCGTTCGCGGCCGCGTAGGGAATCTGTGCGGGCTTGATAAAGTTGCGCTTGCGCATCGCAAGGCGATCGATGCCCATTTCGTCCGCGGCGCGGTCGATCAGCCGCTCCATGAAGTAATTGGCTTCCGGGCGGCCCGCGCCGCGATAGGCGCCCATCAGCGTGGTGTTGGTCAGCACGCACTTGATGTCGACGCCGATCAGCGGCATGCGATAGACGCTGTTGATGTTCTTGGCGATGTTGAGCGACAGCGGAAGCGGCGCGACGCCGGTGATGTAGGCGCCGAGATTGCCGAAGCCGCGCACGCGCACGCCGAGGAATGCGCCGTCAGCAGCCAGGGCGAGTTCGCAATGCACGTCCTGCGCGCGGCCGTGACTGTCGGAGAGAAAGCTGGTCGAGCGCTCGTCCGTCCATTTCACCGCGCGGCCGAGCTCACGGGCGGCATGCAGGATGCAAATGTATTCGGGATAGTTCGCGTTCTTCATGCCGAACGATCCGCCGACATGATGCGTGCGCAGATGAACCTTGTCGTTTGGCACATTCAGGGTTTTCGCCAGCGATGTGCGGTTGCCGGCAACGCCCTGCGTCGGGATTTCGATGGTGAAGCGCTGGCTCTTTTTGTCGTAGCTGGCGAGCGCCGCGCGCGGCTCCATCGCAACCACGGCGAGGCGCGTGTTGACGATATTGAGGCGGGTGACGTGAGACGCGCGTGCGAATGCGGCATCGAGCGCCGCGTCGTCGCCGGCGTGATAATCGAGCACGACGTTGCCGGGGATGTGGTCGTAGAGCAGCGGCGCGCCGGGCTTTGCTGCGTCTTCCGCGCTGGTGACGGACGGCAGCGGCTCGATATCGACCACGACCGCTTCTCCGGCGTCGCGCGCCTGCGCCAGCGTTTCCGCGACGACGAACGCAACCGGATCGCCGACAAAGCGCACCTTGTCGGTCATCAGCGGCAGCCGGTTGGTTTGCAGCAGCGGTGAGCCGTCACGGTTCTTCATCGGCAGGCCGACGGTGAAGGGATTGTAGCCGGCCGCGGCGAGGTCCTTGCCGGTCCACACGCCGAGCACGCCGGGCATGGCGCGGGCGGCCTCCACATCGATGCCCTTGATGATGCCGTGGGCGTGGGTGCTGCGGACGATCCAGGCATAGGCCTGGCCCGGCAGGCTGATGTCGTCGGTGTAGGTTCCCTTGCCCCGCACCAGCGTATCGTCCTCCTTGCGCCGGACGGGCTGTCCCACGCCGAATTTTTGCAGTGCGATATCGTTGTCGGAAGAGACGCGGGAGGGGTGATCGAGCATGAAAAATCCGCTGAAAATCACGGTCCGGCGACGAAAATCGCACTCCGTCCGTGGGGTGGGGGCTGCGCGTTAAACTTAAGACGCCTGAATCCCAGCCACAATGCGTGATCGGGTATGCTGCGGTTGCGCCGGGCACGTACGCTGTTAAACTTTATTTGAACAGGATTGCCGTGGCGTGACGCTCACGCCGCAGAGATGGACCAGTGATCCGGTTCTGACATTCGTATCCCGTCTCACCCGGCACTTTACGAATGTCAGAACCATAGGATCACTGGAATTATAACTTGCTAGTGTCCTTTCGTATCCGACGTTCGTTCGGGAGGTGCTGCGGGGTGAATCGAACGTCGGATACGGGACACTAGCTATGAACGAAGACGTGCGGTTGCACGACGGTCGCGAACCGTCCGTCAGCCCGCCAGTACCGGTTCCGGAGGAGGCGCATGGCCGCGGACATCTCCGCGTTCATGGCGGCCCCGCGGCCTATGCCGCCCTTGATCTCGGCACCAACAATTGCCGTCTGCTGATTGCGCGAGTCTCGAACGACGGCTTCCGCGTGATCGATTCGTTCTCGCGTATCATCCGTTTGGGGGAGGGCATCTCGACGACGGGCCGGATCAGCGATGCCGCCATTTCCCGCGCGGTCGGTGCGCTGAGCGTCTGCGGCGACAAGATCCGCGCCAGGGGCGCGAAGCGGCTGCGCACCATCGCGACCGAAGCCTGCCGCGCCGCCGACAACGCCGACGCATTCCTCGACCTGATCGAGCGCGAGACCGGCATCAAGCTTGAAGTTATCGACCGCGAGACGGAATCGACGCTGGCGGTGATCGGCTGTTCGCCGCTGCTCGACCCCCGTGCGAAGGGCGCAATCCTGTTCGACATCGGCGGCGGCTCGACCGAAGTGGTGCGGATCGAGCGCCCGGCGGGCGAGCCGCATGCGCCTCCCTTGAAGGGACCGTGGATTTCATTGCCGCTCGGCGTGGTCACGCTCGCGGAGCGCTTCGGCGGCACCCATGTCAGCCGCGAATCCTATGGCGCGATGGTCGATGAA
Source organism: Afipia sp. GW822-FHT03D08 (assembly GCF_058801645.1). Taxonomy (NCBI): domain Bacteria; kingdom Pseudomonadati; phylum Pseudomonadota; class Alphaproteobacteria; order Hyphomicrobiales; family Nitrobacteraceae; genus Afipia; species Afipia sp. GW822-FHT03D08. Next base: position 240,242 of record NZ_JBXANK010000001.1, read on the forward strand.
GTCGCGCACCATCTTGCGCCGTTCGCAGCCAGCCATGGCCACAATCTGTCCGGCATGCACCTGCTCGGCACGTCCGGCACCGTGACGACGGTTGCAGGCATCCATCTCGGTCTTTCCCACTACGACCGGCGCAAGGTCGACGGTTTGTGGATGAACGATGCCGACATGGACAACGCGATCGCGCGGCTGCTCGACATGACCTATCAGGACCGCGCGCGCAATGCGTGCATCGGCACCGAACGGGCCGATCTCGTGCTTGCGGGTTGTGCCATTCTCGACGCCATCCGCAAGGCGTTCCCGCTGCCGCGCCTGCGCGTCGCCGACCGCGGCCTGCGCGAAGGCATGCTGGTGGAAATGATGCGGGCCGACGGCGCGATCCTCGCCTGCTAAATCCGTTCAGATGTCGTGACGGCGCGGCTGAAACGTCGTAAGGGGTGCGTGAGCGCATCTGCTTTTTGTTCGGCATGATCCTTTCCGAAAACCCGTTCCTACTTTTCGAGGATCATGCCGCTGGAAACCAAGTCTCATGGCGAAAGACACCACCGGACGGCTGCATGTCACAGTGAAGAGCGGCGGCAAGCGCAAGCTGTCGTCGAAACTCTGGCTGGAACGTCAGCTCAACGATCCGTATGTCGTGCAGGCCAAGCGCGACGGCTTCCGCTCGCGCGCCGCGTACAAGTTGCGCGAGATCGACGACAAGCAGCGCTTCCTCAAGCAAGGGCAGGTGGTGGTCGATCTCGGCGCAGCGCCCGGCGGATGGAGCCAGATCGCTGCGAAACGCGTCGGCGCGATGGAGGGCAGGGGCAAGGTTATCGCCATCGATCTTCTGGAGATGCCGGAGCTTCCGGGTGTGGCGTTCGCGCAAATGGATTTCCTCGACGACCACGCGCCCGAGAAGCTCCGCGCAATGATCGGCGGCGGCGCGGATGTCGTGATGTCTGACATGGCCGCCAACACCACCGGTCACCGCAAGACCGATCAGTTGCGTATCATCGGGCTGGTCGAGAACGCTGCGGCGTTCGCCTGCGAAATCCTCAATCCCGGCGGGACTTTTCTGGCGAAGGTGTTTCAGAGCGGCGCGGAGGCAGACTTGGTGGCGCAGCTCAAACGCGATTTCAAGACTGTGAAGCATGTGAAGCCTGCCGCCAGCCGGCAGGATTCATCCGAACGCTATGTGCTGGCGCTGGGATTTCGCGGCGACAATGCGCAGAACGAATCGTCTTAGCGATTAACCCAGCTTCTGGTCGCGAGCGTCGTGGGTTTGCTCCGCCGCGGCGGCTTCCGCAGCTTGCGGGGTCTCCTCCACTGGCGCCCGATGGCCCGAAATTTCGTGGCCCGCATCCTCGGGCAATTTCCAGAACGAATACGCCGACAGCGCCGACAGCACGGCGACGATCAGGAACGCCGGCCAGAAATCGCCCGCACGGAGTTCCACGGAGTGGTTCGCCGCCATTGTCGCCTCGACGGCGAACGCGCCCACCGCGACGCCCGCGGAAATCGCAAGCTGCTGGTTGACGCTGACAAGCGTCGTCGCGCGGCTCATTTCGCCGGGGGTGACTTCTGCGTAGGCCATGGTGTTGATCGCGGTGAATTGCAGCGAGCGGAAAAAGCCCCCGACCACCAGAATGATCATGATCAGCAGCAGCGGCGTCGATGGCGTGAACAGGGCGCAGGCGGCCAGAAAGAACGAACTCACCACCGCGTTGATGACCATGATGTTGCGGAAGCCGAAGGTGCGGATGATCCGCGCGGCAAGAGTCTTCATGCCGAGCGCGCCGACCGCGGAGGCGAATGTCACCAGACCCGACTTGAACGGCGACAGACCGAAACCGACCTGCATCAGCAGCGGCAGCAGGAACGGCAGTGCGCCGATGCCAAGGCGATACATGAAGCCGCCGGTGAGACTGGCGCGCAGGGTCGGGTGCTTGATCAGGGTGAAGTCCAGCACCGGCGATGCGGTTCGCTTGGCGTGATACAGATAGAGACCCATGCTTATCGCGCCGCCCACGATCAATCCGACGACGATTTGCCATGGCAGCAGGCCGAGACCGGCGACCGACAGCCCGAAGGCCAGACCGGCAACCCCCAATCCCGCGAGAACCAGCCCGACCACGTCAAAGCGTTCGGGATTCTCGCTCTTGATCGGATCGATGTACTTCAGCGCCATCCAGATGCCGAGCAACCCGATCGGAATGTTGATCAGGAAGATCCAGTGCCACGAGAAATACGTGGTGATGAAACCGCCGAGCGGCGGTCCGATCACGGGGCCGATCAGCGCGGGCACCGTGACCCACGCCATCGCGTTGACCAGCGCACTCTTGTCGATGGAGCGCAGCAGCACCAGCCGCCCGACCGGCGTCATCATCGCCCCGCCGATGCCCTGGATGATGCGCGCGATGACGAAATCGGTGACCGACGTCGACAGGGCGCAGCCGATCGAGCCGACCATGAATACGCCGATGGCGATGCTGAACACGGCGCGCGCGCCGAAGCGATCGGCAGTCCAGCCGCTTGCGGGAATGAAAACGGCGAGCGAGAGCAGGTAGGATGTGATCGCGAGTTTCAATGTCAGCGGGCTGGTGCCGATGTCGGCGGCGATGGCCGGCAGCGAGGTCGCGATCACCGTCGAGTCCATGTTTTCCATGAACAGCGCGCAGGCCACGATCAGCGGTATCAGGCGTTCCTTCTGCATCGGCTCTGCTGTGTGGAAGGATTTCAAGAAAAGACGGGCGAAAAGAGAATGACCCCTGTTAGGCCAGTCTTGAGGGGCGGGGTCAATAAACTCGCCGTGAGGTGACCCGTTCCGGGAAAGCCTGTTGCCAGAGGGGCTATTGCAGATGTCCCATGCGTAAAAACCTCTGATTTTCGAGCGAAATGCTTTGAAACGTCATGGGGGCGTGCTATCGACCACCGCCAACCCCACTGATGGGCTTCGATTCGAGCGACGCGTTAGCGGACCGCTCGATTTTGCACATCCAGAGGTTTTTACCGCAGCCACGGGCTGCCGAACGGAGTTGGCAATGGCAATCACGCAATCGGGTCAGGGTATTCGCGAAGCATTCACATTCGACGATGTGCTGCTGAAACCCGGTTTGTCTGACATCATGCCGTCCGACGCCGATGTCCGGACCCACCTGACCCGCGCCATTCCGCTCAATATTCCGATCATCGCCTCGGCGATGGACACCGTCACCGAAGCTGCAATGGCGATCGCGATGGCGCAATCGGGCGGTATCGGCGTGCTTCACCGCAACTTCGATCCGGATGGCCAGGCCGCGCAGGTCCGTCAGGTCAAGAAATACGAATCCGGCATGGTGGTGAATCCGCTCACCATCGGACCTGATGCCAAGCTGGTCGATGCGCTGACGCTGATGAAGGATCACGGCATTTCCGGTGTTCCTGTTGTGACCGGCGGCGGCAACGGCCAGCCGGGCAAGCTGGTCGGCATTCTGACCAACCGCGACGTGCGCTTTGCAACCGATCCGGAGCAGAAGGTTTCGGAACTGATGACGCATCAGAACCTCATCACGGTCAGGGAAGGCGTCAGCCAGACTGAAGCCAAGAAGATGCTGCATCAGAACCGTATCGAAAAGCTGCTGGTGGTCGATGACCAGTATCGCTGCGTCGGTCTCATCACGGTCAAGGACATGGAAAAGGCGGTGGCTTATCCGCTCGCGTCGAAGGATGCGCAGGGCCGGCTCCGGGTTGCTGCCGCAACCACCGTTGGCGATGGCGGCTTCGAGCGCACCGAAAAGCTGATCGAGGCGGGTGTGGACGTTATCGTTGTCGACACCGCGCATGGTCATTCCATGCGGGTGCTGGAGGCAGTCAACCGCATCAAGCGGCTGTCGAACGCCGTGCAGGTTGTCGCAGGCAACGTCGCAACCACCGAGGGAACGCAGGCGCTGATCGATTCCGGCGCGGATGCGATCAAGGTCGGCATCGGGCCGGGTTCGATCTGCACCACGCGTATTGTCGCCGGCGTCGGAGTGCCGCAGCTCACCGCGATCATGGATGCGGTGGAAGCTGCGAAGAAGGCGAACATTCCGGTGATCGCCGACGGCGGCATCAAGTATTCCGGCGATCTCGCCAAGGCGCTTGCCGCCGGCGCGGACGTTGCGATGGTCGGCTCGCTGCTGGCCGGTACCGACGAGACGCCGGGCGAAGTGTTCCTGTGGCAGGGCCGTTCCTACAAGGCCTATCGCGGCATGGGCTCTGTCGGTGCGATGGCACGCGGCTCCGCCGATCGCTACTTCCAGCAGGATATCAAGGACACGCTCAAGCTTGTGCCGGAAGGTATCGAAGGGCAGGTGCCTTACAAGGGACCGGTTGCCAACGTGCTCCATCAGCTCGCCGGCGGCCTGCGCGCCGCGATGGGTTATGTCGGTGCGAAGGATATCGAGGACTTCCACGCCAAGGCGGAATTCGTCCGCATCACCGGCGCGGGCCTGCGCGAAAGCCACGTCCACGACGTCACCATCACCCGCGAAAGCCCGAACTATCCGGGCGGCAGCTAAAAAGCCCGTCCAATTTCGGCCTCAACGGCCTGTCAAAACGCGTACACTGGCGCGGCATCCGTGTTGCTTCGCGCAATATGGCCGCGCTCGTTCAAGCACATCCCTCGCTTATTGAACCGGCCGGGTTCGGCCGCAATGCGTCCAACATTTCAGAAAAGAAGAACACTATGGTTGACTGGACAGACGACAGGATTACCGCGCTCTCCGATCAGGATCTGAAGAACCTGCTGGTTAACGCTGAGCGCAGGTCGGTCGCGGATGTCGCCGATAAGTGCAAGGCGGAGCTTGAGAAGCGCAACGCCGCCAAGCCGCGCAAGGCATCGAAGCCGCGCTCGGAGCTAAAGGAGTTCGAGCACTCGGTGTCGGAACAGCTTGCCGAATTCGGCAAGCAGATGGCGGCCAAATACGACCTATCCGAGGAGACCGCGAAAGCGAAGTCGGAAGGCGTGAAAGGCTTCAAGGCGCACCGGCTGCTGGACTCGAAAGGCTACGCCAAGCTCGGCGGCATGCAGCGCGACGGCTCGGTCGCGATCGAGCGCTATATCTCCTATCGCCGCGGCGAGAGCACGGCCTATCTCGGGGTGTTTCTCCTCAAGGACGCACCGGCGGAAGATCACGAATTCCATGTGATCGCGCCGCAGGCATTTCTCGACGGCGGCAAGCCGGTCGCCGAAATTCGCCCGACGGCCACGGACAAGCAGAAGCAGCCCGCGGACAGCGGCCTGTCCTTCAAGGACTTGCCGAGCGCCGCGGAGGCGTTCGACAAGGCGCTGGCGAAGCTGACGGCCTGACGGCGCTCGCGTCACTGACCATTTTTATTCTGTTTTAAACGGAAATGAGCGGCATGGATGCCATGCCGCTCCGCCCGCGCGTGGCGACATGGCCATGCGTGGTTCTCTCGGCTAAATAACACTCACGTTCATAGAAACCGAGGAAACACCATGTCCCAGTCAGCCAAGCGTATCGTCCTTGCATCCCGTCCTGAGGGCGAACCGAAGCCGGGCAATTTTCGGCTTGAGGAATATCCGGTGCCGACGCCGGGCGAGGGGCAGATCCTGCTGCGCACGATCTGGCTGTCTTTGGATCCGTACATGCGCGGCCGCATGAGCGATGGACCGTCTTACTCGGCGCCGGTGCCGATCGACGGCGTGATGGAAGGCGGCACGGTCGCCGAGGTCGTTGCGTCGAACAACCCCGGTTTCGCCAAGGGCGACATCGTGCTCGCGCATTCGGGCTGGCAGCAGTACGGCCTGTCGGACGGCAAGGGACTGCGCAAGGTCGACCCGAAAATCGCGCCGATCTCGACGGCGGTGGGTGTGCTCGGTATGCCGGGTATGACCGCCTACACCGGCCTGCTTGAAATCGGCAAGCCGAAGGCGGGCGAGACGGTGGTGGTTGCGGCTGCGTCGGGCGCTGTTGGTTCGGCGGTCGGCCAGATCGCGAAGATCAAGGGCGCGCGCGCGGTCGGCATCGCGGGCGGCAAGGACAAGTGCGACTACGTCAAGAACGAACTCGGCTTCGACGACTGCCTCGACCATCGCGATCCGGACCTGAAGGCCAAGCTGAAGGACGCCTGTCCGAAGGGCATCGACGTTTACTTCGAGAACGTCGGCGGCAAGGTGTTCGATACGGTGTTTCCGCAGTTGAATCCGTTCGCGCGAATCCCGGTGTGCGGACTGATCGCCGACTACAACACCATCTTCGGCAAGGACACGCCGACGCCGCCCTGGGCGAATTCGATCATGCGCGCCATCTTGGTGAAGCGCCTGACATTCCGCGGTTTCATCGTCAGCGACTTCGCGGCGATGTTCCCGGATTTCATCCGCGACATGTCGCAGTGGCTCAAGGAAGGCAAGCTCAAGCACAAGGAGTTCGTCACCGAGGGTATCGAGAGCGCGCCGGAAGCGTTCATCGGCCTGCTCAAGGGTGCGAATTTCGGCAAGCAGCTTGTGCGCGTCGGGCCCGACAAGGTTTAACGCGGCTTCACCTCTCCCGTGGGGAGAGGTCGATGCGCGAAGTGCATCGGGTGAGGGCGTACGGTCTCTCGATAGATTCTACGCCCTCACCCCAACCCTCTCCCCACGGGAGAGGGAATTGCATCGCATGTGCATCGAATGCGGTATTTCAGTTCCGACATTCAAGGTCACACCACTGTCGAGGGCTCCAGCACCGAAAACAGATCGAGATTGATCTGCCCCGCCGCGCGAATGTGGCGGACCTCGAAACCGTCCGGCTGAAAAGCGTATTCGACCAGCCCGGTTTCCTTGATGCCGATCAGTTCCTGCTTCGCGTTGGACTTGATCACGAAGGAGGTCGATGGCGCCCAGATGTGGCGCACGTTGCCGAACGTGACGTCCCGGCGCTGATGGACATGGCCGCAGGCCACCAGCCGCAGATTCGCGCCGCCAAGCATGTCGACCAGATCGCTTCGCGCTGGCATCGGGACGTAGCGGAATGATGTGGCCGCAAGCTCTGCATCGTCTGGCGAGTCCTTGTAGAGCGGCTTGTGAATGAACAGCGCCACCGGCTTGCCCCGCGCTGCGGACAATTGCTCGGCGAGCCATTCGCGCTGCTCGGCCTCGCAGGGGAGTGAGGTGTTCATCACCAGCGAGTTCAGTCCGATGAAACACCAGCCCGCGGCATCGAACTGCCAGCGATCTTCGCCGAATGTCGCAATGAAGTTCTGGCGGTTTTCTTCGGAGGCGTGCTGTGTGGGTTGCACGCCGACCAGGGTCGGATTGTCGCCGATGTCGTGATTGCCGGGAAGATACCGGCAGTCGACGGGCAGCGCGTCGTGCAGGGCTTTTGCGAAATCGAGATCGTCCGGATGATCCGGACCGTCGAACGCAACGTCGCCGCTGTTGATGACGATGTCAGGCCTGTTGTCGTCGATGTGCTGGCTCACCCGGTGGAAATTTTCGATGAACTCGGGAAAGCGGGCGCCGAGATGTGTGTCGGTGATCTGGGTCAGACGGAAGCTGGGCTTTACGCTGGACATGGCGAGGCTCCTTTGCGGAGCAACTTACACGCGGCGCATGTCAGTGAGATGGCCTGATGATTAGTGTGGTGCGTTTAAAACGTGCGGAGAAAATGGAAAATTTTTAGGTGATGAAGTGCGTCCGGGTTGAAAATAGCGATCTTGAAAATGCTTCGGTTATAAAAATTCTGGCGACCGGTGCTTCACAGCACGCGGTAACGGATAGCGAAAGTGTCGTCCGGTCGTCCTCGTGCCGCTTCAGTGTGCGCGCCGGAAACGACGCGATCGACCATGTGCCACGGTCCGAATTCATCGGACGGGCTGGGGTTCGGCGGCAGCCGCAGCTTGAATGCGCGCTGCGCCTGACCGGGCAGGCTGAGAATGACCATGCGCTCCGAGGTCCGGAACTTCAGCGGAACGTGGCCGCGCAGCACGGCGCGTCCGTCTGCGGTCGCGCGCAGATCGCCATCGAGCTGCGCCAGTGTCTGATTGAGATCGGTCAGGAGCTGCACCTGCGCATCGCGCTTCAGGTCGGCCCCCGCCAGAGCGGGCGGCAGCCGGATTTCAAATTCCACAGCGGGTGCCTTGGCGATGATTCCGAGATGCGTGAGCGCGGCGGTGCGCAGGCTGAAAGCGCCGGCTGCCAGCGCGCCCATCATGAGAACGACGCCGAGGCTGCGCACGGCGACGCCGCGGAGAGTTGTCATGCCCTTTGTTGCGTTGGTCATCTCAGCACCCGGTCTGACCCTGAAAATGGAACTTCTGAGCATTGGTCGTCGTTGTCTGTGGACAGGTTCACAGTCCGCCGGGAATGATTTTCCGGGCGGGCAGAGGCTGCTCAGGCGCGGGCTGCGTTGAATTTTGGGGTATTTCAAATGATGATTCAGATGATTCTGCTGCCGACATTCGTTCTGGTCGGACTGACGTTGCTTGTCCTGTTCTGGCGCGGGCGCGATGGGACAAGGCCTGCCGTGGATGGCGACTGGTTCGGTTATCATCTCCACACGCTGTTTTATGTGGTGGTCGTGCTGGCGATCGAGACCCGGCATGCCGACCTGATCATGGTCTTGCTGGCCTGGGTGTTTGTGGTGCTGCAGGTGTTTCAGGCCGGATTTCTGGTCACCACCGCGAATGCGCGCGGATCGCTGTTTTTCATCTCAGGGGCGCTGGTCCTGCTGGCCATGTGGCTGTATTTCGCCATTCGCGTCTTGTTTCTCATCTGAGACGCGGCTAGGTCAGGCGTCTGTTCTCTGATCTTGCATGCCTGAAAGACCACGATGACGCCTGCCGCGCGGCTGTCCGCAGCCATTGAGATTCTTGAAGCGATCGACGCGCAGCGCATTCCCGCGCCGAACGCGCTGAAGGAGTGGGGCACCGCGCATCGTTTCGCAGGTTCGGGCGACCGCGCCGCGATTGCAGGACTGGTGTTCGACGTGCTTCGCCGCCGCGCGTCGTCGGCGTGGCTGATGGATGCCGACACGCCGCGTGCGCGGCTGCTCGGCATGCTCAAGCTTGAACGCGGGCTCAGCGCCGATGCCGTTGCGGCGCTGTGCGATGGCGGGCGTTTCGCGCCCGAGCCTCTCACGGACACCGAACGCGCCGCATTCACATCGCGGACGCTGAAGGATGCGCCGGCGCATGTCGCGGGCGATTACCCCGAATGGCTCGATGCTCAATTCGCCGCCGTGTTCGGTGATACGCGTGTGGAGGAAGCCACCGCGATGGCCAGTCGGGCGCCACTCGATTTGCGCGTCAACACCCTGAAGGCCAAGCCTGAGAAGGTGCTGGGCTCGATGAAGCATCTCGGCGCGCGGGCCACGCCGTGGTCGCCATGGGGATTGCGGATCGATCTCGGCGCCGATGCGCGCAATCCGGGCATCCATTCGGAAGAAGATTTCATCAAGGGCGGGGTCGAGGTGCAGGACGAAGGCTCGCAACTTGCGGCGTTCCTGACCGGCGCGAAGCCCGGCGAGCAGGTGATCGACATGTGCGCCGGTGCGGGCGGGAAAACGCTGGCGCTGGCCGCCATGATGCAGGGCAAGGGCCGGCTGATTGCTACGGATCACGACAAGCGGCAGCTTGCGCCGATCCACGAGCGGCTGTCGCGCGCAGGCGTTCACAACGCCGATGTACGCACGCCGAAGGGCCCCGACGATACGCTGTCCGACATCAAGGCGTCGGCGGATCTCGTGGTGATCGACGCGCCGTGCACCGGCACCGGAACCTGGCGGCGCAATCCCGATGCGAAGTGGCGGATGCGCCCCGGCGCACTGGAGGTTCGCATCAAGGATCAGATCGAAGTGCTGAATCGCGCGGCCTCGCTGGCGAAGCCGGGCGGGCGGATCGCCTACATCACCTGTTCGGTTCTGCCGCAGGAGAACAACGCGCAGGTGAAAGCTTTCACCGCGCGCCATCCGGATTATTCAGTGGTGCCAGCTGCGCAGGTGATGTCGGTGCTTTGGGACAAGGCGGACGATTTCGCCGCCGCAACGATCCAGTCGGATGAGGGGTTGCTGATGACCCCGCGCCGGACCGGAACGGACGGGTTCTTTGTGTCGGTGATGACGCGCCGGACCTAAAATGTATCAGCCGTGAAGATGGTTGGCCGATCCCTGAACGATCTTGCCGTCGGCATTTAAGCGCAGATATTCGCAGATCTCGTGTCCGAGTTCATCGCGGTAGAACACGACAAGGCTGTCCGGACTGACGAAGGCGTTGATCAGCGTGAAATGGAGCTTCGGGCGCAGGGGCAGGGCGCGGCCCCAATAGGCGCGAAGGGCGTCCTTGCCGCGCAGCCGTCCGTTCGGATCGAAACCCAGCTTGATGATCTTGTCCGAGACCATTTCGCTGTCGTCGGCATAAAGCGCGAGAACCTGCTCAAGATCGCGGGTATTCCAGGCGGCGATCCACGTGTCTGCGAAGGCGGTCCGCTGGTCGAGAGTCTTTTCCAGATCTTGCATGTTCCCCTCCCGATATATAATTAGGTCAGTAATACTGACCTAATTTAAGGCATGTCAACCGGGAGCTCTTTGATGGGTGGATTGCGTCGGCGTGCATGCTTTGCCGGGTTGCGACTCCGCCCTCCGTCGCGTATTTCCTGCCCATGACAGCACACAGCCAGACCGCTCCAGCGACGCCCGACGTGGCGGCCGCTCACGAAAAGATTCTGATTGTCGATTTCGGCTCGCAGGTGACCCAGCTCATCGCGCGCCGTGTCCGTGAGGACGGCGTTTATTCAGAAATCGTGCCGTTCCAGAAGGCCGAAGCGGCTTTCCGGGAGATGAAGCCTAAAGCCGTGATCCTTTCCGGCGGCCCGGCCTCGGTGCTCGATCAGGATGCACCGTCCGCGCCGATGTCGATCCTGACCGCGGGCGTGCCTGTGCTCGGCATCTGCTACGGCGAGCAGACCATGGCGCAGCAGCTCGGCGGCACCGTCGAGGCCGGCCATCACCGCGAGTTCGGCCGCGCGCTGATCGAGGTCACGGACGACTGTGCGCTGTTCGAGGATGTCTGGAAGGTCGGCGAAAAGCACTACGTCTGGATGAGCCACGGTGACCGCGTCACCAAGCTGCCCGACGGTTTTCGCGGGGTGGCGAAAGCGCCGGGCTCTCCGATCTCCGTGATCGCCGACGACAAGCGCAAGTTCTACGCGATGCAGTTTCATCCCGAAGTGGTGCATACGCCGGATGGCGCGAAGCTGATCAGGAATTTCGTGCGCAAGGTGGCCGGCCTCAAGGGCGACTGGACCATGCGCGCCTTCCGCGAGGAAGCGATTGAAAAAATCCGCGCGCAGGTCGGCAAGGGCAGGGTGATCTGCGGCCTGTCGGGCGGCGTCGATTCATCCGTGGCGGCGATTTTGATTCACGAAGCCATCGGCGATCAGCTCACCTGCGTGTTCGTCGATCACGGCATGCTGCGCAAGGACGAGGCCAAGACCGTCGTCGATCTGTTCCGGCATCACTACAACATTCCGCTGGTTCACGTGGACGCGTCGAAGACGTTCCTCGGCGAGCTTGAGGGCGTCACCGATCCGGAAGTGAAGCGCAAGACCATCGGGCGTCTGTTCATCGATGTGTTCGATGAAGAAGCCAAGAAGATCGGGGGCGCGGATTTCCTCGCCCAGGGCACGCTCTATCCCGACGTGATCGAAAGCGTCTCGTTCACCGGCGGCCCGTCGGTGACGATCAAGTCGCATCACAATGTCGGCGGCCTGCCCGCGCGCATGAAGATGAAGCTGGTCGAGCCCTTGCGCGAACTCTTCAAGGACGAGGTGCGCGCGCTGGGCCGCGAACTCGGTCTGCCGGACGTGTTCGTGGGACGCCATCCGTTTCCGGGTCCGGGGCTTGCGATCCGCTGCCCCGGCGAGATCACCCGCGAGAAGCTCGATATCCTGCGCGAAGCCGATGCGGTGTATATCGACCAGATCCGCAAGGCGGGTCTCTACGACACCATCTGGCAGGCGTTCGCGGTGCTGTTGCCGGTGAAGACGGTGGGCGTGATGGGCGACGGCCGCACCTATGAATACGTTGTCGGCCTGCGCGCGGTGACATCCACCGACGGCATGACGGCGGACTTCTATCCGTTCGACATGAAGTTTTTGGGCGAGACCGCAACGCGCATCATCAACGAGGTGAAGGGCGTCAACCGCGTGGTCTACGACGTCACGAGCAAGCCGCCGGGGACGATCGAGTGGGAGTGAGGGGCCGATAAGCGGCGGAGAGCGGACGAGCCCATGGCGCCAGTCATCGTTGATCCCGAAAAGGTTCGCGCGTTCTACTCCGTCGTCGTTTTGAGCTTGGTCGCGCCCGTGTAGCCGTACGCTTCGTGCAGGATGGTCAATATCTCGCTGGCGATGGCGGCATCCTTGTATTTGTCGAGGGCATAGCTCTTAGAGTAGTTCGGAGCACGGCCGGGATCGGCATATCCAGCGTTGTGTAATCGCGCGATGCGCTCGGGCGTGAGAACAGTTGTCAGCGCCGCCCAGCTTTCCGCCGACTGGGCTTCGCAGTAGATCGCGACAGGCGGGACCTCCGGAGCGCACTGGATGTAGCCTATGCCTGCATCGAACACGATATAGACACGCCGCGTGGCGTTGATCCGCAGCCGTTGAATCTCGGCGGTTGTGCTCGTGCCGTAGATAGCGACCAGTTCTGCCGCTGAACTGGCCGTTTGCGGCGTCGTTGCCGGTGGCGTGTAGAAGCATGTCCGCACCGCGGTTGCGCGCATGGACGGCGCGTCGTTCACGCTCCCCGCGAGATTTTGCGAGGGGCCGTTGCGGGGCGGGCAGGGTGTGTCCGCAACCCAACTGGTTGCCACATCCAGGTCATTGACGTTCGCGGCATAAGCTTCGACCAGCGCCCGCACAACGTGATCCGCTGCGCGGTCCGTCGGCATGTCCGCGGGAAATATCTGCACGTAGTTTCCAAAGCTAGGATCGAGTGTCCAGCCGAGTGCTGCAAGCCGGGTCAAACGATCACCGGTCAGCACGCTTTTCAGGGAAGGCTGCATCGACGTTCCCGCCGCTTCGCAGCGAAGGCTGCGATCCGAAATGCGTCTACATTGAATGTATTTATTGCCGTCCCAGAACGTTGCGTAACCTACACGGCCTGCGCGGACCAGCGAGGTGATGTTCTGCAACGCTTCGTCGATGCGGATATTCGGTGTTTGCTGCGCCTGGGCTTGTCGCGGCCCACAATGCAAGTGCCGCGAGCGCCGCCCGCGCGCGCTGAAATCCGAACTGCCCCATGCGCAACCCCCGCAACGCAAAGACCTCGAACTTGCGGCGACTTGCTGGTGTCGCCGTCAGAAAGAAGATTGCATTAAGAGGCGGACGTCAATCCCAAGTTGCTGACCGGCGTGATTTCGCGTGGAAGATTACCCGCCGCCCGCCATTTCCCGCGCGATGCTGATGAACCGTTCGATGGTCGGCGTGGTGTCTCCGGTGCGCCATGTGATGCCGGTTTCGAGGATCGGCGCATCGCCCGCCAGATCGACATAGCGAACGCCGGTGCGCGCCAGATTGCGCAGCGAGGCGGGCACCAGCGCGATGCCCATGCCCGCCGAGACGAGACTGATGATGGTCTGCATCTGGATCGCTTCCTGGGCTATCCGGGCCTGTCCGCCGTGGGCCGTGTAGTACTCGGTGACGAGATCATGGAAGGCGGGCGCGCTCTGGCGTGGAAAGATGATGAGCGGTGCGCTCACGACAGACTCCGGCGCGAGCCGCTCTGCTGATAGCGAGAGCGTGCCGTCGGCGAGCCAGCTTTCCGGCACCGCCGCGACAAGCGGTTCGGTGACGAGCGGCAGATAGGAGAGCTGTCTGGGCAACGCCGCGTTCGGCGGCGGGATCACCAGGCCGACATGGCCGTGGCCTTCGAGCAGGTTCGCGATCTGCACGTTACTCGTCGCCTCGGTCAGCGTGATCTCGACATTCGGGTAGAGCGACGCGTAACCGCGCACCAGCAGCGGCAGAATGCTGTAATCCGCCGTGCTGACAAACGAGAGCGCGAGGCGCCCGGCTGAGCCGTCGCGCAACTGCTGCGCGATCTCCGGCAGGGCATTCACGCCGTCCAGCGCAGCCCGGACACGAGGCAGCCACTCGGCGCCGAACGGTGTCAGCGCCACGCTGCGTTTGGTGCGCACGAAAAGCGGCGCGCCGAGTTCGCGCTCGAGCAACATGATGGACTGGCTGAGCGGCGGCTGGGTCATGCCGAGGCGTTCGGCGGCCCGGCCGAAGTGCAGGGTGTCGGCGACGGTCACGAAATGCCTGAGCTGGCGGATATCCATCTAATACTCTGAGCGACCTAATAGCCTCCTAATAATATATTTTACAGCAGCAAATAACCCCTTTATTGGAACCGTTCCAATAAAAGAGGAAACAATCATGCCGGCATACCGCTCCAGAACCTCCACCCACGGCCGCAACATGGCCGGCGCACGCGGCCTCTGGCGCGCGACAGGCATGAAGGACTCGGACTTCGGCAAGCCGATCATTGCGATTGCCAACAGCTTCACCCAGTTCGTGCCGGGCCATGTGCATCTGAAGGATCTCGGGCAACTCGTCGCCGGTGAAATCGAGTCCGCCGGCGGCGTCGCGAAGGAATTCAACACCATCGCCGTCGATGACGGCATCGCGATGGGTCACAGCGGCATGCTCTATTCGCTGCCGAGCCGCGAGCTGATCGCGGACGCGGTCGAATACATGGTCAATGCGCACTGCGCCGACGCGCTGGTGTGCATTTCAAATTGCGACAAGATCACCCCCGGCATGCTGATGGCCGCGATGCGGCTCAACATCCCGACCGTCTTTGTTTCGGGCGGTCCGATGGAAGCGGGCAAGGTTGTCGTGAAAGGCACCAAGCGCTCGGTCGATCTGATCGATGCGATGATCGTCGCCGCTGATGACAGCTACACCGACGCGGAAGTTGCCGCGGTCGAGCGTTCGGCGTGTCCGACCTGCGGCTCATGCTCGGGCATGTTCACGGCGAACTCGATGAACTGTCTGACCGAGGCCCTGGGTCTCTCGCTGCCGGGCAACGGTTCGGTGCTGGCGACGCATGCCGACCGCGAGCGGCTGTTCCGGGAGGCGGGCCATGTGATCGTCGATCTCGCGCGCCGCTGGTACGAGCAGGATGACGCGAGCGCGCTGCCGCGTAACATCGCCAACTTCGCCGCGTTCGAGAATGCCATGAGCCTCGACATCGCGATGGGCGGTTCGACCAACACCGTGCTGCACCTTCTGGCTGCGGCACAGGAAGGCGAGGTGGATTTCACCATCGCCGACATCGACCGGCTGTCGCGTCGCGTGCCGTGCCTCTGCAAGGTCGCGCCTGCAAAGAACGACGTTCACATGGAAGACGTGCATCGCGCCGGCGGCGTGATGGCCATTCTCGGCGAACTCGAACGCGCCAACCTGATCGATACCAGCCTGCCGACCGTCCACGCGCCGACCATGGCCGACGCGCTCAACCGCTGGGACATCGGCCGCACCAACAGCGAGTCCGTCCGCAACTTCTTCCGCGCCGCGCCCGGCGGCGTGCCGACGCAGGTGGCTTTCAGCCAGTCCGCGCGCTGGGACGAACTCGATACCGATCGCGAGAAGGGCGTGATCCGTTCGGCCGAACATCCGTTCTCGAAGGACGGCGGGCTTGCGGTGCTGTTCGGCAACATCGCGCCGGAAGGCTGCATCGTGAAAACCGCAGGCGTCGATGAATCGATCCTCACCTTCCGCGGCACGGCGCATGTCTTCGAAAGCCAGGACGATGCGGTGTCCGGCATCCTCGGCAACAGGGTGAAGCCGGGTGAAGTCGTTGTGGTGCGCTATGAGGGACCGAAGGGCGGCCCCGGCATGCAGGAAATGCTCTATCCGACCAGCTACCTGAAGTCGAAGGGCCTCGGTAAGGTTTGCGCGCTGGTGACTGATGGCCGGTTCTCGGGCGGAAGCTCCGGTCTGTCGATCGGCCACGTCTCGCCGGAAGCGGCGGAAGGCGGATTGATCGGACTGGTCGAGACCGGCGATCCGATCCTGATCGATATTCCGAATCGCATTATCAGCGTCGAACTCGACGATGCCGTGCTGGCGGCGCGGCGTGCAGCGATGGAAGCCAAGGGCAATGCTGCCTGGAAGCCGGTCGACCGCAACCGTGTGGTGTCGCCTGCGCTGCGCGCTTATGCGGCGCTGACGACCAACGCTTCGCGCGGCGCCGTTCGCGATGTGTCTCAGGTCGAGAAGTAATTCGCATCTGAGAAGTTCTTCGAGCGCCGCTGCCTGTCATAAGGCGGCGGCGTTCTGCCGTGTATGTCAGATTATTTCTTCACATACGCAGCCAGCTTCTCCAGCGTCTGCATGCCGAGTTCGACCGCACCGAACTTCATGACGGCGTTGCGCGCCTCGATGGACGGGAAGACTGACGTCCTGGTCAGCAGCGTACGCTTTGGGCCAAGGGCCTTGAAGGTGGTCGTGACTTCGAATGCGTTCGGATCGTTGTCGATGTCCGAACCGTGGCGATAGTCGAGGCGCTCTCCCGGCTTGATGTCGCGATACTCGATGCGGTTCGGATAATCCGTGCCGTCCGGACCGTGCATCGTGAACCGGAAGAGGCCGCCGACGCGAAAATCCATCGCGAGCACCGTGATGGTGAAGCCGTTGGGGCCGTACCATGTTTTCAACGCTTCGGCCTCGGTGAAAGCGCGGAACAGCACGTCCGGCGGAGCATCGAATTCGCGTTCCATGGTGATGGTGGGCTGATCTGCCGGTGAGCTCGCCCTGACCTTGAGAGTCGTTGCCGTCATGTATCTGTTTCCTTTGCCTGGATGTCTTTCAAATACAGATCGAGCTTGCCGAAGCTCTGCTCCCAGAACTGCCGGTATTGATCGAGCCATTCGGTCGCTTCCTTCAGCGCCTTTGGCTCAAGGCGGCATGGCCGCCATTGCGCCGCCCGTCCGCGTGTGACGAGGCCGGCGGTTTCCAGAACCTTCAGATGCTGGGAGACGGCGGGGAGGCTCATGGCGAACGGCTTTGCCAGTTCCTGCACGGAGGTTTCGCCCAGCGCGAGGCGAGCAAGGATCGCGCGCCGCGTCGGATCGGCGAGCGCCTTGAAGGTCATGTCGAGGGCGTTTGCTGGCATGGTTCAATCTGTATTTAAGTAGATACTTAAATATGATTGGACGACCCGGTCGTCAAGCGGGGAAATTCCGCTTGCATCTTTGGATTGCCTGCAAGAATGTTCATTTTTTGTTCTTTTGCGTAAAGAGGTTCAGATCATGCCCGAACAGTTTGTTTTTCAAGGGTTTGAACCAAAACTACCCACGCTGCCTGAGCCAACGGACGGCCTGTTCCTGGCCGTTGTGCCTCCGGCTGCGATGGCCGACCGCATCGGCGATCTGATTCAGCGGCTTCGCCACAGCCATGGACTGCAGGGCGAGCCGCTTTCACCGTGCAGGCTTCATGTCACGCTGCATTATCTCGGCGCGTACAACGGATTGCCTCAGAATCTCGTCGAGGCGGTTTGCATGGCGGCACCAGGGGTTTCACTGCCGCCGTTCGAGATCAGTTTCGATCGCATCGGGAGTTTCACCAGCAAAAGAAAGACGCGGCCCTTTGTGTTGCGTGCGGGCAGGGACATTGCCGCGATGACGATGTTTCACCGCGCCGTTGGCGAAGCGATGACAAGGGCCGGACTAGGTCGGCGGGTCAGACAGCATTTCACGCCGCACATGACACTGCTTTACGACAGGCGGCTGGTGGACGAGCACCCGATTGAATCGCTCGGCTGGACCGTGACTGATTTCGTTTTCGTGCACAGCCTTATCGGCCAGGGAGTGCACAATCATCTCGCGCGCTGGCCGCTACAGCGCTAAATCCTGTTTCAGAAATGCGAGGGATTGAGCTTGCCCATCACCATCTACGGCATCAAGAACTGCGACACGATGAAGAAAGCCCGCGCGTGGCTGGACGAGCACGGCGTCGACTACACCTTTCATGATTACAAGACGGCAGGCATCGACAAGGACCGCCTTGCACGCTGGAGCAAGGCCGTCGGCTGGGAAACCTTATTGAACCGGGCCGGCACCACGTTCCGTAAACTTCCAGACGCCGAGAAGACCAATCTGACCGAGAAGAAAGCGATGGCGCTGATGCTCGCCCAGCCGTCCATGATCAAGCGTCCTGTTCTTGATGTTGGCGGCAAGCTGCTGGTCGGCTTCAAGCCGGAGAGCTACGCGGCGGCGGTCGAGTAGGCCCGCGCGCAGCCGGCACCGATGTGGTCAAGGCTTTGACCCATGCTTGGCGCGAATAGCCCATAAAATATCGTTGATCCGCGAATTTTCCTTGAGGGGTGCGTCGTTCTGGCGCACGTTCGCCGGACGTGCCATTTTACCGTTTGCTTCCCTCCCTCAGGATCTCTCCGATGACAGTCACCGCCGCGCCATCAGTACCGGCCTCAACAAAATCGCCCTGGTATTCCATTCTCTATGTCCAGGTGCTGATCGCCATCGCACTCGGTGTTCTGGTGGGACATTTTTATCCGGGCACCGGAAAGGCGCTGAAGCCGCTCGGCGACGGCTTTATTTCGCTGATCAAGATGATGATCGCGCCCGTGATTTTCTGCACGGTGGTGCACGGCATCTCCTCGATGGGTGACCTCAAGCGCGTCGGCCGCGTGGGCCTCAAGGCGCTGCTGTATTTCGAGGTCGTCTCGACGATTGCATTGGCCGTCGGACTGCTCGTTGGCGAAATCATCCAGCCGGGCAGCGGCTTCAACATCGATCCGGCGACGCTCGATCCGAAAGCGGTCGCCACGTACGTCCACAAGGCAAGCGAAGACGGCATCGTCGCGCACCTGATGGCGATCATTCCGAACAGCTTCATCGGCGCTCTGGCAAACGGCGACCTGCTGCAGGTTTTGCTGGTTTCGATTCTGTCGGGCTTCGCGATTGCCTTTATGGGGCCTGCAGGCGAGCCCATCGCCAATGCCATCGATATGGCTGCGAAAGTCTTCTTTGGCGTCATCCGCATCATCGTCCGCGCGGCGCCGATCGGCGCGTTCGGTGCGATGGCCTTCACCGTGGGCGCCTATGGGCTCGGCGCGT
Source organism: Afipia sp. GW822-FHT03D08 (assembly GCF_058801645.1). NCBI lineage: Bacteria > Pseudomonadati > Pseudomonadota > Alphaproteobacteria > Hyphomicrobiales > Nitrobacteraceae > Afipia > Afipia sp. GW822-FHT03D08. Next base: position 259,325 of record NZ_JBXANK010000001.1, read on the forward strand.
TGTGGAATCTGGTGGCGCTGATCGGTACCTTCTATCTCACCAGCGTTCTTTTCGTCCTGTTTGTGCTTGGCGGCATCGCGCGGTTTTCGGGATTCTCCATCCTGCGTTTCATTGCTTACATCAAGGATGAGCTTCTGATCGTGCTCGGCACAAGTTCATCGGAGACTGTGCTGCCGAACATGATCAAGAAAATGGAGCGGCTCGGCGCGTCGCGCGGTGTGGTCGGTCTCGTGATCCCGACCGGATACAGCTTCAATCTCGACGGCACCAATATCTACATGACGCTGGCGACGCTGTTCCTCGCGCAGGCGACCAACACGCACCTGACGATCTGGCAGGAGCTCGGCATTCTCGGTGTCGCGATCGTCACCTCGAAAGGCGCATCGGGCGTCACGGGCGCAGGTTTCATTACGCTGGCGGCCACGCTTGCGATCGTGCCGGATATTCCGATCGCATCGCTGGCGATCCTGGTCGGCATCGACAAGTTCATGAGCGAGTGCCGCGCGCTGACCAACCTGATCGGCAACGGTGTCGCGACGGTGGTCATCAGCCGCTGGGAAGGCGAACTCGACAAGGACAAGCTGCACGAAGCGATGGCGCATCCCATCGAACTTGGCGAAGAGATGGAACACATCCGCGCATGATCGCGGATGCCTCGTAAGGATCGCGCTAGACGAACTCGATGGTGTCGCCGGGCGCGATCCGGCCGGGGAGCTTGTGGAACAAGTCCTGGTCGATCACCGAGCGCAATTTGTAACTCGGCGGCACGTCGTTTGCGCGCATCAGGTTTCTGATCTCGAATCCGCCGTCGTCGGAGATCGTCTTCATTGAGGCGATGATCCTGTTGACGCCGTCGCCGTCCGAGAACGGCATCAGCAGCCGCTCGTAGTCGACCTTGCGGCCGTAAAGATCGTTGATCTGCGAAATCGTGAACATCGGAAGCTGCCGCCCGACGCATTCCCGATAGATCGGCATCACGACCGGCGCGAGCTTGACGCCCATATATTCCTCAAGGTCGCGGCCCTTGCCCGCGGTCCCGAATGCGATCGACATCCGGTCGCCGTCGCTTTCAATGAAAAAACGGAGAGTGTCGCCGCCGGAACCTTCGACGACGATATAGACCAGATCCTCGCTCTCATCGGCGAGACGTTCGGGGCGGTAGTCAGCGAATGCCGGCAGGCGCTCGTGCCTTGCGTAAAGCCGCAGCCAGAAATTCAGCAGCTCGCGCTGCTTGATCGACTTTACGATAGCCGGACCTGCACTTTCGAAATCCATGGCCGAAGGCCCCCGATGGAATTTAGGGAAAGTCCTTGCCAGCAATCATCGGCGTGCGGTCGAAATATTTGGTGAAGAGGGGGGTTGGGCGAATATTAGGCTTAACGATGGGTTTAAGGGCACCCCGGAAGGTGAACTTCAAGCCCTAGACGATGGTAGATGCTATACTTTTTGGAGATTACGCAGTATTCGCTGGGCAGCATTGCAGCTTGCGCATCGCTTACAATTCGCTGCATATTCCCGGCCGAGTGCGGTGCGGGGACGGCGAAACGGCCGAGGAGCGCTGCAACCAAAACGGTCACACGCGGAAAGCCTGCGTGAAGGCTGACAGGGGGAAATTGCTTGTCTGATGAGTTCATCCTTGAAACCAGCGGGTTGACCAAGGAGTTCGCGGGCTTTGTGGCCGTGAGCGACGTCAATCTGAAGGTTCGCCGCGGCAGCATTCATGCGCTGATCGGCCCGAACGGGGCCGGGAAGACGACATGCTTCAATCTGCTGACCAAGTTCCTGAAACCGACGCGCGGCCAGATTCGCTATAAAGGGCAGGACATCACCGCGATGGCGCCCGCCGATGTGGCGCGCCTGGGCCTTGTCCGTTCCTTCCAGATTTCGGCGGTGTTTCCGCACCTCACGGCCCTCGAGAACGTCCGGGTCGCCTTGCAGCGTCAGCATGGTCAGTCGTTCGACTTCTGGCGCTCGAAGTCGGTGCTTGATCGCTTCAATGGCCGTGCGCGGGAACTGCTCGACGATGTCGGCCTGAGCGAATTCGCCAATACGCCGGCGGTGGAAATGCCGTATGGCCGCAAGCGGGCGCTGGAGATCGCAACCACGCTGGCGCTCGATCCGGAAATGATGCTGCTCGATGAGCCGATGGCCGGCATGGGCCATGAAGACATCGACAAGGTCGCCGCGCTGATCAAGCGCATCTCGCAGAAGTATACGATCCTGATGGTCGAACATAATCTGAATGTCGTCGCCCACCTGTCCGATACGATCACCGTACTGACGCGCGGCAAGGTGCTGGCGGAGGGCGACTACGCGACACTCACCAAGCATCCGCAGGTCAAGGAAGCCTATCTTGGAGCCGGCCATGAATAACGCCGCGGGCTCCCCGGTTCTCACCGTCAAGAATCTCGAAGCGTGGTACGGCGAGTCCCACATCCTGCACGGGATGAATTTCGACGTTCGTTCGGGCGAGGTGGTGACACTGCTCGGCCGCAACGGCGCAGGCAAGACGTCGACGCTCAAGTCGATCATGGGCATCATCGGCAAGCGCACCGGCTCGGTGGCGTTCGAAGGCGCCGAACTGATCAAGCTGCCGTCCGAAAAGATCGCGCGTCTTGGCGTCGCGTTCTGTCCCGAGGAGCGCGGCATTTTCGCGAGCCTGGACGTCAAGGAAAACCTGATGCTGCCGCCGACCATCCGCAGCGGCGGTATGACGCTCGATCAGATTTTCGAACTGTTCCCCAATCTCAAGGAACGTCTCGGCAGCCAGGGCACGAAACTGTCCGGCGGCGAGCAGCAGATGCTGGCGATCGCGCGCATCCTGCGCACGGGCGCACGGTTCCTGATGCTGGACGAGCCGACCGAAGGCCTCGCTCCGGTCATCATCCAGCAGATCGGGCACATGATCAAACGCCTGAAGGCGGAAGGGTTCACCATCCTTCTGGTCGAACAGAATTTCCGTTTCGCCTCGACGGTTGCCGATCGCTACTACATCGTCGAGCACGGCAAGATCATCGACGCGTTCGCCAACTCCGAACTCCAGGCCAACATGGACAAGCTGCACACCTATCTGGGTGTCTAAATCGCCGAAAGGCGGGAGGAAGATAATAATGAAATCACGTTTGACCGCACTGATGTTGAGTTCGGCGCTTGTTCTCTCGGGCGCTGGAATGGCAGGAGCGCAAGAAAAGCTCGATAAGAACGTCAAGATCGGAGTTCTGACCGACATGAGCGGTCTTTATTCCGATATTTCCGGTGCGGGTGCCGTCCTCGCCACTCAGATGGCCGTCGAGGATTCCGGGCTGCGTGAGAAGGGCTGGAAAATCGATGTCATCAGTGCCGATCACCAGCTCAAGCCGGATGTGACCGCAGCCATTGCACGGCAGTGGGCGGACGTAGAGAACGTTGACGCTTATGTCGACGTAGTCGCGTCCAGCACCGCGCTCGCGCTCAATCCGATCGCCGTCGAGAAAAATCGCGTCCACCTGAATTCAGGCGCCGCGACGTCCGCGCTGACCGGTAAGTCGTGCACGCCGAACACCGTTCACTGGGCATACGATACTTACGAAGTCGCCAACGGCACCGGCAAGGCGGTGACCAAGGCTGGCGGCGATACCTGGTTCTTCATCACGGCGGACTACGCGTTCGGTGTCGCGCTGGAAGGCGACACCCGCGCGGTCGTTGAAAAGAACGGCGGCAAGGTACTGGGCGGCGTCAAGCATCCGTTGAATTCGTCGGACTTCTCGTCGTTCCTGCTTCAGGCGCAATCGTCGAAGGCCAAGATCATCGGCCTCGCCAACGCCGGCGGCGACACGACAAACGCCGTCAAGCAGGCGGCGGAATTCGGCATCGTGCAGGGTGGCCAGAAGCTGGCATCGCTGCTGCTGTTCATCACCGACGTGCATTCGCTCGGTCTGAAGGTCGCAAACGGTCTGCAGCTGACCGAAAGCTTCTACTGGGACACCAACGACGGTACGCGCAACTTCAGCAAGCGCTTCGCCGCGCGCATGAAGAACGGTGCGATGCCTTCAATGGTGCAGGCAGGCGACTATGCTTCTACCCTGCATTATCTGAAGGCGCTGGAGGCGCTCGGCGGCAATCCGCACGATGGAATGAAGGCTGTCGCCAAGATGAAGGAATTGCCGACGGACGATCCGCTGTTCGGCAAGGGGGTGGTCCGCGCTGACGGCCGCAAGATTCATCCAGCCTACCTTTTCGAGGTCAAGAAGCCCGAAGAGTCAAAGGGGCCATGGGACTACTATAAGCTCGTGACGACAATCCCTGCCGAAGAGGCGTTCCGGCCTCTGTCGGAAAGTGACTGCCCGCTTGTGAAGAAATAGCACTGCGGTTCGTTCGATCGAAAAAGTACAACTCAAAAATGACGAACAATCTTGGAGGACACGTGAAAACATCAGTCAAGGCACTCATGCTGAGCACGGCACTGATGCTCGGTGCCGCAAGCGGCGCTCTTGCGCAGGACAAGACGGTCAAGATCGGCAACCTGACCGACATGTCGGGCCTCTATTCCGACCTCGGCGGCGTAGGCTCGACGCTGGCCGCACAGATGGCTGTCGAAGACTCGGGTCTGGCTGCGAAGGGCTGGAAGATCGACGTCATCGCTGCCGATCACCAGAACAAGCCGGACGTCGGTTCGACCACCGCCCGGCAGTGGATCGACGTTGAGAAGGTCGACGTGATCGTCGACGTTCTGAACTCGGGCGTTGCGCTCGCCGTCAACAACGTCGTGAAGGAAAAGAATTCGATCCTGCTCGACTCCGGTGCAGGTACCTCGGATCTGACCAACGCTCAGTGCACACCGAACACCGTTCACTGGGCTTACGACACCTACATGCTGGCCAACAGCACCGGCACCGCGCTGGCAAAGGCCGGGGGCGATACCTGGTTCTTCCTCACCGCCGACTACGCGTTTGGCGCGGCGCTCGAGCGTGACACCACCGCCGCCGTGACCAAGGCTGGCGGCAAAATCCTCGGCAGCGTCAAGCATCCGCTGAACTCGTCGGACTTCTCCTCGTTCCTGCTGCAGGCACAGGCATCGAAGGCCAAGATCATCGGGCTGGCGAATGCGGGCGGCGACACCACCAACGCCATCAAGCAGGCTGCGGAATTCGGAATCGTGAAGGGTGGCCAGAAGCTGGCCGGCCTTCTGATGTTCATACCCGACGTCCACTCGCTCGGACTTCCGGTGGCGCAGGGCCTGAACTTCACCGAGACCTTCTACTGGGACATGAACGACAGCACCCGCGCATTCTCCAAGCGGTTCTCGGAACGTACGAAGAACAAGAGCATGCCGTCCATGGTGCATGCCGGCGTCTATGCGTCCCTGATCCATTACTTCAAGGCGCTCGAAGCCCTCGGCAACAATCCGCATGACGGCGCCAAGGTCGTCGCCAAGATGAAGGAACTGCCGACCGACGATCCGCTGTTCGGCAAGGGCTCGATCCAGCCGAACGGCCGTAAGATCCATCCGGCCTATCTCTTCGAAGTGAAGACCCCGGCGGAATCGAAGGGCCCATGGGACTACTACAAGCTGGTTGGCACCACGCCGGCGGATCAGGCGTTCCGTCCGCTTTCGGAAAGCACTTGCCCGTTGCTGAAGAAGTAATCGCGATCGCCTGGCGGCCACGCGCCGCCGGGCATCCTCTCGCAAGACTGTCTATCTGACCGCGAAAGAACCGATACGATGCAAGCTCTCTACGCCCAGCTTCTGGTTGGACTGATCAACGGCTCGTTTTACGCGCTGCTGAGTCTTGGGCTGGCCGTGATCTTCGGGATGCTCAACATCATCAATTTCGCGCATGGCGCGCTGTACATGATGGGTGCGTTCGTCGCGTACTTCCTCCTCAATCTTTTCGGGATCGGTTACTGGTGGGCGCTGATCCTGGCGCCGGTGATCGTGGGTGGGTTCGGCATCCTGCTCGAGCGCACGATGCTGCAATGGCTGACAGGCCTCGACCATCTGTACGGGTTGCTGCTGACCTTCGGCCTGGCGCTGATCATCCAGGGCGTGTTCCAGAACTATTTCGGATCGTCCGGACTGCCTTACGCCATTCCCGACCTGCTCAAGGGCGGTGTCAATCTCGGCTTCATGTACCTGCCGATCTATCGCGGCTGGGTCGTCATCTTCTCGCTCGTTGTGTGTATTGCGACCTGGTATCTGATCGAGCGCACCCGGCTTGGCGCCTATCTGCGCGCCGCGACGGAGAATCCGACGCTGGTGCGCGCCTTCGGCATCAACGTGCCACGCATGATCACGCTGACCTATGGTCTCGGCGTCGGTCTCGCCGCGCTCGCCGGCGTGCTGTCGGCTCCGATCAATCAGGTGCGTCCGCTGATGGGCGCGGATCTCATCATCGTCGTGTTCGCCGTGGTGGTGATCGGCGGCATGGGGTCGATCATGGGCTCGATCATCACCGGCTTCGCGCTCGGCGTGATCGAAGGCCTGACCAAGTATTTCTATCCCGAGGCGTCCAACACCGTGGTCTTCGTGCTGATGGTGCTGGTGCTTCTCGTGAAGCCGACTGGACTGACGGGGCGGGCGAATTAACATGACAACGATTACAGACAACGCCGTTCCCGTGAAGGGCCGCACCAGCGACGAAATGATCGCATTCGTCATCATGACGTTGCTGCTGGCCGTTGTGCCGCTGACGGGGCTGTATCCGTATTTTGTGATGCAGGCGCTGTGCTTTGCGCTGTTCGCCTGCGCCTTCAACCTGCTGATCGGCTACGGCGGGCTGTTGTCGTTCGGTCACGCGATGTTCCTCGGCACAGCCGGTTATGTGACCGCGCATGCGCTGAAGGTGTGGGGCGTCTCGCCCGAGATCGGGATTATCCTCGGTGTGGTGGCATCGGCGGCGCTCAGCGTCGTGACAGGACTGATCGCGATCCGCCGGCAGGGCATCTATTTTGCGATGATTACGCTGGCGCTGTCGCAACTCCTGTTCTTCATCTATCTGCAGACCCCGTTCACCCACGGCGAAGACGGCATCCAGGGCATTCCGCAGGGCATGATGTTCGGCGTGTTCGATCTGTCCAAGCCGACCACGCTTTATTATGTGGTGCTGGCGATTTTCCTGCTCGGCTTCCTCGTGATCTACCGGGCCATCAACTCGCCGTTCGGCGAGGTGCTCAAGTCGATTCGCGAGAACGAACAGCGCGCGATCTCGCTGGGCTACAAGACCGACCAGTACAAGCTGCTGGCGTTCATCCTGTCCGGTACGCTGGCGGGTTTGGCCGGCGCGGTGAAGGTGTTCGTGGCGCAGAACGCGTCGCTGACCGACGTGCACTGGACCATGTCCGGCGAAGTCGTGCTGATGACCCTGGTCGGCGGCCTCGGCACGGTGTTCGGGCCGGTGGTGGGGGCGTTCGTCATCATCGCCATGCAGCAGTATCTGGCCGGGTTCGGGCAGTGGGTCACCGTGATTCAGGGCGCGATCTTCGTGATCTGCGTGCTGACCTTCCGCCGCGGCGTCGTCGGCGAAATCGCCCATTATTTCAAGCGATCGCTCTAAACGTCCGATTTCGCGGGGCTTTTGCTTCGATAAATCAGTGGATGACCGGCGTTTAGACGCCGGGCAGACGCCTGTTGGTCTGCGAAACGGTTTATGACAGATATGTGACAAGTTCTGTCGTGCCGGAGAAAGATCAATGCTGGGCTGGTTTCGTAAGCTGCTCCCTCGGGAGGAGAGATTCTTCGACCTGTTTGCCCGGCACTCCCAGGCCGTCGTGCAAGGCGCCGAGGCGCTGGAGGGAATGATGCGCGGCGGGGAGGAGACCCCGGTCTACTGCCAGCGCGTCAACCAGTTCGAGAACGACGCCGACCAGATCACGCGGGAAGTCCTGACCGCCGTCCGCCGCACCTTCATCACCCCGTTCGATCGCGGTGACATCAAGAACCTGATCACGGCGATGGACGATGCCATCGACCAGATGCAGCAGACCGCCAAGGCGGTGATGCTGTTCGAGGTCCGCACCTTTGAGCCTCCGATGCGCGAGATCGGCGCCATCCTCGTGCAGTGCGCGAATCTCGTCGGCAAGGCCGTGCCGCTGATGCAGGCGATGGGAGCGAACGTCACCACGCTGACCGCTTTGACCGAGGAAATCACGCGGCTTGAAGGCCGGGTCGACGATCTGAACGACATCGGCCTCAAGGAACTGTTCCTCCAGCACCGCGACGGCAACACGATGGACTTCGTGGTCGGTGCTGAAATCTACAAGCATCTGGAAAAGGTCGCCGACCGCTTCGACGACGTCGCGAACGAGATCAACAGCATCGTGATCGAACAAGTTTAAGGTCAGGACCTCGTCGTGGATGCATCGCTTGCTTTCCCCATCCTGGTCGGATTGATCGCCGTCGCGCTGCTGTTCGATTTTCTCAACGGTCTGCACGACGCCGCCAACTCCATCGCCACGATTGTTTCGACCCGCGTGCTGCGGCCGCAATACGCCGTGGCGTGGGCGGCATTCTTCAACTTCATCGCGTTCGCGGTGTTCGGCCTGCATGTGGCGCAGACCATCGGCACCGGAATCATCCATCCCGAGGTGATCGACGCGCATGTGATCTTTGCCGCGCTGATCGGCGCCATCGTGTGGAATCTGGTGACGTGGGGCCTCGGCATGCCGTCCAGCAGTTCGCATGCGCTGATCGGCGGACTGCTCGGTGCGGGCTTGGCCAAGGCAGGGACTTCGGTCATGGTCTGGAGCGGTTTGTCAAAAACGCTGCTTGCGATTGTGCTCTCGCCGCTGGTCGGATTTTTGCTCGCCCTGTTGCTGACGGCGATTGTGTCATGGGCCGCGGTGCGTTCGACGCCTTTCGCGGTCGATCGCGCGTTCCGTATCTTGCAGTTCGCGTCGGCCTCGCTGTATTCCCTCGGCCATGGCGGCAACGACGCGCAGAAGACCATGGGCATCATTGCGGTGCTGCTGTACTCGCAGGGCTATCTCGGCGGGGAATTCAGCGTGCCGTTCTGGGTGGTCATCGCGTGTCAGGCGGCGATGGCGCTCGGCACGCTCATGGGCGGCTGGCGCATCGTGCGGACCATGGGCCTGCGCATCACCAAGCTGACGCCGATGCAGGGGTTCTGCGCCGAGACGGGCGGGGCGGCGACCTTGTTCGCCGCGACGTTCCTGGGCGTCCCGGTTTCTACCACCCACACCATCACTGGCGCGATTGTCGGCGTTGGCGCGGCGCGGCGTGTGTCGGCGGTGCGCTGGAATGTGGCGAGTTCGATCGTCTGGGCCTGGATCTTCACGATCCCGGCGGCGGCATTGGTATCCGCGATGACGTACTACGCGACGACACTGGTGGGATGGAAGTAGGACTGGTGAAGTCATCGTTCGAGGCTCGCGCGCTACGCGCTGCTCGCACCTCAGGATGACGTTTCCCAATTCTAATAGATAAGCCGCCACCCTGAGGTGCGCGCCCTTGCGCGCCTCGAAGGGCGACGGCTTATCATCCGCTCAGGCCACGACCTTGAGGCCGACGATTCCGGCGACGATCAGCCCGATGCAGGCGATGCGCATCGTGGTTGCGGGATCACCCAGCAGCCAGATGCCGAGGATGGCGGTTCCGACCGAGCCGATGCCGGTCCAGACCGCATAGGCGGTTCCGACGGGCAGTGTCTTCAGCGACAGGCCGAGCAGGAGCACGCTGGCAATCATGCTGACAATGGTGAGCACCGACGGCATCAGCCGCGTGAAACCGTCGGTGTATTTCAGGCCGATGGCCCAGCCGATCTCCAGCAAACCCGCAACGAACAACATGGTCCATGCCATGGTGAAATACCTCCATAACAGGGCCGTCCCTGCGGATATGTGAGTGAATCGAGGTCGTCCTCGCGGCCCGAACATGGCTTAGCGGCAAAGAAGATGCAAGTGCATCTACTTCAAATACCCTTGATCCTGCCGCGTTTCTTTGCCACACGCTCGCATCATGTCCGACACCGCCATTGCCGCCGAGTCTGCCTCGCTGACGCCGCTTGCCGAAGAAGTGGCGCGCCGGCGCACATTCGCGATCATTTCGCATCCTGACGCCGGCAAGACCACGCTGACCGAAAAGCTGCTGCTGTTCGGCGGCGCTATCAATCTCGCGGGACAGGTCAAGGCCAAAGGCGAGCGGCGCAACACCCGCTCGGACTGGATGAAGATCGAGCGCGACCGTGGCATTTCCGTCGTGACGTCGGTGATGACCTTCGAATTCCAGGGCCATGTTTTCAATCTGCTCGATACGCCGGGCCACGAGGACTTCTCGGAAGATACCTACCGCACGCTGACCGCGGTCGATTCCGCCGTCATGGTGATCGACGCGGCGAAGGGCATCGAGGCGCGCACGCTGAAGCTGATCGAGGTTTGCCGGCTCCGCGACATTCCGATCATCACATTCGTCAACAAAATGGATCGCGAGAGCCGCGACACGTTCGATCTTCTCGACGAGATCGAGAAGACGCTGGCGCTCGATACGACGCCGATGACCTGGCCGGTCGGCCGCGGCCGCGATTTCATCGGCACCTATGACATCTCGACCGGCGGCATCCGTCTGCTCGAGGGCGGCGGCGCCAAGACCGGCGCTGCCGAGAAGATCGAGATTTCCGACTTGGCCGGCCGCAACGCCAATCTCGATGCCGGCGAAATCGCCGACGAACTCGAACTGGTGAAGGAAGCCTCGAAGCCGTTCGACCTGCAATCGTTCCGCGAGGGCCATATGACGCCGGTCTATTTCGGCAGTGCGCTCCGGAATTTTGGAGTGGGCGATCTCCTGGAAGGTCTCGGCAAGTTCGCGCCGTCGCCGCGTGCGCAGGAGGCCGACAAGCGCAAGGTCGAAGCGGAAGAGGCCCGCATGTCGGCCTTCGTTTTCAAAATTCAGGCGAACATGGACCCGAACCATCGTGACCGCATCGCGTTCGCGCGGCTGTGCTCGGGCAAGCTGACGCGCGGCATGAAGGCCAAGCTGGTGCGCACCGGCAAGAACATGAGCCTGTCGTCGCCGCAGTTCTTCTTCGCGCAGGATCGCGCCATCGCGGACGAGGCGTTCGCCGGCGACGTGGTCGGCATTCCCAACCATGGTACGCTGCGGATCGGCGATACGCTGACCGAGGGCGAGGACATTACATTTGTCGGCGTGCCGTCGTTCGCGCCGGAAATCCTGCGCCGCGTGCGGCTGACCGATGCGATGAAAGCCAAAAAGCTGAAGGAAGCCTTGCAGCAGATGTCGGAGGAGGGCGTCGTGCAGGTGTTCCGTCCGCGCGATGGCGCCCCCGCGCTGGTCGGCGTGGTCGGCATGTTGCAGCTCGACGTGCTGAAAGCGCGCCTCGACGCGGAATATTCGCTGCCGGTGGATTTCGAGATCAGCGAATTCCAGCTCGCGCGCTGGATTTCGTCCGAGGACAAAAAGAAGCTCGAGACCTTCATTACTGCAAATAACTCCGGCGTCGCCGACGACGTCGACGGCGATCCGGTGTTCCTGGCCAAGAACGAATTCTATCTTGGCTACACCCGCGAACGCGCCGAGGGCATTGTGTTCTCGAGTATCAAGGATGTGAAGAAGAAGGCCTAAGCGCCTCTTCGTGACGGACTCAATTTTCAAACAGCCGTGACTTGCGTTTCAACTGCGGTTGATTCCATACGAAGACAGCATACGTCTGGTTCCGTTGCCGGGACAGACAGGCCGTTCCATGCTGCGGCGCATACCATTTTGCATTCTTTTCGTTCTCGGGGCCGTGGCCACCGCCACGCCGTCTTTCGCCCAGTCACTGCGCGAGATGAACCCGACGCCGTTTTCACATTCGCCATGCAGCGTGCTCGGCGAGGGACCATGCACACCCTATTTCTGCAGCACGTTCAATAACGGCCCATGCATTCCGGAGATCGATTATCCCTATGGGCAGAACCTGCAAGTCACTGTGTTGAGCAAGCCGGACGACAAGGACGCGCCGAAGTACGTCAAGCCTGATCACGATCTCGATACTATCGGCGATCTGTTCGCAGCGCTTCGCTCATGCTGGATGCCGCCGCCAGAAAAAGAGGCGCAGCCGGGGATGCAGATGTCGGTGAAATTCTCGTTCAGGCGCGACGGCGGCCTGATCGCGCCGCCGCGGGTGACCTATTTCACGCCCGGCGCTTCCGTGCAAACCCGCGACATCTATCTCGGCGCGATCAATGCGTCGCTCGGAAACTGTGCGCCGTTATCACTGACCAAAGGGCTCGGCAGCGCCATTGCGGGGCGGCCAATCATGATACGTTTCGTCGACAACCGCACGCTCAAGCCGGACAGCCCGCCGCAACCTTGAATCTGCCGGCCAGCGATCTGGTGTGGGTCAATATTTTACTGCGTCCGTCACGCGCTGATCGGTCAGCGCGCTCGCTTCTCCACATTCGCCTTGATATTTGCGAGGCCCACAGCCGCTTCCGCATCCATGTTGGCGATCTGCTCGTCGGTCGGCGGCTTTTTGCGCGCGGGGTTGCGCAGGGTGCGGGTGAACTTGGTGCCGCCCGCGACATCCTCGCAGGTGTACTGAACCACGATGGGGCCGATGAAATCGGTCTCGGCCTGCACGATCCACAGCTTCGGGCTGACACAGGCGCGCACGATCCAGTTCAGCGACACTTCGCCCGAGCGGATGTGCCATTTCTCGTGAAACAGTTCGCCGGTGTCCAGCGGACGGTTCTCGCTGTCGATGTGGTGCGAGGCTGCCAGCCATTCCGGCCATGACTGCGGATTGGTCACGTAGTCGAACACCGCCTTCGCGGGCGCATTGATGACGATGTCGTGGCTGCGCTCGAAGGCGACGGTGGCGGGGGCGTTCATGGCGTTTCTTCCTTTCCGGATTTTCTTGTTTTGCCTGCGACGTCGTTCGCCTTCAGGTTGTCATTGCCGGGCTTGACCCGGCAATCCATCTTCAAGATCCATTTTTCGAAGAGATGGATACGCGGGTCAAGCCCGCGTATGACGCGGCAGTAGATTGGATGGATTTTGCAAGTACTGGAATTTCGCGAAGAGCAGATTATTCCTAGTTGATCCTGATGTCGCCGCGCTTGATGACATCGGACCACAGCCTGATCTCGGCGTCCATCCGCGCGCGCAAGGCGCCCGGTGTGGATGGAACCGGCTCCATCAACTGCGTTTCCAGCCGCTCGCGCACGCTCGGTTTGGTCAGGATATCATTCACCTCGTCATTGATCTGCGCGACGAAGGCGGGCGGAGTGCCGGCAGGCGCGATCAGCGCATTCCACGCATCGGATTCGACGTCGATGCCGCTTTCCTTGAGTGTCGGGACGTCGGGCAGAAAGCGCGAGCGCTGCGCGGTCGCGACCGCGAGGATTTTGACCTGACCGGCCGCGAGTTGCGGCGTCACCGCGATGGCGGGCAGGCATGCGGCCTGCACGTCGCCGCGGATCACGGCGGTGACTGCCTGCGGCGATCCGCCATAGGGGATATGCACCATGGTGGCGCCTGCACGCTGTGCGATCGCTTCCATGGTCAGATGGGACAGCGATCCCGCGCCGATCGAGCCGAAGGCGAGCGGCGTTCCCTTGCGTTTGAGCATCGCCAGAAATTCGGCCACCGAATTGACGTTCAGGCTGGTGGGCACAACGAGCACACTCGGCAGCGAGGTGAGCATCGTCACCGGCGCGATGTCCTTGGCGGGGTCGTAAGGCAGCTTCGAGAACAGCAGCGTGTTGATGGCGAGCGGTCCGCCGAGACTGATGCCGAGTGTCGCGCCGTCGGGCTCAGCCTTGGCGACGGCGTCTGTGCCGATATTGCCGCCGGCGCCCGGCTTGTTCTCGACAATGAAACTTGCGCCCGGATGGCGTGCCTGAAGGTCGTCGGCGACAATCCGCCCAACCAGATCGGGCGTCGAGCCAGGCGCATAGGGCACGATGATTTTCACGATTTTCGGCGGCCAGGCCGGCTCTGCCGCATGGGCAGTCAAGGGGGGCGCCGCGAGAGCCAGCGCGAGTGCGGCGATTGCAAGGGATTTCATAGGGCCGGGAAGAGTTTGGAGCAGGGTTGCGATGCCGAAGCAGCATTGCGCGCCGCACCCCAAAAGTGATACCGGGGCACAGTGCGGACGGACATTAACAGGGTCTTCCGCGGGGTGGAATGTGCCGTAAGGCGGAGCTGAAAACCGCTGCGGGCAGATCGAGAGGGTGGGGCGCCAAATGGGCTTGTTGATCCTGATCGCCGGATTGTTGCTGTTCCTCGGTGTCCATACACTGACCACGATGCGTGGTCCGCGCGCCAGGATGATCGCGCGGCTCGGCGAGAGCGGTTACAAGATTCTCTACGTACTGGTGTCGTTCGCAGGGCTCGCGCTGATCGTGTGGGGCTTCAGCATTTATCGCGCCACGGGCTGGATCAACGTCTGGTATCCACCGGTCGCGCTGCGCCATCTCGTGCTGGCGCTGATGCTGCCCGCAGTCGTTCTCGTTGTCGCGTCCTACATCCGCGGCCGCATCTACACCACGGTGAAGCATCCGATGCTGGCCGGCGTGAAGCTGTGGGCGCTGCTTCATCTTCTTGCTAATGGCGATCTCGGGTCGATCATCCTGTTCGGCTCGATTCTGGCATGGGCAGTCTATGACCGCATTTCGCTCAAGCGCCGCGAAGATTCCGGCGCACCACCGATTCCTGTCGGCGGCGTGGCCAACGATCTGATCGCGGTCGCGGTTGGTGTCGTGGTCTATGCCGCGCTCGCCTTCGCATTCCATCCTCTCGTAATCGGCGTCCCCGTGATTGGAGCTTAAGACATGTCCGTGCAGACAGCGGTGAAGCGCAAGACCGCGCCCGATATTCTCAAGCGCAAGGGCGGCGATCCGATCGTGATGCTGACGTCGTATCACGCGCATACTGCGGCGCTGGTCGACCGCTATTGCGACGTCATTCTTGTCGGCGACTCGCTCGGCAACGTGATGCACGGATTCGAGACGACGGTGCCAGTCACGCTCGACATGATGATCCTTCAAGGCCGTGCGGTGATGCGCGGCTCGAAAGAGGCTCTCGTCGTGGTGGACATGCCGTTCGGATCGTATGAGGCCTCGAAGGAACAGGCGTTTCATTCCGCGGCGCGTGTTCTGAAGGAAACCCATTGCGGCGCCGTGAAGATGGAAGGCGGTGTGCGCATGGCCGAGACCATCGAGTTTCTCACCACGCGCGGCATCCCGGTGATGGGCCATATCGGCCTCACGCCGCAGTCGATCAACACGCTTGGCAGCTTCAAGTCGCAAGGCAAGGACGAGGCGATCAAGATTGCGGCAGGCGAAAACGGCAGCGGTCCGTTTCAGGATGACGCGCGCGCGGTGGCGCAGGCCGGTGCATTCTCGATGGTCGTGGAAGCCGTGGCCGAGCCGCTCGCACGCCGCATCACCGAGATCGTTTCGATTCCGACCATCGGCATCGGCGCGAGCAATGCGTGCGACGGTCAGGTGCTGGTGCTTGAAGACATGCTCGGCCTGTCGCCGTGGGTGCCGAAGTTCGTCAAGCGTTACGGTAATCTTGGACCCGGCATTGAGGCCGCGATTCAGGATTACGCAAAGGACGTGCGTTCACGCGCGTTTCCGGGGCCGGAGCACGTCTACGGCATCAAGCCGAAGGCCTGACACACGCGAAATAGTTGTTCGACAAGAAGCCCGGCGGATTGCGCCGGGCTTGAGTTTTTGAACTGGAGAAAACAGATCGGTGGCGCGGCCCAGGCCGCGCCACTCACCGTTCAGAACTTGTAGTTCACGGCTGCGCGAACGACATGGAATCTGTTCTCGTATGTGGTCACGAGATTGGAACCTGGAGTCGACGTCGGGTTGATAACCGTCTCGTTTCCGAGATCGTAGTAGAGATATTCAGCTCTCACCGTCCAGTTGTTGGCAACCGCGTATTCCACGCCGCCACCTGCAACCCATCCAGACAGGGTCCTGCTTGTTGTGAGAGGGTTGTTCACTGCGAAGCCGGTGTAGTCAGTGCGATAGTCCACGCCGCCAAAGGCGCCGCCGCCGGTGCCGTAGATCAGCCAGCGATCCCACACCCAGCCGAGCCGGCCACGGATGCTGGCTAGCCAGTTGACGTTCTGATCCGCAACATGGTTGAAGCCGAAGGGTCCGATCGGAGCGCCGCCCGTGGTGATTGGACGGGTATTGTTATTGCGGATCCCGGTGCCCGAAATATCGCCTTCGATGCCGAGCAGCCAGTTGGGCGCGAACTGCCAGTTATATCCAACCTGACCACCGCCCACGACACCGGCCTGGTTGCCGTTGCCGAATGAGGCCGTATCAAATCCCGGGAAGAGGTCGTTTCTCTGAGTGATGGATGAGTCACTCCAGCCGCCGCCAGCATGAAGACCGGCATAGAAGCCGGTCCAGCTCCAGACAGGAGCAATGATTGGAGGCGGAGCCTTGTACCGCGGAGCCATGTCCGCGGCATATGCGCTGCCTATTGTGAAGAACGATGTACTGCTGATTGTGCAGGCCATGACGGCCGCCGTCGCAAGAAATTTCCGCATGATGCACTCCCCAAAAAAATGTCTGAGTTTGGCAGTCGAGCCGGAAATGCCCTTGAGAAAATACCATCACAAAAAGCAGCCGATGACTGTCACCTGCAAGTCACGTTCCGACAGCAATTTGAAGAGGTTAGGTCAGTGGTACTGGCGTAAGTGCCTTATTTTGAAATGCGTTTTCGTGCAATTCGCGCGCGATAGCGCGTGCATCGCGAACGAAATGAAAAAGCCCGGCGCAGTGCACCGGGCCTGAGTTTCGAAACTGGAGAAGAGAATTGATGGCGCAACCGTGAGGCCGCGCCACCAAGGACTCAGAACTTGTAGTTCACGCCTGCGCGGACGACATTCACCTTTGTGCTGAAAGTGGTGTTGTACGCGAGAGGTGGGGCCACAACCGACACGTTCGACACCGCCTCCGAGCCGAAATCGTAATAGAGATATTCGAGCCGCGCGGTCCAGTTGTTGGCAAATGCATATTCAGCGCCGCCGCCGACAGTCCAGCCCGATTTGGTCGTGTTGAAGTTGCCGGAATTGAAAAGTCCGAACCCGGTGAGGTTGGTGCGGTAGTTGATATCAGCCCAGGCCGCGCCGCCTGTTACATACACAAGCCAGCGATCCGCGGCATAGCCGAACCGGCCGCGTACGCTTGCCATCCAGTCAATGTTGCGATCAGCCTCGTGCGTAAACGCTGCGCCTATCGGCCCTCCGCCGAGCGTGATGGGTGCTGCGCTCGACTTGCGAATTCCCGTTCCGGAAATGTCGCCTTCGATGCCGAGCACCCAGTTCGGCGCGAATTGCCAGTTGTAGCCGATCTGGCCGCCGCCAACGACGCCACTGCCGTTGCCGCCCAGTCTGGCGGTGTCAAAGGGACCGAATCCCGAGACAGTCGCGGTCGCGTCGCCATCGCTCCAGCCGCCGCCGACATGACCGCCGATATAGAAGCCGGTCCAGCTCCACACCGGCGCCATGACTGGCGCCTTGGTGTAACGCGGTCCGAGATCGGCCGCTGATGCCGATGCCGACGTCACTGCAATCAACGCTGCGGCCGCAAAAAGCTTTCTCATAAATTTCTCCGTATGATCTGAATGAATTCATCTGCCCAGCCGTCCGGGGCTGCGTTCATTGTCAGCGAACAGACCCGGTTCGACGGCGCAAATCATCGTGGCGCGAAGCTAGGAGCGCAGAGAACGCGAGTCTTGGACTGCGCGGCACATCCTTGGACTAAACGCTACCCGCACTCCGATTTGAACCGGCTGTGTCTATCCAGCGACACACCCTTGGGCGGGCATTCGCCCCAAGGGTGGATGGATTTCATGGATGGCTATTCTTTTGCGATGCGCAGTTCGCGATTGGGCGCGATCAAGGCGTTTATCGTTTCAGAGATTGATAATCCCGCGCTGTGTCTGGCGGACATTGCTGCGCATCAGGGCATTTCGTCGAGCTATGTCAGGAAGCTGTTCGCTGGCGAAAGAACGAGGTTCACGGCCTTCGTTCTCGAAACCCGACTCGAATATGTTTCGCGGATGCTGCTCGATCCCGACAACCGCGCGCAGTCCATCAGCGCCATCGCGCTGAAATGCGGCTTCAACGATATTTCCTATTTCAACCGTGTCTTCCGCCGGCGCTACGGCTGCACGCCGTCCGATCTAAGGCGAGGGCGCAGCGAAGCTGATCCGGTGGAAAGCGCGACGGCATAGCGCCGTCGCGTGGAGGCGCTCACTGCGAACGGCTGAGCTGCTCTTCGGTCACGATCCGCTCGATGTTTTCGGTCTTGCTCCGGATGCGGTATCGCACGCGGCCATCTGCCTCGATCGGCATGCAGCCAATGATCGTGTAGACGTTCGACCGGATTTTCTCGGCGCGGCCCTGGGGCCCCTGACTCTGATGATGGACGTCGTCGTTGATCGAAAAGCTGTGGGTCATGGTTTCTCCTGCTGCGGCGGGTTGTAGCAGCCGGTCGGGGTAAAGCAACGATACCGGCGGTCCTGGGCTTTGAGACAGGTTAACGCTTTGATCCGGCTCACTTTGCCTTGCGGTCGCCATACCGGTACTGTATCGCCGCCATCACATCGGGGGAGCCGCGCGGGCTGCGTGGCCGATGGCGGGATCATATCTCTTTCATACCATGTCGGGCGGGACAATTAAGTGTCTGAAATATTTAATGAAATAGACGAGGACTTGCGCCGGGAGCAGATCAAGAAGCTCTGGGAGCGGTACTCGATCTTCGTCATTGCGGCAGCGATTCTGATTGTCGCCGGTGTTGGCGGCTGGCGCGGCTACCAGTATCTCGAGGCCAAGAAGGCCGCCGAGGCCGGGGCCGCTTTCGAAGCTGCGATTGCGCTGTCCGAGCAGGGCAAGAAGAGCGAGGCCGAGGCCGCCTTCGCCAAGATCGCGTCCGACGGCTCCAAGGGTTATCGCGTGCTGGCGCGGCTGCGCGCCGCCGCGGACGCCGCAGCCGCCAACCCGCAGGCCGCTGCCAAGCTTTACGACGCCATCGCGGCCGACCCGAGCGTCTCCGCCTCGGAACAGGATCTTGCGCGCATTCGCGCTGCCGGGCTGATGATGGAAACCGAACCCTATGCGGCCATGCGCCAGCGCCTTGAACCCGCGACCGGCGAGGGCCGGACCTATCGGCACACCGCCCGCGAGTTGCTGGCCCTTTCCGCCTATCGCACCAACGATGCCGTTGCTGCCCGTCAATGGCTCGACATGATCGGCAACGATGCGCGCACGCCAGCCAGTATGCGCAGCCGTGCAGAGGCTTTGCAGGCCTTGCTGCCGCCCGCCGCGAAAAGCTGAACGAGACATCGATGCACCGCTCGCAACGCCTGATTGCCGCCACTGTCCTTGCTGCGATGTCGCTTGCCCTTGCCGGCTGTTCCAGCGGC
The DNA here is from genome assembly GCF_058801645.1 of Afipia sp. GW822-FHT03D08. Classification (NCBI taxonomy): domain Bacteria; kingdom Pseudomonadati; phylum Pseudomonadota; class Alphaproteobacteria; order Hyphomicrobiales; family Nitrobacteraceae; genus Afipia; species Afipia sp. GW822-FHT03D08. The sequence continues at coordinate 278,715 of NZ_JBXANK010000001.1, forward strand.
AATTTCGACCCGACCGATCTGATGGATATGTTCGACACCAAGAAGAAGCTGCCCGGCGAGCGCCGGCCGGTTTTCCCTGAGGGTGTGCCGGGCGTCGAGCAGGGCGTGCCTCGGGACATGTACAAGGGCGCTGCCCGCCAGGATGCGCCGCCGGTTGCCGAGACACCGCCGCCTGCGCCGGAGCCGAAGGCCAAATCGAGCAAGTCCGCAGCCCGCGAGGCCGAGCCGTTCCCGACGCCGGTCGACGATGCCAGCGCGCCCGCACCGAAGATGAAGAAGCCCAAGCGGACCCGCATCACGGCGCCGGAGCCGGATGCTGAGCCCGCCGCGCCTGCGCCGCAACGGCAACAGCAGGCCGCACCGCCGCCGCAGGCCGCGCCCCAGCAGCAAGCCCCGGCCTCTTTCCCCGCGCCGCTGCCAAGCGGGGGCTTTGCGCGCTGATTTAGGCTTTCAACGCGCCCCTTTATTGACACGAGGTCCGTAAAGGGCGAACGGATCACCCATGTCTTTTGCCATCGCCATTATCGGCCGCCCCAATGTCGGCAAGTCGACCCTGTTCAACCGGCTGGTTGGACAGAAGCTTGCGCTTGTCGACGACCAGCCGGGCGTGACGCGCGACCGCCGCGAGGGCGACGGACGCCTCGGCGATCTCGAATTCACGCTGATCGATACCGCCGGCCTCGATGAAGGCCCGAAGGGCTCGCTGACCGCGCGCATGCAGGAGCAGACCGAGGCGGCAATCGCCGCCGCCGACGCGCTGATGTTCGTGATCGACGCGCGCGCGGGACTGACCCCGACCGACCGCGCCTTCGCGGACTTCGCGCGCCGCGCCAACAAGCCGGTGGTGCTGGTTGCCAACAAGAGCGAGGGCAAGCACGGCGAGGCGGGCGCGATGGAATCCTACGCGCTCGGGCTCGGCGATCCGATTCCGATTTCCGCTGAACACGGCGAAGGTCTCAGCGACCTCTACGACGCGCTGCGCGTGCTGATGCCTGAGCCGGTCGAGAGAGACGATGAAGAGCACGATCCGGAGTCGTTCGAGAATGTCGATGGCGAGGATGAAAATCTGTCGACGCGCCCGATCCGTGTCGCAGTGCTCGGCCGCCCCAACGCCGGCAAATCCACGCTGATCAACCGTCTGCTCGGCGAGGAACGGCTGCTGACCAGCCCCGAAGCCGGAACGACGCGCGATTCCATCGCTGTCGACGTGATGTGGAAGGGCCGCGAGTTTCGCGTGTTCGACACCGCAGGCCTGCGGCGGCGCTCGCGTATCGAGGACAAGCTGGAAAAGCTCTCCGTCTCGGACGCGCTGCGCGCGGTGCGTTTCGCGGAAGTCGTCGTGCTGATGATGGACGCGCAGAACAAGTTCGAGGAGCAGGATCTGCGGCTCGCCGATCTGATCGAGCGTGAAGGCCGCGCCATCGTGATCGCGGTCAACAAATGGGACCTGATGGAGCGCGCGCCGAGCCAGATCGCCAGGCTGCGGGAAGATGCCGATCACCTTCTGCCGCAGGTGAAGGGCATGCCGGTGGTCGCGGTGTCCGGCATGATGGGCGAGGGCATCGACCGGCTGATGAGCGCCATCGAGGACGCCTATGGTGTCTGGAACCGGCGCATCTCGACCGCATCGCTCAATCGCTGGTTCGAGCAGGCGGTTCAGAACAATCCGCCGCCAGCGGTGTCGGGCAGGCGGCTCAAGCTCAATTACATTACGCAGGCCAAGGCGCGCCCGCCGAGCTTCGTGGTGTTCTGTTCGCGCGCGGACGCGATCCCGGAATCCTATCTGCGCTACTTGGTGAACAGCATGCGCGGCGCCTTCGATCTGCCCGGCACGCCGATCCGCATCACGCTGCGCGAGAAGGACAACCCGTTCGCACATAAAGCCAAGCGGAAGTCTTGACGCCCGGGCAACCGGAACAATTTGTCACTCAATGAATTGATTCAGGCTTTGCCCTGGTGGGACCCGCGCGTGCGGCTCCTGCGGTCCGTTGTAGCGGAGGGTGCCATGTCGATCGGCAGGCCTAAGTTCATTTCGCTCCTTGCGCTGGTTTTCGGCGCGCTGTTCTTTATCGCGGCTTATGACGCCGCCTCGGCAAGAGGCGGAGGGCACGGCGGAGGAGGCGGCGGCTTCCATGGCGGTGGAGGCGGTTTTCGAGGCGGCGGGTTCCATGGCGGAGGTTTTCGCGGTGGTGGCGCCGCGTTTCGCGGGAGCGGATTCCGGATGGGTGGAGGGCACGCTTTCTACGGCCGGCCGCATGTCTCCCGCTCATTCTCAAGGCCGAGTTACCGGGGCGGACGGTCCTACGCCATTCATAATCGGCAATTCAATCGCAGCGCGCGGTTCAACTCGTCTCGCGGCTCCGTTGCTCGCAACGCAATGGGGACCTCGAGCACAAGAGCGCTGAACGTTCGTAACACACGCAATGCAAACGCGGTGCGGAATGCATTCCACGCCCGTCCGGTCAACCGGGCCCTGCGCAATGCGAACGCTCTGCGCAACCCGGCGACCCGCGCGCTCGTGACAACGCGCCTCGCGACGGCAGGCTGGCATAACCACAACGGCTGGTGGCGTCATCGCCACGGCGGATTCGGATGGGTCGGACCGGTGTTCTGGCCGTTCGCCTTCTACGACATCTACGGTTACTCGCTGTGGGGCTACGACTACGACGCAGCATTCTGGGACTATGGATATCCCGACATTTATGCGGGCATCTTCGCGCCTTACGGCTACGACGATCTGATCGGCTATTCCGGTTATCTGCCGGGCTATGCTGCCCGGAGCGGGAGAGGCCGGGAGTCGTTTGCGTCGGCCGATCCGAACGATCGCGTGAGTCTGACGCAAATGTGCGGCGAGGACAGCCGCGACATCGCCGGGCTGCCGATCGACGCGATCCAGAAGGCGCTTCAGCCCGACGCAGCCCAGCGCGCGGCGCTCGACGATCTTGCCAACGCCTCGCTGAAGGCAGGGCAGGACATCAAGGCTGCGTGCCCGACAGACATTGCGCTGACGGCTCCGCGACGTCTCGCGGTCATGCAGCAGCGCATCGAGGCGATGATCACCGCGGTGAAAACCGTGCAGCCGCCGCTTGAGAAGTTTTACGGACTTCTGAACGACGAGCAGAAAGCGAAGTTCAACGCCCTCGCGCAGCGGCAACGGCCTGCGCGAGCGTTACAGAGCGCGAATGCGGCGCAACCGAGCTGTGACGTGTCGCAGCCCGGTGTGACCGATTGGCCGGGGTCGATGATCGACCAGGCGGTGAAGCCGAGCGACGATCAGCGTAAAGGGCTGGAAGCTCTTCAGAGCGCCGCGGCCAAGGCATCGGACATGTTGAAGTCGTCCTGCCAGTCAGAGAATGCGAACACGCCGCCGGCGCGGCTCGCGGCTGTCGGCAAGCGGCTCGACACCATGCTGCAAGCGGTGAAGACCGTCCGTACTCCTCTGGACAGCTTCTACGGATCGCTCAACGACGAGCAGAAGGCGAGCTTCGACGCCATCGGCCCGAAGCAGATGAGCGCTGTGAATGAGAACGCTATCGCCCGCAACGACGAGGATACGCCGCGCCGCGCACACAGCCGCCGTCACCATCACTATGGCAATGTCGACTACATGATCCGGCGCATGATGTCGTTCGTCCGCTGAGCCGACGACACGTTAGGTGATGCTTGTTAATTCTTGGCGGTAATGACATGCGCCCGGATCAGGCCGTCCACCGGCCCTTCTCCAAACCGGCGGGCAAGGGCATCGGCGGCGACCTCCGTCGCCTTTTCAAGCAGCGATGCATCGCGCGCCGCGATCTCGTTTTGGAGGGGCGTTCCCTGACAATAGGCAACGGCAACGTCGCGAGGTGATGCGGCCTTGCTTCTGTGGTCGACGGTTTCAGCGGAAATGACCGAGAAACCCGCGGCGGTCAGTTCATCGCGTATTCGCGCAACATCATGGTAGCCGTGCGGAGTGCGGGCCATGAACATGGGCGGGTCTTGCGGAAACAGCGTCGCCAATGACGCAGTCACGATATCGGCGAATTCGTTGTTGCCGATCCGGTCCCATACATTGAAGAAGAAATGGCCGCCCGGCTTCAGGACGCGGCGGGCCTCGCTGAAGCCCTTGATCTTGTCAGGAAAGAACATCGCGCCGAACTGGCAGGCAACGACGTCAAATTCCTGATTACCGAACGGCAGGGCGAGCGCGTCGGCCTGCCGCCAGGTAACCTGACCTGTCATCCGATCAGCCTGAGGCTGCTTTGCCAGGGCATGATCTAGCATCGGCTGATTGAGGTCGGTCGCGACGATTCGGGTCGTGGCGGGAAGCCGCGACACCATCGCTCGCGTCAGGACACCCGTTCCGGCAGCGGTTTCCAGCACACTCGCCGGATCGGTTCTTGCGATCCGCCCGGCGAGGTCGTCTGCGTAAGGCTGGAAAATGAGAGGAACAAACAATCTGTCGTAAATCTCGGGAATTGATCCCGAGAACAGTTTGTCGGTTGCGTCCATGCGATCCTCCGTGATGTGGAAGATGGAGCGCTTCTCACTCGCGTTTAGTTCGCCCGCGTCCAGGTCGAGGACTTGCAGATCATCCCGCCCATGGCGCAGCCTGCCGTCGTCAGCGTGCCGCCCGAGAGCGACATCTTGCCGGAATAGGTCTTGCCGTCTTCCGGATTGAACGCCGAGCCCTTCCACGCATCGGTGCCGTCCGGCTTCATGTCGTAGAAGATCCGCTGGCCAACCTTGGCAGGCGTCTCGACGCCCGGCTTGAGCCAGACGAGCGATCCGCAATACGCGCCGCCGCCGCATGGGCCGATCTTGACCTTTGACGCGCCGCTGTCGCGCAGCCATGTTCCGCTCGGATCGCCTGCAAATGCAGATGTCCCCATGAGCGCGAGAGCAGCAATCGCGGCTGCAATTTTCAATGCCATTCCGTTTCCCCTCAAATATGCGCCAGCCTCTTTGTGCGGGCTTGCGCAAATTGAACAGGGGGACGTGAGGAGTGTCAACCGCGCGGCCTTGTGGCGGACGTTACTCCACCGGCGTGCGGAAACTCTTCAGCGTCTTCGACGGATAGTCGAAGAATTTTCCGGTCTCAAGCCACGAGGGCGCGCACATCGGCACGATGAACTCCGCCGCCTGTTCAGGCGTGTCGAGAGTCATCGGGTCTTCGCCAGGCATCACGGTGGCGCGCATGCGGGTGCGGATCGGACCGGGGCTGAACAGATTGACGCGGATCGGCGTGGTCGCGGTCTCGTTCGCCCAGACGCGCACGAGGGCGTCGAGGGCGGCCTTCGACGCCGCGTAGGGGCCCATATAGGCAGTGGCCTTGTGGGCAATGCCGGAGGTGATGAACACCGCGCGGCCTGCATCGGATTTTTGCAGCAGCGGCTCCATGCAGCGGATCAACTGGAAATTCGCGGTGGTGTTGACCGCGAACATGCTGTCCCAGAATTTTGGATCGGTGTGACCGAGCGGCGAGGACGTTCCCGCGACACCCGCGTTGCCGATCAGAATGTCGAGCTTGCCGTGGCGCTCATTGAGCGCCGCGCCGAGCCGGGCGATGCCATCGAGATCGGTCATGTCGAGCGGGACCAGCGTGGCGTTGCCGCCATCGGCGCGAATGGCGTCGTCGAGTTCTTCGAGACCGCCTTGGGTGCGCGCAACCGCGATGACATGGGCGCCGGCCCGCGCCAGTGCGCGCGCCGTGGCGTAGCCGATGCCGCGCGATGCGCCGGTGACAAGAGCGAAGCGGGAGGCGAGAGGTTTGGTCATAGGGAAAGCCCGATTTTTCCCGCGCCCCGCTTGCGGGGAGAGGGTGGCATGCCGCGTCGGCGGCACGCCGGGTGAGGGGCCTGCTATTGCATAATGCCGCGCATGAATAAACCCATGCCGGACTTGCCCCTCATCCGATCGTTATGGCGATCCGGCTTCTCCCCGCAGGGCGGGGAGATGTCAGGGAGGAAGGCCGTTCCGAACCGTGCTACAGGTCCGGCATGACCCCGAACTCCCCAGCCGCCGCCGGACACCGGTGGCGGGCCATGTCGATCGCCGATCTGCCCCTGGTCAACAAGCTGGCCGCCCGCATTCATCCGGACTATCCGGAGGATGACGCAGTCTTTGCCGAACGGCTGCGACTCTATCCTGAAGGTTGCCGCGTGCTGGAGGGCGAGTGCGGCCTCGTCGCCTATATCGTCAGTCATCCTTGGCGGCATCTGGAACCACCGCCGCTGAATGCATTGCTTGGGGCGCTGCCGTTCCAGCCCTCCACATTCTACATCCACGATCTCGCGCTGGCGCCGGAGGCGCAGGGCACCGGTGCCGGAGCAAGGATTGTTGCGTCGCTCGCGGACCATGCCGCTGCCAGCGGCCACTCCAGCATGTCGCTGATCGCGGTCAACGGCTCCGCAGGCTTCTGGCAACGGCAGGGATTTAAAGCGGTGCACGACCCGCTGCTGGTGTCCAAGCTGCGCAGCTATGGCGACGACGCCCGCTTCATGTCGCGGACACTTCAGGCGCCCGGCTGGCACCCGTCGTCGCAACAGATCGGCGCGCTGTACGAGCGTCATGCCGCAGCGTTCGACCGGGATCGCGGCAAGCGGCTGGTCGAGCGTGTATGGTTCGAGCGTTTCAGAAATGTCATGCCCGACGGTGCGGACGTGCTCGATCTGGGTTGCGGATCGGGTGAGCCGGTCGCGCGCTATTTGATCGAGTCCGGGCATCGCGTGACGGGTGTCGATTCATCGCCGACGCTGATCGGCCTGTGCCGCTCGCGCTTTCCAGGTGAGACGTGGATCGCGGGCGACATGCGCGAGGTTTCTCTGTCGAGACGCTTCGGCGGCGTTGTGGCCTGGAACAGCTTCTTCCATCTGACGCCGGAGGATCAGCGCGCGATGTTCAGGATTTTTAAGGATCACGCTGATCCCGGCGCAGCGCTGATGTTCACCAGCGGGCCGCGGGCAGGCGAGGCGATCGGCACGTATCAGGGCGAGCCGCTCTATCACGCCAGTCTCGATCCGGCGGAATATGAGGCGCTACTTGCCGCGCACGGCTTTTCAACCGTGCAGCATGTCATTGAGGATCAGGATTGCGGAGGGCTGACGGTGTGGCTCGCGCGGACGCAGACCCCCTGAACCGACGCATCCGCCGTATAGCCTATGATCAGCTCGCCTCCGCCAGCAGCGAGAGCTGATGCTGCGGCTGTTCGACCTGTGTCTGGTCGGTAAGGTGCGTCGGGTACGCGCCGGTGAAGCAGTGATCCGCGAACTTCGGATTGGCCGGATCGCGCGCCGGCTCGCCCATGGCGCGGTACATGCCGTCGATCGACAGGAACGCCAGCGAGTCCGCGCCGATGATCTGCCGCATTTCCTCGAGCGTATGTGTCGCCGCCAGAAGTCCGCCACGGTCCGGCAGATCGATGCCGTAGTAGTCCGGATTGACGATCGGCGGCGAGGCGAGGCGGAAATGAACTTCCTTCGCGCCGGCGTCGCGCATCATGCGCACGATCTTCTTGGAGGTGGTGCCGCGCACCAGCGAATCGTCGATCAGGATGATGCGCTTGCCTTCGATGGCGGCGCGGTTGGGCGCGTGCTTCATGCGCACGCCAAGCTCACGCACGCTCTGCGTCGGCTGAATGAAGGTGCGGCCGACATAGTGGTTGCGGATGATGCCAAGCTCGAACGGCACCCCCGAATGCTGGCTATAGCCCACGGCCGCGGGGACGCCGGAATCCGGCACCGGCACGATCACGTCGACGTCGACATGGCTTTCCCGCGCAAGCTGCGCGCCGAAGGCCTTGCGGACTTCGTAGACCGAGCGGCCGCCGACGATGGAGTCGGGCCGCGAGAAATAGATGTATTCGAAGATGCAGGGGCGGGGCGGCTGCGGCGGGAACGGCTTGTGGATCTCCGTGCCCTTCTCGTCGAACACGATGACTTCGCCGGGCTCGATGTCGCGGACATATTTCGCGCCGATGATGTCGAGCGCGCAGGTCTCGGAGGCGAGGATCGGACAGTTGTCGAGTTCGCCGAGCACCAGCGGGCGGATGCCGAGCGGATCCCGCGCGCCGATCAGCTTCTTGTTGGTCAGCGACACCAGCGCATAAGCGCCCTCGATGGCGCGAAGAGCTTCGATATAGCGCTCGATGAAACGGCCGCGCTTCGATTGCGCGACCAGATGCAGGATCACCTCGGTGTCGGTGGTCGATTGCATCATCGCGCCATGGCGGACGAGTTCGCGCCGCAGCGTCAGGCCGTTGGTGAGATTGCCGTTGTGGCCGACGGCAAAGCCGCCTGCATTGAGTTCGGCGAACAGCGGCTGCACGTTGCGAAGAATGGTGCCGCCGGTGGTAGAGTAACGGACATGGCCGACGGCCATATTGCCGGGAAGGCGTTCGATCACTTCGGCGCGGGAGAAGGTGTCGCCGACGAGGCCGAGGCGGCGTTCGGAATGAAAACGGTGGCCGTCGTAGGTGACGATGCCGGCGGCTTCCTGGCCGCGATGCTGAAGGGCGTGAAGGCCGAGGGCAGTGATGGCGGCGGCTTCGGGATGCCCGAAGATGCCGAACACGCCACACTCCTCGCGGAGTGTGTCTCCGTTCAGATCCTTGTCCAGATCGTCATCCAGGTCGTAGTCGGATTTGGAGGGAGGAGTGGAGTGATCGCCGGAAGGGGTTTTCATATGGTCCACCGCGCCCTTGTCTGAGGCAGGACTAGAACTGAATCTAGCGTCCTGCGGCTTTGCCTTCGATCAACTGCTTCATGCCGTCACGGGCTGTTTTCCCGTACCCGCCGTCGTTCCCCACCGTTGCCGTTGTGCGCGGTTCGGGAGCTGCATCAGTCTGCTGCTCCTCGTCGCCCTTTTTCTTGAACCTCTTCAAGATGGTGTTCTCGGGGTCATCCGGCAAGAGGCCCATCAGCCAATCGCCTGTTCCCTGCAACATCACCCGCGACTTGGCGTTACGGACCCAATCTGGCTGTTGTTTGTCCGGCACCAGCCAGGCGAAGAACAAAAATGCCACCACCATGATCAACAAGCCGCGAGCGAGGCCAAACAGGAAGCCCAGGGTGCGGTCGAGCGCGCCGATCCGCGAATCGAGGATCATGTCCGAGATGCGGACCGTGATGATCGACACCACGATCAGTGTCAGGATGAACACGCCGGCTACGACGGCTACCGCCGCGACGGTTTCGTTGTTGAAGTACGTTTTCGCGGTCGGCAGCAGCTTCTGATAGGCGTAGAGCGTGGTCAGGGCTGCGGCGCCCCAGGCCGCGATCGACAGAATCTCGCGCATGAAACCGCGGATCATCGCCAGAAGGCCCGATAACAGCATCACGGCAAGAACGATAATGTCGAGAAGCGTTATCGGCATCGGCTGGTCAGATCCGCTTTCAGTTTCAAAACCCCGAATCGGGTTGTCTCAGGTCCGGATAGCTGACGGCCATATCGCACGTCCCGCAAGGGCCGGGAACCCGCAAAAACCCAGACATCAACGGCAAAACTGCATCGCTCTTATGGATCGCCTGTTGCGGTTAACGATCCGTAGCGGGCGCAATCGGCAGCCGTTGCAACGTCGCGGGCTATATAGCGGCCGGTCACGCCAGCGTCACGCCGCCTTTGGTTCTCAACAGGCTTGATTCAGCCTGAAGCTGCGGTTTTCCCTCGGGCTGTGGCTTTGCTGCCCCGCGCGGCAATGTCCGCAACCAGCGAGGTCAGCGATCCCACCGTATTGAGCGACATTCCGGCGTCGCCGCCGGTATCGCCGCGCGCATTTTCAGGCAGCACGGCGCGGCCGAAGCCGAGCTTGGCGGCCTCCTTCAGCCGGGCCGAGGTCTGGGCCACCGGCCGAACCGCACCCGACAGCGAGATTTCGCCGAAATAGACCGCATCGACCGGCAACGGCGCGTTGGCGAGCGACGACACCAGCGCCGCTGCTGCCGCCATGTCTGCCGCAGGCTCGTTGATCCGCAGGCCGCCGGCGACATTGAAGTAGACGTCGTAGCCGGAGAGCTTGACCCCGCAATGCGCCTCCAGCACCGCGAGCACCATCGAAAGGCGGCTGGATTCCCAACCCACCACCGCGCGTCGCGGCGTTCCGAGCGTTGTCGGCACAACCAGCGCCTGCAGTTCGACCAGCACCGGGCGCGTGCCTTCAAGACCGGCGAACACGGCTGTGCCGGGGCTGCCGAGATCGCGCTCGGACAGGAACAGTTCGGATGGATTGGAGACTTCGCGCAGGCCCAGACCGGTCATCTCGAACACACCGATTTCGTCGGTAGGACCGAAGCGGTTCTTCACCGCGCGCAGGATGCGGAACTGCTGCGAGCCTTCGCCCTCGAAGCTCATCACCGCATCGACCATGTGCTCGACCACACGGGGGCCGGCGATCTGGCCGTCCTTGGTGACGTGACCGACCAGAATAAGGGCCGCGCCGGATTTCTTTGCGAAGCGGATCAGTGCCTGTGCCGATGCGCGGACCTGCGTCACCGTTCCGGGCGCGGATTCGACGGTGTCGGTCCACATGGTCTGGATCGAATCGATCACCACGAGGCGAGGCGGGGTTCCTTCCGACAGCGTGGCGATGATGTCTTCGACGGAGGTCTGCGCGGCCAGCTGCACCGCGGCGTCGGCGAGACCGAGACGCGCGGCGCGAAGACGGACCTGCGCGACGGCCTCTTCACCCGAGATGTAGACCACGCGATGTCCCGCGCGCGCCATCAGGCTGGTGGCCTGGGTCAGCAGTGTCGATTTTCCGATGCCGGGATCGCCGCCGACCAGCAGCACCGAGCCGCGGACGAAGCCGCCGCCGGTGACGCGATCGAGTTCACCCATTCCGGACGACAGGCGGGGCGCTTCGGGACTCGAACCGGTGAGGGTTTCCAGCGCGAACGGCCGGCCCTTGCGCTTGGGGCGCAAATTTGCGGGCATGGACGTGGCGCCGGTCGTGTCTTCTTCAGACAGCGTATTCCACTCACCGCAGGATTCACATTTGCCCTGCCATTTATTGTAGGCGGCTCCGCAATTCTGACAGACGAAGGAGAGGGCGTTTTTCGCCATGGAGGGGCCTGCCAGCGTCGGAGCAACGGGAATCTTGCGTTCCTCTTTTGTTCACATAAAGCGTTAAAAAGTCAACCCATGTCCGCGCCGCGCTGATAGCCGGTTACCGTTTCACCGGCATATGCTGCCGCCATCAGAACAATGACCGCGCGTGACCGATCCGGCACGACCCGGCACTGGGGAGTAAACGTCATGAAATGGATCGCCGCCATTGCCGGCCTCGTCCTCGCGAGCGCCGCTCATGCCGCCGACGCACCGAAATTTCAGGTCGATGCACAGTGGCCGAAGCCGCTGCCCAACAACTGGATCATGGGGCAGGCCGCCGGTGTCGCCGTCGATGCGCAGGATCATGTCTGGGTGGTGCAGCGGCCGCGGACGCTGACCGACGACGAGAAGGCGGCAAGCTTCAACCCGCCGCGCACAAAGTGCTGCATGCCCGCGCCGCCGGTGATGGAGTTCGACCAGCAGGGAAATCTGGTCAAGGCGTGGGGCGGCAAGGGCGAGGGGTACGACTGGCCGGCCAACGAGCATGGCATCTTCATCGATGCCAAAGGTTTTGTCTGGCTCGCGGGAAATGGCGAGACCGACGGGCAGATCCTGAAATTCACCCGGGAGGGCAAGTTCGTGATGCAGATCGGCAAGTCCGGTCCGCAGACCGACAGCAAGGACACCACGCGCCTTGGACGTCCGGCCAATATGACGGTCGATACCGCAGCGAACGAGGTCTATGTCGCGGACGGCTACTACAATCACCGCGTCATCGTGTTCGATAGCGAGACCGGCGCGTTCAAGCGGATGTGGGGCGCCTACGGCAAGCCGCCGACGGATGAGCGGATGGGCGGGTACAATCCCGACGCGCCGCCGTCGCAGCAATTCGCCAACCCGGTGCACTGCGTGCGCATCGCGAAGGACGGGCTTGTCTATGTCTGCGACAGACAGAACAACCGCATTCAGGTGTTCAGGAAGGACGGCAGCTTCGTAAAGGAGATGTTTATCGAGAAGCAGACGCTGGCGAACGGCTCGGTGTGGGATCTCGAAATCTGGAACGATCCCAGGCAGACCTTTCTGATCAATGCGGATGGCGCCAACAACGAGGTTCGTACGCTGGTGCGTGAAAGCGGGGAGATCGTCGGGCGCTTCGGCCGCAACGGCCGCATGGCCGGCGACTTCCACTGGATTCACAATCTGGCGCTGGATTCCAAGGGCAACATCTACACGACCGAAGTCGACAACGGAAAACGCGCGCAGAAATTCCTGCTGATCGGCAACATGGTGCTAAAGAAGCGGAGCGCGAAGTAGGGCGCGACATCGTCATCCTGAGGTGCGAGTTATTGCGAGCCTCGACGGATGACGGTTGCACCGGTTCCCGCCGTCGCCCTTCGAGGTTCGCCGCAAAAGCGGCTCACACCTCAGGGTGACAGCTTTTTCTTACCGTGCGTCGATCACCAGTTCGGTGCGCACGTTGCGAACGTCCACCTCGAACTCCATGCCGATCACGGGTGGCCACGCCGGATACCAGGCGAGGCCGATCTGGCTCACCCTGTATTCGGCGAATACCGTATCGAGCAGCGGGCGAACGTCGTGCACCGTGTAGATCTGCGCGGCTGTCACCGCATCCCACTTGCAGCCGAGCGCATCGACGCGCTCACGCATCGCGTTCATGACGAAGCGTGCCTTGATTTCCAGTCCCTTCAATGACACGTCACGGCCGCCGACGATGCGGTCGGTGGTCACGCCATCGCGGATTTCGGGCTTGCCCGAAATCAGGAAATCGCCCGAGGATCCGGCTTCGGGTACGGTGTAGGTGAAGGCGAAGAACATCGCCTCGCTCGGCACTTCCGTGATCGGCGCAAGATTGCTGCGCGCCAGCGGATTGATGTCGCCGGCCTTGCACCCCCACTGATGCAGGGTCTTCAAATACTCTGCGTTGAAAGCCTGAAACTGCTCGCCGGTCATGGCGGCAGGCGAGCGCAGTTCGCAGGCGGCCAGCGCAGTGATGGGGCGGCCTTCGCGTTCGAGATGCGCCTTGATGAAGGCGAAGCCGTCAGCCATCGGGATCGGACGCGCGAAGCGCACCCGGTGCAGCGCGTATCCCGGCATCGCCGCGACACCGCTTGAGAACGGCCCGCCTGGCGAAACGATGAACCTGTAGTTTCCGGGTTTGAATTCGGTGACGTCGGGCATGCGATTGTCCTTCTTTTTATTTGGGCATGCCCCCTTTCGGGATCATGCCGTTACTCGCCACCTTTGTAGACGCGGGTGTAGCGCCGGCCGAGGCTGGTCAGCACCTCGTAGCCGATGGTGCCGAAGTGGTGCGCAAGCTCATCCACCGTGATCTCATTGTTGAGAAGCGATACCAGCGCGCCGCGGCGGGTCGCACCGGGCGGCACGGCGGTGATATCGATGGCCATCAGGTCCATCGAGATGCGTCCGGCAACCGGGCAACGCTTACCCGCGACCATCACTTCGGCGCTGCGCATGTTATCGATGCTGCCTGCGGCACGGAAATATCCGTCGGCATAACCTGCCGTGACGATCGCCAGCCGCGTCGGCTGCCGCGCCGTCCAGGTGCCGCCATATCCGACGTGCTCGCCTTTCTCGATGTTGCGGACCTGCGCCACGCGTACCTTGAGATCGACCACCGGCAGCATCGGCGTATCGGCTTCCGGCGTTGGATTGACGCCGTAGAGTGCCGCGCCCGGACGTACCAGATCGAAATGGAATTGGGGTCCCAAAAAAATCCCGGACGAATTGGCCAGCGAGGCGGGGACGCCGGAGAACTGCGAGGCGATTTCGCGAAATGTCGCGACCTGTCGTCCGTTGGCCGGATCGTGCAGCATCTCGGCGCTGGTGAGGTGGCTCATCACCAGCGAGATGCCGTGATTGCCGTTCTTGATCCGTGGCAGCAGCGCCTGCGCTTCCATGACGCGGAAGCCGAGGCGGTTCATGCCGGTGTCGATGTGGATCGCTGCCTGACCTTCCCAGCCGCTGGTCTTGCGAAACGCGTCCCACTCGGCGAGTTCGGTGGCGTCGCCGATCACCGGCCGGCAATCGATCTTCGCAAACTGATCGCCTGAGCCCGGGAAAAATCCATCGAGCACGTAGATAGCAGAGGTGGGTGTGACTTCACGCGCCGCGCGCGCCTCGTCCAGTGTGGCGACAAAGAAGGTCCGGCATCCTGCGCGCGCCAGCGCACGGGTCACCTGTGTGATGCCGCAGCCATAGGCGTCGGCTTTCACGACGGCGGCGCAGTCCGCAGGCACCGCATGGCTTTCGAGTTTGCGCCAGTTGGCGACGATGGCGTCGAGGTCGATGGTCAGAACGCCGGTCGCGCCGGCAGGCATGCGCATGTCCGCAGTATTCGCAGCAGTGCCAGATGTGGCGGTCTTGAGATCGGAAGCAGGAGGCATTGGCTCGGGCAGAGGTTCGCAGTGTGATTCAACAGTTGAACCGCACCCTAGCATACTCTTTGCGAGCGAAAGTATGTCCGATCAGCCAAATCGTTCGGGCACCTGGCCGTCATGCGCAAGGTCGCCGAACCGCGTGACGTTGGCGTCGAAGTGCAGGTTGATGGTGCCGGTGGGGCCGTGACGCTGTTTGCCGATGATGACTTCGGCCTTGCCGTGGACCAGCGACATGTCGAGCATCCATTTTTCATGCTCGGGCGTACCGGGGCGCGGCTCCTTGCTCTGGAGATAGTATTCCTCGCGATACACGAACAGCACCACGTCGGCGTCCTGCTCGATCGATCCCGATTCACGCAGGTCCGCGAGCTGCGGGCGTTTGTCGTCGCGGTTTTCGACCTGACGTGACAACTGCGACAGCGCAATGATGGGGACGTTCAATTCCTTGGCCAGCGCCTTGAGGCCGGTGGTGATCTCGGTGATTTCCTGCACGCGGTTGTCGGAGCGTTTTCCCGATCCGGACAGGAGCTGGATGTAGTCGATGATCAGAAGATCGAGACCTTTTTGCCGCTTCAGCCGCCGCGCCCGCGCGGTGAGCTGCGAGATCGAGATGCCGCCGCTGTCATCGACATAGAATGGCAGGTTCTGCATTTCGATGGAGTGGTCGCGAATCTTTTCGAAATCCCGCTCGCTGATGCCGCCACGGCGGATCGAACTTGATGAAATACCGGTACGCTCGGACAGAATACGGGTGGCGAGCTGTTCCGCCGACATTTCCAGCGAGAAGAAGCCGACAATGCCACCGTCGACCGATTTCATCTGACCGTCGGCCTGCACTTCGCCGCGCCAGTTGCGCGCGATGTTGAAGGCGATGTTGGTCGCGAGCGCCGTCTTGCCCATCGCGGGGCGTCCGGCGAGGATGATCAGGTCGGACGGCTGAAGACCGCCCATCTTGGTGTCCATGTCGCGCAGGCCGGAGGCGAGGCCCGACAGGTTGCCGTCGCGGCTGTAGGCGGCGGCGGCCATGTCCACGGCGGTCGTCAGCGCCCGCGAGAATTTCTGGAAGCCGCCGTCGTAGCGTCCGGACTCGGCGAGTTCGTAGAGCTTCTTTTCCGCATCCTCGATCTGCGCGCGCGGTGCGAAGTCAACCGGCGCATCGAACGCGACATTGACCATGTCCTCGCCGACGCGAATGAGATCGCGCCGGATCGACAGATCATAGACGGTGCGCCCGTAATCCTGCGCGTTGATGATGGTCGTCGCCTCGGCGGCGAGGCGGGCGAGGTATTGCGCGACCGTCATGCCACCGAGATCGGTGTCCGCTGGAACGAAGGTCTTCAGCGTGACCGGGGTCGCGATCTTGCCGGCGCGGATCAGGCTGCCTGCGGTCTCAAAAAACAGTTGATGAATCGGCTCGAAGAAGTGCTTCGGCTCAAGGAAGTCCGAGACACGGTAAAAGGCGTCGTTGTTGACCAGGATGGCGCCGAGAAGTCCCTGTTCGGCCTCGATATTGTGAGGCGCAACCCGGTAAGCCGGCGTGCCGGCTTCCGGCGCGAGCTTGATAATGTTCGAATCACTAATGGCCATAGCGGGAGAGTATGCTTCCAATTCGGCGAATACGGGGCGCGTATCAAGCACCGCGGCAGGGCCGGGTGAAAGCGCCATATGGTCTTATGCACGATTCACACAACTTGTTTCGAATGAAACTTGGATTGTCATCAGCGTGAGGCTTGACCGGCCTATGCGCCTGCGCCAGCCGGTTTATTCTCCCGCCAGCCGCAATACCGGTCGTTTCTTAGCCTCCACACCGCGCAGCCGCTCCTCCTCGCGGGCGATGTAATCGCGCGTGATCGGAACCGCGTCCTGCTTCCTGGTGAGCTGAATCTGGAACACCATGCTATTCTGCTTGCGGAACGACATTTCGGACGCACCCAGATAGAATTCCCACATCCGGACAAAGCGTTCGTCGTAAAGCTTCGCAGCTTCCTCGCGCCGGGCGAGGAAACGCTCGCGCCAGGCTTTCAGCGTTTCGGCATAATGCAGCCGCAGGATTTCGATGTCGGCGACCAATAATCCTGCCCGCTCGATCGCCGGCAGGACTTCCGACAGCGCGGGAATGTACCCGCCGGGGAAAATATACTTTGCGACCCACGGGTTGGTAATGCCGGGCCCTTCCGGGCGGCCGATGGAATGCAGCACCATCACGCCGTCGTCGGTGAGCAGTTCCGCGCAACGCTTGAAATAGGTCTCGTAGTAGTCGACGCCGACATGCTCGAACATGCCGACCGACACGATGCGGTCGAACGGGCCGGGCGTCTCGCGATAATCCTGCAAGCGGAATTGCGCGCGGTCGGTCAGGTTGAGTTCACTGGCGCGCGCGTTGGACACGCCGAGTTGCTCTTCGGACAGGGTGACGCCGGTGACGTGCGCTCCTGTCATTTCCGCGAGATAAAGACCGAGTCCGCCCCAGCCGGAGCCGATGTCGAGCAGGCGGTGGCCAGGCTTGACCAGCAGCTTGGCGGCGAGGTGGCGCTTCTTGGCAAGCTGTGCGTCGTCGAGCGTTGAATCCGGCGTCTCGAAGTAGGCGCAACTGTATTGCATGTCGTCGAGGAAGAGCCGGTACAGCCGGCCGTCGAGATCGTAGTGGCTGGCGACGTTGCGTTTCGAGCGGGCGGGCGGATTGAACTGTTGCCAGTGCCGGATCAGGTAGCGAAGCCACCAACGGGACCTGGACCAGCGCGGCACCAAATCCGGCTGACCAAGTACGATTTCCAGCAGATCCGTTATCGACCCGGTTTCGACCACGAAGTCGCCGTCGGTGTAGATTTCGCCCAGCGCAAGTTCGGGGTCGAGCAACAGGTGACGTTCGGCTTCCTTCGTCAGAAACCTCACCGCGACCGGCTTCCCGGCGCCATCGCCGCAGGTGAAGGTTGCCCCGCTTGTCATCGTAAACGTCACTGAGCCACGCCGGATGAACTGGCCCAGGAAAAACCGCAGCAATCGATCCATCGAACGCATGTCCAACGATCCAAAGTGGTCTCACATCCCATAAATGTTGGCAATTTTTGTTCCGGTTTCAATCGCAATTTGCCGTAGGTGGCGGCCGCGGAAGGCTGCTTTGCGTTTTTGTCCGGTGAGCGGAGGGCGGCATGCCGAAAGGGAGCGGCTTTGGCGGGCTGTGACCGGCTCACGCAGTTGCGAAATATCCAGTACCGGCGACTTCTTCCTCGCTTGGCGCTGCACAGAATTCGTTCAGCCGGTGCCTCTCAAGACTGGATTCCTTCTTGACGATGGCTGCGAGCCACTCGTGGTTGGGATCTGCGTTCTTCTCCGGCTGCTGCGGTGATAGACTGTCTCCCGAGTCCCGGGTCGTGCCGGGATCGTGGCCGGAGTGGTGCTTGTGATCACTTGGCGCGGCATCGTTGGCTTGATGACTGCCGGACTTTTGTTCGGCGCCGTCAGCGCATCTGCGCAACATCAGCACCCGCCGCAGGACGAACAAATCCACGAGAAGTTTTATTCGACATGGATGAGGCCGGATAACCCTCATCTATCCTGCTGCAGTCAACACGACTGCTACCCGACCGAAGCTCGCAGCGAAGACGGCGTCTGGTTTGCCAGGCGCCGTGAAGACGGAAGGTGGCTCCGCGTTCCTCCGGAGAAAGTCGAGCAGAAGCGGGACAATCCCGATGGGCGCAGCCACCTCTGCGCGCCCAGACCGGAGCGTGCGTATAGCGCGGACGTCTTCTGTTTCACCCCCGGCAGCGGAATCTAGCCCGGCCGGAACGAGGTTCAGCAATATCAACAACGTTACCCTGATGCGAAATCTCGGTGCTTCCATTCGCGTTATAATCCGCTAAAGGTGACCCGAGGCTGAGGGCAGGGGTGAACCGCCATCCGTCCTTTGACTGGCTATTGATCTGGAGACCTTGGATGTTGAGCCGAGCGCTCATTTTGGCGGCGGTGGCTTTCGTATTGGGCTGTTTCGGGGCAATCCCGGCGGACGCGCAGAATCTCGAAGCCGGGAAGCCTCCCTCCCAGATTTTCTCCAGCACCTGCTCGCTCTGCCACAAGAGTTCGCGCGGATTGCTGAAAACCGTCTCGCCCGGATCGCTGCCAGGTTTCCTGCGCCAGCACTACACCACCAGCACCGACATGGCCGCGGCCATGAGCGCCTATGTTCTCTCCAACGGCGCCGCCAATGCAGCGCCTGGCGGCAACCTGACCAAGCAGGGTCAGGAGGCGAAAACCGGTCCGAAACCGGCCCAGGAGCCGGGTCCGGAACAGGCCGCCAAGGGCCGCAAGCCGACCCGCGAAGCCTCCCGGCCGGATGCCGACGGGTTGCAGAGTGGTCAGCCCGATCCTCAAACGCTGACGGCAAAGCAGAAGGCCGCTGCGGAACGGCGGGCCGCGCGACAGGCGGCCCGAGAGGCTGCGAAAGCGGGCAAGGACGGCTTGCCGCCAAAGAACGAAGCTCGCCATGGCGAGCAGCCCGCAGAGGCGGCCAAACCGGACGTCAAACCCGAGGCAGACAAGGCCGAGCCGCCCAAGGACTCTGACAAGACCGAGACCGCCAAGGTGGACGGAACGCGTGCCGATCCGGTACCCGCGGTCACGCCTGCGCCGAAGGAGGCTGAAAAGCCTGCCGAAGTGGCCGTGGCTCCTCCGAAACAGGATGCGCCGTCGGGTCCGCTGACTATCGACATCGGGCCTGCACCGACACCGAAACCCGTGGTTTCGGCTGGTCCGCCGCCGGTTCCGGCGGGAAACCCGGTGCCGCCAATCTCCCGCTAATCCGCTATCTGGCCGCGCAGCGGGTTACCGCGCGATGACTGCCGTCTTGACTGGAGTCGTGCTCTAGAGCGATACTCCAGTCGACAAGGATGGCCACGATGGCCGGTGCGCGCGACGATCTGCTGACCGCGGCTTTGGCGGTGTTCGATCAGGATGGTTTCGAGGGCGCGACCGTGGCCGCGATCCGTGAACGCGCCGGCGCATCCAACGGCAGCTTCTTCCACTTCTTCAATTCAAAGCGCGAACTCGCGGGCACGCTGTTTCTCGAACTGCTGCGGCGCTATCACATCGCCATGCTCGACGTGATCGATCCGCCGCCTGGCGCGGAGGAAGGCATCGCACGTCTGATCCGCACGCATCTGGACTGGGTCGTCAACAACCGCCGCGAAGCCAATTTTCTGTTCGAGATCTCGCGCAGCGAGTGGGCGCAGGACGTGCGCGACGCGCGCAAGGCGCGCAACGCGACGGTTGCGGAAGGCGTCGAGGCATGGCGCGCGCCACTCGTGGCAAGTGGTGACCTGTTGCCGATGAAGGCATCGCTGTTTCTGAGCCAGATTATCGGACCCGCTCAGTTCGTGTGCCGCGCGTGGCTGTCGGGCCGCGATCCCACCGATCCGCGCCATTATGCCGATGCGCTGATCGCATGCGCCGTTCGTGCGCTGACTGCGAAGGGAGGCCGATAATGCTTCAGACAGATACGGAGTTCACACCGATCGCCGCGCACATCCGCAACAACGTCATGCGGCAGGGATTCATGACTCATGTCGGCGCGGAGGTGACCGATCTCACGCGCGGCACATGCGTCCTGTCGGTGGATCGCCGGCCGGAGCTGTTGCAGCAGAACGGATTCTTCCACGGCGGTGTCACCGCCTTCCTGATCGACAACGCGACCACGATTGCGGCTGCGACAGTGAAGGGGCTGGCGGCGCTGACCGCGGAGTACAAGCTGAACCTGCTCGCACCGGCGTCGGGGGATCGATTGATCTGCCGCGCGCGGGTTGTGAAGCCGGGACGGCAAGTGTCGGTCGTCGCGGCCGACGTGTTCTGTGTCATCGACGGCGCCGAGAAACACACCGCCACCGCGCTGGCATCGATTGCGATGATCGACCAGGCCTTCGCGCCGAAGGTTGTCAGCTAAACAGAAAGCCCGGCCTCGATGAGGGCCGGGCTTTCCTTATTGCAGCGATTGGCTTGCGCCGAAGTTTTACTTCTCTTCGGCTGGAGCAGCCGGCTCGGCCGTGTCGTCGTGCTGCGCTTCCGGATCGAAGAACTCGCCGGCAGCGGCGATAGCTTCTGCGGCCGCATCGCGGTCTTCCTGACGGCTGTTGACGTCTTCGCCGCGGTTGATGCGCTCGGCTTCCGCTTCGGAGCGGGCCACCGTCGTCGACACATGCACTTCGACTTCAGGATGCACGGCGATGGTGATCTTGTGCTGGCCGATGATCTTGATCGGCGCGTCGAGCAGCACCTGCTGACGGTTGAGCGAGACACCGTCGGCTTCGAGCGCAGCCATGATGTCGCGCACCGACACCGAACCGTAGAGCTGGCCGGTTTCCGACGCCTGACGGATGATGACGACGTTGCGGCCGTCGATCTTCTTGGCGACCTCGGTGGCTTCGCCCTTGGCCTTGATGTTCTTGGCCTCGAGGTCGGCCTTCATGCCGTCGTACTTCTCGCGGTTTTCCTTGGTCGCGCGCAGCGCCTTGTTACGCTTGAGCAGGAAGTTGCGGGCGAACCCGTCCTTCACTTTGACCACGTCGCCCATCTGGCCGAGCTTGGCCACGCGTTCCAGCAGAATGACTTCCATTTTATTTCTCCGTTCGGTGTCTGAGTTGATGATGTCGGGTTCAGGTTGAGTGTCAGGTTGTCGGCATGGGCGGTGGCCCGTGCCGCGTCCAGTAGGCTTGTCGAATTCCAAAAATTGCATCGGCGAGACCGAGGCCGATCATTCCAAGGAGCGGCCAGCCGATGAGCAGCGTGCCCGCGTAGGCAGCTCCGATCACGAACGAGCGGCCCGAGAAAGTCTGAGTCACGGTGTGGAGTACCGCAAAGCCGGTGGCGGCATAGGCCATCAGCAGTGCGGCGGTCGTGATCTGCGCCAGCATCGCCAGCAGCCCGCCGACAAAGCAGAGCAGGATGGCTGCCAGCAGCGCCGCCAGCACCATCCTCGGCATCGTGGTGGTGCGCAGATCAGGCCACGGCCGCTTCAGCCGGCCGGATGTAGTGGTGATTTTCGCCGACAGCCACAGATTGAGCGTCAGCGTCATCATCGCGATGATGGTTGCGATGCTCGGGCCGAGCGAAACCAGTGCATCCACGGCGCGATCGGTCTCGCCCTGCGGGATGCTGGCGCGGTTGCGCATCACGCGCGTCACGAAGCCGCGCAAAGCTGCATTGATCGTCTCCGCGTCGCTGCCCAGTGTCAGGAATGCGCTTGCCGTGGTGACGGTCGCGAAGACCGCGGCCCAGACCAGGATGCGTCCGGTCGGATACCAGTCGAGCGCGGGCGCAAGATTCGCCAGTTGCGGATCGTTCGAGACCGGACGGGCCAGCAGCGCCAGATGTCCGAGCCACCACGCAGGCAGCGCGATCGTGAGTGCGAACGCCGCCATGTAAGGAATGCCGAAGATGGCGCCGAGGCCGAGTGCGGCAATGGCACCGCCGATCAGTGCGGTGGCCGATCCCCAGCCGAGCGCCGCGACCATCAGCGGCAGCGGCGCGAGATAAAACAGGACAAGCGAAATCAGCGCGCCCGAAATGATGGACGCGAACATTGTCGCCGACGCGAGGCCGGCCGCCAGTGCGATGAGCAGTCCTGTCATCATCAGCTGTCCTGCTCCTTTCGAGCAGTTAGAGGTTTTTTGAACCCCAACCATCCACGTCCGGCATGACACCAGCGTGTTATGAGAAATAAACGTCGAGAAGCAAGCGAGCGCGCGAATGCCGCGCGCTCGCTTTATCGTTTAGCGGATCACGTAAGGCAGAAGACCGAGGAACCGCGAGCGCTTGATGGCGCGGGCGAGTTCACGCTGCTTCTTTGCCGACACAGCCGTGATGCGGCTCGGCACGATCTTGCCGCGCTCGGACACGTAACGCATCAGCAGCTTCGAATCCTTGTAGTCGATCTTCGGCGCGTTCGGGCCCGTGAACGGGCACGTCTTGCGGCGGCGGAAGAACGGACGGCGTGCACCTGCTTCAGCCATGGTTCTTACTCCTCTACCGACGCGGTTGCGTCATCGTCACGCGAGCGGCGCGGACCGCGGTCACCACGGAAGCCACCGCCTTCGCGGTCGCCGCCACGGAATCCGCCGCCTTCACGATCGCCGCGGAAGCCGCCGCCACCGCGCTCGTCGCGGTCACGCTCGGCCTTGCGCATCATTGCGGAGGGACCTTCCTCCAGCTCGTCGACGCGGACGGTGAGATAACGGATGATGTCTTCGTTGATGCGTTCCTGACGCTCGATCTCGGAGACCACTGCTGCGGGGCCGTCGATGTTGAGCAGCATGAAGTGAGCCTTGCGGTTCTTGTTCATGCGATAGGTGAGGGAGCGCACGCCCCAGTTCTCGGTCTTGGTGACCTTGCCGCCGAGACCTTCGATCACGCCGGTAATCTGCGTGGTGAATTCTTCGACCTGCTGGGCGCTCGCATCCTGACGCGCGAGAAAAACATGCTCGTAAAGAGGCATGGGAGTCCTTTCCAGTGTTAGCGCGGTTCCTGGCGGCAAGCCCTTCGAGACCTTCGGAAAGGACTCGATATGCTCAGAAGGCGGAAGCACGGGACGACGGACCGACTGGCCCTGCCGCATCAATCAAACTGGAATGTCAGACTGGTGAGACCGTCCGTTCAGCTCCCGGCCGGGATCCACGGATGGCGCGGTTATAAGGATTCTGGGGCCCGTTGCAAGGCAAAACAGGCCTTCTGGAGGCCCGAAAAGCCCCTCACAGGCCCGTTTGGCGACACTTTCAGCCGCCCAGGCCGCTGTCGCCCTATTTTGTGTCCGCCAGCCTTGGCGCTTCCGCCTGAGGGGAAATCGGGAAGGAGGGGGCGCCAACAATCGGAAAGACATTGCCGACGTCCATCCGCTGGCTGGAATAACCCAAAGCGCCTCCAATGATAACGGCGCCTATGGCGGCGCCCCAGAGGAACTTGTGGTAGGCGCGTTTGCCGCCAACCGTGTCGTCCAAATTGTTATTCGCGATCATCGGCGCTCCGTGGTGGGACGGGATTTTGCCAGGCCGCTTGTGCCTGGCGGTGCGGTATCTACGGCGGTCACGACCATCGGGCTGCGGTCGAATGTGGTGATCAGCGCCGCCCCGAATACGGCGGCGAGAACCAGCGCGAAGATCAAGACCGGCGCCAGAGCTAGTGTCTGTGGCTTGCGAGGATCATTTTCCATGGTGCGCCCTCCACTGGGCACCCCAGGAATGAAACGCGCATCTCTGGCGCTGGGTTCCCGTCCATCTCGGTCATTGGCCTGCGGGGCCGCTGGGCGAGCCGTCCGGTGGCCGACCGGATCTGGGTTTCATAGGGTTCACCGCACCACAGCTTGACACCTGAGGCCCCGGCGGTGTCTTACGGCCTGCTCACTTTGGGGACTTTCATGACAGCAGCATTCACCTTTCCCGGTCAGGGATCGCAGGCGGTCGGCATGGGCAAGGCGCTCGCCGACGCATTTCCGGCAGCCAAGGCTGTGTTCGACGAGGTCGATGCGGCGCTCGGCGAAAAGCTGACGGCGATTATCTGGGAGGGGCCGGCGGAAACGCTGCAACTCACCGAGAACGCGCAGCCAGCGTTGATGGCCGTGTCACTGGCGACGCTGCGCGTGCTGGAGACCGAAGCCGGGATCGACATCGCGCGCGATGCGGCGTTCGTCGCCGGTCACTCGCTCGGCGAATATTCCGCACTGGCCGCGGCTGGCACTTTCTCGATCAGCGACACCGCGAAGCTGCTGCGGACGCGCGGGCTCGCCATGCAGAAGGCCGTGCCGGTGGGTGTCGGCGCAATGGCAGCGCTGCTCGGGCTCGATTACGAAGCCGCGGTCGCGGTTGCCGAAGAGGCGGCGCAGGGACAGGTCTGTCAGGCCGCCAACGATAACGGCGGTGGACAGGTGGTCGTTTCCGGCGACAAGGCCGCCGTCGAGCGTGCGCTTGAGATCGCCAAGACCAAGGGCGCCAAGCGCGCGATGCTGTTGCCGGTGTCGGCGCCGTTCCATTGCCGCCTGATGCAGCCCGCAGCGGACGCGATGGCGCAGGCGCTCGCAGGCGTGACCATCAACAAGCCGAAGGTGCCGGTGGTGTCCAACGTTCTGGCGTCGGCGATCACCGACCCGGACGAAATCCGCAAGCGGCTGGTCGAGCAGGTGACCGGCACCGTGCGCTGGCGCGAGAGCGTGGCGTGGATGGCATCGCAGGGCGTGACGCACTTCCTCGAAATCGGCGCGGGCAAGGTGCTGTCCGGTCTGGTCAAGCGTATTGCCGATGGCGCGGTCGGTGTGTCGGTCGGCGGACCGGGCGACATCGAGGGTGCAAAAGCCGCGATCGCAGCAGCGCGTTAAGCTTACCGCCGGACTTGGCCCGCGCGGGCCTCATGGCGGCGTTCCTTGTTGGCCCGATTGTTGCTACGTCAGTCGGGCCGCTCATTTACTCCAGTTTTTGAGCGGTGCCCCCTTTGGGCTGGGGCATGGCCGCCAGTGTCTCCTGACACTGGCGGCTTTTTTATGCGCCGAGATCAGCTTCAGCGAAGCAGGATGATCAGCAAAATCAGCGGCAGTGGAATTCCAAGTAGCCAGAGCAGAATTGGCATGAGCTTTACTCCCTCGTGAATGGGGCGGTGCCCCAGTTGCGATCGCGAAATGCCCCGGCTTCAGCCGCAGCGATGCTTGCCGCGAAGGCACCGACCAGCAGAGACGCAGCCATCCAGAACGCCAACTGCGCCGCGGCCTTGCGTGCCTTGTCGAGATCGGACTTCGCCTGTGTCACGACGTCGTTGACGCGCTTCTCGGCGTCGGCCTGGCTGAGCGCTGTGCGGCGGGCGACCACCTGAGCCACATAGGTGCGATCGGCGGGCTTCAAGTCGCGTTCTGTGCCGAAGCTGGACGTCAGCAGCCGGGTCAACTCGTCGCGGATGTCATTGGCGTCGCCAGCCGGAACGGTTGCTGCTGCCGGGTCGGGGCGGAGAAGCTGGTCAACATAACCGCTCATCGGGCCTGAGGATTGCCCGGCTGCGGTGCCCGCGCCCTGCGAGAGGCCGCCCGCTGTGCTGCCGATGATGGTAGTCGCTGCTGAAGCCAGCAACAGGGCGCCCACGACGGATGCCAATGCCCACGCGAGAAAGCCCTGCGCGGTGTCGCGGAAGTAGGTCTCGTTGCTGTGAATGCCGTACCACGGCGTTCGCAGGCGACCGGCGATATGGCCGCCTATCGCGGACGAGATCATCGCCACGACGACAAGATAAAGCCCGGTTCCGATCTTGAACGTCGTGGCAGAGACACCCGAGTCGCTCCACGGCGATACTACGCTGAATCCCATCCCGGTCCCGAACCACAAAAGCACGAGGGTCAATGCCAAAGCGGCGAGGGCTCCCGCCGCAATCGCCGCCCACGACACGCCAGACGTAGGCAGTTCGGTAACCGATGTTCTCAGATCAATCGTCTTTTCCATGATAGGCGCTCCCGGCAATCCCTCTGATCGAGGTGCACATCAATCACAGAGAGCAGAGAGAGTTCCGGAAATACTTGGGGACACGAATGATCTCGAAGAGAGGTTTGAGTAAGCGCCTCATTCGTCCAACTTGTCGCAACTGCGCGCGCATAGTTCGCCGGGAACGATCCGATCATTGCTGCGTTCACGGCTGACAACAAAGGAGTGTGCCATGGGCATTTTCACGAAAGACATTAAGACGTTTGACGATCTCCTGCTTCACGGCCTGCAGGATATCTTCTACGCTGAACAACAGATCACGAAGGCGCTGCCGAAGATGATCGACAAGGCCACCAACGGCGATCTCAAAGCCGGGTTGAAAAGCCATCTCGAAGAAACCAACAACCAGATCGAGCGTTTGAAGAAGGTGTTTGCGAAGCTCGGTCAGGACCCGAAAGGGACCACGTGCCCGGCGATCGACGGCATCATCAAGGAAGCCGACGAAACCGCAGGCGAGATTGAGGACAAGGCAGTACTGGATGCCGCCATCGTCGCGAACTGCCAGGCCGTCGAGCACTACGAGATCGCCCGTTACGGCACGCTCATCGCATGGGCGGAGTCGCTTGGACATGAGGAGATCGTGCGCTTCCTCACGACAAATCTGAATGAGGAAAAGGCGGCGAACACCAAGCTCAATACCGTCGCGCTTCGCAAGGGCGTGAATACCAAGGCAACGGCTGCGTAAGCGGCTATGCAATCGTAAAGCCGCGCTCAGATTTGAGAGCGCGGCTTTTTGATTCAGTGTCTGTTCTGAAAATCCGTCATGCGAGCGGACCGGGCAGGCGGGCGGTGTTGCCGCCCGTGACCAGCGCCAGATCGCTCTCGTCCTTCAGGTCAACGCCGGTCAGGCCGCGGTTCAATGCCTCGCGCACCAGCCACGCCAGCTTGAATGCGGCGGCGGCGTAGCTCATCCCCTCAGGACGCACATTGGAAATGCAGTTGCGTCCGGCATCGTTACGGCCACGAAATGGCGCGTGGGTGATGTAGATGCCGAGGCTGTCGGGCGAACTCAGGCCCGGCCGTTCGCCGATCAGCATGATCGACAGCTTCGCCTGCAACAGTTCCGCGATCTCGTCGGCCAGCGCGACCCGCGCCTGCGTGGCTACAATCACCGGCGCCTGTTTTAGTTCGTTCGCGAGAAGCGGCTTCAGTGCTGCGAGCAGCGGCGCGGCATGGCGGTCGATCGCGAGCGACGACAATCCGTCACCGATCACGATGCAGACGTCGCTGCGCACGAGAGGCACCGTGCGCAGTTTTGCAATCTCGTCGGGATCGATCACGCGGCCCAGATCAGGCCGCCGCAGATAGGTGGTGCGATCCGGCGCACGGCTATGGGTATGGGCGACCGTCCAGCCCTGATCGTGCAACGCCGCTTCAAGTTTTGGAACATCGAGAGCGGCATGGATCGCATCGCGCGCCATCGCATGTGCCCAGCCGAAGCGCAGCACCTCGTCGGTCGGCATGCCCGCGCCGGCGCGCCCGAGCGCCAGCCGCGCCGGCGTCACGCTGCGCCATTCGGCCCATGGCGACTCGGTCACGTTCTTGTCCGTCATGCGACCAGCGACTTGAGATTGCCCATGCCGCCGAGCAGCGCATTGGGTGAGGGCGGGCGCAATCGGCCGGCGGCGTCGGTGATCTGCATGCGTTGCAGCCACGCTTCGAATTCAGGGGCGCGCTTCAGATTCATGGTTTCGCGCAGAAACAGGGCATCGTGGAACGACGTGCTCTGGTAGTTCAGCATCACGTCGTCCGCGCCGGGGACGCCCATGATAAAGCTGATGCCCGCGCTGCCGAGCAGCACGAGCAAGGTGTCCATGTCGTCCTGATCGGCTTCGGCGTGATTGGTGTAGCAAATGTCGCAACCGAGCGGCAGGCCGAGCAATTTGCCGCAGAAATGATCCTCAAGCCCGGCGCGGATGATCTGTTTGCCGTCGTAAAGATATTCAGGACCGATGAATCCGACCACGGTATTGACCAGCAGCGGTTTGTAGCGCCGCGCCAGCGCGTAGGCGCGCGCCTCGCAGGTCTGCTGATCGACGCCGAAATTCGCATCGGCTGACAACGCACTGCCCTGGCCGGTCTCGAAATACATCACGTTGTCGCCGGCGGTGCCGCGTTTCAAAGACAGCGCCGCCTCGTAAGCTTCGTCGAGAATTTCCGGCGTGACGCCGAACGAGAGGTTGGTCTTTTCGGTGCCGCCGATCGATTGGAATACGAGATCGACCGGCGCGCCGCTCTCCGCAAGCCGGATCGTGTTGGTGACATGGGTCAGCACGCAGCTCTGGGTCGGGATCTCGAAACGCTGGATCACCTCGTCCAGCATGTGCAGCAGGCCGCCAAGCACCGGCATGCTGTCGGACACCGGATTGACGCCGATCACGGCGTCACCTGAACCCATCAGCAATCCGTCGAGCGTAGACGCCGCGATCCCGCGCAAGTCGTCGGTCGGATGGTTGGGTTGCAGGCGCACCGACAGATGCCCTTCCAGCCCGATGGTGTCGCGGAAGCGCGTGACGACGCGGCACTTGCGCGCCACCGCAATCAAATCCTGGTTGCGCATGATCTTGGACACCGCCGCGGCCATTTCCGGCGTGAGCCCGCGCGCGAGCGCCGCAAGCGCCTCGGTCGTCGCCTGCTCGGATAAAAGCCAGTTGCGGAAATCGCCGACGGTCATGTGCGAGACTGGTGCGAACGCTATCGCGTCATGGCTGTCGATGATCAGGCGCGTGATGTTGTCGTCTTCGTAAGGGATCAGGGCTTCGGTGAGAAATTGCTTGAGCGGCACCTCCGCCAGGACATGGCGCGCTGCCATCCGCTCCTGCGCGGTGGCCGCGCCGATACCCGCAAGATAATCGCCGGAGCGTGCAGGCGAGGCGAACGCCATCACCTGTTTCAGGTCGTCGAAGGCGAACAGTTGCTGGTCGATGGCGGTACGATAGCGCATCGATATCTCTCTCCGCTGCTTCGTCTCTGGGCAGTGGCAGGCAGGATACTCTCAAAGCCGGTTGAGGCGAAGGCGCCGCCGGCTTGGCCGCCGTGATCGTCAAAAGGCGAGGAAAAAGTGATCGACCCCGGCACCCCGGGGCCTAACCGGGGCCGTTTTGTGACAATTGATGAGGCCCGGGTCATTGACGAACGGCGTTTTCTTGCGGCAAACGGGGCACGAATTTTGACCCGGGCTTTCCCCGGGACTGTTCCCAAGGGGGCGACATGTTCGATTTGACTGGCAGGACCGCGCTCGTCACCGGGGCGACCGGCGGCATTGGTGGCGCGATTGCAAAGGCGCTGCATTCGCAAGGCGCAACCGTTGCGATTTCGGGCACCCGGCGTGAGGCGCTCGACGCGCTGGCGGGTGAACTGAAGGACCGCGTGCATGTGCTGCCGTGCAATCTGTCCGACATGGCCGAAGTCGAAGCGCTGGTCCCGGCTGCGGAAAAGGCGATGGGTCAGCTCGACATCCTGGTCGCCAATGCCGGCATCACCCGCGACAACCTGTTCGTGCAGTTGCGCGACGAAGATTTCGACGACGTGATCCGGGTCAACCTGACCGCCACGTTCCGTCTGGCGCGCGCGGCGACGAAGCTGATGATGCGCAAGCGGTTCGGACGAATCATCGCGATCACGTCGGTCGTCGGCGTCACCGGCAATGCGGGGCAGGGCAACTATGCCGCCTCGAAAGCCGGATTGATCGGAATGATGAAGTCCGTAGGCGCGGAGTATGCGCGCCGCAACGTGACCGCCAATTGCATCGCACCCGGGTTCATCGCAACCCCGATGACGGACGTGCTGAACGAAAAGCAGCGCGAAGCGGTGCTGGCCAAGGTGCCGGCCGGGCGTCTGGGGACGCCGGAGGACATCGCCGCCGCCGCCGTTTACCTTGCCTCCAACGAGGCGGCCTACGTGACGGGGCAGACCATCCATGTCAACGGCGGAATGGCCATGATTTAGGCGCTGTTCCGCAGGGGTTTTGTCAAGCGGAATGGGTGATGGACGGTGTCCGGGGCCGTGTGGTCAAGTCCGGGGAAGTATGGTAACCGAACGGCAATCGGTTGGGGAAAACGCCATTGCAGGATCGCCAAACCCCGTATATTGCCGTTCCGGCGCCAGCCGCCGTTTTCGGTGACTTCGTCCATGTGGCGAAGGGACAGGGATGCGTGGTACGGACGGCACGAATTTGCATTTTTTCGCACCGCGAGGGGCTCGTATCGTTTTGCGGTCGAGTTTAATGGAACAAGCACGAGGTTAAACGATGAGTGAGATTGGCGAGCGGGTTAAGAAGATCGTGGTCGAGCACCTTGGTGTCGAACCCGAAAAGGTTGTCGATGCTGCAAGCTTCATCGACGATCTCGGCGCCGACAGCCTCGATACGGTCGAACTCGTGATGGCGTTCGAAGAAGAATTCGGCTGCGAAATTCCGGATGACGCTGCTGAAACCATTCTCACCGTGGGCGACGCCACGAAATTTCTCGAGAAGAACGCCAAGAGCTGACGCCAGCGCGCAGCCACGATGACACGCGGCGGGTTGTGATCGAACGACCCGCCGTCTTGCTGTCATAGTGGCGCCGATTGGCCTCAGCCGGTTGAGCCGGAAAGGAAGACTATGCGGAGGGTTGTCGTCACGGGTCTGGGCATGGTTTCGCCGCTCGCCAATGGTGTCGAGCCGACCTGGAAACGCATCCTCAACGGCGAAAGCGGCGCCGCCCGCATCGAGAAATTCGAGGTCTCCGATCTGACCTGCCAGATCGCATGCATGGTTCCGCGTGGCGACGGCAGTAACGGCACATTCAATCCCGACGACTGGATGGAGCCGAAGGAACAGCGCAAGGTCGACGATTTCATCATTTTCGCCATGGCGGCTGCGAGCCAGGCGCTCGACGACGCCAACTGGCACCCCACGACCGAAGAAGAGCGCTGCGCCACCGGCACCATGATCGGCTCGGGTATCGGCGGCATCGAAGGCATCGGCGAAGCCGCCGTGATCCTGAAGGAGCGCGGCCCGCGAAAGCTGTCGCCGTTCTTCATTCCCGGCCGTCTCATCAACCTCGCGTCGGGCTATGTGTCGATCAAGCATGGCCTCAAGGGTCCGAACCATGCGGTGGTCACCGCCTGTTCCACCGGCGCGCACGCCATCGGCGATGCCAGCCGCCTGATCGCCTTCGGCGATGCGGACGTGATGGTGGCGGGTGGCGCGGAATCCGCCGTCAATCGCCTCGCCATGGGCGGCTTCTGCGCGCTCCGCGCGATGGCCACCAAATACAACGATAACCCGACCATCGCATCGCGGCCCTACGACAAGGACCGCGACGGCTTCGTGATGGGCGAGGGCGCCGGCGTCGTGGTGCTCGAGGAATACGAGCACGCGAAGAAGCGCGGCGCGAAGATCTATGCCGAAGTCGTCGGCTACGGCCTGAGCGGCGATGCTTATCACATTACCGCTCCGGCCGAAGACGGCGACGGGGCGTACCGCTGCATGAGCGCGGCGATGAAGCGCGCCGGAATCACGGCATCCGACATCGACTATATCAACGCCCACGGAACCTCGACGCCGCTCGGCGACGAGATCGAACTTGGCGCAGCGCAGCGGCTGCTCGGCAATGCGGCGTCGAAGGTGTCGATGTCATCGACCAAGTCTTCGACCGGCCATCTGCTGGGTGCGGCCGGCGCGATCGAGGCAATCTTCTGCATTCTGGCGATTCGGGATAATGTCGCGCCGCCGACGATCAATCTCGACAACCCCTCCGTCGAGACGGCGATCGACCTGGTCCCGAATAAGGCAAGGCCCCGCGAGATTAATGTGGCCCTGTCGAATTCGTTCGGGTTCGGCGGCACCAATGCATCGCTGGTCGTCCGGCGCCTGGCGAATTAGAGCGTTTCAAGAGTTAATAGACTGACGGAACGGGCAAAACTGTCTTCAAGGTTTTGCCTCATTCGGACATAATTTCTCTCACGGGCGCGCGTATAACGCTGAATCGACGCGCTACACGCCGGCAAGATTTTAGGTTGCTCAATGAGTCAGAGACCCCCCATCGCGCCACGTAGCCCGCGTGCGGCGCTTGAGCCCGAGCAGGTGCCGCAGCCGCCGAAGCATTCGCAGCGTGCCCGCAGTACTCTGGTTGTCGTCGGCAATGCCATCTTCACATTCCTGATCATCGCAATGCTGATCGCGGGGGGCGTTTTCTTCTACGGCAAGAAGACAATCGAGGCCAAGGGTCCTCTCACGGAAGACAAGGTCGTCAACATCCCGCCGCGTGCCGGCATGACCGACATCGGCGACATTCTTCAGCGCGCCGGCGTGATCACCGCCGACCGTTGGACCTTTATCGGCAGCGTGCTGGCGATGAATGCGCGCTCCGGTCTGAAGTCCGGCGAGTATCTGTTCCAGAAGAACGCCAGCCTGCGCGACGTCATCAACACCATCGTCGAAGGCAAGGTGGTGCAGCATGCGATTACGATTCCCGAAGGCCTGACCTCAGAGCAGATCGTTGCCCGGCTTCAGGACAACGATATTTTCTCCGGCTCGCTGAAAGAGCAGCCGCGCGAAGGCACGCTGCTCCCGGACACCTATTATTTTCCGCGCGGCACGCCGCGCGATCAGGTGATCCACCGCATGCAGCAGGCGCAGAAGAAAGTTCTCGCCGAGGTCTGGGCGCGTCGCAACCCCGACATTCCGGTCCGTTCGCCGGAACAACTCGTGACGCTGGCGTCGATCGTCGAGAAGGAAACCGGACGCGCAGACGAGCGCAGCCGCGTCGCCGCCGTTTTCACCAACCGCCTGCGCCAGCGCATCAAGTTGCAGTCCGACCCGACCATCATTTACGGGCTCGTTGGCGGCAAAGGCACCCTTGGCCGCCCGATCAAGCGCAGCGAGATCACGCAGCCGTCGCCCTACAACACTTACGTCATTGAGGGCCTGCCGCCGGGACCGATCGCCAATCCCGGACGCGCCTCGCTGGAAGCCACCGCCAATCCGGCGCGCACCCGCGACCTGTTCTTCGTCGCCGACGGCACCGGCGGTCATTCCTTTACCGAGACCTACGACCAGCATCAGAAGGGCGTTGCGAAGCTGCGCGCGATGGAGCGCCAGCAGCAGAACGACACCGTCGATGCCGACGACCAGCCGCCGGTTTCTGCTGTTCCGGTGCCCGCAACAGGCGCGCCTCCCGCCGCGGCTCCTGCCAAGCCACCCGCGAACGCTGCGCCGAAGGCCGCGCCCAAGGCGGCTGCGCCAAGGGCGTCCGCGCCCGCGAGCATCATGGCCGTAGAACCTCCGGCGGATGGAGCAGCCCCCGCTGCGGCGCGCAAGCGTACGGCAAAACGCACCCCGGCTGCGGCGCCCGCCGAGCCGGAGCCTGAAGAAGAGAAGACGCAGTAACGCGGCCTCTCTCTTGCGTGCCTTGCCGATTTCAGGGACAAGCTGACGCGGGCCGCTCTGGCGGTTCGCCAGTTGACTCGTTGGATCACCAGTAACGGAGACACTTTCGCGATGGCGCTGTCGAGCATGACCGGCTTTGCGCGAAGCCACGGCACCAGCGGACCCTATGCGTTCGAATGGGAATTGAAATCGGTCAACGCCAAGGGCTTTGACTTCCGGCTGCGGTTGCCGGCCGGGTGGGACGACATCGAGGCCGCGGCCCGCAAGCGCGCCACCGAGCTTCTCTCGCGCGGGACTGTTTATGCGAACCTTACGGTCAAGCGCACCGGTGCGGCATCCATCGTGCGTATCAACGAGGACGTTCTTGCGTCGATCCTGAAAGTCGCGAGCGAGATTTCCGCACGCACCGATGCGGTGGCGCCGAGCGTCGATGGACTGCTCGGGATCAAGGGCGTCATCGAGGTTGCCGAGCCTGAGAGCGATGAGGCCGAAATGCAGGCCGCGCGTGCTGCCGTCTCCGCGTCGTTCGAGCAGGCGCTGCAAAGCCTGATCGACATGCGCAAGCGCGAAGGGGTTGCGCTTGGCCAGATCCTTGCGCAACGCATGGACGAGATGGAAAGCCTCACGAAACGTGCGGAAGCTGCACCCGGACGCAAGCCGGAAGCGATCCGGGCACGGCTTGCCGAACAGGTCGCGGCCTTGCTTGAGACGTCCGATCGTTTCGATGCCGACAGGCTCAATCAGGAAGCGATCCTGATCGCGGCGAAGGCGGACATCCGCGAAGAACTCGACCGCATCGTCTCGCACATCGCGCAGACCCGCGAACTGCTGGGCAAGGGCGGCGCGGTGGGACGCCGGCTCGATTTCCTGGCGCAGGAGTTCAACCGCGAGGTCAACACCACCTGCTCGAAGTCGAACGACATCGAACTGACCAACACGGGCCTTGAGATGAAGGGTGTGGTCGAGCAGTTTCGCGAGCAGGTTCAGAATCTGGAGTAGCGGCCATGGCGGCGGGGGGGACCTTGAGGGGCGTTGAGCGGCGCGGACTGATGTTCGTGCTGTCGTCGCCGTCGGGCGCGGGGAAATCCACGCTGGCGCGCATGCTGATCGACAAGATGCCGGATCTGCGCATGTCGGTGTCGGTGACCACGCGCGCCAGGCGTCCCGGCGAGGTCGATGGCGAGCATTACTATTTTATCGACAAGCCGAAGTTCGACGCCATGGTGACAGCGAGCGAACTCCTCGAGCACGCAACGGTGTTCGACAATTCCTACGGCACACCGCGCAAGGCGGTCGAGGACGCGCTGTCTTCAGGGCAGGATGTGCTGTTCGATATCGACTGGCAGGGTACGCAGCAACTGCGTGAGAAAGCCCGCGCTGACGTGGTGAGCGTGTTTATCCTGCCGCCGTCCGCCGCCGATCTGGAAAAGCGGCTGCATACCCGCGCTCAGGATTCCGATGAGGTGATTGCGGGGCGCATGAGCCGCGCCAGTCACGAACTGAGCCACTGGGCGGAATACGACTATGTGGTCACCAACTCCGAACTGGACGAGGCGTATTCCCAGGTCCTGACCATCCTGAAGGCCGAACGGCTGAAGCGCGAGCGCCAGACCGGACTGTCAGCTTTCGTGCGCGACCTCCAGAAGCAGCTCGAAAAGTAAGCGGCGGGCTTCGCCCGCCGCTTTAAGCATTGATCCTATGCCGCCGAGCGCCTTGAGACCCGCGCGAGCAACTCCTCGATTTCATCGGTGGTAACGTCCAGCATGCGCGGCTCGGGCAGGGTGTGCGCGTAGTGCGGCGCCAGTGTCGGCGCCGGGTTGTCTTGCAGAAGGGTGCGATCGGATTCGTTCAGATCCCAGATCTGACGGCGCTGACCATGGGTGCGCTCATCGACGTGCGGCCTTGGCCGGAAGTACTTGAACAGCAATGGGCCGACGATGGCGGCGAGCGCCAGCACGCAGACGAGGATGCTCAGCAAGACCCTGAGCGAGAGGCCTTCGGTGTCTGCGGGCGGCGTAACCTGTTGCGGCTGCACTGGTGTCGCGGTCGCCACCGCTGCCGGGCGCGCGGCCGGTGTCGGCGCAGCCGCCGTGACGAGACGTTCGGCAGTCAGAACTGGAGCAGGCTGCGCGGGCGCCGGTGTTATAGCCCCGGACTGATCGCTTGCGGAGGCAGAGGCGTTCGGTTCTGGCCAGCGCGTCGCGACATTCCAGCTTTGTTTGGCCGCGGCTTCAGGAGCCGGCTGGATTGCAGACACCTGATTATCGGCGCGGACATCAGCGGAGGCAGGCGAAGGCATCTGCGGCCACGTCGTTTCCGCAAGTGACGGATCCTCGGCGGTCAACTCGGCGCGCGCGTTCGCGACTGATTTCTGAATCGGCTTCTTCGCAGTTTCCTGTTTCGGAGCAGGTGTGATCCGTTTCGGAGGCGGCGTGTCCTCTTCGGCGGTGTCTGACGATGCTGGTGCCGGTGTTGCCGCCTTCTTCGTTTTCCCAACTTCATCGGCGAGGTACCAGCACTTGCGCTTGGTGCCTTTCTCGATCCGGTAATACCAGTGCGCGCCTGCTGGTGTCGCGCCCTTCGGCGCGGAGAGACATTCGTTTTCGGCGGCGGTCTCTGCAGCGGGCGCCGCGGTTGCTGACACCGATGTGCCAAGGATTGAAACGCAGCCGGTGATGACGGCACAAGCAATTGCAGCGGTGCGGTTTGACATTCTGTCCCCCTTACGCAACACGAACCCATTCTCGCATTGGGTTTTCTGCGACAAGTTGGGTCGGAATAGGCCGCAAATCCGGACAGGCTGGGGCAACATTCGGGCGCACGCGCAGAGGGCCATTTGCTCAATTCTGGCTGGCATTTGGGAACCTGCATGGCTAACGAGAGCGTGCCGCGCGCCGTCGCGCCGAACAGTCGAGGACATAATCGTTGATCCCCTGGACCTTGCTGGATACCGCGCAAATCCCCGGCGGCGGCGAGCTCCGCCTGATGCGGCGTGGCAATGAATTTTCCATCAAGCTCGGCCAGAACGAGTTGATGAACAGCCGTCTCAGCGGGTCCGAACAGGCGCTCGCCACGCTGACCTGCGAGAGATTGCAGGGATGCAGGACGCCGCGGCTGCTGATCGGCGGCCTCGGCATGGGCTTCACATTGC
Organism: Afipia sp. GW822-FHT03D08; assembly: GCF_058801645.1. Lineage (NCBI taxonomy): Bacteria > Pseudomonadati > Pseudomonadota > Alphaproteobacteria > Hyphomicrobiales > Nitrobacteraceae > Afipia > Afipia sp. GW822-FHT03D08. The sequence goes on from NZ_JBXANK010000001.1 coordinate 315,171, forward strand.
GCGCGGCATTGTCCGCCCTCGATACGGATGCGCGCATTGTCGTCGCCGAACTGGTGCCGGAGGTGGTGACCTGGGCGCGCGGACCGATGGCGGAGGTTTTCGGCGACAGCCTGACCGATCCGCGTGTGTCCATTCGCGAGAAGGACGTCGGAGCGCTGATCCGCGCCGAGCGATCGGCGTTCGACGCCATTCTGCTCGACGTCGACAATGGTCCCGAGGGGTTGAGCCGCGAAGCTAACGACGCGCTCTATAACAAGAGCGGTCTTGCGGCTGCACATGCGGCGCTGCGGCCCGGCGGCGTGTTTGCTGTGTGGTCGTCCGGCCCAGATCCGCGTTTCACGCAGCGGCTGGCGAAAGCGGGCTTCGATGTGGATGAAATCAAAACGCGCGCCAACGGCAAGCGTGGTGGCGCGCGTCATGTGATCTGGCTCGCGACCCGGCTGGGCCGCTAAAGAAGAGTTCAGTTCGTCAGCATAATGCGGCCGACGACTTTGCCGGCGCGCAACTGATCGATCCACTTCTGCACGTCGCCCATCGGCTCTTCCTTCATCGGTGTCGGCTTGACCTTGCCGGCGCGTGCCAGCGCCATCAGTTCCTCGGCCTCGGCAAGCGTGCCGGTCATGAAGCCTTCGACGGTCATGCGCTTGTAGATCCATTGCACCATCGGAAGATTGAAGTTGCCGCCCATCAGGCCCGACACCACGATCTTGCCGCCACGCGCCACGACGGAGGTCGCAAACGCCATCGACTTCTCATTACCGGCGAAATCGACGATCCCGTCGAAGCCGCCGTCGGTTTCCTTGATGATGCGCTTTGCGATATCGGCTTCTGTCGGATCGTAAGCGGTGGAGGCGCCGTTCTTGACCGCCGCGTCGCGGGCCGATGCGCTGAGATCGGCGACTGTGATGGGCTGCTTGAACATCGCCTGCGCGAGCGAGACGCCCATCATGCCGACGCCGCCAAGACCGATCAGCAGCAGATTGCGCTGGCGAGGCCGATCGACCAGACGCTTCAGTGCGCCGTAAGCGGTGATGCCCGAGCACATCAATGTCGCCGCCGTATCGACCGGCACCTGGCCGTAGTCGATGAGATACTTCTGGTCGGGCACGAGAACGTGGCTGGCAAAGCCACCGTCGATCGACACGCCAAGAAAGCGGTTACGCGCGCAAAGGTTCTCGTCGCCGTTGAGGCAGTCGCGGCACTGGCCGCAGCCGATCCACGGGAACACGGCCATCTTTTTACCGATGAGCGACTTGTCTCCATCAGGGCCGACTTCATCGACGACGCCCGCGATCTCGTGGCCGAGCGTGAAGGGCAGGGTCATGCCGCGGGTGGTGTCGAGCTTCTTGCCATTGCCAAGATCAGCATAGCCGTCCTGAATGTGCAGGTCCGAATGGCACAGGCCGCAGCGCTCGATCCGCACCAGAACTTCCCGGCCCTGCGGCTTCGGGGTCTCCACGATGGTTTCGCAGAGCGGAGCATCGAACTTCACGAGAGACTGGCGGCGCATCTGAGCCATTGGGCTTTCTCCGTTACACTGTTTTTGATTTTGCGGCTGTTATATCCGCCAATTCGCGTGCCATGGCAACAAAGCCGGACACCGGGATGGTCTCGGCGCGCCGCGTTGGATCGACGCCTGCGGCGGCCGCCAGCAGTGCAGGATCGGCATTCAGCGATTTGAGGCTCTGCCGCAGCATTTTCCGGCGCTGGCCGAAGGCGGCCGCGGCTACGCGCTCCAGCATGCGGCGATCGCAGGGCAGAGGTGCGGCGCGCGGAATCAGCCGCACCACGGATGACGTCACCTTAGGCGGCGGCACGAAGGCGCTGGGCGAGATATCGAACAGGATCTTGGTTTCCGCCCGCCAGTTGGCGAGCACGCCGAGGCGGCCATAGGCCTCGTCATTTTCACAGGCGACAATGCGCTCGGCGACCTCGCGCTGAAACATCAGCACCATCATGTCGTACCACGGCGGCCATGGCTCGGCGCTGAGCCAGTCGACCAGCAACGCGGTCGCGATATTGTAAGGCAGATTGGCGACGATCTTTGCGCGCTCGCCATTGAGATGCGGCCGCGGATCGAATGTCGTCGCATCCGCATTTACGATGGTCAGGCGGCCGGGATAGCGCTGCGCAATCTCTTCCAGTGCAGGAATGGCGCGCTCGTCGCGTTCCACGGCGATGACGCGTTTGACATTCTGCGCGAGCAGGGCGCGCGTCAGGCCGCCGGGGCCTGGACCGATTTCGACAATGGTCGCGTCCTCCAGCGGCGCGGCCGCGCGCGCAATCCGCGATGTCAGATTGAGATCGAGCAGGAAATTCTGGCCGAGCGACTTGCGTGCGGATAGCTCGAAGCGGCGGATGACGTCGCTGAGCGGAGGTAGATCGTCGATGGCGCTCATGCCTTCGATGCCGAGGCCATGCGCGCCGCGAGGCGCAGCGCCGCAATCAGGCTCGAGGGATTCGCGCGCCCGGTGCCCGCGATGTCGAACGCCGTGCCGTGATCCGGCGAGGTGCGGATGAACGGCAGTCCCAGCGTGACATTCACGCCGTCATCGAAGGCAATGGTCTTGATCGGGATCAGTGCCTGGTCGTGATACATGCAGATCGCGCAGTCGTAGGTTTTCCGTGCAGCGGCATGAAACATGGTGTCGGCTGGCAGCGGGCCGCGTACGTCGATGCCGTCCCGCCGCAGCGTCTCAATCGCAGGCGCGATGATCGACTGGTCCTCGTGACCGAGCGAGCCATCTTCGCCGGCGTGGGGATTAAGGCCCGAGATCGCGAGGCGGGGCCGGGCAATGCCAAGCCGTGTCTGCAAATCCGCCGCGACGATTCGTGCGGTTCTGACGATGAGATCGCTGGTCAGCTGCGTGATGGCGTCGCGCAGCGGCAGATGGATCGTCACCGGAACGACAGCAAGCTCAGGCGACCACAACATCATCACCGGATGGGGCACCGAACCGCTCACCGCGGCGGAGAGCTGCGCCAGGAATTCGGTGTGGCCGGGATGTGAAAAGCCCGCACGATACAGCACGCTCTTGGCGATCGGATTGGTGACGACCGCACTGGCGCGTCCGGCAATGACGTCGGCGACGGCGTGCCGGATCGACGCAATGGCCGCCGGTGCGCTGCTGCCGTCGGGCTGTCCGGGCTTTGCCGTCGCCGCTACGCGGGTTGTCACCACGGGAAGCGCGTCTGCGAAAACGCCTGCGGCGTCTTCGGCGCTCGTGTCGGCGGTGGAGATATCGACGCCCAATATTCCGGCGCGGGCCGCGATGAATGCGCTGTCGCCGATCAAATAGAACGCGGGAAGATCGAGTTCACGCCGCTTCAGCCATGCAGCGATCGCGATGTCAGGACCGATGCCTGCGGGTTCGCCGATCGTCAGCGCGAGTGCTTTGGTCATGGCCGAGGCGTCGCGCTCATCAGTTGCGCATTTCGATCATGGCGCCCTTGCGGATCTCCTGGAGATACGACTTGGACTTGGCTTCGTATTTCTGGTTGTAGATTTTCTCGCGCGCTTCGCGCTTGGCGGGTGTGTCGGCCTTGGTCGGCTTGCGGCTGCACAGCGCCACCATTTCAATGCCCTGCTTGGTCACCTCCGGAGGCGTCAGTTTGCCGACAGGCATCTTGTCGAGCAGCTCTCGCAGGTTCGGCGGCAGGTCCGCTGAGGTCTTGGTAAGCTGATCGCGGATCGCCGCGTCTCGCATCGAGCGGAACAGTTCCTGCGCTTCATCGCAGGAGGAAATTCTGTTGCGAAGCAGTTCCGCTTCCTTGCGTCGCGCTTCGATGGTGCTCGACGGCGAGCCTCGCGGCACGATCAGGACGATCGGGCGAACGAGATACTCGAAGCTTTCACCATCCGATTTGCCGCTATCGAACCCGGCGAGATCTTTTTCGGGGACAAGCAGATTCGACTGGAACCGGCCGCGCACCAGATTGCCCCAGGTCATGTCCGCCTTGATGCGGCTCTTGAGAGTCTCGGGGCGGATGCCGTGACCTTCGAGCGTCTTGTTAAGCTGCTCGGGATTCAGGCGCATGCGCGAAGCCATGTTGCCGTAGGCACCGTCGATATCCGACGATGACATGTCGAGGCCGTACCGCTTGCCTTCCTTGATCTTGAGCTTGTCGTTGATCAGCTCGTCGAGGGCTTCCTGCCGGGAGATTGTCTTGCGCGTCGTCAACTGCGTGAGCTTGATGCGCTGATCGATGTCGAAATTGGTAATGGCCTCGCCATTCACCATCGCTGCGACGGATTGCGCCATGACGGCGGAGCCGAAGCCCGACGTGAGGAGAACGGCGGCTGCGAGCGAAACAGCCCTTGCTGTGCGAAGAATAAAAGTCGCGATCATATTCAAACCCGTCTTCAAACCTATTTCTGGCGAAGGCTGGAGGTTCCAGCGTAGCAAAACCTACCTCGCGTTTGCGGCGTCAATGCACGCGCTTGATGAATTTTCGGCGGTTCCTGTAGCCTTGCCGGACGCGCCTTGAATCTGCAATCGCGCGGGTTTCAAAATTCCGCTACCGGAATACTACTGCGAAGCGTTGAACGAACTCGTGCCGATGGTGCGCAGGCCGATCTGAAGCATGATGCGGTGGTCGGTGACGGGAGTTGTATAGCTCGTCGACGTGTAGGCGTAATCGGTGATGTAGTTGGCTGCGATGATGAAGCAGTCGTCCACGTAGCCTGCGCCCACGATGTACTGATTTACCGTCTGGTTCGCGATGTCGTAACGCAACCCGCCAGACAGCATCCAGTTGTTCGCTATCTTGATCGAGCCAGTGCCCACGATGCCTTCGCGGCGGTTGAGGAATCCGAGTTCAGGCTGCTTGTCGTAGTTGCCGTAGAGCAGGCTCACCTGGAAGCGGTCGAAATTTGCGCGGCCTTCAAGTTCGAAACGCCGCACGGCCCCCGTCGCCTCGTCGAGCCGGGTGCGGGCGATCAGGCTGTAGATCTTGTTCGGCTGGTACGCGATGCGGCCGACATAGTCGGACCGGGCGGTTTCCAGACCGCTACCGATGCCGGTGTTGGTCAGATCCTGCACGGCGAACGAGTTCAGCCCGAACAGCTGGTACGATTGTCCGAACAGGACATTGATGGAGCCGCCGCGGTCGAACTGCGTGGTCGCCTGAACGCCGACATTCGCACGGCCGCCGCCTTCGACGCGGTCATAGCCCGAGAACTTGTCGACACGGAACAGGTTGCTGTCGTCGAATGTAAAGCTCTGTGCGTCTTCGTTCGGAAGACGGCCGGCGCTCGGCTCATTCGGGCGGATGATCAACTGGCCGATCGGTTCGATCGTCGTGGTGCCCCACGGCTGCACATTGATGAACGGGTAGCGATACTCGAGTCCGACCGTCGGCATCAGGCGCGCGGTCTGCGTCGAGCCGACCGGCAGGTAGTTGGAGACGCCGGGCTGGTTGTCGATGTTGGCGCTGATCACGTCACCGCGCAGCGACGCGAAAGGCGTGAAGATCTGGCCGATGGAGTCGGTGAACGAGCGGCGCCATTCCACTTCGGCCGTCAGCCGGGTGTAGTCACCGGGGATGCCGCGCAGCAAGCAGTTCGAAGGTATCTTCCTCGTCGGGTCTGCCGATGTGGGCAGGCACCAGCCACTGAGGAGTGCGGTCGGGTTGATTGGATCGAACGCCGCGGTCTGGCGGCTCAGGCTGGTGAAGTTGGCCTTGTAGCTGAACTCGCCGCCCAGAATGTTGCGGTTGAGCACGTTCGAATAATCGATCACCGGGTGAACGATCGGAATCTGGCTCTGATTGTCGGCTGCGGAATAGCCGAGGAAGTGCATGATACGCGCGTCGAAATAGCTGCGGTTGCCGACGCCGGTGAGATAAATCTGGGACAGACCGGTATCGGGGGTCAGCAGGAATGCGTTGAGCGCGTTTTTGTACGGGCCGAGGCCGTAGTCGAAGAAGAACGACTTGTCGGAGACCGCGACCGCGTCCCAGCCCCAGACCCATTTGTCGTTGAGCGCGAACTGGCCCTTGGTATCGATGCCGCCGCGGAAGTCGCGGTAACCCGGCTCGGTTAGGAACTGACCCTTGTCGTCCTGACGGATGCCATAGGCGCGGATTTCGTAGGCGCCATTGATCAGGCGCTGACGGAATTCACCCTGCATCAGCAGGCCCTGCTTGGTGGTGTAACGCGGCGACACGGTCAGGTCGTAGTCGGGCGCCAGCGCGAAATAGTACGGCACCTCGATGCCCACGCCGTAACGCGAGCTCGATGAATAGCTTGGAATCAGGAAGCCGCTCTTGCGCTTGACCGTCGGGTCGGGCGTCGAGAAGAACGGCAGATAAGCGATCGGCTGACCGAAAAACTCGAGGCGCGCGTCCTCGAAGTACAGCATCTTCTCGGTCTGATTGTGGATTATGCGCGCGCCCTTGACCTGCCAAAGCGGCGGCTTCTTCGGATTGTCCTTACAGGCCGCGCAGGCGGTGTAGACGCCATTCTGGAAAATCGTGATGTCGCCGTCGGTGCGGTCGGCGCGCGTCGCCGCCATCCGGGTCTGATCGGCGGTCTCAAGACGCAGCGAATCGACAAAGCCGTCCCGATAGTCGTCCGACAGATCGAGCATGTTGGCGTAGGTGATCTTGCCGTCGACGTCCGTCAGCCTGACGTTGCCTTCGGCATGCAGGCGCTTGGTCTTCTGGTCGTAGATGACCTTGTCGGCTTCAAGCGTCGACCCGTTGTAATAAATCTGAACGCTTCCAACCGCTGCGACGCGCGAGTTGTTGTAGTCGTAATTGACCTCGGTCGCCTGCACCAGCATCTGCCCGTCGTTGTTCGCCGGGCGCGCCTGCTTGGGCGGTTTCGGGGGGAGCTGATTGTAGCGGTACGTCTGGGCGGCGGCCGGTGTTGCCACCATGCCCGCGAGCCCGGCCGTCAGGCCAAGTCCCAGAACCACGGACATGAGCAGGCTTTGACGGCGCAAGCGAATGCGCCGCCTGAACGTAGGCGTCCGTCCTTGGAGGGCGGCGACAACGGCCACTACCCGTCCTCCTGGTACAGCAAAGCCAAAAATCCCGAGAGGCCGCCCACGCAAACGGGCAACCACGCGGCAGCGAGCGGATGCATCAACTCGGCCTTGCTTAAATCTTCAGTTACTTTCGACAGGACATAGAGCAGAAACCCTGCTGCAACGCCACTTAAAACCATCTTTTGCACCCCGCCGAAGCGGAAGAACCGCAGGCTTACAGCGGCCGCGAGCATCACCATTGCAGCCAATAAAAACGGGCGCGCGATGAGCTTGTGGTACTGCAGGCGGTAACCGGCTGTGGCCTGTCCGGAGTTTTCGGATGACTTGATGTAGTCCGGGAGTTGCCAAAATGACACAGTTTCGGGGGTGGAGAAGCTGTTCCGGACCTGGGCCAGGGTGAGGGTGGTCGCGATCGAGAAGGTGTCCTGTTCGATCACTGGGCTGTCGAGGGTGTAGCGGCGCACCTGCTTGAACACCCAGCGGCCAGGCTCAAGAATGGCTTCCTGCGCCTCAAGTCTCTCCCTGAAAATGCCGGACGTGTCGTAGCGGAACACCGAGATGCCGGTCAGGACCGCACCTTGCCCCTGACTTCGGGCGGCGTTGATGACGCTCTGTCCCTCGCTGGTCGACTGGTTGAGCCAGAAGCCGGCGCCATCCTGAACCGTTGGCGCGCCGTCGGTGAAGATCTTCCGCTCCATACCCTTGGCGCGTTCGAGCATCTCGGCCGACAACGGATTGTAGACGACGGTCGCCAGCATCCCGAGTATCAGCGCGCTGAGCAGTGCAGGCGTGGTGAACTGCCAGGCTGAAATGCCGGAGGCTCGCGCGACCACAAGTTCGAGCCGGCGCGACAAGGCGAGGAAAGAGACCATCGCGCCGATCAGGATGCAGAACGGCATCAGTTTTTCGAGCGACAACGGCACGCGAAACAAAGCGGTCTGCGCAACGAACAGACCCGACACATGTGGCAGGCCGCCGGCGCGGCGCATCAACTCAATATAATCAACTGTAATGATCAGCACGAAGATCGCGGCGAAGGTCATGATCGATGCGATCACGAAACGTCCGGCGAAATAGCGTGCGAGGATTGTCGTCACCATGCGCGTAACCGCCTTATGCCCACGCCTGCCGCCGGGCAGGCCGGACGGTCGCGAAAAGCCAGGCGGACGACGATGTGGTCGTCCGGTAAACAGTGGTGTCGATTGACCCCATCGGGCAGCAGTATCCCCAACTCCAGCCAGTTTCCGCGAAATGCGCCCAAACCTTTCGCAAGGTTCCCCCAGGGCGGAATCGCGTTTTCCGGCACATTCTTATTTCATAGCATCCCTTTGATTGGTCAACAAAATGGCCGACCTGAGGCCGCGCCTCAAGTACGGTTAATAAAACCTCATCGTTGCTTTGGGGTAACTCTTGCGGCGAGGCGGCAGCCATGCTTGGCGCGCTTGGCAGCGCGCGCAGGAACGCGTCATAGTGCGCCGCAGAGAATCCTGCGGGATTCTGGTCCCTGGTGATCCGGTCTGACATTCGTATCGTAGCTTTAGCAGGCGCTTTTACGAATGTCAGAACCGAAGGATCACTGGAATCATAAGCTTACGAGTGTCCTTTCGTATCCGACGTTCGCTCGGGAGGCGCTGAGGTGTGAAGCGAACGTTGGATACGAGACACTAGCTGCGCAAGCCGCGATGATCTGGAGGATTTGCCTATGACCGACGCCGTAAAGGTCGGCTTCGTACCGTTTTCCGCTGCCCCCCGCGGCGTTCTGGTGGTGTTTTGCGACGACACATTGAAATTCGGCCCGGCCACGATCAAGGCGCTGGGAACTGCTGCGAATGCCGTCAAGCGCGCAGCAACAATGAATCAGTTCAAGGGAAAGAGCGGGGCCACGCTCGATATTCTGGCGCCGGAAGGTCTCAAGGTCGGGCGTCTGATCGTTGTCGGTGCGGGTAAACTGGCGTCGCTCAAGGACAGCGATTTCATCAAGCTTGGCGGCAAGGTCGCCGCCAAGATCAGCGCCGGCACCGAAGCTGTGACCGTTCTCGCGGAGCTTCCGTCGGGCGCGATGAAGGGATCGCAGGCGGCTCTGATCGCATCCGGCATCCGGCTGCGTGCCTATCGATTCGTCCGTTACAAGACCAAGAAGAAGGACGGCGACAACGCACCGCTGCGGACGCAGTTCTCGATTGCGGTCGCTGACGTGGCTGCTGCGCGCAAAGCCTTCACGCCCGAAAATCATGTCGTGGACGGCGTGCTGATCGCGCGCGAACTCGTCAATGAGCCGCCGAACGTGCTTTTCCCGGCGGAATTCGCGCGGCGCGCAACCCAGTTGCGCAAGCTCGGCGTCAAGGTCGATGTTCTCGACGTCAAGGCGATGACGAAGCTGGGCATGGGCGCGCTGCTCGGCGTTTCGCAGGGCTCCGAACATGACGGCCGCACCGTCATCATGCGCTGGAACGGCGGCAAGCCCGGCGAGCAGCCGATCGCCTTTGTCGGCAAGGGCGTGTGCTTCGATACCGGCGGCATTTCCATCAAGCCGGCCGGCAGCATGGAAGACATGAAGGGCGATATGGGCGGCGCGGCTTGCGTCGTTGGCCTGATGCACGCGCTGGCTGCCCGCAAGGCGAAGGTTAATGTCGTCGGCGCGATCGGTCTTGTGGAAAACATGCCGGACGGCAATGCGCAGCGTCCCGGCGATATCGTGACATCGATGTCGGGACAGACCATCGAGATCATCAACACGGATGCCGAGGGCCGCCTCGTGCTGGCCGACGTGCTCTGGTACGTCGCGCAAAAGCACAAGCCGAAGTTCATGATCGATCTGGCGACTCTGACCGGAGCGATCATGGTCGCGCTCGGCGTAGAATACGCCGGCATGTTCTCGAACGACGACAAGCTCGCGGAACGCCTGACCGCGGCGGGACAGGAGACCGGCGAGCGGGTCTGGCGCATGCCGCTCGGCCCCGAATACGACAAGCAGATCGATTCGCAGTTCGCCGATATGAAAAATACCGGCAGCCGCAACGGCGGTTCGATCACCGCGGCGCAGTTTCTCCAGCGCTTCGTAGATGACACGCCGTGGGCTCATCTCGACATTGCCGGTACGGCGATGGGTGTTCCCGCGTCCGACCTGAACCGCAGCTGGGGATCGGGCTATGGCGTGCGCCTGCTAAACCGGCTTGTCGCGGACAACTACGAGACGAAGCGATAACGCGTAACAACAGGGGCGGTGCACTGTGCATCGCCCCAACTGACAATCGGCACGCCGCGCGATGACGGAAGTCCTGTTCTATCATTTGCAAGACACGACACTTGAGAAAGTGTTGCCGCCGTTGCTTGAGAAATCCGTCGAGCGGGGATGGCGTGTCGCGGTTCAGATCGGATCGGAAGAGCGCGCCGAAGCGCTCGACGCCCATCTGTGGACATATCGCGAGGATTCGTTTTTACCGCATGGCACCTGGCGCGACAGCGATGCCATGAACCAGCCGATTGTTCTGACCATGGACGACGGCAATCCCAACAATGCCAATGTCCGATTTATTGTGGATACCGCGGGTCTGCCCAAGGATTGCGCAACATACGATCGCATCGTTTTTGTCTTCAACGGTGACGACGAGGAGGCGCTCGGTGTTGCCCGCGCGGCCTGGACGGACGGTAAATCGCGCGGGCTCGATTTGACATACTGGCAGACCGACGAGCGCGGCAGATGGCAGAAACGCGCGTAAATGCGCGATCCCGAGAGATGGATAAGACGATCCGCTGGCGGCTCGCCTCGCCGGACCGCTGTTAATGTTAGAGTCTTTTTTCGTTGACCTGACGGGCGCTTAGCCACCATGGTGCCGCAAAGGGGTGGTGGAAGGCGACGTAAGCGCAGTTATGGGCAAGGGGTTCCATTCTTGCCGCCAAAAGACGCGCAAATGATTGTTTAGGCATTTGCTTTAGACATATCCCGGTTCCCGAACGCGTATCAAAGCGCTGAAGTTGATGTGAGATCGAATTTGAGCGTCCTGCGTAAAAACATCCATGTCCGGCAGATGGCGGCCCTCGTGATTGTGGCTCCGATGGTTGCCGGTTGCAGCGGGCTCGGCGGGCTATCGGACTTTTCGCTCAAGGACCAGGAATGGTTCGCGCGTCCAGGCAAGATCTTCAAAGCCGGTAACAGCGCGATTGAAACGCCGCCCCTGAGCCCGACAAAGGAAGTGTCCGCGAACGACCTGATTTCATCGGATGGTCAGTGTCCCGGCATGCCGGCGCAGGGTGCGCCCGCCGATGCCAATGCATCCACCGAAGGCCAGGTTTCCGTGGCCCCGGTCGCGCTGGGTCATACCGAATGTGACGTCGCGCGCGCGATCCCTGTCGCGCCAGAGAGCGTCAACCTGTCGAACAATGCGCGCGGCGACCGCGTTGCGCTCATTACCTGGAAAACCGGACCGCGCCCCGGCGCCTATACCTTCACGTCGGGCCGGTTAACGTCGATCGAGCGTGTCGACGTGCCGCCGCCGGAAAAGCCCGCGCGCGCTGCAAAGAAGAAGCGCGCCTAAACCTTCAGTTCGCGGCTTCGTCGTAAGAACTTGCCTCAAGCCATTCGTCTTCGGCGCGCTGCAACGCGTCTGCTGCACTTGCGCGGGCCTTGGTGAGTTGCGCGGCCTGTTTCGGATCGCGCTTGAACAGGTCGGGCAGGGCGAGGGCGGCGTCGATCTTCTCAATGATGCCGGTGATCCGCGCAATCTCGCTTTCCGCGTTTGAAATCTTCTGCTTGAGCGGTACGCGCTTCTCGGATTTTGCACGCACCGGTTTGCCGTTGCCGCGCTCATTGCCCGCGCGATCGCGGCTCGACGCACGCGTGCCCCGCGATGTCAGCACCGACCGGCGATAGTCGTCGAGATCGCCGTCGTACGGCGTGACGGCGCGGTCCGCCACCACCCATAGCTGATCGGCGCACGCCTCGATCAGGTAGCGGTCGTGCGAGACCATGATGATCGCGCCGGGAAAATCATTGATCGCTTCGGCCAGCGCGGCGCGGCTGTCGATATCCAGATGGTTGGTCGGCTCATCGAGGATGATCATGTTCGGACCGTAGAATGTCGCAAGCCCGAGCAGCAGCCGCGCTTTCTCGCCGCCGGACAGCGAGCTCACCTTGGTGTCGCCAGCCTTGCCGGAAAACCCGATGGCGCCCGTCCGCGCGCGCACTTTCGTTTCCGTATCGTTCGGCATCAGCCGCCGCAGATGATCGTAAGCCGAGCCCTCGAGATCGAGTTCGTCGGTCTGGTGCTGTGCGAAGTAACCGACCGAGAGCTTGTCGGCACGCACGACCTTGCCGGAAAACGGCGGCAGCTTGCCGGCGAGCAGTTTCACCAGCGTCGATTTGCCGTTGCCGTTGGAGCCGAGCAGGGCGATGCGATCGTCGTTGTCGATGCGCAGCGTAACGTTGTTGAGCACAGGCTTCGCCGGATCGTATCCCACCGAAACGCCGTCCACAGCAATAATCGGCGGCGAGAGAATCTTGTCAGGCGTCGGAAACGTGATCTCGCGAACGTCCTGCGTCACGAGAGCCGTGACTGGCTTCATCCGCTCCAGCATTTTCACACGCGATTGCGCCTGCTTGGCTTTCGAGGCCTTGGCCTTGAAGCGGTCGACAAACGCCTGCAATCGCTTGCGCTCGTCCATCTGCTTCTTGGCGTGCTTGGCGTCGAGCATCTCGCGGGTGGCGCACTGTTCCTCGAATGACGAGTAGGTGCCCTTGTAGAGCGTGAGCTTGCCGCGATCGAGATGAAGGATCTGATCCACCGACGTATCGAGCAGATCGCGATCGTGGCTGATGACGATCACTGTGCGCGGATAGTTCGCAAGATGATCCTCAAGCCAGAGTGTGCCTTCAAGGTCGAGATAGTTGGTCGGCTCGTCCAGCAGCAGCAGATCAGGCGCCGCGAACAGCGTGGCCGCCAGCGCCACACGCATGCGCCAGCCGCCAGAGAATTCCGAGCAGGACCGGGCCTGATCGGCGGTGGAGAAGCCGAGGCCCGACAGAATGGCGGCCGCGCGGGCGGGCGCGGAATGAGCGTCGATATCGACAAGCCGTGTCTGGATATCGGCGATGCGATGCGGGTCGTGCGCGGTTTCCGCTTCATGCAGCAAAGCCGCGCGCTCCAGATCGGCCTTCAGGACCACATCGATCAGGCTTTCAGGACCGTCGGGCGCTTCCTGCGCGAGGCTGCCGACCCGCCAGCGCGGCGGAATCGAAATCGAGCCGGTTTCCGTAGGTAACTCACCCCGAATGGCGTGAAACAGCGTCGATTTGCCGACGCCGTTGCGGCCGACAAAGCCGACACGCGCGCCGGGTACGATCTGCACCGTGCTCTGGTCGATCAGCAAACGTCCGGCGATCCGGACGGAAATGTCATTAATGGAGAGCATGGCGGGCTTTTACGGAACAGGCCGCCGAACGCAACAGCTTTGTCAGGGCAATTTGTGATGGACCGCGGCGCTTTCGGCGTACGCGATCCCCGTTAGCAAGGACAACGCCTAGTGCGTTTCCATGTCAGGTACCAGCGATGGAGCCGTTTCGCCATCGAGTTCCGGCAGCCGGGCAATCAGCGAGCCCAGACGCTGCGGTATGTCGGTTTTTTCGCGGTTGAGTGAATCGCGCAGTCTTTCTCCAATGCCCTGCCAGACGGCCTCGCTGTGGATGTGATCGAGAGGGACATCAGGAGCGTTCAAACGGGTCGGCATAGCCAAACTCCAATTCGCTTCAAGTTCTATACAATATCACGAGACCAATGCGTTGCTGCGCCGTTCGTTCACGGGTTTTGCTCGGATGGTTTTGATTCGGTAAAAATTTAAACAGCGGGAACCATGGAACTTGTGAAGAAACCCCCGAACAGGGTCGCTGCCGGGGGTCTGTGTCTGGAAGGAGCGGATGCGATCCGCTTAGAAGCAAACGTTCACGATCCGATAGCGAAGACCGTACGGCGTATCGACCAGGCGCTTCACGTAGCAGCCGCCGTAACCCGCGCCATAACCGCCGACGTAGAGGCCGTAGCCGCCGCCCCAGTGGCCGTGATGGTGATGATGATGCCAGCCGCCTTTCCAGCCCTTGGCAGAAGCCGCGGTGGGAAGCATGGCAGTGGTGGACAGAGCAGCGACAGCAGCCAGTCCAAGAACGAGTTTGCGCAACATGACAAGTCTCCTTCGGTTTAGCGCAGGGCGCCTTGATGTGTCCCTGCATGTCTGTCGAGGCGTCCGTGAGGGCGGTTCGATCCACGGCGAGGGTGCGACAAAAAAGACCGGCCGCTTGCGGCGGCCGGTCAAGTCTCGGGGAAGCAGTTGTGCAGGTCTGGATCAGTAGCAGCGGTTCACCAGCCGGTAGCGATAGCCCCACGGCGTCGGAACCAGACGGCGTACGTAGCAGCCGCCATAGCCGCCACCGAAGTAAACGGGGCCGCCGATGAAACGCGGACCGCCCCAGCCGCGGTGGAAACCGCCGCCGTGCCAGCCGTATCCGCCATGCCATCCATGGGCGGAAGCAGTGGACGGAGTGAATGCAGCCGCGCCAAGAGCCGCAACTGCTGCGCATGCGAGAATGAGTTTACGCATCATGATGATCTCCTCGAATTCGATTTGAGGCGCAGCCGGACGCCTTGCTGAATGTTCGTGGGCAACCGATGCCGGCCTACGCTGAACACACTAGCTGTGCGATCCTGAACTGAACCGGCACGGCCTTGTCAGGCAGCATTCATCTCAATGAAATCGCAGTAACTTCCGGGAGGCCCTTGGCAGGCGCTTGCCATGAAGGTATCGGGAGCGGGATGCCGTCCATTCCGGGCGAGGCTTCTGGTATACCAGCTTGCCGTTGCATCACCGCGCCGTTATAAGCGCGGCAAACCTTCCAACAGACATGCTTCGAGGACAGTACCATGGCGATTGAGCGCACCTTTTCGATTATCAAGCCTGACGCGACCGCGCGTAATCTGACCGGCGCCGTCAACGCCATCATCGAGAAGGCCGGACTCCGGATCGTCGCACAGAAGCGCATTCTGATGACCCGCGCGCAGGCCGAAACTTTCTACGCCGTGCACAAGGCGCGTCCGTTCTTCGGCGAACTGGTCGACTTCATGATTTCCGGTCCGGTCGTTGTGCAGGTTCTCGAAGGCGAGGGCGCCATCCTGAAGTACCGCGACGTGATGGGCGCGACCGATCCGTCGAAGGCTGCCGAAGGGACCATCCGCAAGGCGCACGCCAAGTCGATCGGCGAAAACTCGGTGCACGGCTCTGACGCTGCGGAGACCGCCGCGATCGAGATCGCGCAGTTCTTTTCGGGGAATGAAATCGTCGGCTGATTTAACGGCCGGTAACAAAATGGTCGGGGGGCCTTTAACGTGAACTGGATTGCTCAGATTTTCGATCCCGCCACAATCGGCGGCCTCATCACTCAGTTCGAGAATGAGATTCAGCAACCTCAGTTCTGGGTCGCCCTGACCAAAATCATCTGGATCAACGTGCTGCTGTCCGGCGACAACGCGCTGGTCATCGCGCTGGCGTGCCGTGGATTGCAGCCCAAGCAGCGCGTCTGGGGCATGATCCTGGGTGCAGGTGTCGCAGTGTTCCTGCGCATCATCTTCACCTTCATCGTCGTGACACTCATGACGATGCCGTTCCTGAAGCTGATCGGCGGCCTCGCGCTGCTGGTGATTGCGGCAAAGCTCCTCGTGCCTGAAAAGGAAGACGAGGACGGCGTGCAGGCCGCAGCCCATCTGTGGGCCGCGGTGCGCATCGTCGCTGTCGCGGATATCATCATGAGCCTCGACAACGTGATTGCAGTTGCTGCCGCCGCCAATGGCAGCGCGATCCTGCTGATCCTCGGCCTCGCCATCAGCATCCCGATGATCGTTGCCGGTGCGGCGCTGATCATGGCGCTGCTCGATCGCCTGCCGGCTCTGGTCTGGCTCGGTGCAGCATTGCTCGGCTGGATCGCGGGCGAGGTGATCGCCACCGACCCCGCCGTTGCTCCCTGGCTGCACCGCGTGCTCGACGGTCATATCGCGCTTGACGTCGATACGACCTCGGCGATGTTCGGCTTTGCCAAGCACCTCAAGTTCAATGGCGAGATCGGGGAGCTTTCGCTCGCCGTGCTCGGCGTGATCGTGGTGCTGGTGGTCGGCTCGATCTGGCGAAAGCGGGCGCTTCGCGAGCAGCACGAAGCTCCAGCGGCGGCGTAATCAGTAACGTGAGGTCGTCCCGGCGAAGGCCGGGACCCATCACCCCTGTCAGGACATTTTACAAAGTTGTATCCAGCCGCCTCGTTGCAAACGATGGGACGGTGGTTATGGGTCCCGGCCTTCGCCGGGACGACGCTGTTGGGATATCTCCGCGTCGACTATCGCTAAGCTGCAACTTTCAGCCGCCTACCACTTCAGCTCGACGCCGACTGTTCCCTGGTGCGACTCGTAGCCGCTGCGGAAGCGGCCATCGTAATTGGCGTAGAGCCGCGCCGTGTTGCTGAGAATCCATGATGCCGCAGCACCGGCGTCGGCGCCGTTGCGGCTTTCGCGAATGCCCTGCACGCCGATGGCGTTGCTGCCGAGGCTGACCTGCACGGTGCCGATGTTCTGCGCGAAATTGTCGACGAACTTGCCGTAGACCGAGATGTCGATCGCCCGCTGGCCGACGATCCAGTAGTGCCCGAACTCGGCGCCTGCGAGCACACGGGCGCGTTCGCCATGTCCATCGGCAACCGTCACTGGAAGAAATCCGCCGGATTCGGAGAAACGGTCGGTGCGGGCTGTGACGTATTCGAGCGCGACTTTCGGCACGATGCGGCTCTGGCCGACGGAATAGGTGTAGTTGAGTTCGCCGAGCACGCCGTCGATGCTGCCGCGATAGTTGGCAAACGCGCTGCCGAGCGGCGTCGCGCGGATCGAACTGATCCGGGCAAAGCCATGGACCGCCGCCATCGCAACGGTCCATGGGCCGTTGCTGTAAGACGCGTTGATGCCGAGTTGCGTCATGTCGAGTGTCGCGGTTTGCAGCGCAAGCGGCACGTCGATCCAGGTGTGGCTCTGATCGACCGAGAAGCCGACATTCAGGCCGGGCGCGATGGTGGCGCCGATACCGCCGACAAATCCGAGCGTCCCGCGCTTGTCGCCGACGAAGGTGCCTTGCGCTGCCGTGCGCGCGCGGATGACGTAGGTTTCAGCCCATGTCCGGTACAGAGGCTCGGCCGTGCTTTGCGATGCGCCGCCGCCACCCGAATTGTCCCGCGCGGCATATCCGGTGGTCGCTTCGCGGCCCAGACGCTGAAGAAAGCTGCTGCCGATGTCGAGTTGCGAGGCGCCCACCGAAAGCTGGGAGGCGTTGTCGGTGACGTTTGGGATAGGCGCGAACTGTGCGCTGGCGCTCGATGCGGCACACAGCACGGTCAGGCCGGACGCAGCCGCGTACAGCACCTTCATCCGGCATATGCTCGGTCGCGACGCTGTCATTTTCATAAAAACGGGAACTCAAAAGGATTTGTTGCAAATGCGTTGTGCGATTTGCCCTGAATCCGTCGCCTGCGTCAACTTGCTGCCATGCCCGCCGCTGGGCATTCGGACCCGTTGTGGTGCTGATGCCACAGGCATTTGTCGTGCTTTGCAGTCTTGCTAAGGCGAAATTTTCATGTTGGGATTGTTGCCGCAATCGGATTTGGGCCGTTCGGCTGTGGACTTGGAAGACACGACATTCTTCTGCAAGACATTTGAAGCCCGCTAGCGGCGTGGCACGCGATGAGCGTGACCGCGCCTTTTTTATATCTGGACGAGGAGACGGACGTTGGCAAAAGGTACGGTGAAGTGGTTCAACCCGACCAAAGGCTACGGTTTCATCAAACCGGCGGTCGGTGACAAGGACGTGTTCGTGCACATCTCGGCGGTCGAGCGCGCGGGGCTTTCGACCCTCAATGAAAATCAGACAGTCGAGTACGATCTCGTGGAAAATCGCGGCAAGTCATCGGCGGAAAATCTGAAAGTTTCCTGACGTCGCGAGACGAAGGAATGCGGTGCTCCCCCGGCCACCAGCCGGGGGTTTTTGTTTGTGCCTATAAGTTCAGCGCAGAGCGTGAATTCTCCGTGATCGCTAATTTGTGTCATGAACGGTTGGCGGATCTGTGCGTTGCTGGGGAACATTGAGGACCATCCATGTACAGCAACAGCCGCACCATCCTTTTGATCGCGCTCGCCTTGACCCTCGCCGCCTGCAACGAGAAGGCCGACGTTCCCATCGAGCAGGGCTACGGCCCGCAGCCGACGCTTCCCGAGCCCAAGAGCTCCTGGATTCCCACGATCAACATCGCCACCGCCACGGGCTGGCCGGCAGGTGAGAAGCCGAAAGCCGCCGACGGCTTCTCGGTCGCCGCGCTGGCGTCCGGATTGGACCATCCGCGCACGCTGTTTGTGCTGCCGAACGGCGATGTGCTGGTCGCGGAAACCAATGCCCCGCCGAAGCCCGACGATGGCGCCGGAATCAAGGGATGGGTGACGAAAATGGTGATGGGACGTGCGGGCGCAGGCGTGCCGAGCGCGAACCGCATTACGCTGCTGCGTGACGCTGATGGTGACGGCAAGGCCGAGCAGCGGTCCGTCTTTCTCGAGAAACTGAACTCGCCATTTGGGATGGCACTGGTCGGAAATGATTTCTATGTCGCCGACACTGATGCGATCCTGAAGTTTCCCTACCGCGAAGGCGACATGAAGATCACGACCCCGGGTGTGAAGGTGGCCGATCTGCCCGGCGGTCGCATCAATCATCACTGGACCAAGGATCTGGTGGCGAGCCTTGATGGCACCAAGCTCTATGCCACCGTTGGCTCCAACAGCAACGTCGGCGAGAACGGCATCGAGGCCGAAAAAAACCGCGCAGCCGTGCTCAAGATCGATATCGCAACCGGAGCGTCGCGCGTGTTCGCGTCGGGGCTGCGCAATCCGAACGGGCCGGCATGGCAGCCGCAGAGCGGCGCATTGTGGGTCGTCGTCAACGAGCGTGACGAAATCGGCAGCGATCTCGTTCCGGATTACATGACGTCGGTGAAGGATGGTGGATTTTACGGCTGGCCCTACAGCTATTTCGGCCAGCATGTCGATGTGCGCGTCAATCCGCAGCGCCCGGACCTCGTGGCCAAGGCGATTGTGCCGGATTATGCCCTCGGTCCGCACACCGCGTCGCTGGGACTGACCTTCTACCAGGGCGATCTGTTTCCGGAGTCGTTCAAGAACGGCGCATTCGTCGGCCAGCATGGATCGTGGAACAGAAATCCGCGCAGCGGCTACAAGGTGATCTTCGTGCCGTTCAAGGACGGCATGCCGTCGGGCAAGCCGCAGGACATTCTCACCGGCTTTTTGAGCGACAGGGGTGAAGCACGGGGCAGGCCTGTCGGCGTCACGATCGACAAGCAGGGCGCGTTGCTGGTGGCCGATGATGTCGGCAACGCGGTGTGGCGCGTCACGCCGGCAGCGAAGTCGGCCGCTAGATAACCTCGGGCGAGATCAGCGCGTCGTCGGGACTGCCGCTCGCGTCGGATTTGCACACGCCGTTTTCGAGGCGGGTACGCCCGCTGGCCACAAGCCGCAGCGAGTTTGGATAGATACAATGCTCGACACCAAGGACACGCGCAGCCAGCGTGTCCGGCGTATCGTCATCGCGGACGGCGACCGCGCCTTGCATGATGATTGGCCCGGAATCCATTTCCGGCACCACGAAATGCACCGTCGCGCCGTGAATCTTGACGCCGTCGGCCAGTGCGCGCTCGTGCGTGTGGAGGCCTTTGTAGGACGGCAGCAGCGCCGGATGGATGTTCAGCATCCGGCCTTCCCATTGCCTGACGAACCACGGCGTGAGCAGGCGCAGGAATCCAGCGAGGCACACGAGATCGATGTTGTGGGCAATGAGCGTCTCGTTGAGCTTGCGCTCGAACGCTTCGCGGTCCTTGCCGAACGGCTTGCTTTCGACGGTCGCGGTTTCGATCCCGGCGTCACCGGCCTTCGCGAGGCCGCCGGCGCCCGCGATGTTGGACATCACCAGAACGATTTCGGCGGGATAGTCCTTGGCCTTTGCGGCCTCGATCAGCGCGGTCATGTTCGAGCCGCGTCCCGAAATCAGAATGGCGACGCGGCGTCGTGCCATCTCAATCCGCCAGGTTCAGGTGGCCGTCGTAGATCACGCGCTCGTCGCTGGAGGCTTCGACGACTTCGCCGAGATCGACCACGCGCTCGCCGTTCTGCGCGAACACGTCCATCACCTCGACCAGTTGTTCACGCTTGACGATGGCGATCATGCCGATGCCGCAGTTGAAGGTGCGCAACAATTCGAGTTCGGCGATGTTGCCCTCGGCGGCCAGCCACTTGAACACCGGCAGGACGGGAACCGCGGCCAGATTGATACGGACGCCGAGATGTTTCGGCAGCACGCGCGGAATGTTGTCGGTGAAGCCGCCGCCGGTGATGTGCGCGAGACCCTTGACCGCGCCGGTCTGGCGGATCGCCGCAAGGCACGACTTCACATAAAGCTTGGTCGGGACAAGCAGGGCGCCGCCAAGGGTCATGACGGGTGCGAAGGGGGCCGGCGCGTCGAACGTCACTCCGGATGTCTCGACCACCTTGCGCACCAGCGAGAAACCGTTGGAGTGAACGCCGGAGGAGGCGAGGCCGATCACCGCGTCGCCGGGCCCGATGTCCTTATGCGGCAGCAGCGTGCCGCGCTCGGCCGCGCCGACTGCGAAACCTGCGAGGTCATAGTCGCCGTCCTTGTAGAGGCCGGGCATTTCGGCTGTCTCGCCGCCGATCAGGGCGCAGCCGGATTCGCGGCAGCCCTCGGCGACACCCGCGACAATCGAGGCGGTGGCCTCTGGATCGAGCTTGCCGCAGGCAAAGTAGTCCAGAAAGAACAGCGGCTCGGCGCCCTGAACCACGAGGTCGTTGACCGACATCGCCACGAGGTCGATGCCGATACCGCCGTGGATGCCGGTTTCGATGGCGATCTTGACCTTGGTGCCGACGCCGTCAGTGGCGGCGACCAGAATGGGGTCCTTGAAGCCGGCGGCCTTGAGGTCGAACAGCCCGCCGAATCCGCCGATTTCGGCATCGGCGCCCGCCCGCGCGGTGGCGCGGACCAGCGGCTTGATGAGGTCCACGAGCCGGTTTCCGGCGTCAATATCCACGCCAGCGGATGAATAGGTCAGGCCGGTTTTTTGGTCGGTCATACGAGTGCCCCGAATCCGAAATTCGCCTCTTTCTACAGCGCCTTCCGAGTTAGCCGGTGGTTACGTCGGATTTTGCGCTGGCGCAATGGCCGCCGGGCAGGCTGTGCATAGCTGGGAGAAGGGCCCCCGGGCGGTCCGCCGCATCGCCGTATCCTATGCAAGCCGTCCGGGGCCCGTTAAAACAGGAGCAGCCGGGAAAAAGTCGCGTGAATCTGCCAAACATCATTACCCTGGGCCGCATCCTGCTGGTGCCGGTCATCGTCTGGGCCATCGCGTCGAACCAGATGACCATCGCCTTCGTGATCTTCGTGGTGGCGGGGGTCAGCGATGCCATCGATGGATTCCTCGCCAAGCGATTTAATATGACCACCGAGATTGGCGCGTTGCTCGATCCCGTGGCCGACAAGGCGCTGCTGGTCTCGATCTACGTCACGCTCGGAATCTCGGGCGACATTCCGCGCTGGCTGGTCATTCTCGTGGTGTCGCGCGACTTCATGATCGTGGGCGCGGTGATCATCTCGTGGCTGCTCGACAATCCGGTTCCGATGAAGCCGTTGATGGTCTCCAAGCTGAACACCGTGGCTCAGGTGGCGTTCGCGGCGCTGGTGCTGGCCTCGCTCGGCTTCCAGTTCAATGCATCGCCCTATGAGGTCATTCTGGCGGGTTTCGTGACGGTCTTGACGCTGCTTTCGGTGTCCTTCTATCTCGTGGAGTGGGCACGGCACATGAGCGCGACTGCGCCAATCCCGTGATACGATTTCACAAGCCGCATGTTGCGTACGGTTCGGCCAGGAGTCTTGCGTGGTAGCTCGCGTCCGCCCTCGTCAGTTGGCCTTTGCGCTGCCGCATGCCGAAAGCCTGACGCGCGACAATTTCCTTGAGGGTTCTGCCAACGCACAGGCGCTTGCGCTGATCGACGCATGGCCTGACTGGCCCAATCGCGTGATGATGCTGGTGGGGCCGGAGGGTAGCGGCAAAAGCCATCTTGCATCGATCTGGGCCGCCGAAGCCGGCGCACGGTCGGTTGCGGCCCATACGCTGACCGCGGCCAATGTCCCCGGCGAACTCGCGACCGGGGCGCTTGTGGTCGACGATCTCGATCCCGCGGCCTTCGACGAGCGCGCGCTATTCCATCTCTTGAATCTCGCCCGCGAGGACGAAGCCTATGTCCTGATGACCGGGCGGGCGCTGCCTTCGGTGTTTCCGGTGGAATTGCGGGATCTGCGCTCGCGGCTGCGTGCGGTACCGGTGGTCGCGCTGACCCCGCCGGACGACCAGTTGTTCCGCGCGCTGATCGTCAAGTTCTGTGCAGACCGCCAGATGACCGTAGACGAGGGGCTCGTGAGTTACCTCTCGACCCGCATCGAGCGGTCGTTCGCTGCGGCGCGGCGGACGGTCGAATTGCTGGACGAGGAGGCGCTGCGGCTGCGCCGGCCGGTGACCCGCGCCCTCGCCGCGGAACTGCTGAAAGATCCTGCGGCCTGACCGCGCAGGGCTTGGTCCTTAAGACTTCCTGGCCCATCATGTCATCGAACTGTCATGACACTGGCACATTGTCTCCGTGGAACAGGCCTAAGTTTGGGGCCAAATGACGTGAAATAGGGTCTCGCTTCATGGATGCCGCGCAAACTGCTGTAAAAAAAGAAGAAAATGAAGAGCTAGCGCTCGCGTCGGCGATCGGATCGGGCCCGGAACGCTTCATCAACCGCGAACTCTCGTGGCTTCATTTCAACCGCCGTGTGCTCGAGGAAGCGGTCAATCCGAACCACCCGCTGCTGGAGCGGGTCCGGTTCCTGTCGATTTCTGCCAATAACCTTGACGAGTTCTTCATGGTCCGCGTCGCGGGCCTCAAGGCGCAGGTCCGCGAAGGCATTACCGAGCGCAGCCCGGATGGCTCGACGCCCACCGAGCAACTCGCCAAGATCAATGAGACCGTCTCGAAGCTCGCGAGCGACCAGCAGGCGATCTGGCGCGATCTGCGCGCCGCTCTTGCCGAGGTCGGCATCGTTCTGGTCGACGGCAAGGACGTCACCAAGGCGGAAAGCTCCTGGATCGAAGATCACTTCCTTCACAACATTTTCCCGCTGCTGACGCCGCTTGCGATCGACCCGGCGCATCCGTTCCCGTTCATTCCGAGCCTCGGCTTCACCATCGCGCTGCATCTGGCGCGGGTGTCCGACGGCAAGGCGATGAACGCGCTGATCCGCATGCCGGGCAAGATCGACCGCTTCATCCGGCTGCCTGTGGGCAAGGACGGCTCGGTCCGTCTCATCACGCTTGAACAGGCCACGGCACTGTTCATCGGCCGGTTGTTCCCGGGCTACGTGGTCAAGGGTGAGGGAGCGTTCCGCATCATCCGCGACTCCGAACTGGAAATCGAAGAAGAAGCCGAAGATCTTGTTCGCCTGTTCGAGTCGGCGCTGAAGCGCCGCCGCCGCGGATCGGTGATCCGCCTCGAAATCGAAGCTCATATGCCCGACGACTTGCGCGCCTTCGTGCAGCGCGCGTTGTCCACTCCTGATGATGACGTGCTGCTGGTTGACGGTGTGCTGGCCATGAACGAGTTGTCGCAACTGACACGGCTCGATCGTCCCGATCTCGAATTCACGCCCTATGTGCCGCGTCATCCCGAGCGCGTCCGCGACCACGGCGGCGATATCTTCGCGGCGATCCGTCAAAAGGATCTCATCGTCCATCACCCTTATGAATCGTTCGACGTCGTCGTGCAGTTCCTGCAGCAGGCCGCGCGTGATCCGGATGTGGTTGCGATCAAGCAGACGCTCTATCGCACCTCGCGCGATTCACCGATCGTGCGCACGCTTGCCGAAGCCGCCGAAGCCGGCAAGTCGGTGACCGCGCTGGTCGAACTGAAAGCGCGCTTCGATGAAGAAGCCAACATCCGCTGGGCGCGCGATCTCGAACGCGCTGGCGTTCAGGTGGTCTATGGATTCCTCGAACTCAAGACTCACGCCAAGCTGTCGCTGGTGGTGCGCCGGGAAGGCGCGGGGCTGACGACTTATGTTCACGCCGGGACCGGCAACTATCATCCGGTCACTGCGCGCATCTATACCGACCTGTCGTATTTCACATCCGATCCGGTGATCGCGCGCGATGCTGCGCGTGTCTTCAACTATATCACCGGCTACGCGGAACCGCGCGACATCGAGAAGATGGGCGTGTCGCCGCTGACACTGCGCAAGCGGATGCTCGAACACATTCACGGCGAAGCGAACTTCGCGCGGCACGGCAAGCCGGCGGCGATCTGGCTGAAGATGAACTCGCTGGTCGATCCCGACATCATCGACGCGCTCTATGACGCCTCGCAGGCCGGCGTTTCGATCGATCTGGTGATCCGCGGAATCTGCTGTCTGCGTCCCGGTGTTCCCGGACTTTCGGAGAACATCCGGGTCAAGTCGATCATCGGCCGGTTCCTTGAACACGGGCGAATCTACTGCTTCGGCATGGGCCATGGCCTGCCGAGTGCGAAGGCTGCTGTGTATATCTCGTCGGCAGATATGATGCCGCGCAATCTCGACCGCCGGGTCGAGGTGTTGTGCCCGCTGCAAAATCCTACGGTGCATCAGCAGGTTCTCGAACAAATCATGGTCGCGAACCTGAAGGATAATGAACAGAGCTGGCAGTTGTTGCCGGACGGGTCGTCAACGCGTATGAAGGCCGCGAAAGGCGAGGAACCTTTCAACGTGCACGATTACTTCATGACGAATCCGAGTCTGTCAGGCCGTGGAAAGTCGCTTAAAGAATCTTCGCCACGCCGTCTTACGCGCCGTTCGGAGCGTTAGTGGTTCGAAGAACGAATCCGTGAGCCCGGCACTCGTTCGCGAGCGGCCTCGTCCTGCGCGCAAACCATCGAAAAGCGTCGCCGTCATCGACATCGGATCGAACTCGGTCCGTCTTGTTGTCTACGAGGACAAGACGCGCAATCTCGCACCGATCTTCAACGAGAAAACACTTTGCGGTCTCGGCCGCGAAGTGCAGTCGACCGGACTGCTCGCGGCAGACGCCGTCGAAAAGGCGCTGGCGGCGCTCAAGCGGTTCAAGGCGCTTTGCAAGATCATGAAGGTCGGCGAGGTCCATGCGATCGCCACCGCAGCTTGCCGCGACGCGACCAACGGGCCGGACTTCATCGCCAAGGCCGAGCGCATCTGCGGCTGTCCCATCAATATCCTGTCGGGCGCGCGCGAAGCGAAGCTGTCTGCGCTCGGCGTCGCGTCGGGCGTCTACAAGCCGGACGGCATCGTCGGCGATCTCGGCGGCGGCTCGCTCGAACTCATCGATGTGCGCGGCCAGCGCATTCGCTCGGGCACGACACTGCCGCTCGGTGGCCTCGCGTTGCAGGATGCGTCGCAGAAATCGCTGAAGAAGGCGGAGCGTATCGTCGCCGCCGGGCTGACCGGATTGCCGCAGCTCAAGGCGGGCGCGGGCCGGACGTTCTATGCGGTCGGCGGCACATGGCGCGCGCTGGCACGCATCCATATCATCCAGAGCGGCTATCCGCTGCACGTGATGCACGGCTACACCATTCCAGCGGCCGACGCGCTGGACTTTGTACGGCGGCTTCGCCGTCTGGCCGCAAGCAATACACTCGCCGACATCGAGACTGTTGCCGATGCCCGCCGCCCGCTGCTGACCTACGCGGCGCTCGTGCTCGAATACATCATCCGCGTCGCGAAGCCGAAGAATATCGTGTTCTCGACCTACGGCGTTCGCGAAGGATTGCTCTATGAGATGCTGCCTGAAAAGGAGCAGCAGAAAGACGGGCTGATCGCCACGGCGCAGACCATGAACGAACTGCGCGCGCGTTCGCCGCGCCACGCCGACGATCTGATCGTGTGGACCGACAAGCTGTTCAGGGTCGCGGGCCTGCGCGAAAGCGAGGACGAGAAGCGGCTGCGTCATGCGGCGTGCTGGCTGTCCGACGCAGCCTGGCGGGCCCATCCGGATCATCGCGGCGAGCAGTCGCTCGATTTCATCATCAACGGGAATTTCGGCGCGGTGACTCACGAGGGCAGGGTGTTTCTCGCGCTCGCGGCCTATTATCGCTACGCCGGATTGAACGCGGAGAACGAGGCGCCGCAAGCCGTGCGTGCGCTCATTCCGCCCGCGATGGTCGATCGCGCGCGCCTGATCGGTGCCGCCTTCCGCGTTGCCTTCATGATATCCGCGGCGCAGCGCGGCGTGCTGCCGCACACGCATTTCCGCAATCAGGGCCGCAAGCTTATCCTGGCGTTCGACAAACGGGCCGCAGATCTTGCCGCCGACCGTGTCGTCAATCGCTTCAAGCAGCTCGCCCGTCTGATCGGGCGCACTGCCACGATCGTGAAGCCGTAGTTCCATCCCGCCGGAAATCGGGTGGAAGGCCCGTCGCCATTGAATTAGTTCGGGGCATCAGACAGGAGCCCGGACATGGTCGCATCAGCAAAAGTCAAAACGCGGGCGTCGCAGGCGCCGACGCGTGTCGGGGCGATGGACTGGCCCGACATCGCAACGCATCTCGATGGCAATGGCTGGGCGGTTCTGCCGCGGCTGCTGTCACCCGATGAATGCGGTTCGCTCGCCGGTCTCTATGGCGAGGATGGCATCTTCCGCAGCCACATCATCATGGCACGTCACGGCTTCGGGCGCGGCGAGTACAAGTATTTTTCCTATCCGCTGCCGGATATCATCTCGGCATTGCGGACGGCGCTGTATCCGCAACTGGCGCCGATCGCCAATCGCTGGAACGAGTCGATGGGCATCGACGTTCGTTATCCCGCGGAGCACGCCGATTTCATCACGCGCTGCCACAAGGCCGGGCAGACCCGGCCGACGCCTTTGCTACTCCAGTACAACGCGGGCGACTACAATTGCCTGCATCAGGACCTGTACGGCGAGCATGTGTTTCCGTTGCAGGTCGCAGTCCTGCTGTCGGAACCGGAGCGCGATTTCACCGGCGGCGAGTTCGTGCTCACGGAGCAGCGTCCGCGCATGCAGTCACGCGCAGCGGTGGTGCCGCTGAAGCAAGGCGATGCCGTGGTGTTCGCGGTTCATCACCGGCCGGTCCAGGGCACGCGCGGGACCTATCGCGTTAATTTGCGCCATGGCGTCAGCCAGCTCCGTTCCGGTCACCGGCATACCGTCGGCATCATTTTCCACGACGCAAAATAACAGGCAGTCCACGGCGATTTGAGCGGCGTTTGTCGCTTTTGGCGCGCCTGTCGCGTTGGCACGGTTGTCGCATATGACCACGTTCGATAAGACCGTGTGTCCGCAATCAGAAGCCGAAGCCGCAATGAGCAATGCTACCCTGGATCGCGTCGTCAAGGAAATCGCCGACGAGATGATCGAAAGAAAGGATCGCGGAGACGTCGCGACCTATATTCCCGAACTGGCTGGCGTTGATGTCAACTCGTTCGGTCTCGTCGTGGTCGATTCCAGCGGACATATCGCGGCGGGCGGGGACGCCGACACGTCGTTTTCGATTCAAAGCATTTCCAAGGTGTTCACCTTCACACTCGCATTGGGCATGATCGGCGACAAGCTGTGGCAGCGGGTGGGGCGCGAGCCGTCGGGCAGCCCGTTCAACTCGATCGTTCAGCTTGAGCGCGAACGCGGTATCCCGCGCAATCCCTTTATCAATGCCGGCGCGATCGCCGTGACCGATGCCATTCTGTCCGGGCATCAGCCCCGCGAAACGCTGGGCGAAATCCTGAGATTCATGCAGTTCCTCTCAGGCGACTCCTCGATCAAGATCGACGAGTCTGTCGCGGCATCCGAGCAGCGCACCGGTTTTCGCAACATCGCGCTCGGCAATTACATGAAGTCGTTCGGGGTTATCGAAAATCCTGTTGAACTGACGCTCGGCGTCTATTTCCATCAATGCGCAATCGCCATGTCGTGCCGCCAGCTTGCGATGGCGGGGCGGTTTCTCGCGCACTCGGGTCGCAATCCGTCGACTGGATTTCTGGTCGTGCCGCCGGAGCGGGCGCGGCGCATCAACGCCGTGATGCTGACATGCGGGCATTACGATGGCTCGGGGGAGTTTGCCTATCGGGTGGGTTTGCCCGGCAAGAGCGGCGTCGGCGGCGGCATCCTGGCCATTGCGCCGGGCAAGGCCTCCATCGCGGTCTGGTCACCGGGTCTCGATGCCAACGGCAACTCCCGGCTGGGCCGTGATGCGCTTGAAACTCTCAGCAAACGGATGGGCTGGTCGATCTTCGGTGCGTAACGGGCGGGGCATACGCCCGAAGGAAAAGGGCCGAAGCGCTATGCTTCGACCCTTTATTTGACGTCGCTGGTCACCGGGCGGTCAGGCCACCCGGGCGTCATGGCGGCGCGGGGCATCAGTGTTCGCTGCCCCGTTTGGCGTCTTCAATAGCGGCTTCGTGGTACCAGCCGCTGCCGGAGACGGCGTAGTCCAGTGTCGGCTTGGCAGGCTCGCTACGGCTGCTGAGCGCCGCACGGCCACCAACAGGGAATTGGTAGATCTTGGCCGTCGGCTGGGTCGAATTAGGTGTCATTCCAGTCTCCTCTTGTTGCGCGGTTATCGCGTGGAGAACTAATGTAAGAGGAACGCACGTCTTTTGCGCGGTTTGCCCTATAAAAAGCAGGCAAATGCATACAATTTGCGCATCTTCGATTCTGCGCCTTCACTCAGCATGCGCCTGAAATCTTAACGCTCTCGCACTTGAAGGGTTTCCGCGGCTAAGCGTCTTGAATACCGCCGCCACCAAACGAGGCAGGCGAAAAAAGTGGCGTAAAAACACGCACTCGGACGAGCAAGTCTGCGAATCACCTGGCTGCGGAGGGCAAAATGACTGGCCAGGAGGACCGGTCGATCGGCTCAGGATCACGGTCCATGAGGGGGCTGGTTGGCACGTTAAATGCTTGTTAAGGCGTCAGCCGTTTGCGGCCGGGTCCCCTCGGCGGCTAAACCGGCCGGGAATTTAGCGCCGCAATCTTTCACTCAAGAGAGACCGAAATGACAAAGTACAAGCTCGAGTACATCTGGCTCGATGGCTATACGCCGACCCCGAACCTTCGCGGAAAAACCCAGATCAAGGAATTCGATGCGTTTCCGACCCTCGAACAGCTCCCGCTCTGGGGCTTCGACGGAAGCTCGACCCAGCAGGCCGAAGGCCACAGCTCGGATTGCGTTCTGAAGCCTGTCGCTGTCTATCCGGACGCAGCCCGCATCAACGGTGCGCTCGTGATGTGCGAAGTCATGATGCCCGATGGCAAGACCCCGCACTCGTCGAACAAGCGCGCGACCATTCTCGATGATGCCGGCGCATGGTTCGGCTTCGAGCAGGAATACTTCTTCTACAAGGACGGGCGTCCGCTCGGCTTCCCTGAGGCTGGTTATCCGGCACCGCAGGGTCCGTACTACACGGGCGTCGGCTACAGCAACGTCGGCTCGGTCGCCCGCGAGATCGTCGAAGAGCACCTCAACCTGTGTCTCGCCGCCGGCATCAACCACGAAGGCATCAATGCCGAAGTGGCGAAGGGCCAGTGGGAATTCCAGATTTTCGGCAAGGGCTCCAAGAAGGCCGCTGATGAAATGTGGATCGCGCGTTACCTGCTTCTGCGTCTCACCGAGAAGTATGGCATCGACATCGAGTTCCACTGCAAGCCGCTCGGCGATACCGACTGGAACGGCTCGGGCATGCACGCCAACTTCTCGACCGAGTACATGCGCACGGTCGGCGGCAAGGACTACTTCGAAGCTTTGATGAAGCAGTTCGACAAGAACCTGATGGATCACATCGCCGTCTACGGCCCGGACAACGACAAGCGTCTGACCGGCAAGCACGAGACCGCGCCTTGGAACAAGTTCTCCTACGGCGTGGCGGACCGCGGCGCGTCGATCCGCGTCCCGCACTCCTTCATCAACAATGACTACAAGGGCTATCTGGAAGACCGCCGCCCGAACTCGCAGGGCGACCCCTACCAGATCGCTTCGCAGATCCTGAAGACGATCTCGGAAGTTCCGACCTCGAAGAAGGCTGCGGCCTAAGGTTCCTCGGGTTCAAATGACGCCGGGTGGAAGCGCAAGCTTCCGCCCGGTTTGTTTTTATGGACAGCAATTTCCGGGAATCGGGTGGAAGCATCGCCTTGAATCGGATGAGGTCGGTGAGGGACGCGTGAATCGCGTCGTTTACTCCAGGCCCAGAGATGCGTGATCTGTTCGACGGCGACATTGTGGACCAGCGCGATGTGCAACTCGCGCCCGGCGCGATGCTGCTTGCCGGGTTTGCGAGGTCGCTTGAAGTGTCTTTATTCGACGCGGTGAATGCGATCATCGCACGTGCGCCGTTCCGTTATCTGGTCACGCCCGGCGGCCACCGGATGTCGGTGGCCATGACCAACTGCGGAAGGGTCGGCTGGGTCAGCGATCGCACTGGCTATCGCTATGATCCCATCGATCCTGTCGGCGGTCATCCATGGCCGCAGATGCCGGCTGTGTTTGCGGATCTGGCGGCACGCGCCGCCGCCAAAGCAGGCTTCGCCGATTTTCGCCCCGACGCCTGTCTCATCAATCGCTATGAGCCCGGCGCCAAGTTATCGCTCCATCAGGACAAGGACGAACTGGATTTCAATGCGCCGATCGTCTCGGTGTCGCTCGGATTACCCGCGACATTCCTGTTCGGCGGCCTGAACCGCTCCGACAAGACCGCGCGCTACCGGCTGATCCATGGCGATGTCGTCGCATGGGGCGGGCCGGCGCGGCTGGCCTATCACGGCGTGATGCCGCTGGCGGAGGGCGAGCATCCGCTGCTTGGTTCTCAACGCATCAATCTGACGTTTAGAAAGACGCGCTGAAGCGCTTTGTCGAAAAACGTGCTGAAGCGTTATCCGGAGACGAGTTCGCCGCGATCGAATGTCATGTTGGCAAAGCGGGCGCGATAGTTCGCAGGCGTCAGGCCGGTATGCCGCTTGAACAGGCTCCTGAAGAAGGCGACGTCCTCATAGCCGATCTTGATCGAGACGGCCTGAATGGAGGACGCGCCTTGCTCCAGCATTTCCTTGGCCGCCGCCACACGCAGCATCTGCACATATTCGCCGGGCACGCGCCCGGTCGCCGCCTTGAAGCGCCGGATGAAGTTGCGCTGACCCATTCCGGCGCGGTCGGCGAGCAGATCAATCGATATCGGTTTCTCCAGATGAGCCTGCAGATATTCTTCCGCGTCCCTGATCTTGTCATCGGAATGGGGATGGGACAGCGGCACCACCGAGTATCCGGATTGGCGGCTGCGCGGCATGCTGAGCAGCAACGCCTTCGCGCAGCGCAGGGCAATCTCGTGACCGCAGAATTTCTCCACCAGATAAAGGCTGATATCCAGCGATGCATAAACCCCGCCGCTGCAGAACAGCCGTCCGTCTTCGGTCACGAAGCGGTCCGGCCGCCAGATCACTTTGGGATAGCGCTGGCGCATGATGTCCGCTACGCCCCAGTGCGTGGTCGCCTCGCGGCCGTCGAGCAATCCGCATTCGGCAAGGAAGGCAACGCCGGTGCAGACACCCGCGATGTAGGCGCCTTTCGCGTACCGGTCGCGCAGCCAGGGCAGGAGAGCGCTGTTCTTCGCGATCCGGTCCATCACGTCCCAACCTGACGCGGGAAGAATGATGATGTCGGTGTGTTCAATCTCATGGATCGAACAGTTCGGGGTCAATCCCAGCGAGCAAAGGCTGGTCACGCTGTTGCCGTCGAGCGACGCGATCCGGACCCGGAACGGCGGATTGTCAGGCGGCGTGCCGTGCAGCCATTCCCACAGCAGGCCCGCCGAATGAAACACCTCGATCGGGCCGATTGCCGTTGAAGCGTAGCCGTCCTCCAGAAGGACAACCGTGACATCGAGCACGCGCTTCGCATGCTCGGTGACACTGCTCTTGGACGGCACCACTGAATTTGCTTGCCTGGCCATGCTTTCCACCTGTGTCCTTGGGACGCCTGAACCAAATGGCGAAACCTGCTTGCTGACTGTGCGTGTTATTTTCCCATGAGCGCGCTGATATAGGTCGCTATCGTGCGACACAGTGCGATCAGGACAATCAATTCTCCTGTCATGACGAAACTCCGTGATGGGTACCGACGCCGCCGACAAACTTCGGGCGGCGGCGCCGCGCCTTTCAGGATGCCGTCGTCGGGTCAATGACGCCGCGCACCTCTGACACCTTGGTTGCTGGAATGCCGCTCAATCGTGCGTGCGCTTGAACGGCGGCTTCGTTTTCGGCGAGGT
Organism: Afipia sp. GW822-FHT03D08; assembly: GCF_058801645.1. Taxonomy (NCBI): domain Bacteria; kingdom Pseudomonadati; phylum Pseudomonadota; class Alphaproteobacteria; order Hyphomicrobiales; family Nitrobacteraceae; genus Afipia; species Afipia sp. GW822-FHT03D08. The sequence continues at coordinate 347,621 of NZ_JBXANK010000001.1, forward strand.
AGATGCAGAATGTCTTGTCATCCACGACGAATGACTGGAGCCATTGTGCCTTTCCCGCCAGCTTGGCGAGCGCGTCGTTGGAGGTCGCGGCGGTTTCCTTGAGCTGTGCGGGGCTCAGGTTGGCGACGCCGGGCAATTCACGTTCGATAACGTAGCGCTTCATGGGTCTCACTCCGTGCTGGTGTTGACGGAGGACAAGATCGTCCATGGAAGGACGGCAAAACAGACGACATTATTGACAATGTAAGGGGGTGATTGTGACACCGGCGGACCGGCAGGCAAATACGAAAACGCCCCTGTATCATCACAGGGGCGTGTGGCCGGTGTGGGTTGCCTGAGGCGAAATGTTATTCGCGATCGACCCGCACCACGCGGCCCTTGTCGATGGCCAGCGCGAGGCGGCCTTTCTTCAAGGCCAGCGCAGCTTCGCCGAACAGCTCACGGCGCCAGCCGTGCAGCGCGCCGACATCGGCGTTGTCGTCGGCCGCGATCTGTTCGAGGTCGTCCACGGTCGCGATCACCTTGCTGGCGACCGCGTGCTGTTCCGAGGTCATGCGCAATAGCACTTTCAGCAATTCGACGGTCGCGCCGCCATTGGCATTGCCGCGCGGCTTGTCGAGCTTCGGCAACTTGGTCAGGTCGCGCGAAATTCCGCGCTTCACCGCGGCGAGAATGTCCTGGCCCCATTTTGATTTGTCGAAGCCCTTTGGCAGCGACCGCAGACCTGCCAGCCGCTCGAGTGTGGTGGGCGCATGGGTGGCGATGTCGCCGATGGCGTCGTCCTTCAGCACACGCGAGCGCGGCACGTCGCGGCTCTGTGCTTCCTGCTCGCGCCATGCCGCGACTTCCATCAGCACCGCGAGTTCTTTCGGTTTGCGGACGCGCGTCTTGAGCCGCTCCCATGCGCGCTCCGGATGGAAGTCATAAGTTTTCGGCGAGGTGAGAATTTCCATCTCCTCGCTGACCCACTCGCTGCGGCCGCGTTTCTTAAGGTCGGCGTCGAGCGCCGCGAACACATCGCGCAGATGCGTGACGTCGGCGACCGCATAGGTGATCTGGTCCTGCGTCAGCGGACGGTTCGACCAGTCGGTGAAGCGATGGGTTTTATCGGGACGATGTCCGGTGATGCGCTCGACAAGCTGGTCGTAGGCGATGCTGTCGCCATAGCCGAGAACCATGGCGGCGACCTGGGTATCGAACACCGGATGCGGAATGATGCCGGCGCGGTGAAAGATGATTTCGATGTCCTGCCGCGCAGCGTGGAACACCTTCAGCACATTCTCGTTGGCCATCAGGTCAAAGAATGGCTTGAGGTCAATTCCCTCGGCGAGCGCATCGACCACGGCGGCTTCGTCCGCGCTGGCCAACTGAACGACACAGAGCAGAGGATAATAGGTGGTTTCGCGCAAAAACTCGGTATCGACTGTGATGACGCGGTGTTTGGCGAGGCGATTGCAGACGGCGGTGAGTTCGTCGGTGGTGGTAATGATTTCCATGCGGGGGTTATGAACGCCTTGAGCGGATTTTTCCATGCGAAAATCGGCTGTCAGGGCACGCTGTAGGGCATGGCGGGGACATCTCCGCCCCGATCTGAACCCGCCACATGCGCCGCGCGACCAATGATCATTGCCGCAATGCACTATTTTCAGGGAGATTCGCCATGGCCGGGAGATTTCTCATCAAGGCTGCAGCCGCAGGTCTCATGACGGTATCGCTGGTTCCCGCGGCCTTGGCGAACAACCTCAATGTCAACGCCGGGACCCACATCCCGATCCGGCCTCACGTCAATCTCAACGCAACGATCAACCTCGACGTGAAGACCCGGACGTTTCACGATATCGATCTCTCCGAAACCTGCCGGCCAGACGAGCGCATCAAAAAGAAAGGCCGGCGTGAGTGGCGCTGCCGTCAGGATCGCTAGCAACATTCCGCAATGTGAAATTCAGAGGTGGCATGCACGGCGGCAAGGGGGCTGCATTGCCCGCGATGACATGATTAGGTGCGGCTTCCCATGCGAGCTTTGTCACCATCATGATTACTGGACTTGATCACGCCGTCGTTCTGGTTCGCGACATCGAAGCCGGCGTTGCCGGTTATCAGACGCTGCTCGGCCGCGCGCCGGTGTGGCGCGCGCAAAGCGACGGCGCAGCCACGGCGATCTTTGTGCTCAACAACACCTCGCTTGAGCTGATGGCGCCTGCGGGCGAGGGCGAGGCTGCCGGTCGCGTCCGTGCCGTGCTCGAGAGGCAGGGCGAGGGGCTCGCCAGTCTGGCCTTTGAAGTGGGCGACATCGAGAAGGCGCACCATCGCCTGACGCGTCTTGGCCTTGCGCCTGAAGCTATCAGCGATGGCGCGAGCACGAACCTAGCCTCGGGCCGTACGCTGACATGGAAGCGCACCCGCGCGTCGGCGGAGTCCACCCATGGGATCCGGCTGTTCTTTCTTCAGCGGGGCGAAAGCCTCGCGCGCTCGCCCGAGATCGCGCCAGCTCCGGTCGATGCGCTCGATCATCTCGTGATCGCGACGCCGGATCCCGAGCGGACCGCGGCGCTCTACGGCGCTCGGCTCGGGCTTGATATGAAACTCGACCGGACCATCGAGGCGCTAGGAACGCGCTTTCTGTTTTTCAGAACCGACGGTCTGGTGTTCGAGGTCATCCATCGCCTCAAGGACGGCCGGAGCGACGGCCCCGACAAGATTTACGGCGTCTCATGGCGTGTCGCCGACGTTGCGGCAACGCGGACCCGGCTTGAGCAGGCGGGCCTCGAGGTGTCCGAACTGCGCGAGGGCCGCAAGCCGGGCACGCAGGTTTTCACGGTGCGGACCGGGACCTTTGGCGTCCCGACCATCGTGATCCAGCAGGACAAGCGCGAGGCCTAGCAAGACTTCATGCCCGGCCTTCAAGACCGCTGGCGGGGGCATTGTTTTTATTAAGCTTTTTCCCGCCATATGGGAGGGTAACCGGCACCATCCGGTTGCCGCGTTCCCTGCGCTCGGGTAAACCCTGCGCGCGCGCACCAGCGCCCGTATCCCTTGATTCTGCCCTCTGACGCCGTTTTCCAGGATTTCCATGCACCGTTATCGTTCCCACACCTGCGGCGCCCTCCGCGATTCCGACATTGGCCAGGAGGTCCGGCTGTCCGGCTGGTGTCACCGCATCCGCGATCATGGTGGACTGCTGTTCATCGACCTGCGCGACCATTACGGAATGACGCAATGCGTGATCGATCCGGATTCGAAGGCATTCTCTCTGGCCGAAAAGCTGCGCGCCGAGTGGGTGGTGAAGATCGACGGCAAGGTTCGCCGCCGTCCCGAAGGCACCGACAATCCTGATCTGCCGACTGGCACGGTCGAAGTGTTTATCGCCGATATCGAAGTGCTGGGCGAGGCAGGCGAACTGCCGATGCCTGTGTTCGGCGATCAGGAATACCCGGAAGAAATCCGGCTGAAGTACCGCTTCCTCGACCTTCGCCGCGAGAAGCTGCACCAGAACATCATGACCCGCGGCGCCATCGTCGACTCGATGCGTGCGCGGATGAAGAAGGCCGGCTTCTTCGAATTCCAGACGCCGATCCTCACTGCGTCGTCGCCGGAAGGCGCGCGCGACTTCCTGGTGCCGTCGCGGATTCATCCCGGCAAGTTCTACGCACTGCCGCAGGCGCCGCAGCAGTACAAGCAACTGCTGATGATGTCGGGCTTCGACCGCTACTTCCAGATCGCGCCGTGCTTCCGCGACGAAGACCCGCGCGCCGACCGTCTGCCCGGCGAGTTCTATCAGCTCGATTTGGAGATGAGCTTCGTCACGCAGGAAGACGTGTTTGCGGCGATGGAGCCGGTGATCACTGGCGTGTTCGAGGAGTTCGCCAACGGCAAGCCGGTCACCAAGAAGTGGCCGCGCATTCCGTTCGCTGAAAGCCTGCGCAAGTACGGCACCGACAAGCCGGACCTGCGCAATCCTCTGGTGATGCAGGATGTGTCCGAACACTTCCGCGGTTCGGGCTTCAAGGTGTTCGCACGCATGCTCGAAGACGCGACCAATCAGGTCTGGGCGATCCCCGGGCCGGGCGGCGGTTCGCGTGCCTTCTGCGACCGGATGAATTCGTGGGCGCAGGGCGAAGGACAGCCCGGCCTCGGCTACATCATGTGGCGCGAAGGCGGCGAGGGCGCAGGCCCGCTCGCCAACAACATCGGACCCGAGCGCACCGCCGCGATCCGCGAGCAGCTCGGCCTCAAGGAAGGCGACGCCGCATTCTTCGTTGCCGGCGATCCGCAGAAGTTCTGGAAGTTCGCAGGCCTCGCACGCACGAAGCTCGGCGAAGAGCTGAACCTGATCGACAAGGACCGGTTCGAGCTCGCATGGATCGTCGACTTCCCGATGTACGAGTACAACGAGGAAGACAAGAAGGTCGACTTCTCGCACAACCCGTTCTCGATGCCGCAGGGTGGCCTCGAAGCGCTGGAGACGCAGGACCCGCTCACGATCAAGGCATTCCAGTACGACATCGCCTGCAACGGTTACGAGATTGCGTCGGGCGGCATCCGCAACCATCGCCCGCAGGCGATGGTGAAGGCGTTCGAGATCGCGGGCTATGGCGAGGAAACGGTCATCGAGCGTTTCGGCGGCATGTATCGCGCGTTCCAGTATGGCGCACCGCCGCATGGCGGCATGGCCGCCGGTGTCGATCGCATTGTCATGTTGCTTTGCGGTACGAACAACCTGCGCGAAATCTCGCTGTTCCCGATGAACCAGCGTGCCGAAGATCTGCTCATGGGCGCGCCATCGGAGGTCTCGCTCAAGCAGTTGCGCGAACTGCATATCAGGCTCAATCTGCCCTAGTGCGGCGGTTCGCAAGTCCGCATCATTCTGCGTCATGCTGGACTTGCGAACCGAAACCGCACTGGAATTATAATTTCTAGTGTCCCTTTGAATCCGAAGTTCGCTATGAGACGCGCTGATAAATGATGCAAACTTCGGATTCGGGACACGAGTACTGAATCGCATAACCGTCGCACGACGGGACTAAACAGCACCGGCGCAAGCCGGGGCAAAGAGAATATCGGGAGCGGGTATGGCGTCGACGTTGTCTGAAGAACTTCGCCTCGCGGCGTTGGCGTATCATCGACTTCCGAAGCCCGGCAAACTCGAGATTCAGGCGACCAAGCCGCTGGCCAACCAGCGCGACCTCGCGCTGGCCTATTCGCCGGGCGTGGCTGCGGCGTGCGAAGCCATTGCCGCCGATCCCCATGAGGCGGCGACACTGACAACCCGCTCCAATCTTGTCGCCGTCGTCAGCAACGGCACCGCCGTGCTCGGCCTCGGCAACATCGGTCCGCTGGCATCCAAGCCGGTGATGGAAGGCAAGGCCGTCCTGTTCAAGAAGTTTGCCGGCATCGATGTGTTCGACATCGAGATCGCCGCCGACACCATCGCGCGCGTGGTGGAGACGGTGGCCGCGCTGGAGCCGACCTTCGGCGGCATCAACCTCGAAGACATCAAGGGGCCGGAGTGCTTCGAGATCGAGGAGCAGCTCAAGGCGCGTATGAAGATTCCGGTCTTCCACGACGACCAGCACGGCACGGCCATCATCGTCTGCGCGGCGGTCCGCAATGCGCTGCTGATCAACGGCAAGAAGCTGGAAGACTGCAAGATCGTGGCGTCCGGCGCGGGCGCCGCCGCGATCGCCTGTCTCAATCTGCTGGTGTCGCTTGGCGCGCAGCGCAAGAACATCTGGGTCTGCGATATCGACGGTCTTGTCTATGAAGGCCGCAATACGCTGATGGACAAATGGAAGGCCGTCTACGCGCAGAAGACCGACAAGCGTACGCTGGGCGATGTGATCGGCGGCGCGGACATTTTCCTCGGCGTGTCAGCCGGCGGCGTACTCAAGCCCGAGATGGTCAAGGCCATGGCCGACCAGCCTCTGGTGATGGCGCTCGCCAATCCGAATCCCGAGATCATGCCGGATGAGGCGCGCAAGGCGCGGCCCGATGCGATGATCTGCACCGGCCGCTCGGACTTCCCGAACCAGGTCAACAACGTCCTTTGCTTCCCCTTCATCTTCCGCGGCGCACTCGATGTCGGCGCCACGGCGATCAACGAGGCGATGAAGGTCGCTGCGGTGGATGCACTGGCGCAGCTCGCGCGCGATCCGCCGTCCGATGTGGTGGTGCGTTTCGACGGCGGTGAGACGCAGGGCTTCGGTCCCGGCTCGCTGATCCCGTCGCCGTTCGATCCCCGGCTGATCCTGCGCGTCGCGCCGGCGGTGGCGAAGGCCGCCATGGAGTCCGGCGTGGCGACGCGGCCCATTACCGACTTTGACGCCTATACCAGCCAGCTCGACCGTTTCGCATTCCGCTCGGGTCTGGTCATGAAGCCGGTGTTTGCGAAGGCCAAGACGCAGCCGGTGCGCGTGATCTACGCCGAGGGCGAGGACGAGCGCGTGCTGCGCGCGGTGCAGGTGGTGCTCGAGGAAAAGCTGGCGCGTCCGATCCTGGTCGGCCGTCCGTCCGTGGTCGCCGCGCGCATCAAGCGGTTTGGCCTCTCGATCAATCCCGGCAGCGATTTCGACCTGATCAATCCCGAGGACGATCCGCGCTACCGTTCCTATGTCCAGAGCTACATCGATCTGGCCGGACGGCACGGCATCACGCCGGAAGCGGCGCGGACGCTGGTACGCACCAATGCCACCGTGATCGCGGCGTTGGCTGTCGCGCGGGGCGAGGCCGACGCCATGCTGTGCGGCGTCGATGGCCGGTACATGAGCCATCTGCGGCGCATTCGCGAAATCATCGGCGTGACGCCGGGCCTCGCGGACTATTCGGCACTGGCGCTGGTCATCACCAGCAAGGGCTCGTATTTCATCGCCGATACCCAGATCCGCCCCAATCCGACGGCGGAAGAACTGGCGGAAATGGCGGCGCTTGCCGCTGTGCATGTGCAACGCTTCGGGATCAAGCCCAAGGTCGCGTTCCTGTCGCATTCGGATTTCGGAAGCTACGATTCCGCGTCTGCACAGAAAATGCGGCGCGCCACCGAGATCCTTGTGAACGATCATCCGGAGATTGAGGCCGACGGCGAAATGCACGGCGATTCCGCGCTGACCGAGCTGTCTCGCAAGCTCGTGCTGCCGCATTCGCGGCTCGAAGGGTCGGCCAACATCCTGATCATGCCGAACCTCGATGCGGCCAACATCGCCTACCAGATGATCAAGATCCTCGCCGACGCACTTCCGGTCGGGCCGATCCTGATCGGACCGACGCGTCCGGCGCATATCCTGACGCCGTCGGTGACGGCGCGCGGGATTCTCAACATGACGGCGGTCGCGGCGGTCGAGGCGCAGGAGCGGGCGGGGCGGCAGCAGCCAACGCTGTTCGGCTGACGGGAACTCCTGTATAGTCTGTTCAGGGATTTTTGCGGGGCCGCCAAATGCCAGCCATCGTTACTGTCGGACGCGTTCTGTTCGTCGTCCTGTTTGTGTTTTCCGGCGCCTCCAAGCTGTTCGATATCGCCTCGACGACCCAGGCGATCACCGAGAAGGTCGTCCTTCCGGCGATGCTGACACAGTACACGGCTCAGCTTGAGGGCATCACAGGGATGCCGACCGCGCAGATGCTGGCGATCCTGGCGGGCGCGCTGGAAGTTGTCGGCGGACTGTTCATCGCACTGAACTTCGGCACGCGGACCTTTGCGTGGCTGCTGGTGCTGTTCGTCGCGGTGACGACGTTCTATTTCCACAATTTCTGGGACATGACCGGCGCGGATCGCATCAACAACATGATCCACGCGCTGAAGAACCTGTCGCTGATCGGCGGCCTCCTGGTGATCGCGGGCTATCCGCGTCCGGTGGCCATGGAAGACAGCGGCCGCTACACCGGCGTCTAGCTTCGTCGCCACGCCGTCACATCGACGCCTCGCGCGGCATCGAGAACGCGGGTCTCTGCCGGCTTGAGACCATGCGCGGCGAGAATATCCTGCGGTGAGCGCGCCGGCACGCCGGGGAAGCCGCCGGTGCCGCCCGGAATTTTCAAACGGTGCGCCTGCGACAGCCAGAATGTGTCGTAGCGATCCATGAACATCTCGAACACACCTGGACCGCCGATGATCGCCGCTGTTCCGCTGGTGACGCCGGCATGACGGCAGGCGTCCTCGAAGGACGCCCCTGCGGGATTCCACAAGGTTGCTTTGGGATTTGACGGATCGGGGGCGAGGGCGGCGACGCTGCGCGTCAGGATGATGCGCGTACGCTGCGGCGAATGCGGCTGGTCCTCGAAAGAGTATTTGCCGTGAACGATCAGGTCGGCCGCGTCCAGCGCAGTGTCAAAGAACTTCTGATCGGCGTCGAACTTCAGCGAAGCAGGCATGACGCCGTGCACATCGGCGAGCATGCCGTCGGCGGAAACGATCACATAGCCTTCAATGCGCATGCGTGCGGTTTAGCCATTTCCCGGACAACCGCAAGTGGGCGTTTTCCGTTACTCGGAAATGGTCTGCACCACGCTGTTAAGCGGGCGCGAACTTACCGTCGGCAGCTTCAGTCCCTTGACGACTTCCTCGTCGTATTGCGCGATGGTCTGCATCGGGGCCTTGGCCTTGACCTGAACCACCTTGTAGCCGCCGGCCTTCAGCCGCTTCATCAATTCAGGCAGGGCTTCTGCGGTGTGCTTCTGGAAATCGTGCATCAGCACGATGCCTTTGCCGAACTTGTCGAGCTTCGTCATGACGGTGTCGACGATCTTCTGCGCCGTGCTGGCCTTGAAGTCGAACGAGTCGAGATCGCATGACCAGATCGAGATGTTGCGCTCGCCGAGATACGTCACCATCGCGGGCGGGTGCTGGAGCGCGGGGAAACGGAACAGCGGCGACGGTGCGGCGCCGAGTGCCCATTTGACGGCGCTGAAGCCTTTCTCGATCTCTTCCTTCTGCTGCGCCTCGGTCAGCTTCTTGTTGTTGAGATTGGCATGCGACCAGGTGTGCGCACCGATGGTGTGGCCCTCGGCCGCGACGTGCTTGAGAATTTCGGGATAGTAGGTCGCGTGCTTGCCGATCGGAAAGAAGATCGCCTTGGTGCATTCGTCGGCGAGCGTCTTGAGGACCAACGGCGTGTTGACCGGCCATGGTCCGTCATCGAACGTCAGCACCACTTCCTTATCGCGCAAAAAGTCGAGCTGCTTGAAATGCTCGAAGCCGAAGCCGGGTCCGCCGGTGGTGTCGATCTGCACCACGCGCGAGACGCCGATCGCATTCGGGTTGGCACAGTTGGCTTTTGCGGCAGCCGGAGCAGGTGCCGGGGCCGGTGCGGCCGTTGCCGCAGGGGCGGGTGCGGGAGCCGGAACGGCCGCCGGAGCAGGAGGTGGGGTGGTGCGCTGCGGGATAAGGGCCTGCGACCAGGCACTGGTGAATGCGCAGACCGAGATGGCGCTGGCGGCGAAAAATGTTGCCTTGATACGCATGTTAGTACCCCTGAACGCAAAATGCCCGCGTCCGGTCCGCCGGACGCCGCCGTAGTCCCCGGTCATCAGCCTAATCCTGCATCGGCACACGCGCCAACCGATTTTCAACAGGAGCGTAGGCAGGGTTAATCGAGGCGGGCGCGGGTTCCGTCAGGCGCCGGTGGGCTCTTGCGCTTCGGACTCAGGACACCAGCGCGCGGGCCACGGCGGTGACGACGCGCGTATCGGTGGGCTCGACGCGCGAGGAAAATGCCTCGGCGATATGGCCGTCCCGACCAACGAGGTATTTGTGGAAATTCCAGCCCGGAAGATCCGCAGGCCGCTCGGCCGCCGCCCATTTGTAGAAGGGATGGGCGTTCGGCCCTTTCACGCTCGTTTTGACCGTGATCGGGAAGCTGACATGATAGGTTTGCTCGGCGGTGTGCGCGATGTCGCTGGCGCCGCCCGGCTCCTGCGCGCCGAAGTCGTTGGACGGCACGCCGATGATCATCAGGCCGCGCTCGCGAAACTGCGTCCACAATTCCTGCAAGCCGGCATATTGCGGCGTGTAACCGCAGAGCGAGGCGGTGTTCACCACCAGCACCGGTTTGCCGGCGAAGTCGGCAAGGCGGATGTCGCCGCCCTTCAGGCCCTGGAAGGAAAAGCCGTAGGCGGTCATGCGGCTCATGGCCGCCTCTGCGAACACTGATCGCGCCGTGAGCGGGAGCGCCGCGCCCGCCGCGATGGCTGTTATCACACGTCGGCGGTCGATCATGATGCGCTCCCTGAGGGTCATTCACTCAAGATAACGGATTGCCGCCGCCAGCAGTTTCAACAACCCGTGACGATCCTTATGGGCGCTTGGGCGGCTTGTCGCACCATGGCATCGGCAGCAGCGGTTCGTAATACTCGTTCCATTCGCAGATGTATTCGGGACCGCTGCGCTTCAGGACGTGTTTGACCGGCTCGGCCTGGCTGACGGCGACGTGAGCGACAATCAGCGCCACGCCGATCGGATAGGCCCATTTGCTGAACCGCAGATCGCTCAATTTCTCCAGCAGCAATGCGCCGGCGAGGATGATGAGCGGATCGGTCAGGATGAAGTATTCCGGCTTCAACCCCCGTCGTATACCCAAGGCGTCTAAGCCGCTGGCAAGCAACACAAACAGCGTGGCCTGAGCTGCGACCTGCCGTTCACCCTTGCGCCACGCTAATACGATGCCTGGAACGATTAGCCAGATCAGAAACACAGTGGGACGCGGCGACGTGAACAGCACGAACGTGTAGCGCTGGAGCACGGATTTGACGCCGTCGAACAGCAGGGCGATCGCAGCCCAGATCTTTCCGCCTTCGGTGGCCGATGTGGCCGGTGCATCCGCGAACACCAGCATCTTCTCGATCGGATTGATCACCGCAACGGCGTTCTGCGGGTCGTACTCCAGATAGAGCGCGAGCAGTCCGAGCGATGCACCGGCGGTCACCGCGAATACTGACGCCAGCGTCTCGGCAGCGCTGACGCGCCATATCGCAGCGAATGCGATCATGCCGGCGACGATCCAGCCGAGGAGGGCGATCTGATAGATGCCGAACCTGCCGGCGATCAGAGCGTGAAGCTGGGCGATGTCGATCGATTCAGGCTCCAGCCCCGCAGCGATCAGCGGCCATGCAAGGGCGAGCATCACGCCAGCGGCAATGGCCGAGAGCAGAACTGCGAGCCATGCCGACGAACCGCGCCAGAACGGCGCGCTGGCGCTGTCCGCGCTGCCAAAGGGAAGCATGATGACGGGCAGCGCTGCGATCAGCAGGATGATCTGGACCTTGTTCTCCATCCCTAGCACGCACAGCGCGGCGGCACCGGCGAGCGCGAGCGGGCGCCAGTTGCCGGCGCGGCGGCTGACGGCGATCAGCAGCATCAATGCCAGTGTGAAAAGGCACGCCGCGATCAGTTCGCTGCGAAGAATCCGCATGTGAACCGCAATGCCGCCGGAGAATGCGAACGCGAACGTCGCGAGCAGTGCGATCCGCCAGTCGCGGAAGATGCAGCGGGCGAGTGCCGCGAAGCCGATGACGAAGATGGTTGCGGTCAGCCATGCCACGATGCGGCCGGCGCGAACGGCTTGCGTCATCGCGGCATCGAAGGCGGGGACGTTCAGGGCCGATGGGATCGACGACAGTTTCCATGCGTCGAGCAATCCCAGCGAGTGCATCGCCTGAAACCACCACTTCACCGACAGGATGGTGAAGTATGACGGATGATCGAAGAACGCCTGCGGCTTGCCGTCGTTCATAACCAGCGCGTTGTAGACGATCATGAAATCCATGTCGGCGTTGCGCCAGTAGATGACGAAATAGCCGGCGAGGAAAAACGATGCGGCGAGGAGCATCAGGATGAAGACCAGTCCGCCGTTCCAGCAAAATGGTGTCAGCCGTGCGAGTGCGTCACGGTGTGGTATTTGATGTGCGGGATCGGGAGGATTTTCGGCAGATGCTGTCATGTGGACTTGCCTAGCGCGTTGCAAGGGGGCAGCGGCATCAATGGCATATAGTAAAGCCTTGCCTGGCAGATGCTTTCAAGGCTTCCGCGTGTCAGCATAAGCTTCACCGGCTCAGCATGACTTACTCCAACGTGCAGTACAAGGAGCGATGCTCCGACCGGAAAGGACCATTTTCGGAATCTTAGGTCGTTCATCTGGTCGAGCAGAATTGCGCCCGCGATGATGATGAGGGGATCTGTCAGGATAAAATATTCCGCCTTCAACCCGCGCCGTATGCCGAGTGCGTCGATACCGATAGCGGCCAGTAGTAGTAGTGCCGCCTGCAACGCAACCTGTTTCTCGCTGCGCCGCCATGCGTAGATTATACCGGGAATGACAAGCCAAGTCAGAAACACCGCCGGACGCGGCGACGTTAAGAGGATGAAGGTGTAGCGCTGAAGAACGCCAATGATTCCCTTGAGCAATAGTCCGACGCCGATAATATTTCCGTCCCTCGCGATGTCTTGTGCGCTGGCCAGATCGATGAAGACCAGCATCTTCTCGATCGGATTGATCACCGCGACGGCGTTCTGGACATTGTATTCCAGATTGAGAGTCAGCAATCCGATCGCTGCGCCGGCAATTACTGCGCACATTGCTGTCAGCGCTTCCGTGAGACGCACGCGCCAGATGACGACGAACGCCGCCATGCCGATGCCAACCCACGCGGCAAGTGTGATCTGATAGACTCCGAAGGTGCCAGCGATCAGTGGGTGGAGCTTCGCTGTCGCGATCGCATTTGGATCGAAACCGGCGCGGATTAATGGCAGCGCGGCGCTGAACGAGGCGGCTGCGACGATTGCAGCGAGCACGGTTGTCAGCCATGCCCGGCAGCCGTTGTCCCAAAAGCCAACGCTCGCGCCGGTGTCTGTGCCGAACGGGAGTGCGATCACGGGAAGCGCGGCGATTAGCAGGATGACCTGCACTTTGTTTTCCATGCCGAGGACACAAAGTACCGCAGCTGCCATTAGTGCAAGCGGTCGCCACGCGCTCGCGCGTTGAGCGACAACGATCATAATCATAAACGCGAAGATGACGAAACACGCAGCGATCATCTCGGTACGCAGAATGCGCATGTGAACCGCGACGCCGCCGGAAAATGCAAATGCGAACGTTGCGAGTAATGCGATTCGCCAGTCACGCACGATCAGTCGCATGAATACCGCAAAGACCGCCACGAAGAGCGCAGATATCAGTCCCGCTAAAACACGGCCGGCGCGAACAGCTTCGGTCATCGCAGTATCGAAGGCGGGGACGTCCGACGCCGGGGGCAGCGACGACAACTTCCAGGCGGTCAACAGCCCGATATGATGAAGTAACTGGAACCAAAGTTTCAGTGACACAATCGTGAGATAGGCAGGATGATCATTATACGCCTGCGCTCCGCCGTCGTTCATCACAAGGGCGTTGTAGATGACGACCAAATCCATGTCGGCGTTGCGCCAGTAGATGACGAAATAGCCGGCGAGGAAAAATGATGCAGCGAGGAGCGCCAGGATGAACGCCAGTCCGCCGTTCCAGCCGAATGGTGTCAGCCGTGCGAGCGCGTCGCTGCGCGGATCATTGGGGGATGGCGAGGCGGAGGTCTGACTATCGGGTGAGGCTGTCATGATCGGCGCGTTCTAGCTTAACGCCCGGCCGAAAGCCAACCGGCCAGATCGGGATCGCCAGCTACCGCAACTGGACGATGAAATCCGTGCCCCGTCCTGTCTCGTCGCCAAGGCCGCGATCCGACACGGTGATCGATCCGCCAGGCGCCAGCGCGGAGGCGATCCGGGTCATGGTCTCTTCGGGGATGGACAGGCGGTCGAGCGCCTCGGTTGGCGATGACGGCGGAGCGGGGGCTGCGATGGCCGCAACCGGCTCACCGCGCCTGCGCCGCGGAGCCTCTTCCGCGACACGTGCGGGGGATGGCAGCGAGACCACCGACCAGCGCAGCGCCTCGGCGTCGTCCTTGTCGGCGCGAACCGTGAAGACGTGCGTGCCGAGCGGGCGGTTCGATGCGGCGATCGTCACCGGCGTTTCGAACCACGGTTCGAAATTCTGCCGCACGTAAATCTTGTTTTCCTTGGCGCTGACGAAGACGGCGACATGCCCGGTGCGCGGCTTGACCGGCCCGATGAACTCGGCAGAGCCTTCGGACGCGACCGCAACCGGCGCCGGTGCCGCGCCGGTATCAGTCATGCGAGTCTGATCCTTGTCGGTCTTCGGGGCCTCGGATTTTTTGTCGGCAGGCGTTGCATCGGGAGACTTGTCGCCGGCTGCCTTGTCGTCGGAAGCACCGGCGTTGCCGTCGGTTTTCGCGGCATCGTCCTTGGCCGCTGCGCCGTCTTTCGGTGCGTTCGGCGACGGAGGATTGGCATTCTCCTTAGGCCCGTCCTTGGCCGCTTCGGGCTCCGGCGTAACGCCGCCACGGCCTGCATCCCAGGAACCGCCGCCGCGGCTGGCATCCCATGCCTGCGCAACGACGCTGTCGGCGTCGCTCTTTTGCGGGAGTGCGCCGCTGGCGTCAGCCGTGCGAACGGGCGCGTCTTCGGAAATCGATGTCAGCCGCAATTGCGGCTTGTCGTGGGACGCCGCGTCGACAATGGACGACCGGTCTGATTTCGGCGTCGTCTCGGCGTGCCTCTCCGGCACCGCCGCTGCAGCGACGGGTTTTGTGCCCTGCTTGCGAGCGATCAGCAGCGGATGGGAAAAATCAGCCGGTGAGACTTCACCGGGCGTAATGATTACGCGTGCGCCCATGCGGGTCCAGCCCCACATCCGCATCGCGAAATTCATCGGCATGCGGATGCAGCCGTGCGAGGCCGGATAGCCGGGCAGAACGCCTGCATGCATCGCCACGCCTGACCACGTGATGCGCTGCATGTAAGGCATCGGCGCGCCGCTGTAGATGTTCGAGCGGTGATACTTGTTCTTCTGGATGACGCTGAAAACGCCCATCGGAGTCGAATGGCCGCGCATGCCGGTCGAGACCGGCGATTCCGCGAACAGGCCGTTCTGGTCGTAGAGCTTCAAGGTCTGCCGATCGATCGAGATCGCAACCACGATCGGGCCGACCGGCTTTGCGGTGTCCTTCGGGGCATCGGGAAATTTCGGTTTGGCGCGGGCAACGCGCGGACGGCGCGGCTCCAGGTGATGCTGCGGTTCCGGGTAGTAAGTGGCGCCGGGGTCCATCGGCCAGTAGACCTGGGCATCGGCAGGCAGCGCAAATCCGGCGGTGAGCGCGGTGGCGAGCCATGCGGTTCGCAGCCTTATGGACCGGACTGGCCTGGAACTGATGTCATTGCCAGGAAAAGGGGAGGTTATGCCGAGCGTTTTCCGCTGGTCGCCTGAAGCTGGTAGCCTATTCCCGTACACGCGAAATTCCTCAATTGATTCCAGTATTAGTGTCGCCAACTGGCTGAATGTTCATCGCCGCCCGGCCTCGATACCGCATTCTGCGTGATTCACGGTGCCGAAAAGCTAGCCTTTGAGCCTTCAAAAGCGCTTAACGGCGGGTTGTCCCCGGTCACAATTCCGTGCCTTCCAACGAAGCCCGACCCACCCCACATGAGGGGTCCGGCGGGACAGCCGTTCAGCCGTTCTGAAGACCCTTTCCTTGGAGCCTCCCGATGCCCTTCCGACCGACCCGACTGACAGCCGCCGCGCTGTTGGCCGCCGCCTTTGCGTGGCTGGCCATAACGCCACTGGCCGCGGCCGACGAGCCGGATCTGATCTTCCGGCGCTCGACCGTATTCAAGCTACTGAGCCCGGATGACAAACTTGCAACGTACGGCGTCGATGACCCGGTGGTTGACGGCGTGGCCTGCCATTTCACCGTGCCTGAGAAGGGCGGCTACAAGGGCTGGCTGGGCCTCGCCGAGCAGGTGTCCGACATCTCGCTGGCCTGCCGCCAGATCGGGCCGATCCGCTTCAAGTCCAAGGCGCCGCAGGGCGAGGACATGTTCCGCCAGCGCCGCTCGCTGTTCTTCAAGAAGATGCAGATCGTGCGCGGCTGCGACCCCAAGCGGAACGTACTGGTCTACATGGTTTATTCCGACAAGCTGATCGACGGTTCGCCGAAGAACTCGACGTCCTCCGTGCCGATCATGCCGTGGGGCAGCAACGACACCATCCAGAAATGCGGTGACTTCATTTCGGGGTAGACGCGTTTTGCGACGCAGCTTGCCTTTGCCTTTCGGTTGATCGACGCTCGATGCAGCGACAACGAAAATCAAAAGGGCGGACACCATGCGTCTTAAAGACAAGGTTGCACTGGTCACAGGTGGCGCATCGGGTTTTGGCGCGGCCATTGCGCGTCATTTTGTCGATGAAGGCGCGAAGGTCGTCATCGTCGATCTGAACGGTGAGGGCGCGGCGCGCGTTGCCGCGAATACCGGCGGAGCTGTCTCGTTGGCAGGCGATGTGTCGAAGCGGGACGACATCGACAGGGCCGTCGCGACCGCTGTCGAGACATTCGGACGGCTCGACATCGTGGTGAACAACGCGGGCTGGTCGTTCCGCAACAAGCCGATCATGGATGTGACGGAAGACGAATTCGACCGCGTATTCGCCGTCAACGTCAAATCGATCTTTCACATGACGGGCGCGGCGGTGCCGCTGATGCGCAAGCAGGGCGGCGGATGCATCATCAATATCGGCTCGACTGGCGGCATCCGCCCGCGTCCGGGCCTGACCTGGTATAACGGCTCGAAGGGCGCGGTGAACCTGCTGTCGAGCGCGATGGCGGTGGAGCTTGCGCCGGACAAGATTCGCGTCAACTGCGTCGCGCCGGTGATGGGCGAAACCGCGCTGCTCGAAACTTTCATGGGCGTGCCGGACACCCCGGAGAATCGCGCGAAGTTCATTGCGACGATTCCGCTCGGCCGCATGTCGCAGCCTGACGATATTGCCAAGGCGTGCGTCTATCTCGCGTCGGACGATGCCGGATTTATTACCGGCGTGGTGCTGCCGGTGGATGGCGGCAGGACGATTTAGGTGGATTTTGTAGAAGATCACAGGCCGTCATTGCGAGGAGCGTTAGCGACGAAGCAATCCATATCTTGGACAGAAGAATGGATTGCTTCGCGGAGTTTATCATCGGACGGCGCTTTGCGCCGATCCGTTGGCTCGCAATGACGAACAGGAAATCTACCTCTTGCCCTTGCGATCGACGCATTTCCTGGAGCGCTCGACGCCCGCTGCGGTCAGTCGCATGCCGCTGACTTCCTTGATCTGCCCTGCGGGGCACGAGCCGTCGTCGACATAGATCTTCTGACCGAGCCGGAGTTCGGTGATGTCGGTTTCACGTCCGACAATGTCAGCGCGCGCGGCGGCGATCAGCGCCACCGAGGCAATCGCTGCAAGCAACAGCGCGCGCGGGAAGGATGTCGCGGTCATTCGCGTCTCACTTGTTCTGAATCTTCAGCCCGTCGGGGCCGACGTTGATCTGCAGGCCCTGCGGCTTCTTGTTGTCCTGATAGACCTTGTAGCCGAGCACGGCGACCGCAATGACGAGAGCTCCGACGACGGCGTAGAGGATATTGCGATTGTCCATGTGGTCTCTCCAATGTGTCAATGCGAAACGGTCGATGAAAACAGATTGATGGTGCCGACGCCGGCGATGATCAGCGCGAGGCCGATCACGGCAGGCATGTCCAGCTTCTGGCCGAACCAGACAAGACCAACGAGTGTGATGAGCACGATGCCAAGGCCGGACCAGATCGCATAGGCGATCCCGACCGGCATGGTCCGCAGGACCAGCGACAGGAAATAGAACGAGGCCGCGTAGCCGATCGCTGTCAGGATCAGCGGCTTCGGCTTGGTGAATTGCTCCGACGCCTGCAGCGCGGAGGTTCCGATCACCTCAAGAATGATCGCGATGATGAGGTAGACGAAGGTCATGCCTCATCGTAGTCGGGCGGCCGTGATTCTGGTAGGCGCGGATGCCCCCGCGGACTTACAGCGGCGTTTAGTGCTTCGCGACAGTGTCCCGGACTTCAGTGCAGCACGCCGGGCATTCATAGATGAAGTCGACTCTCGCCAGGTCCCAGTGAGGGTGCACCTCCCTGATTTCCATGGGGAGGCTCTGGCAGCTTGGACACACGGTCATGGCCGCATGAAATATCTGCTGGTTGCGGTGATGCTGTGCATAGGCTGGCATGATTGCTCTCCTTGTATTTTGGGAGCTCATTTTCATCGCCGGCGATTAAGTCATCGATTGTCGCCGATGATGCGCCATCCTATCGCGCAAGCTCTAAACACCTCATCAACTCTTGCGAACGCACAAAGAACATCCGCACAAACTCGGCGTGTGTGACCGAATCTACACAGTTTGTGCCTTGGTTCGGTCATATTGTGACTGGGCTTTTGCGACATCGCCCATGTGCTGCTCCGCCCAGATGCGCAAGCCGTCAACGGTATCGCTCAATGTGCGCCCCAGCGGCGTGATCGAATACTCCACTGTCACCGGAACGGTCGGCGTCACCTTGCGCTTCACGAGACCGTCACGTTCCATTCCCTTCAGAGTCTGCGACGCCATCTTCTGCGTGAGGCCACCGATCTCGCGGCGCAGTTCGTTGAAGCGCCACGGCCTGCGCGACAGCAGGATCAGCAACAATACGGTCCACTTGTCGGCGATACGGTCGAGCACCAGCCGGGTCGGGCAATCCTGCGCGTAGGGATTCGCCGGCCAGTTTCCGCGCGGAGCCTTGTTTCCACGCGCAGGTTTGGCGGGTGGTTTCTCGAAGGGGACCATGTCTCGGAAAGGTGCCTTCTTCACAGCGGCGTCGCGAGCGGGCATCTGATGTCCATTCGTTAGTTGGTATCCATTGGATACCAGATCGCACAAGGGACGCAAATCATGAAAATCGCTTTGATCGGCGCGACCGGCCAGGCCGGCACGCCCATTCTCAAGGAACTCACCAGCCGCGGCCATGAGGTCACGGCCATCGTCCGCAATCCCGAGAAGGTTCAGGCGCAGGCGAACGTCACGCCGAAGAAGGGCAACGTCTTCGACAGGGATGGGCTCGCCGCGCTGCTTAAAGGGCACGACGTGGTCATCAGCGCCGTGCACTTCACGGCAAGCGACCCGCAGAAGCTGATCGACGCGGCGAAGGCCTCGGGCGCGAAGCGCTATCTTGTGGTCGGCGGTGCCGGCAGCCTCGAGGTCGCGCCCGGCGTCGCGCTGGTGACGACTCCGGAGTTTCCGGCGGCTTACAAGGACGAGGCCACCAAGGGCGGCGAATTTCTCAATCTGCTGCGGCAGGAGAAAGACCTCGACTGGACGTTTCTCTCGCCGTCAGCACTATTTTTCGACGGTCCTCGTACCGGCACATTCCGCCTTGGCAAGGATCAGCTTCTGACCACGGAGAAGGGCAGCAGCATCTCGTTCGCGGACTATGCAATCGCGCTCGCGGATGAAGTCGAGAAGCCCGCGCATTCGAGGCAGCGGTTCACGGTCGGGTATTGATCCTTGCAGGTCATCCTTCGGCCGCCGCAACAGGCGTGGCGGCCGAATGATTGAGGACGTGCGGACTCTTTGCAGAATGACTGGCCGCAGACTTTTGGAGCGGTGCGTTACGGCCGCGCACTGGTTGCTTTTGGAGAACTGGCTGGCCCTCCGATGAGTTGGACGGCAATCCAGCAGACCAAACCCGCGAGCGGTATGGGTGCGAGCGGCGCGAAGACCAGAAGACCAAGCGCAGAGTCGGGATTAAGAAAGCTGGGATATGAACCGAACCAGAGCGGCATGCTGAGCACCGCCTGAACGATGCCGATGCCCTGGCCCGCATCGAAGACGTTGGACACCATATCGGGAGCCAGGAAGAACAGCGGCACGTTGAGTAAGGACATCACGGCTGCGGAAAGCCACATCGCGGACCGGGCCGACCGAAAGTTCGGCGCCAGCCGGCAAGTCACATACAACGCAACAAACCCCCAGTTCATGACCGCGAAATCAATGGGGAACTGAAAAATGAATGATGAAAATCGGTATCCGGCTTGTCCGGCCTGCAACATACCGGATTTGTAGCCGAGATAGAGAAGTATGGCGACTGCGCTCGGGCCGATGGAAATCGTCACGAACGCGATCAGAGGAACTTGAGTCCAGGCAAGCGACCGGCCGTTTGCAGAGATCGCGTGTCGTCCCTTGTAGCATGCGAGCAGTATCGCCAGCAGCAGCAAGGCGAGGGCGGCATACTTAAATCGGTCGGACATCAGGAGCATTGTGTCACGCTTGTCTTGAGCAGGATGGCTGGAGCGGGTCGCCCCGCTCGTCCCCCATCTGTAGCGGCAGCTACGGAGAAATCATTGGTCGTTGTTTCGCCGGGCGAGGTTCAACCGGCAGCCGGAGCCTCTGGGATGCTTACCTCAAAGGTCATCGCGTCCCTTCCAGCCGTCCCCTAAAGTTGGTTACACTCGTGCCATAATCCGCGCGGCAGACGCGGGCACGAAGGGACGAAACGATGGATGCCAAGACAACCTCGCATGAGATCCAGCGCCGCATTCTCGATGCGGTGGACGAGGCCTTCGACCGGCAGATCGAGACGACGAAACAGTTCTCGGCCATTCCTTCGACGCGCGGTGCGGAAGGTCCGTGTCAGGACATGATGCATGACCTGTTGCGCGAACGCGGCTTTGAGGTCGATGACTGGCGTATCAACGTCGACGACCTGAAGGACCTGCGCGGCTTCGGTCCGATCGAGCACGATTTCTCCCGCGCGCGCAGCGTGGTCGGCACCTATCGTCCCGCGCGTGAGGCGGGCCGTTCGCTGATCCTGCAGGGTCACTGCGATGTGGTGCCCGCCGGGCCGCTCGACATGTGGGACACGCCGCCTTTCTCGCCGACCGTCAGGGACGGCTGGCTCTATGGCCGCGGCGCGGGCGATATGAAGTCCGGCACCATCGCCGCGCTCTACGCACTCGATGCGTTGCGCGCGGCAGGTCTCAAACCAACGGCGCGGATCCATTTTCAGTCCGTGATCGAGGAGGAGAGCACCGGCGTTGGTGCGCTCTCCACCGTGCAGCGTGGCTATCGCGCGGACTGCTGTTTCATTCCCGAGCCGACGGGCGGCAGGCTGGTGCGCTCGCAGGTCGGGGTGATCTGGTTTCGCCTCAAGGTGCGCGGCAAGCCGGCGCACGTCTACGAGGCGGGCATCGGCGCGAACGCCATCAAGGCGGCGTACCATCTGCTTCAGGCGCTTGAAGCGCTGGAAGAGGACTGGAACAGGCGCGCCGCCAGCGACAGGCATTTCAAGGTCGTGAAGCATCCGATCACGCTCAATCCCGGCATCATCAAGGGCGGCGACTGGGCGTCCTCGGTGCCGGCATGGTGCGACGTCGATTGTCGGATCGCGGTGCTGCCCGGCTGGTCGATCGCGGACCATCAGGCCGAGATCGTCGCCTGTGTCGAAGCCGCCGCATCGCGGCATCCGTTTCTGGCCAAGAACCCGCCGGTGGTGGAGTGGTCCGGCTTCCTGTCCGAAGGCTATGAACTGACAGGCGCGGATGAACCCGAAGCCGTGCTGCGTTCGGTCTGTGAGACGGTCTATGGCGGACCGATGAAGGAGCTGGCTTTCACGGCGCTGACCGATACGCGCTTCTATGGTCTCAACGCCGGTATCCCGAGCCTGTGCTTCGGCGCCAATGCCGAGGCGATGCACGGCTTCAACGAACGGGTCGAAATCGAATCGCTGCGCAAGACCACGCGGGCGATTGCGCTGTTCGTGGCCGGCTGGTGCGGCGTGGAGGCCGCGTGATCCGGGGCCGGAGACGATGTTCATTCGTTACTTTAAGTCGCTCTCCGGCCCGGAAGCGGCTTCACTTTTTACATTAACAACAGGAGCGGCAGCGTGACCCTGCTTGAGATGATCCAGTCGCGGCCCATGCCGTTCGCCGCCCTGATGGGCGTGACATTCGTCGAGGCCGCCAAGGACAAGGTGGTCGCGACCATGGTGGCGCGCGAGGACCTCTGTACGCTGGGGCATTCGATCCATGGCGGCGCGGTGATGGCCTTCGCGGACTCCGTCGGGGCCGCCGCCACCATCATCAACCTGCCACCCGACGCCAAGGGCACCACGACCATCGAGAGCAAGACCAACTTCACGGGGGCTGCCAAAGCGGGTTCGACCGTCAGGGCGACCGCCACCCCGATCCATCTCGGGCGCCGCACCCATGTCTGGCAGACCCGGATTGAAACCGAGGAGGGGCGGTTGGTCGCCATCGTCACCCAGACCCAGATGATCTTGTGATAAATTGGCCCCGCCCAGCGAAATATTCATCCAAAACCCGCGAAAACGGCCGCCGGAACCTTCCGAACAAGCGACTGTGAGTTTCGCGGCGTTGCGCAATCGCGGCAGATTCAGGTAGATCAGCCCTGACTGAAAGCGTGAAGACAACAGGTCTTTCCCGCAGGGGCAACGTCGCGCCTGCCGACCGAGAAAACATAAGATGAATGCGCTTGTCCGGATTGCCCTGAGCCGACCCTATACTTTCGTCGTGCTCGCGGTCCTGCTGCTGATCGTCGGGCCGCTGGCGGCCCTGCGCACGCCGACTGACATTTTCCCCGAAATCCGCATCCCGGTGATTGGTGTGGTGTGGCAGTACACCGGCCTGCCGCCTGACCAGATGTCCGGCCGCATCGTGACGCCGTTCCAGCGCGCGCTGACCACGACGGTCAACGACATCGAGCACATCACGGCGAACTCGTACAACACCTACGGCGTCATCAAGATCTTCTTCCAGCCGAACGTCGACATCCGCACGGCGAATGCGCAGGTCACCGCGATCGCGCAGACCATGCTGAGGCAATTGCCCGCCGGTTCGACGCCGCCGCTGATCCTGAACTACAGCGCCTCGACGGTGCCGATCATCCAGCTTGCGCTCGGCGGCGAGGGGTTGACCGAACAGAACATGTTCGACATCGCCACCAACCAGTTGCGCACGCCGCTGGTCACCGTGCCCGGCGCGGCGATCCCGTGGCCGTTCGGCGGCAAGCAGCGCCAGATCCAGCTCGACATCAATCCGACCGCGATGCAGGCGCTTGGCCTGTCCGGACAGGATGTCGCCAATGCGCTCGCCGCGCAGAACCTGATTACGCCGGTCGGCACCCAGAAGATCGGCAACTTCGAATACAACATCCAGCTCAACAACGCGCCGCGCAAGATCGAGGAGCTCGGCAACCTGCCGATCAAGGTCGTCAACGGCGCGACGGTCTATATCCGCGACGTGGCTCAGGTGCGCGACGGCAACCCGCCGCAGACCAACATCGTTCATGTCGACGGCACGCGATCGGTGCTGATGATGGTGCTGAAGGCGGGCGCGACGTCGACGCTGGATATCATCTCCGGCATCAAGCAGAAGATCATCAACACCAAGGACCAGTTACCGGAGCAGTTGCGCGTGAATCTGCTCGGCGACCAGTCGATCTTCGTGCGCGGCGCCATCGCCGGCGTCGCGTTTGAAGGCGTGCTGGCGGCGGCGCTGACCAGCATCATGATCCTGCTGTTCCTCGGAAGCTGGCGCTCGACCCTCATCATCGCGATCTCGATCCCGCTCTCGGTGTTCGGGGCGATCATCTGTCTGTCGGCGGTCGGCGAGACGCTCAACATCATGACGCTTGGCGGCCTCGCGCTCGCGGTCGGTATTCTGGTCGACGACGCCACCGTGACCATCGAGAACATCAACTACCATCTCGAACACGGGATGGAGGTCGAGCCGGCCATTCTCGAGGGCGCGCGCCAGATCGCGACGCCTGCCTTCGTCACGCTTCTCTGTATCTGTATCGTGTTCGTGCCGATGTTCTTCCTCACAGGCGTGTC
The DNA here is from genome assembly GCF_058801645.1 of Afipia sp. GW822-FHT03D08. Lineage (NCBI taxonomy): Bacteria > Pseudomonadati > Pseudomonadota > Alphaproteobacteria > Hyphomicrobiales > Nitrobacteraceae > Afipia > Afipia sp. GW822-FHT03D08. The sequence goes on from NZ_JBXANK010000001.1 coordinate 371,385, forward strand.
GCGCTTCCTGTTCGTGCCGATGGCGCTCTCGGTGATGTTCGCGATGACCTGGTCATTCATCCTGTCGCGCACGCTGGTGCCGACGATGGCGAAGTATCTGCTGCATCCGCACCCGCATGACGAGAACGGCAATCCGCTGCCTCCGCCGGAAAGCCGCAATCCGCTGGTGCTGTTCCAGCGCGCATTCGAAAAGCGTTTCGAACGGGTGAGGGACGTCTATCACGGCCTGCTGCAAATGGCGCTCGGCCATCGCAAGGTGTTCGTTATCGGCTTCCTCGGCTTCGTCGGGGTCTCGTTCCTGCTGGTGCCGTTCCTCGGCCGCAACTTCTTCCCGTCGGTCGATACCGGGCAGATCCTGATCCACGTCCGCACCCAGATCGGGACGCGGGTCGAAGAAACAGCCAACAAGCTTGCCGATATCCAGAAGGTGATCCGGCAGGTCATTCCGTCCGACAAGATCGAGACCATGGCCGACAACATCGGCATGCCGATCTCGGGCATCAACCTGACCTACAACAACACCGGTGTGATCGGCCCGCAGGACGGCGACATCCAGATCAAGCTGAAAGAAGACCACAAGCCGACCGAGGAATATGTACGCGAGCTGCGCGAAAAGCTGCCGCGCGAATTCCCCGGCGTCTCGTTCGCGTTCCTTCCCGCCGACATCGTCAGCCAGATCCTGAACTTCGGCTCTCCGGCGCCGATCGACATTCAGGTGCGCGGCGCGAATACGGTTGAGAATTTCAGATACGCCAATGATCTCCTGCGGCGGATCAAGCTGATTCCGGGTGTCGCCGATGCGCGCATCCAGCAGTCGCCGAACAATCCGAGCTTCGACGTCAATGTGGACCGGACCCGCGCGCAGTATGTCGGCCTCACCGCGCGCGACGTGACCAACAGCATGGTGGTGAATCTCGCCGGCAGTTCGCAGGTTGCGCCGACGTTCTTTCTCGATCCGAACAACGGCGTGTCCTATTCGATCGTGATGCAGACGCCGCAGTACCAGATCGACTCGCTGAACAAGCTGGAGGCGCTGCCAATTTCCTCCGCCGGAATTGCCACGGCGCCGATGCTGGGCGGCATCGCCGACATCAAGCGCTCCTCCTCGAGCGCGGTGGTCTCGCAGTATGACATCCAGACCATGGTGCAGATCTTCGCCACGCCGCAGGGCCGTGACCTCGGCGCGGTTGCCGCGGACATCAACAAGGTGATCGCGGAAACCGCCAAGGATCTTCCGCGCGGCAGCCGCGTGGTCCTGCTGGGGCAGGTGGAGACGATGAACAGCGCCTTCGCCGGCCTGCTGTTCGGCCTGCTCGGCGCGATCGTGCTGATCTACCTTCTGATCGTGGTCAACTTCCAGTCGTGGTCCGATCCGTTCGTGATCGTCTCGGCGCTGCCCGCGGCGCTTGCGGGCATCGTGTGGATGCTGTTCGCGACCCACACCACGCTGTCGGTTCCGGCGCTGACCGGCGCGATCATGTGCATGGGCGTGGCGACGGCGAACTCGGTGCTGGTGATCGCCTTCGCCCGCGAGCGCTTTGACCAGCTCGGCGATCCGGTCGCGGCCGCGCTCGACGCCGGTTTCGTCCGGTTCCGCCCCGTGCTGATGACGGCGCTTGCCATGATCATCGGCATGACCCCGATGGCTCTGGGAATGGGCGAGGGCGGCGAGCAGAATGCGCCGCTCGGCCGCGCCGTGATCGGCGGCCTGATTTTCGCAACGACCGCCACATTGCTGTTCGTACCGGTGGTGTTCAGTATGGTTCACAAGAAGAAGCAACAGCCCGCGACATCCGCGACGGCGCCGGAGATGGTTCATGCAACCTGACAAGACCTCGTCAGTCTCGCCCCGCAAGCTGAGGCTCTATGGCACCGTCGCCATCGGCGTGCTTGCAGCCGTTGTTGTCAGCGGGATCATCACCCGTTCGAAGGGCGACGCCAATCTCAAGGAATGGACCGACGCGCAGGCGATCCCCTCGGTCGCGGTCGCGCTGCCGGGCACCAAGCCGCTCAACGCGACGCTCGATCTGCCGGGACGTCTGGAGGCCTATTCGCGTGCGCCGATCTACGCTCGCGTCAGCGGCTATCTCAAGAGCTGGAGCGCCGATATCGGTGCTCAGGTCGCGGCCGGACAGAAGCTTGCCGAAATCGAAGCGCCAGACCTCGACCAGCAACTTTTGCAGGCTCGCGCGGACCTCGCGAATTCGCAGGCGGCGGCCAAGCTGTCCGCTGCCACGCTCGCGCGCCGCAAGACGCTGCTGGCGTCGAACTTCGTCTCGCAGCAGGAAATCGATGAGCGTTCGGCCGATCTCGCCAGCAAGGAAGCGCAGGTCAACGCGATGAGCGCGAACGTGCAGCGGCTCGAGGCGCTGGCGAGCTACAAGAATGTCACCGCGCCGTTCGATGGCGTGGTTACCGAACGCAACACCGACGTCGGTGCGCTGATTAACGGCGGCACCGGTTCGGGTGCCGCGATGTTCGTGGTGTCCGACGTCAAGAAGCTGCGTCTCTATGTGAACGTGCCGCAGAACTATCTGCCCGGCATCAGGATGGGCGCGAAAGCGGTCGTCACGGTGCCGGAATATGCGGGCCGCACCTTCCCGGCGACCATCGAGGCGTCGTCGCAGTCGGTGGATGTTTCGTCCGGCACGACCCGCATGCAGCTTGCGATCGAGAACCCGAAGGGCGAATTGCGTCCCGGCGCCTTCGCCAACGTCAAGCTGGCGCTGTCCAGCGATGCGCAGCCGCTGAGCATTCCGGCGAGCGCACTGGTCTTCAACAACAGCGGATTGCGCGTGGCCACGGTGACCGCCGGCGACAAGGTGCTGTTCAAGACCGTGACCATCGCACGCGACCTCGGCCGCGAGATCGAGATCGCCAGCGGACTGTCGCCCGATGATCGGATCATCATCACACCGCTCGACGGTATTGCGGACGGCGATCAGGTCCGCATCGCCGGCCAAGGTAAGGACGGCACGCCGCGGACCAGTTCCAACGCCACCACCAAGACCGAGTAGCTCGCCTTCCTTTGGATGAGCCTGGTTCCAGGGACCGCTCTGGATTGCGTGAGCTTTTTGTCGCGGTTCACCTGTCCGGAAAACCTCTACGGTGAACCGTGGAGAATCTCATGCAATCACTTCTGGAAGCAGCGGGCAGTTTCAGGCTCGGCCCTCATCTGGTCGCGCTGACCATAGCTTACGTGCTGGCGCTGCCGATCGGCTGGAATAGGGAAAAGGAAGAGCGGAGTGCCGGCCTGCGGACCTTCCCGCTGGTTGCGCTGGCGACCTGCGGCATCGTGCAGGCTACCGAGCACATTCTCGCAGGTCACCCCGAAGGCACGGCACGGATCATCGAGGGCCTGATGACCGGCATGGGCTTCATCGGCGGCGGCGCGATCCTCAAGACCGAGAATACGGTGCGGGGCACGGCGACAGCCGCCAGCCTCTGGGCCACGGGCGCCACCGGCGCGGCGGTAGGGCTCGGCGCCTACGACGTCGCCGTGGTCATTTCACTGTTCACGTTCCTGACGCTCTGGCTGCTGGCCCCCTTGAAGCAGGAAGCCAAGAGGTAAAAATCCGGCACGGGTTAAGCGCGCCGGATTGCTCCGGTGGAGCGGGCTACCGGCCCACCTTACCCGGGTAGCCGGGATTGGACGTGCTGTCGCCGGGGAGGCCGCTCGGGGAGGCGCCGGTCCCGATTTTCCCGGGCGTCGATGTGTTCGGCACGCCAGGCTGGTTGACCCCGGTGTTGCTGCCGGTGGTCCCCGGTGACGGAGCCGTTGCTGCAGGTGGTGGAGTTGCCGGTGAGACGCCAGGCGAACCCGCAGCGGAGCCGCCCGGCGAGGAGGGCGGAGCAACCTGGGCCGACGCCGCAATCGTCGAGGCCGCAAGCGAGGCGGCGATGATCGTTGTCAGAAGCAATTTACGTCGCATTAGAACCTCCGTTGCTACTGGAGGCTCAACACATCGTGCGGCACACCGTTCCGGTCCGGCCGCGTGATGCCTGCCGGAAGACCATGCCGAGAAAATAATCATCGTGCTGCTGTTCGCGTCTTGGAACCTTCACCGAAAAAGCGCATTGTGATGTCTGCCTTCCCAGAGATGAGTGTCATGCGTACCGTTGTTGCTCTCGCACTTCTTTGCACCGTCTCCGCGCCGTGCCTGGCGCAGGAATTGTCACCCAACTTCCTGAAAAAAGAACCTTATTTCCTCTCGCCGTGGTCCGTCGTCTATGTCGACAACGGGAGTTGCGGTGTTGGCAAGGTGATGAAGGTCACAGGTTCCCTCGGTGCGCTCCGGCGCAAGAAGGCTTGCGTCCCGATGGGACGCGAACAGGCCTCGCGCGCCGTCGCGATCCCCTGATCCTCTGGCTAACTGCGTTTTTTCCAAAGCTCGACCAGCGGGCCGCGCGATCCGTAGACCGGATCGGTGTCCGGCAGCGCGACTTCCGGAATGCTCTGGACTGCAAGGCGATAGTTTTCCAGGGTGGGACGCGAGATCTGCATCTGCGGGCCGGGCGGGTAAGCACCTACCACGACGAAGTCGTCACTCGCCGACAGCCGCTGGTGACCGGTGCCTGCGGGCAGGATCGCGACATCGCCCTTTCTGATCTCGAAATCTTCGCCATGGTCGCCGCCGAAGCGAACCAGCGCCCGGCCGCGCGCGACGCCCAGCACTTCATGGACCGTCGCATGATAGTGGAGATAGTCGAAAATACCGTTGCGCCAGGTCTGGCCCCAGCCATTGGCGTGGAACGTGTCCTCGATGGCCTGTTCCGGATTACCGTTTTCGAGTGCGATCGCGCTCTTGTAGAGCAGGAACGGCAGCCGGTTGTTCGGAACCGATCCATCATCCGCAAAGACGAAGGATACAGGCTTGATCTTGAACGATGGCGTCGAGGGATCCGAATGATAGGTCACAGTCATGGGGCCGAATCCATGGTTCCGTCATCAGATGGGGGATTTTGCCGGCGGCGAATGCCTGCGCGGCGGGGTCGCAAATACAACGCGGCAGCGGCGGCTATGTTCCCGCGGCCTTGCCGCCGGGTCGGCGTCTCAAGGCCAAAAGCAGAGGGCGCCGCGAGATGATCGCGACGCCCTGATGATGTGTCAGATGTCTGATGGCGTTAGTTGCGTCAGTCGGCTTTCAGGACGCTGCCGAACTGGTCCCAGCTCTTGCCGTTCCACTTCTGCAACTGAAGCTGTGTGTAGGCCTGATTGACCGTCTCGCTTGTGTTGACCTTGATTCCCGGCAGCGCGGTCGGCAGCGTCAGATCCTTGATGCTCTTGCTCTGCTTCAGGATGTTTTCGCGCGACAGATCGTTGCCGCTTTGCTTGATCAATTGCTCGAGGATCATACCCTGCTGGTAGCCAAACATATAGTTCTGGTCAGCGAGGTCGGCTCCGGGGAGATACTTCTGCGCGAAGGCGATGAAGTCCTTCACACCCTGGTCATCCTTCCACTTCGGATCTGTCGGCTCTTTCTGGAAGCCCGCAGTTACCACACCCACCACCTTGTCGAGACCAACAGGCACGAAGGTTGCGCCGATCGAGGCCCCAACGAAGTTGACGACGGTGAGCGGTTTCCAGCCCATCTCGTTCATCTTGCGGAGAGCCTGCGCCGCGAATTTTGGCGTTCCCGCAAACAGGAATGCGTCGGGTGCGCTCGCCTTGAGGTTCACGACCTGTGAATCCACTGTCGGGTCGGCGACTTCATAGGGGATCGCAACGAGCTTGGTTGCGGCCTCGTCCTTGTAGGACACCTTCATCGCGTTGAGGAAGTCCTTACCGAAGTCGTCGTTCTGATAGAGGATTCCGACCTTCGCGTTCGGCAGCTCCGCGCGGAAGTATTTCGCATAGACCTTGCCTTCGGTGTCGTAGCTCGGCAGCGACGTGGTGGTCAGCGGATACTCTTTGCTGTCCGTAAACTTGGTCGCGCCCGTTGTAATGAAGGCGGAGGGTATTTTCTTGCCGGTCAGATACTTGTTGGTTGCCGAGTTCGACGGAGTACCGAGCTGGCCGAACATGAAAGCGACCTCGTCGCTTTCGATCAGCTTGCGGGTGTGTTCGACCGCCTTCGGCGGGCTGTAGGCGTCGTCATAGGTGATGAGATTGATCTTGCGGCCGTTGATGCCGCCGCGGTCGTTGATCTGGTTGACATAGGCGATCAGCCCCTTACCGGCGTTGCCCAGCGCCGATGCCGGGCCACTGAAGGGGAAGGTCGCTCCGACCTTGATCTCGGTGGCGGTGACGCCAGGGGCGTCCGCCGCGACAGCAGCCGTGGTCAGCGTGAGCGATGCGGCAAGCGCGGCGAATAATATCCTCGACATAGTGGTTCTTTCTCTCCCGTGAGCCGCCCGTCCATCGATGCGGATTATTAGTTCGATTTTAGAACTTGAAATTAGCTTCCGCGAAAAGGGGGTGCAAGTGGAAAAAATCCATTGCTAAAGGAGATTTGTGCGACATAAGCGCCGCGAATGTGGGTCAATACCGGCCTCAGTATCGATTCTGGACTGTCAGGTCGGCTCAAGCGGTGGTCAACCGCCGCGGCGTTCGGCGAATTCGTAGCGGTCGCGGATCAGGGTGTTGAAGAAATCGCCCTTCGAAGCAGCCCGGCAGAACTGGAAATAGACCTCGCCGGGAACGCCGAAATAGCTGTAGGACCGTCCGCTCGTGAAAGTGACGTGAAGCTCGCGCGCCGGCGCGTTATAATCGATGCGCGAAATCACGCTTGATGCGACCTGCGGCATGCGGCCCCTCGATGATCCCAGCCTGCCGAATATGGGGTGCGGAACGAACCATACCAACCCGCGAACGTGTCCGAGACAGACCAGTCCGAGAGATGCCTGATGAGCCCGACAACCGTCAAACCGAAAACCACCACCAAGACCAAGGTCAAGCTGGAGCGGCCGCCGCTCTACAAGGTGATCCTGCTCAATGACGACTACACGCCGCGCGAATTCGTCGTCAGCGTGCTGAAAGCGGTTTTCCGCATGGGCGCGGAGACGGCAAGCCGCGTGATGCTCACCGCGCATCAGAAGGGCGCCTGCGTCATCGCGGTCTACACGCGCGATGTGGCCGAGACCAAGGCCAAGGAGGCGACAGAACTCGGCAAGGCCAAGGGCTATCCGCTGTTCTTCACGACGGAGAAGGAAGAATAGGCGGGGCCGCTTTTCATCCGGTCAGCTTGCTGAAATCGTAAATCATGGCTGCCAGTCCGGAGCCTCGCCTTGCCTGCGCGCCGCTCCGGACGGTAGCGTGCGGCGATGACATCCGATCCCGCAACGATCCTGCCGCCATTGTTCGCTTGCCTCGAGACGCTCGGCGTTATTGCGCGTCACCTCGATCCCCAGACCTTCGGTGAAGTGATGGAGGCGGCCGGCACGCCGGACGCGGCGTTGCGCGCGGCCTATTCGGACTTCAAGCCGTCCGATACATCGGACGACGTCGGCAAGCGGCTTGTCGCCGCAAGCGATGAAGCCCTGTCGGCGTTCGCAGAATTGCGTGCGGCGCTGGACGGCGGCGACATCCGCTCGGTGTTCAAGGCCCTGCGCCATCTGCCGCGTGCGCAGGAGGCGCTTTATCCGCTGGCCTCGATGATCCCGGCGGTGAACGGCTTCTTTCTCGATTCATCCCTGCGCTCCGACGCCGACGTCCTTGCGCGCAGCATGCAGCCGCCGCGTGAGGGCGTGACCGGCGTGATGCACTTCGACAATGAACCGCGCACGCGCGGCGGCTTCTCGCTCTACGTGCCGGAAACCTACACGCCGGATCGCGCGTGGCCGCTCGTCGTCGCTCTGCACGGCGGCAGCGGTCACGGCCGCGGCTTCCTGTGGAGCTGGCTGCGCGACGCGCGCAGCTTCGGTGCGATCCTTGTCGCGCCGACATCGGCAGGCAATTCGCTGGGCAGCACGTGGGCGCTGATGGGCGACGACAACGATACGCCGAACCTCGCGCGCATCGTGGAGCAGGTCAGCGCGCAATGGAATGTCGATCCCGACCGGCGGCTGCTGACAGGCATGAGCGACGGCGGCACGTTCTGCTATGTCAGCGCGCTCGACAGCGGCTCGCCGTTCACGCATCTCGCGCCGGTCTCCGCGACATTCCATCCGATGCTGATTTCGATGGCCGACGCGCAGCGGATGCAGGGGCTGCCGATCTATCTGGTCCACGGCGCGCTGGACTGGATGTTTCCGGTCGAGGTGGCGCGGCAGGCGCAGCGTGCGCTGAGCGCGGCGGGCGCGGACGTGACCTATCGCGAGATCGACGATCTCGCCCATACCTATCCGCGCGAGATCAACGCGCCGCTGCTGGAATGGCTGAAGGCATAGCGGTGCGGGCCGTTGTCGGGGTATAACGGGCCATGAAGCGACCCGGGTTCCCGATGAAGCAGACCGCAGTTTCAATTGCACATATTTTCAGCATCGCCGCAGCCGCGCTTATCGCCGCCGGCAATCATACGCCGGCGCATGCGCAGTCCGCCGATCTGGTGCTGTGCGACAGGCTCGCCGCCGACCCTGCCGATCCTGACAAGCCCGCCGATGTGAAGGGCGTTGCCAGCGTCGCGGCGGCCGATGTCGCGACCGCGATCAAATTCTGCAAGCAGGCCTCCGGCACGCGGCGCGCGATGTATCAGCTCGGCCGCGCCTATGCGGCAAACAACCAGAGCGGTGAGGCGATCGGCGCGTGGCGCAAGGCCGCCGACAAGGGCAGCACGTCGGCGATGGTCGAGCTCGGCGTCGCCTATGCGACAGGCGCGGGCATCGCGAAAGATGAAGCCGCGGCAGCCAAGCTGTTCGAGCGTGCCGCGCAGGGCGGCAATCCACGCGGCGTCAGCAATCTCGCGGCGTTGTCGGGCAAGGGCGGTGCCGCGCCTGCCGATGCGGCCCGCTCGCGCAGCCTGCTGGCGAAGGCGGCGGAGACCAACGCGGAGGCGCAGTTTCAACTGGGACTGATGTTGCAGGATGGCGTCGGGGGCCCGAAGGACGACGCGGGGGCGCGCAACCTGTTCGAGAAGGCTGCGGCGCAGGATCATCCCGGCGCGCTGGAGCGGATGGGTGCATTCGCGAAGGAAGGCCGCGGCGGTCCGCAGGATTCGAGCGCAGCGAAAACCTACTACGAGAAATCCGCAGCGCTCGGCAACGAGGACGCCAAGGCGGCGCTAAAGCGTGCGCAATGTCCCTACGTGCTCAAGGACAAGTCCGGCAAGGTTGTCACCAATCTGTGCTTCTGACGATCTGCAGACGCGCGTTAGCGCTCGCCCGCTCTTTGCTCGCGAACGACGTGCGCGCTGATCGCGGTCTCGGTTGCGCGCGGACGCTGCGTCTTTCCCGCATCCGGATTGAAGTTAAAAATCTCGAGGCTGCGCAGATGCGTCGATGCCCGCGAGACGAACACCGGCGTATCGCCGGAGATCGCCCGAAGGGTCTGGTGCCCGCAGCCGGTGCAGGCGTAGGTGAATTCCAGCTTGGTCATCGCCCAGCGTACGTCCATCACCTCCATGAGGTGACGCCGGCATTCCGGGCACACGATCACGGCCGGCTTGGCATCCCGGAGCGGCACGTTTTCGAGCATCTGGACTCTCCTTCCTGACCGAAGGACGGCGGATATAGGCGTCTGAAAGCCCTTGCGAAATCGCAAGCACCGGCGACGGCCTCAGTTTACCGCCATGCAGGGGGTAACTCCCGGGAACTGTTGCGATATGCACAGGAAAGGTGGGTCTGCTAGAGTGCCGGACGCAGCGCGCAGGAGGCCGCGCCGCCCGCCTGAGGTGCCGTCGCTGGGACTGTGCATCGGTGGGTTGCTGCTGACGGGATTCGATTCGTTGCAGTTCGTCAGTTGGGTCGGCGCGTGTATCTTCGCCGGTCTGGCCATTCGGGCGCGGATCAAGGCCGGGTTGGCCGAGGCTCAGGCGAACAAGGCCAAAGCGGATCAGACACCGGCGGCCTGATGTCGTTGGTCAGGAGAGGCGAACCATGAAATTTCTTGTCGTATGTCTCGCGGCGGCGGTCGCCGTTCTGGTCGATGCGGAGTCATCGCCCGTGGCGGCGCAAACCTTCCAGAGCTTCACGTGCGCCGACGGTGCGAGTTTCACGGCGGCTTTCCTCAAGTACGATCCGAAACAGGTCCATCTGCAACTCGACGGCAAAGCTGTCGCGCTCAGGAAGCGCTTCACGCTGACGGGTTCGCGCTACACCGGACGCGGCGTCACGCTGACGATGAACAAGTCCGGCACCATCCTGCGTCACGGCAAGCGCGGGCCGACCCGATGCACCGCGCAGTGATGAGGAGGACTATTTGACCGCCGCGATGCAATCGATCTCGATGTCGAAATGTCCTGGCCATGCGGGCACGCAGACGAAAATACGGGCAGGCGGATTGTCCGGAAAGTATCTGGCGTAGATTGCGTTGACCGCCGCGAACTTCTCGACCGACGTGCAATAGACGTTGCACTTGAGAACGTTGTCCAGCGATGATCCTGCCGTCTCGACACACAGCTTCAGTTGATCCAGCACGAGTTCCGTCTGGCGCTCGATCGGTGCATCGACGACGTCGCCCGTAGCCGGATCGAATGGCGGAAAGCCGGAGAAGTAAATCATGTCGCCGTGCCGCGTTACGGCGGAAGTCGGCGCTTTCCATCGCTCCAGATATGTGGAGAGCGGTTCGACGCGAATGATCTCACGAGGCATGAGCGAAGCTCCAGTCAAAATTCGATCTGAACAGCATACGACGAAGAGCAGCCAAATCATTTCGACGCCGGTCGAACCATCTGCGGCGTCGCGTCCGCGATGACAAGACCGCCCCTGTGACAAACTCTGGCCTCAATATCTCGCCACGCTTCAACTGCGCCGCAGGGTGGGGACTCGTCGGCGCGACATGGGGTGTTTGCGTAAAAATCTGAATCAACAAGGCCTTGACCGGCCATCGATGACTCATGGGTTCAACAAGCCTGGGGAGGCGACATGAAATCAGCGAGGGAAACCGCCGCGCGCAGTCTTGCGCATCTGGGAATTATTGCGGCCTTTGCTGTCATCGCCATCGTGGTTTTCTTGCGCTAGAAAAACTTCCGGTTGCGCCAGGGATCATCCGGTTTACGGTGATCGTGACGCCACAGGAGCCCGTGACCCATGACCGACCGTATTCTCGTTCTCTACGGGTCTTACCGTTCTGACCGGATGGGCATTCGCCTTGCGAATTTCATCGTCAAAGGCCTGCGTGAGCGCGGCGCGGACGTCGAACTGATCGATGCAAAGGCCGTCGGCCTGCCGATGCTGGACCGGATGCGCAAGGAATATCCGAAGGGTGAAGTGCCTGCGGCACTGGAGGAGCTTGGACAGAAGATCATCGCCGCCGACGGCTTCGTGTTCGTCACCGGCGAATACAACTGGGGACTTCAGCCGGGCCTGAAGAATCTCACCGATCATTTTCTGGAGGAATGGTTCTGGCGGCCCGCGGCTATTGCCAGCTATTCGGCCGGACGGTTCTCCGGCGCGCGAGCCGCGCTGGCGTGGCACGGCACGCTGTCGGAGATGGGCATGGTGGTGATCTCTTCGACCATCGCGGTCGGGCCGATCGGGCAATCGCTGTCTGAGACGGCTGAGCCGACAGGGCCGGGCGGCGAGGCGCTCAAAAAATCCTTCCCGCGTTTCGCCGATGACCTGATGTGGTGGGTCGAGGCCGCCAAGACCCAGCGCGCGAAGAAAGCGCCGCCGTATTAGGACGCGGAGGCGGGATCTTACTCATCGAAGGAGTCATCCACCATGCATATCATTCGAAAACTTCGTGAGTCAGGCGACGCCACCGTGGCTGACTACGAAAAAATTCTCGCCGCGAATGTTGTTTTTCACAGCCCGGTGTTGATACGGACCATTGAGGGTCGTGAGGTCCTTGCAAAGATCTTCGCGGCCTCGACCACGCTACGAGAAGGTGCCTACACAGGTGAGTGGAAGCTGGACGACCGAAGAACCTTACTGAGATGGAAGGGAAAAATTCAGGGTCACGAGCTGGAAAGTTTCGATCTTATCGAAGAAAACGACGAAGGACTCATCGTTGATCGCACCATAGCTTTTCGTCCGATGCCCGCAGCGAAACTTTTCCGGGATGCCATGCGAACCGCTATGGGAGGCTCTATTCCGGACGATTTCTGGGAATATACAAACTAAAATTTCAGTGGACCGGCGATGTCGTTCGGTCGTTTTCGGAGTGAAGCCGAGCTTCCGCGAGCCGTGCTGACAGAACAAGTCCCAGTTTAAGGCTTGGCGTCGCGTGCGATCAGCAGAAACGCCGAGAGTGATGCGCCGATACAAAGCATCGCGGCGCAAACGCTCGCGATCCCGAACGCGGTGGGGAGCGAGGATCCCATCGTAGCCAGTACTCCGCCGATCAGCGCTGTTGTCACAAGGCCGCCGGTGCGTGCCACCGCGCTGTTGAGCCCGGACGCGGCGCCGACATGATGCTCGTCCACCGACATCAGGACCGCAGTCGTCAACGGGGCAACGGCGCCTGCCATGCCGAACGCGATGACAATAATCGCCGGCAGCACATCGCGCCAGTAGCTCTGCGCTGCGCCGATCCGCATCGCGAGCAGGAAGCCTAGCGCGACGACAAAAGGCCCGATGATCAAAGGCCATCGCGGACCGGTTTTGGCTGCGAATGCGCCCGCGAGCGGGGAGGCCACGGCAATCACCAGAGGCAACGGCAGCAGTGCCGCACCGGCCTGCGTTGCGGAATAGCCGCCGGCCGTGATGAGCACGAACGGCACCAGCACGAACAGACCGCCGAGCGCGCCGTAGAGCAGGAACGTCAGCAGCGTAAGGCCGACGAAGCTCGGCGAGCCGAACAGCACCAGCGGCATCATCGCCCTGTCGCCGCGGCGATGTTCCGCCCACACGAACGCGATCAGGAATACCCAGCCCGCCGCCATCAGCGCCACGGCGAATAGCGACCAGCCATGCGCCGAGCCTTCGGTCAGCCCCCAGGTGGTGAGTCCGAGCCCGAGGGTGGCGAGCAGCGCGCCGGCGCTGTCGAGCGGGTCCGATTCCTCCTGGCGGTCGGCGGGCACGGAAACAGTGGCAAGCCAGATGGCGGCGAACGCCAGCGGCAAATTGATGAGAAACGCGAACCGCCAGCTCCCGATATCGATCAGCCATCCGCCGAGCACGGGACCGACCGCCCCCGCGGCCGCCCCCGTCGCGGCCCAGATGCCGATGGCGCGGCCTTTGGCTTCGCCGGAAAATGTTTGTCCGAGGATCGCGAGGCTGTTCGGCATCAGCATCGCCGCACTCGCGCCCTGGATAAAGCGCGCGGCGAGCAGCCAGCCCAGCGTCGGCGCCAGCGCACAGGCCAGCGACGCAATGGCGAACAGCGCGACGCCTGCGATCAAGAGCCGCCTGCGGCCATAACGGTCTCCCGCCGCGCCGCCGAGCAGCAACAGTGCGCTGAGCGGCAGGAGATAAGCGTTGACCACCCACTGCAACTGGCTCGAGTCGGCGCGGAAGTCAGCCCCGATCGCGGGCAGTCCGACATTGACCACCGAGCCGTCGATGAAGGCGAGGCTCGACGCCAAAATCGTTGTTGCAATGACGAGGTTCGGACGATCCGCATGATCGATGCATGCCTGCGCCTGGGCGCTGGCGACATCACAGGAAGAATGGAGAGCGTTACTCATCCCGGCCTTTTACGGCAAACGGTATCATTTAACGACCTCGAAACGATCAGGTCGTATGATCGGCTGTTTTTTGAAAGTCATTTTCCCGTCTGCTTTAGCTCAGGATTTGCTGTGCACAATCATCTCATTCAGGAACTGCAGGCCGCCATCGGCAACAGATCGGCCGATCGCCGGGTCACCACGCTGCGGAAGGTGACGGATCTCTTCCTCGATCAGGGAAGCCGCCTCGGTCTGGCGCAGATCGAAATTTTCGACAGTCTGCTTCTTGGTTTTATCGGCGATTGCGACGTCGACGTGCTTGTGGAGCTCAGCCGGAAACTCGCGCCCGTGCCGTTCGCGCCGGTCTCTGTTGTGCGCAAGCTGGCGAGCGATCTCAACGTCACCGTCGCGAGTCCGGTGCTGACGCAGTCGCCCGTGCTGTCCGGCGATGACCTCCTTGAGATCGCGACATCGCGCGGGCAGGGACATCTGCTAGCCATCTCCGGCCGCGCAAAAATCGACACCGCGTTGACACAGGCCCTGATCGATCTCGGTGACAGGGATGTGCTGCGCCGTGTGGCGGGCAACGAGGGCGCGGCGATCTCGCGCGCGGGATTGTTGCGGCTTGTTGCAGCCTCCAAGGGCGATCCGCTGCTGGCGGAGAAAACCGGGCTGCGCGCCGATCTGCCGGTCCGGCTGCTGCATGAACTGCTGGACAATTGCGCAGGCGCCGTGCACGCGCGGCTCATGGCCAGGGCGCCGACCTCGCTGCGAGGTGAAATTCAAAGCCGCGTCGAGACCATCGCACGGGAATCGAAACGCCAGGCGGAACGTCCGCGCGATCTTCGTTCCGCGCTGGCGCTTGTCGAGCGGCTGGTGGAGAACCGTCAGTTGACGGAAGACAAATTGCTCGAGTTCGCCAAGGACCGGCAGTATGAGACGATTATCGCGGCGCTCGCCGCGATGACAGGCGCGCCGATCCCACTGATCCAGCCATTGATGAGGATTCATCGCCACGACGGATTGATGACGGCGTGCCGCGCCGCCGATCTCTCATGGGAGACGGCGAAGGCGGTGATCCTCAGCCGCCTGCTGTCGCTGCCTGCGGCCGAGATCGAGCAGCTCCGCAAGACCTACGAGGAGATTTCGTTCTCCTCCGCCAAACGCGCGCTCTATATCTGGCAGGAGCAGACCATGAAGCCGCGGCGTGCCGGGTAGGGGCCGCTGTACTGCGGGTGAGTGATAGATAAATTGTGGGTCCCCGCTTTCGCGGGGACGAGCGGAGCTGAAAGCGATCCGTCTATCGCTCGCCCACCGCAGCACCGTCACTGGACCGTTGCTCCCTGGGGTCCGGTCCGCTCAGCCACAATGGCACGTAAGGCTTTTGTCTCGGGGCAGCCTTGTCGATGATGACAGTCATCATGGTCAGCTGCGTGTGGATCAGGGTCGTGTCGTCGGTTTCGGATGCAGCCTTGATCAGCGTACGCAGATGTTTGAAGGCTTGAGCTGACTCCATCGTGGTCTCCCCTGTGCGTTCGGTCTGAATGACTTAACTCCAAGGACTTTCAACAATTTTCTCCGGCGTAGGGCGGCTTCGCTGGCCGATCCGCTCCAGCGCACGTACGACCTGATCGTCATCGAGCACGGATCGCAGGCTGCTGATCGTTGCCTCGCGGTCCTGCGAACTGGACCCGATGTCACGGCCGAGAATGCGGCGCGCCTTCTGAACAGCCGCAATGACAACTTCCTGATCGTCCATTGTCGTGAACTCCGCTGTCCCCAGCAGCTTACCGTCCGGATGATAAGGTTCAACCGGAACGTCGACAGTTTGGTTCCCCGCAAATCGATTTCAGGACGGCATGAGGTATCCGCCATCCGGGTGATGCCAGTCTGATTGGAGCCGCAGAAATGGGTTCATGGGCGGCCACCGTCCATGTAGGCTGGGTTCCATATCGTGATCTCTTTCCCAGGTTTTTATCGCCCGTCTCAATTGATTAAAGAACCAAGGAGGCCAGACATGAGCAACACCCAAGCGCGCAGTGACATGAAGCTGGAGGTTGTTGTCATCCCCGTGTCGGACGTCGATCGCGCCAAAAGCTTTTATGGCGGATTGGGATGGAGGCTGGACGCCGACTTCGCCGCCGGCGACGAATGGCGCGTGATCCAGTTCACGCCGCCCGGCTCGGAGTGCTCGGTTATCTTCGGAAAAAACGTGACTGCGGCGGCTCCCGGCTCCGCGCAGGGGCTGTACCTGATCGTGTCCGATATCGAGGTCGCCCGCAACGACCTGCTCGGCCGCGGTGTCAAGGTCGGCGAGATCTTTCACGGCGTCGGCGACAGGCATTCCGGGACGGACGAGCCATTCCTGTCCGGGAGCCACCGGGTCAGCGGCCCGGCGCCCAATCGTGGCAGCTACGGCTCGTACGCCTCGTTCAACGATCCCGACGGCAATGGCTGGCTTTTCCAGGAGATCACCACGCGATTGCCCGGACGGGTCGAGGCGGGGGACACGGTCTTCAAGTCATCGACCGAACTTGCGGCAGCATTGACGCGTGCGGCGATCGCGCACGGCGAGCACGAGAAGCAGACCGGCGGCAAACACGACGATAACTGGCCGCAGTGGTACGCCGACTACATGGTGGCGGAGCAGGCAGGGGCGCCATTGCCGGCATAAGCGCAGGAAGCTCTGGCGTTCTTGCGGGATGTTAGCAGTAGCGCAGCCGGGCAGGGCGGAGTAGATAGCCGAGCCATGGATAAGGCACGACCGGGCCGTATGGCGATGCCATGCGGCGGGAAGGCTTGTTGCCGGATTGAAGCAATGAAAGGACAAGAGACATGATTGAAACGGTTGGCATTATCGGCGCCGGCACCATGGGGAACGGCATCGCGCAGATCAGCGCGGCTGCGGGGCTCCAGGTGGTGATGGTGGACATTTCCGACGCAGCCGTTTCGCGCGGCGTTGCCACCATCAGCGGCAGCCTCGATCGGCTGGTCAAGAAAGAGAAGATGACCGCGGCCGACCGCGACGCCGTGCTGGGGCGGATCAACGCGACCACCGACAAATCGAAACTGTCCTCCTGCGACCTCGTGATCGAAGCCGCCACCGAGAACGAGGAATTGAAAATCAAGATCCTCAAGGATCTCTGCGCCAACCTGCAACCGCGCGCGCTGGTCGCCACCAACACCTCGTCGATCTCGGTCACCCGTCTTGCGGCGGCGACCGATCGTCCGGATCGCTTCATCGGCATGCACTTTTTCAATCCGGTGCCGGTGATGCAACTTCTCGAGCTGATCCGTGGCTTGCAGACCTCCGACGACACTCACGCCAAGGCGCTCGCGTTCGCCCAGCGCGTCGGCAAGGTGGCGGTCACCGCCAAGAACAGCCCGGGCTTCGCGGTTAACCGCATCCTGTGCCCGATGATCAACGAGGCGGTGTTCGCATTGCAGGAAGGCATCGCATCGGCGGAAGAGATCGACGCCGGCATGAAGCTCGGCTGCAATCATCCAATCGGCCCGCTGGCGCTGGCCGACATGATCGGCCTCGACACCATGCTGTCGGTGATGGAGGTGTTCTACACCGGCTTCAACGATCCGAAGTACCGGCCCGCGCCGCTCTTGAAGGAAATGGTCGACGCCGGTCATCTCGGCCGCAAGACCGGCCAGGGATTCTACAGCTACGCAAAGGCGTGAGCAGGTCTTGGCCTTTTCGTCTGACTCACTGCTCGGCCGGTTAACGGCAGCGCCGGTCCGGCCGGGCGAGTTGGTGTGGATTGGCCTGCGTCCCGCGCGCCGCGCGGGCATAGTCACACCCGCATCGGCCAGGCTTGTCGCCCAGCGCGGCATCGAAGGTGACCGTTACAAAACCAGCAGCAACGGCGCTCGGCAGGTAACGCTGATTGCTGCGGAGGACATCGCCGCCATCGCGGCGTTCCTTGGCCGCGATGCTGTCGCGCCAGACCTGCTGCGCCGGAATTTCGTGACGCGCGGTATCAACGTCGCGGCGCTGAAGGGCATGCGTTTTCGTATCGGCCACGCTGTCCTCGAAGGATCGGGTGACTGCGCGCCATGTAGCTGGATGGAGGAGGCGCTCGGTACCGGGGGCTATAATGCGACGCGCGGGCACGGCGGCATCACGGCGCGCATCATTGAGGGCGG
Source organism: Afipia sp. GW822-FHT03D08 (assembly GCF_058801645.1). NCBI lineage: Bacteria > Pseudomonadati > Pseudomonadota > Alphaproteobacteria > Hyphomicrobiales > Nitrobacteraceae > Afipia > Afipia sp. GW822-FHT03D08. The sequence continues at coordinate 389,183 of NZ_JBXANK010000001.1, forward strand.
CGACGTTCGCCTCGGCGACGCGATCACGCGCCTCGACCCACCTTAGGGCCGCATGAAGGCGAAGTCCGCATCGGGGTCGCAGTTGTCAGCAAGGAAGTGCAGTTCCGACTGCACGTCCGACACGCTCCGCGTTTCGAGATATTTGCCGACCACGAGACCGAGCAGCGCGCGGCACAGGCCGTCGCTGTCGAGGTTCGCGGCTTTCGCCTCGGCCAGCGCCGCCGCGAAATGACGGCTTGCGATTTCGGATGCGGACATGCGTGTCTCCTGTCGCGGTGATACCGATTTCAGCACGGGAAACTAGACGGCGCCTTGACCCGGATCAAACGGGAAGTGCGCTCGCGCTGTTTGAAACAGCCTGCAGGAAGATTTTGTCCCGGCACATTTTTCTCAGGTTGCCGTAGCGAAATCTTTGCTGCGCCGACATGTGCGAGCTTCTTTTGAATGAAGCTTTTTCCGATAGGCGAGTCTTTTCGGTTACCGGCTCCAGCGGGCGGCGGCGCGGACGGGATCTCGTTGCCCTGTCTGTTTGGATAGTTCGCAGACGGGCGATCTGATGTAATCTCCATACGGCTCACAGGCTTGGCGCAGGAGGCCGATATGGTGCTTATCAGGTTGCTGGCTTTATCCATTGTCGTGACGTTCTTCACCGGCGTGCCGGACACGGCCCGCGCCGCCGATGCATGGGGCTGCAATTACGACAAGTGCGTTGCCTATTGCACCAAGGTGAGCGGGAAGAACTGCACGATCTATTGCGAGCGGCGGCTCCAGGACAAGCGCCGGGACAAGGTCTGCAAATAGCGCGGGCTCTGCAAATAGCAGGGGTATGCGTTGCGCCGGTTGCCTGCGTTGGTTCGGCGGCCTAGATCAGCCGCATGACCGACCAGACAGCTCCCGCCATTCAGACTTTCCATCCCGACCTGACCGAAGAGAAGATTGCGCAGCTTGTCGCGACGTTCTACGGCCGCGCCCGTACCGATGACCTGCTCGGTCCGATCTTCAATGCGCAGGTGAAGGACTGGGACCATCACATTGCGCAGATCAGCGATTTCTGGTCGTCGATGCTGCTCAAGACCGGCCGCTATGAGGGCCGCCCGATGCGTCCGCACCTGATGCTGCCGATCCGGGGTGAACACTTCGACCGCTGGCTTGCGCTGTTCGAGACCACCGCGCGCGAAATCTTCGAGAGCGATGTGGCCGAGGCCTTCATCGTTCGCGCCCGCCGCATCGCGGACAGCTTCGAGATGGGCATTGCAACCACGCGCGGCGAGATCGCCTGGCCGCGGCACAGTGTGTAAGGGACAGCTTTCCAGCCGGCTTCCGCGAAGAAAGGCACGTCATCCCGTCATGCGCTCGATGCGACGTGCGGGGAGAGCTTGACACGTTCCAAAAAAGAACTGTAGCGTTCAAACTATAAGAAACCTGTCTCGGAGCCGGCTTACGGCTCTTGTGAATGGGATCATAAGGCTACGGAGGAAACGATATGAACGCTCGCCCAGCCATGCTGGTTGCGATGTCCCATGCGGCCGCCTGCGGTCCGCTATCATTCAATGAATGATCCGGGGGCAATCGTGGATAGCGATCACATGCATTATTACGAGCCCTCGCAAGGGCACGGGCTGCGGCACAATCCGTTCAATGCGATCATCGCGCCTCGGCCGATCGGCTGGATCTCGTCCCTGAGCAGTGAGGGACAACTCAATCTGGCTCCCTACAGCTTCTTCAATGCCTTCAACTACGATCCGCCGATCCTCGGCTTTGCATCGATCTCCTGGAAGGACAGCGTCAAAAACGTCTCGGACACCGGCGAGTTCGTCTGGAATCTGGTGACGAAAGAACTGGGCGATCAAATGAACAAGACGTCTGCGCCGGTCCCGCATGGCGTCAGCGAGTTTGATGTCGCCGGATTGACCACGGCGCCCAGCCGTCACGTCAAGGTGCCGCGCGTGCTGGAAAGCCGTGCCGCGATGGAATGCAAGGTGACCGAGATCGTCAAATTCAAGAACTGGAAGGGCGAAGCGGTCGAAGGGTGGCTCGTGCTCGGCGAAGTGGTCGCGGTCTACATCGACAAGGCGCTCATCAAGGACGGCGTTTATCAGACGGCGCTTGCGAACCCGATCCTGCGCGCAGGGCGCGGCGGCGACTATGTCGAAGTGACGCAGGACCGCATGTTCGAGATGGAACGGCCGCCTGGAAGCAGCAATCCGGCATTCCACGGCTCCTGATCAGCTTCCGCGCTGGATGTCATGCGCCGCGCGATGATGTTTTTTTCTCAAGTACGAAGTTGAAGGCAAGATTCTAAGAACATGAACCCCGAGGACACGAACAAGGGATAGCTGACATGTACCTTAAATCCTTTAAACGTTCTGCGAACGGTCTGCTGCTCGCAGTGTTTGCCGTCTGCCTGAGCTTTGCGGCCATGGCGCAGAACTTCCCGTCGCGGCCTGTGACGATTAAAACCGCATTTCCGGCGGGTGGGCCCGCTGACGCTGCGATCCGCGCGGCGAACCAGATTCTGGAACGCAATCTCGGTCAGACCATGGTGGTGGAAAACGTCGCGGGAGCTGCCGGTTCAATTGCCGCTGCGGCGGCACTCAGCGCGAATGCAGACGGGTATACCTTGCTCGGAACAACGGTTTCAGATCTCGTGACCGCGCCATTTACGATCGTATCTGCGAAATATAAACCCGAGAGTTTCAAACTGCTGGGCCTGGTCGGGACGTCGGATTTCATTCTGGTGTCCAGTTCGGCCCATTCGTTCAAAACGCTCGATGAATTAATCGCCTATGCAACCAAGCCAGGGAACAAGGAACTGACGATCGGTCATTGGGGCAGGGGATCGACCGCGCATATTGTGACCGCCGATTTTCAGGGCCGGACAAAAGCAGCCTTCCTGGAAGTTCCTTATAAAGGCGTCGCGCCGGTCATGGCGGACATTACCGGCCAGCATCTAGATCTCACGTTTGCGCCGCTGGGCGGTCCTGTCCTCGAACTGATCAAGGGAGGCAAGGTGAAGGCCATCGCGGTCGCAGGCGACAAGCGCAGCCCGCAATTGCCGGATGTGCCGACCGTGAGCGAGAGCGGAGGGAACCTGAAGAATTTCGAGTACACGATCTCGTCGGCGCTGTTTGCGCCGCCCGGCACGCCGGAGCCGATTGTCAAACGCATGAATGAGGCGGTCAATGTTTGGATTGCGAGCCCTGAATATATGGAGAGGGTGAATATTCAGGGATCGCGGCAGATGCCGCAGATGACCATCGACGAGGCACAGGCGTTCTTCCGCAAGGAGCAGGAGAAGTTCAGCGCGATGGCTCGCACGCTTAAGCTGGAAACGCAGTAAGTCTCGCTTGTTTGCGTTGGTGCCGCAACAGATGCGTACGCCGTACGGCAAGAGATTAAACGAAGCTAAGATATAGAACGTGTAAAGGGCGGCCGACCGAGCATCGGCCGCCTTTTTCCGTTGTTTGCCTTATCGTTATTCCGCCTTGATGTCGGCGGCGGTGATGACCTGCTTCCAGCGCGCGATCTCTTCGCCGACAAACGCCTTGAACTCCTCCGGCGTGGTGCCCATGGCGACGATGCCCTGCTGCTCGAGCTTCTTCTTCAACTCGGGATCGGCGAGGGCCTTCTTCGCCTCAAGCGACATGCGGTCGACGATCTCCTTCGGCACGCCCGCCGGCGCTATGATGCCGGCCCAGGTGCCGGAGGCGAAATCCTTCACGCCTTGCTCGATCAGCGTCGGCGTATCGCCGGCCGCCGGCACGCGCTCCTTCGCGGCGACGCCGAGCGCCTTGGCGTTGCCTGCGCGCACCTGCTCCATCAGGGGACCGATGATGTCGAACATCACGTTGATCTGGCCGCCGACCAGATCCTGCAGCGCGCCTGCGGTGCCTTTGTAAGGCACGTGCTGGAGATTGATGCCCTCGCGGCTCTTGAGCATCTCCATGGTCAGGTGCGCCGCGGAGCCGATGCCGCTGGAGGCGAAATTGAGCTGGCCCGGCTTCGCCTTCGCCAGCGCGATGAATTCCTGCATGTTCTTCGCGGGCAGCGAGGGCGTCGCGACAATGATCAGCGGCGCGACGCTCATCAGCGAGACGTAGGTGAAATCCTTTTCCGTGTTGTAGGGCAGGTTGGCCTTGAGCGACGGATTGACCGAATGCGCCGCGATCACGGTGCCGAAGGTGTAGCCGTCGGGCGCGGCCTTGGCGACGGTATCGGTGCCGATGGCGGCGTTGGCGCCGGGCTTGTTCTCGATCACGATGCTCTGTCCGAGCGAGGCGGCAACCTTCTCCGAGACAAGGCGCGCCATCATGTCGGTGTAGCCGCCGGGCGTATAAGGCACGACCATGCGGATCGGCCGGTTCGGCCAGCCCTGAGTTTGGGCCGATGCGCTGCTGGCGGAGGCGGAAATGACAACCAGCGCACCCAGCGCGCGGACGAGGGACTTCATTCAGCGTTTCCTTTCCATATCCGCGATGTCTGGCCGGTGAGCCAGCCGCGGCTTTTGTTATCCGCGAATGCTACACAGCAAGGCGCGGCATGGAAAGGCGGGCGGAAAAGCGGGAAGATCAAGCGGGTGATGCGACAGGTTGTAAAAAAGTGCGAGCAATTCCCCGCTCCGCTCATCCCCGCGAATGCGGGGATCCAGAGGCGACAATGCATGAGCTTTTTCGTTTATATGCTGGCGAGCCAGCGCAACGGCACGCTCTATGTCGGCATGACTGACGATTTTCTGCGCCGTCTCTGGCAGCATCGGACGAACGCGGCGCCGGGCTTCACGTCCCGCTATGTGGTGAAGATGCTGGTCTGGTACGAGGTACATGAGAGCCGTGAATCAGCGTTTATACGAGAGCGGCAATTAAAGAAATGGAATCGCGGCTGGAAGCTGAGATTGATCGAAGCGGGCAATCCGGGATGGCGTGATTTGTGGTCTGATCTCTCATCGTGATGTCGTCCGGAGTATCTAAAAACTGGGTCCCCGCCTTCGCGGGGACGAGCGGAACCCGGCATCTGCCGCGACGGGACGTGGCGGTCGGTCAGAGCGGCGAGGCGAGCGGTATACGCGCGACGGTCTGTGTTGCCACTTGCGTGTGTGCACCCATGTACAGGATCGCGGACCCAGTGAAGATCAAGATCGCGATCACCAACGCCAGACACACCTGCGTTTCGTGTTTCTCGTCATCGAGATGAAGCCGCATGGCGCGTTCTCCGCTCGCCTCAGGAAACAACAATACCCCCGGGGCCGAAGCGTTCCAGCAGCAGGGCTGACGCATCCGCAGATGTTTATGTGCGGTGCGGGAATTGCTGCGGGGCCGCACGATACGGCATGAAGCGAAGCACACTACGGAATCTGCGTGGGGGACAGCGCGACCCCGGAATCCGCTTCGCCTCATCCGTGTCAGGCGCGCGATCTGCCGCGCTTCACGATATCGCCGGTGAGTTTATCGATGTTCGGTGCGGAGTCGCCCCGCCACCGTTCGACGAACCAGAACGCCCAGATCGTGGCGAACGCCAGAATGAAGATGGCTGCGCACGACAGGGCTGCTTGAAGGGCTGTGGACATGGCGTCCTCCGGATCACTGCGAGCATTGCAGGATTGAAGGCTAGACCGCTGCGCGCTTCCTCGAATTGATCTGGCGCAAACCGGAGATAGGACGTTACGGCTTGCCGCCGGCCTCGACGCGGTCGAGGCAGCGATAATAGGCGTTCTGCATTTCCCAGAACGACGATCCGACGCCGTGGCATGCGGCTTTGGCGCGCGGCGAGGCGTTGCGCGTGAACGAGATCTGCTGCCAGCCCCACAGCAGGGACGTGGCGATGATGAAGGCGATCGCGCCGTAATGCAGGGTCCGCTTCATCCGTAAAGTCTAGCGCCGGATGGTTTCCGGTCAATGAACCGGTCAGCGGAAGCCGCCGTTACCTGCGCGGCGTGAGGTCGATGGAGCGCACGAGGATGCGGGTGGGACCCGCTTCCAGATGGCCGTCGCTGTGTTTCTGCGCGGCGCATGTGGTGATGCGGTTCTGCAGGCGCGCGAACTGATCGCCGCGCTGGCTTTCGCGGACGTTGCGCGCCTTCTCCGCATCGTCCATCGCGGAGTCCGAGACGCCGCACTGAATCTCGGTTTCGCCGTCGGCCATGACGAACAGGAACGTGCCGGTCTGGTAATCGTGACCCTGGGCGCGAAGGAAGGTGAGTGACATGGGGGTGGTCCTTTCAGGCATGAGATGCCGGTGCCCGGAAGGAGCATAGCGCAGTTACATCGCGCGAAGCGGAGTATCTTTCTCCGGATGTCCATTGAATGGTTCCGGAGGGACGCTTTGGAAGCGGGCCTTGGCGGAATCGGGCCAGGCGCGCGATGACACCGCCCCTCCTGAATGCGCGTGCCGCTCAGCGCCAGCCGAGCGCGGGCGCGACATGCTTGAGGATCGATTCAATGACATGGGCATTGTAATCGACACCGAGCTGGTTCGGCACCGTCAGCAGCAGCGTATCGGCCTCGGCGATGGCCTCGTCCGTCTTCAATTGCTCGATCAGCTTGTCCGGCTCCGCGGTATAGCCGCGACCGAAGATCGCCTGCATGTCGGCCTCGATGAAGCCGATCTGGTCGCCGGCATCGCTACCGTTTCCGAAATAGTCGCGGTCGCGATCGTTCATCAGCGCGAAGATGCTGCGGCTGACAGAGACGCGCGGCGTGCGGGTGTGGCCCGCTTCCCTGTACGCCTCGCGATAGAGACGGATCTGCCTGGCCTGCTGCACGTGGAACGGCTCGTTGGTCTCGTTCTTCTTCAATGTCGAGCTTTGAAGGTTCATGCCGAGCCTGCCCGCCCACTGCGCGGTCGCGTTCGAGGCCGCGCCCCACCAGATGCGGTCGCGCAGGCCTTCCGAATGCGGCTCGATCCGCAGGAGGCCAGGCGGATTGGGAAACATCGGGCGCGGATTGGGTTGCGCGAAACCCTTGCCCTTCAGCATGTCGTAGAACACCTCGCCGTGGCGGCGGCCCATGTCGGCGTCGGTTTCGCCGTCTGCGGGCTGATAGCCGAAATAGCGCCAGCCATCGATGACCTGCTCGGGCGAACCCCGGCTGATGCCGAGTTGCAGGCGTCCGCCCGCGATGAGATCGGCGGCGCTCGCGTCCTCGACCATGTAGAGCGGGTTCTCGTAGCGCATGTCGATGACGGCGGTGCCGATCTCGATGGTGCTGGTCTTCGCGCCGACGGCGGCGAGCAGGGGGAAGGGCGAGGCGAGCTGGCGCGCGAAATGATGCACGCGGAAATACGCGCCGTCCGCGCCAAGCTCTTCGGCGGCGACCGCAAGATCAATGGATTGCAGCAGCGTGTCAGCGGCCGAGCGTGTCTGCGAATGCGGCGACGGCGACCAGTGGCCGAAGGAGAGAAAGCCGATTTTCTTCATGGAGGCGGGGGACTCGTGCGTGTGCGGGTCCGCCGTAGATGGGGATCGTGGGTGTGTGGGGCAAGGTCGTGAAAAAGCGTCATTGACAGGATGGCGCGTAAGGCAAGGAGGCTAAGCGCGTCATTGCGAGGAGCGACAGCGACGAAGCAATCCAGCTTTTGCTAGCTGAGGATTCCCGATGGATTGCTTCGTGGAGTTTATCATCGGGCCGGCGAAGCCGGACCCGTTGGCTCGCAATGACGAGCGCCGAGCCACGGGAATCTCTCAACTCGTCATGGCCGGGCTTGACCCGGCCATCCACGTCTTTAGACGTTTCCGCAAAGAAAGACGTGGATCACCGGGACAAGCCCGGTGATGACGACTGTGGGTATTGGAAATCTGTTTGGTTGGTAGCCTGTATGGAGCGAAGCCACATGCGGGTAAGACGCGGTAACCTGCGATGAATCCCGAATTTTGCTCCGCTTCATCCGGGCTACGATGCTGTTCAGAATGTGGATCAAATTTACGATTTTCCTCCCATAATACGAGCGAGGGATTTTGCTCCCAATTGTGGGCTCAAAGAGAGTGCATCAACGATTTTAGGTCCGAGATACGACGTCAAGCTTTGGTCTCCATTGAAATTTCGCTTTTCTTTCAAAGACGCAATGGCTTGTCCGACCGCTATTTCCCAAGCCTTCTGCGATCCTGCGAGCATCATGAAAATATTGCGGAGCGGCTTCAGATTGCTATCTCTCCGGTTGTAGCCGCCTTCCTTAAACGCCATCATTTGTACATACTGCGGATGTTCTGGATACTTGGAAAGCCAGTCTTCGATAGCAGCCATTAGCCTCGGCCAATCCATATTGAGATGGCTTAGAACATCATCCGAAAGAATGAGATTTTCTGCCGCACGGCAAAACAACCGCATTCGCTTAACGATAGGTTTGTCATCGATTTCATAAGGAGCATCATCACGATCTCGAAGCGAAAAGGCTTTCGCATTTTCATAAATAGCCGCAGAAACTGCTTCAACCTTCTGCTCATATTCGTCGAGACTTTGAATGTCCCCTGCGGAGCATGGCCAGATTGCTATCTTGCCTTGCGAACTGCGAACGGCTTGTTGCCAAATTCGCTCATCGTCTTCTCCTTCCACCAACATAATAGGATTTTGGTTGAAAATATTAGAAAGTGGATGGGCACCAAAGATAGGCAATATCTTTCGAAGTGAATCGTTTATTGAGTCAAAAACTACTTCGGGCTGCTCCTTGGAATTGATGAATCCGACGTGGGCACTACTGGTTTGGCTTAGTGCTCCAAGAATTGCAGTGCTATGAGTAGCAACTATTACTACGACTTTTTTGTCTTTAAGAGTTGATATCAATAAATCTACCAATCGCGCCTGCAAGTCGGGGTGCAAGTGAACATCCGGTTCATCAAGGAACAGGTAGCTGGTTTTCTCACCGACCAATTCTGTGCTGTATGCAAAGGAAAGAATTTCAATCCCCAAGCTCACTAGTTCAGATTCGCCACTGCTTAAGTTGTCTGCAGATCGCTTCTCTACTCCATCTTTGGAAAATATCTCGAAGCCCGTGGTGCTTCCTCGGGCGATTTTGATGTTGTCAAGAAGTCCATTGATCGAGTTTAACGTATCGTCGAATGAAAAATTAAAATCGCCTCGAATCGCATGGTCCTTTTCTATCTTTCTAAGAACTAACGTTTCGAGACGTCGAAATTCAGTTACGCTTAGCTGCCGAAAGCTCTCAAATCGATTTTTACGCCGAGCATCATCGCCCCAGTTGGGATTGTTTGCTACCGCCGTGTCTACCCCGCCTTCGTAGATCAGCTGGCCGCCACGTTCTGGCGTGATGTAGCGGGCTATTCCAACATTTGGAAGTTGGCCTTTGGCCTGTTCAAACGATCGGAGTAAGGTGCTTTTTCCAGTACCATTTTTCCCCAGAAGAATATTGAACTTACCGAGGTGCAATAGTTTTTTTTCGTTGATCTCGATGTCCATAGCTAACCTTTCACATTAAAAAGGCGGCCTCAGAGGCCGCCTTTTGAATTATAAAGTTTTCAAAGAACGTACTTCAACTACACCCCGTCGTGCTGCCGCAGGTATCGCACTTCATACAAGTGCCGTTCCGCACCAGCGTGAAGTTGCTGCACTCGGTGCACATGTCGCCTTCGTAGCCGCGGGCTTTTGCTTCCGCGCGACGCTCGGCCTTGCTTGGTGCGGCCTGAGCGGCTGAACCTGATTTGCTCCAGTTCTGCTGCTCCAGCTTTTCGGTCGGCGAGAGTTCGCGCTCGGGCTCGGCGACCTTGAGGGCCACCGCGCCTTCGACATTGTCCTGCCCGTCGTGATGCCGTGCGGTCGCGCCGGCGGACGCAATCGACGTGACGTTGCCTGACGCCTGCGCGTCGGCCGCGCCGCCCTGCATGACCACGAGCTTGTCGGTGCGCGAGCGGGTGAGGCCCTTCGACAGGTACTTCGAGGAGTTCGACGCGTCGGGATTGCGGCCTTCCTCGACGCCCTTGCCCAGCGCGTCGAAGTTGGTCTCTGACGGGTCGACATGGGCGAGATCGAAGCGCGACTGGTACGACACCGCAAGTTCGCGGAACACGTAGTCGAGGATCGAGGTCGCGAACTTGATCGAGTCGTTGCCCTGCACCGGGCCCGCAGGCTCGAAGCGGGTGAAGGTGAAGGCGTCGACATACTCTTCCAGCGGCACGCCGTACTGGAGGCCCAGCGACACCGCGATGGCGAAGTTGTTGATGAAGGAGCGCAGCGCCGCGCCTTCCTTGTGCATGTCGATGAAGATTTCGCCGAGGCGCCCGTCATCGTATTCGCCGGTGCGCAGATACACCTTGTGTCCGCCGACCACGGCCTTCTGGGTGTAGCCCTTGCGGCGATCCGGCATCTTCTCGCGCTCGCGCATCACGACGATGCGCTCGACCAGCTTCTCGACGACCTTCTCCGAGACCTGGGTGGTGCGCGCCGCCATCGGCTTGTCGTAGAACGCCTCGATCGCATCGTCCTCTTCGTCATCATCGCTGATGAGCTGCGAATTCAGCGGCTGCGACAGCTTCGAGCCGTCGCGATAGAGCGCGTTGGCCTTGAGCGCGAGCTTCCACGACAGCAGGTAGGCGGATTTGCAATCCTCCACCGTGGCGTCGTTCGGCATGTTGATGGTCTTGGAAATCGCACCTGAGATGAAGGGCTGCGACGCCGCCATCATGCGGATGTGGCTTTCCACCGAGAGATAACGCTTGCCGATCTTGCCGCAGGGATTGGCGCAATCGAACACCGGGTAGTGCTCGGACTTCAGATGCGGCGCGCCTTCCACGGTCATCGCGCCGCAGATGTGGATGTTGGCGGCTTCGATCTCGCGCTTGGTGAAGCCGAGCGCGGTGAGCAGGTCGAAGCCGGGGGCCGCGATGGCCTCCGGATCGAGCTTGAGCGTGTCGCGCAGGAAGTCCTCGCCGAAGGTCCACTTGTTGAAGGCGAACTTGATGTCGAAGGCGGTCGGCAATGCAGCCTCGGCCTTCTTGATCGCTTCATCGGTGAAGCCCTTGGCACGCAGGGTCGAGGCGTTGATGCCCGGGGCGTTGGAGAGCGAGCCGTGGCCGACAGCATAGGCTTCGATCTCGGCGATTTCGTTCTCGGGATAGCCGAGCGCGCGCAGCGCTTCCGGCACGGCGCGGTTGATGATCTTCCAGTAGCCGCCGCCGGCGAGCTTCTTGAATTTCACCAGTGCGAAGTCCGGCTCGATGCCGGTGGTGTCGCAATCCATCACAAGGCCGATGGTGCCGGTCGGCGCGACCACGGTGGTCTGCGCGTTGCGGTAGCCGTGCTGTTCGCCGAGTTCGAGCGCCTGATCCCAGACGAACTTCGCGCGGGTGACGATGTCGCCCTGCGGGCAGCTCGCGTGATCGAGCGGCACCGGATTCACGGCGAGCGCTTCATAGCCGTTGGAGTGGCCATGGGCCGCGCGGCGATGGTTGCGGATCACGCGCAGCATGTGCTGGGCGTTCTTCTTGTAGCCGGGGAAGGGGCCAAGCTCCTTCGCCATCTCGGCGGAGGTCGCGTAGCTGGTGCCGGTCATGACGGCGGTCAGCGCGCCGCACAGCGCGCGGCCTTCCTTGGAGTCGTACGACAGACCCATGGTCATCAGCAGGCCGCCGATGTTGGCATAGCCGAGGCCGAGGGTGCGGAACTCGTAGGAGAGTTCGGCGATCGCCTTGGACGGGAACTGCGCCATCATGACGGAGATTTCGAGCACGACGGTCCACAGACGGCACAGATGCTCATAGGCTTCGATGTCGAAGCGGCGGGTCTGCGTGTCGTAGAACGTCAGCAGGTTGGCGGAGGCGAGGTTGCACGCCGTGTCGTCGAGGAACATGTATTCCGAGCACGGATTGGACGCGCGGATGTCGCCGCTGGCCTTGCAGGTGTGCCAGTCGTTCATGGTGGTGTTGTAGTGCAGGCCGGGATCGGCCGAGGCCCAGGCGGCGTAGCCGATCTTTTCCCACAGGTCGCGGGCCTTCAGCGTCTTCGTCACCTTCTTGTTGGTGCGGCCGATCAGATTCCAGTCGCCGTCGGTTTCCACCGCGCGCAGGAAGTCGTCCTTCAGCGAAACCGAGTTGTTCGAGTTCTGGCCGGCGACGGTGAGATACGCTTCGCTATCCCAGTCGGTGTCATAGGTGTCGAACGAGATGTCGGTGTAGCCCTGCTTGGCGAACTGCATCACGCGCTTGATCAGATTGTCCTGCACCATGGCGCGGCGCGCGAACTTGATCTCACGGCGCAGCGCCGGGTTCTTCTCGGGATCGAAGCAGTCGTCGCCTGAACCTTCGCAGTTCACGCAGGCCTTCATGATGGCTTTGAGATGCTTCTGGTTGATCTTGGAGCCGGTGACGAGCGCGGCGACCTTCTGCTCTTCCTTCACCTTCCAGTCGATGTAGGTCTCGATATCCGGATGGTCGGCGTCGACCACGACCATCTTGGCCGCGCGGCGGGTGGTGCCGCCGGATTTGATCGCGCCCGCCGCGCGGTCGCCGATCTTGAGGAAGGACATCAGGCCGCTTGAGCGGCCGCCGCCGGAGAGCTTTTCGCCTTCGCCGCGCAGGCGCGAGAAGTTGGAGCCGGTGCCGGAGCCGTACTTGAACAGGCGTGCTTCACGGACCCACAGGTCCATGATGCCGCCTTCGTTGACGAGATCGTCGTCCACGCCCTGGATGAAGCAGGCGTGCGGCTGCGGATGCTCGTAGGACGATTTGGATTTGGTCAGCTTGCCGGTCTTCCAGTCCACATAGTAGTGGCCCTGGCCGGGACCATCGACGCCGTAGGCCCAGTGAAGTCCGGTGTTGAACCACTGCGGCGAGTTCGGCGCGACCATCTGCTTGGCGAGCATGAAGCGCAGTTCGTCGTAGAATGCCTTGGCATCTTCTTCCGACGAGAAGTACGAGCCCTTCCAGCCCCAGTAGGTCCAGCAGCCGGCGAGACGGTCGAACACCTGCTTGGCGGAATGCTCGCCGCCGATGCGCTCGGATTCGGGGAGGAGGGCGAGCGCTTCGGTATCCGGCACCGAACGCCACAGCCACGACGGGACGGTTTCTTCCTCGACCTTCTTCAGGCGCGAGGCGACGCCCGCTTTACGGAAATACTTCTGCGCCAGAACGTCGGAAGCGACCTGCGACCAGAACTCCGGCACCTCGACGTTCTCAAGGCGGAACACCACCGAGCCGTCGGGGTTGCGGATCTCGCTTGTCGTCAGCCTGAAATCAATCGCGGCGTAGGGTGACTGATCGGCTTTGGTGTAGCGGCGTTCGATGCGCATTGTAGTGCCCCGTCCTTTTTGCCGGCGCTCCCGTCCCTTGACGGTAAGCCGGAGATTTCAATTTGCGAACCGGTTCGTTCGCAGTGTTTTGCCGTTCACGTCGTCCCGTCCGGGTCCGAAGCCGCGGCCTGTTAACTCTGGTGGGCGAGGACCGGTCCCCAAAACCGGCCTTGCCCGAACGCCCCAAACTCGCCTTTTGCGCCGCGGTTTGCCGCGGTTTCGCCATTACGCCCGGATGGCTCTCCGGCTCCGAAAAAAGAGCAGACAAACCCACGTCCCGCGACCTCGACCGGTCTGACGGAGCTGCCTTCTCGACCCTTTTCGGGAGATGCTCAGCGGGACTGAAAACCCCCGCGCCGAACAGTCCCAAAGCTAGGCCGACTCCATCCGGCACGTCAAGGATTAGTGTCGAAACCTGAATCAAATACTAAATATGGTGGAAAATGCGGATTTCCAGCGGGATGATGCATCGCCGGAACGGTTCGCATTGCGGGAAGTATCGGTGAGTCCTTGTGGATTCGGAAGCCGAAATCTCACCGTCTTGTGAGTTCCTCCAAGGTTTGTCGCGAGCCTCCAAAATCGCGTCCTTGGTATGCGCGTATTTTGGGGATTTCGGGTGGATCACATGCCGCGCGCGTGGTCTTTCTCCCCGTCATCCACATGGTGTGGAATTCGAGTCGAAGGACCAAACTTGTGGATAGCCGCACGCCGCCCGAAGCCTTGAGCGAAATGTCGCCGGACGAGCGAGCAGCAGCGCAGCGGCGAACGCGAACGGTCGGCTACCTGTTGCTGGTAGCAACATCCGTTGGCTGGGGATTGAACTGGCCCGTCACCAAACATCTGTTGATGGAATTGCCGCCGCTGTCGGTGCGCGGTCTGTCCGGCATCATCGGCGCCGCGCTGCTTGCGGTGCTGGCATTGGCGTTTCGCCAGCCGCTGCGCGTCCCGCGCGAAACATGGCCTCGGCTTGTGCTGCTGTCATTTCTCAACGTGACGGCATGGATGGCGCTGATGGGCATGGCGCTGGTGTATCTGCCGGCGAGCGAAGCCGCGGTGATGGCTTATACAATGCCTGTCTGGGCCTCGGCGCTGGCGTGGCCGATTCTCGGCGAGCGGATTTCGCTGCTGCGGGTGGTCGCCATGGCGATGGCCATCGCCGGACTCGTCGCGCTGATGGGCGGCGGGGGCATCGCCGCGAGCTACGCCAAACTGCCGGGCATTGCACTGGCGTTGTCCGGCGCGTTCCTGTTCGCGCTGGGCACGGTGTTCGGCAAACGCTGGCCGCTGGGATTGCCGCCGCTGACCTCGGCGGTCTGGCAGATCCTGATCGGCTGCCTGCCGGTGGGGCTGGCGGGCCTCTTGCTTGAACAGCCGCACTTCATGGCGCTGTCGTCACTCGGCTGGACCTTGTTCGGCTATTCGATCGTGGTCCAGTTCTGCGTCGCCTACGCCTGCTGGTTTGCCGCGCTCCAGCGGCTTCCGGCATCTGTCGCTGCGATCGGGACATTGCTTGTGCCGGTGATCGGCGTGCTGGCATCTGCAGCGGCACTCGGCGAGCCGCTCGGCGTGGCCCAGATTGCGGCGCTCGGATTCACCATTGCAGGTGTCGTTCTGGCGTCACGATCCTGAGACGGTGGTGTCTCAATGCGCGCAGAAAGTGCCTGTTATTACTTCATAACTCAGCGCTGTATCCCAAATGTAACAGTGAGTGGAACCCCGGCCTGATAGGTTCCAGGTAGGCTATCGGCGGCTGACCATGCCGCCGGGTAATGGGGTGGGGCGTGGCGTCGATTGTTGCGGACAGGGCGTTGGAGACGCGCGTGCGGACGGCGCGCGCGATGCAATTCCCAGTGATTGGAATCGTGATCATCGCCGCAGCAACCCTGTCATCGACGGACGCACATGCGCAGTTTGCCTGCGTCGGGACGCTCGGCGCGAGTGACGTCTCCTGTACAAACACCGGCGCGACAGCGGTTCCGTTCCTTCAGGATCAACTCGGCACGTTCAATCTGACGACAACGAGTTCGGGTCCGAGCAACGGCATCACCACGACCAGCGTCGATGGCAATGTCACCGCGACGAACTCCGGCATCAACGCCGGCATGCTCGACACCTCGGCCAGCGGCCTTGGCAACGCGACATCGAACAATTCGGGGATCATCGGGACATCCATCAGCACGTTGACCGGCGCGGGCAATGCCACGTCGACCAACTCCGGAACGGTGGCTCAGGATATCACGACATCTGCGCAGGACGGCGGCAAAGCACTGACAAACAATTCAGGGACCGTGTCAGGCTCGATTTTTACATCGACCAGCATCAACTCGGCGCTCGTGAGTGGCTCGGCGACGACCAACAACTCCGGAATGTTGGAGGCAGCATCGCGACGACCGCTGATGGCGGCGGCAACGCAACGACCAACAATTCCGGAACGATTGCCGGAATCCTCAATACGCAAACCAGCAACGGCGGCGCTGGATTTGGTGCGGGCACGGCCACATCGATCAATTCCGGGACCGTACAATTCGTCGTCACGCAGACCTCAGATGGCGGAAATGCCGTTACCGTCAATTCAGGAAGTGTACTGAATTTCAACGGTATCCAGACCTTTGCGATTGATGGGGGCAATGCAACGACGATCAATACAGGCTTTGTGAACGGTGGAATTGCAACGTTCACCGGGCTGAGCGGTGGGACGGGAGACGCCACCACGATCAATGCGGGTATGGTCAACGGCAATGTTGTTTCCGCCGCCAATGACATCGGCAACGCATTCTTGACAAATACCGGCACGATTAAAGGCAATGTCGCCGTTGCGACTATCGATGGCAGTGCGGCGGCGTACAACAGCGGCAAGATTTTCGGTAAAGTGGATGTTTTCGCTGGTAACGGAGGAACGGCAACATTCACCAACGCCGGATTGATCGATGCGAGTTCGTCCACCGGCGTCGCCATCGACCTCACGCAGTTCGATTCATCGACGCGGACGACGCTCAACATTATGCCAGGCTCCCGCATTGTCGGAGAAATCATTCTGAATGGCGATACGTCCGATCCATTCGCCGTCGGCACCAGGGTCAACATTCTCAGCGGCCATGACATCTCGTCCGTGCTGACATTTGGTGGCAGCGGTTGCGGATGCACGACCGGTGGCCTCACCGACACCGGCGCGGTTGTGAACGTCACAGGCGGCGCGCCTTATGTCATCAACGGAAACACCGTCGCAATTCTCGACCCGACGTCCTTTGCCAACGCAGATCGCAACGTGGTTGATGTTACGCGCACCATCACCTCGCTGGTCACAAGCCGCCTGACCAATCCAGCGCCGATCGGTGGCAGTGGATCGGCGGCTATCGGCTTCGCTCCGTCCGGCAATGTCGCGCGCGATATGGCCAACGACGCCTTCTCGGGTATTCCGGCGCTGGCTTATGCCAGCAACGACCGCCTGCTGCTCAGCAATCCGAGCTTCACCGCGGCCGACGGCACCAGCGTCTGGGCGCAGGGTTTTGGCGGCCAGCGCATCCAGCAGGCGGACGCGCCGACGTTGCGCTCGGTCAGCAACTTCTATGGCGGCGTGCTCGGCCTCGACAAGACGGTGCAGCCCGGCCTGCGTCTTGGCGGGTTCATCGGCGGCGGAGCGATCGACTCCAAAATTGATCTGAATTCCGGCGACACCAAAAGCGACATCTTTTTCGGTGGTCTCTACGGCCGCTATGCGATGGGCCGCGTGTTCCTGGATTTCTCGTTGCTTAGTGGTTACAGCAGCAACGATGTGAAGCGCACGATCGCGAATAATCTGGTGCCCGGCGGACTTGAATGCGCCGCGGGCAAATACAATGGCTGGTTCATCAGTCCGGAAATCGCCTACGGCCTCAAGCAATCCCTCGGCTATAACCTGACACTGACACCGTCTGCGCGTGTGCGCTATCTCGCTGCCGGTTTCGGCGGTTATCAGGAAAGCGGGTCGAGCACGAATTTAACGGTGGCTTCGCGCACCTCGCACAATTTCGAGGAGCGCGGCGAGTTGAAGCTGACGCACACCACGAACACGACGCCGACCGAGCAACTTCAGGTGAGCGGCACTGCAGGTCTGATCGCCTTGCAGCGCGTCGGCGACAGCAACGTCAGCACCATCTTGCTTGGGCAGAGCCTCGCGTTCGCAACGCCGGGCAAGGGCAGCATTGTCGGCTTCTATGCGGGGGCCGGCTTCGACTGGCGTAACGCTACCGGCGTTTCGGTATTTGGCGCCGCCGAGTTCACCGCGATGTCCGACCAAAGCCAGACCATCACCGGCCGTGGCGGTGTGAAAGTTTCGTTCTAGGCGCGCTGTTACTCCGGTTCACTCAGCATCGATACAAACAACAACGGCGATGCAATGCATCGCCGTTTTCGAAATCAGATGCTGTTCAAAGTTACGGGCAGGGGTAGCGGTTGCCGTCATAGTTCAGGTACGTGCCTGATGCGGGATCGTAGGACCGGTAGCGCTGCATGCAGTAGGCTTCAGCGTCGCCGCCGCCGTAGCCTGGCGCGACCACCACCGGCGCGGGCGCGGGATAATATGCGGGTCCACCATAGCCGTAACCGTAGCCATATCCCGGACCGTAATATGGATTTGCGCCAGCCGCGATTGCGCCGCCGATAAGTGCGCCGGCGGCAAGTCCGATGCCGAGGCCAGCACCGCCGCCGCGATAGTATCCGCGCCGCCGCCACTGAACCTGAGTAACCAGCGAATTGTCGGCGCCCGCATGAGCAGCCGCAAGAGGCTGGCTCGGCGCCAGCGGGGCAGCATGGCCGGATGACATCGCAGCCATCGGAAGCGCCAGCGCAACGGCTGCGATCGCGCATCCATTCCTAAAGGTGATCATCTTCCTCACTCCAAAGCCCGCATCGATCACTCTGCATCGGGGGCCGCGCGGAATGCGCGGCTCCATGCAGAAGGGAGCAATGTTGGTATGGATTCAGGCGCTTCTGGGGCGGTTCCATTTACGGAACATCGCCCCAGAGGCCGGACGTCAGGTTTCGCGACCGCTTACGGGCAGGGGTAGCGGTTGCCGTCGTAGTTCAGGTAGGTGCCTGACGCCGGGTCGTAGGACCTGTAGCGCTGGGCGCAGTAAGCAGCGTCGCCCTCAGCCGCAGGAGCGGCAGCATACTGTCCGTCGTCGACATAGGCGTCCGGCGCGTAAGCGTAGGAGTCACCATAGTAGTACGGGTCATTGTAGTAATACGACGAGCCCAACGCGCCGAGCGCCAAGCCTGCGCCGAAGCCGTACCCCGGACCGCGCCAGTGCCTGCGTCCGTTCCAATACCGGTTTCCGTTCCACTGTCCGCCGCCGCCGAGTTGGGCGACGGGACGACCGGAGATCGCACGATTTCCGAATACGGTTGAAGGCGGACCCGAGAAACGAACGCCGCTATTGCCGACAGCAGGACCACCGCTGAAACTGGGTCGCGCCACGCCTGCGCCACCAAAACTTGGGCGCGCTGCGAAGCCGCCGCGGAAACCACCACCTCCGCCTCCGCCGCGGAACGCAGCGCCACCGCCACCTCCGCCGCGCGAGAATCCTCCGCCGCCGCCGTGTCCTCCCGGCCGCGCATCCACACTCGTCGCTATGAGGACAGGTGCCACTGCCAGAAGTGCGGCAGCGCCGATTACCTTGAGATTGATCATGTGTTCGAACTCCGGGTGAACTCCACGAGAGAACGGAAGCAAACGCGAGATGTTCCGTGCTTTCCAAAGTTTGAGTTCACGTTCGCACGAGCTAACCCAATGCAGCATGAATGGATTGCGACTAAACGGTGTTGCCGGTCAGCCCGCGCGGTGATGCGATACCATCGTGTGAGGCGATAGCGGCGCTTGATCTGGTTCGTTGCGTGACACGAACTCCTGGCGCTGGCGCGGCAATGCGCCGGGATACTCTTCTTGCAAGTAGGCGATCAGTTTCTCGCGCACCTCACAGCGCAGATCCCACGCCGCAGGGGCGCTTCGCGCGCTCAGCAATGCACGCAGCTCGACCGTGTGATCCTTGGTGGCGTCGCTGACCTGAAGCACTACGACTCGGCCATCCCAAAGGGGAGAGGCGCGCGCCACCTCCATCAGTTTTTCGCGGAGCTTTTCCACCGGCACGGTGTAATCGACATACAGGAACACAGAGCCGATCAGCGCGGAGGTTTCGCGAGTCCAGTTCTGGAATGGCTTTTCGATGAAGTAACTCAGCGGCAACACCATCCGCCGCCAGTCCCAAAGTTTGATAACGACATAGGTGGTGGTGATTTCTTCGATGGTGCCGTACTCGCCTTCGAGGAAGACAACGTCGTCAAGCCGGATCGGCTGCGCCACCGCGATCTGGACGCCCGCAATCAGGTTCGCGAGCAGGGGACGCGCAGCAATGCCGATTGCGAGACCGGCGACGCCCGCCGAGGCGAACAGACTGACGCCGTATTGCCTGACCTGCTCGAAACTCATCATCGCGGCCGCGACCGTCATGATGACGATCATGGTGTCGGCTGCCCTCTTCAGGATGCCGACTTGCGTGACGTGCTTGCGCGCGAGCAGGTTATCCTCGGAATCGAGGCTGAAGCGCCGCAGATAGATCTGCGATCCGATTTGAGCCGCGATAAGAGCGGTCCATCCCAGCAACGCGATGAAAGCGACATTGAGGATATTGCCGAATACTGTCGCGGCGCGATCGCCGATGGGAGCGACTCTGACCACAAGCGAGAGCGCCAGGACGATCAACGCCAGCCGAAGCGGTCCCTTGCTGCGGGTGAGCAACGACCGGGTCTTGGGATGACGTACGCCGAGCGTGTTTCTGATCGCATGAACGATCACTGCGTTGGCGATCAGCGCGACGAGAACTCCGCCAATGACGAGCACCGACGCCGTCAGCCAGTCCGGCAGGAGCCAGAGCGTGTTCAGAATCTCGGCATAACTGTATTTGATGACGTCGAGCATCGTCAGAATTCCAGCGGGGATGGTCGGTGAGGGGTGTCAACGCTGAATTCCGCCGGAGGTTCACGCAATGCATCAAGTTGCTGTTAGCACTGGACAATTGGCACACCGGATGGCATCAAACAGCCATCGCGCGGCCTTGCGCGCCCACTTCGGATTCTCGCCATGAAGCTGTTTTTCTTACGCTTTTTCACGTGGTGGAACGGCTCGACATTCGGCACGCAGCTCTGGACGCGGCGATTTGGCGAGGTCGTGGGGCAGGACGAGGGTGGCAACACCTACTACCGCACGCGCGGCGGCAAGATCGATCCGACACTCGGATTTGAGCGCCGGTGGGTGATCTACAACGGCTATGCTGAAGCGACACGCGTGCCACCTGCGTGGCACGGATGGCTGCACCACACCGTGGACACGCCGCCGACCGAGATCGATTACAAACCGCGCGAGTGGGAAAAGCCGCACCGCCCCAACATGACCGGTACGCCAGCCGCCTACCGTCCGTCGGGTTCGACGCTCGCTGCCGGTCGCCGGCCGAAGGCAACCGGCGATTATCAATCCTGGACCCCGGGACAGTAACGGCAGGCAAACCGCCCAGGTTGCCAGGCTGCGTGAATTGCCCGCCCTTTCCCCGCCGTATTCGGCGTGTTAACCGATAATCTGCGCGCGGCCCATTTTCTGTAGAATGGCGCGGACACGATTCGGTTGAATCGGATATTGGGGCCGGATCAGTTTATGATCTCGAATGTGATCATTCCGACAGGTGTGGAGCACGATGTTTTCCGCAAATCGCTTCGCACCTTGCGACACCGTGCTCCTGTGAAGCTGCGCAAGATGTTCCGAACCATCACCACTCTTTCCTTCGCGGCGTTGAGCGCCGCCTTGCTGCTGCTGCCGGCGACGCCGGTCCATGCGCAGATCGGCAACATCTTTTCCGACAGACCGCGTCCGCCCGCCAACGTGCAGCAGCGCGGTGAGCCCGTTCAGGAGCCTGAAGAGGAGGAGGTGCCTGATCTTCCTCCGCAGGGCCGTCTGCTGCCGACACCCAATCGTCCGCTGCCGGGACAAGGCGTGCCGCCGCCCGGCAATGTTCAGACCCAGCCGCTGCCACCACCTCCGGGCACGGCAGCCGCTCCAAACCAGCCCGCTGTGCCCGGACAGGGCACGCCCAACAACGCCGCAGCTAATCCTTTGCCGGGACTGCCGCCGGGGCAGAAGCAACCGCGCAGCGCGCCGCCGACGGCCGCGACGTTGCAGCCAGGCGATGAGGTCGTGACCGAGCCGCCAGCGCAGAAGATCATAAACAAGCAGGCGGTTTTCGCAGGCCTCGACAAGATCACCGGCCGTATCATCAAGTTCGATGCCGACATCGGTGAGACCGTTCAGTTCGGTGCTCTGCGCGTCAAGCCGCAAGCTTGTTACACGCGGCCATCGACAGAAGCGGCCAACACCGACGCCTTTGTCGAGGTCGATGAAATCACCTTGCAGGGCGAAGTGAAGCGGATTTTCTCCGGCTGGATGTTCGCAGCCAGCCCGGGTCTGCACGGCGTCGAGCACCCGATTTACGATATCTGGCTGACCGACTGCAAAGGTCCGTCCGCAACGGTGGCTCAGCAGGAAGCGCCGAAAGCCGCGCCAGCTCCGCCGCCTCAGCAGCAGCCCAAGCGGCCACCGGCGCCCAAGCAGCCCGCCGTGCAGCGGCCACTGCCGCCGCCAAATCCATTCCCGCCATTCCGGCAGTAATTGCTCAGGCTTGGGTCAGGCACGCCAGCGCTTCGGCGCCAGTGACCGGCCGGCTTGCAGGAAGCGCGAAGAAGTCGGCCTGTCCCGTGACCGCATCATCGAGCATGGTGCGGTATCTGCGCCGCGGCACCTCCACCGCGCCGAAGGTGCGCAGATGATCCGTCACGAATTGCGTATCGAGCAACACAAAGCCGCCCGCGATCAGACGCGCGACGAGGTGGACCAGCGCCACCTTCGAGGCATCGCGCTCGGTATGGAACATGCTCTCTCCGAAGAATGCGCGGCCGAGGCTAACGCCGTAGAGCCCTCCCACCAGCCGATCGCCTTGCCAAGCTTCGACGCTGTGGCAATGCCCGATCTCGTGCAGCGAAGTATAGAGGTCGCGGATGCGGCCATTGATCCAGGTATCATCACGGCCCGGCTGAGGCGCGGCGCATCCGGCGATGGTCTGCTTGAAAGCCGTGTTGACGGTGACGCGGAAGGCGTCGGATCGAACCGTGCGCGCGAGACGCGACGTGACGCGAAAACCGTCGAGCGGAATGATGCCGCGTTTCTCAGGTTCGACCCAGAAAATCGTGGGGTCGTCGGCGCTCTCGGACATCGGGAAGATGCCGCAGGCATACGCGCGCAGCAAAACACTCGGCGTAATTTCGGACGATGCGGCGTCGCGCGAACTCATGCGCAATCATAACAGATTGTGCGGCCTTCGGCGACCGTCAAGCCGTGCTGGCAAACTGCCTGATTTGCGGCTGTGCGGCGCCCTTCAGCCGCAACACGATACGTGTTCCAGCGTGGGATGGATCACGTTCTGCCTTGGTTTCGAGTTTTTGCGCCATGGCGCTCACGATACGCTGGCCCATGCCGGTGGAGCGGGGATCCTGCTTGACCTGCAAGCCGACGCCGTCGTCGGAAATCGACAGTTCGAGGCCTCCGTTGCATGACCGCAGTTCGACGTGAATGGGGCCAGCACCGTCTGGATAGGCATATTTGACGGCGTTCATGACCAGTTCGTTGACGATGATGCCGATCGCGACGGCGCGATCAGGGTCGATCTCGACGGGCTCGGCTTTCAGCGTCAGCCGCGACATCCGGTTGCCTTCGGTAGAGCGGCGCAAATCCTCCAGCAAGGCCTCGAGGTACTGGTTCAGCATGACCGTCTTCAGGTCCTGCGATGTATAGAGGCGGCGATGAACCTGCGCGACCGCGGCGACGCGGCCCATGGCATTGGTCAATGCGGCCTTGACGTCGTCGTCTGAGCTTGAATTCGCTTGAAGATGCAGCAGTGAAGCGATGATCTGCAAGCTGTTGCCGACGCGGTGGTTCACTTCGCGCAGCAGGACCTCGCGCTCCGCGGCGAGCGCAGCGTAACGGTCACGCGAGGCGTGAACTTCTGCTTCTGCATCGTCGCGGGCCTTGCGCACCAGCGCCTGTTCGATGGCGCCCTTTGCAGCGACGTCGAGCAGGGCGAGAAACTCTCCCTGCGTATCCTTGACCAGATAGTCGGCAGAGCCCGCCTTCAAGGCAGTGACTGCGATCTTGCTGTCCTGCGACGCGGTCACGAAAATGACCGGCGGCGCATCGGGGATCTTCTGGATTTCGGCAAGCGTCTCCAGACCGTCGAGACCGGGCATATGCTGATCAAGCGCCACCACATCGACCCCGCCTTGCTTGATACGCGCAAGGCCACTCGCGCCGTCAGCCGCGTGCTCGACGGCAAAACCCTGCCGCTTCAGCCCGCGCTCGACCAGCCGCGCAAGATCGGCGTCGTCGTCAATGTACAAAAGGAGAGGCGTTGCAGGTTTCATGTTTTGACAGGTGGAACCTTGATGACTGAAAAAAACAATCCCAGTTGGCGGATCGCGTTGGCAAAGCTTTCGTAATTCACGGGCTTGGTAATGTAGACGTTGCAGCCCAGCTCGTAGCAGCGTTTGATTTCGTGCTCGTCGTCCGTGGTTGTCAGCACGACAACCGGCGCGCATTTGACGTGACTGTTTTCTTTGATCCGCTTGAGGATCTCGATCCCGGTCATGTCGGGCAGATTCAAGTCGAGCAGGATCAGAAGCGCCTGATCCCTATGATCGACGCCTGAGCCGTCCTTGCCGAACAGGTACTTCACCGCATCTGTACCGTTGGTGAACGGCAAGATCTCATTGTTGACACCGGAGCGCCGGATATTGCGCTCAATCAGGCGGGCATGGCCCTCGTCATCTTCGATCATGATGATCTTAACTGGCAAACTCATTCTTCTTTTCCTTGAGTTCCGAAATTCCACTGCGCAGGCAATGTAACCGTGAAAGTACTGCCCTTGTGAAGTTCTGAGGAGACGTTGATGGTGCCACCCATGCGGCGTACCAACGCACGGACGTGGGCGAGACCGATGCCCTGTCCCGGACGATCCTGAAGACCAGCCCGGCGGAACAGGTCGAATATCCTTTGGTGATCTTTCGGATCGATACCACGTCCGTTGTCAGTGATTTCGAATATCACAAAACCGAGCTTGGGGCGGCCCTTGATCAGGATGTCGCCCGGCACGCCCGGCTTGAGGTATTTGAGAGCATTATCAACGAGGTTGGAGAAGATTTGTTCCAATGCGAGGCGATCGCTGACAATATTCGGCAGCGGCTCGACGCGGATTTGCGCATTGGCCTCAGACGCTTGATGCGCCACGGACGAGATGATTGTCTCGATCAGTTCTCTGGTGTCGATTTCTACAGGGCGAAAATCGCGCCGACCTTCGCGTGTCAGATTGAGTATAGCGGAGATCAGACGATCCATCTTGCCGATCGACGACTTGATGAAGCCAAGTGCTTCCGAAAAGTCCTGCGATAGTTGCTTGTCTTCCGCCTGAAGCTCCGGGGAGACGCCCGGATCCAGGTCATTGATAGCTTCGGGAATTGCGGGCGCTGCTGCGGCGGCGCGGCTGTACTTCGCGATGCGGGTGAAGATGTCGTTGCGCAACTCTTCGAGCTCGCTTGTGAAACCCATAATATTCACAAGCGGCGAGCGCAGGTCGTGGCTTACGATGTAGGCAAAGCGCTGGATTTCTTCATTCGCTTCGCGAAGATCAGCGGTGCGTGTTTCAACAGTCGCTTCGAGGTTGAGATTGTTGTCGCGCAGTTGCCGTTCGGCTTCGTCGCGCGCACGCGTTGATCGCCGCACCAGAAACAGTGAAGCGCCAGCCAAAAGGAGCACCAGGCCCGAACCGGCTGTTGTGACAACCGCTGCGAGAGTCTGGCTGCGGTCGGCTGCGGCGGTTCTTGCCTGGAAAAGACGGTCTTCCTCCGCGCGCATGGCTGTGGCGATCTCAGTGATGCGCTGAACGGCGGTGCCACTACCGTCGCGCAACATTGCCACGCCGCCGGGAATGTCGTTCCTTTTCACGAAGTCGACAGCTTTGGTGAATTCCGCGAGACGCAATTCGATGAATTCGCGGAATTGCTTGCTGTTCTCGATCTGAACCGGGCTGTCGCTGATCTGTCTTATGAGCGTGTCGACGCCCGGCAAGATGCGTTGGATTGCAGTCTCGTGCTCCGCCAGAAATTTGGGTTGCGACGTGAGGAGGTAACCTCGGGCAGCGCTTTCTGCGCGCCTGATATCCAGCAGGACGGTCGATATCTGATTTTCGACTTCGACGGTGTGAACCACCCAGCGGCTGTCGTCGCGCGCCTTGTTCACCAGAACGATGGAAATGACGCTGATCGCGACCAGCACCAGAAAGCCCGCTGATAGCAAGGCAATCTGCCAGAGCGTACGCCGGCGGGCCTTATCCCGTGTCACGTCCGCCCTGCGATGTTGCCGGAATAAATAAATCGCTGAAAATTCAAATTGCTACCCCTGAAGCCTACCCATAGCTTACGTGCGCGATAACGCGCAAATACGAATTTAGTTCCATTTCTGGAACCAGCCCGTCGGGGAAATGGTAGCTCAGGATGACTTGGTGTCGCCGGCGGCCAGGTAATGCTCGAGCCAGTGGATATGGTAGTCGCCGTCGATAATGCTGGGCTCACGCACCAGTCCGCGGAACAGCGGCAGGGTGGTTTCGACGCCGTCCACCACCATCTCGTCCAGAGCGCGTCGCAAGCGCATCAGGCACTCGCCGCGGGTCTTGCCGTGAACGATAAGCTTGCCGACCAGCGAGTCGTAGTAGGGCGGAATGACATAGCCCTGATACACGGCTGAATCGATCCGCACCCCCAGCCCGCCGGGCGGATGGTACTGCAGGATCTTGCCGGGCGAGGGCCGGAAGGACACCGGGTTCTCGGCGTTGACGCGGCACTCGATCGCGTGACCGTTGATGACGATATCTTCCTGCGCGCAGGGCAAATCGCCGCCAGCGGCGACGCGGATTTGTTCGATGACCAGATCGATTCCGGTGATCATCTCGGTCACGGGATGTTCGACCTGAATACGCGTGTTCATTTCGATAAAATAGAACTCGCCATCCTCGTAGAGGAATTCGATGGTGCCGACGCCGAGATACTGCATCTCGCGCATCGCCTTGGCACAGGTCTCGCCAATTTTCGCGCGCGCGGCTGCATTCAGAATCGGCGAGGGACCTTCCTCCCACACCTTCTGGTGGCGGCGTTGTAGCGAACAGTCACGCTCGCCGAGATGGATCGCACCGCCGCGGCCGTCGCCGAGGATCTGGATTTCGATGTGGCGAGGCTTGCCGAGATACTTTTCAAGATAGACCGAGCCGTCGCCGAACGCCGCCTTGGCTTCGTTGCTGGCAGTGGAGAGGGCCAGCAGGAGATCAGCTTCAGTCGGCGCAACCTTCATGCCGCGGCCGCCGCCGCCCGCTGCCGCCTTCACCAGGACCGGAAAGCCGATCTGCTTGGCGATGGCCATGGCGTCGTCGCCGGGGCCAATGCCGCCGTCGGAGCCGGGCACCACAGGAATGCCGAGGCGCTTGGCGGTCTTCTTGGCTTCGATCTTGTCGCCCATCAGACGGATGTGCTCCGCCTTCGGCCCGATGAAATGCAGATTGTGGTCGGCGAGAATTTCGGCGAACCGCGCATTCTCCGAGAGGAAACCGTAGCCGGGATGGACCGCGTCAGCGCCGGTGATCTCACACGCGGCAAGCAACGCCGGTATGTTCAGATAGCTGTCCTTCGCGGGCGGCGGTCCGATGCAGACGCTTTCATCCGCAAGGCGGACATGCATGGCGTTCGCATCGGCGGTGGAGTGAACCGCAACGGTCGCGATGCCGAGTTCCTTGCATGCGCGCAACACGCGCAATGCAATCTCGCCGCGATTGGCAATCAGGATCTTGTCGAACATCGTGCCTGCCTTCTCCCGTCATCCTGAGGCGCGAGCACTTGCGAGCCTCGAAGGGTGACGGCGCCGCATCCTTCGAGGCTCGGGCCTTGCCCTCGCACCTCAGGACGACGGCGCGTTTCTATTCAATAATGACGAGCGGCTCGCCGAACTCGACCGGCTGGCCGTCTTCGACGAGGATTTGCGTAACGGTGCCTGCGCGCGTCGATGGGATCTGGTTCATCGTCTTCATCGCTTCGATGATGATCAGCGTGTCGCCGACCTTCACCTTGCTGCCGACATCGATAAACGGCTTCGCGCCGGGCTCTGAGGCACGATAGGCCGTGCCGACCATCGGCGACGGCACTGCGCCGGGGTGCTTTGAAATATCGGCGGGTGCGGCCGCAGCCGCAGCCGGCACAGGCGCGGACGTGGGGGCAGCAGCCACAGCGGCAGGCTGATAGGAGACGGGTGCCGCGATGCTGATATTGCGCGCGACCCGCAGACGCAATCCGGCACGCTCGATCTCGATTTCCGTGAGATTGGTTTCATCGAGCAGAATTGCCAGTTCGCGAATGAGTTCGCGCTCGTCGGCCGGTTTTTCCTTGGGAGCAGATGGTTCTTTCGGCGAGGAGGCCATGTGTAATCCGAAGCTTTCTTAGTAAATGACAGGCAGGCGTATCAGGCTTTCGCCTTGGCGCCGATCTTCGCGGCAAGGCCGCTGATTGCGAGGCGATAGCCATCGATTCCGAAGCCGCACAGCGTTGCCACGGCAGCCGATGCGACGAAGGAATGGTGACGAAAGCTCTCGCGCGCGTAGATGTTGGAGACGTGGACTTCGACCGTTGGAAGTTTGACAGCAACCAGCGCGTCATGGAGCGCGATCGATGTGTGCGAGTATCCGCCGGCGTTGATGATGATGCCGGCCGCTTTCTTCGCGCCGGCTTCGTGAATGAAATCGATCAGCTCGCCTTCGCGGTTCGACTGGCGGCAGTCGGCCGTCAGGCCATAGCCGGCAGCGCTGTCGTGGCAGAGTTTCTCCACATCAGCGAGCGTGTGATGGCCATAGGTCTCCGGCTCGCGGGTGCCGAGCAGATTGAGGTTCGGCCCGTTGAGCACGTAAATCGTCTTTGCCATCCGAAAATCAAATCCAGCAATGTCGGCGGAATAATGCGGGTGCGCGCAGCTTCGGGCGGTTTATAGGCAACATGGAGCCGGGAGGGAAGCCTGATCGGCTTCGCCATCCCCCGCCAAATCATTCAGAAATTACCTGAAAAGCCCCGTAAAAGGCCTTGGAATCGTTGGTTAACCAATCTTAACGGATCTTCCAGGAGAACTGCTCGGCCGGTGCCAGGCCTAGCAGGTCGCCTTTCCGCAGCGGGCTTCGGATATCTTCTTGGCGAGCCCGGCCGCGCCGACCGCGCCAACCACGACGTCCTTTCCGATCACATAGCTGGGCGTGCCGTTCAGGCCCATTTCCTCGGCGAGCTTGAAGTTCTCGTTGAGGGTGGCGTTAACCTCGGGGCTGGCCATGTCCTTCTCGAGCTTGGCCATATCAAGACCAGCTTCCTTCGCCGCCGCCATGGCGCGGGCCTTGTCTGCCTGTCCGCGCCCGTTCAGCAGCTTCTGATGGAAGTCGAGATACTTCTTCCCGCTCGGGTCCTGCATGCGGACCGCGACAGCGACCTGAGCCGCTTCCACCGAGCTCGGTCCAAGAACTGGGAATTCCTTCAGTACGACCCGCAGCTTCGAGTCCGACTTCATCAGGGTGAGCATGTCGGCCATCGCGTGTTTACAATAGCCGCAGTTGTAATCGAAGAACTCGACGAAATTCACGTCGCCGTCCCGGTTACCGACAACGACACCGCGCGGCGAGTTGAAGATCACCTCTGCATTTTTCTGGACAGCGGCGCGGTGCTTTTCCGATTCTGCGGCCGCTTGCCGCTTCTGCAGCTCTGCGGACATTTCCTCGAGCAGTTCGGGATTGGCGATGAGGTAATCCTTGATGATCTTCTGAATCTCGCTCTTCTGCGTGTCGTTGAACGACTGGGCATGCGACACGGCGGGCAGACCCAGCACAAGTGCAAAGGCGAGGGGGGCAAGAGAGCGGAGCGAGAGCATGGATATTCCTTCGGGCTGTGTGCAGCGATGCTACGCCGGGTTTAATTCTTTATCGGCTTCGTATTAACGATGTCGTCGGCCTTGACCCAACCTGGTGTGCCGATCGCAAATCTTGTCTTCGCGCGAGAGGCAAGGTCCCGCGCCGTTTTCTGGTCTCCGCGCAGATAGGCTGCCTGGGCCGAGGCGAGATCGGCTTCCGCATAGTCCCCCTTGCGGCCGTATGCCATCGCAAGCTGCGTGTATCCGAGCGCCGCTTCCGGTTCCCGGGAGAGTGCCGTGCGCAGAATCTTGATGGCCTCCTCAGCGTAGGCCCTATTGTCCGATGCCACCAAGGACTGGCCAAGTAACATCTCGATGAGTGGCGCATTGTTGGACAGTTGAACAGCTCTGCGAAGCGGAGCGATGGCCTCGTTGGGCTTGGCTCCTTCAAGCAGCGCCTGACCCTTCAATTCGTAAAAATAAGGGTTATTGGGCTGGACCTTGATCAGGGCATCAATCTGGGAGAGGGCGCTGCGCAGATCGCCGTGACGATAGGTTGCGATGGCGCGGGCGTAGCGGGCGGGCAGGCTGTCGTTCGAAGGCGGATACCGGCGGTACACCGTGTCCGAGCGCTCCATGAACCCGGACACTTTTGCCCGCATCATGTCGTGACGAAGCTGCAAGGCAGCGTCGTCCTTCTTGTCCCAGTAGGGGCTCGATTTCGCCAGTTCCTCAAGCGCCCTGACGCGTTCAGCCGGCATCGGATGCGACTGATTGTACGGATCGGCGCCGCGGGACGAGTACAGCCCCTGTTCGGAGAACCGCTTGAACGTCTCGTACATTCCCTTGGACGACTGGCCGGTGGCGTTGAGGAATTTCACGCCGGCCTTGTCCGCGTTTTCTTCCTGCTGCCTCTGGTAGGAGAGCATGGTGCGCATGATCGCGGCTTGAGGTGCCGCAACCGCAGCGGCGCCTGCACTTCCGGCTCCTGCACGCGCCCCTGCAACGGCCGCGCCCAGGCCCAGCAGCATGGCGATGATCATCTGGGTCTGGGCGCGGGAAACCTGTTCGCGCAGCTTTGAGAGATGCCCGCCGGCAAGGTGTCCCGTTTCGTGGGCGAGCACGCCGATGATCTGGTTGGGTGTTTCAGATTCTCGCAATGCCCCGTAGTTCACGAAAATGCGGCGTCCGTCCGCGACGAAGGCGTTGAACGTCGGATCGTTGATGATGACGACCTGAATGTTCTGCTTCTCGAGACCGGCGACCCGCAGGATCGGCCGCGTATAGTCGCGTAGAAGTTGCTCGGTTTCGGCATCGCGCAGGAGGGGTGGGCCGCCCTGCTGTGCATGCGCCGGCCACGAGCCGACGAGCAGCGCCGCAGCAGTGACGATCGCCGTCGCACGCCGTGCGAATGACTTTCCGGGCAGCCCTGCGCGAACGCGGGAGGCTTCGGATGGCGGGGTCAAGAGGGCATCTGTCATGGCTTGGTCAGCGAGCTTGGCAATGGAGCGGAGGCCTGTAGGGTGCTAAAATCACGGTCTAACAAGACGCCGAATGCGGCGGTACAACGGCACATTGCCGCATGCTTTCCTTGCATGCCGCGGTTCCAGGGAATAGCAGATTTCATGCTAGTGTGGCGGTTCGCAAGTCCGCATTACTTCCACAGCGCGCACATTTGCGGACTTGCGAACCAAAACCACACTAGAATTGTAATTTTCCAGTGTCCTTTTGAATCCGAAGTTCGCTATGGAGATTGATGCAAAACGAGGCGAACTTCGGATTCAGGACACTGGACGTGACGCTCACAGACAAGGCAAAAGGCCTTTTGACGCCCTCCACCCGCGGCAATGTTCCGCCGTTCATGGTGATGGATGTGATGGCGGCTGCCGCCAGGATCGAGGCCCAGGGCGGTCACGTGATTCACATGGAGGTGGGGCAGCCTGCTGCTCCCGCGCCGCAGACGGCCATCGCCGCCGCGCGCGCCGCGCTCGATATAGGCAAGATCGATTATACGGCTGCGATCGGCATTCCATCGCTGCGTCAGCGGATTTCGCGCCATTACCGAGAAACCTACGGACAGGATGTCAATCCTGCGCGCATTGTCATTACCACAGGCTCCTCGGGCGCTTTCGTTCTCGCGTTCCTGTCAGCGTTTGAGCCCGGCGACCGTGTTGCAATCACGTCCCCGGGTTATCCGCCGTATCGTCATATTCTGCGGGCGCTCGGATGTGAGCCCGTCATGATCGAAACCACCAGCGCCACACGGCATGCACTGACAGGCGAGATGCTGCTTGAGGCTCATCGGAAGACGCCGCTCAAGGGCGTACTGGTCGCCAGTCCTGCGAATCCGACCGGCACCATGATGACGCGCGAGGCGATGGCTGATCTGATCGCCGCAGCGGATAGCGCGGGTATTCGCTTCATCTCGGATGAGATCTATCACGGGCTCGACTACGCGTTTCCGGCGGTGACGGCCGCCGAGCTTTCGTCCGAGGCGATCATCATCAATTCGTTTTCGAAGTACTTCTGCATGACCGGCTGGCGCGTGGGCTGGATCGTCGTTCCGGAGGCGCTGGTGCGCTCGGTCGAGACGTTGCAGCAGAACCTGTCGATTTCCGTGCCGACCCTGTCGCAGATCGCGGCAGAAGCCGCATTCGACGGATGTGCCGAAATGGATGTCATCAAGCACGGCTATGAGGAGAATCGGCGCATCCTGATCGAAGGGCTGCCGAAAGTCGGGCTGACGGAATTCCTGCCTGTGGATGGCGCGTTCTATCTTTATGCGGATGTCTCCAAGTTCAACGCCGACAGCTTCGAGTTCGCCAAGACCATGTTGCAGCAGGCGCATGTCGCGGCGACGCCCGGTGTGGACTTCGACCCATTCCACGGAAAGTCTTTCGTGCGTTTTTCCTACTCGCGCTCGACGCAGGAAATCACCGAAGCGGTGGCGCGCATCACGCGCTGGCTCACCAAAGGCTGATTGCAGATTTCGAGGGTCCAAACGCAAACCGCCCGCTGTGAAGCGGGCGGTTTATTAGTGACCAGTACTCGGATGTTACTCGCCGCGGCGCGACCACCAGCCCGCACGGCGCGGCTGGGCGGTCTCGGTCTGCGGCTGTGGAGAAGACTCTGGTTCAGTTGGAGTTTGTGTCTGAACCGGAGTGGGCTGAGACTCCTGTTTCGGCGCCTCACCGAAGAAGAAGCTGACCTTCTCGCGAACAGTCGAGCGCTTGCGCGGAGCTTCGGTCTCTTCCGGGGTTGAGATGTGGTGCGTCACTGGTTCCGGCTGCGGAGCCGGAGCGGGAAGTTCCTCGCGGACCGGCTCTGCCGGCGCTGCCAGATCGGCGACCGCTTCGGCGGATTCGGACTCGGGCGGCGTTCCCAAATCGTCGGCAATCGTCGAAACGATTCCCTCGCCGGGTTGACCGCCTTCTGCTCCGCTCAGGTCGTTGCCACCACGCCGGCGACGGCCGCCGCGGCGCCCACGGCGGCGCGGACGGCGTTCGCCATTCGCGTTCTGCTCGGCGCGCGGTTCGCCATTCTGATCGTCCTGCTCGTCGTCACCTTCATCGCCGTCATCGCTGGCGGTGTCGTCTTGTAACGCGATGGCGGGTGCGTCGCCCCGATCGGCTGCCTGTACTCCCTCACGCGCTTCTCCGCCACGGCCACGCCTGCGGCGCCGGCGCTTGCGGCGCGGGCCTTCTTCGCCTTCCGAGACAGGAACTGCGTCGGCGGATTGCGTCTCGGCATTGTCCTCGTCGTCGCCTTCGAATTCCATTTCGGCTTCGAACGTTTCGTCATCCTCGTAGTCGTAGGTGTCCTCGACCGGAGCCGGGGATGCCGCAAGCTGCGCTGCAAGGATGGCCTTGGCGGCTTCGAGGGTATGAACGGCTTCGCCGCGGTCGATCACGTAGGACTGCTGCCCGCTGATCGTCGCATCGGCGATGACCGCCAGCGTGACCTTGAAGCTGCTTTCGAGATCGCGCAGGTGACCGCGCTTGTGGTTGAGCACATAGAGCGCAACGTCGGTGCGCGTGCGCACCGTCAGATTGTGCGTCGGTCCCTTCATCAGGGTTTCTTCGAGGCCGCGCAGCAGTTGCAGCGCGACGGACGAGACCGAGCGGACGTGACCGGAGCCGCCGCAATGCGGGCACGGCTCGGTGGAGCTTTCGAGCACGCTGGCGCGGATACGCTGGCGCGACATCTCGAGCAGGCCGAAATGCGAGATGCGTCCCACCTGGATGCGGGCGCGATCCTGCCGCAGGCAGTCGCTGAGTTTGCGCTCGACCGCACGGTTGTTGCGCTTCTCATCCATGTCGATGAAGTCGATCACAATGAGACCCGCAAGATCGCGCAGCCGCAACTGGCGCGCGACTTCCTCGGCGGCTTCGAGATTGGTCTTGAGCGCTGTATCCTCGATGTGGTGCTCGCGGGTCGAACGCCCCGAGTTGACGTCGATCGAGACCAGCGCTTCGGTCTGGTTGATGACGATGTAACCGCCGGACCTCAGCGTTACCGTGGGCGAGAACATCGCGTCCAGCTGGCTCTCCACGCCCATGCGCGAGAACAGCGGCTGGCCGTCGCGGTACTGCTTCACCGCGCGAACGTTGCTCGGCATCAGCATCTTCATGAAATCGCGGGCTTCGTTGAAACCGGCTTCACCGGCAACGAGGACTTCGTCGATTTCCTTGTTGTAGAGGTCGCGCAGCGAACGCTTGATCAGCGAGCCTTCCTCGTAAACGAGAGTAGGGGCCTGCGATTTCAGAGTGGTGTCGCGGACGGTTTCCCACATCCGGATCAGGTATTCGAAGTCGCGCTTGATCTCCGGCTTGGTGCGCGAGGCACCGGCGGTACGCAGGATGATCCCCATGCCTTCCGGCACATCGAGATCCTGCACCACGTCCTTCAGGCGCGAACGATCCTGCGCCGAGGTGATCTTGCGGCTGATACCGCCGCCGCGTGCGGTGTTCGGCATCAGCACGGCATAACGGCCGGCGAGCGAGAGGTAGGTTGTCAGCGCAGCGCCCTTGTTGCCGCGCTCTTCCTTGACGACCTGAACCAGCATCACCTGGCGGCGCTTGATGACTTCCTGAATCTTGTACTGGCGGCGCGGACGGAAGGCGCGCTCCGGCACTTCTTCCAGCACGTCGTCACCGCCAACCGACTCGACGACTTCCTCTTCGGCGTCGTCACCGTCCTCGTCGTCGTCGCCATCCGCATCGTCGGCGTGGTGTTCGTCTTGATGGTCGCCGTGAGGAACGATGGGCGCATCGTGAGCCTCGTCGTGCGGATGCGATTCATGCTGATGATCGAGGTGCTCATGATCATCATGCCCGTGGTCATGGAAATGATCGTCATGTGCATGGTCATCGTGCGCAGCTACCGGCGCTGATGCTTCTTCGGATGCTGCGACTGGCGCGGCGTCATCGGCATGATGTTCCTGACGGTGATCGTCGCCGGCGGGGAGGGCAGCAACGTCATGAGCTTCACCGTGCTGGTGATCATGTTCGCCATGATGTGCGTCATCATGCGGGTGGTCATGGTCGTGATGGGCATCGTCATGGCCGTAATCTGGCGCGTGGTCGCCGACCTGGGCAGCGTCCGTCAACTGCGCGGCTTCCGCCTCCGGGCTTGCGCCTTCGATAACTTCGCTCTGCACGCGCTCGCCACTGTTACGGCGTCGCGAACTTCGATGGCGGGACCGGCGGCGGTTGGAGCGGTTTTCCGATTCTTCCTCGGCCTCGCGGTGCGCGCGCTCGTCGGCCTCGATCAAGGCCTGTCGATCGGCAACCGGGATCTGATAGTAATCGGGATGGATTTCGCTGAAGGCCAGAAAGCCATGGCGATTGCCGCCGTATTCGATGAAGGCGGCTTGCAGCGACGGCTCGACGCGCGTGACTTTGGCGAGATAGATGTTGCCGCGCAGTTGCTTGCGCTGGGCAGACTCGAAATCAAATTCCTCGACGCGATTGCCGCGGACCACAACCACCCGGGTCTCTTCCGGATGGGTGGCATCGATCAACATTTTGTTGGGCATTTTTGAGCTCTTGACGGCGAACGGTGCGTTCGGCGGCCAGCGCATTGCGCGTAGCCGGGTCACGTGACGGTCCACCTGATTCGGGGGTGAGGGGAAGGCCAAAACGCCGCCCGAGGCACCGTGCCGATCGCAACGTCAGCGAAACGCGACGCGGAAAAGATTCGCGTCGTATCGATGCTGGCGTCGATGGGATTTTCTGACCAATCCCGTTCGGCAATAGAGTCTGGCGCATCAAGCGTCGGCCCGTCTAATTCAATGTGGCGGCAAAGTGCCGCCGTATCCTGCCGCCGACGTTGCCAGCGGATTCGCTGCTGGCAGTGCTAACGCGGCGCAAGACGCGCGCGCTGGCTCTCGATGGTCCGCTGCCTTGCGGCAACGGTCGCCGGTCATGAAGGTGGCCGCTCGGGCTGGTAACCGCCGCTCCGTATCAGCCGCGTGCTGCGCTGGCTGTGGAGGGTCGGAAGGTACGCTGGAACCTCTTATTGAATGTGAGGAACTGGCGCTGCACCGGGAAGCTGAACGCGACACAACCGCAAGTTTAAACCGTCAGCCCCTCCTACATACGTCGAATGGCCGTTTCTGGCAAGGGAAGCGTCACAGCGCTGCAACACACTCGGCTAATCGTCGCAGGCGTGGTAAGGGGCCGTTAACTGCGCGGTTCTATTGCGGTATGAGGTGTCCGGAGGCTGCGGATTCATTGACGAGCCACATGAATTATCGCGCATTTTGGGTTGTCGCGCAGGTGTGCGCCGCAGCATTTCTGTGCCTGCCGATTCCCCGGGCTCTCGCGGTCGAATCTCAGCCGCCGCAGCCGGTGGTTGCGGTAGCCTTTCCAGTCGCCTCCGACGTGCGCGTGGCGGGCGATGGTAAGCAGACCCGTTTCATTCTCGACCTCGACCGCAAGATCGATGCCCGGGCGTTTGTGCTCGCAGATCCGTATCGCGTCGTGGTCGATATCCCGCAAGTCACCTTCAATCTTCCCCCCGGCGTGGGGAAGGAAGGGCGCGGTTTGATTCGCGCCTTTCGCTACGGCCTCGTCATGCCCGGCGGATCGCGAGTGGTTTTCGACCTGACCGGTCCGGCCAAGATTGAGAAGACCTACGTCATCGACCCGGCGAACGGGCAGCCGGCGCGCCTCGTGGTCGAACTGGCCGCTGTTGAAGGATCGGCGTTCAAGGCGTCGTCTCCGGGCGAGGACAAAGTGCAGTTACGTCCGGCAATCGTTGCCGACGCCAGCGGCGCCGCAGTTGAAACCACGGGCACAACCCGGACAGTGAAGACGACAGATTCCCGTCCGGTCATCGTTATCGACCCCGGTCATGGCGGCGTCGACAACGGCACGCAGGCGGCCACCGGCGAAAGCGAAAAGATGCTGGTGCTGGATTTCGCCAAGGCGCTGCGGGATCGGATCGAGAAAAGTGGCAAGTTCCGCGTTGTCATGACGCGCGACGACGACACCTTCGTCCCGCTCGGAGAGCGGGTGAGGATCGCCCGCTCCAATACGGCTGCGTTATTTGTTTCCATTCACGCCGATGCCTTGCCCAAGCGGGAGGGCGATGCCCAGGGCGCGACCGTCTATACGCTGTCGGAACGTGCCTCCGACGCCGAAGCTGAGAAACTCGCCGAGGCCGAGAACAAGGCCGATGCCATTGCCGGCATCAATCTGACCGAGGAACCGGCGGAGGTGGCCGACATCCTGATCGAGCTGACCCAGCGCGAGACCCGAACGTTTTCAAACCGTTTTGCCCGCACTCTCGTCAATGAGATGAAGGGTGTCGCGCGCATGCACAAGCATCCGCTGAAGTCTGCGGGGTTCAAGGTCCTGAAGGCCCACGACGTTCCGTCCGTGCTGGTCGAACTCGGCTATGTTTCCAACAAGGACGATCTTCAGCATCTGGTCTCTGAAAGCTGGCGCTCGCGCACCGTCGGTTCCGTCGCCCAGGCGGTGGATGCCTTCCTCGGAAAACGCGTGGTTTCCACTGGCCCTTCGAATTAAGCCCCTTGGGGTTGAATTTGCAGGGCAATTGGTCGCCGAGGCCCTAGTTTGGCCACAGCAGCGGCTCTATAGAAATTTGGGCCGGGAAGAGACCAGAATCGATCCACGCGCGGATAGCGAATGGTATAGTTCGGTTCGGAATCCCTGAAGTGCGCCGTGATCGCGCCCAGACGCTAAGGACGGATACTGACGATGCGCTTGCTGTTGCGGTTCATGGGCTTCCTGTTCGCGGCCGGAACGATCGTGTTCCTTGTCGGCGTCGCCGCGGTTGCCGGAGCGATCTGGCACTTCTCGAAGGATTTGCCGGACTATTCCCAGTTACAGGATTACGAGCCGGCGGTGATGACTCGCGTTCACGCCGCAGACGGTTCGCTGCTCGGCGAGTATTCCAAGGAGCGCCGGCTTTATCTGCCGATCCAGGCGATTCCGAAACCCGTGATCAATGCGTTCCTCGCGGCAGAGGACAAGAATTTCTATGAGCACGGCGGCATCGACTTCACCGGCATGGCGCGCGCGGCGGTTCTCTACGCACAGAATTACGGTTCCAACCGCCGCCCGCAGGGCGCGTCCACCATCACACAGCAGGTCGCGAAGAACTTCCTTCTGACCAACGAAGTCTCGTTCAACCGCAAGATCAAGGAAGCCTTGCTGGCGATGCGCATCGAGCGCACCTACACCAAGGACAAAATCCTCGAGTTGTATCTGAACGAAATCTATCTCGGCCTCAGCGCCTACGGCATTGCTGCTGCATCGCTTGTCTATTTCGACAAGTCGGTCAACGAACTCACCATTGCGGAAGCCGCCTATCTGGCAGCGTTGCCGAAGGCGCCCTCGAGCCTGCATCCTGTACGTAACCGCGATCGCGCCATCGAGCGCCGCAATTACGTGATCGACCGGTTGGCCGAAAACGGCTGGATCAAGCAGGCCGATGCTGTTGCAGCTCGCAAGGAACCCCTTGTGGTGACGTCGCGCTCCAATGCGGCGCATATTTTCGCGGGTGAATACTTCGCCGAAGAAGTCCGCCGCGACATCTTCGAGCGTTACGGCGAGAAGAAGCTTTATGAAGGCGGCCTTTCGGTGCGCACCTCGCTCGATCCCAAGCTTCAGATGATGGCGCGCAAGGCGATGGTGGCCGGGCTGGTCAAGTTTGACGAAGCCCAGGGCTGGCGCGGCGCGCCGCACAAGATCGATCTTGGCGGCGACTGGGGCGTGAAGCTCGCAGAGGTCAAATCGCTCTCCGACATTTCGCCTTGGCGGATGGCCGTGGTGCTTGAGACCAGCGACCAGTCGGCGCGGATCGGCTTTCAGCCCGGCCGCGAGCTTGGCGGCGCGATCTCCAAGACTCGCGAAACAGGACTGATCTCGCTGGAAGGTGTGAGGTGGGCGAAGGCGGCCGCCGGTCCGACGCGTTTCAAAACGCCGACCGCGGTGACACAGGTGCTTGCACCGGGCGACGCGGTCTATGTCGATCCGCTGCTGGACAAGGATGGCAACAAGGTCGAGGGACAGTACCGGCTGCGTCAGATCCCGGAAGTTTCCGGGGCGATGGTTGCTATGGATCCGTGGACCGGGCGCGTCGTGGCCATGGTCGGCGGCTTCTCGTTTGACCAGAGCCAGTTCAATCGCGCAACGCAGGCCTATCGTCAGCCGGGTTCGTCCTTCAAGCCGATCGTCTATTCGACTGCGATGGATAATGGCTACACGCCGTCGACGGTTGTGGTGGACGCACCGATTGAAATCGATCAGGGGCAGGGCGCAGGCGTGTGGCGTCCGGAAAACTATTCGACCGGAAAGTATTACGGACCGACCACGCTGCGGAACGCGCTCATCAGGTCGCTGAACACGGTGACGGTGCGCCTCGCGCAGGACGTCGGTATGCCGTTGATCGGCGAGTACGCCAAGCGCTTCGGTATCTACGACGAGTTGCCGAACTATCTTTCCTACGCGCTCGGCGCGGGTGAGACGACCGTGATGCGCATGGTGACCGCCTATTCGATGTTCGCCAATGGCGGCAAGCGGGTGAAGCCGACGCTGATCGATCGTATTCAGGACCGCTATGGTCACACCATCTTCAAGCACGATCAGCGCGAATGCCGCGGCTGCGATGCCGGCGATGTCTGGAAGAACCAGCCAGAACCTTCGCTGGTTGACCGCCGCGAACAGGTGCTGGATTCCATGACCGCCTACCAGATCACGTCGATGATGGAAGGTGTCGTGCAGAGCGGCACCGCGACCGTCTTGCGTGAAGTTGGCAAACCGATCGCCGGCAAGACCGGCACGACCAACGACGAGAAGGACGCCTGGTTCATCGGCTTCTCGCCCGATCTCGTGGTCGGGGTCTACATCGGCTACGACAAGCCGCGAAATCTCGGCCGAGGCGGCACCGGCGGCCACCTCGCTGCGCCGGTGGTGAAGGACTTCATGAAGCTCGCGCTGGCTGACAAGCCTGCGGTGCCCTTCAAGGTTCCTGCCGGCATCAAGCTGATCCGTGTCGATGCCAAGAGCGGCATGCGGGCAGGGCCGGGTGACAGCGGCCGGACAATCCTCGAAGCCTTCAAGCCCGGAACTGCACCACCCGACAACTACTCGGTTATCGGCGTGGCTGACGCTGACGGGCGCTCACCCGGCGTTTCGCCGGATGCGGACCGCGCCATTTTCCGGCCGGGTACCGGCGGCCTGTACTAGCGCAACGCGCGACGTTGCGCTGACAGCCGTCAGCCGCTACATCCCTCACGTCATTTGAATCGCAGCGTTGCTGCAAGCCGGAATTGTCATGCGCCCCGAAATCGAACGCCTTGTTGAAGAGATCAAGCAGTCAGTCGGGCTGCTGAGGAGGCATCTTTGACGTCGATGCTGCCACGGCACGCCTCGCCGAACTGAACGCTCTCGCCGAAGATCCCAATCTCTGGAACGACCCGCAGAAAGCCCAGAAGCTGATGCAGGAGCGGACTTCGCTCGAGAATCAGCTTACCGGCATCGGCAAGATCGAGCGCGAGCTTGAGGACCAGACTGGAATGATCGAGCTTGGCGAGTCCGAGAAGGACGAGAGCGTCGTTCTTGAAGCTGAGAGCGCGCTCAAAGCTCTGAAAAAAGACGTCGCGAAGCAGGAGCTGGAAGCTCTGTTGTCGGGTGAGGCCGACAGATTCAATACATACCTCGAAGTCCACGCCGGTGCCGGCGGCACCGAGAGCCAGGACTGGGCCTCGATGCTGCTGCGTATGTACACGCGCTGGGCTGAGAAGCATGGGTTCAAGGTCGAATACCTCGAAGAGACCGAAGGCGAAGAAGCCGGTATCAAATCCGCGACAATCCAGATCAGTGGTCACAATGCCTATGGCTGGTTAAAGACCGAGGCGGGCGTGCACCGGCTTGTGCGGATATCGCCGTTCGATTCCAACGCCCGGCGGCATACGTCATTCTCGAGTGTTGCGATTTTCCCGGTGGTCGATGACAGCATCAAGATCGACATCAAGGAATCCGATGTGCGCACCGATACGATGCGTTCAGGCGGTGCAGGCGGCCAGCATGTCAACAAGACGGAATCGGCTGTGCGTCTGACACATATTCCGACCGGCGTTGCGGTTGTCTGTCAGGCCGGCCGTTCACAGCACAAGAACAGGGCGCAGGCCTGGGACATGCTGCGCGCGCGGCTTTACGAAATCGAACTGAAGAAGCGCGAGGAAAAAGCCGCCGCCGATCAGGCCGCCAAGACCGATATCGGCTGGGGTCATCAGATCCGGTCATACGTGTTGCAGCCGTATCAGATGGTGAAGGACCTGCGCACCGGGGTGCAGACCTCCGACACGTCCGGCGTGCTCGATGGCGATCTCGATGAATTCATGGCAGCGACGCTGGCACAGAAGGCGTTCGGCACCACGCCCGGCGCCATTGAGGACGTGGATTAGAGTCTTGCTATCGCGTTTTCTTAACGCGAACCGGCGCCCACTTCGCTTGAAAACGCGCCAGACGCAGAACCGGGTTGTCGGGAAGCGGGTGGTTCTGTGCAGTGCCACCGCGTATCCCTCTGGGCCATGGCTGTCGTCCAAGAGAGACTTCCCGAAACTGAACTGCGTATGGATGAGCGCGACTGGTCGCGGCTGGTCTTCCTGTCGGTTCTCTGGGGCGGCACGTTCTTCTTCACCGGTGTGGCGCTGAAAGAATTGCCGCCGCTGACGCTGGTCTTCCTGCGTCTGTCGATTGCGGCGCTGATCCTGCTGCCGATGCTCTGGATCAACCGCATCCCGTTTCCGGTCGGTATCGCGGGATGGCGCCCTTACGCCATCATGGCGCTGATCAACAATGTGATGCCCTTTTCGCTCATCGTGATGGGGCAAACCTACATCCCGGGCGGGACGGCCTCCGTCGTGAATGCCACGACGCCGGTTTTTACCGTTCTGGTGGCGGCGGCTTTCGGAGAAGAGAAACTTATTCTGCGGCGTGTTGCCGGAGTGCTGCTGGGTCTGTGCGGCGTCGTCATCCTGAAGGGTTATGATTTTGATCTCGGCTCGCGGCAAAGCATTGGTATCGCGCTCTGCCTCGGCGCAACGATCTGCTTCGGATTTTCCGCTCTATGGGCGACACGCAAGCTGGCCGGCTCGCCGCCGATTGGGACCGCAGCGTTTCAGTTGATCTCGGCGAGCGTGATGATGCTCGTTCTGGCCGCGGTCTTCGATCGTCCCTGGCAACTGCAAGTGCCGGGACACGTGACGTGGCTGGCGGTTCTCGGCCTCGCGTCGCTCTCGACCGCGCTGGCCTTCATCATTTTCTTCCAGATCGTCATTCGATCCGGTGCAAGCAACGTGATGTTGGTGACGCTGCTCGTTCCGGTCAGCGCGATCCTGCTCGGATACTTCATACTGGACGAGAGGATCGAAGGCCGCGAGATCATCGGCGCGCTCGTCATTGGAAGCGCGCTGCTGGTCATGGACGGAAGGGTGTTTCGGCTGTTCAGTCGCTCAGGAGTTGGAACTTAACCCTGGCTGAGGCGAACGCCGGCGCGGAGGAACTTCTGCGGGTCCACGGCATCGCCATCGATCCGCGTTTCATAGTGCAGGTGAGGGCCGGTCGAGCGGCCTGTCGAGCCGACTTCGCCAATCACCTGACCGATGGTGACTTGCTGGCCAATCTTGACGTTGATGGCCGACAGATGCCCGTAGCGCGTCGACAGGCCGTTGCCGTGATCGATCTCCACCAAGCGGCCATAGCCGCCGCTCCATCCGGCATTGATGACCTTGCCGTGGGCAGTTGCGCGAACCGGATCGCCGGTAGAGGCGCGAAAATCCAGCCCACTGTGCATCGCGGGGCGGCCAAGGAAGGGATCGCTGCGCACGCCGAAACCGGAGGAGAATTCGACATTGCCGACGACCGGCTTGCGGTACGGCACAAGCGACAGGGTGCGTGTGAGTTTGTCGACCTGTGCACGGCTTAGATTGATCCGGTACAACTGGCGGTCGAACGTGCTGGCATCGGACGATGGCCTGGTGACCGGTATGAACGGCCCGCCCACGCCGCCCTTGGGCGTCGCGGCTTCGAGCTGCGCCATATCAAGACCGAGGTCCGTAATCACACTGCGCATCCTGCGCATCCGCGACTCATAACTCTCTTCGACCGAATTGAGTGCGGCGGTCTGGCGGCCTTCGACCTTGTCGAGCGCGCTTTGCAGGTTGGTCAGGACGGTGTCGACACCACTGGCCTTTGCGAATTCCGTGCGCGGGCGAGCGGCCGGAGGCGTGCGGGATTCAAGCCGCGCTTCGCGGTCGGGCGGTGTCACGAAGATCACGGTGTCGTTGATCGGTGATGGTTTCGGCACGCCTGTAGCCGCGCCGGCGTCGGTCGACTGCGGTCCGCGTGCCGTCGGCTTGATCGAGCCGGTAGGGGCGGTATCCGGCATGGCATTGAGGGCAGCCGCACGTGATTCGAGCAGCGCCTGCCGCCGCATGATCTGGTTGAGCTTCTGGTCGTACTGCTCCTGATCCAGCAATTGACGGCTGGTGGTGCGATCGACACGCGCGCGCAGCTCGGCGATGCGGTCCTCGTAGGCGTACTGCATCTCCGCCTGACGCGCGATGAGACGGGTCAGCACGTCGTCTCGGAAGGCAAAATAGGTGGCCGTCGCCGCCGACCACGCGCCCATGATGACGATAGATCCCGCCACGATCCAGAACACCACCGGTCCGAACCGTACCGCCTTGCCGTGATGGACAATGGTGTAGCCATTGCGGTCGGGACGATGATGACCATGCGGAGGGCGCCGCTGGGGCGCTCTCGCATGGTCATGCGCGTGGTGATGTTGCGGATGTTCGGGGTAGTGGGCGGAACGGTTTGGCATCGGTACTCCCGCACCGCCCGAAAGCGCCCGGACGGCTCAATTACAGGCGCCGATTTGAACCTTTCATGGTTAATTTTCGGAAAACGGAATGGAATTCTCAGGTACTTCGGGCCGCGGCGAGCACCTCGTCGGCATGTCCATCGACCTTCACGTTGCGCCAGATTCTGACGATCTTGCCTTCGGGGTCGATCAAAACCGTTGTCCGAGAGATTCCCATGAAGGTCTTGCCATACATCGATTTTTCGCCCCAGACGCCATAGGCCGTCAACATTCCAAGCTCTTCATCGGAAACAAGCGGAACCGTCAGCCCGTGCTTGTCGCGAAACTTCTCCTGGGCAGCGATCGGGTCAGCCGAAACGCCGAGAACGGCAGTCCGTGCTTCCGCAAAGGCGTCAGCGAGCCGGCTGAAGGCGACGGCCTCAAGGGTGCATCCCGGCGTGTCGGCGCGTGGATAGAAGAAGATCACCAGATTACGGCCGGCGTAATCCGCAAGCGAGACCGACTGTCCGCCATCACGCGGTAGCGCAAATGCCGGTGCGGATTGCCCTTCGGTAAGGGGTTCGGCCTTGCGAACTGGGGTAAGTGCTGCGGGTTTCCTGGCAGGTACAGCCTTCGTACCGGAGCGCCTTGAGGTGGTTGCGGCGCT
Source organism: Afipia sp. GW822-FHT03D08 (assembly GCF_058801645.1). Classification (NCBI taxonomy): domain Bacteria; kingdom Pseudomonadati; phylum Pseudomonadota; class Alphaproteobacteria; order Hyphomicrobiales; family Nitrobacteraceae; genus Afipia; species Afipia sp. GW822-FHT03D08. The sequence continues at coordinate 433,462 of NZ_JBXANK010000001.1, forward strand.
CTTCTTCTTTGTCGCGTTTTTTGTCGCGGTGCTTTTCGTGGCCCCGGTTTTAGCTTTGGCTTTCTTCGCAACTTTACGGGTAACGGTACCGCTCGGCTTTTTAGCGGCGGCCCGCTTGGCGGGCTTGGCTTTTGCGCCCTTGGCCTTTGATGTCGATTTGGTCGATTTCTTACGCGTTTTCTTGGACATACGCCTTCCTTTCGTCGCTTTCAGCGGGGTATTTTGGGATTCGAAAGACTCGCAACCGGACCATTAAAGCTGCCTTCTTCGGCTGGGCAAATCTGACGTCCCCGAGGTATGGTGAATAGCCAACAGACTGAATTTACGACTTTCCCACGCGGACGGTCGAATAACGGGCGATACAGAAAACTAAGACCGGGCTTTTAGTCTGGCGACACTCCGACGGAGCGAGTCTCCAAATTTGACGCTTTGACGCCCGGCGGCTCGACCAGGCTGACGATCAATACCGAGAGGCAATGCCGAGATCAGAGCCCCAGAAAGCCTTCGCGAAGGCTGCAGACGAGCACCGGCATTGGGATGATTCCGGCTGGAATCACCATGACGATGCGGCGTGTGACCGGGCGATCAAGCTGCTCAATCGGCCAAGCATCGGAATTCATCGGGTCACGGACTGGTTTCGCGGGCGCCGCCGCCGAATCGCCGGCAGTCCATGGATCGGGCGGACCGTCATCGTCCTGATGTCGCTCGGCATAATCTTCGCCGGATGTTTTGGCGCGTTGTGGCTCCGGCTTGGCGCGGGACCGGTCAATCTCGATGTCGTGACGCCGTGGCTGGCCTCGGCGATCGAGGAGAACCTCGGGCACGATCACACCGTTCAAGTCGGTGGCACGCAGATCGAGCGCGCCGGCCGGATCAGGATTGCGGTCCGGTTGCGTGACATCGTTGTGCGGGACAAGGCGAGCAACATTGTCGCAAGCGCGCCGAAGGCGGAAGTAAGACTATCAGGCACGGCGCTGATCATGGGGCGTCTGCGTGCCGAGACGCTTCGGCTTGTCGGCGCCGAACTCGCCGTCCGGATTACGCCCGACGGACGGGTGATTGTTTCGACCGGTCAAAGCAACAGCCCGCTCGCGACCGGCAAGGTTCCCGTCAAGCCGGAGCCACAGACTGTTTCAGGCCCTCCGCCGCTGCCGTTTCAGGCATCGCCGACGCCGCCAGTTCCGGCCACGTCGGCCGCAGCTTCGAACGGAACGAGCGGACTGCTCGCCGCACTGGAATGGCTCGATGGTCTCAGCGCCAAAGGGCTCGACGGTCAGAGCCTCAATGAAATTGGATTGCGCAACGGCGTGCTGACGGTTGAGGACCAGCGCAATGGCGGTGTCATCAACTTCAACAACATCAGCCTCAGCCTGCGGCGTCCGCTGGGTGGCGGCGCCGCTTTTAGCGTCGGCGAGGAAGGCAAGAACGGCTGGGAACTGAAAGTGGCCGTGGGTGCGCCGTCGAATGGCGTGCGCTCGATCGATATCAGCGCGTACAAGGTCCCGACCAACAACCTGCTGCTCGCAGCGCGTTTGAAGGATTTTACCTACGCTGCGGACATGCCGCTCAGCGGCGAGTTCAAGGGCGAGATCGGCCGCGACGGTCTTCCAACCTATTTCCGGGGAGAGATCGTCGCCGGCAAAGGCACAATCGTCGACCTCAATGTGCCGGACTATCCGATGGTGATCGACCACGCCGATGCGCGTGTCGAATGGGATGCCGGACGCCGGGTCATGGTGGCGCCGTTTCATGTTAACGCAGGCGCCAATCGCATCACTTTGCTGGCGCATCTCGAACCGCCTAATGACAGCATACCGAACTGGCAGCTCGGTTTGAGCGGCGGAACCATTCTGCTTGCCGGCAATGACGGAGAGGCGCCCTCGATCTTCAACCGCATCGCGGTCCGTGTGCGGTTTGATACGGAAAACCGGCGCGTGCTTTTGACCCAATGCGATATCAGCAACGGCGAGATCGGTATCGCGGGTTCGGGAAGCATCGATTATTCAGGCGAGGCACGTTTGCGGCTTGGAATGGCCGCGACGCCGATGCCGATCGCCGTGTTAAAGCGCATCTGGCCTGTGCTGATCGTGCCTGAAGTGCGCGAATGGATCACGGAGCGGGTGGATCGCGGCACGGTCCAGCGGCTCGACATTGCCGTCAATGCGCCGGTTCACACGCTTGTGCGCGGCGGCCCGCCGATTCCAGACGATGGCTTGTCTGTGAATTTTCTGGCGAATGGCCTGACCGTGCGGCCCGTCGATGACATGCCTCTGGTTCGTGATGCCGACATGAAGGGGCGTGTGAGCGGACGGACCGTCAACATCAACGTGGGGCAGGGAGCGGTCGATACCCCGGCCGGCCGACGACTTGGCATCTCCGATCTGACCTTTGAAGTGCCCGATCTCGCACCGAAGCCCGCGCCCACCAAAGTGCGCTTCCGGATCGATGGCCCGGTTCCTGCGGCCGCCGAAGTCCTGCAATCGGAACGGCTGCGCGAAGCCGGCGATACGGTGATCGATCCCAATTCGAGCAAGGGCACGGTGTCCGCGATCGTCACGCTTGCGATGCCTTTGAAGAATGCGCTGACGAAAGCCGACACCACCTATTCGATCAGTCTCGACCTTGGCGCGCTGGCCGTCGACAAGCTCGCGATGAATCAGAAACTCGAAGCGAATTCGCTCAAGGTGGTCGCGGACAATCAGGGTTATCGGGTCAGGGGCGACGTCAAGATTGGCGGACAGCCCGCGGCCCTTGACTACCGCAAGACGAGCGATGGCGACGCCGACGTGCGCGTGTCGGCGACCCTCGACGATGCGGCCCGGGCGCGCCTTGGTGTGGATCTTGGACAAAGCCTGAGCGGCGCCATTCCCATCAAACTGACCGGCAAGATTGCCGGCGGCGAAGGCGACAATCGTGACAATCGCTTCGGCGTCGAAGCCGATCTGACCGCGGCGCGTATCGATAACCTGTTGCCGGGCTGGACCAAGGTCGCGGGCAAAGCGACCAAGATGACGTTTAACGTCATTCAAAAGCCTCAAGGCACACGCTTCGAGGATATCGTCATCGACGGCAACGGCACGTCCATCAAGGGCTCGCTGGAAATCGACGACAAGAATGATCTCGTCAATGCATCGTTTCCGACGTTTGCGCCATCTGAAGGCGACAAGGCCAACCTGAAGGCCGAGCGGCAGCCGGACGGAATGCTCAAGGTCACGATGCGGGGTGAGGTGTTCGACGGCCGCGGCTTCATCAAGAGCGCGATGTCGGGCAGGGATCCGAATACCAAGGAAAAATCCAAGAATTTCGACATCGATATCGACGCCAAGCTCGGCGCGCTTGCCGGCTTTTATGGCGAGGCGGTTCGCAGCATAGACCTGAAACTCACGCGCCGTGCCGGAGCGATCCGATCGTTCTCGCTCAGTGGCAAGCTGGGACGCGATACGCCGGTGATCGGCGATCTGCGCGGGCGAGGCCAGGGACAAGGCCAGGGGCGTGACGTGATGTATCTCGAGACGGGCGACGCAGGTGCGTTTTTCCGTTTCACCGATACCTACGCGAAAATGAACGGCGGCAAGATGTGGATCGCGGTCGATCCGCCGACGTCCGACACGTCGCCGCAGGAAGGACTGTTGAACGTCCGCGACTTCACGATCAAAGGCGAAGCCGCGCTTGACCGCGCGGTGGCGAACGCACCGGGAGCGAATTCACAGGGCGTCGGGTTCTCCGGCATGCGCGCGGAATTCACCCGCCAGAGCGGTCAGTTGCGGGTCAAGGACGGGGTTCTTCGCGGCCCGACGATAGGCGCGACCATCGAAGGGGTGATCGATTATCCCGTCAATCAGGTGAAGATGAGCGGCACTTTCGTTCCGCTCTATGGTCTGAACAATATGTTCGGGCAAATTCCAATTGTCGGACTGTTCCTGGGCGGTGGCAGCAACGAAGGCTTGATCGGCATCACCTACGAAGTCGTCGGAACCCCCGGTGCGCCGGTTCTCAGGGTCAATCCGATTTCGGCGATGGCGCCCGGCGTGTTCCGCAAGATCTTCGACTTCAACACCGGCCGGCAAAGCGTCCCCACCGACTTCCCCACGCCCCAGCAGTGACAGCATTTCAGGTTCAGGATCCGGATTTCGAGGCGCGCGTCCGAAAGACATTCGCCGGCCAACCGGCATTGGGTACGCTTGGAATAACGCTGGCGCAGGTCGGGCCGGGAACGCTTGAGCTGCGGATGCCGTATGATGCGAAGTTCTCGCAGCAGAACGGTTTCCTGCACGGCGGCGTGGTGTCGGCCGGGCTCGATACTGCGTGCGGGCTGGCGTCTTACACGCTGATGCCGGCAACGGCGGACATTCTTACCGTCGAGTTCAAGATCAATTTATTGGCGCCGGCCAAGGGGCAGACGTTCCGTTTCGTCGGCAGAGTCGTGAAGCCGGGCCGTAGGCTTGTCGTCTCGGAAGGCCATGCCTATGCCAGCGAGGACGGCCGTGAGAAACTGATCGCTACCATGTCGGCGACCATGATGACGATGCTGCGCCAGAGCTAGCCTGCCGCCGTATTTTATACCGGCTTGAGCAGGACGTGCTTCTTGCGGCCCATCGACAGCTTGATGACGCCTTCCGGCGTCAGGTCTTTTGGTGTCAGGACCATCTTCTCATCGGCAATCGCAACGTCATTGACGCGCAGGCCGCCGCCTTTGATCTGACGCCGCGCTTCGCCATTGGAGGCCACAAGACCTGACTTGACGAACAACCCGAGCACGGGCGCGCTGGCGTCCAGTTCGGAGCGGGAAATCTCGAGTGTCGGCAGATCGCTGGCAATGGCGCCTTCCTCGAACGTCTTGCGCGCGGTCTCCGAGGCCGCATCCGCTGCTTCGCGGCCGCGGATAAGCGCCGTCGCTTCGGTCGCGAGCACTTTCTTCGCCTCGTTGATCTCCTGGCCCTTCAGCGCGGCGAGCTTTGCAATTTCGTCCATCGGCAGGAGAGTGAACAGCTTCAGGAAGCGCTCGACGTCGCCGTCCTCGGTGTTACGCCAGAACTGCCAGTAGTCGTAGTCGCTGAGCAGATCGCCATTGAGCCACACGGCACCAGCGGCGGTCTTGCCCATCTTGGCGCCAGAGGATGTCGTCAGCAGCGGACAGGTCAGCGCGTAGAGCTGGTGCGTGCCCATGCGGCGGCCGAGGTCGATGCCGTTGACGATGTTGCCCCACTGGTCGGAGCCGCCCATCTGCAGGTTGCAGCCGTAGCGCCGCGACAGTTCGACGAAATCGTAGGATTGCAGGATCATGTAGTTGAATTCGATAAACGACAGCTCCTGCTCGCGCTCGAGCCGCATCTTGACCGAGTCCATGGTCAGCATGCGATTGATCGAGAAGTGCCGACCAACGTCACGAAGCATCTCGATGTAGTTGAGCGCCGTCAGCCACTCTGCGTTGTCGGCCATCGCGGCATCGGTTTTGCCCGCGCCGAACTTGATCAGCTTGGTGAAGGTTCCCTTGATGCTCTCCTTGTTGGCATCGATCTGCTCGTAGGTCAGAAGCTTGCGCGTCTCGTCGCGGCCGGAGGGATCGCCCACGCGGGTGGTGCCACCGCCCATCAGGACGATGGGCTTGTTGCCGGTTTGCTGAAGCCAATGCAGCATCATGATCGAAAGCAGGTGCCCGACGTGCAGGGACGATGCCGTGCAGTCGTATCCGATGTAGGCCGTCACATCGCCCTTGGCTGCAAGTGCATCGAGCCCGGCCGCATCCGAGATCTGATGGATGAAGCCCCGGCTCTGAAGGACGTTGAGGAAATCGGACTTGTAGGCGCTCATGGCGGCACTCTTTAACGATTCAGATATTTAGCGTTTATTTGGGCCTGTGGTGTATCAGGTCCGGCGTCGGATTCAACCAAGCGGTTGGGATCGGAATGCGCGCAAATGAGGGCATTTCTGCCCGAGGGAGATGCCCTTGCTGAAGGCGATCGGGCTGATGAGCGGGACGTCCCTTGACGGGGTCGATGTTGCGCTGATTGAAACGGACGGTGAGCATATCGGTGCATTCGGCCCGACGGGTTATCGCGCCTACGCCGACAATGAACGGGAACTCCTGAGGCGGGCGCTTGCCGATGCGGCATCCGTTACCCAGCGCGACGCGCGGCCGGGCATATTGGCAGACGCCGAGAGATTGGTGACGCGTGCGCACGCCGATGCCGTCGAGAAATTTTTCCAGACGAACAACTTGTCTCGCGACGCAGTCGATGTCGTCGGCTTTCATGGACAGACGGTCCTGCATCGCCCGGAGCAAAAGCTGACGATGCAGATCGGTGACGGTCGTGCGCTGGCCGCGTCACTCGGCGTGCCGGTGGTGTTCGATCTTCGCGCTGCTGACGTTGCCGCAGGCGGACAGGGGGCGCCATTGGTGCCCGTGTATCACAGCGCGCTGGTGCGAATGCTGGCTCGTTCAGGACCGACAGCGGTCGTGAACATCGGCGGCGTTGCCAACATCACCTATATCGACGGTGAGACACTGATTGCCTGCGACACGGGTCCCGGCAATGCGCTGCTTGATGACTTCATGCTGCGCAGAACCGGTAAGGCGGTGGATCGCGACGGGCAAGCAGCGGCGAAGGGCCGCGCTGATGGTGAGTGGATCGCGAAGGCGTTGCGCCGTCCATTCTTCACCGCGCCGCCACCGAAGTCGCTTGACCGAAACGACTTTGCCAAGTTGACCGTGGACAGCATGAGCACGGAGGACGGCGCCGCGACGCTGACGGCTTTCACAGCCGCCTCGATCGCGATGATCGCGCCGAGGCTCCCTCAGATTCCCGAAAACTGGATCGTTGTGGGCGGCGGTGCCAGCAATCCGACCCTGATGCGGATTCTGGGCGAGCGCCTGGCGCCTGCCACCGTGACGCGTGGAAGCGACCTCGGATGGTCCGGGGACGCCATCGAAGCGCAGGCCTTCGCATACATGGCCGTTCGCAGTCTCAAAGGGTTGCCGCTGACATTTCCGGGAACGACCGGAGTGGCCGCGCCCCACACGGGTGGTGTTCTCGCGAAACCGTGATTTAATGCACTTGCATGGATCTTGACAATTTCATGCGCCTGCATCTAATTTGATGCATGTGCATGGAAGGGAATCGCGATGCTGGTCGCCGAGCTCATTTTAGCAGTTCAAATCATTCGTGATGGCGTTTGGCGCTACATGCGTCAGACCACATCGAATGTTGAAAGTGACAGACCGCCACCATGCTCGCATGAGTGGAGGAAAATGACATGACCGAGAAACTCAAGCTCATCAGCCACAAGCTCTGCCCCTATGTTCAGCGCGCGGTGATTTCTCTGACCGAAAAAGGCGTGCCGTTCGAGCGGATCGATATCGATCTCGACAACAAGCCCGAGTGGTTTCTGAAGATTTCGCCGCTTGGTAAGGTGCCGGTGCTTCAGGTCGGCGACAAGGTTGTCTTCGAATCCGCAGTCATTCTCGAATATCTCGAGGAAACCCAGCCCAAGCCGCTGCATCCTCAGGATCCGCTGACCCGCGCCGAACATCGCGCGTGGATGGAGTTCGGCTCGGCGGTGCTGGGCGACATCTGGGGGCTGGAAACGGTCACCGATGAAGTTGCCTTCAACGTCAAGGTGAAGCAGGCGACCGAAAAGTTCGCTCGCCTTGAGGCAAGGCTTGTCGCAGCTCCGTGGTTTGACGGCGAATCCTTCTCGCTGGTCGATGCGGTGTTTGCGCCGGTGTTCCGCTACTTCGATACGATCGATGAGATCGGTGACTTTGGCATACTCGCCGACAAGCCGAAGATCGCGCGCTGGCGCAGGAGCCTGCGTGAGCGGCCATCAGTGCGCGATGCCGTGAGCCCGGACTACTCCGCGTTGCTGCGTGCCTTCATGAAGAAGCACAAGTCGTATCTTTCCCAACTGGACCAGCGTGCTGCTGCCTAAAGGCGCAGGTCCAGTCACAAGAATGGCGCGGAATGATCCCTCATCCGCGCCATTTCTGTTTTTGGAAAGTGGTTGTTGTCAGCGGACGTTGGCGAGCCGCATGTCGAGATAGGACGTTACCGACTCCATCAGCGGCTCCATCTTGTCGACGAAGAAGTGGTTGGCGCCGGGAATGACCTGCTGATCGATCACGATTCCCTTTTGCGTCTTCAGCTTCTCGACCAGTGTCGTGACGTCCTTCGCAGGCGCTACGATGTCCTTGTCGCCATGAACGATCAGGCCGGACGAGGGGCAGGGCGCGAGGAACGAGAAGTCGTAACGGTTGGGCTCCGGCGCGATCGAGATGAAGCCTTCCACTTCAGGACGGCGCATCAGAAGCTGCATGCCGATCCATGCGCCGAACGAGAATCCGGCAACCCAGCAGGCGCGCGCTTCGGGATTAATGGTCTGCGCCCAGTCGAGGGCGGATGCCGCGTCCGACAGCTCGCCGGTTCCGTGATCGAATTGGCCCTGGCTGCGGCCGACGCCGCGGAAGTTGAAACGCAGCACCGAAAAGCCGCGCGCCACGAACGCGTAATAAACCTGATACACGATCGGGTGGTTCATGTTGCCCTGGAACTGCGGATGCGGATGCAGCACCATCGCAATCGGCGCGTTTTTCTGCTTCGCCGGGTGGTAGCGGCCTTCAAGACGGCCGGCAGGGCCGGTGAAAATGACCTCAGGCATCAAAGTTCCTTTGAAGCGTCGTTGTGCAGGCCGGCTGGCCTTAAGCAAACGATATGTCTCTCGAATGTTGTCACGGCGCGCGGTACGCGCGATGAACGGCTGCCGCGTTCTAGCATGGGGCAAGGGGCAAAAAGCAAGCATATTGAGCCTGCAGGAACTATCTAGGAGGTCCGGATTGCTGATTATTTTCATGCGATTGTACGGTAAAGCGCCCTTCGGACCGGACTGGATCGTCAGACGTTATGCGTGATCGCGTCTATCTCGACTGGAATGCAACGACGCCGCTGCGGCCGGAAGCCCGTGCGGCGATGGCGGCTGCGTTCGACGTCAGCGGCAATCCGTCGTCGGTGCACAGCGAGGGCCGTGCGGCCCGGAAGCTTATCGAGGACGCGCGTGGAACTGTCGCTGTCGCCGTCGGCGCGGATCCGCGGAGTGTCGTCTTTACATCCGGCGGTACGGAGGCAAACGCGCTGGCGCTAACGCCTGGACTGCGCCGAGGCGGCCGAGGGCCGGCGCAGCGGCTGATTGTCTCGGCCATCGAGCATCCGTCGGTGCTCGCGGGGGGACGATTCGCCCAGGACGCCATCGAGATTGCGCCGGTGTTGCCTTCGGGCGTGATCGATTTGGAGAGGCTCGCGGCGGCGCTGGCGAGTGGTCCTCCCGCTCTGGTTTCGGTCATGCTGGCGAACAACGAGACCGGGGCGATCCAGCCGGTTCCCGAGGTGGCTGCGCTGGTTCATGAAGCCGGGGGCATCCTGCATGTCGATGCGGTCCAGGCATTCCTGAAAATACCAATCAATATCAATGCCCTCGGCGCGGATGTTCTCACGGTTTCTGCGCACAAGATCGGCGGTCCCAAGGGCGTCGGGGCGGCTGTCGCGGCGGATGGGCTGGAGGGGCTGCACGCGCAGGTGCGCGGCGGGGGACAGGAGCAGGGCCGCCGGGCCGGAACCGAGAATGTCGCCGGAATAGCCGGCTTTGGAGCCGCCGTCAGAGCCGCCGCCGGTTCCATGGACGTTGACGCCGCGCGCATGAAAGCCCTTCAGGCGCGCCTTGAAAGCGGCCTCAGGGACCATCGGGACACAGTGATCTTTTCAGATACCGCGCCACGGCTTCCCAACACCACGCTGGTCTCGGCCCTCGGGCTGAAGGCTGAAACAGCAGTGATCGGATTCGATCTGGAGGGCATCGCGGTGTCATCGGGGTCGGCCTGTTCCTCCGGCAAGGTTCAGCCATCCCATGTCCTTCAGGCGATGAAGGCTGATCCGGCGCTTCTGCTGGGAGCCATTCGTCTCAGTCTGGGGTGGGACAGCACGGAAGCGGACATAGATCGCTGTCTGGAGGCTTGGAGAAAGCTCTCAGGTGTATTAGGTAAGGCTCATGCAATCGGGCTTGAACGGTTCTAACGTTCGCGCAATGCGTGTACTCAAGCCCTCTACAACTTAAACGGTCCACCGCGGTCCTTGAAACCGCGAGCGGAGGATTGAAATGCCGGCCGTACAAGAGACGGTCGATCGGGTTCGCCAGATCGACGTCGATCAATATCGTTATGGATTCGAGACCATCATTGAATCCGAGAAGGCTCCAAAAGGGCTTTCCGAAGACACCGTCAGATTCATCTCCGCCAAGAAGAACGAACCTGAGTGGATGCTTGAGTGGCGTCTGGAGGCGTTCCGACGCTGGCTGACGATGGAAGAACCGACCTGGGCGCGCGTCGATTATCCAAAGATCGACTACCAGGATCTCTATTACTATTCCGCGCCGAAGAAGAAGGCGCTGGCCTCGCTCGACGAGGTCGATCCGGAAATTCTGAAGACCTACGAAAAGCTCGGTATTCCGCTGCGCGAGCAGGAGATGCTGGCCGGCGTTGTGCGCCCTGAAGGCGAGCGCCGTGTGGCGGTCGATGCCGTGTTCGACTCGGTCTCTGTTGCGACGACCTTCCAGGCCGAGCTGAAGGCCGCCGGCGTGATCTTCATGCCGATCTCGGAAGCGATCCGCGAGCATCCCGATCTGGTGAAGAAATATCTCGGCACTGTGGTGCCGACCTCAGATAACTATTTCGCGACGCTGAATTCGGCGGTGTTCTCCGACGGCTCGTTCGTTTACGTGCCGCCGGGCGTTAAATGCCCGATGGAGCTGTCGACCTACTTCCGCATCAACGAGCGCAACACCGGCCAGTTCGAGCGCACGCTGATCATCGCCGACAAGGGCGCTTACGTTTCCTATCTCGAAGGCTGCACCGCGCCACAGCGCGACGAGAACCAGTTGCACGCCGCCGTGGTCGAACTCGTCACCCATGACGACGCCGAGATCAAGTACTCGACGGTGCAGAACTGGTATCCGGGCAACTCGGAAGGCAAGGGCGGCATCTACAACTTCGTCACCAAGCGTGGCGATTGCCGCGGCAAGAACTCCAAGATTTCGTGGACGCAGGTCGAAACCGGCTCCGCGATCACCTGGAAGTATCCGAGTTGCATCCTGCGCGGCGACAACTCGCGCGGCGAGTTCTATTCGATCGCGATTTCGAACGGCTACCAGCAGGTCGATTCCGGCACCAAGATGATCCATCTGGGCAAGAACACGACCAGCCGCATCATCTCGAAGGGCATCGCCGCCGGCGTGTCGCAGAACACCTATCGCGGCCTCGTCACCGCACATCGCAAGGCGACGGGCGCGCGCAACTTCACCGCGTGCGATTCGCTGCTGATCGGCGACAAGTGCGGCGCGCACACCGTGCCGTATATCGAAGCGAAGAACTCGTCGGCGCTGTTCGAGCACGAGGCGACGACGTCGAAGATTTCCGAAGACATGCTGTTCTATTGCGTGCAGCGCGGACTGAGCCAGGAAGAAGCGGTGGCGCTGGTCGTCAACGGCTTCGTCAAGGACGTGTTGCAGCAATTGCCGATGGAATTTGCGGTCGAGGCGCAGAAGCTGATCTCGATCTCGCTGGAAGGAAGTGTTGGATGACCGCGTTACTCGAAGTCAAAGGCCTCAAGGTTCAGGTGGAAGATAACGAGATCCTTCATGGTCTCGACCTCACCGTGAATGCAGGCGAAGTTCACGCCATCATGGGGCCGAACGGCTCCGGCAAGTCGACGCTCAGCCATGTCATCGCCGGCAAGCCGGGCTATGACGTGACCGCTGGCGAAATCCTGTTCAAGGGCGAAGACCTGCTTGAGATGGATCCCGACGAGCGCGCCGCCAAGGGCGTGTTCCTCGCGTTCCAGTATCCGGTGGAAATTCCCGGCGTCACCACAATGAATTTCCTGCATACGGCGCTCAATGCGCAGCGCAAGGCGCGCGGCGAGACCGAGCTGATGGCGCCTGAATTTCTCAAAAAGGTTCGCGAGATCGCCAAGTCGCTCAACATTCCGATCGATATGCTCAAGCGCGGCGTCAACGTCGGCTTCTCCGGCGGTGAGAAGAAGCGCAACGAGGTGCTTCAGATGGCGCTCTTCCAGCCGAGCCTGTGCATCCTCGACGAGATGGATTCGGGTCTCGATATCGACGCACTGCGTGTCGCCGCTGACGGCGTCAACGCGCTGCGCTCAAAGGACCGCGCGATGGTCGTCATCACCCACTATCAGCGTCTGCTGAACTACATCGTGCCGGATTTCGTCCACGTCATGTCGAAGGGCCGCGTGGTCAAGAGTGGCGGCAAGGAACTGGCGCTGGAACTGGAGAAGTCCGGTTACGCCCAGTTCGAAGACAAGGCAGCGTAAGCGGGTCCAATCATGAACGTTGCATTGGTTAAGCCCACGACGGACCATGCGCTCGGCGAGCTGTTCGCCGCGGCGCGGGGCCGGTTGCCCGGATCGGGGCCGGTTGCCGAGGTTCGGCAAAACGCCTTCGACGACTTTGCGCGTCTCGGCCTGCCGCACCGGCGCATCGAGGAATGGAAGTACACCGATCTGCGCGCACTGCTGCGCGAGATCGCGCCGCTGGCACCGGCGCCGGATCAGGCTGATCTCGCGCGTGCGGCCAAGGCGGTGAAGTCGCTCGGCATCGACAGCACCCAGAAGCTTGTGCTGGTGGATGGCGTGTTCGCGCCGCAGTTGTCGGACGTGACGGCGCTGGAAGCGGGTGTCCACCTGCGGACACTGCGTGAAGTTCTGGAAGACGGCAGCAACAAGGTCCGTGCCGATCTGCTGCAAACCAGCGTGGCGTCGGATGCGATGATTTCGCTGAATGCTGCGCTCGCGACGGATGGTGTCCTGATCGATGTCGCCGAGGGCGCTGCGCTCGCAAAACCGATTCATATCGTTCATGTGGCCACCGACTCGGGCACGTCGCTTGTCACGCGCTCGCTTCTCAAGGTCGGGAATGGCGCTCGCGTCACTTTCGTCGAGAGCTTCGTCGCAGCGGAAGGCGCGAAGTCGTATCAGACGCACGATTCCGTCGTGATCTGGATCGGCGATGAGGCTGAACTTCAGCACGTTCGTCTGATGGAGGATGCGCTCGATGCCGCCAACATCTCGACCGGTATTTTCACGATCGGCGCCAAAGCCAAACTCAATACGTTCAACCTGACCAACGGCGGCAATATCAGCCGCTATCAGGGCTTCATCACGTTCGCCGGCGAAGGCAGCGAACTGACCACCAATGGGGTCAATCTGCTCGGCGCGCGCCGGCATGGTGACACCACGCTGGTGGTCGATCACGCGGTGCCGCACTGTTCCGGCCGCGAGGTGTTCCGCTCGGTGCTCGACGATCGCGCCCATTCGGTGTTCCAGGGCCGCATCATCGTGCGTCCCGGTGCGCAGAAGACCGACGGCAAGATGATGACGCGCGCCTTGCTCCTGTCGGATGAGGCCGAAGCGGACAACAAGCCTGAGCTCGAAATCTTCGCGGATGACGTGACCTGCGGTCACGGCGCCACGACCGGTGCACTTGATGAAAGCCTGCTGTTCTATCTCCGCGCGCGCGGCTTGCCCGAGAAGGAAGCGCAGGCGCTTCTGATCGCTGCGTTTGTCGGGGAGGCCATCGAGTCCATTGCCGACGATAACCTTCGCGACTTTGCAGTCGCCGCTGCCGAGCGATGGCTGGCGACTCGAGGCTGATCATGCATCCGGCAGTTGCCAACGGCTCATATGATGTCGAGCGTGTCCGCCAGGATTTCCCGGCGCTTGCGCTGAAGGTTTACGGCAAGCCGCTGGTTTATCTCGACAACGCCGCGTCGGCGCAGAAGCCGACGGCGGTTCTCGATCGCATGACCGAGGCGTACAGGTCCGAGTACGCCAACGTTCATCGCGGTCTGCACTATCTCGCCAACGCCGCGACCGACGCCTATGAGGGCGGCCGCACCAAGGTTGCGCAATTCCTGAACGCAAAGCGCAATGAAGAGATCATCTTCACACGCAATGCCACCGAAGCGATCAATCTCGTGGCGTCGTCCTGGGGCGAGCCGAACATCAAGGCCGGCGACGAAATCGTGCTCTCGATCATGGAGCATCACTCCAACATCGTACCGTGGCATTTCCTGCGCGAGCGGTATGGGGCGGTCATCAAGTGGGCGCCGGTCGATGACGAGGGCAACTTCCTGATCGATGAGTTCGAGAAGCTGCTGACGCCGAAGACCAAGCTGGTCGCGATCACGCAGATGTCGAATGCGCTCGGTACTGTTGTTCCGGTCAAAGACGTCGTGAAGCTCGCGCATGCCCGCGGCATTCCGGTGCTGGTGGACGGCAGTCAGGGCGCGGTTCATCTGAACATCGATGTGCAAGACATCGACTGCGATTTCTACGTCTTCACTGGCCACAAGCTCTACGGTCCGACCGGGATCGGCGTGCTGTACGCGAAATACGATCATCTGATCGCGATGCGCCCCTACAATGGCGGCGGCGAGATGATCCGCGAGGTCGCCAAGGACTGGGTGACCTATGGCGATCCGCCGCACAAGTTCGAGGCGGGCACCCCGGCCATCGTCGAGTCCATCGGGCTGGGCGCGGCCATAGACTACGTGAATTCGATCGGCAAGGACCGTATCGCCAGGCATGAGCATGACTTGCTGGCCTATGCCACCGACCGGCTGCGCGAGATCAATTCGGTGCGTATTATCGGCACGGCAAAGGGGAAGGGACCTGTCATCTCTTTCGAAATGAAGGGCGCGCACCCACATGATGTGGCGACGGTCATAGACCGGGGCGGCATTGCGGTGCGGGCAGGCACCCATTGCGTCATGCCACTTCTGGAGCGATTCAACGTGACGGCGACGTGCCGTGCCTCATTCGGCATGTATAATACGCGGGCTGAAGTCGACCAGCTGGCACAGGCGCTGATCAAGGCGCGGGAGCTATTCGCATGAACGACACCATCCAGGCCGCTGAGCCGGCCAGTTTGAAATTCGATACCCAGTCGGCGCTTCCTGCCGAGGAAACCGAGCGTCTCGGGACGGATATCGTGGCCGCGCTGAAGACGGTTTTCGATCCGGAAATCCCGGCGGACATCTACGAACTCGGCCTGATCTACAAGGTCGACATCAAGGACGACCGCTCCGTCGATGTGCAGATGACGCTGACGACGCCGAACTGTCCCGCCGCCGGCGAACTGCCGACCATGGTTGAGAACGCGGTTGCCAGCGTTGCTGGTGTGGGCCCCGTTAGCGTCAACGTGGTTTGGGAGCCGACCTGGACCCCTGACCGGATGTCCGACGAGGCGCGCCTCGTCCTCAACATGTGGTGAGTTGAGACGACTCAGTTAGCTTCAGTATCTATCTGCATTTCAGGGCGGCCTTGAACCGCCACGAGGAATGAACAAATGACCGGTATGACGCCAAATACTCCCGCGCCCTCCAAGCCCGCTGTGCGCCCCCGTCCGCAGGTGATGCGTCTGACGGAAGCGGCTGCGTCACGCGTCAAGGAACTGTCTGCGCGTGCGGACTCCGAGATCGTCGGCCTTCGTGTCGGCATCAAGAACGGCGGCTGCGCCGGCCAGTCCTACACTGTCGAATATGCCCACGAGGTCCGTCCGACCGACGAGGTCGTGGAAGACAAGGGCGTGAAGGTTCTTGTCGATCCGAAGGCCGTGCTGTTTTTGCTCGGCACGGAGATGGACTACAAGGCCGACAAGATGCAGGCGCAGTTCATCTTCAACAATCCCAATCAGGTCAGCGCCTGCGGCTGCGGCGAGTCGGTCCAGTTGACCCCGGCCAAAGTCGGCTAATTCATTCGGCCCGGCTTTTTAGTTTTCGCGTATTCTGGTCGCAAAACCGATACCACCCTTGGGTCGAGCCCGGGGGCAAGCTTTTGCGGAAGACGCGATGGACCGCGACTATCTCATCGATCTTTTCTCTGAGTTCGGGCCCGTCGTCCTGCGCAGGATGTTCAGCGGTTACGGCATCGTCGCTGACGATGTGAACTTCGCCATGGCGCTGCGCGCCGGAATCATCTTCAGGGTCGATGAGCAGACGGAAGCGCGTTACGAGGCCGAAGGTGCAAAGCCATTCCAGTATGAGACCCGGAACAAGACAGTCATTGTGAAATCCTACCGGCATCTGCCGGAGCGGCTTTACGACGATCCGGAGGAACTGGCGGTCTGGGCCCGCGAGGCTGTCGGAGCCGCGAAGCGTGCTGCCGCCAAAAAGGCCGGCGTGAAGAAACGCTCAGGCCAGCGGAGCGCGCCGGCGAAGGCTGCGCCTCGCAAGTCGGGAACAGCCAAGAAAGCAAAACCGCCCGCGGCCAAGAAGGCCGCCCTGAAAACGGCGGGCCGAAAAACGAGCCCGAAAAGGTTGCTCGTAAAAAAGCGCTAGGCGACCTGAATGCGGTCGGCCGGAGAGAATTCCGGATCGGCTTCGCAGATGACGCGGTTGCGGCCGTTGCGTTTCGCTGCATACAGACAGGCGTCCGCACGCTCGATCAGCCGTTCGCGATCGTCGCCGGGCTGAAGCATCGACACGCCGACCGAGATGGTGACGCGGCCTAGGATCTCGCCTGTCGACTTCTTCTTGAGCTGCTTCGACATCACCGCGCGGCGGATGTTGTCGGCAACCGTCAGGGCCTGCCGCAAGGCGGTGTTCGGCAGCACCACGGCAAACTCCTCGCCGCCATACCGCGCAGTGATGTCTTGCCCCTTGATCGTCTGCTTCAGCGACATCGCGACAAGGCGCAGCACCTGGTCGCCGGTGAGATGGCCGTAGTTGTCGTTGAACGATTTGAAATGATCGATATCCAGCATCAGCAGGGATAACGGCTCTCCGCTCTCGGACGCATGCGCCACGGCGCCTTCGAGGGCGCGATCGAAGAACTTGCGATTGCCGAGCGAGGTAAGTGGATCCGTCAGGCTCTCGGTGCGTATGGCTTCGAGGCTGTGCTGGAGACTGCTGATCTGCTGCTTGGATGTGGCAAGGCGCGCTTCCAGGGCCTTGTTGGTTTCCTGCATCTCCCGGGTCGATGCCACCAGCGCCTCGACCACGGCCTTGACCTGCTCGCGATCCTTGGCGCCGGACAATTTCTGGGTGGCGCCTTCGAGGCTGCGTCCGAATGTCGAGGTCATTCCCAGCGCGTCGGTGATGAGATTCATCACGTCGTCGATTTCGTTGATCACCCGCGCTCCGACCGTGTCGATGCGCTCCGAGGTCCGATGCTGGGAAAGATAGGTTTCGTAGATCTGCTCGAGATCGGCTTCGGTCAGCTTGCCGTTGCGCGCGAGTGTCTCGTTGATGATCTTGTTGAGAGCGGAATTGTAGCCGGTCGCGTAGATGTACCAGATTTCGTAATTGCGAGGCACGGCGTTCTGGCGCAGGGATCGAATCTGGCCCAAAGCAACTTCGGCGAACGCCATGGTGCGTTCATATTCTTCCAGCAGGCCAATCACGTTCCGTGCCCTTCAAGGCAAGCTTCTGCATGCCCTTTAACGAAATGGCTAAAAGTATCGGATGCAAGTTAAGGGACGAGAATGAATGACCCGTAAACGGTCCCAGTCCGCAGACGGGTCAATTGGTTGGGGGTTAACCGCGAGCGCGGACCGGCCGCAGGAGAAATGCGGGCAGATGCGAGTGGTCTGCCGGTTCGGCATGCTGTTCGCGGGCTGATGCTGCGGGCATCGCGCGTCCGATCGACGGGACTTGCGCCGCCGGCTTTTCGGCGGCGGTGGCATAGGGCTTCCGTTCGGCGCCCTCAGGCTTGCGGGATTTGTTGCGGCCGCCACGGGTCCGCTGCGAGTCGCGGCGCGGCTTGCGCTCTTCCGGCGCACGCTCGGCCTGCTGTTCGCCGGCAGGCGATGGCGAGGCTTCGGTGCTTGCAACCGGGGTTACTTCGGCGCGAGCGATTGGCTGACCGATCAATTTCTCGATCGCGGTGACGGACTTCTGGTCCGACGGGCTGACGATCGAAATCGCGGTCCCGAGGCGTCCGGCGCGGCCGGTGCGGCCGATGCGGTGAACGTAGTCGTCCGGATGATGGGGAACGTCGAAATTGATGACGTGGCTGACTTCGGGAATATCAAGACCGCGGGCGGCGACATCGGAGGCCACCAGCAAGGGAAGTTCGCCCTTGCGGAACTGGTCGAGCGAGGCTGTGCGAGCCGACTGATCCATGTCGCCGTGCAGGGCGCCGACGCTGAAGCCATGCTTCTGGAGGGATTTGTAAACCACCGCGACGTCGCGCTTGCGGTTACAGAAGATGATCGCGTTCTTGAGGTCCTTGGCGTCGCGCAGCAACTGCCGCAGCATTTCGCGCTTTTCGTGCGGTTCGCGGCCCACGCCGACCTGCGATTGAGTCACGGTGATCGCGGTGGAGGCGGGTTTGGAGACTTCGACCTTCTCAGGATTGTGAAGGAAAGTCTCGGTGATGCGCCGGATTTCCGGCGGCATGGTCGCCGTGAAGAACAGGGTCTGCCGGGTGAACGGGACCAGCTTGCAGATACGTTCGATGTCGGGAATGAAGCCCATGTCCAGCATGCGGTCGGCTTCGTCGATCACCAGCAGCTCGACGCCGGTGAGAAGCAGGCCACCGCGCTCGGTGTGATCCAGCAGGCGGCCGGGTGTGGCGATCAGCACGTCGACGCCGCGCATCAGCTTGGTGTCCTGATCGCCGAACGAGACGCCGCCGATCAGCAGCGCGACATTCAGTTTCTGGCCGGCGCCGTACTTGTCGAAATTTTCCTTCACCTGCGCCGCGAGTTCGCGGGTCGGTTCAAGGATGAGGGTGCGCGGCATGCGAGCCCGGGCGCGGCCTTTTTCGAGCAGCGTCAGCATCGGGAGCACAAAAGCGGCAGTCTTGCCGGTGCCGGTCTGGGCGATGCCGAGCACGTCGCGCCGGGCGAGAACGTGGGGGATCGCTTTTTCCTGGATGGGGGTAGGGGTCGTATAACCGGTGGCCGCAACAGCAGCGAGAACCTTGTCGGAAAGGCCGAGATTGGAAAAGGACATTGAGCCTCGAGTCGAAATCGCCGTTCGGACTCTGGAAATTTCTGTCGCGCTCACCCCGGAACGGCACGCTTTAAGGGCACGGGGAGGACATATTCGCCGACAGCGGCTGGCCAGGAAATCGCGTCTCGATTCTGACCGCGTTGCAGCGGAACATAGGCTCGATCCCGCGAAAGTCAATGAATTTAAGGGTTAAACGGCTGAAAAAGCTTAATACGACAATAAGTTGAAGGGTTTCTGGCGTTCAGAATCGGGCCATATGAACCGCCTTCTTGTAGCAGGCGACTATGACATACTCGCTGGAACGCCCGGAGCATGTGCATTCGGTCCAGCAGCCCTATCAGCCCTGCGCGGAATATCCGCCGTCGACCGGGATCGCGGTGCCGGTGACGAAATCGGAGGCGGGCGACGCGAGAAACACGGCAGCGCCTGCGAGATCGTCGATGGTGCCCCAGCGCTTCGCGGGCGTCCGATTCAGCACATTCTCGTTCAGTGCCGGCAATTGTTCACGCGCCTTGCGGGTCAGGTCGGTATCGATCCAACCCGGAAGGATCGCATTGGCCTGGATATTGTCGACCGCCCAAGACGACGCGATTGCTTTGGTGAACTGCACGATACCGCCCTTGCTCGCGGCATAGGCCGGCGCGAAACCCGCACCGAAGATGGACATCATCGAGCCGATATTGATGACCTTCCCGCCGCCGGCCTTCTTCATCGCTGGGTAGGCGGCCTGGGCGCAGAGAAAGGCGCTGGTGAGATTGGTGTCGATGACTGCGTGCCAGTCGTCGAGACTCAACGTGTGTGCAGGGTTGCGGATATTGATCCCGGCATTGTTGATGAGGATATCGAGCCGGCCGAACGCCTTCATCGTGGCCTCGACCATGCCAGCAACCGCGTTCTTGTCAGTCACGTCGACAGCGACTGCCAGCGCCTTTGCGCCAAGCGCCTCGATCTCGCGGGCTGCGCTTTCGGATTTTGCCTGGTTGCGTCCGGCAATAACGACGCTGGCGCCTGCTCCGGCCAGACCCCGTGCCATGCCAAGGCCAATGCCGCCATTGCCGCCGGTCACGATGGCGACTTTGCCGGTGAGATCGAATGAGGATTTTTGCATGCTGTCTCCGCTGCGGTCTTCGCCGCTCGCGGGATCAGATCATATCGAGATGCCGCCGCCTAGCGGCGTTGCGCGATGACAATCATCAGCAATCCAGCGATGCCCAGTGCAGCGCCGTAGTAGGCCCATTGCATCTGGCTGATCATGAAGCTGGACTGCGGCCAGTTCACATAACCAGTGCCCTGACCGATCCAGAGCAGTCCGACCAAAAGCGCGAGTGTGCCAACAGTGAGCAGAAGTGTTTTCATATAGACACTACGCCTCCTGCCGGGATTGGTTTCACGAGCGGGCTATACGTCCAGCATGTCCTCGCTGGCGAACTCGGCCTTGTCGGAAATGAAGGCGAAGCGGGCTTCGGCCTTGGTGCCCATCAGGCGTTCGACGGAATCGGCTGTGCCTTCGCGATCATCCGGCAGCAGCACGACACGCAACATGGTACGCTTGGTTGGGTCCATCGTGGTTTCCTTCAACTGCGCCGGCATCATTTCGCCGAGGCCTTTGAAGCGTCCGATGTCGACCTTGGCGTTGGCGTGGAATTCCTTCTTCAGGAGTTCATCGCGATGCGCTTCGTCGCGTGCGTACACCGTCTTGGATCCGTGGGTGAGGCGATAGAGCGGCGGCACGGCGAGATAGAGATGACCTTCGTCGATCAGGCGCGGCATCTGCCGGTAGAAGAACGTGATGAGCAGCGAGGCGATGTGCGCGCCGTCCACGTCCGCGTCGGTCATGATGATGATGCGCGAGTAGCGCAAATCCTCTTCGCGGTACTGCGCGCCGATCCCGGCTCCGATCGCCTGGATGAGATCCGCAAGCTGCGCGTTCGAGGTCAGCTTGTCCTTGGTCGCGGATGCGACGTTGAGGATCTTGCCGCGGAGCGGCAGGATCGCCTGTGTTTTGCGATCGCGCGCCTGCTTGGCGCTGCCGCCTGCGGAGTCGCCTTCCACGATGAAGAGTTCGGAGCCCTCAGTGGCGCTGTTGGTGCAATCCGCCAGCTTGCCGGGCAGCCGCAGCTTCTTCACCGCGGTCTTGCGCGAGGTTTCCTTCTCGGCGCGTCGGCGCAGCCGCTCGTCGGCACGCTCCACCACGAATTCCAGCAACTTGTTGGCCTGCAACGGATTGCCCGTCAGCCAGTGATCGAACGGGTCCTTGATGGCCTGTTCGACGATCTTCTGGGCCTCGGCGGTCGCCAGCCGGTCCTTGGTCTGGCCCTGAAATTCGGGCTCGCGGACAAACACCGACAGCATCGCGGCAGCGCCGACCATCACGTCTTCGGATGTGATGGATGAGGACTTCTTCCCCTGACCGATACGTTCGCCATAGTCCTTGAGGCCGCGCAGCAGCGCGCTGCGAAAACCCGCTTCATGCGTGCCGCCGTCGGGCGTCGGAACCGTGTTGGTGTAGGACGACAGAAATCCGTCAGCATCGGCAGTCCAGGCGACGGCCCATTCGCAGGCGCCGTGAGCGCCGTTGCGTCCGGACTTGCCGGAGAAAATATCAGGGTGCACCAGCGTGTCCGCGTGGATCGCTGCCGCGAGATAGTCCTTCAGGCCGCCAGGGAAATGGAAGGTGTCTTCCTCAGGAACATCATCGACGCCCTTGAGCAATTCCTTGTCACAGCGCCAGCGGATTTCGACGCCGCCGAACAGATACGCCTTCGAGCGCGCCATCTTGAACAGGCGCTGAGGCTTGAAGACTGCCTTGGTGCCAAAGATATCGGTATCTGGCTTGAAGCGGATGCTCGTGCCGCGACGGTTGTTGATCTTGCCCAGTTCTTCGAGCTTGCCTTTCGGCTTTCCGCGCTCGAACGTCATCCTGTAGAGCTTCTGGTTGCGCGCGACCTCGACCACGAGTTGCGAGGAGAGGGCGTTCACCACCGACACGCCGACGCCGTGCAGGCCGCCAGACGTCTCATAGACCTTGGAGTCGAATTTTCCGCCGGCGTGCAGCGTGCACATGATGATTTCGAGGGCGGACTTCTTCGGAAATTTCGGGTGCGGATCAACCGGAATGCCGCGTCCGTTATCGACGACCGTGAGATAGCCGTCGGCGCCGAGATGCACCTCGATGAAAGTTGCGTGACCGGCGAGTGCTTCGTCCATCGAGTTGTCGATGACTTCCGCGAACAGGTGATGCAGAGCCTTCTCGTCGGTGCCGCCGATGTACATGCCGGGACGGCGGCGAACAGGCTCCAGGCCTTCCAGCACCTCAATGTCGCGCGCGGTATACCCGGCCTCTGCACCTGACGGCTTGGCAGCAGCCTTCGCAGGCGCGCCCGGCTTCTTGCCTGAAGCGGCAAACAGGTCCGAGTCCGTTTTTTCTTTTTTATTCAGTGATTTAGCCATGCTTCTTAAATCTTGATATATCGTGATCGGGGGACGAATCGCTGGCTGTTACTATGCCATGGTTACGGCGGCAAATGTGACGCAGGCGGTTCCCAAACATGGCGGCTGCTGGCCGTGCTATTCCGGATCAGGGGAACCGGCGGATTCGACAAGCCGGATTGGGACATTGCATGACGTTTGAGGAAATGACCCGCGGACTCGCGGAATTCGTCCGCGATCATCAGATGTGGGCGATGCCCGTTGTCTTCGGGCTCGCCTTTGCGGAGTCGCTGGCCTTTCTCTCGCTCATCATTCCGGCGTGGGGCGCACTGGTTTCCATCGGGGCGCTGATCGGTGTCAGCGGAATCAATTTCTGGCCGATCTGGATAGCAGGCGGACTGGGCGCAGCATGCGGCGACTGGTTGTCGTACTGGATCGGAGTCAGATTCCACGATCGCATCGCCCACATGTGGCCAATGTCCAGCTTCCCCGACATGTTGCCTCGCGCCGAACGCTTCATGAAGAAGTGGGGGGTCCTCGGTATTTTCATCGGCCGCTTTTCGGGACCGTTGCGCGCAACCGTTCCACTGGTCGCAGGCGTCGTCGAAATGGAATACTGGCATTTCCAGTTCGCGAATTTTACCTCGGCGTTCGTGTGGTCCGGCGTTCTGATGGCGCCCGGCATCATGGGCGTCAAACTGCTCATGTGACGACGCGCGCTCAAACTATTTTGTGATCGGGAATAGCTGTCGTGAGGTGGTGTTAAATTGACACGCCGGTTGTCGTGCGTGGACAAGCTGCGAATGATTTGCAACAGGGCAGCATGCGAACGACCGCGAAGAACCGCGGCATTGAATTTCACAAACCGGGAGAAACACGATGGATTTGACACGACGTCATGCACTGGCTGGCGCTGCCGCTCTCACTGCGGCCCCACTGTTATCCGCTCATCCCGCGAAAGCCGCAGCACCCGCTGCGGGCAAGCAAAACGCCGGCTTCTATCGCTACAAGGTTGGTGACGCGGAAGTGACCGTCGTCTCCGACGGGGCCACCACATTTCCGCTTGCTGACAATTTTGTAACGAATGCGAAGAAAGAGGAAGTGAATGCCTCGCTCGAAAAAGCATTTCGGCCGCGCGATTTCGTAACGATCTATTTCGGGCCGCTCGTGATCAACACCGGCGGAAAGCTTATCGTGATCGATACTGGCAACGGGCCCGGCGCATTCGCAAGCAGCAAGGGCACCATGGGACAGTTCGCCAGCAATCTTGCCGCCGCGGGGATCGATTCCAAGGCAGTCGATATGGTGGTGATTTCGCATTTCCACAGCGATCATGTGAATGGATTGCTCACCGCCGACGGTCAGCCGGCGTTTGCGAATGCCGAGGTGCTCGTGCCGTCCGTTGAATGGAAATACTGGATGGACGACGGCGAGATGAGCCGCGCGCCTGCAGGCCGCATGGAAGGCCTGTTCAAGAACAACCGCCGCGTTTTCGAGGCTGGTTTGAAGAAGAAGGTCACGCCTTACGAGTGGGGCAAGGATGTCGCGCCCGGCCTGCTCGCAGTCGAGACCATCGGCCACACGCCCGGTCACACATCGTACGTGCTGTCTTCAGGCGCGGACAAGGTGTTCATCCAGTCGGACGTCACCAACAATCCCGACCTGTTCGCTCGCAATCCCGGCTGGCAGGCGTTCTTCGATCAGGATGGTCCGCAGGCCGAAATCACCCGGCGCAAGGTCTATGACATGCTCGCGGCTGACAGAATGCGCGTGCAGGGCTTCCATTACCCATTCCCGGGCCTTGCCAACATCGAGAAGGACGGCACCGGCTATCGCTGGGTGCCAGCTCCCTGGAATCCGACTATCTGATCCGCGGATGATCGCTTGACGGAAAATGGGCGCGGACTTATATCCGCGCCCATGATTTTGAACGCTACCACCATCGCTGCCCGCCGCCGCCGCATTCTCGCGGTATGGGCGGTTGATTGCGTTTAAATCACCCCACGTGCCGCCGGAGATAACCCGCGGCACACCTTGTTTCCCAAACACGCGGTTTGATCTCAGGCGGCTCCTCGCAGAAGCAGGAGTTTGCAATGTACGTTCCGCCCGCCTTCCGAGTTGACCGCGCCACTTGCCTCGCGTTCGCTGCCGCGCGCGGATTCGGGCTGGCCTGCGCCCATGACGGGGAAAAACCCATCGCGTCGCCGGTGCCGTTCCACATGGAGTATGGAAGCGACGGCACGCCGCAGCTTTGTTTTCATCTTGCGCGCCATAATCCGCTGATAGGCCGCGCCGATGGCATGACGCCATGGCTGTTCGCCGTAAGCGATGCGGATACCTATGTATCGCCCGATTGGTACGTCTCTCCCGACCAGGTGCCGACGTGGCTCTATCGGTCGGTTCACATGACAGGCGCGGTCCGGATCATGACAGGGCAACAACTGCCGGATCACCTGAATCAGGCCAGCGCCAGGTTCGAAAGCGATCTTGCGCCGAAAAAGCCCTGGACGGTGGACAAGATGTCGTCCGGCCGGCTCGAAGCGATGATGAAGGCCATCGTGGGGCTGGTCATGACCGTTGAGGGTGTCGAGGGCAGCTTCAAGCTGAACCAGCATAAATCGGATGCGGACCATGTTGCGGTCACCCGCGCTTTGGCCTTACAGACATCCGCGGGCGCGGGCATCCTGTCGGCTGCGATGCACGCCATGCGCCCGCAGGCCTTTGCCGCCGTTGAAGACAATGGAATGTTGAGCACTGCGCACGAAGGGATCGCGCCATGAGCACGAAGAAGAAAATCGGCATCCTTGGCGCCTCCGGCTACACCGGGGCCGAACTTGTCCGGCTGCTGCTACGCCATCCCCGCGTGGAGATTGCCGTGCTGACGGCCGACCGGCGCGCCGGGCAGATGATGGGCGACGTGTTTCCGCAGTTCGCACCATATGATCTGCCGCGGCTGGTGACAATCGATGAGGTCGATTGGGCCAACGCCGGGCTCGATCTGGTATTCTGCGCGTTGCCGCACGCCACCACGCAGAAGGTACTGAAGGACGTCTTCGCAAAGGCGCCGGACATCAAGATCGTCGATCTGTCGGCGGACTTTCGGCTGGAAGATCCGGCGGCCTATGCCAAGTGGTACGGGCACGACCATCATGCGCTCGAACTTCAGAAAGAAGCCGTCTACGGGCTGGTGGAAATCTATCGGCGGGATATCAAGAAGGCGCGGCTGGTCGCCAATCCCGGTTGCTACACGACCTGCGCGCAGTTGCCGCTGATCCCGCTGCTGAAAGCCAAGGCGATCGAACCGGACGAAATCGTCATTGATGCGAAATCCGGAATGACCGGTGCGGGGCGTTCGGCGAAGGAAGAGATGCTGTTCTCGGAGGTCTCCGAAGGCTTCAACGCCTACGGCGTCGGCCAGCATCGGCACATGGCTGAGCTCGATCAGGAGTTTTCAAAGGCCGCGGGCAAGGAGGTCGTCGTATCGTTCACGCCGCATCTCCTTCCGATGAACCGGGGAATCTTCTCGACCATCTACGTGCGGGGCCGGCGGGGCAAGATCGCGCAGGACCTTCACGAGATTCTGGTGAACCAGTTCGAGAAGGAGCCGTTCGTTCACGTCCTGCCGTTCGGCAAGACCCCGCATTCGCGGCATGTGCGCGGCTCGAACATGACGTTCATTGGCGTGGCCGCGGATCGCATCGCGGGACGGGCGATCATTGTCTCGACCCTCGACAATCTCACCAAGGGTGCGTCGGGGCAGGCCGTGCAGAACATGAATCTGGTGCTCGGCCTTCCAGAGACGATGGGGATCGATCAACCGCCGATGTTTCCGTAAGCGAGGCGCAGCGGGCAATAAAAAGGGACGGCGATGAGCCGTCCCTTTTGTTTGTCTCGTCGGATTCGGATCAGAGGATCTTGAAGATCGCGAGCGCCAGCATGGCCTGGGCTGCAAAGCCGATCAGGAATGCCAGCGTGCGCAAAACAGGCACGCCGAGCGTATAAACGATGAGATGGGCGACGCGCGACCAGAAGTAGACGGCGCACGCAAGCACGGTCCATTTGCTCGAATAATCGATGGCATTGAGGATCAGGACCAGCGGGGCGAACACCACGAGGTTCTCGACGGCATTGTCATGTGCAAAGAGCAGACGGTTCGCCCATTCGGCGAGCGGCTTGTCGTTGCGCGACGGATTTGCCATTGCGCCGCCCAGGCCACGCACCTGGCAACGGTTGAGAACGTAGGGCACCCAGAGCAGGCCGGTGAAAATAACGGTCAGCGTCAGCCAGAACAGTTCACGTGTCATCGACGTTTGTCCTTCCAATCTTGCAAGGCCTGCCCGGAGGCGGGTGGAAATGCTTTCACCGTCCCGTCATGGTACGGGGCGAGTCGACGAAGCAAATAACGTGTGAAGTCATAGACGATTGGCGATGCAAGGCCAACGTCGCGGCAGGCGTTATGCTCAGGCGCGGACCCGAACATAGCTTCCCGGAGCGTCTTCAATGGCTTCCAGAGGTCCGCTGCCGGGAATGCGGGCGGGGACCTGCTCGGCATCGATCGTCTCAAGCCACGAGCGCCAGTCCGGCCACCACGATCCCTTGTGCTCCTGTGCATCCTTGAGCCAGTCGGCGAGGGTGATGTCGCCAATGCGGTCATTGGTCCAGTACTGATACTTGCCCAGTTCCGGCGGGTTGACCACGCCCGCGATATGACCGGAGCCGGCGAGCACGTATTTGACCGGACCGCCGAAGAATTGTGAACCGTAGAGCACGGATTCGGCCGGTGCGATGTGATCTTCTTTGGTGGCGAGATTGTAGACCGGCACCTTCACCTTGGAGAGATCGAGCTGAGTATTGTCGATGGTCATGGAGCCGGTGGACAGGCGGTTCTCCAGATAGCAGTTGCGAAGATAGAAGGAGTGGTTCGCCGCCGGCATGCGGGTGGCATCCGAATTCCAGTGCAGCAGGTCGAACGCCGCAGGCTCCTTGCCCTTAAGATAATTGCTGACCACGTACGACCAGATCAGATCGTTCGAACGAAGCATGTTGAAGGCCATCGCCATCTTGCTGCCTTCGAGCACCCCAGCCCTGTTCATGTCGCGTTCGAGACTTGAAATCTGGCTCTCGTCGACGAACACCAGCAGATCGCCAGCATGGGTGAAATCGACCTGCGCGGCCAGGAAGGTCGCCGAAGTCACGCGCACCTGACGCTTTTCCGCAAGCCATGCCAGCGTCGTTGCGAGCAGCGTGCCGCCGACGCAATAGCCCATGGTGTGGACACGCATTTCGCCGGTGGCCTTCTCGATGACGTCCATCGCCGTCAGCGGGCCTTCGCGCATGTAGTCCTCGAAGGTCTTGCCGCCGAGCTTCTTGTCGGGGTTGACCCATGAGATCAGGAATACCGTGATGCCCTGATTGACGCACCACTGGACGAACGACTTCTCGCGATTCAGGTCGAGAATGTAGAACTTGTTGATCCAGGGCGGCACGATGAGCAGTGGCGTGCGGAGAACGGTTTCGGTCGTCGGCGTGTATTGAATGAGCTGCATCACCTCATTCTGGTAGATCACCTTGCCGGGCGTCAGCGCGAGGTCCTTGCCGATCTCCAGATTGGCCGCCGACTGGCGGATTTTGAGCGTTCCGTTTCCGGCTTCGATATCCTCCGCGAGCATCGTCATGCCGCGAACGAGATTGTCCGCGTTGCTCGCAAGTGTCTGGCGCAATACTTCCGGATTGGTCAGCACGAAGTTCGATGGTGAAATTGCGTTCGTGACCTGCTGGACGTAGAACTCGGCTTTCTTGCGGGTATGCGGATCCAGACCATCGGCGTTCTTGACCAGATCGTTGGCGCACTGCGTGGTCAGCAGATAGGCCTGCATCACGAAATCGAAAAACTGGTTCGATTTCCACTCGGGGTCCTGGAAGCGCTTGTCACGCGGCGAGGGATCGGCAGCGCGTGTCGTCGTCTCCCCTGAGAGGCGGCGTGCGGCGCTGGTCAACAGATCCAGGTAAGCCTTGCCCATCTTCGCCTGAACGCTAGCAGCGCGGTCCTTGTCGGAGAGCCAGTACTCCGCCACGGACGTGAACGTCTTCACCAGCTCATTCAGCTCGCCCGGCGGACGATCCTTGGCTTCGCCGTTTTCGCGAGGCTTCAGATAGGCGGAGAGGGCGCGGCCGCTTGATTCAAGAGCACGCGCAAGATTTGCGGAGAAGGCTTCCGGATCGAAGCTTTTCGCGGCGCCGGAGTCTCCAGACTTGGTGCTTAGCAGAGTGTCACTCATCGCTTGCTTCTAAACTCTTGTTTCAAACCGCGAACGCTGTGAGTTCGCATCATCATCATGGCATAGTTCGGATGCGCCCGCTG
Organism: Afipia sp. GW822-FHT03D08; assembly: GCF_058801645.1. Classification (NCBI taxonomy): domain Bacteria; kingdom Pseudomonadati; phylum Pseudomonadota; class Alphaproteobacteria; order Hyphomicrobiales; family Nitrobacteraceae; genus Afipia; species Afipia sp. GW822-FHT03D08. Next base: position 462,273 of record NZ_JBXANK010000001.1, read on the forward strand.
ATTTGCATGTGCTGCGCTGCGACATGATTAATACTTCGGTCATATTAGGGCCTCATGAACGCGATCTGCTTCGCTGCGGCTGTTGGTCGGGAGTTAACGCTTTCCGCCGATGTTGAGTTCAGATCGCCTGCATTTCACAGAGCAGGAATCGTGCCGCTTTAAATCAAGGGGACGTGACAATTTCTGTGGGACGCCACACGCATCCGGTTCGGCGGTGGCCGGCTTTGGCCGGTCTGCTGTTGCTCGGCATTGTGCTGGGCGGTTGTGCATCCACGATCGCCGACGCGCCTCTGGTGGGATTACCGGCCAACACCCCGGCACGGCCTGCGACCCCGGCTGAGTACCTGCCCGTGCATGATGTTCCAGCGCCCCGGCAAGAGGCGGTGCTGGATCAGGCCCAGCAGGACAAACTGGAGAAGGATTTGCTCGCAGCCCGCGACAGGCAGACGGCCGGCGCCAAGGCTGCTCAGCGCCGCAGCAACTAGGGCCCTAAATCCGAGGTTTGCGTCCAGGAATTGCGCCTCGCCGCAACCGCCGGTTGGTGCTAAAAAGACCACGATTCAATCGCAAAAATGCAAATTCTGGTGCGGGTCACCCCGCATTGCGTTCGAATCCGCGTAATATGCTGAAATTCCGTGTCTTCTAACCGCCGTGCCGAATTCCACTTCGGTACAAAACACGTTACTAATCTCGTCGTTATTCGCCGGTTTTACCGGCTCCCGGAGCCCGACCCATGGAAGAGTTTTACCGTATCCGCCGTCTGCCGCCTTACGTATTCGAGCAAGTCAACCGGGCCAAGGCGGCCGCGCGGAACGCCGGGGCCGATATCATCGACCTTGGCATGGGAAATCCGGACCTCCCGACCCCTCCGCATGTGATCGAAAAGCTCAAGGAAACCCTCGGTAAGCCGCGGACGGACCGGTATTCGGCGTCGAAGGGCATTACGGGCCTGCGCCGCGCGCAGGCTGCCTATTACGAGCGCCGTTTCGGCGTGAAACTTAATCCGGAAACCCAGGTCGTTGCGACGCTCGGTTCCAAGGAAGGCTTCGCCAACGTCGCGCAGGCGATCACGTCACCCGGTGACGTGGTGCTGGTGCCGAACCCGAGTTATCCGATCCATGCTTTCGGCTTCCTAATGGCGGGCGGTGTGGTTCGCTCTGTTCCCGCCGAACCGACCCCTGAACTGTTCAGCGCACTCGAGAAGGCGATCATTCACTCGATCCCCAAGCCGATCGCGATGATCGCGTGTTATCCGTCGAACCCGACGGCGTATGTCGCGTCGCTTGATTTCTACAAGGACCTCGTCGCGTTCGCGAAGAAGCACGAGATCTTCATTCTGTCCGATCTGGCCTATGCGGAACTGTATTTCGACGGCGTGCCGCCGCCATCCGTTTTGCAGGTGCCGGGCGCGATCGATGTCACCGTCGAGTTCACCTCGATGTCGAAGACGTTCTCAATGGCCGGCTGGCGTATGGGTTTTGCCGTCGGCAATGAGCGGATCATCGCAGCTTTGACGCGCGTGAAATCGTATCTCGACTACGGTGCGTTCACACCGGTCCAGGTCGCGGCGACCGCAGCGTTGAACGGTCCGCAGGATTGCATCAAGGAAATGCGCGACACCTACCGCAAGCGCCGCGACGTGCTGGTGGAAACCTTCGGCCGTGCGGGCTGGGATATTCCGCCGCCGGCGGCGTCGATGTTCGCCTGGGCGCCGTTGCCGGAGAAATTCCGGGAGGTCGGCAGCATGCAGTTCGCGACCCTGATGGTGGAAAAATCCGGCGTCGTCGTATCGCCGGGCGTTGCCTTCGGCGAGCACGGCGAGGGCTATGTCCGCATCGCGATGGTGGAAAACGAGCAGCGTATTCGCCAGGCAGCCCGCAATATCCGGCGCTTCCTTGAAACCGGCGTTGAATCGTTGCACAACGTGGTTCCGCTCGCCAATCGGCGGTAGGCACGATCCCGAAAAGTGGCCCCCGGTTTTCGGACCAGATCATGCCTAGTTAACTCAAGTTTTTCCGGCAGGTTTTCAGCAAAATGGTCGCACCCCTCAAGGTGGGTATTGCGGGCCTCGGCACCGTGGGTGCCGAGGTAGTCCGCCTGATCGAAAGTCAGGGCAGGGCCTTGTCGGCGCGGTGTGGCCGTGGCGTCCGGGTTGTCGCGGTATCCGCTCGTTCTAAGGCCAAGAAGCGCGGTGTCGATCTGCGCGGGATCGAGTGGGCCAAGAACCCACTGGCGCTGGCCAACGACCCGAAAATCGACTGCTTCGTCGAACTGATGGGGGGCTCCGGCGAGCCGGCTCTCTCCGCGATCGAAGCCGCACTGCGGAACGGAAAATCCGTCGTCACGGCGAACAAGGCGCTGATCGCCAGGCATGGTTCGCGCCTGGCTGCGCTTGCCGAAAAACACGGCGGCGCGTTGAACTATGAAGCTGCAGTCGGTGCGGCAATTCCCGTCATCAAGACGCTGCGCGAAGGCCTTGCCGGCACCGGCATCAATCGCGTCTACGGCATTCTCAACGGCACGTGCAACTACATCCTGACGCGGATGGAACGCGAGGGATTGTCGTTCGCGGAGTGCCTCAAGGATGCGCAGCGGCTCGGATATGCCGAAGCCAATCCGTCGTTCGACGTCGATGGCCATGATACCGCACAGAAGCTTGCCATTCTCGCCAGCCTCGCATTCGGCACCAAGGTCAATCAGAGCGCGGTCTACGTCGAGGGAATTTCATCCATTGCGCCGGAAGATCTGCGCGCGGCTGAAGAACTCGCATACCGGGTAAAATTGCTCGGCGTTGCGGTGCGCACTGAATCCGGCATTGAGCAGCGCGTGCATCCCACCATGGTGCCGAAGTCGTCGTCGATTGCGCAGGTCATGGACGTCACGAATGCTGTGACCATCGACGGCGAGGGCATTCCGCCGATCACGCTGGTGGGGCCGGGCGCCGGTGGCGCTGCGACTGCATCTGCCGTGCTGGCCGATATTGCGGACGTAGCGCGCGGCATTCGCGCGGCACCTTTCGGACGGCCCATCGAAAAGCTGAAAACGACGACCAAGGCGCCGATGAAGCGTCACGAGGGCGGCTATTACATTCGCCTGATGGCGCGCGATCTCGCCGGAACCGCCGCGACCATCGCGACACGCCTTGCCGAGCAGAAAATTTCCATTGAATCGATCGTGCAGCGTCATCCAGACGGCGCAGTCGAGCCGGTAAATACGCGCGGCAAACCATCGCCGGTGCCGGTCATTCTCATCACTTACGCAACCACCGAGGATGCAGTGCGCCAGGCGTTGCATGCCGTCCAGCAAGATCGGGTGATAACCGGCCGTCCGCAGGTCATCCGCATCGAAAAGAACTGATAGGGTCCGGTCCGCCGGGTCCATCGCCACGTCTGTTGTCTTGGGAGTTAGCCTATGTCCGTTACGATTTCCGTTCCGCCGCAGCTTCTGCTGGAACGCATTCTCACACTCGAAATCGTGCGCGTGACTGAGCGTGCCGCGGTGTCTGCTGCTCGTCTCCGGGGCCACGGCAACGAAAAGGCCGCCGACCAGGCCGCGGTGGACGCGATGCGCCGCGAGCTCAACAAGATTCCAATCCAGGGTACTGTCGTTATCGGCGAAGGCGAGCGTGACGAAGCCCCGATGCTGTTCATCGGCGAGAAGGTCGGCTCCGATGCAGGTCCCGAAGTCGATATCGCGGTCGATCCGCTCGAAGGCACCACGCTGTGTGCCAAGAACATGCCGGGCGCCATTGCGACCATGGCGATGGCGGAAGGCGGCACGCTGCTGAACGCGCCGGACGTCTACATGCAGAAAATCGCGGTTGGTCCGGGCTATCCGAAACATGTCGTCGATCTCGACGCACCGCCGGCCGAAAACATCCGCCGTCTTGCCCGCGCCAAGGATGTGCATCCATCGGCGATCACTGCGCTGGTGCTGGATCGTCCGCGTCACGCCGACATCATCAATGCGATCCGCTCGACCGGCGCTGCGGTTCGCCTGATCACCGACGGCGACGTCGCCGGCGTGATCCACACCGCCGATCCGGAGAACACGGGCGTCGATATCTACATGGGCACCGGTGGCGCGCCGGAAGGCGTGCTGGCTGCTGCGGCGCTCCGCTGCATCGGCGGCCAGATGCAGTGCCGTCTCATTCTCGACACCGACGAGAAACGCGAACGCGCGATGAAGATGGGCATCAAGGACCTCAACATGGTCTATGGCATCGAGGACATGGCACGCGGCGACTGCCTGTTCGCGGCAACCGGCGTCACCGATGGTTCGCTGCTCTCTGGCGTCAAGTTCCGCAAGAACGTGATCGAGACCGAAACCGTCGTGATGCGCTCGGTGACCGGCACGGTTCGCATCATCAAGGGCGAGCATCGCCAGTTCGAGAAATTCCACCTCGACTAAGCAGGGAAATCCCATGACCGAGCGCGTTGTCATCCGGCCGCTTCGCGTGGATGAGCGCGAGGCGTGGGAGCCGTTGTGGGAAGGCTATCTCAAGTTCTACAATGCCTCTGTTCCGGCCGAGACAACGGCTGTGACATGGCAGAGGTTTCACGATGACGCCGAGCCCATGTATGTGCTCGGCGCGTTTGTCGATGGCAAGCTGACCGGCATTGTCCATTTCCTGTACCATCGCTCATGCTGGACGGTCGGCAACTACTGCTATCTCCAGGACCTTTTCGTGAACGAGGGCGCGCGTGGCCACGGCGTGGGCCGCAAGCTGATTGAGGCCGTCTACGATAAGGCCAAAGCCGCAGGCGCGAGCAGGGTGCACTGGCTGACCCAGTTCGAGAATGCGCGCGCACAAATCCTCTACGATGAAGTCGCTGACCGGTCGGGCTTCATGCAATACCGCAAGATTTTCTGAGAGGTCCGATGTCCGAGATCAAGGCGCTGCTGTTCGATGTCTTTGGCACCGTGGTCGACTGGCGGACCAGTCTGATCGATAATTTCACCGCATGGGGCCAAGCGAAGGGTCTCAAGGGCGACTGGACTGCGCTGGTCGACGGCTGGCGCGCCGCGTACATGCCGTCGATGGACGAGGTCCGCAAGCATCCCGAACGCGGCTTCGTGATCCTCGATGACCTGCAGCGGCAGTCGATCGAGCCGCTGGCGGCGAAGCTCGGCATCACAGGACTGACGTCAGCCGACTTCGACTACCTCACACGCGGCTGGCACAGCCTCAATCCATGGCCGGACAGCGTCGGCGGCCTGACGCGGCTAAAAAGGAAATTCATCATAAGTCCGTTGTCCAACGGCAATGTCGCGCTGCTGACCAACATGGCGAAGCACGCGGGATTGCCGTGGGACCTCGTGCTGAGCGCCGAGGTGTTCGGCCACTACAAGCCCGACCGCGAAGCCTATCTGGGCGCGGCGAAGATTCTTGGCCTGACGCCAGGTGAGGTGATGCTCGTGGCCGCGCACAACAACGATCTCGAGGCGGCGCAGTCATTCGGCCTGAAGACCGCATTCGTTCCGCGTCCGACAGAATACGGCCCCCATCAGAGCCGCGACTTCAGGCCGGAGGGAAGCTGGGACTACGTCGTGAAGGACTTCAACGATCTGGCGGACAAGCTCGGCTGCTAGAAAATGCTTCGCCCTTCGAGGCCCATAGCTGTTTGAAGAACGGCGTTCTTTCGAACGCCTATTGCTTTGCGACGGTTCCTCTGGGTGACGGCAACAACATGAGACGTCATCCTGAGGTGCGAGCACTTGCGAGCCTCGAAGGATGACAGCGACGAATCATTGAACGCTGACGCTTCGTGCTTACCTGCGGAAGGCATCATGACGCTCCCTGCATCCGCATTGCCAGTTGAGACCATCCCCGCCTTCCTCGGCGTGAACCAGTCTGCGACCGGCCGCGTGTGGCGCGACCGGCTCGATCCGCGCGGGGCGGCAAGGGCGCTCGCCATCGCGCAGCGCTATCAGGTGCCCGAAATGCTGGCGCGGATCATCGCGGGCCGCGGCATCGACATCGATGCCGTCGATGATTTTCTCGATCCGACCATCCGCAAGCTGCTGCCCGATCCCTTGACTGTGACGGAGATGGAAGCTGCGGCCAAGCGCATCGCCGACGCTGCGGCGCGCGGCGAGAAGGTCGCGATCTTCGGCGACTACGACGTGGACGGCGCGACCTCCGCTGCGCTGCTGACCTGGCATCTGCGCCATTGCGGGCTCGATCCGCTGATCCACATTCCCGATCGCATCTTCGAGGGCTATGGCCCGAATGTCGAAGCCGTGCGCGGCCTCGCCAACAGGGGCGCGACACTTCTGGTTACGGTCGATTGCGGCACCACCAGCATCGAACCGCTGGCGGAAGCCAAGCGTCTCGGCATGGACGTGGTGGTCATCGATCATCACCAGTGCGGCGACGAACTTCCCGTCGTCGATGCGCTGGTCAATCCGAACCGCCCGGACGACCTGTCGGGCCTCGGACATCTCGCCGCTGTCGGTCTCGTGTTCGTCACACTGGTTGCGGTGAACCGTGAATTGCGCGCACGCAATTTCTGGAGCGACGTTCGGCCCGAACCAAATCTGCTTGACGCGCTTCATCATGTGGCGCTCGGAACCGTTGCCGATGTGGCAGCACTGACCGGCCTCAACCGCGCCTTCGTCGCCAAGGGGCTGATCGCCCTGCGCCGCCGGGATCATGTCGGTCACACCGCGCTGATGGATGTGGCGCGGCTGAGCGGCCCACCGGAGGCGTGGCACCTTGGTTTCATGCTCGGGCCGCGCATCAATGCCGGCGGCCGCATCGGGCAGGCGGACCTCGGCGTGAGGCTGCTTCTGGAAGGCGATATTTCGGAAGCCGCGCGGATTGCCGCCGAACTCGATCGCCTCAACACCGAACGCCGCGTCATCGAGCAGATGGCCGAGGCGCAGGCCGAGGCCGAGGCGCTGGCGTCGCTTGGTCTCGACGACAAAGGTTCGGTGATCGTAACTGCGTCCGAGGGCTGGCATCCGGGCGTGGTCGGTCTTGTGGCGTCGCGGCTGAAAGAGAAGTTTTCACGTCCCGCATTCGCCATCGCGCTGGAGCCGGGCGGGATCGGCACCGGATCGGGCCGCTCCATTCCGGGCGTCGATCTCGGCAAGGTGGTGCGCGAAGCGGTGCACGAGGGAATTCTTCTGAAAGGCGGCGGCCACGCCATGGCGGCGGGCGTAACGCTGAAGAAAGAGCGGCTGGCGGAATTTCGTGCCTTCGTGGAATCCAAGCTTGCAGCGACGGTCGCAGACGCACGGCATGCCAACGAATTGTTCATCGATGGTGCGGTCAGTGCGCGTGCTGTGACAACGGACTTTGTTGCGACCATGAATCGTGCCGGTCCTTTCGGCGCAGGCAATCCGGAGCCGCTGATCGCATTGCCGTCACATCAACTGGTTTTCGCAGATGAGGTGGGGCAGTCGCATCTGCGCCTGCGTTTCAAGTCGGGCGACGGCGCGTTCGTCAACGGGATTGCGTTTCGCTCCATCGGCCAGAAGCTCGGCAATGCGCTGATCGAAAATCGCGGTCAGATGCTTCATGTGGCAGGATCGCTCACCGTCGACCGCTGGCAGGGCTCCGAGCGCGTGCAGATGCGTGTGACGGATGTGGCTGTGCCTGATCCGGGGCCTGCGGTGATCCGGTAGGACTCACGATCCCTGCCGCAGCCGCGCCAGCACCTTCAATCCGGCATAGCCGTCCGCGGGCAACAGTCCCACCTTGGTCTGGAAATCCTTCACCGCCTTCATGGTGTCGTTGCCGACGCGGCCATCGGTGCCGCCGGTATCGAAGCCTGCGTTGGTGAGACGTGTCTGCACTTCCTGCACCTCGGCGAGTGTCAGCGCGCGCTCCGATCCGGGGAAGGGCTGGATGAACGGTCCCGCCCCGAGAATGCGGTCGCCGAGATGCACGATGGCGAGTGCGTAGTTCATCGACGGGTTGTAGCTCTTCACCGCATAGAAGTTCGGGCCCAGCAGGAAAGCCGGACCGCCTTGCACCGGTATCCACAATTGCGCGGAATCGTTGGGACGCGGGAACGGCTGGCCGTCGGCCCGGGTCACGCCAGCCGCCGCCCATTGCGCGTAACTCTTTTTGCCGCTGCCGCCGGTCGCGCCCTTGACCTCATAGCCCCAGTGCTCGCCGCGACGATACTTGCCGCGGTTGACGAGATAGCGCGCACTGGAGCCGAGGGCATCGTCCGGCTTGCCGAACGGTGAAACGCGGCCATCGCCGTCATAGTCGAAGCCGACATTGAGCCAGACTTCCGGCATCCACTGGGTATGACCCATTGCGCCGGCCCATGAGCCGCGCATTTCCTCCGGCGTGCTCCAGTGCTTGTCGACGATGCGCAGCGCGTTGATCAGTTCCGTTTCCCAATAGGCCTTGCGACGAGGCTCGTTCCACGCCAGCGCGGCGAGCGAAGGAAATACCGGCCGCATATGGTTCTGCTGCACCAGCGGATCGCCGTACGCCGTCTCGACGCCCCACAGCGCCAGCAGCGTGCCACGTTCGACGCCAAAGTCCTTTTCGATCCGGGCAAACAGCGCGCTGTTCTTCTGAAGCGCGACCTTTCCGGCAGACAGACGCCAGTCCGAAACACGGCGGTTGATGTATTGCCAGAGCTGTTCGTTGAACTCCGGCTGCTTGCGCATCTTTTCGAACACGCTCATGTCCGGCTCGATCCGGGCGAGACAGCGGATATACGTGCCCTCGGAAATGCCGCGTGCCAGCGCGCGAGCGCGGAATCCTTCGCGCCATTGATCGAATCCGGGGGGCGTAGCGGCGAGTGCGCGAGTGGAACTCGCCATCAGTGCACCTGCGCCGAGCGCGGAACCGAGCAAGGTTCGTCGTGTGAGGGCGGGCGTGTTCCGAGAATCTTTTTGCGTCATGCAGCCAGTCTAGCGCGGCTTTGGTAGCTGGGCCAAAGGCCATTGTGCCGCGGATTCTGTCTGGGCATGATCTTGTCCGAAAACCGGTTCCCACTTTTCGGGACCATGCCTTCGTACCTAACGGCCTTCGCCTTCCTTTATGACGTGCGCGGGGAGATCCGCAGGCGGCAGGGCGTGCGCCATCGCAGGCGCTTCTGGTGGCGGCTGGATGTATTCGCGGCCACGGCCGCCGATCAGGCGCTCGTAGGAGGAAATCAGCGTGACGTAGGGGTTGACCCAAAGCCAGCCATCGCGCGTGAACACCTGCACGTCGAAATGCAGATGGTTTGTCGTTCCGCCGGGGCGATCCTGGTAGTTCGAGACCACGCCGATCTTTTCGCCTTCGGTGACGCGCCGTCCGTGAAGGACGCCATCGGCATCGAGGCGGGCCGGGTTCATGTGCATGTAACGAAAACGGATATGTTCATTGCGCGAGTTCACCAGCAGGAACGCAGCCTGCTGCCTGGGCGACCTCATCAACACACCGTCGCGAACTGCAACTGTCGCGAACAGGTCGGGGATGCACCGATCCGCGCCATCGTTGCGCAGGTGGCAGGACGACGGGCGGATATCCTGTCCCTGGTGGCCCATCCCGTTGGCGCACTGTCCGACTTCGAAATCGCGCGTCTCGCAAAAGTTATCCTGCCAGGGATAGCTGTAATTTTCCTTGGCGGATTCATCGAACACCAGCGGCTTGTCATTGCGCTTGCAGCGGTACTGGTCGCCCTTGGTCGGCGCGAATGAGACCCGCCCTGTGAGGTTGCAGTCTCCCCAGTTCATGAAGGACTGGGAGTTGGCGAATGCCGGGGCCTTCTCGATTGGAAAGCGGATCTGAGAATAAACAGTAAGGTCCTCGTGCCCGCCTTGCCCGCGATAGCCGCTGTTGGCGATGATCTCGCCCGGCGGCCTATAGGTGAAATCCGCCGAGTATTCGATCGGACGCTCCGACGCATATGAGGCGATGTTCGAGCGCGGATCGCGGGGCGTGCCGCCCGCCACCCGCAAGGCCTTGAGGAACCGTTCGGCGACCGGCGAGGCTTCGCGGCAGGAGAGGCGTCTGCCGCGTGCAACGCCGTCGTGACACTGGATCGAAACCACATAGGGGACGCTGAAGCGCGTGAACGCGTAGCGCACATAGCCTTCGCGGATCACGCGGCGGAGGTTCGGATATTGCGTGGCCAGCGCCTTGACCGGCTCGCCTTTCCCAGCGAGCGGATCCTTGATGTCGTAGATCAGCAGCGATGCCGTGATCTGAACCTCGACGGGCTCCAGATACGTCCGTGACGGCATATTGTCGCCCGCGCCGCGGTCCAGCAGGAAGACAGCGTCGTAGCCGGCCGATCCGGCCTCGAACATGCTCGCCGCTCTGAACCCGGCTTGATACCGCGGGATAAGGAGGTTGATGGCGCCGCTCTGGCGATCAGCAAGATAAAGCGCGCTATCGAACGGCAACAGTACCGGGACGGGGCTGAGTTCAATCCCGGAGAAAATCGGCGACGTCACCGCATTGATCTGCGAGATCGCCGTGATGCGCTGCGCGTTGAATTGGGATGGCTGATTTCGTGACGGGAAGTTGAAATTGTCGACAGCCAAAGGCTGTGAATCGATCTCGGCCCTGAGCTGACTGACGGTCGCGGGCCAGTCCGGGGTGACGACCGAAATCGCCGGTGTTTTGAATTCGGCCGCGCGCGCAGGCTGAACGAGGAGGAGCAGCGAGGCAACGAACAGAGAAAAGCACCAGAGCTTCGCCGATGCGTTTCGTCTGCCTGTTACTGCCTCCGCTCCCCTCAATACATCCTCGCGAGATCTGCCCTTAGTCCTTGGCGCGCTCGACGTAAGAACCGTCTTCCGTCAGGACGACGATGCGCGTTCCCGTGCCGATGTGCGGAGGAACGCCGGTGCGGACGCCATTGGAAAGGATCGCGGGCTTGTAAGACGAGGAGGCGGTCTGCCCCTTGGTCACTGGCTCGGTCTCGACGACCTCAAGGGTGACGCGCTGCGGCAGCACGATCGCGACAGCGTTGCCCTCGAAGATCGAGAGCTTCACGGTCATGTTTTCCTGCAGATACGGCGCCTGCGTGCCAACGACGTCCTTCGACACCAGGAGCTGATCGTAGTTTTCGTTGTTCATGAAATGGAAGCCGTCGCCGTCTTCGTAGAGATAATTGAAGTCGCGGTCTTCGACGAACGCGCGCTCGACCTGATCGGTGGTCTTGTAGCGCTCGGAGACCTTGGTGCCGTCGCTGATTCGGCGCATTTCGATCTGGCTGACCGGGGTTCCCTTGCCGGGATGGATGTTCTCCGCGCTCAGAACGACATATAGCTTGCCGTCCTGCTCAATGATGTTGCCCTTGCGGATCGAACTGGCGATGACTTTCACAGATAGGTTTCCTAATGTTCAGGGCCGGTGGCGGCGCCGATACGGCGCTTCGGGGTCCGGCAAGGCAGTTTCGGGCTGCAACATACTCATCTGGACCGGTAAAGCCAGCATTTTGCTGCGGAATCGGGCTTTTCGCCCATGAGTATAGACCAGGAATCCTCGCCCTGGTGGACACCCGGCCGCCATATCGACCGTAAGCCGTTTTTACAGGCGCGGACCGCGATTTCCCGTGCCTTGCGGGACTGGTTCGAGGACGAGGGATTCGTCGAGGTCGAAACCGGAATCCTCCAGAAATCGCCCGGGAACGAGACCCATCTCCATGCCCCGGTAGCCGATCTGACCTCGGCATCCGGCGAGAAGTCGACTTACTTCCTGCGGACTTCACCTGAATTCGCCTGCAAGAAACTGCTTGCAGCGGGAGAGAAACAGATCGTGGAATTCGCCCGGGTGTTCCGGGATCGCGAGCGCGGGCCGCTGCATCTGACGGAATTCACGATGCTGGAATGGTACCGCGCCAATGAAGGCTATGAAGCGGTCATGGCCGATACGGTGGTCGCCATTGCGCATGCCGCTCAGACCACCGGGATCGGGACGTTCTCCTTCAGGGGAAAAGCCGCCGATCCGTTTGCCGAACCTGATCTGCTCACCGTCGCCGATGCGTTTACCCGTTTTGCCTCTATCGATCTGCTTGCAACGATTCCGGATGGACGAGCCGATCGTGAGGCGCTGGCGGCAGCGGCCGCGAGCCGTGTCCGCGTCACCTATGACGACACCTGGTCTGACATCTTCAGCAAGGTCCTGGTCGAGCATGTCGAACCAAACCTGGGGCAGGGCCGTTTGACAATTCTCTACGAGTACCCTGCACCGGAGTCCGCGCTGGCGCGCGCCAAGCCGTCCGATCCGCGCGTTGCGGAACGTTTCGAAGTTTATGCCTGCGGTGTTGAGCTTGCGAACGGCTTCGGCGAACTGATCGATGCGCAGGAGCAGCGCGCGCGCTTCACCGCGTCGATGGACGAGAAGGAGCGCCGCTACGGCGAACGCTATCCCCTCGATGAGGAGTTTCTCGCCGCGATGGCGCAGATGCCAGAGGCCTGCGGCGTGGCGCTTGGCTTCGATCGCCTGGTGATGTTGGCGAGCGGGGCGACCCGGATCGATCAGGTGGTGTGGACGCCGATGGGAGGCGAGGCATGACCGGTCGTGCCGGAACACTTCGGACGCCGGCTGAGCTGATCGCGCGGGGTCTTGCTTCGCAAGATAGTCTGCCTGACCTTGAGCAGGTCGCCGCGCGTTACGCCGTGGCGGTCACGCCGGATGTCGCGGCGCTGATTGATGCGTCGGACCCGAACGATCCTATCGCGCGCCAATACGTTCCATCCGCCGACGAACTGGTCACGCTTCCGAGCGAGAACGCCGATCCGATCGGGGACCATACGCATTCGCCGGTCAGCGGCATCGTGCATCGCTATCCCGATCGCGTGCTGTTCAAGCTGGTGCATGTCTGCGCGGTGTATTGCCGGTTCTGCTTCCGCCGCGAAATGGTGGGACCGGGGAAGGAGACCGCTCTTTCCGACGATGTTTATTCAAAGGCGCTGAATTATATCCGCACCCATCCCGAAATATGGGAAGTGATCCTGACCGGCGGCGACCCGCTGATGCTGTCGGCGCGGCGGCTCAAGGAAGTCATGACCGACCTCGCCGCCATCGATCATGTCAGGATCATTCGGATTCACACCCGCGTGCCGGTCGCCGATCCCGCCCGGGTCACTGACGAGACCGTCGATGCGCTGAAGGTGATGGGCGCGACGACATGGGTCGCGCTGCACGCCAATCATCCGCGTGAACTGACGGGGGATGCACGCACTGCCTGTGCGCGAATGATCGACGCCGGCATCCCGATGGTGAGCCAGTCAGTGCTGCTGCGCGGTGTGAACGACAATGCAGCGACGCTGGAGGCGCTGATGCGCAGCTTTGTCGAATGCCGCATCAAGCCATATTACCTGCATCACGGCGATCTTGCGCCGGGTACGGCTCACCTCCGCACCACGCTTGAGGAAGGGCAAAAGCTGATGCTGTCGCTGCGGGGGCATGTGTCAGGCTTGTGCCAGCCCGATTATGTGCTCGATATTCCCGGCGGTCATGGCAAGGCGCCGATAGGACCACAATATCTGTCACAGACGGGTGAAGACGGGCACGACCGGCGGTATCGCGTCGTGGATTACTGCGGCGACGTGCACCTTTATCCGCCCGCGGAATAGATGACCCAGCCCGAACCTCCCGAAAATGACGGCCATCGCGGCGTTGAAAACGCTGTGATGCTCGGCTTTTTTGTCGTGCTGGTCACCGCAGGTATCTGGCTGCTCGGATCAATGGCGGATATCCGCAGGACGCAGGATTGTGCGGCGCAGGGCAGACGTAACTGCGCAACGATAGAAAATCCCTCTCATTCCCGGTAGACTACACCCACGCTGAGGAATCGTTACTGGTGGAGGTGTGATATGAGGAAATCCATCCCGATCGCCATCATGGCGTTGCTGTTGGCGGCGTCAGGCGCATTGGCTCAGAGCAAAAGCGGGACGACGACCGGTCCCTCCGCGACAACGAACTCGGGCAGCATTCCCCCGGCACCCGTCGGACATCGTCAGCCGCGTGCGAGCGATGTGCCTTCCAATCAGGAAAAGAACTATACCGAGTCCGCTGAGGACAAAGCGCTCGATCGCAAGATCAAGAGCATTTGCAGAGGCTGCTAAATTCAGCAGCCTCTGGGCATCACATATTTTTCGCCGCGAGCGCCATTCCGATCAGGGATGTGCCGCCGAAGACGAGATTGATGCCGACCAGCAATCCGATCGCCCATGCGGCTGAACCGGGAAGCCCGGCAATGATCAGCGCGGCGACCACCAGATCGACGATACCCGACATCAGCAGCCATCCCCAGCGCCCGGACAATTCCTTCCGGTGGGCGAGGGCGTACATAATGGTGGTGATGCCTTCGGCGATGAAGTAGGCGCTGACCACGAGCGTCAGCGTCAGCGTCCCGGCGACCGGCTGAACGATCAGGATAATGCCCGCGGCAAGTGCGAGGATCGCCGAGAGCAGTGACCACCAGAAGCCGGGCATGTCGCGCGTGGTGAACGTCAGGTAGAGGCCTACTGCGCCGCTGATCAGGAACAGCCAGCCAAGGAAGATCGTAACCGCGATGCTGGCAAGAAGCGGGATCGCAATCGCCGCCATTCCCAAAATCACCAGAACGATGCCTTCGATCAGGAAGGCTTTCCAGTTTGCCTTGACTGCTTCTCTCATCTGCGTTTGGAGCCGGGCGACATCCTGAGGCATCGTCATCGATGATCTCCGTTTCCTGATCCGGCACAGCCGGCTCGCCTAAGACTAGTCCTGCGGCGGGCTGGTTGTTAAGAGCTTTTCGTTCCAATCAATCCAGAATGGCGACAGCGCGGGTCCATCCGGCGGACGCGCGCTCGATCTTCACCGGGAAGCAAGACACAGTGAATCCCGTTGAGGGCAATTGTTCCAAATTGTGAAGTTTCTCGATGTGGCAATAGCCGATGTGACGGCCGGCCTTGTGGCCTTCCCAGATCAGGCTCGCATCCTTCGTCTCGGCATATTTCTTTGCGGTATAGACGAACGGGGCGTCCCAGCTCCAGCCGTCTATGCCGGTGAGGCGCACACCGCGCTCGAGCAGGTACATCGTCGCCTCATAACCCATCCCGCAACCTGACGTGACGTAATCCTGCTGTCCGTACTTCACACCGGCGCTGGTGTTGACCACGACGATCTCGAGCGGCTTCAGGGTATGTCCGATGCGCTTCAGCTCATTTTCGACATCGGCTGCGGTCGCGACATAGCCGTCGGGCAGGTGCCGGAAGTCGAGTTTGACGCCTGGCTGGAAACACCACTCCAGCGGCACCTCGTCGATGGTCCATGAGCGCTCGCCGCGGTTCATCGTCGGATGGAAGTGATAGGGCGCGTCGAGATGGGTGCCGTTGTGCGTCGAGAGGTTGACCTGTTCGACCGCCCAGCCCTGACCGTCGGGGAGGTCTTCCTTCTTGAGGCCGTCGAAGAAGGACAGCATGCGCGGCAACCCCTGCTGGTGGTCGATGTACTGGATGGTCGGATGGCCGCCTGGAGGGTCCGCCGGTACGTCATTCTGGAGGGGGACGGAAATATCGATCAGCTTGCGGGTCATGTGTCTGGCTCCGGCGGCCTTGCCGGAGGTCCCAGCAGGCTTTTGGCCGAGTGTGCATGAAGTTGCGCACACCGCTCAAGCGGGGTATCTCGCGGCTTGCCGCAGCCGCGAAACGCCATTATACGTTCCCCCGCGTCGGCCAGCTTGCCTTGAGGTTTGCGGCCCGGCGCTCGCCCCAGCACTTCTAACCTGTTGGTTTTGCGCGACTAATGCTCCCTTCGTCTATCGGTTAGGACGCCACCCTTTCACGGTGGAGAGAGCGGTTCGATTCCGCTAGGGAGCGCCATCTGCCCAGCCATCAATTGCCATATGAATTCTGCGATTGCGCGGAACCCTTTTGCGATGCCCGCCATTGTCCCTTGCAGGGAAGCTTCATTGGAGGCTGCGATGGCTGACCATTGGCAACAAATCCATACAAGTCCGGCAGACCACATCGGCAGCCCGGGTCTTGAGGACGCTGCCTATGTTGCTAGCTGGGCGCTGAGCTGCGCTGCGTTTTTGGGCGTCGTTCTGCTGGTTTGGCATTTCCACGTCTGAGCGTCCCGGAGGGCCACACAAGGGTGCGCAGCACCGCTGCCTGCGGTGAAGCGTGCCCGGGTTTCCCCGCATTCCTGTCTGTTTGATCCTAAGATTCTGGATGAGGCGCCTCATCTATTTTATCGACGATGAATTGTAAGCCGCTCCTCGTACGAGGTGGCTTGGCGGGAGATGCATGTCATTCATGGTCTTCGGATCGGGGGCTCGCCCGCTGGACGGAATGCACTATGCTGCGCCTCCATGAGTCACCCTTCGCTTTCCCGTATTGTCAGCCGGTTCAAGCGCGAGCCTTCGCGCACCGGCTCTCTCATCATCACGTTCTATGGCGACGCCATCCTGCCCCGGGGCGGATCGGTGTGGCTTGGAACGCTGCTTCAGTTTCTGGACATGCTGGGGACCGACGGTGGCGTGGTCCGCACCGCGGTGTCCCGGCTTGCTGCTGACGGCTGGCTGGATCGGGACAAGGCAGGCCGCAAGAGTTTCTACAAACTCGCAAAGAGTGGCCGCGAGCGTTTCGAAGCGGCTGTCGAGCACGTCTACAATCCGCATCCGTCGAATTGGGCAGGGCGCTTCGAGCTTCTGCTGATTGGCAACGGCGCCGATCGCGAGGCGTCGCGGGCGGCATTGACCGAGGCCGGTTTTGGAAGCCCGATGCCGGGCGTGTGGGTCGCGCCATCGGATGTGCCGGTGCCGTCGATTGCCGAAGGTGCGATCCGGCTGGAGGTATCGGCTGACGACGCGATGGGGCGGCAACTCGCGGCCGCGAGCTGGTCGCTGGAACGGACCGCGGAATCGTATCGTGAGTTCGTGAAGACCTTCGCACCGCTCGAAGGCTGGATCGGCGGTGCTGACAAGGTCTCTCCCGCGGACGCCATCCTCGCGCGGATCCTTCTCATCCATCACTACCGGCGGGTGATCCTGCGCGATCCGTTGCTTCCGGCAGGCCTGTTGCCGCCGGCATGGCCGGCCCTTGAGGCGTGCGAGCTTTGTGCGCGGCTTTATCAAGCTCTTCTGCCGCCATCTGAATCCTGGCTGGACGAGCACGGCGAGAGCGTGACGGGTTCCTTGCGTCCGCCGGGGCCGGAACTTGGCCGCCGGTTCTCGGATGTGCAGGGCAATATGTTACAGAAATAGCTTGCGTCTTATATTTTCTGTTATATGTTTGACCTGTCTCCCGGGAGGAAACGGCGATGTACACGCAAGCGCTCAACGCATCGGAAGCCGAAGTCGTTCACGTCGAGGACGCTGAACGCGCCGCGCATTTCCAGGCCCGCATCGATGCTGACGATCGCATCGAGCCGAACGACTGGATGCCCGCCGCGTATCGCAAGACGCTGACGCGCCAGATTTCCCAGCACGCTCATTCGGAAATTGTCGGCATGCTGCCGGAAGGCAACTGGATCACCCGTGCGCCGACGCTGCGCCGCAAGGCCGCGCTGCTGGCCAAGGTGCAGGACGAGTGCGGTCACGGGCTCTATCTCTATGCCGCCGCTGAAACGCTAGGCTCCTCGCGCGAGGAACTTGTCGATGCGATGCTGAGCGGCAAGGCGAAGTACTCATCGATTTTCAATTATCCGACGCCGACCTGGGCCGACATTGGCGCGATCGGCTGGCTGGTCGATGGCGCAGCCATCATGAACCAGATTCCGTTGTGCCGCTGTTCATACGGTCCCTATGCGCGCGCGATGATCCGCGTCTGCAAGGAGGAGTCGTTCCATCAGCGCCAGGGCTACGAAATCATGCTGACGCTGTCGCGCGGCACCGAAGAGCAGAAGGCCATGGCGCAGGACGCGCTGAATCGCTGGTGGTGGCCGTGCCTGATGATGTTCGGTCCGCCGGATCAACTTAGCCAGCACAGCGACCAGTCGACGGCCTGGAAGATCAAGCGGTTCTCGAACGACGATCTGCGCCAGAAGTTCGTCGATGCGACCGTGCCGCAGGCCCATTATCTCGGCCTCACGATTCCCGATGCGGACCTCAAGTGGAACGAGGAGACGAAGCACTGGGAATACGGCGCAATCGATTGGGACGAATTCAGGCAGGTGCTCTCGGGAAACGGCCCGTGCAACCGCGACCGCATGGCCGCGCGCCGCAAGGCGCACGAGGAGGGCGCGTGGGTGCGTGAGGCTGCGGCCGCCTATGCGGAGAAGCAACAGACGCGCCGCACTGCGGTTGCGGCGTAATCGGCTGGAGGTTGTCATGACCACTCAGAACACCCAGCTTTGGGAAGTTTTCATCCGCAGCCGTAACGGCCTCGCGCACAAGCACGTCGGCTCGCTGCATGCAGCGGATGCGACGCTGGCGCTTCAGGCCGCGCGCGACATTTACACACGCCGCGGCGAGGGGCTGTCGATCTGGATCGTGCCGTCGAATGCGATCATCGCGTCCGACCCGTCCGAGAAGGGCATGATGTTCGAGCCGGCGATGTCGAAGATTTATCGCCATCCGACCTTCTACGACGTGCCCGACGAAGTCGGGCATATGTGATTTGCGCTCACTCGTCATTCCGGGGCGCGAGTGAAACGAGCGAACCCGGAATCCATAACCACGCTGGCATATGGATTCCGGGCCTGCGCCAAGAGGCGCATCCCGGAATGACATCGCGAGTATTCAAAATGGCAATGCTTTCCATCAAAGTCGCCGAAAGTCCGCTGGTGCTCTACGCGCTGCGCCGCGCCGATGATGCGCTGATCCTCGGCCATCGCGTGTCGGAATGGTGCGGTCACGCCCCGATGATGGAAGAGGACATGGCGCTGGCCAATATGGGTCTCGACCTGATCGGTCAGGCGCGCGAACTATACACCTACGCCGCAAAAGTCGAAGACGCAGGTAACGATGAGGACAAGCTCGCCTATCTGCGCGATGTGCGCCAGTACCGCAATCTGCTGCTCGTGGAGCAACCGAACGGTGATTTCGCGCGCACCATCACACGGCAATTCTTCTATTCGGCTTTCGCCGATCCGTATTGGCGCGCGATGATGAACTCGAAAGATGCGACGCTGGCCGCGATTGCCGCGAAGTCCGAGAAGGAAAGCGCGTATCACTTGCGTCACACTTCGGAATGGATGATCCGCCTCGGCGACGGCACCGACGAGAGCCATCGCCGCGCACAGACCGCCATTGACGATCTCTGGGCCTTCACTGGCGAACTGTTTCATGCCGACCAGAGCGACGCGGAGCTGATTTCCTCCGGCATTGCGATCGATCCCGAAACCCTGCGAGGTATTTGGGCGGACACCGTTTCCAATGTTCTCGGCATTGCGACGCTCAAGCGTCCGTCAAGCGACTGGATGCAGAAGGGCGGCCGCATCGGCAATCACACCGAACATCTCGGGCATCTGCTCAGCGAACTGCAATCAATGCAGCGAACTTTCCCGAACGCGACATGGTAACCGCCGGCATCAGCACACAGGACCTCCGCCAGACCGCATGGAATGCGGCGGCGCAGGTGGTCGACCCGGAAATCCCGGTACTGACCATCGCCGATCTCGGCGTGCTGCGCGACGTCACCGTGATTGACGGCGCGGTTGAAGTTGCGATCACGCCGACCTATTCCGGTTGCCCGGCGATGAACATGATCGCGCTGGAAATCGAACTGGCGCTGGAACGGGAAGGCATCCGCAATCCCAAGGTGCGCACAGTGTTGTCGCCGGCCTGGACCACGGACTGGATGAGCGAGCAGGGCCGCCAGAAGCTGAAAGAATATGGGATCGCGCCGCCGCAGGCGGGCGGAGGACGCCGCGCGCTGTTCGGCGAACAGCAGGTGGCGTGCCCGCAATGCGGATCGGTGAACACGGAAGTTCTGTCCGAATTTGGCTCGACGTCGTGCAAGGCGCTTTGGCGCTGCAAGGTGTGCCGCGAGCCGTTTGATTATTTCAAGTGCCACTAGGCGAGGCTGCGATGTCGCACGTTCCGAAATTTCATCGTCTGGCTGTCGCGCACCTGAAGCGCGAGACTGCGGACGCAGTCTCCATGACGTTCGCCATTCCGGGCGAACTGGCTGGCGACTATGCCTTCGCGCCTGGTCAGTATCTCACACTTCGCACCATCATGGATGGCGAGGAGGTGCGGCGCTCGTATTCGATCTGCTCCAGCCCCGACGATCACGAACTGCGCATCGCGGTCAAGAAGGTCGACGGCGGTGCGTTTTCAAGCTGGGCGCTGGAAGAACTGAAGTCCGGTGACGAACTCGATGTGATGACGCCCACGGGCCGTTTCGGCGTGGCCCATGCGCCCGATCAGGCGCGCATTCATGTCGGCTTTGCGGCCGGCTCGGGCATCACGCCGATCATGTCCATCGTGCGCGGCATTCTCGCGCGAGAACCCAATAGCCGCTTTTTCCTGTTCTACGGCAATCGCACCACCAACGGCATTCTGTTCCGCGAGGCGCTGGAAGAGCTCAAGGACCGCTTCATGGGCCGCCTGTCGGTGTTCCACGTGCTGTCCCAGGAAGAGCAGGACCTGCCCATTCTGTACGGTCGTCTCGACCGTGAGAAGGTCAGTGTGTTGTTGCGATCAATGGTGCCGGCGGCGGCGGTCGATCATGTGTTCGTCTGCGGGCCGCTCGCGATGAGTGAAGAGATTGAGGCGACCTGCATCGATCTCGGCATTCCCAAGGATCACGTCCATGTCGAGCGCTTCGTTTCGGAGTTCGGCGGTAAGCCGCGTCCCAAGGTCCAGGTCGCCCCGGAAGCGCCGCCGAAAGCCGTCGCATCGCTGATTGTGGACGGCAAGCGCAAGGACGTGCCGATTGCTGAGGGTGAGGTCATCCTCGACGCCGCGCTGCGCGCCGGCATGGATCTGCCCTACGCCTGCAAGGGCGGCATGTGCTCGACATGCCGCGCGAAGATCGTCGAAGGCGAGACGAAGATGGACGTGAACTACTCGCTCGAGCCCTGGGAGATCGAGGCGGGGTTCGTACTGACCTGTCAGGCCCATCCGGTCTCGTCACGGGTCGTGGTCGATTACGACCAGATGTAGCTACTTCTTATAGTTATTTGGCATCGCGGAGCAGGGCGTAGGCGGTTTGCGCCATTGCGACGGGCCGTTCGTCGCCGTCCGTTCGCAGTGAGACGCTGCCATAGGCCATGGTCTTGCCGAGCCGTACGACGCGCGCTTCCGCCAGAACATCCGCGCGCATGGCGGGACGCATGAAATGCATGGTCTGATCCACTGTCGTCATCGGAAAATACCCGCCGGCGGCCGACGCGACAGCGATGATCATTGCGGTATCCGCAAAACTCATCAGCGCTTGCCCGCAAACCACGCCGTTGTCGCGGCACAGCTTGTCCGAGAAACGCATTCTCAGAACAGCTCCGTCAGCGGTGAGGCTTTCGACAGACAGGTCGAGATCCTGCACCCATGGCGCTGGTGCGGATTTGAGCAGCGCGGAGGCGGCGGTCTTGTCGAACGTCGTCGTCATGCAAATTTCCTGATCTGAATGTCTACGCGAGTGTTACGGGAAGTGTCGTGAAGCCGCGAAAGCGTACTCGCCTTGCGCGATGAGCCGAGCCAGCGGCTGCGAAATTCGGGAAGCGGGTGAGGAAACGGCCAATCGCAATGCGGCCTTCGAGGCGGGCAAGGCTGAGCCCGACACAGGCATGTGCGCCCGAGGCAAAGGCCAGGTGACGGTTGGGCGCACGCCCGATATCGAGGCGTTCCGGCTCTGCGAACACGTCAGGGTCCCGGTTTGCGGCGCCGATGCAGAGTGTGATCAGCGCGCCTTCCGGGATTGAGACGCCATCGATCTCCGTGTTTTGAACGACGCGGCGGTTACCGAGCTGGTTTGAACTCTCAAAGCGCAGGAATTCCTCGACCGCCGGCTTGATCAGCGCGGGATCATTGATCAGCCGTTGCCGCTGGTCCGGAAAACGCAGCAAAAGTTCGAGGCCATTGCCGATCAGATTGGTGGTCGTCTCATGGCCCGCGTTCAGGATGAAAATGCAGTTCTGCAGCAGCTCGATCTCGCTGAGCTTCTCGCCGCTGGTCTCGCCCAGAATCAGGCGCGTCAGCACATCGTGCTCGGCGTTACCGGGGTGAGCGCGGCGGTCGGTCACGAGGTCGCGGAGATAGGCCAGAAATTCGCCAACGGCACGCTCGCCGCGTGCCTGCAGGTCTTCGGTCAGGAACGGCTCCAGTGCGCCGAGGATCGCCAGCGACCAGCCGCGCAGCGGTGCGCGGTCTTCGTGAGGAATAGCCAGCAGGTTGCCGATCACCTCGACCGGGATGGCGGAGGCGAAGTCTTCAATGAGATCCGCCTTGCCTTGCGCCTGCATGTTGTCCAGCAGCCGGTCGACGAGGGAAATGAGCCCCGGCTCCATCTCCGTGATGGCGCGCGGATTGAGAGCACCGGCGATCAGGCGGCGAACGCGGGTATGCAGCGGCGGATCATTGAACACGAGGCTCGTGGTGTGATGCTGAAACAGCAGCGAACCGTCGCCGTATTTCGGCGCGAACTCCACCTTCTTGTCGGAGCTGAAGCGCGTCGTATCCTTGTAGATGGCTTCCAGATCGCGGTGCCGGGTCAGGAACAGCGAACCGTCGGGCATCTGATGGATTGGATCGGCGGATTGCAGCGCGCGATAGGTCGGGTAGGGGTCATCATAGAAAGACTCAGGAAGGTCTTTCAGTGAGAAGTCGCGCGCAGTCGCGGCGTCCTCGCTCGAAACCGGGCGAGGTGCGCTTTGTGAGTCAGTGTGCGGTTGACCTGTCGAGGACAAGTGACCGGCCTGAGGTCTAGAAAACGACGTCGTTGATCTGCACCACGGCCTGCGCCTTGGTGAAATTCGGAATATCAGCGAAGATTTCCTTGCCGTGAGCTTTACCGGCGGCCTTGAAATCCTCCATCGATCCGAAGGTCAGCAGCGCGGTCATCTGGAAATCGGGCGCGCTGCCGTCGGGCTTCGCCACGCCCTTGATGGCCTGCGCGCTCTTGAGCCCGAGCGGCCCCCAGCGGTCTTTCACCAGCGGCATGTGCGTCTTCAGATAATAGTCCGTGTCGAATGCTTCACCGGCCGGATACATCACTGTCACGAGGATCATCGTTTCTCCCTTTCGTTGTTCTTGTTCAAGCCTGAGGACGAACGGCGTTCATCGTCAGCAATTCGTAGGTTGCGGCCGACTCGTCTTTGTCGGTCAGAATTTCAACGTCCCAGCGCACTTCTCCATACTGCTTGTTGCGAGGCGATTTTTCTTTCGCGGTGAGACGCACCTTGATCGTCTCACCCGGCTGGATAGGCTTGATGAAGCGCAGTGAATCGAGGCCGTAGTTGGCCAGCACCGGACCCGGATCCGGATCGACGAACAGACCCGCGGCGAACGACAGCAGCAGATAGCCATGCGCGACGCGGCCCGGGAAGAACGGGTGACCCTTGGTCGCTTCCTCGTCCATGTGCGCATAGAAAGTGTCGCCGGTGAAATGCGCGAAGTGTTCGATATCCTCCAGCGTGATCGTACGTTCCTTAGAGTAGAAGGTTTGTCCGACATCAAGGTCCTCGAAATGAAACCGGAATGGATGCCGGTCCTTCTCGATGACCGGTGCGTTCTTGGTCCAGCTACCGGTTACGCCGGTCAACATGCGAGGCGATCCCTGAACCGCTGTGCGCTGCATGTAATGGTGGACACTGCGCACGCCGCCCAGTTCCTCGCCGCCGCCGGCGCGGCCGGGACCGCCGTGCACCATCTGTGGCATCGGTGAGCCGTGACCGGTCTGCTCCTTGGCGCAGTCCCGATCGATGATCACAAGCCGTCCATGGAAACTGCTGACGCCGAACACGAGATCGGACGCTACCTTCGGATCGTGCGTGTAAACCGAAGCAACCAGGCTTCCGCCGCCGCGATTGGTCAGTGCCACGGCTTCATCGAGATCGCCGTAGCCCATCACGGTGCTGACCGGGCCGAACGCTTCGACCGAATGAACCTTTGTTGCGCGAATAGGATCGGCACAATGCAGCAGCAGCGGGGGCAGGAATGCACCGCGGGTGACATCGGCTCCCTGAACGTCGAAATTGTCGGGATCGCCGGCGACGAGTTCCGCTTCGGTGCGGAGGGCCTTCACGTTGGCGAGCACATCGCGGCGTTGATCGAGACCGACCACCGGTCCCATGCGCACCGTCTCGAGTTCCGGGTTGCCGATCACGACCTTGTCCAGCCGTTCGCGCAAGGCAGCGATCACAGGCTCGAGATACGCCGACGGCGCGAGCAAACGGCGGATCGCCGTGCACTTCTGTCCGGCCTTGACCGTCATTTCCTTGGCGACTTCCTTGATGAAGAGATCGAACTCCGGCGTTCCGGGGCCGGACTCCGGCGCAAGGA
Source organism: Afipia sp. GW822-FHT03D08 (assembly GCF_058801645.1). Classification (NCBI taxonomy): domain Bacteria; kingdom Pseudomonadati; phylum Pseudomonadota; class Alphaproteobacteria; order Hyphomicrobiales; family Nitrobacteraceae; genus Afipia; species Afipia sp. GW822-FHT03D08. Next base: position 486,617 of record NZ_JBXANK010000001.1, read on the forward strand.
TCGCGGCATTAAGCGAATCTCGCTCGGCAACAAAGCGCACGGCTTCCTTTGCGATGACCGGATGCCGTTGCAGCTTTTCCGACGTGTCGGCCGAACCGGTGAACGAAACCACGTCCTGACAGGTCAAGTGATCGAACAGGTCGCCGGTCGAGCCGACGATGAACTGAAACGCGCCTTCAGGCAGAATTCCGGATTCCACGATCATGCGCGCCAGTGCGTGCGCCACGTAGGACGTCACCGTCGCCGGTTTCGACACGACGGGGACGCCCGCAAGCAGCGCAGGCGCCAGCTTTTCGAGCATGCCCCAGCATGGGAAGTTGAACGCGTTGATATGAACCGCAACGCCGTGCAGCGACGTGATGATATGTTGCCCGGCGAACGTGCCGGCCTTGCCCATCGGCTCCACGGCGCCATCCAGCAGGAAAGTCGAGTTCGGAAGTTCACGGCGGCCCTTGCCGGCATAGACGAACAGCGTTCCGATGCCGCCATCGACATCGATCAAGTTATCGGTGCGGGTGGCTCCAGTCTGAAACGAGAGCTTGTAAAGCTGATCCTTGCGCTCGGTCAGATACTGCGCGAGTTTCTTCAGCATGTCGGCGCGCTGATGGAATGTCAGACGCCGGAGATTTTGGCCGCCGGTGTTGCGTGCATGGCCGAGAATGCCGCGCATATCCAGTCCGCCGCTGGTTGCCTCGGCAACGACATCGCCGCTCACGGCGCTGCGCACTTCGATGAAATCGCGGCCCGGTGCGGCCCACTGTCCGTTGATGTAGCTTTCGAGTTTCATGCGATCACTTCGAGGTTGGGTGCTTCGGGCACCGATGGACGTTTATTCCGCGGCAGCAGTGCGCTTCGATGTCTTGGGGGGAGACTTGAGCAGGCTCCGCGCTCCGTCGGCGATCAGGCGGGTGACAATCTCTGCATATTCATCGCGGCTGACGGATCCCGTGCTTTTGAACCAGAGGTAATGCCAGTTCACCATGCCGAACAGCGACATCGTGACGGGGGTGAGCATCTTCGTGCCCTTGAGGTGAGGCGCTGCGCCGGCAACCGCCGCCGAAAAGATCCGGACCAGGTCGCGCTCCATGCCTTTCAGTTCGGCCTGACGCTCGGCCGGCAGAAACCGCATGCTGCTGATCTGGACGTTGTGCTGGGAATCGGCATCTCGGTAGGCTTCGAGCAGCGCGGCAATCAGGCCGCGCAGCCTCGTTTCCGGCGCAGCCGCGGGATTATCGGCAGCCTCGACGACTTCCAGCAGTTCCTCGAGATGGAAGCGGATCACGTCGAACAGAAGGCCTTCTTTATCTTTGTAGTAGTGATAGAGGTTGGCTTTGGAGACGCCGCAGGCTTCCGCAATCTTGTTCATCGACGCGCGGTCGTAACCGTGCGCCGAGAAAAGCTCCGCGGAGCGGTTGAGGATCGCCTGTCGTTTGTCGTCGTAATCGTTGGCGCGGCTGCGTGCCATGAGACGTCTTATTCCTTTGGCCGTTTGTCGATGACGCGTTTGGCTTTGCCGACCGAGCGCTCGATGCTTCCGGGATCGAGCACGGTGACAAGCGCGGTGATGCCGATGGTGTCCTTGACTGACAGCGCCAGTTGCTTCGTGGCTGCTTCGCGCGCCGGGAAACTTGCATCCGGCCGTGCCTCGACCTGGATTTCCATGTTGTCCATGCGGCCGTCACGGGTGAGGACAAGCTGGTAGTGCAGTGACAAATCGTGAATCGCGAGCAGCTTTTCCTCGATCTGGGTCGGGAACACGTTGACGCCGCGAACAATCATCATGTCGTCGGAGCGGCCGGTGACCTTCTCCATGCGCCGCAGTGATCGCGCCGTGCCCGGCAACAGCCGCGTCAGGTCGCGAGTCCGGTAGCGGATCACTGGCATGGCTTCCTTGGTCAGCGATGTGAAGACCAGTTCGCCTTTCTCGCCGTCCGGCAGCACTTCGCCGGTCGCGGGATTGATGACCTCGGGATAGAAGTGATCTTCCCAGATGTGCAGGCCGTCTTTCGTCTCGACGCATTCGCTGGCGACTCCGGGGCCCATCACCTCGGACAGGCCGTAAATGTCGACGGCGTGAAGATCGAACGCTTCCTCGATCTCTTCGCGCATCGCGTTGGTCCAGGGCTCGGCGCCGAAGATGCCGATGCGCAGCGACGATTTGCGCGGGTCGAGGCCCTGTTTCCTGAATTCATCGAGGATCGCCAGCATATAGGATGGCGTCACCATGATGACTTCGGGCTTGAAATCGGTGATGAGCTGAACCTGACGTTCGGTCATGCCGCCGGAAACCGGAATGACGGTGCAGCCGAGACGCTCTGCTCCGTAATGCGCGCCAAGACCACCAGTGAACAGGCCGTAGCCGTAGGCAATATGGACCTTCATCCCGGCGCGGCCGCCTGCGGCGCGGATCGAGCGGGCGACAACGTCGCTCCACGTCTCGATGTCGCGCTTGGTGTATCCGACGACTGTCGGCTTGCCGGTCGTGCCGGACGAGGCGTGGATGCGCGCGACCTGGGATTCAGGAACCGCGAACATGCCGAAGGGATAGTTGTCCCTCAGGTCTGTCTTGATCGTGAACGGGAATTTCGCGAGATCCTCAAGGTTTTTGAACGATTCCGGCCGCACGCCCGCGGCGTCGAACTTGGCGCGGTAATGCGGCACATTCTCGTAGGCGTGCCGCAGCGACCATGCGAGACGCTCGCGCTGGAGGGCGCGAATCTCGTCACGGGACGCGATCTCATGGGGATCGAGCGCGGTGGGTTCGGGTGTCAGCCGATCGAGCTTACGCAACGGAATCTGAATCAACATTCCCTCCCATTCTACTTGTTGTCTTGTTGATGGCTGTCGGCTTCAAGCAGGCGGCCCGAAATCGTTCGCGAATGTCCGCGAAACTCCGCGACGACCGTGTTGCTGCTGTCGCGGACCGTCACGTCATAGATGCCGCCACGTCCGGCGCGATTGCGTTCAACCGCGTGCGCCGTCAGTGTCTCACCCTCGCGCACCGGCTGAAGAAACGTCACCGCGCATTGCTGCGCGACGGTGCGCTGGTCGTAGGTGTTGCAGGCGAAAGCAAAGGTCGAATCCGCAAGCGTGAAAATGAAGCCGCCGTGGCAGATGCCGTGGCCGTTTGTCATGTCCTTGCGGACCGTCATGGTGAGAACGGCCTCGCCGGGAGCGACCCGCTGCAGGCTCATGCCAAGGCCCTTGCTCGCATGATCGTCGAGCCACATCGCCTTTGCGCAGGCTTCAGCCACCGCCTGGGCATTGTTGTCGCCGGGAACGCTTGCGTCCATTACAGGCTCCCCGTGAAGTTAGGCGCGCGCTTCTCCAGAAACGCGCTCACGCCCTCCGCGAAATCCGATCCGCGTCCGGCTTGCCCCTGAAGATCGCGCTCGAGATCGAGTTGCTGCGCGAGGGTGTTGGTTTCGGATGCATCGAGCGCCTGTTTGGTCAGGGCGAGGGCGCCCGTCGGTTGCTTGGCGAGATGGGCGGCGAGGCGGTGCGCCTCGGTCATCAGGTTGGCATCGTCGACGGCCTTCCAGATCATGCCCCAGGCTTCGGCCTGTTCGGCCGACACGGGTTCGGCCAGCATCGCCAGCGCCCGCGCGCGTGCATTGCCTGCAAGGCGCGGCAGGAACCATGTGCCGCCGCAATCCGGCACCAGCGCGATCTTCGAGAACGCCTGAATGAATTTCGCGGAACGCGCCGCCAGAACGATGTCGCAGGCGAAGGCGATGTTGGCTCCGCCGCCCGCGGCGACACCGTTGACCGCGCAGACGATCGGCAGCGGCAGCTTGCGCAATCTGCGGATGAGGGGATTGTAGTTCTTATCAAGCGTAACGGTGAGGTCCGGCTTTTGTCCCGGTATGAAATCAACCTCGGACAAATCCTGTCCCGCGCAAAATCCGCGTCCGGCGCCGGTGAGGATCAACGCGCGACATTTCGTATCAGCCTCCGCATCATTCAACGCCGCGTTCAGCGCGGTGTGTACACTTTGATTGAACGAGTTGAGGCTGCCGGGCCTGTTAAGCGTGATGACGCGGTATCCGTCGCGGATCTCGGTCAAGACCAGATCTTTGTCCACACAGTCCTCCCATTGGCTTCTTGGTCAGCCATTGGAAGGCAGATTACTATTGACCAACCGTTCGGTCAATTATATTGATGGCTAGAAGTGACAATAGTTGCACTTGAAACTATTGGCGCTCTGTGGTTGGAAACATGCCGGGCAAGCTCTCAAAAAATCGAGCGCCCATCACCAGGGAGGGAAACTGTGAAACCAGCATCAGCATTGGGATTTCTGTTGGCGGCCGGCGTTGCCGGTCTGACGTTCGGTAGTGCCGCGCATGCGCAGCAGACCGTAAAGATCGGTTCCGTCCTCTCTGTGACAGGCCCGGCGTCGTTTCTCGGAGAACCCGAGGACAAGACACTGCGGATGTATGTCGAGAAGATCAACGCGGCAGGCGGCATCAACGGCAAGAAGGTCGAGCTGATCATTTATGACGACGGCGGCGATGCCAACAAGGCGCGCACCTTTGCCACACGTCTGATCGAGGACGACAAGGTCGTCGCGATGGCGGGTGGTTCGACCACCGGCACGACCATGGCGATGATTCCCGTGTTCGAGGAAGCCCAGGTTCCGTTCATTTCCTTCGGCGGCGCGGTCGAAATCATCGAGCCCGTCCGCAAGTACGTCTTCAAGACGCCGCATACCGACAAAATGGCGTGCGAGAAGATTTTCGAGAACCTGAAGCAGCGCAAGCTCACCAACATCGCGATGATCTCGGGAACCGACGGCTTCGGAGCGTCGATGAAGGCGCAGTGCACCAAGGTGGCACCGAACTACGACATCAAGATCATCACCGAGGAAAGCTACGGTCCGCGTGACAGCGACATGACCGGCCAGCTCACCAAGATCAAGAACACCCCCGGCGTTCAGGCCATCGTCAATCCCGGCTTCGGGCAGGGACCTGCGATCGTGACCCGAAACTACGCACAGCTCGGCATGACCGCGACGCCGCTTTATCAGAGCCATGGTGTGGCCTCGAAGAGCTTCATCGAACTCGCAGGCGCTTCGGCTGAAGGCATCCGCTTGCCGGCGGCGGCCTTGCTGGTCGGTGACAAGCTGCCTGACAGCGACCCGCAGAAGAAGGTCGTGGTCGATTACAAGAAAACCTATGAGGACACCGCGAAGAGCCCGGTCTCGACCTTCGGCGGCCATGCCTATGACGGCCTGATGATTCTGGTCGAAGCCATGAAGCGCGCCAACTCGACCGATCCGAAGAAGGTTCGGGACGAAATCGAAAAGACCAAGGGCTTCGTCGGCACCGGCGGCATCGTCAACATGACGCCGACGGATCATCTCGGCCTCGATCTCTCGGCGTTCCGTATGCTGGAAATCAAGGGCGGCGACTGGACCCTGATCAAGCCCGGCGCATAAGCAAGCCGATACAGACGCTCCCGGACGGTTCGGTCCGATCCATCCGGGAGCTTATTCTCTGTCTGAATTTATTCGTTTTCGCCGGGAACGGCAGCCATCGGCTGCCATCATTGCTCGTGGAGCCGGTATGCCGGAGTTTGTCCAGTTTCTTATTTCCGGACTGACCGTGGGCGCGGTCTACGCTCTGGTCGCTCTCGGCTTCACGCTGGTCTACAACGCCTCCGACGTCGTCAATTTTGCCCAGGGCGAGTTCGTCATGCTGGGCGGGATGGTGACGGTGTTTGCTACTGCCGCCGGGGTTCCCCTTCCGCTTTCCGCGCTGCTTGCAGTGGTCGTTTCCATCGTCGTCGGCCTTCTGCTCTATTGGCTCGCTATCGAGCCGGCGCGCGATGCCTCGCCGGTCACGCTGATCATCATCACCATCGGCGCGTCGATCCTGCTTCGGGGCGCGGCGCAAATCCTGTTCGACAAACAGTTTCACAAGCTGCCTAGTATCTCCGGCGACACGCCGGTCAACGTGCTGGGCGCGACCGTTCAGCCACAGAGCTTCTGGGTGCTCGGCGGCACCGCCGTGATCGTCATCCTGCTTTACGTTTTTCTGGAACGGACGGTCCTCGGCAAGGCCGTGCTTGCGACTGCCGCGAACCGTCTGGCGGCGCGGCTTGTCGGCATCAACACCGCGACCGTGATGGCGCTGGCTTTCGGCGGATCAGCGGCCATCGGAGCGGTCGCCGGCATTCTCATCACGCCGATCACGCTCACAAGCTACGATGTCGGCACGATGCTCGCGCTCAAGGGATTTGCGGCGGCGATGCTAGGGGGCATGGGCAATCCGCTCGGCGCGGTCGCGGGCGGGCTGTTGCTCGGCCTGCTGGAAGCCTTCGGCGTCGGCTATATCAGTTCGACCTACAAGGACGCGTTCGCCTTCATCGTCATTCTGCTTGTGCTGTTCGCCATGCCGCAAGGCCTGTTCGGCCGGCGGACCGTGGAAAGGGTCTGAGCGGTGCTGCAGAAGATCGGTTATCGCTATCTGATCCTGATCGCACTCGCGGTCGTCGTCGCGGTGCTGCCGCTGATTTTTCCGTCGAGCTACTATTTCCGTGTGGCGTCGCTGGTGTGGGTGTCGGCGCTTGCGGCCATCGGCCTGAACGTCCTGATGGGATCGGCCGGGCAGGTCAGCCTCGGCCACGCCGGATTTTTCGGGATTGGCGCTTATGCCGTTGCTATCGGTCCCGCGCATTTCGGAATCCCGCCATGGGCGGCGGTTCTGCTTGGCTGTGTTATTTCTTCGGTGCTGGCCTATCTCGTCGGCCGCCCGATCCTGAAACTGAAGGGGCATTACCTCGCCATTGCAACGCTTGGTCTCGGCGTGCTCGTGGCGCTCGTCATCACCACGGAGAGCCGCTGGACCGGCGGGCCGGATGGCATGCCGGTTGCCAAGCTGGTGCTGTTCGGCTGGCGCGTCAGCGGATCGGACACCTGGTATTGGGTCACGGGCGGGCTTCTCATTTTGGGAACGTGGATCGCTCTCAACCTGAACGATACGCCGACAGGGCGTGCTTTCCGCGCGCTGCATGACAGCGAGGTCGCGGCACGCGTGGCTGGTATCAACGTTGCTCGCTTCAAGTTGCAGGCGTTCGTGATCGCAGCCGCCTATGCGTCGATTGCGGGCTCCGCCCTTGCGCTCATGAATGGTTTCATCAATCCCGATCAGGCCGGATTTCTCCATTCTGTGGAGATGGTGACCATGGTGGTGCTTGGCGGGCTCGGCTCGGTCGTCGGCAGCATTGTCGGTGCTGCGGTGCTCATCACGCTGCCTCAGGTGCTCACCGTGTTTCAGGAATACGAACACCTGCTGCTCGGCTTCATCATCATTGTGTCGATGATCTTCATGCGCGACGGCATTGTCCCGACGCTGTCGCGTCTGCTGGCGAAGAGGACGAAGGCATGACGATCCTCGCAGCCAGGGATATCGGAATCTCGTTCGGCGGCGTCAAAGCCATCGACGGTGTCAGCTTCTCCGTCAGCCCCGGACAGATTCTTTCAATTATCGGGCCGAACGGAGCGGGCAAGACCACGCTGTTCAACATCGTCTCCGGGGTCTATGAGCGCGATCAGGGGCATGTCGAACTGTCGGGCGAGGATGTCACAGGACTGACGCCCGACAAGCTCGCCACGCGCGGCATGTCGCGCACCTTCCAGAACCTCCAGATATTCCAGCGCATGACGGCTGCGGAGAACGTCATGGTCGGCCGTCATCTCCGGGAGCGCTGCAATCTGCTTGCGGACCTGTTCCGCCTGCCATCGGTGACGCGGCAAAACGCCGAGACGCGCGATGCCGCGCTCGCCTTGCTCGACGAGGTTGGACTCCGCGCCAGCGCAGATGTTGCGGCGGGATCGTTGTCCTACGGCGCGTGCAAGCGCCTCGAAATCGCGCGCGCGCTGGCCTCCGAACCGCGCGTGTTGTTGCTCGATGAGCCTGCGGCCGGCTGCAATCCCGTCGAGACCGAGGAGATCGACGAACTGATCCGGCGGGTCGCCGCCAAGGGCATCGCGGTCGTTCTTGTCGAACACGACATGAAGCTGGTGATGAAGATTTCGAACCACATTCTTGTTTTGAATCGCGGCAAGCCAATCGCCGAAGGCAAGCCGCAGGAGGTGCGTGACAATCCGGCGGTCCTTGAAGCCTACCTCGGCAAACATGGAGCGAAGGAGGCGGCCCGTGCTTGAAGTTGCCAACCTCCGCAGCGCCTATGGCCGGATCGAGGTGCTGCACGGCGTCAACCTTGCCGTGCGGGCAGGCGAGGTGGTCGCCCTGATCGGCTCCAACGGCGCGGGAAAGACGACGCTGCTCAGGGCGCTATCGGGCGTTCAGCCGATTACGGCCGGCGAAATCCGCTTTCTGGGCGAGCGCATCGATCGCCTCAAGCCGCATCGGCGGGTTCAGCGCGGCATGACGCAGTCGCCCGAAGGCCGCCAGATTTTCGGACCGCTGAGCGTCGAGGACAATCTTCGCCTGGGTGCTTACATGCGCCGGGACAAGGACATCGAAAGCGACCGCGACCGTGTGTTCGGAATGTTTCCGATACTTGCCGAGAAGCGCCGCCAGCTTGCCGGGGGATTGTCCGGCGGTCAGCAGCAGATGCTGGCGATTGGCCGTGCCTTGATGGGCAAGCCGAAGCTGCTGCTGCTGGACGAACCTTCGCTCGGGCTATCGCCGACGCTTGTCGATCAGATCCTTGCGGCGATCGTGTCACTCCGAAAAGAAGGCGTGACTGTCCTGCTTGTCGAGCAGAATGCCAGCGCCGCGCTCGAGATCGCCGACCGCGGCTACGTGCTGGAGACCGGCAAGGTAGCATTGGAGGGCGACGGCGCGACGCTGCTGTCGGACCCGAAGGTGAAAGCCGCGTATCTCGGTGCCGCCTGATCCAGTTAACCGCGCAACGGTTCGACGGTTTGAGCTGGCATCGATGTTGTCTCTGATGCAACGCTCTCCGGCTTGCGTCCAAACAGCACATAAAGTGCCGGCAGAACGAACAGCGTCAGCAGCGTTGCGCTGATCAGCCCACCGATCACGACCGTTGCAATCGGCCGTTGCACCTCCGCGCCGGTTCCGGTTGCCAGCGCCATCGGCACAAAGCCGAGCGACGCCACCAGCGCCGTCATGGCGACGGGTCGCAAGCGGGTGAGGGCGCCCTCGAAGATGGCTTCCGCCTTCTCCTGCCCCCTGGCCATCAGTTGCTTGATGTGACTAAGCATCACCAGCCCGTTGAGGACGGCAACGCCCGACAGGGCAATGAAACCGACCGCCGCAGAGACCGAGAACGGAATCCCCCGCAGCCACAGCGCAACAACACCGCCTGTCAGGGCGAGGGGAACGGCGCTGAAGACGATGAGAGCGTCCCGCGCTGTTCCGAGCGCCCCCATCAGCAGCAGGAAGATCAGGACGAAGCACCCCGGCACAACGAACGAGAGCCGCTGGCGTGCTGCTGCAAGATTTTCGAACTGGCCGCCCCAGGACAGCCAGTAGCCGGGCGGCAACGCCACCTGAATCTCGATTTGTGCCCGGGCGTCGTTCACGACCGCGGCAATATCGCGGTCCCGCACATTGGCGGTGATGACGACACGCCGCTTGCCATTCTCGCGGCTGATCTGGTTCGGACCATCGCTGATCTTGAACGTCGCCAGTTGGCCGAGTGGGACGGTCAACGGGGTCAGGCCGGCCGGCGGCAGCGACACCGGCAGGTTCTTCAGTGCATCGAGATCGCCGCGGATGTCTTCCGGCAGGCGGACCACGATGTCGAAGCTCCGGTCGCCTTCAAACACCGCTCCGGCGCTTCGTCCGCCGATGGCTGTGCCGATCACGTCCTGAACGGCGGTAAGGCTGAGGCCGCGCCGGGCGATCTCCGCCTTGTTCACGGTGATATCCAGCACCGACAGGCCGCTGGCCTGCTCGACCTTGATGTCCGTCGCCCCTTTGGTTTTCTGCAGGATACCTGCGATCTGGCCCGCGCTGCGCAGCAGCGGCTCAAACTCGTCGCCAAAAACCTTGATCGCCAGATCGCCGCGCACACCCGCCAGCAGCTCGTTGAACCGCATCTGGATCGGCTGGGTGAATTCGTAGTTATTGCCGGGCAGTACGCGGACGGCTTCTTCGATCTGGTCCAGCAGCGCGGCCTTGCTCAATGCGGGATCGGGCCACTGGTCCTTCGGCTTGAAGATGATGAAAGTATCGGACGCGTTGGGTGGCATCGGATCGGAGGCGATCTCGGCCGTTCCGGTTTTGGAGAAGACGTAGGCCACCTGCGGGAAGCCGCTGATGGCTTTTTCGACGTCAAACTGCATCGCCTGCGATTGCGTGAGGCTGGTGCTGGGAATACGCAGCGCATGCATCGCGAGATTCTTTTCATCCAGCGTCGGGATGAATTCCTGACCGAGACGGAAGAACAGCAACAGGGCGCCGAGAAACAGGACCACGCCGGTGGCGATGGCGGCGAGGGGCCGGTTGATGGTACGTTTCAGGAGCGGCGCGTAGCAGGACTTGAGGCGGCGCACGGCGAGGTTGTCGGATTCCTTCACCCTGCCGGTGACTGCGATTGCGATCAGTGCCGGAACGAACGTGATGGAGAGCACGAAGGCCGAAACCAGCGCAAGGATGACCGTCAAGGCCATCGGCTCGAACATTTTGCCTTCAACGCCGCTGAAGGTGAGCAGCGGGACATAGACCAGGATGATGATCGCCTGGCCGTAGACGGTCGGCGCGATCATCTCTTCAGCGGCGGCTTTGACCGTCGCGAGGCGCTCGGACAGCGTCAGTTTCAGGCCAGTTTCGGTTTGCTTTTCCGCCAGACGCCGCAGCGTATTTTCGGTGATGATGACTGCGCCGTCGACGATCAGGCCGAAATCGAGGGCGCCGAGGCTCATCAGGTTGGCGCTGATATGGCCTTGCAGCATTCCTGTGGCCGTCATCAGCATGGCGAGCGGAATGACCAGCGCCGTGATCAGCGCCGCGCGAAAGTTGCCGAGCAGCAGAAACAGGACGGCGATCACAAGCAGGGCGCCTTCGCCGAGATTCTTGGCGACGGTGGTGACGGTCGCATCGACCAGTTGGGTGCGGTTGAGGACGGTTTCCACTGTGACCCCGGCCGGAAGACTGCGGCGGATGTCCTGCATTTTTGCGTCGACTGCGGCGGCGACGGTCCGGCTGTTGCTGCCCATCAGCATCAGCGCCGTTCCGATCACGGCTTCGCGCCCGTCGCGGCTGGCGCTGCCGGTCCGGATCTCCCCTCCGATTGCCACGTTAGCGACGTCGCGAATCCGCACCGGCACTCCGCCGCGCGTGATGATCGTCACATCGCCAATGTCGGCGAGGCTCTCCAGACGGCCACCGGCGCGGACAGCAATTCCCTCCCCGTTACGATCGATGGTGCTGGCACCCCGGCTGATGTTGTTGGCCTCGATGGCGCGAACGACATCGCCGAACGACAGCCCGAGCGAGATCAGTTTCGCGGGATCGGGCTTCACCTGATACTGCTTGATGTATCCACCGATGGCATCGACACCGGCGACACCCGGGACGCTCCTGACCTGCGGCCGGATGATCCAGTCCTGCACCGTGCGCAGATAGGCGCCGCGTTCGATATCGGTTTTGAGATGCTCGCCTTCCGCTGTCAGAAATGTGCCGTCGCTCTGCCAGCCCGGCTTGCCGCTGCTGCCGTTGGCTTTCGGCGCGAGGGAAACCGTCCACATGTAGATTTCGCCGAGGCCGGTCGAGATCGGGCCCATTTTCGGGTCGGCGCCGGGCGGCAGGCTGGCGCGGAGTTCGATCAGCCGCTCGTTGATCTGCTGCCGTGCGAAATAGATATCCGTCTTCTCGCGGAAGATGGCCGTCACCTGCGAGAAGCCGTTGCGAGACAACGACCGGGTGCTTTCCAGTCCCGCGATGCCCGCCAGCGCGGTCTCGATCCTGAATGTGACCTGCTTTTCGATTTCCACCGGGGACAGCGCCGGCGCGGTCGTGTTGATCTGCACCTGCTTGTTGGTGATGTCGGGCACGGCGTCGACCGGCAAATGCAGCAGCGACCAGGCGCCCAACGCGACAAAGCCGATGCTGAACAGGACGACGATCCAGCGGTGCCGGATGGACAGGTCGAGAATGCGACTGATCATGTTCGGTGGCCTAATGCGCGTGAGATGCTTCGCCGCGGCCGAGATCGGCCTTCAGGACGAAGGTGTTGGCGGTTGCGATGGGATCGCCGGCGGAGAGGCCGGATGTCACTTCGAACGAGCGGCTGTCCTCGCGGCCTGTGACGATCTTGCGGGGCTCAAAACCGGTTGGCGTGCGGACAAACACGGCGCTCTGGCCCTCAATGCTCTGCACGGCGGTTTTCGGCACCACCACGTCAGCCTTCACCTGCTGGAACGGGATTTCGGCGGTCACAAACATGCCCGGCCGCAGGATGTGCGCGGGATTGTCGACCGATGCGACGACGCGCGCCAGACGTGTGTCCTTGTCCAGCAGAGGGCTCACGAACATGATGGTCGCGAGCAAGGGCTCGCCCTGCGAACCGGCGCTGATGGTGATTTTCTGGCCCTCGCTGACCACGGCAAGATCGGCGGCCGCGAGCGAGAGCTCGGCCCACACGACGCTTGAATCCACAATCACGAACAGTTCGCTTTCCTGACCTTCGCGGCCGACCAGAGATCCGAGATCGATGCGGCGTTCAGCGATCCGGCCGTTCATCGGTGCGCGCAATTCCTGTAATCTGAGGCTCTCGACAGGTTGCTGGGGCAGCACCGCGATCTGGTCGCTGGTCAGACCCAGCGCGAACAGCTTCTGACGCGCAACGTCGAACTTGATGCGGATATCCTCGAATGCGGTTTTCGCGCGCAGGAAGTCGTTTTCACTGCTGACCTTGGACTCGAACAGGCTTTTCGACCGCGTGAACAAGGTGTCCTGAAGGTCGAAGGCGACCCGCGCGGCGAGGTACTGGCTCTTGGCGTCGGCCACCTCCCGGCTTTCGATGATCGCGAGAACGTCACCCTCACGCACCGTGTCGCCGAGCCGCTTGCGTACCTCTGCGACGGTGCCGAGCAAGCGGACGGAGACCTTGGCGATGCGGTCGCCGCTCGGCACGATTGCTCCCGGAACGACCATGCGTTTGCTCAGGAGTCCACCACGCGCTTCCTGGACCGCGAAGTTTCCGGCAGCGACCTGTTTCTCACTGAGCCTTATGCCGGGTTCGTCATGTTGAGCAGGCTGTTCCTGAACAGGCGGTTTTTCGTGTGCATAGGCTGCTACGAAGCAAAGCGCCGCGATCGCGCATGTCGCGCTTGCCGCAACAAGCAATTTGAGTCTGGTCATCGTTATGTTCCCGCGCACGATCGGAGTCGTGCCATCGCCATGTCTGCGAAATGGTGTGAACAGGCGCTCCCGCAGCTATGAGGCTGCGGTCATGCCGAACGGGCCTTGGCGGCCGCGTTGATGCTCAGGCGCGGGGTGGTTTGAACAGGGGCAGGCCGGCCAGCGACGCCAGCGTTTGCTCGCGGCCGAGAGGTGGCACGTGATGGCTCACGTCGGCCGGAAGCTGCACGACAAATGTCGGTTGTCCGGTGACGTGGCTGAGACAATGCCCGCAATGAAAGGGTATCTTATGATCGGGCGTGTCAGGCGGGCTTGTCCCGTCGAAGTCCATTGCGACGACCGTGGTGTTCGAGCCGGCAATGGCCGGCTCGCAGCTTCCGCAATGAATCAGCGATGCCAGCAGGCCGATCATGAGCGCGAGGACAAGCGACAGACGGCGTCGCTGTCCGCTGCGTCCAGCGCCGGGCCTTGCATTGATGCCAGCATCGCTTCTCATGTCGTATCAGTAGATTCTCTGTCGGGCCTTTTCAAGGCTGGTTAAATGGCGCCTTCCGGCGCGAGCGTGCAGGCCGTGACCGCGCTGGTCACAATCTGGATCGTGGTGTGCTGGATCCCGAAGGTCTCTTTCAGGTGACGCGTGGCCTGAACCAGAAAGGCATCCCCCGGATGCCCCGAGGGCATCACCAGATGACAGGTCAGTGCGGACTCGGTCGTGCTCATCGGCCAGATGTGCAGGTCGCAAACCTCGGTCACGCCCGGACGCTGTTCGAGGTATTGACGAACCGCAACCGGATCGATGCCTGACGGTACAGCGCCGAGCGACATTGCTGTGCTGTCGCGGAGAAGTCCCCATGTGCCCCAGACGATGACCCCAACGATCAAAAGGCTCACGACTGCATCCAGCCACACCCAGCCCGTGAACATGATGATCAGCGCGGCGATGACGACGCCGGCCGATACCGCGGCGTCCGCGGCCATATGCAGATAGGCGCCCCGGATATTGAGATCGCTCTTGCGGCCGGATGCGAACAGCAGCGCGGTGAAACCGTTGATGGCGATGCCGATGGCCGCGACGATCATCACGGTCATCTCGGCCACGGGTTCCGGATTGAACAACCGCAGCACGGCCTGCCAGCCGATCGCGCCGACGGCGATCAGCAGGAAGACTGCGTTGAACAGTGCCGCGAGGATCGACGAGCCGCGCAGGCCGTAGGTGTAACGCACAGACGGCGGCCGCTTCGACAGAATGACCGCGATCCATGCGACGATCAGCCCGAGCACATCGGACAGGTTGTGCCCGGCGTCGGCGATCAGCGCCGTCGAGTTGCTGGCGTAGCCGTAGACCGCTTCGACGACAATGAAGATCGTGTTGAGCGTAATTCCGATCGCAAAGGCCGGGCCGAAATTCGCAGGCGCATGAACGTGCCCGCCACCATGACCATGTCCATGGTCATGCCCCTCATGCCGATGATCAGCATGGTCGTGCGCGGTATCGTGCGAATGCGTCATGCGGTTCTCATACAGGCTGAACCCTGAAAGGTTCAGTTGCTGCATGCGATATGCGTCATCCGGAAACCGGATACTATCACATTCGAAAAATTATGAGCTGATGGAGCCGTTACAGAAACGGCCTGACGCCGGCGACGGAGCGCGATCGTGCAACGGTGGCCGTGATGTTGTCGGCAAGGAGCCGGGCGAGGCAGGAATAGCCCCAGTCGTTCATGTGCAGGCCGTCTGCGGAAATGAACCGGTCGAATGCGATAGCCTGATCTTCATGCCAGTGGCGCATCGCCACGAAACGCCGGAACAATGGAACATGCGCCTGCTTGGCAACATAAGCGATAAGTCCGACCATCTCGCTCGCGCCGGGCTTGGCGTTGACGCGTGGTGCGAATTGCGGGTCGATCAGCAGCACATCCGCGCCGGTTTTTCTGATGCGCGAAATTCCGGCCTGCATCAGGTCCGCGGTTGCGGGAATGTTGCCGTCGCGAAGCACGGTGTTGGTGCCGAGCTGCC
Organism: Afipia sp. GW822-FHT03D08; assembly: GCF_058801645.1. NCBI lineage: Bacteria > Pseudomonadati > Pseudomonadota > Alphaproteobacteria > Hyphomicrobiales > Nitrobacteraceae > Afipia > Afipia sp. GW822-FHT03D08. The sequence continues at coordinate 501,934 of NZ_JBXANK010000001.1, forward strand.
AGATCACCAGGTCCGGCTTGGGTGCGAGAACCGCATCCATCCGCTCCATCATTGAGGCGGCGTCCTCGCCGTTGACGCCCTGATTGATGACGGTGATCGGTGTCTCGGGAAACCTCTGGCGTAGTTCGCGCTCGAGGCGGCTGGGATAGGAATAGGCCGGAGAACTTGCACCCGCACCGCCGGTGGATGACGAGCCGACGGCGACAATGGTCACAGGCTCATGGGCATCCAGCTTCTTCGACAAACGAGCGATCGGTGCGTCGAGCTGGGCGAGCGATTTGGATTGCACGCAGGGTTGGGCCTTGAAGACGCTGTTCAAATCGTCGGAGACAACAGTGCTGGCGCCGGTTGTTGCCTGTTCAGCATGAGATGCGACGGGGGACAGCGCGAGAGCAGACAGGCCAAGCGCAAACGCAGTGACCATCGCCGCGGTTGTCGAAGCGGTTTTACGACCGTGAATAAGGCGAGGCATCAATCAGAGACCCTGGCGTAGCGGCCATCCGAGGGCCTGCATCGATCAAGACCTAGCGAAAATAACCGTCATATTCAATGCGCCGTTTGGAGGGAGGGAACTCATGCTTAATTGAAATCTCTCGCAAAATTGGCGCTCGGAGCCGGAATTCCGATCTTGTTGCGATGCACAAATGCGTGAAGAGCGTGCGGATGGTCATCTGAAATGCGGCTCAAATCGACTTGCCGAGCAGCGCGCTACACCCATTCCAGATGATCTGAATGCCGATGCAGAGGAGAATGAATGCCGAAAGCCGCATGACGACATTCGTGCCGCGCGTACCCAGAAACATGATGATGCGATCGGCAAAGCGGTAGCAAACGAAGATGGTGAGGGCGATGGCGGCGAGCCCCGCCACCGCAGCGCCGCCGAGGATCGCGAGCTGCGCGAAATCTACGGTCGGTGTCGGTCGTTGGCTGCCTAACGTGACAGCAACCGACATCGATCCGGGGCCGACCGTGAGCGGCATGGTCAGCGGGTAGAACGCATCGATCGCGGGGCCGGTGTCGACCTTCGCACGATCCGGGCCGGGATCTTCCGGGGCATGCAACATCTGCCATCCGAAGGCTGCCACCACCAGACCGCCGGCCACGCGGACCACGGGAAGGGTGATCCCGAAGAATTCGAGAGCATGCGAGCCGATGAACAGCGATCCGAGCAGGAGAAAGAAGCTGTTGCGCGCCACGTTTAGCGCAAGGACGCTGCGTTCGGCTGTGGTGCGCCCGCGCGTCATGCGCAGGAACAGGGGCGCACTGCCAACCGGATTGACGATCGGAAACAGCGCGGCATAGACCAGCAGGAATGCGTTGACCACGTTTTGCAAGATGTCCGCCCTGACGGTACTCACCCGGTCAGCGATTTCGAACAGAGATCGCGGATTCTTGCAACTCAAGATGAGGCTGAATGACCACCGGATGAGGCCGTTGCCATGAAATGCTCGTCTCGGGCATCCGGTCTTGCTACCGTACTGCCGGAAGCAACCACGGTCGATTCATGCTGCGCAGACGTATCCTGATTTTAGTTACAGCTCTGGCGGGAGGCCTGCCTTCGGCGCTGCATGCCGAGCCGGTGCCGATCGTCTGCACGATTCTGCCGGGCGAACAGTCGGCCAGCATCTCTCTGACAAATCCGTTCAACTACACGGCGTCATGTCAGGCGAACTGCAAATTTTCGACGGCCGTTTACGACGACAACCCGCAGATCATCTGCGCCAAGCCGGTGCCTGCCGGCAAGCAGATCGAAATGTGCATTTTGAAGGCGGCTGGCAACAAGCTCGTCAAGCTCATCGAAGCGACGGCCGACTGCAGTAAACCCTGAACTGCATGCGCATTGTTGACGTGAAAGCCCTGCGTTGCAGGGGCTTTCGAAGTCGAACGAGTTTTAGCGGCCGAAGAAAAGCCAGAGCAGAATGATCACTGGGATCGGCACGCCCAGCAGCCACAACAAGAGTCCGCGTCCCATTTTTTCCTCCATGCATAATCGATGTCATGGAGAACGTGATTGCGATGTTCTTGTTCCGAAAATAAACCGGTGCCTACCAATGCCCGGTATTCGGCATCGAACTCCACGGCTCCTTCGGCGCGAGGGCGTCGCCCTTCTGCAAAAGCTCGATGGAATGAAGATCGGGTGAGCGGATGAAGGCCATCTGGCCATCGCGCGGCGGACGGTTGATGGTGATGCCGAGCCTCATCAGCCGGTCGCAGGTGGCATAAATATCGTCGACCTCGTAGGCGAGGTGGCCGAAGTAGCGATCCTCGCCATAGGTCTCTTCATCCCAGTTGTAGGTGAGTTCGACCAGCGGCGCGCCGCGCCCCTTGACCTGTTTGAGCAGACTCTCGTCTTCGTCCGCGCAGAGAAACACCAGCGTAAATCGGCCTTTCTCGCTTTCCGTCCGGCGGACTTCCTTAAGCCCGAGCGTGTCGCTGTAGAACTTGAGAGCAATATCGAGGTTGCGGACGCGCAGCATGGTGTGCAGATAACGCATGTTTCTTATCCCTGTTCGAGCATCGCCGGAGTGCCGTTGAAATTCCGACGATCAGATAGCAGCAAATCGGCCCCGAGGGCAGATGTTGTTAAGGGAACCTTTTTGCTCCGTCGCCGTTATCTCACAGAATTGATGGGAATGAAGGAGGCGTTCTTGGAAGAAGTGATCGATCGGATTATCCATACGTTCGGTATGATGCGTAACCTGGACGAGAACGAACTGAAGGAAGCCCGCGAAAGCGTCGATACCTATATCGAAACACTTTCTTCCGCCGGCGAAACCGACCCGCAACGTCTGACGGTGTGCGGTCTGACATTTCTCCGCAATCGCCTTGAAGAACCTTCCCCAAAACTTACCGGCTGTTGAGTCCTGACGCCTCGTCGCCATCCGCTGCCGTATGACAGTGGATAAGAAACCGCGTCGTCTGGCGAGGCACAGGCCTTCTTGGTACCTCCGTGACCCAGTCAAACGGGGAAATACCATGCAAAAGGTAGATTTGGATTCGATGTCGATCGACGATCTGGCGAACCTGCGCGATCAGGCCAGCGAGAAGCTTGCCGACAAGATCGCCGCACGTCAGCGCGAACTCGCCGCGGAAATGGAAAAGCTCGCTGCCCTGGGGAAGACAGCCAAGGTCAGCGCTCCCAAGAAGGATATGAGGGAGATCAAGGAAGCTCTGAAGCCCCAGGAAGCGTCCAAGCCTCAGGAAGCGCCGAAACCACAGGCGCCCAAGGCGGACAAGGCAGCCTGATTTTAGCGGTAGCTCGGAAGAGAATGGGGGCTTCGCGCCCCCATTTTTGTTGGGTTATACTGACACGATGATTGCATCCGATCTTCGCAGTGGAATTGACATGCTTGGCGATATGATCGCCGAGGCACGCACGATTGTACCGTTCACCGGCGCAGGCATTTCCACCGAAAGCGGCATTCCCGATTTCCGTTCGCCCGGCGGCCTGTGGACTCGCAATCGTCCGATCCCGTTCGGCGAGTTCGTCGCCAGCCAGGAGGCGAGGGACGAGGCCTGGCGCCGCCGCTTCGCGATGGAGCCGAGCTTCGCTGCGGCCAAGCCCAGCCGCGGTCACCGGGCGCTGGCGTCGCTGTACAAGGCCGGAAAGGTTCCGGCGATCGTTACGCAGAACATCGACAACCTGCATCAGGTGTCGGGATTTTCCGCCGAGCATGTCGTCGAGCTGCATGGCAACACCACCTACGCGCGCTGCATCGGATGTGGACAGCGTTTCGAGATTCCCTGGGTCAAGGAACGTTTCGACGAAGAAGGCATTGCGCCCTCATGCACGACGTGCGGTGAACCCGTGAAAACGGCGACGATTTCGTTCGGCCAGTCGATGCCGGAAGATGAAATGCGCCGCGCGACGGAACTGGCGCAGCACTGCGACCTGTTCCTTGCAATCGGATCGTCGCTGGTGGTGTGGCCTGCCGCGGGTTTTCCGCTGATGGCCCGCAATTGCGGGGCCAAACTCGTGATCATCAACAACGAGCCGACGGATCAGGATGACGTTGCCGATCTGGTGATCCGTCACGATATCGGCGAGACCCTTGGGCCGTTCGTCGGCAATTGACCCCATCAATGATTCGCTGCCCTTCAAGGCTGTTCATAGGTCACCGCTGATTTGTTTTTTGTCTTTCAGCCCCGTTGCGGAGTGTTATCGTTAAATCAAGGATTCGCCTTGGTTCATTTTGATTCGTCACGATGAAATAGCGCGAGCTTCCTTGCATAACGTACTTGGTCATGTCGTTGACTGACTGAAGATTTGTTGGGGTCCGGGGGTCATGGGTTCGGACGGATTTGAGTCCAAGAAGGCAGGTGGTCAACCGGTTGGGGGATCCGACAGGTTTGCTCCGAGTGAGCTGGCTGCCACTGCCGAGCGGAATTTGGCCGCCGACTCCTTCGCGGCCGCAGACGGTGCGGCTGTCAACCTCGTCGAGATTTCCGGCGTTATCAAATGGTTCGACGCCTCCAAGGGCTACGGCTTCATCGTCCCTGACAACGGCTGGCCGGACGTGTTGCTGCACGTCACGATCCTGCGGCGCGACGGCTACCAGACCGCCTATGAAGGTGCGCGTCTGGTCGTTGAGTGCGTCCAGCGCCAGAAGGGCTATCAGGCCTTCCGCATCGTCTCGATGGACGAGTCGACGGCGATCCATCCGGCGCAGATGCTTCCGGCGCGGACTCACGTCAGCGTGACTCCGACCAGCGGGCTGGAGCGGGCGCAGGTCAAATGGTTCAACCGGCTTCGCGGGTTCGGCTTCCTGACCTGCGGCGAAGGCACGCCTGACATCTTCGTGCATATGGAAACCCTGCGCCGTTACGGCATGACCGAACTGCGTCCCGGCCAATATGTGCTGGTCCGCTTCGGGCCCGGCTCCAAGGGTATGATGGCGGCCGAGATTCAGCCTGAGACCGGTGCACCCGGACTGTCGTCGCACTGACCTGACGTCAACCACATCCGCGTGATCATAAACGAAGGCCAGATCCTGCATCTGGCCTTTGCCATGATTGACGGGCTAGGGTGGCGCTATCGAACGTCAGGGCGTTGCTTGAGATGAATTCGGGTTCTCTGTTGAAATCTTTTCCATCCATCATCCGGTCGCAAAACCTGAGAGGGTTTTTGCAAAGGGTTGCCGTTGCCTTCGTCGTGATGCTGACCGCGTCGCTCAGCGCCACCGCCGCCGAAGTGCAGCCGCTTGAGATCGTCACCAAGTCGGGTGTTCATGTGTTCTCGGTCGAGATGGCAAAGACCGAGCAGGAGCGCGCAACCGGCCTGATGTACCGCAAGGAACTGGCGGAGGGGCGGGGCATGTTGTTCGATTTCTCACCCGAGCAGCAGGTTTCGATGTGGATGAAGAACACCTTCATTCCGCTCGACATGATCTTTATCCGCAGCGATGGCCGCATTCTGCGGATCGCGGAAAACACCGAACCTCAGTCCGAGAAGATCATTTCGTCGGGCGGTCTGGCAAAGGGCGTGCTTGAGGTGATAGGCGGAACGGCCCGGAAATACGGAATCCAGGCCGGCGACCGCGTGGCTCATCCGCTGTTCGGAACCCGCTGAGCCAAAGCTGGCATCGGCGCGCGGACCGTCGGGTGGCGTCCGGTTCCTAAAATTCGAGCAAAATCAGTGGGTTGGTCGGGGCAGGAGGATTCGAACCTCCGACCTGCGGTACCCAAAACCGCCGCGCTACCAGGCTACGCTATACCCCGAGAGGGCAGTCGATACACGCTTCGCATGGCTCCAGCAAGGCAGAACGGCATATCGCGGGCGGTTAAACCGCCCGCGGCCAATTTGTCCGCCGTATGGTCAAATCAGGCCCCCGGAGCTGCCGAAGTCTGGGCCGCAGGTGCTTTCGCGGGTGCCGACCGCGCCGATGGCTTGTCCTGCTTCTTCGACCAGCTTCCGTAGTAGGCGACGGCGGTCAGGATCGCGACCCCGATGACGCTGACGCCGAGTTGCGCCCAGACCGTGCCCCAGCTCAGCATCAGCACGAAGTGCCCAACGAAGGAGAGGAAGATACCGACGCAGAACACCTGCAGCGATTGCTGGCCGCACTTGATTACCGGCTCGGCCCATTTCGACTCAAGCGGCCCCCAGTTTTTCGGAATAAAGCGCGTGATGAAGAACGCGATGACCACGAAATGGATGACGCGATACGGCGCCAGGAACGTCTTGTCGTTCGGATTGAAGGCGTCATAGAGCCACTTCGGAAACAGCGCGCCAAAGGATTCGAATCGCCCGGCCATCGTCATGATCATCGCAAAGATCAGATAGAGGGTCCCGGCGATCAGCAGCCATTGAGACTTGATCACCGAGCGGGATTCGTTGGCCCCGCCCAGTGCGAACCAGGCGCCGAAGACGAACAGCAGCTGCCAGGTATACGGATTGAAGTACCAGGAGCCGACCGGATAGGCCGAGAAATTCCAGCCGAACTGACGTGCGGCGAAATACAACACCAGCGAAGCGATCATCACCATGTCGGGCTTGCGCAGCATCAGCCACAGCACCGGCGGGAAGAAGCCCATCAGGACAATGTAAAGCGGCAACACGTCGAGATTGACCGGCTTGAAGCGCAGCAGAAGCCCTTGCGTCAGCGTCTGGATGGGATTTGCGATGAGGCCGGCGACGTTGAACTCATTGAGGATGTCCGGATCGGCATAACGCAATGCGACCCAGCCGATCGCCGCGATATAGATCACGAACAGAATGACGTGCGCGACATAGAGTTGCCAGACGCGCTTCCACAGCCGGGTCGAGCCGACGATAAAGCCGCGATCGAGCATCATCTTCGCGTACACGAACGACGCCGTGTAGCCCGATATGAAGACGAACAGGTCGGCGGCGTCGCTGAACCCGTAATTGCGCGGGGTCGCCCAGTTGATGACGTTGTTCGGAATGTGGTCGAGAAAGATCCACCAGTTGGCGATGCCGCGGAAGAAATCGAGCCGGAGGTCGCGGCCCTTCTCTGGGAGTGTTGCCTGAATTTCCATGAGTACCGTTTCGTGATGCGATCGAACCAAATAACGCCAGCGGAACGCCTACCCGGACCCAAGCGGTCCGACATTGTCACCGCGTTTCGGACCTACTATACCAGAACTCGCCGTAAAAAGTCTTGTTCTGGGCAGTCATGCTCAGGATCTTGATGTTGGCCGGCATCCGAATCTCATGCTTTTTACCCATCCGATGCCACTAGTGATCAGGCGCAGGGACCCGTTAGCTCCATGACAGCAAGAATCTTCAAACCTGCTAAAAATGCGATGCAGTCCGGGTTTGCCAAGACCAAGGCATGGCAACTGGACTATGAACCCGAGCAGCCGCGTGTGGTCGAGCCGCTGATGGGCTGGACCAGCTCCGGGGACATGAAGCAGCAGGTGACGCTTCATTTCCACACCAAGGAAGAGGCCGTCGCCTATTGCGAGCGGGAAGGCATCCCCTATCAGGTGCTGGAGCCGAAGGAATTGCAGCCTCGCGTGAAGGCCTACGCGGACAATTTCGCGTTCCGCCGCGTCGAGCCCTGGACACACTAAGCCTCTCTCCGATGTTTGCGCTCAGCGGGCGTTCGCCCGCAGGCCCGGCTTTGGTGTTCAGCCGGTCCGGCCTCATGAAATTGCCCCGGCAAATGTCGGGGACATGACATTTCCTGATGCCGCTTTGCCCTATTGAGGGCCTCTGACCCACGGCAAGTCTCTTCAATATCGTCGCGAAAGTTGTGGTTGCATTCAGCCGCCAAGCAGTGACACCTTGCGGGTCGAAGCCGTCCGGAAAGGACGGAAGCAAGCAAGATCAAAACGTTACGCGGCGGGAAACAATGGCACTTCGTTCCGGACTCGATCCCAAATCGGCCGATTTCACCCGCAATGCGGACGTCATGCGGACCCTGGTTGCGGACCTCCGGGATAAGCTTTCACAAGTTGCGGGCGGTGGCGGGGAGGCTTCGCGCGCCAAGCATACCGCGCGGGGCAAGATGCTGGCGCGTGACCGCGTCGACCTCCTGATCGATCCAGGCACGGCGTTCCTCGAATTCTCGCCGATGGCCGCCTACGGCCTCTACGGCGGCGGTGTGCATTCGGCCAGCATCGTGACGGGCATTGGCCGAGTCTCGGGCCGTGAATGCGTGATCGTCGCCAACGACGCGACCATCAGCGGCGGCACTTATTATCCGATGACCGTGAAGAAGCATCTGCGCGCGCAGGACATCGCGCGGCAGAACAATCTGCCTTGCATCTACATGGTCGATTCCGGCGGCGCGTTCCTGCCGCAGCAGGACGAGATATTCCCCGACGAGAAGCACTTCGGCCGCATCTTCTACAATCAGGCCAACATGTCCGCGCAGGGCATCCCGCAGATCGCCATCGTGATGGGATCGTGCACCGCCGGCGGCGCATATGTGCCTGCGATGTCGGACGAGAGCATCATCGTGCGCAATCAGGGCACGATCTTCCTCGGCGGCCCGCCGCTGGTGAAAGCCGCGACGGGTGAGGTGGTCACGGCGGAAGAACTCGGCGGCGCTGACGTTCACAGCCGCCATTCCGGGGTCACCGATCACTACGCGCAGAACGACAGCCATGCCATCGGCATCGCACGCCGCATCGTCGGCAATCTCAATCCGGCGACATCGTCGGCGACAGGATTGCGCGCGCCGCGCGACCCGCTGTTCGACCGCGAGGATATTTACGGTGTCGTTCCCGCCGATGCCCGCAAGCCGTTCGACGTGCGCGAGATCATCGCGCGCATCGTTGATGGTTCGGAGTTCGAGGAATTCAAGAAGCTGTACGGCACCACGCTGGTGTGCGGCTTCGCTCACATCTGGGGCTATCCGGTCGGCATCATCGCCAACAACGGCATCCTGTTCAGCGAGAGTTCGCTGAAGGGCGCACACTTCATCGAGCTCTGCTGCCAGCGCGGCATTCCGCTGCTGTTCCTGCAGAACATCACCGGCTTCATGGTCGGCAAGAAATACGAGGCGGGCGGCATCGCCCGCGACGGCGCCAAGCTTGTAACTGCCGTCGCAACCGCCTCGGTGCCGAAGTTCACCGTGGTGATCGGTGGATCTTACGGCGCCGGCAACTACGGCATGTGCGGCCGCGCCTATAGCCCACGCTTCCTCTGGATGTGGCCGAACGCGCGCATCTCGGTGATGGGCGGCGAGCAGGCGTCGATGGTGCTGAGCCAGCTCCGCCGCGATAACATCGAGGCCAAGGGGGGCACCTGGTCGGCGAAGGAAGAAGATGCCTTCCGTACCCCGATCCGCGAACAGTACGAGACGCAGGGCCATCCGTATTACGCCACCGCGCGGCTATGGGACGACGGCGTGATCGATCCTGCCGATACGCGGCTTGTGCTTGGGCTCGGACTGTCCGCCGCCGCTAACGCTCCGATCGAGCCGCCGAAGTTCGGCGTGTTCAGAATGTGATGCGGGGCGCAAAACGATGACCGATCTTGTCCGCATCGAGCGCGATCAGGACGTGGCGCGCGTCACGCTGAACCGTCCTGAACTGAACAACGCCCTGAATCGCGCGCTGATCGAAGCGCTGCGCTCCGCCTTCGAGAGCATCGCTTCCGATCGCTCGATTGCGACGATGGTGCTCGCAGGCGAGGGCAAGAGCCTGTGTGCCGGAGCCGACATCAGCGCGATGCGCGAAGCGGGCACCTATACGCGAGAGGAAAACATCGCGGACGCCATGCCGCTGGTGCGGATGCTGTCCGCGCTCGACCGGATGCCCCAGACCACCATCGGCCGGGTGCATGGTCCGATCTATGGCGGCGGTGTCGGTGTTGTCTCGGCCTGTGACATCGCTATCGGCTCTTCTGAGGCGACGTTCTGCCTGTCGGAAGTTCGTCTCGGCATCGTGCCGGGCATGATCAGCCCTTACGTGCTGCGCGCCATCGGCGAACGGACGGCGCGGCGCTATTTCCAGACCGCAGAAGTGTTCGATGCGAACGAGGCGATGCGGATCGGCCTGCTGCACGAGGTCGTCGCGCCCGAAGTTCTGGACGAACGCATCGGCAAGTTGCTCAAGCAGTTGAAGTCGGCGGCGCCGGGCGCGCGGTCCATCGCCAAGAAGCTCGCTGGCGATATCGCCGGGCGGCGCATCGACGAAGCCCTCATGACCGAGACCGCGCAACTGATCGCCGATGTGCGCGCCAAACCTGAGGCCCGCGAAGGCCTTTCCGCATTTCTTGAAAAGCGCAAACCGTCGTGGACCTGATCCGATGAACGCCAAAGCCGCCACCAAGTCTGCAGCGCTGTATCGCCGGTTCAACACATTGCTGATCGCCAATCGTGGCGAGATCGCCTGCCGCGTCATCAGGACGGCGCGCGCCATGGGCCTGCGCACCGTCGCGGTCTATTCCGAAGCAGATGCTGACGCTGTGCATGTCGCGATGGCGGATGATGCCGTGCTGCTCGGGCCCGCACGCGCGCGCGATAGCTACCTCAATGTCGATCGCATCATCGAGGCGGCGAAGAAGACCGGCGCCGAAGCGGTCCATCCGGGTTACGGTTTCCTGTCGGAGAACGCCGACTTCGCGCGCCGCTGTGCGGCTGAAGGCATCGTGTTCGTCGGCCCGACCGCCGAGATGATGGAAGCCATGGGCTCGAAGTCAGGCTCCAAGGCGCTGATGGAAAAGGCGGGCGTGCCGCTGGTGCCCGGCTATCACGGCGAGGCCCAGGACGAGAAGACGCTGGCGGATGCGGCCAGCAAGATCGGCTATCCCGTGCTTGCCAAGGCGTCCGCCGGCGGCGGCGGGCGCGGCATGCGCATCGTCCGCAGCGCGGATGAACTGGCGGCGGCCATCGTCAGCGCCAAACGCGAAGCGCTGGCGGCCTTCGGTGACGACCGCATGCTGATCGAGAAGTTCGTCCAGAACCCGCGCCATATCGAAGTGCAGATCATCGGCGACAGCCATGGCAACCTGATCTCTCTGTTCGAGCGCGAATGCACCTTGCAGCGCCGCCACCAGAAGGTGATCGAGGAAGCCCCGTCGCCGACACTCAATGCTGCGCAGCGCGATGCTGTCTGCGCCGCCGCGCGCAAGGCTGCGGGCGCGGTGAACTATGTCGGCGCGGGCACCATCGAGTTCGTCTCCGATGGAAAAGAGACGTTCTTCATTGAAATGAATACGCGCCTTCAGGTCGAGCATCCGGTGACCGAACTGATCACCGGCGTCGATCTGGTCGAACTGCAATTGCGCGTGGCGTTTGGCGAGAAGCTGCCATTGGCGCAGGATCAGGTCACGCTCAATGGCCACGCCATCGAAGCGCGCGTCTACGCCGAGAATCCGAACAAGAACTTCATGCCGTCGGTGGGCCGCATCCGCACCTGGCACACGCCGGAAGAAGTGGATGGCCTGCGCATCGATGCGGGTTACGCCGAGGGCAAGACCGTGTCCCCGAATTACGACGCGATGCTGGCCAAGGTCATCGCCTGGGCGCCGACGCGCGATCTCGCAATCTCGCGGCTCAACCGCGGCCTGCAGGAAACCGACGTCCGTGGCATCGTCACCAATATTCCGTTCCTCTCGGCGCTGATCACGCATCCGGATGTCCGCGCCAACACCATCGACACCGGCTTCATCGAGCGCGAACTGGCGAAGCTGACGCCTGCTGAAGGGCAACTGACCGATCTTGAATTGGCCGCTGCTGTGGGGTCAATTCTGCAAAGCGAGCGTGCGGCGGCGGGCGCTGACGTGAACTCGCCATGGCGCGCGGGTGGGGGCTGGGCCGCGGTTGCCGCGCGCCGCCGCCGGTTTCTGTTCCGGCAAGCGGATGGCACCGAGCGCAAGGTGTCGATGCGTTATGGTCAGGGCCCCTCGACGCTGGCCATCGACGGACGGGTCCTCGCGTTCGCAAGCTCTGCATCGCCGCGCGGCGGTATCGATCTTGTGCTCGACGGCGTGAAGCATCATGTGACTGGCCTGCTCGACGGCCACGAGGTCTATGTCCGCACCCGCAACGGACGCTTTGAAGTTCACTGGGTCGATCCGTTCGGCACTGAGGATGAGGAGCAGTCAGGTGCTGACCGTGTCGTGGCGCCGCTGCCCGGTACGGTCGTGGCGCTGCTGGTCGAAGAAGGCGCCGAGGTCGAGAAGGGCGCCGCGATCCTGACGCTGGAAGTGATGAAGATGGAGCAGACCCTACGCGCGCCGTTCGCGGGCACCGTCAAGGCGCTTAAGTGCAAGGTCGGTGACATCGTCGCCGAAGGCGTCGAACTCGCCGAGATCGAACCGAAGGCATAGACGGGTTCATGAGCGATCAGGTCCGTATTGTCGAAGTCGGCCCGCGCGACGGGCTGCAAAACGAAAAGACGCCGGTCTCGGCCGAGGCGCGGATCGCATTCATTGAAAATCTCGTCAAGGCGGGCCTTCACACCATCGAGGTCGGCAGCTTCGTCTCGCCCAAGGCCATCCCGCAGATGGTCAATTCGGATCAGGTGCTGCGCGCGGTCGACCATCATCCCGGTTACGAATTCCATGTCCTCGTTCCCAATGAGAAGGGTTACGAGGCTGCGAAGGCCGCGGGCGCGAAAGTGATCGCCGTGTTCGCTTCCGCATCGGAAGGATTTTCGAAGGCCAACATCAACTGCACCGTTGCGGAATCGATCCAGCGCTTTGTCCCGGTGATCGAGCGCGCCAGGGCCGATGGCATCAGGGTGCGCGGCTATGTCTCCTGCGTGCTCGGCTGTCCCTATGACGGTGAGGTGAAGCCATCCGCAGTTGTCGACGTGACGAAGAAGCTCTGGGATCTCGGCTGCTACGAGGTCTCGCTTGGCGACACCATCGGCGTCGGCACGCCGTCAAAGGCGCGGCAGTTGCTGCGCGCTGTCGCTGCCGAGGTGCCGATGCGGAATCTCGGCATGCATTTCCATGACACGTACGGACAGGCGCTCGCCAATCTCTACGCAGGTCTGGAGGAGGGCGCTCGCGTGATCGATTCCGCCGCCGGCGGTCTCGGCGGCTGTCCCTATGCGCCCGGAGCGACCGGCAATGTCGCCACCGAGGACGTCGTCTATATGCTGGAGGGCATGGGCGTTGCGACCGGCGTCGATATGAAGCAACTCGTTGCCGCCACCAACGACATCGCCAAGGTCCTCGGCAAGTCGCCGGTCAGCCGCGTTGCATCCGCGCTCAACGCCAAGGCGCGCGGTTAGGAACCGAGGCGGCAAAGCCGCCCCGGCGTGATCGCTTTTATTGATGAACGGTCAGGATCGGGTTCATCACCAGACCGAAGCTGCGCAACTGGCCAAGCAGTTCGCGATGACCGAAGGCCTGGCAGCCTGAAGCAAATCCAACCCTCTTCGGCGGCATCTGCAGCAACGAGAACGCGGCATAGGCCTGCAACATGCCAGTTTGCTTGTAGTTGCAGTTTCCGTGGATCACGCAATGCGCGCGGCCTAGCGGGCCGGACGCATAAACGGAATCGATCGAGGTGTTGATGCGTGGATTTTCGCGCGGCGGCATGCTGGCTTGCAGGCTCCCTGCGATTTCGGCCAGCGCCTTCTCCTGCTCCGCGGGCGGCAAGGGCTTGATCTTTTCCTTCACCATTTGCGTGGTTTGCACCACGCCTTCCATCACCGGGCGGGCAAGAACGCCGCCGAGCACACGGCAGTTGGAAACGCGCGGATCGTTCTTGAACCAGACCGGATGCGCGGTGCCTCCCCAAGGAACTGCGATCGCCGTTTCGTGCTGGCCTGGCACCACCACGTCGGCGCGGGCAGTGACGTCCCATTCGACATACTTGTTCTGCTCGAGGTAGTACCACTGCGCCTTGAGGATGGTGAAAATGGTCTGCGTCGAGGCGTAGGTTGGAAAACCCTTCCAGAACACCTGAATGTCGAGGCTGTCGAGACCGGGCGTTTCGAGACAGATGTTCGCCGCGATCTCGCCCGTCGTGTACATCTGAGCGATATTCGGCGCCAGCAGCAGGCCTTTCTCGGCGAACTTCGCGCCCCAGCGGTCCTGCGCCAGCATGACCCAGTCCTGTTCGCCCGTCGTATCGCTGTAATGGCAGCCGGCGGCCAGGCAGGCTTCGACGACCTCAGGAGCGTATTTGATAAAAGGCCCCACGATATTGCTGACGAATTTGGCGCCCTTAAAGAGGCTGGTCAGCGCTTCGACAGTGTGTGCGACCTCGACGACCTCATAATCCGCGGTCTCGATTCCCGGAATCTTCTCGACGACAGCCTGAACTCTCGCCTTGTCACGCCCGGCGGCGATAAAGGGAATGTTGTATTCCCGCAAATACTCACACACCAGGCGCCCGGTGTAGCCGGAGACGCCATATACGACGACAGGTCTTTTCGTTGTCATGATGGATGTTTCCTCGATTTGCCCTTTGTGAAGTTCAACAGCGCGTGCCGTCACATGCCCATTCCGCCGTCGACCGGCAGTCCCGCGCCGGTGATGAAGCGTGCGGCGTCGGAGCACAGGAAGACGGTTGCATCCGCCATGTCGGGAATTTCGCCGAGACGGCCGAGCGGCGTCTGACCGACGACGTCGCCGATGGCGGCTTCTCCGCTGGGATAAAGTCCCGCCGCGACGACGTCGCCTGCGAGTTGCATGCCCATGTCGGTCGGCACGAGGCCGGGATAGATGCAGTTCACCCGCACGCCGTAGCCGAGCTTGCCGGACTCCATCGCTGCGACGCGGGTCATGCGGTCGACACCGGATTTGGTCGCGGAGTAACCGGCAATGCCGGGGAACGCGATGGTGGCGGCGACCGATGCGATGTTGACGATCGCGCCGCCTTTGCCTGCCGCGCCACCCGGGCGCATGGCGCGGAATGCGTGCTTCATGCCCAGCGCGGTGCCGACGATGTTGACGCTGCACATGCGCTGCAAATCTTCGGCCTTGGCATCCACCAGCAGCGAGGTGATTTCGATGCCTGCGTTGTTCACGAGGATGTCGAAGCCGCCGAGCTTGGAGATCGTTGCGGCGACGGCGGCGGCCCAGCTTGCATCGTCAGTGACATCGAGCGGGACGAAGTCCGCCTTGGCGCCGCCAGTGGCGAGTGCCTTTGCGGTTTGCTGGCCGAGGTCTGTCAGCACATCGCCGATCACGACCGAGGCTCCGGCTTTGGTCAGGGCTTCTGCCATGCCGGCGCCGAGACCGCGTGCGCCGCCAGTCACCAGCGCCTTGCGTCCGGTGAGATTGAATACGCTCATGTGGGTTCCTCCGGGTTGTTTGTTGAGCAGGCAAGCCGCCGCCATCCGTCAGCGGGGTCGCTGCCGTTCAGTCGTTCTGAAGTGAGAAAGGCGCTGTCGTGACGGCAGCGGTTGCTGCCGTCGTGGTCAGGCGTTCCGCGTTGTCGCGGTGAGATCTGGCAATGTTTTCGGGAGCGGGAGGGCGCCCAAGGCCGGGCTGGCGACAGGACCGACGGACCGTTTGCAGATTCCTGCAAGCCGCATTTTATCCTCCCTGATGTTTCCTCGCGTCCCTCTTGGTGGGGAACAATGCGATCAGAGGCTCGTCTTTGACAGTTGTCAAGAAAATTTATACAGTCGTCAAGAAAATGCTGGTCAGGTGTCCAGTGCATCTTTCTTGTGCTGCGCTGTCCGCAGTTCCGGGCTCGCGAAGATTTTTGACGGATGAACAACAGACCTTGATCTCATGCGATCCGGTGTTATCCCTGAGGCGGGGATTTGAAAGGCTGAGAAACAATGGCTCCGGCCACGATCGAAAAAGCTGACCGCATCAACGGGCAGCGCGTCGACAAGTTTGCCGAACGACGCGCGGAACTGGCGCAGGCTGCACTGCAGACGCTGTCCGAACTGGGATATGCAAAGACCAGTTTGCGCGAGATCGCGCAGAACTCGATCTTCTCGCATGGCGTGCTGCACTATTACTTCAAGGACAAGGTCGACCTGATGATGTGCTGCGTCCGCCATTACAAGGCGGTATGCGTCACGCGTTATGACGAGGTTGTCGCGGGCGCGGCAACCTACGACGAGCTGCTCGAGGGATTTCTAGCCGCGCTGAGCGAGACCGTCCGCAATGACGCGCAGATGCACCGGCTCTGGTACGATTTGCGCTCGCAGTCGCTGTTCGAGGAAGAATTCCGGGCCGATGTTCTGGAAATCGACAAGAGCCTCGAGAACATGATCTGGCGGATCATGAGCCGGTTTTCAGAACTGACCGGTGAGCCGCAGCAGATGACGCCGGCGGTGCTTTACGCCGTTTTCGACGGACTGTTCCAGCAATGCCTGCTCAAGCATCTGGCTGGCGATGCAGATGCCATCGCGCAGATGCAGGCCGACGTCCGCGCGGTTCTGGCGCGGTTTGCGAAAAAGCCGGCCACTCCGGTCAAGGCCGTCAAAGCCAAGCCGGCCAAAGCCGGACCAGCCAAAGCCAAGTCTGCCCGAGCGATGGCGGGTGCCGTGAACCGGAAGATCTCTCAGCCTTCAAAGCGCGCGACAGCAAGCAGCCGCGCGCGCGCCTAGCGGACCGATTCCGGCCCCATCACCAGATCCGGCAGCCAGGTCGAGATGCCGGGGAAGACGCACAGCAACAACACGGCGAAGAACATCAGCAGCACGAACGGCAGCGTGCCCCAGATCACTTCGCTCAGCGGAATGTCCGGCGCGACGTTGCGGATGACGAAGATGTTCAGCCCCACCGGGGGATGAATCAGCCCCATCTCCATGACGATGGTCATGACCACGCCGAACCAGATGATGTCGAATCCGGCGGCGCGCAGCGGCGGCAGAATGATCGGCGCGGTCATCAGGATGATCGACACCGGCGGCAGGAAGAAGCCGAGCACGATCACCATGCCGAGGATGGCTGCGAGCAATTCCCACTTCGGCAGTTGCATCGCCACAATGGCGTTGGCCGCCGATTGCGAAATCGTCAGATAGCTCATGACATACGAGTAGAGCAGCGACATGCCGATAATCATCATCAGCATGGTGGACTCGCGAATCGTCGAGGTCAGGATCGGCGAGAGGTCAGCCGGTTTCCAGACGCTGTAGATCAGGGCGATCAGCAGGAGCGCCAGCAGGCCGCCGAGACCTGCGGTCTCAGACGGGGTGGCGTAGCCGCCATAGAGCGCGATCATCACGCCGGTCAGGAGGATGATGAACGGCAAGACGCGCGGCAGCGCATTGAAGCGTTCCGCCATGGTGAAATCGTCATGGGCAAGAATCGGCGATGTCGCGCCGGTCGCTTCATACGCCTCCTTGGCGGCGGCATATTCCTTGCGGAAGCGGTACACGGCGTAGAAGCCAAACAGCGAGACCAGCAGCAATCCCGGTCCGATGCCGGCGAGGAACAGACGTCCGAGCGACTTTTCCGCGGCGACTGCGAACAGGATCATGGTGATCGACGGCGGCAGCAGAATGCCGAGCGTGCCGCCTGCTGCGATGATCCCGGCGGCGAAGCCGCCGGAATAGCCGCGCTTTTGCATCTCCGGAATGCCGGCCGAACCGATCGCCGAGCACGTTGCGGGTGACGATCCCGCCATCGCGGCGAACAGCGCGCATGCGAAGACATTGGCGACGCCGAGACCGCCGGGCACCTTGTGCAGCCACGCATGCAGCGCGGAATAGAGGTCCTGTCCCGCGCGCGACTTGCCGATCGCTGCGCCCTTGAGGATGAACAGCGGAATCGAGAGCAGGGTGATCGACGCCATCTCCTCGTAGACGTTCTGCGTCACCGTATCGAGGGACGCGGACGGCATGTAGATCGCCATGAACACGACCGCCACGGCGCCGAGCGCGAATGCGATCGGCATGCCGGAGAACATCGCGGCGATGGTGGCGATGCCGTAGCTGATGCCAATTCCAAGAACGGTCATGAACGCGGAGCCTTGCCGAGAGAGGTAATGATCTGGAGCAGGATCTGGACGCACAACAGCGTCATGCCTGCCGCCATCAGGACGTACGGGATGGCGAGCGGCGGGCTCCACATCGAGTTGGAGACCTGACCGTCTACCCATGCTTCATGGGCCAGCGTCCATGATTTCCACGAGAAGAAGGCGCAGAACGCCAGGCTGGCGACATCGACCAGGATGAGGCGTATCCGGTTCGCGGTCGGCGACAGGATGCCGACAAAGGCTTCGATGCCGATATGGCCACGCTGGCTTTGCACGAAAGCGGCGGTCATGAACGTCGCGCCGACCAGCAGAAAGACCGCGGCTTCATCCTGCCAGTAGGTCGCGCTGTGGAAGATGCTGCGCGTCAGGACGCTGTAGCTCAGGATCAGGCACGCCAGAATGAGCGCAGCGGACGCCAGCACGACGATGACGCGATTGCAGACAGCAAGAGCGCGTTCGACCCCGGCAACGAGCGGATTGCTCGAAGCCGGGGCGACCAGCTCCCGCTGGTCTTCCACCGAACCGTGCATCATGCGTCGGCCGCGAGCTTCATCAGGCTGGCAGAGGTCGCGGTCTTGCCCGAATAGTCCTTCCACGCGGTATCGCGGGCGATGTCGCGCCATTTGCCGACGATCGCAGCGTCCATTGTGGTGACCTTGGCTCCGGCTTTCTCGTAGACCTTCGCCACTTCGACATCGTCGTCCTGCGCGCCCTTGCGGCCGAAGGCTTCCATTTCCGCTCCGACGGTCAGGATGATGTCCTGCTGGTTCTTCGGCAGCTTGTCGAAGATCGCCTTCGACATCATCAACGGTTCGAGCATGAACCAGTACGACTGGCCCGCGCCTGATGTCAGATGCTTGGCGACTTCCTCAAGCCGGAACGAGATCAGGCTGGTCGATGACGTGATGCCGGCGTCGCATGCACCGGTCTGCATCGCCGCATAGATTTCGTTCGACGGTACCGACAGCACAGCCGCGCCGGCGGTCTGAAGCACCATGTCCATCTCGCGCGATCCGCCGCGCACCTTCAGGCCCTTGGCATCTTCGGGTTCAACGAGCGGCCGCGTCCGGCTGGCGACGCCGCCGGCCTGCCACACCCAGGTGATGAGCATGATGCCCTTGTCGGCGAGGAAGTCGGTCAGCGCCTTGCCCACCGGTTTGTTTTTCCACCCGAGGCCCTGATCGTAACTCGACACCAGACCGGGCATCAGACCGATGTTGGTCTCAGGCAATTCGCCGCCGGCATAGGGCAGCGGGTAGAGGCTCATGTCGAGCGCGCCTTTGCGCATCGCCGAGAACTGGGCGTTGGTCTTGATGAGCGACGAGCCGGGATAGACCTCGGCGACGATTTCGCCGCCGCTGCGTTTGGATATCTCGGCGGCGAAGACACGGGTCAGCCGGTCGCGGAAGTCGCCCTTGTCGATGGTGCCTCCGGGAAACTGATGCGAGATCTTGAGGGTGGTTGCGGCCTGCGCAGGGCCGAAGCGGAGAATGGCGGGTGCGGCAAGCGTGGTCGCGAGAAGGTGGCGTCGCGTAAGCATGGAGTCTCTCCCTGGCGTCTTTTTGCTTTTCGGTCAGCGCTTTGCGCTGATTAGAGGTCGTGCGTCATTCTGACCCAGTCGTCCGCGCAATGCTACCGTTGCTGCACCGCACTACGTTGCGAAGGAGTCTATACTTTCGGCGCGTGCCGTCATGACGGTTGGAAAGTTCCGGGAAAACCACCGGTCTGAAAATTATCTTCCGCGCGGGGGTAACGAAGCCGGCTTCTCACCGAAGACCCTGAAGCGACCTTTGTCGCACCAGAAACGGAATGAGAGGACGAACTTCAATGGCACGCACCACACGTTTCACCCTCGGCGCCACCGCTGCAATTCTTTCGCTCGGCCTGGCGTTCGCGCCCGCCGCCTTCGCTCAGGACAAGATGTCCAAGGATGGCATGAAGAAGGAAGATGCGATGTCGAAGGACGGCATGAAGAAAGATGACATGTCGAAGGATGGCATGAAGAAGGACGGCATGGCCAAGGACGGCATGAAAAAAGACGAGATGAAGAAGTAAATCTTCATCCCGTCTTTTTGCTTTTCGGCAGGCTCGCCATCCCCGGCGGGCCTGTCGTGTTCAAGATTTCGTACGTCTTACTTCTTTGCCTTGCGTGCGGCGTAGCGCGCATCGCGCGCGGCCTTTTGCTTCGCCTTGAGCTCTGCCTCGGCAGCTTCCTTTTCCGCCTGGAGACGCAATGCCTCCGCAGCGGCTTGCGCGGCGAGTTCGGCGTCGCGGGCCAGCTTTTCAACGCGGGCAGCCTCGCGCAGCTTCTGCGCTTCCGCGCGCGCGGCAGCCTGTGCCTGCCGTTCGGCGGCCTTCTTCTGGACCTCAGGATCATTGGGCCCCGGCTTGGCCTTGAATTTCTCGAGGATGTTCTTTCTGGCGTTCTGCGCGGCCGCGGCCCGGTCCGCGAAGCTTGGTTCCTTGAAACCCATACGGTCGATGTCTTTCTGTTGGGATGTGTCGCTGGGCGGCTTGTACCAGATTTTTTGCGGATGGTTGGAATTTGACGCGCCAGTTCGATAGGACAGCAAGGTTGTCCAAAGAGGTATCAGGGTGCGGAAAGACCGTTGCTGTGGCCCTCGGGTGACAGACTCTTGCCGCCAGTCATGATGGTATTTGGCACGGCGCGGTTCGCCAGCATTTTGAACCACACAGTTATTTCGGAGTTTTGGGATGCGTAATTTCCTGATTGCGGCCGCGGCTGCCACAGCCCTTTCGGCGAGTAACGCCTCTGCCGCTGACATCGCTGCCAAGCCCTACGTCAAGGTTCCCCCGGTGCCGGTCTACAACTGGACCGGTTTCTACATCGGCGGCAACGTCGGCGGGCAGTGGCTGGATTCTGGCTACGACGCCAGCTATCCGCCCCTGGCTCTCGTTGGATCGCGCGGCCTTCGCCACACGAGCGTCATCGGCGGCGGCCAGATCGGCTACAACTGGCAGTTCTCGCCAAATTGGCTGCTCGGCATTGAAGGCGACATCAGCTATGCCGACCACGATACGGGGGCGCTGATTATCCAGACCGCAACTCCAACGGACCACATCGATGGCGGCGCCCGTTTGCGGACGCAAGGCGCGATCCGTGGACGCTTGGGTTGGACCTCGAATGCGTGGCTGCTTTACGCGGTCGGCGGCGTCGCGTTTGGCCAGACTGACACCGCCCTGAGTATCGTGCGTAATGGCGTCGGTGCGGACACGCGTACCAGTTCGGACACCCGGGTCGGCTGGACCGTCGGTGCAGGCGTCGAATACATGATGACGCCGAACTGGATCCTGGGCGTCGAATATCGCTACACCGATCTCGGCCGTGCAGATGTCATCGTTCCGGCAGGAGCGTTCCCGGCCGGGCATGGAATCGCATTCGGCAGCGCCGACTATCGCACCAACGACGTCAGAGCTCGCATCAGTTACAAATTTGGTGCCCCGGTGGTCGCCAAGAACTGATCTTGGCCGAGAACTGTTCTACAAGGTACAAAGACGACGGAAGACACTTAATCTCCATCCTTTCTCCAGTTTCCAAACTTAAGCCCGGCCTCGTGCCGGGCTTTTTTGCTCTCTGTGGCGGGTTACGAACAGCGATGACCCTCCCGCTGGAGTGGTGACGACCGCCACTCGACGCCTGGAATCGCGACGGTGTTCAGGGATTCAGGTCCTCGGTGGTGAGAACAAAGCCGTGGTCGGAATGCTCTTCACGCTGCATCTTCGCGATAGCGAGATATTCGATCTCGGCCCGGTGCTTCACAAAAATTGCAATGAGTTGCCCGTGGTTGAGGTGCTCGTCGATCACACGCTCGCGGTCCAGGAGGGCAGCCTCAGTTATCCGGCACCTCTCGGTATTTCCCTCGTAACGCACAACGAAGTCGACATAGTCGCCGCTAACGACAGCCATGAGGGTGACCCTCCGCTACCTTCCAGTCTTAACCGACAGCCGGCTGTTACGTTCCGGTCGGGCAGAGAAACATGGCCGCTCTCAAGCTTCACTGCGATCCTTGCCAATGGCGGCTGGCCGGCCCCGCACAAGCGCGTGCGGCATCATGGCTGACGTCTTCCTCAACGACGCCGACGCGGCAGGCTGCCGATCAGTTCTTCAAATCGAACTGCTTGCCGAGATGGTCGCCAATCTGGACGATGCGTGCGACGCACTCGCCGTAACCCACGGAGGACTGAGTGGCGTCGTCAGCGGTTGTCCGAAACTGCCAGGAAGCACCAGCCGGGATCACAGAGACGCTGATGCCCTCGGGACAATCGGCGTAGTGGTTCATTTCTTCGTTGAGGAGGGCAAGGAGATCTGCCGAGGTCTTTGCGGGTTTGCTCATGTCACGCACCTCCAGGTGGTGATGGAGCGAGATTAATACGAGATTTGAGACGACAGGAGACGCAGCTTGCGCCTGATCAGGCGCGGCTGAGAGATGCAATCGCATCAACCGGTCAATGCCGGATGTCCGAGGACATATCAGGCATTGCGCGCTGATTCAACCGAGGCGGGGAGCTGAACAATCTCACCCCGATGGCCGGCTTTCACACCGGCTGCATCGAGATAGTTTTGAACGGTGTCGTTGATGTCGTGCTTTCGATCGAGCCTGGGAAAATCCACAATACGCAGACGCCCAACCATGCGGTCCCTGCCTTTCGGTCCCAGCAATATCTTTTGCGCGAGTTCGATGTAATTCCCGATGTCGAAGTATTGAAACGTGTTCGGAAGATACTTTTCCATTTCAAGAAACTGCAGCGATCGCGTGAAATAACAGACCCTGCTCAACTCCACGGCCTGATTGGCCGGACCGGACGCGGACTGGCCCGTGTTCAGATAAGGCATGACGGCCGCGTCGCATATCTTCATGGCGAGGAGAAGATCGTCGTCGCTGACAGTGCCGATGAAATGGACCCGTTTCGTCAGCTTGTGCTTCTCGACCAGTCTGATCAGTTGGGCGAGATACGGCTGGACGCCGTCGCCGACCCGGAGAGTTGCCTCGTGAACGCCGGAAAACATCAAGAGATGGTAGTTTTCCGGCAGATGCTTCAGAGCAAGGATCGCGGTATCGAAACCTTTCTGCGGACCGATGAAGCCGAACACGCCGACGAAGCGGACGTTCGAGGGGAGATTTGGAAGGACGGACGGCAGGTTTGAGGTGTGAACCTTTTCATCCATGGACTCGATGTAGCTCTCGGACATGTATGACAGCGGGTTATCCCGGACCTCGACGCCCGGAAGAATTCGCTTGAGAATTTGCGCGTCCGCCTTGCTGTGCGCGA
Source organism: Afipia sp. GW822-FHT03D08 (assembly GCF_058801645.1). NCBI lineage: Bacteria > Pseudomonadati > Pseudomonadota > Alphaproteobacteria > Hyphomicrobiales > Nitrobacteraceae > Afipia > Afipia sp. GW822-FHT03D08. The sequence continues at coordinate 525,045 of NZ_JBXANK010000001.1, forward strand.
TTGCGCTCACCTTGTGTTTTCGGGTGTGCCCGGCGATATCGTCAAGCATGCCCCGCCACGTGAAGACGGAAAGCGCGTGACGGGCAAGCCTTACGAGCGCGCGCACCGAAAGATTTCGCGCCGTCTCCTTGAAAAGCCCCCGATACTCGTGTGGGGGGATCGAGTGAAACGTAACGATCAGCTCTTTTGAATTTTTCAGTACGGTTTGAAGCCGGCGCCGGATTTCAGCGGGCGTCAGGCCGAAAAGACTCGGTTCAAGCTGCACGCAGACGACGTCGAAATCGCGAAGGGCAGGCGCGATAGTGGCGATGTATTCGTCACCCTTCTTTCGATCCTTTTCATCGCGCAGCGTTTCACGCGGAAGAGGGACGACCGTGATGTCGAGATAGGGATCGAGAGCCAGCTTCAGGAAGCTGCTGTAGTGCGCTATCCCGCAGCGCTCGTTCCATGTGGATAGAAGAGCGACCTTTTTCGATGCCTTGTTTTTCACAACAAGCTCTCGCCTCGGCGCGACCGGCTGTTCCGCGCCGGTTCGCGATAAATACAGATGCGCGATGTTTTGATCCCTCTGCTTCGGATCATAAATTTCTCCATCCGGTTCATTCAGCCGGATTTCAAACCCCTGCCGCATGAAGTTTTCAAGACAGGCCCTCGGATCAATTCCGCGTTCACGAATGAAAGGTTCGTGAAGTTCGAGATAGATCGACCGTAAGGATTTGAATGGCTTGAAGTCAGTCAGCGAAACCTCGTGTTCGGCCCCTTCGATGTCAATCTTCATGAAGGACGGATTCAATCCAGAGAAAGAGGTTATCGGTCTTATGGGCACCTCGAACTTGTTTCCGTCGGCGCCATGAAGGATGCGAGCGTCGGTGGACGCGATCGATAGGGTGCTCTCCCGGTCGGCAATGCCAACCATATGAACCTGAATGTTTCCGAGGCCGTTCAACTCGGCGTTCGCGGCCGTCGCGGCGGTGTTCCACGGGAAGGGATCGAATGAGTGGATGCGTCCTTCCTGTCCGACTTCCTTTGCGTACCAGACCGAGTTGCATCCGATATTGCAGCCCAGATCAAAGACCGTATCTCCACGCCTGAGCCAGTTGTGATCGCGAATTTGCTTGAACGACCATTCCGGAGTGTTGCTGTCGTACCAGGCCTTCGATTCACGATGAAATATGATCAACCGGAACCGATGGCCGAATTGATCGTGCTCGACGATGTAGGGATCCAGTCGCTCGAACGGACCTTCCATGACGACGTTTTGTTCGATGGTATCCAGCGCGCGCTGGAAGCGATCAAGAACCTGCTGGTCGTTCGAGCGTGAGAAGCTCAGCATTCGGCATTTCCTGCGGTGGGTGAACGGCGCCAATGGCACGCCAATCGTGGTTGCATGATAATGAGCGAGGAAAGCAAATCCAGCCGCGCGATCGCAGCTCGGAGTTGCGTGTTTTACATCAGGGCGCGCTGAGATGCTGCGGTTGTTCGCCGCGAGGCCAGCCGATCGCGAGATCGGCTCACAAGCCAGTTCAGAAATGCGCGCGTCCTGTCCTTTTGTTTTTCCGTGATGAGCGAGAGCGTCATCGCGAGTCCCAGAACAACAAGCGAGACTGCGAGTGGAAGACCGTGCCGGCCGGGCAGTTGATAGGCCCAGGCGGGCAACAGCGCCAAGACAAGCTTGGTCAGCGGCGCACTGAAGAGGTAGATGCTGAAAGTTGCTCCGGCAAAAATTCTAGCGACGGATGTTCCTGGCAAATGCGAAGTCGCGCCTAGCATTCCGATCATGCCCAGCATGTTCGCAGCGAAAAGCCCGGCTGTCAGCCAATCAAGAGGAAAGGCATTCGACGAATAGAATGGATAGCCGGTTGCGATGCTCAATGGTCCAACGATCTGCAAGGCGGTGAATTCGTAGAGCGGAAAGTTCTGCATCAGGAGGAAGATTGCCAGCGTCGTACCGGCGAGCAGAAGACCGAATGAACGTGACGGCCGCCACGATCTTTGAATGTGGAATGTCGCGACACCTGCCAGCCAGCATGGCAACAGTGCCGCGATTTTGGGACCCATGAGCATGAGCGCGATGCCACCGGCCAGAAGTTTTGTCCTGCGGGATTTCGGATAGAAGACAACGCCAAACAGCGCGTAGTACCAGACCTCATAGGTGAGCGACCAGTAAGGGGCATTTGAAAAGCACGGATAGCTGTTATCCCAGACGTAACTTGTCATCGTCACGCAGATAGCGATTGTCTTCGCCATCTGGTCGAGAGGCGCGAAGTCCGGCCAGCCGCGCGGCCAGAGCGGACGCACATAGATGTCCACGAGGATGCCGAGAATAATGGCCGGAACGGCGACTGTGGCTATTCGCGCAATTCTGTTGATCGCGTATTGGCTGCCGGTCAGGTCTCGCTCGGCGGCTGTGTATGAGATCAGATAGCCCGACAGCACGAAGAACAGGATCACCGCGTCATGGGGCAGGGTGCGCCAGCCCAGCGCGTGGCCGAACAGCACGGTGCCCGCAGCGATAACGCGCAGCGCATCCAGATATGTCGATATCGCCGGATTCATCGCATTCGCGCGAACTGTGCGGCCAGGATGGCCGCCGGTCCTTCTTCTTTATTGTTATGCGGTGGGAGAAATCGTGGTCGCCGCCGCCGAGCGAGGCGCCATTTAACCGACTGGAAAGTTGGCGGCAAGGCGCCGGGGTTGGCGCTGATTTTCCGATCTGTGCATACACTAAAGCCCTGAATCACAGCCCCCGGAGCTGAAAAACTGGGGACTTCATGCGAATTCAGTGCATTTTTGGCTTGGTATCGCGCTAATTCCAGCTTTGCAGACCGCAAACCACGTAAAGTCTGCAGGCACGAATCACTGGGAGCCAACATGGCAACGCAACTGACGAAGTCGCAGCTGATCGAGAAGATCGCTACGGAGAACGAAATCGCAAAGAAGGACGTCAAGGGCGTCCTCGAGACCCTCGCCAGCATTGGCTACAAGGAACTGAAGAAGTCGGGCGTGTTCCTGCTGCCCGGTTTCGCGAAGTTCGTTGTGATCAAGAAGCCGGCCACCAAGGCGCGCAAGGGCACCAACCCCTTCACCGGCGAGCCGATGACCTTCAAGGCCAAGCCGGCACGCAAGATCGTCCGGGCCCGCCCGGTCAAGGCTGCAAAAGACGCGGTCTGAACGACGACTGCCTGAATGCATAAAGGCCCGCCGGTTCATCCCGGCGGGTTTTTAGCAATGAACGCTTCGCGGACTTTCCAGGCCATCCTCGCGCGAAGCGGGTACGGGTTGTGGCTGGGGAGGCTGCGGCTTTGCACTTGGCGGGATTTTCGCGGCGTCCGTCATCGGGCAAATTCCTTATGATGCGTTGCAGCATACATAGGGCGTTTCGCTCCGAATCCCCGTCATCCTTTAGTCTTGGATGCTTCCGGCAGACCACAACCGCTGGTTCAACAGTCTGCGCCTGCACGGCACTTCCCGCGATCGCCGGGAACGGATTCCCCATTGATCTCTTAAACAACGGCGCATCCAGGAGCCCGGCCATGACAGACCAAATTCCCCCGCAGCCATTCATCTACGAAGGGCTGGACCCCGTCGAAGACGAGGATCGCTTCGGCATCGGCAAGCTGTCGGCCGCAGTAAAATCTCTCAGTGATCTTGTGGAGAGCGCCAAGAAGCCCGGCATGCCACTCAGCATCCTGAGCAATATTGCGCGCGAAGCCCCGCTTGGGTCGCTGCTCGCGGCCTTCGTGCTCGGCATTGCAATCGGGCGGCGGCGCTGAGCTGAGCTCGATATTCTCGGGATGGATCTGGCACGAGTTGGCGATCCCAGCAGGATTCGAACCTGCAACCCACGGAGTAGAAATCCGTTACTCTATCCAGTTGAGCTATGGGACCGTTGGGGCCTTCATACCACCGCGATCGTGAAAAAACCGCCACCCGGCCGTGAAATTTCTGAACCTGTCCGAGGGCTCAGCCGACAAACCGGTGGGGCATACCCGAGGGCCTGCATTGCCTTTGGGGTCTCCCGACCTACAGTCGTGTTTTAGCCGGGTCAATGGCTGGGAGCGCTGCCTTGTGCCGCACATGTGCGGCGGTCGCGCGGAATCTTTTGGCCCGATATCGGTAAGACCATGAGTCTGTCACGATTCGCGCATTGTCTATATTTCAAGCGACCTCGCTCAGCGTCGCTCGCAAGGAGTTTTCATCATGATTGGTCTGGTTCGCGCCATGTCGGTTTGCGCCACGCTCGCGCTTGGTCTGGTTTCAGCCCATGCTGCCGACAAGGCGTTCAAGCGGGATGACCTGGCGGACTCGGCGATCCGGCTCGAGGCCCAGATCAAGACCGAGGCCGGGATCATCAACAAGACCGTCGCGACGCTGAAGTCGGATACCGATGCCGCCTTCAAGCGCAGTGATCTGCGCGGCGCGCTGGTTCTGCTGGGACAGACGGCCGCCGTGGCCCCGGAGGACAGCGGCAACTGGCTGAGGCTGGCGAAGACCGTGTTCCAGATCCGCCCGTCGGATAACCGCGAGCGGACCTTCTTCCACGAGCGTGCGTCAACGGCGGCCTACATCGCCTATCAGCGTGCCGCGAATGCAGCCGAGGAAGCCGATGCGCTGGCGGTGCTCGGCAGCGCGCTGGCGGAGCGCAAGCTCTGGCGTCCGGCGCTCGATGCGCTGCGCCTGTCGCTCGACCAGAAGGAAGTCGCCGACGTTCGCGGCCAGTATGAAAAACTGCGCGATGAAAAGGGCTTCCGGCTGCTGGATTACAGCGTGGATTCGGACTCGGCCTCGCCCCGCGCCTGCTTCCAGTTCTCGGAAGACCTCGCCAAGCGGGCCGACTTCAATCCGTTCGTCGCGCTCGCGGGCTCCGACAGCCCGGCGCTGACCTCGGAAGAGAAGCAACTCTGCGTCGAGGGCCTCAAGCACGGCGAGCGCTACACCATCAACCTGCGTGCCGGCCTGCCGTCGACCGTGAAAGAGACGCTGCCGAAATCGGCGGAGTTCAATATCTATGTGCGCGACCGCAAGCCGTTCGTGCGCTTCACTGGCCGCGCCTATGTGCTGCCGCGTACCGGCCAGAAGGGCATTCCTCTGGTCAGTGTCAACACACCGTCGGTGTCGGTGAACATTTTCCGTATCGGCGACCGCAACCTGATCAACTCGGTGCTGGGCAGCGACTTCCAGCGCAGCCTGTCGAGCTATGAACTGTCCGACCTCGGCAACGAGAAGGGCGTCAAGGTCTGGACCGGAGAGGTCGCGACCGCCACCACACTCAACGCCGACGTGGTCACCGCGTTCCCGGTCGATCAGGCTGTCGGCGAGATGCAGCCGGGCGTCTATGTGATGACGGCCGCCGCCAAGGGGCCAGGCTCCGGCGGCGACGACGATTCAAGTTCGCTGGCGACGCAGTGGTTCATCGTCTCGGATCTGGGCCTGACCGCGTACTCGGGCAATGACGGCGTCCATGTGTTCGTCAACTCGCTCGCCTCAACGGAGCCGACGGCGAATGCCGAGGTTCGTCTGGTGTCGCGCAGCAACGAAGTGCTCGCGACACGCAAGACCGACAGCGCGGGTCACGTCCTGTTCGAGGCGGGGCTGGCACGGGGCGAGGGCGGCCTTTCTCCCGCGTTGTTGTCGGTCTCCGGCGACAAGGGCGACTACGCCTTCCTCAGTCTGAAATCGAATGCGTTCGATCTGACCGATCGCGGTGTTTCGGGCCGCACAGTGCCGGCGGGTCCCGATGCGTTCGTCTACACCGAGCGCGGCGTCTATCGCTCCGGCGAGACCGTCTACGTCACCGCGCTGCTGCGCGACGGCAAGGGCAACGGCGTCACCGGCACGCCGATGACGCTGGTGGTCGAGCGGCCCGACGGCGTCGAATTCCGCCGCACGGTTGTGCCCGATCAGGGCGCGGGCGGGCGAAGCCTGACGCTGCCGCTCAATTCGGCGGTCCCGACCGGCACCTGGCGGGTCCGCGCCTTCACCGATCCGAAGGCGCCGTCGGTGGGCGAAACCACCTTCATGGTCGAGGATTATGTCGCTGACCGGATCGAATTCACTCTAACTTCCAAGGCGAAGCACATCGCGGCTGAACTTCCAGCAGAACTTGAGGTCGATGGCCGCTTCCTCTACGGCGCACCCGCCTCGGGTCTGGCGCTTGAGGGCGACATGCTGGTGACGACCGCGACGGACCGTCCGGGCTATGCCGGCTACAAGTTCGGCGTCGCCGACGAGGAGACGGCGAGCAACGAGCGCACGCCGCTGGAAAACCTGCCGGAGGCAGATGCCAACGGCAAGGCGACCTTCAAGGTCAGCCTGCTGAAACCGCCGTCCTCGACGCGTCCGCAGGAAGCGCAGATTTTCGTCCGCATGGTGGAGACCGGCGGCCGTGCCGTCGAGCGCAAGCTGACGATTCCGGTCGCGCCCAATGACGCGATGATCGGCGTGAAGCCGCTGTTCGCTGACAAGAATGTCGCCGAAGGCGATCCTGCCAACTTCGATGTTGTCTTCGCTGCGCCCGATGGCAAGGCGCTTGCCCGCAGCGACCTGCGCTACGAACTGCTTAAGCTTGAATCGCGTTATCAATGGTACCGGCAGGGCTCGTCCTGGGATTACGAGCCGGTGAAATCCACCAAGCGCGTGGCGGACGGCGCCATCGCCCTGACGGCGGACAAGCCGGCGCGTATCCAGGTCGCGCCCCAGCCCGGGCGCTATCGCCTCGACGTGAAGACCGGCGACAACGATGGCCCGATCACCTCGGTCCAGTTCGATGTCGGCTGGTATTCCGACGGCAGCGCCGATACGCCGGACTTGCTGGAAACGTCCATCGACAAGCCGGAATACAGGTCCGGTGACACCATGGTCGTGTCCGTGAATGCGCGCACGGCGGGCAAGCTCACCATCAATGTGCTGGGCGACCGCCTGCTGACCACCCAGTCCGCTGACATCAAGGAAGGTCAGAACAAGATCAACATTGCAGTCGGCAAGGACTGGGGCACGGGTGCCTATGTGGTCGCCACGCTGCGCCGTCCGCTCGATGCCGCTGCCCAGCGCATGCCGGGGCGGGCCATTGGCCTGAAGTGGTTCGGCATCGACAAGGCCGAGCGCACGCTCAAGGTCTCGCTGACGCCGCCCGCGCTGGTGCGTCCGGGCACGGCGCTCAAGCTGCCGGTGAAGATCGAAGGTCTGAGCCGCGGCGAGGACGCCAAGATCGTGGTGGCTGCCGTCGACGTCGGCATTCTGAATCTCACCAACTACAAGCCGCCTGCGCCGGATGACTATTATCTTGGCCAGCGCCGGATGACGTCCGAAATCCGCGACCTCTACGGACAACTGATCGACGGTATGCAAGGCACGCGCGGCCAGATTCGCACCGGCGGCGACGGCGCTGCTGCGGAGTTGCAGGGCAGCCCTCCGACACAGAAGCCGCTCGCGCTTTATTCCGGCATCGTGACAGTTGGCGCAGACGGCACCGCGACAGTGTCGTTCGACATTCCGGAGTTTGCCGGCACCGCGCGCGTCATGGCCGTGGCCTGGACCGCCACGAAAGTGGGCCGCGCCAACACCGATGTCACGGTGCGCGATCCTGTGGTGCTGACGGCGACGTTGCCGCGCTTCCTGCTCAGCGGCGATCGCGGCACCATGAACCTCGATCTCGACAACGTGGAAGGCGCTACGGGCGATTACATCATCACCGTCAAGCCGTCGGGCCCGGTGAAACTCACCGGCAATCCGGCGACCACGATGCGGCTGGCTCCCAAGCAGCGCAGCACCGTTGCGCTCGCCATCGACGCGACAGGCGGAGCAGGGGCCGCCGCGCTTGATGTCGACATCAAGGGGCCGAACGGGCTGACGCTCGCGCGGCACTATGACCTCAACGTCAAACCGGCGACGCAGATCCTCGCGCGCCGCTCGGTCCGCACGCTGGCGAAGGGCGAGAGCCTGACACTGACGTCGGACATGTTCTCCGATCTCGTGCAGGGCACCGGCGGGGTGCAACTGTCGGTCGGCCTGTCTACCGCGCTCGATGCCGCCACGATCCTGAAAGCGCTGGACCGTTATCCGTTCGGCTGCTCCGAGCAGATCACCAGCCGCGCGATGCCGCTGCTCTATGTCAACGATCTTGCGGCGGAGAACCATCTTGCGCTGGATACCGGCGTCGATCAGCGCATCAAGGATGCGATCGATCGATTGCTCGCGCGGCAAGGCTCCAATGGCTCGTTCGGCCTGTGGTCGGCGGGCGGCGACGATGCCTGGCTCGACGCCTATGTCACCGACTTCCTGACACGGGCGCGCGAGAAGGGCTTTGCCGTACCGGACGTGCTGTTCAAGACGGCGCTGGACCGCATCCGCAACTCGGTGGTCAATGCCGAGGAGCCGGAGAAGGACGGCGGCCGCGATCTCGCCTATGGCCTCTACGTGCTGGCGAAGAACGGCACCGCGCCGATCGGCGACCTGCGCTATCTCGCCGACACCAAGCTGAACAACATCGCCACGCCCATTGCCAAGGCACAGTTGGCGGCGGCGCTGGCGCTGGTCGGTGATCGTGGCCGCGCTGAGCGCGTCTATGCGGCGGCGGTGAACAGCCTCGCGCCGAAGCCTGCGCTTGAATTCGGCCGCAGCGACTACGGCTCATCACTGCGCGATGCAGCGGCGTTGGTCTCGCTGTCCAGCGAAGGCAACGCGCCGAAGGCCACGATCAGTCTTGCGGTCGAGCGCGTCGAGGCCGCACGCGGTCTGACGCCCTACACCTCGACGCAGGAAAACGCGTGGCTGGTTCTGGCCTCGCGGGCGCTGGCGAAGGAGGCGAATGGTCTTGCGGTAACGGTCAACGGCGAGACAGCGAAAAACGCGGTTTACCGCAACTACCGCAGCGCGGACGTCGCGGCGAAGCCGATCACCATCACCAACACCGGCGACACGCCGGTGCAGGCGGTGGTGTCGGTCACCGGCGCACCGGTCACGCCGGAGCCTGCGGCGTCGAACGGCTTCAAGATCGAGCGCAACTTCTTCACGCTCGACGGCAAGCCCGCCGATGTGTCGAAAGCGAAGCAGAACGACCGCTTCGCCGTCGTGCTGAAGGTCACCGAAGCCAAGCCGGAGTTCGGCCGCATCATGGTGGTCGATTATCTCCCGGCAGGCCTGGAGATCGACAATCCGAAGCTGGTGTCGTCCGGCGACTCGGGAACGCTCGACTGGATCGAGGACGGCGAGGAGCCGGAGAACACCGAGTTCCGCGATGACCGCTTCAGCGCGGCCATCGAGCGCGAAGCCAAGGACGAAGCCGTGTTCACCGTCGCCTACATCGTGCGCGCGGTCTCGCCCGGCAAGTACGTGCTGCCGCAGGCCTATGTCGAGGACATGTACAATCCCTCGCGCTACGGGCGTACGGGCACGGGTACGGTCGAGGTAACGAAGGCAAAATGAGCGAGAAGGCCGACCATACTTCTCAGGTCACCGGCGAAACTTCTGCGGTCGTCCCGGCGCAGCGGATGCATGCTCTTGCTTCACCTCTCCCGTGGGGAGAGGTCGGATCGCGAAGCGATCCGGGTGAGGGCGTAGAATCTATCGATGGATCGAGAGCCCCTCACCCCAACCCTCTCCCCACCGGGGAGAGGGGGCCGATTTCGCTCGCTGCAAGGTCGGCACCGCGGAGAGACATACTTCGCAGCTTCGCACTATCGACCATGGCTGTGTTTGCTTTCCTGGTCACCGCCGCAATCTGGATCGCCTCACTCCCGCCGCTGCCATTCACCGACGCAAAGAAGGTGTCGACCACCATCCTCGACCGCAACGGCAAGCTGCTGCGCGCCTTCGCCATGGCGGACGGCCGCTGGCGGCTGCCTGCTCATGCAAAGGACGTCGATCCCGGCTATCTCAATCTGCTGCTGTGCTACGAGGACAAGCGCTTCCGCTCGCACATCGGTGTCGATCCGCTGGCGATGGGACGCGCCGCGATCCAGCTCGTCACGCGCGGACACATCGTCTCCGGTGGTTCGACCATCACCATGCAGGTGGCGCGGCTGATGGAGCCGCGGCAGGAGCGCTCGGTTTCGGCCAAGCTGCGCCAGATGGTGCGCGCGGTGGAGCTTGAGCGCACACTGAGCAAGGACGAGATTCTCGATCTCTACCTGACGCTCGCGCCGTTCGGTGGAAACCTCGAGGGCGTCCGCGCGGCGTCGTTTGCGTACTTCGGCAAGGAGCCGAAGCGATTGTCGCTGGCGGAATCCGCGCTGCTGGTGGCGCTGCCGCAATCGCCGGAAACGCGGCGGCTCGATCGTCATCCCGAGGTGGCGCAGGCCGCGCGGGATCGCGTGCTCGCGCGCATGGTGGAAGACGGCCGCGTCTCCGCCGACGATGCGGCGCACGCCAAACGCGAGATCGTGCCGCGCCTGCGCAAACCGATGCCGCTGCTCGCGCCGCATGCGACCGATCAGTCGCTCGCGATCATGAAAGATACGCCGGTGATTCAGCTCACGCTGGATTCAACGATCCAGAAAGCGCTGGAGTCGCTGGCACGGGATCGCGCGATTGCACTCGGGCCTGACGTCTCGGTCGGCATTCTCGCGGTCGACAACGAAAGCGGCGATGTGCTGGCGCATGTCGGATCGTCCGATTACTTCGACACGCGGCGCGCAGGGCAGGTGGACATGACCCGCGCGGTGCGCTCGCCCGGCTCGACGCTCAAGCCCTTCATCTACGGCCTCGCATTCGAGGACGGCTTCGTGCATCCCGAAAGCCTGATCGAGGACCGGCCCATTCGGTACGGCTCTTACGCGCCGGAAAACTTCGACATGACGTTTCAGGGCACCGTCACTGTGCGTAAAGCCTTGCAGATGTCGCTGAACGTGCCGGCCATCGCGCTGCTCGACCGCATCGGCTCCAACCGGCTCACCGCGCGGATCAAGCAGGCGGGCGCGAACCTGATCCTGCCCAAGGATGAAACGCCCGGTCTCGCCATGGGTCTCGGCGGCGTCGGCGTCACACTGAATGATCTCGTCCGGCTCTATTCGGGTTTCCCCCGGCTTGGCGAGACGACAGCGCTGCGGGAAATCGTGCGGCCGGACGACGCAGCCGAGCCCGAGACGCGGCGTCTGCTCGATCCATCGGCCGCATGGCTGGTCGGCAATGTGCTGATGGGCACGCCGCCGCCGGACAATGCGCCGCATAACCGGCTCGCGTTTAAAACGGGCACCAGCTACGGCTATCGCGACGCCTGGTCGGTCGGTTTCGACGGCCGGATGACCATCGGCATTTGGGTCGGCCGTCCTGACGGTGCCCCGGTTCCGGGCCTGACCGGCCGGACGGCGGCGGCGCCGATCCTGTTCGATGCCTTTGCACGCACCGGGAAGTTGCCCATGGCGCTGCCGAAAGCCCCGAAAGGAACGCTGATGGCGAGCAACGCCAAGCTGCCGCTGCCGCTCCGGCGTTTCCGTCCGTCTGGCGACTTCGTCCGGACCGGCAGCGAACAGGCACTGCGCATTCAGTTCCCCCTGAACGGCTCGCGGATCGACGCCTATGGCGGCGGCGAGACGGGCCAGTCGGCCATGCCGGTCAAGGTTGCGGGCGGGGTGCTGCCCATGACCATGATGGTTAACGGCGTCGCGGTCGGAAATATCGACAGCCGGCGCCAGAAACTGGTCGATCCGCCGGGGCCGGGCTTCGTCCGGCTGACGGTGATGGATGCCACTGGCGCGGCGGACACAGTCGTCGTGAGAATTCAGTAGAACCGGCTCAACCTGTTGTCCGGCTATCGGTTTCAGCGTATGCGGAACCGATGGCTGAGAGCTACCCAAGACCCCGATTTGGCGCGCCGCGCGAGCCCGTGGAACAGAAAAACCCGGGCAGCGGACTCGCGCGCGTCGTTGACGTCGCGGTCGGGAGCCATGCCCGCGCCGTCACCCTGCTTGTGCTGGTCGGCCTGCTGTTTTTCCTGCCCGGCTTCTTCAACATTCCGCCGGTCGACCGTGACGAAGCCCGCTTCGCGCAGGCGACGAAGCAGATGGTCGAGAGCGGCGATTTCGTCGACATCCGTTTCCAGGACGAGGTGCGCTACAAGAAGCCCGTCGGCATCTATTGGCTGCAGGCCGCCGTCGTGGAGACCGCATCCAAGCTGGGACTGCCGCGCGCGCAGGTTCGCATCTGGCTTTACCGCATTCCCTCCATGATCGGCGCGATCGGCGCCGTGCTGCTCACGTACTGGACGGCGCTGGCCTTCGTGACCCGGCGCGGCGCGCTGATCGCCGGTCTGATCATGTGCAGCTCGATTCTGCTCGGTGTCGAAGCGCGCCTCGCCAAGACCGATGCGATGCTGCTGCTGACCACCACGGCCGTGATGGGCGCGATGGCGCGAGCCTATCTGTCGTGGCAGCGCGGCGACGACAATCCACATCCGTCGTGGACACTTGCGTTTGTGTTCTGGACCGCCATTGCGGGCGGCATTCTGCTGAAGGGCCCGCTGATCCTGATGTTCGTTGCGACGACCGTCGTGACCCTCGCGGTTCTCGATCGTTCGTCGGCGTGGCTGTGGCGTCTGCGTCCGGTCTGGGGATTGATGTGGACGCTGGTGCTGGTGCTGCCGTGGTTCATCGCGATCTTCCTCAAGGCCGGCGATACCTTCTTCGCAAATTCGCTCGGCGCCGACATGCTGAGCAAGGTCGCCAGTCCGCAGGAGTCGCATGGCGCGCCGCCGGGACTCTATTTTGTCCTGTTCTGGGTGACGTTCTGGCCCGGCGCTGCAATGGCCGGCATGGCGACCCCGGCGATCTGGCGCGCGCGCCGCGAACCCGGTGCGCAGTTCCTGCTGGCGTGGCTGTTGCCGGCCTGGATCGTCTTCGAACTCGTCATCACCAAGCTGCCGCACTATGTGCTGCCGCTTTATCCGGCCATCGCCATCCTGATCGTTGGCGCGCTCGAGCGAAAAGTGCTGTCGCGTTCCGCATGGATTGTGCGCGGGTCGGCATGGTGGTTCGTGTTGCCGCTGATCATCACCGTCGCATCCATCATCGGAGCGATCGCGCTGCTGCGGCAGCCGGAGTTTCTGGCCTGGCCGTTCGCGGCCGGTGCGCTGATCTTCGGACTCTTCGCCTGGTGGATGTATGACGACACTCACGCCGAGCGTTCTCTGCTGAATGCGATCGGCGCATCGTGGTTCATGGCGGCGTGTATTTACGGCGTCGTGGTGCCGTCGCTTGCGCCGTTGTTCCCGAGCGTCCAGATCGCGCGTGCGCTGCGCAGCGTCGAATGCGTCGGACCGGCAGCCGCGGCCGCAGGTTTCCAGGAGCCAAGCCTCGTCTTCATGGTGGGTACGTCGACCGTCCTGACCAACGGCTCGGGCGCGGCGGACTTCCTGTTGCAGGGAAGCTGCCGGTTTGCGCTGGTGGAATGGCGCGAGGAGCGCGCGTTCGCGCAGCGCGCAGAAGCAATCGGGCTGCGCTACAACGCCGGCACGCGCATCGATGGTTATAATTTCTCGCAAGGCCGCGCGATTTCGGTCGCCATCTTCCGCTCCGAAGGTACGGAGTAAATGGCGACTGGACCCGGCGCGCGACCGGCAAATTATGTGACGCTGGTCGGGCAGGTTGCGTGGCAGTCGGTGGCGCGGCTGGTGCGTGCGCCGTCGCACTCGCGGCGTGCCGAGGCGCGCCGCGCTCTGGCGCGGAGATGGATCGGGGTCGCCGCACTGACGGCGATCGCCATCGGCATTCTGATGTTCGCAGTCGATGTCGCGGCCATCAAGCAGATGCCCGCGCGGGGCACTGCCAGCCTGTGGTGGCTGCGGATCCTCACCGATTTCGGCAAGTCGACTTATGTGCTGTGGACGCTGGCGGGACTGCTCTTCGTCATTCTGCTGGTCCAGCCGTTGCTCAGCGACGTCTTGCGATCGATGCTGATCGCGTTTGGCGTGCGCATTCAGTATCTGTTCTTCGCGGTGCTGTTCGCGGTTCTGTGCGGCGAACTTCTGAAATACATCATCGGCCGGAGCCGACCCTTTGTCGGCGGCGATGCCAACGCGTTTTTCTACCAGCATTTTGCGGGCAATCCGGCCTTCGAGAGCCTGCCGTCCGGTCACGCGACCACGGCGTTTGCGCTGGCCTTCGCGGTCTCCGCCGTGTGGCGGCGGATGACGCTTTTCATGTTCGTCTATGCGGTGCTGATCTGCGTCAGCCGGGTGGTTCTGCTGGCCCATCACCCGAGCGACGTGGTCGCGGGGGCGCTGACCGGCATCATCGGCGCGATGATCGTCCAGTACTGGTTCGTGGCCCGCCGCCTCGGGTTCAAAATCGTGAGCGGCGGGGCCATTGAAACCCTCGCAGGACCGTCCTGGTCCGCCCTGAAAAGGGTTGCCCGCGGGGCGTTCGCACCATAAGAAGCGGTCGCCCGGTACGGTTTTGACCGCGTTTTCGGGTTTTCGGACCCATCGAGATATGAACGATCAATCCAGCATCCCCGGCCTGCCGGCCCCCGACGTATCGATTGTGGTTCCCGTCCGCAACGAACAGGACAACGTCGCGCCGCTGATCGCCGAGATCGCGGCGGCGCTCGATGGCCGCTGGGCCTACGAGATCATCTACGTCAACGACGGATCGACGGATGCAACCGGCGAGCGGCTCGCCGCCGAGATGAAGGCGCGCGGTAATGTGCGCCAGATCCGGCACGCCGCTTCCAGCGGCCAGTCGGCCGCGGTGCGGACCGGCGTTCGCGCGGCGCGGGGAAAGATCGTCGCGACGCTCGATGGCGACGGGCAGAACAATCCGGCGTTTCTTCCGGCCCTGATCGAGGCGATCGAGAAGGGCGGCGACAAGGTCGGCCTCGCGGCGGGACAGCGCGTCGGCCGCAAGGACACCGGCTTCAAGCGGTTTCAGTCGCGCGCGGCCAACGGCGTGCGCAACGCGATCCTGCATGACGGCACCCGCGACACCGGCTGCGGATTGAAGGCGCTGCGCCGCGATGTGTTCCTTGCTTTGCCATATTTCGATGGTCTGCATCGTTTTCTTCCGGCGCTGGTGCGGCGGGAGGGTTACGACATCGTCTATGTCGATGTGATCGACCGTCCTCGGCATTCCGGCGTGTCGAACTACGGGTTCTTCGACCGGCTCTGGATCGGGATCATGGATCTTGCGGGCGTGTGGTGGCTGATCCGCCGCAAGAAATCCACGCCGGTCGCAACGGAGGTGACCTGATGCTGATTCAGTTCGGTCAGGATCTTGGCAATTATCTCTACGATGTGTTCGTCGCGAAGTTCGATTTCTGGCTCGCGTTCGGCCTGATCGCGCAGTTGCTGTTCACGGCGCGGTTCCTCGTGCAGTGGATTTCGAGCGAGCGCGCCGGCCAGAGCGTTGTGCCGATGGCATTCTGGTTCTTTTCGATGGGCGGCGGGTTCATGACCCTGATCTACGGCATCGCCAAGCGCGAGCCGGTGATTATTCTGGGGCAGGGTCTGGCGACGATCATCTATATCCGCAACATCATGCTGATCCTGAAGAACCGCGGGTCGGGATCGAAGGTCGAGAAGAGCTGAAAAGTCAGCACCCGTCATTGCGAGGAGCGCAAGCGACGAAGCAATCCATCTGATGTTATGACTGGATTGCTTCGCTTCGCTCGCAATGACGAAAAGTGAGATTACGCCGCCGCCTTCAGCGCCGCGAACCCTCGCTCAAGATCGGCCTTCAGGTCATCGAGATTTTCCAGCCCGATGTGGAAACGCAGCGTCGGCCCGCCCGGTTTCCATTCTGTAGCCGTGCGATAGGTTGAGCAGTCGAACGGAATCACGAGGCTCTCGAAGCCGCCCCACGAATAGCCCATGCCGAACAGCGTGACCGTGTCGAGGAACGCATCGACCGCTTGCTTCGACGCCGGTTTCAGCACGATGCTGAACAGGCCCGTGGCGCCGGTGAAGTCGCGCTTCCAGATCGCGTGTCCCGGATCGGTCTCCAGCGCCGGATGAATGACCCGCAAAACTTCCGGACGCGATGCGAACCAGCGCGCCATCTCAAGACCCGCCTGCTGGTGATGGGCGAGGCGCACGGACAGCGTCCGGAGTCCGCGCAGCGCGAGAAAGACATCGTCGGGACCGGCGCAGACGCCGAGCAGCCGAATCGCTTCGGTGATCAAAGGCCACGTCTTTGCGTTCGCCGAGATCGTCCCGAACATGATGTCCGAGTGGCCGCCGATATATTTTGTTCCGGCCTGAATGCTGATGTCGACGCCCTGATCGAGCGAGCGATGAAACAGCGGCGTCGCCCAGGTGTTGTCGTCCACAACCAGCGCGCCCCTGGCATGCGCGACGGCCGCGATGGCCGGAATATCCGGCATCTCGAATGACTGCGATCCCGGTGCTTCGACGAGGACGGCCCTGGTGTTCGGCTTGAACAGCTTCTCGACGCCTGCTCCGATCAGTGGATCGAAATAGGTGGTCTCGACGCCATACCGCTTGAGCACGCTGTCGCAAAAGTTTCGTGTCGGGCGATACACACTGTCGATGACGAGTAAGTGATCGCCGGCCTTGAGAATCGCCAGCAGCGCTGTGGAAATCGCAGCCACGCCGGACGGTGCCAGTCCCACGCCGGCACAGTTCGGTCCTTCCAGCGCCATCAGCGCCTGCTGGAGCGCCTTGGTGGTCGGCGTGCCGTGCCGCCCGTACTGAAACTCGCCGCGGTGGGCATGGAGGTCTTCGGCGGTCGGATAAAGCACTGTCGAACCGCGCACGATCGGCGGGTTGATGAAGCCCTTTTGCGCAACGGTGTCGCGTCCGGACGTGACCAGTTCGGTCTGCGGATCAAGCGGTTTCGAGAAACGGCTGTCTTTTGGGGAAGTCATGTGACGATCACTTGTGCAAGACATCTTGCCGCAGCCGCGGAGGGGACTGCTCGACAAAAGGCAATGTGCTGCCTTATGGGTCAGTAAGCTGACCGCAATGGCGGACGTCAACCCCTTGACCCGTCGCGTTCGGCGTTCTGTTATGCAGACCAGATATTTAGCTGGGATTTGTGTTGCTTCAGCAGGATCATTTCGCTCCGTGCGACGTTGTTCGTCGCCGACGCGGAATTGCCGGGAAAGGTCGTTCTATGAAACGGGTATCGCTCGCTCTTATTCTCGCAGCATTCGCCATTCAGGCAGCCCAGGCACAGTCGCAGGACAAACCGAAGGACCGGGGCACGCTTCAGAGCATCAAGGATCGCGGAAGCCTGTCCTGTGGCGTCAGCCAGGGTCTGCCCGGATTCTCGGCCCCCGACGACAAGGGCAACTGGGCCGGTCTCGACGTCGACGTCTGCCGCGCCCTTGCAGCAGCGATCTTCAACGATCCGACCAAGGTGAAGTTCGTGCCGCTGTCCGCGAAGGACCGCTTCACGGCGCTGCAGTCCGGCGAGATCGATGTACTGTCGCGCAACTCGACCTGGACGCTGTCGCGCGATACCTCGCTCGGCCTGAACTACACCGGCATTTCCTACTACGACGGCCAGGGCTTCATGATCCGCAAGTCGCTCAAGGTCAATTCGGCGCTGGAGCTGAACAGCGCGTCGATCTGCGTGCAGACCGGCACCACCAACGAGCAGAACGTCTCGGACTACTTCAAGGGTAACAACATGAAGTACGAGCTGATCGCGTTCGGCACCGCGGATGAGACGGTCAAGGCCTACGAGTCAGGCCGCTGCGACGTGTTCACCTCGGACGTTTCGCAGCTTTACGCCGAGCGCCTCAAGCTCGCCGCACCGAACGATCATGCGGTTCTGCCGGAAGTGATCTCGAAGGAGCCGCTCGGCCCAGTGGTCCGTCACGGCGACGACCAGTGGTTCGACATCGTGCGCTGGACGCTGTTCGCGATGATCAATGCCGAGGAATATGCGATCACCCAGAAGAACGTCGACGAGATGGCGAAGTCCAGCAAGCCCGAACTCAAGCGGATTTTCGGCACCGACGGCAATCTCGGCGAACAGCTCGGTCTTACCAAGGACTGGGTCACACGCATCATCAAGGCAACCGGCAACTACGGCGAATCGTTTGATCGCAACGTCGGCGCAGGCTCCAAGCTCGGCATCGCCCGTGGACTGAACAAGCTCTGGAATCAGGGCGGTCTTCAATACGCGCCGCCGATCCGTTGACGGCATTGCCGGATACGGCAATGGCAACCGAGCCCCGCAAGCCTCCGCTGCAACTGGTTGCACGGCTTCGCCGCGTACTTGGCGGGCAGGCGGGGTGGGGCGGTGTGATCGTTCAGATCCTGTTCGTCGCGGCCGTTGTCTGGATTGGATATGAGATTGTCGAGAACGCGCGGGCCAACCTTCAGGCCCAGCGGATCGCGTCCGGCTTCGGCTTCCTGTCGAACACTGCGGGCTTCGCTGTCAGCCAGGCGCTGATTCCATATTCGGAGACCGACACCTATGCGCGGGTGTTTTTCGTCGGCCTGCTGAATACCCTGTTGGTTTCTATCGTCGGTATCATCATCGCGACCATCATCGGCGTGCTCGTGGCGCTGGGGCGGCTGTCGCCGAACTGGCTACTGGCGCGGATTTCCGGCGGCTATGTCGAGCTGATCCGCAATCTGCCGCTGCTGTTCCAGATCCTGTTCTGGTATCTCGCCGTGCTGGCGACACTGCCAAGCCCGCGCCAGAGCATCTCGCTGTTCGGGACCGTCTTCCTGAGCAACCGCGGATTGATCGTTCCCGATCCAGTACCGCAGCAGGGATTCGGCGTGTTCGGGGCCGCCATCGTGATCGCTGTCGCGGCGTCGCTGCTGATGCACTTCCATGCCCGCAGGCAATTGTTTGCCGCCGGTGTGAAGGTGACGATCTGGCCGTTCGTGCTGGCGATGCTGGTCGGTCTTCCCGCGCTGGCCATCCTGATTTTCGGCGCGCCGTTCGCATTCGACATGCCGCAGTTGAAAGGTTTCAACTTCGCCGGCGGCGCCAAGGTGCTGCCGGAGTTTGCCGCGCTCACCATCGCGCTCTCGACCTACACCGCAGCGTTCATCGCCGAGATCGTGCGTGCCGGTATCCAGTCCGTGCCGAAGGGCCAGATGGAAGCGGGCGCATCCCTGGGGTTGTCGCGCGGCGAGACGCTGCGGCTGGTGGTGATTCCGCAGGCCATGCGGGTGATCCTGCCGCCGCTGACCAATCAGTATCTCAACCTCACCAAGAACTCGTCGCTCGCGGTCGCCATCGGCTATCCCGATCTATTCTCGGTGTTCGCCGGAACGACGCTGAGCCAGACCGGACAGGCGGTCGAGATCATCGCGCTCACCATGGGCGTTTATCTGCTGATCTCGCTGGTCACGAGCGCGATCATGAGTTTCTACGGCTGGCGTCTGAACCGGAGCCTTGCCACATGACGGAGCAGACCGCGTCATTCGTCCGGCAGCAGATTGCCGAACCGCGCCGCGCTCCGGTCAGGACCACGGGTGTCATCGGCTTTGCGCGCGAGCGGCTGTTCAATTCGCCGCTCAACATCATGATCACGCTGATCGGCGCTGCGCTGCTGTGGCTGATCCTCGTTCCCGCCGTGAAATTCCTGTTCGTCGATGCCGTGTGGCAGGGCAGTGATCGCAATGCCTGTCTTGAGGCGAATGCCGGGCGGGTGGTCGGTGCGTGCTGGCCGTTCGTGCAGGCGAAATTCGATCAGTTCATCTACGGCTTCTATCCGGAGGACCAGCGCTGGCGGGTCAATCTGACCTTCGCGCTCGGCGCACTTCTGCTCCTGCCGCTGCTGATCCCGCGCGCGCCCGCGAAGGCGCTCAACTCCGGGCTGTTCTTCGCCGCCTATCCCGTCATCGGCTTCTTCCTGCTGCGCGGCGGCGGACTGAAGGGCTTTGCCATTCACTGGCTGGCCGATCTCGGGTCCGGACTGGCTTCCAGCTTCCAGGACGCAGGCACACGATTGGCCTCCACGGCAATCGTGGGACCCTTGGGACAGGGGCTGTCGTTTGTCGGCAGGCTGGTCGGATGGATCGGCGACGGACTGGCCATCCTGATCTGGCCGGTTGAGTGGCTGCGTGACTACATTGAGCGTTTCCAGTCTCCGCTGTGGACCGATCTTGCCGCGACCGCGATCATCGTTTCGTTGCTGATGTTTTTCCTGACCGGCGGATTCCGCAACGGCTGGCGGGCGCTGTTCAAGAGCATTGCAATCTTCGCCGGAATTGCCGCCGTGATCGTGGTGATGGGCCTCGACAAGGGGGGCCTGCCCATCGTCGATACCCGTTCATGGGGCGGGCTGCTGGTGACGCTGGTCGTCTCGGTCACCGGCATTGTCGCGTCGATGCCGGTCGGAATGATCCTGGCGCTCGGGCGACGCTCGACCATTCCGCTGATCCGGGTGTTTTCGATTGCCTTCATCGAATTCTGGCGCGGTGTGCCGCTGATTACGGTGCTGTTCTTCGCAACCTACATGCTGCCGCTGTTTCTGCCGGGGAACTTCACAGTCGATGGTCTGGTGCGCGTGCTGATCGGCATCGCGCTGTTCGCCGGTGCCTACAATGCCGAGGTCATTCGCGGCGGCTTGCAGGCCGTGCCGCGCGGACAGGCGGAAGCCGCCAGTGCGCTCGGCCTGTCCTACTGGAAGACCACCGGTCTGATCGTGATGCCGCAGGCGCTGCGGAATGTCATTCCGGCGCTGGTGAACAGCTTCATTGCACTGTTCAAGGACACCACGCTGGTGCTGATCGTGGCGATCTTCGATCTGCTCGGGCAGTTGCGGGCGTCGTTCGCCGATCCGAACTGGGCGACGCCGACGACGCTGTTCACCGGCTTTGCCTTCACCGGAATGATCTACTTCGTGTTCTGCTTTGGAATGTCGCGCTATTCGCTGTTCGTGGAACGGCGCCTGAATGTTCACAAGAATGTCTGAGATGAAACCATGACCGCAGACGCAATCGTCAACATCTCGGGCCTCAACAAGTGGTTCGGCGACTTCCATGTGCTGCGCGACATCGACATGGCGGTTGGCCGCGGGGAGCGCATCGTGGTCTGCGGGCCGTCCGGCTCCGGCAAATCGACGCTGATCCGCTGCATCAATGCGCTGGAGGAATTTCAGGAAGGCCGCATCGTTGTCGACAATATCGAGCTCGGGCCGAACCTGCGCCACATCGATGCGGTGCGCCGCGAGGTTGGCATGGTGTTCCAGAGCTTCAATTTGTTTCCGCATCTGACCGTGCTGGAGAACTGCACGCTGGCGCCGATATGGGTGCGCAACATCCCTAAGAAAGACGCCGAAGCCGCGGCGATGAAATATCTCGAGCGTGTGCGGATTCCCGACAAGGCGAACAAGTATCCCGGCCAGATTTCAGGCGGCCAGCAGCAGCGCGTGGCGATTGCGCGCGCGCTCACCATGAATCCGAAAGTGATGCTGTTCGACGAGCCCACCTCCGCGCTCGATCCAGAGATGGTCAAGGAAGTGCTCGACACCATGGTCGATCTGGCGAAAGAGGGCATGACCATGCTGGTGGTGACCCACGAGATGGGCTTTGCCCGCGAAGTCGCCGACCGCGTGGTGTTCATGGACGCAGGGCAGATCGTCGAAGCGAATACGCCGGAGAAGTTCTTCTCGAACCCGCAGCACGCGCGGACCAAGCTGTTTTTGAGTCAGATATTGAGGTGAGTGTCCTTCAGCGGGCTGATCCGGAATCCAGAAGAGTTCATCGGAAGTAACATCTGGATTCCGGGTTCGCTCCCAAATGCTCGCGCCCCGGAATGACGTTGAGTAAGTTGCCTGCCTCTCACACGAACGGCGGCTTGATCTTGCTCTTGCGCTCCAGCCATGCGGGCACCGGCAGGTTCTTCGAGCGCAGGAACTCGGGGTTGAACAGCTTCGACTGATAGCGCGTGCCGTAGTCGCACAGGATGGTCACGATGGTGTGGCCGGGCCCGAGATCCTTCGCCAGACGGATGGCGCCCGCGATATTCACGCCCGACGATCCGCCGACGCAGATGCCTTCCTTCTCAAGCAGGTCGAACACGATCGGCACGGCTTCCGAGTCCTCGATGAGATAGGCCTTGTCGACCTTGATGTCCTCGATGATCGGGGTGACGCGGCCAAGGCCGATGCCTTCGGTGATCGATCCGCCCTCGGTCGATTTGACCTCGCCATGATCGAAGTAGTTGTACATCGCCGCGCCGCGCGGATCGGCGACGCCGATCTTGATGTCTTTCTTCTTCTCGCGCAGGAACGTCGCCGTGCCCGCGAGCGTGCCGCCGCTGCCGATCGAGCAGATGAAGCCGTCGACCTTGCCGTCGGTCTGGTCCCAGATTTCGGGACCGGTCGAGACGTAATGCGCCTTGCGGTTGTCGAGGTTGTTCCACTGGTCGGCGAAGATGACGCCGTTCTTTTCGGTCTTGCGCAACTCGTCTGCAAGACGCCGGCCGACATGCTGATAGTTGTTCGGGTTGCTGAAGGGCAGCGCCGGCACTTCGACCAGTTCCGCGCCGAGCAGACGCAGCACGTCTTTCTTTTCCTGGCTTTGCGTTTCCGGAATCACGATGATGGTGCGATAGCCCCGCGCCGCCGCGACGAGCGCGAGGCCGATTCCGGTGTTGCCCGCGGTACTCTCGACGACCAGACCGCCGGGCCGCAGGTCGCCGCGCTTTTCCGCCTCAAGGATCATCTGTTTGCCGGCGCGGTCCTTAACCGACTGCCCGGGATTCATGAACTCGGCCTTGCCGAGAATGGTGCATCCGGTCTCTTCGGATGCGCGCTTCAGCTTGATGAGCGGGGTGTTGCCGATGGCGTCGATGACGTCTTTGCGAATGTGCATGATATGGAAGGACCTGGGACCGGATGTATCAGGAGCAAAGGGAAGGGCTGCTGTTTGAGGGATCAACCTAGAGGCGGCCCGCCGTTCCGACAAGGGCAGCGCGCGCAGGCGTGATCTGCCCGCTTTTTGAGGAAGTTGAACCGGTCAATTAACCTGATTTGGCGAATACGACCTGACGCACATCGATATTGCCGGACAGGAATCCGGCTTCGCAGTAGGCAAGGTAGTATTCCCACAGCCGCCGGAAGCGCTCGTCGAATCCGAGCGGCATCAGGTTCGGCCATGCGGCGCGGAAGTTGTCTCTCCATGTCGCAAGCGTCTTGGCATAATCTTCTCCAAAAATGCGCTCACGGATGACGGGGACGCCGAACTTCTCGCCCAGCGATTTCAGCACCTGCGGCGACGGCAGCATGCCGCCGGGAAACACGTAGCGCTGGATGAAATCGACCTCGCGCCGGTAGGCGTTGAAGAACTTGTCCTGAATGGTAATCGCCTGAATTCCGGCGAGGCCGCCGGGGGCAAGGCGGTCCCGAAGCTGGCTGAAATACTGCGGCCAGAACTCCTCGCCGACGGCCTCGATCATTTCGATGGAGGCGATCCGGTCATATTGTCCGCGCTCGTCGCGGTAGTCCTGAAACCTGATCTCGACCTTCTCGCTGAGGCCTGCGGCCTGCATCCGCTTCAGCGCGAAATCGCGCTGCTCGGTGCTGATGGTCAGCCCGACAACCCGGACGTCGTAGTTCTTGGCGACGTACTCCGCAAAGCCGCCCCAGCCGCAGCCGATCTCCAGCACTTTCTGTCCGGGCTGAAGGTTGATCGCCTCGGCGAGACGCCGGTACTTGTTGTGCTGCGCGGCGGTGAGGTCGTTGGTACCGTCCTCGAACAGCGCCGACGAATAGGTCATGCTCGGGTCGAGCCACGCCGAGTAGAACGAATTGCCGATGTCGTAGTGCGCGTAGATGTTGCGGCGTGCCTGCCGCCTGGTGTTGCGGTTGAACCAGTGGCGCAGCGACTGCACGAACCGCGCGAAGGGCTTGCCGCCGAGCATGGTCTGGATCAGATCGTGATTGACGCAAAAGATGTAAAGGAACTGCGTCAGGTTGGGCGTGTCCCACTCGCGGCGCAGATAGGCCTCGGCAATGCCGATGTCGCCGCCTCGCGCCAGCCGCCATGCAAATCCGTAGCTGTAGATCGTCATTTGCGCGGCGGGGCCGGGCTCGAGACCGCCGCAGCGCACCGTCCGGCCATTCGGCAGGGTGACGTCGAGGGTGCCGCGCCGGAGCCTCGAAGCGAACTTGAATGCAAACCGGACCAGTCGGGGAACATCCGGCAAAACCGCCTCGACATTGTCGGGGGTCAGGATGATCGGGTCAGACATCGCGCAATTCCATCAGTATGACGTGGCTCTGTGTCCAACTCTTCTGCTCGCGCGCCGGCCGCTTTCCGCCGAACTGTCCTTCGCTGTTGGTCTTGCCACAATTCTTGCGCCCTTTAGCCAAAGACGCAAGGCCGGGTATCATGGTGTGAAGGCCACGTCCGGCCTGCAGCCTCTGACGCCGGCTCCGGATGAAATCTTTGTAAGGCTTGCCGCCGTTCAGATCGATGAACGCAGGAAACCCTTTGTTTATGGGGATAAATCGAATTCCGGACCTGACACCCGGGAGGCACAGGTCGCGCTTGTCTTGAGGACGGCGGCAGGACATGCCTGTCCGTGGCCAGAACGGCCCTGTAGAATGAGATTCTGGCCCATTTCGGAGAGTGTTAGCGCCGGTGTTTGAGCTGCCTTGCAAGTCGAGACGTGGAGCATTTCCGCGGCCGTCGTTCGCGCTCTGCGCGGCGCTGGCCATGGCGGCCATGTCGGGCGGCTGCATCCTCACGTCCGATCTGCCGGACCCCGCTCTGGACGTGCCCGGCGCCTACAAGGCGGCGTCAGGTGACGCGGAGAGCAAACCGCCGGCGCTGGACTGGTGGCGTGGCTTCCGCTCAAGGGAACTGACCGTCCTCATGGAGGAGGCCCAGACCGTCAATCTGGATATCGCCGCCGCGGTTGCCCGCATCCGGCAGGCGGACGCGCAGGCCCAGACCGCAGGCGCTGCGCTGCTGCCGAGTGTCACCGGCACTTTCTCTGGCTCGCGGTCGCGCTCGTCGAGCAATACCGGCGTGGTGACGTCCGGCAGCTCGATCGGCGGCCGTGGCGAGGTGACGAATCATGTTGCCTCCCTCAGCGCGAGCTACGAGATCGATTTCTGGGGCAAGAACCGCGACGCGCTGCTGGCCGCGGAAGAAACCGCCAACGCCAATCGCTTCGATCGCGATGTGGTTGCGCTGACGACATTGGCGAGCGTCGCCAACGCCTATTTCAACGTGGTCGCGGCGCAGGAGCGCATCAACATCGCGACCCGCAACATCGCCAGCGCGCAGCGCATCTACGACGCCATCAAGGCGCGCGTCGATTCGGGGACGGGCTCCGATCTCGATCTTGCGCAACAGGAAAGTCTGCTTGCGAACCAGAAGGCGGCGGTGCCGCCGTTGCGGCAGGCGCTGGATCAGAATGCCAACATTCTCGCAACGCTGGTCGCGCGCCCGCCGGAGCGGGTAAGACTGACCGGCGGATCGCTCGGCAGCATCGCCATTCCGCGCGTCACCCCGGGTATTCCCTCCGACCTGCTGACGCAGCGGCCCGACATCCGGCGTCAGGAAAACCAGCTCGCGTCGGCGACCGCGAATGTCGGCAGCGCGCGGGCACAGTTCTTCCCGAGCATTCAGCTCACCGGGCAGGGCGGCTACCAGAGCGCGCAACTGGCGATGTTGTTCACCCCGCAGTCGGCGTTCTTCAATATGGCGGCCGGACTGACGCAGCCGATCTTCGACGCCGGACGGATTCAGGCCAACTTCGACCTGCAGCAGGCACGGCAGGACGAGTTGTTGCAAACCTATCGCAAGACCGTTGTCTCGGCCTTTGCCGATGTGGACACGGCGCTCTCGACCCTCAAACAGGCCAACGAGCGGCTGCGGCTCCAGCGCATCGTGGTGTCGGCCTCCCGGCGGGCGTTCGAGTTGTCCGAGCGGCAGCTTCGCGCCGGCACGGCCGACATCGTAACTGTGCTAAACACGCAATTGACGCTATTTCAGGCTGAAGATTCGCTGGCGCAGTTCCAACTCGCCCGGCTGCTGGCGGTCGTATCTCTCTATCAGGCATTGGGCGGTGGTTGGTCGCCAAGGACGGAAGGGCCGGCGAATGCTCTTTAAGCCCGATCTGAATGAAAAGGCCAAAGCGGCTGGCGAAGGAGTCGCGCGGGTAGCGTCCGGCGCGCGGCGGAGAACCGTCTCGATTGCCGTGTGGCTCCTCATCATCGGCGGTCTTGGCTATCTCGGCTGGACCTATTTCAAGAAGACCGAGACCGCGACCCGCTCGCGGACCGATTTGGCCATTCCCGTGCTGGCCACGACGCCGCGCATCGAAGACGTTCCGGTCTATCTGGACGGCGTCGGCACCGTCCGCGCGCTGAACAACGTAACGGTGCGCGCGCAGGTCAACGGCAAGCTGCTGTCGGTCAATTTCAAGGAAGGCCAGGACGTCAAGAAAGGTGACGTGCTGGCAGAGATCGATCCGGTGATCTATCAGGCGCAGTACGATCAGGCTGTCGCCAAGAAGGCGCAGGACGAAGCCACCCTCGCCAACGCGCGCATGGATCTGGTCCGCTATCAGCAGTTGGCAGCATCCAAGGCAGGTTCCGCGCAGCAGGCCGACACGCAGAAGGCGCTGGTTGCGCAGCTAGAGGCGCTGGTGAAATCCGATCAGGCGGCGATCGACAACGCGCAGGCCACGCTCGGCTACACCAAGATCATCGCGCCGTTGTCTGGCCGCGCCGGACTGCGTCAGGTCGATCAGGGCAACATCGTCCAGACCTCGGACGCGACGGGCGTTGTGGTCATCACGCAACTCCAGCCCATCTCCGTTCAGTTCAGTCTGCCGCAGCAACAGATCTTCCGTGTCAACACGGCGCTGGCAAAGGGGCCGCTCGCGGTCGATGTGTTCGGCAACGACGGCAAGACGGTGGCCGATACCGGAAGGGTGACGGGCGTCGACAATCAGGTCGATCAGACCACCGGCACGGTGAAGGTGAAGGCGGAATTTCCCAACGCGAATTTTCAGTTGTGGCCGGGACAGTTCGTCAATGTGCGCCTCAAGGTGAACACCCTCGACAAGGCCATCGTGGTTCCGACAGCGGCGGTTCAGCGCGGGCCGGCGGGCACGTTCGTCTACGTGATCGGTCAGGACAATACCGTCGCCGCGCGCCCCGTCACGGTGACATTGCAGAACGAAACCCTCGCCGTCATCGCGTCGGGCATCACGGTCGACGATCAGGTTGTGACCACGGGCTTCGCCAATCTGTCCGAAGGCGCGAAGGTGACCATCAGCAAGGACTATCAGGCTCCGACGCCGGACCTTGCGCCGCGCAAACAGCAGCGACCGGGCGGCGGCGAAAAGGGACAGGGCCAGCGCGGCGAGAAGGGCGAACGGCGCGGCGCGAGGGAGCAGGGAACTGCACCGCAAGGCGGACAACCACAAACAGGCGGCGACACGAAAGCGCCGCAGTGAGCCTGCGATCGAAACAGGATTTCTCACCGTCATTGCGAGGAGCAAAGCGACGAAGCAATCCAGCTTCCCATATCCAAAAGATGGATTGCTTCGCTTCGCTCGCAATGACGATGGAAAATCCACGACTTGATGATGTTCTAGAGTCCAACCCGGTGAGCACGCATCGATGAGCGTCTCTGAGCCATTCATCCATCGTCCGATCGCGACCTCGCTGCTGGGCGTGGCGCTGCTGATCGGCGGTGCGCTCGGATACTGGGCGCTGCCGGTGTCGGCTTTGCCGCAAGTCGACTTTCCGACGGTGCAGGTCACGACCCAGTTGCCGGGCGCCAGTCCCGATGTCGCCGCCTCGCTGATCACAGCGCCGCTTGAGCGGCAGCTCGGGCAAATTCCGTCGCTGGTCTCCATGACCTCGACAAGTTCGTTCGGCGTCAGCCAGATTTCGCTTCAGTTCGATCTCAACCGCGACATCGACGGCGCGACGCAGGACGTGCAGGCCGCGATCAATGCCGCGGCGGGCGTGCTGCCGAAGAACCTGCCGTATCCTCCGACCTATGCGAAGGTGAACCCGGCCGATGCTCCGGTGCTGACCCTGGCGATGACGTCGGAGACGTCGCCGCTGCGGGCGATGAGCGATCTCGCCGACACCATGATGGCGCAGCGGCTGGCGCAGATTTCCGGCGTCGGCCGCGTATCCATTCTCGGCGGACTGAAACCCGCCGTTCGCGTGCAGGCCGATCTTGCCAGGCTTGCCGCCTATGGCATCTCGATGGAAGACCTTCGCACCGCGATCGCAGGCGCAAACGTCTCCGGTCCCAAGGGATCGCTCGATGGCGCACAGCAGGCCTACACCATCTCGGCCAACGACCAGATCGCCACCGCCGACGCCTACAAGCCGATCATCATCGCCTATCGCAACGGCTCGCCCGTTACCATCGGAGATGTTGCCCGGATCGTCGATGGACTGGAGAACGAGAAGACCGGCGCGTGGTATCAGGGCAAGCCCGCGGTGGTCATCGAGATCCAGCGCCAGCCCGGCGCCAACGTCATCGAGGTGGTGCGGCAAATCCGCGAAGAGATCCCGAAGCTCCAGAAGGCGGTTCCTGCGGGCGTGGACCTGACCGTGGTCAGCGACCGCACCGTCACCATCAAGGCGTCCGTTCGCGACGTGCAGTTCACACTGGTGCTCAGCGTCGTGCTGGTGACGCTGGTGGTCTTGATCTTCCTGCGCTCATTGCGGGCCACGCTGATTGCGGGCGTCGCGCTGCCGCTGTCGCTGATTACCAGTTTCGGGGTGATGTACTTCGCCGGCTTCAGTCTCGA
Organism: Afipia sp. GW822-FHT03D08; assembly: GCF_058801645.1. Classification (NCBI taxonomy): domain Bacteria; kingdom Pseudomonadati; phylum Pseudomonadota; class Alphaproteobacteria; order Hyphomicrobiales; family Nitrobacteraceae; genus Afipia; species Afipia sp. GW822-FHT03D08. The sequence goes on from NZ_JBXANK010000001.1 coordinate 553,709, forward strand.
CAACCTGTCGCTGATGGCGCTGACCATCGGCACCGGTTTCGTGGTCGACGACGCCATCGTGATGATCGAGAACATCGTCCGGCACATGGAGGACGGTGAGGGCGTGATGGACGCCGCGCTGCGCGGCGCCAGTGAAATCGGGTTCACGGTGATCTCGCTGACGGTGTCGCTGATCGCGGTGTTCATCCCGCTGCTGTTCATGTCGGGCCTCGTCGGGCGCATGTTCCGGGAGTTCGCGCTGACGCTGACGATTGCGGTCGTGACATCCGCCGTAGTGTCCCTGACCCTGACGCCGATGATGTGCTCGCGGCTGCTGAAACGGCATGACGAAGAACTCAAGGTTCCCGGCCTTGCCACGATCAGCGGCTGGATCGACAGGATGGTGGCGTTCTATGAGCGCACGCTGCTCTGGGTGCTGCGGCATCAGCGCGCGACGCTGGTGGTCACGCTACTGACCATTGTTGCGACACTCGCGCTCTATGTCGTCGCGCCGAAGGGTTTCCTGCCGTTGCAGGATACGGCCTCGATCACCGCGGTGACCGAAGCCGGCACCGAGGTGTCCTTCTCGGACATGCAGTTGCGGCAGAGCCAGATCGCCGATGCCATCAAGGCCGATCCCGACATCGTCGGCGTCGTCTCGGTGATCGGCGCGGGCTCGGTGAACCCTACCACGAATGTCGGGCGTCTCGTTTTGACGCTGAAGCCGCGTGGCGAGCGCAAGACCGACATCGCCGTGGTTGTCGACCGGCTGAAGCAGCGCGTCGCCGCCGTTCCCGGCATGACGGTCTACTTCCAGGCGGTGCAGGACGTTCAGATCAGCACGCGGTCGAGCCGTTCGCAGTATCAGTACACGCTGACCGCCACCGACGCGCCGTCCGTTATCGAATGGGCGAACAAGCTCGTTCAGCAGATGCGGCGCGATCCGATGTTCCGCGACGTCTCGTCCGACGGGCAGGAGGGCGGTCTGCGCGCCCTGGTCAATGTCGATCGCCAGCGCGCTGGCCAGCTTGGCGTCTCGGTGCAGGCGGTCAACGATACGCTGAACGACGCTTTCGCCCAGCGCCAGATCTCAACGATCTTCGGTCAGGCCAACCAGTACCGCGTCGTGCTTGAGGCGCTGCCGGAATATCAGCGCGATCCGTCGGTGCTGTCGAAGCTTTATGTTCCGGGCGCTGCCGGTGCGTCAGGCGCACCCACCGCGCAGGTGCCGATCGACGCGGTGGCCACCATCGTGCGAACGACCGCGCCGCTGTCAATCTCGCATCAATCGCAGTTCCCGTCGGTCTCGCTGTCGTTCAATCTCGCGCCGGGCGAAGCGCTCGGCAACGCGGTCGAACGGGTTGCGGAGATCGAGAAGAACATCGGCATGCCGGGAAACATCGCCGGCCTCTATTCGGGCGACGCCGCCGAGTTCTCCAAGTCGCTGTCGGGCCAGCCCTGGCTGATCCTCGCGGCGCTGGTGACGATCTACATCGTGTTGGGAGTGCTGTACGAGAGCTACATCCATCCGATCACCATCCTCTCGACACTTCCATCCGCCGGCGTCGGCGCGATCCTGGCGCTGATCCTCTGCGGGCAGGACCTGTCGGTGATCGGCCTGATCGGCATCATCCTGCTGATGGGGATCGTGAAGAAGAACGCGATCATGATGATCGACTTTGCGCTGGAAGCGGAGCGGCATCAGGGCCTGTCGGCCTACGACGCCATCGTCAAAGCGTGTCTGCTGCGTTTCCGCCCGATCATGATGACGACGCTGGCGGCGCTGTTCGGCGCGTTGCCGCTGGCGCTCGAAAGCGGCACCGGATCTGAACTGCGTTTTCCGCTCGGCGTGTCGATCATCGGCGGATTGATCGTCTCGCAAATCCTGACTCTCTATACGACGCCGGTCATCTACCTTGCGCTCGACCGGATCAATCGCCGGATCGAAGCCGCGGTGCCGCCGGATGATTCCGGCAAGCCGTCGCCTCCGATCGCGGGAGCCACGGAGGGCGTTCAATAACATGGCGTCGCTGTCCGAACCATTCATCCGCAGGCCCGTCGGCACCACGCTGCTGGCGATCGGCCTGTTTCTGGTCGGAGCGGTTGCCTACAACTTCCTTCCCGTCGCGAGCATTCCTTCGGTCGATTTCCCGTCGATCCGCGTCAGCGCCTCGCGCCCCGGCGCCGATCCGACCATCATGTCGTCGACCGTCGCCGCGCCGCTGGAACGGCGGCTCGGTGAAATCGCCGGCATCGACCAGATCACGTCGACCAGTTCGCTCGGCACCACCAGCATCTCGCTGCAGTTCGCCATCGGCCGCAACATCGACCGCGCGGCGCGCGACGTGCAGGCTGCGATCAATGCCTCGCTTGCGGATTTGCCGACCGACCTGCCGACGCTGCCTAATTTCCGCAAGGCCAATCCCGCCGCGGCTCCGGTGCTGATCGTCGCGCTGACATCGAAGACCATGCTGCCGAGCGCGATCTATGACGTCGCAGATACCGTGATCGCCCAGCGCATTTCACAGGTGCCCGGCGTGGGCGAGGCGACCGTGAGCGGTGCGGATCAGCCGGCCATCCGCGTCCAGCTCAATCCAGGAGCGCTGGCAACCGCAGGTATCGCCAGCGACGATGTCCGCAACGCCATCGTCAACGCCAACGCGATTGGACCGGTCGGAGCCTTCAACGGTCCGGTTCTCGGCGAGACGCTCGCGGCCAATCCGCAGATGCGCACGGCGGCCCAGTTCCGCGATATCGTGATCAAGGCGGCCAACGGCAATTTCGTGAAATTGTCCGACATTGCCACCGTGCTCGATGCGACGCGCAATAGCCGCTCCATCGCGTGGTTCAACAAGCAGCCTGCCGTTCTGATCCTGATCACCAAGCAGCAGGACGCCAACGTCATCGACACCGTCGACCGGGTCAAGGCGTTGCTGCCCGAGTTGAAGCAATGGATTCCGGGCGGTGTGGAGATTTCCATTCTCTCGGATCGCACCGGCACCATCCGCGCCAACGTCGAGGACATGGAATGGACGCTGGGCGCGACTGCCGTGCTGGTCATGCTCGTGGTGTTCGTGTTCGTGCGCCGGATGACGCCAACCATTGCGGCGGGCATTTCCGTGCCGCTGGCGCTGGCGGGGACCTGCGCCCTGATGTGGGTCGCGGGGTTTTCGATCAACAACCTGTCGCTGATGGCGCTCGCGGTCTCGGTCGGCTTCGTGGTCGACGATGCCATCGTCATGATCGAGAACATGTACCGCAATCTCGAAGAGGGCATGAAGCCGTATCAGGCGGCGCTGCTTGGCGCGAAGCAGATCGGCTTTACGGTGCTGTCGATCAGCATTTCGCTGGTGGCGGCGTTTACGCCGCTGATCTTCATGGAAGGCATTATCGGGCGGCTGTTCCGCGAATTCTCGCTGACCCTGACCTTTGCCATTCTGGTGTCGATGGTGGTGTCGCTGACCGTGACGCCGATGATCTGCGCTCACTACATCAAGACCACCGTTTCGCCGGACGCCACCTGGTTCGACCGGCTGGTCGAAGGCAGCCTGTCGCGCATCGTGCGGTTCTATGAGCGGACGCTGCATGTCGTGCTGCGCTTTCCGATTTTGACCATGCTGGTGTTTGTCGCGACCATCGCATTGACGGTCACGCTCTACATCAAGACGCCGAAAGGCTATTTTCCGACCGACGACAGCGGCCTCGTGATCGGCGCGACGCGGGCATCGCCTGACGTCTCGTTCCAGGCCATGCTCGGTCTCCAGCAGCGGATTGCGGACATCGTGATGGCTGATCCCGCCGTCGCGGGTGTCGGTTCGAGCCTCGGCGGCAGCGGCGGGCCGGGCGGAGGCGGGGCCAACCGCGGCACCATGTTCATCAGTCTGAAGGACCTCGACCAGCGCGGCGGCCTGACCACCACGCAGGTGATCGATCGGCTCCGGCGCAATCTCGGCACGGTGCCCGGCATCCGGCTGTTCATGTTTGCCGCACAGGATTTGCGCGCGGGCGGACGCCAGAGCGACTCCAACTACCAGTACACGCTGATCAGTTCAGATCTGGATTTGCTGTCGAAGTGGGCGCCGATCGTAGCGAAGAAATTCGAGAGCGTGGAAGGCATCACGGATGTTTCCAGCGACCGCGACGCTGCTGGCCTCGCGCTGAACCTGTCCATCGACCGCAAGACCGCCGCCAGCCTCGGCGTGCAGGTTCAGGACATCGACAACGCCCTGAACAATGCGTTCTCACAGCGGCAGATATCGACCATCTACACCCAGCGGAACCAGTACAAGATCATTCTGGAGGTCGATCCGCGGTTGCAGGGCGATCCGACGGCGCTCGAAAAGATATACGTTGCGGGCGCAGGCGATGCGCAGGTGCCGCTGTCGGCAGTGGTGCGGATGGAGCGCGGCCTGTCGCCGCTGTCGGTCTATCATCAGGCGTCGTTCCCCTCGAACACGATCTCCTTCAACGTACCCGACGGCGTTCCGCTGCAGACCGCGACCGATAACATCCAGCGTGCGGTCGAGGAGTTGCACATGCCTGAAGGCATTCGCGGCGAATTCGCCGGCAACGCCGCCGACAGTCAGAAAACCGCGAACCGCCAGCCGCTGCTCATTCTCGGCGCGCTGATCGCGGTCTACATTGTGCTCGGCGTCCTTTACGAGAGCCTTGCCCATCCGCTGACGATCATCTCGACTTTGCCGCCGGCCGGACTTGGCGCGCTGCTGGCTCTGCAGGTCACCAACACGCCGCTGACGGTGATCGCGTTTATCGGAATCATCCTGCTGATCGGCATCGTGAAGAAGAACGGCATCATGATTGTCGACTTCGCCCTTGAGGGCGAACGGCAGCGCGGCCTGTCGTCGGAGGATGCGATCTTCGAGGCCAGCCTGGCGCGTTTCCGGCCGATCATCATGACCACGATGGCGGCGCTTCTTGCCGCGGTGCCGCTGGTGATCGCGACCGGGCCGGGGACGGAGCTGCGCAGGCCGCTCGGCATCACCATCATCGGCGGGCTGATCGTCTCCCAGATCCTGACGCTCTACACGACGCCGGTGATTTACCTGTTGATCGACCGGCTGCGCGGACGGGACACACGGAGGCCGCTGCCGCAGGCCACACCTGCCGAATAGCCGATTTGCGGCAGCGCACTTTGGGCGGGAACTTTGTGGTTCCACTGGCGTTGGGCCGGTATGAATAGACCGCCGATTCAAGAAGTTCTCGCTGAAACCGGAGAGCCGGTTGAAGCGCCCCCGCCCGAAATGGTTGAGCCCGAACCCGGGCTCTCTCCTGAGGAACTCGAACAGCTCAAACGCGACTATCTGCTGACCCGGTTCTGGATCAGCGCGCGCGGCTTTTGGGGCCGCGGCGGAGGCCGCCTGGCGTGGACGTTGAGCTTCGGCCTGCTCGCGCTGATCGTTCTGCAAATCACGTTTCAGTACGGCATCAACGTCTGGAACAGGTCGATCTTCGACGCCATCGAGAAGAAGGATGCCGCCAAGGTTTTCTATCTGACGGGAATATTCTTTCCGCTTGCGATCGGCAGCGTTGTCATCGGTGTCGTGCAGGTCTTTGCCCGCATGAGCATCCAGCGGCGCTGGCGCGCGTGGCTGACCAACTCCGTGGTGTCGCGGTGGCTGGCCAACGGCCGCTACTATCAGCTCAATCTGGTCGACGGCGATCACAAGAACCCGGAATACCGGATCGCGGAGGATCTACGGGTTGCCACCGACGCACCGGTGGATTTCGCCGCAGGCGTGACGCAGGCATTTCTCTCGGCGGCCACCTTCATCGTCGTGCTGTGGACCATCGGCGGCGCGCTGACATTGTCCGTCGGGGGCAGCACCGTCACCATTCCGGGCTTCCTCGTCATCGCCGCCGTCGTGTATGCGGCGATCGCCAGCGGCTCGATGATGATCATCGGCCGGAACTTCGTGTCGGTTTCCGAGAGCAAGAATCAGGCGGAGGCCGAATACCGCTATGCGCTGACCCGCGTGCGCGAGAACGGCGAAAGCATCGCGCTGCTCGGCGGCGAGGAGGAGGAGCGTTCGGGAATCGACAAGTCGTTCGGGAACGTCCTGCGGCAATGGGCGCGGTTGTGCGGGCAGCACATGCGCACCACCGTTGTGTCGCAGGGCTCGAGCCTGATCGCGCCGGTCATTCCGATCCTGCTCTGCGCTCCGAAGTTTCTGGAAGGAAGCATGTCGCTGGGACAGGTCATGCAGGCGGCATCGGCTTTCACGATCGTGCAGGCGGCGTTCGGCTGGCTGGTGGACAATTATCCGCGCCTTGCGGAATGGAACGCCGGTGCGCGGCGCATTGCGTCCCTGATGATGTCGCTCGATGGTCTGGAGCGCGCCGAAACCGGCGAGGGGATCAACCGCATCGAGCGTGGAGAGACCGAAGGCGACGCCATGGTGCGCCTGAACGAACTATCCGTCACGCTGAACGACGGCACCGCCGTGGTCGGCGAGTCTGAGGTGGTTATCGAGCCCGGCGAACGTGTCCTTGTTGCCGGCGAATCCGGCAGCGGAAAGAGCACATTGGTGCGCGCCATTGCCGGTCTGTGGCCGTGGGGCAGCGGCAGCGTCGACTTCCATCGCGATCGCCGGATTTTCATGCTGCCGCAGAAGCCGTATGTCCCGACCGGCACGTTGCGGCGCGCGATCGCCTATCCCGGCGCCGCCGAGGACTGGACGGTCGAGCAGATGGCGGAGACGCTTGAGAAGGTCGGGCTCGCGCACCTGAAGGAGAAGGTCGAAGAGGACGCGCCGTGGGATCAGACCCTGTCGGGCGGCGAAAAGCAGCGGCTGGCCTTCGCGCGACTGCTTCTGCACCGGCCTGATATCATCGTTCTCGACGAAGCGACCTCCGCGCTCGACGACACCGGGCAGGACAATCTCATGAAGTTGCTGCACGAGGAATTGAAAGACGCGACCATCATCAGCGTCGCCCATCGCACGGAACTGGAGGAGTTTCACAGCCGCAAGATCACGCTGGAGCGCCGCAAGGGAGGCGCGAAGCTCGTCAGCGACATCGAACTGATCCCGCGAGGTGACAAGCGGCGTTTGCTGGGCGGATGGCTTCGGCACCGCCGGCCCCCGAAGCCGGGCAAGGCGGCCTGACGGAATTGTCCTCGGACGATGCTGACAGGTTGCCGTGACGGGGTGCGCAGCGTATAGCCGGACCCATGTCAAAAGCCGCCAAAGCCAAGCCGGGCGCCGATGCGTCCGAAGAGATCGAAGAGTGCACCCGCTGCGGCAAACCGTTGCCGCTGTGCATCTGCGACAGCGTCACTCCGATCCGCAACCGGATCGAACTGCTGATCCTGCAGCATCCGCAGGAGCAGGACAGGGCGCTTGGCACCGCGCGGCTGACCGCGCAACATTTCGAGAAGGTGACCCACAAGATCGGATTGTCCTGGCCGAGCCTGTCGAAGGCGTTGGGCCGCTCCGTCGATCCGCAGGACTGGGCCATCCTCTATCTCGGGTCGGCGAAGGTCGCAGACCTTGCAACCGATCGGGATGTCGTTGCGATCGACCGCAAGGGCGAGATCGAGGACCATCAGCGCCAGATTCTGAAAGACATCGAGGGCGTGGTGCTGCTCGACGGCACATGGAGTCAGGCCAAGGCGCTGTGGTGGCGCAATGCCTGGATGCTGAAATGCCGGCGCATCATTCTCGGGCCGGCGCAACCGTCGCTCTATGGCAAGCTGCGCAAGGAGCCGCGGCGCGACGGCCTGTCGACCATCGAGGCCGCGGGAATGGTTCTTAGCAGGCTGGAAGGACGCGCCGAGATCGAAACCGAACTCAATGCGACGTTCCAGCGGATGCTGACGCAGTATCGCGCGGTGCAAGCGACCATGCCGGAGCTCGCACCGAAGCCGAAGAAGCGTGACTTCCGGCGCCCGGAAAACCGTCGCGGCAAGAAATCGCTGCAGTCATAAAAAACGCCGCCGTAAGCGGCGGCGTTTTTTAAATGCGGCCACCGGTCAGAACGTGCGGCGGACGCCGAGCAGACCGGACCAGACACCCTGATCCTTGAAGTCATAGACACCCGTCGGCTTGAAGGTGCCGGTCAATTGGCCGGGATTGGTCAAGGCCTGCGAGCCGGTATGCGACTGATCGAGGTAGGAGTAGAGCACCTCGGCCGAGAAGGTCAGGTTTTTGACCGGAGTCCATGCCGTGCGCTGGCCGACCTGCCAGATGCTGAAGTTGGGATTACAGGAATAACCGTTCAGCTTCGGCGACAGGGCCGTGAAGGCGGCACAGAATGCCGCCGCGCCGTTCGTATTGTATTCGATGCGGGAATAGGTGCCGACGATTCCGGTCTCCCATGTTGGCGACCAGTTGTGCACGAAAGCGGCCCGGACTCCCCACCCCGAAGTCTTCTCGATCTTGCTGCCGGTGGTGTAGACGCCGTCCGTCAACGAGAGCACCGCCATGGTCTGATAGCTGCCCGCGAAGTTGGGCGTGCCGCCGCCAAACGCATCGAAGGCGGTTCCGGTCACGCCGCCGATCAGATACTTGGAGGCCCCATTCACATAGGATGCATCGATCGAAAACTTGTCGCCGGGGCCAGTCGGCAGGTTCTTCAGTTGCAGGCCGCCGAGCACGGCAAAGCCCCATGCATCGCTTGGATGTCCGTTCGGTTCGACCGGCGTGATCCCTCCGGGGCCGGCATAGTAGTTGGCGCGGATGTTATGCACGCCGCCCGAGAGCTGCGCGGTGAAAGCGGTCTGGTCGACCCGGATGTTGCCGACGAAATCAGGCGTGACATTCCCGCCGTAGGAATTGGTGAAGGCGCCGTTGAATGCGCTGGTCGCCGGCTGCGTCAGGCTGGCATTGAGCAGTTGCGCGCGATTGATGACGCGGTTGTCTTCGACCGCGACCGAGGCCGACACGCCGTTGCCGAACTGCCAGGTGTAGGCCACCTGCGTGATGCCATTAACGTTGTCGTAGCCGCCGAGCATGAACGACGTCAGCGTGTTGGCGCCGGTCGCGCCCCACGGTGTCTGGAAAATCGACACGGCCTTGCCAAAGGTGAAGCCGGCGAACTGAATGAAGCCGTAGTCCAGCGTCAGCACGCCGGTTTCCGGCAGCGCGCCGGAATCGAACTGGAAGCGCGGATTCATGTAGGTGCGCACCACGCCGTATTCGGTCTGGGTGCGGGTATCGATCTGAAATTCGGTGCGCGTACGGGTCACGAAGTAGTCGCGGTCGCGCGACTTGGTGCCTTCGGCGTTCGTCTGATCCCAGCCGGGCCTGTTGTAGTTGCCGCCGTTGATGCTCCAGTCGGCCCGCATGTAGCCACTGAGCTTGATGCAGGTGTCGGTGCCGGGGATGTAGTAATAGCCCGCGCCATAGAGCGAGCAGATCTTCACATACTGGACGGGCTTGGCCTTGACCGGCAGGTCGGCTGCCGATGCGCCCGCCACCGTTGCGAGGCTGGCCGCGGCGCCGAGGAAAAACGCTCCGATGACGGATGCGGTTTTTCCGGATTGTCCGGCCTTACCAGAGATTCCCATCGACTCGGCCCCCAGCGGTAACATTTGAGGATTGTTACCAACGAAGGTTTCAGGGGCAAGCACCGGGAACCCGTACGGATTACATGGCCGGGCAGTTGCGACATTTTTGTCATATCGCACGCGGGCGGCTCAGCGCCATCCCGCGTTCTGGATCAGCAGCACGCCCACGATCACTGCCAAGGTCACTGCGGTCGCGATCAGCATCGACCGTCCGCCCATGCCGCGGCCGATCCACCACAGCAGCGCTGCGCCCATCAGAACCGGAACGATAATGTCGAGGGGTGTGCTCATTCGCGGCTTTCCACGACGCGCGGCGCTCAGGCTTTCCGGCCCATCCATTTCCGCTCGATCCAGCCGAGCGCGTTGGCGAGCGGCAGTTGAAGGAACGGCACATCCTGGGCGATCAGCAACAGGCCAAGCGGCAGCATCCAGAGACCCAGAATGGGAAGGAAGCTGAAGATGCCGCCGACGACCAGCAGCAGGGCGAGCGGAATGCGGACCCATCCCGAGCCCGGTTCGCGCAGCCAGCGGACGAAGCGGGCGCCTTTTTCGGGAAGCCGTGCTGCGATCCAGTCGAAATGACGGTCGAGTTCGGCCCTTGCTTCTGCGCTCACGTTCAACCTGCCTGTTCCATTCCGGGAGCGCCCCGCAGCCCGTCACAGGACTGAGCTATATACGCAGGCGATCCCGCGCAAGTTGCGGGACGGAGGCAGGCTGATAAGTGATTGATTTGATTGGCTCCCCGGGCTGGATTCGAACCAGCGACCATTCGATTAACAGTCGAATGCTCTACCGCTGAGCTACCGAGGAATACTGCTGAAGCAGCAATGGGGCCGCATATAACAAAGGCCCCGAGTCTTGCAAAGCATAAAGTCTCGCAAAGCGCCAATCGCCGAAAAATCTCGGCGGTTGGAGCCTTATGGCTTTTCTATCAGTACTTTCCGGGTTCAAGCCCCGAGAACTTGAAGCCAAGCCGGAACTGAACAAGATCCGCCTTGGCCGAAACGTAGCGCGCCGAACCGACGGCCGGAATGTTGGTCGTCTTGTACAGGTCGGTGTCGAATTCAATGTGACGATATTCGACGCCTGCGTAGAGCCAGTTTGTGATCAGATAGTCGATCCCGCCGCCGGCAAACCAGCCGTCAGGACGCTTCTCGATCAATGCAGGGATGTTGGGAAAACCTCTCGCATAGAAGGCGGTGCTAACAGTACCTCGTGCATAGCCGCCGGTACCGTAAGCCAGCCACTGGGGGCTGAAAACCCAGCCCACGCGGGGGCCGACCATGAACAGCTGAGAAAGTGACATGTAAGCATCGAAGGCCGGTGCAAAAACGGGAGCATCCGGACCGACACCTGTCATCGGCTGCGTTTGCCACTGCGCCTCGACGCCAAAGACGAACTGCCTCCACTGATACTGAGCGCCGACGTGGGCGCCAACCTGGCCGCCTTCAGGTTTACGGGCGAGCGTTTGTCCCGGCAGGTTGTAGTAGGCCCAATCGAGTTGGGTCCACTCGTAGCCGGCGTTGACGCCGCCATAGATGCCGCTCCAAGTGTATACGGGGACGGGGTCTGCCTTCACGGCTTTCACGGGCAAATCGGCTGCTAATGAAGCGCCGGTGCTCAAAATTGAAAGGCCGATAGCGAAAGCCAGCGTCTTCATTTGCAATATCCTTGATAAAAATCTGAATAAAATAATACCGACGATAGCGGTTCGGGCTGGCGGCGTCTGTGACGCGTTAAGCACAATGCCGAGGCAAGTTTGGGTGCCGCCCAATGGAAATCCCGGGCCGGGCTTCGCAGGCATCATCTTCGATGCGGCGTCGTTCCTCCGCACGACTTCGGCGGGGATCGTTCGACCGTAATCCTTCGCGGGAGATGCCCTGGCGGAAGATTCCGATGAATAAGTCACCGCCCCGGCGTCATGCCTGAGGGGTAACAATCAGAAAGAGAATTGTCTGGTAAGTCGTTGAAATATTGGAGGCCACGACCAGAATTGAACTGGTGTACACGGTTTTGCAGACCGTTGCGTAACCACTCCGCCACGTGGCCTCACAGGCCGGACTAGTTACAAGGGCGCAGGCGCTTATGCAATCGTCCCGTGGTGGAACGGGTCCATTGCAGCCATTTGGCACCCAAATCCGCTTCTGATGGTGAATTCGGCGATAGTAGCGGTCCTTTACGATCCGCTCTCCAAGATTCGCTCTCTACGATCCGCTCTTGGCGTTGCTGGCCGCGATCACCTTCATGAGGTCCGCGACGGGAAAGCCGCTCCGGTTCATCGTGCACAGAACGTCGATCATCTGGTCGCTCGGTTCGTTCGCCGACATCAGGGCCGCGCGGACTTCGGACGGCAGATCGTCGAACTCGTCCATCTGCCGCCGCATCGTCGACAGTCTGCTCGCAGAGAGGTCTCCCTGTTCGGAGCCCGGCGCGGGTTTGCCCGCAGATGGTGTCTGGTCGCGCTTCATTTGAATGTGTTCGCCGCCACGTCGTAGGTCCAGGTCAAGCGTCCATTGGTGAAAACCACCGAGCGAAATCCGAGATCGCGTGCCTTGTTGAAGATATTCCCGGACCGGGCAAGGTTAAGGACCGTCGGCCGATCCATCTTGAAATACTTGTAGTTCAGCACCGTCTCGTGATCGCCGGACGTGCCGATGTCCATCGCAAGTCCTCTGCGCAACATCTGCTTGCTGGTCGTGACCGCGAACTGCTTGCGGCCCTCGACGTTCTCGGCGAGCGAATCGAGCCGGGCGCTGATGTTGGTCGCGCCATGTTTGCGGACGTATTCACGCTCATTCTTCTGCATCGCCGCCAGGAGTTTCTTCGCGCGCGGAGCCTCCGGTGCGGAATCATCGATTTTTCCGAGATCGGCTTTGGCAGCGTAGTAATCGGCCAGGGCGGGAAGTTTCTGTGTGCGCCTGGCCGAATAATCGCTCAGCGCCTTCATGATGGCGGCGGCGCGCTCGACCACTTTCTTGCGCTTCGGCGCGGGCTGATCGGAGGCCGCAACCGCTGCGGGCGCCGGGGTCTGTGCCGCCGCCGGCGCGATACCTGCGCCGATTAACAATACAGCCAGCGGGAGGCCGCAAAGCCGGGTGCGGAGAGGGTGTCTCGTTGCGCTGCCTGTCATGTGCCCCGCTTCAGCCGTTCAGGTGCCGTTACCACGGCGATCGCATATCATAACAAGACTTGAACCGGACCTGCAGGCTTGCATCGCATGCGGCCTTGCAGCAAATATGTGCCGCGCTGGCCACACCCGCTGGCCGATGATCCATTCGATGTTCCTGTCTTGAGGCTATCCCATGTCTGATTTCACGACCTCTCGGCAGTATATGGTCGACTGTCAGGTGCGGCCGAGCGATGTGACCGATCTGCGGATCATCGATGCGATGCTTGCCGTGCCGCGAGAGAATTTCGTGCCGCAGAGCAAGCGCCTGACCGCCTATCTGGATCTCGATATTGATGTCGCGGCGGACGGTCAGCCGAAGCGCTGCCTCATCAAGCCGGCAGTTCTCGCTAAAATGCTCCAGGCGGCGACGATCTCCGAAACCGACCGCGTCCTGGTGGTCGGCTGCGCCACCGGCTATTCGGCGGCGGTCGTGGCGCACCTCGCGGCACAGGTCTTTGCCACCGAGCCCGATCCGGCGCTCGCCAATGCAGCGGCGAGAAATCTTGCCGATCTGGGCCTCGCCAATGTGACCGTCAGCACGGCAGAGCCGGCCGAGGGCGACAGGGCCCACGCGCCCTACGATGTCATCGTCTTGGACGGCGCCACGGAAGTGGAACCTCACAAGCTGTACGAGCAGTTGAAGATGGGTGGGCGGCTGGTGGGCGTGTTCGCGACCAGCCAGCCCCCGCGTGCCACATTGATCGCCCGGTCTCCGGCCGATTTCGGCAGCCGGGTCCTTTTTGACGCAACCGCGCCGGTTTTGACCGGCCTGGAACGTCGTCCAGCCTTCACATTCTAGCTTTCGGCGCGCGTCTTCTAGGGTTGTTTTCCTAGGACTGAGACAGTGTGGCAGCAATGTCCCATCCTCACTGTTTCGGCAGTGAGTGCCTGCGCCGGGGTTTCACCAAGATGAACCGATGCATAGACTGACGCGGTACGGGCACAGGCGACTCAGCTACCCGGTTTTCGCGCGCCCTGATGGCGAGTGTAGAGCCGGTTTGGGGATAGAAGTGATGCAAGCTAAATATCGGAAGAAACTCAGTGCGGGTGTCGCCCTGGCGACGCTTCTACTGTGCCCGGTCATGACGGTCCCGGTCATGGCTGACACGATCGAGGCCGCGCTGGTTCGTGCCTATCAGAACAATCCACAATTGAACGCGCAGCGCGCATCGGTCCGGGCGACGGACGAAAGCGTGCCGCAGGCCCTGTCGGGTTATCGCCCGCGTGTCGCGGTGACCGCCAGCGCGGGAACGCAGTACACCGAAACGCAGACCAACACGCAGATCGGCGGCCGGCTCAGCGAAATCGGGCTTCGCGGCGTGAATGCGCCGCGCTCGGTCGGTGCGACCCTCAGCCAGACGCTGTATAACGGCGGCCAGACCGGCAACCGCACCCGCGCCGCTGAAAGTCAGGTCTCGGCTGCGCGCGAAGGCTTGCGCGTGCTCGAACAGACCGTGCTGTTCTCGGCGGCGACCGTCTACATGGATTACCTTCGCGATTCGGCGATCGTCGAGGTGCAGAAGAGCAACGTCCGTGTGCTCGAACAGACGCTCAAACAGACTCGCGATCGCTTCAATGTCGGCGAAGTCACACGCACCGACGTCGCGCAGTCCGAAGCCCAGCTCGCCGCAGGCCGCACGCAGCTTCTGACGGCAGAATCGAATCTGACGACGACGCGCGCGAACTTCCGCCGCATCATCGGCAACGAGCCTTCCAACCTTGCGGCTGGATCGCCCGTCGATCGTTTCCTGCCGCCCACGCTGGCGGGTGCGGTCGATCTCAGCCTTCTCGAAAATCCGAACGTCACCGCCGCGATGTACGGCATCGACGTGAGCTTCCTTCAGGTGAAGGTCAGCGAAGGTGCGCTGTTCCCGGTCGTCACTCTTCAAGGCAGCGTGCAGCAGTCCTACGAGAGCACGATGTCGACCTATAAGGCGTTCGGTGCATCCGCCGTCGCCCAGTTGACCGTGCCGGTCTATCAGGGCGGCGCCGAATACTCACTGATCCGCCAGTCGAAAGAAACGCTGGCGCAGCAGCGCCTCAACCTCGAACAGGTTCGCGACCAGACCCGTGCCACCGTGGCGCAGGCATGGGGCCAGCTCGTTGCCGGCAAGGCGCAGGTGCAGTCAGCGCAGGCGCAGGTGACGGCATCTGAAATCGCCCTGAACGGCGTTCGCGAAGAGGCGAGGGTCGGGCAGCGCACGACACTCGACGTCCTCAACGCGCAGCAGGCGCTGGTCAACGCGCGTGTCGCGCTCGTCACGGCGCAGCACGATCGCGTCGTCGCGTCCTACAGCGTGCTGAACTCTATCGGACGTTTGTCGCCGACCGTTCTGAAACTCGCCACCAACGTCTACGATGCAGGCGTCCACTATCATCAGGTTCGCGATAGCTGGTTCGGCGTCCGGACACCTGACGGCCGCTAACTTGCGCTAGCTTGAATCGGCATTCGCGTCGCGATCCCATGTACGGGACGGGCGCGGATGCCTGACTCAGTTTCGCCGCGACGCCGGTTAACCGTCTCTCATCAGCGCTGTGATCAACCGGCCGAGTTCGTCGCCCGTTGCTTGCAATCAATTGTTGCCATGACATACCGTTCTGAAGGATCGCAAAGCGATTCGTGACGTTGGTGTGCGGCTATTGCAGGTCCCTCGGGTGAACCTTGCAGCCGATGGGGTGGAGTCCGAGATGTCGCAACCGGCAAAGGCGCAGGAGCCCTCAATGGAGGAGATTCTCGCGTCGATCAGGCGCATCATCTCCGATGACGAGGCCAAGCCGGCAGCGGGAGCTGCTCCGGCTGCCGCTGCTCCCGCAGCCGCGCCTGCTGCGCCTCAGAAAACGGAGGTTCCCAAAGCGGAGATGTCGCGGCCCGCGCCGGCGCGTCCCGTGATGACCGGCATTCCGCCATCCAGGATCGCGCCCAAGCCCGCGGCTGCTCCTGCGCCCGCACCGGCGCCGGTGGCAAAGAACAGCCAGGCCGAAATCGATGCGATGATGGCAAGCTTCGATGCGCCCGCTGCCCCGGCGAAAGCCGCCGAGCCGGAGCCCGAAGAGGACGCCGATGTGTTCGAATTGACCGAACAGATGGCCGTGCCCGAACCGCCACCTTCATTCAACAAGATCGAGCCCGAGGACGATCTGGAGTTCACCGAGTCGCCGATGGTTCAAGCACCCCAACAACGCTCGCCTGTCATGGAAGCGCCTTCATTCACCGAACGGGCGCAGCCGCAGCGTGAGATGCCGACGCAGCAGATTCTGTCGGGATCGACGGTCTCGGCGGTCGAGTCCGCGTTCAACGCGCTGGCGAATACCGTTCTCAGCAACAATGCCCGGACCCTCGAGGATCTCGTTAAGGAGATGCTCCGTCCGATGCTGAAATCCTGGCTGGACGACAATCTGCCCAATCTGGTGGAGCGGATCGTCAAGGCCGAGATCGAGCGGGTCTCCCGCGGCCGGTGATTTCGGCGATTCAGGCCTAAATCCTCCATATTCCGAGTGGTTGACTTGAGCCGCGCCGGGGGCTTTCTAGGGCGCGATGGCTAGCATCGGCTCGTGGCGCGCCGTCACCCTGAGGTGCCGCAGCGAAGCGGAGGCCTCGAAGGGCGGCATTGGTATGCGCCGTCATCCTTCGAGGCTCGCAAGAACTCGCACCTCAGGATGACGGTCCCGCCGTTACGATAATGTCGCTCCGGGCTGTCGCCTTCGCGTGCGTTACAACCTTTTTGATTGCAGTGTGATGATCGAGAAAAACTACCAGCCCGCCGAAATCGAAAACCGCATCGCGAAGGCGTGGGAAGACGCCGGCGCGTTCAAGGCCGGGCGGCCGGAGCGGCGCGACGCCGAGCCGTTCACGATCGTCATTCCGCCGCCGAACGTCACCGGCTCGCTGCATATGGGCCACGCGCTCAACAACACGCTGCAGGACATCCTGTGCCGGTTCGAGCGGATGCGCGGCCGCGACGTGCTGTGGCAGCCGGGAACGGACCACGCGGGCATCGCCACGCAGATGGTGGTGGAACGCCAACTGATGGAGCGGCAGGAGCCGGGCCGCCGCGACATGGGCCGTGCGAAATTCCTCGAGCGCGTGTGGCAGTGGAAGGCGGAATCCGGCGGCACCATCGTTAACCAACTCAAGCGCCTCGGTGCATCGTGCGACTGGTCGCGCGAACGCTTCACCATGGACGAGGGCCTGTCACGCGCGGTCGCCAAGGTGTTCGTCGAACTCTACGCGCAGGGCCTGATCTACAAGGACAAGCGTCTGGTCAACTGGGACCCGAAGCTGCTGACCGCGATCTCCGATCTCGAAGTGCAGCAGATAGAGGTCAAGGGCAGCCTCTGGCATCTGCGCTATCCGCTGGAAGGCAAGGAGTTCAATCCCGAGGACGCGTCCACGTTCATCGTGGTCGCGACCACGCGGCCTGAAACCATGCTTGGCGACACGGCTGTCGCCGTGAATCCCGATGACGAGCGCTACAGGCATCTGGTCGGCAAGCACGCCGTGCTGCCACTGGTCGGCCGTCTCATTCCGATCGTCGCCGACGATTACTCCGATCCCGAGAAGGGATCGGGCGCGGTGAAGATCACCCCGGCGCACGACTTCAACGACTTCGAGGTCGGCCGCCGTCACAACCTTCCGTCGATCAGCGTGCTCGATCAGGAAGCGCGCATGTCGCTCTCGGGCAACGAGGATTACCTGCGCGGTCTTCCCGAAGCCGCGCTGATCTTTGCCGAAGAACTCGACGGCAAGGATCGCTTCGCCGCGCGCAAGCTGATTGTCGCGAAGCTGGAAGAGGCGGGCTTCCTGGAGAAGATCGAACCGAACACCCACATGGTGCCGCACGGCGACCGCTCCGGCGTTGTCATCGAGCCGTATCTCACCGACCAGTGGTACGTCGACGCCAAGACGCTGGCAGCGCCTGCGATTGCAGCGGTGCGCAGCGGCGAGACCGCGTTCGTGCCGAAGAACTGGGAGAAGACCTACTTCGAGTGGATGGAGAACATCCAGCCGTGGTGCATCTCGCGCCAGCTCTGGTGGGGTCATCAGATTCCCGCGTGGTACGGCCCGGACGGCAAGGTGTTCGTCGCCGAGACCGAGGACGAAGCGGTCGGCAAGGCGCTTGGCTATTACGTCGAGCAGGAGGTCATCACCGCGGAGCAGGGCCATGACATGGCGCTCGATCCGGCCAAGCGTGAGGGCTTCATCACGCGCGACGAAGATGTGCTGGACACCTGGTTCTCATCGGCGTTGTGGCCATTCTCGACGCTCGGCTGGCCCGACACCGACGTCGATGTGAAGCGCTACTACCCGACCAACGTTCTCGTCACGGGTTTCGACATCATTTTCTTCTGGGTCGCCCGGATGATGATGATGGGCATGCACTTCATGAAGGACGTGCCATTCCCGACCGTCTACATCCACGCCCTCGTCCGCGACGAGAAGGGCGCCAAGATGTCGAAGTCGAAAGGCAACGTCATCGATCCGCTGCATCTGATCGACGATTACGGCGCCGACGCGCTGCGTTTCACGCTGGCGGCGATGGCGGCGCAGGGCCGCGACATCAAGCTCTCGACCCAGCGCGTCGAAGGCTATCGCAACTTCGCGACCAAGCTCTGGAACGCGTCGCGCTTTGCCGAGATGAACGGCTGCGCGCTGGCTGACGGCTTCGATCCGGCGAAGACGAAGGAAACGCTCAACCGCTGGATCGCGCACGAGACCGCGCGCGCCACGCGCGAAGTCACCGAAGCCATTCAGGCCTATCGGTTCAACGACGCGGCGGGCATCATGTACCGCTTCGTCTGGAACATTTACTGCGACTGGTATCTTGAACTCGCCAAGCCCGTGCTGATGGGCGCGGACTCGCCGGCGAAAGCCGAGACACAGGCCAGCATCGCCTGGGCGCGCGACGAAATCCTCAAGCTGCTGCATCCGTTCATGCCGTTCCTCACCGAGGAGCTTTGGGGCGTGACGGCGCAGCGTGATGGGCTGTTGGCGCTCGCCGAATGGCCGCTCAAGGCGTCGGCGGAAACGATCATTGAACCTGCGATCTCCGCCGATCCGCTGGCGATGCCGGTCGTGGTCATGCCTGCACCGGAAGCTGCACCCTTCAGCGATCCCGCCGCCGAAGCCGAAATCGGCTGGCTGATCGAATTGATCTCGGCGATCCGCTCGATGCGCGCGGAAATGAATATTCCGCCGGCAACGCTGTTCCCGCTGGTGCTGGTCGGCGCATCCGCCGACATCAAGGCGCGTGCGGAGCGCTGGAGCGATGTGATGAAGCGCCTTGCGCGGCTCGGCGATATTTCGTTTGCGGATCGTGCGCCGGACGGCTCCGTGCAGTTGCTGGTGCGCGGCGAGGTGGCTGCGATTCCGCTGAAGGGCGTGATCGATCTTGGCGCCGAGAAGGTTCGTCTCGACAAGGAACTTGCGAAAGCCAACGCTGACATCCAGCGCGTCGACGCCAAGCTCGGCAACGAGAAGTTCGTCGCCAACGCGCCGGAAGAAGTCATCGACGAACAGCGCGAGAAGCGCGAGGAAGCGGAAAGCCGCAAGACGAAAATCCTCGAAGCGCTGGAGCGGCTCAAGGGCGCGGAATGACCTTGCAGCGGTCATCCTCGTTCAACGCGCTGCTTCTCCTCTGGCTCGCGGGAAACGGCCTGCGGCTGACGATCCTTGCCGTGCCGCCGGTGCTGGCGCTCATCATTCTGGATCTGAAGCTGTCCGGCACGGAAGTCGGAATCCTGAATGCGATTCCGGTTTTCCTGTTCGCGGTGGTCGCCGTGCCGGGCTCGCTGCTGATCGCGCGCGTCGGCGCCGTGCCTGCGCTGATCATCGGACTTCTGATCGCGGCAGCGGGTTCGGCGCTGCGCGGTTTCGCATCCGATCCATGGTTGCTCTACATCACGACGATCATCATGGCGGCGGGGATCGCGGTGATGCAGCCGTCACTTCCGCCGATCGTGCGTCAGTGGGTGCCGGACCGGATCGGCTTCGCAACGGCGGTCTATACCAATGGCCTTCTGTGCGGCGAAATCTTCCCGGTCATGCTCGCGGCTTTCATCGTACCGCTTCTCGCCGGAAGCTGGCGCGCGAGTCTGGTGCTCTGGTCGATTCCGCTGGTCGCGATTGCGCTCATCATTTTCCTGTTTCAGCCGGGCGGAAAGGATGCGCCAGTCTCGCGCCATCGTCTCTGGATGCCGGACTGGCGCGATCCGTTGCTCTGGAAGCTGGGCCTCATCATGAGCGCGCCCAACCAGCTCTACTTCTGCACCAATGCTTTTCTTCCCGGTTACCTGCTGCACACGGATCGCACCGACCTGATCGGCCCGGCGCTCACAGCGCTGAATGTCGGCCAGTTGCCCGCGTCATTTCTTCTGCTGGTCATGGCGAGCCGATGGGAGCGCAGGAAATGGCCCTTGCTCTCTGCGGCTGCGCTCGGGATTGCAGGTATCGCCGGCATTCTGGTGTCCGGACACGCGTGGAGTCTGATCGGATCGGCGGCGATGATCGGCTTTGCCTGCGCCATCACACTCACTCTCGTGCTCGCATTGCCCGCACTGCTGGTTGCACCGGACGATGTGCCGCGAATGTCGGCGGGGATCTTCACGATGGGCTATGGCCTTGCGATGACGATCTCGGTTCTCGGCGGCGTCGTGTGGGATATCACCGGCAATGCTGCGTTTGCGTTTGTCCCGATCGCGGTGTGGATGTTGCCGCTCATTTTCTTCACGCTGAGAACAGACTTCTCGACACGCCGGGCCTGAACGGCTGCTGGTGGATTTGAGTCCAGCCAGGAGCGCATGGCTCGGCTGCCTGCGTTTTGATGGATGCTCTTTGGTGAGGCTGTCGCGCTTTTTTGGTTATGCAGGCGACGCATAACAAGTGCACGAGCTGTCCGATCGCGATGTTGCCGCGAGGCAAATAGCCAAAATCTCCAAGCGCCGCCGCTACGTCACCATTCCGCCATTTGCGGCGAAGTTCGTCACCATTTCGCCTTATGCCGGAAACGGCTGGCTCATGAATTTCGAGCCCTTCAGGCCATAGCGCCACGGCAGTTCCACCGCCTTGGTGATGCCGATGCGGATGCCGCTGACGATCTCCGGCTTGCGCGTGCGTGCGTAAATCGCAATCGGGGGCGTATCGAGGGCGAGGCCGTTGTGCTTGCCGGTCACCGCCATCGCCTCACAGAGTTTGCCGGGGCCCGAAGACAGCATTCGTTCGTCGTGCAATCCGCGCCGCCGCCGCATCGCCGGGATGCCATGGGTCGGCTCGATCGCGCGGACCAGCACCGCGCTGGCGGAGCCTTCCTTCTCGCAGACGAAATTCATGCACCAGTGGATGCCGTAGGAGCGGTAGACGTAGAGAAAACCCGGAGGGCCGAACATCACCATGTTGCGCGGCGTCGGCCCATTGAAGGAGTGCGCCGCAGGCTCGGTGTGGTGATAGGCCTCGACCTCGACAATAATTCCGCCGACGCCGTCCACCAGCAGCGTTGCGCCGATCAGGTCGGATGCCACGTCATGGACGCTGCGCGCGAAGAATTTACGCGTCAGCAGCCGTCCGACAGGGGCTTGGGACTGTAGGTCAGCCATTTATGGGCAGGGGATAGGCGCGCAGGGCCATGCAGGACCGGTTGGAAACGTGATAGTCATTCCAAGGTAGCACGATGCGGGCGGCTTGCGCCAAGACATTGGCGGGCTTAGGTAAGTCTAAGGAAATCGCGGGCTTTTCATGGTCACTTTGATCGATACGGTGTCGCCAAATCAGGTGCGCCCACGTCATCCGGAGAAGGTCAACCGGCCCGACGCCAAGTCGCCGGCCAAGCCCGACTGGATTCGCGTGCGCGCGCCGAATTCGCGCGGCTATGCCAACACCCGCAACATCGTCAAGGAAAACGGCCTCGTCACGGTGTGCGAGGAGGCGGGCTGCCCGAACATCGGCGAGTGCTGGGACAAGAAGCACGCCACCTTCATGATCATGGGTGACACCTGCACCCGCGCCTGTGCCTTCTGCAACGTCAAGACGGGAATGCCCGGCGCGCTCGACGCGTCAGAGCCGGAGCATGTGGCGCTGGCCGTATCGAAACTCGGCCTGAACCATGTCGTTATCACCTCGGTGGACCGCGACGATCTCGCCGACGGCGGCGCAGATCACTTTGCGAAAACCATCCGCGCCATTCGCGCGAGCTGTCCGACCACGACCATCGAAATCCTGACGCCGGACTTTCTCCGCAAAGAGGGCGCGCTGGAGCAGGTGGTCGCCGCCAAGCCCGACGTGTTCAACCACAATCTGGAAACCGTGCCGTCGCGCTATCTGACCGTGCGTCCCGGCGCGCGTTACTTCCATTCGATCCGGCTGTTGCAGCGGGTCAAGGAAATGGACCCGACCATCTTCACCAAGTCCGGCATTATGGTCGGTCTTGGCGAGGAGAGGCACGAAGTGCTGCAGGTGATGGACGACCTGCGCTCGGCGGATGTCGATTTCCTCACCATCGGGCAATATCTGCAACCGAGCCTCAAGCATCATGCGGTGATGCGTTACGTGACGCCGGATGAATTCGGCGGCTATGAGAAGGTCGCCTACACCAAGGGCTTCCTGATGGTGTCGGCGAGTCCGCTGACGCGTTCGTCACATCACGCCGGCGAGGATTTCGCCAAACTGCAGGCGGCGCGCGACGCGGCCAACCGCTAAGATTCAATCGTCATTGCGAGCGAAGCCATCCATCCTTTACCACAAAAGATATGGATTGCTTCGTCGCTTACGCTCCTCGCAATGACGGTACACAACCGTCAACAACCTTAGACCGCCACCGTTGGTTTTCGATGCCGCAGTTTTCCAACAAGCGCCGCGTTCGCCATAGCGCGGAGAAGATGTTCGATCTCGTCGCGGACGTCGAACGCTATCCCGAATTCGTGCCGATGTGTCAGGCGCTGAAGGTCCGCCAGCGCACGCAAAAGCCGGACGGAACCGAAGTCATTGTGGCCGATATGACGGTGTCGTTTCAGGTGGTCCGTGAGACCTTCACCAGCCGCGTGACGCTGGACAAGCCGAACCTGAAAATCCTTGTCGAGTACTTGCAGGGTCCGTTCAGCAAGCTTGAGAACCGCTGGACCTTCGAGGCGAAGTCCGAAAATGCCTGCGATGTCGGCTTCTTTATCGCCTATGAATTCAAGAGTCGGATGCTCGCGGTGCTGATGGGCGCGATGTTCGACGCCGCTTTCCAGCGCTTCGCCGCGGCGTTCGAGAAACGCGCGGATGCGGTCTATGGGCCGCCGCGCGTGGCCGCTTCTTGATCGGAGGCTGTGGTCCGCGGGCCATCTCAGTCAGCATTTTCAGCGCTTCGACCACTGACTGCTCGCGGACATTGCTGCGGCCGACCGCGCCGAAGCGGCATTCCTTGTGGGCAATACGGCCATCGCGTGCCGCGACCGCCAGATACACCAGCCCGACGGGTTTTCCAGGCGTTGCGCCGCCGGGGCCCGCGATGCCTGTGATCGAAACCGCCAGATCGACATCGGCATGTTCAAGTGCGCCAAATGCCATGGCGGTCGCGGTTTCCTTGCTGACGGCGCCGAATGTTTCCAGCGTCGAGGTCTCGACGCCGAGCATCGCGTGCTTGGCTTCGTTGGAATAGGTGATGAAACCGCGATCGACGACGTCGGAAGAGCCGGGAATTTCGGTGAGTGCCGCAGCGACGAGACCGCCTGTGCAGGACTCTGCGGTCGCAATGGTCAGCTTGCGCATCCGGCACAGATCCAGCAGCGAGCGGGAGAGGGCGCGGATGGTGCTGCCGCTCATGTCAGTTGCTCCCGCTTTCATCCCACGGAAGGCGGATCGTTGCGGCCGCCGTTGCGGCGATGCCCTCCTGGCGGCCGGTGAAACCGAGCCGCTCGCTTGTCGTTGCCTTCACGGCCACGCGTGACTGTGGAAGCCCGGTGATCTCGGCGATCTTCGCACGCATCGCATCGCGCAGCGGGCCGATCTTTGGCGCTTCGCAAATCATCGTCACTTCGAGATGTGCGATCCTTCCGCCGCGCTGATGCACGAGGCCGACCGCATGTTTAAGGAACTGGTCTGAGGCCGCACCCTTCCATTTCGGATCGCTTGGCGGGAAGTGCGAACCGATGTCGCCGTCGGCCAGTGCGCCGAGGATCGCGTCGACAATCGCATGCAGTCCGACGTCGCCGTCGGAATGGGCGAGAAAGCCGCGATTGAACGGCACGGGAACGCCGCACAGCATCAGATGGTCGCCGTCGGTGAGCGCATGGACGTCGTAGCCAGTGCCGGTGCGGATATCGCCCAGCATGGCGCCAAGGCGCGCTTCCTCGCGTGCGAAGTCTTCCGGTGTGGTCAGCTTCATGTTGGCAGCATCACCTTCAAATGTTGCGACGGTCAATCCCGCCCATTCAGCGATCGCCGCGTCGTCGGTGAAATCGTCGCGCCCCTCGCGCGCGGCGCGCCGATGGGCATCGAGAATGGTGTCGAATCGAAACGCCTGCGGTGTTTGCGCGATTCGCAAATTCGCACGATCCGGTGTCGCCTGGATGGCGCCGGTTGCATCGACGACCTTGATGGTATCGGTCACCGGGACGACGGGAATCGCTGCACCCGTGATCAGCGCCGCATCGATCGCGCGCGAGATCACCTTGTCGGTGACGAAGGCGCGCGCGGCGTCGTGAATGAGAACGATATCCGGCGCCTCGCTTGCGAGCGCCTCGAGTCCGGCACGAACGGACGCTTGCCGCGTCGCGCCGCCATTCACCGGCGTCTGATATTTGAGATGGCTAACCGCCTGATCGAAAATATCGGCGTCATCCGGATTGCGGACCGGCTGAACGGCAAAAACGTCCGGATGGGTACAAAATGGCTCCATCGCCCTCGAAAGGACGGTTTTGCCGCCGATTGATCGGTATTGCTTGGGGCCTCCGGTCCCGGCGCGAAGTCCGCGGCCGGCAGCGACGATAATGGCGGCAGTCCGTTTTTGGTTTGGCATGAATATTTGACGACCGTCAGAGCAGGGTGGCTGAGCCCGTTGTTGGCAGCTTTGGGTGCTGCACTTACCATATTCGGGCGGGGAACAGCATGATTCCGCAACCCTGTGAAGAATTTGGAAGAATTGTTGCGCCGCACTTGCAAGCCTGCCGGAATTGGCTAAAGTGTAGGCATGCTTTCAGTATGCTTAGAAATTAAGCTGTGTGATCTCCGCAACGAGGCGGGGTTCGGCAAAAAACGAAAAGAACAGTGATCGGTATGGGTCCGGTACGTCAGCCAACACTGACCATTGGCGATATCGAGGTCGCAAATCGCGTCCTTCTCGCACCGATGTCCGGCATCACCGATGCTCCCTTCCGGCGCATCGCTGCCGAGCTTGGGGCCGGTCTTGTCGTCTCGGAAATGACTGCCAGCGACGATCTCGCGCGAGGCCGCCCAATGTCGGTTCTTCGTTGCGAGGCGGCCGGTATCGGCCCGCACGTCGTTCAGCTCGCCGGCTGTGAAACCCACTGGATGACCGAAGGCGCGAAGATCGCGGAAGCCGCCGGTGCAGACATCATCGATATCAACATGGGCTGTCCCGCGCGGCATGTCACGGGCGGCCAGTCCGGCTCAGCGCTGATGCGCGATCTTGATCACGCGCTTCGTCTCATCGACGCCACGGTATCCGCTGTCAGCGTCCCGGTGACGTTGAAGATGCGGCTGGGCTGGGATGACAAGTCGCTCAATGCTCCGGAGCTGGCGCGCCGCGCCGAAGCGGCGGGCGTCAAGATGATTACCGTGCACGGGCGCACCCGCTGTCAGTTCTACAAGGGAAGCGCCGACTGGACCGCCGTGCGGCCGGTCAAGGACGCGGTCACAGTGCCTGTGGTCGTCAATGGCGACATCACCTCGTTTGAGCAGGCTGCGATCGCGCTCGAAGCGTCCGGCGCAGACGCCGTGATGATCGGGCGGGGAGCGCAGGGTCAGCCATGGTTGCCGGGACAGATCGCACGCCGTCTCGATGGCGGCGCAGCAGAATCGGTACCGCACCTCCGCGAGCAACTGGATCACGTCTGCAAACTCTACGATCAAGTCGTTGATCATTACGGATCGCGCATCGGTTCGCGTCATGCGCGTAAGCATCTGGGCTGGGCACTCGATGTTGCTGCGAAGGGCAGCGCCGCATCCGCGGACGTGCTCAAGCGTTGGCGCCAGACCATCCTGACAGCTACCGATCCAGCTCACGTTCGCCGCTCCCTTCAGGATGCCTTTGGCGAGTTTTCCTGGAGCGCTGCTGCATGAGCAACGCCGCTGAACGACGCGTTCCGCAACTCGCTAACAGCGATGCGATTCTGAACGCGCTCCCGAATCCGGTGATGCTTGTCGCGCCGGACGGCAAGATACTGGATGCGAATATTGCAGCGGAATCGTTCTTTGAAACGTCGATCCCGCATTTGCAGCGTCAGATGTTGCGCGAACTGGTGCCATTCGGCAGCCCGCTGCTCGCGCTGATCGATCAGGTGCGCCGTACCGGCTCGGCTGTAAACGAATACAAAGTCGATCTTGGCACGCCTCGCATCGGCGGCGATCGTCAGGTCGATCTCCATGTCGCACCGCTCAGCGAGCACCCCGGCCATATCGTGGTGATGCTTCAGGAACGCACCATCGCCGACAAGATGGACCGGCAGTTGACTCATCGCAGCGCCGCCCGCTCGGTGATCGCGCTGGCCGCGATGCTGGCGCATGAAATCAAAAACCCGCTGTCGGGCATTCGCGGTGCCGCGCAATTGCTCGAACAGGCAGCTTCGCCGGAAGACCGTACGCTGACACGCCTGATCTGTGACGAGGCGGATCGCATTGTGACGCTTGTCGATCGCATGGAGGTGTTCGGCGATGAGCGCCCCGTGGCGCGCGGTCCGGTGAACATCCATTCGGTATTCGATCATGTGAAGCGGCTCGCCCAGTCCGGCTTCGCGCGCAATATCAAGTTCGTCGAGGAGTATGATCCGTCATTGCCGCCTGTGCTGGCCAATCAGGATCAACTGATTCAGGTATTCCTGAATCTCGTGAAGAATGCGGCCGAGGCCGTCGCTGATCTCGGGACCGATGGTGAAATTCAGTTGACCACGGCATTCCGGCCGGGTGTGCGTCTCTCGGTGCCTGGCAAGAAGTCACGTGTGTCGTTGCCGCTGGAATTTTGCGTGAAAGATAATGGACCCGGCGTGCCGGACGATCTGTTGCCAAATCTGTTCGATCCGTTCGTGACCACCAAGCCGACCGGCAGCGGTCTCGGCCTCGCGCTCGTCGCCAAGATCGTCAACGATCATGGCGGCATTATCGAATGTGAATCCCAGCCGCGAAAAACGGTTTTTCGCGTGCTGCTGCCGATGTTCAATCCAACCAAAAACAACAATCCCAACCACAGCAATAGCGACGGGCGCCCGGGAACGCTCTCGCATGCCTCACAGACCGCAGATGAGGAATAAATAACAATGCCCGCAGGTAGCATACTTGTCGCTGACGACGACACCGCCATCCGTACCGTTCTCAATCAGGCGCTGTCCCGCGCCGGATATGAGGTGCGGCTGACAGGCAATGCCGCCACGCTTTGGCGTTGGGTGAGCCAGGGTGAGGGCGATCTGGTCATCACCGACGTCGTGATGCCCGATGAGAATGCGTTCGATCTGCTGCCGCGGATCAAGAAGATGCGCCCGAACCTCCCGGTCATTGTCATGAGTGCGCAGAACACTTTCATGACAGCAATCAGGGCCTCGGAGCGCGGCGCCTACGAATATCTGCCGAAGCCGTTCGATCTCAAGGAACTGATTGCGATCGTTGGCCGCGCGCTGTCGGAGCCGAAGGAGCGCCCGGCGGCTGTGAAGGACGAGGGCGAGTTCGATTCGATTCCGCTTGTCGGACGCTCGCCGGCGATGCAGGAAATCTACCGTGTCCTCGCGCGTCTGATGCAGACCGATTTGACGGTGATGATCTCCGGTGAGTCCGGCACCGGCAAGGAACTGGTCGCACGCGCGCTGCATGATTACGGCAAGCGCCGCAACGGCCCGTTCGTTGCCGTGAACATGGCCGCCATTCCGCGCGATCTGATCGAGTCCGAATTGTTCGGACACGAGCGCGGCGCATTCACCGGGGCGAATGCCCGCGCGACCGGCCGGTTCGAGCAGGCCGAAGGCGGGACGCTGTTCCTCGACGAAATCGGCGATATGCCGATGGAAGCACAGACCCGCTTGCTGCGTGTGCTGCAGCAGGGCGAATACACGACGGTTGGCGGGCGCACGCCGATCAAGACCGATGTGCGGATCGTCGCCGCCAGCAACAAGGACCTGCGCATTCTCATTCAGCAGGGCCTGTTCCGCGAAGATCTGTTCTTCCGCCTCAACGTCGTTCCGCTGCGGCTGCCGCCGCTGCGCGAGCGGATTGAGGATCTGCCCGATCTGATCCGGCACTTCTTTGCGCTGGCGGAAAAGGATGGCTTGCCGCCCAAGAAGCTCGATGCGCAGGCGCTGGAGCGGCTGAAGCAGCATCGCTGGCCGGGCAACGTGCGCGAGCTTGAAAACCTCGCACGCCGCCTTGCCGCGCTCTATCCGCAGGATGTCATTACGGGCTCGGTGATCGAGGGCGAACTGGCCCCCCCTGCCGTGGTGTCAGGCGGCAGCATGCCGCAGAGCGTGGACAACCTCGGAGGCGCGGTGGAGATGTACCTTGCGTCGCACTTCGCCGGCTTCCCGAACGGGCTGCCGCCGCCGGGGCTCTACCATCGGATCCTGAAGGAAATCGAAGTCCCGTTGCTCACGGCCGCGCTGGCGGCGAATCGGGGAAACCAGATCAGGGCGGCGGACCTCCTTGGATTGAACCGGAATACCCTCCGCAAGAAGATTCGGGACCTCGATATTCAGGTCTACCGCAGCGGCGGCTAGGACCCGTTTGTGGCTTCGCCGGGCCCGTTTTGACAGCGCGTCCGTTCCGATCCCGGTTTGCCACCGAGTGGCATTCCGGTGACGGAGGGACAGGCGGAAGCGTACCGTCCAGCTTAGAAGCAATTGAAGGCGCAATTCGTCACGGACCTGCGCCTAGGAAATGTCGCAATTCAGCAACATTGTGATATGATTGCATCACTGGTCGGGGCACCCCGCCTCGTACCGGCAAAATTGGCCTGACACGATCCCCGCATGACAGCAGCAGAGGCGTCGGCCCAAACCCTCGACCCATCCGTCGCCGAGCCTCACAGCCGGCCATGGCACCGGCTATTGGCTCCGTTCGCCGTCGGCCTGGCGCTCCTCTCGGCATTCCTGACCTTCGTGGTGCTGACCGGACTGACCCCGATCGCACCGACCCACGAAATCGTCGTCACCTTCCTCCTGATTAATGGCGCCACGATCCTGCTGCTGCTGGCGATCATCGCCCGCGAGGTCTGGCAGGTCGTTCAGGCTCGCCGCCGTGGCCGCGCCGCTGCGCGCCTGCATGTCCAGATCGTCAGTCTGTTTTCGGTGATCGCAGTTTTGCCTGCAGTGCTGGTTTCGATCGTGGCCAATGTCACCATCGACCGCGGCCTCGACCGGCTGTTCTCGGTGCGCACCCGTGCGGTGATCGAGAACTCGCTGATCGTCGCCAACGCCTACGTCTACGAGCACGCGCAGCTCATTCGCGGCGATATCATCGGCATGTCGAACGATATCGCACGCGCGCGGCCCCTTTACGATCAGGATCGTCAGACTTTCCGCAGCGTACTGACGTCGAGCGCGACCTCCCGCAATCTGCCCGGCGCCATGATCATCGACAAGGATCGCAACATCCTTGAAACGGCAGCGACCGGTATCCGGCAGGATTTCCAGACCCCCGCCGCGGATTTTCTGAAGAACGTCACCGAGGATGAGCCTCAGATCGCCGTCTTTATCGAACAGAACTACGTCGCCGCGGTCATTCGCCTGCGCGCGTTTCAGGACAGCTTTCTTTACGTGGCACGCATTCTCGATCCGCGCGTCGTTGCGCAGTTGCAGCAGACCCAAGCGAGTGTGAAGGAATACGCCGAGCTCGAATCGCGGCGTCTCGGAATTCAGGTCGCCTTCGCGCTGATGTTCACCGTGATCGCGCTGACGGTTCTGATGTCATCAGTACTGATCGGCCTGAATTTCGCCAACTGGCTGGTTGCGCCGATCCGCCGGCTGATGAGC
The DNA here is from genome assembly GCF_058801645.1 of Afipia sp. GW822-FHT03D08. Lineage (NCBI taxonomy): Bacteria > Pseudomonadati > Pseudomonadota > Alphaproteobacteria > Hyphomicrobiales > Nitrobacteraceae > Afipia > Afipia sp. GW822-FHT03D08. Next base: position 583,543 of record NZ_JBXANK010000001.1, read on the forward strand.
GCGGCCAATCTCGTCTCTACCGGCGATCTCCATGTTCAGGTCCCGGTCATCAAATCCGAGGGCGACCTCGCCAACCTTGGCGAAACCTTCAACAAGATGACGCAGGAGTTGCGCACCCAGCGTGATGACCTCGTGAATGCCAGTGGTCTTATCGACAGTCGCCGACGGTTTATCGAAGCGGTTCTTTCATCGGCGAGCGCGGGCATCATCGGCGTCGATGGCGCTGGCAAGATCGCCGTTCTCAACCGTTCGGCGGAAAAACTGATCGGACACTCGGAATCGGAGGTGATGGGTAAGCCATTGTCCGAGATCGTGCCGGAACTTGACGAACTGATGTCGACGGCGCGCAGCAGTGCACAACGGCTGTTGCAGGGGCAGATCGAAATCAGCCGCGACAGTGTCGAGCGAAACCTTTCCGTGCGCGTCAGTTCCGAACAAACCGGGCAGTCGAACGAAAGCTATATCATCACGCTTGACGACATTACCGAGCTGGTGACGGCGCAGCGGACCTCGGCGTGGGCGGACGTCGCCCGCCGCATCGCGCACGAGATCAAAAATCCACTGACCCCGATTCAACTGTCCGCCGAACGCATTCGCCGCAAGTTCGGCAAGGTCATCACGGAAGACCGGCCTATTTTCGATCAGTGCACCGACACCATCATCCGTCAGGTCGATGATATTCGCAGAATGGTGGATGAGTTCTCGAAGTTCGCGCGTATGCCAAAGCCCGTCATTGAGGGCGAGGATGTTGCGGACACTGTCCGTCAGACGGTCTTCCTGATGCGTGTCGGTTATCCCGATATCGATATCGACGTCGATATCAAGCAGGAGCCGATGCATGCGAAGTTCGACCGGCGGCTGATTTCGCAAGGGCTGACCAATATTATCAAGAACGCGACCGAAGCCATTGCTGCGGTTCCTCCTGGAGAGATCCAGCGTGGACACATCGATGTCATCGCGGCGCGCGAAAACGACGATATCGTGATTGATATTCTCGACAACGGAATCGGGCTGCCTAAAGAAAGCCGCGCGCGGCTGCTTGAGCCATATGTCACCACTCGCGAGAAAGGCACCGGTCTCGGTCTCGCGATTGTGGGCCGTGTTCTCGAAGATCACGGCGGACGTATCGAACTAAACGACGCATCTGCGCTTCGCCCTGGTGCGCGGGGCGCGTGGGTGCGAATGAGATTTTCTATCTCCGGCCAGGCGAAAGACCCCGGTGCCGGAGAACCACATGAAACAAAAACAGAAGCCGTAACCGGCGATTGATAGAGCGGGCGTGATTCATGGCGAATGACATTTTGATCGTCGATGACGAAGCAGATATTCGGGATCTCGTCGCGGGCATTCTCGACGACGAGGGTTTCAAGACGCGCACCGCGCGTGACAGCGATACTGCTCTGGCGGAAATTTCGAGCCGCCGGCCGAACCTGATTTTCCTCGACATCTGGCTTCAAGGCAGCAAGCTGGATGGTCTGCAATTGCTCGAGCAGATCAAGCTGAACCATCCTGAAGTTCCGGTGGTGATGATTTCGGGGCACGGCAACATCGAAACGGCGGTCGCGGCGATCAAGCGCGGCGCATACGATTTCATCGAAAAGCCCTTCAAGGCTGATCGGTTGATTTTGGTCGCCAACCGCGCGCTGGAAACGTCACGCCTCAAGCGCGAAGTCCGCGAACTCAAGCAGCACGCGCCATCGTCGGGAACGCTGATCGGCCGCTCTCCCTGCATGAACCAGTTACGTCAGACCATTGAACGCGCGGCCAAGGCCAACAGCCGCATCATGATCGTCGGCCCGTCGGGGGGCGGCAAGGAGCTTGCTGCGCGTACGTTGCACGCGATGTCCAGCCGCGCGGATGGGCCTTTCGTTGTCATCAATGCTGCCGCGATCACGCCGGAGCGGATGGAAGTCGAATTGTTCGGGGTTGAATTGTCCGACGGTGAAACCGGCCGCAAGCCCGGTGCGCTCGAGGAGGCTCACGGCGGCACGTTGTTCATCGACGAGATCGCCGATATGCCGCGCGAAACCCAGAACAGGATTTTGCGCGTGCTGGTCGATCAAACGTTCCAGCGGGCAGGCGGCACCACCAAGGTCAGCGTTGACGTTCGTATCGTGTCGTCGACGGCGCGCAACCTCGAAGCAGAGATCGCCGAGGGAAAATTCCGCGAAGATCTTTACCATCGCCTGTCGGTCGTTCCGATCCGAGTACCGCCGCTCTCGGAGCGCCGTGAGGATATTCCCGACCTTGTCGAGTACTTCATGGACCAGATTTCGTCCGCGACCGGTCTGCCGAAACGGCGGATCGGGGAGGATGCGATGGCTGTTCTGCAATCGCATGTCTGGCCGGGCAACGTCCGGCAATTACGGAACAACGTCGAGCGCGTAATGATCCTGGCGGGTGGTGACCCTGATGCTGCGATCACCGCCGACATGCTGCCGCAGGATGTCGGCTCGATGATCCCGGCCATGCCCACAGGTAACAACGGCGAGCACATCATGGGCCTGCCTCTGCGCGAGGCCCGCGAGGTGTTCGAGCGCGACTACTTGATTGCGCAGATCAGCCGCTTCTCGGGCAACATTTCGCGCACGGCAGAGTTCGTGGGCATGGAACGTTCTGCGCTACATCGGAAGCTCAAAGCGCTGGGTGTAGGTTAGTGCGGCGGTTCACAAGGCCGCAATATGTTCGCAGCAAGACGTGTTTGCGAACTTGTGAACCAAAGCCGTACTAGAATATTGGTTGCTCGCGTCTCTTTGATTCCGAAGTTCGTATCAGGGAGCGCAGCAAAGTCTTACGAACTTCGGAATCGAGACACGACCGCATGTCCCGCATTGCCTATGTGAACGGCCAGTACCGCGACATGCGGGATGCCAGTGTGAACATCGAAGACCGCGGCTATCAGTTTTCAGATGGCGTCTACGAGGTCTGCGAAATCAGGGGCGGCAAGGTGGTGGATATGCCGCGCCACCTGACGCGGCTGCAGCGCTCGCTGCGCGAATTGCGCATCGATATGCCGATGCCGCTTGCCGCACTGGAAGTCGTGATCCACGAAACCGTGCGGCGCAATCGCGTGAGCTACGGTATCGTGTACCTGCAGGTGACACGCGGCGTAGCCCGGCGCGATCACGCATTTCCGGTCAAGCCCGTCAAACCAGCCGTTGTGGTCACAGCGCGCGCTCTCAACTTTCAGAAAAATCAGGAAACGGCGGCGAAGGGAATCGGGGTCATCACTGTTCCCGAAAATCGCTGGCCGCGGGTGGATATCAAATCCGTATCGCTGCTGCCTAACGTGCTGGCGAAGCAGCAGGCGCGCGAGAACGACGCGTACGAGGCGTGGTACGTCGATAGCAACGGCCACGTCACCGAAGGGTCATCGAGCAACGCCTGGATCGTGACCCGGGACGGCAGCGTCGTAACTCGATCGGCCGAGAGCGGCATCCTTGCCGGCATCACGCGAGCGGTGCTGACCGAGGTGATGGCAGCGCTCCAGATCAAGTTCGAGGAGCGTCCTTTTACCCCGGCCGAGGCTTATGAAGCGGCCGAGGCGTTTGTCACTGCGTCCAGCCAGATCGTCATGCCTGTGGTCAAGATCGACGGTCGCAGCATCGGAGATGGTAAACCCGGCTCCATTTCCATGCGATTGCGGGAAGAATTCCACCGATTTTCAGCATTTTCGTAAGTTTTTCCGCCCTTTGGCGGCTTAGCCGGGTACCGCGGCCTTGCCTAACAACCGGGCGTGCCTTTTAATCGCGTTGCAGCACCCGGAGGGGGATCTCAGGGACGCCGGCAGCCGGACCACGCCACGCAGAGGGCAGGTCGGGCCCAAAAACAATAATGCGGGATAAGAAAATGGCGGCAGACCGCGCACAAAACCTACAGGATACTTTCCTCAATCACGTTCGCAAAACCAAAACGCCACTGACGATCTTTCTGGTCAATGGAGTGAAGCTGCAGGGCATTGTCACCTGGTTCGACAATTTCTGTCTGCTGCTTCGGCGCGATGGTCATTCGCAGCTTGTCTACAAGCATGCGATCTCGACGATCATGCCGGGCGCTCCCATCCAGCTGTTCGAAGGCGGCGAGGACGCGCCAGCTTGAGATTGAATTAATTTGGAACCCCGCAACTTCGACGGGGGCGCCGACCGGCCAAAGTCGGCGCGGGGCGACACAGGACGGGTGCTGGTCATCGGTCCTTACAAGCGCGTGCGGCGGGGCGATCCCGACGCGACGACGGTAGCTCATGGAGTACGCAATCCTGAAGCGCGGCTTGAAGAAGCTGCGGGTTTGGCGCGTGCCATCGATCTCACTGTCGCGGAGGCGGTCCTGGCGCCGTTGAGCGAAATCCGGCCAGCGACCTATCTCGGCAAAGGCAAAGTCGAGGAGATGATCGGCCTGATCAAGGCCAATCAAGTCGATCTGGTGGTGATGGATTGCGCGCTTTCGCCGGTTCAGCAGCGCAATCTCGAAAAGGAATGGAATGCCAAGGTGCTCGACCGCACCGGTCTCATTCTGGAAATCTTCGGCCGCCGCGCCAAAACCCGCGAAGGTACGTTGCAGGTTGAGCTAGCGCATCTGAATTATCAGCGCAGTCGTCTCGTTCGGTCATGGACCCATCTTGAACGCCAGCGCGGCGGCTTCGGATTCATGGGCGGCCCCGGCGAAACCCAGATCGAGGCCGACCGTCGCTTGATCGGCGATCGTATCTCCAAGATCGAGTCTGAACTCAAGAAGGTGCAGGCAACGCGGCGGTTGCACCGGGCAGGGCGTCAACGCGTGCCTTACCGTGTTGTCGCGCTGGTCGGTTACACCAATGCGGGTAAATCCACGCTGTTTAACAGGTTAACCCGCGCGGACGTGCAAGCCGCCGACATGCTGTTCGCAACGCTCGACCCGACCTTGCGCGCGCTGACGCTACCGCACGGCGGCAAGGCCATGCTGTCGGATACCGTCGGGTTCATCTCGGACTTGCCGACCATGCTGGTGGCGGCGTTCCGCGCCACGCTCGAGGAAGTCATCGAGGCTGACGTCATTCTGCATGTGCGCGATATCTCGCACGAGGATGCCGACGCCCAGCAGCATGACGTTGAGGGCGTATTGCGTCAGCTCGGCATTGATCCGGATAGCGGTCAACGCATTCTGGAAGTCTGGAACAAGATCGACCGCTTCGACGAAGAGGGTCGTGCCAATCTCATGAATATCGCCGCGCGGCGCTCGCCAGAACGGCCGTGCTTTCCGGTGTCGGCTGTGACCGGAGAGGGCATTGATGCCCTGCTTGCGGCGATCGAAGACCGTCTGGCCGCGACCCGCGTGACGCTGGATCTCTCTATCGATGCGTCGGACGGCGCCGGCATCAGTTGGCTGCACCGGAATGCGGAAGTGCTGGACAAACATATGGAGAATGGTCGGTTTGCCATGACCGTGCGCGTGGATGAGACCAAGCGCGACATCACGATTGCCAAGTTCGGCGCTGTCCCAAGCACACATTGATTGCGCTTGCCGCGAAAACTATGTCGCAGTCTTCGCTTCGTTCCATAGCGCGTCCATCTCGGCCAGCGTCGCTGCTTCCAGCGATGAACCGCGCGCGGCGAGAGTGCGTTCGATATAGGCGAACCGCCGCTCGAACTTCGCGTTGGTTGCACGTAACGCCATCTCGGGATCGGCCTTGGCATGGCGCGCCAGATTGACGACGGCAAACAGAAGATCGCCGGTTTCTTCGGCGATGTGCGATTGATCGCCGCTGTCCAGCGCCGCCTCGATTTCGTCGGCCTCCTCGCGGATTTTGGCGAGCACCGCCCGCGGGTCGTTCCAGTCGAAGCCGACGGTCGAAGCAGTCCGCTGCAAGTCCATCGCGCGCGCCAGCGCCGGCTGGCTCTTCTTGACGCTTTCCAAGAGACCGGGATTTGCATCAGGAACCTCCCCGCGCAACGCCGCTCGCTCGGCTTTCTCTTCCGCCTTGATGCTGTGCCACAGGCCTTTTACTTCATCGGGTGTCATCCGGCCGGCCCTGTCGCCGAACACATGCGGATGACGCCGGATCATCTTTGTGGTGATGGCGTTGACGACGTCGCCAAACGCGAAGGCGCCTTTCTCCTCGGCCATCCGTGAATGGAACACGACCTGAAGGAGTAAGTCACCGAGTTCTTCCTTCAGATCGTCGAGATCGTCCCGCGCGATCGCCTCGGCGACCTCATAGGCTTCCTCAATGGTATAGGGCGCAATGGTCGCAAACGTCTGCTCCAGATCCCATGGGCATCCGGTTTTCGGCGTGCGCAAAGCAGCCATTATCTCAAGCAGTTTGGAGATGTCATGGGAAGCAGGCATGGCGCACCGTGGGCTGAACAGGTTCTGCCCTCTATGCCGTAACGATGGTCCCGAGACAATTGGCGGCGCGGTGTTCGGATGCTAAGTGCAATGCCATGAAGGAATTAAGCCAAAACAACGCAGCTCTTGTGCTTTTCTCCGGCGGGCAGGATTCCGCCACCTGCCTCGCGTGGGCTTTGGCTCGTTTTGAACGCGTGGAGACCATCGGCTTCTCATATGGCCAGCGGCATGCCGTCGAACTGGAAAGCCGGGCGACATTGATCGGCGGCATGAAGGCTCTACACCCGGAATGGGCGGCGAGACTCGGCGAAAGCCACACGCTGGACATCCCGACCCTGGGCGATATTTCCGAGACCGCGCTGACGCGCGACACGGCCATCGAGATGGGCGAGGGTGGTTTGCCCAACACCTTCGTGCCCGGCCGCAATCTGGTGTTCCTCACCTTTGCCGCTGCGCTGGCCTATCGGCGGGGCATTACGCACATCGTCGGCGGTATGTGCGAGACGGATTTCTCCGGTTATCCCGATTGCCGCGATGACACGATCAAGGCGCTCAATATCGCGCTTAACCTCGGGATGGCACGTCCGTTCGAGTTACACACGCCGCTGATGTGGCGCGACAAGGGTGACACATGGGCGCTGGCGGAAGAACTCGGCGGCAAGGGGCTGGTCGATCTGATCGTTGAACACTCCCACACCTGTTACCTCGGTGAGCGCGGCGCGCGGCACGACTGGGGTTACGGCTGCGGCGAGTGCCCGGCATGCAGCCTGCGCGCTAAAGGTTGGGCGGCTTACAGCGCGAAAGCGAAGACCGAAAAGCAATGACCCTCGCGCACCGGCTTCGCACGGAAGGCTTTGTATTTCTGGCCGCCTATATCGCCTGCATTCCGGTCGCGAACTGGCTGATCCAGCACATCGGCACCGTTTGTCCACCGGACGGCCCATGCCTGATACCAGTTGCGCCGGGTCTGATGGCGCCGAGTGGCGTGCTGATGGCCGGGCTTGCGCTTGTGCTGCGCGACCTCGTGCAGCGGCGGCTTGGCGTTACCTACGGATTGGCTGCGATCGGGGCGGGGACGGTGTTCTCAGCAGCACTGGCCCCTGCGCCGCTGGTCGTTGCGTCGGCGGTTGCGTTCCTGCTGTCGGAACTGGCCGATTTCGCTGTCTACACGCCGTTGCAAAAACGCGGGCTTGTGCTCGCCGTGGCAGCGAGCAGCCTTGTGGGACTGGTGGCGGACTCGCTGCTGTTCCTGTGGCTCGCGTTTGGCAGCCTTGAGTTTCTGGCAGGCCAGATCGTAGGCAAAGCGATCATGGTGCTCCTGACGCTGCCGGCGATCCGCTGGCTGCGCAACAGAGACGAGCGGTTGGGCGCTGCGTAGATTAGCGTCCCTTAAAGTCCGCCGGCCGCTTTTCGAGGAACGATGCCAGGCCTTCACGAAAATCCTGCGTGCGCATCAACGGCAGCAGTTGCAGGAAAACGTGGTGGACATGATCGTTGAAATTCTCGGAAAGGCCGACGCGCATCATGCGTTTGGCCGACTGGACAGCCAACGGCGCATTGGCGGCGATCTCAGAGGCAAGGGCCCGGGCGCGCGGCATCAGCTCGGCATCGGGGACCACATGATTGGTCAGACCCATCTCGAGGCTTTCCTTTGCCGAAAGCGTGCGGCCGGTGAAGATGATTTCGGCTGCCTTGGCCCAACCCAACATGCGCGGCAGAAACCAGGTACCGCCTGACTCAGGCACGATACCGCGCTTGACGAATGCGGCAGCAAACTTCGCACTCTCGGCCATAATGCGAATGTCGCAGCCGAGCGCCGTGTCCATGCCGTAGCCGGCTGCTGCGCCGTTGAGCGCACAGATCGTCGGTTTCTCCATGTTGAAGAGTATCGTCGGAGGAGCGGTCTTGAGATCAAGCGTCGTCCGCGCGCCATCGGCGTCGTTCTGCGAGCCGATGCCGGTGCCGCTGGACGCACTGGACACATCGAGACCCGCGCAGAAAGCGCGTCCAGTTGCGGTGAGAATGACGACGCGTACCGCAGGATCCGCGTCCGCTTGCAGAAGCAGTTGACCGAGTTGCGCCAGCATCGGCCGCGAGATCGTGTTCAACCGCTCAGGACGATTGAGTGTGATGGTGGCGATGTTACCATCGACCGCATAAAGCACCTCCGATTCAGCCGCACGTGATTCCTGGATGCTTTGCGGTTTTGACATTGCAATTTCCTCAGTCGTTCTGGACGCAGGAAAGATCAAAAGCCGCCCGGACGCAAGCATTGGACGCTGCTGGACAGCCTTGCACCGCCCTGGCCAGCCGCATAGGCTCGGCAAGCCGCACACGGGAGAAGCGCGATGATAAAGCTCAAGCCGAATTGCGAATGCTGCGACAAGGATTTGCCGCCCGAGAGCCGCGAGGCTGTGATCTGCACCTTCGAGTGCACGTTCTGCGCAACTTGCGCAGATACCGTTTTTAAAGGCGCATGCCCCAACTGCGCGGGCAATTTTGTGCCGCGCCCGATCAGGCCAGCGGCGATGTTGCGGAAATATCCGGCATCGACCGAGCGGCACCTGCGGGAGCAGCCGTGCCTTGCGAAAGCGAGCTGAGACGCAGGGACGCAGCTAATCCTTGCGGTGATCATCCGTGCGCGGATGCTGGTGCCGCCATTCGCGCGGCGGTGTAAATGTCCCGGCCCACAATCCGCGCCTCGCGGATTTCGCATCATCCTGTTGGGCGCCGTAACCGTTCGCAAATCCTGATGTTACGGCCCAGCCTTGCTGGACCATCCAGCCATTGACGTCGGTGCCATCGGGAAGGGTGCAGGTCGCCAGCGTACGCCCGTACTTATCGATCGATTTCGGCTGGCATGTGAGATCGTGTCCGCGGACACGGCTTCGGAGTTGCGCGGAAGCCTGCCGTCCGCAAGGCCAGTCGCGACCTTGTGCATCAGTGCAGGTCTGGTCAAGTTCGGGCGCATCGATGTCGATAAGGCGAATTCGCGTGCCGGAGATTGTCAGTGTGTCGCCATCGGCCACAAACGCATTTCCCGAGACCGGCGCGTCCGGCTTCCGCATCCAGCGTTCGACGGCATAGACACCGAGCGATCCGATCAGCACGATCACCATGACCGTCCAGCGGCGAGTGTCCGGGTTGAACCGCGTCGGTCTACGAGATTGTTGGCGCTGTGACACCCGGAAACTCATGCTCAAGTCCGCGCTGCAATGTGAGAGTTTTATGTCACGCGGCCGCGCAACGCGATTCATCAACTGAATTATCTGCTTTGGACGAGGCGGGTTCAAGCGGGTGTTGCCAGCGACTTTTTCTTCCGCCTATGTGCAGGTTCTCGATTGTCTTTACTGTCACAGGGTTGGCGTGTGCCATGCGTGAGAATGTTCCCTGGTGGAAATCGGGTATTCTCTATCAGATATATCCGCGCTCCTTTCAGGACTCCGATGGCGATGGCGTAGGGGACCTTCGCGGCGTCATCGAGCGGCTGCCTTACCTGCGTGAACTTGGCGTCGATGCGCTGTGGCTGTCGCCGATTTTTCCATCGCCGATGGAAGATTTTGGCTACGACATCTCCGACTACACGGGTATCGATCCGCTGTTCGGCACGCTGGCCGATTTCGATGCGCTGGTGGCGGCTGCTCACGATTTTGGACTGAAGATCGTCCTCGACCTTGTCCCCAACCATACGTCCGATCAGCATCCATGGTTCATCGAAAGCCGCGGTTCGCGAGATAGTGCGAAACGCGACTGGTATATCTGGCGCGATCCAAAGGGAGAGGGCGGTCCTCCGAACAACTGGCTTTCCGAATTCGGCGGCAGCACCTGGGAATTCGATGCCCACACCGGGCAGTATTACTATCACGCGTTCCTGCGCAGCCAGCCCGATCTGAACTGGCGCAATCCCGAAGTGCGCGGTGCCATGCATGACGTGATGCGCTTCTGGCTGCGGCGCGGTGTCGATGGATTTCGTGTCGATGTGATGTGGCATCTGATCAAGGACGATGTGCTGCGGGACAACCCGCCGAATCCCGATTTCGTGCCGGGACAGCAGCCTTATGAGCAACTAATCCCGCTTTATTCGACCGACAGGCCTGAAGTCCACGACGTCGTCGCCGAGTTGCGGCAGGTGATCGACGAATTCGACGATCGTGTACTGATCGGTGAAATCTATCTACCGCCAGCTAAGCTCGTAGCCTATTATGGCCGCAATCTCGCTGGCGCTCACCTGCCGTTCAACTTCGCCCTGATCTCGACGCCGTGGAATGCGCGTGCCATCGCAAAGCTTGTCGACGACTATGAAGCCGCGTTGCCGGCCGGCGCATGGCCGAACTGGGTGCTCGGCAATCATGACCGCCAGCGCATCGCCAGCCGTCTAGGTACCGATCAGGCGCGCGTCGCGGCCATGCTACTGCTGACGCTCCGGGGAACGCCAACGCTGTATTACGGCGACGAGATCGGGATGCCGCAGGTTGCGATCGCGCCGGATCGGGTGAGGGACCCGTGGGAGAAGAATGTCCCGGGCATGGGCGTTGGCCGCGACGGCTGCCGCACGCCGATGCAATGGGATGAAACAGCATATGCAGGATTCAGCGTTCGCGAGCCATGGCTGCCACTCAGCAAGGATATCGCCTTGGTGAACGTCGCCACCGAGCGTCAGGACACAGCGTCCATGCTCAGCCTGTACCAGGCGCTGGTCTCACTGCGCCGTGCCCGCCCAGAGCTTGCACTCGGTGGTTACAGGCTCGTGAGCGTTGCTGATGATCTCCTGGTTTATGCGCGTGAGCATCAGGACCAGCGGTCACTCGTTGCGCTGAACCTTGGCATGGCGACCGTTTCGCTGGAGGTCCGTGGGCATGTCTTGTTGTCGACGTTTATGGATCGGCAGGCTGAGGTGATTGACGGTCTACTCAGTCTGCGCGGCGCTGAAGGGATCGTTATTGAGCCCTCAAGCTGAACGAAGAAGCGGGCCAGCGCCTTTAAAAGCGGCATTCTTAGCAGATGCGGCATCGCGCCGTTGGCGGGTTGGTATGTGAGGCGGGGTTGTTGTAGCATTTGCCAATCTTACGTGCCGTACTCGTGATTTTAGACAAACATTGTGCGTCCGGAGTAAGTCGTGAGAAATCCATACGAGATTCTTGACGTTGCCCCGACTGCCTCTGCCGCCGACATCCAGAAGGCGTATCGGAAGCTGGCAAAGAAATTGCACCCGGACTTGAATCCCGGCGACAGGTCGGCTGAAGAGAAATTCAAGGAAGTCGCCGGCGCCTACGACTTGCTGAGCGACGCCGAGAAGCGGAAGCGTTTCGACAATGGTGAGATCGACGCGACCGGTGCAGAGCGGCCGCAGCATCACTATTACCGGGATTTTGCCACCTCGGACGAAGGGCATCATTATGCGAACAGCTCGGGCTTCGCCGACTACATGGATACGGACGATGCGTTTGCAGAACTCCTGCGCCGCGGTCAGAGAGCACGTGCGAACCGGCGTGGACCGGATCTGCACTACACCGTGCCGATCGATTTTGTGGAGTCGATCAAGGGCGCGGACAAACGTCTGACACTGCCTGACGGTAGTTCGCTTGACGTGAAAATTCCACCCGGTCTGGTGGACGGTCAGGTTATCCGTCTCAAGGGCAAGGGAGCGCCCGGCGCCGGTAAGGGCGGCCCTGGAGATGCCCTGATCGAGGTGGAGGTCCTGCCCGATCGCCGCTTCACCCGCGACGGCGACGATATATCTATCGAGTTGCCGGTCTCTCTTACCGAAGCCGTATTGGGAGGGAAGATCCGCGTTCCGACGCCGACGGGAGATGTGCAGTTGGCGGTGCCAAAGGGATCGAACACCGGCACCACCCTGCGCCTCAGGGGGAAGGGCGCGCCCCGCCGCGGCGGCGGGCAGGGCGATCAGTTCGTCAAATTGAAGGTGGTTTTGCCTAAATCTCCAGATCCGGAACTCGAAGCCTTCGTCTCGAATTGGGAGAAGGGCAAAGAATTCAATCCGCGCGCGGACAGGACATCTTGATCATGAACAAGCAGGAATTTCTGACTTATTCGGGTCTTCAGGTGCAGACACTGGACCTCTGGCTCGAGCAGCGATGGCTGATTCCAGAGGAAACCTCCGTCGGAATTCAGTTCTCTGACATCGATGTTGCACGGGCCCGTCTCATTCATGATCTAAAGAGCGATCTGGGTGCTAATGATGAGGGGATCGACGTCATCCTTCATCTCATGGACCAGATCCATGGGCTGCGCCACGCGCTCGCGCAATTGCAAAAGGATATTCAGGAGCGTTCGCTTTAGGCGCACTACCGCACCAAACGCCGAGATCGGAGCCGCAGGCTAACCTTGGAGATCGAAATGGTCGGAAGATTCACGGCTCTTGGACACGGTGAAATCGACTCCCTTATCCTGCAAGCGCTGGTGCGCAAGCTTGTCTCTAAAAATGTTCTTTCATCAGACGAGGTACGCGCGCTGTTGTTTGAAGCCGCAACTCATCTCGACCTTGTCGGGAGCGACCAGACACCCCAGGCCGCGCGGATCGTTGTTGAGGAGGATCTGGTGCCTGTGTTTCTTGGCGAATGACCGTTTTCAACACGCACGAACTCAAAGAAGGAGGCAGTTGCGATGAAGAATCAGATCAAGGAAAACATGGAGGTCATCGGGGCCGACGGCGTTCATGTCGGCACAGTGGATCGCATCGAAGGTGATCGCATCAAGCTCAAAAAGAGCGACAGCTTCGGAGCCCACGCCGGACACCATCACTACATCGAAACCGGCTTCGTGGCTGGCGTTGAAGGCAACAAGGTTCGCCTCTCGGCGAACGCTGATATTGCCGTGACGTTGGAAGAAGAACCGTCAGGCCGGCCCGTCAAGCTGTGATGTGCGGTTCAGACCGTCAAAAACTGACCGGCTGAACTGCCAGTAGCGGAGAGGGCTAAACAAGCCGCGAACATTCCCATGGGAGTGCTGCGCGCGAGGTTGTATGGTTGGGTTCTCATACGGGTTTTGGACTTATTGAACACCAAGCTTGGACGCCAGTGCAGCAGGAGGGCCGTGATGCAAGAATACGATCTCTACATCAACGCGAAAAAGCCAGCCATCGGCCTCTACGTACGCAAGGGTGCGGGTCTCCCCGACCTCGCCGATAAATCGGATTGGGTCTTCGATGGCACTGCTGCGCAGGATCTGTTGCCTCCGGGCGTGGTGCAAGGTGTCGCCGCGGACGGCCATGCGTTTCGAAACATGGACTGACCTCAACATAGCAACTCAAGAACATCACCGATGTGCCGTAGGGCTTGCCCTGCTGCGGGCCGGATCGCGATTGAACCAAAGGTATTAAACGGATCGAGCATGGTCTCAAGCCTGCCACACCCCGTGTCCCAGTCCGTCGCTGCCAAGCTTACGCGGGCGGCGATATTTCTGGTTGTGACAATCAATCCTGGAACGACGTCCGAGGAAACGGTTCGCGGCTTATGCGCGGATCTTTCGAGCCTGCTGCGGGGCGTGGGGTTTCGCGATCTCGATGGCCAACTGACCTGCGTAATGGGATTTGGCTCAGAGGCCTGGGACCGCCTGTTCGGACCGCCGCGGCCGAAGGACCTCCATCCGTTTCGCGAAATTCGTGGTGTGCATACCGCCGTTTCGACGCCCGGGGACATCCTGTTTCACATCCGTGCTGCGACCATGGATCTGTGTTTTGAGCTGGCGACGCATATCATGTCGCGGCTCAACGGTGCCGTCTCGACCGTCGACGAGGTGCACGGCTTCAAGTTTTTCGATGACCGCGATCTCATTGGCTTTGTGGACGGTACAGAAAATCCGGTGGGGCAGGCTGCCGAAGCGGCCACCCTTGTCGGGGATGAAGATTCGGCCTTTGCTGGCGGCAGCTATGTGATCGTGCAGAAGTATCTGCACGACGTCGCGCGATGGAATAAAGTGCCTGTCGAGGAGCAGGAGAACATTATCGGCCGGCACAAACTGTCCGACATCGAACAGCCTGACTCCGTGAAGAAACCGTACGCGCACAACGTTCTGACGTCGATTGAAGAGAACGGCGAGCAGCTTCAGATCCTGCGCGACAACATGCCGTTCGGCGAGGTGGGCAAGGGTGAATTCGGCACGTATTTCATCGGTTACGCGCGGTCACCGTATCGAATCGAGAAGATGCTGGAGAACATGTTCATCGGCAATCCGCCGGGTACCTACGACCATCTGCTCGATTTCAGCCACACATTGACCGGATGCCTGTTCTTCGTGCCGACGGTGACGTTCCTGGATGATGTCAACCCAGAGGCACAACCGGTTGCCGACACCGACGCGAAGAAGGCGCGGGCGCCTGTGGCGCCTCAGCCGAACGCGCGTAGCAGCGATGGCTCACTCGGGATTGGATCCCTGAAGAAAGAGGCAGGACATGAATAATCTCCATCGGCACCTCGCGCCCATCTCGGCGGGAGCGTGGGAACAGATCGAGCAGGAAGCCTCTCGCACACTCAAGCGTCACCTGGCAGCGCGCCGTGTTGTGGACGTTGTCGGCCCGAAGGGCGTCGATTTCTCGGCTGTGGGGACAGGGCACCTCAAGCAGATTTCAGGGCCGGGCGACGGGATCCAGGCCGCGCAGCGCGACGTGAAGGCCCTCGTCGAACTGCGCGTTCCGTTCGAACTCACGCGTCAGGCGATTGACGACGTGGAGCGCGGCGCAACCGATTCTGACTGGTCGCCTGTCAAGGACGCGGCGCGGAAGATTGCCTTCGCCGAAGATCGTGCGGTTTTCGAAGGATATGCCGCGGCCGCGATCCAGGGTATCCGGGAAGGCAGTAGCAACGCCGCCGTGACGCTTCCGGCCAGTGTGAAGGGCTACCCGGATGCTGTGGCGCAGGCGGTGAGTGAGTTACGGCGTGCTGGATGTGAAGGTCCCTATGCCCTTGTTCTCGGCGGGAACGCCTACACGGCAGCAAGCGGTGGCAGCGACGATGGATATCCAGTGTTCCACCATATCGAGCGTGTGGTGGACGGCGGAATTATCTGGGCGCCGGCGATTGAAGGCGGGTTTGTACTCACCACGCGGGGCGGCGATTTCGAACTGGATATCGGTCAGGATTTCTCGATCGGCTACCTGAGCCATTCCAGTTCTGTCGTTGAACTGTATCTGCAGGAAACCTTCACGTTCCGGCAATTGACCGCCGAGGCGGCAGTTGCGCTTGTGACTCCAAGAAAATGATTGCGTGGATGAGGATGTCGATGCGTGGCCGACGATAAGACCGTTGAAGCTTCCGTGCCTCATGTTGTGATCGTCGGAGCCGGTTTCGGCGGTCTCGAAGCCGCGCGCGGTCTTGCCGACGCTCCCGTGCGCATCACGATTGTCGATCAGCGCAACCATCACCTGTTTCAACCGCTGCTCTATCAGGTCGCCACCGCGACACTCGCGACCTCGGAAATCGCCTGGCCCGTCCGCCATCTCGTCCGCAGACAGAAGAACGTCACGACGCTGCTCGGAAGTGTCGTCGGCGTGAACACCCAGGCGAAGCAGGTTCTGTTGGACGGCGAGGAGCCGATCGCTTTCGATACCCTGATCCTGGCGACGGGAGCCCGCCACGCTTACTTCGGTCACGACGAATGGGAGCCATATGCACCCGGGCTGAAAACGCTTGAGGATGCCACCAAGATCAGGCGGCGGATTCTCGCCGCGTTTGAGCAGGCGGAATGGGAGACCGATCCGGCGGAGCGCGCCAAATTCCTCACATTTGTGATTATAGGAGCGGGGCCTACCGGCGTGGAACTGGCCGGCACGATCGCCGAGCTTGCGCGGGATACGTTGCGCGATGAATTTCGCAATTTTGATACACGAAGCGCGCGGGTCGTCCTTATCGAAGCCGGACCTCGCATCCTTTCGAGCTTTAGCGAGGATCTATCGGATTACGCGCAACGGGCGCTGACGCGTCTCGGTGTCGAGGTCAAATTGGGACATGCTGTTTCAAAGTGCGGAGAAGGCGGGGTCGAACTGGGCGGCGACTTCCTTCCGGCAAAAACCATCATCTGGGCCGCGGGGGTCGCGGCCTCGCCGGCGGCCGAGTGGCTGCATGTACCAGCCGATCGCGCAGGGCGCGTTCTTGTGGAGCCCGACCTGACGGCGCCGGGTCATCCGGACATCTTTGTCATCGGCGATGCCGCGCATGTTGAATCGGCGGATGGAAAGCTGGTGCCTGGCGTAGCGCCTGCAGCCAAGCAGGAAGGGCAATATGTTGCCCGGAGGATCATGGAGCGCCTGAGGGGCCGTAATCCAGGCGAGCGGTTCGCATACAAGAACGCGGGCAATCTCGCCACGATCGGCAAGCGCGCCGCCATTGTCGACTTCGGTTGGATCAAGCTCAAAGGCCGGTTGGCTTGGTGGATGTGGGGCGTCGCGCACATTTTCTTTTTGATCGGGCTACGCAATCGCCTGGCCGTCGCGATGAACTGGCTGTGGATTTATATCAGCGGCCAGCGAAGCGCTCGTCTCATCACGCAAGGCAAGACGACGAAGGGCGGCATCTAGGGCGCAGACGGGTCTTGAACTGCCGGGTGGATGACCGCCGGATCGCCATCGGAGCCTGGCTGGGCCATACCAGAGATTCGCATAAGGTATATTATGGAATATAATATACCTCAGCGATTTCAATATGATCTATTCAATAGCAGATAAAATGATCGATATATATTGGGTTATATCTGAAAATACCTCTGCAACTGAACGCTGCTTGCTTCGTGTAATTGGCGCGCAGGCATCTCTACGCTGGGCATGCAGGCAAGGTTGTATCGATGGCCGCGTTTGCAGACCGGCCCGATGATTGACCGCAAGGATGGTCATTGTAGAACGAGATAAATGCCTGACCGGACACCGTTGGCGTCCACTGCGTCGGACAAATCATGGAGTCAGGATATGAGCAGCAATCAGGGCCAATACAGCACCGGTCTGGACAAGAACGCTGCCAACTACGTGCCGCTCTCGCCGCTGAGCTTTCTGGCTCGCAGCGCCAGCGTCTATCCGGACCACACCAGCGCCGTTTACGAAGGCCGCAGGTTCTCTTGGGCGCAGACCTATGAGCGCTGCAAGCGGTTTGCGTCGTTTCTTGCCAAGCGCGGCATTCAGCGTGGCGATACCGTGGCAGCTATGCTGCCGAATATCCCGGCGATGAACGAGGCGCATTTTGCCGTGCCGATGGCCGGCGGCGTTCTCAACGCGCTCAATATTCGGCTCGATGCGGCATCAATCGCATTCCAGCTCGATCACGGCGGCGCCAGGATCATTTTGGTCGACCCTGAGTTCGGCGGCGTGATCTCGGATGCACTGAGCCTGATGAAAGGCCCGAGGCCGCTGGTGATTGATGTCGACGACGCTGCGTTTGCCGGTGGCAAGCGCATTGGCGAACTCGAATATGAGACTGCAGTCGCGTCCGGTGACCCGGAGTTCGCGTGGCTGACGCCGGACGACGAATGGGACGCCATTGCGCTCGGCTATACGTCCGGCACCACGGGCAATCCCAAGGGCGTCGTCACGCATTACCGAGGCGCCTATCTCAACGCCGTCAGCAATATTCTGGCGGGCAATCTCGGCACGCATCCGATCTATCTCTGGACGCTCCCGATGTTTCACTGCAACGGCTGGTGCTTCCCGTGGACCATCGCAGCGTCGGCCGGTGTCAATGTCTGCCTGCGCAAGGTCGACCCGGCCAAGATTTTCGAGTTGATCAAGGTCCACGGCGTGACTCACATGTGCGGCGCGCCGATCGTCTACAACACGCTGATCAATGCACCTGATGCTCCCAAGGGCAAGTCTGCGAAGCCAGTCGTGGGACTGATCGCGGGCGCGGCGCCGCCGGTGGCGGTGCTCGAGGGCGCGGAGGGCATCGGCATCAAGCTGACCCACGTCTACGGCCTCACCGAGGTCTATGGCCCCGCATCCGTTTGCGCCGAACAGCCCCGGCTGGGACGAACTGCCGGCAGATCAGCGCGCCCAGCTCAAGCGCCGGCAGGGCGTGCCCTATCCGCTTCAGGAAGCCGTGACGGTGCTTGATCCGGAGACGATGCGTGAGGTGCCGCGCGATGGTGAAACCATCGGCGAGGTCATGTTCCGCGGCAACATCGTCATGAAGGGCTATCTGAAGAACGAGAAGGCCACCAGGGAAGCCTTCGAGGGGGGCTGGTTTCACACCGGCGATCTCGGCGTGCTCGACAAGGACGGCTATGTCATCATCAAGGATCGCTCCAAGGACATCATCATCTCGGGCGGCGAAAACATCTCGTCGGTCGAGGTCGAAGACGTTCTGTACAAGCATCCGGCGGTGCTGTTCGCAGCCGTGGTTGCCAAGCCGGACCCGAAATGGGGCGAGGTGCCCTGCGCCTTCGTCGAACTGAAGGACGGCGCGACCGCGACCGAAGCGGAAATCCTGAGCTACTGCAAAAGCGTGCTGCCGGGATTTAAATCGCCGAAGTCCGTCGTGTTCGGCGCGATCCCGAAGACGTCGACCGGCAAGATCCAGAAATTCGCGCTGCGCGATCAGGCCAATTCTGCGAAGGCGATTTCCGCCTGAACCTCTCAGGCCTCGATCGCCAGCCGCATGCCGTCGTAGCCCGCCTCGACGCCCGGCGGCAATTTGGCTTGCAGCACATCGTAGTCGAGGTCCGAGTGCAGGTTGGTCAAAACCGCACGTCGCGGCTTGAACTTGGCAATCCACGACAGTGCATCGTCGAGACTGAAGTGGCTCGGATGCGGCGCATAGCGCAGCGCATCGATGATCCACAGATCGAGGTTCTCCAGCGCATGGAAACTCTCAGGTGGAATGTCATGAAGATCCGGCGTGTAGGCGGCGTTGCCGATGCGATAGCCCAGCGCCGGAATATTGCCGTGCTGAACCAGGAAAGCGGTCAGGGCGAGGGAGCCGCCCTTCCCCTCAATGCTCTTGGTTTCACCCGCTTCGATTGATCGCTTTTCCAGGATCGCAGGATAGTCGCTGCCTGGCGCTTGCTCGAAGCAATACGAGAAACGCAGCAGGATATCCTTGCCCGTAGACTTGTTCAGATAGACCGGAATCCGCTTGCGCTGATGCAGCACCACGGAACGCAGATCGTCGATGCCATGGGTCTGGTCGGCGTGCTCGTGCGTCAGAAAGGTCGCCTCAAGGTGATCCACGTTGGCGTCGATCAACTGCTCGCGCAGGTCCGGCGAGGTATCGATCAGGACGCGCGTCAGACCGTTGGCGCCGCCCTTCTCGGCCAGCAGCGAACAGCGCCGGCGGCGGTTTTTCGGATTGTTCGGATCGCACGCGCCCCAGCCAAGCGCGGGGCGCGGCACGCCGGCGGACGATCCGGAGCCGAGGATTGTCAGGATCAACGTCATGCAGCTTTTGCGTCCGGGCGCGGGACCTTGTTGAACAGCCGGAAGAAGTTCTCCGTGGTTTGCCGCGCGATTTCGTCGAGCGTAACGCCGCGCGTTTCTGCCAGCACTCTTGCGGTCTCGACCACGAAAGACGGCTCGTTTCGTTTGCCTCGGAATTTGCCCGGCGCGAGATACGGCGCGTCGGTTTCCACCATGATCCGGTCCGCAGGGAGTTCAGCGGCGATGTCCCGGATGGCCTGCGAATTCTTGAACGTCAGGATACCGGTGAAGGAAATCGAGAGACCAAGTCCAATGGCCTTCATCGCAAGCTCGCGCCCGCCTGTGTAGCAATGCAGCACAGCCTTGAATGGTCCCTTCGCGATTTCGTCTTCAAGAATGCGGCCGCAGGCTTCATCCGCTTCGCGGGTGTGGATTACAAGCGGCAATCCGGTCGCACGGGCTGCTGCGATATGAGCACGGAAGCCCCGCTCCTGTGCTTCCGGCGACCCGTCCTTGTAGAAATTGTCCAGCCCCGCCTCTCCCAGCGCCACGACCTTCGGATGCTTCGTGAGCGTGATCAGCTCGTTTGCGGTGATACCGTCTTCCTCATCCGCATTGTGAGGATGGGTGCCCACAGAGCAGTAGACATTCGGGAATCGTGCGGCGATCTCCAGCAATCCGTTGATCTTGCGCACCCGCGTGGAGATGGTGACGATCCGGCCAACACCGGCGGCCTCGGCGCGCGCGACAATGGCGTCGAGGTCTTCGGCGAAGTCGGGAAAATCGAGATGGCAGTGGCTGTCGACAAGCATCAGGCTTTGGCCGCTCCGGCTTCCGGGGGATCGATGTAACGCGGAAAGACGGGCGCTGGCGCTGGCAATTGGGTTCCGCCCTTGATCCGGGTGGCGAGGGCTGCGAAGTCGCGCGCGTCCGGCGAGACGCCAAGGATGTCGAGCAGCTTCGCGCACGCATCGGGCATCGCCGGCTGCGCAAGAATCGCGATCTGCCGGACGACTTCGGCGGTGACATACAGCACGGTCTTCTGACGTGCCGGATCGGTCTTGGCGAGCGCCCACGGCGCCTCTCCCGCGAAATAGCGGTTGGCTTCGGCCACCACAGCCCAGATCGCATTCAGCGCGTGATGGATCTGCTGCGTGGCCATGGCCGTGCGGGCCTGCTCGAGCATGCCGTCAGCCATCGCGAGAATGGCCTTGTCGTTGTCGCTGAATGCGCCCGGCTCCGGCAGCAAGCCCCCGTACTGCTTGCCGATCATCGACAGCGAACGCTGCGCGAGATTGCCGAGGTCGTTGGCGAGGTCTGCATTGGTGCGCGCGACAATGGCCTCGTGGTTGTAGTTGCCGTCCTGGCCGAACGGCACCTCGCGCAGGAAGAAATAGCGCAGTTGATCGACGCCGTATTGATCCGCCAGATTGAACGGATCGACGACATTGCCGACCGACTTCGACATTTTTTCGCCGCGGTTGAACAGGAAGCCGTGCGCGAAGACGCGCTTCTGCACTGGAATACCCGCCGACATCAGGAACGCCGGCCAGTACACGGCATGAAAACGGATGATATCCTTGCCGATAATATGAACATCCGCGGGCCAGTAGCGCCAGTTCTTGTCGCCCTCGTCCGGGAAACCGACGCCGGTGATGTAGTTGGTCAGCGCATCGACCCACACGTACATCACGTGCTCTTCGTCGCCTGGCACTTTCACGCCCCAGTCGAACGTGGTGCGCGAGATCGAGAGATCCTTCAGCCCGCTTTTGACAAAGCTGATCACTTCATTCTTGCGCGAGTCAGGCCCGATGAAATCCGGCTTGTTCTCGTAAAGCGCCAGCAGCTTGTCCTGATAGGCTGAGAGCTTGAAAAAGTAGCTCTTCTCCTCGACCCATTCGACCGGCGTGCCCTGCGGCCCCCGCCGCACCTTGTCCTCGCCGACGACGGTCTCGTCTTCGGAGTAATAAGCTTCGTCGCGCACCGAATACCAGCCGGCATAGCTGTCGAGATAGATGTCGCCGTTCGCGGCCATCCGCTTCCAGATTTCCTGCGTCGACTCGTGGTGCTGCTTTTCGGAGGTGCGGATGAAGCGATCGAACGAAATGTTCAGGCGCTGATCCATCTCCTTGAACTGCGCCGCGTTGCGCGTCGCTAGGTCCATCGGCGTCATGTTTTCCTTCTGCGCCGTCTGGATCATCTTCTGGCCGTGCTCGTCGGTGCCGGTCAGAAAGAACACGTCCTTGCCGTCGAGACGCTGGAAGCGCGCGAGCGCGTCCGTCGAAATCGCCTCATAAGCGTGGCCGATATGCGGGACGCCGTTCGGATAAGCGATGGCGGTTGTGATGTAGAAGGTCTGACGGGACATATGTGACTTCTGCAATCGCAAGGTCTGCGAAGGCCCTTTCCGTAAACGTCGATTGTGCCATTACTTGCGCGGAAATCCGACCGACGGGCGGTTAACGCGTGGCCTCGGCCAGCATGCCAAATACCGAGAAAACCAGAGGTTTTCGCTCCAGATTGAAGCTTTCCGTGTCGCGTGCGGCACTGTTGATCTTTTCCCATACCTCGGCAAGCCGTGCAAGGCGCGGCAGGTTTGAGCCCGCGTCCGGCGCATGGAGGTGCCCCGTCAGCCAGCGGTCAATGGTGTCAACGAAAGCCTTCAGTCCGACACGGTCGTTGAGCGGCAGCGCGTCACCAAGGGCGTGGAGCGCCCGCTGATCGAGCTGCGGCAAGCGATTCAGCAGTTCGAGCGTACGCTGGTGGAGCCCGAGCGATTGCCCGCCAAGCAAGGTGAGTGCGCGGGCCACGCTCCCCTCCGCCGCGTCTGCCGCCTCCCCCAGCGCATGATCGCTGCGGTTCAATCCGGCTGCTTCCGCGGCTGCCTGGATCACATCCTCCGTCGCCAGAGGCCGCAGTGGGAGTTTCCGGCAACGGGACTGAATGGTGGCGAGCACACGCGCAGGAGCGTGACTGATGAGCAGAAACAGTGACCGCGCCGGCGGCTCTTCGAGAATTTTGAGCAGCGCGTTGGAGGCGTTGGCGTTGAGTTCATCGACGGTGTCGACCACACAGACACGCCAGCCACCGACAGAAGCTGCGGTCGAACCGAAAAAGCCGATGGTTTCGCGCGACTCGTCCACCGTAATGACGGTCCGCATCGTGCCCTTTTCGTTGGCGGTGCGCTCCAGCGTCAGCAATCCGCCGTGGCTGCCGTTTGCGACCTGGCGCGCGACGGGATCATCCTGATCGACGTACAGACTATCGGCATCCTGTACAGATCGTGCGGAGGGGTCGGAATGCGCAAGCACGAACCGCGCCATGCGATAGGCCAGTGTCGCCTTGCCGATGCCCTGCGCGCCGCCGATCAGCCATGCATGCGGAATGCGACCACTGCGATAGGCCGTCAGCAATGTCCGCTCGGCATCCCGATGACCGAAAAGGGCCGTCGTTTCACGCGGAGCGCGGATAGATGTCTCAGGTTCGGCCGTGCGAGCGCTCATGCCTTGGTGGTCTCGCGGACGGAGGCCACAGAGAACAGGTGATCGCGCAGCGCCTTCCAGACACGTTCCGCAACCGTCCTGGCATCGGCATCGGCATCAACCAGCGCGCAGCGCTGCGGATCGCTCTCGGCGATCTTGCGATAAGCTTCGCGCAGCTTCTCGTGAAAGCTCACGCCCTCACCTTCGAAACGGTCAGGAACCGCAGTCCCTCGCCGCTTGAGCGCGCGCTCCATTCCGACTGAAACCGGAACGTCGAGGATCACCGTGAGATCTGGCTTGAGATTGCCGATAGTCACACGCTCCATCGCCCGGATCAGTGTCGGATCGACCTTGCCCAGTTCGCCCTGATAGACGCGGGTGGAATCCGTGAAGCGATCGCACAGCACCCAGAGCCCCTGCACGAGCGCCGGTTCGATCACCTGACTGACATGATCGTCGCGCGCGGCGGCGAACAGCAGCGACTCCGTCTCGGGACCGAATGCCTTGGCCATTCCCGAGAGCAGCAGATGCCGCACGATTTCCGCACCGGCCGAGCCGCCCGGTTCGCGGGTTGTGATCGTCCGCAGCTTGGCCGCGTTGAGACGATCCGCCAGCAATTGGATCTGCGTCGACTTGCCGGAACCCTCGCCGCCTTCAAAGGTGATGAAGCGGCCGCGCGGCGGCTGTCGCGGTTTGACAGCGTCGGTCATGTCAAAGCTTCTCCGCGCCGGCGCGGAACAGCCCGATGACGAGCTCGCTGGCGCCGTCGATGGCGCGGCGGGTGGTCGAGCCTGTCTCGATCGTTTCCGCTGCGACCAGCGGAGATTCCAGTGCGATGTTGCTGCCGCGCCAGACCTTGAGCGTGCCTATCCGCTGACCCGGCTGGATCGGCGCGCGCACCGGCCCCGTATAGACAATGCGGGCGATCAGTTTGTCGGTGCCGTTCCGTTGCACCATCACCTTGATCGGCTCCGGGCTCGCCAGTTTGACGGAGCGTGAATCACCGCCGAACACCTTGGCGTAACCGATAGTCTGATCCTTGTCGAACAGCGTCCGTGCCTCGAAATTGCGGAAACCCCATTCGAGCAGCTTCTTCGCCTCGGCGGCACGATCATCGGCATCTTCAAGTCCGTTGACCACCACGATCAGCCGCATGCCATTTTGTACGGCAGAGCCTACCATGCCGTAGCCGCCCTCCTTGGTGTAGCCGGTCTTCAGTCCGTCCGCGCCTTCGAGCATGGTCAGCAGCGGATTACGGTTCTGCTGGCGGATTTTGTTCCAGGTGAATTCGCGCTCGCCGAACAGCTTGTAGTTATCGGGATAGGTCAGGATGATGTGCCGCGCGAGCATGCCCAGTTCGCGCACGGTCATCTTGTTGACCGGGTCCGGCAGACCGTTGGAATTTCCGAACGTCGATTTTGTCAGGCCGAGTTCACGCGCGCGTTTGGTCATCAGCGCAACGAAGTCGCGTTCGCTGCCCGCGATGCCTTCCGCCAGCGCGATGCAGGAGTCGTTGCCGCTCTGGATCAGCGCGCCGTGCAAAAGATCGTCGACGCTGACCTTGCTGTTGATCGCGGCGAACATGGTCGAGCCGCCGGACGGCGCCCCACCCTTTCGCCAGGCGTATTCGCTGATCCGGTACTCGTCGGTCAGCTTGATGTCGCCCTTCTTCAGCGCGTTGAAAACAACCTCAGCGGTCATCAGCTTCATCATGCTGGACGGTGCGCGGAGTTCGTCGGAGTTCTTCTCGAAAAGAATACTGCCGGACTTTGCCTCGATCAGGATCGCGGTCGGGGCATCGATCTCGTAGCCCTCGTCCTTTTTGGCACCCTGCACGCTGTTGTTGGCTGCATGGACCCCGCCACCAAGCGCCAGACCAGCCATCACGAGGACCGCGGCAAGCGGCCAGAACCGCCCATACGGACGCCCGCTACTCCGGGATGTTCTGAGAATGGCTGCCATGTTGAGTTTCCTGAGGATCGCCTTGTAACAGTTGGGCTGATACCAAACAACGGACAGCTAGCCGCTTCGGTGTGCTCTCGGCCTTCAATATTTTGAAAAGAGGCAGAAAATCGATGTCGTCCTCGCGAACGATCTCAGCCAACGGCATTGAGTTTTTTGTGACCGAACAGGGTTCCGGCCCGCTGGTACTGCTGTGTCATGGATGGCCCGAACTCTCCCATTCATGGAGGCATCAGCTGCCGGCCATCGCGGCTGCCGGTTTCCATGTCGTCGCACCCGACATGCGTGGTTTCGGGCGGACATCCGCTCCCGAAAGTATCGATGCCTACTCGATCTTCGATATGGTCGGCGACATGGTCGCGCTGGTGGCGGCGCTGGGCGAAACCAAAGCGATCATTATTGGCCACGATTGGGGCGCGCCTGTCGCGTGGCACGCCGCCCTGTTCAGGCCGGATATCTTCACGGCCGTCGGCGGGCTGAGCGTTGCGCCGCCATTCAGGGGGCGCGAGCGGCCGCTGGATGCGCTGGCCAAAAGCGGCGTCACCAACTTTTACTGGCAGTATTTCCAGAAGCCGGGCGTCGCCGAAGCCGAGTTCGAGCGCGATGTCGATTACACCATGCGCGCGGTAACCTTCGGCGTCGATGCCTCGCTATTCCTGAAGGACGGGCACGGCTTTCTGGGCGACACGACAATCCCGCGCCCCCTGCCCGCATGGGTCAGCGAGCAGGACCACGCGCATGTCGTCGAAACGTACCGTCGGACGGGGTTTCGCGGCGGCCTGAACTGGTATCGTAACATCGATCGGAACTGGGAACTGACGGCCCCTTGGCAGGGCGCGAAAATCCATCAGCCGTCGATCTTCATCGCCGGTGCCAACGATTCCGTCGTCACCGGCATTCTCGGCGGAAAGCGCGTGACCGAAATGGACCGCGTGCTGCCAAACCTGAAGCGCAAGCTGATCATCGAAGGTGCAGGCCACTGGATTCAGCAGGAGCGCCCCGACGAGGTGAACGCGGCTCTGGTCGAATTCCTGAAGGGTGTGCGGGGCTGATCGCCGGGCGCGTTGGGCTCAGTAGAGCCCGCGGCCGGACATCAGGTAGAGGCTGTTGTCGCGAGATGCTGGCGCATAGGCCGCAACCGGCCTTGTCGTCGCGGGAGCTTCCTCGGCAGCCTCCTCGACCTCAGCCGGAGCACTGCGTTGGAAGCGGCGTCCGCCAGGCCGCGCGGCGCGCGACGCCGAGACCTCGGATGCCCCTGCCGCAGCCAGGTCTTCCTGTGTATTGCCGAGTGTATAGGGCCGCCCGGTGGGCAGCGGAACGTCACCCCGGGTCACCCCGCGGGAGGGTGAAGGCGTCATGTCCGGGATGAAGGCGCGGGCCGAGGCGACGCGCACGGTCGATGGTGCGGGCGCAGGTTCGCCGGTCCGCAGCGTCGCCATCAACTGGCGGTCGTCCGATCCTTCCAGCGGCGCGCGGCCGACATACTCGACCCGGACCCGGCCAACGCCGTTTTCGCGGAATTCGAGCAGCTTGGCGGCGGTGTTGGAGACGTCGATGAGCCGGTTGCCATGATACGGCCCGCGATCGTTGACGCGGACGACGACCGATTTGCCGTTGGCCAGATTGGTGACGCGCGCGTAGCTCGGCAGCGGCATG
Source organism: Afipia sp. GW822-FHT03D08 (assembly GCF_058801645.1). Classification (NCBI taxonomy): domain Bacteria; kingdom Pseudomonadati; phylum Pseudomonadota; class Alphaproteobacteria; order Hyphomicrobiales; family Nitrobacteraceae; genus Afipia; species Afipia sp. GW822-FHT03D08. Next base: position 610,315 of record NZ_JBXANK010000001.1, read on the forward strand.
GTCGGATGGGCGGCGGTGAGCGACGTCATGTCGAACACCTCGCCATTGGCGGTCAGGCGGCCGTGGAAGGCATCGCCGTACCAGGAAGCCATTCCTTCGGCGCGATAGTTCGGGTTTTCTTCGGGAACGTAGGTCCGGCCGGCGACGACATAAGGCTTGCCGACGCGATAAGTGCCGCCGCCCCGTGGGACAGCTTCGCCGAAATCGACCACGCGAGGACTGCTGGAGACGCCGTACTTGGGGTCGACACGGCTGGAGAGCTTGTTCGACGAGGCGCAATTAGCGACCAGCAGGCACAAGGCTCCCGCTGCCGCGATACGCGCGGCCGCCCCGCCCGATTCCGTGACCCAAATCCCCATAGAACCCCAAATAGCATTTTTCGCGGCCGCTTGCCTACCGGGCACCGCGAGGCCGGATGATGGCACTCATACGCCGCTTACCTTAACTCATTGCTTCCATGCCGAAAACGCCCTGAAGCGCGAGGTGGTAAACCGGAGATTGATTTTGTGGGACGTCCAGACAACCTGTGGTCGCCGCATGGCCGAACCTGACCGCTTGAGGGCGGCGTTCGGCAGCCACGCTTTTGCCGCCCCTGTTGCCGGTGCGTGACACACTTCAATTGGGGCGGCCCGGTCGTCGCCAAGTACTGATAGCGTAAGCCTCCTCTCCTCCCGCGTTGAAAACTTAAACCCGGCCTTGCGCCGGGTTTTGGTTTTGACGGGTGCAAGGTCTGGCAGACACCGCAACAATGCCCGGCGCGGACCGTGTGAGATATCGCTTACGCGGAATGATGGCGGAAGGGGTGGGATTCGAACCCACGGTGCCCTTGCAGGCACGCCGGTTTTCAAGACCGGTGCCTTAAACCACTCGGCCACCCTTCCTGCGCTCTGAACACCAGCACTTAGCAAAGCGGAAGAGGCAGCGAAAGAGGTGATTGCCCTGAAAGGGCGCTCCTTGATTGACCATTGGATGTTGGCGCCTTGTCGGGCAACCCGTCCCGGGCCGCGCCTAACTCTGGTTCATCAAGCAACGATAAAGTCGCCGGCCGTCAGCGAATGGACACCGTGAAGCTTGATATCGATGGGGCCACCCGAACACATTCGCATACACCAGCGTTGCATCGGCAGTCTGCGTTCAGCAGATCGATCGTGGTGTCGTTGTACGTGAGTTGCAGCCCCTCGGAGCCCAGATGCGTGATGTCGTATGGTGCATGGCTGGGAAAACCGCTGAGCAAAACCGTTCTCGTGCCGCCGCCAGCAAAGGCGACGGTCTCACGCTGGCAGTGGCACGCCGGGTTGCTTGTCGAACCTGTGCGCCAGCCAGGACGAGATCGTCGCCGGGACAAATCCGACAAGTCCGTAGAGCAGATAGTGCTTGAGCCCCGTCTCGCTCCCTAGCGTGCCGTAAAGAACTGCCGTTGCGCAAAATGCGACGAGACCGGTGAGGAACATCCGAGGGACCGTACCAATTCTCCTGACATGGAAGAGAATGTCGTCAACAGCGCCGATCATCAGCGCCGGGATGATCCCGAACAGGTAGTTGTAGGGGATTGTCATCAGCAGGACCTTGAACAGTTTCTTCACAACATCGGCTCCGTCCCAGTAACCTTCCGGTGTTCCGAGAACGAGAAGGAAAAAGCCTGCCACCAACGGTCCTATGGCTGCGAAGATGATGTATCGTTTCATTCCGTCCCTCACCCTGCCCGGCCTTCACGCATTCAGATTGTTGCGGGCAATTCCGCTCATAAGAAAACGAGAAAAGAATCCGCGCAAGTGGCTAAGCTCCGGACCGGTTCGTCGCGGCCATAGGCCGGAGCGGCAGGTCTTGCGCCCCATGCCATAACGTGATGCCCGAGCGGCCGGCAGCCCTTACCGCGCGCCCTTGAGGGTGCATGACGTGGAGCATGTCGTCTTCACCCCTGCACTACAGGCCTGACAGACGGCCATGCATTGCTCGAGGTTCTTGGGATCATAAGGGCTGTAGAGTTTTGTTGCACATGCAAGCGAAGCTTCGGGCTGTTCTTGCTTGATTCCGAACGATTGCAACGCAATAAAAACCAGAGCCACCAGGCCGACACCAATGGTCATGAAAATGATCGCGCCGCGGACCACGCGCGACCGCTCGTGTCGCTCAGCCTTGGTCGTTCCACCAATATGACTGCCGGTCACCGGAGGGCTCCTCCTGCAACCCAACGCACCGGATACGGAGGCGGTTCCAAGCCGGACCGCCCGCCGCTGACGTCAGGCAAGCCGTTGCTTTCCGGGCTTCTCTCTCAATTGGCTCTGGTTAATCAAGGATTAAAGGCGCTCCCCGGCATTCGTGCTTTGATTCAAATTTTCCGAAACTTTCGCCCGGTAGGAATACGCTTCGATCACGGAGCGAAGCCAATGGCTGTTTTCAGAAAAGAATCCCGCAAGCCCCGCCACACCACGCGGCACGACGCGTGGATGCTGCTTGACGGGGGATTTGCGAAACGCAATTGCACTATCCTGGATCTGTCGTCGGGTGGTGCGCGCATCAAGCTCATCGATACCGTGCCGATCGGAAACAACCTCAGCCTGGCGCTGACGGGTGACGTGCGAAAGGTGACGCACTGCCGCTTGATCTGGCGGAAGGACAAGATCATTGGCGTCGAGTTTAGGGGACGTACCTGATGTGCCCCGGTGCCAGTTTCTACTAACGGAGAGGTGGCTGAGTGGCTTAAGGCACCGCGTGGTACACGGGCAACCGTGTCGGAGGTTCGAATCCTTCCCCTCTCCGCCATTGTCCTTGGATGCCCAGGTAAACCTCAGCGACGGTTGCGTTTGCTGCTCGTGGTGGCCGGCTCCACCTCAACGGGATAAGCGGCGGCGCCACGGCGAAACGCCAAGCGCCAGTTCGGAGCGCAAGACCCGTTCAGGCCACCAGTGCTCGCCTGACATTGGGCCATCGTGGAGTAATCGCATTGCTCGATTGCACCGCTCCAGCCCGACGCATAGGTCATGCAATAGGGGTATTCTGTCGCATGGGCCGGAGCCTGACCGAGAAAAAAGAAACCGGTGAGCGCCAGTGGCGCCAGATAAAGGTAACGCATGTTGTCCTCGATTCGTGTTGGCCGCATGAGACACCAGCGCGGGTCCCGGCTCAAGCCAACGCGGTTCGCCTGATCGCAGGTCGGAGAATTGGCTCTATCTTAGGCCGGTTTCTGGACATCTTGGCATCGGCCCGAAATCACGTATGCGTGTTGCGGTTCGATGCCATCAGCCGGATGGGTGTCGCCGAAGGAAGAGCAGCATGTATCCGTCACCGAATGATGTCACCTTCGTTTTGTTCTTTGCGGATTCCTCGTTATGCCGATTACACTGCTTATGAGGTCGCCTTTTCGGGGACCAGATCATGCCTCAGCGCCTAGCGAAGATCAGGAGAAGCCGTGAGCGATCCGGAACAGGATAATCGAAAGCGTAATCAAAAAATCGCCGAGAACGAAGCCAAGCGCGAGCTGAAGAGTGACATCCGGCTCTCGACCTGGGCGATCGGCGTTGCCGTTGTTATTGGCCTGATCGTTCTGGCGATCTTTTTGAAGAGGTAGACTTTCGACGTCCTATTTGTTGAACGTCATGTCCACACATTTAAGGACATCCGGTCCGACGCCGACGCTTAGCAGAATGCAGCCCTTGGCGCTAAGCTTGGTGCTGTCGCTGACCCAGATCGCGGTCCCACCGGACCCAAAGAATGAATTCGTATTGGGTGGTTCGGTTTCAGTCGCATCGAACTGGTAGCTGGAATCGCTGGGGAAGATACGCGCCTTCAATTTACAATCGCCGTCGGTATCGACCTTGAGAACTTCCTTGTTGTCGCGGGTGACGCCGACGCTGACCTGACAGCGATAGAATTCGGATGTCTTTGTATTAAAAATGTAAGCAAATGATTTGCAGGAAATGTTTTGAAGCTTGCCGGCGTTCAGTCCGCGGCCGCAGGATATCCGCTGGTTGCTGCTGAGCTTGATGTCGTCTGCCGCGCGCGCTCCGGAAAGACCCGCGGAGACAGTCAGCGCCAGAGCCGGCATAACTCCAAGAAAGAATCCACGAAATTTCTTCATCGATTGACCCCTATTATCCGTGCGTGCTGCGGCGAAAATCATGCCGGGCACCGCACGTCCGGCGTAACTCTAATGTAGTTTTTGGCGGTAGGCCATCGGCGGATCCGGGCTCACCCATGTGCCAGTGCCTGCGCCCTTAACTGTTCAACAACATTCAACAGGCGGCTTTGCCCTTGTTCGCCGATGGCCGCTTCGCGCGCCTCCTGAATGGCGTCGCCGAGCCTCGGGAGCGGGAGATCCCCGTCGCATGTCGGTTTCACCAGACGGTCGATGATGACATTCCATTCGGCCAACCCGTTCTGATAGGTATCGCCGTGTCCCTTAATGAGGTTGGCGGTTCTCACAATCGCGACGGTCGCTTCCGGCTGCTTCACCAGACTGCGATCGACCATGTGCAGCCATCGCTCCACCCACACGCGCTCCAGCTTGAAGCGCTCGGAAAACGGGCGTGTGATCCGTGCCGCGGCCAGCCATTTCAATCGTTGAAGCTTGAACCTGGTTCTCGAACTAAACCGCAATGTGACACTTCTGCGTGCGAGCTTTGCAAGACGCAGGCGCTGAAACAGATCGAGAGCCGGCGCTGCCGCCTTCGGCGGAAGCATCGGGATGACCTCATCCCAGCGGAATTTTTCAACCCGGTCGACGGACAGCGGGTTGGGTTCGGCAGTCGCGCCGCCCGCTTCCGCCAGTTTCAATTCTGCGATGCGGATCGGATCCTCGAAATGCATCCGATCTGACAACAACTGCGCCAGTTCCGCCAGGTTAGGCACATGGTGCGCGGCTGGACCGACATACCGTTCGATCCGCTCAAGATAGGCCAGCGCATAATCCGGGTCCTGATAATCGATCAGCGAATGGACGGCTTCGCTGACAATGGGAGCCACGTCCGCAGGCAACTGGGGCAACAGCCGCGCCAGCGCCGCGCGGGCGACTCGCGGATTTCGTGTCTCTTCGCCGAAATATCGTTCCTTCAGCAAACGGAACGGCGACGGCGGAACTTTGACTCGAATCTTCACGACGTCGCCTGTGCGCCGGTTTCGGCAAGCTGCGCCTCCAGCTTTCCGAGATTCTGGAATAGCCGCGCGCTGACCAGCCTCAGGAAGTAAAAGCCGAATGCGGGATTTTGCACGTAGAGTTCCTCGACCTTTTGATAGGTCACGCTAAGGATGATCCCGCCCTCAAGGCATTCCAGCGTTTGAGTCCGCTTGTTGGACGGCGAGAGCATGCCGAGTTCGCCGACGATGGCGCCCTTCGGCAGTTCGATCCCCGACTCCACAAGCCGGAAACGTCCGCTGACGATGTAGAACATCTCCTCGGCCTTCTCGTACTTGTAGAAAAGTATCTCGCCGGCCTTGCATTTGCGCTCGGTCATGAACGGCTTCAGCCACGCCATGGACAGATCGCTGTTGACCGACTTCTTTACTTCGCGGACCAGCAGCAGCATTTCCCGCAGCCGGTAGACGTTAAGCGGCAGCAGGATCATGTGCAGCACCATCACCGGATAGTGATGATGAACCACTGAAAATCCGATGAGCAGAACGTTGGTGAGAATGCCGAAGATGCGAAGCGGGATCATCGTCCGCATGGTGTATCCGGCCACCACAAACGCGGACGCGATAAAGCCGCCGGCGCCGGAAACGAGTCCTGACATGTCCATCGGAATCAACCTGATGCTAAAGGAAATCTGGTATCAATTATGCCGCGCCGCGCCTTATGCGACAACGGTTCCGGCGTGGTGGTTCGCAAGTCCGCATGGTATCCGGCGCGCCCCGACAGCGGACCTGCGAACCAAAACCACACCAAAATCATATATTCTTCCGGTGTCCCTTAAAATTCGACGTTCGTAACGAACGTGCTGTAAAACGAAGCGAACGCCGGATTTGGGACACGGATCGGCCGATGTGTTAATCGGACCCAAGTCTTGTGCCAAAATCCGTGCTGAGCGCGCTGCCAAAACATGCGCTCCGCTCAAATCTCAATTGACAGCCCTTCCCTTGCTACCACGGTCCCCGGCCGCGCCTTCGCGGCGGCAGCGGCAATACGGTCCATCTCGTCATCGTCGTGTTCGGGATCGTGGTGAAACAGATAGAGCTTGCCAACCCCCGCTTCATTGGCCAGGCGGACGGCCTGCTGCCAGCTTGAGTGCCCCCAGCCGACATGCTCGGGCAACTCCTCGTCGGTGTATGTCGTGTCGATGATGACAATCGACGCGTCCCGTGCGAGTTCGACCAGCCCCGGATCGATTTCATCGGCACTGAGTTCGGTGTCTGTGATGTAGGCCATGGCGCGACCGCCAAACTCGACGCGGTATCCAGTTGCACCGCCGGGATGATTGAGCGCCGCAGTCATCACTTTGATGCCCGGCCGCGGTGTCAGAATGTCACCCGGTTCGAAGTCGGTGAATTCGACCTTGCCATGGGCGGCTTCCAGTTCGATTGGAAACAATGGATAGCTCATCAGCTTCCGGACGGTTTCCTGCACACCGCCTGCGGCCTTCAGATTACCAGCCCAGAGACGCAACCGGTTTCCGGTCATGAAGGCCGGCACGAAGAATGGAAGGCCAATCAAATGATCGATATGGCAGTGACTCAAAAACAAATCGATGTCGGTCGGCTCTGCTTCTTCCGCCAGTTCGAGACCGAGCATGCGCAGTCCCGATCCTGCATCGAAGACCAAACGATGGTCACCGCAGCGAACTTCGACGCATGACGTATTGCCGCCATACCGCACGGTATTGGGGCCTGGACACGGAATGCTCCCACGAACACCCCAGAAACGCACGGACATTGTGGTCGGCATAAAAAAACTCAATGAACCCTTCGGGAGAATTGCATGCCGCTGTCATCTTCACCAACACGATACCGCGTACTGTTCACCAAAAAAATGGCTTGCCATGCCGGACCGCGATGGGTAGCGCGGCGGCGTTTTGCCTCACCCATCATTTGGTTGTCAGGGCGAAGACGCCGTTCCAGTCATCCGGTGGCGGGGTTTCCTGGAACGCCTTGATACGCTCGAAATAGAGGTCGTACAGCGTGGTGAAGGTCTTTGCTTCGTCGGCAATACGCGCTTTCGCAATCGCAGCAAGCGCCCCCTCCCAGTCGCGGCTGCGATAACACGCCAGCATCTCGATGGAGAGATTGCGAAGCCGTTGAAACTGTCCGGAATTTGCGACCTCCTCCCGCCCCACGATCGCATAAATCACCTCGGGCTCCTTCTTGCCCTTCACGGTGATGAAGTCGAGTTCGAGAATTGCGAACTTGTCCTTGGCCGCCAGCGCCGTCGCGGAGCCCGCGATGATAGGCACGCCGTAGGACTTCGACTGTCCCTCGAGCCGCGAGGCAAGGTTCACGCTGTCACCCAGCACCGAATAATCGAAACGCAAATTCGATCCCATGTTTCCGACGACGCAGGTGCCCGTGTTCAAGCCGATACCGACTTTCATCGGGATAAACGGCTTGCCGGCTTCATTCGCTTCGCGTTCGCGTTCGACATTCAGCACTTCGATGCGATCGATCATGTCGAGCGCCGCATTGCAGGCGTTGATCTGATGCTGCTGATCGCTCAACGGCGCATTCCAGAACGCCATGATGGCATCACCCATGTACTTGTCGATGGTGCCCTTGCGATCGAGGATTGCGTTGGTCAGCGGCGTCAGAAACCTGTTCATCAGCGACGTCAGGCCCTGGGGGTCGCTCTTGAACGACTCCGAGATAGTGGTGAAACCGCGCACGTCGCTGAACATGATGGTCATGTCCCGCTCCTCGCCGCCGAGCACCAACTTTTCCGGCGACTGCGCCAGTTGCTCGACAAGCGCCGGCGACAGGTACTGACCGAAGGCCGAGCGGATGCGGCGGCGCTGGGCCTGCTCGCGGAAATAGCTGCTAAACACCAGCACGAGATAAATCGACGTGCTTGCAATCAGCGGGAATGTGAAGTCGAACAGCAATCGGTGTTCGACGAAAAAATACCAAGACGTCGCGACCATGATGGCGACGATCACGCCACCGAAGATGACGAGCATGATGGCGCTGAGAATGGGCGCAAGCCAGATGATAGCCAGTCCGAACAGGATCGCGGCCAGCAGCTCGGCGCCGATTGCGTAGTTCGGCTGCGACAGCACCGTCCGGGTCAGCGCGCTTTCAAGCACCTGGGCATGGACCTCCACACCCGGCATGACCGGATCGAGTGGAGTGGTCTTCACATCCAGCAGTCCGACGGCAGAGGTGCCGATCAGGATGAGCTTGCGCGAGATCAGGTCGGCACCGGCCTTGCCCTCCAGTACATCGGCCGCGGACACATAACGCGCCGGATCGTGCTTGGCGAAATGCACCCAGAGCTGGCCGTTGCGATCGGTGGGAAGTTCAAAGCCGGGGACCGCGACGCTCTTCACGCCCGCCTCGTCCGACTTGACAAGAATGGTGTCGGCTTTGGTGACAATGCGCAGCATCTCGAACGTCAGCGAGGGCATCAATTCGCCCTGCGCCAACATTATCATCGGGACCCGGCGGACGATGCCGTCGCGCTCGGTGCGGATGGTGAACAGTCCGCGCCCGGGGGCCGCCTCTTCGAGAACCGGGATGTTCCGGAGCAGTCCAGGAAATTGGAGAAGGAACGGACGCGGATCCTCGCCCAACGTCGCTAACCCTGTCAAAGGCAGGTTCAGTTCCGGCTGGGGCACGAACTTTGGCAGGCCGGATTCGCCGAGAACGGCGGGTGATTTGCGCAGGACATCCGCAAGCACCTGATCGTTGCTGGGCAACGCCCGCAATTTCATCCGGCTCTGTTCGTCCAGATCACGAAACGCATCCGCAGCCAGTCCCGGCGACAGCCGATCCGCTTCGGCGAACACGATATCGAAGGCAATGGCTGCCGCGCCGAGATCGGTCAACCGCTGAACAAGATCGGCCACACGGGTCCGTGGCCACGGCCATTGCCCGTATTTTGCAAGGCTCTTTTCGTCGATGTCGATGATCACGACAGGACGTTGCGTGGTCTCCCGCGGCTTGAGGATTTGATATCCATCGAAGACGCGGACGCGCAGCTCTTCAAGCGGAATCGGATCGGCGACCCGAACGCCAAGAAACGCTATCAGCAGCAGAAAGGCCAGCAGCCGGCCGTAGCCGAACTGCCTGGCGTACAAACGGATACGCGCAATCAACCGGACTGACGATTTCAATGCCGCTCGCATCATGCCGCTAAAACCGGTACCGTCACTTCTCGCGGAATGCGCGCATGAGCTGGTCGCTCAGCGGCTTCGCGAGATAGGATATCATGGTGCGTTCGCCGGTCTGCACAAAGGCCTCGACCGGCATGCCCGGGATCAATTTGACATCCCCGAGCTTCGCCACTTCTTCCGGCGGCATCGATACGCGAATGGTGTAATAGCTCTGGCCGGTGCGCTGGTCCGTGGTGGTGTCGGGAGAGATCCGGCTGACCGTCCCGTTCAACTCCGGTGTGGTGCGCTGGTTGAAGGCCGAGAGCCGCAGCAGCGTCTTTTGCCCGATCCTCAGTTGATCGATGTCCTGCGGGTTCACCTTGGCCTCGACCGACAGGTTATCGGACTCAGGGACGATCAGCATGATGGTGTCGCCGGCGGTGATGACGCCGCCTACGGTGTGGACTGTCGACTGAAGCACCATACCGTCCTGCGGCGCGCGAATGTCGATGCGGCGGAGCTGGTCTTCGGCGGTGACCTTGCGCTCGACAAACTCGCCGATCTTGTCGTTGATCTCGCGCATCTCCTTGGAGACTTCGCTGGAAAGGTCCTTGTCGATCTGGATGATCTGCAATTCGATTTCAGTGATCTTGCCCTTCGCCTGCGCTTTCTGGGCGATAAACTGCGCACGGTCGCCATCAAGCCGCGCCGCGTCACGCTCAAGCACCGTCAACCGTGAAATCTGCACAAGGTTCTTGGCGAACAGATCGCGGACGCCCACCAGCTCTTTCTGAATGAGTTCGATCTCGCGAGACTTGGCGTTTTCCTGCGCTTCCAGCCCGCCGATTTCCTCCTTGAGCTGTGCGATGCGCTCCTTGAGCTGGGCCTTCTGACCAATGCGGCCTGATGAGCGGACCTGAAACAGCTTGATCTCGTTTCCGATCAACGCCCGGACATCGGGATTGGCGAACGACTCCATCAGTTCCGGTGGAAATGTAATGCGCTCTGCGCCATCCTGCTCCGCCAGCAACCGCGCCCGGCGCGCCAGCAATCCGTCGAGGCCCTTGGTGACAATCGCAAGGCTTGCCTTGGTCACAGTGTCGTCGAGGCGCACCAAGACATCGCCGGCCTTGACGCGGTCACCATCGCGCGCCCTCACCTCGCCGACGACACCGCCGGTCGGGTGTTGAACTTTCTTGACGTTGGAATCGACCACGATCGACCCCGGCGCGATCAGCGCGCCGGAGATTTGCGCGGTGGAGGCCCAACCGCCGATACCGCAGGTCAGCAGCGTGACGACAACGAGTCCGACGATCAGATGAAACCGGATCGAGCCGCGCGATCCGGGTTTATCGAGGCTCTTGAAGATCGAGAGCCGGTCCAGCGGCGAGAACAGCGCGTTCAGAACGCCACGGACTTTGCTTTCGGTTCCAGCAAGGGTCGGCCCTTTCATGATTGAGCTCCTCCCTTGTCGGAGACGATCTTGATGGCGGGTGGTGGCGTCGCCGGGCGTTGCAGCACCTGGCCGAGAACGGTGTCTTTTGGCCCGAATGCCTGAACCCGCCCGTCCTTCATGACCAGAACAAGATCGACGCTCTCAATTCCGATCGGACGATGGGCGACCACAACCACGACGCCGCCACGCGCGCGGACTCCGAGGATGGCCTTGTTCAGCGCCACATCGCCTTCGCTGTCGAGGTTGGAATTCGGCTCGTCCAGCACCACGAGAAACGGATTGCCATAAAGCGCGCGAGCCAGCGCGATCCGTTGCGCCTGCCCGGCCGACAGCACGTTGCCCTGATCGCCGATCTGGGTATCGTAGCCGTCCTTCATGCTGATGATGAGATCGTGGACGCGTGCTTCCCGCGCCGCCGCGATGATATCGTCGGACGAGGCCTTGTCTTCGAAGCGGGAAATATTCTGGGCTATCGTTCCGGCGAAAAGTTCGACGTCCTGCGGCAGATAGCCGATATGGCGGCCAAGGATCTCGGGCGACCATTGGTCGAGCGCGGCACCGTCGAGCCGCACCTTGCCGCGCAGGGGCTGCCAGACGCCGACCAGCGCGCGGACCAGCGATGATTTACCAGACCCGCTGGGACCGATAATTCCCACGCCCTGTCCGGCCTCGATCGCGAAGGTAACGTCCTGTGCGACGACCTTCTGCTCGCCGGGCGGGCTGATGGTGAGCGTTTCAACCGCGAGCCTGGATGTCGGCGCCTCCAGCAGGGTCGGCGCTGCCTGTTCGGGCAACATGCCGAGCAGACGGTTGAGCCGGTGCCAGCTTTGGCGTGCCGCCACGAACCCCTTCCAATGCGCGATGGCAAGATCGACAGGCGCCAGTGCACGGGCGCTCAGGATCGACCCCGCAATGATGATGCCCGCCGTCGCCTGCTGGTTGATGACGAGATACGCTCCGACGCCCAGCACCGCCGATTGCAGCATCATGCGCATCACCTTGGCGATGGCACCAAGACCGCCGGCGACGTCGCTCGCCCGCTGGTTGCTCGCAAGATAGTCGCGGTTGGATTCATCCCATCGCTTGCCGACGCGTCCGGCCATGCCCATCGCGGTGAGCACCTCGGCATTCCGGCGGCTGGCGAGGGCAATATCCTGTCGCCGCATCGCCAGCCCCGTCGAGCGCTTCATGGGCTCGTGGGTCAGGTATTCGGTCAGGATGGTCAGCGCGATCAGAATGATGGCGCCGGCCAGAGCGGTGATGCCGATCAACGGATGAAAGGCAAAGCAGATGGCGAGATAAAGCGGCAACCATGGCAGATCGAACAGCGCGCCCGGGCCCATTCCGGACAGGAAGGAGCGGACGTTGTCGAGATCGCGCAGCGGCTGAAGTCCCTCGCTGCGGTTGCCGATAACGAGCGGCATCCGCACCACGATGTCGTAGACCCGGCGGCTCAGCATCTCGTCCAGCGCCGATCCGATGCGGATCAGAATGCGACCGCGGATCAGATCGAGGATACCCTGAACGAGGTAGAGACCTCCTGCCAGCACGATCAGTCCGACCAGCGTCGGGATGCTGCGGCTCGGCAGTACGCGGTCGTAAATCTCCAGCATGAAGAACGAGCCGGTGAGATACAAAATGTTGATGACCAAGCTCATGACGCCGACACCGACAAACGCGCTGCGGCAGGCGCGAAGCGCCGTCCCCAGTTCGGAACGGGGCGAATGCCCCTGATGTGATGTCTTCGCGGGCTGCATCTATACCTGGCCGTGGCTGCTGTCAGGAGCCAAACTGGAATTCATGAAATGTGGCGCTGCGACCGGCCTATCATGCCACGACACGGGCATGTATTGCAGCCGGAAACATGATCGAAGTTAATGTTTCCGGCTCATTCTCAAATCACGCATGGAGAATGAAATCGCTGGCATTCAGGGCTGCCACGCCCTTCAAGAGCAACGTATCCGTCGTGCCGTTGATGTGAAGCAGCGTATCGCCGCCGGTGTGATCGGCGTTGGCCAGCAGGGTCGTCAGCGCATTCGCATCCATGCCTGAAAGAGCCCTGAAATCGATCTTGTCGGTTCCGGACGTGAAATCCATGATCGTATCGTGGCCGGAAACCTGTGCGAACACGAAGTTGTCCTTACCGGCCAGGCCCGTCATCGTGTCGTCGCCGGTGCTCGAAAAGATAATGTCTTTTCCGGTCGTACCCGTCAGGGTAACGCCGCCGGGGGCGTACTGTTTGAAAACGAAGTTGAGGGTGTCGCTTCCCCCCTGGCCGTCTGTAACTGTTAACGTCACTTTGTCCGTCGGCGAGGCGTTATCTGGTGTGTACACAGCGCCGTCGTTGAAAATGTTGCTGATGGCCGCGAACGACCCGCTGACACCCGCCCCTGCGAGCGGCTGGCTTCCGGTTGCGGTCGCGACCGTCCCGTGATCGGCGGTCGCTGTCACGGTAAACGTATCAGCACCTGCATCGACATCGGACAAGGCGATACCCGTCACCTTTGTGACTCCGCCGCCCAGTTCGAGGGTCGACACGTTGTCCCCGTTCAAGACCGGGGCGTCATTAATGCTCGTTACGGTGAGCGACGCGGTCTGGCTGTCTTCCGAGAACGGAGCCGTATGCCCCGGAACCATGGTGTTAACGGCCTGGCCATGCGAGCCGGAGCTCTGGTCCCAAGCCACATAGGTCAGCGTGTCAGTGCCGCCGTTCTCTCCGTTCGGAACGAAACGAACCTTGTCATCGCTCGCAAGAAGCAGACCGGAGCCGGAGGAGTATGTCCCGAATTGCGTCCAGCTCGATCCACCGTCGATCGAATACTCCCAGTGGCCGTTCTGGTTCGAATAGCCTGTGATCGCGACGCCCTTCAGCGCGCCGTCGTCGGGATCTGAAATGCCCGTGGCGAACGAACTGACCAGCTGGCCGGAGTTCGTCGTCTGATCTTCGGTGATCGTCGAGAAATTGGTGCCGGCAGCGAGGACAGGCCGGTCGTTGACACCGGTGATGGTGATCGTCTCGGTCTGCGCAACAGTTCCGCCGTGACCGTCCATGATATCGTAGCGCACCTCGATGGTCTCGATCACACCGGCCGGGATATGCTGGATTGCCGCAGCGTCGATGTTGATCGTGTGTGCGTCAGGGAAAATAATGCCGTGCGGAGTTGTGGCCGTTTCCAGTCCGCCATCGATAGAATAGCGGATGTTGGTGACGGAAAGAGCATCGCTATTATCTACGTCGGACGCACCGGCAAGAAGGTCCCGCACGACCGGCGCATTGCCTTCCTGCGTGGTGATGGTCAGCGGTGCGGCAACAGTGGGAGCATCGTTTTCGCCGTCGATCGTGACGGTAATGGATTTCTGAACCGTATCCGGCCCCGATGAAGCATCGAATGTGAATGTTGCGGTGACATGCTCGCCAGCCGCGAGATAATCGAACGCAGCCCTGTCGTAGCTGATCTTCCCGGTGACAGGATCGACTGTGAACAGGTCTGCCAGCGAGCCACCGGCAGGCGCTGGACCGTTTGAATTGGCGGCGTCGAAGGCCAGCGTATCGGCCACATAGCGAATATGCACGTCGCTTGCATCGACATCCGTAATCGAAACGTGGTCCGCGACCGTGACCACGGCGACGTCTGGAGTGCCGGTGTTGCCCTCGGTGTCGGCGGCCGGATCGGTCACCGCTATCACCGGCGCGTCGTTGGCGCCATCAATCGTCACCGTAATGGATTTCTGAACCGTATCCGGGCCGGACGACACATTGAAGGTGAACACCGCTGTGACATGCTCGCCGCCGGCGAGATAGTCGAACGCGGCTTTGTCGTAGCTGATCTTGCCGGTGACAGGATCAATCGTGAACAGGTCGCTCAGAGACCCGCCAGCCGGTGCAGGACCGCTGGAGTTGACAGCATCGAAGGTCAGCGCGCCTGCGTACGGTGCCTTCACGTCACTCGCATCGACGTCCGAGACCGAAACATGATCCGCAACCGTGACCACGGCGAGATCCGATGTGCCGGTGTTGCCCTCGGTGTCGTGTGCCGGATCGGTCACGGCTATCACCGGCGCGTCATTTGCGCCATCGATGGTTAGCGTGATCGCCTTCTGAATCGTGTCCGGCCCGGAAGACACATTGAAGGTGAACACCGCTGTGACATGCTCGCCGCCTGCGAGATAGTCGAACGCGGCTTTGTCGTAGCTGATCTCGCCGGTGACGGGATTGACAGTGAACAGGTCTGCCAGCGAGCCACCGGCAGGCGCTGGACCGTTTGAATTGGCGGCGTCGAACGACAATGCCCCCGCGTACGGCGTCTTCACGTCACTCGCGTCGACGTCCGAGACCGAAACATGATCCGCAACCGTGACCACGGCGAGGTCCGGAGTGCCCGTGTTGCCCTCGGTGTCGTGTGCCGGATCGGTCACGGCTATCACCGGCGCGTCATTTGCGCCGTCGATTGTGACCGTAATCGACTTCTGAATTGTGTCCGGCCCGGACGACACATTGAAGGTGAACACCGCTGTGACATGCTCGCCGCCAGCGAGATAATCGAACGCGGCCCTGTCGTAGCTGATCTTCCCGGTGACGGGATCAATCGTGAACAGGTCGCTCAGAGACCCGCCAGCCGGTGCAGGACCGCTGGAGTTGACGGCATCGAAGGTCAGCCCGCCTGCGTACGGCGTCTTCACGTCACTCGCGTCGACGTCCGAGACCGAGACGTGATCTGCGACCGTGACCACGGCGACGTCTGGTGTGCCGGTGTTGCCCTCGGTGTCGGTTGCAGGATTGGTGATGGATATCGTTGGAAGATCGTTAGTGCCGGTGATCGTAACCGTGACGGTCTTCGCAACAGATGTATCGTTGCTGTTGTTGCTATTGTCTTTGACGGTGATCGTATAGGTCGCCGTTATGGTCTCGCCTTCCGCGAGGTACTGGATCAGATTGGTATCCAGCGCGAAATCCCAGTTGAAGTCGTGATCGCCTGCAGCCAAGGCCGACGAAGGAACCGTCAGTGCGGTTGCGAGCGCCAGGGCCAATGCAGGAGATACCCCGGC
The DNA here is from genome assembly GCF_058801645.1 of Afipia sp. GW822-FHT03D08. NCBI lineage: Bacteria > Pseudomonadati > Pseudomonadota > Alphaproteobacteria > Hyphomicrobiales > Nitrobacteraceae > Afipia > Afipia sp. GW822-FHT03D08. Next base: position 626,050 of record NZ_JBXANK010000001.1, read on the forward strand.
ACTCCCCGCCGCATCGTTGTTGTAGGTGACGTGCGCTGTATGCGTATCCGTCAGATCGGCGTCGGTGAACGTGACCGAGCCGTGGTCTTTCAGAATACCACCGACAGGGTCGACGTCTTCCTTGACCGCTGCGCCGTTGTCGATGACGGAAATAACGGGCTGGTCGTTCGCCGCGCCGATCTGAACGGTGATCTGCTTTGTTGACGACAGGCCGTTGTTGTCCGTAACCGTGACATCGTAGATCAGCGTCAGGGTCTGCCCCTTCGCCAGAAAATCGAACAGATGGTCCGGCAGCTTGAATTCCCAGCCGACCGAACCCTGATTGTTGGTATCGGTGTTGCTCTCCGATACCGAGGCTGTCACCGCTCCATTGAGGGCATCGCGGGTTGCCTGCGGAATGTCGTTGTAGTCGCCGCCCGACCACACCACCGATGAGGCGCCCGGATGAAGCGCCGCGCTTGCCGTATGGGTGTCGGAGAGATCCACATCGGCGAACGCCAGCGTTCCGGTCGCAATATCGACAACCGAATTCGGCGCGCCCGTTGTGTCCGGAACTTCGTCGGCCTGATGAATCGCGGCATCGGCCGTCAGCACCGGCGCATCGTTGGTGCCGGTGATCGTGATGGTGACGGTTTGTGTCACCGGGACGCCGTTGTCGTCCTTGATCGTGATCGTATAGATCTGCGTGATCGTCTGACCTTCGGCCAGCGATTGCAGCGTGGGATCGTTGTCGTCCAGCGAGAAGTGCCAGCCAACCGAGCCCTGATTGTTGGTGTCGGTGGTGCTCTCCGACACCGGATCAATGGTGAATGTTCCGATCTTGGTCGTTGTCGGGGCATTTCCGGCGCCGCTGACAAAACCTGGCAGAGTTGAGGACGTCGATGTCAATTCGACGGTCGCCGTGTGTGCATCGGTCAGATCGACGTCCTTGAACGTGATCGTTCCGTTCGTCTCGATGTGGCCTGATGTAGTAACGGCCACATCTTCCTTCACTGCACCGGTAACGATCGTCGCTGCACCCACCACGATCGTCGGCGCGTCGTTGGCGCCCGTAATCGTGATCGGGATTTCGACAACACCGGTATCCGGCCCCGATGTCGCGGTCACTTGGATCTTGAAGGTAACGGTCTGGCCGTCGTCCAGGAAATTGAACTGCTCGCGGTCAAAGGAGACCGCGCCCGTCGTCTGATTGATGTGAATCAGCGGCTTCAGAAAGCCTTCGGTGAGATATGGAATCGTGCTGACCGCGCTCGTAATGATCGCGCTGCCGGCGACGAACGGAATGCCGATATCGTAGAACGGCGCATTGCCGATATCCGGATCGTCGATCTTGACGACGTCCTTGAAGCTGAAAATTTTGATCGTCGGGGAGAACGCCTGATCCGCGAAGACAGGGAGTGCCGAAAACTGCGCCTTGGTATTGTAGAAAGTCCTCGGAGGATTTGGCTGCCCGGTAACGGGATCGTAGCCGACACCCGGGATTGTAATGACCTTGGGCGGCCCGAGGTCCTGTAGCGGCTTGTAGAATGCGAAGGGATTTAAGTTGTCGCCGGGAGAGCCAAATCCGTTTTTCTGCGACTTCGGATTGGCGTTGTCCGGATTGTAGTTCGGGAAGTAAAGCTTGAAGACTTCCTGAATCAGTGTCTTCGCGGATTCCTGATCCGCAAGCGTCTTGAGCTGTTCGATCGCTGTCGGAGGCTGGCCAACGCCGCTGACCGACACGTAGGTCACCTGCCCGGCCTGCGATACCGTTCCGATCAACTGGCCGGTTGTCTTGTCGTAGAGATTGTATGAGCCGGTATGCCCGTCCGGCTCGACCAGCACCGAGAACTTGGTTGGTCCGTCGTTCGCGCCGATTTCCACCAGTACGGCAGTGCCGCGAATACCCATCGTGGCAACCGGCGTCTCGACGCGCATGTTGCCGTTCTTGGCGGTCTGTCCTGCAACGAATGTAATGGTGCCCTGAACCAGGCTGATCAGTGATGAATTCGACGATCCGTTCGGATCGAAGATCATTTCGTTGAGCACCATGCGCGCATTCGCGCTCATGCCGAACGCGCTGCCGTCGATGAACGTCATGCCGACCGACGAGTTCGATCCGGTCTGGACCACGTCGCCCTTTTGCACGGGATCGCCGATATTCAGCTCAACCGACACTCCGTTCCGGATCACGGAGGCGCTTCCGGACATCTTCAGGACGTGTCCGATCACTTCTCCGGCCTGTGCCGGCGCGGTAGCCTGCGCGTAGTGGACGTGACCGGTCAGCGCATCCACGATGTGACCGGAAAGGGTTGCCCCGTCCTTGGTGGTAAGGACTGGCCTTGCTTCGCCCTTGAAGTAATTGCCGATCACAAATTTCTGGCCATTACCCGAAATGATCAGGTCGCTGCCGATCCGCATGTAGTCGCCGGAAAACAGCAGATGCGCGTCAGGTACGACGACTTGGTTGTCCGACACATGATGTTGGACGAAACTCGGCTTTGAATCGAAAGAGAAACGCTCCCCACCCAGTGAAACTGGGGAGTCGTGCATCAGCCCGGCATCAAATGGTCCGGAAAAATTCAAACCCCTGCCCGCCCGTCAAAAGTTATTATTAAGAAATTCAGAATTCGCAATTCATAGCATCAAAGACCGTGGGCCCATAGTGAATTGAACCACACAGCGTGGTTTTACATGCCCTCGTTAAGTACAATTGGACGGTGATGACTTGGTTATTCCGCTACTGCTTCCTAAGACTATGGGAAAAAATCGATAATCCGTGCTGCTCCGCAAAATGATCGACCGATTAACGGAAGCGAATTGAGCCTAAAAGCCGCCGAAAGGGCGCATTCGAAATCGATCAATAACCAATCTGTACAGTCTATTCATCCAACTAGACTTGATGATCCATCACCTGGTTTCACCGAATACTTAAATTTTAACATTTTATACATCAGCGCCTGCGCGTTAGCCCTATCTACAATTTTAGACAATGCGGTCAGCGCCAGTTCCGCATATTTGAATCCAAATGGCTGATTAGCCCCCGCTTTAAGCGGTCAAAAAGGGGACGCGCCTAATCCTTGTGGCCAGATGATCTGGTCACGAGCCTGCATACGTTGCGAGCCGATGTCCGGACAAGGGGCGTCAGATGTCGGCTTTCAGCGTTCTGCGCGCAGGCGCAGTGTCATTTATATTCACTATCAATGCCTTGGCCGGAGCGGCTCATGGGGCAGCTCACTCGCCGGGCGATCCAGCCATCGGGGCAACCGAGGTCCCGCAAAGTCCGGCTTCCGAGCCGTTCGGGCTTGCGACCTCGATGCTGGCCGACGGCCCTCTTCGCGCCAAATGGCAGACCGTCGAGCGCGCCATTACGGCCGAATCCGAGATCATCGCCGCCTGCGCCAGCGATCCCGGACATTGCACGTCCCAACCAGCCCAGCGTTTCCTGGAAATCGTGAAGACGGCCTCCGCCCGCGAGGGCCTTGCCCGATTCGGCGAAATCAACCGCGCTTTCAATCTTGCCATACGGCCGGTCAGCGACCGTGCGCAATACGGTGTCGAAGATTACTGGTCGTCACCTCTGGCCACGCTGGCGGCAGGCGCCGGCGACTGTGAAGATTATGCGATTGCCAAGCTCGTTGCGCTGCGCGCCGCCGGCGTTGCGCCAGCCGATCTTCGCCTCCTGATCATTCGCGAAACCGCGACCGGAGATGACCACGCCGTGGTCGCAGCCCGGTTCGAGGGTCATTGGCGGGTGCTCGATAACCGCACCTTCCTGATGCTCGAGGACAACGGGTTCGACAAGTACCGCCCCCTCTTCGCGATCGATGCGGAAGGCGCGAAACGCTTTGAACAGCCGATGTTCGCGAACACCGCGCAGATCACACAGGCCCGCCCTGCCGAGATCACTCCGCGTGAGGCCGTCGCCGGCGCCGGAACATCGGCGGCCACGTTGGGCATGGACAGTTCTGCGTTCGACGAGTTCTGTCAGACCCTCGCGATGTAACCGACATCTGACAAGGTTCGGCCGGATTGGTTCACGGTCCGACGAACTGATCTGTATCCACCGCTCAGATCTTGGCGATGGTTTGAATGGTCGCGACGAATAACAAAGCCGCGATCGTAACGAGCACCCAGCCGGGGTTGTCGCACAGCACCGTTCCCTGGCGGCATACTTCATCGGCCAGGGACCAGCCGTGGTTCCGGGTGGCGCCGGCGAGCAGGAAGATCCCGCCCGCGCCCGTGATTGCGAGAATAAGCTGACGCATGGGTCCACTCCTTTCCACTGCCGATGTTCGGCGCGAAGGAGTGAATCAATGCTTGTCCCGATTGCTGAAACCCGGGTGCTTCGTGCGAAAATCACCCCACATCCATGGGCCGTCGCCTTGTCCATGACCGCCCCGATGGCAGCAAACCGCTCCTCAGCACGCTCGCCGCTGGCAGCGTCGGTGACGTCGCAATCGATGCCGCGCACATCCGGGCCGACGTTATGAAGGCTTTTGATACCGGCCGCTCATGCGTCTTTCTCGATGTCGGCGAGCATCACCTTCGCCCGTCACAAATGCCGTCTTGCCGGCGAGGTCCTGCATGCTTTCCCCCTATGATTGTTCTTGTTGCCGACGCATCCTCTCACAATCGGGTGAGCGAGAACCCGCGTCGACGAACGATCATTGCAAGCAACCGATTCAAACGTGAAATGTGAATTTGCGAATGTCTTAAAATGGACACGCGCGAGCGTCTTAATTTGATTGTTATCCGTCGCGTCCGGATGGAACCGCTGAACACGCGTTGCAGCCGGAACATTTTTATCGCGGAAGGATTTTTGCCGATGGCAACACGTCTCCAAAGACTTGCAGAATTTGACGGCAATGGCGAACCGTCCCCCGATGAGGCGGTTCAGGTTTTATGCGAGGACAAGAGCGGGACCTATCAGCTTCCCTTTGCATGCCGCCGGGTCAACGGTGAATGGCGCAACAGCGAATCCGGAAGTCTCGTTGAAGCAATGGTGGTCGGCTGGCGGCGGCCCAGAGAAGCACGATCCTGATCCGAAGAGCCGCATTTGCATAAAGCGCAAACCGGTCTCCGGATCAGATCATGCCTGACAGAGTTGGTGCTTACTTCTTCGTCTTGGATGCGGCGTAACGTGCCTTGGTCTCGGCATTCATCGGATAGAGGCCGGGCAGTTCCGCGCCGTTGTTGACCTCGTTGACGATCCAGCCCTCCATTGCCTCCTGCTCCGGACCTTCAGTCAGGATCAGTTCAAGGAATGCCTGCGGGATCAGCACCGCGCCGTCCTGATCGGCTACGATCACGTCATCGGGAAACACGGCAACGCCGCCGCAGCCAATCGGCTCGCCCCAATTGACGAACGTCAGCCCGGCGACTGACGGAGGGGCAGCCGCGCCGTTGCACCACACCGGAAGTCCGGTGCCGAGCACGCCCTCGAGATCACGCACCACGCCATCCGTCACCAGCGCGGTGACGCCGCGCTTTGCCATGCGCGCGCACAGAATGTCGCCGAAGATACCTGCGTCGGTGATGCCCATCGCATCGACCACGGCAATACAGCCTGCCGGCATCGCCTCGATAGCAGTACGCGTCGAAATCGGCTTCGACCACGATTCCGGCGTCGCAAGATCTTCCCGTGCGGGAACGAAGCGCAGGGTGAACGCCGGACCGACAAGACGCTCCTGCCCCGGACGCAACGGGCGTGACCCGCGCAGCCAGACGTTGCGAAGCCCCTTCTTGAGAAGGATGGTCGTGATGGTGGCGGTCGTGATCTTTTTGAACGTTGCGATGGCTTCGGGCGAGAGCGACATAAGGGAAAACTCCGGGTGTGGTGTGCCAGCCTTTTTGCGAAAGCGCGGGATCGCGTCAAGGCGGCAATCGCGTGACCGGTAATGTCCGCTTATGCGTTGCGATAACACCAACTTATTTGCCATTTTAGCGGGAGTGTCGGACAAAGGGAGGGTCCATCCTGAGATCTCCGGCCTGCCGATGACCACCCCGCCCCGCATCCTCCCGTCCGGAGACACTGCCCTGGCGGTCGAATTCGGCCGCAGCATTGATCCGGCGGTCAACCGGCAGGTCCTGGCGCTCGATCGCGAAGTCGCGAGCGCAGCCATTGCGGGAATACTGGAAACCGTTCCGACCTATCGCTCGCTGCTGGTTCACTACGATCCCTTGCTGATCGACTTCGCGACATTGTCGCAAAAGCTGCTGGCGCTCGCGGAGCGGCCTGTTCCAGCACAAACCAACATCCGGCGCTGGCGCGTGCCGGTGGTCTATGGCGGCGAATACGGCATCGACCTCGACGACGTGGCGCGCGCGCACAGTATCTCGACGGCTGATGTCATCGCAAAGCACACCGGCAGCGAGTATCGCGTCGCGATGATTGGCTTCACACCCGGCTTCGCTTATCTGAGCGGCCTCGATCCCGCCATCGCCACGCCGCGGCGCGAGAACCCGCGAACCGAAACACCGGCCGGCACCATTTCGATAGGTGGTGTGCAGGCGTGCGTGCAGTGTCTTGCCGCGCCGAGCGGCTGGCATCTGCTCGGGCGAACGCCAGTCCGCACCTTCCATCCGCATCGCGATCCCGTGTTTCTGATGGAACCCGGCGATGCCGTCACCTTCCATGCCATTGCGGCCAGCGAGTTTGCTTCGCTTGATCGCGCCGCTGAACGCGGCGAAGCTGTCGCAGAGTTGATCGCGTCATGAGCAAGCTTGTTGTCGTCACAAGCGGGCCCGCGACATCAATTCAGGATGCCGGCCGGTTCGGCGCGCAACGCTATGGTCTCACCACCAGTGGTGCGATGGATCGCACGTCGCTGGCGATGGCTAACACCCTTGCGGGCAATTCTCCGCTCGCCGCCGCGATTGAAATCGGGCCATTCGCGACCGCGTTTACGGCCCGCAACGGGGCCGTGCGCGTTGCCCTGTCGGGCGCCGCACGTGTTGCGGATGTTGCAGGCTCGCCGCTGCTGATGAATGAAACGGCGTTGATTGCGGACGGCGAAACGCTGAGGCTCGGTGCGGCCCGCAGCGGCGTGTTCAGTTATCTCGCCATCGAAGGCGGCATCGCGGGAGAAGCCGTGTTCGGAAGCCTGTCGGTCAACGCGCGCGCCGATCTCGGCAGTCCCTTCCCCCGGCCGCTGCAAGCCGGCGATGTACTCGACGTGGAAACCGCACAAGTCACTTCGCATGAGCGCGCGCTGGACACCTTCGATCAGCCGCAGTCCCCGATCCGCGTCGTCATGGGACCGCAGGACGACGAGTTCGGCGCGGCCTGCGATGTATTCCTTACCAGCGAGTGGCGCATCTCGGCGACCAGCGACCGGATGGGCTATCGGCTGGAAGGCCCGAAGGTTGTTCACCCCGGCGGCCATAACATTGTTTCTGACGGCGCGGTCCACGGCAGCATTCAGGTGCCGGGCAACGGCCAGCCTATCGTGCTGATGGCGGATCATGGCACGACCGGCGGCTATCCGAAGATTGCGACCGTCATCAGCGCCGATCTGGGACGGTTCGCGCAGATGCAATCAGGTGCGATAGTCCGCTTCAAGGCAGTCACCGTCGAAGAAGCCCAGAACGAGGCGCGCAAGCTGGCCCAATTCATTCAGGCGCTGCCGGGCCGCATTCACATCGCGGGCGGCTCGAGCCTCAATCTCGTCGAATTGCAAAAGGCCAATGTCGCGGGCGTCGCGGTAAACGCCATCGACGACCCCTGAATCTTCACGAGGCGCATCCATGACCATCGATCTCAACAGTGATCTCGGCGAAGGTTTCGGTGCGTGGGACATGGGCAACGACGACGCGATGCTCGGACTCGCCAGCAGCGTCAACGTCGCGTGCGGCTTTCATGCGGGCGATTCCGACATCATGCTGAAGACCGCGAGGCTCGCGAAAGAGCGCGGTGTCAGCATCGGTGCGCATCCCGGCTATCGCGATCTGCACGGGTTCGGACGGCGGCCGGTCCCCGGACTGAAATCATCCGAGATCGAGACCATGGTCGCCTACCAGATCGGAGCGTTGCAGGCGGTCGCGTCTTTGGCCGGTCACAAGGTGACCCACGTCAAGGCGCACGGCGCGCTTTCAAATGTTGCATGTGCCGACGACATGACCGCTCGCGCCATCGCTGCCGCGATCAAAGCCGTCGATCCCAATCTGTATTTCGTGGTGCTGCCGAACACGGCGCTGGTGCGTGCCGGTGAAGCCGCCGGGTTGAAACTGATCCATGAGGTGTTCGCCGACCGAGCCTACGAGGATGATGCGCAACTGGTGGCACGCAGCAAACCCGGGTCGGTGCTTCATGACGGCGACCAGATCGCGCAGCGTGTGGTCCGTATGGTTCAGGACAACGCTATCACTGCCGCTTCCGGGAAGGTCATCCCGGTGAAGATCGACACTGTCTGTATTCACGGCGACACGCCCGGCGCGGTCGAGATCGCGCGCAAGGTGCGGGCGGGGCTTGAGAGCAGCGGGATAGCCGTCGCGCCGTTCAGCTCGCGGCGCTAGCTTCCATCGGTTGCGCGACGCCGGTCTGCGCGATCAGCCGCTTCAACTCCGGAATGCAGGAGCCGCAGTTGGTGCCGGCCTTGAGCTTCGCGCCGATCTCGGCAGCGGTTCGCGACCCTTCCGCAATCGTGCCGCAGATCGCGTTGCGTCCGACGCCGAAGCACGCGCAGACCACGGGGCCGTCGTTCGCTACGCCATCGGCGGACTTCCCCGACAGCAACAGCCGGCGCTGCTCGTCGCTGATCGTCTCTGCTGCGAACGCCGTCTTCACCGCGTCCCAGCTGGGTGTGTCCTTCGCCGGCCCGATGAACACGCAGGCTTCGAGCCTGTCGCCGGAGAACTGCGCTGCGCGATACACGCCGTGGGCGGCGTCTTCGTACTCTGCGATGTGTCCTGCTTCTCCTTGCGGCGACAGGAAGGTTCTCCAGGCCGCAACGTCCAGATTGCTGGCGATGAGATAGCCATAGCCGCCCGTAACAGCGACGCGCGACCACCCCACATCTTTCGGAAACGACATCGGCCTGCGCGAGAGAACGAAACCACGCTGCGCGAACGTAACCGCCTCAATGGCAACAGGCGTGGCCTTGTTTTCCGGCTGCCCGGAGAACGGATCGGTGAATGGCGCGACCAGCGCTCCTACCCGCCCCGATGCCGAGTTTTCCTGGCTCCAGTGAATCGGCGCGAACAGCATGCCGCGCTGCTGGCGCTCGCTGACGACAACTTTGAGAATGCACTGGCCGAGATCGGTCGCAAGCCGCGCATAACCGCCATCGACAACGTCCGCTTGGGCGGCGTCGGCCGGATGAATCTCCACATAAGGTTCAGGCAGATGCTGGCCGAGGCGCGGGCTGAGACCGGTGCGTGTCATGGTGTGCCACTGATCGCGGATGCGCCCGGTATTGAGCCGCAGCGGACGTGCCTCCGAAATTGCGCCGCGCAGCATCGGAACGTCAGGCGCAACGAAATGGCCCTTGCGGTCAGATGTATAGTAGCGGCCCTCGGCGAAGAAACGCTGCGCCGCTTCGCGTTCGCCGCTCGGCATCGGCCACATGAACGGCGGCATTGAATCGAATTCGTCGTCGGCGACAGACGCCATCGCGCCGATATCAAAATCCCGGCTGCCGCCGTTCTCGAACGCAGACAGTTCGGCATGCTCGCGGAAGATGTCGGCGGCAGAATGATAGGCGAATGCCGCGCCGTAGCCGAGGCGCTCGGCGACTTCGCTCATAATCCACCAATCCGGCTTCGCCTGACCGGGTGGCGTCAGGAATGCACGCTGCCGGGAGATGCGCCGCTCGGAATTGGTCACGGTACCGGACTTCTCGCCCCACGCGTGCGCAGGCAGCAGCACGTGCGCGCCTGAATTGATGCTGTCATTCGACTGCACATTTTCCGAGATCACCAGCAGATCAAGCTTGCGCATTGCGGCGCGCACGGCATCCGCGTTCGGCAGAGACACGGCGGGATTGGTGCCCATCACCCACAGGGCCTTGATCTCGCCGCGGCCGATCGCCTGGAACATCTGAACGGCCTTGAGGCCCTCATGGGTGGCGATGTGCGGCGCCTTCCAGAACCGGCGAACGCGGTCGATGTCCGGCGGTGTGAAGCTCATATGCGCCGCAAGCTGGTTGGCCAGGCCGCCGACCTCGCGTCCGCCCATCGCATTCGGCTGACCGGTGAGAGAGAACGGCGAAGCCCCCGGCTTGCCGATGCGACCGGTCGCGAGATGACAGTTGATGATCGCGTTGACCTTGTCGGTGCCCTGCGCAGACTGGTTGACGCCCTGCGAATAGAGCGTCACCACGCGCGGCGTTTTCGCGAACATCTGGAAGAACGTCGCAACATCCGTTTCCGCAAGACCTGTGGCGAGCGCCGTCGCGGCAACGCTGCCCGCAATGCTGCGCGCTTTCGCCAAACCTTCGGCGAAGCCGCTGGTATGTTCATCGATATAGGAGTGATCGAGCGCACCGCTGTCTGCGAGGTAGGTCAACAGCCCGCTGAACAGCGCCGTATCGGTTCCGGGTTTAAGGCCGAGAAATAGATCGGCGTCGCCCGATGTCTCGGTCTGTCGCGGATCGATCACGACGATGCGTGCGCCGCGCTTCTGCTTGTTGGCTATCATCCGCTGGAACAGGACCGGATGACACCATGCCGCGTTCGATCCGACCAGCACCAGCAGGTCGGCCTGATCGAGATCCTCATAGCAGCCCGGCACCGTGTCGGAGCCGAAAGCGCGGCGATGCCCCGCGACCGACGACGACATGCAGAGCCGCGAGTTGGTGTCGACATTCGCCGTGCCGATGAAGCCCTTCATCAGCTTGTTGGCGACATAGTAGTCCTCGGTGAGCAATTGCCCCGAAAGATAGAAGCCGACTGAATTGGGTCCATACTTTGCAATAATGTGTTGAAGCCGGTTGGCAACGTGATCGAGCGCATCGGTCCACGCGACCTGTTCGAACTTGCCGTTCGAGCAGCGGATCATGGGATGCAACAATCGTTCGTCCAGACCCAGCGTCTCGCCGAGCGCCGACCCCTTCGAGCACAGTCGCCCGAAATTGGCCGGATGCTCGGGATCGCCCGCGATGGTCGCGCCGCCCTTGCCGTCCGGCGTCGCGATGACGCCGCAGCCGACGCCGCAATAGGGGCAGGTGGTCTTTGTGGGAGCGACGGATGGATCGACGTTCGTCATGCGGTCCCCCGCACGACGAACGGATCAGAGATCAGAACGGATGGTAGGAGAGCGTGCCGAACACGATGGCGGCGATCAGCGCGAAGGCGCCGTAAACGGCGAGCGTGTGAATGCGATCTTCCGCTTGGGCGGAAGTCACCCGGGCATGGGCTTCTGACACAATATCGCTCATCGCCGATCTCCAATCGATCACGTGATGGGATATTGAAGTGCTTCGTCAGTGACTTACAAGGCGCCCCGGAAAAAGACGATAAAGTTGCTCCCGTCCGCACCGGGGGAGAGAAATATCCTCCCCGGGACACCTGCGGAGAACGAACAGCCTCCAGCGAAACCGGCGATTTGCGCCCTTCCCGCATCAATAGACGTCCTGCTGGTAGCGGCCCTTCTTCTTCAGATCGGCTACGAACGCGATCGCCTCATCCGTCGACCGCGCGCCGAACTGGGCGGTAATATCCACGAGCGCACGCTCGACATCCTTCGCCATCCGCTTGGCATCGCCGCAGACATAGACGTGCGCGCCGTCGGCGAGCCAGTTCCACAACTCGCGGCCGACTTCGCGCATGCGGTCCTGCACGTAGAACTTCTCCGTGCCGTCGCGTGACCATGCCAGCGACAAACGCGTCAGCAGACCGGATGCCTTCATCGCGTTCAGTTCGTCTGAATAGAAGAAGTCATACGCGCTGCGCTGATGACCGAAGAACAGCCAGTTGCGGCCCGGCGCCTTGGTGGCCTGGCGGTCGTGCAGAAACGCTCGGAACGGCGCGATGCCGGTGCCCGGGCCGATCATGATGATCGGCGTGTTCGGATCCTGCGGCAGCCCAAAGCCGTGCGCCTTCTGCACATAGACGGAGAGCTGTTCGCCGGGTTTGATCCGTTCCGCGAGAAAAGTCGACGCAAGACCGAGCCGCTTGCGCTTGCCGATCACGTAGCGCACCGCATCGACGGTGAGCGACAGCTTGCCCGGCGTGGCGTTGTGCGAAGATGAAATCGAATACAGGCGCGGCTGCAATGGTTCAAGCGCCTCGATGAAAGCTTCCGGATGCGGGCGCACGCCGGAGAACTTCTGCAGCGCCGCCAGCACGTCTAGGTTGGCGGCATCGCCATCCGGATCGTCGCCGGACGCCAAGGCCCGTGCTTTCTCGCGCTGCGCGCCGCCAGTGACGAACGAGATCAGTTCAAACAGCGTGTCCGGCGCGGGCGACAGAGAAACATCGTTGAGCAGCACTTCACGCAGCGTCTTTCCGTTGACTGCGGTCGTGTGCGACGCGCCGAGCATGGCGATGATCTGATCGACAAGGCCGAGATCGTTGGCGGCAAACACCCCGAATGAATCGCCGACGACGTAATCGAGACCAGCCTGCTCCAGATTGAACTCGATATGCCAGGTCTCCTTCTCCGAGCCGGGCTTGGTGACCTGACGGCGCGAGAGGAACAAGGCTTTCGCGGGATTGTCGCGCGAGCGGCCGGGCTCTGTTGCCGGAGCCGCAGCAACAGGCGCGGTCGGCGCGATGGCGGGTGATGAGACAGCAGCAGGTGCTCTTTCAAGGTCCTCATAAAGAGCCTTCAGCATCCGTGCGGTTTCCTTGCCGCCCGGAACGCAGAGATTGAGCCGCGCCTCAGACTTGTTGGCAATCGCCTCGGAATAGTCGTGGCAGTTGTAGCCGCACTGGCCGCAGTCCTGCTGCGCCATCGCCGCCATCATCTTGCGGCGGATCGGGCGGCCTTCGGCCAGTTTCATGCGTTCCGCGATCGGCATGGTCTGGTCATGCCACGGCGCTTCGCCGTCATCCCCGTCGCCGGCAGCGCCTTTCATCACCGCAGCGCCCTGCTCTGGCGACAACGGCGTCACGGCATTGTCGAGCGAGACGAGGCCGGCGAAGAAGCCGTTGAGCCACGAGCGCTGCTCCTGCGAGAACGGCGCGGTTTCCGGGATGATCTCAATCTGTCCGGGCGGAGTTCTCTGGTTCATCACACAGACTCCATTTCGGTCATGCGCTTGAGGGCATCGATCTCGGTTCGCTTGGCGAAAGCGATGAAGGTCTCATCCTCCGATGAGCGATGATTGACATAGGCCTTCAGGACGCGCTCGACGATGCGCGGCGCATCCTCAGCCTTCACGTTCTGGAACAGTTCGCGCCCCATGGTCGCTTCGGTGCCGAAACCGCCGCCGACCAGCAGATGGTAGCCATCGACGGTGTCGCCATCCTCGTTGATCGGAACGCGCGCGCCGATGAGGCCGATGTCGCCGATGTAATGCTGGGCGCAGGAATGATGGCATCCGGTGAGATGAATGTTCACCGGTGTCTCAAGCGGCACACGCTCCTCGCACCAGGCAGCGATCTCATCGGCATTCTCCTTGGTGTGAGCCGCGGCGAAGCGGCAGCCGGTTGCGCCTGTGCATGCGATCAGGCCGGCGCGGAGCGCTGAAGTTGTCGTTGAAAGTCCCAGCGCCTCGATGGCGGCGGTGACGGTCGCGACGTTGGCATCGGCCACGCCGGAGATCAGCAGGTTTTGCCAGACCGTGAGACGGATATCTCCATCGCCGAAATCTGCCGCGAGCTTCGCAAGTCCACGGATCTGCTCAAGCGACAACCGGCCCAGCTTGAGCGCGACGCCGATCCAGTTCAGGCCGGCCTGCTTCTGCGGATGCACGCCGATATGGGCAAAACGGTCATAGACCGGACGTGGCGCAATGGCTTCAGCCGGCACGCGCACCAGCTTGCGGCCAAGCTTCTCCTCGACGGCGGCGAGAAACTTGTCGAAGCCCCAGGAGTCGAGCACATACTTGAGCCGCGCCTTGTTGCGGTTGGTCCGGTCGCCATTCTCGATGAAGACACGGATAATCCTGTCGGCGACTTCGGTCGCTTCCTGAGGCTTGAGAATGACGCCGGTATCGCGCGCGAAGTCCTTGTGGCCGGTGATGCCGCCCAGCGCCAGCCGAAAGTAAATTCCCGGCTCGACGCCGTGCCCCTCAAGGACATCGACAGCCTGAAAGGCGATGTCGTTGGTTTCCTCGAGTGTGGCGATGCGCCCTGCCCCATCGAACGCGACATTGAACTTCCTCGGCAGCCCGTAGAGCGAGCGGTCGTTGAGAATATGGAAGTGCCACTCGCGGGCATATCGCCGCGTATCCAGAATTTCCTGCGGATCGATGCCCGCGGTCGATGTGCCGGTGACGTTGCGGATGTTGTCCGCGCCGGACCCGCGCGAACACAGTCCGAGATCCTGAAGGCCCTCGATGACGTTGATGGCGTTCTTCGGCTCGATCTCGCGAAGCTGAAGATTGGCACGCGTCGTCACGTGGGCGTAGGGACCGCCGAAATTCTCCGCGAGGTCAGCGACGCCTGCGAACTGCCAGTGCTTGAGGATGCCGTTCGGAATCCGCAGGCGGCACATATAGGACGTCTGCGTCGGTGCCACGTAAAAAATGCCGTAATAGCGCCAGCGGAAATTGTCCGGCGGCTTCGGCGCTTCGTTGTTCTCCGCCTGCTTGACCAGCCGCGGATAGGCATCGAACGGATGCTCGTCGCGCTTGAACTTCTCCTGATCGTTGAGCTTGCCGCCCGCAGCAACCGTTCGATCCTGCGCTTTCAGGTGAATGGCATCAGGTCCAATGGGCTCCGACTTCGCCGGCGCGTTGGTGCGTGCGACACGCGAGGCCGAAAGCCCCGACACGAATCCTTCGAGATATCGCTTCTGGTCCGGAGAAAAATCGCTGGACATGTCTCATGCGGCCTTCGGTTGTGCGAGAGCGCGGCCGAACATCATGTCGCCGCGGATCGCTTCGATGGACGCCGTTGTCCTGATCAGTTCGAGGTACCAGAGCGCATCCTGCGTATCGCCGACCAGGACCGCTCCCTTGAGGCGGCCGTCGGCCACCACAAGCTTCTTGTAAGTGCCACGCCGTTCATCATTGAACACAAGCGTGTCGGTGTCGGTTTCACCGAGAAAATCGCCAGCCGAAAACACGCTGACGCCCGAGACCTTGAGATTGGTGGAAACGACACTGCCGTCGTAAAGCGCCGGACGCCCTGCGAGATGATCCGCCAGCACCCGGGCCTGCTCATAGGCGGGCTCGACGAGCCCGTAGCACGTGCCACGATGTTCGGCGCATTCGCCGAGCGCAAACACATCGGCGCTGCCCGTCCGCAATTGATCATCAACGACGATGCCGCGATTGACCGGCACGCCGGCATCCTTCGCCAGCGCGACATTCGGCCGGATACCTGCGGCGAAGACCACGGCATCGGCGGCGATCACCCGCCCATCCGACAGTTCGATACCCTGTGGCGTGTCTTCGCCGAGAATCTGTTTGGTATTGGCGCCCAGCAAAACCTCAATGCCTTTGCTCTCGACCAGCCGCTTCAACAGCGACGCTGCCGGTGCATCGAGCTGCCGCTCCATCAGGCGGTCCATCAGATGCAGCAGCGTCACCTTCGATCCCGCCTTGGCGAGGCCGTAAGCGGCTTCGAGACCCAGCAATCCCCCGCCGACCACAACGACACGTTTTTTCTCGCGGGCGAGTTTCAGCAGCAGGTCCACATCGCGGCTGTCGCGAAACGTGTGGACACCCGGCAGGTTCGCGCCGGGTACATTCAGCCGGATCGCTGTCGAGCCTGTCGCAATAACGGCTTTCGAGAATGGAACGGCAGTGCCGTTCGCGAGATGGATCGTACGGCCGTTGAGGTCGATCGAATTGGCGGCACAGCCGTAGGTCAGCGTTACGCCGCGGTCGCGCCACCACGACGCCGACCGCAGCTCGATGTCCTGTGAGGTAGTTTCACCGGCCAGGACCGAAGACAACAGCACGCGGTTGTAGGCAAGCCGCGGCTCGTCACCGATCACGGCGATGGCGTAACGGCCGAGTGCGCGCTTCGCCAACTCCTCGACGAAGCGAGCGGCGGCCATTCCGTTGCCGATGATGACAAGAGGTTCGCTCACGTCACGTCCTCACCAATGCCTCGATCAAGCAGCCTCGACGAAACGATGACGCTCGTAGAGGAACTCAAGCACGCGCTGCCGGCACTTGAGGTAAATCGGGTTGGACGCCAGTTCGAGCCGCTTGCGCGGGTGCGGCAATGGCACCTCCAGCACTTCGCCGATCCGTGCGCTGGGGCCATTGGTCATCATCACGATGCGATTGGAGAGCAGCACAGCCTCATCGACGTCGTGCGTGATCATCATCACCGTGTTGTTGAGCTTCTGGTGCAGCGCCATCACCGAGTCCTGGAGATGGGCGCGGGTCAGTGCGTCGAGTGCGCCGAACGGCTCGTCGAGCAGCAGCACCTTCGGCTCCATCGCCAGCGCGCGGGCGATGCCGACGCGCTGCTTCATGCCGCCGGAAATTTCGGACGGGCGCTTGTCCTTGGCGTGGGTCATCTGCACGAGGTTGAGGTTGTGCAGCACCCATTCATCGCGCTCGGCGCGGGTTTTGGTCGATCCGAACACCTTGTCGACGCCAAGACGCACGTTGTCATAGACCGTCAGCCAGGGCAGCAGGCTGTGGTTCTGAAACACCACGGCGCGATCCGGGCCCGGCGAATTCACTTCGCGGCCTTCGAGCAGAACGCCGCCCTGGGTCGCATTGGTCAGCCCGGCGACGATGTTGAGCAGTGTGGACTTGCCGCAACCGGAGTGACCGATAATCGAGACGTAATCGCCCTGCTCCACAGTAAGATTGATGTCTTTCAACACCTCGCTTTGAGTAGAACCGCGGGTGAAGACCTTATCGACATGATCGAGCTTGAGATAAGCCATTGTCATTCTCCCTCAGCTTGCCTGAACGCCGCGCGTCGCGATGTTGCCGACGAAGGCAACCATGCGATCGAGCACAAATCCGACGATGCCGATGTAGGCAAGCGCCACGAAGATGTCGGACAGCCGTGATGAATTCCACGCGTCCCAGATGAAGAAGCCGATGCCGACGCCGCCGGTGAGCATTTCAGCCGCGACGATCGCGAGCCATGACAGGCCGATGCCGATGCGCAGACCGGTGAAGATGTAAGGCGCCGCCGACGGGATCATGATCTTCCAGAAGAACTCGAGCGGATTCAGCCGGACCACAGCGGCGACGTTGCGGTAGTCCTGCGGAATGTTGCGGATGCCGACTGCGGTGTTGATGATGATCGGCCAGATCGAGGTGATGAAGATCACGAAGATCGCCGATGGATTGCTGTCACGGAAGGCCGCGAGCGAAATCGGCAACCACGCCAGCGGCGGAACCGTGCGCATCACCTGGAAGATCGGATCGAGGCCGCGCATCGCCCAAACTGATTGGCCGATGATTGCGCCGACCAGCACTCCAACCACGCTCGCAAGACCGAAGCCGACAGCGACGCGCTGAAGTGATGTGAGGACGCGCAGGCCGAGCCCGATGTCCTGCGGTCCGGTGACAAAGAACGGATCGAGGATGAGGTCCTTGGCATCGGCCCAGATGCGGGACGGGGACGGCAGCGTCGCGCCCGGCTTCATGCAGAGGATCTGCCAGACGCCGAAGATCAGGACGAGCATGATGAACGGCGGGACCACACGGGCCGCCAGCGCACGTAAATTCGGAAACAGCTTGTCCGTCAGAAAACTGCGTGATGACTTCGGCAGCGCGACGACCGCTGCGGTCGCAGCCGGCGACGGCGCCGGTGCCGGGAGAGTGCTGGTCGTTTTGGCGAGCGGCATGTTCATGAGATTGCCTCGGTTGTGTTAGGTGCGGGGCCGCCCCTGCGTGGGGCGGCCCGCAGGGTCTCAGGCATCGATACGCTTGATCGACAAACTCTTGAGGTACGCCGACGGATTTTCAGGATCGAAGATCTTGCCGTCGAAGAAGGTTTCCTTGCCGCGCGACGTGCTGGCCGGAATGTCGGCCGCGGCGACGCCGAGCGCCTTGGCTGCCGACTTCCAAAGGTCTTCGCGGTTGACCTTGTCGACCAACGCCTTGACGTCCGTCGTCGGCTCGAACTTGCCCCAGCGGATGTCTTCGGTAACGAACCAGGCGTCATGACTCTTGAACGGGTAGGACGCGTGGTCCTGCCAGAACTTCATGAACTGCCTGGTGCCCTTCTCAATCCTGCCGTTGCCGTAATTGATGTCACCGTTGGCGCGGCCGATGATGTCGGCGACGGGAACGTTGAACCACTGGCGGCGGCCGACGATCTCGGACATTTCGGCGCGGTTCGCGGGCTTGTCGCACCACTGCTGCGCTTCCATCACGGCCATCAGGATGGCCTGCGTCGCCTTCGGATATTTGTCCACGTAGTCGGCGCGCAGGCCGAGCGCCTTTTCCGGGTGCTTCGACCAGATTTCACCGGTCGAGCAGGCGGTGTAACCGATGCCCTGGTTGACGAGCTGTTCGCCCCACGGCTCGCCGACGCAGAACGCGTCCATGTTGCCGACCTTCATGTTCGCCACCATCTGCGGCGGCGGAACGACGATGGTCGAAACGTCCTTGTCGGGATCGATGCCGCCGGCGGCGAGCCAGTAGCGGATCCACAGGTCATGGGTGCCGCCGGGGAAGGTCATGGCGATCTTCACTTCCTTGCCTTCGGCCTTCTTCTTGGCAAAGGCTTCCTTCAGCGCGGATGCGTCCGCGGTGACCTTGAGATCCTTGTAGTCGTTGGAGACCGAGATCGCCTGCGCATCGAGATTGAGGCGCGACAGGATGTACATCGGCGTCGGCACGTTGTTCTGCGTCACCTTGCCCGCCGAAATCAGATACGGCATCGGCGTCAGGATATGTGCGCCATCGATGCCGTTCTTCTCGCCGCCGAGGACGAGGTTGTCGCGCGTCGCGCCCCAGGACGCCTGCTTGGTGACTTCAACGTCCGGCACGCCGTGCTTCGCGAAAATTCCTTTTTCCTTGGCGATCACCAGCGGCGACGCGTCCATCAGCGCGATGTAGCCGAATATCGCCTTGGTCACTTCCGGTCCGGCGGTCTGCGCGAATGCGCCGCCGGGAAAATTCAGTCGCGCCGCAGCCAGCAGCGCCGCCGTTCCCGCACCGGCCTTGAGCAGCGCGCGGCGGCTCATCTTGCGGCCCGCCAGTCCCTGTTTGGTGGTCTTGGTCATCGTGTCTGTCGTCCTTTCGACCGTGTCGCTGTTTGACTGCCGTTCAATCGCCCTACGCACAGGTTTCCTGCTGCCCAAAAACAAAAAAGCCGCCAGCTCGAGACCTACCTCTGAGGCTCTCGAGACAGCGGCATTGCTGTTTGGGCCATCGGTGGACCCGGCAGGCCTTCGTTCGGCCTGCCCTAGCTATTCAAGGATCGTGCCAGCCGCGTGCGACGCAGCAAGTTCATATTTTTCAGGGAGTTGGAGAGGTGCCTTGATATGAAGCAGGCTGCAGTCGCGGCCTCTCCAAACGGCAAATGCACACTTCTTGCGCGGCGCACAAGAATTAGGCGGACGTCAAAATGAACCGGGAATCGCTGTTAGAGCTGACGCCGCTTGATGGTCACGGAAGCAAGATGCGCCGGGATGTCATTAGGATTGAACAAGGGGCCGTCAAAGGCGCCCACGCTGTCCTGAATCGCCCCTACGGGCGTCTTCGGTGCGCCGAGCGCGGCGTCATAGAGATCGGGCCGGAAGACCTTCCTGGCGGTCTCCAGCGCCTCCTGTGAATAAGCCGCCTGCCCCCAGCGAACCATCTGGGCGTAAAGCCAGGCCGCCTGCACGGGATCGGGCCGCGCGGCACCTTCCCGGCCGATCAGCAGATAGCGCCCGCTTTCGCGGATTGTCCCGCCAGGAGAGATTTTCAGGCGGCCGTCGAGGGTTCGCCGGATCACCTCCGGATCGACCCCGATCCGTTCCGGGGCCCCCAGGATGCGGGACACTTCGGTCCGATTGTCCGGGTTCTCGATAAAGTCTGCCGCGTGGCCATGCGCGCGCGTCAGCCGGGCAAGGACTTCCGAATTCTTCAGCGCCCACGTCTCGCGCACCGCGAGCACCTTTTCAGCCGCGCGCTCGAGAATGTCCGAGACGTAATGCAGAATGTGTCCGACGCCGAGATCGACCGCGACCGAGTTCCACGGCGCACCGACGCAGAAGGCATCGACATGGCCGTTGGCGAGACTGTCCACCATGTAGGGCGGCGGCAGCACCACAAGCCGCACGTCCTCGTCGGGATCGACGCCGCCGGCGGCCATCCAGAACCGGAGCTGATAGTTGTGGGTCGAGAACGGAAACGTCATGCCGAAGGTCAGCGGTTCGCTGCCGCTCTTGCGCCTCGCCGCCACGACCCGCGCCAGCGCCTTCGCCGTCACCATCGGATTGGCCGGATCGCCGTCAGCCTCTCCTGTGATTGCCGCGTACAGAGCGGGCGAGACCGTGATCGCGTTGCCATTCAGCCCGAGATTAAAAGGCGCGATGATCGGCACCTTGACCTGCGACAAGCCGAGTGTCGATGCGATGGCGACCGGCGCCAGCAGATGTGCGGCATCGAACAGGCCGATATTGAGCTTGTCGCGAACGTTCGACCACGACACCTCGCGCACAAGTGTCACATCCAGCCCTTCAGCGGCGGTGAAGCCCTTGTCTACGGCGACGAGCAGCGCGGCCGCGTCCACCAGCGGAATAAATCCGATCCTGAGCGGTGTACCTGTCATTTCAACAACTCCGCCGCAGTAATGACCGATTGGGCGATTTCGCCGATCTTCTTCTTCTCGCGCATCGCGGTGGATCGGATCAGCACATAGGCCTCTTCTTCTGTCAGCCCCTTTGCCTTCATCAGCAGGCCCTTGGCGCGATCGAGGATCTTGCGGTCTTCCAGCGCCGACTTGGTGCGGTCCAGTTCGTCCTGCAGTTTGGAGAAGGCGTTGAACCGCGAAATGCACAGGTCGAGGATCGGCTTGATCCGTTCCTTCTTCAGGCCATCGACGATGTAGGCTGAGACCCCGGCCTCGACCGATTGCTGGATCGAGGCAGCATCGCTCTGATCCACGAACATGGCGATCGGCCGCCTTACCGCGCGGCTGACCTGGAACATCTGCTCCAGAATGTCGCGGCTGGGGTTCTCAAGGTCGATCAGGATGACGTCGGGATCGATACGGTAAATGCGCGCGAGGAGATTGTGCATCTCCGTAATGTGCTCAACGCTGGTAAAACCCGCGTCGCGCAGTCCCTCCTTGAGGATTGCCGCTCTGATCGGGCTTTCGTCGACGATGACTATCTTGAACGACGAATCCGCAGCCATTCAGTACTCGCATTCCGGCAAATCAGTCCTAGCATAACCGCCAGCGCTGCTTAAAGCCTTGTAATTGGGGCTGATCAGGGATAGCTCCTGCATTCTCCCAACAGGTGTGGTCGTATGGAACAGGGCGTCGCCCCAAAAGTCAGTTTTGTGTCGCTTGGATGCCCCAAGGCTTTGGTGGATTCCGAGCGCATCATCACGCGGCTGCGCGCCGAGGGCTATGAACTGGCGCGCAAGCATGACGGCGCCGATCTGGTCATCGTCAACACCTGTGGCTTCCTCGACAGCGCAAAGCAGGAATCGCTGGGCGCCATCGGCGAGGCCATGGCCGAGAACGGCAAGGTGATCGTCACCGGTTGCATGGGGGCCGAACCCGAGCAGATCGAGAAAGCCTATCCGAACGTGCTATCGATCACAGGGCCGCAGCAGTATGAAAGCGTGCTCGACGCCGTGCACCGCGCGCTGCCGCCGCTGCACAATCCGCACATCGATCTGGTGCCGCCGCAGGGCATCAAGCTGACGCCGCGCCATTACGCATATCTGAAAATTTCAGAAGGCTGCAACAACCGCTGCACCTTCTGCATCATTCCTAAGCTGCGCGGCGATCTGGTCTCACGCCCCGCCAGGGAGGTTCTGCTCGAAGCCGAGAAGCTCGTCGCGGCCGGCGTCAAGGAATTGCTGGTGGTGTCGCAGGACACCTCGGCCTACGGTGTCGACATCAAGTATGCGACCAGCATGTGGAAGGACCGCGAGGTCCGCGCGAAGTTCTTCGACCTGTCGCGTGAGCTTGGCGAACTCGGCGCGTGGGTGCGGCTGCAATACGTCTACCCCTACCCGCATGTCGACGAAGTCATCAGCCTGATGACCGAGGGCAAGGTACTGCCCTATCTCGACATCCCCTTCCAGCACGCCTCACCTGAAGTGCTGAAGCAGATGCGCCGCCCGGCGTCGCAGGACAAGACACTCGGCCGCATCAAGAAGTGGCGTGAGGAATGTCCGGATCTCACGCTGCGCTCGACCTTCATCGTCGGCTTCCCCGGCGAGACCGATTCCGATTTCCAGTATCTGCTCGACTGGCTTGATGAAGCGCAGATCGATCGCGTCGGCTGCTTCAAGTACGAGCCGGTCGCGGGCGCAACCTCGAACACCATCGAGAACCCGGTTCCGGAAGAGATCAAGACCGCGCGCTGGAATGCGCTGATGGCGCGGCAGCAGAGGATTTCCGCGCAGCGCCTCAAGCGCAAGGTCGGCACCCGCCAGCAGGTCATCATCGATGAAGTCGGACCGACCGTGTCGAAGGGACGCTCGAAGGCCGACGCGCCTCAGATCGACGGCGCGGTTTACGTCTCAAGCCGCCGCCCGCCGAAGGTCGGCGAGATCGTCACCGCGAAGATCGACCGCGCGGATCAATACGACCTGCACGGGACCGTGGCGGGGTTCTGATTTCTCTGTCATTCCGGGGCGCGAGCTTTTGCGAGCGAACCCGGAATCCAGCAGTTATTTTCCGATGAACTCTTCGGGATTCCGGGTTCGCGCGAAGAGCGCGCCCCGGAATGACCGCGATAATTTACGGCTTCAAAATCCCCGATCCCGTCGTCACGCGGCTCTCGAGATCGCGATGCGCCTTCTGCGCATCCTTCAGTGCGTAAGCATGATTGATCGGCACATGCAGCGTGCCGCTGATGACGGCCGCAAACAGCGTATCCGCCCCCTCCATCAGTTCCTTGCGCGTCCCGACATAATCGTTGAGCTTCGGCCGTGTCGCAAACAGCGATCCGTGATTGTTCAACTCTGCAATGGAGAACGGCGGAACCGGCCCCGAGGCATTGCCGAACGACACGAACAGGCCGCGCTTCCTGAGTGACTTCAGCGATCCGGCAAACGTGTCCTTGCCGACGCCGTCGTAGACCACGTCGCACAATTCGCCGCGGCTGATCTGCTTCACGCGCTCCGCAAAATCTTCCTGCTTATAGAGAATGACGTGGTCGCAACCATTGGACAGCGCGAGCTTCGCCTTCTCCTCGGTGCCGACAGTGCCGATGACATTCGCGCCCAGCGCCTTGGCCCACTGGCATGCGAGCAGACCGATGCCGCCGGCTGCGGCGTGGATCAGCACGCGATGGCCGGGCTCGACCTTAAAGGTTTTGTGCAGCAGGTACCAGACCGTCAGCCCCTTGAGCATCAGCACCGCCGCCTGCTCGTGCGAGATGTGATCCGGCAGCTTCACCAGCTTGTCGGCGGGAATGTTGCGCTCGGTCGCGTAGCCGCCGAGATTGAAGTAGTACGCCACGCGGTCGCCGGGGTGAAAATTGGTCACGCCCGGCCCTGCGGAAATCACTTCGCCGGAGGCCTCGTTGCCGACAACGAACGGCAGGCCCGGCGCTTTATAGAGACCGGTACGGTAATACGTGTCGATGAAGTTCAGGCCGATGGCGTGCTGGCGGATGCGGACCTCGCCAGGACCGGGCGGAGGCACCTCGACGTCCTCGTAGATCATCACTTCCGGACCGCCCACCTGGTGGACGCGCACAGCCTTGGTCATGGTTTCTCCCGGCCTTTTCTCAAGCAATCTCAACCGGGAGCCAAGTCCATCGGCAGCAAATTGTCAACGCGGACCAAAGCCGCGTCCGATCAGCCCTTTTGCAGGCTCGTCCGCTTCTTGCGGTTGCGCTTGGCGAGAATGTTGAAGAACTCGACTGCCGCCGAGAAACAGATTGCCACATAGATGAACGCGCGCGGAATGTGGAAGTGGAATCCGTCCGCGACCAGTGCAACGCCGATCAGCACGAGGAACGCAAGCGCCAGCATCTTTGTCGTCGGGTGCTCCTTCACGAACGCGGCAACAGGCCCGGACGAGACGTACATCACGCCGACGGCGATGATGACGGCGGCGACCATGATCTTGATATCGTCCACCATGCCGATCGCGGTGATGATGGAATCGATCGAGAACACCAGATCGATAATGATGATCTGGATGATGACCCAGAAAAACGCGCTGGGTGTGGCCTTGGCGGTTTCCTCGACCTCCTTGGCTTCAACCTCGGCATGAATTTCATGGGTCGCCTTGGCGATCAGGAACAGGCCGCCGACGATGAGGATAATGTCGCGCCACGACAGTGAAAACTTGCCAACAGTGATGACCGGCTGGGTAAGACCGATCAGCCAGACCAGGATGCTCAGCAGCGCGATCCGGAAGATCAGCGCCAGCGCGAGACCGATCTTGCGGGCGCGCTCTGCCTGTTCGGGCGGAATGCGCGACACGATCACTGACAGGAAGATCACGTTGTCGATGCCGAGCACGATTTCAAGCGCAGTGAGTGTCAGCAGCGCGGCCCAGGCTTCGGGGCTCGTCAATAATTCCATCATGTGCGGTTTCCACCAAACAGTCTGATCAACACGTCACTCAGAAGAATGTATGCGCCAATGGCGCACAGCCCGGCTGTGACCCACCACGACACCTCGAAATTTGCGGCAATCGCGATCACTGCCAGTACCGCCCAGATGACCAGCAGCGCGATGTTTAGCTCGCGGAACCGGGTGGTCCGCAGCGGATGCATCACATTGAACGGCACGAAGGTCAGCGCGACCAGAATGGCGAGCGCGATGCTGCCGACTGCCGCCGGAGGCTTGAGCAGGAACAGATAAAACGCTGCTGCATTCCACAGCGCCGGGAAACCGCGGAAGTGATTGTCGTCGGTCTTCATCCGCCGGTCGGAAAAATACAGCGCACCGGAAATGACGATGGCCGCGCCAAGCACATATGTCGCCAGCGGTATCAGCAAGCCGCTGGCGGTGATCGCATAGGCCGGAACGAACACGTAGGTCAGAAAATCCACGACCAGATCGAGCGTGTCACCGGACCAATTTGGCAGCACGTCGCCGACATTGAGCCGCCGCGCCAGCGGCCCGTCGAGACCGTCGATCAGCAGCGCCAGCCCCAGCCAGCCGAACATCCCGGCCCAGTGTTCCCTCACCGCCTCCAGCATGGCGATCAGCGCGACCGCGCCGCCCAGCGCGGTGAATATATGAACCCCGAACGCGCGCATGCGCATTCTGGCGGGAAACGGGGGCTGGTCCTGCGGGCTGGGCGCGCTCATGTGCTCACGTGACTAACAGGATTCCCGGCATTTTGCATATCCGCTGTTGCCTCCTTACTTTGTGACAAAGCGCGAACCGGATTTGCCTAAAATGCCCCTCAGGATGACGACCCGAAATCCATTGTGACGCCGGAAAATTCCGGCGATAGATACCCGATGACCGAAAACCGAACTGCATCGCAAAACTATCACACCGCCGTTGTGGGCGGCGGACCTGCCGGGCTGGCCGCAGCCATCGCGCTGGCCCAGGCCGGCGTCGACACAGCCCTGATCGCGCGGCGCTCGCCCTATGCCGACAACCGAACGACCGCCCTGCTCGGCGGCTCGGTGGATTTCCTGCAATCGCTGGACGTCTGGCGGCGCTGCTGCGATGACGCGGCCGCGCTGCGCACCATGCGTCTGGTTGACGACACGCGACGCCTGATCCGCTCGCCGGAGGTGAAGTTCTCGTCGGATGAGATCGGCATGGAGGCGTTCGGCTACAACATCGAGAACCGTTTGCTCATGGTCGCGATGGAAGCGCGCGCGGCCGAATTGCCGAACCTCGTTCGTATCGATGACGAAGCAGAAACCATCGCCACGGGCGTATCGTCAATCGCGATCACGACGAAACAAGGCCAGACGCTCACCGCGGCTCTGGTGGCCGGTGCAGACGGCCGGCATTCGCTCTGCCGGGAGGCCGCGGGCATCGGCGTCAAGCGCCGCGACCTTGGCCAGTCGGCGCTGACCCTGAACGTGACCCACACACGCCCGCACGGAAACTGCTCGACTGAATTTCATACCGAGTCCGGCCCGTGCGTTTTCGTCCCCCTGCCCGGTGAGAGATCCAGTATCGTCTGGGTGCTGAAGCCGGACGAGGCCGAGCGGCTGAAGAGCCTCGATGACCAGGCGCTCGCGATCGCCGCGGAGAAGCAATCGCATTCGATCCTTGGAAAACTCACCGTCGCGCCGGGCCGTCATGTGTTTCCCCTGGCGATCGAGAACCCCGATCATCTCGCAGCGAAACGCATCGCGCTGGTCGGCGAAGCCGCGCATGTGCTGCCGCCGATCGGCGCACAGGGTCTCAATATGGGACTGCGCGATGCTGCCGATCTGGCGGAGATTGTGCGGGATGCACTCCTGACGGGTACCGATCCCGGCGATGACGCGGTGCTGCAACGCTACGCCCGCGCACGGCGCGCCGATGTCTTCAGCCGGACCTTCGCGGTGGACATGGCGAACCGCACGCTGCTCAGCGATTTCCTGCCGGCGCAATCGCTTCGCGCCGCCGGCATGCATATGCTGAATTCGGTCGGCCCGCTCCGCCGGCTCGCAATGCGCGAGGGCTTATCGCCGTCGTGGCGCGGACGATAGTTGCCGCGAGGTATCGGCCTTACCGGACCGGCACCAGATGAACGCGATCGATCGTTCCGCCACTGGCGGCGAAACTCTTCATCGCGGCTTCGATCAACGCATCGACCTTGGCAACATCAAAAGCCGGAGCCGCAGCATTCAGTTCGAGATCGGTTTCGACAACCAGCACCGTCTCCACACCGTCCTTGTCGATTTCAATCGTCGTCCGGATGCTTTTGGCATTGGGATGATTAATCGTCATTGGAGCGCTCCTGCGTTCCGCCGCAGCATATCACAGCCGCGGCGGTTACGGAGCGCCGATGTCTTCAGCCGTACCCTTCGCGACGGACTATCGCCGTCATGGCGGGAGCGTCAGGGGTTAGCTGTCGAAGCCCACGAACACCGTGGCTTCTTCGACTGACTTTCGCTCGGACACCACCGCATTTGCCGGGAAGGTTTCATCCGGCCACCCCAATGCGATGCTTTTCATGATGATTTGATCGTCGGCGATTCCGGCATGCTCACGGACCACCGGTGACTGCATGATGCCCTGGCTGTTGATCACAGCCCCTAGTCCGCGAGACCAGGCGGCATTGACCAGGGCGGTCGCCACCGCGCCGCAATCGAATGGCGTATCGTCGCTGCCGTCCAGCACGCGATCGTAAGTCACGATGATGCAGACAGGCGCGTCGAACTGACGGAATCCGCGCAGAACCCAGTCCTGGCGCATATCCTTGTCATCGCGTGCGATCCCCATTGCGGAGAACAATTGCTTGGCGACGCCAACCTGCCGGTCGCGGTGCGCGCCTGAGAATGCTTGACCTGTCCGGAATTCGCGCGACTGCGGTACGCCCGCCAGCATTCTCTCGGTATTTCCGGCCCTGATTCGATTGAGCGGCTCGCCGGTAACGACGTAGAAATTCCAGGGCTGGGTATTCATCGACGACGGAGCGCGCATCGCCAGATTGATGATTTCCTCAATCAGTTTTCTCGGCACAGGATCCGGTTTGTAGCCGCGAATGCTCCGCCTGCCGAGGATAACGTCATCGAACTGCATTGGCCTGAAATTCCCTGGTGATGATTGAAGGAACTTCATTACTTGCGGTTCAGCAGCCGTCAAGCAAGACGCAGGAGGTGGCACATAGGCGGTATGCCCGGGGCGGAAATCGCCTGCGCAACCTGGCCTCAACATCCCTTGCAGATGCTTTTCACCTTCTTGTCGACGTCCCTGTCTTTCTTGTCGACCCGAGGATCGCCGGTGCCCGTCGCGGCCGAACCTGTCGTGCCAGATCCTGACGGCGCCGCGGTGCCCAGCGAGTTTGTGCCGGGCGAACCTGCGCTGGTGCCGAGCGATCCGCCGCTTGCTGCGCCGGGGGACGATGCACCCGTTGATCCGCCGGAACTACCGCCAGCGCCGCCTGATGCTTGCGCGAGAACAACGGTCGCGCCGCCTATTTGCGCCAGCACCAATACGATTGCGATCAATCTCATTACGACCTCCGATGTCTGAACCCAGCAGTCAATCGGCGGATCGCAAAGATGTTCCGCAATCATGGAACCTGAAGTTTCGTTGCCGGTTGTCGGAACGTAACGCTTCAAGGACCTCGTCATGTCAATTCTGAAATGGGCTTTGATCTTCTTCCTGATCTCCGTCGTCGCCGGTGTCTTCGGTTTCACCGGCATTTCAGCCGCGTCGGCCGACATCGCACGCGTGCTGTTCTACATCTTCGGCGTGATCTTCCTGATCCTGCTGATACTCGGTTTCACGATCTTTCGAGCGTGACGTTCACGGAAATATCACGCCGTTCTTGATCATCCACATCACGCTGGTGAGTGTCACCACGGACACGAACGTGCCGATCAGGACCAGCGTCGAGGCCGGTTCGATCCAGGTGTCGTACTGGCGCGCGATCACGAACACGTTGAGCGCCGGCGGCAATGAGGCCAGCAACAGCGCGGTCGCCGCCCACTCCATCGGGAACGGACCGAGCAGCAGCAGAAGCCCGAGCACGATCAGCGGGTGCAGGATCAGCTTGACCGCGATGACACCCGGCACTTCCCATGGCACCCGCTCGAACGGCCGCAGCGCCACGGTTACGCCAAGCGCGAACAGCGCGACGGGCGCCGCGGCGCTTTGCAGAAACTGAAACGTGTTATCCAGCGCCACGGGCACCGGGACATGGAATGCCGCAACCAGCACGCCGAAATAGGATGCAATAATGAGCGGATGCAGCAGGATTTGTTTGACCACGAGAGCGATGGTCGGCAGTACGGGCCGGCGCTCGCCGTCGGTCAGCACCATCAGGAGCGGCACCGTGGTGAACAGAAAAATGGTGTCGAAGCAGAAGATCAGCGCCACGGGTGCTGCGGCCTTTGCGCCCAGCGTCGCGAGCGCCAGTCCCGGGCCCATATAGCCGATGTTGCCATAGCCGCCGCCGAGGCCCGCCATCGCAGACTCGCGCGTCGACAGCTTTGCGATGAATTTCGTGCCGAACATCGACAGGAAGAAAGCGCTCGCGGTCGCCAGCGTGGTGGCGATCACGAACGGCGGATTGTTCAGTTGCTCGAACGGGGTCCTTGCAAGCGTTCTAAAGAACAGCGCCGGCAGCGACACGTAGAGCAGGAAAAAATTCATCCACTCCAGACCGGCTTCCGGCAGGCGTTTGTACTTCCCGCAGGCGTAGCCGATGAAGATCAGCCCGAAATACGGAAGGGCGAGATTCAGAATATCGATCATTGGGATACGCTTATTATGCCGCGCGGCACCAGAGAACCGACTGCGGCGCAGAGGAGACCCTCACCCGCCCGATTCAGGCGTAAACCCCTAGCATCGGCCACAATCATGGTCTATTCGACGGAGGATGATTAAAGCACGCACCGCCAAGTTTCAGATCGGCCAGATCGTCCGCCACCGGATTTTTTCGTTCCGGGGCGTGATTTACGATATCGATCCGGAATTCAACAACACGGAAGAGTGGTGGCTGTCGATTCCGGAAGAGATGCGGCCCCACAAGGACCAGCCGTTCTACCACTTGCTGGCCGAGAATTCGGAATCCGAGTACGTCGCGTACGTGTCGGAACAGAACCTGCTGCCTGACGAGTCGGGTGAGCCGATCCGGCATTCGCAGGTCGCCGAGATCTTCGTGAAGGACAAGTCTGGCAGCTATCGTCCGCGCAATCCGTCACTGAACTGACGGTTGGCTTCGGCCTAGCCCCGCTTCCGCCCATCCCTCTCCTTCACCAGCGCTTCAAGCTCCTCGGTCTGCTGCGCGATGCGATCGGCATTGCGCTCCTCGTTCTGACCGCCGGACACCGCTGCCGCCTGCTCGATCAGTTGCCGGATATTGTCCCGCACGATGGCGATGCGGTCTTCGAGTTCGGAAAGCGAGAGTGCACTGTAGTCGGACATGAAGTTCTCCTGTGGCGGTGCTCAATGCATCGCTCATTCTGCAACGCGCAGCGAACTATGCCCGTTCCGTAGCCAACAAAAAAGGCGCGCATTGCTGCGCGCCCTTTGTTCGTCTGCGAAAGACCGCGTTACTTCGCGGCGGGATTGGCGGGCGGAGCCGCGTTTTCCAGCTTCTGGCGGGCTTCCGCCGCGCGCTTCTGAAGCTCTTCCTGCAACTTCTTCTGGGTCTCTTCGAAGACCTTCGGATCGGTCGGCGGACCGTCGTAAGCCTTGGGGAATTCGGCAAGCGGAAGCGCCAGCGTCAGCGGCGCGCCGTTGGCATTGATCGCCTGCACGACGAGGTTCTGGCCCTTCTTCATCTGGCCGAGAAGATCCGGGGTCACTTCGTAGTCCGACATACAGCCGTTGGCGAAGCAGATCACGTACGGGCTCTGCAGCGGCGCATTGGCGTCGACGATGATGCGGGTGCCGTGCACGAGCTGCATGCCGAGCGGCAGGGTGACGCGAAGCAGCTTCTTCGGCTCGCCTTCCGGCTCGATGATCACGGCGGCGACGACAGGCTGGCCGGACTCGATGCGGCCGTCCTTGCCGGTGAAACACACCTGCTTGGCGTTGGCGTCCTGGCCCTTCATGCAGAACTTGGTCCAGGGCTGATAGATCAACTGGACCTGCTGGTCGGCAGGAGGCTGCTGCGGAGCACCGTTGGCGGCGGGAGCCTGCTGCTGGGCAGCGGGAGCGGGGGCTTTCGGCGCAGCCTTCGGAGCAGCCTTGGGCGCAGCGGCCTTCGGAGCCGGAGCGCCGGGCGCTGGCGCGGGTGTCTGAGCCTGGGTGCCGGTAATGGTAGCAGCAGCCAAAAAGGCGCCGGCGGTCAAAGCGGCGAACACCCGGCCGCGCGGCGAGGCCTGCGCGGCCAAGATACGGAAATTCATTGTGGAAAACCCTTTCTGAACCTTAACGCCCGCTCCCGCTCGGGGCCCGGACGCCTGTTTGTTCGGCGGCTGTCTCGGAGCCAATTGAGGCGGATACGTGACAGTGCCCGCAGCCTCCCTCGAATAGCCCGCCTTCAATACAACGGCGGACGAAAAGATCAATGCCAACAGTGATATTTGCGGGTTGCAACCCGCATTATCGTGGCCAGACGTGGTAAATTTTCGCGTGAAGTCAGCCGAATCAAACCGGGTGCCATCCGCGGTGCGCCGCAGCGGTCAAAGCTGGGCGCGGAAACTCCGCTGCGTGGCCTTGGTCTGGACGGGACTGACGGCAACGCAGGTCCAGGCTCAGCCAAGTGCTCAACCGGAACGCCAAGCGCCGGTTCCGCTCCACGGTATCGCCATGCACGGGACCCCCGCCCTGCCTGCGAACTTCGCGCAGATGCCGTACGTCAATCCCGACGCCCCTAAAGGCGGCCGGATCATCTTCGGCCTGCTCGGCGCGTTCGACAGCCTCAATCCATTTATCGTGAAAGGGATCGCGGTTCAGCAAGTCCGCGGCTACGTGACCGAAAGCCTGTTGGCGCGCGGCCACGACGAGCCGTTCACGCTGTACGGCCTGCTCGCACAGACAGTCGAGACCGACAACGACCGAACCTACGTCACGTTCCGGCTCAATCCGCTGGCGCGGTTCTCGGACGGCAAGCCGGTGCTGGCGGCTGACGTGCTGTTCTCGTGGCAATTGATGCGCGACAAGGGCCGCCCCAATCACCGGCTGTACTACGCAAAGGTCGAAAAGGCCGAAGCGCTGGATGAGCGCACCGTGCGGTTCGATTTCGGCGGCGCGAAAGACCGCGAATTGCCGCTGATCCTCGGTCTGATGCCGGTCTTCCCCAAGCATGCCATCGATACCGCGACCTTCGAGGAGACGTCCCTCACCGGTCTGATCGGCTCGGGGCCCTACCGGGTCACCGGCGTCCGCGCCGGTCAGAGCGTAACGTTGACGCGCAACCCGGACTATTGGGGCCGCGACCTGCCGATCAACCGCGGTGTGTGGAATTTCGACGAGGTCCGTCTGGACTATTACCGCGAGGCCAACGGCGCGTTTGAAGCGTTCAAGCGCGGCCTCTACGATTTCCGGATCGAGAACGAGCCGCTGCGCTGGCACGAGGGTTACGATTTCGCCGCGGCCCGCAACGGCGAAGTGGTGCGGGATACGGTCAAGCCCGGCACACCGCAGCCGTCGGAGTATCTGATCTTCAACACGCGCCGCCCCGTGTTCGCGGACATCCGCGTGCGGCAGGCGCTTACACTGCTGTTCGACTTTGAGTGGATCAACCGCAACTACTTCTTCGACCTGTACGGGCGCTCTGCGGGCTTCTTCGCAGGGTCCGAACTCTCCGCCTATACCCGTCCGGCGGACGCACGCGAAAAGACACTGCTTGCGCCTTACGCCGCCAGCATCCGCCCCGACATCATGGACGGCAGCTATCGCCTGCCGGTCACCGATGCGTCCGGCCGCGACCGGGTATTGCTGCGCGCGGCACTCACATTGCTGGCGCAAGCCGGATACCAGCTCGATGGAACAGTGCTGCGGCAGAAAGCCAGCCGCAAGCCGCTGACATTCGAGATCCTGGTCACCACCCGCGATCAGGAGCGCATCGCGCTGGCCTATTCCCGCGATCTTAAGCGCGCCGGTATCGATGTGTCGGTGCGCGCGGTGGACGGCGTGCAGTTCGACCAGCGCCGGCTCGCTTTCGATTTCGACATGATCCAGAACCGCTGGGACCAGTCGCTCTCGCCGGGCAACGAACAGGCTTTCTACTGGGGCAGCGCCGCTGCCGACAATCAGGGCACCCGCAACTACATGGGCGCGAAATCCCCAGCCGTCGACGCCATGATCGCCGCGCTGCTCGAGGAGCGCGAGCAAACCGCCTTCGTGTCCGCCGTCCGCGCCCTCGACAGGGCGCTGATCTCGGGCTTCTACGCTATCCCGCTTTATAACGTTCAGCAGCAATGGCTCGCACGGTGGAATCGGATAGAACGGCCAAGGGTGACCGCGGTCTCAGGCTTTCTGCCGGAGACGTGGTGGTCCAAACCGGGCATGAAAGCGCCGTAAGCCCAAGATTGATGCAGTAACGCAGTGAGCGAGACCTTGCAGACCGCACCGACCTCAGCAGCGACCTCATCCGGCGCGCCGCTGACGCTCGACGATCTGTTCCGGCGCACGGTGCTGCGTCAGCCCGATGCCATTGCGCTGATCGATCCGCCGAACAAGCATCGCGTCACCGGCACCCAGCCGCAGAAATTGACCTTTGCGCAGGCTGATCAGGCGGTCTCAGCCATCGCCGCACGTTTTGTCGAGGCGGGGTTGCCGCCGGGCTCGATCATCGCCTTGCAGATGCCGAACACCATAGAGTTCGCGCTGACGGTACTGGCGGCGCTTCGTGCCGGTCTGGTGGCGGCGCTGCTGCCGCAGCTCTGGCGGCAATCGGAACTGACCGG
Organism: Afipia sp. GW822-FHT03D08; assembly: GCF_058801645.1. Lineage (NCBI taxonomy): Bacteria > Pseudomonadati > Pseudomonadota > Alphaproteobacteria > Hyphomicrobiales > Nitrobacteraceae > Afipia > Afipia sp. GW822-FHT03D08. The sequence goes on from NZ_JBXANK010000001.1 coordinate 659,687, forward strand.
GGCGCTGAACCGGATCGGTGCGCGTGCCATTGTCGGCGTCAGCCGTATCGAGATCGTCGATCATGCCGAACTGGCATTGAACGCAGCCGTTGAAGCCTTTTCGATCCGCCATGTGTTCGGCTTCGGCAACGATCTGCCCGAAGGCATGTCGCCGCTTGAAATCACAACGAGCGGCATGAACGGCTGGCTGCCGCCCGCGGCGCCGGATGCGCGCAGACCGGCGATCATTACGTTCGACGTCACGGCGGAGGGACTTCGCGCGATCCCGCGCAACCATTTGCAGTTGATTTCCGGCGGTCTTGCGATTTTCCTCGAAGCGGGCCTACCGCAGGGCGCGCGACTGTTGTCCGCCATTGCGCCGGCCTCGTTCGCCGGTTGCGTCTCGTCCGTGGTGACCTGGCTCCTGAGCGGTGGATCGCTCGCGCTGCATCACCCGGCTGATTTGCAGGTTCTCGAACAACAGATCGTCGACGAGCATCATGACACCCTGATCGCGCCTGCCCTGCTTGCGATCCGTCTGGCGGAGAGCGGCACGCTCGCGCGGCCCCAGGTTGCGATCAGGAATGTCGTCGGCCTGTGGCGCACGCCGGACCGCGTGATGGCGAGCGAGGACTGGCAAGACACCGGCACGACGCTCACAGACGTCTACCTGTTCGGCGAGGCCGGATTGTTCGCCGCGCGCCGTCTCAGCGATGGTTCGCCGGTGCCCATCAAGCCCGGATCGTTCAGCGCACCACTTGGTGCGGCAAGTTCGAAAGCCATCGGCGAGATCATCGTCACGCCGAAGGCGACGCTCGCGCTGCGCGGAACGATGGTGCCGGTCGCAGCCTATCGTCCAGCGCCGGGAGAGTCTCTTGTGGAGACTGCCGCTCCCGACTACGTCGATACAGGATACGCTGCGCATCTTGATCGCACGACAGGCGCTATCGGCATCACCGCACCGCCTGTCGGTCTCGTCGGCGTCGGCGGCTATCGCTTTCTCGCGCAGGATCTTGAGTCATGGGCGAAGCGGCTCGCGGCTGGCGCGATGCTGACCGCATTGCCTGATCAACTCAACGGCTTTCGCCTCGCCGGACGCGCCGGCGACAACCGCCGCGCGCGCGAAGCGCTTGGCCAGCTTGGACTTAATCCGCTCATGGTCGATGCGTTTCGCGACCGGTCCAGCGGAACCTGAGTCCGCCGTTTCATCGGTCGTATTGACCTGCCATTAACAGCCGCGGCCTAGGGTGACGGTTCGCGAGTCCGCTCAGTTTTGCGGCGCTGTTCCACGGTTTCTGTGAGTCACTACGCTATGTCACAGCAAGGCCCGATCGTCACTGTCTCAAATCGGGAAGGCCGGACCCTCGCCGACGCGATCGCGCAGGTGAAGACGTTTCCGCTGGTGGATGTCTCCTGGGCTGACGCAGCCGACGCCGTCGCAAGGCTGCGGCCGGCGGCCGTGCTTGCCGCGGATACCGGCGGTCACGAGGCCGCATTGGCGCATCTGGCAAAACAGGCGGCGCAGGCTGATCCCTACGTACCGGTCATCGCCGTCGATCCCGGCAACGTGTTGCCGCAGAATGTTCTCCCGTTCACGCAAACCGGCCACAACGCCGAGCGGCTGGTCAGCCGTCTCAACGCTGCGTTGCGCGTGCGCGCCCTGCACGTCACGCTGCTGCGCCGCATGGCCAACGACCGTTCCACGTCCACCCGTATGCCGACGAGCGATCCGATCAACGATGCAACGGTCCTGCTGATCGGACGCGGCGCGGGGTATCCCGCCCTGTCGGTCGCGCTCGGTGAGCAGATGGGGGTCGTCGGCGCGCTCAGCATCGAGGCTGCCGCCAAGCATCTCAATGCACGCGAGCTCGACGGCATCATCATCGGTGACGGTTTCACGCTGCGCGTGCTCGACGCCTTTCTGACTGTGCTGTCGGAAGATTCCCGGTTCCGGAATCTTCCGGTTCTGGTCGGAAGCGGATCGGGGCTGACCACGGGCTACGACCTGCCCAATCTTGAAATCTCCCACGGCGATCCGCAAACGGTCGCGGCCCACGCCGTTCCGCTGATCCGGCAACAGGCGTTCGAGTCCCGCATCGGGCGCGCGCTGAAATCGATCGATGTCGGCGGCCTGCTCGATCCGCGCACCGGATTGCTCAACGAAGACGCCTTCACCCGCGATTTCGAGACTGCCGTGACCGACACCCAGACGCGCGGCGCAGGATTGTCCGTCGCCCGCATCACCTTCGCGCACGGTTCGATCTCCGAACGCATGCGCCTCGACGCCGCGCGGATACTCAGCCGGCTGATGCGGCGGATGGATTTCGCGACGCTGGACGAAGAAGGCGCAATCGTTGTCGTCTTCGCCGAAACCGACCTGCGCAACGCACACGCCATCGCGCGGCGGCTGACCAGCGTTCTGAAGCACACCATGTACAGCACCAAACGCGACCAGCGGCTCGATCCGCAGGTGACGCTGGCGACGCTGATGCCCGGTGACACGGCGGCCGCGATTCTCCGCAGGCTTCGGGCCGAGGCACACCGGGTCGCGTCCTAAAGAATTTTACTTTCGATATCGTCAGGAACAATCGCACCGGCTTTGCATTGGTGAGCCTCTATTCCCTTTGGAGGATACCATGAAGAAGATTGCACTCGTCGCCGCGTCGCTGGCCGTTCTCGCCGGTCCGGCACTCGCCCAGACCAGCGGAACTGCTCCCGCTGAAGCCAAATTCTCGACCGTCGCGAAGGACGAGATGTTCAGCTCGAAGCTCAAGGGTCTGAACGTCTACAACCAGAAGGATGAAAAGGTCGGCGAAATCACCGATCTTGCCATCGGCAAGGGCGAGCAGATTCAGGCCATGATCCTGTCCGTCGGCGGGTTCCTCGGCGTCGGCGAGCATTACGTCGCCGTGTCGCCCTCGTCCGTGCGTGTGAGCTACAACAAGGACAAGGACACCTGGACTGCGAAGATGAACACCACCAAGGAGGCGCTGAAGGCCGCGCCTGAGTTCAAGTATCCGAAGTAAGGATCAGCCCGCCCCGTCATTGCGAGGAGCGCAGCGACGAAGCAATCCATTCCTTTGTTATGCAAAGATGGATTGCTTCGCTTCGCTCGCAATGACGGTATGACGCTGTCGTTCAAATCGCGCTGTCTTTTGCCACCTAGGCCGCCTTCTTGCCCTCGGCCAGATTGGCGAGATCGCGCAGGATCGTGGTCGTGCCTTCGACGCGCTCTTCCGCCGTCTCCCATTCCTGGAAGAACACCACCTTCATGTCCGGGCGGACCTTGGCGGCCTTGCCGTGGCGGCTGATGAAGAACATGAGCCGGTCGGGATGCGCGAATGAGTTGTCGCGGAACGTAATGACCGCGCCCTTCGGCCCGGCATCGACCTTCTCGATATTGGCGCGGCGGCAATAGGCCTTGATCGCTGCAATCTTGAACAGCCAGCGCACCTCGTCCGGCAGCGGACCAAAGCGGTCGCGCAGTTCCGCGCCGAAATTCTCGATCGCGTCGTCTGTGTCCAGATCCGCAAGGCGGCGATACAGCGACAGCCGGATTGACAGATCCGCAACGTAGTCCTCAGGAATGAGCACCGGCATACCGAGCGTGATCTGCGGCGACCAGCGATCCGCCACCGGCTCGGAGATGCCGGCCTTGAGCGACAGGATCGCCTCCTCCAGCATCGATTGATACAGTTCGAAGCCGACTTCCTTGATGTGACCCGACTGTTCTTCGCCGAGGAGATTGCCTGCGCCGCGAATGTCGAGATCGTGCGACGCAAGCTGGAAGCCCGCGCCGAGGTTGTCCAGCGACTGAAGCACCTTGAGGCGGCGTTCGGCCTGCGCGGTGATCTTGTGCGTGGAGGGTAGCGTGAACAAGGCGTAGGCGCGCAGCTTCGAGCGGCCGACGCGTCCGCGCAACTGATAGAGCTGGGCCAGGCCGAACATGTCGGCACGATGCACGATCAGCGTATTCGCGGATGGAATGTCGAGGCCGGACTCGACGATCGTGGTCGAGAGCAGCACGTCGTACTTGCCGTCGTAGAACGCGGACATGATGTCCTCGATCACGGTGGGCGGCATCTGGCCATGCGCAACCGCGACCTTCATTTCCGGCACATGCTTGTCGAGGAAGTCCTTCACCTCGGCGAGGTATTCGATGCGCGGGACGACATAGAACGCCTGACCGCCGCGATACCGCTCACGGAGCAAGGCCTCGCGTATCATCAGCGGATCGTGCGGCGCGACGAAGGTGCGCACCGCAAGGCGATCAACCGGCGGGGACGCGATGATCGACAATTCGCGGACACCGGTCAGCGCCAGTTGCAGCGTGCGCGGGATCGGCGTTGCGGAAAGCGTCAGCACGTGAACCTCGGCGCGGAGCTGCTTCAGCCGTTCCTTGTGCGACACGCCGAAATGCTGCTCCTCGTCGACGATCAGGAGGCCGAGGTCCTTGAACTTGATGCTCTTGCCGAGCAGCGCATGGGTGCCGACGATGATGTCGATCTTGCCCTCGGCGAGGTCCTTCTTGACCTGCGTCATCTGCTTTGGCGCAACCAGTCGCGAGGCCTGCGCTACATTCACGGGGAACCCCTTGAAGCGCTCGGTGAAGGTCTTGGTGTGCTGCCGCGCCAGCAGCGTGGTCGGCACCACGACGGCGACCTGCTTGCCGTCCAGCGCCACGGCGAACGCCGCACGCAGCGCCACTTCCGTCTTGCCGAAGCCGACATCGCCGCAAATCAGGCGGTCCATCGGACGTCCGAGATCGAGGTCATGCAGCGCGGAATTGATCGCGCCAAGCTGGTCCTCGGTTTCCTCGTAGGGGAACCGCGCACAGAATTCGTCGTAGGTGCCCTGATGCACCGGGAATTTCGGCGCCTCGTGGACATGCCGCTCGGCCGCGATCTTGATGAGTTCGCCCGCGATTTCGCGGATGCGGTTCTTGAGCTTGGCCTTGCGCGCCTGCCATCCGCCGCCGCCGAGCTTGTCCAGTTCGACATTTGTCTGGTCGGAGCCGTAGCGCGACAGCAGTTCGATGTTCTCGACCGGGAGAAACAGCTTGGTCTCGTTGGCGTAGTGGAGTTCGAGGCAGTCATGCGGTGCACCGCCCACCTGCAGCGTCTGCAAGCCGACGAACCGTCCGATGCCGTGCTCGACGTGAACGACGATGTCGTCGGTCGCCAGCGACGTCACTTCGGAAATGAAGTTGTCGAGTTTGCGGCTCGCCTTGCGCGGACGCACCAGCCTGTCGCCGAGAATGTCCTGCTCGGTGATGAGCGCGATGTTCTCGGTCTCGAAGCCGGATTCGAGGCCGATCACCGCCAGCATGGTCTCGTTGCGTGGCGTCGCCTGCACCGCGCGCCATGAGTTGACGCTGGTGGTGTTGAGCAGCTTGTGGTCCTTGAGCATGCTCGCCATGCGGTCGCGCGAGCCCTCCGACCACAGCGCGACGACGACTTTCTTGCGCGCAGCCTGCAGGCCGTTGATATGCGCCACCACGCCTTCGAACACGTTGACCTTGCTGTCCCCGCGCTCCGGCGCGAAGTCGCGTCCCTGCCGCGCGCCGACGTCGATCACGCCCTCACCCTCGGGCAGCGCGAACGGTGTCAGCCGCGCCAGCGCGCTATCAGCAAGCAGCGAAGTCCATTCGGGTTCAGTGAGATAGAGCCGGTCCGGCGGCAGCGGGTTGTAGATCGCGCCGCCACCCGGCGTGTCCATCGCCTCGCGCCGCGCTTCGTAATAGTCATTGATCTGGGTGAAGCGTTCGCGCGCGGCATCCTCGGCCAGCGGCTCCATCACGATGGGCGCCGCGCCGAGATAGTCGAACAGCGTGTCCATCCGCTCCTGAAAAAGCGGCAGCCAGTGCTCCATGCCGGGATGCTTGCGGCCTTCGCTCACCGCCTCATAAAGCATGTCGTCGCGGTCCGGCGCGCCGAACTGCGCGACATAGCCCATGCGGAAACGCTTGATGGTTTCCGTGACCAACTGGAATTCCGAAACCGGCACCAGATCCAGTCCGCGCATGTCGAGCAGCGTGCGCTGGGATTCCGCGTCAAAGGTGCGGATCGATTCCAGCGTGTCGCCGAAGAAGTCGAACCGCACCGGCTGGTCGAGCCCAGCCGGAAACAGATCGAGGATACCGCCACGCACGGCGTATTCACCCGGCTCGCGCACCGTCGACGTGCGGTTGTAGCCATTGTGCTCGAGCCAACCTGCGATGTTGTCCATCGGGACCCGATGCCCCGGCGCGACCGATAGCGCCTGTGCTGCGACCACCTCCCGCGCCGGCACGCGCTGAACGATGGCGTTGACCGTGGTCAGCACGATCAGCGGCTTCTCGCTGCCCTGAAGGCGTGAAAGTTTGGCCAGCGTGGTCAGCCGCTGCGCCAGAATGCCGCCGTGGGGCGAGACGCGGTCGTAGGGCTGGCAATCCCATGCCGGAAACTGCATCACCGACAGGTCGGGCGCGAAAAACTCCAGCGCGCGCGCCAGTTGCGCCATGCGCGGGCCGTCGCGGCAAACCACTGCAAGGCTGATCGCGGGCGGATTCGGCTTGGCCGCGACCGCGCGCGCCATATCCGAGACGACCAGACCTTCCGCGCCCTCGGCAACGTTCGACAGCGTCAGCGCGTGGCCGGCGCGAAGCAGTTGCGCGGGCGATCGCGTCGGTGATTTCATGAGCGCTGGCCTGCGTCGAGGAACTGCTTGATGCGCACGAAGATGCCGTTGGCATAGTCCCCCGGCAGCGACTGGCTGCCGCTGAACGCCGCATACAGATCGGGATCGGGCAGTTCGATCAGACGTTCGAGATCGGCAATGTCCCCGTCGCTCAGATCGGCAATCCGGGCATCGGCGAAGCCGCCGAGGATCATATCCATCTCGCGCGTGCCGCGATGCCAGCAGCGAAACAGCAGCCGCTTGCGCCGATCATCGAGGCCATCGCTCGATCGTGTCGTTCCCGTCATGTCCGTCACTTTCTCCAACGCAAAAAGCCCGGACGGTGCCGGGGAGGCTGATATAGCTGTCAGAATTGATGCTGTCAGTAATTTCCTGCGCGTGCGTGTTGCGCTTGGACGTCATAGCGGGGTGGCGAGCCCTTGTGGCCGTCATTGCGAGGAGCTCTTGCGACGAAGCAATCCAGTTCTTCATGTATGATACAAGGGAATCTGGATTGCTTCGCTTCGCTCGCAATGACGTGGGGCGGCGATTCGGACTGAAATTCCGCTTTAGGTTCTTTAATGCGCCCGTCCCTGCTCAATCCCCTGTTCGCGCCGGTCACGAGCCTTACAGGCGTGGGGCCGAAGCAGGACAAGCTGTTTCGCTATCTGCTTGACCGCAGCGAGACACCGCGGCTGGTGGATCTGCTGCTGCATCTGCCGACCAATGTGATCGACCGCCGCACGCGGCCGACCATCGCCGAGGCTGTTCCTGGAACCGTGGTGACGCTGGAAGTTACCATCGATCGTCACCGCCCCGCGCCGCCCGGCCGCTCGCGCGCGCCGCATCTGGTCTACGCCAGCGACGAGACCGGCGACGTGGTGCTGACCTACTTCCGCGCAAAGCCTGAATACATCGAGAAGCTGCTGCCGAAGGGCGAGAAGCGTTTCGTGTCCGGCACCGCGCAGATGTTCGACGGCACCTTGCAGATCGTGCATCCCGACCGGGTGGTGGACGAGGAAGGCCTCGCCAAACTGCCGCAGATCGACACGGTGTATCCGCTGACCGAAGGCCTCGCCATCGGCTCGATCCGCCGCGCCATGGCGCAGGCGCTGCAAAAACTGCCCGACCTGCCGGAGTGGATCAGTCCCGAAGTGCTCCGCCGCTGCAAGTTTCCGCCGATCGCAGAAGCGCTGCACCGTGTTCACGAGCCTGTAGAACTTACCGACATCCTGCCGCAGAATCCGTACTGGTCGCGGCTCGCGTTCGATGAACTGCTCGCGGGACAACTCGCGCTGGCGCTGGTTCGTGCGCAGCTTCGCCGTCCTGCAGGCGTGCGCAATGCCGGCGACGGACACCTGCGCCACAAAATCATCGATGCCCTGCCCTACGCGCTGACCAGTTCGCAGCAGGAAGCGGCGAAAGCCATTGCCAGCGATCTCAACCAGCCGGTCCGCATGTTGCGTTTGCTGCAAGGCGATGTCGGCTCCGGCAAAACCGTCGTGGCGCTGCTGGCCGCGGCTGCCGTTGCAGAGACCGGCAAGCAGGCGGCGCTGATGGCGCCGACGGAAATCCTTGCGCGGCAACACATCAAGACCATTGCTCCGTTGGCGGAGCGGGCCGGACTACGCGTCGCCATTCTCACGGGGCGCGAGAAAGGCAAGGAACGGCGCGAGATCATCGCCGGACTTGCGGACGGCGAGATCGATCTGCTGGTCGGCACCCATGCGCTGATCCAGGACGACGTGATATTCAAGGATCTGGCGCTCGCCGTGGTCGATGAACAGCATCGTTTCGGTGTGCGCGAGCGTCTGGCGCTGACCGAGAAAGGCGATGCCGTCGACGTGCTGGTGCTGAGCGCCACGCCGATCCCGCGCACGCTGGTGCTCACCTACTTCGGCGATATGGATATTTCGGAACTCCGCGAGAAGCCCGCAGGCCGCCAGCCGATCGACACCCGCGCGGTCGCCAAGAGCCGCATTCGCGAAGTCGTCGATGGCCTCGACCGCGCCCTGGAGTCGGGCAAACGCGCCTACTGGATCTGTCCGCTGGTCGAGGAATCCGACGCGGAAGGCCACGATCACCTCACCAACGCAACGCAAAGGTTCGAGAGTTTGCAAAAGCGGTTCGGCGATCGCGCCGGGCTGGTGCACGGCCAGATGAAAGGCGCCGAGAAGGATCGCGTCATGGCGCAGTTCGCAGCCGGTGAAATCCAGCTTCTGGTGGCGACAACGGTGGTCGAAGTCGGCGTCGATGTCCCGCAGGCAACCATCATGGTGATCGAGAACGCCGAGCGCTTCGGGCTGGCGCAACTGCATCAGTTGCGCGGGCGCATCGGGCGCGGCTCGGAAGCCTCGACCTGCATCCTGCTCTATCATGAACCGCTGACGGAAATGTCCGGCGCCCGGCTCAAGGTGATCCGCGAAACCACGGACGGCTTTCGCATCGCCGAGGAAGATCTGCGCCTGCGCGGCGAAGGCGAAGTGCTCGGCACGCGCCAGAGCGGCCTGCCCGGCTATCGCATCGCGCGGCCCGAAGTCCACGCGCAATTGATCGCACAGGCGCGCGACGAGGCGGTACGGATCATGCAGGATAATCCGAAGCTCAAGGGCGAGCGCGGTGAAGCGCTGCGATGCCTGCTGTACCTCTATGAACGCGACGAAGCATTGCCGTTGATCGGCGCGGGTTAGTCGACCTTCGCCGGGTCCGGTGTTTGCGATGCCGTTGCCACGCGCGCGGCATTGGCCATCTCCGCCAGCGCGTTGACTTTCTTCTGGGCGTCGCTGCCCGGCTGGACCACGCCCGCCGACATGATCAAGGTCGCTGCGGCGTCGGTGCTCATATCGACTTCGATAAGTTTGGACTTCGGAACGTAGAAGAAGAAGCCGGTGGTCGGGTTCGGCGCACACGGCAGAAACACCGAGATGAACTCGTCGTTTTGCGGAAGCTTCGTGGCGATCTCAGTGCTCGGCGGCTGGGAGATCAGCACGATCGACCACATGCCCGGCGATGGGAACTCTACCAGACCGACCTTGCGGAAGCTCGATCCGTTGCCCGAGAACAGCGTCTCGAACACCTGCTTGAGGCCGCGATAGATTGCCCGTACGACCGGCATACGGCCGAGCAGCCCTTCGCCGAATTCGACCAGCGTTCGCCCGATCAGGTTGGCCGCGAGGAAGCCGAGGAACGTCAGCGCGAACACGGCGACGATCAGACCCGACCCCGGCAGACCGAACGGCAGATAGGTCTCGGGACGATAGGCGACCGGCACGAACGGCCGAACGATTCCATCGACCCAGGTGACGAACCACCAGACCAGATAGATCGTTATCGCGATGGGACCGGCAATGATCAGGCCGGTGAGGAAATAGTTGCGGAGCCGCGCCATCGCACCGCGCGGCGCGCCGGCCGGCGGTACGGGCGGCAGGCCTCCCGGAATCATGTTGGGGCTAGTCTCATTCATTGGCGAGCCAAATCATCCTCAAGCGAAACACTTGTGCGTATTCTGATCGCAAAACCGGTGTCCACTTTGCGGAACACGCGCGGGAACACCATCGCAAATCATTGCGACACCACTGTATCAGACTTTTCCGGGCCAAAACCGCCCGCGCTGCGACCGTTTGTCTGCCCGCGTCTTACTCTACGGTCACAGATTTGGCGAGGTTCCGCGGCTGGTCGACGTCGGTGCCCATCACAACGGCCGTATGATAGGCCAGCAACTGGACCGGGACGGCGTACACCATCGGCGTCACCGTAGCCGGCATGTCAGGCAGGATGATGGTCACCAGTGAATCGACGGTGGCCTCCCTGGCCCCCCGCGCGTCGGTCATCAGGATGATCCGGCCGCCCCGCGCCGCGACTTCCTGCATGTTCGAGACCGTCTTCTCGAACACCCGGTCATAAGGCGCGATCACGACCACGGGCATCTTCTCGTCGATCAGGGCGATCGGGCCGTGCTTGAGTTCGCCGGCGGCGTAGCCTTCGGCGTGAATGTAGGAGATTTCCTTGAGCTTGAGCGCGCCTTCCAGCGCCAGCGGGTAGTTGGTGCCGCGGCCGAGATAGAGCACGTCCTGGCTCTTGGCGATGTCGCGGGCGAGCTTTTCGATCTGCGGCTCGAGGGCGAGCGCCTGCGTCATCAGGCGCGGCACTTCAATCAGCGCGTGGACGAGTTTGGTTTCATCGGTCTCGGAGAGTTCGCCGCGAGCCTTGCCCGCAGCAATCACCAGCGCCGCAAGCGCGGCAAGCTGACACGTAAAGGCTTTGGTGGAGGCGACACCGATTTCAGGTCCGGCCAGCGTCGGCAGCGCGGTCTCGCTTTCGCGCGCGATGGTCGATGTCGGCACGTTGACGATCGAGATGGTGTGAAGGCCTTGCGACTTGGCGTAACGCAGCGCAGCCAGCGTGTCGGCGGTTTCGCCGGACTGCGAAATGAAGATCGCAAGATCGCCCTTGCGCAGCGGCGCTTCGCGGTAACGAAACTCGGAAGCGACATCGAGTTCGACCGGCAGCCGCGCGAGGCGCTCGAACCAGTACTTGGCAACGAAGCCCGCATAGCTTGCCGTGCCGCAGGCCGTGATCGACACCCGCTGAATGTCCTTGAAATCGAACGGCAGCTTGACCGGCATCGACACCTTCTCGGTGGCCATGTCGACATAGTGCGCCAACGTGTGGCCGACGACTTCGGGCTGCTCGTGAATTTCCTTCGCCATGAAGTGGCGGTAGTTCGCCTTGTCCACCAGCGCAGATGCAGTGTTGTGCTTGACGATCTCGCGTTCGACCACGGCGTTCTTGTCGTCATACACGGTCGCATCGGCGCGGGAGAGAACGACCCAGTCGCCGTCATCGAGATAGCTGATGGTGTCGGTGAACGGTCCGAGCGCGATGGCGTCCGAGCCAAGGTACATCTCGCCGTCGCCGTAGCCAACCGCGAGCGGCGAGCCCTTACGCGCGCCGATCATCAGGTTCTCTTCGCCCTTGAAGATGAAGGCCAGCGCGAATGCGCCGTGCAACTGCGGAAGCGTCGCCTTCACGGCATCCACCGGAGAGAAACCCTTGGCGAGATACGAATTGACCAGATGCGCGACGACCTCGGTATCGGTCTCGCTTGAAAACTTCGCACCCTGCGCTTCGAGTTGCGTGCGCAGGTCGCGGAAATTCTCGATGATGCCGTTGTGAACCACGGCGACGTTGTCGGTTGCATGCGGATGCGCGTTATTCTCGGTCGGCTTGCCGTGCGTGGCCCAGCGCGTATGTCCGATGCCGATGTGCCCCGCCAGTGGCGAGGTCTTCAGCACCGCTTCCAGATTCTTCAGCTTGCCCTTCGCACGGCGGCGATCGAGCTGGATGCCTTCCAGCGTCGCGACGCCCGCGGAGTCGTATCCGCGATATTCAAGCCGCTTGAGGGAATCGACCAGTTGCTCCGCAACCGGCCCACGTCCAAGAATTCCGACAATTCCGCACATGCGGTTTGTGATCTCCAGCCGCCCCAATGCGGCCTTATGTACCGAGGAATAACACGGTTCTGCCTCAACAATTGTTGCGGATTGAGACAGGGTAAACCGTTAACGAAATCAGTCCGGTAAACGGAATCGCCCTACTTCGGGCTTTTCGGCTTCCGATTGAGCATTTTCATGTCCCGGAAGCGCTTAGCCCAGCCTTCACGAACGGTCTGATCGCTGCGTTCGATGGCCAGCGAATCGTCCGGCACATCCTTGGTGATGACCGAACCCGATCCGATAAAGGCGCCCGCGCCGATCTTCACCGGCGCCACCAGCGACGAGTTTGAGCCGACAAAAGCCCCCGCGCCGATCTCGGTGCGGTGCTTGTCGAACCCGTCGTAGTTGCAGGTGATCGTGCCCGCGCCGATGTTAGCATTCTGGCCGATATGGGTATCGCCGATATAGGTCAGGTGATTAACCTTCACCCCGGCCTCAAGATCCGCGGCCTTGGTCTCGACGAAGTTGCCGACGCGAACACCTTCGCCCAGCACTGTGCCTGGCCGCAGCCGCGCATAAGGACCGACAGATGCGCCCTTGCCGATGCGCGCGCCCACGATGTTCGAGAACGAATGGATGACCGCGCCGTCGTCGATCGCAACGCCGGGGCCAATGACAACGAACGGTTCGATGATGACATCCTTGCCGAACGTTGTATCCGCCGACAGGAACACCGTCTCAGGTGCGATGAGGGTAACGCCGGCATCCAGTGCCGCCCGCCGCAGCCGCTGCTGCATCACCTGTTCCGCTTCGGCAAGCTGGGCCTTGGTGTTGATTCCGCGCACTTCGTCCTCACCGGTTTCGATCACGGCGGCGCGCAGACCGAGCTCCCGCACGATCGTCACCGCATCGGTCAGATAATACTCGCCCTTGCTATTGCCATTGCCGATGCGATCCAGAATCTTCAGTGCAGTGCTGCCCGCAAAAGCCATAACGCCTGCGTTACAAAGGGTGACGGCGCGTTCGGCTTCGCTGGCATCGGCCTGCTCGCGGATCGCAACCAGTTGTCCCCCCTCTACCAGCAATCGTCCATAACCAGTCGGATCGGCGGCACGAAAGCCGAGTACCGCCAGCGCCGCGCCGTCCTTCAACGCGGTCCGCAAGCGCTCGAATGTCACTGCATCGATCAGCGGTGTGTCGCCGAAAGCGATCAGAATGTCGTCCGCTCCATATGCAATGGCTTCCCGCGCCGCGAGCACCGCGTGGGCGGTACCGAGCCGCTCCCGCTGCACAAAGGTTTTGGCCTCGGGGCGTGAACGCTTGATCTCATCGACCACCGCCTGGTGGTCAGGGCCGACCACGACCGCAATCGTATCGTTCTTGCCGCCCCGCGCGGCCGCAAGCACATGCGCGATCAGCGGCTGTCCCGCGATCGGATGCAGCACCTTCGGCAGGCTGGAACGCATTCGCGTGCCCTCGCCGGCTGCAAGTACGATCGTAAGGGTTGTTCTGCCGGACATGCGCTTTTCCTGTACCGCACGCGAAGTCGCGCCGGCGTCGTCTTACCCGAGAGCGCCGAGGGACAAAAGTGTTTTGGACACGCCCACCGCGCGCACAAACCCTAGCTTCTGTTAATCTTTACACAATGATTCGCAGGGCCGCGGGAGGGCCCGACAGTCCCATGGCCAAGGATCGCAACCAATTCCGCGATGATCTGACGGACGATGACGGTGCCGGCTGGATCAATCGCTTTCTCGCGGAAGAGGACGAATTCGGCGGACCTTCGATGTGGCGTCTGGCGTCCTGGGGCGTCGGCACGGTCGGAGCGCTGATCGTTGCGATCCTCGCGACGCGGTCACCGGCAGCGATGAACCGCGATCAATTGGCATCCGCCGAACTCGCCCGGCAATCCCAGCAGGTTCAGTGGATCGCAAAGGAAAGCCAGAACAAGGCGCGCGAACTTGCAGCGGCGGTCGATACGCTCAACGGCGATCGGGATCGCCTGTATGCGCGCTTGACGATGCTCGAACAGGGTCTGGACTCGGTGACTGGCGCGCTGGCACGGCCAGCGGCTTCCTTACCACCTGCAACGCAACCGGCATCACCTGCGGCCTCAGCTCCCGCACAGACGTCCCTCCCACAGGCGACCGAGGCTGATCCCATCGGGCCGGTCAAACCAACGGAGGCGAAAGCCGAATCCGCCGCCCAGCTTCCCAAGATCGCGCCGGTCGCCACCGCCCCGGCAGCAACCTCTCCGCCCGCCAAACCGGTTGAGCAGAAAGCCGAAACGTCCACGGCCGATCAATCTCCCGCTCCGACCGTGACGGCGGCTATCGCCCCGCAGAACCCGGCGGCGGTTGAAACGCCACCAGCAGCTATCGTGCGGAAGACGGAGTTTGGCGTAGACCTCGGCGGCGCGAATTCGATCGAAGGTCTGCGCGCTCTTTGGCGCGGTGTGATCAAGGGCAATCTGCAACAGCTCGCATCGCTGCAACCGATCATCGTGGTGAAAGAACGCCACGACGGTTTGGGAATGCAACTGCGGCTTGTTGCCGGACCGCTGTCAGATGCCGCGGAAGCTGCGAAAGTCTGTGCGGGCGTGCTCACCGAGAGCAACCGTGCCTGCGAGACCACGGTGTACGAAGGTCAACGCCTCAGCATGTTCAGCGAAAAGCAGCCGGAGGCAAAGAAGCCTGAAGGCCAAGGTTATCGTTCGAAGCGGCGAAGCAGGCAGCGCAGCGAGCCCGTTGTTGAAGAACGGCCCAAGACGTCGGCCTTCAGCTCCTTCTTCGGTAACAAATAACCGATCAACTTTTGTGCCATTCGGGTTGTGTCGCAATCCGTTCCGAACCATATTCGGCGCATGAAAAAAGAGCCGTTCAGACTGACCCCCTACCAGGTGCAATGGATCCTGATCGTGGGATTTCTCACCATCGGATACGCACTCTATCTGCGTTACATGGCCATCGAGTTTGCGCAGGTTCGGCTCGAATGCGAGGCCGGTCTGCAGACCATGTTGTGCAAGACCCGACTGACGATGACCTATCTGTTCAAGAACTATGTGTTCGGAATAGCCGCGCTGGTGATCGCCACCTTGCACTTCATCCGGCCGTCGATCGTCACCCTTACCGCCGGGCTGATCGCCGCGTGTTTCGGCATCGTGCTCTACAATATCGGTTTGTCGGGCGTCGCGATCGCGCTGCTTATTCTTGGATTTGCGCGACCCGCGCCCGCGACAGCGTAAGCGCCAGAAGCAGATACAATCCGCAGGTCCATAGCGACTGCCAGTTCGCCGGTCCTTCGTTGAACCCGATGTAGACCGCCGAGAGCGCCAGCGCGCCCGCAAAAACAGACTCGGTAATCGGGCGCGTGCCCTTTGCCGGCCTGTTAAGCGCCGTCAGCAGCACAAACGGCACAACGGCCATGGTCAGTGCCGCAAACTGAAAATCGCGATAGCGCGGGTCGAACACGAATCCGAGCGCGGTCTGAGTGGCGAGCACCGTCGTGATCAGCAGCACGATTCCGAGAATGGTCTGCATGCGTGAACCGGTGCGGTATTCCCGCGGCCCGACAAGCTCCATGAATGTCGGAAGGCTGCGCCCGTACATCACAGTATTGGCGACGACCAGCGGCGACAACACCGCGGCGCCGAACAGCAGGATGCCGACGGTCCATCCGCCGACACCGAGGCTTTCGACGATCAACTTGTCGTACGCCACGCCTAGGAGCGCACCGCCCGCAGTGGCACAGATCGCCACCGTGACCCACGAACTCAAATGCGGTGACCAGGGCCGGCGGCGCAGCGTCAGCAGCGCCACGCCAAACACGAGCGCCGAGAAAATCATGCCTGCGCCGGCATAGATCTTTGCCCGCGGGAAGTTGGTGATCGGCTCGCCCGCTGGATATTTCAGATCTCGGCTGCCGGTAGCGTCGAACAGACCCCAGTGACCTCCGACAGTGCCCTCCCACATCCGCTTCCAAGGCTGGTCATAGGCCTCGATCAGGTTGACCCGGAACTTTTCCTGGCGAGCAAGCTGGAGGATTTCAGAGACCACCCGGGCTTGATTGGCCCGCGACGGCAGCGCGCCTTCGCGCATGCGGCCCGCGCTTGGCCAGCCAGTTTCGCCGATCAGGATTTCCTTGTTCGGAAACGCGACCGCCATCCGCTTGCGGATTACGTCCACGTGGTTCGCCGCATGACGCGCGCGAATCGGGAAGTCCTCCCAGTACGGCAGGATGTGAATCGTGACGAAATCGACGGCGTCATAGACGTCGCGATTCTTGAGCCAGAACTCCCAGACGTCGGCATAGGTGACCTGGATCGCGCCGACTTTCGATTTTACGTAGCGGATATTCGCTGTCAGGTCGGCAGCGGTCATTTCGCCGCGCAGGAGCACCTCGTTACCGACAATGACCGCGCTGATCACGCCTGGATATTTCTTGGCGAGCGCGATGGCTGTTTCCATCTGCGCGCGATTGTCGATTCGGTTGGTGCCGATCCAGATCCCGAGCATCACCTTGAGCCCGGCCTTTTCGGCGAGCTCCGGGACCCTGTCGAGGCCGTTGCCGACCGAATAGGTGCGGACGCAATCGGTAACCTTGGCCAGTTGCGCGAGGTCCTGCGTCATCTGCTCCGGCGAGATCACCAATCCCGGCTGCAAAGGATTCTGACCATCCCGGAATGGTGCATAGGAGACGCATTCCAGCTTGGCAGCAGGGTCGATCGGCGCGCGCGCCAAAACGATTGGCGTGGCCAACCACCACCAAATTGCAGAAATAGCGCTCAGGGATATGACCAGAAGGGCCAGGGGCGTACGAAGCGAAATGGGTTCCGTCCTCCAGGAGGCACGTCGATAACCGGTCCGCGCCGGTCTGCCAAGACCCCAGCGCGCGGCTACCCCCGGTCTTCTCGTCGCACGCCTTTACCACAAGGCCATCAAACTTCCGCCTTGCTGGACAAAAACGTAAATGTCCTTCATGTGAATCAGGCAGTTGCGGTAGAGGCAATCTTCTGCCGCATTAGCAGGGCACCTGTGCAGGCGCGGCGCGCGGCCGGCTGGCACGCCATCAATCGGGGATTTCATGCTTCGGGTTCGTACCGGGTTTCGAGTTGCGGTTTTTCAGCGAGTGGCCGTTCCGGCCCTCGCTTTGTTTGTCGGTATCGGAGCCGCAATCGCTCAAAGCGGCGACCTCCGGGCTCAGGACACGGCCCCTAAACAGGCGGCTCCCGCTGACGCAGCCAAGGAAAGCAAGCGCAAGGCCGACGAGTTCGTCGAGGCGGCCCAGGCAATCAACGGCCCCGCCGGCAATCCCGAATGCGTCTGGCTGGGACGGCGGGTGGTCGGGCTGATGTGGCGCGACGATCTCGATACGGCCTTCCGCCATCTTGACCTGTACGAACGCTTCGGCTGCCCCGGCGGGCATATCCAGGCGACTTTCCGCTGTGTCGTGCGGTTCGGCGCCACGATCGATCCCAAGGTGGCCGAGACCCTCAACGGCCGCGTGCACGCCTGCTGGATCAATCCGGCTTCCCAGCCGCAAGCAGCAGCCGCGCCACCGCCGCCACCGGCCCCTGCGGCAGCGACACCGCCAGTACCCGCTCCGGCGGCGCCGACACCTGCAACACCTGCCAAGTAAGTGCCAAAGCGCTGGCGGAACAGGAACGAACCGATCCCGCATTCATTGGGTATTCATTCGGTCTCGGCTACGCCCTCAAAAGGCCATGTCGCCGTATGAGTTGTTAAGCCGCGCAGCATAGATAAGCTGCCATTAACGCTGACGAACCGAGGGGACAGGTTCGCGATCCTGCCACGTTTGGCCCCGTATGGTTTTCCTTGATGCGCGCCATCGTTGCTGTCCTCCTCTGCGTTACTGCTGTCCACGCGGCCATCTGGGGCCTCCTGAGGGATGAGCAGAAGGCACCCGATTTCAACGGAATGTTGCCTAGCTTGTCCTACGCCCCGTTCGAAGGCGCTGGGCACCCAGACGTCGACAACATTCCGAACAAGGAAAAAATCCGCGCAGACCTCAAGAAACTCGCGACGATGACCAAGGCCATCCGCCTGTACTCGTCGACGGGCGGCGTTGAGCTGGTTCCCCCGATTGCCGCCGAATTCGGCCTCAAGGTCACGGTCGGCGCCTGGATCGACAAGAACGCGGAGCGAAACGAACGCGAAATCGCAGCCGCCCTGGATCTCGCCAAACGAAACAGCAACGTCATCGGCATTGTTGTCGGCAACGAAACGATCTACCGCGGCGAACAAAAGGCCGCTGACCTGATCGAGCTAATCCAGCGCGTTAAGAGACAGACTAATGTTCCAGTTACGACTGGTGAAATCTGGAACATCTGGCGAGACGATCTCGAACTGGCAGCCCAAGAGGGCCGCCCGTCGCTCGCGTCGTCCGTCGATTTCATCGCCGCACATATCCTGCCGTACTGGGAAAATTTCACCGACAGGCAGGCTGTTGATCAGGCCATGTATATCTATGGCCTGCTGCGGGATACCTTCCCTGGCAAGCGTATCGTGATCGCCGAATTCGGCTGGCCGAGCGCCGGCTACAACCTCAAGAATGCCAACCCTGGCCCATTTGAACAGGCATCCGTGCTGCGGAACTTCGTCACCCGCGCCGATGCGATCGGCATGGACTACAACATCGTCGAAGCGATCGACCAGCCGTGGAAGTTTTTCGAAGGCGGCGTTGGACCCTACTGGGGCGTTCTTAATGCTTCACGCGAACCGAAGTTCGCCTGGACCGGTCCCATCGTCGATCCGGACTACTGGAAAATAGCAGGCATTGCCCTGCTGATCGGCGTGCTGCTGTCACTGCCGATTCTGCGTCTAGCACATCCGACGGTGATGCAATCCATCATGCTGGCCGCTGCGGCCAATGGCGTCGGCGCGTGGTTCGCAACCGTGTTCGCCTACTGGAACACGCACTACTTCGTCTTCGGGTCGGCCTTTGCGCTGACGCTGGGTCTCATTCTGCTGGTGCCGCTGGTTCTGATCGCGATGGCCCGGATCGAGGAGATTGCGACCATCGCGTTCGGACGCAAGCCAGTGCGCCTTATCTCTGAAGCCGTACCCTCGCCATCTGAAGGCTACGCGCCAAAGGTCTCCATTCACATCCCGGCGTATTTCGAGCCGCCGGAGATGCTGAAGCTGACGCTCGATGCGGTCTCCCGCCTCGATTACCCGAATTTCGAATGCGTGGTGATCATCAACAACACGCCTGACCCGGCCTTCTGGCAGCCGATCCAGGACCATTGCCGCGCACTCGGCGAACGATTCATCTTTATCAACGCCGAGAAGGTCGAGGGCTTCAAGGCCGGCGCGCTGAAGATCGCGATGGCGCGCACCGCCGCCGACGCCGAAATCATCGGCATCATCGACGCCGACTATGTGGTCACGCCGGATTGGCTCAAGGATCTCGTTCCGGCTTTCGCCGACCCGCGCGTGGGCCTCGTGCAGGCCCCGCAGGACCATCGCGACGGCGACCGCTCGCTGATGCACTACATCATGAATGGCGAATACGCCGGTTTCTTCGACATTGGCATGGTGCAGCGGAATGAAGCCAACGCCATCATCGTCCATGGCACGATGTGTCTGATCCGCCGCGCGGCGATGGACATGGCGGGCGGTTGGGCCGGCGATACGATCTGCGAGGATACCGATCTGGGCCTCGCCGTGATCGAACACGGCTGGATCACCCACTACACCAACAGGCGGTATGGATACGGCCTGCTGCCGGACACCTACGAGGCCTTCAAGAAACAACGCCACCGCTGGGCCTATGGCGGCTTCCAGATCGTCAAAAAGCACTGGCGCCGGTTTCTTCCCAATGCGAGCCGGCTTTCACCCGATCAGAAGCGCGAGTTCGCACTCGGCTGGCTGAACTGGCTCGGCGCGGAAAGTCTCGGCGTGGTCGTTGCGATCCTCAATTTGATCTGGGTACCGATCGTTTCGTTCGCCGACATCGCCATTCCCGACAAGATCCTGACCCTGCCCATCATTGCAGCGTTCATCGTGTCGCTAGCCCACTTCCTGACGCTCTACAGGCTGCGCGTACCCGTAAAGGTCGGCCAGATGCTCGGTGCAATGGTGGCGGCGATGTCGGTGCAATGGACCGTGTCGCGCGCCGTCGCCAACGGCCTGATAACCGACCATCTCCCCTTCGCCCGCACCTCGAAGGGCGGCCTGTCGCGGATGTCGGTGGAATTCCAGGCCTTCTGGGAGGCCGTGATCGGCATCCTCCTCATCATCGGCGCTATCGTGCTGGTTGCGTTCAACCAGAAGGAAGTTCGCGAGATCAACATCTTCGCCGGCGTGCTTGTGCTCCAGAGCCTGCCGTTCCTGTCGGC
This sequence comes from Afipia sp. GW822-FHT03D08, assembly GCF_058801645.1. Taxonomy (NCBI): domain Bacteria; kingdom Pseudomonadati; phylum Pseudomonadota; class Alphaproteobacteria; order Hyphomicrobiales; family Nitrobacteraceae; genus Afipia; species Afipia sp. GW822-FHT03D08. The sequence goes on from NZ_JBXANK010000001.1 coordinate 680,117, forward strand.
TGTCGCGATCGCGATCCTTGAGAACTCGCGGATCAACGCCTTTGGATTCTGGAGTTCGTCAACGGTGCGCGCCGCCGAGCTGATCGGTCTTCGCCGGGAAACAACGCCGACGAACATGACGGTTCAACAGCCGGTCACATCGGACGTCCGCTCGGATATCAAGTGATCGCTGGCACGGGGTTCGTTGGCTTCAGGCGGGCGACCGAGGGCAACAGAAACAGATGGCGTCGGCTTACTTGATGCTGACGAATGTGCCCCATGCCGCGGCTATTCCCGCCCCGACCAAAACGTAGACGGGATGCCGGCAAAACGTTTCCCCGTAGTTGCACATGGTTTTTCCGAGGCTACCGATCTGACCCTGATCGGCTGCGTAGAAGAGCCCGGAAAGGGCAACCAGGATACCGGCGACGACATACATTCTCGTTTGCCCCTTTTCGCTGCCCGCGACCCAAAAGGTTCGCGACCCGCAACAATGCGAATCTTCGCGGATTGTAACCGCAGGGATGCGGTTTGCCATGGATGTCATGGTGAGCGCGGAGGGACTCGAACCCTCGACCCCATGATTAAAAGTCACGTGCTCTACCGCCTGAGCTACGCGCTCACGTGTCGCGGTGTGTAGGTGGCGGGTGGATGTGGGTCAAGTGCGCCCCAGCATCCTTGTTCAGGCTGTGGAATTCGCCGACCTTGGGTTCGAGATTCCAGCCCGAGGACAGCTATTGACAGTAGAACAAATAGAGAACATAGTCTCCACCCATCACAGCCGGAAAATCCGATGGCCGATATCTCCTACTATGTTGCCCTTCCGTTCAGTGAAGACGATGAAGGCTCCGTCGTGACGGGAACCGCCGAGGAATTCCAGAGCCCATCCACAGCGATTCGGCGCGCCGAAACGTTGTCTCGCACCTCCGGCATTATCGGCGCAGTCGCCTTCACCCGCTCGGGCGATCCGATGACGGGTGATTTCAAGGATGCCATGGTGCTGAAGACCTTTGGCAACGTCCCGACGGATCTGAGCAGCCTGTAACCCGGGCCCTACGCTTTCAGCCCGTATCCGTCAGGATCTGCGGTCTTCCTGCTCTTTCAGTTCGTCCTCGCTGAGATCAATCCTCGGCGTCGCGAAGTCGTCGCTTTCGGGATCGACCTTGAACGGCGCATTCTTGGTGGGGTCCGGGCGTTTTTTCACCTTGCCCGCATCGGCGGCATCGCCCTTTTTCTGCTTTCCGGCCATCGCTGGTTTCCTTACCCGCATTGCCGGTATGACCGGCATGGTTCCCTTGAATATGGCTGAGGCGAGTCGCATCTGCTACGCCTACTTCGTCACATTTCGAGGACATGCGCCATGACGGATTCGCCTGCGGCCCCCGAGGACGTCGTCCAGGAGTTCGATGTGCCCGTGCCGTACATGCAGCGGACGCGCGACTACTACCTCGCCATCGGGTACGACACGCCCTATCGCTGGGCGCACAATCTCGCCGCCCCCTTTCAGCCGCTGACAAAACCGCTGGCACAGTCGCGGGTGGCCATCGTCACCACGGCGGCCCCCTTCGACCCCACGAAAGGCGATCAGGGACCGGGCGCGGCCTACAACGGCAGCGCGAAATTCTATCAGGTCTACGATGGCGACAGCGCGAAGCAGCACGACCTGCGGATCTCTCACATCGCCTACGACCGCGCACACACGTCCGCGACCGACATGAACTCATGGTTTCCGCTGGCACAGATGCATCGGCTTGCCCGCGAAGGCCGGATTGGCGCGATCGCCCCCCGCTTCTTCGGCGCGCCGACCAATCGCAGCCACCGGGTGACGATCGAGACCGACGCCCCGGAAATCCTGGCGCGGTGCAAGGCCGACGACGTCGATGCCGTCGTGCTGGTCCCCAATTGTCCCGTGTGTCACCAGACCACGGCGCTGGTGGCTCGGCACCTCGAGGCCAATGGAATTGCAACCGTGGTGATGGGCTGCGCCAAGGACATCGTCGAGCACGCAGCCGTACCGCGGTTCCTGTTCAGCGATTTTCCGCTCGGCAATTCCGCCGGCAAGCCGCACGATGTGCCGTCTCAGGCATTTACGCTGGAACTGGCGCTGAAGGTGCTTGAAAGCGCACCAGGTCCGCAGACGACGGTTCAGTCACCGCTGCGCTGGAGGACAGATGCTTCGTGGAAGCTCGACTACAACAATGTCGAGCGGATGTCGCCGGAAGAGCTTGCCCGGCGGCGACGCGATTTCGATGCGCAGAAAGAAGCCGCGCGCGTCAATCGCGTGGCGTGATCAGTCGGACATCCCTGCCGCCTTCCTCAACGCGGCATTGATGCGGTCCTGCCAGCCGGGACCGCCCTCCTGGAAATGCTCAAGGACGTCCTGATCGATCCTGATCGAGACAAGCTCCTTCACACCGGGGATGGCAGCTTTCTTTGGAACGGCTTCCGGCACCTTGGCAGTGACGGATTTGAACGCCGCCTCGGCTTCGGTTTTTGCGTCACTGAGCGTGCGGGGCCGCCGCGGAGGAGATGCCATTTCAAATTCCTTCAAACAACGCCGTGGACAAATAGCGCTCCGAGAATGACGGGATAACCGCGAGAATAGTCTTGCCGGCATTTTCCGGCCGCTTGCCGAGTTCGAGCGCTGCCGCAATAGCTGCCCCCGACGAGATGCCGCCCGGAATGCCTTCCACACGTGCGAGTGCGCGCGAAGTCGCAATCGCTGTCGCGCTATCGATCTTGACGATCTCGTCGATCACGGACCGATCGAGAATATCCGGCACAAAGCCTGCGCCAATGCCCTGAATCTTGTGCGGCGAATGCTGGCCGCCCGACAGCACCGGACTTTCCACGGGCTCGACGGCAACAATGCGCAGGGATGGTTTGCGCGGCTTCAGAACCTGCCCGACGCCGGTGATCGTGCCGCCCGTGCCAACGCCGGCCACGAATACGTCAATATCTCCGTTGGTGTCGTTCCAGATTTCTTCGGCCGTGGTGCGGCGGTGAACTTCGGGATTGGCCAGGTTCTTGAATTGCTGCGGCATCACCGAGTTGGGCGTGTTGCGGACCAGATCTTCCGCAGTTGCAATCGCACCTTTCATACCTTGTGCCGCCGGCGTCAGGACAATTTCGGCGCCCAGAAACGCCAGCATTTTGCGCCGCTCGATCGACATAGATTCCGGCATCACGAGCTTCAGCCTGTAGCCGCGCGACGCGGCGACGAACGCAAGCGCGATGCCCGTATTGCCGGATGTCGGCTCGATCAGTACGGTGTCCGGATTGATGACGCCGGCGTTTTCCATCGCGATGATCATCGCCGCACCAATACGGTCCTTCACGCTCGCGGCGGGATTGAAATATTCAAGTTTGGCGAGAATTTTCGCCTTTACTCCGTTCTGTTCCGGCAGACGGTGAAGCCGAACGATCGGCGTATCGCCGAATGCATCAACGATGCTGTCGTAGATTCGTCCGCGCCCGGGCTGACGTGCCTGTGAAGCAGTTGGGTTTGACTTGGTATCCATGCCCGGTCCTCCTGAATCGATCCGTGCGCACCATGCGAGAAAGCTGCGCAAAACGAAAGGCTTCCGCCATTAATGGCGGTCGCGACCGCGCGTGCAAGAGCAATCGTCTGCCGGCATGCATTGCGTTGCAAAAACGGTATTTCGCAAAAAGAACGTATTTGTGTTGCGACAACTTCAAACTTGCATGAGTATATTCTGCGCGAGCTCGAACCCGGAAGGGAGGTCACGATGCCAGCACTTGCTGAACTTCTGTCGACCAAACCGTCACGCCTACCCCCTCGGAGCACAGACCGGCCCATTTGCACGATCTGCGCGGACTCGATGGTTGCCGCAGAAGCATCCGCGTTCCTGGCTGATAACGTCATCAGCTACCTCTGGACTTGCGACAATTGCGGGTACGGCTTCGTCACGAAGCACTCAACGCACTCAACGAAAATCGTCTGCAACTAAGTCGCAGACCTGCTTGGCTTAGCGCGGCGCGATATCGCCCCGCGCCCATCCTGCACGAACCGATGCGCGGTAATCGTCGAACGTCCCGGCAGCAATTGCGGCGCGGGCGCCGTTCATCAGGCTTTGATAGTAGGCGACGTTGATCTCGGACAACAGCATCGCGCCCAGCGCCTCCTCGGACTTCACGAGATGGTGCAAGTAAGCCCGTGAATAACCACTCGTCGAACGCCAGCCGCTTTCCTCGTCCAGCGGACGGGGATCGTCGGCGTGGCGGGCGTTTCGCAGGTTGATAACGCCATGGCGCGTGAAGACGTGGCCGTGACGGCCGTTCCGCGTCGGCATTACGCAGTCGAACATGTCGATGCCACGGGCGACCGCCTCCAGCATATCGTCCGGTGTCCCGACGCCCATCAGGTAGCGCGGACGCTCCTGCGGCAGGAGTGGCGCGACCTCCTCGATCATCGCCAGCATGACCTCCTGCGGCTCTCCCACGGCGAGACCGCCGACGGCGTAGCCATGGAAGCCGATGTCGATCAGTGCGAGGGTGCTTTCACGACGCAATTCCGGAACGTCTCCGCCTTGCGCGATACCGAACAACATGTAGCCGGGAGGTGCAGTTTCGAACGCCCGCTTGCTGCGCTCTGCCCAGCGGATCGACAATTGCATCGCACGTTCGATTTCGGTGCGTTCTGCCGGAAGCCTGACGCATTCATCGAGTTGCATCGCAATGTCGGAACCCAGCAGCCGCTGCACTTCGATCGCGCGCTCTGGCGACAGCTCCACCTTGGTACCGTCGATGTGCGAACTGAACGTCACGGCATGCTCGGTAACTTTGCGAATCTTGGCGAGCGACATGACCTGGAAGCCACCGGAGTCGGTGAGCATCGGGCCATTCCATGTGGTGAATGCCTGCAACCCGCCAAGCGCGGCGATGCGCTCCGCACCCGGCCGCAGCATCAGATGATAGGTGTTGCCAAGGACGATATCGGCCCCAGTTTCGCGAATGTCACGCCAGTGGATGCCCTTCATGGCACCGGCCGTGCCGACAGGCATGAATGCAGGCGTGCGCACAACCCCATGCGGGGTGGTGAGTTCGCCGGTCCGCGCCTCGCCATCGCGGCCGAGAAGCTTGAAATGATTGGGAACGCTCATGAGCGAGTTTATCGGTCAGGTTGATTTGCGAAACAACAGGGACGCATCGCCATATGAATAGAAGCGATAGCCGGTCTCTATGGCATGAGCATAGGCTTTCTGCATGGTCTCCAGCCCGCTGAAGGCCGAAACAAGCATGAATAGCGTCGACCGCGGCAGGTGAAAGTTGGTCATCAGAATGTCCACGGCCTTGAAGCGATAGCCGGGCGTGATGAAAATCGCGGTGTCATCGGAGAACGGCTGGATAGTGCCGTCATCCGCAGCAGCGCTTTCCAGCAGCCGCAACGATGTCGTCCCGACGGCGACGATACGGCCACCCCTGGCGCGGGCCTGGTTAAGTGCGGTGGCGGTCTCACTGGACACCGTGCCCCATTCGGAATGCATCTTGTGGCCAGCCGTGTCGTCTGCCTTAACCGGAAGGAACGTTCCTGCCCCGACATGCAGTGTCACACGATTCAGTCCGATGCCGCGATCCCGCAAAGCCGCCTCAAGCGCCGGTGTAAAGTGCAGTCCAGCGGTGGGCGCGGCAACCGCGCCCTCGCTGACGGCAAACATGGTCTGATAGTCCGCTGCATCGCGTTCGTCTGGCGTCCGGCGCGAGGCGATATAGGGCGGCAACGGCGGCGCGCCGACGTCGGCAATGGCCTGATCCAGGATCGGCCCGTGAAACGAGAATGCCAGCGTCACCTCGCCGTTCTCGCCCTTGCTCTCAACTTCGGCGTCGAGATTTCCGAGCAGACAAACACGGCCCTCGTTGCCGAAGCGGATAGCGTCGCCCGCGGTAAGTTTCTTTGCCGGTTTCACCAGTGCCTGCCAGCGTGATCCGTCGAGCCGCTTGATGAGCGTCGCTTCGATCTTCGGCTCAGTTTCACGACCGATGCGGCGGCCGGTCAGTTGCGCCGGGATGACCTTGGTGTCGTTGACCACGAGTTGATCGCCGGGCTGAAGAAACAACGGCAAATCGGAAACAGTGGAATCCGTCAGCGGCTGACCCGGCTTCACCACGAGCATGCGCGCCGCATCGCGCGGGCTGACAGGCCGCAGCGCGATATTGCCTTCCGGGAGTTCGAAGTCGAAAAGATCAGTACGCATGATGCTCAAATGTCGATGGCCGGGACATGCCCGGCCATCCATTCGCAAAGCCAGACCATAGCGTCAATCAGGCGGCGTCAGCCGCGATGTGAGCCTTGACGATCTTGTCAGGATTTTGCACCGGCTCGCCGCGCTTGATCTTGTCGACGTTTTCCATGCCTGACGTCACCTTGCCCCACACTGTGTACTGCTTGTCGAGGAAACGTGCATCGTCGAAGCAGATGAAAAACTGCGAGTTAGCCGAATCGGGATTGGCCGCGCGTGCCATGGATGCCGTGCCACGCACATGCGGCTCCGCATTGAATTCGGCCTTGAGGTTCGGATACTTCGATCCACCGGTGCCGGTGCCCTGCGGACAGCCGGTTTGCGCCATGAAGCCCTCGATCACCCGGTGAAAGACGATGCCATCGTAGAAGCCTTCGCGGACGAGCTTCTTGATATGCTCGACATGACCCGGCGCGAGGTCTGGACGCATCTCAATCGTGACCGGTCCCTGCGTCGTTTCCAGGATCAATGTGTTTTCTTTGTCTGCCATGATGTTTCCTTTGCAGATTGGGAAACCCGCTGTGGCCGGGACGGCCGCGGATCGCCTGAGGTTGGTTACTTGATGTCTGAAGCGACCTGCACCTTCACCATCTTGTCAGGGTCCTGAACCGGCTCGCCGCGCTTGATCTTGTCCACGACGTCCATGCCGGACACCACTTCTCCGACAACGGTGTACTTGCCGTTCAGGAACGATGCGTCGGCATAGGTGATGAAAAACTGCGAGTTCGCCGAATTTGGTTCGCTGGAACGCGCCATACCCACAATGCCGCGCTTGAACGGCACATTGGAGAATTCCGCCGGAAGGTTCGGATACTTCGACCCACCGGTGCCATTGAAGCGCTGGCCGTCGCCGGTCTGCGCCATGAAGCCCTCGATGACGCGGTGGAACGGCACGTTGTTGTAGTAGCCGTCGCGGGCGAGCTGCTTGATGCGCTCGGCATGTTGCGGAGCCAGATCGGTGCGCAGCTTAACGATGACGCGCCCCTTCGTGGTGTCGATGACAATCGCGTTGGCCTTGTCGAGCCCGGCCGGAAGCGCCTGGGAAAAGGCAGGCGTTGCAAAAACGATGGCCGCGAGAACGGCAAATATGCGGATCATGAGAACTCCGGAGCGAGGAAGTTATTTGCCGGCAAACTTTGTCTTCAGGCGCGCGGCGACCGCCTTGGGCACGAAATGCGAAACGTCTCCACCCATACCAGCGATCTGACGCACCAGTGTGGCGGTGATCGGGCGGACGGTAGCTGAGGCTGGCAGGAACACGGTGCGAATTTCAGGCATAAGCGTCTGATTCATGCCGGCAATCTGCATCTCGTAGTCGAGATCGGTGCCGTCACGCAGGCCGCGGATCAGGATCGTCGCGCCCGCCCGGTGAGCGGCGGTCACGGTCAAATCGCTGAACGTCACACAATCGATCTCGCATTTGGCACTCGCCGCGATCGGAGCGAACACCTCACGGATCATGTCTTGCCGTTCCTCGACCGGAAACAGGGGAGCCTTGCCGGGATGAATGCCGATCGCCACGACCAGCCGGTCGACCAGGCTGCAAGCCTGCCGAACCACATCCAAATGACCATTGGTGACGGGGTCAAACGACCCCGGGTAAAGCGCAATACGGGACATGTCCCCTCCTAACCCGGCCCGGCGAGCGCCGCAAGCTGGCCCGGTTCCACTCAGGTATGAGGGTCGGGCGGCTAAAAATTTTAAGATCTCGTGAACCTTTACGTGCCGCTGAGAGTCATCCCTCCAAGCGGCCCGCAAAGGCTGGCATCACAGGGGACGGACCATGATCAAGGCACTCTCGGCAGTGACGATCGCGGCTTTCGTTGCAGCAGCGATGACAATTTTGCTCAGTTTTGCGCCTCCGGTAGAGGCAAGCGTGCCGCACGCACTTGCGAAAGCCGACCGGTTGCCCATCCGGACGGTTAGCGTGCCCTGCTCGGCCCAGCACTGGCCGACCATGGATGCGGCCTGTCTGCACCGCAGCAACTGGAAGACCGGAATTCAGCCGGTCCGGGTCGTGACCACAGACCGCAAGTAAGCCCATCCCAGTGCACCCCCGTTCGCATCGGCAGGACCGGCGGAGCGTCACCTCGCGCCATCAATAAAATCAATCCCGCGGCCATGGCAATTTCTCGCCACCGGTAGCAGACTACGGCAAGCTGTCTGCGACGTTTCCCAGGGCGATGGGGGTAGCAAGTGACTGCCATACATACTGAGGCTTCCGGCCGATCCCTCACACTTCCGATGACGGCAACGATAGGAGCGCTTGGTGTCGTCTATGGCGATATCGGGACCAGTCCACTCTATGCCTTGAAAGAAGCTGCCAAGGCGGCAACCCATCACGGCAGCGGCGCCCTTACCAACGAAGCCATTCTTGGCGTGGTTTCCCTGATCTTCTGGGCGCTGATCCTTATTATCTCCTTTAAGTACGCCTTGTTAATCATGAGGGCTGACAACCGCGGCGAAGGCGGAATCGTTTCGCTCCTGGCGCTTCTCCATGCCCGCAATGCGCAACCCGGAACATGGCGCGCGAAATTGCTGATCATCGGACTGATCGGTGCCGCGCTGTTATACGGTGACGGCGCCATCACACCCGCGATCTCGGTTCTCAGCGCGGTGGAAGGATTGAAGGTAGACGCACCTTCGCTGGCGCCTGCCGTGGTGCCCATCACAGTCGTCATCCTGATTGGTGTCTTCCTGATGCAACGCAAGGGCACGGGTTTCATCGGCGGGATATTCGGTCCCTGTATGCTGATCTGGTTCCTCGTTCTCGCGCTGCTCGGCATTCACGGCATCGCGAAAAATCCGGATGTTCTCTGGGCCCTCAGTCCTACCCATGCGGTGACGTTTCTCCTCAGCCAGAATTTCCACATCTCGTTTGCGATCCTGGGTGCGGCTTTTCTCGCTGTGACAGGCGGCGAAGCCATGTATGCGGATATGGGTCACTTCGGCCGCACGCCGATCCGGCTCGCGTGGTTTACCATTGCGTTGCCGGCGCTGGTTCTCAACTACTTCGGCCAGGCGGCATTGCTACTCACCGATCGCGGAGCTCTGGAAAACCCGTTCTACCAGCTCGCCCCCGATTGGGCGCACTATCCGCTTGTTGCCTTTGCCACCCTCGCCACGGTGATTGCATCTCAGGCAATCATTACCGGTGTCTTTTCCCTCACACAGCAGGCCATTCAACTGGGGTTCCTCCCCCGCATGCATATCCAGCACACGGCGAGTGACGAGAAGGGCCAGATCTACGTCCCGCTGATCAACTGGCTGCTGGCTGCAGCCACTCTCGGCGCCGTCATCGGCTTCGGCACGTCGGATGCACTCGCTGGAGCCTACGGTATCGCCGTATCGCTGCTGATGGCGATTACAACGCTGCTGGCTGCGCTCGTCGCTCTCCAATGGGGTTATCCGCCGGTCGTTGTCATTGCGGTCAACGGGTTCTTCTTCGTGATCGATTGTATTTTCTTCGCAGCAAATTTCGCCAAACTGTTCGAGGGCGGCTGGTTTCCGCTGCTGATCGCAGCAGTCATCGCATTCCTGATGCTGACATGGCGCAGCGGAGTGAAACTCGTCGAAGCCGCGCGAGGTGCACTACGTCAGCCGGAAGAAGACCTGATCGAAACCGCAGTGAGCAGGTGCCATGCGCGGCTTCCGGGGACCGCAGTATTTCTCGCCTCCGCAGCCAACGGGGTCCCTCTCGCACTCACACAGTTCGTCAAACACAACCATGTGCTGCATCAACGCGTTCTTCTCGTGACCGTCCTGATTGCGGAAGCGCCGCGCATTCCCGACGAGGACCGGGCTGAAGTGATCGAGGTTATCGAGGGCATCACGCGGGTGATCCTGCACTTCGGTTTCATGCAGTACCCGGTCATCCTAGAAGGACTCCAGCTTGCCTGCGCGCAGGGCAAGCTGCCGGGCATCGACCTCAACAACATCACCTATTACATCGGCCGCGAGACGATCATCCCCAGCGAGAAAATCGCGGGCATGTGGGTATGGCGCGAGACGGTGTTCGCCTTCCTGCAACGAAATGCGGAACGGACAGCCGCCTTCTTCGGCGTGCCGACCAAGCAGGTCGTCGAGTTCGGAACCGAAATCGAGATTTAGCGCGGCGCTCTTAACCGCCGTTGCCGTTCTCCGACTCGTCTTCCGAGATGTGCTCGACCGACACCACGTGCTCGTCTTCGGCCGTATCGAACACGATGACGCCCTGGGTTGAGCGGCCTGCGACGCGAATTCCTTCCACAGGGCAGCGAATGAGCTGCCCCTTGTCGGTGACCAGCATGATCTGATCGCTGTCCTCGACCGGGAACGACGCCACAAGCTTGCCGTTGCGATTGTTGACGGACATTGCGACGATGCCCTTTCCGCCGCGGCCCGTGGTGCGATACTCGAACGACGAACTGCGCTTGCCGTAGCCGTTCTCGCTGATGGTCAGCACGAACTGTTCGGCAGCGGACATTTGCGCATAGCGCTCCTGACTGAGTTGCACTGTCGCCGATGTCTCTTCGGCATCCGAATCGCCGCTCTCCTCGGCAGCCGCCTCACCGGCAACCGCACGGCGCATTTTCAGGTACGCAGCGCGCTCGTCTGATGACGCCTCAAGATGGCGGAGGATCGTGAGAGAGATCAGCTTGTCGCCATCGCCAAGCGCGATGCCGCGCACGCCCATCGAGGTGCGGCCGCTGAACACGCGCACATCTGTTACGGGGAAGCGGATGCACTGCCCGCCGGCGGCGGTCAGCAGCACGTCGTCGTTTTCAGTGGCGATCTGTACGTCGACGATGGCCTCACCCTCGTCGAGCTTCATCGCGATGATTCCCGAGCGGCGAACATCGACGAAATCCGAGAGCTTGTTGCGCCGGACGTTGCCGCCTGTGGTGGCGAACATCACGTCGAGATTGCTCCACGACGATTCATCTTCCGGCAGCGGCATAATGGTGGTGATGCGCTCACCCTGCTCCAGCGGCAGAATGTTGATCAGCGCCTTGCCGCGTGAATTCGGAGCGGCCATCGGCAGACGCCAGACCTTCTCCTTATAGACCTGGCCGCGAGACGAGAAGAACAGCACCGGCGTATGGGTCGAGGCGATGAACAGCCGGCTGACGAAATCCTCGTCGCGCGTCTGCATGCCCGAGCGGCCTTTGCCGCCGCGCTTCTGTGCGCGATAGGTCGAGAGCGGCACGCGCTTGACGTAGCCCGCGTGCGAGACGGTCACGACCATATCTTCGCGCTGGATCAGGTCCTCGTCTTCGACCTCGCCTTCCTGATCGATGATCTGGGTCCGGCGCGGCGTGGCGAACTCGTCCTTCACGGCCGTGAGTTCGTCCTTGATGATGGATTGAATCCGGGCGCGCGAACGCAGGATGTCGAGATAATCCGCGATCTCCGTGGCGAGCTTGTTCAACTCTTCGGAGATTTCCTCGCGGCCAAGCGCGGTCAGGCGCTGCAGGCGCAAATCGAGGATCGCTTTCGCCTGCTCCAGCGACAGGCGCGCGGTTCCGTCCTCGGCGATACGATGGCGCGGATCGTCGATCAGCGTGATCATCGTCGCCATGTCCCTGGCGGGCCAGTCGCGCGCCATCAGGGTTTCGCGTGCGGTGTTCGGATCAGGCGACGTCCGGATTACACGAATGACTTCATCGATATTGGCAACGGCGATGGCCAAGCCGACCAGGATGTGAGCTCGGTCGCGTGCCTTGCCAAGCAGAAATTTGGTGCGCCGTGAAACCACGCTCTCGCGGAACGCGATGAACACGGTCAACAGATCCTTCAGGTTCATCACCTGCGGGCGGCCGCCATCGAGCGCCACCATGTTGGCCCCGAAATTGGTCTGTAGCGGTGTGAATTTATAGAGCTGGTTCAGGACCACCTCCGGCACCGCGTCACGCTTCAGCTCGACGACCACGCGATAACCGTCGCGGTCGGATTCGTCGCGCAGATCCGCGATGCCTTCGATCTTCTTCTCGCGCACCAGTTCGGCGATGCGCTCCACCATGCCCGCCTTGTTCACCTGATACGGGATTTCCGAGACCACGATCGCCTGACGGTCCTTGCGGATGTCTTCGATCTCGACCTTGCCGCGCATCACGATCGAACCGCGTCCGAGGTGGTAAGCCGCGCGAATGCCCTGACGGCCGAGAATGATGCCGCCGGTCGGAAAATCCGGTCCGGGAATGATGTTGATGATGTCGTCGATGCCGAGCGCCGGATCGTTGATCAGCGCGATACATGCGTCGATCACTTCGCCGAGATTGTGCGGCGGAATGTTGGTCGCCATGCCGACTGCGATGCCGCCGGCGCCGTTGACGAGAAGATTGGGAAACTTCGCGGGCAGAACCTTCGGCTCGCGCTCCGAGCTGTCGTAGTTCGGCTGGTAGTCGACCGTGTCCTTGTCGATGTCGTCGAGCAGCGAATGCGCGACCTTTTGCAGGCGCGCTTCGGTGTAACGCATCGCAGCCGCCATATCGCCGTCGACCGAGCCGAAGTTGCCCTGCCCGTCGATCAGCGGCACGCGCATGGAAAAAACCTGCGCCATGCGCACCATCGCGTCGTAGACCGACTGATCGCCGTGCGGATGGTATTTACCGATCACGTCACCGACGGTGCGTGCCGATTTGCGGTACGGTTTGTTCCACTCAAAGCCGTTTTCATACATCGCATAGAGAATGCGCCGATGAACCGGCTTCAAACCGTCGCGCGCATCCGGCAGTGCACGTGCCACGATCACGCTCATCGCGTAATCGAGGTAAGAGCGCTTCATCTCATCCGTAATCGATACGGGACGGATATCAGCCGCCTCGGGTGGGCCGGACGGCGGATTTTCTTGGTCGGACAACGTGCGAATCCTGGGTGCGAAATGCTCGTTTTATATAGGCGAATTCACACCGCAACGCCAACCGCATTTAGCGTCAAAATCGACGCAAATTCACCCGCTATTACAATGGCTTACGTTGAGAGAAAAATCGATTTCAACCAGTGATTCCGGGAGGCGGAAAACTCTGATTCCAGAACCGCCAATCACTGTCCAAAAGCGACCGCATGCATGATCCGGCCAGGGACGAAAGTGAACAGGCCAGCGATGACCAAACCGCCTGTGAAAATCGAGATCATCGTGATCCGGTGACCTCTCACACGATGGCTGTGCGCGTACCAAATGCCGAGCGGAAGCATGATGAGGCTGAAGATCGACAACAGATGAATGGGGCTCCATGGCTCGCCAAGCTTGATCTGGCGGCCATGTATCCAGAACGAACTGACCGCGACAGTCGCCATCAGCGCGACCCAGGTCCAGCCCATGGTGCGGTGAGGAAGAGTGCCTTTTGGCAGCGAGAACTGAACGAGGCCTAGTGCAAGCGCGCCCATCGCGGCGAACGCATGCAGTTGAATGATCGACGGTGCATTGAGCAGCGGCGCGAAGCTCATTCGTATTCCCACGGTACAGGCTTAAGACGCGATCAAAGCTGCGACCATCCGAATGCATGTTAATATCATTAACATGCGACCAAGGCAATGTCGTACCCGTCATTCGCGCAAAAAGCGCAGACTGTTCGCTCTCCTGTTGATCGATTGATTGATTACGCGGTCGTGTCCCGCGCGTTGTCCGTGCGCGATCCAGGTCAGATCAGCGCGGCAATCACGGAGACGGTGAATTCAACACCGCCTCCGCAAGCCTGACAGCATTCCGGCTTAGAAGGGAATGTCGTCGTTCATGTCGTCGTTGCGGCCACCGCCGGCGGCCACCCGGCGCGGAGGTGCAGAGCGCGATCCGAAATCACCGCCCTCATCCGCTCCAAACGAGCCGCCACTGCTCTTGCCGTCGAGCATCGTCAGCGTCGAATTGAAGTTCTGCAGAACGACTTCGGTCGAATAGCGATCCTTGCCGTCCTTGTCCTGCCATTTGCGAGTCTGGAGCTGGCCCTCGATGTAAACCTTGGAGCCCTTCTTCAGATACTGCTCGGCAATCTTGCAAAGACCTTCGCTGAAGATCACGACACGATGCCATTCCGTCTTTTCTTTCCGCTCGCCGGAATTCTTGTCGCGCCAGGTATCCGAGGTCGCGATGCTCAGATTCGCGATCGGGCGGCCGTCCTGCGTGCGCTTGATTTCAGGGTCGGCGCCGAGGTTTCCAACCAGAATGACTTTATTGACGCTTCCCGCCATTACCGTTCTCCACTTTGGCGCACCGATACGGCGCGCCGAATCTGTCAGGATTTATGTACGCGGAACGACAATCCCACCCTGGGAGACGTCCGCCCTGCAAATGACCCTATACTTTCCGGCTCCCGGGATGAGGCCGCCGCGCCGGTTATCCACACGCAACCGGCATTGTCGCACAGACATAATACGTACTCTTTTTGTTCCCGCGCAAGTGTTCCCGCAAAAGCAACCCTTTGTAGGACAAAACATTATCTGCGCGTGTTCCACTGAATGTGACGAAAACGTGATCAAATCGTGGAACCGGCAGGCCGAATATCCCAAACAATTCCTTACGTTAGGAGCATTCACTTCCCATCCGAGTGTTGCATTTCGGAGACGGCTTTTTCGGCGGAAGCCGGTATATTCCCGGCCATGAGATCGAGAATCCCACTGCGTTCGCGCCTTGGATAACTGCTTCGAAAAATCGGGGCGGACTTAAAACTGGAGAAGATGAAATGAAGAAGTTCTTGCTCGGCACCGTGGCACTCGTTGCCCTCGGTACTGCTTCGGCGGTCGCCGCTGATCTGCCGGCCCGCACCTACACCAAGGCGCCGGTTTATGCCGCTCCGATCTACAACTGGACCGGCTTCTACGTCGGCGGGCACATCGGCGCCGCTTTCGGTGGTGATGATGGGTTCGCAACCAACATCGTCGGCCTGACCGGCTCGAACCGCGACGCAGCGTTCCTCGGCGGTGGCCAGGTCGGCGCTGACTACCAGTTCGCTCCGAACTGGCTGGTTGGTATCGAAGGCCAGATCTCCGGCCTCTCGAACAGCGACCGCACCTTCACCACGGGCGTGAACTCGATCCGTGACCGTTCCGACTGGCTCGCTTCGGTCACCGGTCGCCTCGGCTACACCTGGGGTCCGGGCCTGATCTACGCCAAGGGCGGTGTCGCGTTCCGTGACGACAACGGCCTCGCAGCGACCGCTGGCTTCCTGCCGGCTGTGACCAATCGCAACTCGACCGGCTACACCGTCGGTGGCGGTCTCGAATACATGTTCGCTCCGGCCTGGTCGGCGAAGGTTGAGTACCAGTACTACAACTTCGACACGACCAACATTTCGACCAACGCTGGCGCTGGCGCTCTGTCCTACAAGGACGACCTCCACACTGTGAAGGTTGGCGTGAACTACCGCTTCAACTGGGGTGGCCCGGTCGTCGCGAAGTACTAAGCTTCGCTTCACCTGAGTCTCTCGGGAACACGGAAAGGCCGGCTCTTGAGCCGGCCTTTTTGTTTGGTGGTCACGACCCTATATCTCTCAAGTCCCACGAGACACCAAGCAGTTGATGGATCGCGAACAGGGCTGGAAATTCAGCCGCGTTCTCACTATGTTCTGCGGACAAGAATCTGATCGAGAATGAGAGCCGGCGAACGGTCATCGCGTTTTCCGGAACAGCGCTCTAGCTGCGCACCACGCGCTACCGGAACTCCCTTATGGATGAAGTGATCAAGGCAAACCGCAAACCGTCAGCCGGATCGAACTCGCGGGCCATTACGATTCGCGGCGCGCGCGAGCACAATCTCAAGAATATCGACCTCGCCATTCCGCGCGACAAACTGGTCGTCTTCACCGGCCTGTCAGGTTCCGGGAAATCCTCCCTCGCCTTCGACACCATCTACGCGGAAGGCCAGCGCCGCTACGTCGAATCGCTATCGGCTTACGCCCGTCAGTTTCTGGAAATGATGCAGAAGCCGGACGTCGATCAGATCGACGGCCTGTCGCCAGCCATTTCCATCGAACAGAAAACGACCTCCAAGAATCCCCGATCAACCGTGGGTACGGTCACAGAGATCTACGACTACATGCGCCTGCTCTGGGCGCGCGTCGGCATTCCCTATTCACCGGCGACGGGGCTCCCCATCGAAAGCCAGACCGTGTCGCAAATGGTGGATCGCGTGCTCGCGCTGCCCGAAGGCACCCGCCTCTACCTGCTGGCGCCGGTCGTTCAGGGCCGTAAGGGCGAGTACCGCAAGGAATTTGCCGAGTATCTCAAGAAGGGATTCCAGCGGATCAAGGTCGACGGCAAGTTCTACGAACTGGCGGACGCGCCGACACTGGATAAGAAATTCCCCCACGACATCGACGTCGTGGTCGATCGTATCGTCGTGCGTCCCGATATGGCGCAGCGGCTTGCCGAATCGTTCGAGACCGCTCTGAAACTCGCCGAAGGCCTGGCCGTCGTCGAATTCGCCGATGCACCCGCAAGCGACCCTGCGTCGGAGAAGAAAGCGGAAAAGAAGACCGCAAAGATCCACGACAAGAGCGGACCGGAGCGGATTCTGTTCTCGGAGAAATTCGCCTGTCCGGTCTCCGGATTCACGATCCCGGAAATCGAGCCGCGCCTGTTTTCGTTCAACAACCCTTACGGTGCCTGCCCGAAATGCGGCGGCCTCGGCGTCGAACAGCATATCGATGCCGAACTGGTGATCCCGGACAAGGAACTAACCCTGCGCAAGGGCGCGATCGCGCCGTGGGCAAAATCGTCATCGCCTTACTACGTGCAGACCCTGCAAGCGCTGGGGAAGTTCTACAAGTTCACACTCGACACCAAGTGGAAGGATCTGCCGAAGAAGACGAAGGACGCAATTCTGTTCGGCTCCGGCGATGACGAAATCAAGTTTTCCTATGAGGATGGCGTTCGGTCCTACGACACCAAGAAGCCGTTCGAGGGCGTGGTCACCAATATCGAGCGACGCTTCCGCGAAACCGAAAGCGAGTGGGCGCGGGAAGAACTCGGCAAATACTTCAGCGACGTTCCGTGCGAAGCGTGCCACGGTTATCGCCTGAAGCCGGAAGCGCTTTCCGTCAAGATCGGCGGCAAGCATATTGGCGAAGTCGCCGAGCTTTCGGTTCTGCGCGCCGGGGAATGGTTCGAGAACGTTCCCAAGCAGTTGAACAAGCAGCAGAACGAGATCGCGACGCGCGTGCTCAAGGAAATTCGCGAGCGGCTGTCGTTCCTGCTGGACGTCGGCCTGAACTACCTCACGCTGTCGCGATCATCCGGGACCTTGTCGGGCGGCGAAAGCCAGCGTATCCGCCTCGCCTCGCAGATCGGCTCCGGCCTGACCGGCGTGCTCTACGTGCTGGACGAACCTTCAATCGGGCTGCACCAGCGCGATAACGCACGCTTGCTCGACACGTTGCGGCGGCTGCGCGATCTCGGCAACACGGTCATTGTCGTTGAGCACGACGAGGATGCCATCGAAACCGCGGACTATGTGGTGGACGTCGGCCCAGGTGCCGGCATGCATGGCGGCAACATCGTCGCCCAGGGCACACCGCAACAGGTGAAGAGCAATCCGAAATCGATGACCGGAAAGTATCTCACCGGTGAAATGTACGTGCCGATTCCCGAGCGCCGGCCGCCTAATCACCGCCGGACCATCAAGGTCGTCAACGCGCGCGGCAACAACCTCAAGAACGTGTCGGCGGAAATCCCGCTCGGGCTTTTCACCTGCGTCACCGGCGTCTCGGGCGGCGGCAAATCCACGCTGCTGATCGATACGCTGTACAAATCCATTGCGCGCAAGCTCAACAATGCCTCGGAAGGTCCCGCTCCGCATGATCGCATCGAGGGGCTCGAGCATATCGACAAGATCATCGACATCGACCAGTCGCCCATCGGGCGGACGCCGCGCTCAAATCCCGCAACCTACACCGGCGCCTTCACGCCGATCCGAGAATGGTTCGCCGGTTTGCCGGAATCCAAGGCGCGCGGTTATGAGCCGGGCCGCTTCTCGTTCAACGTGAAGGGCGGGCGCTGCGAGGCCTGTCAGGGCGACGGGGTCATCAAGATCGAGATGCACTTCCTGCCCGACGTTTACGTCACCTGCGACACCTGCAAGGGCAAGCGCTACAACCGCGAAACCCTCGAGGTGCTGTTCAAGGGCAAGTCGATCGCCGACGTGCTGGACATGACGGTGGAAGAAGCCGCCGAGTTCTTCAAGGCGGTGCCGCGCGTGCGCGAGACCTTCAAGACGCTCCATCGCGTCGGGCTCGACTACATTCATGTCGGCCAGCAAGCGACCACGCTCTCCGGCGGCGAAGCGCAACGCGTCAAGCTCGCCAAGGAACTCAGCAAGCGTGCAACCGGGCGGACGCTCTACATTCTCGACGAGCCCACAACAGGCTTGCATTTCCATGATGTCGCGAAACTGCTGGAAGTGCTGCATGAGCTGGTCGCTCAAGGCAATACGGTGGTCGTCATCGAGCACAATCTCGAGGTTATCAAGACCGCGGACTGGGTGATCGATCTCGGCCCGGAAGGTGGTGACGGCGGCGGAGAAATCGTCGCTTGGGGACCGCCGGAGGACATCGTCAAAGCGCCGCGCAGTTACACCGGGAAATTCCTCGCGCCGGTTCTGAAGAAGGGCCGCGCCGGAAAAATTCACGACACCGGCGAGGCCGCGGAGTAAAGCGGTCTCTCGCTGCCCGGAAGGAGCCGTTACCTTACCCCGGTGCCCTTGCATCGCTGACAGGTAACGACCTTGTCGCCTTTCTTAAGCAGGCCCTTGCCTTCGCAGTTTTTGCACTTCTGCTTCTTCTTGATGTTCGGGCCCTTCTCATTCGCCATGACGTTTTCCAATATGATGCGTTTCGATGAGCGAAGAAAATGGCTCGCCTGATTACAATCGTCAGGCCACCTTCGCGTTGGGGCGCGATCATAGCATGGTCCCGCAGGGATCCGATTAAGTAAAAACGGCGCACGGATCACACCGCGCGCCGTTCGTTCTGCGGGTTGACCACATCATCCTGACGCGAAAGCGAGAAGCGTCAGGCGAAAGACATCATTGCCCGTGGTTGGCAAGCTCCTGGTCTGTCAGATTCCAGTCCTGCCACAACTTCAGAACCGCCAGCAGGAATACAACGCCACCGATGCCGGTGTGCCAGAACCTGAGGATGCCGCTGCCCGAATAGCCCAGCAGGTACGGCGCCGCGATCAGCCAGAGACCGAGCGCCATCTCACCTGCCTCCTCCCAGCGCTGGAGCGCGATGTACTCCATCTGGGCAAGGCCAAATACGAAAACGCCCGCAAGAACCGTGCACAGGATCGCGAATCCCGGCTCCGACAGCGTACCAAACCCGTAATTTGGCTGTCCCGTAAGCCAGGGCGACAGCACGATCAGCAGGCCCAACAGCATGCCGAACCAATCTTCCCATTTGCGATGAGTGTCGAAAAACCGAAAACCAGACATGTAAGACCTCCATTGAAAGAGGCATACGTCGGCGGGCCTGGTGTCGTCACATTCCGACTTGAAGACGACCATTCGGCCGCATCGGAGTATGTCCATCTCTAAACGTATGAAACCCCGGGGTTCCTGCAAGGTCCCAAGGACGGAATTTGTTGCTTCACCGGCGTATGAGGTGCGGTGCGGCGGACGGCTCGCCTTGCCCCATGGAATGTTGATAGACTCGCCGAATCTGACACCCCGAAGCGGACGCCGACAATGACCGATGTACGGAACAACCCTGCCAAGAAGCGCTACGAACTCGACGTCGAAGGTCATATCGCGGCGACCTATTACGAACTGTCTGATGGCGTAATCACGTTTGTCCACACCGAAGTACCGGAGGCGCTCGGAGGCCGAGGCATCGGTTCGAAACTCATCAAGGAAACGCTCGATCAGGTGCGCGCCTCCGGGCTGAAAGTCATCGCGCAATGCCCTTTCGTGAAGGCGTACATCGGCAAGCATCAGGAATACGCCGATCTCCTGAAGTAAGTTCGCACCACACAGTCAACAGCAGAACGCAGGCGCCATGGATCAAGGCATCGTCCGCAACAACAAATCCCTCAACCGCTACGAACTCGATGCAGACGGCGCGACCGCATTTGCTGACTATCGGCTGGCGCCGGGAAAGGTGATCATCACCCACACCGAAACGCCTCGCCCGTTGCGTGGCCGCGGCATCGCCTCAAAGCTGGTGCAAGGCACGCTGGAGCAAATCCGCGCCGACGGCCTGAAGGTTGTGGCGGGATGCGGTTTCGTCGTGGACTATCTGGAGAAGCATCCAGAGTTCGCGGACGTTGTGGCTTAGTCCACTCGTCGATCGAAAAAAAAGCCCGCCGGACGGCGGGCTTTTTATTTGCTCGACAGCGAACCGTGCCGCTCGAACAGCGTCAGACGATCTTGATCGACATATCCGGCAGGCCCTCCAGTTTGCAAAGGATGACGTCACCTTTCACAACCGGTCCGACATTCTCCGGCGTGCCGGAATAGATGATGTCGCCGGCCTTCAGCTCGCAGGCCTCGGACAACTTCGAGATTTGTTCGGCCACACTCCAGATCATGTTGCTGAGGTCGGAGCTCTGCTTCACCGTTCCGTTCACGGCGAGCGAGATCGCGCCTTTGGCAAAATGGCCGGTCTTGGTCACGGGGTGAATCGGGCCAATCACGGCGGAATTATCGAAGCTCTTGCCGATCTCCCACGGTTTCTTCTGGTCACCCATCGCGCGCTGAAGATCGCGGCGCGTCATATCGAGACCGAGCGCGTAACCGTAAACGCACTCGAGTGCCTTCTCCGGCGAAATATTGGAGCCGCCTGATTTCAGCGCGGCGACCAGTTCGACTTCATAGTGATAGTTCTTGGTCAGCGGCGGATACGGATGGTCTGCAACCGTTCCGATCGCGACGTTCTGGATCGCGTCGGTCGGCTTCTGAAAAAAGAACGGCGGCTCACGAGTCGGATCGGATCCCATCTCGCGCGCATGCGCCGCGTAGTTGCGGCCGATGCAATAGATGCGGCGAACGGGAAAAACCTCTTTCAGACCTACAATAGGGATCGTCGCCTGTGCGACGGGAAAAACTGCCTTCAGGCCGATTTCGGCGCTTGCCGTCTCGCTAAGTGCTGCCGTGCCGGCAAGGGCTGCCGCTCCGCCAGCCAGGATGTGTCTGCGGTTGAGTTTGGTCATGGTCGTTTCCCGTTTGCTTTGTTGGCTTTGGCGCACTTGCCGCTCGTGAACTCGCGGCAGCGAACAACGGTTCGGAAGCGCTGGTATTTTGTATGCCGACGACGACGATTTGAACAGAGGCCTCGTGCGCAAACGCAAGTGTGCGGCGCAACGAAAAAGGCCCGCCAATGGCGGGCCTTTCCAAATCCGGCACAAGGTCGCTGGATTAGTGCTTGAGATCGTCCGGCAGCTTGCCGCCGTTCGCAGCAAGCTTGGTCATGACCTGCTTGTGCAGCCAGATGTTCATCTTGGCCGAGTCGTTGGTGTCGCCATCATACTTCAGTTCCTTCGCAAGCTCCTTGCGAGCGGACAGGCTTGAATCGATGTCGAGGGCCTTCATCAAATCCACGATCGACGTGCGCCATTCGAGCTTTTCACCCTTGGCAGCAACGGCCTTGTCGAGAATTGGCGCGACATCCACCATGGGGACGCTGCCGCCACCGCCTGCAGCCGATCCAGCACCGCCGGCGGGCTCAGCAGCTTCGGCCTTTGTGCCGAAAATCGCGCCCATGATCTTTCCAAAAATGCTCATATGTAAAACTCCCGATAGCCCGTCGATTGACTGGTGGATCTGATTGGCGCTTCCCCGCTCCGGCAGCACCGCACCGGTATCACGCAAGAGTGTAGACGGCTGGTCAGGGCTTGCCAATGCAGCAGCTCAACATTGCGCCGCGGCGATTTGAATTAAAGCTGTCAAAAAGACGCCACAATGACTCGGATGTGACGACACTGATTGTTTGCAAAACGAGAATCCGTCTCGTTCCCTTGCAGAACCTTGCTCCATCTGCTCGCTTATACATTGCAGGCGATCGTGATGTTTCCGCAGATGAACTTTGACCAGCACTGCATGCTCAGTCCGTCAGGCATGGTTGCCTGCCGCGCCGCGGTTTGGCATGGATGCACGCCTCAAGGCGTGCATCAGAAGACGGTTCATGTTCGACGCAGTGGTTTTTGCAGGCGGTGGCAACCGCTGTTACTGGCAAGGCGGCTTCTATGAGGCTGCGGCTGCACGTCTTGGCCTGTCACCGAAACTCGTGGTCGGGGCAAGCGCTGGTGCATTTGCGGCAGCCTATTCGTTGCTCGAAGCCGGACCGGCTACCCGCGCGCGCGTGATAGGTGCCTGCGACCCGAAACTGAAAAATTTCGATTTCGCCGCGTGGCGCGCGGGCAAACCACTTTGCCCTGTCGGTCCGATGTTCCGCGAACTCCTAGAACAGACCATTGACGCGAAAGCCTTCAGTCGGCTTCAGAACATGACCGACTTTCGGATCGCAGTCTCGCGGTTACCGCGCGGGCTGTCCCCACCGATCGGCGCGGCCATTGGTATCGGCGTGTATCAGTTGGAGAAGCAGCTTTTTCATCCGGTGCACCCGCGGTTCGGGCGCGCGCTTGGTTTCAGGCCAGAGTTCGTCGCGGCAGGCTCCATGAACGACCCGCAACAGCTTCGCGAGGCACTAATGGCCAGCAGCGGCGTTCCGCCATTCATGCCGGTCACCAATGTCGCGGGGCGGCCGGCCTTCGATGGCGGGCTCGTCGATAACGTTCCGGTTGAGCCGCTGGCGCCGATTGAGGCCGCCGGAGGCCGCTCGCTGGTGCTGCTCACCCGTGTCTACCAGACAATCCCACAGGTGAACGGACGCATCTACGTGCAGCCCTCGCAAAAGATCGGCGTCGGGCAATTCGACATCCGAAACCCGGACGGCATCCGGGATGCCTACGAACTCGGCCTTAAGGACGGCGACGCTTTTGCCTCCTCGCTCAATCGATGAATCCGGTCTGACCCGGAAAGCGACACGTTTTAGCCGCGGTTGCGCGCGAGATTCGCGGTAGGCTCATGTTCGCAGCAGGCGTTCAGATGACCGTTGGCTTTCTCCCACGCGCGGCCTTCGCCGCCTTTATCGTCCTTGTGCCGGCTTCATGGGCATCCGCTGCGACATGCGGCACCGGCAGTTTCGAGAGCTGGCTCGATAACTTTAAAAAGGAAGCCGCGGCGGAAGGAATCTCCCAGCAGGCAATCTCCCAGGGGTTGAACGGCGTCACCCTCGACAACACCGTCCTCTCGCGCGATCGGTCGCAGCATGTCTTCCGCCAAAGCTTCGAGGAGTTTTCCGGCCGGATGGTGCCGCCGCGATTGGCCGTGGGCGCCAACAAGATGAAGCAGTTCGGGTCGGTGTTGTCCCGCATCGAGCAGCGCTATGGCGTTCCCGGCTCCGTTCTTGTCGCGATCTGGGGGCTCGAGACAGATTACGGCGTCAATATCGGAAAATTTCCGACCATTCGCTCCGTCGCAACGCTTGCTTACGATTGCCGGCGCTCCGAAATGTTTCGCGCGGAGTTGAAGGATGCCCTGCGCATTGTCGATCAGGGCGATCTGTCACCCACAGACATGCGCGGTGCCTGGGCCGGCGAAATCGGGCAAACGCAGTTTATGCCCTCGTCCTACATCAAATTTGCCGTCGACTTCGACGGCAACGGACGGCGCGATCTGCTGCGAAGCGCACCCGATGTGCTGGCCTCAACCGCAAACTTCCTTGCCAGTCACGGCTGGAAGCGCGGTCAGCCCTGGGATCCGGGCAGCGAGAATTTTGCGGTGATCCAGCAGTGGAACAAAAGCGAAGTCTACTCGAAGACAATCGCCTATTTCGCGAACCAGCTTGATCGCGCTCCCTGACCGATGATGCGGCAGCAAAGTTACTGCCGCATCACCACACCCTGGTTGTCAGTGCTTATGAGCAGGCTCGCTGGTTGCTCCCATCGCATTGACGTCGAAACTGACGTCGAGCTTGCCCGCCTTTTCGAACGTCAGCGTGGCCTTCAGCTTGTCGCCCTGCTTCAGCGGCTGCTTAATGTCCATGAACATCATGTGGAAGCCGCCGGGCTTAAGTTCGACGGTCTCGCCGGGCTTGATGGTCAAGCCGTCAGTCAGCGGCCGCATCTTCATCACCCCGTCGGTCATCGACATCTCGTGAATCTCCACGCGGTCGGCACCAGCCGAGATCGCGCTGACAAGACGGTCGGCAGACTTGCCGTTGTTGGTGATCTTGAGATAGCCGCCGGCAATCTTGGCGCCGCCCGGCGTCGCGCGAGTCCATGGCGCGGCGACGACCAAATCACCGGCCTTGAAGGTGTCACTGCCTGACTTGGGCGCTGCCATCTTCCCATGGTCCATCTGACTGTGATCCATTTGCGCCTGCGCAACTGTCGCCGTATCGGCAACGATCCGCAGCACGGGAGCCGGTGATTTCAGGCTGTGTGGATTCTGCCCTTCTGACGCGATCTGATCCCAGCGAACCTCACCCTTGGCGCATTGCTGGACCGTGGGGAATGCAATCGCCTGCCCCGATGGAAAATCCGTGATGAAGCTGGTGAACACGAACTCGTCGTAGTTGTCGTCCGCCAGCGATCCGCCCGACCAGACGATCTCCTTTGGACCTTCGGCAACGGTCTTGCCATGGCTCTGGTATGACTTGGCGTAGGCGCCACGGGTAATGCTGAGGGTCCATCCGGCCTTCGGCATCGGCTTTACGCCGATGACACCTTCCGGAATCTGGACACGGACGGTCTGCGTGGCCGCGCCATCGCAGCCGTGAGGTACCTGGAACACTGCCTTGTAGTACGTGTTGGCGCGCGCCTCTCCGGTCGCGAGCGTCACATGGGCGGATGCAGATTGTTGCGAAGCGATGACAGCGGCTGCCGTCAGGCCAGCGCCGGTCAGCAGCCGCTGAAGGCCGCGGAAGTTGATAATCATGTTGTCCTCGAATGATGCTGAAAGAGAGTTCTGAACGAAGGTCTCAAGTCAGCTTCGGCGGAGCCCTTGCCGAAAAAGCCAGTTGCCGTTCAATTTCCGGCAGCGCCAACTGCCGGGAAGCTGACATTCGCACATAGGCTGTGGCGTGCGTCCGGAGCACCATGCGATCGGGTGGTGCAACGATCTGACCCGCCAGGCAGGCGCTAAAGCAATCGTGAGGCGCGCTCGGCTGGCCTGGCTCAGTCCCGCCCGGAGTTATCTTGCCAGAGCAAATGGCGCTGACGCCGCCCGCTACCCCGGCCGCGGCCTGCGCGCCGCTCCAGACCACCAGGAGAGCCTGAATCACCATCGCCTGCGACAGCGCAAGGGTCAGGAGCAACCGGCAAACTGAATAGCGATCTCGCATCCAGCGGCTATGCCACGCCGTCGGTTGGACGTCCACAATTCGGCGTACCGCACCTTGGGTCCCGGGATACATCGGTCGGGATCGGCATGATAAAATGAATTATTGTTCGCTATTAGTAGATACTCGGAACTATACGTGAGTAGCCGTACGAAGCTTTCGGTGCCATTTATCCAACACATGGCTTAGCGTAGCTACTTATTCCAATACCGTCGTGCCGGGCGGACCAGAATTTATGTCTCCTTTGCGTCAACTCAATGAAATACAGAGCTAAAATCGGCTTCTGCACGAAGACAGGCCGATTAAGTCTGAACAATCTTAGCTGAAAGATTAATCACTCCTTACTCTAGATATGCGCTGTACGATTAGCTGCATCGCAACATTTGCGGTGTTGCAGCGCAGAATCGTCCCCTATATTCAGTTTCAACGATGATGCTACTCCAAGAGCTGAATCGGGATTACGAAGGAGACTAACTATGCTGCTCTCATTTATCCGCGCTATCCAGGCGTTCCGTGACTATCAGCGCAATGTCGCTGAGCTGTCCCAGTTGAGCGATCGGGAACTGGCCGATATCGGACTCGATCGGTCCGACATCCAGCGGGTCGCAGCGGGCGCCTACAACGGCTAAACGCCGCGAACTGCATCACGAACGGATTACGCCCGCATCTTGCGGGCGTTGTCGTATCTGGCGCACGACACAGACGGCCGCCCCGGCATCAAGCGTTGCGTCGGGGTCCTGTGAGCTTTAGTTGTGAGCCATGACAGCTCACACCAATCATGAAAAAGACGCCGTCCACGTGATCGGCGGCGGACTGGCCGGCTCGGAAGCCGCGTGGCAGATCGCCAATGCCGGCGTCAACGTCGTGCTGCACGAGATGCGCCCGGTCCGCACGACCGATGCCCATCGCACCGACAGCCTTGCCGAACTCGTCTGTTCCAATTCGTTCCGCTCCGATGACGCGGCCAATAACGCCGTGGGCCTGCTGCACGCGGAGCTGCGCAAGCTGAACTCCCTCATCATGCGCAGCGCCGACGCCAATCAGGTGCCCGCAGGCGGCGCGCTTGCGGTGGACCGCGACAGCTTTTCGGCAGCCGTCAGCGCAGCGCTCACCGCACATCCGAAAATCGAAATTCGCCGCGAGGAAATCGCCGGATTGCCACCCGCCGAATGGCAGAACGTGATCGTCGCGACCGGCCCGCTGACATCCCCTGCGCTCGCCGACGCGATCCGGGGACTGTCCGGCGAAGATGCTCTCGCCTTCTTCGATGCGATTGCGCCCATTGTTCATCGCGACAGCATCAACATGGACGTCGCGTGGTTTCAGTCGCGCTACGACAAGGTGGGCCCCGGCGGCACCGGCGCCGACTATCTCAACTGTCCGATGACACGCGAGCAATATGACGCTTTTGTCGACGCGCTCATAGCGGGCGAGAAAACCGACTTCAAGGAATGGGAAAACAACACGCCTTACTTCGACGGTTGTCTGCCGATCGAAGTGATGGCCGCGCGCGGCCGGGAAACGCTTCGCCATGGGCCGATGAAGCCGGTCGGACTGACCAACCCGCGCGATCCCACGGTCAAGCCATATGCGATCGTCCAGCTTCGACAGGATAACAAGCTCGGCACGCTCTACAATATTGTCGGCTTCCAGACCAAACTGAAACACGGCGCGCAGACCCACGTACTCCGCGCCATTCCAGGCCTTGAGAACGCGGAATTCGCGCGGCTCGGCGGCCTGCATCGCAACACGTTCCTGAACTCGCCGAAACTCCTCGATCCGCAATTGAGACTGCACGCCCAGCCACGTCTGCGGTTCGCGGGACAGATGACGGGCTGCGAAGGCTACGTCGAATCCGCAGGTATCGGTCTGCTCGCAGGGCTGTTCGCAGCGGCGGACATCAAGCGCAGCAGCATCGCGCCACCCCCGCCAACAACCGCCCTCGGCGCACTGCTCGGCCACATCACCGGCGGCCATATTGAAACCATCGACGCCGGGCCGCGCTCATTCCAGCCGATGAACATCAACTTCGGACTGTTTCCGCCGCTGGCGTCGCCGCCGACCAAGAAGCCGGACGGCACGCGGCTGCGCGGTAATGAAAAGACAATCGCGAAGAAGCAGGCGATCAGCGCGCGCGCGCTGTCGGATCTTGATCGCTGGATCGCAGATATGCTCCATGTAGCTGACGCGGCGTAAATTTTGTTCATGTCCCACTGAATCCCTGGCCTCACCGGTCAAATGGCAAATCGGTGACGAACTTCGCTGCAAAAGGGCGAAGTGGCGACGAAATGACGGCGAGCAACTGGATCAGGATTCAGCGCGCGGATGACGCCGGAATTCTCTTGACACGTATTCTTCGAACGACCTTTAAACATGCTAGATGAACGGTTCGGCGCGACAACGCGACCCTCGATATGCTATCGCGCGGCGAAGCCGGTGACGGCAGACACCACCTGACCATCCTGACCGGCGAAGCCATGATGAGCCTGAGCCTCACACGGGTTGCATGTGCTCTGGCCACCATCAAGCCACGTGACCCGCGCCTTGCCGCTGGCCCAGTCAAGAATCGGAGCGAGCCCTGGCGCAGAGTCTTAACGCAACCATCTGCCGATGATACACGACTAGCCTGGCGGCAACGCAGTTGGCGATCCGAGCGTGTTCATGGCGTTGTCGGAATTGCCCGAGGCATTGCTGAGAAAGCCGGACGTACGTACCTCAACAGATTCGCGTCCAAAACGTGGGGGATCGGCTACAAAACGATTGTTATTTTTCGTGCGTGTGCGCGCCGAACGTGCTAGTGGGGCCTATTGGAGATCCCGCATGAGTCAGTTTACTCAGGCCGTTAAGCGCTTGAAGCTTCTACGTGATATTTCCCGCAACGATGGCTCGATCTCCGTGACCTATCAAACGGTGATGATCGAAACGACATCAACGTGCAATCTCGACTGCCCGATTTGTCCAGCGCGGCGCTCAGAGAACATTATCGAGCGGGCAAACAAGCAGATTAAGCTTGAAGACGTTCGGCGCATTGTCGATCTCACGCGAGACATGACTGAAAGTTACTGCCTCAACATGTGGGGGGAGCCGCTTCTTCACAAAGAATTTCGCGAGATTCTCGAGTATGTTTCATCGGCGGGAAAGCGCATCTGGTTTTCGTCAAATCTAAATTACAGCCCGCGGCTGGCTGAGATGCTGACGGAATTCCCTCTTCTTAACATCATCTGCTCGCTCGATGGGTGGGACACCGAAAGCTACGCCGAGTATCGTTGGGGTGGCCGCTTCGATGTAGTTCGTAAAAACCTGGCGATCCTCGCGAAGGGCAAGTGCAAGATTTATCCACAGTACCTTGTGACACCGAACGATCCAGAAATGGAGTTGCGGAAACAGCGATTTGTCGATTTCGTAAAGACCGTGGTCGGATCGACCGAGAATGTATATTTCAAGAACAAGCAGATCGACATTCGCAACGACCCCGGCGTGATCGCACCGGGCCGATGCTCGTCCATGTATGCGGGACTTTATTTCAATTCGGACGGCTGTCTTCAGCCTTGCTGCACGAACGTGCGAAGCGACCTGTTCATGGGCCATATATCGTCATTTACGTCGGAGCAATTGATCAACGGTCAAGCGGTAAAGTCCCGGCGCAGAGATATCAGGCGCGACAAGAACCAGTTCGAAAGCTGCAAGTCCTGCGCCGGCGAAGATCACCAGAAACTAATTCTTAAAACCTTTGCAACGCGTTTTGTTGAGTTGTTCGTCAAACAAGATCGGCTGCCTGGAACCTCAAAGAGTCTATAAGACGCCCACTTCGCGGTGAGGTAATTCCGTTCTCGGGTTCTCACGCCTTGAACGGCTTCGCACTGGCCGCGCGCCAGGTCGTCCAGAGGATGCCCAGCCGCGATAGCAACGGCGGCGCGAACGGCTCGGATGATTCAAGCCGCGTCAGATTTTTTCCGATGACCGCAAGCGGAAGAAATGCAGCACGCGCGGAAAGCGGCGCGCTGGCAAGCATCGCTATCGCCTGCTGCAGTTGGGAGGCGGCCTCGCGGCGCAGATGCGCCAGCGCCTCCTTGAGCGGCTGGCTGGCCTGCCGCAGAAAGAACTCTTCGGCGATCACGCCGTGAAGGTTCATCAGATCGCCTGGCAGATAAAGCTGACGGCGCGCGGCGTGGCGCGGCATCGCCAGCATGACATCGACCAATCCTTCCGCAATGCCGGCATGTTCGGCGATGCGTACGGCCTCCGGTGAATTCAGGCCCAGCACCTTTGCACGCAAGCCGTAGAGCGCCGCCGATGTATCCCGGCAATGTGCCTCCAGCGCGGCCATGTCAGGCATGGGATCGTCATAGACATCGAACACATGGGCGTCGATCAGGCGCACGAAGGCCTCGATCGGCAGATTGTGGTGCGTAATCGCCCGCAACAATTCCGCCGCGACAGGATTGGCCTCAGCCTCCCCGCGAGACCCCTCCCCCCCACCAGTCAGAACATCGCGCCACCATTGCAGCCGGATTTCACCGGGCAATGGCTGGCTGACGTGATCGCGGACATGAGCGACTTCGGCATTGAACGCCGCCAGCGCAAGCCAGGCCCGCCGCGCTTCCGGCGATACGAACAGGCTTGCGGCATAGGTTCTGAAATCCCGCGCGCGCACCAGATCGGCGCAAAACGCTGCGGCGTCATTGCTGGGTGCGTTGCTCATGGCACGGCAATCAGCGCCGCCGCGACGCGCCGCCGTTCGCCCATCATGACGTTGTAGGTGCGGATCGCGGGCCCCGTCTGCATGGTGTCCAGTACGATATGGACCTGCCGCAGCGCATTGCGCAGCGGCGCGGGGGCGATCCAGACACCGCTTCCCGTCCCGATCAGCAGCGTATCGATGTCATTGGCATGCTCGAACACGCGTTCCAGCGAATACCGGTCGATGTCCTTGGGGTCCGTGACCGGCCACGCCCAGATCGCATCCGGCAGGCACAGCAGCGAGCCACGATGCGACATGTCGGCGAACCGAAAACCGCCGTTGCCGTAGGCTTCGATCGGCGCTGACCGCGGAAGGTGCAGTCCTTCGGGCGCGTGATTACTCGATTTCTGAAGTTCGTGATCCATCTCACCACCGCCTGCAATAAGGTGGCCCTACCTTCGTCATTGCGAGCGAAGCGAAGCAATCCATCTTGACCATAACAAGAGTGGATTGCTTCGTCGCAAGGGCTCCTCGCAATGACGATTACGGCTTCGACGGCTTGTCCTCGCCGCCCCGGTTTTCGCCGACGCCGAGATAGATCAGGATCGGCGCTGCGATGAAGATCGACGTATAGGTGCCGACCAGAACCACGCCGAACGTCATCGTCGCCGCGAAGCTGTGGATCGCCTTGCCGCCGAACAGCAGCAGCGCAAGCAATGCCAGCGTGACCGTGACGTGGGTAATGATCGAGCGCGACAGCGTCGAGTTGATCGACGTGTTGAGCAGTTCCGGCATCGGCATTTTTTTGTACCGCCGCAGCATTTCGCGAATGCGGTCATAGATGACGACCGTGTCGTTCAGCGAATAGCCGAGAATGGTAAGCAGCGCCGCGATGCTGGTCAGGTCGAATTCGATCTGGGTGATCGACATGAAGCCGAGCGTCAGCACGATGTCGTGGACGTTGGCGATCATCGCGCCCAGCGAGAACTGCCACTCGAACCGGAACCAGAGATAGATGAAGATGCCCGCGATCGCGAGCATCAGGCCGACCGTGCCGTAGGCGAGCAGTTCGCTCGAAACGCGCGGACCAACGACTTCGACACGGCGATACTCGACGCTGTCACCGAAGAGCTGACGAACCTTCTGCACCGCAGCCTGCTGCGCCTGATCGCCGCCCGGCTGCTCGGCGATACGGATCAGAACGTCGGAGGGACCGCCAAACTGCTGAAGCTGGACGTCGCCGAAATTCAGCGTCGTGAGCTGCGCGCGCAATGCCGCGATGTCGGCGGGGCCGGACTTGGTCTGGATTTCAAGCAGCGTACCGCCCTTGAAGTCGATGCCGAAATTCAGCCCGTGGACGAAATACAGGCCGATGGCCAGCAGCGACAGCAACGCGGAAATCGGAAAGCTGATGCGGCGGAAGCGCATGAAGTCGAACTTCGTATCGTCCGGGACGATGCGAAGCGCGGGGATCACGCCATAGATGCTGAGGCCTGTCAGAACGACAATGAAGATGGCGAGTGCGACGATGATGGTATGAGTCACGGCTTATACAATCCTCAAATCGGCACGGTCTTGGGCCGCTTCCACGCCACCCACATCGCAACAATCAGCCGGGTCACGGTGAAAGCCGTGAACACGGTGGTCAGAATGCCGATGCCGAGGGTCACGGCGAAGCCGCGCACCGGTCCGGTGCCGATGTAGAACAGCACTGCCGCCGCGATGAACGTTGTGATGTTGGAGTCCAGAATGGTCGCGAGCGCGCGCGTGAAGCCCGCATCGATGGCGGAGATCGCGGTTCGCCCGGCGCGCAATTCCTCGCGGATGCGCTCATAGATCAGCACGTTCGAGTCGACCGCAATGCCGACCGTCAGCACGATGCCGGCGATGCCGGGCAGCGTCAGCGTGGCGTTGAGCAGCGACAGGATGCCGAAGATCATGGCGACGTTGATCGCGACCGCGACGTTGGCGAAGAAGCCGAACAGCCGGTAGGTCAGCAGCATGAATACGATGACCAGCACCGAGCCGACATAGGACGCGAGTTCGCCGGCGGCGATCGAGTCCTGTCCGAGTCCCGGCCCGACCGTGCGCTCTTCAATGATGGTCAGCGGCGCAGGCAGTGCACCCGCGCGCAGCAGGATCGCCAGATCGTTGGCGCCCTGCACCGTGAAGCTGCCGGAAATCTGGCCGGAGCCGCCGGTGATCGGCTCACGGATGACGGGCGCGGAAATCACTTCGTTGTCGAGAACGATGGCGAACGGCTGTCCGACGTTCTCAAGCGTGGCCTGCGCGAACTTGCGCGCACCCGATGTATTGAAGCGGAAGCTGACGATCGGCTCGCCGGAGCGCTGGTCGAAGCCGGGCTGCGCGTCGGTCAGGTCGCCGCCCGAGACCAGCACCTGCTTCTTGATGACATAAGGCACCTTCGGCGAGGATGCGCTCATCAGGACTTCAGAGTCCGGAGGGACCCGCCCCTGCTGCGCCTGATCCGCCGGCACCGTCGTATCGACCATGCGGAAGTCGAGCTTCGCGGTCTTGCCGAGCAGTTCCTTGAGGCGGGTCGGGTCCTGCAGGCCAGGCACCTGCACCAGAATGCGGTCGACGCCCTGACGCTGGATCAGCGGCTCGACGGTTCCCAGTTCATTGATGCGGCGTTCGACGATCTGGATCGACTGCTCGACCGACTGGCGGATGCGTTCCGTGATCGCGGCCGGAGGAACGGTCAGGCGGATCAATCCCCCGCCGGCATCGCTGACTTCGACGCTGCGCTGGCCGCTCGAGCCGAGCAATCCGCCGAGCGGCTGCGAGAGTTCGCGCAGCTTGGCGAGCGCAGCGGTCAGATCTGTATCCTTGACGCGGACCTCGACGCTTTCGCCGCGAACCGCAAGGCCCGTGTAGCCGATCTTGGCGTCGCGCAGCGTGCGCCGCACGTCATCGCGAACCTGATCGAGCTTGTCCTTCTTGACCGAGTTGGAATCGACTTCGAGCAGGATGTGCGAACCACCCTGCAAGTCGAGACCGAGTACGACATGACGCTGGGCCCACTTCGGCCAGCTCTTGACGGTCGCTTCGGGGAAGAAGTTCGGAACCGCGCAAAGGCAAACGATCAAGGCGGTCAGGATGACCGCCAGTGCCTTCCACCGCGTGAAATACAACATCGATGTAAGTCCGTCAGATTGATGAAACCGCGGCGATCAGCGCGTCAGCTCGCGGCTGTCTCTTCCTTGGAATCCTTGGCGGGCTCGCCTTTGGTGCGAACGCCCGAGATCATCCCACGCATCTGACGAATGCGCACGCCGTCGGCGATTTCGACTTCGATCTGGTCGTCATCGACCACCTTGGTCACCTTGCCGACAAGGCCGCCATTGGTGACGACGGTATCGCCGCGACGGATGTTCTTCACCAGCTCCTGATGGTCCTTCAGCTTCTTCTGCTGCGGCTTGAGGATCAGGAAGTACATGATGACGAAGATCAGCGCGAACGGCAGCAACGACATCAGCATGCTGTTGGTGTCAGCGGCACCGGCAGCCTGAGCAAAGGCAGGAGTAATGAACATACGAAAAGTCCTCGGGAAGGCGCCCGCCATCGGGCGAAACGCGTCGTGTTGTGGCCGTTTTGGCCGAATTTGCGCGGACTATAGCGGCCAGCGTCCCAATTGCAACGGGACCGGAGGTGACGATTTTGCCATGCATTTGTGGCGCTTGCGGGTATTGGCGCGCCTCGCTAAGGGTGCCTCCCAAGGGGGCTGAATCATGTCCAAAAAACCCAGTAAAAAGGCCTCTCGGGCCGCCGCGAAGGCACGTCCCGGCAAGGCGATCAAAACCGCGACAAAACGCCCTGCCGCAGCAGCCGAAACCGAGACCGGACGCATCGCGCGGGCGCTCGAGAGCATCGCCGCGAGCCTGAACGCATCCGCGGCCAAGCCGTCGAGCGCTGATTCCCTCAAAAGCGCCGCTGCGTTCGTCTGGCAGCCCAACGGCCGACTGGTACCGGTTCCGAAAGTGAACCGCGTCGATCTCGGCCTGCTGCGGGGAATCGACCGGATGCGCGACATCCTGATCGAGAACACCGAGCGCTTCGCCAAGGGCCTTCCTGCCAATAACGCCCTGCTCTGGGGCGCGCGCGGCATGGGCAAGTCGTCGCTCGTGAAGGCGGCACATGCCAGCGTGAACGCCATGCCCGAAGTGAACGGCCGGCTGAAGCTGATCGAAATTCACCGCGAGGACATCGAGAGCCTGCCGCTTCTGATGTCGCTGCTGCGCGAGTCGGATTTCCATTTCATCGTGTTCTGCGACGACCTGTCGTTCGACGGCAACGACGCGTCCTACAAGTCGCTCAAGGCGGTGTTAGAGGGCGGCATCGAAGGCCGGCCCGAGAATGTCATCCTCTATGCGACCTCGAACCGCCGCCACCTGCTGGCGCGCGACATGATCGAGAACGAGCGCTCGACCGCTATCAATCCGAGCGAGGCCGTCGAGGAAAAGGTCTCGCTATCGGACCGTTTCGGCCTGTGGCTCGGCTTCCACAAGTGCAGCCAGGACGAATATCTCGAGATGGTCCGCGGCTACTGCAAGCACTTCGGCGTCAGGATGGCTGACGATCAGCTCACGCGCGAAGCCCTGGAATGGTCGACCACACGCGGATCGCGCTCGGGCCGCGTCGCCTGGCAGTTCACGCAGGAAATCGCCGGACGGATGGGCGTGAAGCTGGCGGCGAAATAGCGTCTCGCAACATCCCCGCAAAGAAAAACCCCGGCCTCGCAGCCGGGGTTTCGTTTTGGATTCTGACGGCGGCGATCACGCGCCGTTCAGGAATTGAAGCGGGTCGACGGCTGAAGATCCCTTGCGGATCTCGAAGTGAAGCTGCGGCGACCCCACCTCTCCCGTCTGACCCGATTTGGCAATGATCTGGCCGCGCTTGATCGTATCTCCGCGCTTCACCATCAGTTCACTCGCGTGGGCATACGCGGTGACATAACCGTTGGAGTGCCGCACCAGGATCAGATTGCCATAACCCTTGAGTTCGTTGCCCGAGTAAGCAACCACGCCGTCTTCCGCGGCCTTGACCGGCGTGCCTTCGGGAACGGCGACATTGATGCCGTCGTTCTGTTTACCGTTGTTCTTCGCGCCGTAAGCGGCGATGACGCGTCCACGCACCGGCCAGCGGAATGTCGGCAAGGCATTGGTCGCATCAGCGGCCTTTACAGGCGACGCTTCAGGCAGGTCGGCCGCAGGGGCTTCAGCGGCGACGCGCGCCTTCTGCTGAGGCTCGGCGGATGCAACAGTCACCGGCTTTGCAGCAGGCGCAGGCGCGGCAACCGCAGGTTTCGGTGCTTCCGCGACAACCTGCGGCGCCGGTGCTGCCGCGACGGCCTTGCCGCCGGGAATGTTGATCTTGGAGCCGATCTTGAGCTGGGTCGTAACCGGAATGTTGTTGGCCGCGGCAAGCTGCGCGGGTGCGATGTTGTGACGGCGCGAGAGGTTCATCAGCGTGTCGCCTGACTTGACGACATGAACGCTTGCGGGAAGCGCAGCAGCAACCTTCGTGCCCGGCGCGGTCGACAGCGCCGGCGGAGCGGCCTGCGCCATGCGGCGCGGAATGACGAGCTGCTGCCCCGGCTGAAGGACGCGAGGTCCGCCGTAGCCGTTCGCTTTCAGGATTTCGGATGACGGAACATTGTAGCGCTTCGAGATGACATCGAGCGTGTCGGCGGTGCCGACGATGATCGTGGTGCCGCCTTCGCGGCTCCATCCTGAGGTCGCGGCAACGGAGCGTGGCGCAACCGATGCGGTGGTTTCGATCGGCGAAGACGACGGAGGCGCGTAGGACGCCATGCCCCTGCCACCGCCTGACGTACCGACAGCGGCCGGTGCAGACAACGGCGCGGAGATGACCGGAGCAGAATGCGGGCGCGCGTATTGCGGAAGCTCGCGGGGCTGCTGCTGATAGGATTCCTGCTGCGGGTGAGCCTGATACGGCGCGCCGCGATAATTGCTCGGGACCGAGCCGGTCGCGTCCGCACTGCGCGACGCAAACGGGTTGGAGAACGATGTATCGGAGAACCGTGTCGAGGTATCGGCGCTACATCCGCCAAATCCGACAGAGACGAGCGCCAGAACCACGAAATGCGGCGCGTGACGCGAGTTGATCAACTCGACAAAGCGGGACATGGTTACTCACTCGTACGCAACTAACACAAATTTGAGTAAACACAGTCCGAGTAAATAACTCTTTAAGGCTCGAATTCCGCCTTACTTCCTAACGCGTAACGCCGCTCATAACTCGCGCGCAATGCCGGGCAGCGCCGGCACGAAACGCACCGCGACAAGCTCCTCCTGATCGAAGCTGTCGCCGTTCCGGACCATGCGGATCAGCACCTGCCGGTCGTCCACTGGCCCAACAGGAGCGATCAGAATGCCGCCCGGCTCCAGCCGCCCGAGCAGCGCGTCGGGAATTTCCTCCATCGCCGCGGTCACGATGATCCGGTCGAACGTGCCGAGCGTTTCCGGCAGGTCGAATCCGTCGCCGAGCTTCACATCGACGTTGCGGCAACCGAGTTCGGTCAGGACCAGCTTCGCGCGATCCGCCAGCGTGCGAAACCGCTCCAGCGACACCACGTCACGGCACAACTTCGAGAGGATCGCGGCCTGATAGCCCGAGCCCGTCCCTATCTCCAGGACGCGGTTTTCCGGCCTCAGATCGAGCTGTTCGGTCATGTAGGCCACGACGAACGGCTGGCTGATGGTCTGCCCGCAGGCGATGCCGAGAGCGGTGTCGCGGTACGCGTAGGCGCGGTCCATCGCCGTCACGAACAGTTCGCGCGGGACATCCTCCATCGCTTTCAGCACGGCCTGATTGCTGATACCGCGCTGCCGCAAGTTCAACTGAAACATCATCTTGTCGTGCGGCGTGGGCTGGGACGACGGCATGCGTGATCAACGTTGAAAACGGGAACGGGCTGTATACGACGCATGCTCTGACAGGAGTCGCGGCATGCACCACCTTCGTGTTAGCAATCCAGATACGTTTTGCGCAATAACCGCCTACAGCCCAAGCGTGCCGAGACCCTCATGACGCTCCCCCTTCCCGAACCATTTCACGCCTCCTTTGCCGGATTGGAGGAGCAGATCCTCTCCGCCGGGTCGGACAACAGCTTTCATCAATGTTTCGGCTGCGGGCCATCGCATCCCACGGGCCTGCATGTCCGCACTTTCAGGACAGACGAAGGCGTTGCCTCGCCGATTCTCATTTCGCGACAATACGAAGGGCCTCCGGGGGCCGCTCACGGCGGCATTGTCGCCGCCTATCTCGACGAGGTGCTGGCAGCCACGGTTCTCCGGTTCGCGGGGCGGCTGGGCGTGACCGGCGAATTGACCATTCGTTACATGAAGCCGGTGCCGACCGAGACGCCGATCGTCGGGCGCGGGTCGCTGGTTGCCGACCACGGCCGCTATGTGGATGTCGAAGGCCGGTTGGAAAACCTCAGCACCGGGGTCGTGCTGGCGACCGGACGGGGCCGGTTTTTCCCGTTGCCCGCATGAAAACGGCTCTTTTGCCTGCCGGATCAAGTTCCTCCCCGTGGAACTTTGCCCCCTTGGCTGTGAACTTGTGCGCTCAATAGTTATATGGTTCCACTAGCAAAGCAGTCCAGATTTGTCGTTTGGGGAACGAATGCCGGGCAATTTCAAACCAGGATCGCGCACGTCGGTTTTGCTCGTCGAGGACGAAGTCATGATCCGCATGATGGTTGCCGACATGTTGGAGGAGCTTGGCTATACGATTGCCGCTGAAGCGGGCGACATCGACGAAGGCGTCAGACTCGTTCAAGCCACCGATTTTGACATCGCTATTCTCGACGTGAACGTCAACGGCAAGGTGATTACGCCTGTTGCCGAAGCCGTTCAGATGAGCGGCAAGCCGTTCGTGTTCGCAACCGGCTATGGCGCACAGGGCCTGCCGGAAAAATTCCGCGACCGCCCGACACTGCAAAAGCCCTTCCAGATCGAAACGCTCGCGCGCACCATCGAGACCGTGCTGAAGGGCATCGCGGCATAGAGCGCGGTCGCCCCGACAACCTCAACGTGAGGAGCGAGGAGCAATCTCCTCGGTCGTCCCGGCCAAGGCGGGGACCCATAATCCCTGAGCCAAACCAATTAGGAAAAAGCCCGACAGCTTCTTCCTTCGCTCTATCTGCATAGAGGGGTGATGGGTCCCGGCCTTCGCCGGGACGACGCAGAGAATTACTTCAGAACGCCTTTCAGCTTTTCCGAAAACGCCTCATCGGTGCGATCGAGCCGCAGCGGCGTGACCGAGACGAGTTTAGCAGCGAGGGCCGCGAGATCGGTCCCCTCCGCCGGCACTTCCAGCATCGCCGAGCGCTCGAAGCCGATCCAGTAATACGGATTGCCGCGCCCATCCTGGCGGCTGTCGATCTTGAGAAAGCCCAGATTGCGCTTGCCCTGCCGCGTGACCGCGATGCCCTTGACCTCGTCGGGCATGCAGGACGGAAAGTTGACGTTGATGACGGTGTTGCGCGGCACGCCGAGTTTCATCACGTTGCGGATCACATCGGGGCCGAACTTCAGCGCCGTATCCCACAGCGGCTTGGTGCGCGTCTCCATGGAGAATTCCTGAGACAGTGCGAACGAGGGCAAACCAAGGATGGTGCCTTCGAGTGCGCCGGCGATGGTGCCCGAATAGACAACGTCTTCGGCGACGTTGCGGCCCTTGTTGACGCCGGACAGCACGATGTCCGGCTGCTTGTCCTTGAGGATATGCCGCGCGCCCATGATGATGCAGTCGGTCGGCGTGCCGCGCACAGCGAAGTGGCGCGGCCCGACTTCGCGCAGGCGCAGTGGATCGTTCAGCGACAGCGAATGCGAGACGCCGGACTGGTCGAGTTCGGGCGCAACCACCCAGACGTCATCGGAAATCTGCCTTGCGATTTCCTCGATGACTTTCAGTCCCGGCGCGTGAATGCCGTCGTCGTTGGTGCAGAGAATTCGCATGTTATTTTTCTTCCCTAGCGATCACTTTGAGGCCGCGCATATACGGCTGCAACGCATCCGGCACGGCAATCGAGCCGTCCTCCTGCTGATAGGTTTCCATCACGGCGATCAGAGCGCGGCCGACCGCCGTGCCCGAGCCGTTGAGCGTGTGCACGAAGCGCGGCTTGCCGTCCGGCCCCCGCGAGCGCGCATCCATACGCCGCGCCTGGAAGTCGCCGCACACCGAACATGAGGAGATTTCCCGGTACATGCCGCCCTCGCCCTGCCCCGGCATCCAGACTTCGATGTCGTAGGTTTTCTGCGACGCGAATCCCATGTCGCCGGTGCACAGCGTCATCACGCGATAATGCAGATCGAGTTTCTTCAGAACCTCTTCGGCACACGACAGCATGCGCTCGTGTTCGTTCCTCGACTCTTCCGGCGTCGTGATCGAGACCAACTCAACCTTGGTGAACTGATGCTGGCGGATCATGCCGCGCGTGTCGCGTCCCGCAGCGCCCGCTTCCGCGCGGAAACACGGCGTCAATGCGGTCAGGCGCATCGGCAGTTCTTTTTCGTCGAGGATGGATTCGCGAACGAGATTGGTCAGCGGCACTTCGGCGGTGGGGATGAGCCAATAGCCCTGTCCTTCAGCGTCAAGCGAACCGGCCGCAAACTGATCGTCACGAAACTTTGGAAGCTGCGCGGTGCCAAACATCGCATCGTCGCGCACCAGGAGCGGCGGATTGACCTCGGTGTAGCCGTGTTCGCCAGTATGCAGATCGAGCATGAACTGGCCGATGGCGCGCTCCAGCCGCGCGAGGCCTTTCTTTAAAACGACGAAACGAGCGCCGGATAGCTTCGCCGCCGTCTCGAAGTCCATGAACTTGAGACCTTCGCCAAGCTCGACATGCTCCTTCGGCTTGAACGCGTAAGTGCGCTTCGCGCCGTAGTGATGATGCTCGACATTGCCGTGCTCGTCGGCGCCGTCCGGCACTTCATCAAGCGGCAGGTTGGGAATCTGCGCGAGTTCCTTGCGCAACTCCTCCTCGACCTGCTTCACCGTCGCTTCAAGCTCGGGAAGTCTGGTCTTGAGTTCGCCGACCTCGGCCATCAGCGCGTCGGCACGCGCGTTGTCCTTGGCCTTCTTCGCCTCGCCAATCTCCTTGGATGCTGCATTACGGCGCGCCTGCGCCTGCTCCGACGCGAGGATCGCAGTACGGCGCTTCTCGTCCAGCGCGATCAACGACGACGACAATGGCTCGAGCCCGCGCCGCTTCAGGGCTGCGTCAAACGCTTCGGGGTTATCGCGTATCCACTTGATGTCGTGCATGGGCAGCTTCCGGTCATAGCCGCTTTTCCGGCCATCTGCGTCAAAATCTGGGTGGGTTAGAACAAGCCACGCAGTGCCGGGTCAAGCCCGGAAACCGCGAATCGAAGGGCATTGCAGCAATGATAGCTGAACAACTGGCACAGGCGGTCATCCCGCGTACCAGACCGAAACGACCGAAAGACCGTCATTCCGAGCAAAGCGAAGCAACCCACTCTTAAGAAAGCTGGATTGCTTCGTCGCTTCGCTCCTCGCAATGACGAGGGAAGCCTGGCTGTCTCTGTCCTACTCCGCAGGCGTCGTGGCAGGCGGTGTCGGCGGCACATCCGCGGGCGGGGTCGTGCCGGTGGCCTGTTTGGCGGCCTTTTTCTCTACCATCGCAACGGCAATGATCGAGCCCTCGTAGAGGATCAGCAGCGGGACCGCGAGCGACATCTGGCTGATGACATCCGGCGGGGTCAGCACTGCGGCGATGATGAATGCCACCACGATGAAATAGCGCCGCTTTTCCTTGAGCTGCTTCGAGGTCAGGATTCCGATCCGCCCCAGCAGCGTCAGGATCACCGGCAACTGGAACGCGATGCCGAACGCGAAGATCAGCGACATCATCAGCGAGAGATATTCGCCGACCTTGGGGAGCAGCGCGATCTGCGCGGTTTCCGCGCCGCCCACCTGCTGCATGCCGAGCGAAAAGCGGATCAGCATCGGCAGCACGAGGAAATAAACCAGCAGCGAGCCGAGCGCGAAGAAGATCGGCGTCGCGATCAGATATGGCAGGAACGCGCCGCGCTCGTGCTTGTAGAGACCGGGCGCGACGAACATGTAGATCTGCGCCGCGATCACCGGAAACGAAATGAATCCCGCGCCGAACATCGCGAGCTTCAACTGCGTCAGGAAATATTCCAGCAGCGCGGTGTAGATGAACTTGGAATTTTCCGGCCCCGCGACCCAGACGAACGGCCACACCAGCACGTTGTAGATCTGCTTGGCGAAGAAGAAGCAGAAGATGAAGGCCAGCGCGAACGCGAGCAGCGCCTTGATCAGCCGCGAGCGCAGCTCGATCAGGTGATCCATCAACGGCGCCTTGGTGGCTTCGATGTCCTCTTGACTCATGACGCTTTGGCGTCCGGTACGGCAGGCTTCGGGGTCTCAACCGCCGGCGCATGTGCCTCGGCTTCGGCGAACGTCGCCGGAGTCGGCGGCTCGGGTGTGGTCGGCGTCATCACCGGCTGGTCGATCTTCATGGCATCCTCGACGTCCTTGTTGAGGGACGTCAGCAGATTGGTCGGCGACAGATCCTTGGCAGCGGATGAGGCGTCATCGAACGTCTTCTTGATGTCCGCCATCTCGGCTTCGCGCATCGCTTCGTTGAACTGGCCCTGGAATTCGGCGGCCATGCGGCGCGCCTTGCCCATCCACTGCCCGACCATGCGCAGCACGCCGGGCAATTCTTTCGGGCCGATGGCGATCAGCGCCACGACGCCGATGACGACCAGTTCACTCCACCCGATATCGAACATGGAAGATT
The DNA here is from genome assembly GCF_058801645.1 of Afipia sp. GW822-FHT03D08. NCBI lineage: Bacteria > Pseudomonadati > Pseudomonadota > Alphaproteobacteria > Hyphomicrobiales > Nitrobacteraceae > Afipia > Afipia sp. GW822-FHT03D08. The sequence goes on from NZ_JBXANK010000001.1 coordinate 722,189, forward strand.
CCGTTTGCGGGGGCTCAATTGCCCCGCACCTCAATCAAGAAAGCGCGGTCTGAAATCAGACCGCCTTGCTGCCGACGTCGGTCCGCTGCGATGTGGATGCAGAAGGCGCGCTGTCGATGGTCTTGACCGGCTCGGGCTTCTCGGCCGGCTTGTCATCATCGGCCATGCCCTTCTTGAAGGCCTTGATGCCCTGCGCGACGTCGCCCATCAGGTCCGAAATCTTGCCGCGGCCGAACAGCAGCAGAACAACGGCGATCACGACGATCCAGTGCCAGATACTCAACGAACCCATACTGCCATCCTCCAAAACACGGGGCCGGGATTTCCGGCCAAATCTGACCGGAAAGTAGGCCCCGGAGGTGTCAAAAACAAGGATTAACCCCGCGCCAGGATTGCGCAAAGCGGCGCATTGACATGAGAGTTAATGTTCACTCGGACCCGGGCGCGGCTGTCCGCGCCGCACGCGAAAAATCAACTTTCGCCGCTCTTTTCCGGCTCCACGGCAGGCGCCAGCGCCAGTTCGAGATCGCCGGGCTCCAGCGGATCTTCGTCCTCGCGCAGCGCCGGATCGTCCGACGGCGATGGAACAGCGAACCCGCCAGGCAGCCGCGTATCCAGAAGGCCTGCACCTTTCAGCTCGTCGAGTCCGGGCAGATCGCCCAGCGCTTCCAGGCTGAACTGCGACAGGAAGGCCTCGGTGGTTCCGAAAGTCAGCGGACGGCCCGGTGTCTTGCGGCGGCCGCGCGGGCGGATCCAGCCGGTTTCCAGCAGCACGTCGAGGGTGCCCTTCGAGGTGACCACGCCGCGGATTTCCTCGATCTCGGCGCGTGTCACCGGCTGGTGATAGGCGATAATCGCCAGCATCTCGATCGCGGCCCGCGACAGGCGGCGCGTCTCGACGCTTTCACGCGTCATCAGCCAGGCAAGATCGCCCGCGGTGCGGAAGGTCCATTTGTTGGCGACGCGAACGAGATTCACGCCGCGCATCGCGTAGTCGGCCTGCAACTGCGCGAGTGCGACTTTCACATCGACGCCTTCGGGCATGCGTTTGGCGAGCGCAGATTCTTCGAGCGGTTCAGTCGAGGCGAACAGCAAGGCTTCGAGAAGACGGAGTTCTTCGGGACGCGCAGCCGCCTCGCTGGACGATTCCTGCTCGGACTCCACAACAGAGGTCTCCACAACAGACTCCTCCACGGAATCCTCTACCGGAGCGATGTGGGCAGTCGTTCTCGCCGGACTTGCCATGGCCCTGTCTCCTTCTTCCACTTACTCTACCGGCACTTCCGGCGCTGCCTGAGCGTCGGGCGGCAAATGCGCCACGTGCTTACGAAAATACAAAGGTGCGAAAGCTTCTTTCTGATGCAGGTCGAGCGTGCCTTCGCGCACCAGTTCCAGCGCCGCAGCAAAGCTCGACGCGAACACGGTCGCGCGCTGCGTCGGATCGACGACATAGCGCATCAGATGCTCATCGAGGCTCGCCCAGTCCTCGGTTTCCGCCGCGCCCACCAGCCGTTCCAGCGAAGCGCGCGCCTCCGACAGCGACCACACAGTGCGCTTGGCCAGATGCACGGTCGCGAGCACGCGCGACTGACGCTGGGTCGCGTAAGCGGTCAGCAGGTCGTACAGCGTCGCGGTCCAGCGGGAGTGCTTGACCTGCGCAATCTGTTCCGGCTGGCCGCGCGGGAAAATATCGCGCCGCAGTTGCGGCCGCGTCATCAGCCGGTTCGACGCCTCGCGGATCTGCTCGAGCCGGCGCAGCCTGTTGGCCAGCGCGGTCGCAAGATCCTCGGCGCTCGGCCCTTCTGCTTCGGGAGGCTCCGGCAACAGCAGGCGCGACTTGAGATAGGCCAGCCAGGCCGCCATCACCAGATAGTCGGCCGCCAGTTCGAGCCGCAGCTTGCGCGCAGCCTCGATGAACACGAGGTACTGATCCGCCAGCGCCAGAATGGAAATCTTGGCGAGGTCGACCTTTTGCTGACGCGCAAGCGCGAGAAGCAGATCGAGCGGGCCTTCATATCCCTCGACGTCGACAACGAGTGCCGGTTCGTCCTCGGCGTGCTCCGCCGGCAAACCTGTCTCGAAGGAAAGGATTTCCGCGCTCATGAGGTGAGACTCCCTGTCTCGCCGATCAGGCGCTCGAGTTCGGCCCGCGCCGCTCCGCGATCGAAGGGCTGCGGTGTTCTGCGCGACGCCAAGGCACGCTCCGCACGGGCCAGAGCCACGCCGGCGAGTTCAGGGGCTTCACCCGCAACCTGGCTCATTTCGTCGAGCTTGCCATTGCAATGCAGGACGACATCGCAGCCGGCTTTGAGGCTGGCGCGTGTCCGCTCCGCAATCGTTCCCTGCAAGGCATTCATGGACACGTCATCACTCATTAACAGACCCTGGAATCCGATCGTCCCGCGAATCACCTGTTCGATGATTGTCGCAGATGTCGTCGCCGGTTGGGCGGGGTCGAGGGCGCTAAACACAACATGTGCCGTCATGGCCATGGGCAGATCGGCAAGCGGTTTGAACGCCGCAAAGTCGGTTTTGGCGAGTTCCGCCGCGGGGGTATCGACCGTCGGCAGCCGAAAGTGGCTGTCCGCTGTGGCCCTTCCATGGCCGGGAATATGCTTGAGGACGGGCAAGACGCCGCCCTGCGCCAGTCCATCGGTCACGGCCCGGGCGATCTCGGCCACCTTCGCCGGGGTCGTGCCATAGGCCCGATCGCCGATCACCGAGTCCGCACCGGGGACCGGGACGTCAGCCAGCGGCAGGCAGTCCACGGTGATCCCGAGATCGGCCAGATCGGCCGCAATCAGCCGGGACGACAGGCGCGCAGCCTCAAGCCCGGTCGCCCGGTCAACCTCGTACAGCGCGCTGAAGACCGCTCCGGGCGGATAGGCCGGCCACTGCGGCGGCTGCAGCCGCTGAACCCGCCCGCCTTCCTGGTCGATCAGGACGGGGGCATCGGGCTGGTTCACAGCGGACCGCATTTCCTCAACCAGCCGAATGACTTGGTCAGGGGTTTCGATATTCCGCTTGAAAAGGATAAAGCCCCACGGCCGCTGGTCGCGCAAAAACGCGCGCTCATCGTCGGTCAGAGCGGTCCCGGAAACGCCGGTAATGAATGCGCGCACGGCCATAGATCGGCGATTAGCCCGCGCTTGGCTCCAGGGTCAAGGAAACCGGGTAAAATCACACGTGATTGTGGGCGTCATCCACAATCGCAAACGCAATCGTTCCAATGATTTGGCGAAGCTCCGAACAGCTTTCGCGATGCCGGTGTCACGCGGACACCAGCGCGGGCTCCGACATGGTGATCCGGTTCCTGACGCTGGAACGTTCCTGCATCCGCGCGTACCAGGCTTGGAGAGCCGTGCACTCTGCCGGTATCTCCACTTCGACGAGCTCCGCAAAGATCAGACCGCCGATCACCGTGATATCGGCCATGGAGAAGACCTCGCCCGCGACGAACGGCTGCCTTTTCAGAACGGCGTCGAAATAGTGCATCCCTCTCACCGCCTTGTCGCGTTGACGAAATCCCCATTCGGCGTTCTGGTAAATCTCGACATCCGGGCCGAGCCCCGGCGTGGCGTGATGGAAATAAACGCTGATGGCGTCGAGCAATTCCAGCTCGGCTCGCTTGCTCATCATGTGGATCACACCCTTTTCGCGAGCAGTCCCGCCGGTGAGCGTCGGAGCGCCGTCAAGGTTGTCGAGGTATTCGGTGATGGCCGTGCACTCGGCAATGAGAGTTCCGTCTTCGAGTTCGAGCACCGGCAGCGTGCCTGAGTAGTTCTTGGCAAGAAACTCGGGCTTCTTGTGCTCGCCTTTCCACAGATTGACTGACACGAACTGGACCCGCGATTGCAGGTTCCTTTCCGCCAACGCGATACGGACGCGCGCCGGGTACGGGCCGGTATGCCAATCGTAAATCTTCATCGCGACTTCCTTTACCATGAACCTACCTATCACTTGGTAGGCTAAAACTACCATTTATATCCGCACCGTCAACGTCTATCTACCACTTGGTAGATGTTTTGAGGGTAAGGGCGTCAGATGAGTTCAAATTCCAGGGAAGCCATTCTGGCAGCGGCCAAACAGACCGCACAGGCGCATGGATATGGCGGCCTGAATTTCCGCGAGCTTGCGGACGAGGTCGGCATCAAGGCGGCGAGCATCTACCATCACTTCCCGAGCAAGGCTGATCTCGCTGCGGCGGTCGCGAAGCGTTACTGGCAGGACTCGGCGGCGGCTCTCGATGCACTGCTGGCGGCGTCACCGGATCCTCTCAGTTGCCTGCGGCAGTATCCCGACACATTTCGCAAAGCGCTCGAGAACGGTAACCGCATGTGCCTCTGCAGCTTCATGGCTGCCGAGCATGACGACCTGCCGGAGGCAGTGCGGAACGAAGTTCAAGCCTTCGCCGATGTCAACGTGGCGTGGCTGAGCAAAGTTCTGTCCGCTGCGGGCGTGGTTGGCGCCCCCGACTGCGAACAGCGAGCGCGCGCCATCTTCGCTGCGATAGCCGGAGCTCAACTGGTTGCGCGAAGCCGTTCTGATATCTCTGTCTATGATGCATTGATCGAAAGCTACCGCGCGGCAGGTCTGCTGCCGGCGTAGTCGCCTCGACGATCACAAGGGCCGAGGCCTAGCGGCGCTGCACCACGCACTGCCCGCCGGCCGTTTTCAGGTTGCCGCAGAACGCCGCGGCTTCCTCATTGGTCCCGAACGGCCCGACCATGGCACGGTAGAACGTGCCCTTGCCGGCGATCTCGGCCTTGTGGATCGTCGCCGTGCGTGAGCCCAGGATCGAGGCATATTTGCCCTGAATCGATTTGAACGACGCCTTCGCATCGGCTTCCGACTTCTGCGACGATACCTGCACATAGGCGCCGCCGCCCGTGACAGCCGCAGGACTGATTGCTGCAACCTTCTGCCGATCGGCAGGAGCCGCCGGAGGCTGTGCCTGCGGCGCGAGTGAAACGGGTGCGTTGGCGGACGGTGCCCCTGTCGAAGCGGTGCTCGCCGGTGCCGTCGTCGACGTCCGCTGTGCCGGAGGCTGCGCACGCGCTGGCGCTGCCGGCGCGGCAGCCGCCGAATCCGGCTGATCCGGCCGGATGCTCAGGGTGCGGATTTTTCGCGGCTCCTCGCCGCCGGTCAATGTGCCGTTGCCGACGCCCGCGCCGGTCGGGCGGGCGCTAGTGGACGCGCTGGCGACCGATGGCGGGTTGGCATTCTGGGTCAAGGGCGGAAACACCACGCGCGGACCGGTCCTGGCATTGACGTCGACGGGTTGTTCCTCGCGGGACACCACGCGCTCGGGTGACTTGTCGCCGACGCGATCAGTGATCTGCTTGCTTGAACCATCGCCAGCGCCGGGAGGAATAATCTTGTTCGGGCCTGCGTCCGCCCGGATGACCGGTGGCTCGCCGCTGCGCGGAGAACCGACGAACGTTCTGTAGGCGAAGGCCGCGCCGGTGCCGACAACCGCGAGCAGCAGAACGACGACAACTGTCATCATGCCGCCACGCCGGGCCTTCGGGGCTTCCTGCTCGAAATCTTCGCCATAGGGCGGCCGGTCGTAACCGCCCTCGTCGTAATGTCCGCCCTGAGCGGTAAAGTCATCGCGGCCGGGATCATGATCGGGCCGCCCGTACAGCACGTCATCGTAACGGTCGCTGGCAGCCTGCTGACCTCGGCCCTGCCCGGTCAGCACGGGATCGTAACCGCTGTGATCGAACTGCGGGGCATGCTGGCCGTAAATATGATCCTGGCTCTGATGATGCCGTTCGTCCGCATAAGGCGGATCGTAACGCTCTGGCTCGCGATAAGGCTCTTCACGATAAGAGTCCTCGCGATAAGCCGGCTCCTGCGGCGCCTGACGCGCGGCAGCCAAATTCTGCAACCAGGACGGCCGAACGGCGGGCACGTCTTCTTCCTCGGCGGCGGGCTCATGGGCGGCGTACTGATCGCGCGGCTCATGCCGGGCCGGCTGCGCCTGCTGCTCGCGTCCAAAATTCGAGAATGGATCGGCCTGCCCGATCAGTCGCGCCAGTTCCGCCAGCGGATCGCTCTCGCCTTGCGGCTGGGCCATGCGGGATTGATCCCGGCCGTAGTCATCGTCTGCCGGAAACGGTCTGTCGCGATACTGGTTCGCCATTGCGATATTGCATCCCCTTCGGGAAAGCGCCTCGCCCGTCATTCAAACGAACGCCGCTTCTCACACACCGCCACCCGTCCCCGTGGCGGTCAAATCCCCAATTATCGCATCTCGTCCGGAGCATGGACGCCGAGCACGGCGAGACCGGAAGCCAGAACCGAGACAACGCCCTGAACCAGGGCAAGTCGCGCGATTGTTACTTCTGCATCATTCTGGATAATGAAGCGTAAATGAGGCATATCGCGCCCCTTGGTCCAAAGCGCGTGAAATTCACTCGCGAGATCATACAGGTAAAACGCGATTCGGTGCGGTTCATGTGCGACCGCCGCCGCCTCGACGATCCGCGGATAAATCGCGATCTGCCGGATCAGGCTCAGTTCGACCGGGTCGCTGAGCCGCTCGATCTTCGCGCCGCGCAGGAACGCGACACGCTCCGTTGCATCCTCGGGCAGCGACGGAACCGTCTCGCGTGCATTCTTGAAAATCGAATGCCCGCGCGCGTGTCCGTACTGCACATAGAACACCGCGTTGTCCTTGGACTGCTCGATCACCTTGGCAAGGTCGAAGTCCAGCACCGCATCGTTCTTGCGGAACAGCATCATGAAACGCGCGGCGTCGGAACCGACCTCGTCCACGACTTCGCGCAGCGTGACGAAATCGCCGGAGCGTTTCGACATCTTCACCGGCTCGCCGTTGCGCAGCAGTTTCACAAGCTGGACGATCTTCACATCCAGCGTCGCCTTGTCATTGGTGACGGCCTTGATCGCCGCCTGCACCCGTTTGATGTAGCCGCCATGATCCGCGCCCCACACGTCGACCATGTTGAGGAAGCCGCGGTCGAACTTGGTCTTGTGATAGGCGATGTCGGACGCGAAGTAAGTGTACGAGCCGTCCGATTTCTTCAGCGGACGATCGACGTCGTCGCCGAACGCGGTCGCGCGGAACAGCGTCTGCTCGCGATCCTCGTAATCTTCAACCGGCGCGCCTTTCGGCGGCGGAAGGCGGCCTTCATACACATCGCCCTTGGCGCGCAACTCCGCAATCGTCGCCCCGACGCGGTCATTGCCGTTTTCGTTGAGCGAGCGCTCCGAGAAAAATACATCGTGCCTGATGTTGAGCGCGGCGAGATCACCCTTGATCATCTCCATCATCATGAAAATGGCTTTCGCTCGTACCACCGGCAGCCACTCAGCCTCAGATTGCTTGGTCAGCTTGTCGCCGTATTCGCTGGCAAGCGCCTTCCCGACCGGCACAAGATAGTCACCCGGATAAAGCCCTTCGGGAATCTCGCCGATGGTTTCGCCAAGCGCTTCGCGATAACGCAGGAAAGCGGAACGCGCGAGCACGTCGACCTGCGCGCCGGCGTCGTTGATGTAGTATTCCTTGGTGACGTCGTAGCCCGCGAACGACAACAGGCTCGCAAGCGCGTCACCGAACACGGCCCCACGGCAATGACCGACATGCATCGGTCCGGTCGGATTGGCGGAGACGTACTCGACGTTGACTTTCTCGGCCGCTCCGATGGTGCTGCGGCCATAACTATTGCCCTGCTCAAGGACGGACCGCAATGCGCCGAACCAGGCGGATGTCTTCAGGGTCAGATTAATGAAACCGGGTCCGGCGACGTCAACGCGCTCGACAATCGGATCGGCGCGCAATTTGTCCGCGATCTTGTCGGCAAGCTCGCGCGGCTTTGCTTTCGCGTCCTTGGCCAGAACCATCGCCGCGTTGGTCGCCATGTCGCCATGGGTAGCGTCGCGCGGCGGCTCGACCACAACGCGCGACAGATCGAGACCTGCGGGAAGAACACCCTCGCCGCCGAGCGCCGCGCACACGGCATGCACGCGCGAAAGCACGTCGGCGAACAAATGCTGGGACTGGGCGGGCGAAGTCATTAGGAAGTCCTGTGTCGTGTACAAAATAGACAGTTCAGATCGTCATTGCGAGCGGAGCGAAGCAATCCATCTTTGAGACCAAAGGAATGGATTGCTTCGTCGCAAGCGCTCCTCGCAATGACGGAGTAAGCCCTTGGGCTTGCTGCCAAGGCCGGATGCCGCCGCCTAACGCAAATCCGGGGTCGAGTCAAAAAGCCGCTGATGCTCGACAATGGCGTACCGGTCGGTCATTCCCGCAATGAAATCGCCGATCCGGCGGGCCCGGCCAGCCTCGTCATGCTCGCCCTCGTCGGGCAGCCATTCGGCGGGCAGATCGCCCGGTTCGGCCTGATAGCGCGCGAACAGATCGCGGACCACCGCCTCCGCGTCCCGCATCACGCTCATGACCCGCTCGTGGCGATACATCCGCGTCTTGAGAAAGCGCTTGATCGCCGCTTCCGTTTTCTCGGCTTCGGCCGAGAAGCCGACCAGCGTTGCGTTGTGATTACGTACATCGACCGCGCTGCTTAGGCGCGCGGCACCAAGCCGCCGGCGCGTTTCCGAGAACACGTCCTCGATCAGATAGGAGATCAGTTCACGCACCAGTTCGGCACCGCGCCGGGTTTCATCGAGAACCGGATAGCGCGCGGTGATGACTGCGTTGATGTCGGCGATCAGCGGAATGGCGCCGAGATCGTCAACAGTGAACAGCCCTGCCCGCAATCCGTCGTCGATGTCGTGCGCGTCATAGGCGATGTCATCGGCCACCGCAGCGACCTGCGCTTCCAGCGAGGCGTAGCTCCACAACTCGAGATCGTGATACGCGACATATTCCAAGATGCCGACCGGCACGCCGTGCTCGCGGTAGCGGCCGACAGGCTCGCCATTGCTGTCGATCAACGGGCCGTTGTGCTTGACGATCCCCTCAAGCGACTCCCACGTCAGATTGAGGCCGTCGAACTGCGGATAGCGCCGCTCCAGCAGCGTGACAACGCGCAGGCTCTGCGCGTTGTGATCGAACCCGCCATGATCCTTCAGGCATTCGTCCAGCGCCCGCTCTCCGGCATGGCCGAACGGCGGATGGCCGAGATCGTGGGCCAGCGCCAGCGTCTCGGTGAGGTCCTCGTCGAGGCCGAGTTGCCGCGCCAGCGCGCGGGCGATCTGGGCGACCTCCAGCGTATGGGTCAGGCGGGTGCGATAGTGATCGCCTTCATGGAACACGAATACCTGTGTTTTATGCTTCAGGCGGCGGAAGGCATTGGAATGAATGACGCGGTCACAGTCGCGGCGGAACGCACTGCGCCGCAGGCTCGGCGGCTCATTGAAGCGCCTGCCGCGGCTCTGGCTGGGGTCGCAGCCATAGGCTACGCGGGGTGCTGCCATTCCGACCGACATCGAATTATTCTACTTTCGGTGTTTGATTCTGGCGTTCAGCGCACTTAACTATGCCATACGGGGACATTCAAATACCCCGGTTTCGGAGACCTATTATGACTGCCACCGAACTCGCCTCAGCCGCCGGTGTGACCATTTCCGAACGGGCAGCGAAGCGAATCGGCGCCATCCTCAAGTCGGAAGGCGACGGCGCGATGCTGCGCATCAGCGTCGAAGGCGGCGGCTGCTCCGGCTTCCAGTACAAATTCGATGTCGAGCGTGCCAAGGCAGACGACGATCTAGTGATCGAACGTGACAGTGCCGTGGTGCTGGTGGACCCCTCATCCGTGCCTTTCCTGGCCGGCTCGGAAGTCGACTTTGTCGATGATCTGATCGGCGCGTCGTTCCGCGTGGTCAATCCGAACGCGACCGCGTCCTGCGGCTGCGGCACGAGTTTTTCGATTTAGTTACATTGAATTAGACACCTGCTCCGACGCGAGCGCAGTCCAACTCCCTCTCCCGTGGGGAGAGGGTTGGGGTGAGGGCGTAGAATCTATCGAGAGAGCGTACCCCCTCACCCGGCGCTACGCGCCGACCTCGCCCCATGGGAGAGGTAAAGCAAACTCTCATGCTTTGAGTGTCGCCGGAAACGGCTCGCACCTCAGAATGACGCCAAAAAGCGCCGCTACTTATTCCCCGCGTTCTCCGCGAACAGCCGCTTCGCGTTGCCATGCGCGATCTGTTTCGCGATCCCCGGCGGCAACTGCTTCAGCCAGCCGCGATACTCGGCCATGATCGAACCGTAGCTCGCCCAGCGCTCGCTGATCCAGGTATCCGATCCCAGCAGGAAGCGGTCCGGATATTTCTCGAACATCGCGCGCCATTCCGGCGTTAGCGCCCCGCCCGCGCCGGTAATGCCGCTGCGGTAAGACAGTTCGCCCCACAACTGCGGATAAGTTGCCAGCATCGCCGCGACCCGGCTCGGCGCGAGGCTGAAGCCGGTGTGTGCCCAGATGATCTTTGCGCGCGCGTTGTGACGCATCAGGATCTCGACGGCTTCATCGTCGGCGTGGGCATGAAGGTAGAGATCGTTGGCGACTGCGAAGTCCACGGCCTTCTTGACCCACTCGGTATCTGCGGCCTTCCCCGACAGATGAAACTCTCCGATACCGCGGTAATAGCCGCGCTTGTACTCGTCCTGCACCAGATCGAAGATCGTCGGGTCGGTGAACCAGGTCTGGATGTCGGGACGAACGCGATACGGCCTGATGAACGGAACGACCCATAATCCATCCGCCTTCGCGTCCATCAGCGCGTGCGTGCCGGTGTTGGGACGGCTGGTGGCGAGAATGCCGGTGACGCGGTGCTTCCTGAACAGCGCGAGCACCTCATCGACCTGAAAATACGGCGTCGGCTCCCAGTTGTAATGCAGGTGCGCGTCGAAAATCTCGATCGGCTCTTCAATGGCCCGTGCAGGCACAGCGGAAAGCAGCACGGCGGCGGCGATGAGGAAACGCCAGCCTGTTCGTGCGGATATGATCGACATTCGAAACTCTACTCGGCCGCCGCGACGCGCGGCGGCTCGACATCCGGCGTGTCCTGCAGCGTCGGGTCGAGGCGCCGCTTGAGACGGCGGTCGATCCGGTCAAGATAGATGTAGATCACCGGTGTGATGTAGAGCGTGAGCAATTGCGACACCAGAAGACCGCCGACCACGGACACGCCGAGTGGCTGACGCAGTTCGGCGCCCGCGCCCGCGCCGAGCGCGATCGGCAGCGTGCCGAAGATCGCCGCGAACGTCGTCATCATAATCGGACGGAACCGCATCAGCGCCGCCTCGCGAATGGCATGCTCGGCACTCAGACCCGCGGAGCGGCGTTCGATGGCGAAGTCGACCATCATGATCGCGTTCTTCTTGACGATGCCGACCAGCATGACGATGCCGATCATGGCGATCACCGACAACTCCATCTTGAACAGCATCAGAGTCAGGATCGCGCCGATACCTGCGGACGGCAGACCCGAGATGATCGTGATCGGATGGATGAAGCTCTCGTAGAGGATTCCAAGAATGACGAAGGCGGCGAACACGGCGGCGAGAATAAGAACACCCTGCCCGCGCAGCGAATCCTGGAACACCTGCGCCGTGCCTGAGAAGCCGGTCGCAATGGTCGCCGGCAGGTTCGAATCCTGCTCGATCTTCGTGATCTGATCGACCGCATAGCCAAGCGAGGTGCCGGGCCGCAGGTTGAACGAGATCGTCACCGCCGGCTGCTGGCCTTGGTGATTGATCTGCAAAGGCCCGACCGTCGGCACCATCTTCGCCACCGCATCGAGCGGAATGGTCTGGTTGTTCGTCGTCTTCACATACAGCTTGGACAGATCGGTCGGATCGACGCGAAACTTCGGCTGCACTTCCAGAATGATCTGGTAGTCGTTCGAGGGCATGTAGATCGTGCCCACCTGCCGCGCGCCGTAAGCGTTGAAAAGCTGGTTGCGGATCTGGTCGGCGGTCACGCCATAGACCGCGGCTTTCTCGCGGTCGATCTCGACCGTGAGCTGCGGATTCTTGATGTAGAGATCGGTGGTGACGTCCTGCAATCCATCGACCTTGGCGATGCGGTCGCGCATCGCCGGAGCTGCGTTGTAGAGCGAGTCCGTATCGCCGCTCTGCAACGTGTACTGATACTGGCTCTTCGACGGACGTCCGCCGATGTTCAGGTTCTGGATGCCCTGGAAGAACGCCTGAAGACCCGGCACCTGCAACGCCTTCTGCCGGAGCCGCGCCATCACCACGGGCGCGGGCTGACGCTCCTCCTTCGGCTTCAGGCCAATGAACAAGCGGCCGTAGTTCGCCGTCGGATTGGGCCCGCCGGACCCGACCGTGCTGTTGACGAATTCAACCGCGGGATCGGCCCGCAGAATATCGGCAAGAAGTTTTTGCCGCGCGCTCATCGCCTCGAATGACGTGTCGGTCGCGGCCTCCGTCGTGCCGCTGAGGAAGCCGGTGTCCTCCTGCGGGAAGAACCCTTTCGGCACGATCATGTACAGCCAGATCGTGAGGCCGAGCGTAGCCAGCGTCACCACCAGCATCACCGACTTGTAGGCGAGCACGCGGTCGAGCGTCCATTCATAGGCGCGCAGCCAGGCCTCGAACATGGCCTCGAACCAGCGCAGCACGAAGTTGGGCCGGTGATGCGGATCGTGCGCCTTGAGCACGCGCGCGCAGAGCATGGGCGTCAGGGTCAGCGACACGAAGCCGGACACAAGGATGGCTACAGAGATGGTTACCGCGAACTCGCGGAACACGCGGCCAACGATGCCGCCCATCAGCAGCACGGGAATGAAGACCGCGATCAGCGAGAACGTAATTGACAGAATGGTGAAGCCGATTTCGCGCGCGCCTTTCAGCGCCGCCTCGTAGGGCTTCATGCCCTCCTCGATGTGACGCATGATGTTTTCGAGCATGACGATAGCGTCGTCCACCACGAAGCCCACCGACAGCGTCAGCGCCAGCAGCGTCATGTTGTTGATCGAATAGTCGAGCGCGTACATCACCGCGCAGGTGCCCAGCACCGAGATCGGAACCGCAAGCGCCGGAATGAAGGTCGCGGAGGCCGAGCGCAGGAACAGGAAGATCACGACGATCACAAGACCCACCGCGATCAGCAGCGTCTCTTCGACGTCGGTGACGGACTCGCGGATGGAGACCGAGCGGTCGAGGGTCACGTCCATAGTGATGGACGGCGGAACCTGAGCCCGCAGCGACGGCAGCTTGGCCCGCACCGCGTCGACCACCGCCACGGTGTTGGCGTCTGGCTGCTTCTGGATCGCCAGCACGATGGAGCGCGTGCCGTTGAACCAGGTTGCGGCCTTGTCGTTTTCGACGCTGTCGTAGATCCGCGCGACTTCGTCGAGCTTGACCGGCGAGCCGTTACGCCATGCCACAACCACCTGCCGGTAATCGGCAGCCTTGTTGAGCTGCCCGGACGCCTGGATGGCGATGTCCTGCTTCGGACCGTTCAGGGTGCCGACCGGCGTCGAGGAATTGGCGCGCGAAACTGCCGCGCGGATGTCCTCGAGCGACAATCCGCGCGCGGCTGCCGCCTCAGGATCGGCCTGCACGCGGATCGCAAACTTCTGCGGACCGTAGATCAGAACCTGCGCGACGCCGGGAATCTGCGAGAGCGTCTGGCCGATGGTGATGTCGCCGTATTCATTGACGGTCGACAGCGGCAGCGTCTCCGAACTCAGCGACACGAACAGCACGGGGAAGTCGGCCGGGTTCACCTTGCGGAAGCTCGGCGGGACGAGCATCTCGACCGGCAGGCGGCGCTGCGCAATCGTCAGCGCGGTCTGCACGTCCAGTGCTGCGCCATCGATGTTGCGGTTGAGGTCGAACTGGATGGTGATCGAGGTCGTGCCCTGCGAGGAGCTCGACGACATCGACGAAATGCCGGCAACCGTCGAGAGCTGGCGCTCGATCGGACCTGCAACCGAGGCCGCCATTGTGTCGGCGCTCGCGCCGGGCAAGGTCGCCGTGACCTGAATGGTCGGGAAATCAACCTTGGGCAGCGCGGAGACCGGCAGCAGCCGGAACCCGAACACGCCGAATGCAATAATCGACGCCGTCATCAGCGTCGTCATCACCGGTCTGCGGATACAGAGTTCCGACAGGTTCATCTATTAAGCTCCGGCCTTGCGGCTGCGAGGCGCGACGGGCGTGCCGTTGGACAGCAGCAATTGACCATCAACAACGATATCCTCTCCGCCTTCCAGACCACTGTCGACCACGGAAAAACCCTGGAACGTGCGGCTGATGGTAACGGGCTGAACCTGCGCCTTGCCGTCCCGGACCACGAACACGAAGTTCCCTGTCTGGCTGCGCTGGACGCCGACCGATGGCACAATGACCGCCTCTTCGGTCCGCACGGTGAGCGTGGTGTTGACCAGAATACCCGGCCACAGCAGTTCGCTCTCGTTGCCCATCATGCCGCGCACCGTCACCATGCCGGTGGTCGGATCGACGGTGTTCTCCACCATGGCGATGGTGCCGGTCTCCGACTTGCCGTTGCCGGGGATCGTCGCCGTGACCGACGACTTGCCGTCCTTCATGGCATCGCGCAGATCGCTCAGCACGCGCTGGGGAATTGCGAAGGTGACGTAAACCGGCGCCATCTGGTTGATGGTCGCAAGGGGCGACGTATCCGCCGGCCGGACGAAGTTTCCGACCTTGACGGTCGCCGCGCTGATCCGGCCGCTGATGGGGGCCGTAATCTTGGTGTAGCTTTTCTGAACCTTCAGATTATCCAGAATGGCCTGATCGGCCTGAATGGTCGCGGTCGCGGTGTCCGCCGCGGTCTTCGCATTGTCGACATTGACCTGCGTGGTCGCGCCCTTGCCGATCAGTTCGTTGAAACGCCTCATGTCGCGCTCGGCGGCGACGAGCTGCGATTGCGACCGTGCAAGATTGCCTTCCGCCTGCGCGATCTGCGCATCGATCTGGCGCGAATCCAGCGTGAACAGCAAATCGCCTTCCTTGACGCGGGCGCCGTCCTCGAAATGAACCCCGACGATGGTGGTCTCGACGCGGGATTTCAGCGCAACGCTCGAAATCGGGGTGACTGCGCCGATGGAATCCACATCGAGCGGCACCGGCTTCTTTTCAGCCTTCGCGACTTCGACGGAGACTGCTTGCCGCGGCGGAGCTTGCGCGGTGGTCGCGCCGCTCGTCCACATCGACCGGGTCGCATAGAGCGCGACGGCCGCAATAAGAATGCCCGCAATGAGCAAAGTACGCCGTTTGAAAAAATTTCCGTTCATGCCGTCTCTCAGGTTCAGGATTCAGGCTGCGCGAGCACGCCAGACAGCCGCCGTTTCCAAACCCCATAGTGCTGGTTTTCCAGCGTTAATTTGTATTCGGCTTATCACAGCCACACCGCCCGTGGTACGGGATACCGGGGATTCTTTGGAATAATGCCCCACGTAACTAACGGGATCGGACATGCGGATCGCCACCTGGAACGTTAACTCTATCCGTCAGCGGCTCGATCACCTGCTGACGTGGCTCAAGGAACGGTCCCCGGACATCGTCTGCCTTCAGGAGATCAAGTGCGTGGACGAGGCGTTTCCGCGCGAGCCGATCGAGGCGCTCGGCTACAACGTGGTGACCCACGGCCAGAAGACATTCAACGGCGTGGCGCTGCTCTCGAAGTACCGGTTCGACGAAACCACGCCGCGTCTGGGCGGCGACGCGGACGACCTGCACGCCCGTTTCCTTGAAGGCGTGGTCTCGCATGCAAACGGCTCGCTGCGGATCGCGTGCCTGTACCTGCCGAACGGCAACCCACCGGAAACCGAGAAATATCCATACAAAATCAAATGGATGGATAGGCTTCTTCAGTACTCGAAGGAGCGCATGAAAGGCGAGCAGCCGCTGGTGCTGGCGGGCGATTTCAACGTCATTCCCGCCAATGGCGACGTCTACAATCCTGCCGCCTGGGCGAACGACGCCCTGTTCCTGCCAAAGACGCGCGAGCGCTTCCGCGCCCTGCTGAACCTCGGCCTGACCGACGCGATCCGTGCGGTTTCGGACCAGCCCGGTCAGTACACGTTCTGGGATTATCAGGCCGGCGCATGGCCGAAGAACAACGGCATCCGGATCGATCACCTGCTGCTGTCGCCGCAAGCCAGCGACCGGCTGCTCGATGCCGGCATCGATCGCTACGTCAGGGGATGGGAAAAGGCGTCAGATCACGTTCCGGTGTGGATCGATCTGGATCTCAACTAAACACGTTCGCGACGCGAACAGATCAGTCCCGGCGACCCTGCACCCAGCGCTCGAGCATCTGCAGCGCCATCGCCCGGTCGTCCTCGGACGCCTTGGAGAGCGCGGTCTTGTAGCTGTCCTTGATCCAGATCTCGTCCGGCCCCGCACTGTCCTGCGCCAAGGTCAGCCACATCAGGCCGCGGGCCGCCTGACGCTGAGAGCCGGTGCCGTTGAACAGCATCTGGCCGAGCAGCGCCTGCGCCTGATGCTGGCCCTTGCGCGCCGCCAGCCCGAGCCAGCGAATGCCGTATCTGGTGTCGCGCGGCATACCGACGCCATCGAGATACATCCGCGCCAGATTGTACTGCGCCTCGGCGTTGCCGAAATACGACGCGGCGTAGGAGAACATTTCCCGCGCCCGCTCCGGATCAGCCTTTACGCGGGTGTTCGGAATTCCGGAGACGTAATACCGGCCGAGCGCCACGAAAGCGTTGGCAACGATCGTCGCCTGCGGCGCCGACGGGCTATCCTCGGCGTGGGCGTTCGCGATCTTGCTGAAATAGTCGTAGGCGCGCAGATCGTCCTGCGCGACGCCGTCGCCCTTGGCGTACATGCGCCCGAGCTTCCACTGCGCCACCGGATGACCGCCCTCGGCGGCGTATTGCAGCGCCGACAACGTCGCAGGAGGCTGGGGAATGTCGGCCGGTGGAACCGGCTTCTTGATCACGGCAACGCCGGTGGGAGCGGCAACAACCGGCAGCGTGCCGTCCTGATTGCCCGGCGACGTGCCCTCAAAGGCAACGGCCGGACCTGCCGCGAAAAACGCGACAGTCAGGGCAGCAACAATACCGATGCGCTCAGATGTCCGCATAACACACTTTCTCAGCCGCCCCGCCGGGATGGGTCACTGCGCCCTTGACCGCCGGTCCCACCTGCTGGGCATATTTCCAAAGCACGCCGGAACCGACCGAGGTTTCACGCGGCTTCCACGCCTTCCTGCGCTCGGCCAGTTCGGCATCGGTCAGTTTGACATTGAGCGTGCCGTTGACCGCATCGAGCTCGATGATGTCACCGTCGCGGATCAGGCCGATCGGGCCGCCGACGGCCGCTTCAGGCCCGACATGGCCGACGCAGAAGCCGCGGGTGGCTCCCGAGAAACGCCCGTCGGTGATGAGAGCCACCTTCCCGCCCATGCCCTGGCCGGTCAGAGCCGCGGTTGTCTGGAGCATTTCGCGCATGCCGGGACCACCCTTGGGGCCCTCGTAGCGGATCACGATGACGTCGCCTTCCTTGTAGGTCTTGTTGTTCACGGACTCGAACGCATCTTCTTCGCAATCGAAGCAACGCGCGGGCCCTGTGAACTTCAACACCGACATTCCAGCGACTTTCACGATCGCGCCGTCGGGCGCGAGATTACCCTTCATGCCGACAACGCCACCGGTCACGGTGATCGGCTTATCGGCTGGATACACCACGTCCTGGTGAGGATTCCATTTCACGCTCTTGAGGTTTTCGGCGATCGTACGACCGGTGACTGTCATGCAGTCGCCGTGCAAGTAACCGTTGTCCAAGAGCGTCTTCATCAGAAGCGGTATTCCACCAGCCTCGAACATATCTTTGGCCACATAACGGCCACCCGGCTTCAAATCCGCGATATACGGTGTCTTTTTGAAGATTTCGGCAACGTCAAAAAGATCGAACTCGATGCCGCATTCGTGTGCCATCGCAGGCAGATGCAGCGCAGCATTGGTCGAGCCGCCCGATGCCGCCACGACGGCTGCCGCGTTTTCCAAGGACTTACGGGTGACGATGTCGCGCGGACGGATATTCTGCGCGATCAATTCCATGATCTTTTCGCCCGCCGCCATGCAGAAGCTGTCGCGGATTTCGTAAGGAGCCGGCGCACCGGCCGAGTAAGGCAAGGCAAGGCCGATCGCCTCGGAGACGGTCGCCATGGTGTTGGCGGTGAACTGCGCGCCGCAGGCGCCCGCCGACGGGCACGCCACCCGCTCGATTTCGTCCAGATCCTCGTCGGACATTTCGCCGACCGAGTGCTTGCCGACCGCCTCGAACATGTCCTGGACGGTGACCTGCTGGCCCCGGAAGTTGCCGGGCAGGATCGAGCCGCCGTAGATGAAGATCGACGGTACGTTGAGCCGCAGCATCGCCATCATCATGCCGGGCAAGGACTTGTCGCAGCCGGCGAGGCCGATCAGGGCGTCATAGGCATGGCCGCGGACGGTCAATTCGACAGAATCCGCAATGGTTTCGCGCGACGGAAGCGACGAGCGCATCCCCTCGTGGCCCATGGCGATGCCGTCGGTGACGGTGATGGTGCAGAATTCGCGCGGGGTGCCGCCCGCCGAGGCGACGCCCTTTTTGGCGGCCTGGGCCTGACGCATCAGGGAAATATTGCAGGGGGCCGCCTCATTCCAGCAGGACGCCACGCCGACGAACGGCTGGTGGATCTGCTCGGTGGTGAGGCCCATGGCATAGAGGTAGGAGCGATGGGGAGCGCGTGCGGGACCCTCCGTCACATGACGGCTTGGGAGTCGCGACTTGATGTTGCTCTTCGCGTCCATCGTGAACCTTGTCCCGCAGCCGTCCCGAGAGCCAAAAAACCTCTAAAAATGGGAGGTTCTTCCAATGCCATCGCGAATGCCGTGGCGTTTCGCCTACGGAATAATGATCTCATGGAGGCGTGTGGCTAAATAGCGGCGCGCGCAAGTGCTTGCTGGGGCCACGGTTAAATGTTCACGAAGTGTTGTAGACACGCAACATTCGTTGCTGCGCGGCAACTCCAACGACCAGCGCCTGACAAGCCTTAGAACTTCTCCGCCGCTCAGGACTTACTTCGGATGGGGTGTCCCGGTGCTTACCGCGCTTGGAAGCCGGGTCATGGAGACAGGCCAGCCGTTGGTGCTGGTTCTTTACATTTTCAGAATTCAAGTCGGCGCAGTCCGAGGTCAGCCGTCGATTAATTCGCGGGACGCATCCCTGGCGTTCTGCTTTGTCCACTCCGCCATGACGACGCAGTTGACGGCGTCGTGGAGATACATGCCTACGGCAAGCCCGCGGTCGTAGCTCGACCAGAAACGCGGCAGGATCTCGATGCCGCGGCCGCCGCGGCCGACGATTTTCACCAGCCCCGCCGCTTGCGCCGTCTCCATCAGGTTGCGGACATGCGTTCGCGAGACGCCGAAGCGATCGGCCGCGTCGAAATACGGCACCGCCGCGGCTGGATCGCCGGCATCCATCGCTGCCTTGAGCACCGCATTCTGGATCAATGGCCCGGCGGCGTGGCTGAAGAACAGCATCGTGTCGGGCAGCGTCATCATTATCCGCGCGCTTACGGGCGTAAACGGCAGGCAGGCACGACAATGGAGCGCATGGAAAGTGCGGTCGCGCGTTAGCACCGGAGCATAATCATGCGCGGGAAAGAGCGTCGCGAGCGGAACATAATGCGCCGCCAGCCAATCGGCATGATGCGAGCGAAGCTTGTCCGTGGTGGCGAGCAGGCGCACGCGTCCGTCGCCGGGCGCACGGCGCTGTTCGATGAAGCCGACCTCCTGCAGCCGCGCCAGCAGATGATCCACCTGTCTTGCACTGACATAGCCGAACATCGCCAATTGCTGCTTCAACGCCGCGAGCGTGAACCAGGTCTCGCGTCGCGCGAGGTCATGCGAGGATTCCAGGACCATGGCGCAGTGAAACACGAGGAAACGTCCAGCCTGCAAAAGGAGGCGGATCAAAAAGGGATCGCCCTCGTAGACTTCGAGAAAGCTCTGCAGATACGCTCGCCGGGCCTGCGGGAGGAGCGCATGGTTCAAGATTTCCTCGAAGCTATGCCGCAACCGGCCGCCGACGAGTCGCTCAAGTTCCTCGCTTTCCACGGTCTGCCCCAAGGCATCATTCCCCGCCGAAACGCTATCTGCGCCGTCCGATCTGCGCAATGTTTTCCGACCGGGCGAACACATCTGCGAATAGCTTGTCGGCCATCGCAGGACGCTTTTGCATTTATGGACATTCATTCTGCTGGGGAGTTTGACTATGGTTCGATATCTATCGGCTGGCGTGAGCGCGTTCATTCTGTCGATCGGCGCAGCGGCAGCACAAAGTGCCCCGCCCTCCTATGAGGCTGACCCAACTGTCTACAAGGTCATTTTCGAAGATCAGAACTTCCGAGTGATTTCAGCGACTTGGAAGAAGGGCGTGACCGACAAGCAGCATTCCCACCCGGTTGCCTTTGTCACTTACGCGCTCGATGACTGTAAGGTGAAGGTCCATAACGTCGACGGCACGACGCGCGAGATCAAGGTCAAGGCCGGCGAGGCCCACACCGGTCCGATCACTGCGTCGCATGCAGCCGAAAATGTGACGGATGCGGATTGCCACGGTCTTTTGATCGAGCGCAAATAAGCAGCGCAAGAGAACTCCAGAACCGACCGCTTGCCCCTAGCCGGAGACGATACGATGCGCCGCGCTGTTGCTTTGGCATTCGCCATTCCATGCCTCTTCCTCGGTGCGCCGGTGTGGTCCGGCCGCGCGGATGACATGGTCGATGCGCGTGAGCAGGTTTTCAGGACGGAGGCCGAAAAGGCCTTCATCCTTGATCAGATGCGGCTGCTTCTGAATTCGATCACTGAAATCGAGGACGGGCTCGGGACCGGTGATATGGGCCTGGTCGCGCGCGAAGCCGCCGCGCGGGGCCGGAAGGCCAACCTGACGCTGGCGCGGCCGCCCTCGTTGGCGGCCAAGGAAAGCGAGGCCTGGAAGTTGATGTTTCTGTCGGTGAGGAATGGCTTCGATGCGCTCGCCGATCAAGCCCGCGCCAATGCACCGGCGGCGACGATCAACAAGTCTCTTGCCGATATCATGCGCAACTGCGTCGCCTGCCATCAGACCTACCGCATCGAGGTAAAGGCCCAGTAGCCGCAATCCTCCGACGGACATCGTACGGCGCGCGTGAAACGCGTGGCCCGACACCAATCTTCCACCTGGCATCAGCCGATTGGCAGAAGCGGCCTGTCCCTTTTGGACTCTCCGGCAGATGCCCGCGCTTAGCGGCCGCGGATCATGCGCCACGCAAACAGCAGAAGCACCGCGCCGATCGCTGCGGAAACGAGCGTCCGCCAGAAGCCGAAGACTGGCACTTCCGCGATTTCGGCAAGCTTGGCGCCGACGAACGACCCGGCGATGCCGACCAGGATGTTGGTAAAGATGCCGTGGTTGGACGACGTCACCCGCTCGGCGATCCAGCCGGCGATGGCGCCGATCAGAAGCATGGTGAAGAAGCCGACACCCGGCTGGCTGAAAAAGGCCTGAGCTTCGTTCATGCTCTTCTCCTGAAGTTCGCGCGAAGGCGCATCCGGATTATGCCGGATTCGTCCCTGAATGGCGACTTAACACCCCGCCCTGAACGCCGCGCTCGCGACGGATGTCAGAACGACTGACTGACACCAAGCCGCGAGACATACGTCGCCGTCTGGTTCGGCGTGCAGAACGACCTGGAACCCGCGTCTCAACGCGTGCAAACGGTAGGAGATGACAAGGCGCTTTTCAGCCCCCAGAGCGTAGCTCACATGTTCAGCACGCGGCCATAGGCGTCGAGCACCGCTTCCTTCATCGTTTCCGAAATGGTCGGATGCGGGAAGATGGTGTGGAACAGTTCTTCCTCGGTGGTCTCGAGGTTCATGGCCACCACGAAGCCCTGGATCAGTTCGGTGACTTCCGACCCGACCATGTGGGCCCCGAGCAACTGCCCGGTCTTCTTGTCGAACACCACCTTGACCATGCCCTGATCTTCGCCCTGCGCGATGGCCTTGCCGTTGCCGACGAACGGGAAGCGGCCAACGCGGATGTCCTTGCCCGCCTCTTTCGCCTTCGCCTCTGTGAGACCGACCGATGCGATCTGCGGATGGCAATACGTGCAGCCCGGGATCAGCAGCTTGTCCATCGGATGCGGATGCAGGCCCTTGATGGCCTCGACGCAGATGATGCCTTCGTGCTCGGCCTTGTGCGCGAGCATCGGCGGACCGGCGACATCGCCGATAGCATAGATGCCGGGCACATTGGTCTTGCCGTATCCGTCGATGACGATGCAGCCGCGGTCGGTTTTCACACCGAGCTTCTCGAGCCCGAAGCCTTCGATGTTGCCGACCACGCCGACCGCCGAGATCACGCGATCCACCTCGATCTGCACCGGCTTCTTGCCGTCATCGATGGTGGCGACGACGCTGTCGGCCTTCTTGTCGAGCTTGGTGACCTTGGTGTTGGACATCACCTTGATGCCCTGCTTCTCGAACTGCTTGCGCGCGAAACCTGCGATCTCGGCGTCTTCCACCGGCAATATCTGCGGCAGCACTTCGACCACCGTTACGTCCGCACCCATGGTGCGATAGAACGATGCGAATTCGATGCCGATGGCGCCTGAGCCCACCACCAGCAAAGATTTCGGCATCTTGTCCGGGTTCATCGCCTCGAAATAGGTCCAGACCAGCTTCTTGTCCGGCTCCAGGCCCGGCAGCACGCGCGGGCGCGCGCCGGTGGCGACGATGATATGTTTGGCGGTGTAGCTGCCCTCGCCCAGCGATCCCTTCGGCGCTTCGGCCGCCGACTTCTTCACCGTGAACTTGCCCGGCGCATCGAGCGTCGCCTCGCCCCAAATGATCGAAATCTTGTTCTTCTTCATCAGGAATTCGACGCCGCCATTGAGGCGCTTCACCACGCCGCGCGAGCGCGCGATCACCGCCTTTGGATCGAACGAGACGTTGTCCGCCGACAGGCCGTAGTCCTTGGCGTGCTTCATGTAGTGATAGATTTCCGCCGAGCGCAGCAGCGCCTTGGTCGGGATGCAGCCCCAGTTGTTACAGATGCCGCCCAGATAGGCCTTCTCGACAATGGCGGTCTTGAAACCAAGCTGCGCCGCGCGAATAGCCGTGACGTAACCGCCCGGCCCCGATCCGATCACGACAACGTCGAAGGAATTATCAGCCATAGCTAAATGCTTTTCTTGCTTCCCTCTCCCCCTGTGGGAGAGGGTGGCGAGCGCAACTCGCCGGGTGAGGGGGAATTTGACGCCGCAGCCAAAATGACCTCAGCGACGCCGCTTGGATTTTGAAGAATCTCGTTGTTCCAGAATCTCAATACACGAAAGCCCCGAGCCTCCAGATCGTGATCGCGAGCCGCATCTCGCGCGCTATCGGCGTGCTGGCTTCCATCGGCTTCGACAAAAAGATGCCTGTCGAACGACACGAAATCTGCAATCCATTCGCCGATCGGCGCCTGCCGTCTGAATTTCATATCCGCCAGTCTGCGGGCTCGCAGCAATCGCCACAATGCAATTTCAGCGTCAGTCGCATTAACACGAAGCGTCTTTGCGAATATTCGCTTCGACTGCGTTACGCGTTGGCGCATGCCCCCTCACCCGGCAGCCTCCGGCTGCCACCCTCTCCCACGAGGGGAGAGGGAAAAGAAATTACACCACCATCATCACCGGATTTTCGATCAGCTTCTTGAACGCAGTGATCAACTCGGCGCCGAGCGCGCCGTCGATGGCGCGGTGATCGCACGACAGCGTCACGCTCATCATCGACGCTGCGACGATCTGACCGTTGCGCACAACCGCACGCTCCTCGCCCGTTCCGACCGCAAGGATCGACGACTGCGGCGGATTGATCACTGCCGTGAAGTCCTTGATGCCGTACATGCCGAGGTTCGACACCGAAGATGTGCCGCCCTGATATTCGTTCGGCTTGAGCTTCTTCGCCTTTGCGCGCGCGGCGAGATCCTTCATCTCGTTGGAAATCGCCGACAGGGTCTTGATTTCGGCCTGGCGAATGATCGGGGTAATCAGGCCGAATGGCAGCGCCACTGCGACGCCGATGTCCGAATGCTTGTGGCGAAGCATCGCAGCTTCGGTCCATGACACGTTCGCCTCGGGGATTTTCTGCAGCGCTATTCCCATCGCCTTGATGACGAAGTCGTTGACCGACAGCTTGTAGAGCGGCTTGCCGTCTGCATTCTTGCCCGCCGCGGCGTTGATCTCTTCGCGCGCCGCGTTGAGCTTGCCCAGATCGCAGTCCACCGTGAGATAGAACGTCGGCATCGAATTGGTCGCAGCGGTGAGACGCTGCGCGATGGTCCGGCGCATCGAGTCGTGCGGTATGCTCTCGTAACCGCCCTCCTCATACAGCGCGAGTATCTGCTGGTCCGACATCGCAGGTGCACTGACGGCACCGGTGGCCGCGGCGGGAGCGCCTGCGCTGGCTGCAGGCTTGAGGCCCTTGCCGGATTTCGCCTGATCGATGTCGCGCGCAACCACACGGCCATGCGGCCCCGAACCGGTGACGCGGGACAGATCGATCCCGGCTTCCTTGGCAAGACGCCGCGCCAGTGGCGATGAGAACACACGCGCGCCGTTGCTTGGTGCGGGAGCAGCAGACGCGGCCGCTGCAGCGGCAGGTTTTGCGGGCGCGGGTGCAGCAGCCGGTGCTGGTGCTGCGGCAGGCGCAGCGGCTTTCGGCGCTTCGGATTTCGGCGCTTCGGATTTTGCAGCAGGCGCAGCCGATGCGGCTCCCGCTCCCGCGGCCTTCACGTCTTCGCCGTCACCGGCGAGAACCGCGATAACATTGTTGACCGGAACGTCCTGGGTGCCTTCCGGCACGAGGATCTTCGCGATGGTGCCTTCATCGACAGCTTCGACTTCCATCGTCGCCTTGTCGGTCTCGATCTCGGCGATCACATCGCCGGACTTGACCTTGTCGCCTTCCTTCTTGAGCCACTTGGCAAGGTTGCCCTTCTCCATGGTGGGCGACAGCGCGGGCATCAGAATGTTGATCGGCATGATCTTGTTCCCGCTCTCTCAGCGATACATCACGGATTTGGCGGCGGCGACGACTTCCGCCACCGTCGGCAGCGCAAGCTTTTCCAGATTGGCCGCGTATGGCATCGGCACGTCCTTGCCCGACACGCGCGCGACCGGCGCGTCGAGATAATCGAACGCCTGCTCCATGATGCGGGCCGCGATCTCCGCGCCGACGCCGGACTGCTGCCAGCCTTCCTCGACCACCACTGCGCGCGAGGTCTTCTTCACCGAGTCGATGATCGTCTCGGTGTCCATCGGACGCAACGTGCGCAGATCGATGACCTCCGCGTCGATGCCTTCCTTGGCGAGTTCATCGGCGGCACCCAGCGCATAGGTCATGCCGTTCGACCAGGCGATCAGCGTAACATCCTTGCCCGCGCGCACGATGCGCGCCTTGCCGATCGGAACGACATAGTCGTCGAGCTTCGGCACGTCGCCGGTGTGACCGTACAGAATTTCGTTCTCGAGGAAGATCACCGGATTCGGATCGCGGATCGCGGCCTTGAGCAGGCCCTTCGCGTCCGCCGCCGAGTATGGCGAGACAACCTTGAGGCCCGGAATCTGCGAGTACCACGCCGAGTAATCCTGGCTGTGCTGGGCAGCAACGCGTGCCGCTGCGCCGTTCGGACCGCGGAACACGATCGAGCAGCCCATCTGGCCGCCGGACATGTAGAGCGTCTTCGCGGCGGAATTGATGATCTGGTCGATCGCCTGCATCGCGAAGTTGAAGGTCATGAACTCAACAATGGGCTTCAGTCCGGCCATCGCCGCGCCGACACCCACGCCGGCGAAACCGTGTTCGGTGATCGGTGTATCGATCACGCGGCGCGCGCCGAATTCCTGCAACAGGCCCTGCGTAATCTTGTAGGCGCCCTGATATTCCGCGACCTCTTCGCCCATCACGAAGACGTCTTCGTCGCGGCGCATTTCCTCGGCCATGGCATCGCGGAGCGCTTCGCGCACCGTCATCTTGACCATCTCGGTGCCGGGCGGCACTTCGGGGTCCGGCTCCACTGGGGCCGCAGGGGCTGCGACGGCAGGCGGCGCGCTGATTTGCGGCTTGCCTTCCCCGACGGGTGAGCGGGACTCTTCAACTTCCTGCTTAACTTCAACCGGGGTTTTTGCCGCCGCTGCAACGGCCGGAGCGTTGCCCAGATCGGCGGCGCTTTCGCCGTCGCTCAGGATGGTCGCAATCGGGGTATTGACGGCAACATCGTTGGTGCCTTCGGCGACGAGGATCTTGCCAAGCGTTCCCTCGTCGGTGGCCTCGACTTCCATCGTGGCTTTGTCGGTTTCGATTTCCGCGATGACGTCGCCGGACTTGATGGCTTCACCCTCTTTTTTCAGCCATTTGGAGAGGTTACCCTTCTCCATGGTGGGCGAAAGAGCGGGCATCAGAACTTGAATCGGCATGGTGACTCCGCACTTATCGGTAGATGTCGGTGTAAAGCTCGGAGGCATCCGGCTCCGGCGCGTGCTGCGCGAAATCCGCCGCCGCATTGACGATCTCGCGCACTTCCGCGTCGACCGACTTCAATTCCTGCTCGCTCACCTTGAGCTCAAGCAAACGCTGCCTCACCTGCTCGATCGGATCGCTGTCGTGGCGAACCTTGTCCACTTCCTCGCGGGTCCGGTACTTCGCCGGATCGGACATCGAATGGCCGCGGTAACGGTAAGTCTGCATCTCAAGGATGTAAGGCCCGTTGCCCTCGCGGCACCACTGCACGGCCTTGTCGCCCGCGGCCTTCACCGCACGAACGTCCATGCCATCGACCTGCTCGCCCGGAATGTTGAACGACGCGCCGCGCTTGGAGAAATCGGTCTGCGCCGATGAGCGGGAGACCGATGTGCCCATGGCGTAACGGTTGTTTTCGATAACGAAGATCACGGGAAGCTTCCAAAGCTCCGCCATGTTGAAGCTTTCGTAGACCTGACCCTGGTTCGCCGCGCCATCGCCGAAATAGGCAATGCTGACATTCTTGTTGCCGCGATAGCGATTGGCGAAAGCCAGACCGGTGCCGAGCGGAACCTGCGCGCCGACGATGCCATGACCGCCGTAGAAGTTCTTCTCCTTGCTGAACATGTGCATGGAGCCACCCTTGCCCTTGGAGTAGCCGGCCTCGCGTCCCGTCAGCTCGGCCATCACGCCCTTGGGGTCCATGCCGCAGGCCAGCATGTGACCGTGATCGCGGTAGCTGGTGATGATCTGGTCGCCCTGCTCGAGGGCCATCTGCATGCCCACCACGACCGCTTCCTGTCCGATGTACAAATGGCAGAAGCCGCCGATCGCACCCATACCGTAGAGCTGACCAGCCTTCTCTTCAAAACGGCGGATCAGCATCATCTCGCGAAACGCGTGAAGCTCCTGCTCCTTCGTGAACGTGAGATTGGTCTGCGGGCGGGAGCCGTTGCCGGCGTCCGGTGTGGCCGTTTTCTTCGCTGTTGCCATAACTTGTCCGGATAAGAGAGGCGGGTATCAACCTCTCTACCCCAACTCACATCGCAATGAAAAGGATCGCGTGCGCAAACGCTTCACGCATCTATGACGCAATGCAGCGACAGCAATTTTAGACTCGAAAGCGAACGATTTTTGAAATTTGAAACCTGGTGGGCGGTTCGCAAGGGAGCGCGCGGCGAAATCAGGCGCGTTGGGCTTTAGGATACTAGTTCTGACCGGTCATCCGCACGAGATCGCGCGGATGCACATAGTCGAGCTGGTAACGTGCGCGTTCGTCGAGCATATCGGGATCGACGCGGTCCGAACGAAGCAACGAAACGCGCTGTTCCGCCGCAGTACGCTCGGCTTTGAGCCGGGCAAGCTCAGCGGTCAGCAGCACGATTTCTTGATCGAGTTCCTGGCGCGCGTTCAGACCGTACTTGCCGGTATAGGCATTGACGCCGAAATAGGCGATCAGCGCCGCCGCGATCGCGTACAGCGCGAGGCCGGTCATGATGGCTTTGAGTCGCGTGCGTGAAACCATATCCGCACGATGCGACAGCCCGGTTAACCTATCACTAACAACCGGGCCGTCTTGAAACCTTCACGTCGCGGAAAAGTCATTTCTTGAGACGTTCGACCCATGCAGCGAACGCATCGATATACGCCTTCAGAACCTTCTCCAGCGCTTCCTTGGTCAGGTTGCCCTTGTCGTCGAAGGCGTCGCCCACGCCGTTCAGGTAGATTTCGGGCTGCTGCAGAATGGGTCCGGTAATACCCGGAAGAATGGATTTCAGGTGCATGGCTGCGGCAACGCCGCCAAGCGGGCCCGGTGAATTGGCGACGATGCCCGTCGGCTTGCCAAGGAATGAACTCTTTCCGTACGGGCGCGAAGCGACATCGATCGCATTCTTCAACACGCCCGAGGTCGACCTGTTGTATTCGGGCGTCACGAACAGCACGGCGTCGGATGCCTGGATTTTCTCACGGAACGCGACCCAGTCCGCCGGCGGGTTCGGCTCAAGGTCCTGGTTGAAGAACGACAGACCGTGCAGCGTGATGATTTCCAGCTTCAACGACGGCGGCGCGAGCCTGGCGAGCGCATTTGCGATCTTGAGCGAAAACGACTCCTTGCGGAGGCTGCCGACAATCACTGCAACGGTATGGGCCATGAGAACATCCTTTCAAGGCAAACAAACTCGGTAGAGCGGGCTTAGCCTCGCCTCCGAAAGGATGCAAGTGCATTAAATTTGCATCGCGGAATCGTGTCCTGCGGGACTAGCCCAAAAGCTCGTCGTTGTGCTGACCCAGCCGCGGCGCGCCGGAATGCGGATGCGGACGCTGGCCGTCGAATGAAATCGGCAGGCCCACCACCGGCAACTCGCTGCCGGGCAACGTGCGCATCAGATCGGACGCCTTGAACTGTTCGGTCTGCTGCAACTCGGCGATGGTGTTGACCGGACTGGACGGCACACCAGCTTTCTCAAAAGCGGCAAGCCAATCGGAGCGCTTCCTTGTCAGCAACACCGGCTTCAACAGTCCGATCAGAACCTCGCGATGGACAAACCGGTCCCTGCCCCGCGCGAACCTTGGATCGGTGCACCACTCCGGAAATCCGAGGACAACCGCGAGCTTGTGAAACAGCCGGTCATAACCGGCGGCGATCACCAGCGGACGATCGGCAGTGTCGAACACCTGATACGGCACGATGGTCGGTGTCGCCGCGCCGGTGCGCGGCGACAGCTCCTGCGTGATGTGATACGTCGCCAGCGATGAATCCACCCACGACGCCGCACTGTCGAGCAAAGACGTGTCGATCACGCAGCCTTTGCCGGTGACATGCCGTTGCTGAAGCGCGCCCAGCGCGCCGATCACGCACCACTGCGCGGTCGCCTTGTCGTTGATCGCCGGTGCGCAGAACGTTGGCGGATCTTCATGACGGCCGGTCTGCATCATCACGCCGCCAAACGCCTGAAGCAGCGGATCGAATCCCGGTGCCTTCGACAGCGGTCCTTTCGGCCCGAACGCCCAGATCGAGCAGTAGATCAGCCGCGGATTGATGGCGCGCATGTGCTCGGGACCGATGCCGAGCTCGTTGACCACGCCCGAGCGCAGATTCTGGATCAGGATGTCCGCATCGCGCACGAGCGTCTTCAGCTTTTCGATGTCGTCCGCATTCTTCATGTCGAGCGTCACCGACCGCTTGTTGCGGTTGGTGACATGGAACATGATCGATGCCTCTTCGATGAAGGGAGGTCCCCAACTGCGCGCATCGTCGCCGCCGTCGGGCTTCTCGATCTTGATGACGTCCGCGCCCATGTCGGCCATGATTGCACCGGCCAGCGGACCCGCGAGCGCCTGCCCAATCTCGATGACTTTGATTCCGGCAAGCGGACCATTCATGGCGTCGTTCTCCCGCAACTTGTTAGCGGACGCCACTCAAGCGAGTGCGGCCTGCCAAGGCAAGCCGCAACCGCGATATGAAAACGAAACCCAGCGTTGCGTCGGCAAGACTTCCGACGAACCGTGGTTTACGCCAGCGCCTTGAGCGCCGACCGGCCCGCATAGATCGCCTGGTTGCCGAGTTCCTGCTCGATGCGCAGCAACTGGTTGTACTTCGCGGTGCGATCCGCGCGCGCCAGCGATCCGGTCTTGATCTGACCACAGTTGGTGGCGACGGCGAGATCGGCGATGGTCGAGTCTTCGGTCTCACCGGAGCGGTGCGACATCACGGCGGTGTAGGCCGCCTTGTGCGCCATCTCGACGGCGGCGAGCGTCTCGGTGAGCGAGCCGATCTGGTTGACCTTCACCAGAATGGAATTGCCGAGGCCCTTCTTGATGCCATCCGCAAGGCGCGTGACGTTGGTCACGAACAGGTCGTCACCGACAAGCTGGCACTTGCTGCCGATCAGGTCGGTCAGTTCCTTCCAGCCATCCATGTCGTCTTCGGCCATGCCGTCCTCGATGGAGACGATCGGATAACGCGACACGAGGTCCGCGAGATACTTGGCCTGCTCCGAACGCGAGCGGGTCTTCTTCTCGCCTTCATAGACGTACGAGCCGTTCTTGAAGAATTCGGTCGAGGCGCAATCCAGCGCCAGCATGACGTCGCCGCCGGCCTTGTATCCGGCCTTGCCGATCGCACTCATGACGAAATCGAGCGCTGCGTCCGCCGACGGCAGGTTCGGCGCGAAGCCGCCCTCGTCGCCGACGTTGGTGTTGTGGCCGGCCTTCTTCAGCTCAGATTTCAGCGTGTGGAAAATCTCGGCGCCGCAACGCAGTCCTTCCGCGAAGTTCTTTGCGCCGACCGGCATCACCATGATTTCCTGGAAGTCGATCGGATTGTCCGCGTGCACGCCGCCGTTGACGATGTTCATCATCGGCACCGGAAGGGTGCGCGCCGAGGTGCCGCCGACATAACGATACAGCGGCATGCCGAGCGATTCCGCGGCGGCCTTGGCGATAGCCAGCGACACGCCAAGGATGGCGTTGGCGCCCAGCCGGCTCTTGTTCGGTGTTCCATCCAGATCGATCATGGTCTGGTCGATCTGGACCTGCTGCTCGGCCTCCATGCCGCCGATGGCATCGAAGATCTCGCCGTTGACCGCATCGACGGCCTTCTGCACGCCCTTGCCGAGATAACGGCCCTTGTCGCCGTCGCGCAGTTCGACGGCCTCATGCGCGCCCGTGGAAGCGCCCGAGGGGACGGCGGCGCGGCCCAGCGAGCCGTCTTCCAGCACCACATCGACTTCGACGGTCGGGTTGCCGCGGCTGTCAAGAATTTCGCGGCCGATGATGTCGACGATTGCGGTCATGTGCGCCCTTTCAGGATCAGGTTCTGAGGTTTGGGGCAGCTTCTACAGGAACGCGCCGCGCCGGAAAAGACCATCCGAAGCCTTTGATCCCGTGACGTTTTGATCAGGACCGGCTATCAGACGGCAAACGGAGATACCTATGTCCAGAAAGCCTCGCGCGGCCAAGGCCGCCGGAACATCGCTGCAACTCGGCCAGCAGGTCGAAGCGCCGGCTTCGCCCGATACGGCCAAGCTCGACCGGGTGCCGAATCCGCATACCGACACGAATTATGTCGCACGTTTCACGATGCCGGAATTCACCTCGATCTGCCCGGTCACCGGCCAGCCGGATTTCGCCATTCTCGTCATCGATTACGTGCCGAACAAATGGCTCGTGGAGTCGAAGTCGCTGAAACTCTATCTCAACAGCTTCCGGAATGTCGGCTCGTTCCACGAGGACTGCACCGTGTCCATCGGCAAGCGGCTGACGAAACTATTGGCGCCGCGCTGGCTGCGGATCGGCGGATATTTCTATCCGCGCGGCGGCATGCCGATCGATGTGTTCTGGCAGGCCGGCAAGCTGCCGGCGACTGTGTGGGTACCGGATCAGGGCGTCCCGCCCTATCGCGGGCGGGGTTAGATATCCGTCATTTCCGCCGGCTTCTGGTGAAGCAGCCGCGCCGCAACGATCCCGAGCACAAGGATGGCGACTGCGCTGATTATCAGCGTGGGGATTTTGCCGGCGTGTGACAGTGCGAAGCCGTACAGGATCGGCCCGACCGCCTGCCCCATGAAGAAGCAGAACGCATGGAGCGACAACGCCGAGGCGCGCGCTTCGGGCGCTAGATCGCTCGAGAACACCTGCAACGACCCGTGCAGCGAGTAGAAGCCCCAGCCCATCAGAAGAAAACAGATGGCCTGAATTTCCCAACGCGGCCCAATAGCAACGACGAGAAACTGAAGTGCCACCACAATAGCGCCGCCGACCATCAGCCCGTTGACGCCAAAACGCGGCAGCATCCGGGACACGCTCGCGGTGTAGAGAAGACCGCCGACAGCGAACGCGGCGATCACCACACCGGGGATCGAGGCGCGCGTCTCGCCGAGTTCGAACAGAAACGCGGCGACGAACGGAAGCAGCCCGAGGACGCAAATTCCCTCGACAAACACGGCAATGAAAACAACGCGCGCATTTGGATTTTGCAGGATGGTGCGATAGCCGTCCTTGAGCGATTTCAAGCTCACGCCGCTTCGCGGGCTGGTGACGCCGCCGCGGCGGAAGCCAATGAAGACTGCCACCGATGCAATCACCATGACCGCGCCGAGGACGGCCAGAACGCCGCGCCATCCCAGAAAATCGCCAATCACGCCTGCGGCCGTCGCGCCCAGCAGGTTTCCGGTCATCGCACCGGCGAGCACCCGGCCCAGCGCCACCTGCCTTTGCGCCGTCGGCACGAGATCGCTGGTCAGTCCGAACGCGATGGGAAATGTGCCCCCGGCAGCCATGCCGCACAGGACGCGCGACAGAAACAGCATCTCGAACGATGTCGCCATCGCGCCGACGATATTCGCCGCACCCAGCAGGATCAGACACGCGATCATCAGCCGCGCCTTGCCGAACATGTCGGCGGCCGCGCCGAGAATGGGCTGCACAATGGCAAATGTGAAAGCGACCACGGCGGACAGGCTTGCGGCGGTCGCGACCGTCACGCCGAAACTATCGGCCACCAGCGGCAGCACCGGCTCCATCGCGCGCGATGACAAGGCAGCGGCGAACGTCGTGGCGGCGATGATGTTGAGGATAGGCAGCATCAGGGATTCAATTGTCCCTCGGATGCTGCGCGACGAGGTTGCATCAGCGTGTTTCGCTCTTGGCGAGCGCGTCGAAGGCCATCAGGTTCTTCACCAGAGCCTCGAAATCCTTCAATGGGACCATGTTCGGACCATCCGACGGCGCGTTGTCCGGATCGGGATGCGTCTCGATGAAAACACCCGCCACACCGACCGCGACGGCGGCTCGCGCCAGCACAGGCACGAATTCGCGTTCGCCGCCGGATGAGGTCCCCTTGCCGCCCGGTTGCTGTACAGAATGGGTCGCATCGAAGATCACCGGCGCACCGGTGGTACGCGCGAGGATCGGCAGCGCCCGCATGTCGGACACCAGCGTGTTGTAGCCGAACGATGCGCCGCGTTCGGTCACCATGACGTTGGGATTGCCCCCGCCAGTGATCTTGCCAACAACATTGGCCATGTCCCACGGCGCCAGAAACTGGCCCTTCTTGACGTTGACCACCTTGCCGGTTGCGGCCGCGGCCAGCAGCAGGTCCGTCTGCCGGCAGAGAAACGCGGGTATCTGCAACACGTCGACCACTTCGGCGACCTGCGCGCATTGCTCGATCTCATGCACATCGGTCAGCACGGGCAGACCGAGGGTTTCGCGAATCTCCGCGAAGATCGGCAGCGCTTTCTCAAGCCCCATGCCGCGCGCGCCGGACGCGCTGGTGCGGTTGGCCTTGTCGAACGAGGTCTTGTAGACGAGCCCGATCTTGAGACGAGCGGCGATCTCCTTCAGCGCGGACGCGACTTCCAGCCCATGCGCGCGGCTCTCCAACTGGCATGGCCCGGCGATCACCGCCAATGGCAATGCGTTGCCGAATTTGACGTTGCCTGCGGAAACCACCGGGGCCGCGGAAATCTTGGCGTTCAAAGGGTGTCCCTTTTCAGAAAATCGGTTGGACCATGCCGGTGAGGGAGTGCCCGATCAAGTCCGGCCCGTCAAATCTTCGACGGGGCCTCGAATATCAGGGTTGCGCCAAAAGCTGCCCCGGACGGCACCACCAGCCGGCCGATATGGCGATGCGAGGCCACCCCGCCACTTTTGAGGACCCGCTCGGTAGCGTCGATGTCCGGCACCGCAAGGCGCAGGCCTTTGATCGAAGCGCCCTCGCCGTCCAGTTTCGGCAAGGTTCCAAACTGGTCGCGGAACGACACCGCCTCGATGATCTCGACATCGCCGCGCGGCGTGTTTGCGGTGACGCCGATCGAACTCGAATGGAGATCGCGCACCCCGGTCAGTGCACCGAGGAAAATATGATGATCGGTCGGATTGTCGGCGACGAGGACCGCGCCGAGCACACCGCTCGCGCGATTGGCGTGCTGCTGATAGTCCGCATTCCAGAACGCGGCCGGATTGTGCTGCTTGCAGGTGAAGAACGTCGTGTGGGGCGACAGTGCATCCCGCGCGAAGGCGAGCGAAAAACCGACAGTCGTGGAGCTTCCATCCGGTCGTTTTGCCTCGCGCGAAAACGGCAGTGACTTCGAGGCACCAATGCCATGTCGCGCGAAGTCCGCGACATCGGCCTCGCTGTCGGTGCTTTCAAGCACCAGCATCGAGAAGCCGTCGTCGCGCGCGATCGCCTCGCGGTTCGGAGCGCCGAAATGCAGCGACAGGCCGTCGTCTCCGAGCTTCTCGGGTTCGGCGACCGTCAGAACCTCGATGAAGAAGCCGGGAAACTGCACGACATGATTATGTGTGCCCCACGGATGCCTGTTGCGCGCGCCGACCGTGAAGCCGGCACGGCGATAGAAGTCCGCCGCCGCATCGAGATCGCGGACGGCATGGACGATATGATCGAGACCGCGAGGCATGACCGGTGCGCGAGACGCGCCCTCACTTCACCGCGGAGAAGGCCGTCGGCGCCAGGAACTGGCTGGTGATGTTCTCGACGATCTGACCGTTCTTCTCGGTTTCGGCGCGCGTGGATATCCAGACCGGGTCGGTTTGAAACGCGCCCCATTTCTGCTCGCGCTCCGCCAGTGAATCCCACGCAAGGAAGTACGTCAGTTCCTGACTGGACTGGCCGACCACCGTTGTGAAAAAGCCGGCCTGACGGATGCCGTGCTTTTCCCAGATCTTCAGCGTGTGATTCTCGAAGCGCTTCACCAGATCCGGAAGCCGCCCCGGGACACAGCGATAAACGCGCATTTCATAGATCTTGCTCATGGGCCCTCTTGTTGATTGATGGCGCTCCCTAGCGGAATCGAACCGCGCCGGCTGTGATTATGCAGGCTCTCCAGAACCGGCATATAGTCGCCTGCGCGATCCGTTATCAAGCGCTTCCGGCCGATGGGACCAATGCGAGAATTGTCATGCAAAAGACTATGCGTCGTTTGACACTGGCCGTCGTCGCATCCGGTTTGATAACTTCGGGTTTTGCCCGAGCCCAGTCACCCGGAACGCCCAGCGTGGTCACCGGCGGCGCGAACGGCGTGACCTTCAACGGCAAGCCTGCGGCTGTCACGATCAGTTTCCGGCGTAACGAGCCGTGACCAGATTGAGATCAAAGGCCTCTTTCTCCGTGAGCCAGCGGATGTCCTTGCTCGCAGTCATCGCCTGCATGATGGAAGGCGAAACGCCCATCTCCGTCATGTAATCGAGAATGATGCCGGTGGTGCGCTGGGTGCGCGACACGATATCTCCCGCGGACTCTTCGCCTTTCGCTCCGGTGCTGCTGAACTGATGCACGCCGACCATCGACCGCGGCATGGCCTCCCGGATCTTGCCTCCCGCGAAAACGAAGACGCACGCGCTGGCGCAACGCGCAGGTTGCGGGCGTCCGCTGGAATCGACCCTCCCCACCACCGTCGTCAGTCCGCGCGACCGCACCACTGCACCCATGATCAAACCCTGATCGAGTGAGCCCCCCGGCGACGACAGAAACACAACATCGCCGCTGCTCAGCTTGGCCGCATCGAGCTGTTCGCGAAACCAGCCTGCGGCGGCAGGCCCGATCTGCCCCTGAATTGCGAGTCCCTTGCGGCCATCTGCCATGGTGACAGCCGTTGCCGTCATGCTCGGCGAACCGAAATAGTCCTTCCAGTACGACCACGACGCCGGCGACGACAGATCCTGATACGCACTCACGCCGTAGGTTGCGATCAGCAGCACCACGAACAGAACAGACCACAGCGATCTTCGGCTGCGCGGGACGGACTGGTTTTCCTGCGGCAGCGGCGCATCGCCCGCAGGCTTGCCCCACGGCCGCGCGGTTTGTTCGCCTTCAAGCCCTGGAGGTTTGATCTTCGGAATCATGCCGCTTCGATCTCGCCAGTTTTGCCGTTGTTCAAACGGCTCAGGAGAACCGCTCCCACGCGGCCTGACGCGACACGCCGAGCGCCTGACTGGACTAAACCAGCCGGCTCTGAACCATCGCCGCCTGCACGAACGAGGCGAACAGCGGATGCGGCTCGAACGGACGCGACTTCAGTTCGGGGTGGTACTGCACCCCGATGAACCACGGATGGTCCTCGTACTCGACGATTTCCGGCAGCACGCCGTCAGGCGACATGCCCGAGAAGTGCAGGCCGTGCTGTTCGAGGCGGTCCTTGTAGGCGGTGTTGACCTCGTAGCGGTGACGATGCCGCTCGGAAATTTCCAGCACCCCGCCATAAACTTCCGAGACGCGGCTGCCCTTCTTGAGCGAGGCGGGATAAGCGCCGAGCCGCATGGTGCCGCCGAGATCGCCAGCCTTCGAGCGCTTTTCGAGTTCATTGCCGCGCAGCCATTCGGTCATCAAGCCGACCAGGGGCTCCTTCGTCGCGCCGAACTCTGTCGAATTGGCATCCTCGATGCCGACCAGATTGCGTGCGGCCTCGATCACCGCCATCTGCATGCCGAAGCAGATGCCGAAATACGGCACATCGCGCTCGCGCGCGAACCGCGCCGCCTTGATCTTGCCTTCCGCACCGCGCTGGCCGAAGCCGCCCGGCACCAGAATGCCGTTGACGTGTTCGAGGAACGGCGCGGGATCTTCGTTCTCGAAAACCTCGGACTCGATCCAGTCGAGATTGACCTTCACCTTGTTGGCGATGCCCCCGTGCGACAACGCCTCGATTAGCGACTTGTAGGCGTCCTTCATGCCGGTGTACTTGCCGACGATGGCAATGGTCACCTGGCCTTCGGGATTGCGGACACGCTCGTTGATGGTGTGCCAGCTTTCCAGCTTGGGCGGCTTGATATCGACGATGCCGAATGCGGCGAGCACTTCGTCGTCGAGGCCGGCGGCGTGATAGGCCTCGGGCACCGCGTAGATGTTGTCGACGTCGCGCGCCTCGATGACGGCGGATTCGCGGACATTGCAGAACAGCGCCAGCTTGCGGCGCTCTTCCTTCGGAATCTCGCGGTCGGTGCGGCACAGCAGGATATCGGGCTGGATGCCGATGGAGCGCAGTTCCTTGACCGAGTGCTGGGTCGGCTTGGTCTTCAGTTCGCCCGCACTTGGAATGTAGGGCAAAAGCGTCAGGTGAATGTAGATCACCTCGCCGCGCGGCAGATCGTTCTTGACCTGACGGATCGCCTCGAAGAACGGCAGGCCTTCGATGTCGCCCACAGTGCCGCCGACTTCACACAGCACGAAGTCGTAGCCTTCGTTGCCGCCGAGGATGAATTCCTTGATGGCGTTGGTGACATGCGGAATCACCTGCACGGTCGCGCCGAGATAGTCGCCGCGGCGTTCCTTGTTCAGGATGTCCTGATAAATGCGCCCCGTGGTGATGTTGTCCTGCTTGGTCGCAGGACGGCCGGTGAAGCGCTCGTAGTGACCGAGATCGAGATCGGTCTCGGCGCCGTCATCGGTCACGAACACTTCGCCATGCTGATACGGCGACATCGTTCCGGGATCGAGATTGAGATAGGGATCAAGCTTGCGAAGGCGGACCTTGTAGCCTCGTGACTGCAGAACAGCGCCGAGCGCTGCTGAAGCCAGACCCTTGCCGAGCGAGGAGACCACGCCGCCGGTGATGAAAATATACCGCGTCATGGGACTCTACCTTTATCTCCGCCGGTGTGATTCGCAAAACTAAACCCACGCGCACGCCGATAAATCGCGACGCTGTGGGTGACTTCGATATGTGAGTTCAGTCAGGTACTTGGAAGGCAACTCTAAGACTTGCAGGCAAGCAGCTTACGCATGGCTGCAAGTCTTGTCGTTGCAACAGCACTACTTCGACTGCGGGGCCTGCGGAGCGGACGGCGCTTCAGGCTTCTTGAGAGAGTCCAGCAGACCGCCAGCAGGCGCAGCCGGAGCACCAGGCTGCGAGATCGGCGCAGGGCTGGTGTTGAGGATCGAGGCAGGTTTGCGGTCGTAGCTCGCGAGCCACGACAGAACCAGGCTTGTCACGAAGAAGCCTGCCGCCAGGATGGCAGTGGTGCGTGTGAGCAGGTTGGTCGTTCCGCGGCTCGACATGAATCCGCCGCCGCCCCCGCCGCCGACACCAAGGCCGCCACCTTCGGATCGCTGCAACAGTACGACGCCGATCAGGCCCAGCACGAGCATAAGATGAATGACGATAATGACAGTCTGCATCGTTACCTTCCGTCACAAGCCTCCAGCGCCGGGAGCCGGTCGCGTCGGTGCTTGCGGGGGTTGAAGTTGCGCGGTCTGTACACGATTGCAGGGGGCATTGTCACCCCCGATGGACCGCTTCGAGACCATGGGATTTAGGGGCACGCAGCAGCAATCGCAAGGAAATCAGCAGCTTTCAGGCTGGCTCCGCCGACCAGCGCCCCGTCGACATTGGCGACAGCCATCAATTCGGCGGCGTTCGACGGCTTTACCGAGCCTCCGTAGAGAATCCGGACGGAATCGCCCTCGCCCTTGAACCGGTCCTTCAGCTTGCCCCGGATAAACCCATGGACTTCCTCGACATCTTTCGCTGTCGGGGTCCGGCCGGTTCCAATGGCCCACACAGGCTCATAGGCGACCACCAGATTGGCTGAGGTAGTCCCGTCCGGTAGCGATCCGGCCAACTGACGCCCGACCACATCGAGCGCCTGTCCGGCGTCACGCTCGGCCTGTGTTTCGCCGACACAGACGATGGCGACAACGCCCGCACGCCACGCCGCCTCTGCCTTCTCGCGAACAAGCGCATCGCTCTCATGGTGATCCGTGCGGCGTTCGGAGTGGCCAACGATAATGGCGGTTGCGCCGGCATCCGCCAGCATCTCTGCCGAAATATCGCCGGTATGCGCGCCGGACGGCGCCGGATGACAATCCTGTGCACCAATTGCGACTTTCGATCCGGTGACCACTGCCGCGGCCGTGAAGAGCAATGTCGCGGGAGGACAGATCAGAAGATCGGCCTTGCGCGACACCTTTTCAGCACCCTGTCCGATGGCGGCGAGTTCGTTCGCCGAGGCCTTGAGGCCGTTCATCTTCCAGTTCCCCGCGATCAGCGGACGGCGCTTGTCGGTCATATTTGATCTCGCATCATATTTATCGGGATTATCGGGCAGTGCGGCCGATCTGCGCTAGCAGAGCGTTATCGGAGATGCCAGTTCCGAGGCCTTATTTCCACACGGCGGTTCCGGTTTTTCCCTAACCGCGCCATTAACCGCGCCGAAGCGTCGCCTTCACCATGGTTGCTAGGGAACCAGCACCCCTTTATATGTTGGCGAAACAACGCGGTAATGCCTCTGCGGCCGGCCGCTCCACCCCCCGAACATCAAGTTGGACCCATGCTCCGAGGAATGCGCAAAGCCTCATCGAATTGGCTCGGCAAGACGGTGATGTCCGTCCTGTTCGGCGTGCTGATCATCAGTTTCGGTGTCTGGGGCATCGCCGACATCTTCAAGGGATTCGGACAGTCGTCGCTCGCCAAGATCGGCAGCACCGAAATCACCACCGAACAGTTCCGGAATTTGTTCACCGACAAGGTTCAGCAGATCGGGCGCCGGTTCGGCCGGCCGCTGACCATGGAGCAGGCACGCCAGTTCGGCCTCGACCGTCAGGTGCTTCAGGAGGTCATCTCCGACGCCGCGCTGGACGAGACCGCGCGCCGCATGGGGCTCGGCCAGTCGGATGCCGATATCGTGCGCGCCATCTCGAGCGACCCGACCTTCAAGGGGCTCGACGGCAAATTCGATCATGACCGGTTCCTGCAGACGATCCGCCAGGCCGGTTACACCGAACAGCGCTTCATTGCCGAGCAGCGCCGCATCGCAATGCGCCGCCAGCTCACCGGCACGATCCTTGCGGGCCTCGAGCCGCCGAAGACCCAGGTCGAGGCCCTGGTCCGTTTCCAGAACGAGCAGCGCTCGGCCAGCTACGTCAAACTGGCAGCCGCTCAGGCGGGAACCATCGCGCCGCCCTCACCCGAAGCGCTGGCGGCGTATTTCGACGAGCGCAAGCAACTGTTCAGGGCGCCGGAATATCGCAAGATTGCGGTGCTCGCTCTGACGCCCGACGAACTCGCCAAGTCGATCACCGTATCTGACGAAGACGCGAAGAAGGTCTTCGAACAGCGCCGCGAGCGCTACGCGACTCCCGAGAAGCGTCAGGTGTTCCAGATCCCGTTCCCGAACGCCGATGAAGCCAAGGCGGCAAGCGATCGCATCAAGGCCGGAACATCGTTCGAGGACATCGCCAAGGAGCGCAAGCTGACCACGGCCGATATCGACCTCGGCAACGTGGCGAAGGCTTCGATCGGAGACTCCGCCATCGCCGACGCCGCATTCGCGCTCGCGCCGAACACCGTGAGCGAGCCGGTCAAGGGCACCCTCATCACGGCGCTGCTCAAAGTCACCAAGGTAGAACCCGGCACCAACCCGACCTATGAGGCCGTTGCACCGACGATCAAGCGCGAGATTGCGCTGGAGCGTGCGCGGGCCCAGATGCAGGATCTGCACAACAAGATCGAGGACGAGCGCGGCGGCGGATCGAACATTGCCGAAGCTGCCCAGAAGCTCGGGTTTAAGGCAACCACGATCGAAGCCATCGATCGCTCTGGCCGCGGCCCGGACGGCAAGCTGGTGGCCGGTTTGCCGCAAGGCATCGATCTCGTCTCGCCCGCATTCGCCAGCAACATCGGCGTGGAGAACGAGCCGGTGCAGTACAACGGCGGCGAGCTTTGGTTCGATGTCCTCGGCGTGACGCCGTCGCGCGACCGTTCGCTCGATGAGGTGAAGGATCAGGTCGAAGCGCGCTGGCGCGATGAGCAAATCTCGGCCCGCCTGCGCGCCAAGGCCACCGAGATTGTCGGAAAGCTGGAAAAGGGCGCAGCCTTCGACGCCGAAGCCGCGGCTGCTGGACTCAAGGTCGAGACCGCCAAGCTGTTCAAGCGCGACACCGACGCCAAGGATATTCCCGAGCGGCTGGTGACGGCTGCGTTCCGCACGCCAAAGGACGGCGTCGGCCAGACCGAAGGCGGCGGCGGCAGCGAGTGGATTGTGTTCAAGGTGACCGACGTCGTCGTGCCGCCGGTCGATCTTGCGTCCGAGGATGTGAAGAAGCTGACCGAAAGCCTCCGCCGCGCGGAAATGGAAGAGCAACTCACCGCCTATATCGCGAAGCTCGAAACCGAGATTGGCGTGACGATCAACCAGAACGCGTTTGCCGTGGCGACGGGAGCCAC
Organism: Afipia sp. GW822-FHT03D08; assembly: GCF_058801645.1. Taxonomy (NCBI): domain Bacteria; kingdom Pseudomonadati; phylum Pseudomonadota; class Alphaproteobacteria; order Hyphomicrobiales; family Nitrobacteraceae; genus Afipia; species Afipia sp. GW822-FHT03D08. The sequence continues at coordinate 763,861 of NZ_JBXANK010000001.1, forward strand.
AGCCGCTCAGTGATGTTGGAATAAAAGCTCATTTGAGCGGAAGTCACATGGACGATCTGAAAGCCATTATCGGAAAAGTCGCCACCGGCGCAGCGCTGTCGCGTGACGAAGCGGCATCGGCGTTCGACCGCATGATGTCCGGCGAAGCGACGCCCTCGCAGATGGGCGCCCTCCTGATGGGCCTGCGCGTGCGCGGCGAGACCGTCGACGAAATCACCGGCGCGGTCTCCGCGATGCGCTCCAAGATGCTGACCGTGAAAGCGCCCGCCGATGCGGTCGATATCGTCGGCACCGGCGGCGATGGCTCGGGATCGGTCAATGTCTCGACCTGCGCATCGTTCATTCTTGCCGGCGCGGGCGTCCCCGTCGCCAAGCACGGCAACCGCGCGCTGTCGTCAAAGTCCGGCGCTGCCGATGCGCTCGCGGCGCTCGGCGTCAACATCAACATTGCGCCGGAAGGCGTAAGCCGCTGTATCGCCGAGGCAGGCATCGGATTCATGTTCGCGCCAACGCATCACCCGGCGATGAAGAACGTCGGCCCTACCCGCGTCGAACTCGCCACCCGCACCATCTTCAATCTGCTCGGACCGCTGTCCAATCCCGCGGGCGTCAAGCGGCAGATGGTCGGTGTGTTTTCGAAGCACTGGGTCGAGCCGCTGGCGCAGGTGCTGAAGAATCTCGGCGCGGAATCGGTGTGGGTCGTGCATGGCTCCGACGGCCTCGACGAGATCACCCTCACCGGCCCGACCTTCGTCGCGGCTCTCGAAAAGGGCAACATCCGCACATTTGAAGTCACGCCGGACGACGGCGGGCTGCCACGCGCCACCAGCGCGGACCTGAAGGGCGGCGGTGCCGAGGCCAACGCCAGGGCGCTTCGCGATGTTCTGGAAGGCAAACAGAACGCCTATCGCAACGTCGCGCTGTTGAATGCCGCCGCTGCCCTCGTGGTCGCCGGCAAGGCCAGGGACCTCAAGGAAGGCGTTGCGCTCGGCACCAAGGCGCTGGACACTGGTGCGGCGGCGGACAGGCTCAAGCGCCTTGTCGCCGTCTCCAATGCTTGAGGAGCCAATACCCTTGTCGGACATCCTCGATAAAATCGAAACCTACAAGCGCGAGGAAATCGCCGCTGCCAAGCGCGCGCTTCCGCTCGCCGAGGTCGAGGCGCGCGCCAAGGCCGCATCCGCGCCGCGCGGCTTTGCCAAAGCCATTCGCGCGAAGCACGCCAACGGCGACTACGCACTGATCGCCGAGATCAAGAAGGCCTCGCCGTCGAAGGGACTCATTCGCGCCGACTTCGATCCGCCTGCTCTCGCCAAGGCTTACGAGGCGGGCGGCGCGGCTTGCCTCTCGGTGCTGACCGATACGCCATCGTTCCAGGGATCGCTCGCTTTCATGGTTGCGGCACGTGCGGCCGTCTCGCTGCCGGTGTTGCGCAAGGATTTCATGTACGACACCTATCAGGTGGCGGAAGCGCGGGCACATGGCGCGGACTGCATCCTGATTATCATGGCCGCGCTTGACGATGCTGCGGCGAAAGATATCGAGGATGCCGCATTCGCGCATGGCATGGACGTGCTGCTCGAAGTCCATAACCGCGAGGAACTCGACCGCGCATTGAAACTGAAGTCGCCGCTACTTGGCGTCAACAATCGCAACCTGCGCACCTTCGAGACGACGCTTGCCACCAGTGAAGAACTCGCTCCGCTGATTCCGAAGGATCGCATCAGTGTCGGCGAAAGCGGCATCTTCGCGCCGGAGGATCTCTCCCGTCTTGCGCGCGTGGGCATGAACACCTTTCTCGTCGGCGAGAGCCTGATGCGTCAGGCCGATGTGACGGCTGCAACGCGCACCCTGCTCGCCCGCAGCGATGCGCAACGCGCCACCGGGACGCGCTGAACCGTGGCCAAAAAGACATCAAAGACGAAAGCAGGCGCCGCCCTCACCCATATCGACGCCAAGGGTGAAGCACGCATGGTCGACGTCTCGGCCAAGCCGGATACCGAGCGTGTCGCGGTGGCCGAAGGCCGGGTCATCATGACCCGCAAGACGCTTGATCTGATTGTGAAGGGCAACGCCGCCAAGGGCGACGTGCTGGGCACCGCGCGCGTCGCGGGCATCATGGCGGCGAAGCGGACCTCCGACCTCATTCCGCTCTGTCATCCGCTGGCTCTCTCAAAGGTCACGCTCGACATTACGCCCGACACCAAGCTGCCGGGTTGCCGCGTGCGTGCCACGGTGAAAGTGAAAGGCCCGACCGGCGTCGAGATGGAAGCGCTGACCGCCGTGTCGGTGGCCTGCCTCACCATCTACGACATGGTGAAGGCCGTGGAGCGCGGCATCCAGATCGAAGCCATCCGTCTGGTCGAGAAAAAGGGCGGCAAGTCCGGCCACTATCTGGCGGACTATTGAGGATCGCACCATGGCGCTGATGCCGGTCGCCGAGGCCTATGCCGCCGTTCTCAAGGACGCCGCTGCGTTGCCCGAAGAGACGGTTGCGCTCCAAGATGCGTTTCATCGCACGCTGTCCCGCGACGTCGCAGCGCTCCGCACCCAGCCTCCCGTCGCGCTGTCGGCGATGGACGGATACGCGGTGCGCGCCGCAGATGCCCTGCCGGGCGCACGGCTGAAGGTGATCGGCGAAGTCGCGGCCGGACGGCCCTTTAATCAGAGCATCGGCGCCGGACAGGCTGCGCGCATCTTTACCGGCGGCGTTGTTCCCGGCGGCGTGGACGCGGTGGTCATTCAGGAAGACGCCGCGCGTGACGGTGAGTTTGTCGTCGTCAACGAAGCTATTACCGCAGGAAAAAACATCCGTCCCGCCGGTATCGATTTCCACGAGGGCGACGTGCTGCTGCCGCGCGGCTCTCTGCTCAACGACCGCGCCCTCGCGCTGGCGGCCGGCATGAACCATCCGCGGTTGCCGGTGCACCGCCGTCCCAAGGTGGCGATCCTCGCGACCGGCGACGAACTGGTGCCTCCCGGCACGACACCCGGCCCCGGTCAGATCGTCTACAGCAATGTCTTCGCGCTGGCTGCACTCGCGCGCAGCGAAGGCGCGGACGTGATCGAACTCGGCATCGCGCGCGACACACTCGAAGAGACCTCCGGCGGCATCCGGCGCGCGCGCGATCTCGGAGCAGACGTTCTTGTCACCACCGGCGGCGCATCGGTCGGCGATCACGATCTGGTTCAGGCCGCGCTGACAACCGAAGGCTTCGACATGGCCTTCTGGAAGATCGCGCTGCGGCCCGGCAAGCCGATGATGAACGGAAGGCTCGGAGCAATGCGCGTGCTCGGCCTGCCCGGGAACCCCGTGTCGTCCTACGTCTGCGCCTTCCTGTTTCTGGTACCGCTGATCCGTTCGCTCTCCGGGCGAACCACGATCGATCATCCACTCGAGCAAGCCAGGCTTGGGCGCGAGCTGCCCGCCAACGACAAGCGGCAAGACTACCTGCGGGCGCGCGTCACAGCCGGCAGCGACGGTGTGCCCGTCGCTACGTCGGTGGGCGCGCAAGACAGTTCGCTGGTGGCAAAACTGGTCGAAGCGAATGCGCTGATCATCCGTCCGCCATTCGCGCCCGCGGCCCCCGCCGGCTCGCCCTGCACGATCCTGCGGCTGCCGGACTGACAATCCCGATCACACGGGCCCCGTCGTTGACGTGAAATTAAGGGGTTGCGGAACACATATGGAACAGATAGTGTTCGTTCATGATTTGTTTCGAGTGACTCGCTACTCCTGAGTGTCCCTTTCCATTTGTTCTCAGTGGGGATCCAGAGAGGCGCGGCTTCGGATCAGAACGCGGGAATTCTTGAGATCCTTGGGATCGGGGACCAATTCAGATGCTGACACGCAAACAATACGAGCTTCTGCGCTTCATCAACGAGCGGCTCAAGGAAGCTGGTGTTCCGCCCTCCTTCGACGAAATGAAGGACGCGCTGGACCTGCGGTCCAAGTCCGGCATCCACCGGCTCATTACCGCCCTTGAGGAGCGCGGCTTCATCCGCAGGCTCGCCAACCGGGCCCGCGCCATCGAGGTCATCAAGCTTCCCGAAACGAGTGCCAGCCCCGGCGGCGCCCGCCGCGGCTTCACGCCAAGCGTCATCGAAGGCAACCTCGGCAAGGTCCGGTCGGCTCCGTCCGTCGGTCCTGATGAGGATGCCAGCTTCCCGGTTGTCGTGCCGGTCATGGGTCGGATCGCAGCAGGTACGCCGATCGAGGCATTGCAGACCCGCAGCCACACCATCAGCGTGCCGCCCGACATGCTCGGCTCCGGCGAACACTACGCGCTCGAAGTGCGCGGCGATTCCATGATGGAAGCCGGCATTCTCGACGGCGACACCGTGCTGATCCAGCGCAACGAGACCGCCGACACCGGCGACATCGTGGTGGCGCTGATCGACGAGGAAGAAGCCACCCTGAAGCGCTTCCGCCGCCGCGGCGCGTCCATCGCGCTGGAGCCGGCCAATGCGGCTTATGAAGTCCGCATCCTGCCGCCCAACCGCGTGCGGATTCAGGGCAAACTGATCGGTCTCGTCCGCAAGTACTGAGACTTTCGGTTTCCCTGTCATTCCAGGGCGCGAGCTTTTGCGAGCGAACCCGGATCCAGAAACTTGCCCGTTAAATTTGCTGGGCCGTCCGTAATGACGGCTGGATCAATCGTCCGGCTGGAGATCGCTCTCCGCCGGCGTCGCATCGACAGGCTGTGCGGGACGGTTTGACCGGGCAGCGGGTGTTTCGATGTCATCATCGGCATTTGCCGGTGACCACGGACGGTCGACGCCGCGCGGCTTATTGGCCGTGATCGCGTAACCGTCTGCGGTTTTGCGCAGGGCGAGTGTGCCGCGCCTGCGCAGCATTTCCTGATCCAGCACCATGGCCGCACAATCGGCGGGCGGCTGACGCAGTGTCACGATCACCGCGGCCCGCGCGCAATCATCCGCGAACGCGGCGGGCTTCAGCGTCAGCGCTACGGTCGAGCCGTCCGCAGCCTGCACCACGCATCCAGATGGGTCGCACGAGACACCGTCGGTCAGCGACGCGTCGGTTGCCTTGCGCATGTCGGCGTCGGCTGCGAGCCATTCGCGTGACAGGAAAGCATCCTTTCCAGTGCGCATCAGGCGCAGCCTGCCGTCCTTCCCGCGCACCGCGACCGAGGTGCCGTCTCCCGCAACAAGGATGTCCGGCTGCGGCGTGGTCAGCGCCCAGACCGTTGCGAATGCAATGAGCCCTGCTCCCGTCCATCGCAATGGCGTCCGCAACAAACCGAGCGCGATAATGCCTGCGCTCATCAGCGCCAGCGGCCCGGCGCCGAATGACGCGATCTGGCCGATCGCGCCGGGAAGCGCCGCCACCCATTGCGACACCGCCACCATCCATCCGATGCCGACATCCATCAGCCGCCAGAACACGCCGTCGAAACCGAACGGCATCGCAAGCAACCCGAGCAGCCCTGCGGGCATCACCAGTATCGAGACCACCGGCATCGCCGCGAGATTGGCCAGCACGCCGTAATGCGTCACGCGATGAAAATGAAACGCCGCGTAGGGCATGGTCGCGAACCCGGCCACCAGCGACGCCAGCGCCAGCATGGTGATTTCGCGTCCACCCCAGAGCGCCGCGCGTGCCACCTGCGAATTGTCGGGCGAGGCAAACAGGTTCGGCATGCCGATCTGGATCAGCGCCACGAGGCCAAGCGTCGCCGCGAACGACATCTGAAAACTTGGGTGGACCAGCGCTTCCGGCGCGATCGCGAGCACGATCATCGCCGCCACCGCCAGCGTGCGGAACGTGATTGCGCGCCGGTCGACCATCACCGCGATCAGCACCACCGCCGTCATGAAGAACGAACGCTGCGTGGCGACCTCAGCCCCAGACAGCAGCAGATAGAAAGCGGCGGCGATCAGCGCCGCGGCGGCGGACCATTTCTTGATCGGAAATGTCACGGTGAGCGCGGGAAACAGCGCGAGCAGCGCGCGCACGGCAAAGAACACCACGCCCGCCACCACCGCCATGTGATAGCCCGAGATCGACAGCACATGGCCGAGCCCTGAAATGAACATCGCGTCGTTGACCGGTGCGGAAATCGCATCGCGCCGGCCGGTGAGCAGTGCCGTGGCGATGGCGCGGTTATCGCCGGAGACGACACTGCGAATGCGCGCGTCGATGGCGTCGCGCATCCCCTGCATCGTGGCGGCATAGCGCAGATATGCGCCGCCGCTGCGTGGGGCATCAACCGTCTTGATCGCGCCCATGACGAAGCCCGACGCGCCGATGCCCTGAAAGTACATGTCGCGGCCGAAGTCGTAACTCCCCGGACGCAGCGGCGAGAGCGGTGGCAGCAATCGCGCCTTCAGTTCGACAAAGCTGCCGACGGCGGGCGCTGTCCCCTTCTTCACCGAAAGCCGGACACGCTCCAGTTTCTGCGTACCGCGCGCCGATTCCATCTCTTCCACACGCAGCACGAAACGATCGGTGCGCTCGCGCTCGTCACGGGTTTCGACAAATCCCTTCACTGTCACCGAAAACATCGGTCGCGCCAGCACGCCATGGGCGACGCGCGCAGTCTTCAGCGTGGCTGCGGCGAAACCCGCCGCCAGTGCGGCCAGCATCACCGCCAAAGGAAAGATGCGGCTTCGCCGCGCGAGGAATGCCGCCGCACAAAACACAACAGCCGTCGCGCCAGCAACCGACGCCACGGGTTCACGGTCAGCAGCGAAGTAGATCGCAATGCCCGCGCCGAACGCGACCGGCACCCATGGCAGCAACCGGCCCGGTCCGGCTTCCGCCGCGATCCAGCTTCGCGCTTTTCCGATAAGGAATGACGATGCGCTTTCCGTGAAGCCGGGGGCGGCAGGCACGGCACTGCGCGGCGGCCAAGAAACAGCTCGGCCGATGGCGCGCCCCGCCCGGCCTTGGGATCTCTCTTGGGATCGCTCCCGGTCTTCGCCGCCCCCGCCCGCCATCGCGTTGCTCCGGCATCGCCGAGACAATGCTAGCGGAAGCCATCAGGCTGGATAGCGGAACGGATGCAGAATGCGCTGTTCGATTTTAACCGCCGGAGAACAGAGGCCGCCAAGTGATGGCGGCCTCCGTCCCGGTTATTTGCCGCTGGCGGCGCGCTGCTTGCGGTATTCGAGCGCGGGCAGGCCGCCCCATCCCCAGTTGTCCGTGTCGACCTCCTCGATAACGACGAAGGTGGATTCAAGCGGCTTGTGGAGGACGTCGAGCAGAAGCTGGCTGGCGCCGGCAATCAGACGCGCCTTCTCTTCCGCCGTGACGGAGGTCCGGCCGGGGCCGGATCCCTCGCGCGTAACCTGGATCGTGACAATCGGCATGACAGCCTCCGTTAGTGACCGGCGCTCTGGCCACCGTCGACGTGCAGGATTTCTCCGGTCACGAAGCCAGCGGATTCAAGGTAGAGAACCGCGTCCACGATATCGCGCATCTCGCCCATGCGTTTCACCGGATGAAGGGCGGCAAGAAACTCGTGGGTCTCCGGGGCGTGCATCGGAGACTTGATGATGCCGGGCGACACGGCGTTCACACGAATGCCCTTGGTCGCATATTCGATCGCCAGCGCCTTGGTGGCCGAATTGATGCCACCCTTGGTGAGGTTGGCGAGCACCGTGGGCACGATGGCGGTCGCGTTGTCGGTCAGGCTCGTGGTGATGCTGACGATATGACCAGAGCCCTGCTTCAGCATTTCTGCCGCGGCTTGCTGCGTGATGTGAAAGAAGCCGGCGAGATTGGTCGCGATCTTCGAATTGAAGTCCTCGGCCGTGTATTCGGTGAACGGCTTGGAGATGAAGATGCCGGCATTGTTGACCAGCGTGTCGACCCGTCCAAAGCGCGTGATGGCTTCCTTGACGACGCGCTCGGCTGTGGCGCGATCGCCGATATCGCCGGCGACGGCCACAACGTCGGGATCGCTGCCCTGCTTGATTGAGCGGGATGTCGCGACGACCCGATAGTTGCGATCCCGGTAGGCCTTGACCAGGCTGGCGCCGATACCCTGCGATGCGCCGGTGATAATTGCGACCTTCTGTGCGTTGCTCATGGTTTGCCTCGATGATGTACCCAACGGCGATATTGCTGCTGGCGGGCCCGCGGGCCGTTGCTCATCGTTCTATGGCGTCCCATGAGGCGGCAGAATTGCCGATGTTCGGCAGACATCCTTCCGCCGGCCGAAAGAATGGCGAGGGTTCAGGAATTCATCGTTCCGGCTTCCGCAGACAGCCTGGCAAATTCGGCTTTCAGGCGGGGCGCTGCAAAATCAACGAATGTGCGCACCTTTGGCACCGTCAGCCGCCCCTGCGGCATCACGAGATTGACCGGCAGGACTGCGGGTTCGGCATCGCGCAGCAGGAGCTTCAACGATCCATCCTGGACGCGTTCGGCAACGTGATAGGTGTAGAGACGCGTCACACCATGGCCATCCACCGCAGCGCCAAGCGCTGCCCGTACGCTGTTCACGAGAAACCGGGGTTTGAAGTGGACAGATCGCGCGATCGAACTGCCTGGAGCTGGCGGAAAGACCCAGGTGTCCTGCCCCATGTGTGTTGTGGTGACAATGCTGTGTTTGGTCAGATCCGCGGGCTCGACGATACGAGGATGGGCGGCGAGATAACGCGGCGACGCGGCGACCACCCGCTTGACGTCTCCCCCCACCCGTACCGCGACCATTGCGGAGTCCGGAAGTTCGGCAACACGAAGCGCGATGTCGATACCTTCTTCCACAAGGTTGGCATGGCGGTCGAGCAGCAGCAGATTCACCGAGACACCCGGGAACGCGTCGAGATAGGCGGTGATGATTGGGCGCAGGATTTCTTCGCCGCTGATCGGCGGCGCCGTGATCGTCAGCACGCCTCGCGGAGCGGCACGCTCACCCGCCGCGGACAGATCCGCCTCTTCAAGCTCGACGAGAACGCGCCGGCACGCCACGGCATAACGCTCACCGGCTTCGCTCAGCTTGATCGTACGCGTGGTGCGATGAAGCAGTTCAGCGCCGACATGCTGCTCAAGAAAGGCAATGGCCCGGCTGACCGCTGCCGGTGACCGCCCGAGCCGTCGTCCTGCTCCGGCGAGGCTTCCCTCATCCAGCGCCGTGACAAACACCTTCATTGCTTCGAGACGATCCATCTGCAACCTGCCGTGCCGCTTCGTTATCGCTCCCGCAATGGTAGCGGAAGCGATCCGGTGATGAACAGCGGAACGGATGCGGAATGCGAGCTTCGATCAGCCCGCAGCCTTGGCGTAGCTGTCGCGCAGGCCGACGGTGCGGTTGAACACCGGCTTGCCGGGCGCAGAATCCTTATCGCGAACGAAATAACCCTGGCGCTCGAACTGAAAGGCTCCGTCGAAATTGTCGCTGGCCAGCGCGGGCTCCAGCATCCCGGTCACGGTTTCCAGAGACTGCGGATTGATCTGCGCGGCGAAGTTCGCGGCCTCCGGCTGCGGTGTCGTGAACAGCAGGTTGTAGAGCCGCACCTCCGCCGGCACGGCATCCGCCGCGCTCACCCAGTGGATCGTGGCCTTCACCTTGCGTCCGTCAGGCGCGTTGCCGCCCTTGGTCGCAGGATCGTAGGTACACCGCAGTTCGACCACCTCGCCCGCCGCATTCTTGATGACCTCGCGGCAGGTGATGAAATAGCCGTAGCGCAGGCGCACTTCGCGGCCCGGCGCCATGCGGAAGAATTTCTTCGGCGGGTCTTCCATGAAGTCGTCGCGCTCGATGTAAAGCTCGCGGCCGAACGGAATCTGCCGCGTGCCCTGCGACGGATCGTCGGGATGATTCACGGCTTCGAGCGTTTCGCTCTGCCCTTCCGGATAATTCTCGATCACCACCTTGAGTGGATTGAGCACGGCCATGCGGCGCGGCGCGGTCTTGTTCAGGACCTCGCGCACCACGAAATCGAACATGCCGAGGTCGACGGTGCTGTTCGCCTTGGCAACGCCGATGCGCTTGACGAATTCGCGCAGCGCTTCCGCCGGAATGCCGCGACGCTGCAAGCCCGCAAGCGTCGGCATGCGCGGATCGTCCCAGCCGGACACATGGCCGCCGCGCACCAGTTCTGTGAGCACGCGCTTGGACAGCAGCGTGTAGGTCACGTTGAGCCGGGCGAATTCATACTGATGCGGCCGCGACGGGACCGGCAGGTTTTCAAGGCACCAGTCATAAAGCGGACGGTGATCTTCGAACTCGAGCGTGCAGATCGAATGCGTGATGTGCTCGATCGCATCCGACTGGCCGTGCGCAAAATCGTAGCTCGGATAGATCTTCCACGCGTCGCCCGTGCGCGGATGATGCGCGTGCAGGATACGATAGAGCACCGGATCGCGCAGATTGATGTTGCCCGACGTCATGTCGATTTTGGCGCGCAGCACGCGCGCGCCGTTCGGAAATTCACCCGCGCGCATCCGGCCGAACAGGTCGAGATTTTCCTCAACCGACCGGTCGCGGAAAGGGCTGTTCTGTCCGGGCTCGGTCAGGGTGCCGCGGGTCAGCCGAATCTCTTCCTGCGTCTGATCGTCGACATAGGCCTTGCCGGCGCGGATCAGGTGCTGCGCCCAGGCATAAAGCTGTTCGAAATAGTCGGACGCAAAATGGAGATGCTCGCCCCAGTCGAAGCCCAGCCAGCGCACATCGCGCTCGATCGCGTCGATGTATTCCTGTTCTTCCTTGGTCGGATTGGTGTCGTCGAAGCGAAGATGGCAGCGCCCACCGAACTCCTCGGCGATCCCGAAGTTCAGGCAGATCGATTTGGCGTGGCCAAGATGCAGATACCCGTTGGGCTCAGGCGGAAAGCGGGTCACCACGCCCTTTGCACGGCCCGAAGCCAGGTCCTCGGCAACAATATCGCGGATGAAGTCGCGGCCTGCGGTCGAAGGCGATTCGTCGGTCATTGGTACCCTTTCAGTTGGGCCCTATGTGCCAAATCCGGGAGGCCCCGCCAAGTGCTGCCCGATGCTGGCCAGACCGGGCTTTTTCGCTGGCGAAGCCCGCATCCGGGCTTTGGGCGCGTTTTAAATCCCCGGCAATTCGTGCTGAGACAGTCTGCCGTTGTTGTGATAAACGCCCGCCGATACCCCTCTCCGAGATCGATCGAACCGCCTGAAATGACCGAAACTGTCGTTACCCGCTTCGCGCCGTCCCCGACCGGCTTCCTCCATATCGGCGGCGCACGCACCGCGCTGTTCAACTGGCTTTATGCGCGCAAGCGCGGCGGCAAGATGCTGCTGCGGATCGAGGATACCGATCGCGAGCGTTCCACCGATGCGGCCATCGAGGCCATTCTCGATGGACTGAAATGGCTCGGCATCGAGTGGGACGACGAGACGGTCTATCAGTTCACCCGCGCCGCGCGGCACCGTGAAGTCGCCGAGCAGTTGCTCGCCGACGGCAAGGCCTATCGCTGCTACGCGACGGCTGAGGAACTGGCGCAGATGCGCGAGGCCGCCAAGGCCGAGGGCCGCGCCATCCGTTACGACGGCCGCTGGCGGGACCGCGACCCGTCGGAAGCGCCTGCCGGCCTCAAGCCTGTCATCCGGCTTCGCGCGCCCCAGACCGGCGAAACCGTGATCGAGGATCAGGTCCAGGGCCGCGTGGTCTGGCAGAATGAAAATCTCGACGATCTCGTGCTGCTGCGTTCGGACGGCAATCCGACCTACATGCTCGCCGTGGTCGTGGACGATCACGATATGGGCGTCACCCATGTCATTCGCGGCGATGACCATCTGATCAACGCTGCTCGTCAGAAGCACATCTACGATGCCCTCGGCTGGACCGTTCCGGTGATGGCTCACATTCCGTTGATCCACGGTCCCGACGGCTCGAAGCTCTCCAAACGCCATGGCGCGCTTGGTGTCGATGCCTACCGCGCCAAGGGGTATCTGCCGGAGGCGCTGCGGAACTATCTAGTGCGGCTCGGATGGAGCCACGGCGATCAGGAGATTTTCTCGACCGAGGAGATGATCCGGGAATTCGATCTTCCGGCGATCGGTCGATCCGCGGCGCGGTTCGATTTCGCCAAGCTCGAAAATCTCAATGGCCACTACATCCGCAACGCCGACGACAAGGCGCTGCTGGCGAGCTTCGAGGATGTGCTCCAGTTCATTCCCGAAGGCGCAGCCATCCAGGCCAAGCTGAATGACACGACCCGTGCCCAGTTGCTGGCTGCGATGCCGGGCCTGAAGGAGCGTGCCAAAACGCTCCTCGAACTGGTCGACAGCTCCAATTTTATCTTTGCCGACCGCCCGCTCCAGATGGAGCCCAAGGCGGCGGCGGTGCTCACACCTGACACCCGCAAGCTGATCGGGGAACTTCGTTCGGCGCTGAAAAAGGTCGATCCCTGGACTGCGGAGACCGCCGAGACGGCCATGCGCCAGTTTGCCGAGCAGAACAACCTCAAGCTAGGGGCGATCGCGCAACCGTTACGTGTCGCCTTGACCGGGCGGACAACGTCACCCGGGATTTTCGACGTTCTGGCGGTGCTGGGGCGGCAAACCTGCCTCGAACGCCTGCAGGATCAGGCCTCGGGATAGCCCTGGAATAACAAACACCAACGCAGAGCTGCCCAAACTTTAGGTGCAGCCCACCTATCTTGCAGCGCACACAGCAATAAGCTACCCATTCCAGCCACTCTTCTGGAATAAAGCGCTTAGGCCCCTATATGGCCTTAAGCGTCACTCGCCCTGAGCAACACTCACCGGGGACTTCACGATGGATGCAAAGACCAACACCAAAAAAGCAACGCTGACGGTTGAAGGGAAGACCGTCGATCTCCCGGTTTTGTCCGGCACTGTCGGACCTGATGTCATCGACATCAGCAAGCTCTACGCCCAGACCGGGATGTTCACATATGACCCGGGCTTCACGTCGACGGGCAGCTGTGAATCCAAGATCACCTACATCGATGGCGACGAAGGCATCCTGCTGTACCGCGGCTATCCGATCGAACAGCTCGCCGAAAAGGGCGACTTCCTCGAAACCTGCTACCTGCTGCTGTACGGCGAACTGCCGACCAAGGCCCAGAAGGAAGATTTCGATAATCGCGTGACCCGTCACACGATGGTGCACGAGCAGATGGCCCGCTTCTTCCAGGGCTTCCGCCGCGACGCGCACCCGATGGCCGTGATGGTCGCCTCGGTCGGCGCCCTCGCCGCGTTCTACAATGACTCCACCGACATCTCCGATCCGACGCAGCGCATGATTGCCTCGATGCGCATGATCGCGAAGATTCCGACGCTCGCGGCGATGGCTTACAAGTACAACGTCGGCCAGCCCTTCGTTTATCCGAAGAACTCGCTCGATTACGCCTCGAACTTCCTGCAGATGTGCTTCAGCGTGCCTTGTGAAGAGTACAAGGTGAATCCGGTGATGGCGGAAGCGCTGGACAAGATCTTCATTCTCCACGCCGACCACGAACAGAACGCATCGACCTCGACCGTGCGCATCGCCGGCTCGTCCGGTGCCAACCCGTTCGCCTGTATCGCCGCCGGCATCGCCTGCCTGTGGGGCCCGGCTCACGGCGGCGCGAACGAAGCCGCTCTGCAAATGCTGGCCGAGATCGGCACCGTCGACAAGATTCCTGAGTTCATCGCCAAGGTGAAGGACAAGAACTCCAATGTCCGCCTGATGGGCTTCGGTCATCGCGTCTACAAGAACTACGATCCGCGCGCGAAGATCATGCAGCAGATGTGTCACAAGGTGCTCAAGGAGACCGGGCACCAGAACGACCCGCTGCTTCAGGTTGCGATGGAGCTGGAGAAGATCGCGCTGAGCGACGAATACTTCATCCAGCGCAAGCTCTATCCGAATGTTGACTTCTATTCGGGCATCACCCTGAAGGCGATGGGCTTCCCGACCTCGATGTTCACCGTGCTGTTCGCGGTCGCCCGCACCGTTGGCTGGATCAGCCAGTGGAGCGAGATGATCCAGGATCCGCAGCAGAAGATCGGCCGTCCGCGCCAGCTCTACTCCGGCGCGACGTCCCGCGATTATGTCGGGATCGACAAGCGCAAGTAAGCGCTACGTCATTCTCAGCAAAAGGGCCGGTGCAGCGCACCGGCCTTTTTCGTTGAGCCTCATGACGCCCCTAGCGCAGCATCGCGATGACGTTGTCCGCCGCAAGCTCGCTGGGCCGCTTACCGCCCGTGGACATGATCTCTTCCAGCCGGTCAAACGCATCCACCTGACGTTGCCGCGCCGGGGTATCTTCAAGAATATCGCGCAAGGCAGGCGCGAGGTTTTCCGCCGTGAAATCCTGTTGCAGGAATTCCGGGATCACATTCTCGCCGAGAATGAGGTTCGCCAGAATGATCGACGAGGTCTGAATCACCCGCCGCGCGATGAAGGCCTCGATCTCGGTAACGCGATAGGCGGTCACCATCGGCACGCCGGCGAGCGCCAGTTCGAGCGTCACCGTTCCGGATTTTGCGAGCGCCGCGCGTGCCGTCCTGAAAGCGGCCTTCTTGTCCTCGTCGCTGACCACAATGCGCGGCTGCACCGGCCAGTCCGCAGCGGCGGCACGCACGCTGTCGAGCAATCCGGGCACTGTCGGCAGCACCGGCTCGAACGCAACACCTTGCGCACGCAACAGGCGCAGCGTGTCGCCGAAGATTGCCATGTTGCGTTTGATCTCGCTGCGGCGGCTTCCGGGCAGCACCAGAAGCAGCGGCGGCGCGGCCGACCGGCGCGCAAGTTCCTGCTTATCCGGCCGCAATGTACCCAGTTCATCCAGCAGCGGATGACCGACATAGGTGCACGGCGGGCCGCTCAACCTGCGATGAACCTCGGGCTCGAATGGCAGAACGGCCAGCAGCCGGTCGACATATGCACGCATTTTCCGCGCCCGTCCCGGCCGCCAGACCCACACCGTGGGCGAGACGTAGTCGACAATCGGGATCGACGGATCGCGCGCGCGGACACGCCGCGCCACCCGATGCGTGAAATCCGGGCTGTCGATGATGACCAGAACGTCAGGCCGCGCCATCAGAACAGCGTCGGTCGTCTCGCGAATCCTGCGCAGGATCATCGGCAATCGTTTCGGAATCGCCGCCAGACCGATGATCGACAGCTCGTCGGTGGGAAACAGTGACGGCACGCCCTGCTCTGCCATGTGACGACCGCCGACCCCGACAATTTTCAACGCCGGCCCGAGCCGCGCACGCAAGGCCTTGATCAGGCCTGCGCCGAGCCGGTCGCCGGATTCCTCGGCCGCGATCAGAAATATCGTCGGGGATTTGCGCGCATCGCTCTCGCCCGCGCTCACAGCGGCAATCCCGTGACAAACAGCCCGGCCTGATCCGCCTTCGCGGTCATCACATCTGCTTCGGCGACCAGTGTACGCCCGGCAACAATCCCGATGCCGGCCAGCCCGGCGGCAATGACGCCATCAACGGTCCTGGGACCGAGTGTCGGAAGATCGAAGCGCAAATCCTGCTGTGCCTTGGGCATTTTCACCAGCACGCCGCGTCCGGGCTTGGCGCGAATTCTTTTCTCCGCCCGCAACCGCGTCACCCGCGCCAGAAGTCCGTCAGTGCCCTCGATATCTTCAACAGCCACCACATGGCCGTCGATCACGACAACGCCCTGACCGACGTCGAAAGGACTGATCGCCTGCATCAGTTCACGCGCCTTGGCGATATCGGCGACGGCCTCGGCATCGGGCACGCGGCGTGTGAGGCTGCCCTCCGGCATCAGCAGTTCGGGCGCGACATCCTGGATGCCGACGACGCGAATTCCATGGCGTTCGAAGATGCGGCTGACGCCTGTCAGCAGATGATCGTCGCCGCCGCGCAGTGCTGCCGCGATCGCGGGAATGGCGCGCAGCGTGCCCCAGTCGAGACGGATTTCCGACAAGGCCGGTCGCACCAGGCCGCCGATGAAAACGATGTCGCGGCAGCCTTCGGTTCGCATCAGCCGCGTCAACCGGCTGACCTGTCCGAGTGCGACCCAGTGATGAGGATATTGCGCGACCCGCACCGGATCGCAGAAGCCCCGGATCGCGAACAGAAACGGCGCGACGCCCCGGGCCCGCAGCAGGTCGGCGACCGAAAACGGCAGCACTCCGCTTCCCGCAACGATGCCGACTGTCGAGGACAATGCGGGAGCTGTCATCATCGCTGTTCGAGGTGAGCGCGCTCTGAGGGCTTGTTGGGGTTGTTGTGCGCCATGCAGAGCGGCCGTTTGATGCCGTTGTCGATGAAGGTCAGTATCTCGGCGATCGCCGGATCGGCGCTTCCCATTGGCCGCAGCGCTTCAAGCCGTTCGGCGAAGATACCGCCGCCATGAAACAGCTGCTGGTAGAAGTCGCGTACTACTTTGAGGCGCGAATGCGTAAAGCCACGGCGGCGCATGCCGACAACATTCATGCCTTCGAGATGCGCGAACTGGCCGCTCGCAAGTCCATATGGAATGACATCGTGACGCAGACCGGAGACACCGCCGATCATGGCCTGATGCCCGATCCGGACGAACTGATGGGCCGCTGACAGACCGCCGAAATAAACGAAATCGCCGATCTCGCAATGACCGCCGAGCGTCGCGCTGTTGGCGAAGATCACATTGTCTCCGACGAGGCAGTCGTGACCGATATGGGAATACGCCATGAAGAAACCGCGCTTGCCGACGCGCGTCTTGCCGCCGCCTTTAACGGTGCCGACATTCATAGTCACGCTTTCGCGGATGATGCAGCCCTCGCCGATGTCGAGCGTGGTCGGTTCGTCGCGATAGCCGAGATCCTGCGGCGCCATTCCGAGTGACGCAAATGGAAACACCGCGCAGCCGGCGCCGAGTGTGGTGTGGCCGCCGATGTTGACATGAGCGTGCAGCTTGCAGTCCGGGCCGATCGTCACGTTCGATCCCACGATGCAGTAAGGACCGATCGAGACACCGTCGCCGATAACGGCTCCATCCTCAATTCGCGCCGTTGGATCGATCTTGCTCATCAGCCCCTCTTGTCACCATACCTTTCGCTCAGCCGAAAACCGGACCGCGCAGACGATACGACACTTTTATAACGAACCCGATCCGCCATCCCGGATCAAAGATGGCGCGTTCGTGGTCATGAATTGTTACGCATGATGACAGAGCACGTCAGTCGGCCAGCATCGCACCGACATCGGCCTGCGCGACGATCTCGCCGTTGACCTTGGCGTCACCGTGAAACCACCACATGTCCCGCCGCCGCGTGACCAGCTTCATGTGATAATGAATGATGTCGCCGGGGCCCGTCGGCTTGCGAAACTTGCACTTGTCGATGGTCAGGAAATACACCGCCGTCGGCCGGTTCGTCTCCGTCGACAGCATGCCGATCACGCCAGCCGTCTGCGCCATGCCCTCGATCATCAGTACGCCAGGAAAAATCGGGCGGTTCGGGAAATGCCCCTGAAATACCGGTTCGTTGACCGACACGTTCTTGATGCCGATGCCGCTGAAGTCCTTGCGGATATCGATCACCCGGTCGATCAGCAGCATGGGATAGCGATGGGGCAGAGTCTTCAGGATCTGCCCGATGTCCACGGCCTCGATGGTGATTGGTGCCTGCTCTTCCATTATGTCTGTTCCCCGTCGCCCGACGGCTTCGATTTCAATTTCGCAATGCCTTCCCGGCCCAGACGCTCCACCTCGAACAGTTCGCGGAAGAACTGCTTGATCGGCTTGGCCGGAGAGCCACCCCAGCGCGCGCCGGCCGGCACCTCGCCGACGACGCTGCTTCGTGCCGCGATCTGTGCCCCGTCGCCGATGGTGGCGTGATCGCTCACGCCAATGCGCGCGGCAAGGACCACCCCGTCACCCAGCGTCGAACTGCCGGCGATCCCGCTCTGGCTGACCACCACACAGTTGCGGCCGATGACGACGTTGTGGCCGATCTGGACAAGGTTGTCGATCTTGCTGCCCTCGCCGATGACAGTGTCGTTGAGCGCCCCGCGGTCGATGGTGCAGCCCGCGCCAATCTCGACCCCGTTCTGGATGATGACCCGTCCGGCCTGGGGCACCTTCACATGCCCCCTCGCACCCATCAGGTAGCCAAACCCGTCCTGGCCGATCCGGCAGCCCGGATGGATGATGACCTCGTTGCCGATCAGCGCACAGAGAACCGAGGCGTTCGCGCCGATATTGCAATCCCGGCCGATCCGGACACCCGCCCCGATCACCGCACCCGACCCGATCACGGTTCCGGCCCCGATTTCGACGTCCGGTCCGATCACGGCCAGCGGATCGACGATGACGTCGTCCTCAAGATACGCCGACGGATGCACAACGGCCGCGGCCGCGACGCCGCCGTTGTCGAACCACGAGGTCGGCCGCAACGTGTCGGGATACAGGGCACGCATCGCCGCGACAAAGGCCTTGTAGGGCTCCGCGACGCGCAGAACCGCGACATGGGGAGGAACGCTGCCCGCAAGTTTCTCGTTCACCAGGCAAGCGCCGGCGTGGGTCTGCTCGAGCTGGGCGGCGTACTTCTTGTTTTCGCAAAATGTCAGGTGGGCGGGCCCGGCCCGATCGAGCGACGCTGCACCGGCAATGAGCCTGTCGGCACGCGCTTCATCGGCGAGCTGGGCTCCGGTCAGCGCGGCAAGGTCTGCCAGCGTCACCGGTGAAGGACGTTTAAAGAATGTCCTCTGCGTCATTCCATCCGCCGCGGTCAGGGAAATGCACTTTCCCGCGACTCGAATCCCGGACCGCATAAGGAAAATGCCTGCAACAAAATAACCGAGCGGGTTCCAACCGGATGGCTGGAACCCGCTATTTGAAGTGCGAGCTCTTTTATGAGCTCAGAATGACGTACCGCCACCGAACCGGAATTCCTGCGTCCGGTCGTACTGACTCTTGGACAGCGGGATCGCGTAATCGAAGCGCAGCGGTCCGAAAGGCGACTGCCAGATCAAGCCCACACCCACCGACGTTCGGATCAAGCCATTGTCCGCACCGACGGTCAGACACTGATTTCTAGCATTGTCGATAGCCAACGCGTTGTTACACCCCCCGACAAGCGACGTCACACCCTCGTAACCAAACACCGAACCGGCGTCGGCATAGATCGCGCCCTTCAGACCAACTTCCTTGGGCAGGAACCAGAACGGCATCTGCAACTCAGCCGAAGCGCCCCAGTACTTGGTGCCACCCAGCGCGTCGCCGTAGCCCAGCGTATTGAAATTGCTGATGTCGCGCGGACCAATACCCACCGGCGCGAAGCCGCGGACAAGGTTCGGTCCCATCTGGAAGTGATCCAGCATGCGGATGCCCTTGCCGGTATCGGTGAGCACACCGCCCTGCAGGCGCAGCACGCCGACGATGTCAGCCACGACCGGCGTGTAGAGCTTCACGTCGCCCGTCGTCTTCAGGTAGCTCACGTCTCCGCCAACGCCCGCGAAGTCCTGGTTGAGGGTCGCGAGGATACCGCTGGTTGGATCCTTGTTGTTGTCGAGCGTGTTGTAGGCGAGCGTATAGCCGACAGCAGACGTAATGACCGGCCCATTGGCAAGTCCCTGCTTCACAGCGACCGAAGCTTCGCCATCGGCCAGACAGTTGTTTCCACCAAGCGCCCCGCTGAATGGACCAGGATAAGTGGCTCCAGGGTATGGCCCTACTTCGCCACCTGCGTTCAGATAGCCAGGAGTCGGGAAGTAAGTGCTGCCCGGTGCACCCGCGCCAAAGTTATTACAATTCTGCAAGTAGTACGGCAGCGTGATTTCCTGCCGCGAAATCGAGTAACGCAGCTGCAGGTTCAGGTCTTCACGCAGCTGGAAGCCTAGACGCGGGCTGAAGCCGATCGTCTTCGAGTCATACGACACGTAGTTCGAAGCGAGCTGCTTGCGCTGATAGAAGTCGAGACCGAGCGCGACGCGGTAGCCGAGCAGATACGGCTCGACGAACGACAGCGTGTAGCCCTGCGTACGCTGGCCGTACTGCACGGACGCCTTCGCATAAAGGCCGCGGCCCAGCAGGTTGCGCTCCGAGATGCTGACTTCGCCGAGGAAACCGTCCGCGGTCGAATAGCCGCCGGACACCGAGAAGTCGCCGGTCGACTTCTCTTCGAGGTCGACGTTCAGAACCACGCGATCGGACGACGAACCCGGCTCGGAGTTGACCTTGACGGTCTTGAAGTAGTCGAGGTTCTTCAGGCGTCGCTCGGCGCGATCGACCAGCGCGCGGTTGTACGCATCACCTTCCGAGATATCGAACTCGCGGCGGATAACGTAATCGCGGGTTCGCGTATTTCCGCGAACGTTGATTCGCTCGATGTAGACGCGCGGACCCTCTTCGATCGCAAACACGATCGAAACGGTGTGCGCCTCGAAATTGCGGTCGCCACGCGGCTTCACCGTCGCGAAAGCGTAACCGCGCCGCGATGCTTCGATCGACATTTCCTCGACCGACTTTTCAACGGCTTCGGCGTTGTAGATCGAGCCCACGTTGACGCGAGAAAGGCTGCGGAACGAGTTGCCGTCGAGCGTGGCGATGCTGGACTGGAATTCGACAGAACCGACGCGGTACTGCTGGCCTTCCTCGATCTTGAAGGTCACGAGGAAGCCCTTGCGCTCGGGATCGTACTCCGTCAGCGCAGCGACGATCTGGACGTCGGCGTAACCGTTCTTGAGGTAGAACCTGCGCAGGATGTCGCGATCGGCCTCGATGCGGTCCGGATCGTAGACGTCGTTGCCGCCGAGGAAGCTGAGGAAATTGCTTTCGCGGGTCTTGATCACGTCCCGCAGGCGGTAACCCGAATAAGCCTGGTTGCCGATGAACTCGATCGACTTAACGCCCGTCTTAGCGCCTTCTGTGATTTCGAAGACAAGATCGACGCGGTTGTTCGGCTGCTCGATGATCTTGGGCTCGACCTTGACGTCGTAGCGGCCGTTGCGGCGATAGATTTCGGTAATACGCGCGGTGTCGGACTGAACCATCGCCCGCGACAGGGTTCCGCGGGCTTTGGACTGCACTTCGGCCGAGAGCTGGTCGTCCTTGACCTTCTTGTTGCCTTCGAAGGCGACCCGGCCAATGACGGGGTTTTCAACGACCACAACGACCAGCCGGCCGCCGGCCTGGTTGATCTTCACGTCCTGGAACAGGCCGGTCTCGATCAGGGCCTTCAGGCCGTCGTCGATGCGTGCGCTGTCGAGACGCCCGCTCGGACCCGGCTTGAAATAGGAACGGATGGTATCGGCCTCGATCCGGCGGTTGCCTTCCACGCCAATGGAAGCCGCGGTCTGGGCAACAGCCTGCGACGATACGAGCGAGGCCGTCGCCACAGCGGCGACCGGCAAAGCAAACATGATCAGGGCAGCGGTCAAACCGCCCCGTAGCACTCGCAATCCAACCATCATGCGCCAGGCGCCCTTGTCATTCCAAAGCCGGCCCGTTTCCGGGCCGGGAGATTCCCCAAATATTGCACTGCTTGTAGCCAATTTTGCCTAACGGGCAAATGTCCTTTCGCAGCGCAATTCCAATTTCCCAACAAGACGTTGCTGATCGGCCACGCCTGTAAAAAAGCCGCAATCAGGACGCGGCCAGATGCAGAATGTCGTTGTAGGTCGCGAAGATCATCAACATCAGCACGAGCGCCAGTCCGACCCGGAAACCCAGCTCCTGCGACCGCTCCGACAACGGCTTCCCCCGCACCGCTTCGACTGCATAGAACAAAAGGTGCCCGCCATCGAGAAGCGGGACCGGAAACAGGTTGAGAAGCCCGATCGAGACCGACAGGACTGCGGCGAGGTGAATCAGTGCCGCGAGGCCGATGGTGGCGACCTGACCGGAGATCTGGGCGATCCGAATCGGTCCGCCGACCTGATCCGCATTTTCCCGGCCGGTGAAGATTCCGCCGATATAGGCAACGGTCCGGTCAACGACGAACCAGGTCTCCTTGACGCCCAGCCAAACAGCGGTCGCCGGATTCACTGGTTTGGTGACGGTGTCGCCTGGGCCCGTTGCGCGGGTGATTCCGAGGATTCCGACCCGATGGACGTTGCCGAAGGTATCCTTGATTTCGCGAAGCTGAGGCGTTCCGGTCAGTTTCACGACCTCGTCGCCGCGTTTCACGGTGAAGACCAGCGGCGTGCCCGCCTTGGTGCTCACTAGCCGCTGCATGTCGGTGAAACTCTCGATCGCGTCGCCGTTGATTGCGGTCACGATGTCGCCCGGCTTGAACCCGGCGGCAGCGGCGGCGCTGTTTTCCTGAATGGAATCGACGCGCGCGGTCTGGCTCGGCTTGCCGAAGAACGTAAAGAGAGCCGCGAAAATAACGATCGCGAGCAGGAAATTCGCAATCGGACCCGCAGCCACAATGGCAGCACGCGGCCCAACCTTCTTGTGGTGAAAACTTACGCTGCGCTCTTCAGCGGTCATGGTCTGGAGTGCATCGGCGGACGGTGTGCTGGCCTCGGAATCGTCGCCGAAAAACTTAACGTACCCGCCGAGCGGAATCGCCGACACCTTCCAGCGCGTGCCGTGACGGTCGTTGAAACCGAACAGTTCCGGCCCGAAGCCGAGCGAGAACGTTAAGACCTTCACCCCGGCCCAGCGGGCGACGAGGAAATGGCCGAGCTCATGGAAGAAGACAACGATGGTCAGGACGAACAGGAAGGGGATGATGTAGCCGATCAGGCCATGACTCAACGTATTGAAACCATTCAGGAAAAAATCCACAACTCAATCCCTCACCAGCGGGCCGCCGGGCCCGGTCCCAACGATCTAGGATGCCTTTAAGGCAATTTGAGGCAAGAGGGCGGCAGCATTATTTCGCGCATCATGGTCAACAGAAATCGCGTCATCGGCCGACGTCAACGGCGCAAGATTCCCTGCCCTCACCCAGTTATTCAGAGTGGCTTCGACAAGCTGCGCGATGCCGCCAAACCGGATTCTCTGCGCAACGAAAGCGGCCACGGCGACTTCGTTCGCGGCATTGTAGACGGTGGTCGCCCCGTTACCGGTGCGCAGCGCATCATAGGCGAGTTTCAATCCCGGGAACCGGTCGTAGTCCGGCGCCTCGAAGGTCAGCGAGCCGATTTTGGCGAGATCCAGCGACGCGGCGCGCCCTGTGATGCGGTCCGGCCAGCCGAGGCAATGCGCAATCGGCGTGCGCATGTCGGGCGTTCCGAGCTGCGCCATGACGGAACGGTCGGAAAACTCGACCATGCCGTGGACGATGGACTGCGGATGCACCAGCACGTCGATCTCGTCCGGTGATAGCGCGAACAGGTATGAGGCTTCGATGACCTCCAGCCCCTTGTTCATCATCGATGCGGAATCGATGGTGATTTTCTGGCCCATGCTCCAGTTCGGATGCTTCAGGGCTTGAGCAAGCGTGGCCTGCGCGATGTCGGCGGCCTTCCAGGTGCGGAACGGCCCGCCCGACGCCGTGATGATGACGCGAACCAGTTCCTCGCGATTGCCGGAGGCTAGCGCCTGAAACAGCGCGTTGTGTTCGGAATCCGCCGGCAGGATGCACGCGCCCGCTTTGGCGGCGCGATCCATGAAGAAATCGCCGGCGCAAACGAGGCACTCCTTGTTGGCGAGCGCAATCGTGGCGCCGCGATCGGCAGCCGCAAGCGCAGGCTTCAGTCCCGCCGCGCCGCTGACCGCAGCCATCACCCAATCGGCAGGACGTTCCGCCGCTTCGATGATGGCGCTGTCGCCCGCGCCGTACGCAATGTTGGTTCCGGCCAGAGCTTCGCGCAATTCACCAAGCTTCGAGGCATCGGCGACGGCGACAAACCGCGCATTGAATTCTTTCGCGAGTTTCGCCAGTCCTTCGACATTGCCGTTCGCGGTCAGCGCCTCGACCTGATAGCGCTCGGGAGACGCGCGCAGCAGATCCATCGTGCTGTCGCCAATCGAACCCGTGGCGCCGAGCACGGTAATGGTCCGCACGGCGGATGCCGCGGCCTTGTTGTTACGCAACGGAACAGCGTTCATCACATCACCAAACCATGAAACCGCGGCCGACGCCATCAAGGCCGCCGCGCATAAAGCCAATAAGGGCGGCGAAAACAATCGCCGCAACGAAACCATCGAGCCGATCCAGCAACCCGCCGTGACCGGGAATGATGTGGCTCGAATCCTTGACGTCGAAGCGGCGTTTGACGGCGGATTCGAACAGGTCACCGAACTGCGAAACAATCGACAGAACGGTGCCGAGCAAGAGCAGCGGAAGCATCTTGCCGAAACCGAGCAGCGCGAATCCCGCAGCGATCACGAGGCTGAGGACCAAGCCGCCAATCGCGCCGGCCCATGTCTTCTTTGGGCTGACGCGCGGCCAGAGTTTTGGCCCGCCGATGCCGCGCCCTGCGAAGTAACCGCCGATATCGGTCACCCACACGACGAGAAGAACGAACATCAGCGCGACAAACCCAATATCGGCATCGCGCCGGACGATGATCGCGGCAATCAGAGCCGCGGCGGCATAGACCAGTCCGCTTGCAACCCATCCGCGCCGTTCGCGCACGAGTGCCGCGGCCAGCACAATTCCGACAGCCACGATCCCGAACGCGAGGTCCGTCCGTCGCATCATCAGGCAAACGCCGGCGACAGCGAGCGCAGCTATTCCCGCTGCCGCAGCGACACGATTGCCGGAGAGGCCGACGATCATCAGCCACTCGAAATACAGCAGCGCAGCAGCCGCGATCACGATGCAGGCCCATGGCCAGCCGCCGATCCACGCTACAGCGATGGTTAGCGGCGCAAGCACCAGCGCCGCGACGACGCGCATGTAGAGATTGCTCGACCCTTTCGCGGTATCGGGTGTCGCTGGAATCTCCGGGGCCACGCGGCTCACGATCCGGTTTTGGCGACCAGCCCGCCGAAGCGGCGTTCGCGGGTCGCGTATTCGGCAATCGCGCTTTCGAGCGCAGCCTTATCGAAGTCCGGCCAATGAATCGGGACAAACACCAGCTCGCTGTAGGCCGCCTGCCACATCAGGAAATTCGAGAGACGCTGTTCGCCGCTGGTGCGGATGATCAGATCGGGGTCCGGAATGTCCGGCGCATCGAGGTAGCTGCCGAGCGTATCGGTGGTGATCGTCGCCGGATCGCGCTTGCCCTCGGCGACTTCGCGCGCAAGCCGCTGCGCCGCGTTGGCGATCTCCTGCCGCGATCCGTAATTGAAGGCCACGACAAGCGTGAGACGCGTGTTGTTCCGCGTCAGTTCCTCGGCTTCGTTGAGCAGCGCGCAGATGTCGGACTCAAGTCCGTCGCGTTCGCCAATGACGCGAACCCGCACACCATCGGCATGCAGCGTCGCAAGATCGTTGCGGATGAAGCGGCGCAGCAGGCCGAACAGATCGCCGATCTCGCTCGCGGGCCGCGACCAGTTCTCGGAACTGAACGAGAAGATCGTGAGATAGGAGATTCCGAGTTCGTGCGAGGCTCGCACCACCTTGCGCAGCGCGTCGACCCCGCGGCGGTGTCCCTCGGCCCGCGGCAATCCCCGCGCCGCCGCCCAGCGTCCATTGCCGTCCATGATGATCGCGACGTGCCGCGGCGCATCGGCACGATCCGATTCTCCTGGCTTTGGCATGGCGCCGTTCGACATTCGCGATCTCTTAAACGGTGAGAATTTCTTTTTCCTTGGCCGCAAGCGCCTTATCGACGTCGGCGATGGCGGCATCAGTCACCTTCTGAACCTCGTTCGAAAGGCGCTTTTCATCGTCCTCGGAAATCTGATGATCCTTCTCGAGCTTCTTCAGCATGTCGAGACCGTCGCGGCGCACGTGACGAACCGCAACGCGCGCAGCCTCGGAATATTTGTGCGCGACTTTCACCAGTTCCTTGCGGCGCTCTTCGTTGAGTTCGGGAATCCGCAAGCGGATAACCTGGCCTTCGGTCGCCGGGCTGAGGCCGAGGTTGGAGTTCACGATCGCAGTCTCGACTGCCTTCACCATCGACTTGTCCCAGACCTGAACCGACAGCAGACGCGGCTCCGGCACACTGACGGTAGCGACCTGGTTGAGCGGCATATGGCTGCCGTAGGCCTCGACCTGCACCGGCTCAACCATCGAGATCGCGGCACGGCCGGTGCGCAATCCGCCCAGTTCGTGCTTGAGCGAACTGATCGCGCCTTCCATCCGGCGCTTGAGGTCGTTGATATCGAAATTCCCGGCCGCCATGCGATGCTACTCCTTCCAGTCTGATGCGGCTCAAATGATCGGCCGCATCGCGTATCTTATTGTTCTGGCGCGACTTTCAGTTCCGCGCCGCCGCCTCCGCCCTAGCCGGAAACGATCGTGCCCTTGCCCTTGCCGCTCAGGATGGCGCCGATCGAGCCTGCCTCGGCGATCGAGAACACAATGATAGGCAAGGACGTTTCGCGGGCAAGCGCGAAGGCCGTCGCGTCCATCACCTTATAGCCGCCTTCCACCGCCTGCGAATGGCTCAACCGTTCAAATCGCTTGGCGGATGGGTCTTTCTTGGGATCGGCGCTGTACACGCCATCGACATTGGTGGCCTTGAGGACCGCCTGCGCGCCGATTTCGGATGCGCGCAGCACCGCCGTGGTGTCGGTCGTGAAGTACGGGTTGCCGGTCCCGCCTGCGAGCAGCACGATGCGGCCCTCGGCAAGATACCGGTGGGCCGCCGCGCGGGTGAAAAGTTCGCTGATCTGCGGCATCACGAACGCGCACAGCGTGCGGGCCGACTGGCCCTTGCGCTCAAGTGCCGATTCGAGCGCCAGGCAGTTCATCACGGTGGCGAGCATGCCCATCGTGTCGCCGGTGGTGCGGGACACGCCGCGGGAAGAAACTTCGACACCGCGAAAGATGTTGCCGCCGCCGACGACGACGGCGATCTCGACGCCAAGTTCCCGCGCCCTGATCAGGTCGCTGGCGATGCGGTCGATAGTGGGCTGGTGAATACCGAAGGATTGGTCCCCGGCGAGATATTCGCCGGAAACCTTGACCACGACACGCCGGTAAGCAGGTTCAGCCATACGATCGCTCACTCATTCGAATTGAGCGCATTCCAAAGCAAAACAGGGTGTCTTGCCGAATGCGCCCAGAATCCCGATCGGCGCGCGTCGTCTCGTTACCCCTGACCGGCAGCGGCAGCGACTTCAGCGGCGAAATCGGATTCCTGCTTCTCGATTCCCTCGCCCAGAGCATAGCGCACAAACCCGGCAACCTTGATAGGCGCGCCGACCTTGCCCTCAGCTTCCTTCACGGCCTGCGCCACGGTCTTAGCGCTGTCGTGGATAAACGCCTGCTCCAGCAGGGTCACTTCCTTGTAGTAGGTCTTGAGACCCGATTCGACGATCTTGGCGATCATCGCATCCGGCTTGCCCTGCTGGCGGTACTTGTCCGCCATGACGTCCTTCTCGCGGTTCACCACCACAGGGTCGAGACCTGCGGCGTCGAGCGCCTGAGGGTTGGATGCGGCAACATGCATCGCGATCTGGCGAGCCAGCGCTGCAAGCTCATCCTTCTTGCCGGTGGATTCCAGCGCGACGATCACGCCCATCTTGCCGAGACCATCGATCACGGCGCCATGGACGTAGCTGCCGACAACGCCATCGCTGACCGAAAGTTCGGCCGCGCGGCGCAGCGTCATGTTCTCGCCGATGGTCGCAATCGCGTCCGCTATGGCGCGATCAACGTTGTACTCGCCAACCTTAGCAGCCTTGATCTTCTCGACGTCGGCGCCGGCCTTGAGCGCAACCTGGCCGATCATCTTGACCAGGCCCTGGAACTGCTCGTTGCGTGCAACGAAGTCGGTCTCGGAATTGACTTCGACGAGAACACCCTTGGTGCCGTCGGTCACGGCTGCGATCAGGCCTTCAGCCGCAACGCGGCCCGACTTCTTCGCAGCCTTGGAGAGGCCCTTCTTGCGCAGCCAGTCAACCGCCGCGTCGATGTCGCCGTTGGTTTCGGTCAGGGCCTGTTTGCAATCCATCATGCCCGCGCCGGTTTTCTCGCGCAGATCCTTGACCATTGCCGCTGTGATTGTTGCCATTGCCGGATGTCCTTTGCCTGTGCGGGCCGCGCGGCGCAGCGATTGCTGGCTAGCCGGATTCGACGCGCAGGATTTTTCTAGTCGGGGAATGTCGCGGCCGGATGAACCGGCCGCGAATAGGTTTAAGGCTTATTCCGCGTCCGCGGTCAGCGCCTTGGACTGGGCGACCCAGCCATCGGCACGCGCCGGTAAGCCGACTTCTTCGCCGATCTTGTGAGCGGTATCGTGGTCGAGCTCTGCGATCTGCCAGTAGTGGAAGACGCCGAGATCGTTGAGCTTCTTCTCGATCGCGCCGGACACGCCGCTCAGCTTCTTGAGATCGTCGGCAACGCCGCGCGGACCCGCAAGACCCTGGAAGCCTTCCGACTTGGCAGGTTCAACCGCTTCCGGCGTTGGGTTGGCCAGAGCGCCGATGTCGATGCCCGCGCCGCCCTGCGCGCGCGAAATACCGTCGATCGCCGCACGGGCGACGAGGTCGCAATACAGAGAGATCGCACGGCCGGCGTCGTCGTTGCCGGGAACCACGTACGAGATGCCCTTCGGATCGCAGTTGGTGTCGACGATCGCGGCCACCGGAATGTTGAGGCGCTGGGCCTCCTGGATCGCGATGTCTTCCTTGTTGGTGTCGATCACGAAGATCAGGTCGGGCAGACCGCCCATGTCCTTGATGCCGCCGAGCGAGCGGTCGAGCTTGTCGCGCTCGCGCTGAAGCGTCAGACGCTCCTTCTTGGTGTACTGCGCGCCTTCACCCGAGGCGAGCATCTCGTCGAGCTGACGCAGACGCTTGATCGAGCCGGACACGGTCTTCCAGTTGGTCAGCGTGCCGCCGAGCCAACGGGAGTTGACGAAGTACTGCGCGGAACGCTTGGCGGCTTCCGCCACGCCGTCCTGCGCCTGGCGCTTCGTGCCGACGAACAGGATACGGCCGCCCTTGGCGACGGTGTCGCTGACAGCCTGCAGCGCGCGATGAAGCAGCGGCACGGTCTGAGCGAGATCGATGATGTGAATGTTGTTGCGGGCACCGAAGATGTAATCCGCCATCTTCGGATTCCATCGGTGGGACTGGTGACCAAAGTGCACGCCAGCTTCCAATAGCTGACGCATAGAAAATTCAGGTAACGCCATAGTCAATTCTCCGGTTGGTTCCTCCGGAAGCGTGTGAGCAACGAGCCGCAAACAAAAATGACTTGCGTCCCGGTTGCCACCGGACGGCTTTTTAGAGCCATGCTTCCGTGTGAGATGCGCGGCTTATAACTGCCGCATCGCGTCGAAGCAAGGATTTATGGCCGTTTTTCTTGGCCGCCAAGGTCCTGAGAAACGCCGGCCGGAGCATGGTCCGACCGGCCACCTGTTCAGCACTTTGGAACATTCGGCGGGCATCGCTTGACCGCAGCAGGAGCCGGTCTGGGCGGAGGAGCTGCCCGGGGCGGCGGTGCTGCGGGGCGCGGAGCCATTTGTGGCCGAGGCGCCATCTGAGGCCGCGGAGGTGGAGCCGCCGGCCGCTGGAACTGCGGCTGTGGACGCGGAGCTATCTGCGGCTGCGGTCGTGGAGCCGCCTGCGGGGGCCGCTGGAACTGGGGCTGCGGCCGTTGAATCTGCGGTCGCGGAGCCACCTGAGGCCGCGGCTCGGGCCGCTGGAATTGCGGACGGGGCCGCTCGGGACGAACCTGCGGGGTTCCCGCCGGTCCTGACGGAGCGGCAGTTCCCGGCTGAACCGAAGGCCGCGCAAGGCCGGGGCGACCACCGGGCCCCCCGTCTGGACGGCCCGGACGGCCATCCTGTCCAGGCTGCGGACCTGTCGCGCCCGGCGCCGGCAAGGTGCTGGGCAAAGGCCGTACTCCCGGTCGGCCACCACCCGGCCCTGCTCCCGGACCCTGTCCCGGCAGCACGTTGCCCGGCTGAAGACCCGGCCTGACAACACCCGGTTGGACTTGGCCCGGCTGGACCTGTCCCGAACCACCCGGACGGCCGGCGCCCGGCAGAACGCCCGGAGGTGCCGCGACCTTGCCCTGTCGAATCAGGTTTGCGCGCCGAGTCGCCGACGGCGGCAGCGCCGGTGCAAATGCGGGACGGGTTGTCGCCGCGCCGCCGGGTCCACCAGGCCGTCCCGGCCTGAACTGACCGCCCGGCCCGAACTGGCCGCCGGGTCTTCCCGTTCCGATCACTCCGGGCGACGGACGCCGGTTGATAATGGTGTTGATCACGTTTGTGTTGTGAATATTCGTGAACAGGAAACGGTTGATCGGCGGACGCACATAAATCGGCGGCCGGATGAAGATCGGAATAGGCACGAACACCGGCTGCGGCAGGTAGTAGGCATCGTCGTAATAGTACGGCGGATCGAGCACGACGAAATCTTCCGGCGGCGGCGGCAGGAAGAAGATCGGCGGCGGCGGTGGCGGCGCGAATCCGAATACCGGATCGTCGAACATCAGATATGGCCGGTCGACATACTCGTATTCGTATTCCGGCGGCGGCGGCACATCGTAGGCATAGGCATCAAAGGCCGGCGGCGGCTCCAGCGCAGCGGCAATATTGGCAAGCCTGCGGCGCGCGTCGGCCGCATGCGGTCCCCTCGGATAACGCTTCAGATAGGACCAGTACGCCTGCTGCGTGTTCGCGCGATAGGTCTGCCGCCAGGTGATGGCCTCGCGGCGTGCGGCGATGATCGCCCTCACCCGCTTGGCCATCGGATCGTCGGGATAGGCCGCGAGAAACGCCTCGTAGTCGGCAATCGTGTCGCGCTCGAGCGCCGCCGTGTAGGCCTCCTGTGCGCTGAAATCACGAATCGGTTTCGAGCGCGCGGCAGCGTCCTGATTGGCCTGGAGCGGCGGAGCGTCCGGCGCGCGCTCGAAGAACACGAAGTCGCCTTCAAACTTCTGCGCGTCCCACGGCACCTGCGCGCCCTTGGTGACGTCATTCACGCGCAGCCGCACGCGGTTGAAAACCTCGGGAAGCGAAATGCCGCCGGTGCGCATCATCTCAGCGAGCGCCTGCGCATAAGGGCCGTAGTTGCCCGTGGGGTTCGGCGCTACCGTGCCCGGCGCGGCGTTGAACGCGATGAGACTTTTGGGATCGGGTTCAATGAGCGCAAGGCCACCCGCGAGCGGCTGGCCTTCCTTCGCAAACGGATGGTTGTACGCCGCATCGAGCACGACAACGGTGCCCTTCAGCGGCAGTGACGACAACTGGCGGATGTAATCGCCGACGCGCAGGCCTTCGACCGGAACGTCGGTATCGCGCACCATGTTGGCATCGACGGGCGCAAAGTAATTTTCGCCCGCGAGCTGAAGACCGTAACCTGCAAGATAGACAAAAGCGACCGTATCCGGTCCGGCTGCCTGCGCCTTCCTGATGAAGTCGCCGAAGGTCTGACGCAACGTCTCGCCGTCGAGATCCCGCGCGCCGACCACATCGAAGCCGGCCGCCTGCAATGTCTGGGCGATCAGGCCGGCGTCATTGGCGGCGGTCGCCAGCGGCGCCTTCTGGTAGTTGCCGTTGCCGATCACGAGCGCGATGCGGCTTTGCTGGCCCTGGGTGGGCGGCGGGGTTTGCGCGTGAAGGGGTAACGCCATGGCCGCGAAGGCCAGCACCACCGCGACGCCGAAGAACCTGCTGATTCCGCGCATGACACCCTTCCCGTTCAGTCCAACGGTGCAGTCAACCCCGCGCCGCATGAACAGTGGTTGAACGAAAGATAGTCGGAATAAGGCGGCAGCCCAAAAGGGCAACCGTCAGATTGTCTGCACATCCACCACGCCGGAGACCGCCTTGAGCGCGCCGGCGATCTGCGGCGACACCTTGAAACGGCCAGGAAGCTTCATTTCGACCTCGGTCTGAAGATCGAGCATCATGATCAGCGTGACCTCGCCGTCACCTGCGGGCGGGCCCGAAGACGGCCTTGGCGGCTGAAGCCTGTTGCCACCGGTCGCGGCCTGATGACCTTCGAGCCGCTTGGCGATCGACTCCAGCGGCTTGTCGTCGCGCACGAAGATGCGCAGGCCCTTCTGGGTTTTGGCGGCGGCATCGTCGAGCGGCTCGGCATGCAGAATACGCGCGCGCACGTCCTCGCCCTGTAGTTCCGCGCCGATCTGCATCAGGACTGCCGAACCCGGCTCAAGCACGTCGCGGTATTGCGCGAGGCCTTCGGAGAACAGCACGGCCTCGAAATGTCCGGTCGGATCGGACAACCCGATAATACCCATCTTGTTGCCGGTCTTGGTGCGCCGCTCCATCCGCGACACCACCGTCGCGGCAACGCGTCCCGCCGTCGCGCCGGTCTTCACCGCACGCGAGAACTCGGTCCACGACTGCACGCGCAAACGCTTCAGCGCGGTCGAATAATCGTCCAGCGGATGGCCCGACAGGAAGAAGCCGATGGCGTCGTATTCGCGCCGCAGACGATCCGCCGGGAGCCACGGTTCGAGATTCGGAAGAACGATGCTCGGCGCATCGGCCATGCCGCCGAACATGTCGTTCTGTCCGCTGGTGGCGGCTTCGTGACTGCGCTGGCAGGCGGCGACGATGGCGTCGGCACCGGCGAAGACACGCGCGCGGTTGGCATCGATGGTGTCGAATGCGCCGGCAGCCGCGAGGCTTTCGACCACGCGCTTGTTGATCGCACGCGGACTGACGCGGGCGGCGAAATCGGCAAGCGAGGTAAACGGCCGGTCGCCCCGCGCTTCCACGATCATCTCGACCGCCTGCTGGCCGACGCCCTTGAGCGCGGCCAGCGCGTAATAGATCGTGTTGTCGCTGACCTCGAATGTCGTGCCGGAACGGTTGATCGACGGCGGCTCGACCTTGATGCCAAGCCGCTGCGCCTCGGCGCGGAATTCGGACAGCTTGTCGGTATTGTTCATGTCCAGCGTCATCGACGCCGCGATGAACTCCACCGGATAATGCGCCTTCATGTAGGCGGTCTGGAACGACACGAGCGCGTAAGCGGCGGCGTGGCTCTTGTTGAAGCCGTAGTCCGCGAACTTGGCGAGCAGTTCGAAGATCGTCTGCGCCTGCCCTTTCGGCACGTTGTTCTTGGTCGCGCCGGCGACGAAGATTTCGCGCTGCTTGTCCATTTCCGCGCGGATCTTCTTGCCCATCGCGCGGCGCAGCAGGTCGGCGTCGCCGAGCGAATAGCCGGCCATGACCTGCGCGATCTGCATCACCTGTTCCTGATAGATGATGACGCCGAAGGTCTCCTTCAGGATCGGTTCGAGCATCGGATGCATGTAATCCGACTCTTCGTCGCCGTGCTTGCGCGCGCAGTAGGTCGGGATGTTCGCCATCGGACCCGGGCGATAGAGCGCCACCAGCGCGATCAGGTCTTCCAGCCGGTCCGGCCGCATGTCGACCAGCGCGCGCCGCATGCCCTGACTTTCAACCTGGAACACGCCGACCACTTCGCCGCGTGCCAGCATCTCGTAGCTGGGCTTGTCGTCGAACGGCAAATGCGCGAGATCGACGTCAACGCCGCGCTGCTTCAGCAGCTTCACCGCGACGTCGAGCACCGTCAGCGTCTTGAGGCCGAGGAAGTCGAACTTCACCAGTCCTGCGGGCTCAACCCATTTCATGTTGAACTGGGTGACCGGCATGTCCGATTTCGGATCGCGGTACATCGGCACCAGTTCGGAGAGAGGCCGGTCGCCGATCACGATGCCCGCGGCGTGGGTCGAGGCGTGGCGCGTGAGACCTTCAAGGCGCTGCGCGATGTCGAACGCCCGCGCGACCACCGGGTCTTCGTCGCGGAATGCCTGCAACTTGGGTTCGCTGGCGATGGCCGCCGCCAGCGTTACGGGCGCGGCCGGATTCTGCGGCACCAGTTTGGTCAGCCGGTCCACCTGCCCGTAAGGCATCTGCAACACACGGCCGACGTCACGAAGCACACCGCGCGCCTGCAAGGTGCCGAAGGTGATGATCTGCCCGACCTGCTCGCGGCCGTAGCGCTCTTGCACATAACGGATCACCTCGCCGCGGCGGTCCTGACAGAAGTCGATGTCGAAGTCCGGCATCGAGACGCGTTCGGGGTTGAGGAAGCGCTCGAACAGCAGACCAAATCGGATCGGATCGAGATCGGTGATGGTCAGCGCGTAGGCAACCAGCGAGCCTGCGCCCGAACCGCGGCCCGGTCCCACCGGAATGCCATGCGACTTCGCCCACTTGATGAAGTCCGACACGATCAGGAAGTAGCCGGGATATTTCATGCGCGTGATGACGTCGATCTCGAACGCCAGACGCTTTGCGTAGTCTTCTTCCGTTGTGCCCGGAGCAAGACCGTACTTTTGCAGACGCCAGGCGAGGCCTTCCTCGGCCTGACGGCGCAGCTCCTCCGCCTCGGCATTTTCGCCGTCGGCGGCATTGTCGCCGCCCACTGTAAAGCGCGGCAGGATCGGCTTGCGTGTCTTGGGCCGGTAGGAGCAGCGCTTCGCAATCTCGACGGTGGACGTCAGCGCTTCGGGCAGATCGGCGAACAGCACCGCCATTTCGGCGCGTGTCTTGAAGCGATGGTCCGGCGTCAACTGATCGCGATCGGTCTCCGACACCAGCCGCCCGCCCGCGATGCAGAGCAATGCGTCGTGCGCCTCGTAGTCGTCGGCGGTGGCGAAATACGGCTGGTTGGTCGCGACTAGCGGCAGACCCATGGCATAGGCCATGTCGATCAGCGCGGGCTCGACGCGGCGCTCGTTCTCGAGTCCGTGGCGCTGCAATTCGATATAAAGCCGGTCGCCGAACAGTTTCGCGAGAATGTCGCAGCGCGCCTGCGCCAATGCGGGCTGGTCCGCGTTGATGGCCTGCCCGATCGGCCCTTCCGGCCCGCCGGTCAGCGCGATCAGCCCGGCGGTCTCGCCTTCCAGCCACTCGATCTTGATGTGAGGCGGCTGATTGACCGGCGTTTCCAGGAACGCACGGGAGTTGAGCTTCATCAGGCTGCGGTAGCCGTCCTCGCTGGTGGCAAGCAGGACAAGCCGCGCCGGCTGGAGCGCATTGCGTGCGCTGGCATCCTGATCGCCGAAATCGGTCGTCATCGCGCAGCCGGTAATCGGCTGGATGCCGTAACCGGCAAGTTTGTCGGAAAATTCCAGCGCGCCGAACATGTTGTCATTGTCGGTCAGCGCCAGTGCAGGCTGATGGTCAGCCTTGGCGAGTTCCAGCAGTTTGCTGATGGTCATCGACCCTTGCAGCAGCGAATAGGCCGAATGCACGTGCAGATGAACGAATCCGGGATCCGACGCGGCCGACTTCGGCGAAACAGTTTTGGACATGCTGACCCTGGCAACCTTCGCAAGCGCCGTTCATCGAACCGATGAACCAACTGCGATAAAAGAACGACTCATAAGCGTCGATGGTGGTGCCTTGTACTATGGGTGTCCACGCAGAAGACGGGGACCCGTCTGTTGAGGCCGGGTCCATCATCGTTTTCCCCAGCCTCGGGCGGTTCCGAGGCTGGGCGAGTCACTACATCTGCGGAATGACCTGCGCCCAGATCGCGATCATTCCGACGAAAAGCACAACCGAAGTCAGCGCAGCAGCTTCTTCAACGAATGTCTTCAACATGACCGAACTCCCTATCGACGCTCTATCGACTATCCGATACGACTCTATGAGAACGTAATAAGAACATTGTTCCTTTTTTGTTCTTAGAGTCAAGCGCCGGAAATCCGGCCAGGGCCGATGTTCTGGCCAATGCTAATGAAACGTAAACGGCCCGTGACTTTCGCAAATCCATCAACAGCTACGCGGGAACGTGAGTTGACGAAAACTGTTGGAAACGGTCTGGCTTCACCACATCAGGAATCCCGGGGATCGACCCGGCAGGAGAACATCATGCGCAGCACCCTTTTGGCCCTCGCCGTACTCGGCGCCGGCGTCGCTATCCAGTCCGCTCCGGCGCAAGCCCGGGATTATCCGTTCTGCCTCCAGGGACGGGACACGGCCGGTGGTCTCGGTGACTGCCGATATTCGACCTATCAGCAGTGTCAGGCGACGGCTTCAGGCACGTACAACAGCTGCTACGCCAATCCGTATTTCGCCTACAGCGAAGACCCCTACGATCAGCCGCGCCGCCGCACCCGGCGCTCGGCCTACTGATCCGGCTAAAGCGCCGCGTCAGTCCAGTTCGATGACGTGACCGTCCTGGAGCGAGACGCGGCGGTCCATCCGCGCAGCCAGGTCCATGTTGTGCGTCGCGATCAGCATCGCGACGCGGGTCGCCCGCACCAACTGGGTCAAAGCTTTGAAAACGTGATCCGCGGTATGCGGATCGAGATTTCCGGTCGGCTCGTCCGCGAGCAGGACCCGGGGCGCGTTAGCCACCGCGCGCGCAATTGCCACGCGCTGCTGCTCACCGCCCGATAGCTCCGCTGGCCGGTGGGTCACTCGTTCCGCCAATCCGAGATAGGCCAGGATTTCCTTCGACCGCTTGACGGTTTCCTTTTTCGGCAGGCCGCGGATCATCTGCGGCAACATCACGTTCTCAAGCGCCGAGAATTCCGGCAGCAGGCGATGGGACTGGTAGACGAAGCCGATATCGGTGCGGCGGATTTGAGTGCGCTCGACGTCGGACAGCCCCGAGGTCGCAGTGCCCCCGACGTAGACTTCGCCCTCGTCGGCCTGCTCGAGCAGACCGGCGATATGCAGCAGCGTCGATTTGCCGGTGCCCGACGGCGCGACCAGCGCGACCGACTGCCCTTCCCACAGCGCCAGACTGGCGCCGTCGAGAATCGTCAGCGTGGCTTCGCCCTGTTTGTAGCGCCTGCGGACGTCGTGCAGATAAACGACCGGTACGCCATTTTCCCCCTGCTC
Source organism: Afipia sp. GW822-FHT03D08 (assembly GCF_058801645.1). Classification (NCBI taxonomy): domain Bacteria; kingdom Pseudomonadati; phylum Pseudomonadota; class Alphaproteobacteria; order Hyphomicrobiales; family Nitrobacteraceae; genus Afipia; species Afipia sp. GW822-FHT03D08. The sequence continues at coordinate 800,606 of NZ_JBXANK010000001.1, forward strand.
CATCTGTGCGCTCATTCGTACCTGAGCGCTTCGATAGGATCGAGACGCGCCGCCCGCCATGACGGGTACAGCGTCGCCAGGAACGACAGCGTCAATGCCATGATCACCACCGCGGCGGTCTCTCCGACATCGACTTCAGCCGGAAGCTTGGAGAGGAAGTAAAGCTCGGGCGAGAACAGTTCGGTGTTGGTCATCCAGGAGATGAACTGCCGGATAGTCTCGATGTTGAGACAGATCACGAGGCCCAGCAGGAAGCCCACAAGCGTGCCCACCACGCCGATGGCAGCGCCGGTAATCAGAAACACCCGCATCACCGACCCTTGCGACGCGCCCATGGTGCGCAGGATCGCAATGTCCTGGCCTTTGTCCTTCACCAGCATGATGAGGCCTGAGACGATATTCAGCGCCGCCACCAGCACGATCAGCGTCAGGATCAGGAACATCACGTTGCGTTCGACCTGTAGCGCATTGAAGAACGTGGAATTTCGCTGCCGCCAGTCGACCAGGAAGATCGGCCGCTGCGCCGCCTCCGTCACCGCCTTGCGAAAGACGTCGATCCTGTCGGGGTTGGTTGTGAAGACCTCGATGGCGGTGACGTCGTTGGCGCGGTTGAAATAGGCCTGCGCCTCGGTCAGCGGCATGAACACGAACGAGGCGTCGTATTCCGACATGCCGATCTCGAACACCGCCGCCACCTTGTAAGGTTTGATGCGCGGCGTCGTCCCCATCGGCGTGACTGCGCCGCGCGGCGATACGAGCGTGATGCTGTCCCCGGCGCGCAGCGACAACTGGTCGGCCAGCCGGCGGCCAATGGCGACGCCCTGACCTTCGTCGAACCCTTCGAGCGTGCCCTGCTTGATGTTCTTGGCGATCGACGTGACGGCGTTGAGATCCTGTGCACGGATGCCCCGGATAAAGACGCCCGCGGCATTGAACGGCGACGAGCCGAGGCCCTGTCCGTCGACCACCGGCGCCGCGAGGCGGATGCCGTCGGCCTTGCTGATGCGCTCGGCCACGTCCTTCCAGTCGGTCAGCGGCGATTCAAGCGGCTGGACAACGATATGGCCGTTCAAACCGAGAATCTTGTCGAGCAGTTCCTTGCGGAAGCCGTTCATCACCGCCATCACGATGATGAGCGTCGCCACCCCGAGCATGATGCCGAGAAACGAAAAACCGGCGATGACTGAAATAAAGCCCTCTTTGCGGCGCGCCCGCAGATAGCGGGTCGACAGCATCCATTCGAATGGCGCGAAAGGTGGGGTCCGAACTGGCTCGCTCATGTTGGTTCCATAGTCCGGATTTTCACACGAATCGGGCTAATTCTAGTCGCGGCCCGCAGCGATCGCGACCTTACCGAAGATTATTCAGTGGATGGATCAGGACTGGGTGAAGCGGTTGATCGCCTCATCCAGGCTCATGAACTCGCGCGATCCATCGCTGCGGCGCTTGATTTCCACCTTGCCCTCGGCGAGCCCCTTCGGGCCGATCAATACCTGCCAGGGGATACCGATCAGATCGGCAGTGGCGAACTTGCCGCCCGGCCGCTGGTCGGTGTCGTCGTAAAGTACGTCGACGCCCTTGGCATTGAGCGCCGCATAAAACTTCTCGCAGGCCGCCCCGGTCTCCGGGCTGTCCTGCTTGAGATTGAGGACCGCGACGCGGAACGGCGCGACTTCCTCCGGCCACTTGATGCCGTTCTCGTCATGGCAGGCCTCGATGATCGCGCCGACAAGACGCGAGACCCCGACGCCGTAGGAGCCGCCATGGATCGGCTTCTCCGCGCCGTCCGGGCCGGACACCAGAGCCTTCATCGTGTCGGAATACTTGGTGCCGAAGTAGAAAATCTGCCCGACCTCAATGCCGCGGGTCTGCACCCGCTTGTCGGCGGGCACTTCACTCTCATAGCGCGCCGCGTCGTGAACATCCTCGGTGGCGGCGTAGAGGTCTGTCCACTGTTTGATGATCGGGGTCAGGTCGCCGTTGTAGTCCACATCGGCTCCGGGCACCGGCAGATCGAGAACGTCCTTGTTGCAGAACACACCGGACTCGCCGGTTTCTGCCAGAACGATGAACTCGTGGGACAGATCGCCGCCGATCGGTCCGGTCTCGGCCCGCATCGGGATCGCCTTCAGGCCCATGCGCGCGAAGGTGCGCAGGTAAGCCACGAACATGCGGTTGTAGGACAGCCGCGCCGCGGCTTCGTCGATGTCGAACGAGTATGCATCCTTCATCAGGAATTCGCGGCCGCGCATCACGCCGAAACGCGGACGCTGCTCGTCGCGGAATTTCCATTGGATGTGATAGAGATTGAGCGGAAGGCTCCGGTAGGACTTCACGTAGGACCGGAAGATTTCTGTGATCATTTCCTCGTTGGTCGGACCATAGAGCAACTCGCGCTTGTGGCGGTCCTGGATGCGCAGCATCTCCGGCCCATAGGCGTCATAGCGCCCGCTCTCGCGCCACAGATCCGCAAGCTGCAAGGTCGGCATCAGGAGTTCGATGGCGCCGGCGCGGTTCTGCTCCTCCCGCACGATCTGCTCGATCTTCTTCAACACCCGGAAGCCGAGCGGCAGCCACGCATAAATGCCCGCCGCCTCCTGCCGCATCATCCCCGCGCGCAGCATCAGGCGATGCGACACGATCTCCGCCTCCTTGGGCGTTTCTTTGAGAATTGGCAGAAAAAAACGCGACAATCGCATGGGAACACTCGGAGTTTCGGGATTGATCCGGGAATCGGAGGGAAAGCTTGGGAACCTTTTCAGTGAAAGCGGATCAAATGGCAAAACACAAGAGGAAGCATGGGTGTGGCTTTTGGGGGATTTGCGGTTCCCGCCCCCCATGGTAACAGCCTGATGGGGTTTCAAATGGCTGCAACACGGATCAGATCGATAGGACGATGGGCTGCGTTTGTCGCGGTCTACGCGCTTGTCTTCAACGTGATGCTGACCAGCGCCCTGCTGGCGTCGATCTCGCCGCTCAAGTTCAACGCCCTCCACGAACTCTGCCTCAACGGCAGTTCAGCGATTCCCGACGCCGACGGCAACAGCGATTCCGCCAAGCCGATCGTCCGCTGCCCGCTGTGCCTGTCGAGCGCCGTGGCGACGGCTGACCAGCCGCCGCAGACCCCGGCGCTGGCCATCCGCATTGCGCTGCGCGTCCTGTTCGAACCCGCGCCCAACGACCATGTCACTGTCCGCTTTGCGGAGAGCGATCACCAGCCCCGCGGCCCTCCCCACCTGAGCTGACGACCTCGCGCTTTCGCGCATCCGTTCAATCGTCAACATCATTGGTGGGACCTCAACCCATGTTTTCCGTTTCCATACGGGCGCGCAGCATCCTGCTGGCGTCCGCCGCGACCGTCTCCACGATCCCGCTCGCGCACGCTCAAACCGCGCCTCAGGAACTTCCGCCTGTTGTGGTACAAACCGAACGACAGCCGCGTCCGGTTAGGAACCGGGTCGCAACGCCGGCACCCGTCCAGTCCAGCTCAACCTCAACCGCGCCCACCGCTACACCCGCACCGCTCGGCGTGAAGACTGCGGATCAGGCGCGTCAGGGAATCCAGCAGACACCCGGCGGCGTCGCCGTCGTTGCGGCGGAAGAGTACAAGAACAACTCTGTCGCCAGCACCATCAAGGACATCCTCGGCTACGTGCCCGGCGTGTTCGCGCAGCCGAAATGGGGCGACGACACCCGTCTCTCCATTCGCGGCTCGGGCCTGTCGCGCAATTTCCATCTGCGCGGCGTCCAGCTCTACATGGACGGCATTCCGATCAACACGTCCGACGGCTACGGCGATTTCCAGGAAATCGATCCGACCGCCTACAAGTATGTCGAGGTCTACAAGGGCGCGAACGCACTGCAGTTCGGTGCAAACTCGCTGGGCGGCGCGATCAACTTCGTGACGCCGACCGGTCGCGATTTTGGCGTCAACAGCGCCGGCATCGACATGGGTTCATTCGGCTATCGCCGCTTCCAGGGCAGTGTCGGCGGCGCCAACGGTCCGTGGGACGCGTTCTTCACCGCATCGAACCAGAGCGCCGAAGGATTCCGCGATCACAGCTACGGCCACAGTACGCGCGCGAGCGGCAATATCGGCTATCAGTTCTCGCCGGATTTCGAGACGCGCTTCTACATTGATGCCAACGATGTGCGGCAGCGCATCCCGGGCTCGGTGACGAGAGCATCCGCACTCACCTCACCGGAAACCGCAGCGGCTGTGAACGTGGCCAACGATTGGCAGCGCAATATCGATACCGTGCGTCTGGCTAACAAGACGACGGTCCGGTTCGGTGCCACCACGGTTGAGTTCGGAGCCTTCGCGGTGGATCGCCACTTGATGCATCCGATCTTCCAGTGGCTCGATTACAGCTACAAGGACTACGGCGGCTTCGTGAAGGCAACCGACGACCGGATCATCGGCGGCTTCCGCAACCGTTTTGTCGCTGGCGTCAACATTTTAAACGGCACCATCGATGCCCAGCAATACGTCAACACTGGCGGATACAAAGGCGCGCTCCAGTCGTCCCTGACGCAGAAGCCGGAGAACTATTCCGGCTTTGCGGAGAACTCGTTCTATTTCCTGCCGAATGTCGCGGCGATTGCGGGAGCTCAATATCTGTTTGCAGTGAGAGACCAGCAGGTGAACTTCTCGCTCAATGGCGACAAGAACGGCCGCAGTTGGTTCAGCCTCTTTAGCCCGAAGGGCGGACTACTCTGGGATATCGACCCGACCTGGCAGGCCTTCGCCAATGTTTCGCGCAGCGCCGAGGTGCCGAGCTTCGGCGAAAGTGTCGCCCCGAGCTTCCAGAACCCCGGTTATCCGACGATTCCCTTCTATGACATCAAGCCGCAGACCGCCACGACCTACGAGATCGGAACACGCGGGAGGCGGCCTGATCTGACGTGGGAATTGACCGGCTATCGCGCCAACATCAAGAACGAACTGCTGTGCTTCTACAGCAACTTTGGAAACTGCAACGTCACCAACGCCGATCACACGGTGCATCAGGGTATCGAGGCCGGACTTGGCATTGCCATGTTCAGAAACATCTTCACGCCTGACGCAGACAAGATCTGGCTGAATATGGCGTACACCTTCAACGATTTCCGCTTCGACAACGATCCGGTATTCCGCAACAACCAGCTCCCTGGCGCGCCACGTCACTTCCTGCGTGCGGAGGTGCTCTACAAGCACGCCAACGGGTTCTACATCGGTCCGAATATCGAATGGGTGCCGCAGGCCTACTACGTCGATAGCGCGAACACGCTAACCACACAGGCTTACGCAATCTGGGGCCTCAAGGCTGGCGTCGATGACGGCAAGTATTCGATGTATCTCGAAGCGCGGAACATCGCCAACACCGCATACATCGCGAGCGCGAGCATCATCAATCAGGCAAACGCAACCATGCCGCTGTTCGAGCCCGGCACCGGACGCGCGATCTACGCAGGAATGAAAGTGAGATGGTAGTTCCGCACCATTTTTGGAGCGCGCAAATCTGTGCGCTTCAAAATACGTCAAAAACAGCCATTATCCGGTTGTTTTTGATAAATTGTGCACCGCCGCAAAAGTAGACATTTAGTGCTGAAAAACGTGACAACTCAGAATCCTTCCGCTACAAAAACGCGTCAGCGCGATACGGCTATTCGTCGCATCGTCTGGTGGTCCAAGTCTCGGGAGGAGCCCCTGACGCGCACAAGCAGCGTCGCCCCGTCTAATCAAGGATAAATCCAACGTTTTCGGGGAAAACAGGGTCGACACAATTTTTAGAGCAGGGCTTTGGCCCTGCTCTTTTTTCTTTCGGCATGTTTGAATTTGCGCGCGCGATCATATCGAACGCAAACGCCGCGCAGTCAGGATGAAATATATCGCCGGTGCGCGTGACCGATGTTGCGGCGTTCGCTTCGCGAACCGCCAATACTAGAGCGGAATGCCCATGAGCTGCGTCAGGCGCTCGATATTCAGGTAACCGGCCCTGAAGGCCCACATCCCGATCGCGAAAATCACTGCCGAGATCGCCGTGGTCCACAGCAGCTTGCGTCCCATCCGCGCCACGCTGGGTGCGCCGGGATCGGTGCCGGCGATCTCTTCACCGTTCTCCATCTGGCTGCGCACGCCGAACGGCAGCACTGCGAACAGCACCACCCACCAGAGCACGAAGTAGATCGCGAACGCGGTTGAGATCGAATAGACCATCTAAATTCTCAAGACTGTTCGATTTCGACGAGCGCGCCGGAGAAGTCCTTCGGGTGCAGGAACAGCACCGGCTTGCCGTGCGCGCCGATCTTCGGATTGCCGTCGCCCAGCACGCGGGCGCCCTCCGCGATCAGCGTATCGCGCGCGGCGATGATCTCAGGCACCTCATAACAGATGTGGTGAATACCGCCATCCGGATTACGCTCAACGAACTTCGCGATCGGCGAATCCTCGCCGAGCGGCTGGATGAATTCGATCTTGGTGTTCGGCAGCGTCGCGAACACGGTGATGACGCCATGCTCGGGCAGCGGCACCGCGCCGGAAATTTCCGCGCCGAAGGCCTTGCCATAGATCTGAGCGGCCTTCTCGGCGTCCTTCACCGCGATCGCCACATGATTGAGCCGGCCCAGCATATTTCGCTCCTTCAGACTATCGACGGGAATCAAACCATCAGCACATGAACGACGCAAAGCGGCTTCTTGCCCCACTGGTCGTTGATCTCGGCGCGCACCGCGCGCCGCACGGATTCGGCGATCGCATCGGGATCGCGCTTGCGCGCCCGCGGCAGGTTTTCCACCGTGGAGACAACGAGATCGAACACCTCGTCCGCGATGACCTCGCCTGCCTTATTCTTTTCCGGAATGCCGACGAGATCAACCTCGGGATCGTCGGCCAGATCGCCCTTATCGGTAACCGCGATGGCGACGAACGCGCAGCCCGCAAACGCCAGCCGCCGCCGCTCGACCACAGCGCGGGCCTTGTCGGGCTCGAGGATATTGCCGTCCTTGTAGATTCGCCCGTGTGGCAGTTCCTCGATGATCGCGGGATCGCCGGGGCCGAGCCGCACCAGATCGCCGTTCTTGCAGATCAGCACCTTCGGTACGCCGCACTCGCGCGCGAGCTTGGCATGCTCGGACAGATGCAGCGCCTCGCCATGCGCGGGGATCAGCAGTTGCGGCCGAACCCACGAGATCATATCGCGCAACTCGTCGCGGCGCGGATGACCGGAGACGTGCACCATGTGAGTCCGGTCGGTGATGACCTCGACGCCCTGCATGATCAGACCATTGATGATCGCACCGACGGCCTTCTCGTTGCCGGGAATGGTCCGCGACGAAAAGATCACGGTATCGCCCTTGTTCAGCGTCACCTGCGGATGATCGTCGTTGGCGATGCGGGCCAGCGCGGCGCGCGGCTCGCCCTGGCTGCCGGTGCACAGCGCAAGCACCTTGTCCGGCGGAAAGTTTCCATAGTAGTCGGCGCTGCGAAACGCCTGCACGCCGTCGAGATAGCCGGTCTCGCGTGCGACCTGCACCACCCGCTCCATCGCGCGCCCGACCACGACGACCTCGCGGTCGGCCGCCTTTGCCGCGTCCGCGACGGCCCGCAGCCGCGCCACGTTGGACGCGAACGTCGTCACCGCGACGCGCCCCTTCGCTGCCTTCACCAGTTCGGTGATGTTCTTCGCGACTTCCCGCTCCGACGGCGAGCGGCCTTCGCGCACCGCGTTGGTCGAGTCGCCGACCAGCGCCATGACGCCCTCATCACCAAGCTCGCGCAGCCGCTTCTCGTCGGTCGGTTTGCCAATGATCGGCGTCGGATCGATCTTCCAGTCGCCGGTGTGCAGCACGGTTCCGGCGGACGTGCGGATCGCCAGCGCGTGTGACTCCGGAATCGAATGCGCCACCGGAATGAACTCGACGCTGAATGGGCCGATCTGGACAGTGCCACCCGACGGAATCACGGTGACAGGAATCTTCGGCGGATTGCGCTCGCTGGCGCATTTGGCCTCGAAAAGCGCCGCGCTAAACTGGGTCGCATAGATCGGGCATTTCAGTTGCGGCCACAGATCGATGATCGCGCCGAAATGATCCTCGTGGGCGTGGGTTAGAACCAGCCCGACCAGGTTCTTCCGCTCCTTCACCAGGAAGCGAATGTCCGGCATCACCACGTCGATGCCCGGCAGATGCTCCTCATTGCCGAACGACACGCCGAGGTCGATGGCAAGCCAGCTTCGCTGCTGGCCCTTGCCGAGGCCGTAGATCGACAGGTTCATGCCGATCTCGCCGATGCCTCCGAGCGGAGCGAATGTGAGTTCGTCAGGTCGCGACATCTAAATTGCTCCGGACGATTTGGCTGAACCGAAATGGACATCGCCGGCGGCGATGGGCGTGCGCTTGCCGTCATGGCCGGCAATGATCAGGCAGCCTGTATCGTCGATGGTTTCGAAGATACCTTCAACAGTCGCTCCGTTCGAGTGGATCGAAACGGTTTCGCCGAGCCCGGCGGCGCGCTCCAGCCAACGGCTGCGGATTTCGCCGAAGCCTCTGCCGTTGTCCCAGATGCCGCGGAATTCCGCCCACGCATCCGACAGCGCCATGAACAGGTCACCGGCACCGGCCGTGATGCCGAGCGCGGCCAGCGAGGTCGCCGGATACGGCGTCCCTTCCGGCGCGGAGATCACATTGGTTCCCATACCAACGGCGACGGCGAGATCACCGCCGATGGTTTCGGCCTCGAGCAGGATGCCCGACAGCTTCTTGCCGTCGGCCAGCACATCGTTCGGCCATTTCAGGAGGAAACTGGTGCTGGCCGATCCGCCGGATCGCATCCGCTGCTCCACGCTCACCGCCTGCAAGGCGGCTTCGAGCGACAGACCTGCGGCAAACCCGAGCGTCGCCGCGACGGGAGGCGCAACGTCCAGCGTCTCGACAATGGTGGCGGCAAGATTGCCGCGCGGGGAAATCCATTCACGCTGGCGGCGGCCGCGTCCTGCTGTTTGCAGATCCGTCACCAGCCAGAGCGGTCCGCGTTCACCGGCCCGCGCCCTCACCAGGGCTTCGGCATTGGTCGAACCGATGCTGTCGAACGCCTCAACGCGATAGTTCTGGGCTCTGGCCCGTGGACCGAGCGCGAACGCCATTAAAACAGCGACTTCGCGGCCACCGTGGCAGCATTCACCAGCGGTGCGGGATAGACGAAAAACAGCAGATTGAAGATGCCGGCGACAGCCAGCACCACCCGAAGCTCGACACGCATCGGCTCCATCGCTTCCTTCGGCTCGTCGAAGTACATGACCTTGACGATGGTGAGGTAGTAGAACGCGCCCACCACGCTGGTCACCACGCCGATCACCGCGAGGGTAAACAGCCCCGCCTTGATCGCGGCAAGGAACACATAGAACTTCGCGAAGAATCCGGCGAGCGGCGGAATGCCTGCGAGCGAGAACAGGAACATCGCGAAGAAGAACGCCAGCAGCGGATTGGTGCGCGACAGTCCGGCGAAGTCGCTGATGGTCTCGACAGCCCGGCCGTTGCGCTTCATGGCCAGGATGATGGCGAAGGTGCCGAGCGTCATGGCGACGTAGATCGCGATATAGACCAGCACGCCCTGCGCGCCCTGCTGCGTTCCGGCAGCGAGACCGACCAGCGCAAAGCCCATGTGGCCGATGGACGAATACGCCATCAGGCGCTTGATGTTCTTCTGGCCGATGGCCGCGAACGATCCCAGAGCCATCGAGGCGATGGAGACGAACACCACGATCTGCTGCCACTGGGGCACGATGCCCGGGAATGCGGTCAGCGCCACGCGCGTGAACACGGCGAGTGCGGCGACCTTCGGCGCGGACGCGAAGAACGCGGTGACCGGTGTCGGTGCGCCTTGGTAGACGTCGGGCGTCCACATGTGGAACGGCACCGCGGAGACCTTGAAGCAGAGACCGGCCAGCAGGAACACCAGCCCGAACAGCAGGCCGACGTTGGCGCTCTTCGCCTCAGCGGCGATGCCGGCGAAGCTCACGGTGCCGGTGAAGCCGTAAATCAGCGACGCGCCGTAAAGCAGCATGCCGGACGACAGCGCGCCGAGCACGAAGTACTTCAGCCCGGCTTCGGTCGACCTGGTGTCGTCACGATGGCTCGCCGCCACGACGTAGAGCGCAAGGCTCATCAGTTCGAGGCCGAGATAGAGCATGATGAGGTCGCCGGCCGAGATCAGCACCATCATGCCGGTGGTGGAGAGCATCACCAGGATCGCATACTCGAAAATCTTCGCCTGCTCGGCGAGGTACGCGCGCGACAGGATCAGCGTGACGCCGGAGCCGATCAACGCCAGGATTTTCAGAAACCGCGCATAGTCATCGACGATGAAGCTGCCGCCGAAGGTGGTCAGCTTGCCAGCCGGCAGCCACAGTTCGAGACCGCCCGTCACAACGAGCAAAACCACAGCGATGCCGGTCACCAGCGACGTCGTCTGCTGTCCGCGAAACGCGCCGAGCATCAGGAGCGCCATGGCGCCAGCAGCCAGCACCAGTTCCGGCAGCACGGGAAGCAGCGAATATCCTGCGAAAGTCATAAACCCGGTCCTGCCCCGTTGTTACTGAACCAGCGCCGCCGCTTTCACGGCGGTGATGGCGGTGTTGTAGTTCGTGACGAGTTGCTGCACCGACGCCGCCGACATGTCGAGGATCGGCTTCGGATACACGCCGAAGAGAATGGTGAGAATGACCAGCGGCGCGAGAATGATCCCTTCCCGCAGCGTCAGATCCTTGATGCTCGCCAGCGACGGCTTGTCGAGCACGCCGAACACCACCTTGCGGTAGAGCCACAGCGCATAGGCCGCCGACAGGATCACGCCAAGTGTGGCAATCGTCGCGGTCGGAATGCTGACCTTGAAGGTGCCGATCAGGGTCATGAACTCGCCGACGAATCCCGAGGTGCCCGGCAAGCCGACGTTGGCCATGGTGAACACCATGAACATGAAGGCATAAAGCGGCATGCGGTTCACGAGGCCGCCATAGGCGGCGATCTCGCGGGTATGCAGCCGGTCGTAGACCACGCCGACGCAAAGGAACAGCGCTCCGGACACGATGCCGTGCGACACCATCTGGAACACGCCGCCGGCGACGCCCTGCATGGTGCCAGCGAAAATGCCCATGGTCACGAAGCCCATGTGGGCGACGGACGAGTAAGCGATCAGCTTCTTGATGTCTTCCTGCATCAAGGCGACCAGCGACGTGTAGACGATCGCAATCGTTGAGAGCGTGAAGACCAGCGGCGCGAAATCATGCGACGCCAGCGGGAACATCGGCAGCGAGAAGCGCAGGAAGCCGTAGCCGCCCATCTTCAGCAGGATCGCAGCCAGCACGACAGAGCCTGCGGTCGGCGCCTCGACGTGCGCGTCCGGCAGCCAGGTATGAACCGGCCACATCGGCATTTTCACCGCAAACGAAGCGAAGAACGCCAGCCACGCCCATGTCTGGAGATTGCGCGGCACAGCCGTGTTCATGAGCGTCGGGATATCGGTTGTCCCGGCGTTCAGATACAGCGCCATGATAGCGAGCAGCATCAAGACCGAGCCGAGCAGCGTGTAGAGGAAGAACTTGAAGCTGGCATAGACGCGGCGCGGGCCGCCCCAGACGCCGATGATCAGGAACATCGGAATCAGGCCGCCTTCGAAGAACAGGTAGAACAGCACGAGATCGAGCGCCGAGAATGTGCCGATCATCAGCGTTTCAAGGAAAAGAAACGCCATCATGTACTCGCGCACGCGCAGCGTGACCGACTTCCAGCTTGCGAGAATGCAGAACGGCATCAGTGCCGTGGTCAGGATTACGAACGGCAGCGAAATTCCGTCCACACCCATGTGGTAGCCGATGCCGTTGGCGAGCCAGGCCGTCTTCTCGACGAACTGGAAGCCCGGCTGGGCCGGATCGAACCGCAGCACCAGAATGACCGACACCGCGAAGGTGATGATCGTGGTCCACAGCGCGATCCAGCGCGCATTGCCGCGCGCGGCCTCGTCATCACCGCGGCTGAGATAAATCAGGATCGCGCCGACGACCGGCAGGAACGTGACGACGGAAAGGATGGGCCAGGTTGTCATCATTGGCCCCCGAGACCGAAGATAAACCACGTGATGAGACCGGCCACGCCGATCAGCATCGCGAATGCGTAGTGATAGAGATAGCCGGTCTGGAGCCGCACGACGTTGCGCGTGACATCGAGCACGCGCGCCGAGACGCCGTCAGGACCGAACCCGTCGATGATGAAGCCGTCGCCCTTCTTCCACAGGAAGCGCCCGAGCCACTTGGCCGGCCGCACGAACAGGAAGTCATAGAGCTCGTCGAAATACCACTTGTTGAGCAGGAAGCGGTACAGGCCCGGATGCTGGTTCGCGAGTTCGACCGGCAGATACGGCTTGCGGATGTAGAACAGCCACGAAAAGAAGAAGCCGACCACCATCATCACCGTCGGCAGGTAGGCAATCGCCGCCGGAATATGATGCATCTCGTCGATGATCTTCGGGTTCATCTTCAGCGACTCGCGGAAGAACTCGTGAATGCCGTGGCCCGCGAACAGCTCCTTGAACGGGAAGCCTGCGAGGATCGAGCCCACCGACAGCACCGCGAGCGGAATCAGCATGGTGTACGGGCTCTCGTGCGCGGCCTCGTAGTGCTTCTGGTCGTGCGGCTCGCCATGGAACGTCTTGAAGATCAGGCGCCATGAATAGAACGAGGTCAGGCCCGCGGCGAGCACGGTGCAGAGGAAGCCGTAGAGCGCGAACGGATTGTTTGCCACGAACGCGGACTCGATGATCGCGTCTTTCGAGAAATAGCCGGCCGTCAGCGGGAAGCCGGTCAGCGCGAGCGTACCGATCACCATGGTGATGTAGGTAAACGGGATCTTGTCCTTCAGGCCACCCATGTTGCGGATGTCCTGCTCGTGATGCATCGCGACGATCACCGAGCCGGAGCCCAGGAACAGCAGCGCCTTGAAGAAGGCGTGGGTGAACAGGTGAAACATGCCGACCGAATAGGCCCCTGCTCCCATCGCCACGAACATGTAGCCGAGCTGCGAACAGGTCGAATAAGCGACGATGCGCTTGATGTCGTTCTGCACGAGACCGATGGTGGCGGCGAACAGCGCGGTGGTCGCGCCGATCAGCATCACGGCGGCCTGCGCGTTCGGAGCCAGTTCGAACAGCGGCGACAGGCGCGCCACCATGAACACGCCGGCGGTGACCATGGTCGCGGCGTGGATCAGCGCCGACACCGGCGTCGGGCCTTCCATGGCGTCCGGCAACCAGGTGTGCAGCAGGAACTGCGCGGACTTGCCCATCGCGCCCATGAACAGGAACAGGCAGATCAGGGTCAGCGCATCGATGTTCCAGGCGAAGAAGTGGATGGTCTTGCCGGTCAGGCCGGGAGCCGCGGCGAAGATCGTGTCGAAATCGACCGAGCCGACCATCATGAAGATCGCGAAGATGCCGAGCAGGAATCCGAAGTCGCCGACGCGGTTGACGACGAACGCCTTGATGGCGGCGGCATTGGCCGACGGCTTCTGGAACCAGAAACCGATCAGCAGGTAGCTCGCGAGGCCCACGCCCTCCCAGCCGAAGAACATCTGCACGAGGTTGTCGGCGGTTACCAGCATGAGCATCATGAAGGTGAACAGCGACAGATAGGCCATGAACCGCGGACGGTTCGGGTCCTCGTTCATGTAGCCGATCGAATACAGGTGCACGAGCGACGACACCGAGGTGACCACCACCAGCATCACGGCGGTCAGCGTATCGACGCGCAGCGCCCAGTTGACGACGAGATCACCCGAGCCGATCCAGGTGAAAAGCTGAGCGCGCGTGTCGTGATGCAGGAAGCCGACATCGACCAGCGCCATCCATGACAGCGCGGCGGAAATCAGCAGCAGCGCGGTGGTGACGATTTCGGCGGTGCGTGAGCCCGCAGCAGCCGGCTCGACCGGACCGTGATCGTCATGCCCGTGATCGCCGTGGGCATGATCGTCATGCGCCGCATGAGCGTGAGTTACCCCGTGCCCATGGTCGTCATGACCGTGGGTGTGATCCATCTCGTCGCCGCTCGGATTGCGCGCATGCGCGCCAAACAGCGCCACCGCGCCCGCAATGAGCGCGCCGATCAGCGGCAGGAAAACGATGGCCTGAATCATGGCGTGATTCTCTCAAGACGCACGATCTGGTCCGAAAACCGGTGTCCACCCGCCGGGTCGTTGCCCAAGGGCATGCTTTTCGGGATCATGCGTTAACCCTTCATCAGATTGATGTCCTCGACCGCGATCGAACCGCGGTTTCGGAAGAACACCACCAGCACGGCAAGTCCGATCGCCGCTTCAGCCGCGGCGACCGTCAGAACCAATAGCGCGAACACCTGCCCCACGATGTCACCGAGGAACGCCGAGAACGCCACGAGGTTGATGTTCACTGCGAGCAGAATGAGTTCGATCGACATCAGGATGACGATGACGTTCTTCCGGTTGAGGAAGATGCCGAGAATCCCGATCGTGAACAGGATGGCGGCGACTGCGAGATAGTGACCGAGACCGATCGTCATCGCACCCACTCCCCTGAATCCGCGTCCTGAAGGCCCTGCCCCGACGCGACCTTGCGCACATCCATCGCCGCTGCCTTGGTGCGCGCGTTCTGCACATTGATGTCCTGCCGCTTGACGCTCGGCTTGTGCCGCAGCGTCAGCACGATAGCGCCGATCATGGCGACCAGCAGCACCAGACCCGCCAACTGGAAGTACGGCAGATACTTCGTATACAGCACGAGGCCGAGCGCTTCGGTGTTGCTGACCCCGCCCGGGATCGGCGACGTGATCGCCTTCGAGATCGCAGGATTCATGATCCAGCCGCCAGCCACCAGCAGCAGCTCGGCAAGGAACACCGCTCCGATCAGCAAACCGACCGGCAGATACTCGATGAAGCCCTGGCGCAACTCGGCGAAGTCGACGTCCAGCATCATGATGACAAACAGGAACAGTACCGCGACGGCGCCGACGTAAACCACGACGAGGATCATCGCGAGGAATTCCGCGCCGAGCAGCATGAACAGTCCCGCCGCGTTCACGAACGCGAGGATGAGGAACAGCACGGAGTGCACAGGGTTGCGGGACGTCACGACCATGATCGCGGACGCCACGCAGACACCGGCGAAGAGATAAAAGAAGAGCGCG
Organism: Afipia sp. GW822-FHT03D08; assembly: GCF_058801645.1. NCBI lineage: Bacteria > Pseudomonadati > Pseudomonadota > Alphaproteobacteria > Hyphomicrobiales > Nitrobacteraceae > Afipia > Afipia sp. GW822-FHT03D08. The sequence goes on from NZ_JBXANK010000001.1 coordinate 815,791, forward strand.
GGACCGATCATGCTTTCACCTCACCGGTACGGCGCGTCGAGTTCGATGCTTTTCGCAATCTCGCGCTCCCAGCGGTCACCGTTGGCGAGCAGTCTCGCCTTGTCATAATAAAGCTCCTCGCGCGTTTCCGTCGCGAATTCGAAGTTCGGACCTTCGACGATAGCGTCGACCGGGCAGGCTTCCTGGCACAGCCCGCAATAGATGCACTTCACCATGTCGATGTCGTAGCGCACGGTACGGCGCGTGCCGTCGTTGCGGCGCGGGCCGGCTTCGATGGTGATGGCCTGCGCCGGACAGATCGCTTCGCACAGCTTGCAGGCGATGCAGCGTTCCTCGCCGTTCGGATAACGGCGCAGCGCATGCTCACCGCGGAAACGCGGCGAGATCGGTCCCTTCTCAAAGGGATAGTTCAGCGTGGGCTTCGGTTTGAAGAAGTATCGCATGGCGAGAATGAACGCCGAGACGAACTCTTTCAGCAGAAGCTGATTGGCTGTGCTTGCTATGCCCATGACGAAAACCTCATTTCGGTGCAAGCCCCGCGAATTGCAGCACACCGGCGACGATGACGACCATCGCCAGCGACAACGGCAGAAACACCTTCCAGCCCAGCCGCATGAGCTGGTCGTAGCGGTAGCGCGGCACGATCGCCTTCGCCATCGCGATCAGGAAGAACATGAAGAACAGTTTCAGCACGAACCAGATCACACCGGGCACCCAGGTGAACGGCGCGAACGGGATCGGCGACAGCCAGCCGCCGAGGAACAGGATCGTCGCCAGCGCGCACATGGTGGTGATGGCGACATACTCGCCGAGCATGAACAGCAGATACGGCGTCGAGCCGTATTCGGTCATGAAGCCGGCGACCAGTTCGGATTCCGCTTCCACCAGATCGAACGGCGGGCGATTGGTTTCCGCCAGCGTCGAGACGTAGAAAATCACGAACATCGGGAACAGCGGCAGCCAGTACCAGCCGAGAATGCCGAGTTTGGTGTCCTGCGCCGCGACCACAGCGGTCAGGTTGAGCGAACCGACGCACAGCAGCACGGTGATGATGACGAAGCCGATCGAGACTTCGTAGGACACCATCTGCGCGGCGGAGCGAAGCGCTGCGAGGAACGGATACTTCGAGTTCGACGACCACCCAGCCATGATGATGCCGTAGACCGACAGCGACGAGATCGCGAAGATGTAGAGAACGCCGACATTGATGTCCGCGATCACCCAGTTGAGGTTGACCGGGATCACCGCCCACGCTGCCAGCGCCAGCACGCACGAGACCAGCGGCGCCAGAAGGAACACGCCCTTGTTCGCGCCGTCCGGAATGGTCGGCTCTTTCAGCACGAACTTCAGCAAGTCCGCGAAGGATTGCAGCAGGCCCCATGGCCCAACCACGTTGGGACCGCGCCGGATCTGCACCGCCGCCCAGATCTTGCGGTCGGCCAGCAGGATGTAGGCGATGGCGATCAGCAGCACCACGAGCAGCAGCACGCTCTGCGCGACCATGATGATGATCGGCCAGAGATAGCCCGTCCATAACTCGCTTGCGAAGAATTCGGTCATCGGATCACGCTCACTCCGCCGCCGTCAGAAGTTGCCCGGAGGCGAGCTTGGAACATTCGGCCATCACCGCGGACGCCCGCGCGATGGGATTGGTCAGGTAGAAGTCCTCGACCGGGCTCTTGAAGGCGCCCTTCTCGACCGAGCCGCCGCGCGCCGCGAGCGCTTTCACGCCCGCCGCATCGTTGCCTTCGATCTGGTCGATCCGTATCAGATGCGGCGCGGCCTTGAAGATCGCCTGGCGCAGTTGCCCGAGCGAGTCGAACGGCAGCTTCTTGCCGAGAACGTCCGACAGCGCGCGGATGATCGCCCAGTCCTCGCGCGCATCTCCCGGCGGGAACGCGGCGCGGTTGGCCATCTGCACACGGCCTTCGGTGTTGACGTAGAGACCGGCCTTCTCGGTATAGGCGGCGCCCGGCAGGATCACGTCGGCGCGGTGCGCGCCCTTGTCGCCGTGGGTGCCGATGTAAACCACGAACGTGCCGTCGGCCGGGCTGACATCGTCCGCGCCCAGCGAGAACAGCACATCGAGCGTGCCGAACGTTGTCATCTGCGCGACGTTCAGGCCGCCCGCCCCCGGCGTGAAGCCGATATCGAGCGCACCGACACGCGAGGCGGCGTTGTGGAGCACCGCAAATCCATTCCAGCCGTCCTTGAGCGCGCCGAGATCCACGGCGAGCTTGGCAGCCTGCGACAGCACCGCCGCGCCGTCGTGACGGGCGGCAACGCCCGCGCCAACCAGCACGATCGGGTGCTTTGCGCCCTTCAGCACGTCGGCGAACGAGTGCTTGCCGGCGGCGAGATCGCCCAGCGTATCGGTACCTGCGCCGAGATGCTCATAATCGTAGGTCAGATCGGCCTTGTCGCCGATCACACCGATCTTGAGCGCCCCCGTGCGCCAGCGCTTGCGGATGCGCGCGTTGAGAACGGCAGCTTCCTTGCGCGGATTGGAGCCGACGATCAGCAGCGCGTCGGCCTGTTCGATGCCCGCGATGGTCGGATTGAAGATGTACGACGCGCGGCCCGCCTTCGGATCGAACCCGGCGCCGTCCTGAGTGGCGAAATTCGCCGACCCGAACGAGGTGAGCAATTCCTTGAGCGCGAACATTTCCTCCACCGCGGCGAGATCGCCGGCGATGGCGCCGGTGCGCCGGCCGTCCGAGCGGGCAACCGCCTTGGCGATTGCCGCGAAAGCTTCGGTCCATGTGGCCGCGCGCAGCTTGCCGTTTTCGCGGATGTACGGCCGATCCAGACGCTGCGTGCGCAGACCGTCGACGATGTGGCGCGTCTTGTCCGAAATCCACTCTTCGTTCACGTTCTCATTGACGCGCGGCAGAATGCGCATCACTTCGCGGCCGCGCGTATCCACGCGGATCGCGGAGCCGACCGCATCCATCACATCGATGGACTGGGTTTTGCCCAGTTCCCATGGACGCGCGGCAAATGCGTATGGCTTCGAGGTCAGCGCGCCGACCGGGCAGATGTCGACGAGATTGCCCTGCAACTCGGACGTCAGCGCACTTTGCAGATAGGTCGTGATCTCGACGTCCTCGCCGCGGCCGGTCAGGCCCAGTTCCGGCACGCCGCAAACCTCGGTGGTGAAGCGGACGCAGCGCGTGCACTGGATGCAGCGGTTCATCGAAGTCTTCACCAGCGCGCCGATGTACTTGTCCTCGACCGCGCGCTTGTTCTCCATGAAACGGCTGGTGTCGACGCCGTAACCCATCGCCTGATCCTGAAGATCGCACTCGCCGCCCTGATCGCAGATCGGGCAGTCGAGCGGATGGTTGATCAGCAGGAATTCCATCACGCCTTCGCGTGCCTTCTTCACCATCGGCGATTTGGTCTTGACCGCCGGCAGTTCGCCGTTCGGACCCGGGCGGCAATCGCGCACGGCCCAGGCGCAGCTCGCGACAGGCTTCGGCGAGCCCGCGACCTCAACGAGGCACATGCGGCAGTTGCCGGCGATCGACAGCCGCTCGTGGTAGCAGAAGCGCGGAATTTCGGCGCCAGCCGCCTCGCACGCCTGAAGCAGCGTGTACTCGGCAGGAACGTCAATCTCTTTTCCGTCGACGAGAATCTTGGTCATGCCATTTACTCCGCCGCGACCATGTTGACGGGATCGAGAACACCGACATCATCGATGGTCGACTTGCGTGTGAAATCGTCGATGCGCCGCTCGATCTCCGGACGGAAGGCGCGGATCAGACCCTGGATCGGCCAGGCCGCCGCGTCGCCGAGCGCGCAGATGGTGTGACCTTCGACCTGCTTGGTGACTTCCAGCAGCATGTCGATCTCGCGCTTGTGGGCGCGGCCTTCGACCATGCGCGACAGCACGCGCCACATCCAGCCGGTGCCCTCACGGCACGGCGTGCACTGACCGCAACTCTCGTGCTTGAAGAAATAGGAGATGCGCGCGATGGCCGCGACCACATCGGTGGACTTGTCCATCACGATGACGCCGGCGGTGCCGAAGCTCGACTTCACCGCGCGGGTGCCGTCGAAATCCATGATCAGATCCTGGCAATCCGCCGCCGGGATCAGCGGGCACGATGCGCCGCCGGGAATGATCGCCAGCAGATTATCCCAGCCGCCGCGAATGCCGCCGCCATGCTTCTCGATCAGTTCCCTGAACGGAATGCTCATCGCGTCTTCGACGACGCACGGCGTGTTGACGTGACCGGAGATGCCGTAAAGCTTGGTGCCGACGTTGTTCGGACGGCCGATGGCGGCGAACCATGCCGCGCCCCGGCGCAGGATGTCCGGCGCGACCGCGATCGACTCGACATTGTTGACGGTGGTCGGGCAGCCATAAAGACCGACGTTGGCCGGGAACGGCGGCTTCAGGCGCGGCTGCCCCTTCTTGCCTTCGAGGCTTTCGAGCAACGCGGTCTCTTCGCCGCAGATATATGCGCCGGCGCCGTGGTGAACGTAGAGATCGAACGGATAACCGTGAACGTTGTCCTTGCCGATCAGCTTCGCCTCATAGGCCTGATCAACCGCGGCCTGAAGATGCTCGCGCTCGCGGATGAACTCGCCGCGCACATAGATGTAGGCGACATGCGCGCCCATGGCGGCGCTGGCAATCAGGCAGCCTTCGACCAGCAGATGCGGATCGTGCCGCATGATCTCGCGATCCTTGCAGGTGCCCGGCTCGGACTCGTCGGCGTTGACCACAAGATAGCTCGGACGCCCGTCGGCGTTGTCCTTCGGCATGAACGACCATTTCATGCCGGTCGGGAAGCCCGCCCCGCCGCGCCCGCGCAGGCCGGACGCCTTCATTTCGGCGACGATCCAGTCGCGGCCCCGGTCGATGATCGCCTTGGTGCCGTCCCACGCGCCACGGCGGCGCGCGCCCTCCAGGCCCCAGTCGTCCTGGCCATAGAGATTGCGGAAGATGCGGTCCTTGTCGTCGAGCATAGTCGCTACCTTAAGACCCTGAACGCTTGGATTGCTGATAGGCGAGCCCGGCCGCCATCGCGCCGAAGCCAATGGCCCAGAACACGGCTGACTGAAGTTCGGTCTTCAGAATGTAGAAGTTCAAAAAGAAGATGAAGACAGCGGCGACAACCGCGTGAAGCGCGATGTAGCGAAGCGTCGTTCCCGTCATGACTTGTCCCCCTTCGGAGAACTCGCCGCTTGGCCCTTCAGCGAGGTCAGACCGGTGACCGGTGCCGCGAAGTGGCGATCGATCTGCGGGCCGGGCTTGGGCGGATTGCCGGTCTCGAAGCCGTCGAGCACCCTGTTCAGGCTCTCGGGCGTCAGATCCTCATAGGTGTCCTTCCAGATCATCACCATCGGCGCATTCACGCAGGCGCCGAGGCACTCGACCTCTTCCCACGAGAAGTTGCCGTCGGCCGATACGTGGAACGGATCGTGATGGATGCGATGCTTGCAGACCTCGATCAGGTCTTTCGCGCCGCGCAGCATGCACGGCGTCGTGCCGCAAACCTGCACATGCGCCTTCTTGCCGACCGGCTCGAGCTGGAACATCGTGTAGAACGTCGCGATTTCCAGCACGCGGATGTAGGGCATCTCGAGCAGGTCCGCGACGGCACGGATCGCAACCTCCGACACCCAGCCGTCGTGCTGTTCCTGCACGCGCCACAGGATCGGGATCACCGCGGACTGCTGACGGCCCGGCGGGTATTTCTCGATCTGGGCTTTCGCCCACGCCAGATTCTCCGCGCTGAACGCGAAGCTTGCGGGCTGTACCTCTTTCGGAGCCAAACGGCGGACGGCCATCGTTTAAGTCTTTCGATCTTTCATTGCGCCAATTCTATTGCGTCAAGTCTTACTGCGTTAAGTTTCACTGCGTCATGGCGCGGCGCGCGTTACCTGAATTCATGCTGTAGATACGCTGTTCCCAGAACACGCTCGAGGTCGCGAACACGTTGTAGCCGACGTGCGAGGCGACCTTGATGCGGTCGAGCGTGGAGAGCTGGGTCAGCGCTTCGAAACGATCCGTTGCCGGATCGTGGATGATTGCCTTCATCGGCGTCTGTTCGAGGATGTAGCGCGACACGCTGTGGGTCGGATCGTTGCCGTGCTCCTCGCAGACCACGACCGTATCCGTCTCCAGAAGCCGTTTGCCGCCCTTCATGGCGTCGATCTCGACGCCTTCGACGTCCAGCTTGATGATGTACTTGCCCTGTGCCGGGATCTTGCCGTCCTCGATCAGGTTATCGAGTGCAAGCACCTGCACCTCTTCGCCGCCCGCATCCGCACCGCCTGCGATGCTGAACGCCTCGTGGCGGTTGCCCGACAGGCGCGCCGTGCCACGCGCGGAGCCGATGGCGGCATTAATCGCTTCGAACCGGCCGCCGTTGATCTTCGCATTGTGAGCGAGACGCGGGAAATTCCGCGATGACGGCTCCATCGCAATAGACGGACGCGAGCCGAAACGCTGGCTGGACACCATCACAGACCAGTAGCCGTAGTTCGCGCCGCAATCGATCAGCGTGTAATTCACATCCTTGGAGTCGAGCAGAAACAACTCAAGTTCGTCTTCGTACTTGAACGTGCGGTTGAGGAGCTTGCTCCAGTAACCGTCGCCGTAAGGGAATGAGAATGCAGCGTCCGGGTTGAGCATGACGTTGATGTCGCGCTCGGACAGAAACAGCGTCTTCAGGAGATTGGCTGCGCTGTTGTAACCGCGATGCGAGATGTACGCCCCGACCTTGGATCCAGCGAGCAGCGCGAAGCCGATGGTGCGCTCCCAGGGCGTTGCCCCGCGCATGTCACCGGTCGTGCGGTCGAACTGGATCGGCGGCTGGGTCATCAGCGATCCACCTCACCGAACACGATATCGAGCGAACCGAGGATGGCCGACACGTCGGCGAGCAGATGGCCCTTGCAGATGAAGTCCATCGCCTGAAGGTGAGCGAAGCCCGGCGCGCGGATCTTGCACTTGTACGGCTTGTTGGTGCCGTCGGCGACCAGGAACACGCCGAACTCGCCTTTCGGCGCTTCGACCGCGGCATAGACTTCGCCGGCGGGCACGTGAACGCCTTCGGTGTAGAGCTTGAAGTGATGGATCAGCGCCTCCATCGAGCGCTTCATCTCGCCACGGCGCGGGGGAGCGATCTTGTTGTCCTCGACAACGACCGGCCCCTGCCCTTCAGGCGCGCGCAGCTTCTCGATGCACTGCTTCATGATGCGCACCGACTGGCGCATCTCTTCCATGCGGATGCAGTAGCGGTCGTAGCAGTCGCCGTTCTTGCCGATCGGAATATCGAAGTCCATCTCGGCGTAGCATTCGTAAGGCTGCGACTTGCGCAGATCCCACGCCGCGCCCGAGCCGCGCACCATCACGCCGGAGAAGCCCCACTCCCACGCCTGATCGAGCGTCACCACGCCGATATCGACGTTGCGCTGCTTGAAGATGCGGTTGTCGGTGAGAAGCGTTTCGAGATCGTCCACGACCTTGAGGAACGGATCGCACCAGGCCTCGATGTCGTCGATCAGCTTCGGCGGCAGATCCTGATGCACACCGCCGACGCGGAAGAACGCCGCGTGCATGCGCGAGCCGGAGGCGCGCTCATAGAACACCATCAGCTTTTCGCGCTCTTCGAAGCCCCAGAGCGGCGGCGTCAGCGCGCCGACGTCCATCGCCTGCGTGGTCACATTCAGCAGATGCGACAGGATGCGGCCGATTTCGCAATAAAGCACGCGGATCAACTGGCCGCGGCGCGGCACGGTGATGCCGAGCAGCTTTTCCGCCGCGAGACAGAACGCATGCTCCTGATTCATCGGCGCGACGTAATCGAGCCGGTCGAAATAAGGGATCGCCTGCAGATAGGTCTTCTGTTCGATCAGCTTTTCGGTGCCGCGATGAAGCAGGCCGATATGCGGATCGACGCGCTCGACCACTTCGCCGTCAAGCTCGAGCACAAGGCGTAGCACGCCGTGCGCCGCAGGATGCTGCGGTCCGAAGTTGATCGTGAAGTTGCGCATGCCGGTCTGTTCGGCGTTGAGAACCTCGCTCATCAGCCACCTGCCTTTGGTGCCGGCGCCGGTGCGGGCGCAGCAGCCTTCTCATCACCCGGCAGCGTGTAGTCTGCGCCTTCCCACGGCGAGAGGAAATCGAACTTGCGGAATTCCTGATTGAGCCGCACCGGCTCGTACACCACGCGCTTTTCCGCGTCGTCGTACCGGACCTCGACAAAGCCGGTCAGCGGGAAATCCTTGCGCAGCGGATGGCCGTCGAAGCCGTAGTCGGTCAGCAGGCGGCGCATGTCCGGATGGCCGACGAAGATCACACCATACAGATCGTAAGTCTCGCGCTCGAACCAGTCAGCGCCCGGAAACACCGAGATGATCGACGGCACCTGCGTCGTCTCGTTGGCTTCGCCGTGCAGGCGGACGCGCGCGTTCAGGACCGGCGACATGAGGTGATAGATCACATCGAAACGGTTCTCGCGGCCCGGATAGTCCACGGCTGTCGCGTCGGTGAAGTTGACGAAGCGGAAGCGCGGATCGGTCTTCAGCACACGAACGATGTCCACGATCTTCGCAAGATCGACCGAGATCGAGAGCTGGTTGAACGCAACCGAATGCCCGAGCGCCGCGCCTGGAAGCGCGGCCACGATCGTCTGGCCAAGAGCGTCTAGTTTCGCATCATCCATGTGCGATTACCGTTCAATCGTTCCGGTGCGCCGGATCTTCTTCTGCAACAGCAGCACGCCGTAAAGCAGCGCCTCCGCCGTCGGCGGACAGCCCGGAACATAAATGTCGACGGGCACGATGCGATCGCAGCCGCGCACCACCGAATAGGAATAGTGATAATAGCCGCCGCCGTTGGCGCACGAGCCCATCGAGATGACGTAACGCGGCTCCGGCATCTGGTCGTAGACCTTGCGGAGCGCAGGCGCCATCTTGTTGGTCAGCGTGCCCGCGACGATCATCACGTCGGACTGGCGCGGCGACGCGCGCGGCGCGAAGCCGAAGCGCTCGACGTCGTAGCGCGGCATCGACACCTGCATCATCTCGACCGCGCAGCATGCGAGGCCGAAGGTCATCCACATCAGCGAGCCGGTCCGCGCCCAGGTGATCAGGTCGTCGGTCGCGGCAACGAAGAAGCCCTTGTCGGACAGTTCGCTGTTGATCTCGAGGAAATACTTGTCGTCCGCGCCGACCGGCTGGCCGGTGCGCGGATCGATAATCCCGGTCGCGGCCTGAGAGACAGCGGGCTGCATGATCGAAGGCGCCGGGTTCGGGCTCAATCCCATTCCAGGGCTCCCTTCTTCCACTCATACGCAAAGCCGACAGTCAGCACGGCGAGGAACACCATCATCGACCAGAACCCGGCGAGGCCGAGCTTTCCGAACGCCACCGCCCACGGAAACAGGAAGGCGACTTCCAGATCGAAGATGATGAAAAGGATGGCAACCAGATAGAACCGCACATCGAATTTCATGCGCGCATCGTCGAATGCATTGAAGCCGCATTCATAGGCAGAAAGCTTTTCCGGATCCGGCTGCTGATAGGCGACGATGAACGGTGCGATCAGAAGCGCAAGACCGATCACGGTCGCGACCCCGATAAACACCACAAGTGGCAGGTAATTCTGCAGAATTCCGCCCATCGGCGACCTCATGCTGCCCGATTTTGTCCCGCAGATTCGCGAAACATTGGAATGGTTCGAAAGGGATAGCGCAGCGCAACAGGGAGGGCAAGACAAGCTGTTTTGAGGCCTGATCCGCTGTTATTGCCGATCGGAAACCCGCCTGCGCCGGCACCTCCCGCCACCAATAAGCTCCATCGATTGACCCATGCGCGGGGCTTATTGGCAGCAAAGCGAGACGGGGAAACGACGCAGGGAACAACGGGATATGCGACCTTCGGCGTAGTCCCTGATCCCGGGCGCCGTTTATGACAGGATGCGCGCGATTTCCTTGCCGCATGCAACCGTGTCGGCCTGTCCGCCGAGGTCCCGCGTCCGCAGCTTCTCGTCTGCCAGAACGGTCTCGATCGCCGTCACAATCGCCTTGCCCGCTTCCGGCTCGCCGAGGTGATCCAGCATCATTGCCGCCGACCATATCTGCCCGACCGGATTGGCAATCCCCTTCCCGGCGATATCCGGCGCTGACCCGTGAACCGGCTCGAACAGCGAGGGAAACTTGCGTTCCGGATTGAGACTGCCGGACGGGGCGATCCCGATGGTGCCGGTACAGGCCGGACCGAGGTCCGACAGGATGTCCCCAAACAGGTTGGAGCCGACCACGACATCGAACCAGTCGGGATGCAGGACGAAGTTCGCGGCCAGAATATCAATATGATACTTGTCCCACTTCACGCCCGGATAGGCCTTGGCCATCTCCTCCACCCGCTCGTCCCAGTACGGCATGGTGATCGAGATGCCGTTTGATTTCGTCGCGGACGTCAGGTGCTTTTTCGGGCGGCTTTGCGCAAGCTCAAAGGCGAACCTCAGAATCCGGTCGACGCCTGTGCGTGACATGACGCTTTCCTGGATCACCACCTCGCGGTCGGTCCCCGGAAACATGCGGCCGCCGATGGACGAATACTCGCCCTCGGTGTTCTCGCGTACGACGAAAAAGTCGATATCGCCGGGCTTTCTGCCGGCCAGCGGCGACTTCACGCCGGGCATCAGGCGAACAGGCCGAAGGTTCACATACTGGTCGAACTCCCGGCGAAACTGGATCAGCGATCCCCACAGCGAAATGTGGTCCGGCAGGATCGACGGCATGCCGACCGCGCCGAAGAAGATCGCATCGTGGCTGCCGATCTGGGCCTTCCAGTCGTCCGGCATCATCTTGCCGTGCTTCTGGTAGTAGTCGCAGGAGGCAAAGTCGAAGCTGTCGAGGGTCAGTTCAAAGTTGAACTTCTTGGCTGCCGCTTCCAGCACCCGCAGCCCCTCGGGGACGACTTCCTTGCCGATGCCGTCGCCGGGAATTACGGCCAGTCTGTACTTCCTGTTGGTCCCGGTGCTGGTGGTCGGCATTAAATGTTTCCCCACATGGTTTTGAGCGCGGTCGATCCTGCGTCGCCGGGCAGCAATACAGGAGATAACGTCCCGGCTGAAATGACAATCGTGCTGGGTGGGGATGCCCGTGGCGCGGCCGTATGAGCGGTCGGTCCGGCCCCGTGCGGCACGCGCCGTCCGGGACCGGCCGAAGTCAGGCGGAAAATTCCGCCCGATGGAGTTCGACGAACTCAGGAACCGTCAGAGGCGGACGGCCTGTGACACGCTCGATGATATCGTTGGTGCCGGCGAAGATGCCGTCCTGATAGTCCTGCGCCACCTCGCACAGGTGTTGAACCAGGTGCTGCGGCGCATTCAGGCTTTCAAGCTGCGCCTTGAAGTCCGGAATAGACTGCGCGGTGTAGCTGATCTTCTTGCCGAGCACCGTGCTGACCTGTGCAGCGATCTCATGGTGGTTCATTTCGGTGGAACCGTAGAGAGGATAGGTCTTTCCGGCGTGAGGTGCCGGGTCCCTCAAAATCGCAGCGATCAACCGCCCCTGATCTTCTCCCGCGATCGGCGCGTGACGCCCCTCCCCGAACGGCAGCACGATCTGGCCCGTCGAAGCTATCCTGCTGCCGCGGCCGAAATACAGAAGCCACTGGGCGAAGAAGGTCGGGCGCAGATGCACGACCGGAATGCCGGACCGATCCAGCATTCGTTCACAGACCCAGTGCTGGCGAGCCGCGTTGCTCTTGGCATCCGAACGCGCCGAAATCTGCGACATGTTCACGATGAACTTCACACCCGCTTCTGAAGCCGCCTGCGCGAAATACGCCGTCGCATCGACCAGTCCACTCCGGATCGGATAGACAAAATAAGCTGCCGTCACGCCCCTGGTTGCGGCCCGCACGGCAGCGAGGTCCAGCAGATCGCCGACCATCACCTCTGCACCGAGGTCCCGCAACGCATCGGCCCGCGCGTCATCCCTGTGAACGAACGCCCGTACCCTGGCGCCCGCTTGTCTCAATTCGCGAACGGCGGCCTTCCCTGTCGACCCCGTCGCGCCCGTCACCAGCATCAAATCGCTCATTTTCATCTCCTCCAGATATTAGGAGCATATGCTCTTATTATCCAAGCCGATCTTTGGCAATGGCTTGACAAAAACAGGAGAATGTTCACCTATTTTTTGATCCCCGGCCGCGACGGCCGGAACTCTTGAAACAGGAAGCGGACAGGTCATGGCGCAACCGGAACTGGACACGTGCAACTGCTTCGCCGTGCGCAAGGCGGCGCGCCGCATGACACAGATCTACGACGCCGCGCTTGCGCCCTCAGGCGTGCGGGTGACGCAGTTCATGCTCCTGATGGCGCTGAACAAGGAAGGCGGCCTGTCGGTGAACCGACTGGCCGAGCTGATGGTGATGAATCGCACCACGATGGGAAAGAACCTCCGCCCCCTCGAACGCGATGGCCTCGTCGACGTCAGGGTTTCAAAGGAAGACCGTCGCAGCCGCGACATCCTGCTCACGCGAAAAGGCCGCTCCCTCCTCGACAAGGCTTATCCGCTCTGGCGGAACGCCCACGACAGCTTCGAACAGAAGCACGGCGCGAGGTTTGCGGCGCAATTTCGCTCCGTACTCAGCGCGGTCACAGACTGATCGTGTAAAAAGTCTGCAGTGCTTGACTTGGCAGGGCGGCACCTTTAAGTCCGGGACCCTGCGGTCCGCTGATGCGGCCTTGCGGGAGTAGCTCAGTTGGTTAGAGCGCCGGCCTGTCACGCCGGAGGTCGCGGGTTCGAGCCCCGTCTCTCGCGCCAAATTATCTCATAAAAACAATCAGTTCCTACTTCGCACGGTCACGCCGGACTACGCCGTCCGTCCGGGATCGGGCCGACACGCCACGCCCGTTCCGAGGCCACATTTGCGAGGGTGTTGTTGCATTTCCCCTTGTGTGTCAGGCTCTTTTCCACCGCCGATTTAAATAAGGCGCTATTTACGGGCAAAACTCGTAGTCAGGACGCTCCCGAATCAAATAAGCCCTGATGTACCGTTAGTTTTGTGAAGCCTAGTATCCACGAGGAGGGCCAAATATGGCAAAGAAAGCAGCTACCCCAGCGACCGTCACTTTGAAGCACCTTGCCGCCGCTCTCGCCGAAGAGCACGAGTTGTCGAAGAAGACCGCTGAAACCATCCTCGGCGACCTTGTCACCAAGATCACCAAGCACCTCAAGAAGGGCGAGCGTATCCGCATCGTCGGCCTCGGCATCCTCCAGGTCCGCAAGCGCGCCGCCCGCATGGGCCGCAACCCGGCAACCGGCGAAGCGATCCACATCAAGGCGAGCAAGAAGGTTGCCTTCCGCGCTGCCAAGGAATTGAAGGAAGCCGTCTAAGACCGGCATCCAGACTTTAAAGGCCCTGACGCCATTCCGGCTCCGCCGGGATGGCGTTTTCTTTTGGGTGGCGCTTTTACATCTGTGGGTTAAGTAAACACAACAGCATTGCGTATCGCTCGCCGTCACCCTGAGGTGCCGTAGCGGAGCGAAGGCCTCGAAGGGCGACGGCGCGGCGCCCATGCCGCGCATCCTTCGAGGCTCGCAGCAAACGCGGCTCGCACCTCAGGATGACGGAGCAAATTTTGGCGATCAATTTCTCCCACACCGTTCTCGACCGCTTCCTGCGCTACGTGCGCATCGACACCCAATCGGACGCGTCGTCACCCACCTGCCCGTCCACCGAGAAGCAGAAAGACCTCGGCCGCCTGCTCGCGCAGGAGTTGCGCGATCTCGGCCTCACCGACGCGCACATGGACGAGCATGGCTACGTCTATGCGACGCTGCCCGCCAACACCGGCAAGAGCGTACCTGTGATCTGCTTCTGCTCGCACATGGATACCTCGCCGGACTGCACCGGCAAGGATGTGAAGCCGCAGATCGTGCGCAACTACCAGGGCGGCGACATCGTTCTGCCCGCCGATCCGTCGCAGGTTATTCGCGCGGCGGACAATCCGGCGCTCAAAGACCAGATCGGCAGCGACATCGTCACCACCGACGGCACCACGCTGCTCGGGGCCGACAACAAGGCCGGCGTCGCCGAAATCATGGATGCGGTTCAGGTCCTGATCGCCAATCCACAGATAAAACACGGCGCGATCAAAATTCTTTTCACGCCGGACGAGGAAATAGGCCGCGGAGCGGACAAGGTCGATCTGAAGAAGCTCGGCGCCGCCTTTGGTTACACCATTGACGGCGAAAGCGCGGGCCACCTCGAGGACGAGACGTTCTCGGCGGATGGTGTCACCATCGCCATCCAGGGCGTCAGCATCCATCCGGGCTTCGCCAAGGGGAAGATGGAGCACGCGCTCAAGATCGCCTCCCGCATCGTCGACCGGCTGCCGAAGGACCTTGCCCCGGAAACCACCGAGGGCCGTGAAGGCTTCCTGCATCCGGTCGGGCTTCAGGGCGGCCTCGACAGCGCCGCGCTGTCGCTGATCGTGCGTGACTTCACCGTGCAGGGCCTGAAAGAAAAGGAGGCGCTGCTGGAGGACATCGTGCGCGGCGTCATGAAGGACTTCCCGCACTCGTCCTATACCTTTGAGGTCAAGGAACAGTACCGCAACATGAAGGAAGTTCTCGACCGCCATCCGCAAGTGGTCGAGTACGCACTGGAAGCGATCGATCGCGCGGGGCTTCAGCCGGTCCTCAGCAGCATTCGCGGCGGCACCGATGGCTCGCGGCTGTCCTTCATGGGACTGCCCTGTCCCAACGTCTTCGCCGGCGAACATGCCTTCCACTCACGCCTCGAATGGGTCAGCGTTCAGGACATGGAAGCGGCGGTGCGGACCATCGTACATCTCGCCGCGATTTGGGAGGAAAAGGCATGATCCGGATTGTGAACCGCCTCGCCGCGCTGCTCGCGTTCGCTCTCCTTGTGCCGCTCAGCGCACAGGCGCAGGAGCCGCGCTTCGACATGACGGTCACGGCCGATGCTACCAAGGCCAACGGCAGCCCATGGGACGGCGTGCCGCGGCTTGGCAATTCAAAGCTCAATCTCAACGCCGCACCTGACATCGCGGTCTGCCTCGTGCGCGCGAATGCGAAACCGGAATGCCTGTGGAAGCCGCAAGGCCGCCGCCTGCTGTCGCAATGTCAGAACGCATGGACCTGCAGGTTTGACAATGTGGCGCTCGCACCGCTGCCGATCGGCCTGGTCTTTGTCGACATCGATGCACGCAACCACGACATCATCGATATCGCTGTCCTCACCGACAGAACCGACGCCAAGGCGAACGACGAGATCGCGGATTCGCTGCGCACCGCGATGAGCGTGCTGACGCCGCACCGCTCCGAGGACACAAAGGAGCGTCTCGTCCGCAGCGCGAAGCTGATCGCGCTTGCCGATTGCGCGGACGGCAAGCCGTGCCGGCTGACGCAATCGCAGTTCACGCTGACGAGGCGCTAGCGCAAGCATAGTTCGACATCAGATGTGCTCCCTCTCCCCAGTGGGGAGAGGGTTGGGGTGAGGGGCTCTAGGTCTATCGAGAGATTCTACGCCCTCACCCGCCGCACTTCGCGCGTCGACCTCTCCCCACGGGAGAGGTGGGACAGAACCATACATCCGTTGATTCGAAGTGCCCTAGCCCCGCATCCGCAACTGAAGCATCGGCAGCACCTCATAGCGTGCGCCGATGTTGGCCTTGACCATCGGGTCCTCCGCAACGATGGCGCGGACATCGTCGGCACTCTCGTCGTCGGCCATTTCGAACAACGACATGCCCCAGCCGCCCGCCGGATCGGCCACCGGCCCGTGCGCGAGAACGCCGCCCTGCTCCAGCAAGGCCTGCAAGAACTCGCCGTGCGATTTCATCAGCACCTTTTGCTCGGGGGTCATGGTCTTGAGGAAGTCCGGCCCCGGAGGAACGAAGCGGCAAAGGAAGTACTTCATCTGAAACTCCGCAGTGGAAAGAAACGAGGAATAGTCCGCTTGAAAGAATGTCTAGGCCGTCAAGATGGCGGCGCCATGACTCCGCTTCGTGACGCGATCCATCATGGCACTGCCGGCTGAGCGGCGGACGTGATGCGCGACCGGCCAGTCAAACGGTGTCCAAGGCGATTAAAGGGCATTTCGATACAGGTCCAAGAGATCCAGGCCACGGGAATGGTGCACGCGATGACGACGGCAGCGACACCGATACCCGCCTCCAGAGGATGCGCCGCCGCCCATGGATATTGACGCACCCGGTCGCAAATCAACTCCAGGAACAGCACGTTGAAAAGGTAGAAGCTGAAGCTGATCCTGCCGAGGAATTGCGAGATGCTGCCGGACAGAAACGCCTCGATCGCAGGTGTGCGGCGATAGTAAACCAGCGCAACAAGCACGGCGATCGAAGCCTCCCGCAGCGGCCAGCGAAGAACGATCGCGCAGGCGATTGCGCCGATCCATGACCATGTCGGGAGCGCTGACGCGACCGCCCTGCCAGCTCTTGTCGGAATGAGAGCCCCCAGCGCGAAACAATACCAGGAGCCCCTGAAATACGTGAGATAACCGTCAAGCTGAGGTAATTCGAGCAGATACATCAGGCCGAAAGCGACAAACGCCAGTCCCCATTCTTTGCCTGCCCGATATCCCAGATAGGACAGGAGCAGAAACAACGGCGCAATCATCTCGGCGTTCAGCGTCCAGGTCGCGCCATTCACCTTGAAATCATAAAGCAGCGCGTTGCTGATAAAATCGTCGAGTGTGATCCCGCGCCCGCCGGCCGCGAAAGCCAGCGAGCAGGCGACAAGGCAGACAAACAGCGCCGGATAAATCCGGAAGACGCGGCGAACGTAAAACTTCACGGCAACACCGCCGATCCCGTCCTCCTCGCGCATCAGGCTCCGAAACAGAACCGCACCGCTCAAGACGAAGAACAGCATGACGGCTACCTCGCCGTCGAAAATCTTCAGAAAGATTTTTGTTAATCCTTCGTAGGGATCAAAATTCGACCAGTGGCCGCGCAGGATTCTCTCGATCTGTGTCGCGTCCAGCCCAAGAACCGAGTGAAAGACGACGACAACGATCGCAGCATAACCGCGAAGGCCGTCCAGCCCGGCATTTCGTTCCTCCGCCGTGCTTGCCGCCATAGCTGGGCCTGCCGCTATAAAAAGTGGCTGCTTCATTCGGGAAAGCCGCGAATAACTTGCGTGGGAACGGGTGTTGGAAAAACAAAATATGGTAGGCGGCGACGGATTCGAACCGCCGACCCTCTCGGTGTAAACGAGATGCTCTAACCAGCTGAGCTAGCCGCCCTCAATGTTCGCCGAACGAGCGACGATGCCCGCGTGTTTTAGCCGGGCGGACACCTTCGGCGCAACCCGGCATCGCCGTCATTTGAGGGCATCGGACATAAAAAACGGCGCCCGAAGGCGCCGTTTTATCATCAATTCCGCGTATCGCTCAGTGCGCAGTGGTCAGGCCGCCTGTGGTCTCATCGGCCTCAGGCGTTGCCAGCGCCTTGACGTCCTCTTCCCAGACGATCGGGGTCGGAACCCGCACCAGCGCCTTGGCCAGCACTTCGTCCATCCGCGCGACCGGGATGATTTCCATGCCGCCCTTGATGGCGTCGGAAATCTCCGTGAGGTCCTTGGCGTTGTCCTCAGGAATGAAGACCGTCTTGATGCCGCCACGCGCGGCCGCAAGCAGCTTCTCCTTCAGACCGCCGATCGGCAGCACCCGGCCCCGCAGCGTGATCTCGCCGGTCATGGCGACATCGTGCCGGATCGGAATGCCGGTCAGCACCGAGACGATGGACGTCGTCATCGCGACACCGGCAGACGGACCATCCTTCGGCGTCGCACCTTCCGGCACGTGCACGTGGATGTCGCGGCGGTCGAACAGCGGCGGCTCGATGCCGTAGTTGATCGCTCGCGAGCGGACGTAGGACGCAGCAGCCGAAATCGACTCCTTCATCACGTCGCGCAGGTTGCCCGTCACCGTCATGCGGCCCTTGCCGGGCATCATGACGCTTTCGATGGTCAGCAGCTCGCCGCCCACCTCGGTCCACGCCAGACCAGTCACAACACCGACCTGGTCCTCGCTGTCGATCTCGCCGTAGCGATACTTCGGCACACCGAGGAACTCCTCGACCACGGCCGCGGTCACCTTCACCGACTTCTTCTTCGAGATCATGAGTTCCTTCACACCCTTGCGGGCCAGTGTCGAAATCTCACGCTCGAGGTTACGCACGCCCGCTTCGCGGGTGTAGCGGCGGATCAGGAACAACAGCGCTTCGTCGTCGATCGACCATTCCTTCGAGTTCAGACCGTGCTTGGCGATCGCGTTCGGGATGAGATGCTTGCGGGCGATCTCGACCTTCTCGTTCTCGGTGTAGCCGGCGATGCGGATGATCTCCATGCGGTCCATCAGAGGTCCGGGAATATTGAGCGTATTCGCGGTCGTGATGAACATCACGTTGGAGAGGTCGTAATCCACCTCGAGGTAGTGATCGTTGAACGTGCCGTTCTGCTCGGGGTCGAGGACCTCAAGCAAAGCCGACGACGGATCGCCGCGGAAGTCGGCGCCCATCTTGTCGATCTCGTCCAGCAGGAACAGCGGGTTCGAGGTCTTCGCCTTGCGCATCGACTGGATGATCTTGCCGGGCATCGAGCCGATGTAGGTGCGGCGGTGTCCGCGGATTTCCGCTTCATCCCGCACGCCGCCCAGCGACACGCGCACGAACTCACGTCCGGTCGCCTTCGCGATCGACTTGCCAAGCGAGGTCTTGCCGACGCCCGGAGGGCCGACGAGGCACAGGATCGGTCCGGTCAGCTTGTTGGCGCGGGACTGCACGGCGAGATACTCGACGATGCGGTCCTTGACCTTCTCAAGCCCGTAGTGATCCGAGTCGAGCACTTCCTGCGCGGCAACGAGGTCCTTCTTGACCTTGGACTTCTTGCCCCATGGAATCGACAGCAGCCAGTCGAGATAGTTGCGCACGACCGTCGCCTCGGCGGACATCGGAGACATCTGCCGCAGCTTCTTCAGTTCATGCGCCGCCTTCTCGCGGGCTTCCTTCGAGAGCTTGGTCTTGTTGATCTTCTCTTCGAGATCAGCAAGTTCGTCGCGGCCTTCGTCGTCGCCGAGCTCCTTCTGGATCGCCTTCATCTGCTCGTTGAGGTAGTACTCGCGCTGGGTCTTCTCCATCTGGCGCTTGACGCGCGAGCGGATCTTCTTCTCGACCTGCAGCACCGAGATCTCGCTCTCCATCAGGCCCATCACCTTCTCAAGGCGCTGGGAGACGGACAACGTTTCCAGGATGGTCTGGCGGTCGGAGATTTTGACGGCGAGGTGCGACGCCACGGTGTCCGCGAGCTTCGCGAAATCCGTGATCTGCTGAACGACGCCCACCACTTCGGCGGAAATCTTCTTGTTCAGCTTCACATAGCTCTCGAAGTCGGAGACGACCGAACGCGACAAGGCTTCCGCCTCGACGCTCTTCGCATCGAGATCGGCAAGCGCGGTGACGCTGGCTTCATAGAAATCGGTACGGTCGGCGTACTTGCCGGCCTTACCGCGCTCAAGACCTTCCACCAGCACCTTCACGGTACCGTCGGGAAGCTTCAGGAGCTGCAGCACGCTGGCGAGCGTGCCGATCTCGTAAATGGAGTCCGGAGCCGGATCATCATCGGACGCGTTCTTCTGCGTCGCGAGGAAGATCAGCGCATCGTTCTTCATCACCTCTTCGAGCGCCTTGATCGACTTCTCGCGGCCGACGAACAGCGGCACGATCATGTGCGGGAAGACGACGATGTCGCGAAGCGGCAGCACCGGATAAGAGTGGCTTTCGCCGTGAACGATGACTGGACGAGGCTTTGAGGCAGTTGTCATGCCCATATTCCTTTTGTTGCGCCCCCTTGCACGCAGTCCGCTGAACGCGACCGCCACAAGGTGCCTTGTGTGCCGGATAAAGAAAGAGCTCTTTTGAGCCAGTGGCCGTGGTGCGGCCTCTCCCTGCCCGGGTAGCTTTTGCTGCGACTCGGTCGACTGACGTTGCGGCAGCACATCATTAGGTGGCTATCGCATATGGGGGTGTCAAGAGAGCGGAAACCCCCGCCAGTCTTGGGTTTTTCTTGGATTGTTCTAATGTCGCAGAAGACAAGAAACCGGCTGCCGAGGGGTCGGCAGCCGGTTTCTGTTGAAAACCTGAATGGTTCCGTCGGCCCGTTAGGCGCTTGCGCTGCTTTCCGCCTTGAGATCGGAACGATCTGCGTAAATGTACAGCGGACGCGCCGTCGCCTCGACCACTTCGCGCGAGATAACGACTTCTTCCACACCTTCGAGGCCCGGAAGATCGAACATGGTCTCGAGCAGAATGCTTTCGAGGATCGACCGCAACCCGCGCGCGCCGGTCTTGCGCTCGATGGCCTTGCGGGCCACCGCGCCAAGCGCCTCGTCGGCGAAGGTCAGTTCGATGTTCTCCATCTCGAACAGCCGCTGGTACTGCTTCACCAGCGCGTTCTTCGGATCGGTCAGGATCTTCTTGAGCGAAGCCTCATCCAGATCCTCGAGCGTCGCCACCACCGGCAGACGTCCGACGAATTCCGGGATCAGGCCGTACTTCAGCAGATCCTCCGGCTCGACCTCGCGGAAGATTTCACCGGTGCGGCGGTCTTCCGGCGCCAGAACCTGAGCGGCGAAGCCGATCGAGGTGGTCCGGCCGCGCGAGGAGATGATCTTCTCAAGGCCCGAGAAAGCGCCACCGCAAATGAAGAGGATGTTGGTCGTGTCCACCTGCAGGAACTCCTGCTGCGGATGCTTGCGGCCACCCTGCGGCGGCACGGAAGCCACGGTGCCTTCCATGATCTTCAGCAGAGCCTGCTGCACGCCCTCACCCGACACGTCGCGGGTGATCGACGGGTTGTCGGACTTACGCGAAATCTTGTCGATTTCGTCGATGTAGACGATGCCGCGCTGCGCCCGCTCGACATTGTAATCGGCAGCCTGGAGCAGCTTCAGGATGATGTTCTCGACGTCCTCACCGACGTAACCGGCCTCAGTGAGGGTCGTGGCGTCGGCCATCGTGAACGGCACATCGAGGATGCGGGCGAGCGTCTGCGCAAGCAGCGTCTTGCCCGAGCCGGTGGGGCCGATCAGCAGGATGTTCGACTTCGCCAGCTCAACATCGTTGTGCTTGGTCTGATGGTTCAGACGCTTGTAGTGGTTGTGAACCGCGACCGAGAGCACCTTCTTGGCGTGCTGCTGACCGATCACGTAGTCGTCCAGAACCTTGCAGATTTCCTTTGGCGTCGGAATGCCGTCGCGCGACTTCACCAGCGACGACTTGTTCTCCTCGCGGATGATGTCCATGCACAGTTCGACGCATTCATCGCAGATGAATACCGTCGGGCCCGCAATGAGTTTGCGGACTTCATGCTGGCTCTTCCCGCAGAACGAGCAATAGAGAGTGTTCTTTGAATCGCTCGTACCGACCTTGCTCATTCCTATCTCCGTCCGCCGCTCGATCTTGTTTTAGGGGCTCGCCCCATCCCGGCACACACCGTGATGATGTGTAGATAGGAGCAAAAACCGTACCAAAAAAGACCCGTCACCTCAGTTACCGCACGAATCACGGCTCAATCGAATCCTGATCCTACGGTGCCTAGCCAACCATGGTGACACCCGACTATCAAGAATTCGCTAACCGCCCAACTACTCAACTCCGTGATCTTGGCGCAATTTTGCGCGTTTTCAGGAGCTTGGCCTGTCGAATTCATTGCAGCGTTGCGGGAATGACACGGGCTTTTGCCCGATGGAACTCCGCCGGCGGCCGCCAATGGGCAGTTATGTACCCAGGATACCTTTGAGGCCCGCATATATCGACCCGGCCGCTGTGGACAAGATGCCAAGCAGCGGACCTGCCGTGCGCATCAATTCCTGAATAATCCGCGCCCGGCGCCGGAGCTGATCCTCCCCGACATACGGCCCCAGGAGACGCGCGATACGGTAGGCCGCGATATTCGGCCGGTCGACCTGGGAGAGCGAGCTGGCCAGAAGTTGAAGTATCAGAATTCCCAGGATGTTTCCGGTGAGGAACGCCAGCGCGATGCTCGCCGAGTATTCGAGCACCTCGCGCCATTCCACCCACCCCCTCGGCAGAATGGGAACATGATCGTTCAGGCCCGTCACGGTCAGCATGCAGAACACGCTGAGCAGCGCCGTGAGGATGCCGACGAGCGCGGCACCGCGATATCCGATCTTCTGGATCGCGTAGATGGCAAAGCCGAACGGCAACGGAATGATCACCGAGGCGATGCGCAGATACAGCGGCGATACATTCAGCAAGATGGTCACGATGACATGCGCCGCGACCAGCAGGATCGCCGGGACCAGAATGTAGCCGATGCTGTGAACCGCGAACGATCTGACAGGATGACGCCGCCGGTAGAGCCGCGCGCTGACGTTATCGAATTCGCGCCTGATCGTCTCGATATCCGCCACGATGCCTTCGATCTCGCGAAGCACCGGACGGACCACCCGCAGATCGCGCGAGCAGTGCTTGCAGACCAGCGCTTCGTCTTTCACCTTCTCGGCGCAGAAAGGGCATTCCATCAGAATGCCGTTGCGTGAGGTTTGGGCCCGGACATGTCAGTTCCGCCGCAGTGTGAGGCGCTGGCGGAGCCGGAGCGCCTCGAGCTCCGCCTTCGCCTGCACAAGCTCTTCGCTGGCCAGCGCGCGCTTGCGCAGCAGGTCGTCGCGCTCAGCGATCAGCGATTCCGGAATCGTGATGTCACGCGAACACGAGCTGCACACCAGCGCCTCGGCTGCGGTGGGCTGTGCGCAAAAAGGGCAATGCGCCGGCATGCGGCTCAGGGAGCGACTTTGAGGGTGAAGCTGGTGCTCGCGGTGCGGCCTTCCGAATCCTTCACATCCACGCGAATGAGGTGATCGCCGGCCGGCAATTCAGCATCGGGCATGTCGATCCCGTCCGGCTTCACGAATGGCTTCAGCCGCGGCGTCAGATCAATCGCCGGATTCTTGATATAAGTCACCTTGAGTGAATCGGTATCGATCTTGGAGCCACCGAAGGACTCGAACTTCAGCTGCAGGCGCATCGGCGATTTCGCCGGATCGGCAGTCGCGACATAGGCAATCTTGGGTCCACGTGTGATGCCGCGGGTGGCAACAGCGACCGCGCCTGCGGGCGGAGGAAGCTTGGCCTCATCGGCGGAAATAAGGACCGTGCCGGCGCTCGCCGGCATCGCAGCCGCCCAGGCAAAACCGCTAGCGAGGACCGCAACCTGCAACAACGAGCGTCGCATCTTAAATCTCCTCAACCGCAATGCCGCAAGTCTACAGCACGGCGCCTTCCTTCGAAAGACACTTTGCCTGTCCTTCCTTAACGTCCGCCGCCGTCTCCGATGATCGAGTACGGCGCCCAGAACAGCGGATGAGCATAGGCAAACTCCGTCTTGCCGTCCGCGCCAAGGTAACCCGGTCCGTCAGCCAGCGCCATCATCGCCTGCCGCAACGCCTCGCCGCGCGTCAGCTTCGGATCGGCCGCCTGCCGCCTGAACAGATCGGTGACGAGTTCGCGCGCGGACTGAGAATGCACCGACCAGTTGGTCACCAGGAGCGCGCGGGTTCCCGCATAGAAGAATGCCCGGCCAAGACCGGACGCCGCTTCTGCGCCCGCCCCTGCTCCGGCCGCCGTGTTGCAGGCGGACAGCACGACCCAATCGGCATCCAGTTTCAATGAAAGAATTTCCTCCATCGTCAGCAGCCCGTCACCGTCAGAATCTGACACAGCGGGCGCAGACAGCGCCAGCGCCGGCTGCGTCAGGCCGTCCAGTTCGCCGGGCACCAGCCCGTGGGTGGCGAAGGCGACAATCTTGAACCCGGAGAGGTCCATCGACTTCACCTTCTTCTCGTTCGCGTCCTTGCCGAGGTTGAGGACCTTGGCGGGATCGGCTTGCAGCGCCAGCGCGATGGAGGTCAGCTCATCGGATGTGTCGGGCAGACGCGGCAACTGGCCGAGTTGCGCGCTGTCGACACCTTCAAGCTGCGGGCTGTTGCGCCGCTTCAGCGGCACGCCGCGCGTCGCTGTCGATGCATCGGCGACCTGCACGGGTTTATCGGTTTTGGCCGCCTCGTCAGCCTGCTCCTGGCTGAAGTAAGGATCGCCGAACGCCACCAGATCCTGCCGTGAAGCCTTGCCCGGCGGCAGCTTGCGCAAGGTCTGCAGCGCGGCTGCCGACGGAACAAGCGTGACCGCATGGGTCCGCGCCAGCCAAGGTACATTGCGATAGCTGGCGAACAGCGGATCGTCGTCCGTCTTCACTTCGGCAGCGGCTGTCGGCAGCAATGACAACGGCAGCAGGCCGAGCGCACCGTTGGTCACCACCACGAGATTCTTCGCGGGCTTCCAGCCGCCCTCGACCGGCTTCAGGAGTATGGAATAAAGTTCGTATCCGAGCGCGAGATCGAACGTCGGAATATCGGAGATCATCGCCGCCTTGGGCTCTAGCGCCTCGCGCAGCTTGCGGACCTTACCCTCCAACGCACTGGACGTCGCCTTGACTTCGGCAAAGGAAACCGGCCCCTCCTTCGGCACGGCCCAGACGAAGCTGCTGTCCTGACCGAAATAGAACGACAGCATCGCCTCACCAGGACGCAACACCGCCTTGATCTGATCGACCGAAGGCGACGGTGGATCGATGAGATCGGCATAAGAAGGGAATCGCTTGTTGATATCGGCGCGGGCTTTCTCGCGCTCGCTACGAAGTTTCACGATGGAGGCATTGATCGCCGCGACACTCTTTTCATCGCGCTCGCGCGATGGCAGAGACAGCAAGCTATTCAGCACACCGAGCTGGGCGCTGATTTGCTTGGCAAGATCCTGTTCACCTCTGACCAGTTCGCCCAGCGATGCATCCTGCGCGACCATGCGAGTGCTGGACGCCACCAGCGCAGCCTGCACCGCGTGGCTGCGAATGGAATCCGCCAGTACGAACGTCTCGATCGCGGCGTCCTGACTGCCGCGCTGAACTCGCGACAACAAACCTATATAGGCCTCGATGATCGTCTGAAGCCGGATGTTGCGCGCGGCTGCAATTGTCGGATCTTCATCATCCGCAGACTCGCGCGATCCGGAAATCAGAATTGGCACGGCCGCGCGGAATTCACGAAGAGCGCCCGCCTCTCGTCCGGACTGCACCAATCCCAGCGCGAGCGTCCCGCGCGCCACGGCGGTGTCGAAATGCTTTTCGCCGACACGGCGAATTTCCTGCTTTAGCAGCGCGTTCGCCGCCGCGAGTCCTGCTTCTGTCTGTCCGGATGCAAACAGGGACGCGATGCGGGAGCTGTTCAGCTCGATCTGCGAGCGCTGCTCCGGCTCCCAGGCCGCGATTGCCTTATCAAGACGGGCGTAGATCTCGGCAGCATCTTTCGGCTGGCGCTCCAGACTCAATATGGAGCCGAGCTGGGAAAGGAGCTGGGCAGTTGCCGGAGCATTTTCGGGAAGCCCCAATACGCGGTTGATCTCAATGGCCGTGCGCGTAAGCTTTTCGGAATCGGCAAAACGCCCTTCCTCGATCAGGATGTTGGACAGCGTCGTGAGGTAGAGCGATGTGTCAGGATTGTACTTGCCGCCGTACTGGAGGCGCGACAAAAGCGCTCTCCGCGCGTCTGATTCAGCTTCAGCAAGCCGGCCGAGCCGTACCTTCATGCGGGCTTGCGATGTCAAATAGACATCCGCGCTTTGTACGATCTGGTCTGCAGGAGGTGGATTCGCGCCGGCAAGAACATCCTTGAGCGAAGCACGTTTGCGCTCTTCTGCGCGCTCATAGGACTGCCGGGCTTCGTCGAATTGACCGCGCGCCTCGAAAATCATGGCACGCAAACCTTCGATATCCGAGTCCCAGGTTGCTTCCCTCGCCGCCAAAGCGCGGCGCACCTCCGGCTTCGTACTGCTACGCGCCTCGTCCAGCAAAAGCTGACTGCGGCGCAGATACTCATCCGCTTTTGCAATGCCGCCCATCGGCAGCAATATGCTGCCGATTTGCCGATAGATATTGAATAGAAACCCCCAAGATCCCGGCCGATCGACGTCGCGGATCATTTGCTCAAACGTCACAAGCGCCTGCGTGGGTTCACCGACCCGTTTATATTGAATGGCGAGAAACTGCATCATCCGGCCAAGCTGATTGCTGTCAGCAACGCCCCGCGCCGCTTCGACGGCCTTTTGTCCGTCATCAAGCGCCTCTCGCATGCGACCGAGTTGCTTTCGCGCGTTGCCGCGCTCGTAGTAGAATTTCGCAAGCGTCAGGCGATCGGTGTCTTTCGGCGGCATTGCATCTGCCGCGCCCGTCAATTTTGCGATGAGTTGAGGATCGGGTTTTTCAGCATCCAGAATAGCGGTGATGTCGGTGATCGAGCGCGGAGGCGCCACGAACGGAGCCCGTTCCGCTCTCCCCGAGAAAGTCCCTAGCGCCACCGCGAGTGTAATAAATGCCGCGAATATGAATGCTCGTCTTGCCATGCAGATGATTAATCCGGGGCCGCTTGAAAGAACCTACTGTCGTACAAGAACGTATCGTCATTAAAGACTGACCACGCCGGTTGCACCAAGCCATTATGATCTGTTCACAAAATCGTTATTGTCTCGCGTGAGCAAGAGTAAAGACTATCCCTGCCGGACGGCGATGAATTATCAGTAACGCATTGCGATTGCGCGATATTGAATTGTCCGGTGTATCAAAGTTCATCAAGCGCCAGGGGAAAGCAAAATGAGATTCAGGGAAACGTGGATGTTCGCCTTGGTGTTCGCCAGTTCAGCCTTTTTGACGATGAGCTTTGCCCAAGCGCAAGTGGTCGTGATCGGAGCAAGCAACAGTCAAGGTAAAGGCGTTAGCGCGTCGGAAGCATGGCCCGCTCAGTTACAGAGCATGCTGGCAGCAAAGGGCTCAAGCACCCAAATCACAAACGCTGCACTTAACGGTCAAACCACTGGCCAGGCACTCTCCGGACTGAGCGCGTTGCCACCCGGGACGAAGATCGTCCTGATGGCGCAAGGCACGCAGAACGACACGAAACGCGGCGTCAGCCAGGAAGACGCGCTGGCGAATAAAAGAGAAATGAAGAAGCTACTGACCGAACGCGGAATTCGCGTCATTAACGTGCTTCCAATCATCCATGGCATTACGCGCCAGCCCAGCATGCTTCAGCCTGATCATATTCACATGACGGCCGAGGGGCATCGCAAGGTCGCGGCACAACTGGCGTCGTCTATCAGATAGACGCGAAAGTCCGCTATCGCATCTCTCAGCGCCCGCCGCCGTCTCCGATGATCGAGTACGGCGCCCAGAACAGCGGATGCGCGTAGGCGAATTCGGTCTTGCCGTCGGCGCCGACATAACCGGGGCCATCCGCAAGCGCCATCATCGCCTGCCGCAACGCCTCGCCGCGCGTCAGCTTCGGATCGGCGGCCTGCCGCCTGAACAGATCCGTGACGAGTTCGCGCGCGGATTGAGAATGCACAGACCAGTTGGTCACCAGCAGCGCGCGTGTCCCCGCATAGAAGAAGGCACGGCCAAGACCCGAAGCCGCTTCCGCCCCCGCCCCTGCTCCCGCCGCAGTATTACAGGCCGACAGCACCACCCAGTCGGCATCGAGCTTCAGCGACAGGATTTCTTCCATGGTCAGCAGCCCGTCACCGTCAGAATCTGACACAGCGGGCGCAGACAGCGCCAGCGCCGGTTGTGTCAAGCCGTCCAGTTCGCCGGGCACCAGTCCGTGAGTTGCGAAGGCGACAATCTTGAACCCGGAGAGGTCCATCGATTTCACTTTCTTCTCGTTTGCATCCTTGCCGAGGTTGAGGACCTTGGCGGGATCGGCCTGCAGCGCCAGCGCGATGGAGGTCAGCTCATCGGATGTGTCGGGCAGGCGCGGCAATTGTCCCAGCTGTGCGCTGTCGACGCCCTCAAGCTGCGGACTGTTGCGCCGCTTGAGCGGGACGCCGCGCGTCGCTGTCGATGCATCGGCGACCTGCACGGGTTTATCGGTTTTGGCCGCCTCGTCAGCCTGCTCCTGGCTGAAGTAAGGATCGCCGAATGCGATCAGATCCTGCCGCGAACTCTTGCCGGGCGGCAGCTTGCGCAAGGTCTGCAGTGCCGCTGCCGATGGCACCAGCGTGACCGCATGAGTCCGCGCCAGCCAGGGCACGTTCCGATAACTGCTGAACAGCGGATCGTCGTCGGTCTTCACCTCGGCCGCCGCGGTCGGCAGCAATGACAACGGCAGCAGGCCGAGCGCGCCGTTCGTTACCACGATCAGGCTCTTCGCCGGCTTCCACCCGCTTTCCAGCGGCCTCAGCAAATCGTCGTAAAGCTGCGCCGCCAGCTTCACGTCGAATGCGGGAATGTCCGAGATCATTGCCGCCTTCGGCTCCAGCGCCTCGCGCAGCTTGGTGACGGTCGCATTCAGATCGCCAAGCGTCATCTTGATGCGGGTAAACTGAGCCGGCGACCCCTTCCGCACCACCCAGGCGAAGCTGTCAAAGCGACCGAAGTAAAATGACAGCAGGGCTTCGTCGTCAGTGAGTTGCTTTTGCAGGTCGCCGGCATTCGGCGGTGGCGGGTTCACCAGATTGCCGTAGTCCGGAAACTTCTTTGCGATCTCGCTCATGGTCTGGGTGCGCGACGCCTGCAGCGCTGCAATTTCAGCCTGCGTGGTCTTGACCGCCTTCTCCTCGCGCTCGGCAGGCGGCAGCGTCAGCAGATTGTTGAGTGTCGCGATCGCGGCCCCGATCCGCTTTTCGGTGTCCTGCGAAGTACGCATCAATTTGGCAAGTTCGGGATTGCTCGTGGACGCACGGGCAGATGACGCCTGCAGCGCACGCTGCACCGCCTGTCCGCGCATCAAGTCTCCGAAGGCAAAGGTTTCCTCGGCGACGTTCGGCGGGGCCGACGCCGGATTGAGCGCCAGCGTGCGCAGATAAGCCTCGACCACAAACCGGATTCGCGCCTCGCGCGCGGCGGCGGTCGATCCTGAATCGTCGTCGCTGCCGCCGGATGGCGTCTGCAAGACCGGAATCGACTCCTTGAACGCCTGCAGCGCCTCGTTGGTCCTGCCCTTGCGCGCCAGCGCCATCGCATAGTAACCGCGCGCGACTGCCGTATTGAAGCTCTTGTCGCCGGAGCGCCCTTTCTCGCGCTCATACGAGCGCTGCGCGATTTCGAGCGCGTTGTCGTAATTGCCCTGCGCCAGCATGATGGAGACGCGGGCGAGGCCGCCGTCCACGCGTTCGCGCTGTGACGGCTCCCATTTCGCCGTCCATGCATCGACCTGATCGTAGAGCTTCGCTGCCTCGTCGTATTTGCGCCCGAGGTTCAATATCTGCGCGAGGAAAACATTGGCATTGACCACCTGGTTGGTGTCGTCGCCGTAGCCGAGGCCCTTGTAGATGTTGACCACTTCGCGCTGAAGCTTTTCGGCTTCTTCGTAACGGCCCTGCTCCTGAATCACATAAACGAACACCGCCAGGATGCCTGCGGTATCGGCATGGTATTTCCCGGACTTGCTGAGGCGGCTCAGCAGTGCGCGGCGGACATCGGCTTCGCCTTCGCCGACACGCCCTTGCTTGACCTTCGTGCGCCCCTCGAACGCCGTCGCCCAATCGACATACCGCTCCATCTCGCCTTCCGGCGGCTTGCTTTCCCATTGCGACATGGTCGGGATCGCGTTGGCATAGAACACCGCCGACTTGTGATAGGCGGCCTCGGCATCGGCGTAGCGCCCGCGTGCCTCGGCGACGCGCCCGATGCCATCTTCCAGCGTGGCTTGCCACACCATTCCGTAGGTCGGGAACACCGGCCACTTGCGCGCCTCGTTCAACAGGTTGCGGTTTCGCGCGACATAGGACTCCGCGAGGTTCACATCCCCCGCCTGCAACGCCAGAATCGCCAGCGCATTGTGAAGCCCGAACAGACGTCCCTTGCCTCCCGGCGCCGAGAACGTGGCGACCTGTTTGTTGTACATCGCCATGGCGCGCTTGTGCTCGCCCTTCTCGCGCAGGCGGCGGATCAGAAAATCCTCATGACGGCTGGCCACGAGCTTGTAGTCGTCGTTCTTGCTGTTGTTGACCGCGACCTCGGCATCGGCCAGCGCATCGTTGCTGCGCCCGATCAGCACCCGCGCCTGTCCGCGCTTGTAGTGAAACGCGGCGAGTTCGCTCCCTTTCAGACCAGCCGGCACCGGAGCATCGGCGGTCGCGGTCAGTTCCGCGATCTTGGCGGGATCAGGTTTCTGCTGGTCGAGAATGGCCGTGATGTCGGAAACCGTGCGCGGCGGAGCGACCAGCGGTGCATTGCCTTTCGCGAGCGCGGCGGCACCCGCGGCAAGGTCCTCTTTCTGCGGTGCCGACACCTTGGCCGCGTCGAACAGCGCTGCGGTCGGCATTTTCGCCTTGACGCACGGCTGCACGACAGCACGCGCCTTGGCAAAGCAACCCTCATGATCGCCCCCGCCCCGTCTGCACGCCTGATAGGTCGGCCTGCCCACGGAGGCGCGGCATTGCTCGAGGGCGGCTTCCTTGTTGAAAGCGACCGCTCCCGAGCTGACAACGAACGGCAGAAGAAAAGCGAACACCGCAGCGCTGCGCGCTAGGCTGCCCTTGGCGACAATCGTCATGGCCTGCTCCCGGACATTGTCATAGCCACCGAAAATGCGGTGTGTCCGGAGTGCAATTGGAGACCGTCCAAAAAATACAGATCGAAATAAGACGGGCCAAAAGTCCCGGATCAATTGGGATAATTAGCGGCCAATAACAGATTGCGGTCAAGTACGGCCCGCGGATGAAACCGCAAAAACCACCTATCCAATTGGCTAGTGCCCTCCAAACGAAAACGGACGCCCGAAGGCGTCCGCATTGACTGTCACGATAGGCCGGGAACCTGAGTTACGGCGCCTTCGGCGTCGTTTCCTCGGCGCGCTTGTCGATCACCTTGTCGACCAGGCCGAAGTCCTTCGCCATTTCGGCTGTCAGGAACTTGTCGCGTTCCAGCGCGTCCTCGATCGCCTTGTAGGGCTGGCCGGTGTGCTTGACGTAGATTTCGTTCAGCCGCTTCTTCAGGTTCAGGATTTCCTGAGCGTGGAGCATAATGTCGGTGGCCTGGCCCTGGAAGCCGCCCGAGGGCTGATGGACCATGATCCGCGAGTTCGGCAGCGAGAACCGCATGTCCTTGTGGCCTGCTGCGAGCAACAGCGAGCCCATCGACGCGGCCTGCCCCGTGCAGAGCGTGGAGACCGGCGGGCGAATGAACTGCATGGTGTCGTAGATCGCCAGACCCGATGTCACCACGCCGCCCGGCGAGTTGATGTACATCGAGATTTCCTTCTTCGGATTCTCGGCTTCGAGGAACAGGAGCTGCGCGACGACCAGCACCGACATGCCGTCCTCAACCGGACCGGTCACGAAAATGATGCGCTCTTTCAGGAGGCGCGAGAAAATGTCGTACGCCCTCTCGCCACGGTTGGTCTGCTCGACCACCATCGGCACGAGGTTCATGTAGGTTTCAACGGGATCGCGCATTTATCACCTGAAGGTTAGTTGAGGCACAGCCGGACGACCGAGGGCTTGATGGGTTCCGGCAGACGAATCGCCTCGTGATGCAGAAGGGTCGGACCCTACAGATATAGCAGGAGAGCCCTGCCACAAGAGCGGGAAAAGGTCAGTTGAAGCCGATTCGGCCGGAGGCGAAAAGCGACGCGCTCCAACCGGACACGCTATTCTGGCGTGTATCGTTAATGGTTTTCGCCGTTTCCCGCCTATCCGGGAGGTAATGGCCAAGCGCAACCGGCCTGCTATCGTCGGCCGCTCCGCGCAGCCAGGAACCGGACCCGCATGCTTTACGCCGAAGATCTCACGGTCGGACAACGTTTTCCGTTTCGCACCTACCCGATCGAACAAGCCGAAATCATCGAATTTGCGGAGCGTTTCGATCCCCTCTTCATCCACATCGATCCGGTCGCCGCGGCAAACGGCCCATTCGGCGGCCTCATCGCCAGCGGATTGCACACCACGGCGATCTATCAGCGGCTGATTGTCGAGGCGATGTGGAGGCAGGTCGCCGGCGTCGCGGGCACCCGCATCGAATCCAGGTTTCAGAGACCTGTGCGCCCCGGCATGACGCTCACGGGGCAAGCCGAGATCGCGGCGATCGCGCTTCGGCCTGAAAAGAAAAATGCCGTGGTCACGGTCCGGAGCCAGATCACCGACGGAACCGATACGGTTCTGTCGGTCGTTCTGGATGCCGTGATCCATTCGCGGCCCGATCACCCCCGGCCATAACCGGCGATGATCGGTCCTGTTGCTGGAGCCGGAGCTCAGGCCGCGGTCTTGTCTTCTTCTTCCTTGAGCAGATCGTCGCGCGAGACCTTTTTCTCGGTCACGTTGGCAAGCTCAAGAATGAAATCGACGACCTTGTCCTCGTAGATCGGCGCGCGGAGCTGGGCCAGCGCGTTCGGATTGTTGCGATAGAAATCCCAGACTTCCTTCTCGCGGCCCGGCGACTGGCGCGCGCGGTCGATCAGCGCACGGCTAACCTCATCGTCGGTCACGGTGATCTTGTTCTTCTCGCCGATCTCGGAGAGGACGAGGCCGAGGCGAACGCGGCGGTCCGCGATCTTCCGGTACTCTTCCTTCGCCTTCTCTTCGGTGGTGTCTTCGTCGGCAAAGGTCTTGCCGGTCGATTCCATCTCGGCCTTGATCGAGTTCCACATCAGGTTGAATTCTTCCTCCACCAGCGACGGCGGCGGACCGAACTTGTGGGTCTCGTCGAGCTTGTCGAGCAGCATGCGCTTCACGCGCTGGCGCGAGGCGCCGGAGAATTCCTGCACGAGGCGCTCGCGCATGGCTTCCTTCAGCTTGTCGAGCGATTCCATGCCGAGGTTCTTGGCGAACTCGTCATCGACCTTCGACTCCTGCGGAGCTTCGATCAGGCTCGCGGTGGTCTCGAATTCCGCGTCCTTGCCGGCGAGATTCGGCGCGGCATAGTTCTTCGGGAACGAGGCCTTCACGTTGCGGGTTTCGCCCGACGCGATGCCGATGAGTTGGTCTTCGAAGCCCGGAATGAAGGTGTTCGAGCCGATCACGACCTGGATGTTCTCGCCGGTGCCGCCGTCGAACGCCACCCCGTCGATGGTACCCTTGAAGGCAACGGTGACGCGATCGCCCTTCTCGGCCTTCGCGCCTTCCGCCTTTGCCTCATAGGGGCGGCTCTGGTCAGCGATACGCTTCAGCGCTTCGTCGATGTCGGCGTCGGTTACTTCCGCCACCGGCTTCTCGACATTGAAGGTCTTGAAGTCAGCCAGTTCGATCGCCGGCACCACTTCGATCGCGACCGAATAGTTCAGGTCGGACTTGCCCGCGAGAATGTCTTCGATTTCCTTTTCCTCGGTCGGCATCGTGACCTTGGGTTCGGTCGCAAGACGGAAACCGCGCTCGGTGAAGATCCCTGCGTTGGTGTCACGGATCAACTGCTCGACGGTTTCGGCGGCGACGGAGCGGCCGTAGACCTTCTTGAGGTGAGCGACAGGCACCTTGCCGGGACGGAAACCGTTCAGCCGGACCTTGTCCTTCATGTCGACAAGACGGGCATCAACCTTGGCATCGATATCCGACGCGGGAACGCTGACCTTGAACTCGTGCTTCAATCCCTCGGCGAGGGTCTCGGTAACCTGCATGGCGTCAATCTTCTTCCGGCTTGACCCGGCGTCGCCGGGTCGTTGTCAATCTGTTGGACACAAACCATTCGGCCGCTGGGCCGTTCGGATGCATCGGTGGTGCGGCGGACACGTTCCCGCGAGGAACATCTCCTCCAGAATTTCGCGCAAACGAAAAATCGCGCCTGGTGCGCTCGGAGGGACTCGAACCCCCACATCTTTCGACACTGGAACCTAAACCCAGCGCGTCTACCAATTCCGCCACGAGCGCGCAGTGGTTGTCTGTCCCGGCACAGCCGCGAGCGGCGGGCTTATAACATGGTGTACCCGCTGCGCGAGCCAAAAAAATGGCTTTCGCAACGCGGCCTTAGGGCGCGCAGGCAGGTCCGCCGCCGCGGCCAAGCGCGCGCTGGACACGGGGTGCGGAAAATGGTCCGCATGGGCCATGAAAACGACCATGACAAATCAGGTTTTTTCGCCTTCCAGACGGGTTTTGCTGGCCGGACTGGGCGGAGCCGCCGTTGCCTCCGCGCTGCGGCTGCCGGCTTTTGCTCAGGGAAAGGCATCGGCGCAGACCGGGGCCGCCGTGGCCCTGCGGGCCCGGCCTGCGGCGGCGATGCTGGGCGCAGGCCTGCCCAAAAGCCAGATCTGGGCGCTGGAGACCGGCGCGTCAGGCCCCCTGCGATTCCCGAAGGGCGACCTCGCCGTTACGCTTTCAAATGAACTCTCCGCTCCTATCGTGCTGAACTGGCTCGGAATCGACGGCGCGCAGGCGGCATCCCCGCTGACCGGACAAGCCCCCGTCCTGCCGGGCGGGCGGGCCACGTTCACCGTGTCCCTGCGTCAGTCGGGAACGTGTCTGGTCAACACGCAGCTTGGCGAAACGTCAGGGCTGCCCACGGCCGCCCGCGCGCTGATCGTTGAGGACAATCCGCCGGTCCCAGTGGACCGCGACGACGTCCTGCTGATCGAGGAATGGCGCGTGAAGCCGGACGGCAGCGCTATTCTTCCGGGAACCAGCCCGGACGGCACCACCCCCGCGTACACCGTCAACGGAAAGCCGAGCCTCGATATCACCGCCAGGGTCAACGAGCGGCTGCGGCTGCGTTTCATCAACGGCGGCGCACGCTCGCCTATCGGCCTGCGAATCGAAAATCACGATGTGCGCGTGATGGCGATCGACGGCGCACCCGCCGAACCGTTCGCAGCCCGTGACGGACAACTCGTGCTTGCGCCCGGTTCTCGCATCGACGCGTTCATCGATGCGACCCGCGCACCGGGAACAATCTCAAAGATCATCCTGCATGACGGCACCGGCCCGCGCACGATCGCGCAGATCACGATGTCGAACGACGCGCCGGTCCGCGCCGCGCCGTTGCCGCCGGCAGACGCGTTGCCACCCGGCAATCTGCCCGCGAGGCTGAATCTTCAAGGCGCGCTGCGCAGTGATCTCTCGCTCGACCCGAAAGCGCAGTGGGTCACACCCGCTGGTTTCTCGGCGGCGACGCCAGCGGCCTATGCCGTGAAGCGCGGACGGACCGTCGTGATGGCCATCAGCAATCCCACCGCGACTCCCATCGCCTTCCGCCTGCACGGTCATCACTTCCGCCTGCTCGACCGCCTCGACGACGGCTGGAAACCGTTCTGGCTCGACACAGTGATGCTCGACAAGGGCCAGACCCAGCGCATTGCGTTCCTGGCCGAATATCCGGGACGCTGGCTGATGGAAGCGACCGCAATCAACTGGGCCGCACCGAAACTCGTCCGCAGTTATGCGGTGGAGTGACCCATCTGATCCAGGCGACTTGAAAACGCTTGCCCCAGACGCGAGCGAGATAGAACCCCCTCTCCCTTGGGGAGAGGTGAAAAGAACTCGCATCACGCTCTGATCAGTAAGCGATGCCGATTTCGTCGTAGAGATTGCGCAGCACCGCCGGCAGCATCTCCGGAAGATCCTCGGCGATAAGGCCCGGACCGAACTCCTGCCCCGCCTCGCCATGGATCCATACGCCGATACAGGCAGCTTCAAAAGCCGGTACGCCCTGCGCCAGCAAGCCGCCGATGATCCCGGCCAGCACATCACCCGATCCCGCCGTCGCAAGCCAAGGCGGCGCATTCGCGGTGATGGCCGCGCGCCCGTCCGGCGCGGCGACAACCGTGTCAGCGCCTTTCAGCAGCACCACAGCGCCCGATTGAACCGCGGCTAGCCGCGCATGTTCAAGCTTCGACCCATGTGGATTATCAGATCGCAAGGCACTGAACAGGCGTCCGAATTCGCCATCATGCGGGGTGAGGATAACCTGTGGATCGTTTTGTTTTTTGATCGCGGCAAACAGCGTTTCGGGAGAACCGGCGAAACTCGTCAGCGCATCGGCATCAAGCACCACGCCGCGATGCGCGGACAGCGCCGCATGCACGATCTCGCGCGTGCGCTCGCCGATCCCCGCCCCCGGCCCGATCACACAGGCCTTGAGCCGTTTATCGGCAAGCAGCTCACCGAACTGCTTCGGCGTCTCGGTCTCGCGAACCATCACCGCCGTCAGCGCGGCGGCATTGACCGCGAGCGCATCGCGCGGCGACGCCACCGTGACCAGCCCTGCACCGGCGCGCAGCGCGGCCCGCGCAGCGAGTCGCGCCGCGCCTGTCGAGACAACATCGCCGGAGACGACCACCGCGTGGCCGCGCGCATATTTGTGGCCGTCGGCCTGCGGAAACGGAAACACATCGGCCCACAGGTCCGGAACGTTCTCGAATGTCTTTGGTGCGATCCTGTCGAGCACGTCCGCGTCGATGCCGATGTCGGCCACATCGACTTCGCCGCAGTGGACGCGCCCCGGCAGCAGCAGATGGCCCGGCTTGCGGCGGAAAAACGTGACGGTGGCGGACGCCTCCACCGCGATGCCCATCACTTCGCCGGTGTCGCCATTGATGCCGCTCGGCAGATCGACGCTCAGGATCGGAACGCCGCTGGCGTTCATCGCCGCGATCATCGCATGAGGGTCGCCCTTCACCGGACGATTGAGACCCGCGCCGAACAGCGCATCGATAATGAGGTTGGGTTTGCCGATCGCCTGCGGATCGCACGGCAGGACAGCGCCGTTCCACTCTTCGGCGGCGAACGCAGCGTCGCCCTTCAGGGAGGCGCGGTCGCACAGCAGAATGACCGAGACGTCCCGCCCGCGCGCCGCCAGTTCGGCTGCCGCAATGAACCCGTCGCCGCCGTTGTTGCCACGGCCCGCGACGACGAGAATCCGCCCCCGCTCCGCCATCGCCTCGGCCGCCAGCGCGACCGCCTGTCCGGCGTTTCGCATCAGGGCAAATCCGCTGGTGCCGGCCGCGATCGCGGCCTGGTCGGCGCTTGCCATCTCGGCGACTGTCAGGAGCTCCATTTGCTGTTCGCCTGTTCGGTTCGCCTCATCCAGAGGCACTCTGATAGGAGAGAGGTGGAAAGTGTCAGTCTAATTTTTATGCAATTGCCTAATTCATAGCCTTCCACTCTTGCGGCATTAGCCGCACAAACAGGCACAGCACCCACTAACAGAATGATCTTGTTGCCCAATTCCACGTCTTAATAAATTGGCACAGACCCTGCTTTTAAGGGGAGGCTTTCGGATTGTCTCGCTCACCGGCAGAAGCCAGGCGGGCCAGCTATCGTTTTCCGGGTTGTTCACCTTCCCGCGGCCACGATGTGACGACGAACCGACGTGACGAGCGCGTCCATCGCGCGATATGGAAGTACAGACAGGCCAGTAGAAGTGCCGGGGAGACGTTCAGTGAAAAAGATCGAGGCCATCATCAAGCCCTTCAAGCTCGACGAGGTGAAAGAGGCCCTTCAGGAAGTTGGAATTCAGGGCATTACCGTCACCGAGGCCAAGGGCTTCGGCCGCCAGAAGGGTCATGCCGAACTTTACCGCGGCGCCGAATATATCGTGGACTTCCTGCCCAAGGTGAAGATTGAGATTGTGATCGGCGACGATCTTGTCGAGAAAGCCATAGACGCCATCAGGCGCGCCGCGCAGACTGGCCGTATCGGCGACGGTAAGATATTCGTATCCAACGTTGAGGAAGCCATCCGCATCAGAACGGGAGAGTCCGGCCTCGACGCCATTTGAAGCTGACCAGCCTCATCCGCCCTCACCTCGCCGGCAGCCTCCTGCTGGCCGAGGTTCCCGCCGTATCCAGACCATTCCACGACGAACGCCAAAGCCAAAGCAGACATAAGGGGTATTCATGAAGACCGCCAAAGACGTCCTCAAGTCGATCAAGGACAACGACGTAAAATACGTCGACCTGCGTTTCACCGATCCGCGCGGCAAGTGGCAGCACGTAACCTTCGACGTCTCGATGATCGACGAGGACATCTTCGCCGAAGGCACGATGTTCGACGGCTCCTCGATCGCCGGCTGGAAGGCCATCAACGAGTCCGACATGACCCTGATGCCCGATCCGGCGACGGCGACGATCGATCCGTTCTTCGCGGAGACCACCATGGTCATCGTCTGCGACATTCTCGAGCCGTCGACCGGCGAGCCCTACAACCGCGACCCGCGCGGCATCGCCAAGAAAGCGGAGGCCCAGGTCAAGGCGCTCGGCGTCGGCGACACCGTGTTCGTCGGCCCGGAAGCCGAGTTCTTCGTGTTCGACGACGTGCGCTTCCAGACCACGCCTTACAACACCGGCTTCAAGCTGGACTCCTCCGAACTGCCGATCAACTCGGACACCGAGTACGAGGGCGGCAACCTCGGCCACCGCATCCGCACCAAGGCCGGCTACTTCCCCGTCCCGCCGCAGGACTCGGTGCAGGACATGCGCTCGGAAATGCTCGGCTCGATGGCCAAGATGGGCGTCAAGGTCGAGAAGCATCATCACGAAGTCGCTTCCGCCCAGCACGAACTCGGCATGAAGTTCGACACGCTGACCCACATGGCCGACCAGATGCAGATCTACAAGTACTGCATCCATCAGGTCGCGCATATCTACGGCAAGACCGCCACCTTCATGCCGAAGCCGGTTTACGGCGACAACGGCTCGGGCATGCACGTGCACCAGTCGATCTGGAAGGACGGCAAGCCGACCTTCGCCGGCAACAAATACGCCGACCTCTCCGAGACCTGCCTTCACTACATCGGCGGCATCATCAAGCACGCCAAGGCCATCAACGCCTTCACCAATCCGTCGACCAACTCCTACAAGCGTCTGGTCCCGGGCTATGAAGCGCCGGTGCTGCTCGCCTACTCGGCGCGCAACCGTTCGGCCTCCTGCCGCATCCCCTACACGACCTCGCCGAAGGCGAAGCGCGTCGAGGTGCGTTTCCCCGATCCGATGGCGAACCCGTACCTCGCCTTCGCGGCGATGCTGATGGCCGGCCTCGACGGCATCAAGAACAAGATCGATCCGGGCCCGGCGATGGACAAGGACCTGTACGATCTGCCGAAGGAAGAACTGAAGACCATTCCGACGGTGTGCGGTTCGCTCCGCGAGGCGCTTGAGAACCTCGACAAGGACCGTGCGTTCCTGAAGGCCGGCGGCGTGTTCGACGACGACTTCATCGACAGCTTCATCGAACTGAAGATGACCGAAGTCGCGCGGTTTGAGATGACCCCGCATCCGGTCGAATTCGAAATGTACTACTCGCAGTAAGCCGCCGCTTCACCGCGATCGCTTCCCGCAAAATATAAAAGCCGCTCCTTTCGGGGCGGCTTTTTTCAGTTATCTCTTTCGAGTCCAGACACCGCGCACGGTGTCGATGAGCAAAACCAGATCCGAGACGCTACGCGCGCTTCTTGCTTCTTGTGATCGTCCGCCGGTTTTTCCCACCGCCGATTTTGACAACATCGTACCGGCTGTTTTTAGGATTCCGAACGGCCTTCGTTTCAACCGCCGTCAGCAAAACTGCATCAATGCGCGACTGCCAACCCGGGCCTGTTGCTTTGAAGTGGTCGACCACAGCAGGACTCAAGCGGATCGAAACCGGAACCTTGGTCGGCTCCTTTTGCGGACCGCGCCCCTTGAGCGTCTTTGCCAACTCTGGAAAAGCCTCTGAGAACGGCTTTGCCTTCGCGATGTCAGCAGCGGTCCATTCAGGGTTGTCGGACACAGTTTCAAGGTCCGCCTTCGTGAAGCCCTTTCGGCTACTTTTTCGTGAAGTCATTGTAGGCCTTCCTTTCTTCCTTCGACGCGGAACGCATGGAGACAACGGAAATCCCCTCCACGCCGAGCACGGCGAAAACAACGGAAATGATACCGTTGCGATCCTTGCCGATCGCCTGAAACCGACCAGACTTAGCGGGGCGGGTCAGAGCGTTGCTGAAAAAATCTTCTGTCAGCGCACCAAAGTCCAAGCCATGCTTAGCGAAGTTTGCGCGGCGCTTTGGTTCATCCCATACGATTTGCATGACATATCTATATATGCGCAGTCACCGGCCGGCAAGTATTTCGTATATACAAAAAACTTAAATGGACCACTCGTTCCGCTCCGCTTTCGCGGTTGGGCTGTTCCGCTCCATCCGCGTGCGATTTTTGGTTCCTAAACATAGCTGCGATGTCCATTGACCAAATCTGTTGTTAAGATTATATTCCTATTATCCTGTTCACGAGGGGCGCTTTCTAGAGGCGTCTTCAAGGCGGAGCAGGATGCGGCGTCTGCGCGCACGGTTCGCACCCGTTGCGTCCGGAAGGCCGGGGTTGACCGTCCGGGCCAACTACGTGGCTCTGCCGTTCGCCGGCTGGACGCGGTGCTGGATGAAGGCAGGCGAAAGCCTGCCGGATCAGGGGTTGAGTTTCTCCCCCGTCCTCACCCGGAAGTACGGTCCCCGGCTCACAAATCGCCGCGAATGGAGCGCCGTGAGGCGATGCGCTTTCGGAAGATCATCGCCTCGCACGCGATGCCGGAAGCGAAACAAAGACAAGGTGCGCCTCGCGGCGCTCCATGCCCCTCATATTGAGGGCGCGAACGAGGCAGGCCTCGTGCGCTTTGAGGGGGAACGAAAAGCTCATCTCGCGCGATGCGCGGGAACGATGGCGCTTGGCTGTCACGCCATCTTCTCTTGATCCGGCCCGGCCTTTCAGGAAAGACTGAACCCGCAATAACGGAAGAGGAAAGCACGTGTCAGCCCCAATCGAGCCCCGAGTGCAGACCCGCAGTGACCTTGCGTGGTCGATCGCAGTGGGGGGTATCGGCGTCGTCGCCTTCACGGCCTTCCTGCTGTTCGCCTGGTATTATGCGGCCACGCTGTTTCTGGTGTTCGCGGGCATCCTGCTCGGCGTCGCCCTGACCGCCATGACGCATCTCCTGCAGAAGGTCATGGGTGGGCCCCATGCGCTGCGCCTCGCGCTGGTCTGTGTGGTGCTGGCGGGCTTCCTGTCCGGTGTCGTCTTTCTCGGCGGCGCGACCATCGCACGGCAGGCTACCGTCCTGAGCAACACCCTCAAGTCGCAGCTCGTCACCGTGAAGACGTTCCTTGAACAGCACGGCGTCGACACCAGCTATCTCGAACTCGGCAGCGTGACAGCAACCCCGGCGAGCACCACCGACACGCCTGCGGCAACAGCTCCGGCCCCCTCGCCCGGCCTGCCGAAAGGCCTGCCCAGCGCCGGCGCCCTCGCCTCCGGCGGCGGCGCCATCGTCAGCCAGACCCTCAAGCTGCTGCTCGGCACCGTCAGCGCCGTGGGCAACTTCTTCATCGTGCTTTTTTTGGGATTGTCGTTCGCGGCACAGCCGGGCGTGTACCGCAAAGGCCTGCTGGCGCTGGCGCCAAAGAAGCATCGCCACAGCGTCACCACCGTGGTCGACCGCATCAGCGACACGCTCGAGCGCTGGCTGATTGCGCAGATGATCACCATGGCCGCCGTGTTCCTGGTGACATGGATTGGCCTCACGATCATCGGAATCGACAGCTCCTTCATCCTCGGCATTCAGGCCGGACTGCTGGCGTTCATCCCGACGGTCGGCGCACTGATCGGCGGGCTGATCATCGTGCTGGCGAGTCTTGCCTCGGGATGGGTCGCCGCCGCCAGCGCCTTCGTGCTGTTTCTCGGCGTGCACGCGCTGGAAAGCTACATCCTGACGCCCATCATCCAGCGTCAGGCGCTCGACATCCCGCCGGCAACGCTGTTCGCGTTCCAGATCCTGCTCGGCGTTGTGTTCGGGCTGTGGGGACTGGCGCTGGCGCTGCCGCTGATGGCGATCGTGAAGGTGATCATCACCTATTTGCGCGAAGACGACGAGGTGCGCGAACCGGAATTCAAGATGGCCTAATAATGCTATCTTCGTCATTGCGAGGAGCGTAAGCGACGAAGCAATCCAGTTCTTGTCGCTCAAGTATGGATTGCTTCGCTTCGCTCGCAATGACGATCCGAAATTATCAGAAGCTCGCCACCGTGTTGGTGTGCTCGACTTCCGGCGGCGACGCGAAATGCGGGCCGACCAGCGCGCGCCACTCCTGAAAGTTTGAAGACTCGCGGAAGTCGACCGTGTGGTTTTCGAGGGTTTCCCACTTGATATGCAGCCGATAGCGCGACGGCTTTTCGATCGACCGGTGCAGTTCGAAGCTCTTCCAGCCTTTGCAGCGTTTGAAGATCGATTCCGCCTTGGCGACCGCCGCCTCGAAGTCCTTCTCGCTGCCCGGCTTGACTTCGATCTGTGCGATTTCGGTAATCATGGTTGTCCGCCCTTTCTGGTTATAAGGGGGCAATAGCGCAAAACGGCCAACCGGAAAAGACAAAGGGCGCGGTGAGCGCCCTGTTGAAACCATACTGCTGCGCTAACAGCCTCACATGAAGGTCACGAGCGCTCCCAGCAGCGCCAGCGCGCAGCCTCCCAGAATCACCGGCTGCCAGTCGAACACCGATCGATAGCGCCCCTCGGCCCGGCGCGCGGTGATCAGGGCATTCTCATATTCATCGGATGTCGAAAATATGCAGGCAAAGCCGGCCCGCGCGGAGGCAACTGTCGCTTCGAGTGCGTTGATGTCGGCTTGTGAATCGTGGCTGCGTACAATGGTCATGCCGTATGGTACGGCGCGCATGGTAAACAGACGGTTAGCGTCGCAGTTTCGTCAGGCGTGAGCTTCCGCCGGCGCGCCGATCATTTCCGGTTTGTCCGGCTGCGGCGCGCCGCTGCGGATCTGATTGCGGCGAGCGTTCTCGAGCGACAGCGGCTGCTCCACCGCGGCCTCGACGCGATTACGCCCGGTGCGCTTGGCCTGATAGAGCGCGGTGTCGGCGGAGGCCATCAACACTTCAAGCTCGGTATTGGCCGGGCCACCTGCGACACCGATGCTGACCGTGGTTTCCAGCGGCGCGTCATCGATGGCCACACCGGACGCCTCAAACGCTTCGCGCACGCGCTCCGCGGCGAGTAGCGCTTCATCGATCGAACACGGCAGGAGCGCGGCGAACTCCTCACCACCGACCCGGCCGACGAGATCGCTCATGCGAAGCGAAGCAACGACGATATTGGAAAAGACCTTGAGGACTTCGTCGCCCGCGGCATGGCCGAAGCGATCGTTGACCGACTTGAAATGGTCGATGTCGAAAATCATCACGGTCACAGGGCGGCCTGCTTTGGCTTCCCGCTCGATCATGCGCGATGTTGCCTCACCAAAGCCGCGCCGGTTCAGGAGACCTGTCAGCGGATCAATGGAGGCTGCGGTCTTGTGTGCGCTGACCGTCCGCTCCGACACCAGCATGACGATGATGAACACCGTACCGACCGCGTAGATCACAACCTCGGCAGCAAAGGCCGCGACCCAGACCTGCGCCATGATCTTTGTGTCGGCGGACCGGTACAGGTCGCCAAGAAGAATCGGCAGCATCAGGACAACGCCGTGCAGCAGCGGCACGAAGATCGCGGGCCAGCGCGCGCGCAGGCTCTTGCGCCGCTCGCGCCACAACTCGCCGGCGGTCAGCGCGGCATAGATTGCAACAACGCCGGCGCCGA
Organism: Afipia sp. GW822-FHT03D08; assembly: GCF_058801645.1. Lineage (NCBI taxonomy): Bacteria > Pseudomonadati > Pseudomonadota > Alphaproteobacteria > Hyphomicrobiales > Nitrobacteraceae > Afipia > Afipia sp. GW822-FHT03D08. The sequence goes on from NZ_JBXANK010000001.1 coordinate 859,409, forward strand.
GCAGCATCCGGGTTTCGGGATCGATGGGATCGAGCACCACGACTGCCGCGACCCAGAGCGCAGGCCCCGCGATCACGCCGATCCAGTTAGCCGGGCGGCCATGAAAGGCTCGGGCCGCATCCCATACGAGGCCACAGGCGACAAAGCCCACTGCGTTTACAGCGAGCGACAGTTCCCAGCCCAGATCATTCCCGCCGACCGTCCACAGCGCGACCGATGCCGCACCGAGGATATAGGCCGCGCCCCACCAGCCAAGGGCCGCGATCTTTTCCTGACGCCAGAAGAACAGCAGCATCGCGCCGAGCAATGCAGCCGCCAGCGTCGCGACGAGATACAGCGTCGAAATGTCCAAAGACAAATGTGTGCCAGCCGGCATGTTCTATGCAGCGCTTTTTAACAACAGATGGAGCTGGAATAGCCCCTCAGCCATCGTTGAGGCTAGCAACCGTGTCTTGGCACTCCGTTTGCGGCGGTCACAAAATTTTCGGGAAAAATCGCTGCAATTCGGCGGCATCTGGAACAGAAAAAGGCGCCCGAAGGCGCCTTTTGAATCTTGTAGATTCCGGGGATTGCGGAAAATTTGAACGAAACGATTAGCGCTTCGAGAACTGGAAGGACCGGCGGGCCTTCGCCTTGCCGTACTTCTTACGTTCAACGACACGCGAGTCGCGGGTCAGGAAGCCGCCCTTCTTGAGGACGGTGCGCAGATCCGGCTCGAAGTGAGTGAGAGCCTTCGAAATGCCGTGACGCACAGCGCCAGCCTGGCCCGACAGACCACCACCGGCGACGGTGCAGACTACGTCGTACTGGCCCTGACGGGCAGCGGCGACGATCGGCTGCTGGATCATCATGCGCAGCACCGGACGAGCAAAGTAAACCTCGACCTCACGGGTGTTGACGACGATCTTGCCGTTGCCTGGCTTGATCCAGACGCGCGCAACGGCGTCCTTGCGCTTGCCGGTCGCATAAGCGCGGCCCTGCTTGTCGACCTTCTTCTCGTACTTCGGAGCTTCTGGCGCTGCGGTTTTCAGCGCCGAGAGCTGATCGAGGGACTGCATGGTATCGGACATTATGCGGCCCTCATGTTCTTGCGATTCATCGATGCGATATCCACGACCTCAGGCTGCTGTGCTTCGTGGGGATGTTCTGCGCCGGCATAAACGCGGAGGTTGCCGAGCTGCACACGGCCGAGCGGACCGCGCGGGATCATGCGCTCAATGGCCTTCTCGACGACGCGCTCAGGGAAGCGACCTTCGAGGATCGACTTCGCGGTACGCTCTTTGATGCCGCCGATGAAGCCGGTGTGGTTGTAGTAAACCTTGTTGTCACGCTTGCGCCCGGTGAGGACGACGTGAGCCGCGTTGATGATGATGACGTTGTCACCGCAATCGACGTGGGGGGTGTAAGTCGGGAGGTGCTTGCCGCGCAGGCGCATGGCAACCAAAGTCGCGAGGCGACCGACGACCAGACCCTTGGCGTCGATCAGCACCCACTTCTTGTTGACCTCGGCTGGCTTTGCCGAAAACGTCTTCATGTGAGTTGTCCGTGAAATGGAACGTCCGGCGCAATCGCCGGACTGGACGCGGTTCTAGATAACCCGCCCTCAACCGTCAATGCCATTTTATCAGAAATAACTCAGTAAAAACAATGAACTAAAAATATGGTGCTATATTACCCCTAAAATCATTAAATATTCGGAATGGAGTAGGTCGAGGTGACATGAGCGATCGGATCTGGCGAAGTCCCTGATAACAGGCTCACTTCTCCGACGGCGAGGCGCTTTCCGAGCTTCATCAGCTTCGCGGCAGCCAGCACATCCTGGCCGGGCTGACCTTTCCGCAAGAAATTGATGTTGAGGCTGGTCGTAACGGCGAGGCCAACGGGACCGATGGCGGACAGCAGCACCACGTACATTGCAAAGTCAGCCAGCGCCATCAGCGTCGGACCGGAGACCGTGCCGCCGGGGCGCAGCATCCGCTCGCTGTAGGGCTGCCGCAGCAGGCTCGTTGCACCATCGGCGCTCTCGATCAGGATTTCGCCGCTGGCGAAGGCCTGCGGAAACTCCCTGTGGAGAAACGCCTCGAGTTCTGCCACCGTCATTTTCGCCTTGCTCATGGAACGTATGTCCTGCCCTGCTCTCGTATGTGACGGTTTTGTATCTTAGGGTGAGCACGATAGCGAGCCTGACGGAACCCAAAAGCGAACCTCGGATCTGAGCCTAAAGACTATGACCGCGCAAACATCACGTGCTCCATTGCAGGCCCCCTCGCCCCTTCTGCGCGAACAGATCGGCAGCATCGCCGTGCTCACGCTCGATTCACCCAAAACACGCAACGCGTTGTCGGAAGGGATGATCGCCGCTCTCCACGAAGCGATCGATTCCATCCGCGACGACAAAAGCGTCCGCGCGGTCGTCATTGCCGCGCAGGGTCCTGCGTATTCGTCCGGTCACGATCTCAAGGAACTCACCGCCCGCCGCAGCGACGCGGACAAGGGCAAGGCCTACTTTTCGCATATGATGAAATCATGCAGCGACATGATGCAGGCCATCGTTCGTCTGCCCAAGCCTGTCGTCGCCGCTGTACAGGGCGTTGCGACAGCGGCGGGTTGCCAACTGGTGGCCACCTGCGATCTGGCGGTCGCGTCCGAGCAGGCCACGTTTGGCACGCCCGGAATCGATATCGGCCTGTTCTGTTCGACCCCGATGGTCGCCCTGTCCCGCAATGTGCCGCACAAACACGCCATGCACATGCTGCTCACCGGCGAGCACGTCTCCGCACAGCGTGCGTATGAGCTTGGGCTGGTGAACAGCGTGGTCCCGGCTGGAACGGAACGCGATGCCGCAATCGATCTCGCGAACAGGATCGCTGTGAAATCCGCCTATACACTGAAAGTGGGCAAGGAAGCGTTTTACCGGCAAGCCGAGATGAACCTCGCGGACGCGTATACATATGCAGCGCAGGTAATGGCCGAAAATATGATGGCGCGCGACGCGCAGGAAGGCATCGGCGCATTCATCGAAAAGCGCGACCCCAAGTGGGAAGACCGCTGATCCATATTGCTCATCATTGCGAGCGAAGAGCGCAATCTACCTTTGCGATCGAGAGATGGATTGCTTCGTCGCTCCGCTCCTCGCAATGACGAAAATAGATGGAAGTTAAAGTGAACCACGACGCTTACGACGATAATTATATCCGCGCCATTCTCACGGGCGTGAAATCGATTGCCATGGTCGGCGCCTCACCGGTCAATGTGCGGCCGAGCTATTTCGCCTTCAAATATCTCGTCGAGCGCGGCTATGACATGATCCCGATCAATCCGGGTCAGGTCGGCAAGACGCTCGTCGGCAAGCCCTTCGTCGCGTCGCTGAAGGATATCGATCGTCCCGTCGATATGGTCGATATCTTCCGCAATTCGGATGCCGCCGCGGCGGTGGTCGATGATGCGCTGGCGCTGCCGGTCTTGCCGAAAGTGATCTGGATGCAACTCGGCGTTCGCAACGACGCAGCCGCCAGGAGAGCTGAAGCCGCGGGCGTCAAGGTGGTGATGAATCGCTGTCCGAAGATCGAATACGCCCGGCTGACGTCGGAAATCCAGTGGGTGGGCGTCAACTCGCGCACCATCAGCTCGAAGCGCGCCCCGATTCCAACCAGCAACATGCGCCTGTCACTCAACCGAAGCAGTGTCAGTGGCGGAGCGACCATGGCCGCAGATCGCGCCGCAAAGGACAAGAACGACCTGCCCTAAATCCGGCGCGGCGCAGAATATCGTTACAGTCCCGTGGCACAATGCGTCAGGTTCATTGTCAGTTACCTCTGATCAATGCTGATGGCTTGACGGCGGACGCATCCGCCCGCAGCATAATCTTCTCCATGCCCGTTCGCGGCGCTTAGAAGGACACCCTATGACAGAAAGATTGCCGGGCTTCTCCACGCTCTCCATTCACGCAGGCGCGCAGCCGGACCCCACCACGGGCGCACGCGCGACGCCGATCTATCAGACCACATCGTTCGTATTTAACGACGCCGACCACGCCGCCTCGCTGTTCGGCTTGCAGGCGTTCGGCAACATCTACACCCGCATCGGCAATCCGACGAATGCCGTGCTCGAAGAGCGCGTTGCCGCGCTGGAAGGCGGCACGGCTGCGCTGGCTGTTGCATCGGGACATGCGGCACAACTGGTGACGTTTCACGCGCTGTTGCAGCCCGGCGATGAATTCATCGCAGCGCGGCGCCTCTACGGCGGCTCGATCAATCAGTTCAATCATTCATTCAAGGCCTTCGGCTGGAACGTCGTTTGGGCGGACACCGACGATGTCTCGACCTTCGAGAAGGCGCTGACGCCGAAGACCAAGGCGATCTTCATCGAGTCGATTGCCAACCCCGGCGGCACGGTGACTGACATCGAAGCCATCGCCGCCATCGCACGCAAGGCTGGCGTGCCGCTGATCGTCGACAACACACTCGCGTCGCCCTACCTCATCAAGCCGATCGATCACGGCGCAGACATCGTCCTGCATTCGGCGACGAAATTCCTCGGCGGCCATGGCAATTCCATTGGCGGCATCATCGTGGACGCGGGCACGTTCGACTGGTCGCGCGATGGCCGCTACCCTGTATTGAGCGAGCCGCGCCCGGAATATCACGGCATCAAGCTGCAGGAGACTTTCGGTAACTTCGCGTTTGCAATCGCCGCGCGCGTGATCGGCTTGCGCGATCTCGGCCCTGCATTGTCTCCGTTCAATGCGTTCCTGCTTCTGACCGGCATCGAAACGCTGAGCCTGCGCGTCCAGCGGCATTGCGATAACGCCAAGGCTGTCGCGGAATGGCTGTCTGCGCATCCCGCGGTGGCGTGGGTGAACTATGCGGGCCTTCCCGGCGACCGCTATCATAACCTCGCCCGGAAATATTCGCCGAAAGGCGCAGGCGCGGTGTTTACCTTCGGTCTCAAGGGCGGCTATGACGCAGGCATCAATCTGGTGTCGAACGTCAAACTGTTCTCCCACCTGGCCAATGTCGGCGATACGCGGTCGCTGATCATCCACCCGGCTTCGACCACCCACAGCCAGCTCAGCGATGCACAAAAGGCGCAGGCCGGCGCAGGCGTCGATGTGGTGCGGCTTTCGGTCGGCCTCGAGGACAAGGAAGACCTGATCGCCGATCTCGATCAGGCGCTGAAGGCCTAAATCTTAAGGCGGCTTCTGAAATGCAAGAACGCGGCGCCGGGCATGGCGCCGCGTTTTTCAATATGCAGAGAGCAAAAGTGCTTTCAGAAATTCAGGTCTTCACGGCTCCAGACGCTTTGGCCTTGTCCTCGCGGCTCAGGCGTGCGTTGCGCTGGACGATTGAAAATGTCGCAAGAGCGAACAGAATGACGAGAAGCTGAGCCGATAAAGCTTCAAGCGTTGCATTCAGCCCGAGTGACTGGAGCCAGCCAAAGCTCTTCAATTCGGTGACAGGCAACAGGCTCTGCTCCTGGAATTCCTGAATCGCTTCGCCGATAAACTTGATGCCCATCGCGAACAGGAATGCCGACGTAATGATGAACAGGGGGCGCAGCGGGATTTTCCGCGCAATCAGATTGATGAAGTAGAACAACACGACGAGACCGGCCGTCGCGGCGGCGAGACCGGCGAACAGTCCGAGGCTCCAGCCGCCTTCAGTGACGGCGAGCGCATTGATGAAAAGCACGGTTTCGGCGCCTTCACGGAACACCGCGAAAAACGCAAGCGCGCCAACTGCCCAAGCCGTCTCCTGCGCAAGCGCACTATCCGCTTTGTGGGCAAGATAATCCTGCCAGCCGCGCGGGTCCTGCTTCACCATCAGCCAGCCGCTGACGTAGAGCATCAGCGCGGCGGCAAAGAGGATCACGATTGCTTCGAAAACATCGTTATGCTGACCGGAATTAAGGACCGCGAACAACCACGCCGTAACGATGCTGCAACCGACTGCGGCGAGCGCGCCTCCATAGAGCGCCGTGACGCGGTGGCCGCCGCCGACCTTGCGGAGATACCCCGCAAGTGCTGCGATTACGAGCATGGCCTCGAGGCCCTCACGCAACAGAATGACGGCTGCCTGGACGAATGCGTTGGACATGGAGGGCCTTGTAACAAAATCCGCGTTTTGAGGATTTCGTTCTATCGCGGTGCAAATCGAAGTTAAAGCGGGTATGGGCCGCACCAAATCGTGACCCGGGTCCGAAATTGAAGAAATCCCTGAGACTCAGCGACTTCCGGAATTTCCGCCACTTTAGAATAGTTCGATTTCAACCACCCTCGCCGACCACGAGACGAAGTTTGGCGGGCGTTCGGTCGGGCAGCGCTCGGCCCAGCCGCTCGACGTGAAACAGCGTCATCGTGAGAATGACGATCGCGACAGCCTGATGAGCCAAACCGAGATCGATCGGCACCTGGTTAAGCAGCGTCAGGATGCCGATGGCCACCTGAACAAGCATCGCCGCCACGATCCAGAGTGCGCCGGACACGATAGCGGGACTTGTCCGGGAGCGCGCCGCGTCGATCGCATGAGCGACGGCAACGACCAGAAGCGTATAAGCGATCATGCGATGGCTGAACTGAACGGTCAGCGTATTGTCGAAGAAATTTCGCCACCAAGGCTGTTCGAAAAACAGCCGCGCGGATGACGGGATGAATGCGCCATCGATCAGCGGCCAGGTGTTGAACACCCGGCCGGCCCGAAGGCCCGCGACCAGCGCACCGAAATAGAGTTGGAGAAACACCAGCACCAGCAGAATTCTGCCCACGATCTTCACGCGCAGCGGGGCAACCGATGGAACGCCGCCTTGAATATGACGCCGCAGCAGCCAGACGACTGCCGAGAAAATGAAAAGCGCCAGCATGAAGTGAGTGGCGAGCCTGTACTGCGAAACGGAGACCCGTTCAGTGAGGCCCGAACTCACCATCCACCATCCGACCGCGCCCTGCAGGCCGCCAAGCACGAAGATGATCCACAGTCTGCGCTGAAGCCCGGGCGACAGAAAACCGCGCCACAGGAACCAGAGGAACGGCAGCAGAAATACCGCGCCGATCAGCCGTCCCAGCAGACGATGTCCCCATTCCCACCAGAAGATGGTCTTGAATTCGGACAGGCTCATACCGCGATTCATTTCGCGATACTGCGGAATGGTCTTGTAGGCTTCGAACTGCCGGCTCCATTCGGCGTCCGTCAGCGGCGGAATGGTGCCGGTGACCGGCTTCCACTCGACAATGGAGAGGCCAGATTCTGTCAACCGCGTCGCGCCGCCGACCATCAGCGTGCAGACAACAAGGGCGGCCACAACAATGAGCCACGCGCGGACGCCGCGCATACCAGCGGTCCCTGCCTGTCGAACGATTGGGATGGGAACGGTCATGATCCGAAATGCAGCCTTGAACGAATTCGCGCGGTCCTTATAGTCGCCGCACTTTTTCACGCAAGACGCGTGTTTGCAGCCACCAGCACAATTATGTCATGACGATTCGCACGCGAAAACTGATCGGAACCTTCGGCCTTTTGGGGCTCGTGGTTGTGTGGTCGCTGGCCGGCATGGCGATTGCCCAAACCCCTTGGCTTGCGGCATCGAAGCTTGCTCAGGCGATCTTCTACGTGGTGGCCGGCCTCGGCTGGGTCCTGCCCGCAATGCCGCTGATCGCATGGATGTCGCGGCCGGATCCTCAGCCGTAGTTGGTGGCCGGTTCCGGCGAATGTGCCTTCGCCTTTCGTATGGTGATACCCGACAAAATCACGCGTAGCGCGCGGAGCGAATTCCGCCGCCCGTCCCACGCGATCCGTGGCAACGCCATCAGGTCCGACCGGCCGTCGGATCTGATGACCCCGGGCCCGGCGGACGCCGCAGTGGTAAACCCCGCCTCCCGCGCCAGCATTATCTCCCGGGGGCCAAAACAATCCTGCCCACCAAACGGGTAGGCAAAATGCAGGCATGGGCCGCCTAGCGCGGTTTCCAACACCCTTCGTCCCATCGACATTTCCCGTGAAGCGCTCGTGCCCTTTGTGCGCGCCAGGTTGGGATAATTGACAGTAGCGCTTCCAATCGTCGCCTGCGGATCGCGCGCCAGTTTGGCGAGGTCTTGCCAGTTCATTGCGATGTGACGCGAGACCTCGTTGATATCGACGCCGTAACGGCCGCACAGGTCGCCGATCGCGATCGCAAGGTCGTCTGGCGATAAGGTCATCATCCACGCGTGCAAGACGTCATAAAGCTGATACTTGTCCGCAAAACTGGCTGCAAAGAAATGCCTTTCAGTGCGGTTCATCACGAGGCCAATGCGAGCATGGCGCGCGATAACCTGTTCAAGCGCAAGCCACCACGCCTTGCCGATGCCGTCGACAAAGCCCGTCGGAATGTACAGGGCGAACGGTACACGATGGCGCGACAACACCGGGTACGCATACGTCATGAAATCGCGATGGCCGCCGTCGAACGTCAGGCAGACAAACCGGCGCGCGAGGGCCGCCTGTTGCGCGCGTTCTGCAACCTCGCCGATGGAGAGAAAATCAAAGTCCCACTGCTTCAGGGCGGAAATCGCCTTGTCGAGGAATTCGGGGGTGATGTCATGCGATCGCAGCGGCTGGAACGGATCGTCACGCCGCGGCCGGACGTGTTCGAACTTGAGAATGGCTCCCGAGCCGCCGGTTCGCCGTTCGAGAGCGCGCGCCATGCCGCTGAAATAGCCGAGCTCCAGCCCCACATCCGCCAGCATGCTCTTCCGAAACCGCACTTAGTCACCCCTCCGTGCGCTAATATCCTGAATCCGAAGTTCGCTTTATCTTACAGCACCTTCCGGCGCCAACTTCGGATTCAAAAGGACACTAGCAATTTATAGATTCTCGTGTGGCTTTGGTTTGCAAATCCGCAAAGGAACGCGCGGCGATGAAGCGCGGACTTGCGAACCATCACACGACGCCTGCCCCGCGCCCATTCTCATTACTCTTTGTTGACATTTCTTTGAATAAGGTCGCTCAAGCCGAAATCTCAAAATGCCCAGGAATTCAGGTCGTCCGATGACCATGGCTGCAGCACTTCACGGCTCCGACACAAACACGCCAGCGCACCCGGCTTCAAACCGCATCGCGCGCGTCGATGTCGTTCGCACCATGTCAGAGTCAGAGCCTCGCTGGCGGGCCTTCGAGGGGCCCGATTACCTCTCAACGCCTTATCAGCGCTTTGAACTGCTGGACGCGTGGCAACAGACCCTCGGCAAGCATGAAGGCGTATCACCGTTTATCGTGATTGCCAGCAACGCTCATAATCAGCCGCTGCTGTTGCTGCCACTAGTGATCTGCCGCGAGAATGGCGCGAAGGTCGCGCGCTTCATGGGCGGCAAGCACCCGACGTTCAATATGGCGCTATGGCGTCGTGATTTCGCGGAGACTGTGACACGGGCGGAACTCGATGCTCTGGTCTCTGCGATCCGCGGCCAACCCGATGGCGTCGATGTCCTCGCCTTCGCACAACAGCCGCAACGCTGGCAAAACATCCTCAATCCGCTGGCGCTGCTCGCTGGACAGCCCTCAACCAATGCCTGCCCCATGATGACGATGACTCCCGGTTGCAAGCCGGAAGACCGCATCAGCACATCGACGCGGCGGCGACTGCGCAACAAGGAGCGCAAGCTACAGTCTCTCCCCAGCTATCGCTATTCAGTGGCGGCGACCGACGCCGATATCAACCGCGTCCTGGATGCATTTTTCATCATCAAACCGCAGCGCATGGCGCTCTCGAAATTGCCGGACATCTTTTCCGACGACGCGACCAAGGCCTTTGTCCGCGATGCCTGCCTGGCAAAGCTGCCAAACGGCGACCGCGCCATCGAGCTTCACACGCTCGAGTGCGACAGCGAACTGATCTCGGTCTTTTCCTGCGTCGCTGACGGCGAGCGTTTCTCCACCATGTTCAACACCTACACGATTTCAGATAACGCGCGTTACAGCCCGGGCCTGATCCTGCTGCGCTATATGATCGATCACTTCGGCGATCGCGGCTATCGCTCGGTGGATTTCGGCGTGGGATCGGACGAATACAAGCTGACCTTCTGCAAGGAAGACGAGCCTCTGCTGGATGCCTTTATTCCCTTGACCGCGCGGGGAAAATTCGCGGCGCTGGGCATGTCGTCGCTGACTCATGCCAAGCGGCTGGTCAAACATAACCCGGCGCTGATGCACATGGCGCAACTGCTGCGCAACGCCATCTCTCGCTAAGCAAGATATTGCGAACGGTTCAGGCCGCCGCGACCCGCTGACCGGGTGCGCCGAGATCCATTGGGTTCAGTGATGTGGTCAGAATGGTCACGCCGGCGAAGCCCGATTCAAGAAGCTGGGTCTTCATCATCTCGCGTGCAGCCGCGGTGATCGCGGGATCGGGAATGATAACCGCATGCGCCTGCGCGGCGATGACGGTTGCCGGCAGATCCGACGCGGTTCCCGCATCGAGCACGACGTAGTCATAGGCCCGCGACAGAGCATCGATCGCCAGATTGATCCGCGGCAGTTGCAGCAACTGCCGCTGCGCAGCGTCTCGCCCCGCCCCGACGATATGAACCGCCGACAAGCGATCCTTGGTGATGATGTCGCTGAATGACGCCGAGCCCTGCATCAGTTCTGTCAGCCCCGGCGATGCCGGGTCCGTCGAGACCGCCGCCAGTGTCGGAGACGCCATCGCGAGATCGACAAGGACAACCTTGGAGTTTCGCGACAGAAGCCGGGCAAGCGTCAGCGCGACCAGCGTGACACTTTCATCCTGATGGGCACCAATAACGGTGATCTTGCGAGCCGCGCCCCCGCGCAGCATTGCTACAAGCCGTTCGATTTCCACGATCCCGGTAGGCACTTGCGGAGGCGTGTCGCGTGGAGCAGCAACCGGAGCGCGCACAGTCACTCCGGGACGCGGCGCGGTCATGCGCAGCAATTCACCCGTCGTAATGTAGCCGGCGCTCAGCATCAGCATCGCCAGGGTGGCGATCAACACCGTCGGGAGTTTCTTCGGGAACGCCGGCGTGTTCGACACGATCGCGCGGGAAATGATCCTGCCGTCCGCGGGAGCAGTATCGATATTCTCGCGGGTGGTCGCCTCGCGATACTTGGCGAGATAAGATTCCAGCAGGTCGCGCTGCGCCTTCGCCTCGCGCTCCAATGCACGTAACTGGACATCCTGGCCATTGGTGGAGGACGCCTGACGCTTCAATTGATCGAGACTGCCGTTGAGCCCGTCAGCTCGGGCGCTCGCGATACGGGCGTCGTTTTCAAGCGAGCGGGATATCTTGCTCGCCTCCTCGCGGATCTGGCGATCGATATCCAGTATCTGCGCCTTCAGCTCCTTGATGCGCGGATGCCCGCCGAGCAGCGTTGACGATTGCTCGGCAAGCTGCGCACGAAGCGTGACGCGTTGCTCGGACAGGCGGCGAACAAGCTCGGAATTCAGCACTTCCGACGCCTCGATCGGCTTGCCGCTCTGAAGCATTTCGCGGATCAGCCGCGACTTCGATTCCGCATCGGACTTCAGTGCCCGCGCGTTGTTGAGTTGCGTGTTCAACTCGCCAAGCTGCTGATTGGACAGCGTGGTATTGTTGGTGCCGACGAAGAGATTTGACTTCGAGCGAAACTCCTCGACCTTAGCCTCGGCATCCGCGACCTTCTTGCGCAGGCTCTCGATCTCCACGAGCAGCCATTGCGAGGCCGATTTCGCCTGATTTTGCCGCGCAGCCTGTTGAAGCACCAGATAGCCATCGGCGATCGAATTGGTGACACGCGCCGCCAGTTCCGGATTCTGCGACTGGAATTCGATCACCATGACGCGCGACTTGTCGACCGCGTAGGCCGTCAGCCGCTCATAATAAGCCTCGAGGACGCGCTCCTCCGGGGTCATCTTGAAGGGATCCCGGACAATCCCGAACAGGGCCAGCAGCGTTCGCAGCGGCGATACGCCACGCAGAACCGGGTCAAACTCTGGCAACTCGGAGAGTTTGTTCGCCTTGATGACGTCGCGAGCAAGCTCGCGTGACAGCAGCAGTTGGACCTGACTGGTCACCGCTTCCGCATCGAGACTGCCACGCTCCTCGGCGCGATCCCCGTTCGGACGCAAGAAGATGTTCTCCCGGCCATCGATCAGGATGCGGGCTTCGGATTTATATCGCGGCGTAATGATATTGACGACGAGGAGTGAGAGCACGAACGCCAGCACTGTTGGCCCAATGACCCACATCCGCTTGCGAACCAGCGTGTCCCAGATCGCACGAAGATCGACGTCGCCAAGCTCTGGAGATGCGACAGGCACCGCCGGCGCATGGGCTGCGGCTATCGGAACCGCATCAACTTTTGCCCGGAACGGCAACTTGTCCATCCAGTCACGCCAGAACGAAAAACGCATCGAATACTCTCCACCCGGACGCTACTGCACTGGCGCGAATCCAGATCTCCTACGCGCCGATTACAGTCCATTAAGGTTGCTGCGGGGTTAATCGGAGGGTGCGCGCGCCGTTTGGCGGCAAGCCAACCACCTGAGGTCATATTTTATTAACCATGAAAGTTCTTAATCAGAATCGATACTTATTTGGATTCTCCCATGCAGCGCAGCCGCGCGCGTCTCACCTGCCTCATCCTCGCGCTCGCGGTGTCGGGCTGCATGCGGACGGCTGCACCGGTGGCGGTCATAGACAACGGCAGCCTCGATGCGATCGCCTACGGTCCGGTTCAGCCCGTGCGCGCCGTCAGCGTCGCGACAACCCCCGTCCCTCCCGGCGATAGCGCGCACGATGAGCCTTATCGCCTGAATGCCGGCGACCGGCTGCGCATTGTCGTCTACGGCCAGGAAGGCCTCACCAACACTTACATGGTGGACGCGAGCGGCTCGATCACCATGCCGCTGATCGGCGCGGTGCGCGCGCGAGGTTTGACGCCAGCAGGATTGGCTGCGGCTGTCACGGCCCGGCTGAAGAACGGCTATCTTCGCGAGCCCTATGTTGCGGCGGAGGTCGAAACCTACCGGCCCTTCTTCATCCTCGGCGAAGTGACCGCTCCTGGCCAATATCCCTATGTGCCGAACATGACGGCGGAGAGCGCCGTTGCTATTGCCGGCGGCTTCACCCCTCGCGCGCAGCGAAGCAGCATCAAATTAACCCGAATGGGCGAAGCTGGCACCGTTCAGGCTGTCGTGCCGCCTGGTACGCTTCTGAAACCCGGGGACACCGTCGTAGTCGCCGAACGCTGGTTCTGACGATGCCCGAGACTTCGACTTCTCCGCTGCGAATTCTCCACGCTGTTCGTGCGCCGGTCGGCGGGATTTTCCGTCATATTCTCGATCTTGCAGTAGGACAGGCCGAACGCGGGCATGAGGTCGGCATTCTTGCGGACAGCCTGACCGGCGGCGAGCGGGCGGAAACGGCGCTCAAGGAGATCGCCCCGAAGCTCAAGCTCGGGGTTTATCGCCTCGCCATTCGCCGGGAGCCCCATCCCGTCGATAGCTTGACGGCCCTGCATTTCTTGCGTCTGGCGCGATCGCTGAAGCCTGACGTTCTGCACGGACACGGCGCGAAGGCCGGCGCCTTCGTTCGCCTGAAAGGCAAATCGAAGAAATCGATCCGGGTCTACACCCCGCATGGCGGTTCCCTGCACTATCCACCGGGCACGCTGAAAGGCGGCGCTTATGCGCGGATGGAACGCACCCTGATGAATCGCACCGACCTGTTTCTGTTCGAGAGCGCGTTCGCACGCGATACCTATTTGCGCGTGGTCGGCAAGCCTGCCGGTCTGGTTCGCTGCGTTTTCAACGGCGTTACCGCATCCGAGTTCGATCCCGTACCCGCGGCCGAAGACGCGACCGACGTCGTTTATGTCGGCGAGTTTCGTGAGATCAAAGGCGCGGATCTGCTGATCCAGGCGGTGGCGCGGCTGCGGGCCGACGGCAAACCGGTCACGCTGACCCTCGCCGGCGACGGTGAAGAGACCGAGGCCCTGAAGGCCCTCGTCAGCCGCCTGAACCTCGGCGACGCTGTGCGGTTCATCGGTCATGTGAGGGCCCGGTTTGGCTTTTCGAAAGGCAGGCTGCTCGTCGTCCCTTCACGCGGCGACTCGATGCCCTACGTTGTTATCGAGGCCGCCGCTGCAGGTATCCCGATGGTCGCAGCCAGCGTCGGTGGCATTCCCGAAATCCTCGGCCCGCACACCAGCGGACTTTTTGTTGCAAACAGCGTCGGCGCCATGGCGGATGCGATCGAAATGGCACTTGCCGACATGGATGCAACCCGCGAGCGCGCCCGGAATCTCCGCGAGCGCATCTTCGTTCACTTCTCCCAGAAGGCGATGGTCGACGGCGTCATCAGCGGGTATCGCGACGCATTTAACGAACGTTAACCTACCTTTATCGACGATAACTAATTCTTCCGATTTGTTGTCTAGGCATGAGGCTGGGGGACTTTGGTTCCCCTTGGCCTATCGCCACATGACGGTACAACAACGGAAATTTTGGCCGTGGAACCGATCGACGTCAGAACGATAATGAATGCCGCTGCGGCGGGATCAGCCGCCATGGGCGCCGTTGACGGCGCTCCGCGGGTGGAACGCCGCAAGCGTCTGACTCCTGCCGCGCTTGCAGTCGCAAATGAGAAAGTCCGAAAGGCCTACTCGACAGTCGTTATCAGCGGCGTTGTCCGCATCGTGGATTTCCTGCTTCTGACCGCAGTCGGGCTTGCGCTCTATCTTGCGTATGTGCTGCCGGGCACGAGCGGTTTCTCCTGGCAGTACGCCGCGGCGATTATCGGTGTGGCCGCTTGCGCGGTCGTCAGTTTTCAGGCCGCTGAAATCTATGATGTGCAAATCTTCCGTGGTCAGCTTCGCCAGATGACGCGCATGGCCTCGTCATGGGCTTTCGTTTTTCTGCTGTTTATCGGCGCATCCTTCTTCGCCAAGCTCGGCGATACGATCTCCCGCGTCTGGCTTTCGGCATTTTTCTTCGTCGGACTGGCCTCGTTGTTTGCTGAGCGAGTTGTTCTGCGCGCGCTGGTCCGCCGCTGGGCGCGCGAAGGCCGTCTTGACCGCCGCACGATCATCGTTGGCTCCGACCAGAACGGCGAAAACCTGATCCGGGCACTCAAAGCGCAGGATGACTCCGATATTCAGATTCTCGGCGTGTTCGACGACCGCAACGACTCCCGCGCACTGGACACCTGTGCCGGCCAGCCGAAGCTCGGAAAGATCGACGACATCGTTGAATTTGCCCGCCGCACCCGGATCGATCTGGTGCTGTTTGCGCTGCCGATCTCCGCGGAGACGCGCATTCTCGATATGCTGAAAAAACTGTGGGTGCTGCCGGTCGATATCCGGTTATCGGCACACACCAACAAGCTTCGCTTCCGTCCCCGCTCCTACTCGTATCTCGGCAAGGTTCCGACACTGGATGTGTTCGAGCAGCCGATCACCGACTGGGACATGGTGCTGAAGTCGGCGTTCGACCGCATCGTCGGCGCGATCATCCTCATCCTGCTTGCGCCCGTGATGGCTATCGTCGCCCTCGCCATCAAGCTCGACAGCCCCGGCCCGGTGCTGTTCCTGCAAAAGCGCTATGGCTTCAACAATGAGCGGATCGACGTCTTCAAGTTCCGCTCGCTGTTTCACGATCAGGCCGACCCGCTGGCCTCCAAAGTTGTGACCAAGGGTGACAAGCGCGTCACCCGCGTCGGCCGTTTCATTCGCAAGAGCAGCCTCGACGAACTGCCGCAGCTCTTCAATGTCGTTTTCAAGGGCAATCTCTCGCTGGTCGGCCCTCGTCCCCATGCGGTGCAGGGCAAGCTGCAAAGCCGCCTGTTTGACGAAGCCGTCGACGGATACTTTGCGCGCCATCGCGTCAAACCCGGCATCACGGGATGGGCGCAAATCAACGGCTGGCGCGGTGAAGTCGATACCGACGAGAAAATTCAGAAGCGCGTCGAATTCGACCTGTACTACATCGAGAACTGGTCGGTCCTGTTCGATCTCTACATCCTCTTCAAAACACCGTTCGCGCTGATCAAGGGTGAGAACGCCTACTGAGCTGACGCGCAGCACGCGCGGAGAGGATTTCGGTTCGCATGGCTTCACTCGCAGCCGCAGACTACGCCCTTCCCGCGACTGCGACGCCGCCCGGCATCGCGGCGATCCAGCGGGCGTTGATGTGGGCCGTCGGCGCAGGCGGCGCGATCGTCTTTATCGAGCCGAGCCCCTATGAGCTGATGACGCTGGCGTCGGTGGTCTTCTTCTTCGCGACCGGCCTGCGCATGCGTCCGGTGTTTATCCCGCTGCTGATCCTGCTCTTCCTGCTGAATATCGGCTACACCATCTGCTCGATCTACCTGATCGACAAATCCGAGATCCTGAACTGGATCCTGACCTCATGGTACATGGCCATCACGTGCCTGTTCTTCGCGATGGTACTGGCTGAAGATACGGCCACGCGGCTTGAATTTCTCCGGCGTGGTTTGATCTTCGGGGCGCTGATTGCGTCCATTGCCGGCATCGCCGGCTACTTCAATCTCGTGGGCTACGACACTTTCACGCTGTACAGCCGCGCACGCGGGACGTTCAAGGACCCGAACGTGCTTGGCGCCTATCTGATCCTGCCCGCGTTGTTCCTGCTACAGACTGTCGTGACCCAATCGTTCGGGAAGTCCTTCCGCAGCATAATTGCACTGGGGATCGTCAGCCTTGCTGTGTTGCTTGCGTTCTCCCGCGCGTCCTGGGGTCAATTGGTCGGCTGCTCGGCCTTAATGTTGATACTGATGTACGTGACGACGCCGTCACAGGCGCAGCGCACGCGCATCATAACCGTGGCGATCTCGGCGGCGATCTGTTCGGCATTGCTCCTGATCGCGCTGCTCTCGATTGATTCCATCGGCGATCTCTTCAAGGAACGGGCGAGCCTGAACCAAACCTACGACAGCGGCCGCTTCGGCCGCTTCGGACGGCACGCGCTCGGCTTCCAGATGGCCCTTGAACTCCCTTTCGGTATAGGCCCGCTTCAGTTCACAAAGTTCTTTCCTGAAGACACCCACAACTCATTCCTGAATGCCTTCATGTCGGGCGGCTGGATCGCCGGGGTTTGCTTCCCGGCGCTGGTGTTCATCACTGTCATCATGGGATTCAAGCTGATTTTCGTGCGCGTGCCGTGGCAGCGGATGTATCTTGCGGTTTTTTCCGCGTTCTTTGGAACGGTCTGCGAAGCCTTCATCATCGACGTCGATCACTGGCGTCATTTCTGGATGATGCTGGGCGCGATGTGGGCGATGTTTGCGGCGGCCCATGCCTATGGCTACCGCGCCCAGTCCAACACCGTTTCGTAAACTGAAAATATTCCGCAGGCGTTCCGGACCAATGTTCCGGATGAATGACCATTCACGAAACATAACATCTTTACACGGAACCGAGCCGAGGGCTTCTCGTTGAGGATTGGGCAGACAACGAGGAGGATAATATGAAGACCAAGCTTTTGATGACGGTCGCGACGGCCGCCCTGATCGGCAGTGCGGGACTGGTTTCGGCGCAGGCTCCGGGCAATGCTCCAAACGCACCTGCCGCGTCGCAGACAGCGCCATCTGCGGGCGCGCCTGCTGACAAGGCCGCGCCATCCGGTGAGATGAAGGGCGGCCAGGCCCAGATGCCTCGCGAGGGCGGGAATGCCCAGCGTGCTCAGGACAGCACCAAGGATGGAATGAAGTCGAAGGGCGCTGAAACCGCCCCGGATACGAAGAGCGGCAAGGCTGCGTCCGAAACGAATATGGACAGGTCGAAAGACGGCATGAAGGCCGATCGGAAGAACGCCGCCGAGAAGGACGGAATGAAGGGCGATCAGAAGAATGCCGCCGAAAGGGATGGCATGAAGGGCGATCAGAAGACCGGGGCAACAACCGGTCAGGCTGGCGCCAGCGCAAAGCTTACAACCGAGCAGCGCACGACGATCCGCACTTCCATCACTAAACAGAACATCAAGCCTGTGACGAACGTGAACTTCTCGATCTCCGTCGGCACGCGTGTTCCGCGAACGGTGAGCTTCCACCCGCTTCCGGCGGAAGTCGTCACGATTTACCCCGATTGGCGTGGATATGAGTTCTTCCTCGTCAATGGCGAGATCGTGGTCGTGAACCCGCGCACGCTCGAAATTGTCGCAGTGCTCGAAGCATAAGCTGACCACCACCAAAACGATCAGAGGCCGGTCCGATCGACCGGCCTCTTTCTGCTTGCAGATTGAGAACGATTTAGCGAAGCCGCCCTCGTTCCACGTCATATGTCCAGGAGCGGCGGCCACTGCTGAAGACCACCCGCCTGAACTGCAAGGCTCTCGCCTGCTCTGGAATTTTCGCCGTCTCGACCAGTTGCATCGCCATCTGCCGTGTCATCTGCGGCGACACAAACCGGACCGTGCTGTTCCCGCGCCCTGATGCCTCGACCTTCATTCCGTCGTCCCGCATCCGCTGTCCCATCTCATGGGCATAAAGTTCACGGTTGGCGACGGCCGCGATCTGAACTGACGGCTGAAGAATTCCGTATTGGATCATGCGCATGGCATTGGCCATATCCAGCGCCGAGGCATTTGCCGGGTCTGCCGCGGCGGCCATCTGAAGACGCAACTCCATGCTGCGGAATGCGGACAGCGATACCGGCGCCCTGGTCCTGCCGCGCCTGGAGTTTTCATAGCTTGTCTTCAGCGCAGTCGCCTCGGCAAGCAGCGCATCGAGAGCGGCCTTGTTGTCGGCGGCTTTTTGTTCTGCCGGCGACAACGGAGCCGGTGCCGGAGCGGGCGTTACCTCCGCCGGCTGGGCCGGCGGGACGGTAACGGGCTCCGATTGCGCGGGAATCGCGCCTGTCGCCGGGGTGGCTGCGTCCTGCGGCTTGTCGGTTTGGGTTGTTTGTGGGCTGGGCGTCGTCGCTTGCGTGGTTTGACCCAAAACGAGTCCGCCGGAAACCATGGTGAGCGAGATCAGCGATAAAGCAATGCTCTTGCGTCGCAACACGTCCGCACCCAATTGTTCGGGATCGATGCCAAATATTGATCGACACCTTGCAACGCATCAAGCGGAGTTTTGTTCGGGTTGAACGCAAAATATTTGGTCGTTGGACAGCTCTCGAAAAAAGAGGCCCGGCGACCTTTCGGAAGCCGGGCCAGTTTAAGACGCAAGTCAGGGAGACCAACGCCGTAGTGTGTTCAGTGCAGGATTTCGAAAAGTCCCGCCGCGCCCATGCCGCCACCGATGCACATGGTCACAACGCCGTACTTGGCCTTGCGGCGGCGGCCTTCAATCAGGATGTGGCCGGTCAGACGCGCACCGGTCATGCCATACGGATGGCCGACGGCGATCGAGCCACCGTTGACATTGAGTTTGTTCGGGTCGATCCCCAGCTTGTCGCGGCAATAGATGACTTGGACGGCATAGGCTTCATTCAGCTCCCAGAGGTCGATGTCATCGATCTTGAGGCCATGACGCTTCAACAGACGTGGGATAGCGACCACGGGGCCGACACCCATTTCATCCGGCTCGACGCCCGCGGCGACGAAGCCACGGAAAATGCCGAGCGGCTTCAAGCCCTTCTTGGCGGCGAGCTTGTCGCTCATGATCACCGAGGCCGACGCGCCATCGGAGAGCTGGCTGGCATTGCCGGCGCTGATGGTCTTGCCTTCAAAGACCGGCTTGATGCTGGCAATACCTTCGAGGGTCGAGTCCGGACGAGGGCCCTCGTCCTTCGTCAGCGTCACTTCCTTATAAGAAACTTGCTTGGTTTCCTTGTCCACAACCGCCATCTTGGTGGTGATCGGAACGATCTCGTCGTTGAAGCGCCCGCCCTGAATGGCTGCGCCGGTGCGACGCTGAGATTCCAGACCGTACTCATCCTGCTTGTCGCGCGGAATGTTGTAACGCGCTGCGACCACTTCGGCGGTCTCCAGCATCGACATGTACATTTCGGACTTCATTGCCATCAGTTCAGGATCGACGGCATGAAACTTGTTCATGTGGTCGTTCTGCACGAGGCTGATCGATTCAATACCGCCGCCGATCGCGACCTCCACGCCATCGAGCATCACCGAACGAGCGGCGACAGCAATTGCCTGCAAACCGGATGCACACTGGCGATCGATAGTCGTGCCGGCAACCGTGATCGGGAGTCCGGCTCGGATCGCACCCTTGCGCGCGACGTTCATCACCATGGTGCCCTGCTGCATCGCGCAGCCCATCACCACATCCTCGACCTCTCCCGGCTCGATCCCGGCGCGCTTCACCGCCTCGGCCATGACATGACCCGCCATCGTCGGGCCTTCGGTGTTGTTGAGCGCACCGCGATAGGCCTTGCCGATGCCGGTACGGGCTGTGGAAACGATAACTGCATCTACCATCCGATGACCTCCGGAACGTGAGTCCGATCAATCAGACGGACTCGGGTTTGAATACGGCGTTATATGACAATCATCATTCAATAAGAAGCGTCGCGACCGCTCAGCAGGGCTGCCATGCTGGGCCGTCGGGATGCCGTGGTCAGGCTGCGCGGGCGTAGCGCAGCAGGTGGTACGTCGGGTCGCCGAACTGAATGTTGATCGACAGAATGCGTTTGAAATAATGACCGATGTTGAGTTCGTCGCTCATTCCCATGCCGCCATGAAGCTGAATCGCCTGCTCGCCGACAAAGCGCGCAGCTTCACCAATCTTGGACTTCGCACCCGAGGCAAGTTTCGACACATGCTGATCGCCCTCAGCCACGGTCAGGCTCAAATGCTGCGAGAGCGACGTCGCCTCCTGGAGCGCAATGAACATGTCCACCATCCGGTGCTGCAGCACCTGGAACGTGCCCAGCGCCACGCCAAACTGCTTGCGCGTCTTGGTGTATTCCAGCGTCGCACTATTCAGGACATCCATCGCCCCGGTTGCTTCAGCACAGAGGGCCGCGATGGCGCGATCCCGGCACGCCTCGAGAGCAGCAACACCCTTGCCTTCGGCGCCGAGCAAGCTGCCGGCGGGAACGGTGACATCCTTGAGCGTGATTTCAGCGGCGCGCCGGCCGTCGATCGTCTTGAAGCTTTGCAGATGAAGCCCGGCCGACTGACGGTCCACAATGAACAGGCTGACACCGGCATTATCACGCGGCCCGCCCAAGGTTCGCGCCGATACAATCAACTTGTCGGCCCATGGCGCTCCGATCACCGCGGCCTTTGCGCCGTTCAGAACATAAGCATCACCAGTCCGCTTCGCGGTCGTCGCGACATTGTTGAGATCGTATCGCGACTTGCTTTCCGTCCAGGCCAGCGCCCAAATCGCTTCGCCTCCCATTATGGCGGGCAGCAATTCTTCACGCTGCGCGTCGGTGCCGACGCTTTCAATCAGACCACCGGCAAGAACAACCGTCTCGAAGAACGGCTCGACCACGAGATGACGGCCGAATTCATGCATGACGATCATAGTGGAAAGCGGCCCGCCGCCGAGTCCGCCGGACGCTTCCGAGAACGGGGCCGCGAGCAGTCCCATCTCCGCGAAAGCACTCCAGTGCTTTCTGCTCCAGCCCTCTTCCGTCGCAACGATCTTGCGGCGCGTCTCGAAATCGTACTGATCGCGTAACAGACGCTGAACGCTGCTGCGCAGGAGTTCCTGTTCTTCCGTAAACTGAATATCCACCGGATGCCTCGTGGGACGCGATTAAAGACCGAGCACCGCTTTCGCGATGATGTTGCGCTGAATTTCGTTTGATCCACCGAAAATGCTGAGCTTGCGCATATTCAGATATTTCTCGGAGACCGTGTGCATGTAGTCCGGTCCGGGTACGAAGATGTTTTCACTCGCTGGAATTTCCCGAAGCGCAAGACCATAATTACCGATGGCGCGATGCGTCAGATCGGTAATTCGCTGCAATATTTCAGTTCCCCGGATCTTGAACAGCGAAGCTGCTGGTCCCGGATCAATACCGCGCGACATCTGCGCCACGACACGCAATTCGGTGGCTTCGAGGGCAAGCAGATCGAGTTCCACACGCGCGATATCCTTGGCAAATTCGCCAGATACCGGATCGTCTTCGGCGATCTCTGCCTTCACGATCTTCTTGAGGCGCTCGATGTAACGCGTGGAACGGCCGATGCCGGCCATGCTCGTACGCTCGTTGCCGAGCAGAAACTTGGCGTAGGTCCAGCCTTTGTTTTCCTCGCCGACGAGGTTCTCGACCGGAACGCGAACGTTCTCGAGGAACACATCGTTGATTTCATGCGAGCCGTCGATAGTGATGATCGGCCGCACCGTCACGCCCGGCGATTTCATGTCGATCAGCAGAAATGAAATGCCAGATTGCGGCTTGGCTGCCGGGTCGGTCCGCACCAGACAGAAGATCCAGTCCGCATGCTGAGCAAGCGTGGTCCAGGTCTTGTGACCGTTGACGATATAATGGTCACCGTCACGCACGGCCCTGGTGCGGACAGTCGCCAGATCCGATCCCGAACCGGGCTCCGAGTAGCCCTGGCACCACCAGTCCTCGCCCGACAGAATCCGCGGCAAAAACTTCTTCTTTTGCGCGTCGTTGCCGTACGTATAGATAACCGGCCCCACCATCGTCACGCTGAACGCCAGCGGCGGCAGCGTCCCGGCGCGCGAGGTTTCCTGCTCCCAAATGAAGCGCTGCGTGATCGACCAGCCGGGTCCGCCGTATTCCTTCGGCCACAGCGGGGCGATCCATCCCTTCTTATGCAGGATCTTGTGCCAGAGCATCGACTGCTCCTTGGTCAGATCCGTTTCCGGATTAGGCACACGCATTTCCTGCGGATAGTTCTCCGCGATGAAAGCTCTTACTTCATCCCGGAACGCCGCGTCTTCACTTGAAAGCTTCAGCTCCATCGGAAAGCTCCGTTACCACTTCTCGCCGAACGGGCGGATTTCGGTCTCGAACGTCCAGGCATCGCGCGGCTGCTGATAAAGCTGCCAATAGGTCTCTGCGACCGCAGCCGGACGCATCAGGCGGTTCGGATCGAGATTCTCGATCGCTTCCTTGCCTTCGCGATTGGCGATCAGCTGCCGTACCCATTCGGTGTCGACACTCGAATCGATGATGAGGTGGGCGACATGGATGTTCTTGGGCCCCAATTCGCGCGCTATCGCCTGAGCGACGGCTCGAAGGCCGAACTTGGCGCTGGCGAAGGCCGCAAAACCCGACCCACCGCGCAAGCTTGCGGTCGCGCCGGTAAAGAAGATGGCTCCCTTGCCACGCGGCAACATCACACGAGCGGCTTCACGTCCGGCCAGGAAGCCTGAATAGCAGGCCATTTCCCAAACCTTGCGGAAGACACGTTCGGTGGTCTCGACGATTGGAAAATTGACGTTGGCACCAATGTTGAAGATGCAAACTTCCAGCGGCGCATGCTTGTCGGCGTCGGAAATGAACGAAACCATTTCCTCCTCCTTGCGCGCATCGAGCGAGCGGCCAAACACCGTGCCGCCGGCGTCCCGGATTTCCTTCATCAGCGGCTCAAGCTTCTCGCCCTGACGCCGTCCCACAAAGACCGTGAAACCTTCGGCGGCGAATTTCTTGGCGATCTCGCCGCCGATGAAATCACCGGCGCCAACGACGGCCACGGTCGCGTTTCGCTTCTGCAAGATCATTCTCCTAAAAGTCCGAGTGAGATTTAAGTTTCGAGCTGCGCCGAATGTCGAACGTCACGTTCCCCGCAAGGACTCGGCTAGCTTGTGTTTCAATATCTTTCCAGTAGATGTCGCCGGCAGCGCATCAAGCACAATGATCTGCGACGGACGCTTGTAGGATGTCAGTTGCTTGCTTGCGAAGGCCATCAGTTCGGAAGGCGTCACGTTCGACCCCTTCAGCAGTTGAACGAACGCAACAACTTCTTCGTTGCCATCGGCAGCGCGGCCCACCACTGCGGACTGCACAACAGCATCGTGCGAACTAAGCACCGCTTCCACCTCGGCTGGATAAACATTGAATCCCGAACGAATGATCATTTCCTTGGTGCGCCCGACGATGAACATGCAGTCGCCGTCGAGGTACGCCAGATCGCCGGTATTGAACCATCCATCGCGATCGATGACCTTCTCTGTCAAATCAGGCGCGCGGTAGTATCCGAGCATCACGTTCTTGCCGCGAACATGAAGTTCACCCACCGCTCCGTTCGCGGCCAGCTTGCCGTCGCGATCGATGATGCGCCCTTCCACGCCCGGCACAATCTGGCCGACCGCACTGTCAGGGCGCGGCGCTTCGATCCGAACGCCGGAAATCCCGGGCGCGCATTCGGTGATGCCGTATCCGTTCAGCAGAGGCAGACCAAGCTCTGCCTCGACACGGGACTTCAAATCTGGATCGAGCGGCGCGCCAGCAACGCCAATATATCGCAGCGAACCCTTGTTCAGCTTCGGGACACCGGAAAGCCTTTTGTACTCAAGTAGGCGCTGATAGGTCGCCGGCACACCATTGAGGATGGTGATCCCTTCTTCCGCAATGGCCTTTGCAAGCGCTGCGGGATCGTACTTGCTGACCAGCCGGACGGTGCCGCCTGTCATCAGCGTCATCAAAGTCAGCGAAACACCGACGATATGAGAGATGGGAAGAACGACGTAGAGCTTGTCCCGATTGTCCATTTGCCTGAGCAGCGCCGTGGTCCTGGCGCTAAACAGCAGATTCTCGTGAGTCAGCATGACGCCTTTTGGCGTCCCCGTGGTCCCGGACGTATAGATCAGGACAGCCACTTGCTTGGCCGGACTGGTTTCCACAGGCTCCGGCGTCGTCGCCTCGTTCAACGCACTGACGCCGATATTGTCGAGCGGACCGACCTTCGCGATCTCCGCGCCCACGCGCTGCGCATGGCTCGCAGCCTCGCCGGAGATATCAGCCGTGAAGAACATGCGGCGCGAGCCGCTATGATCGCGAATCTGATCCAACTCGCGTGGCGATAGCCGCGGATTCACAACAATGGCCCAAGCGTTGATCTTGCTGGCAGCCAGCAGAAGCGCCACCAGCGCGATGCTATTCTCGCTGACGATCATCATCCGGTCGCCCGGACGAATGCCCAATGCGGTCAGCGATGCAGCGGTTTGGTCAACATTGCCGGCCAGTTGCCGATAGGACCAGGCTCGGCCATCCTCGATCAGCGCTGGATGATCCGGGGTTTCCGCGACGGCGCGTGCCATCGTGTCGTGTAGCCGCTCTGGCAATCCATCCAGAATGTCGGAAACATCGAATTCGGGTTGAGCGCTAGCCAATTTATCCTCCGGCAATATTCTTCGACCGCTTCGGCGGCGGTCTTGACGTGGATGCACGTTAGCGTTCTTTTTTAGAACTAGTCAATCTGAATTGATGCAGCGCCAGAAGGCCACGGTTTGGCGAGCGACTGCCCATAGGCCATAGGTTGCGACGGATTGCGATGATAATCATTTACAACAGCCGGCATGGCCGCTATGAAAGAAAGTACCAAATAAGAACTATATGGGAGAGACGACTTGGCTCAGGGCAACGGCGTGGTTTTGCTGGTCGGCGCGGGTGACGCCATCGGCGCGGCGGTCGCACGGCGATTCGCCAAGGGCGGATACAAGGTCTGCGTGGCGCGCCGCGAAGCCTCGAAATCTCAAGCACTTGTCGACGAGTTGAAGGCTGAAGGATGCGAAGTCCACGCCATCAGCGTGGACGCCCGTCAGGAAGCCGAGGTGCAGGCCATGTTTGCGCGCATCGAAAAGGAAATCGGGCCGATTGAGGTTTGCCTCTACAACGCCGGCTCCAACGTCAACAAGCCGCTTCTGGAAACAACCGAAAAGCTGTTCTTCAAGGCATGGGAACTGGCGTGTTACGGCGGCTTTCTTGTCGGCCGCGAAGCCGCCAAATACATGCTGCCCCGCGGCCGCGGCACCATTCTGTTCACCGGCGCGACGGCGAGCGTGCGCGGCGGAAAAGGTTTCGCTGCCTTCTCGTCAGCCAAATTTGGCCTCCGTGCCGTGGCCCAGGCAATGGCGCGCGAACTTGGGCCCAAGAACATCCATGTCGTTCATCTGCTGATCGACGCCGCAGTGGACAGCGAGGCGATCCATCTGCGCATGAAGGCGGCAAAGGGCATCGAAGCGAGCGATATTCCCGCTGACAGCCTGACCAAAACGGATTCCATTGCCGACGCGTACTGGTTCACGCATCATCAGACGCGCGACGGCTGGACCCACGAACTCGATCTGCGCCCCTCTGTGGAGACATGGTGACATGGTGATCGCTCCGAACCTCACCCTGTGGGGCGTCGGAACCAGCCGAACCGTTCGGCCGCACTGGGCGCTGGCAGAACTGGGGCTGAAGTACGAGACCTACGCCATCGGTCCCCGCACCGGCGAAACCAAGACGGCGGAATACACAAAACTCAACCCGCGCCAGAAAATCCCCCTGCTCCAGGACGGCGATTTCTCAATCGGCGAAAGCGCTGCCATCGTCGCTTATCTTTCAAGAACCTATGGCAGTCCGGACAAGGCGTTAATTCCCGACGACAAGCAGGCCTATGCCAAATGGCTGGAATGGTGCTTCTTCATCGTCACCGAGCTGGATTCCACCAGCCTGTATGTGATGCGACGTCACAGCGCGAATGCACTGGGGCCGATTTACGGGGTCGCCCCCGACGTCGTCGCCAAGGCCGGAGAGTACTTTCGCGAACAGTTGCGTCATGTCGAAGTCGCGCTCGACGACGGACGGACGTTCTTGATGGGTGAGCAGTTCACCAGCGCAGACATTCTGCTGACGACCTGCCTCGAATGGGCGATCGCTTACGGCGTCGGCATCTGCGACAATGCCCATCCCTATCTCGCGCGCATCCAGCAACGGCCGGGCTACCAGCGCGGCAACGCCGCGAATGTTCCGCCCGCTCCCGGCGAACCGGTCAAACGACCAGCTTGATCTCACATGAATCATAAGGCCGACATCCCGTCGGCCTTATTTGTTCAGCCGACGGCCCTGACGGCCTTGCCGGCGATCATTGTGTCGATGGCGCTGTCGCTGTAGCCGAGTTCCCGCAGCACGGCGCGGGAGTGCTCGCCGACACGCGGCGCCGGACCGCCGATCTCAGCCTTGTTGACCTCGAAGATCGCTGCGGGCTTCGGCTGCCGCACCCGGCCCACCGTCGGCTGGTCGAACTCCTCGATCAGACCGCGCGCCACCACCTGATCGTTGCCGATGATCTCATTGCGCCGCAGGATCGGCGCACACGGCACATCGGCGGCATCCAGACGCTCCAGCCATTCGGCCGTGGTGCGCTGGCTGATGTACTCCTGCATCTTGTTGATGCGCGCCGTGGCATTGATGAAGCGTGCGCTCGGCGTCGCGAACCGCTCGTCCTTCGCAAGCTCCGGATCGCCCGAGGCCTTGCAGAAGCCCTGCCATTCGGAATCGGAGATGGTGCCGGCGGTGATGTAACCATCGAGCGTCTGGAACACGAGGTCCGGCCGGTCGTTGGGGTCAGCCGCGGCCGCCTCGGAGCCGACCACGGTGTACTGCATCATGCCTTCCGGCCATAGATACGAGATCATGGTGTCGAGCATCGCGACCTGGATGTGGTCGCCCTTGCCGGTCTTCTCGCGTGCATACAGCGCCGACGACACCGCCTGCGCGGTGAACACCGACGTGGTCTTGTCGCAGACGATGGTGCGGATCATCTGCGGCCGGTTGGTCACCGGCTGCGACTGGATGTCGGCAAAGCCGGACAAGGCCTGGACAATCGGATCATAGACCCGCTTCTTGACATAAGGCCCGCTGTCGCCGACCCCGCTGATGGAAACGTAGATCAGGCGCGGGTACTTCTCGCGCAGTTCCTTCTGCCCGAGGCCGAGGCGTTCCATCGTGCCGGGGCGGAAGTTCTGCACCAGCACGTCCGCCTGCGATGCCAGCTTGGCCAGCACCTCGCGTCCCGCGTCGCTCTTCATATCGATCGACAGCGAACGCTTGCCGCGGTTGCACGACACAAACAGCGCGGAGAACTCTCCGGCCGCATCGATCAGGGTGCGGCTGCGCCGCGTGCCATCGCCGCCGATCGGCTCGATCTTCAGCACGTCCGCGCCCTGATCCGCCAGGAACATCGTCGCGTAAGGACCCGACACCACCGCCGTCAAATCCAGAACGCGAACTCCACTCAAAGGACCAGGCATCTGCTTCTTCCCTGATTTCGTTGGCGCGACAGCCTGCCGGCCTTACCGCTGGATCTGAACAGTTATTTGAGACCTTCAGCCGCGATCAGGCGGATTTGGCCTTCGCCCCGCCGAGTTGCTCGACTATGGACTCTTCGACATCCCGAAGCTGGTCCTTGCCGAAGAACATTTCCTTGCCGACGAAGAAGGTCGGTGAGCCGAACGCGCCGCGGTTCACTGCATCGGTCGTGACCTCGATCAGCCTCTTCTTCACGTCGTCCTGCTGCGCGCGTGCATAGAGCCGGTCGATATCGATACCGGAAGACAGAAATGCGTTCCGGAACACTTCCGGATCGTCCATTTTCTTCGGCTCTTCCCACATGTGATGATAGGCAGCGCGGAAATAGGGTTCGAACATGTTTTCGAACTGCGCCGCAGTGCCGACCCGCATCAGCGTCAATGTATTGACCGGAAAAAACGGATTCTGCTTGAACTTCGTGATGCCGTACTTTTTGAGGAAACGCTGCGTTTCCAGCGCCTGGTATTCCGGCTTGTTCCTGATGCCGCGAAGCGAGTCTGACGGCGACATGTTGTTGGTCGCCTTGTAGATACCCCCCAGAAGCACCGGGACGTATTCAAATTTGACGCCGGTGCGCTTCTCGATGCCCGGAATCGCGTATTCTGCCAGATAGGCATTGGGGCTACCGAAATCGAACTGAAACTCGACCTTCAAGGGACTGGCCACAGCGCTTCTCCTCCTCTGTCACACGTCGACCGACGTGGCTTTTTCTCTGCATTCGCCCTTGCCCGGAGCGTCGACCCATTCATAGAGTTCTAAAATTGAACTGTCAATTTCGATCAGGCCTCCCGTGCATATTTTACACCCGGGCCAGTCCAAAATAGGACTTTTGTCCAACTCAGTGCCTATTTAGAATGGTGCGCATGCAGGGTATAAACGATCAGCACTGCGTACGAACCGGAGACGACTATGAGATGGGATGAACTTGAAGAAGAGCCGTGTTCCATGGCCCGCACCATCGGGGTGATCGGCGACCGCTGGAGCCTCCTGATTCTGCGGGAATGCTTCCTGCGGACCCGCCGGTTCGAGGCTTTCCAGTCCGCCCTCGGGATCACCCGGCATCTCCTCGCCGAGCGCCTCAAGAAGCTGGTCCGTCTCGGCGTCCTGCGGCGCGTCGCCTATCAGGAATCGCCCAAGCGGCACGAATACATTCTGACCCAGAAGGGTCTCGACCTCTACCCGATCATGATGGCGATCGTTCATTGGGGCGATATCCACATGGTCGACGAGCGCGGCCGCCCGCTGCTTCACGAACATCAGAAGTGCGGCCACCAGTTCAACCCCGTCATGATCTGCTCGGAATGCCACGAGCCGTTGCTGGCGAAGGAAGTTCACGTCCACCCCGGACCGGGCGCGCGACCGAAGATCATTCCGCCGAAGCCGGCGAAGGTAGCCAAGGCAAAAGCATCACGCGCAAAGGCTCGTGCGGCTTGAACCTCGCCATCTGACAGACAGTCACGTCCACCCATAGAAACAAAGGCGCCAGATATTTTCTGGCGCCTTTGCCGTTAAGCACTCCTTTTTGAGGTGTAGTGGCCAGCGAAGCGCTGGCGCAGTTCCATCTTCTGCACCTTGCCTGTCGCGCCGTAGGTCAGCGCATCGACGAAAATGACATCGTCCGGCATCCACCACTTGGCGATCTTCCCTTCCAGAAATGCGATGATCGACTTTGCGGTCGCCGGTTCGGAGGCAGCCGGCACCACGATGAGCAGGGGACGCTCCTCCCATTGCGGATGAGGAATACCGATAACAGCCGCTTCGGCCACGCCGGGACAGCCGATCGCCAGATTTTCGACATCGATCGAGCTGATCCACTCGCCGCCGGATTTGATGACGTCCTTGGCACGATCGGTGAGCTGAATGTAATTGTCATCGTCCATTACGGCGAGGTCGCCGGTATTGAACCATCCGTCTTCCAGCAACGGCTTTTCTTCGCGGTAGTAACCGCTGAGAACCCAGGGACCGCGAACCATCAGGCGGCCGCTCGATTTGCCGTCTCGCGGCATCTCGTTTCCGTTTTCGTCGGCGATTTTCACATCGACGCCGAAAAGCGGCCGGCCCTGCATGGTTTTGCGGTGAAGCTGCTCCTGCGCGGACAATTTTGCGACCTTCCGCGACGGCTGCGGGGTGGTGCCGGTTGGGCTTGTTTCCGTCATTCCCCAGATGTGATTGACCGAAACGCCGAGACGCTCAAAGCCCTCCATCATGCTGGGTGCCGGAGCGGACCCCGCAACCGCGATCCGCTTCAATGTTCCGGCGCCACGCCCCCGCTCCGTAAAATGCTGGAGAAGTTTGGTGTAAAGCGTCGGGACACCGGCGGTCAGCGTAACGCCTTCGGTCTCGATCAATTCAGCGACGCTTGCGGCATCGAGCTTCGGTCCCGGCAATACCAGCTTGGCGCCCACCATCGGTGGTGCATAGGTGAAGCCCCACGCACCGTTGGCGTGAAACATCGGCGTCATCGGCAAAATGGTGTCTTGCGTTGTGAAGCCGAAGCTGTGTGCTCCGCATTCCGTGATAACATGCAACAGATCAGACCGATGGGAGTAAAGCACGCCCTTGGGGTTACCCGTGGTTCCCGAGGTATAGAACAGCGACGATGCCGATAGCTCGTCGAACTCCGGCCAGACAAAATTCTCGTCGCCGGTTTTGATGAAATCCTCGTAGCATTGCAGGTTTGGAATTGTCGTCGCTGCGGGCATCGACGCCCGATCCACCATCAGGACAAACAGCCTGACGGTCTTCAGCTCAGGTGCGAGCTTTTCCACCAGCGGCAGGAACGAACTCTCGAAGAACAGCACTTTATCTTCGGCGTGATTGGCAATGTAGATGATCTGCGCCGGGATCAGTCTTGGATTGATCGCATGCCACACCGCGCCCATGCCGGTCACGCCGTGCTCGAGCTCGAAATGGCGGTAGTTGTTCCAGGCCATGGTGGCGACCCGGTCGCTGTATTGAACGCCCCAGCGCTGCAATGCGCTGGCAAGCTGACGCGTGCGCCGCGCGGCATCGCGATAGGTGTAGCGGTGAATGGGCCCCTCGACCGTCCGCGACACGATTTCCGTGTTGGCATGAAAGCGGTCCGCATGCCGCAACAGCGACGATAACAGCAACGGCTGATTTTGCATTAAGCCCTTCACGGCCACTCTCCTTGAATTTCACGCAGCATGTCAGCGAAGAGGCCGGCACCTCCCCCGAAGAGTGCCGGCCTCCGCCTTCTCTCTCAGATTATTCTGACTTCGCGTCGAGCACGTCGCTGAACTGGTCCCAGTTCTCGCCCGTCCAGCGCTGCAAACGCATCTGGGTGAAGTCCTGATTGACTGTGGCGCTGGTGTTGATCAGAACACCCGGCAATGCCGTTGGAAGAGCAACATCCTTCAGGCTTTTCGCTTGTTTAAGGATGTTCTCGCGAGACAAATCGTTTCCGCACTGCTTGATGATCTGCTCGAGGATCATTCCCTGGGTGTAGCCGAAAATGTAGTTCGTATCGGAGATATCGACACCGGGCATGTACTTGTCGACGAACGCGCGATAGTCCTTCATCCCCTTGTCGTTGTCCCACTTCGAATCCGTCGGATCCTTGGTCATCGTTCCGGCGATCACGCCGATCGACTTGTCGAGGCCCGCGGGCTTGAGCGTGGCGCCGACCGAACTCGACGGATAATTCAGCAGCAAGGTCGGCTTCCATCCTATTTCCGAAGCCTTGCGGATGGCTTGCGCGGCAAACTTGGGCGTCCCCGCAACAAGCAGGGCTTCCGCGCCTGAACTCTTCAGATTGACGATCTGCGAATCCACGGTCGGATCGGCGATCTCATAGGCAGCGGTGACAACGCGCTTGTCGAACTCGTCCTTCATCAACGCCTTGAAGGCATTGACGTAGTCCTTTCCAAGATCATCGTTCTGATAGAGGATCGCGTATTTCTTGCCCGGCAGGGTTTTGTTCAAATACTTCGCGTAGATTTTTCCTTCGGTATCGAAGCTGACAAGACTCGTCGTGGTGATCGGAAAATCCGTCACGTTCGTGAACTTGTTCGAGCCGCTCACAATGCCGAGCGCGGGAACTTTCTTGCCAGTTAGATACTTTGCCGTTGCCGTGTTGCCAGGCGTGCCAAGCTGGCCAAACATGAAGGCGACTTCATCGCTCTCAACCAGCTTGCGGACATGTTCGACCGCCTTCGGAGGGCTATAAGCGTCATCATAAGCGATGTAATTGATTTTCCGGCCGTTGATGCCGCCGCGATCGTTGATCGACTGCACGTAAGCAAGCACGCCCCTGCCGACAAGACCGATCGACGATGCCGGCCCGCTAAATGGGAACACACCACCGACCTTGATTTCGGTCGCCGTAACACCGGGCATTTCGCTGGCGGAAGCAGACGCAGACAATGCCAGTAACAAGGCTGACGCGAGTTTCAATCTCTTGATCATCGTTTCTCCTCCCGTGTGAAAAACGCCTGCGCTTCCCCGCTCGGCCGGGGCAGGCTCGTTTCAAGTGCTGCCGTTTTCGGTCGCTATTATTGAGTAAGATGTTACAGTTCTTTTTTAGAACTAGTCAAGCACCGTCGCGTGCGGTGCGGAAAAGAAGTGCGCGATAAGAATTACTCTGAATATCGGCAATTTGAATTGCTGGATCAGGTTAGAGGCGTCCGGGCACGGGCTGGCAAGCCAACCCGCCCACACAATTCAATTTTTGAACTTTAAGATCAAAGTGGCTCGGCGGGCGCCTGCCGCCTCACCGTTTGTCGAGCCTTACGGCTGACAACCGGGAGCCGGAGTCGGTTTCCACAGCGACGCGCGTGCTGCGGTCAGGATTCAATTGCACCAACAGCGGCACTTGTTCGCGAGGCACGATCAGCCACGCAGGTGCAACAATCGAACCCAAGTCCGCTGGGTCGACGCAGCGGATCGGCCCTGCGCTCATGTAGAAGAGCTGGTTCGTCGCGAGGTCCGTGCAAAACGCGGGAGCTGGATTGGCGCGGATCGCGCGTTCGATACTCTGACCAGCGATCCTCGAACCACCAAACCTGTCGGCGAACAGGGGCATGACCAGATTCGCGAGGACAATCTGAATAGAGGTCAAACCGCATGCGATCGCCAAAGTGATACGCCGCAGCCACGCATGCTTTGTGCCTGCAATTGCATCCCACGCAAATCCGGCAAGCACCGCAATCGCGGGCACGCATGGCATGGCGTAGCGGCTGTTAGAGCCCGGCCAGAACACCACCGCGATGGTGCAAAGGCCGGCATAGAGCGCGAGTGGAAGCGCCACGGGCGGGATACTCCACTCAGTGACCCTTGCACGCCAGAGCAAGGGCGCTAACAGGATCGCCGGCATCGATTCCACAACGAGTCTCAGGAAGACGTCCGTATTTCGAAAGATATAGTCGGAGAAACTTGGGGCTGAACGCAGCCGCGCGTAGCTGATCCATGTCGCTTCATCGCCGGGCCGGTACACCGCTGCGGCCCAAGCAATCGTCACAGCGGCCGGGATCAGCAAACAAACCAACAGCCCGGGAACATCTCGCCATCGACGCGTTAGGACGAGATAGGCCGAAACACCGAGCGCAAAATAACCCACCGGCTGCGGTCCTTTCGCCATGGCAAGGACCGCGAGTAACAACCCGCATCCGATCCAGCGCTCCCAGCCGACGCGACCGGCCTCAACGCCATTCCACCAGACGATGAATGCGGCGAACGAAAACAGAGTCACAAGAGTATCCGGCTCGGCGATCGCGAGCTTCTGCAACAGCATCGGAGAAAACATGAGCAGCACCGCCGCAAGCAGCGATGCGTTCAGGCTCGCGTAGCGACGCGTCAGTGACTGAACCAGCAGCGCCGTCAGCACCACCGCGATCATCGCAGGCAACCGCGCGGAAAATTCGTTGATTTCGCCTGTGATTTTCGCAACTCCGGCGATTAGCCATGGCAGCAGCGACGGCTTCTCGTTCCAACGGACTCCATAGACCTCGGGCTGAAGCAGGTTGCCGTTCGACAGGATGTCCCGCGCGATCTCGGCATTCGTCCCTTCCTCCCAAATGAACGATCGCACCGACAGGTTCGGAAATGCAGCAATCGCCCATAGGCAAATAATCAAAAGCGGGACAGCTCCTCGCCTTGTCATCAGCGAGCGGAGTTGGGCGGCGACGGTTTGCATCTCAGCGGACCGTGCGGGGCGGAACAATGAGGCCGGTAATCCGCGCCGGGACGCCCGCCGAGCCCCACCACTGCGGCTGAACCACGAAATCGAAGCTGATGGCCCCTGGCGCGGCCGGCGCGACCTGATGCTTCAACCAGACCTGACAGGTTTCCTCGTCAGGAAGGCATATCGTCGCCCAGCCCTCCCGCAGCGCCGCCTCGGACGGCGTTTGCCAGACATACTGCTGGTTGAAAGGAATTGTGAAGGCTGGATGGTCCGGAGAGTAAAAGGCCAGCGCCATCGCCAGTTTGTCGCCGCTGACGGTCTTCAGCGGACTGGACGAGATCTCGCGCCAGCGCTTCATCACCTCGGCCGCCGCGAGGCTGTAGTAGTTTCGCCCCTCGCTGAACGGGTGCAGGTTGCGGTAATAGGCATGCGCAGGCGCCAGCAGAACCGCGATCACGGTCAGCGCAAGGACGCCCAAGGCCAGCCGCCGCGTCTCGGCCCGATCGATGGGAAATCGCGCAGCACAGACCGCGACGAGAACGAATACAAACAGCCCCGGCGAGGCCCAGACCGGGCTGAGCGAGCTTCCGAGGACCAGGCTTACCGCAGGCGGGGAAATGATCGCGCCGATTGCCACCAAAACCAGTAACAGCAGGCCTGAATCCAGCGGCTTGAACTCCCGGAGATACTTCCCCGCGCGTGTGCGGATCATGGCGGCCCAGACCAGCCCCGGCAGGGCCAGGGTGGCAGCGAGCCCCAACAGAAAGCTCAGGCCGGACAGGAAGGCGCGGCCTGCCGGGAGGCCGCCATGGGTCGCCAGCGCGTAGCCAAAAGGACTGATCCCGGAAGTGAACATCCAGTGGACGTGAGGGGCAAGCAGCAGCAGGCCCGCGCCCGCGGAGGTCCACGGGGCCAGCGACGTAAAATAGGCCCGGCGTGCCGGATGACAGATGGCGGCGAAGACGAACCCGAAGACCAGGAACGCAGAATAGTACTTTCCGAGGATCGCAAGAGCACCGGCCAGCCCGGCGGCCACGGCCCACCTCACCTGCCGGGTCTCGAACGACCGCAGGAAGCAATAGATCGCAAGCGGCCAGACCGCGAACAACACCGAGTTCGCGTTGAAGCGCTGGGCCTGAAATTGATAGATCGGCAGCAGCATGAGCAGCAGCAGAACAACCGCGCGCTTGTCGCCTTTCGCGAAGCGGCGGGTCGTAAGGTCGATGATCCAGAGCGCCACGGCCGAATTGGTCATCGCCAGAAGGTGAAACGACCAGTCACGAACCGGAAAAACCACCGTCCATGCGTGGGTCACCCAGCCCATCAAGGGCGGATGCTTGGCGCCGCCCCAATCCAGCGTCCGCCCGATGACCCAGGCTTCGATCACGTCCGGATGCAGATCGGCGTTCAGGTAGGCAATGCCCAGAAACGCCGTCCATAAAAGTACAAACAGCGCGAGGAGAGCCGGAATCCCCCAGCCTTCCTCCACACCCTCGAGCCACGTATCGAGAAACGAGGCCATCGCGGCGTCATCTCACCTGCTGCGGCGGCGTTCAGCCGCGATCCCTAGGCGTATCGGACGATCCCCGTGAGGGTCAATACGCGCAGGACTCCCGCGCCCGCCCCCGCGCTCGCGGGGCCCGACACGCGACCTCGATTGCTATATTTATCTCTGCGAAGACACGCGAATCTACAAGGCATCGAGGCACATCAACGTCATGCCCAGTGAGCATCGTTCAGGCCTGAGGCGCGGTCCTGCGCTTGCCGTTCTTGGGCTTGCGCTTCTGTTGCCGGTGCTGCTCGCCGTCGTCGTCTTTCCGACCGCGATGTACGATACCCGTGAGTTGATCGCCTGGGGCCGGGAGTTTCCAATCGTCACCCCATTCCATCCCCCGATGATGGTCTGGATCGGCGGGATCGTCGACAGCCTGTTCGGAACATCCGCCGCGGTCACTATCCTGACCGGACAACTGCTGATCGCGATCGGATTGGTTTACTTCTATCGCACGCTTCTGCTGGCCACGACTCGCGACAACGCCCTGCTCTTTACCTTTCTGTACGGTACATCGTCGTACACGATCTTCGCGCCTCTCTCCTTTGCGCTCAACGCCGATATCCTCCAGCTCACATCCTGGCCTGCGGTCATCTTTCATTTTCTTCGCGCGGTCCAATCCGATCGCATGCGTGACTGGATCGCGTTCGGCTTCTGGTCGGCCGTGGCCTTGCTGACAAAGTACAATGCGGTGGTGCTGTTCTTCGGAATGGCAAGCGCGATTCTTCTTTTGCCATCCTGCCGTCAGGTGCTGAAACGTCCCGGTTTCTACGTCGCGATCGCCACAGGTATGGCGCTGATCCTTCCTCACGTCGTAGCCGTTCTGAGACATAGCGCGGCTTTCGAATATGGCCTCGACCATTTCGACTTTCAGAATCCGCTCTCGCAACGCCTGGCCGGCGTCGCCGAGCTTCTGGCGGGTTATCTGACCTTCGCACTTCCGGGTTATGTAATCTTTGCTATCAGCCTCTGGAAGGGTTTCCTGAAAATCCGCGTTCCGGCGTCTGACCCGCTACCGGTGTCCCGCTTTCTGCTCCTTACGGCTGCGTCTGCACACATCGCCCTCATGGTGCTGGTGATGATCGCCGGACTCAACTTTCTGGCGCGATTTGCTGCGCCCTACATCATGCTGGCCTTCCTCGCCGTCGCACCTTTTATGAACTGGAGCGAATGTTGCAAAAGCTGGGTGGAGCACACAGTGGTGCCTTCCATAGCAGGACTCTATCTCGTCGCCGGCATCGGCGTTGCCATAGTCTTTACGGCATTCGCAAGCCATAGCGCGATGCAGGAGCCCACCGCAGAAGCAGCGCGGCTGATCCTCAGGGATTGGGATAGTAAATATAGCTGCGGACCCGCCTACTTCATTGGCGGCCGGCAAGCCACTTACGGCGTCGGGATCGAGGCCGGGCGCGACGTGACCAGCCTCGCCTATCGGGAAATCGCCGGAGCGACCTGGTACAATGACGACAAGCTCCGCCGGGGCGGCGCCGTCGTGATGGATACCGATCCCGAGTTCAAAGAGCGAATGGCAAGATTCCTGCCTGGAAAGGCCTACTCGGCCGAGAGCAAAGTCTCGATTCCGCTCAAACGAACATGGACTGGAAAGCAGTTCGTGTTTTCATACCGCTTCATTCCACCCCAGGGCTGTTCGCGCTGATCGAGTAGCATCAGTTCACAATACGCCGATAGGCATCGATGACCAAGCTGGCGCTCCGCCGCCAGTCAAACTCGTGT
Organism: Afipia sp. GW822-FHT03D08; assembly: GCF_058801645.1. Lineage (NCBI taxonomy): Bacteria > Pseudomonadati > Pseudomonadota > Alphaproteobacteria > Hyphomicrobiales > Nitrobacteraceae > Afipia > Afipia sp. GW822-FHT03D08. The sequence goes on from NZ_JBXANK010000001.1 coordinate 897,012, forward strand.
GCGCGAGCGATCCGTGCGGCCCGGCCCGTGGGATCTGTATGATCGGTCGTGTTGATCGAAGCCTTGAGCAAGTCAGTCCAGCCGTCCACATCGAGGGCTCCAACTCGCTGACCTATGCTTCCGGAAATTTCATCCATCGCCGTATCCGCGCTATGCGCCACGGGCGTCCCACATGCCAGTCCCTCGACAACCGGCATTCCGAACCCCTCATAGAGCGATGGCGCCAACAGCAACCGCGCACCCTCGTAGAGATTTCGCAGTTGCGGATCGGTCATGTCATGAACAAATCGAACCGATCCATTCCTGACCATTGCCTCTGTCGGCTCGGGCAGATCGAGTTTGCCCCAGCCTCTTCCACCCGCCAGCACGAGCGGGCATCGCGCCCGCTCGCGCGACGTCAATTGCGAATAGGCCTGGATCACAGTTCGAATGTTTTTACGCGGCTCATGAGTCCCCACGACGAGGAAGAACTCCCCGTATGTCAGACCGAGCAAGTCGAGCCCCGGCTGCGTTCTCTCTTCACCGAGCGGTGCAAATAGCGGCGCCGCGGCCGGCGGCGCAACGAGTATCTGCGCGAGGGGATAGGCGAACAGCTCAGCAATTTCCCGCCTGCTGAAGTTCGAGATGGTTTGCACCAGGGGCGCGCGTTCGATCGTCTGCCGCAGCGGTTCAAGCCATTTGACACGATCGGCCGGATGAAATTCCGGATGCCGAAACGTCGAGAGGTCATAGATCACGGGAAGTATCGGCACCCCCGGATCGGTCAGCGGGCGAAAGTTGAACGCATGAAACAAGTCAAGGGATTGCTTTTGCACCGACCAGGCAAATCTGCCCTTGCGTATTTCGCGATAAACTGCGGCAGCTTTGCGTGAACCTGGCAATCCCGCGACGTCGTCAAGCAGACGCCTCCTCACACGGGTCAGTGAACTTGCGCTTGATGTCTCGGCATCATCGCGCTTGCGTTCGGAGAACGCTATTTTTTCCGCTTCAGCAAGGTCAAATCTGCGCCAGTCCAAATCTCGAAATCCCGCAAAACGCAGGTTCGGCTCGAGCTCAAGTACGCTACGAACGATGTTGAATGTGTAGTTCGCGACGCCCGTCATCGAGCGATTCAGAATACTGGATTCGAATCCTACAAGCATCTGCGCGACAGAACTTTCTTGATGACTGAGCATCTACTCAGACGACGAATGTCTAGTGGCAACAAACCCGTCGAACTCTGATACATGGCGAGACACTATCCGACGGCCGCCTGCCGATCCAAGCCACCGATCCGATCCACAATCTCAGAAATATGCGCCGCCGTCATGGCCCATGTATGAGGCACGTAGTTCGTCCGTATCCGTTCCTCGCACTGCCTGACGTAGTCCGGATCTGTCACGGCCCTGTAAACGAGCTTGTAACAGCCGGCAAAATCGAGGGGATCAAAGTAGTCGACAAGATCTCCACCCGCCTCCGGCAGCGACGTTCTGTTGCCGGCAATGCAATATCGTCCGAGAGACAGGCTTTCCGAAATAGGAAGCCCCCAGCCCTCATAGATAGAAGGGTAGATAGTGAAGGCGCAATGCCGATAGTACCACGCAAGTTCTTCATCGGCGACGTCGTGTAGATGGACGATGAGTCTGTTGACTAGCCGATCGTTACGGATCTGATGCAAGAAGTCGGACACATGCAGATGGATTGTGCCGACCAGCACAAGTTGAGGACAATCCGGTCCAAGCTCTTCAGTCAGGCGACGCCAGACTTGATACAGCAAACTATGGTTTTTTCTTACATCTATGGTCGCGACGCAAATCACGAACTTCCGCTCTGGAACGTAGCGCGGCAGGGGCAAGGAGGCACTCGCCGTAGCTGGTGTTACGAACTTCGGATTATCTCCAAGATGAATGACTTCAACAGGCCGAACGGGAAGTTTATCGGCCGCGATGAATTTGGAAATTTCCTCCTTTTGAAACTTCGATATGGTGAGGACCACGTCCGCATTCTGAATCTGCTGACGAACCCAAAGCGTTATCATTTGAGAATGGCCCGGCAACACCCACTGCGGGAAAAGTGTCGGGATCAGATCGTAAAGCATGTTGATACACTTTGCCCCGCTCGCACGACTATTCGCCGCTATGACGTCGCCATAGTGCGGGAATCCCCATGTAGCTGACAGCGAGAGGCAAACATCGCCCGGCTGAAACAGGATCGTTTTCGGGGGAACCTCTCCTAGCGCAGCCGGCACCATCGATGCCGTTGATCGCTCCCTGCCGAGAACATTTCTCCAAATCAGATCTAAAAGTCTTCGGGTGCTCCGCCGGAAGTCTTTGACAATCTCAACTGCTTCGGGACCGGCCCATCGGCCTTTCTGACGCTGGATGCCTGACCTCAGGCGTCGCACAGCCGGCCTCAGAAACCAAAGCCTGGGTTTCAGATACTGCTTCACCCGAGCAAGACCTCCGCGCATGCTAAGCGAGGGTATGGCTGCAGGGGCCGCAGGCTCCGCCAGATTGCCAGATACCCTGCCAGCCTCGGTTCGGGCGCCAATATAGCGACGAACAACGGCTGGAAGCGCGTGAGCGTCTATTTTACGAAGGACTTTCGCGGCCGGATCGTACGCGAAGAGCTGAACATCTCCCCGCACCGCCATCAATTCCGATAATACGCTGGCAGATGTGCGCTGAATTCCAGTCAAATGACCCAGACCCCAATGATAGAGATCCGTCACGTCAATCCAAAGGGTCATCGAACGAACTCAAACATTTCTGGAAAATTCAATGCCAAATGATAGCATAGGGCCATTCATAACGTCCAACGAGGCCTAGCGACCAGTCCCGCCTTAGTCACGCCGGGCTGCGTCAGCAGGCCACCTCTCCAACCACGCCGGCAGCGAGGATGCGCGATGCCCGAACCGATGATCTCTTACGCCCAGAATGCCGAGGATGTGATCCTCAACCGGGCGTTTTCCAGGCAGCGGACTGGATTCTACATCGATGTCGGCGCATGGGATCCGGACTTCGATTCCGTGACGAAGCATTTCTATCTGAACGGCTGGCGAGGGATAAATATCGAACCAACGGATCTATATCATGCACGCTTGATGGAAAGGCGCCCTGCGGACATCAACCTGAAGGTTGCAGTTGGGCCCACAGGTGGAAGAGCTCAATTCCTGCAGCATGGGGACTCGGGACTTTCCGGTCTCGTCGATACCACTGAAAGACTGGCTTCATTCAATGCCATTTCAGATTTCGATACGAAGCAGATCGAAGTCGAAGTCATGCCGCTCTCGGAAATTACAAGCCGATACGCCGCGCCAACCGTTGATTTTCTCAAAATCGATGTTGAGGGGGGCGAGCGTGGCGTTATTGAGAGCGCCGAATGGCGTGCTTTCCGTCCACGCGTGGTAATCGTCGAATCTATAAAGCCTCTTACAAATGAACCATCATGGTTCAATTGGGAGGGATTGCTGTTCGACGCCGGCTACTGCTTCGCGCTGTTTGACGGTCTAAACCGGTACTACTATCGCGCAGAAGAACCGGCCCTGAGACTCGATTTGTCGACGCCTGCCAATGTCCTTGATGCCTACGTAACTGCATCTTTCAAAAGCCTTCAGGATCGGATCCACGAGTTGGAATCGAGACTGGTCAGGAGCTAGCGAGCTTGATCTCTTATTGCCTGGCGGCCAAATACGCGGCGATGACATCTTCCACCGACCCGAAAGCCTTAAGGCTTCCGCGATCCATCCAAAGCCCCTTGTTGCACCAGCGGCGGCACACTTCCAGATTGTGGGACGCCAGCACCAAAACGCTCGCCTTTTGAATGAAAGAATCAATGCGCGCCCGCGCCTTCGTCATGAAATGAGCATCTCCAGCGAGAATCCACTCATCCATCAGCAGGACTTCCGGCTCAAAACAGGTCGCGACCGCGAACGTCAACCGCAGAGTCATTCCGGAAGAATAAGTCCGCACCGGCATGTCGAGGTAATCGCCAAGCTCGGTAAAATCCAGAATCAAGGGTAACAGACGCTCGATTTCCCTTGACGAAAGGCCGAGCAACAAACCGCGCATCCGAATGTTGTCGTAGCCGCTCAAATCGCTGTCGATGCCAAGGCCGATATCAAACATCGGTGAAATTCGGCCACGGATCTGCACGGTCCCTGCAACAGGCTCGTAGATCCCCGCCATCACCCTCAAGAGGGTTGTTTTTCCTGCGCCGTTCGCTCCGATCAGAGCGAGCCGGTCCCCCCGATCGAGCGAAAATGAAATATCGCGCAATGCGTCGATCGTGATGCGATCGTTGGCATCGCGGGCAATACGGCCGGCCGAGCTCCGCGAAAGGATCGCCTTCTTCAGGGAGCGGGAGCCGCCATGATAAACTGGAAACGACACGCTCACATTATCAAGCCGAAGAACCGATTGCTCTGCGTCGACGCTATGTGACTGCACCATCCGTCTATACCCAATATGAAATGCGAGCGCGAAACCGGACAAAGAACAAAATCGCAAAAATGGCATTCAGCGTCGTGATCAAGGCAACCGCCAAATAATTTCCCGCGGATGGTAATTGCCCCAGCAGTGGCGCACGCACGATTTCAACAAGATGAAAAAATGGATTGAACCTGATCAGGTCTTCATGTCCGCCAAGCAACTCAGGCTTCCACATGATCGGCGTAATGAAAAATACAATTTGAATGAAGCTCGCGACGATCTGCGGGATATCGCGGAAACGTGCGGACATCATGCCGAGATACATGCTCGTCAGTGCGCCGTTCACCGTCACCAGCAGAAAGCCGGGAATGGCATAAAGCGCGGCAATGCCCGGCCATATCTGGAAGTAAACAAGGATGCCGAAGTAGATTACAAAATTGTGCGCGAAGACAATGACCTTACTCCACATGAAGCGCAGCACGTAGACAGAGTATGGCAGGCGAATTTGCTTGATGTAGGATTCAGCACCTGTGAAAAGCGCGCCGGATTCCGACAAAATCGCGCTGATGTATCCCCAGACCAGCAGCCCAACACAGAGAAAGGGCATAAAGTCGCGCAGCTCAGCCTTGAAAATCTTTGAATAAACCAGACCGAGTGAGACCACCATGACGGCCATACTTGCCGTCAGCCAAAGCGGACCAAGCAACGAACGCCGGTAACGCTGCAGAATATCGTTCCAGCCGAGCTTTCCCCAAAGCGCCCACAAAGAGAGGCCATCGACGGCATCCTGCAATGCCATCTCCGCCGGACCCCGCCTCTGCCCTGGCCGTGCCGTCAACACTCACCCACCCGCTCGGTATAGTCCGCCATTCCTCACCGGGCTGAACGGCGGCGTTGATAGACGTCCTTATAGACCTCCTGCATGCGCGAGAGGAACAGGGTCTGGCTGAATTCACTTCGAACGCGTTCTTTCGCCGCCTGCCCCAATTTGGCAGCAAAGTCAGGTTGGTCCAGCAAGCGACATAGGGCCTCAGCCAACGCAACCGGCTCACTTGGTGGAACGGTAAGCCCCTCCTTGCCGTCGCGCGCGACATACGGGACAGCCGTTGCAAGAGCCGTATTGACGATCGGCTTGCCTGCGGACATCGCCTCCAGTTGCACGAGCCCAAAAGCTTCGGCTTCCGTGACAGAAGGAAATGCAAGCACCTTGGCCGCGTGGATGTACTGTTTGACCTCGTGCGGCTGCAGCGCCCCCAGAAACTTCACACGACCAGCAACACCAAGCTCTTCAGCCAATCTGATAAGATCGGCCTTGAGCGCTCCCTCGCCGATAATGACGGCGTCAGCATCAACGTTCTGCATGGCGCGAAGAAAAATCTCGTGGCCTTTGTAACTCACAAGCCGGCCGACAGCGAGCACGAGTCTCGGATGTTTTTTTTGAATGCCGTCAGCAGCGAGTTGCTCTGCCTGATCCAGCTCGCCCCAATAGGCGTCGTCACACCCATAAGGTACGACAGCGCATTTCGCCTCAAATTCCTTGAGAAACGGAGAATTTTCGATGATGACGCGATTTGACACAATAATCTTGTCAGCTCGTTTAAGCGAATTCCGGATGAATGGCGCTAAAACCCTCATCAGCCATGGCCGGCCGACGACCTCCGCATGCCAATGCACAATCAGGATTGAATCCTTCGGCATCAGAAGAACCGCCAGATCCGTCAGCGGAAAGGGCGCGTGGTGAACGACGATGTCCGAGGATTTTACCCGTTCGAGGAACTTGAACGGATAAGTCGGCGCCAGCGGCGTCGACATAATCATTCCGACCGACGAAACCGCCTCGACGTTCACGCCCTGGAATTCGTAGTTGCATCCAATGCCGCGCTCACAGGCGACAAGGATCCTGGTCTCGAAGCCCTTCGGAAGCGCCGCCAGCATTGCTATGACCGACGGAATGCCGCCGTAGACACTGGGCAAATAAACTTTGTAAGCGTGAAGAATTCGCATCAGCATTCAGCGCTGTAGTAGTCACTGCCCGGATTCCGATTCAACGACATGCTATTCTTGATGAAAGCAATTTGCGCGTTCACCATCATCGAAACGAGTGATTTAAAGTCGACCTTTGGCCGCCAGTTCAATACGGTCTGGATCTTCGTCGCGTCGGCGCGCGTATAGCGGCTATCGATCTTTCGCATCAACCCGGCATCGAAAACGACGTGGTCGGTCCATTTCCGGCCGACCAGCCTGAAGGCCTGATTGCAAAAATCTTCTATCGAATGATCTTCGCCCGTGCCAATGACATAATCATCCGCGACGGAATGCCGAACGATCAACCGCATGGCTTCCACATAGTCACCAGCAAAACCGAAGTCTCTCCGCACGCTCAGATCGCCGAGGGCTATCTTTCCATGCTGCAGGATCGGCAGCCCCCGCTCATCGGCTTCTGACGTTTCGTTCAATCCGAGCGATACAGCGGCCGCAGCAAAAGCGATTTTTTGTGACACAAAGGAAAGCGGACGCCTTGGGCTTTCATGATTGAAAAGAATGCCGCACGAAACATGCAGGCCGTATTTCGCCCGATACGCACCTATGATGCGATGGGCATAGAGCTTCGCGGCGCCGTAAGGCGATTTTGGAACGCACAATGCTTGCTCGTTCTGAGCATGACCGGGGGCGTCGCCAAAAATTTCCGACGACGACGCCTGGAACAGGCGGCAGTCCGGCTTGTGCTTGAGCAGGAGCTCGCAAATATCCTGCGGGACCAGAGCATTGAGATCGGCTGTCACCCCGGGCGCATCCCAGCTCTGTATAGGGCGTGAAATAGCGGCGAGATTATAAATTTCGTCCGGCAGTATGTTGGAGATCAAGCCGCCGAGAAATTCGCGGTTCGTGAGGTCGCCAGCATGCCATTGCGCGCCATCCAGGTGCGCATTTGAATGCATCTCGCGGCGCGACTGAGCGTGCACAACACACCCATGCTGGCGTAGCAGGTTGATGAGGTAATAGCCGTCCTGCCCAGACGCCCCAGTAATTAAAACCTTAAGCTTCAATACCAGCCTCGATTCCAATCAATTATAGCCGCGCCGCCGCAATCAGCTAATAAAACTATCAACGAACCGCGGTCCACCGCAGTTCAGCGGCGCTCAAATTCTTGAAATCATTCGTTATAATTGAAATGCTTAAAACCATGCTGCTTCACGAGTTCGTCTCGTTGTGCAGTCTGCATATCCTCTCTCATCATCTCCGTGACCAGTTCAACGAACGATGTCGTCGGTGACCAGCCTAGCTTCTCGTATGCCTTTGTCGGGTCGCCCAAAAGCGTCTCTACTTCTGTGGGACGGAAGTAGCGCGGATCGACTTCGACGATACATCGTCCCGTGGAAACATCGTACCCTTTTTCGTCAACACCCTCACCTTCCCAGCGAATGGCGATGTCGACTTCCCTTGCGGCGACTTCCAGAAATTCGCGAACCGAATGCTGCTCCCCGGTCGCAATGACATAATCTTCAGCGACATCCTGTTGCAGCATCCGCCATTGCATCTCAACATAATCACGCGCGTGCCCCCAATCGCGCCGGGCATTCAGGTTGCCGAGATAAACCTTCTCCTGAAGACCGAGCTTGATGCGGGCCAATGCACGCGTGATTTTTCGCGTGACGAAGGTTTCTCCGCGAATTGGCGATTCATGATTGAAGAGAATCCCGTTGCAAGCAAACAGGCCATATGCCTCCCGATAGTTCACGGTAATCCAGTACGCGTACAACTTCGCAACCGCGTAAGGCGACCGGGGATAAAAGGGCGTCGTTTCCTTTTGAGGTACTTCCTGAACGAGTCCGTACAGTTCGGAAGTTGAGGCCTGATAAAATCGCGTCTTCTTCTCGAGTCCGAGAATGCGGATCGCTTCGAGAATTCGCAGCGGACCGAGCGCATCCGAGTTAGCCGTGTATTCAGGCTCCTCGAACGAGACCGCAACATGGCTCTGTGCGGCGAGATTGTAGATCTCATCCGGCTGGACTTCCTGCACGATCCGGATGAGGCTCGACGAATCCGTCAGATCGCCGTGATGAAGCGTGAGGTCATAACCCTTGTCATGCGGATCGTGATAAAGATGGTCAATGCGATCGGTGTTGAAAAGCGATGTCCGCCGTTTGATCCCGTGGACAGAATATCCTTTGGATAACAGTAGCTCCGCCAGGTATGCGCCGTCCTGGCCGGTGATCCCTGTAATAAGCGCAGTTTTTTTCATCTAGTTTGCAGACCTTCATTTTCGCCAAAGCGTCACTTGTAACATCATCCGCGGTTAAATCATCCGGATTTGGCTTCCGTAATGTTACTGCGGCTTGAGTGACACTCCACGGCTGAACAAATTATCAATACGTCGCAACAGGTTCGCCGGCGCATCGATAATCACACCCCGCATGATCATCCATAAACTTCCTGCGCTTACGATCGCCAGCAACAGGTATTGAGCGGGAATCGCGAACGGTTTGGACGTAGATGCCGTCGAAAGACCGAACCCAGCGATACGCACGACGAGTATGCCAACAATAAGAACCGCGATAGCGAAGTTACGATTTTGACGCGTGGTACGTGGTGCACCAAGGATGGCGAATGCCATCAAAATGAAGACAAAGGGATAGATCGGCGCAAAAATACGGTCGTGCAATTCGGCCCGGAATTCACCGGGGACGCGCTTAAAGATCGGATCGTCAGGCGGCGGCGACATCAGATCTCCGATCGACCTCTCGCGCGGACCGTAGGTGACGCTCTGAACGACATTCGAGAACTGCGACAGATCGAAAGCATAGCTATTGAATGCAACCAGCGCCGGATCCTTCTTGCCGGTTTCGAAGCGCTGGAGGTTTCCGTCCTGAAGGATCAGGAACGAGCCACGCTCGTTCTTCTGAACCGTGCCGCGATCCGCAAGAATATCGATGCGCTCTGCAGGATTGCGCTGATCGTCGATAAATATCCCGACGAGGAGTCCTCCCGGTTGCCGGCCCTGAATTCGGATTGTCAGCGGGCCGAGTTTCTGAAATTCACCGGGACGCAGAATGTTGGTGAGCACGTCAGCGCCGATTTCGGTCTGCCATCGCCGCAGAGCGCGCAAGCACTCCGGCGCAAAATAAATCGAGAGAAAGGCGACGAGCAGACTGACCACACAGGTCGCATACATAAACGGGCGGAGAAACCTGCCTGGCGAGAGCCCGGCCGCGTTCATCACGATGATTTCGGAATCAGTCGCGAGCCTGTTGAGTGTGTGCATCACCGCGATCAGCAAAGCGATCGGCGCGATGATCATCGCCAGCAGCGGAATGGCCAACCCCGTGACACCGAGAAAGACCAATATCGACTGGCCCTGCCCCGTCATTAAATCGATGCCGCGCAACGCCTGCGTGATCCAGATGACCCCCGTCAACGAGACGAGAATCAACAGGAACGCCACCAACGTCGTTCGCACGATATAGCCGTCGATTGCGCTCATCCAGCTTCCGGGTACAGTCCGATTCGAAAGCGGCCGCAGCCGCTCGATGGGGTTATCATCTTGACCTATATCGCATATTTTCCGCTGTCCGCATCTAAAAACAGCGCCGCCGAGGGCTAATGTACGCTGCAATAAAGCGAGAATTGGCCGATGTCTGGCTCGGCTTCTTCGTTTGGACCGGCCCCAATCGTTCAGCCGCACAGGCTGCACGGCAAAAAGGCACGGAAAACTTCGCAATTATTGCAGCCGCCGGATTGCCCTGGTCGACATCCCTTGCATCGTCCTGCGGGCTGGCCTTTCTGCTGGGCTTTCTCAGCACCGTAAGACCTGGTGCATTCGTTCAGTCATTGAAACACCCCGCGAGCTCGGCGGCATTGGCCCTGTGCCTTATTGCCGTGCTTGGCGTTTTTTGGGCGGACGGCATTTCCTGGGCTGAGAGGTTTCGCGGGCTGACGCCCATGGCGAAACTCTTGGGAATTCCGATCCTGATCTATTACTTCAGTCAATCCGATCGTGGCCGCTACGTCCTCTATGCGTTTGTCGCTTCCTGCGTCATTTTAATGATGTACTCCTGGGTTGTTCTGTACTGGCCGGGTCTTTCCATCCACTACAAGTCCGACCAGCCCGGCATCCCCGTGAAAAACTATATCGACCAGAGCCAGGGCTTCGCGTTTTGCGCGTTTGCGCTCGCTGCTATGGCCGTTGATGGCTTGCGGCGACATCGGCGGGCACTCGCAATTTCGGCTGCGATAATCGCTGCCGCGTTGCTGGCGAATCTTGCTTTCGTCAACGTCTCGCGGACCGCGCTGGTGTATTGTCCCGTCCTCGCGGTGTTTTTTGCCTACCGCTACCTTGGTCGCAGACATTTCTGGATCGCATGCATGGCCCTCGTTGTTACGATTGCCGGCCTCTGGACAATTTCTTCGAACCTGCAGCACAAAGTTTCCGCAGCATTCAGCGAATATCGCGCGGCTCAAAAGGAGGCAGGAACAACGTCTGTGGGGCAGCGGCTGGAGCTATGGAATAAGTCGATCGAACTCTTCAAGACGGCCCCCGTGATCGGCCACGGGACCGGATCCGCCAAACCCCTGTTGACCCGCGACATTCCAAAGCAGGCCGACTCACCCGCGAATACGAGCGGCAACCCTCACAATCAAACGCTGCTGTTTGCGATTCAGTGGGGACTGCTTGGCGTATTGGCGCTTTATGCAATGTGGGGAGTTCATCTGCTGACGTTTCGCGGCGAAGGCGTCGTCGCATGGATCGGCTTGGTGGCCGTTGTGCAGAACATCCTGAGCTCGCTCTTCAATTCGCATCTGAGCGATTTTTATCAGGGCTGGCTCTATGTCCTTGCCGTCGGGATTGCGGCGGGAACGATAACGAGAACAGCAGCCCCTCAACAGTGAGCTGCTGTTCTCGGCCCGAATCGTTCATGATCGATTTAAGTGCGCGTCAGCGTAATGTTGGCGCCCTTGAATTCCCCTCCGGTCGAGCGAATGACGACGGACTGAGAGTTGCCGCGCGTGGTCAAGAGGAGATCCGCAGAGAACGCACCGGCACTCACAACGACCTGAAAGCGTCCCCCGGATGTCGTCCCCTGCACATCGCCGCTGACGTTGCGGGTGGCCTCACTCCAGGTCCCGGTCAGCTTGCCGCCATCGGAGACGACATTGCTGGTGAGCTCGATCTTGTAGCTGTCGCTTGCGCAACGCAGTGTCTGCTGGAGAGCATTGCCATCGTTTCTGACCGCGTAGGTTGCCCGGCACCGGATGTTCTCCTTTGCCCCGCCTTCGAGGGAGATAGAGCCCTTCCCCGACCACACACCGGACATGCCAGCGAACGGCTGCGCCGACTGGGCCATCGACGCCGAAGAGAAAAACGGCAATCCCAAGACCGCAACCACGGCCAGCCGACGGCTGATTGATTCAAACAAAAACATTGTACCTCACACAGTGACAAATCCGCGCAATGCGGCGCAGAAATCCGGATCGCTAACCTCGTAGAAGCGAGAGGGTTCCAATAGTCCGCCACAAATAAGGATCAATTTTGATCGGCACGGAGCTGGGGTAAAAATCAACCGCTTGTGAAGCCGGATGCAACCGGCATATGCAAGCTTGTAGAACCGTATCGTGAGATCAGCGATGAGCCGGGATTGGCAGAACTGGGATGCTCCGAAGGTCGCCGAACGAGTCCAGGCAATCTGGAACGAGGAGCCCGGTGAGATTCAACATCGTGAGCAACTGACCGAGCTGGTATCTCGACATGTCCCCGGACTGAAAGGTACGTTTCTGGACGTCGGGTGCGGGACCGGATTGGTTTACGAGCGGCTTCGGGCTGCATCAAACGGTGCCATTGACTACACGGGGGTCGATGTTTCCTTGCAGATGCTCCGGACCGCGCGTCAGAATTTTCCTGAAGCGCTATTTCTTTACGGCGACGGTTTCAACCTTGTCTTCCGGGATGCCGAGATCGACTGCGTGCTATGCTTTGAGGTGGCAGGTCATGTCCCCCACGTCCAGCGCCTGCTGCATGAATTGCTTCGCGTAACGGGGAAGATCTGCATTTTCACGGTTTGGCCGAGTGAAACCGATGAAATCACAGAGGACTACGAGGAGATCGAGGGGGCGAAATTCCTGCACAGGAAATATCCCGACTCCTACATACGGCAGTGCATTCTGTCCGCCGCGCCATCGGGCATCAAACAGATCGAGACTGAAAGCCTCCGATCCGGCGGACGCGCCTACATCGTGGAACGCGCCCCTGTTTCAGCCTGACCGGCATACTCTATCTTCACGAATGGAGCGATCACGCGCCGGCTCCAGCCGAAGCGGGAATACTCCGCAAACTCAAGAACATAAAGCGGCCATTCCGACCGGGCGAAGAAGCGAAACTTCCATTTCCCCTCCTGAACGACGGTATTCTTCAGGTCGAACGTAACAGGAAGATGCAGATTCAGCGGCGCGAGATCTCTCGATGATTGAACTGCAATCGTGTCGTTCGGCGCAACCAATTCAACACCTACGAGCCCACTATGAATTCCCTCTGATGATAAGGCGCATGTTATACTCTTGAGCTGTCCCTTCTTGAGGTAAACAGGGTACTCAGCATACGCGACATCGTGAAGCGAGTGGGATAGTTCCAGATAGCTGGAGCTCGAGCGTATTTTATTCCCGAGAACATGCTGCCGGATATCTTCAAACGCTGGCGAAACCCGAGGCCAGATATCTTCGCGCCGCCGGTGCGGCCGATAACGGTGATTGCGCCGCGTTTGGGCGCGGAACTGCGAAAGCTGCAGCAAGCTTGCCCGGAGCGGCTCTGGATCGGCTAGATTGTTCCGGGCAGTCACAGACTTGGAGAAATATAGCTCCTTGAGTCTCGTCTCCACCAAGGTCGAGCTAATCGCAGGTGACGATTGAAGGATCTCGTTCAGAACAATCAGATTCTGCTCGCCCGAAAACTGGGTTCGACAGAACGCTGCGTTGGTTTTCTTGTAGCCGTCCCAGGTTTCTCGGGTAGAAAGAACGTTTCGCACCGCCTGCAACCAAGCACGCGATTCATTTGAAGGCTTGACGCGAATAGCTGCGCCATCAAATTCCGTGAGATCATAGGGCGGATCATCGGGGACAATAAGCACACAATCAAGAATGTAAGCGCATAGCGCAACATTCAAAGTTTTATACTTATTGTTGATGGTTTTGCTGGGTGCGTGGATGAGGACGTCGGGGCGATGCTCGGCCAATTGCAATATCGCGCGGTTCCATTCGACGTTGAACGGTATGAGCGTCAACTTCAGATTCTCGCTAGCTGCGATTTTGCTCAGCAATTCAGAATCTTCTGGATCGCAACCGCCGATAACGAAATGAATTCTGCATGCGTCGCTCGCCAATCGCTGCAACGCCGGCAGAACGCACTCCTGTAGACCTCGTTGTCGATGTTTGCCGCCAATTGACGCAACTGTTAGATCAAACGAATTAGATATCGTAAAGCGAGCACTCTTCGGAGACCGCGCATAACTCACGGGAAAAAACGACAGATTAGGGTGAATAAGGTTCGCCTCAAAATACTCAAGCAGTTCTTTGCTGCTTAGAAGCACCCCCGCGAACCGCTCCAGCTTTGTCCGCAACCCATTCAGAGAAAAATCCTCCGAACTTTGATAAGATTCCACCGACGCCAACTCAACAAAATTGTCATCAAGGAAATAGTATAAAGGAACCCTCATTCGCTTTGCTGCATCTAGCCACTCCTCGTGAATATCAAAATGCCGCACAACTATTACGCAGGAAGCAGATGCCAGCTCTGTAAGTTCGAGATGCCTCTCTGACAGCACGATTCTAATTCGTCCGCGAACCGACGATGGAAGATTGTCAAAGTATAGCGATGTGGACGCGTCGTAAGATGACGTAAGAACAACAATAGTTTTCGAGTCATTGCTTTCTTCAAAATGCTTTCTGAGCCATGGCCGGTTGGCCACGTGAGCCATAACGAGATCGTCAATTACGCCTGCCGTACGCGTGGATATCTCCGGTCGAGATGAAAACACGTCAATATCGAAGTAATCTTGAGACGTAAGCTTCCTGGCGCCGGCACGCATCCACTCCTCCGTCGCGCTCATCACTAAGGGATACGTTTTTCCAAGCGAGTCCTCCGTTGCGGGCCCCGTCACTTCCCCAACACTAACATCGACGTATTGCAATAAGTATCGCTCGGATACTCTGCGCCACAGATCCCAATCGCAAAGTCGAGCCATAATGATGTGTGGATCATAAAACCCAACAGCATCAATTACAGAACGGGGGAGCAGGACTGCGGAATTTGAGATCAGATTCCGGCCTTGTAAATTGTGATCAGCTAACGGACACCCGAGCCGTATAGATTCTACATTCGACGAATAATCGTGTCTTGCAAACATGGTCACGTAACCAAAATATACCCGGTCCGGATTCTGCAAACTATGCTGAAGCAACTGCGCGAAGGCATCAGGGTAGAATGTATCATCATCGAATGCGAACGCGATGTAATCGGCGCGCGCTTTCATAAGAGCTTCAAATTCGGAAACAGCAGGCAGGCCGATATTGTTGGGATGACGCAGGCAGCTCACACGGCCGTCCTCGCGCATGAATTCCGCAATTTGATCGGCGGTGCCGTCAGTGCTCGCGTCGTCGACGATAATCAGCTCGAGATCGTGCAGTGTCTGGCCAAGAACGGACTTCACGGCTTTCCGAAACAGACCGCTGGCGCCGCGCCGGAATGTCGGCAACAGGACCGAAATTGCAGGCTTATGCCCATCAACATAGTCCGAGCCGGGAATCCACTCGGTATCCCTGACCAGATCTCTGACTTTCATGCGACCCGGTACCTTGCGGTGCGATTGCTGCCTATCGCTTCTCAAACTACCACGCAGCGCACGCTGCTGAGAACATCCAGTATATTGATTTTTGGGCCTAGACCTGAAAAATCAAGTTGTCTAGCACTGGTTGACGGGTTCGCATTTCCTCCGGAGGCAACGATTCGAATGGATAATTGCGACGAGCTTGCGGCCCTCAAAGACCGCAACGCAGAGCTGGAGGCAAGAATGAATCTGGTCACCGCGCTCCTGCACGATTCGATGTCATCGCCAACCTGGCGAATTGTGTATCGATATCGGCAGCTTGCCGATAAATGGAGGTGGCGCCGGTCCCGCGGCGAAGATCACATATAGATTTGTGATGGAGAAGATTCCCGATCTTTCGATCATTGTATTGAACTGGAATATGGGGCGGATGACGCAGGAATGCCTTGCGAGCATCCGGGCCCACACATCAAACGTCGCGTATGAGATCATCGTTGTCGATAACGGCAGCAGGCCTCATGAAAAATCGATTGTTCGCGATGCCTGTGGCCTTCATGACGCCCGGTTGATCGAACTCAATCAAAATCTCTATTTTGGAGAAGCCAACAACATCGGCGCCGAGGCCGCACGCGGCGACGCTGTTCTGCTTCTCAACAACGATGTCTTGGTGACGCCCGGGTACATCGCCCCCCTCCTGCACGCGTTGAAGACTGCCCACCGTGCGGGAGCTGTGGGAGCGGAACTGAGATATCCGAATGGCCGATTACAGGAAGCCGGCGGATACGTTCGCCCTGATGGCTGGACGATACGTCATGGTCTGGCTCGCCTGCCCGCCAATATTCTATCCCAAGCAGGGCTGCACATCGTCGACTACTGCTCCGCCGCGTGCCTGCTGATGCGCCGCGACGTCTTTCTGGCGGCGGGTGGGTTCGATCCGTTATTCGATCCGGGATACTTCGAAGATGTTGATTTAATGTTGCGCCTTCGCGCTATGGGACTGTTCACTTACTGCTGCGCCGGCACTGCCGTGATCCATGAGGAAAGCGCGACTACGAAAACAATCTGGAGCAACCCGCGCCGCGCAACCATTATTCATCGCAATCATCGCAAATTTGTCGAGAGGTGGGGAAACTTCATCGCGGAGCGAGTCTTTGGCACTGCAACGCCTCCGCATTTCGAGAGCATAAACTGGGTTGCGCAACACAGTGCGTCCAACGAGTATCCAAACCTGTTCCTGCGAGGTCCTGGCCTGGTCAGCCGTAATCCCGCATGGTGCAGCATCGTCGAGGTCGCAAGCGCCCTGCGGGACAACGTTCATGTCACCTTCGTCGCTGACGAGGCATGCAGCCGCAGCCGCTTATATGCAATTGCAAGGGACCAGGGCCAAACACTCGGCGAATTCTCCATCGCGAGAGCGTCCGACGTCGGCCATCGGCCGGATGACACGGTGGTTCTTGTTCGCGCCGACGGCGAGCATGGCGCGGAAATCGTCTCGGGTGACGGTCCTCTGTTGCATCTTGTCAGAAGCGCTCTAAACCAAACCGGTTCGCAGAGACCGTCGCCTGACCCGTCAGTTTAGCCGTCAGCGGCCTACTCGGATTGCCCCCGAAGGCACTCCCGATTATTGACCTGATTGGCCTCGCCGACTACAACCCAGCGTCGAACCCGATCACGAGCGCTCCTCAATCCAACCCCGCGCTGAAGAGCAATTACGGTAGCTGAGACGCTCTACTGCGCATCTCCGGGAACCTGTTGGGATGACTGTCGTTACTGCCCTGCGGACAGACGGATCGCATCCCATTCTCGTCACGGGTGGCGCCGGCTTTATCGGCGCGAATTTCGTGCTCGATTGGCGCGCAAGTGAGGACGCCCCGATCGTTACGCTCGATAAGCTTACCTATGCAGGAAATCTCCATAATTTAGCCGATCTGCAAGGTGACGAGCGACACTCGTTTGTCCAGGGCGACATAGGTGACGTGGATTTTGTCCGGTCGCTTTTGTCCAGGGTAAGACCACGCGCGATCGTCAACTTTGCCGCCGAGTCTCACGTTGATCGTTCAATACTCGGTCCGGAAGACTTCATCACGACCAACGTTGTCGGGACCTTCCGCCTTCTCGAAACAGCCCGTGAGTATTGGACTGGATTGCCGCCCCGGGAGAAGGAAGCGTTCCGCTTTCTTCATGTCTCGACCGACGAAGTTTACGGATCGCTGACGCCTGAAGCAGGCCCATTTCATGAGGCGAGCCCCTATTCACCAAACAGCCCCTATTCCGCGTCAAAAGCAGCATCAGATCACCTCGTGCGCGCGTGGCATCATACTTACGGCCTGCCTGTCATCATCACCAACTGTTCGAACAATTACGGCCCCTATCAGTTTCCCGAGAAGCTTATTCCGCTGATGATTCACCATGCGCTGGCGGAGAAGCCCTTGCCGGTTTATGGAGACGGTCAGCAAATTCGCGATTGGCTCTATGTGAGCGACCATTGCTCCGCCATCCGCACCGTCCTCCGTAACGGGCAGCCCGGCCATACATATGCGATCGGCGGCGACAGCGAGAAAAGCAATCTCGATGTAGTGCATGCGATCTGCGATGCTCTTGACAAGGAAAGGCCATCGCGAAACGGTTCATACAGACGGCACGTCACGTTCGTGCCCGACCGGCCGGGACACGATCGCCGTTATGCCATCAACGCCGAGAAGATTCGCCAGACGCTCGGCTGGCAGCCCCGCGAGACTTTCGAGTCCGGACTTCGCAAAACGGTGCGTTGGTATCTCGACAACACGGCATGGACCGACAATGTGGTTGCCGGAAGCTATCGCGATTGGCTCGGCCGGAACTACTCCTCAAGATGACAGCCACCGCGCCAAAAATCCTGCTCCTTGGCAAAGACAGTCAGCTCGGCTGGGAACTTCAGCGTGCGCTCAGCACCATTGGCCCGCTCGTGGCCTGTGACAGGCAGACCGCGAATTTTGAGAACGCTGACGAACTTCGTTTCCAGATCCGGCACCATCAACCGGCGGTTATCGTCAACTCAGCCGCGTACACCGCGGTCGACAAAGCTGAGACCGAGAGGGCAAAGGCGCACCAGATCAACGAAATCGCCGTGCGCATCCTCGCAGAGGAAGCATCTCACCTTGGCGCATGGCTCGTGCATTATTCAACTGACTATGTTTTCGACGGTGAAAAAGCATCTCCCTACGCAGTAGATGACCAGCCCTGCCCTCTCAACGTTTACGGGCAAAGCAAAGCAGCCGGAGAACGCGCAATTCGCGATGTCGGCTGCAAACATTTGATTATCCGCACTAGCTGGCTCTACTCCGCGCACGGTTCCAATTTCCCGCGGACAATCCTGCGGCGAGCAATCGAACGGGATCAGATCGAGGTTGTCGCTGACAGCTTCGGAGCGCCGACTACCGCCCATCTCGTTGCGGACACCACCGCCGCAATGCTTGATCGGCTGAACGGCCTCTCCCGGTCCGAAGAACTATCTGGCATCTATCATCTGACGGCCTCCGGCGAGACAAGCTGGTATGATTTTGCACAATTCCTTCTGGGGCTAGCTCACAATCGGGGCCTCCCGATCCAGGCAAATCCGAAGCGCGTTTTCCCGATAACAAGCGCAAGTTATGCCGCGGCGGCCACTCGCCCAAAGAACTCTAGGCTGGAAACCTCGCTGCTACGCGACCGGTTTCGCGTCCATCTACCAGACTGGCAAGTCCACGCGAGACGCTTCATTGAAGAAGTTGCGAGATCGAGATTGCTATGAAACGTAAAGGCATCGTTTTGGCCGGGGGCTCGGGAACCCGTCTGCATCCAGCCACATTATCGATCTCCAAGCAACTTTTGCCTGTCTTCGACAAACCCATGATCTACTATCCGCTTTCAACGCTTATGTTGGCGGATATACGAGACATCCTCATCATTTCGACGCCGCAGGACGTTCCCCGCTTCGAGCAGTTGTTGGGCACCGGAGGCAAATGGGGCTTGAGTATCGAATACGCCGTGCAGCCGTCACCGGACGGGCTTGCTCAGGCTTTCCTGCTTGGAGAAAAATTCATCGGAAACGCACCCAGCGCGCTCGTGCTGGGCGACAACGTTTTCTATGGCCACGATTTCTCGCATCTTCTGTCGGGCGCCTCACAGCGCGCCAAGGGTGCAACGGTGTTTGCGTATCATGTGCAGGATCCCGAACGTTATGGGGTCGTCGAGTTCGATTCGTCCGGGAGGGCTTTGCGGCTGGAGGAGAAGCCGGCACAACCGAAATCGAACTATGCTGTAACCGGCCTGTATTTTTACGACAACCAGGTGGTTTCGCTGGCAAAGACACTCAAACCATCCCGCCGCGGAGAACTTGAGATTACGGACCTCAATCAACTCTATCTTGGAAAAGGACAGCTCTCGGTCGAGATTCTGGGACGAGGTCATGCATGGCTCGACACCGGAACTCACGAAACACTCCTCGAAGCGAGTCAGTTCATCGCAACACTGGAGAGACGACAGGGACTGAAAGTCTCCTGCCCTGAGGAGATCGCGTGGCGCAACGGGTGGATCAGCGACGCCGAGCTCGAAGAACTTGCTGCCGCGATGAAGAACAATGGTTACGGGCGCTACTTGTATAGCTTGCTGAACCATGGAACTTTTTGATGATCGCCTCCACACTTGCCATTCCGGACGTAATTGCATTCGAGCCGAAGATCTTCCGCGACAACCGCGGCCTCTTCTTCGAAAGCTTCAATGCACGCGCTTTCTCCGAGGCGACGGGCATATCCGCCACGTTCGTGCAAGATAATTTCTCCCGCTCGGCCAAAGGCGTCCTGCGCGGCATGCACTATCAGGTCGTTCGCCCGCAGGGAAAATTTGTCCGCGTGACGTCAGGGGAAGTCTTCGATGTCGCGGTCGATATAAGGCGAAACTCTCCAACCTTCGGCAAATGGATTGGTGAAATTCTGTCAGCGGAAAACGGGAAGGCTCTTTGGATACCGAGCGGCTTCGCGCATGGTTTTCTCGTTCTCTCTGAAACCGCTGATTTTCAGTATAAGGTGACCGACTACTGGTATCCGGAACATGAGCGCTGCCTCCGTTTTGACGATCCAGACATCGCAATCGAATGGCCCGCTATTCAGTCGCATTCTGGAACATCAACGGCCCCTACCCTGTCTGACAAGGACCGGCAGGGCGCGGCGTTAAATGCGCTCGAGCTTCTCTAAATCGCAGGATCGTTATGGCGGTACAACTCTTCGTTCCGAATTTCCGTGTTGAGGAATGTCTCGCAGAGATACGCGAGTGCCTTGAAAAGGGCTGGACTGGACTCGGATTCAAGACCGTCGCAATTGAAGCTGCGTGGAAAGAGTATACGCAACTTGCGCACGCTCATTTCCTGAGCTCCAACACTGTCGGTCTCCACCTGGCCTTCGAACTCTTCAAGTCAAAATTCGGCTGGAAAGACGACGACGAAGTCATCACGACTCCGCTCACCTTTGTCTCGACAAACCACGCCATTTTGTATGCTGGCCTCAAGCCGGTGTTCGCGGACGTTGATGATTACCTGTGCCTGGATCCCGAAAGCGTTCTCAAGCGCATCACTCCGAAAACGAAAGCGCTCATATTCGTAGGCATCGGCGGAAACTCCGGCCAATACGAGAAAATTCTTGAAATCTGCCGCGCGCGCAGCATCAAGCTTATTCTCGACGCGGCTCACATGGCGGGAACGCGGATCGACGGCAAGCACATCGGCGCGGATGCCGACGTGACAGTGTTCAGCTTTCAGGCGGTAAAGAATCTGCCCACGGCCGATTCCGGAATGATCTGCTTCAAGGAAGCAGAGGACGACGAGCGCGTCCGCAAGCTGACATGGCTTGGCATCAACAAAGACACCTATGCGCGCACAGCCTCCCAGGGAGCATACAAGTGGATGTATGATGTCGAAGAGGTCGGATACAAGTATCACGGCAACTCGATCATGGCGGCCATCGCGCTTGTTCAGTTGAAGTATCTCGACATAGATAATGCTTACCGCCGCCAGCTTGCGGTCTGGTACAACGGAAATCTGAAGAATAGAAACAACGTAACCGTCGTGCAGACGGCGAACGGATGCGAATCGGCCCAGCATCTTCTGCAGATTCGCGTGCGCGACCGTGATGCCGTGATGCTCGCGCTCAACGAGCATGCCATCTTCCCAGGCGTTCACTACCGCGATAACACCGATTATCGAATGTACGCCTTCGCGCAGGGCACCTGCCCGAACGCAGCAGCGGCAAGTCAGGAAATCATCTCACTGCCCATGCATTTGCGTATGACAAAATCCGACGTGGATCTGATTTCTGAACTGGTCATCAATTACGCGCGATGAAGCAGCCAGTCGAACCATTCGGGGATGGCGTTGTTACGTTGCGTCTCGTCGAAGAGCGCGATCTGAAAACGATCCTGGACTGGCGCAATCGGGACGAAGCCCGCGTCTGGTTCAAGACGTCCGAAAAGCTGTCATTCAGCAGCCACAAGAGCTGGTACGAGCGTTACCTCGCCAAGAACGACGACTTCTTCTTTCTAATCGAAGTTGGCGGGCAGCCCGTCGGCCAATGCGCCATCTACGATATTGACCGCGGCGCAGGATCGGCCGAAATAGGCCGTTTTCTTGTGGCGCCGGAAAAGGCGGGGCACGGATATATTACCCGGAGCTGCGAACAACTTGTTCGCTTCGGCATGACGATGCTGGATCTGTCCTACCTTTTTCTCGAAGTCATGGAACGGAATGACAAGGCCGCCAGAATCTACAAGCGATGCGGCTTCAGGGAAGAAAGCCGCTCGGAAGGCTTGGTGCGCATGGGCTTGAAGCGAGGCGCCGCAAAATGACCTCAGGTCAGCAACTGCTCGCCGACGCTGTAACCTCGTGCAAGCTCTGGCGCGTCTGGACCTTTCTGGGGGTTCAGGACATCAAAACGCGCTTTCGGCGCTCATTCATCGGACCGTTGTGGATTCTGCTTAACCTCGGAATATTCGTGGGCGCCGCCGGTTTCGTTTACGGCGTCATGTTCGGTCAGCCAATGAGCGAGTTTCTGCCATTTCTGATTACGGGCTTCGTAATCTGGGGTTTTCTGCTTTCGTCATTTACAGAAGCCGGGGGAGCCTTTGTCGGCGCCGAAGGCTACATCAAGCAATTCTCCTACCCGAAACAGATTTATCTGCTCCGCGCGCTGGTGACCTACAGCATCATTCTGCTGGTGGGTTTCTGCGCGATCATTCCGATGCAGATTGTCTTCGGGCGCTTCAGTGCGCTGGGCTGGCTCATGGCCATCCCCGGCCTGACATTGTTGATCGTCGCCGCGCTCGCGCATATCGTCATCTCGGCTTATCTCGGAACGCGATTTCGCGACTGGCCTTATGCCCTCACCGGAATCCTCCAGGTGATCTTTTTCGTTACGCCGATCATGTTTCCAATCAAGATGCTTCAGGAAAAGCATTTGGATTTCGTCTACAGATACAACCCGCTTTATTATCTGATCGACATTGTGCGCCACCCCATTTTGACGGGCACCTTCGCTCCACCCGAGAACTACGTTTTCACGCTGCTTTACATCGCCGCAGCCTGGGCCGTCGCTATTGTCGTTGCGCGCAAACTCGATAACCGTCTGGTTTTCCTGCTATGACCGATCTTGGTATTCACCTCGACAACGTCGGTATCCGCTTTGAAGGCCAGCGCGATGGTGGCGGCATCAAGGAGTGGCTTGTCGGCCACATTACTGGGGCGAAATCGAAAGACGCCCGATATAGTGTCGAAGCCCTCCGAAATCTCGATCTCAGCATCGGTCACGGCGAGCGCGTTGGCCTGATTGGTCTGAATGGCGCGGGCAAGAGCACCCTGCTTAAGGTCATGGCGAAAATCTATCCTCCAACATCGGGTGTCGCGACGATCCGCGGGCATGTCTGCCCGATGTTCGAATTTGCGACCGGTTTCGAAATGAATCAGTCGGGCCGCGACAATATCCGCATTCGGGGATTGCTTCTTGGCATGTCGCCTGCCGAAATCGAGGAGAAGCTCCCCGAGATCGCAGCATTTACCGAGCTAGGGGAATTTCTGGACTATCCGGTCCGGACCTATTCGACCGGCATGTTCGTTCGCCTTGCTTTCGCTGTTTCCACCAGCGTCAATCCTGAAATACTTCTCATTGACGAAGTCATGGGCGCCGGTGATATCAAATTTGCCGACAAGGCCAAGCGGCGAATGTTCGAGT
Source organism: Afipia sp. GW822-FHT03D08 (assembly GCF_058801645.1). Taxonomy (NCBI): domain Bacteria; kingdom Pseudomonadati; phylum Pseudomonadota; class Alphaproteobacteria; order Hyphomicrobiales; family Nitrobacteraceae; genus Afipia; species Afipia sp. GW822-FHT03D08. Next base: position 920,463 of record NZ_JBXANK010000001.1, read on the forward strand.
TCATGGAACAAGGCAAGATCCTTGTGTTCGCGAGTCATGCACCTGACCTGCTGCGGTCATTCTGCAAACGATCGATTTGGCTGGAATCTGGTTCTATCCGCATGGATGGCGACACCGACGAGGTTCTCGACAGCTACTCCCGCATTAATCAACCGGCTTCGTAGCGGCGCTGGACATGCCGAGCGTTAGCATACTGGTTGTCATCGAAGCCGAGATTGCCACAACGCATCTGATCGAACAGGTATTGAAGGCCTGTAAACCGCACGGCATTAGTTACACCGTGCAATTTCTGGATAAGCTTCAGAGCAGCGACTTCGACTCGAATACCCTTCCCCTGTTTGTCCGATGCGGCGATCCGCGCGCCTTCACCTGGGCGCAGGCATTGGTGGATGCAGATCGTCCTTACCTGTTCTATATCGATGACAACTTTTGGCGAATACTTGGAGATTCATCTCTCGCGCAGTATTATCGACACCCCATCATCAGACGGTCGCTTGAGTTTATCGTATCCAACGCGAATGCCGTTATCACGAACTCCAGCGAACTCTCAAAATTTCTTTCGCGGTTCAACAAGCGCATTTCCGTTCTTCCGACTTTCTTCGATTTTTCGCTGATCGAAAATGTGACGCCGCTATCAGACGAAAGGGTGAGGATAGGATTTGCCGGGAGCCCCTCGCGGGTTGACGATCTCGAACTGGTATCATCGCTGATCGAGCCAGTTCTCAAGGCCTTTCCGCAAGCGATCTTCGAATTCGCCGGCACTCTGCCCAAGGGCATCAAACCGAGTGAGCGGATTGTGTTTTTCCCGCATACTCAGGACTACAACAGCTACATTCGATTTCAGGCCGCGCGAAATTGGGCGATTGGCCTTGCGCCGCTCAAAGATCACGAAGCGAACCGCAATAAAACCGACAACAAGTATCGTGAATACGGTGCATGCGGATGCGTCGGCATTTACTCCGACATTTCTCCGTACCGCGATGTTGTCCGGAATTCAGTGACAGGTCTGCTGGTAGAAAACACTCGATCGGCCTGGCTGGAGGCGGTGACAGATCTGCTGGCGCATCCGGCAAGGCGAGCCGCGCTCGCACAAAATGCATTCGATGACGTCAAGGCGCGGTACGATATTTTGCATGTGTCGACGGTTTGGGCTGAGTTTTTTATAAATCTTGCCGGACAGCTCCCGCTCACGGCCCGGCCACTCGGCGGCCAAATTTCGCGGCTACGAAGGCTGCGACGGCGCCTGGACCGGGCGAGACTTAATTTGTCCATTGTTTATCATGAAGGCGGCGTACCACTGGTCATGCGCCGCATCGTCCGAAAACTGCGGCGACTTTGACAGCCGGCGTTACATCGTCCTGAATTTCTGGGCTAAGCTTTTCCGCAATACCGTGGCTTGCTGAAGAGAAGGAAGCAATCTTGACCAGCCCGCTCGCCTTAAAGATCGCCCGCGAATACGGAACACCGGCTCTCGTCGTCGATATGGACCGCGTGGAGCGCAACATCGCGCGCGTTCAGAAGATCTGCGACGACGCAGGCGTCGCCAACAGGCCCCATATCAAAACTCATAAAAGCCCTCTCCTTGCCCGGCTCCAGATCGAAGCCGGAGCGAAAGGCATCACCTGCCAGAAGCTGGGGGAAGCAGAAGTGATGGCCGACGGCGGGATCAACGACATCCTCATCAGCTATAACCTGATCGGCGATGAAAAGATGGCGCGCCTTGGTGCCCTGCTGGCAAGAACGAGCGTCACAGTGGCCGCGGACAATCCGGTCGTCATCACCGGACTACAGGTCGCCGCTGCGGCCGCCGGCCGCGCTCTGCCGGTCGTGATCGAGTGCGATACCGGCCGCAAGCGCGCTGGTGTCGAGACACCAGCCGAAGCCATCGCCCTCGCTGGCCAGATTGTGAGCACCCCGGGGCTCTCGTTCGCAGGGCTTCTGATGTATCCAACCGAGACAGGCTGGAGCGAGGCCCAGCGCTTCTACGACGAGGCCCTGGCCGGCCTGCGCGAGCTAGGCCTCGATCCCGCGATTGTATCGACCGGCGGATCACCGAACCTTAAGAACGTCGGAAAACTCAAGGGCGCCACCGAACACCGGCCGGGGACCTATATCTACAATGATCGCATGCAGGTCGCCGCCGGTGTGGCAACGTGGGATGACTGCGCCCTGCACGTCTACTCCACCGTGGTTAGCCGCGCTGCGCCGGGTCGCGGCATTCTCGACGCAGGTTCAAAAACCCTGACCGCCGATAGCGGCGGCCTCGACGGCTACGGCCTGATCCTGGAGCATCCTGAAGCCCGGATCGCGCGCTTCGCAGAAGAGCATGGCTTTCTCGACCTGACAAAAAGCAACACCCGGCCAGCCGTGGGAGATGTGGTGCGCATCGTGCCCAACCACGTCTGCGTAGTGGTCAACATGGCCGATGAAGTCGTGATGGTTCGCGGTGATGAAATCGTGGGCATCCTTCCCGTGGCAGCGCGAGGCAAGTTACGATAACGCTGCTTCTCACCTCATGGTCGACGGTGTTCAAAAGGGCCTCTTTCGATCCATCGGCATCTGTGCGGCGCCAGTCCATTCCGGAAGCGATTATTTGGGCAGCGCTCAAACCACTGAACATCTAGAATACAAACATAATTTCTCTGAACCGGCAGCAGACGCCGGCGATACTCAAGAAACTTCCCAACGAATAGTTCGTACGAAGGCATCTAATGCGTGTTGTTATTTGTGGTCTTGGGCATGTCGGGATCGTGACCGCCGCTGGTCTCCTGCGGGACGGGCATACTGTTATTGGAATGGATAGCGATGCTGAGATCTGCGATCTCCTGGGGCGCGGGCTCATACCATTTCGAGAGCCGCAGGTTGGCGAGATCATAGCGGCGAGCCACTCACAGGGGCGCCTGTCAATAGCAACCGGTTTGAATGAAATCGCAGAAGCTGATGTCGCCTTCGTCTGTGTCGGCACTCGCGGCTTGCCTGACGGCAGCCTCGATCTTTCGGACCTTCGGGCAGCATCGCAAACCTTGGGAGAATCCATCCGGTTGAGGCCACCGGAATTGCCGCCAATTTTGCTGGTCTTCCGAAGCACGATGATTCCCGGCTCAATGCGCAAGGCGGTCATCCCAACACTTATCGCCGCGGCCGGCGAAGCGCTGGATCAACACTACAGCGTCGCCTATCACCCCGAATTCATGCGTGAGGGATGCGCCCTTGCCGACTATTTTGCGCCTGCAAGAATTGTCATTGGAGAGCAAAATCCAGGGAACGCGGAAAAGCTCAAAGAGCTTTATGCGTGCATCGACGCGCCAATCGTCACGACTTCTCTTGAAACCGCTGAACTCATCAAGTTTGCTGATAACGGTTTCCACGCCTTGAAGGTCAGCTTCGCGAATGAAATAGGCCGTCTTGCACTTGGCTTCGGCATCAGTCCGTCAGAGCTTTTCCAGATCTTCTGTATGGACTCAAAGCTGAACCTCTCGGCTGCATACCTTCAGCCGGGCGGAGCTTTCGGAGGACCTTGCCTGACAAAGGATATTCTCGCACTCACCCAATGCATGCGAAGTTCAGGGATAAGCGCTCCGGTCATTGATCATATTGTTCCGAGCAATCAGGCTCACACCGATTTCCTGATCTCAGAGATCAAGCGACGCGCTCCGCCCCGCTCACGCATCCTGCTTGTCGGCTTGAGCTTCAAGCCGAATACAGATGATATCAGACAAAGCCCCTTGGTAGATCTGGCGCAACGACTTCTGAGTGACGGTTATGATCTGGCCGTTTACGATTCCGACCTGATCGAAAACAATGGAAAATTCCGGCTTGCGCCATGGCTGGCGGAGGTCACCTTGCCTCACATTCGCTCAAATGACACCTGGGATCTCGCCGTGATCGGAAAAAGCCAACCCGGCGCAATGAAGATGCTGAACAGCTCCATCCCGATGTTCAAAATTAATCGGCTTTAGCAAAGTGCGCGGGCGCATTCTGATCGTCGATCATTCAACGCCGAAGCCTGATCAGGACAGCGGATCGGCGAGTACATTCTCGTATCTCCAAATTCTTGCCCGATCCGGTTACGAGGTCACGTTCGCGCCGTTCGACCTTCAGAAAGCCGGACGCTACACCCGAGCGCTCCAGCAATTGGGCATTGAGGCGTTATCATCACCAAAATGGCCCTCGATCTACGACATCATCGAAACCCTTGGCCCGCGTCACGATATCATCCTGTTTTATCGCGCCCACGTTGCGGTCCATTTGTTCGATCTCGCCCGCAACGCCGCGCCAAACACGAAAATCCTCTTCCATCCCGTCGATCTGCATTTTTTGCGGATGGAGCGGGAAGCTGCGCTCAGCAACGATCCCTCCCAGATACGTTCCGCCGGCGAGATGCGGGTCACCGAACTTGATCTCATCCAGCGGGCAGACGCGACAATTGTCGTGAGCACTTACGAAAGGGAGCTGCTGAAAACACTCGCGCCCGGCGCTCCGGTTCATCAGATTCCAATTCTCCGCGAAACGCCTTCTGTGGGGTCCGCAGTGAGCGGCATCGGATGGTTCGGAAATCAATGGGCAAAACTGCGCGGCAAGAAACCGCAATCGGCTTCCTCGATCGCAGGCTTCGATGATCGACGGGATATTCTTTTCATCGGCGGCTTTGGTCATACACCGAATGCCGACGCTGTGTTGTGGTTCGCGCGCGAGGTCTGGCCGTACCTGCTCGCGAAAGGATTTAGAGAACGCCTCGTGATCGTCGGCTCGAAAATCCCAAGCGAGATATCGGATCTGGCCAGCGACAGCATCGACGTGCGCGGCTATGTCAAGGATCTCCAGCCGCTATTTGCGGGTTGCCGGCTGAGCATCGCTCCGCTCCGGTTCGGCGGCGGAATCAAGGGAAAGATCGTGACAAGCCTGAGTTATGGCGTTCCTGTTGTTGCAACCAAGATCGCTGCGGAAGGGATGCAACTCGTGCACAATGAGAACATTCTCATTGCCGATTCCCCTATCGATATGGCCGACCAGATTCTGGCGGCTTGCAGCGATCCTGTCCTGTGGCAAAAGCTGTCATCAAACGGGCACGCCGCATTCGCCAGCCAGTTTTCTCACACGGCCGGTAAAGACAGAGTGTTGGCAGTTATCGAAGGCCTCATCACTGCCCCGCTAAAGAACGCGTCCGTGAGAGAAATCAATACTGACCGCGCCAGTTAGAGTTTTCGCGTAATCGCCGCGAGCCAAAGCGTGTAGGTCGCCGGCAACGTTTGACGGTACACACCAGACTTCCAAAGCTTGTAGAGACGGGTAGCGAACTGTGCGTCTCGCGCGGCCGCAAAATCATCAAGAACCATCTGACTTTTATTCGTGAGATGCGCTCTCGATGCCTGCAACGCTTGAACGTTCAAATCCATCATCGCGCTGAGACCCCCGGCGAATATCGCCCTGACACGCCCCCACCGAGACCAAAGTGTCGTTTCCAGTCCGACAGCATTTCGGCCATGCTGGCGATATTTCATTGTTGGCTCCGAATCATAAAACACGATGCCGCCCGCGCCGCTCACGAGCTGATATCCCCACCAGTCATGCGAATTCACTTCAAGATCAGGAGTTATCTCGAACAGGCGCTTGGCATTGCGGTTAAACACCATGGTGTTTCCGCTCGCGATGTTTTGCACCAGGGCATGCTGGAAGGAAGGGGGTTTTCTGAACAAAGGCGAGAACCCAATATGGCGCCCGTCTCCATCCACCAGTTCCGTGCGCGAGCAATAAATCGCAGGAATGTCCTGAGAGATCGATTCGAGCCGGCGAACGGCACGATCCAGTTTGTCGGCATACCAAATATCGTCCTGGTCGCTGAACGCGAAATAATCAGCGTGCCAATCCTTACTTCGCGCGAGCGACATGAAGTTGGCCGAGAACCCTGCCCTCGGTCCCGAGCGAATAGCCACCGGCGACCCGCAGCTATTAACGAATTGTCTTACGACATCGACGGATCGGTCCGACGAACCGTCATCGGAAGCGACCAAAGACCAATTCCGGTGGGTTTGCGCTTGAATGGACTGGAGCTGCTCACCGAGATAGCTCTCCCCGTTCTTGATACCCATCAGAATGCAAACGTGTTTCGACGCAATCGACATAACTAAATATTCTTAAAAGAAACGGCAGTATTACAAGCTAGTCAGATGGATTATGCGGAAAAGCTAGCAGATCATACCATCCATATATATCGCGTGGGGTGTATCTATAGTTGAGCGAATTCACATTAAGTATAATTCGCCCGCTAGACCCATTTATACTGCATCTTTTTCGTGGAGTTCTTCCGGTATTCCGATCACACTACGAGCAAATTGAACGATCTTTTTGTTTTGACCAAATCACATGGCATCCGAAGTCAGCCATGTCTCATTTTGCGCAATGCGCTGAAACCGCCCTGACGCGGCTTCAACGCGGAACTGTTTGAAAGAAGAGATTTATGAAATCGGCGGCGGACATTTATTCTTACGAGATCGACAAAAGCAGTAATACCGCACCGGCGAACGTGTTGCGTTTTGTGGGCAACAACAAGACGGTACTGGAAATCGGCGCAGGCCCGGGCTCAATCTCGCGTGTGATGGCTGGCAGCAACGGATGTGAGGTTACCGCCATCGAGCGCGACCCGAAATGCGTCGAACTCCTTCGCACTTTCTGCAAAGAAGTGTTTCATGCGGATCTGAATGAGCCTGACTGGCCAAGCGCCCTCAACGGGAAGAAATTTGACGCTGTCGTCATCGCGGATGTTCTCGAGCATCTTTACGATCCATGGACAACGCTCAGGCTGGCCGGCGATCTTCTCAGCGCGAGTGGCAGCCTCGTCGTTTCCATACCTCACGTGGGCCACGCGGCGGTTATGGCATGCCTCGCCGATAACGACTTTGAGTATCGTGACTGGGGTCTTCTCGACCGCACCCATATCCGGTTTTTCGGCATCAAGAACATACAGGACTTGTTTGCGCGGGCACGGCTCAAGATTACCGAAGCCGCTTTTGTGGTTGTCCCGCCCGAAGAATCGGAATTTTCAGAGCGATGGGAACAGACATCGCAATCGAAACGTGACGCATTCGAGTCGACCCAATACGCACATGTGTATCAAGTCGTCGTGCGCGCCGAACCGATTGATCGAAACCCGGGTCAGAAAGGCATCGACTTGACCGAGCAAACGGTCGGGCAGGCGAACAAGCTGAAATACATTGCTTTCTATCTTCCGCAATTCCATCCCATTCCTGAGAACGACGCGTGGTGGGGCAAGGGGTTTACCGAGTGGACCAATGCCACCAAGGCCCGGCCTCTATTTGACGGACACTATCAGCCTCACCTGCCCAGCAACGGATTTTACGATCTACGAGACCGGCACGTTCAGCATCAGCAAATTCGGGAGGCCAAGGCCCACGGCATAGATGCGTTCTGTTTCCACTACTACTGGTTCGGCGGCCGCCGTCTGCTCGAACGCCCTGTCGATGAATTTCTCTCCGACAAGAAAGCAGATATCGAGTTCTGCCTTTGCTGGGCGAATGAAAACTGGACACGGGCATGGGACGCATCCGAGCGCGAGATCCTGATCGAACAGACCTATTCTCCCAAAAACGACATCGACTTCATCGAAAGCCTGCTGCCCTTCTTCCGGGATCGGCGCTATCTGCGGGTCGATGGAAAACCCCTGCTGGTGGTTTACCGGCCGCAGCAGATTCCCGAGCCCGCCGCGACGGTCCGGCGCTGGCGCGAATTCTGCCGGGGAAACGGAATCGGCGAGATCCATCTGGTTGCGGCTCTGACCCACGGCAACACCAGCTTTGAACATTTCGGCTTCGACGCCGGCGTTGAGTTTCCACCGCACAACTGTCTGGTCAAGAACTACGCCAGCGATCTCCCCGGTATCGGAAGCACGACGGAGGCCGTCGCGCTGAAGTTCAATGACGTTGCGACCCAGTATCTCAGCCACGACTATCGCAAGCGGCGTGTTTATCGCGGCCTCTTCCCATCGTGGGATAACACCGCACGAAGGAAGACCAATCCGCTGATCGTTCTGGACGGGAACCCCGACAACTACGAACGCTGGCTGAACGAGGCCAGCGAAAAGACGATCGCTGAACGAGACCCGAACGATCGTCTCATTTTTATCAATGCATGGAACGAATGGGCCGAGGGTTGCCACCTCGAGGCAGACATCAAGTACGGCAACGGCTTCCTGGACGCCACTTACCGATCAAAGCGCGGGCGCTCGAGACTGAGCGACGGCTTCACAAGCAACACCCGCCTCAAGAACCGAAAAAAGCGTGCTGACCGCATTGAAAATCTCAGGTTGTGGGCGCACCGCAGTTTGCGCGGATATCCAACAACATTTGCCGTGGCGCGGTCGGTCTATCGCGCCCTCATGAAACCGTTTCGATGAACTATTCAACTATCGCGGCCGATGAGTGGGCCGGTCAGCCGCTGACCCGGGATGAGGTCTTCTGGACATCGAAACTTGGGCACTGCTCGTTTCCGTCTCGTCTGATTCAGCGCTCGACTCCTTTCGAGATTTTCCAGCGTACCAGCGCCCCCTCCCCATCCGAGATATCGACGATATTCGGCGACAGGGACTTCACGTCTGCGGACGTGAAGTTCGCTCGAATAAGCGACATAACAATCGACGATCAACTAGGGGTCTGCATCGACAGGGCCGGCCGCGTCTTGCACGAAACCGCGTCGATAGCCGAAGCTATCGATCCTGGCCTCGCGAATACACGGGCGCTCTCACCACAGTCGTCGAGGCAAATGGTCGATGAGCCGGTCATCCACTGCTTTCACCGCGCCAGCCCGGCATATGGTCATTTCATTTTCGACTGTCTCGCGCCCATCCTGTTGTTACGGGACGTGATCCTGTCAGGGCGCGCAAAAATTCTGATTCCGTCATTCTTCCCGGCATGGGGTCCACGCATTCTCGGCGCGGCGGGATTCGACATCGCATCGCATGTGAAATTTATTACAAAGGATGTTGCGGTCTGCCGTGAGGTAATCTTATCGACAGCCATCGACTCGCGGAACTGTTTCCGCCCGGTTCGAGAAATTTGCCAATCGCTGACCAGGCTTCCAGAAACCGTCCGCCCGTCGTCGAGGAAGATGATTTATCTGACGCGACGGAATCAGGTCACCTACTCGGATCGGACAATTTCCAACGAAGACGAGGTTGTTCGCGCACTCATGAAAATGGGCTTTGCGATTATCGAGCCCGGGAATCTCGCATTTGAGGAGCAAGTAAGCTTGTTTCACGGTGCGGATATTGTTGTCGCTGCGCACGGCTCCGCGTTCGGAAACCTTCCGTTCTCCAGACCCAGGTCAACATTGATCGACCTGATGCCCACGACGTACATCAATTACTGGTCGCGGCGGAACTTTGCACCGGAGCGCTGGGCGCTCAATCTGACGACGTTTTTTCAGCTCAACTACCTTCTGGTCTTCTGCCAATCTCATACCGTGGAGGCAGCAGCCAAAGGCGCCAGCAGTCCGATCGTCTCGACAGTCGACATCGATCTGCTGGAACGCGCTGTGAACGCGGCGAAAGCTTTTCCGCGTCCCGCCTGAAGCCAGATCAGCGTCCGCTGTAACCGCGCGAGAACATGTTCTTGAGCTGAACCAGGAACGTGAACACCCAAGCGAGCGCATAGAGGCCGGCCAGCCCCAGGGCCGTCCTTCGGTCCATCAGCGACAAGCCCGCCCAGTACCAGACGCGGTAAATCCAGAGCCCCGCAGTCGCGACGCCGAGCAAGCAGACAAGCAGCTTCAGGCCAGGGCTGTTGGCCACGCCGACAGCCGCAAACAGGATTGTCGCCGGGATGAGGAACATCTGGCAGGCGGAAATCAAGGTCTCGTTCATGGAAGCTCCCGGCGAATCGAGCAGAGAATAGCTCATCCGCTTGTCAGGAGCCTGAATGGTCGGAGCGAGAGGATTCGAACCTCCGACCCCTAGTCCCCCAGATGAGGGGCATGGATTGAAATAGCTCGCGAATTTTGACAACCGGTGCAAAATACCCGGATTGAATTCATTACGATTTTCATCTCTGATGGCAACCAATCTTCGGGGCCTTGTTCTCTTTCCGTTCATGCGCTTAAATCGGCTCCATGCCCTCGCCCCTAGACAAGATCGTGACCGGTAAACGCCTCGGCTTCGTCGCTGAGCACGGCTCGAAACTGCGGCCGGTGAAGCCATGAGCATCCTGTCGTTCTTCCGGCGGCGGACCAAATCCCGCTATGCCGATGACAAGGCCGTGGATGACTTCACGCGCGTGCTGGAGACGGTGAAGCCGTCCGCGTTCGACCTTGCGATGGACGAGACCAGGAAGGCCGACGCTGAGGTCTGGGCGAAGCTTGAGCGGGATCTGAAGCGGAAGCCTTAATCTTGTCCCCACGGGGAGCCCCGGAATGACCCTCACCCGCCGACGGGACGCTACTGAGCACCTTGAGCAGTGGAGCATCTGGGACGGTGACGTGCGTGTCGGGGTCATGCGGCATGTGAACGCCACCGAAGGCTCCATGACCTGGCAATGGGGATGCTGGGGCCGCGAAACAGGAAGCGCCGATACGTTCGAGGAGGCTCGGGCTGAATTCCAGAGAGCGTGGGACAGGGTTGCGCCGACGATCACGGAGACTGATCGTGACGCTTTCCGATTCCAGGAGGCCCATACAGCTTGGAAATATGCGATGTGGGACGCCGGGTGCCGGATGCCGACGCAATCTCCGGATGGCTGGTCGCATTGTTTTTGCGGCGCGAGGATCACGATATCGGGCGTGATGGATCACATCCGGGCCGCCCATACGTCGTCTTAGCTCGCCCCAGCGGCCTTCTCACTTCTTTTCAGCTTTGACGGGAATTTCCCATAGCGGATTTTGGAACTCGTCCGTCACTTCCATGCGCCAGTCATGGCCAGGCCTTAATTTGCCGTCGATGTCCTCGATGATCGCGCCGGCCGCACGCGTTGCTTCTGCTCAAGCCGCATGCTTGTCCGGCAACTCCTCGCCCACGAAGTCGATATGAGTGCGATCATGGAAAATGTTGAAAAAATACCGCGGCATTCTCCCTCCTCTCGGAGGACATAATTCCGTTTTTAGGAGAAGTTCAGCCGCCTGGGCGAAGCGATTGGGCAGTGGCTGGGGAAAGCCCGCGAGCAACGACGCCGCTGGCACCCTGCCCCGACGCATGGCTCACCTTATCGCGGTCCTTTCGGACGTGTTGCAAAATCTAGAACGATCCGATCAAGCTCCGCCCTCCCGTAAGCGTGGGCTTCGTGTTGCGAGGCATAGCACTCGTGAGATGACGTTATGAGGCGCTTCCCGACATAGATTTCCCACTTCCAAGGTTTGGGCGGGAGGGACCGCTGCCGGACTTTAATGCGCACTAGCGCGGGCCTGGAGTGTCGTCTTTTTTAAGGGGGCGGAGGCCAGGAGACTTAACCCAATCCTCCATGTGGGCCATCGCTTCAGCGTGTCGCGCCTTTTTCAGGACAGCGTCGCGGAGTGGTCCGTAGGGGAGAAGTTTTGCCTCGTCGCGCAGAATTTGAGCCTCCGCCAGAAAACGCTCTTTGGATGACTGTCTCGAACGACGCCGAATGATCATGGCGCGCTCCTTTCCATGAGAGGAAGGCGGGAGCGCATATTGGCGTTCTCATCACAGATAAAAGCCACGGGTCGGGCTGTGATGCAGACAGTATCCGCCTCCCGGCGGTCAGAAGCGAGTCCTATCTTTTGCCTGAACTAGGAACTTTTCGGAAAATACTTACAGCGCTCCACCTCAGCCAACGGCTGAAGGGGGAACAATCAGGTAAGCTGCGGTTTTACGATTGTCCGGTAGGACGAGACTTCCGCGTCGGCTCCGTCCCCGGTTCCGACGCGGTTTTTTTACGCCGAGGCAACATCACAGCGCGGGAGCTACCTCAAGGTAGCGAATGCTCTTCGCATCATAATCATCGGAATTTTGGCAGTGCGAGCAGGTTAGCCTGAAGGTGCCTTCTGCGGCGATATCAGGCACATCGAACGTCGAGGGGCCACATGCAAATATTCCGTTAGGTTCCCCGCAACGTGCGCAGAACACTCCGAGGAAACGTCTGGCGAAGTGGAGCTCGGGCATCACGACACCTCTTGTTTCCTCAGGGCCTGATATCTGCCCGTCACCGTCGGCGACGCCAAGGACGAGCCGCGGGGGGCCCCGGCTACGAAAGCCATCAAAACCCCGCTTCAGGGAGATCAATGACCCCTAATTGTTTCGCAATTCTAAAGATTTTTTAAAGCATCCCAGACCTGCCACTTCGCCGACTTAGCCTCAGAGCCAAGGAACCCCTTCAGCTCAGCTAACGTAACCGGAAATGCCCTACCGGTCGATTCGAATTGGGTAGGAACCGGAGTGGAGGAGCGGCGTTTCGGATGCAAAGGGCGGATGTACCCCTTCTATAACCCCGGCGCTTACCGTCGCCGAGCGCCGGGGTAAATATTGAAAGCCGGCGATGCTCAGAATCATAGATCAGCCAATGGCGAGAATTACCCGCAGAACCTGGACAGATGCGCAGGAAGCTCGGCTCAGAGAGATGGCCGCGGCTGGCGCTTCCATTGCTCGGATGTGCGGAGCTTTAAACAAGACTGCGATGGCCATTCGCTGCCACGCCAGACTCCTTGGCATCAAAATTCAAACCGTTCGCGAGACTCGGGAGCGCGTGCGGGAAGCGGAGCGCGAAGGCTTCCTTCCCTAGCGAGCACCTGCCTGTGGTGCTCGCGTTATGCCGGCGGCGTGGCGTGCGTCAGAAAGAGCAGACGAAAGACACACTCTCCGCGCAGGTCTTGTCACCGGCTTACTTCAGGGCGAAGGAACCTCTTCGGATCAGCGCACTTGAATCAAGTTGTTCTGTTGCGTTGAGGTTGCGTTATGCGTTCAGGATGGACCCCATCCCTTGTGCCCGATCCCGGCGACGTCACGGTCTATATCGTCGAGGACGATTTTGGCCGGATCGGACGGGCCTACCGCGAGACGGACGTCGAGAAGGCGGACCTTGAAACCACAATCCAGGACCTCATCAGCGGCCAGTTCAACGACCCGATGCGCGTGGTGAGCTTCAACACCGCGGAACGCTGGTCGGCTGACGTTTCCGAAGACATCGCGCGTGAGATCCAACGTCGTCACGACATTATCGGGGAGCCGATCCCTGCTCACCTACAAAACTTCGTCGATTCCTACACAAGCCACGCCCGCCAGTTCGCGCTGAGGCTGGTCTGATGTCGTGGGACATGCGGCTCGTACGACCGATCACGCCGCCGAAGGGCAAGCCGATAGCGACCTTGTCCGACGCCCGGGCCTACGTCCTGACCCTGTCCAAGGCCGAGCAAGCGAAGCCACACGTCGTGGCGGGCGTGAAAGCCTTGATGCTCGCGGCCGACAAGCAGGTCTGCGAGTTCGTCGCCCAAGTCGCCGTCGCGCACATTGTGAACGGTCCACCGAAAAGTCTCGGCCGCATGAAGCCCGATCGTCCCTGGATTAAGCGAAAGCGAACGCCGTGACAGATGAAGAGAAAGTTTTACAGGCCATCGCGCGCGCGCAGGACGTGCTGGCGGCTTACATCGAGCCGGGACCGCGTGACGAAAAGTGGGCCCTCAGCGAACTGATGGTGATCCTGGACGATCATGATCTGATCCAGGCCCACAAACGTCTCGCCCGGAACATCGGGACGCGCGGTTCGGGAACCAAGCAGGCAGAGCGAGTTTACTACGAGGCGCAGCGCAAACGAATTGAGGAGAGGAATGATACCTCGAATGGCAAATGAGAACGATGGCAAGCCCTGGAGCGCCGATGATCTTCAGACGCTGAAGACGTTGATCACCGAGAACACGCCCACCCGACTGATCGCGATGAAGCTGGGCCGGACGGAGGACGCGATCCGGGACAAGGTGAAAGCGGAAGGTCTCTCACTCGCCCCGACGAACCGCAGCCCGCGAGATTGAGATGAAACAGTTCCCACCCAATGGACATGAACCTTCTCCGATATTGATCGGCGCGGTCGCCCTCTTGCCTATCATTGGCATCGGCGCTTGGCTGATCTTCGGATAGAAGATTTCTAGAGGTTCCAACTTGAAGGCGTAAAACAGCATTGGCACAATAACCCCGGAGGCCGGGGTCATGGGTCAGAAAGCGCATTGCTCAAAATGTGGGGCAGAACTTAAAACCTCGCTCGTCTGCGCGGAATGCGGGGACGATCCGATCGCGTCGGCAGCCGTGGGAGCGCTCTTAAGGTGTCCCTTTCTCCAACCGCCCGAAGACCCAGAACCGAACCCAAAAGCAAAAAGCCGCGCCACCCCGAAGGATGACGCGGCTTGAGTTTAGGGAGGTTCGCGTCTTTGGGGGACGCTACCGCAGCCAGGGATGAACCGGTCCCGGGCTGGGGTTCAGTCGCAGTAGACGTGGAAAAATGATTTCACACGTCTGGCTGCATAATTGTCCAAGGCACATGGCTGGCCGAGCATCACGCCCACGGTGACCGCGCAGATGCCGAAGACGGCCACGACGATGAAGCCGCGGCGGTTGATCACGAGAACGCCTCGGATATGAGGTGCAGAGCCAGCGCCCCGATCAAGTCGAAGGCGAGCAAGCCACCGATCAGCCAGAGGATGGTCATGGGCCGAACTTGGCGCAGAGCATGCCGATGAGCCCGACGACAGCGATTAGCGGATAGGTGCCATCAGACCGGTACATGCTTGGAGCGACGCTGTTCGATTTTGCGGCGAAATCCGCGAGCGTCATAAACGCGCCGAATGCGGCGACCAGCCCAAAGAAGATGATCACGATGCCACCCGAAACGCGATCGGCCTCCGGCTGTACGGCCCGACCTGCCAGGCCTGACGCCGAGACGAAGGGTTGAGATAGATCACGGTACCGTCCGGCCGGACGCTGTCGACGATGGCGACGTGGCCGCCTCGCCGGCCGCGGTTGAACACTGCAACGGCGCCGGGCTGCGGCCCGGAAGCGCGCCCCCAAGATAGATAGGACTTCGCAAGCGCCGAACCGGTGCCCTTGATGCCGCGCTCGGCCAGCGCAAGCCCGACGTTCACGGCGCAGACAAGGCGACCTCGAATGAAGCGAGACGGCCCGATGCCCGTCCCCTCACGCAGGAACGACCGCTGCGTCTCCGGCGGATACATCGGGGAGCCGAATTCGACATTGCGGAAACGGTCAGCGCGGGCGATGCGGTCTTCGCGTTTCGTGGTCGGGATTCCGGCCACGGGTTTCGTGGGCACAGCGCATGGAAAATCGATATTGCACCGGGGGTGCAGGCCCCTCGCCTCTGCGGGTGCGATGACCGACGAGGCGACGGAAAGCACAAACGCGAGCACGCCAAGCAGCGCGCCCGTTACGATGTAACGGATCATGGATAGTCCTTTCGGATGATGGGACTTGGAACAGCGGGACGGCCTTGGTTCTCCGCCGTCTTCGCTCATAGGGCGGCTAAGGCCCGGTCGTTCGGAAGTATCCGGAAATGCCCCGGGCGGCCGGGCCGATTACGCAGTCTTGTGGTCGAGTTGTTTTTCGATCCGATCGAGACGGGAATTGATGTTGGCGAAATTCAGTCGCAGCAGATCGTCGTGCTGTTTCATATGAACGATGAAATCGTCCTTGCGGATGTAGTTGTCCCGAATGTGAAACTCGACTTGCCGAACGTGCTCTTTAAGTGCCGAGACGGTTTCTCCAAAATCGTGGGTCGCCTCTTTATGCTTTTCTTCTAGGCCAGCAACGGCCGTGCCGACGGCGGCCGTCACCCTGCCCTCGACCGCGCCGAGGTTCTTCGACAGATTCCAACCGCCACCGAAAATCTTGTCTATGAAGTTCAATGCCAGCGCTCCCGCTGCGATCAGAATTGCCCAAGTCGAAGTATCCATTCCAGCATTCCCATTACTTGGAGCAAATCGGATTGTCCCAACCCCTGCATTTGCAAAGGTAGAGAACATCATTCGCGTTCAGGCGTACCTTCGGCCCGCGCGACAGCTTTTTGATTTCGGCGGAATCCGCCGCGCTTTGATTGACGCGCTGGTAGGACTGGCAAAAACTGTCGACCGGAGCCGCGCGCTTCACTGAACAGAACAGGAAGCAGAACTGGACTTCATCAGCCTGCGCGGCCGACAGCGTCAGCAAGATCGTCAACATCGCCATCAGACATCGCATTGATTTTCTCCAGTAGCCGCTTGCCCTCAGCCGTCATGCCGAGCACGGCTTTCGCCTGCTCAGCAATCTGGTGTTCCTGCCCTGCGTCGAACTGCTTTTGATCGTGAGCGCGGTCGAGGAACCACTTCGCGATCTGCAGAACGAGCAGGGCAATCTGCGCGTAGGTCACAGACCGGGACCGGTCGAGACTGCGCCGGTCGCGCCGCTCACGGTCGGAACGTCAGCGCGCGCGGCGGTGGAATCCGGAACTGCGGTCGTGCCGGACTTGACGAACAAGCCCCAGACGACAGCGCCGATCGTGCCGATGGCGCCGACGATCGCCGTGACTTGGTCAGCGGTGACCCAACCCTTTCCGGTTGCGAAGCTGCCGACCGCGATCAGGATGTAGCGCGCGATCTGCCAAACGGTGTCCCATTTCATGTAACGTCTCCAATGATGTGAGGATTTGCGCGGGAGGCCGCCCGTGCGCGGTTTACTTCAATGCAGCCCAGGTCATCGGGCCGCAGATGCCATCGACGTGAAGCTTTGCCCTTTTCTGCGAAACCTTGACGGCATCTCGCGTGGCCGCGCCGAAATCTCCGTCCACCTTCAGGACAGCGCCATTGGCGTTCAGTCTGCCCTGCAAGGTCTGGACATTCGGCCCCTTGTCGCCAAAACGAAGCGTCGGGGGTGGTGGCACATAGGCTGGGGTCTCGACCGGCGCGGCCATGCCAGCCAATTTCCAATCGCCCTCGGCGTCGTACAGCACCTTCTGAGACTTCACCGAGATATGGCAGTGATGATCGTGAGGGTTTGCGCCGGTGTACTTCCGCCACGTCCACGCCGCTGGGCCGTCCGAACCGGACGCGATGCGACGATTTGAGATGACGTATTTGATCCGAGGGTCGCGGTTCGTCCGGAGGGTTTCTGCGAGCGCGTAGGAATCGCAGCCCGAGGCAGGATCGTGGGTGATGTCGATCGCCGTCACGACACCCATGGAGCCGTCCTTAACCCATGGATTATGGTCCGACGACCGAGAGGCGTGCTCGGCATTGCCGATCGATCCGTCAGAATCCTTCCGCCGGCTGGGCCAACGGGCGTTCACCTGTTCACGCAGATGCAGCAGGCTCTTGGCCACGCGCCACGTCATTTCGGATTCTCCATAGGTTCGCGGCCCGTGAGGGCGGGCGAGTTAGCGCTATGTTCCGGTGTGGTTTTGAGAGGTTTAGCGGGCCAGTTCGTCTTGCGAACCTGGTACCCGTGCTTATAGTCGCGACGGGAATGTACCCGTGTAGGATGTGGCACCGGTAAGATTGGAAATGCTTGATAAATCGACGATTTCGCTTTCGGTCATCGTCGCCCTGTTCGGGCGGTTCTCATTCAACCAACTTTACCTAGGCAAAGTAGAGCGCCATCTCCGCGACATCGACGATCACGATGTAGAGATGATCTTTGTCTTCGCCGGCGATAAGTGGTCCTCATTGCCGACGGTGCAGGCCTTGCCGCATCACTTCAGCAGCGTCTCGACGATCTACCTCTCCCACGACGCACTACCCTCGCAGCTTTACAACGCCGGAGCCAAGCTCGCGAAGGGTCGGAGGCTGATGTTTCTGAGCCCTGATCTGCCGTGCAGCCGACAACAAATCTCCACGCTCTCCACCGCATGCAAAACCGCTGAACGGTCCAATGATCTCATTGCCGTTGCCGACCAAACCATCATCAAGAAGTTTCGTTTGCCTCATCAGCCGACGGAGGTACTTGCCCACGGATGGCTGACGAGCTGTCCGGTTTTCGACTTATCGAACGTGTGTATTCCCGCAACCGCATTCCACGACATCGGAGGCTTCGATGAAACTCCGATTCTCCAACAAGATTCGGGCTGGGACCTTCTAATTCGCGTAACGGAAAAGGCGCTGGTTCGTATCATTGGTACAGTTGAGAACGAGCACCTGTCAGACCTCTCCACTAATTTCCCCCGCGCGCTTCCGGTGAGCGCGGATTTGCGGCGGCGCTACGTTGCCAGAGCGCCACACCTGGAAGTGCGAGAGGCGAACTTCCTGGCCGATCTTCCCGAAAAAGAGAGGATCTTCTTAAAGCGGCGCATTCCGACGATAGATGCCGCGAAGCCACCAGCAAGTGCAAAAACCGCTGCGGATCACGATCACCGGGAGCTTCTGGGAGCATCACCACAACTGGCTTTGCTTCTTGAGCTATCTTCGCCACCTTGAGGGAAGCGGGATCGCCACTCACAAAAACATGTTCGACCATTTGGTGACGCGATCGGACGTCGAAGATAGCGACGTCGTTATCCTTTCGAGATGCAAGGTGGACGAGGTTCGGCAAATCCTCGACTGGTGCAACGATCTTAAAGTCCCTTCAATCTACATGATCGACGATAACTGGCTAACAGTCGCGAAGGACTGGCCCGATCCTTACAAGGCAATCTTCAGCCCCGGCACTCCGTTCTACGACAACTTCATGTTCGGCGCGCGAAACTCCGACTATGTCCTCACCTACAACAACCTGTTGAAGGAAGATATCGCGCCATTCGCTCGCAAGATCGTTACGCTTCCGAATAGCGTTGACCTTTCCGCCTTCGAAAAGACTGACCGCAAACAATCCAGCCGATTTCTTATCGGTTACAGTGGCTCGCCGCGATATTCGAGCGCGCCGTTTCGTGCACTCGCTCGTGTGGCACGTAGCAACCCGGATGTTGACGTTTTGCTGTTCGGCATTCTGCGACCCGAACACGAGAGGGAACTTGACGGATGCAGCGTCACCCGGCTGCCACATACTTCTTACAGCCGATACGCAGAACTAATCCGTGCCGCAGGGCCTGACATTCTCTTGGCGCCCATGGACGATTCCCGCACTTCTCGCTCCAAATGCCCTAACAAGTATCTCGAAATCACCGCGGCCGGTGCGGTCGGCGTTTATTCGAAGCTTGAGCCTTACACCTGGTTCATAAACGAAGGCATCAACGGAGCTTTTGTTATCGACTCCGAAGATGAAGCATCTTGGGTTTCAGCTATTAGCGGCCTGCTGGATAAGCAGCGCCTGAAGCAAATGCACGCAGCGGCCCGCGCGAATGTCGCAGAGCATTACTCGGTTCCTGTCGTAGCCCCTGAATTCGCTAAATTGCTCGCGACCACGTCGGCGGGAGACAGATAATGTTGAACGTAACCCTCGCTTCTCACTCGCCTTATATTTCGGGTGCGGAGAACATGCTGGTGAATCTCGCGTCGGAATTACTTGAGAGCAGCAAGTTTACGCCGACCGTTCTGGTTCCGAATGCCAATGCCGGATCGCTTCGCAAATCTCTCGATTCGAGATCGGTCCCTTGGCGCGCCTCCCCCACGCTCCGCTGGTATCTCTATGAAACACCGGCCACGCAGCAGAGCTATGCCCGACAGGTCCTAAAAACCGCGGAGGAATATGCCGAGCTGTATTGGCGGACGAACGCGGACATCGTCATCGTTAATACACTCGTGAACATAGAATCTGCACTCGGCGCGCACCTTTCTGGAATACCTTATTTCCTATGGGTTCATGGCGTTATCGACACGGTTCACGTCAAGATCATTGATCAATTCAAGGCGACGATGGATCGGCTAATTCTTGACAACGCCTCCTCTATTGCATGCTGCTCGCAATGGACAGAGCGCTACTTTCGAAGTCTCGGGGTCAACAATATTCAGACCATCCATAATTGGGTACCAACTCCCGCACCCTCATCGGCCAAGCGAGGGGACCGCCTTTGCGTTGTCACCACCCTGGAACCACATAAAGACACCGAAACCGTTATCCGCGCAGTTGCGAAGTTGAAGCAAAACGACCTAGACGTTGGCTTGGATATCTATGGCGATGGACCATTAAGGCCCTATCTCGAGGATCTCGTCCGCAAACTGAAGGTCTCTAATCTAGTTACTCTTCACGGCCGGATAGAAGACCCAACAAGCTGCTACGCCAAGGCTCTGGCAGTTGTGGTCCCATCGAAGATCGAGCCGTTTGGTCTGGTTGCTCTGGAAGCAATGGCCGCCGGAACTCCCGTAATCGTGTCTGCGACAGGCGGGCTTCCAGAGATCGTTGAACACTACGTCTCTGGCATTCATTTCGAGACGTCGAACAGCGACGACCTAGCAAAAAAGATCCGTATACTGGTCAGCAGCCCTGACTTCCAAACCTCGTTAATTACGCAAGGTCGGATGACGGCAAGAACAAAGTTCAGCAGTGAACGAGCGCTTGCCGCGATGGAGGAGGCTCTGCTTTCCGCCCACAGCAAATTCACAGGATACGACGAAGCTTCATTCGACCTGCTTCGGACGCTTGCACATGGAAGCACGTCCGACACAGCCATCGAACCGGGGATGTCGGAAGAACTCGCTGCAATCAAATCATCGACCTATTGGCGTGCCGGCGCCCCGATCCGAGCGGCCCTTGGTGGACTACCGAGGATGCGAAGGCTGTTCCGCAGAGCGGTTGGCATGCCTAGGGGCCACATAGGTTGACGCAGATGCTCCATTTTCTGAAGCGACGCGAACCGACGATTCTGACTGACCTTTGCACTCGCTTAGCTTCTGTCAAAGGTCACAACGCTATTTCTGAAATCGACGTGGCGGGTGAGCCAGACTTCGAGAACCAGATTTCCGACGCCGAGCGCGACCACAACATTCAGTTTTTTCAGCAGTTCCACTTGCCTATGATGAAGATGGCTGGGATCGATCTGGAAAAAGCGAACATTCTTGAGCTTGGCGCAGGTCTCGGACAGCTTGCTTACGGGACGCTGAAGACAATCCAACCTTCCGCCTATATCGCGACGGACGTTTTCCCAACGCTGGTCAAGTCTCTAAAGCAGAACCTACCAAAGTGGGCTAACCGCACCTCCGTTGATGCGGCGTTGTGTGACCCGCAGCGATCACTCTTCATCAAGGACGGGGCCTTCAGCGTCATCCAATCCCATTCGGTCTTGCACCACGTCCTCGACTACAAGGCTGCGGTGAAAGCCATCTTCGATAAACTCGCCAAGCCGGGCGTTCTCATCTTCACCGAGCCGTGCCTTGAGAGCTACATGTTCCTCTGCACGATGATTCGGATGTTCGCTCGAACGACAACCTTGCCCGATACGCTCGCCCAACAGGTTGGCTGGCTGTTCGAATACGTCGAGCAACGCAGCGGCAAGCACCGTGACGACAAGCAATTCCTGTCGCAGTTCGGGACCGGCGATAAATACCTCTACTCCGCCTACGACCTCTTCAATCTCGCCGACGCGATTGGCGCCCGCCTTCACGTTCAAAAGGACAACCGTAACACCAAGGGCAACCTGAAGTACGAACTCGAAATTCGGGGCGCCGACTCGGAAACCCTTGAACTTTTCGACGCGTTCTTAACCGATGTACTTCCTGTCGGCGCCGAGAACGCATATTTTTCCGACTTGCGGCAGGTTTTCTGCTTCATCAAGTGAGGCTCACATGAGCAAGCCCGATTCGTCCGGCGACATTGTTCAAATTAACAATCTGGAACCTAACCGCTTCTTGAGGTGTCACCTATTCCCGATTTCGACGGACCCGAACATTGGATGGCTGGAACTTGAGACTGATCAAGGCCCGGTGGTCTTGTTGGTGAGCGAGGCTGGTGCAGAGCATATAATTAAGAACATGCAAGAATTTCTCCTTGCTGAAGAAAGGGACATCAATCCGAGGTTGAGGGTTCGGCTTGCGCCAAAGGACTAGCCTCAGAAAGTTGGCCGCGTAGCGCCTGGATTTCCTTTGCTGCACTCTCTGCGTTGGATTGAATGATGACGTTCAGATCGGTTATCTGGCGAAGGAGATTCGCCTGACTCGGGATGACCGATGCGAGGGATTCCGGCTCTACGTTTTCCGCGCCGCTGCTCTGTGACGTAATCTCAACGCCATCTTCCATGATCGAGTACGTCGTCTCCTGCCACGCGTGTGTGACTTCGCCAGCCGCGTTAATGCTGATGTGAACGACGCGCGGTCCGGCCTGCTTAGTGATCGGCATAACAAATTTTCCCTCAGTTGATCGCTACAAGGACCCAACGGCTATCCGTCGAGTCACAGACAAATGTTGCAGACGAGGTGGCACTTGCGCGGAGAACGACGTTCGCGCCGGTTAGTGTCTTAATACGATTGCCGGCGGTCGAACTGGCGTCTTCATTAACGATGGTCATCGTCTGCGCCGTCGTATTGTAAACCGTGAGACGGTACCCATCGATCCCGCCGGAGAAGCCCCCGAGGCTAAATGCGCCTGTCGGCCCGGTCAGGCGCACATAGGAAGCCGCGGGCATTGTGATGTTCGAGTTCAAGCCGTTCGCGAGAGCGACCGTGCCCTTCATTGTCGCGAAGACTGATGCCACGGTCGTGCTGCCCCCACCGCCACCAAATCTTACATTGTTGGTGCTGGATGGATTTACGAAAAGCTCAGATCCTACCGCGCTAAAGAATCCAAAATCAGTAGAGCCACCCACATTTGTCGGGGCGGTCATCGTGAAGCCAGTCCCACCGCCTCCAATGGACAAATAAATTTGCGCGATGCCAGCTGCAAAGCTGCCTGCCCCGGGGAACATTCCCCCACCCGTGTAAAGCTTCTTTGCGACTGCGAGACCGCCGGCAGTCTTCATGGCGGCCGCGGACGCCGACGTTGCGTCGGTGGTGTCGGTTCCGTTAATCGTGGTCGCGCGCAACGATGCAGCAGTTGTAGCTCCGATCGATGCGTTATCAATCGTACCGCCCGAGATAACCGGGCTAGTAAGAGATTTGTTCGTAAGCGTGTCTGTTGTAGCCTTGCCGACGAGCGTGTCTGTAGCGGCTGGAAGCGTTACCGTTGTTGATCCCGCTGCGGCGGACGCCTTTAGAATGGTTGAGCCGCTGGTGCTCCCGCCAAACACGGCGTCTTCGACGGGACTGCGGCCGTTTGAAATCGCCTGAGCGGTCGCATTGACTGTGCCGAGCGCGTTCTTTCCGTAGAACTGGACGTTCATCGCCGTGCTCGCGCCGATATCAACGCTGTAGCCGGTGCCGCCGTTGACGTTGTTCGCGAGTTCGAGGCCCGAAGCCCGGACCTTGGCGCCGGCCTCGATTACGAGGCCAGAGTTGTACATATTTGAAACGCGGAGGCCGTGCAGATCTACATCGTAGGCGGTTGAGCGGACAACAAATCCTGCGCCGGTGTTCGTTCGCACGTCCCCAAAGGTGCAATTCACGTTCGTAAACCGCGCAACGAAGCCATAGAAATCGATTCCAGAAACCGTCGGCTGATCGACCCCCGTATTGGTTATATAGACATATGCAGGATAGACCCCGTCCGCTCCGATGACCGCCTGAATTCCAGTCGTCGGCCAGACGATTATGGTTTTGTCGATAAAGATGCCTTCGCAGGCACCCTCCAGCCTGACACCGACAGCGGAGCCATCAAGCGATGCGGTGAGGACATTATCAAGATTGACCGCTATCGCTCGGTAGCAATAGAAGAGGTAAGGCGACGCAGCCCAAGAGGCCCCACCGTCGCTCTGGTGATTGAAATTTGAGATATTGACTTCAAAGATTCTATCTGGCGTCGATGTGCCGACCCCCGAGAACAGCCAGGTACCAGCCCCCCACTGCTGAATATTCGAGATGTTGATCCCCCGGCCGCGGAAGAAAATCGCCGAGTATTGCATCTGCCTGAAGAAGCAATGATCGATATCAGTCCCATAGGGCGACGTCTCGCGGATGCCAACGACACTGGAGAATCCACCGCCGTCAAACGCGAGATACTGAAAGCGGAAAATCTGGTAGGAACTATCGCTATACACCGCTCCAGAAAGGTCGGTGATGATGGTCGAGTTAGCAGCTGCAACCAACGTCGCCCCGAACCCGCACCAACCGCCGCCCAGTTCACGATCAATTGTGATCCCCGAGGTCTTATAGTGTCCCGCGGGGAAAAATAGCGCGCCACCAATTAGAGACCGTGCATTCTCGGCCGCCTGGATGGCGGACGTGTCATCAGTGGAGCCGTTACCGACGGCGCCGAAGTCTCTAACGTTAAGAGCGACTGCGGTCGCCCCTCCAGTCGTGACAAGTTTGAAACGATTACCATCATGGTCGATGATACAAGTCGCACCATTGTCCGGAGTGGTCGTATCGCCGGTATCAAGGTCAAAATTGCCTTGAAGCGAGCGAATGTAGATTCCCGCGTATTGCCCAGACAGGCTCGTGCTTCGAACCGTGCTGACGTCCGCGATGTTTCGCCGATGTCCGGACTTGTCATCGCCACGAACGTTACCTTTGGCGACAGGAACGCCGTCGACATAGACCAGATCAACTGGGTTTGCGGTCATGCCAATTCCTCAAACACAGCGATGATCTGCTCGCGCGTGGTGATTTCGCCCGAAAGGATCATGTCGTCGATTGCCCGGTTTTTGTCGAAGCAGGATTGAATGTGATTGCTGACCGCCGTACCGGCAGCCAAGATCGTCGTGGCGTCGAGCGTGACGTAAACTCCGTCAGCGACTTTCCAGTTCGCTATTGTGTAGTCCGGATTTTCCCGCGCCCGGACGTAGGCCGCGGTCAGCACCGACCGGGATTTTTCATCTGTCTCCAGCCTGACACCGTTCAGATCAACCCCGGACGCTTCGCGCTCGCGGCGGGCGGTTGCCGCCCATGTCAGCAGCGTTTCACGGTCGGCCACTATGCCGCCTCCTGAACGGTAAAGAGGCGACGGGTTAGGGCCGTGCAATCGATGGGATCGTTCGTCCCGCCGGCGGAGTGAATTGCGATGCGATAGGTGTGCGCGGAGGTGTCCGGGGCTGCGAATTCGAAAACGACGGCGACGCCACCGTTCGGTGGCGTCGACCCCAAATCCACGATCTCACGCACGAACGCCAGCGGCCGCCAGTCCAGGGCGTTGCCCACGGCGTCGCGATAAAGCGCGATCGTCAGCGGCCCGGTGGCAGCGGTGAACGTAGCGCCTGGTTTGCCAAAGACGGCCGCGGCAGAATATTCAAATCGAAGAACGGCGCCCGTCTTCTTCGCGGTGTGAGATATCGTAGCCGTATCGATCATACGTCTCTGCGACGTAGTCGGGGCCGTTCCGCTCGAATAGCTGTATCCTGAAGATCCTGTGGCAGCAGTCGTCGAACCAGAGGCCGTCGCTACAGACTGTCGAGCAACCCAAGATCCAGCAGCCGATATCCATGTCGATGTGGCAGAACTCCACCGGAAGTCAGACTGCAACGCTTTATCAAAGACGACTAGACCATCTTCAGCCGAATAAAACGTCCACGTCCCGGCGACCTGGCAGATAGCGATTTTCTTGCCCTGCCCGGCCCACGCGCCAGTGGCTGCGGCGCCGACAACGTACCGAAGCCCCTTGGTTGCAGTTGGTGGGACAGTTGTGTTTTGGTTTTCGACGATGAGGCGGTCGCCCCAGCCGAGTGACGCTGAATATGGAATGCTGTCATCGTCGAAGGCCTGCGTTCCGTAACCGTAGACCCAGCCCGTGGCCGAGTAGCGGAGCATACCGTTGGTGTCTTCGACCTGAACCTGACGGCCCAAGACCGGAACTTCAAAGACCCATCCGCGAGGCGTGCGGATGGCAATGTCATCCTGATGGCTCGACCAGGCGCCGGTCGCGCCGGCTGGCACCACATAAGCGTCTCCGTCCGCCGGCGAGGCAGGCGGCGCGGTAGTCGATGCCGACAGCACGGAACGGGTCCGCATGTCGATGTCTTCGACCTTGTAGCAATAATCGTCGAAGGTGCGGATAACGGTGACGCCATCGTGCGGCGTCGTAGTATCGGCCTCGTCCAGCCAGAAGATCGTGTTGTTCCAAGCGATGGCGTTCGGAATCGCACCGTTGACCAGAGCGACGAACGTCTCTGGGTTCTCCGCCAAAGAAAAGGTGTACATCGTCCGCCGAACAAGAGCCGGGCGCAGAAGGTCCGGGTCATAGTCCTTCGTCGCCTGATCGAGCGCCGTTTTGAAATCACTGTCCATTCGTCAGCTCACGTTCAGCGGCGGCAGCGTGAAGTCCTGCTCGTCAGTCGCGGGGTCCCACGCGATCGGGATGTTTGGATCGCATTCCTTCAGCGAGAGCGGCAGGCCGGAGAAGTCATCGAGGAACCCGGTTTGAACGACGTCATAAAGTCCGTTCATATCGGGATAAAGATTCGACCAGATACGAACGCACGCTCCGGCCTTTAAGTCGTCGACAATTGCACGAACCTTGACCGGCCCGCTCCATGAGCGCGGAAGGCGCGCGGTCTCGAGATACTGCTTCTCGATCTGCTGCACCGCGCGATGGTCTGAGGTGTATGGGAGTCGGATGTTACGAGAGAGAACTTCGCCATCGGACTCGATCAGGTCGTCACGGGAGAGCGACGGACCGTCGGTGTCCTGATATTCACGATCCGCAGCCGGAAACTTCGCCGTCACCTCGTTGACCAGATCGGTCTTGGCCCGATTGCACTGGAAGTCGAACCCACCCTGCATCATGTCGTCGTCGATGGTCAGCACCGGCGTGCGCGGCATGGACGGCTGCACCCAGCCACGACCGCGATCCTGGACGACGAAACCCTGATTGGTGGTCAACATCGCCTCGAGGACGGTGCGCGGGCTTTGGTCGAGGGTCACAACGCCGTCAATCGTCCCGCGCGGCCTGCTGGTGCCATCCTTGTTCGCGACCGGCTCTTCGTCGAAGTCCGCGCTTCTGGCGATCTCGTCCCAGCGGATGCGCCCAGGCGGATAGTTTACGCCACTCGGGTGACCCAGCCAGTCCGCCTGGACGAGCGATGATGTCCGACCGACTTCTTTGCCGTTGACCCGATACTTCCATGTCGCCATGGCAGCAGCGACCTCAGCGGCATCACGCCAATCTGAAGGATAGAACTGGGTCGGGTCGCGCGGGTCGTAAATTGGAGCGCCGTCGATGTCGATCAGCGGGTTTGGGACCGAGACGCCCTGCCCCCACATCTTCTCGAAGTCGGCTGCATCGTCACCGAACTTGAACTTGAACACCGCGCGCGCGATGCCGCGCTGGCGGAAGCTGCTGTCGAGATTGGGAAAATCGTTATCGAGTATCGGGTCGATCAATTGGCTTGGCGTTCCGGCACCGAACGCCATGGACAACCGGTTGACGCCCGACTTCTGGTAAATCTGCCCGTCGACAGGAAGTGGAAAAACTTCCGTATCGAACGCGAACGACGAAAGCTGAATGTCGTTCGTGCTGATATGCAAGCCGCGAATGCCGCTGATTTGCCGGGCGGAAAGCAGAAGCCCAAGATAGAGATACGGCGGCTTGCTATCATCGAGGAAGAACACCGCGCCGCCGGTGCGCACGCGGCCATAAATCCACTTCCTGACCGGCGCCGACTGTTGGACGTTGCCGCGCGCTTCCGGGGCATTGATCGCTGTCGCTGCACCGATACCGGACCCGGCCTTCGGCGCATTGAGCGCCTGAATGGCGAACGATGCGCCCACAGCGATCCCGAGACCGATGGTGCCAAGCCCTATTCCGCCGAGCGTCAGGCTGCCAAAGCCGCCGGCGAACTGGGCCAGAGCGATGATGGTGCTGATGACCTCTTGGTTCTCATGCGGCGTCGGCGGAAGCCAGGGGCGCAGGAAATTGCGGTTTGCGACTGGGCCGTGTGTCATGTCACCCGCCAAGCCCGATCGACCTGCGTCGCCGGGACGCCCGCGAAGCCCGTTTCCGTTCGGCCGATCCAGACGAACGAGTCCCGGATCACACCGCCACTGGCATGGCCGTTCATATATGTGCCGACGTCGCCGATTTTCGCGCGCGCCGGATCAATCTCATTCCAACCGCACTCGAATGCCATTGCCGCCAGCGCGCCCGCTGGCCCGCCGAACTCCCGCGTGACGCGATAGGCGCCGCGGCGCGTCTGGTATCGACCGCGAAATTGCGCGGCCGGGTCATAGCCGCGCGCAGCCAAGATAATGTCCGCCAGCGATAGCAGGCAGTCTGCCCGGCCCCACTGGAATTGCTCGCGCACCCATGTCGGAACAGACGCGCGGATCGCCGCTTCCAGCGCTTCGCGCTTCTTCATGGAGTGAGACGCCAATTCGTTTGCTTGTTCGCCAAGCTGGTGAGGAGGCTGAGGCCGGAGTCGCCGGGATATTCGGCGATCTGGGATTCATGCGTGTATGACTCGTTGATCGCGCGCTCGATCGTCCAGAAGCCTACGTTCACAGTGATTTTCAGCGTTGCTGACCCGTCATCCGAAACGCTCAACGTCTGATAGTCCATCAGGTCGTCGACGATCAGATATGGCCCGCCGACCACCTTGTTTCGATGAACGCCCGCCAGCCAAAGCTTGATCGAACGGTTGCGGACGTCGCCCTGGAGAAGGTTGCCGATGCCATCCAGCGGTACGCCAGCAAGCTCGAAGGTGACCTGCTTGAGTTCAAGCGTAGTAGTCTTGGAAATGCCGGTGACACGGCCGAGCGCGCCGATGCCGCGCCAGTCCTGCCCATTCCATTTCAGCGTGCCAACCCGAGACCATAGGTAAACTTCACCATCCGGATGGTCGATGTAACAGAGAAGCGCAACCTCTCCGCCCTTCCGGATATGCTGCCGAAAGCGGACATCGGTCACTGCCACGGCAATACCTCTGAGAGCGCAAAACCCATATCGCCGAGATTGACCGCCCCACGCGAGACGATGCCCTCCTGATCGGAGGACAAGCGAAACACGCCTGTCGGGTAGCGGATAACGATCATATCGCCGGCCGCGACGCCCTTGCGCAGAGGTGGCTCAAAATAGAGCCGCGTCTTGCCGTTCGCGTCGGTTTTCACATTCGCAACGCACTCATAGAGGTGGCCGTGGGTCGCGGGGATTCCATTCGGGCGAACTTCGAACAGGTCGCCCATCCGCAGCGGCTTGTCCAAACTGTCCGGAAGCCCCCGCACGACCAGGCTGGTCGCGCCCTCCTCCGCCGCCTCGTCAGCTTCGATGAATGGCGGCAAAAACCCGTCCACCCACCCGTGGCCATCGGAGAATGGCGTGCCGTCGCTCCAGTTCTGTTCTGCAGGGTCGACCGCGTACTGGTCGTAAGCCGTTTTCATGCGGTGATAGTCGACGATCCGCAGCATCCCGCTGACGCCCTTGAGGCGCGAGACGAACGCCTGCACCTCGCGCCATGACATGCGGTCGGAATCCGCCCGCATCGTTGGGAACGTAAGTTTCGCAGTCCACGCCTGAACCTGCGGCCCGTAAGGTGTCATCTGGCCGGTGTACGGCGAACGAGACGACAGGCTCGACGGAGCCAGATAGAACTGGCTGGTCGTCGACGCACGCCATTGCTTCGGCCAATCCCAGATCGTCATCCGAGAAACCGTGAATCGTTTTTGTTGCCTTTGCGCACGGCCTCAACCGTCGCGGCGATGACCACCGGATTGTTCCTTTTGACCAATGCATCGACCATTGCGATATCGCCCGGCTGCATGCCCGCCGCGTAGGAATTGGTTTGTTGGATTACGACGCTCACCCCACCAGCCGATGCCTTTGACAGGACAGAATTCGGGACAACCGTTCCGGCAGCCTTCGGCACAATAAGCTCAGGGCCTCGCTCGCCGACGAGATATGGCGTGTCGGCGGACACCGGGCCGCCTTCCGCGCGCGCGCCGCCGAACAACGAAAGGAGCGAACCCGCGCCGGTGCCGCCACCGAACAGAAGCGCTGCGAGCGGCCCGGTGATCGACGCGCGAATGGCAATCCGCAAAAGATCGTTGATTACTTGGTTTGCGAAGTTCTTGAAGGCTTCCGCCGCCGTCTGCGTTCCGCTGATCACATCGGCAAGCGACCCGGTTAGATTATCTAGTGAAGTTGCGGCGAACTGGTTGAGTTGCTTATTCAGGTCAGCGGACTCACGAGCGAATGTTGCAAGCGGAGAGCGCGCCTGCTCGATTTTTTCGGCAGCTTTTCCATACGCAGCGGCAAGTTCCTCAATCCTCTGGCGCTGCTCGTCGGTAACCTTCCCGTTCTGTTGCTTGGCAATGGTTTCAAGCTCCGCCGTGATGCGGGCCCGCTCTCGCGCCTCGGTTCCGAGGTTCATCGCCTCGGCTTCAGCCTTCAGGCTGGCGACGCGCTTCTCGATATTGTCAGCAACAGTATTGAACCTATCCGAACCAGCGTCCTTGGCGGTTAGCGGCACGTTTGATAGCGCGCGCGCGCGATCGCGCGTACCGGTGCCGCCCTGCCGATCCAAGTTCGTCGTATCGACGGTGACGCGCGCCGGCGCCTCCGGCCTGGCTGCAATTGCATCAACCGATGACTTCAGTTCCCGGATTGAGGCGGCGGCGCCTGCCGCCTGCTTTTCGATCAACCCGCCCTTGAATAGATCGAGAAAACGTCCGGCGAGATCGAGAAGCGCTGAAAGATCCTGCAGATCCTGCTTGATTGCATCGCGGAAGTTGTCGGCCAGATAGGCCTTTACGTTCGTTACCGCCTTTTGCCATGCTTCATCGAACGCCTTTGCGGAATCGGCGAGCTTTTGCAAATCCGGTGCGGCCGCAGCCGCATTCTTCTGCAATTCCCCTACCGCTGCGCCGCCCTTCTCTAGGAACGGTACCATCGATTCCGCTTGGCCCGCGGCCTTGGCTAAATCGATCTTTTGAATCTCGGTCCGAGCATTCTGAACAAGATCGGCAACAATGCGAAAAGCGCCCTGCAAGTCGAGAGCGTCCCGGTTTACTCCTTTCAAAGCCTGCGGATTAACGTCGAATAGCTTGGAGAGGGAATTTTCCTCGCCGCGCTGCATCTGGTCGAGCAACGTGGCAAGGCCGCGGACGCTCTGGTTCACATCGGCTACCGAGGCACCGAACTTTCCGGCTGCCTCCTGGATGCCGAAGATATTGTTCATCGAATCTCCAACAAGGCGCGCGGTCTTGTCGAGGTCCGTGAACCGGTGGAGAAGCTCGTCGACCGTAGCAAGCGCCTTGTCGAGCGCCTTCGTGCTGAGGTTGCCAAGGAAGCTGCCAAGGAACGAACCGCTGAAGGCCGGGTTCGAGCGCGCAAAGCGATCCTCAATCGCCTTGACCTGACGGTCGGCGATCACGCCAGCGTCCTTGAGCTGTTTTTCGAACTTGTTCAGCCTCGCTTCAAGCGAGACGACAAGTTGAGCGTCGGTAGAGGGCATTAATGGATTGCCTTACTTACGACCGCGGCATGGCGCGCGATCATGTCATCGACCTCAGCGGAGGTCAGGCCGCCGTCGGGTGGGTGATCGTCGGCGCCGTTTGCTTTGTTGAAGCCGTCGATGGCGGCGGCGAGTTCAAAGACGGTGATTTCGTCAACCTGTCGGGCCGTGAACCCGATTGCGGCTCCTGACCCGTAGAGCGCGGATCGGACGAGGCGGCTTCCGCCTTTTTCTTGGTCCGCCGCGCCCGACGTTTTCCCACTTTTTCGCCCGGCACTCCGATCATCGCAGCGAGAAGTACGGTCATCGCGATCGGCACGCTTTCGGCCCATGGCCGCTCGTCGACATATGTCCTGACAATCTGCATGGCATTGATCGGGGTCTGTCCCCCGCCGATCAGACCGAGACGTATCGTTTCCCGGATATCCTGGATGCGCCACTTCCCGCCCCGCACCCGGTCCAGAATTTCCGACACGCCGGCGTCGCACTTCTGTTCAAGTTCAAGAACTTGACCAATCTTCGCGATGTTGAACCGGTATGTGTCGTCGCCGAAGTCGAGATCAATGTCCCCGTTCGGCATTATGGCGCACCGTTCGCCCAGGCCACGGGCCCGTCAGACTGAAGCTGGACGGAAATCTGCATTTTTCCGTCGCCCTGATTGCCGTTGGTCTCGAAGCTGGTGAGAAGAAAGCTGCCCTCGAAGTAGCCGTCGATTGTGGTGCCGTCGACCACGATCCGGACGTTCTTGGCCAATCCAGAAAGCATCCAGTCGCGCCACGTCGCATAGATGTCCTCTGCCATGAGGCCCGAACCGCTGAAGCCGCCGGAAAGCGAGCGAACCACGCGCTCGACCCAGGCGGGCTGGTCCGGGTCGTCGCAGTCCGGGACGGTGATATCGGACGTGTCCGCCGAGAGCGTGAAACTCTTGGTCGTCATGCCGCAAACGGCAGACGTGAAATCTTCAGGGCTGCCCCCGTCGCCCGGCCAAACGCTCAGCTTGGTCCACGACAATGTCTTCGGCTTCGCCATTTCGGCCTCCGTTAGCAGGCCCGTTGGGGCCGATTGCGATGTGAAAGGTGGTTACGCGGTCGGTTCGGTGCGGGCCGTAAAACTCACGGCCGCATGTTGAGTGATGCCGTCGGGCTCGACGAGATAGTTGGTTTGCTCAGGCTCCAGGTTGACGAGCCGCTGATCGTCGATGAGCGACAAATCGGCACCGCTGAGCGCGGCACGGATAGCGGCCCCCAGCTGGCGGATCGCCTTCTGTGCCGGTCCCTCAGCCCATCCGTCGACTTGGAGCGCGACCTCGGACCCTTCATAGCCGTCGGCAACGTCGGCCAGCAGCTGCATTGGGCCAAGGCTGATGTAAGGCATCGTGGGCTTTGCTGGCGGCGTATCCCAGACGCGATCGACAACAAGCGCCTTCACGGCGGCATCCGCCTTCAGCGCGTCGATAACCGCCTTCTGCAAGGCGAGACTGGAATCGGAACCGCTCACGTCACCTTCACCACTTTGCCAATCGCCGGCTTTACCTTACGAGCGATCAAGCTTTTGAGCTTCTTCTTGGTCAGCCGGTACGATGGCCAGAAGAACGGCCGCGCGCCGACCTGCTCGTTCCCAAACTCTGTACCGAGCGAATAGTCGTATGGCTTCCCGCTGCCTGCCCGGACCTCTTTAGTCGTGAGCTTACCGCCGGCCTTGACCAGATATTGCAAAGGCCGCCTTCCGTGCTCGACACGGATGGAAGCCTTGAGCTTCCCGGTCTTCCCAACACGGACGACGCTGCGCTGTGTATCGGCCAATTTTTCGGCCGCCTCACGTACCCCGGCATCAAGTTCGTCGGCCACCGCCTTTGGAATCCTCTCCATCAGATCCTTGAATTGGTCGACTGAAAGGTTTCGAGCCATCGACGATCACTCCGGCACCGGCCGCGACGATTGCGGCTGCGGCCGCTTCCAGGACTCTCGGGTAGGTCACCCCTGCGGCGAAGTGCGTCATCCGATGCTTTGTTGGCCGATAGTCAAACGACCGCAGCATTCTGACGTACTTCAAGTTGCGACGCCTGACTGGCAGAGGAACTCGATCCACTGCCCGCGATCGTCGGGGTCAACCCCGCCCGATCGGATGTTGTAAATCTCGCCTGTCCGCACATCGCGCGCGCGCCAGTCGGTCGTGACCCTTCGCCCCTGCGTACAATTTCGGATTGTGATCGTAACTGGCTGCTCGCCGGTTAACCGCGCCGCTGTCACACTCTCCCCACCGAACTTGGCCTGCACCGCGGCGGCCATAGCGAACTGTTCGGTGAATTCGCCTTCAGCGTTGCCGTATCCGTCATCCTTCGGAAGTCGAACCTCGAAGGCAATGCGGTGGCGCAGTTCGCCGGCCGACACCATCAGAGCGTGACGCCGGGATACTGGATATCGACAGCGAGAACCGTGGTCGACTTTGCCAGCCCCAGCAGGCAGACGGATTCGCCGGAAGCGAGGTCAGCCGCAGGCTGAATGCCTCCCGGCGTTTCAGAGAGGTAGTAAGCCGATCCAGCGACCAGAGTTGCACCGATCGTGATGTCGCCGCTTGTGAGAACGCCAAGCGGCTGACCTGCGGAGGCACCGTTGAGCGCAATACCGACAGCCTTGCGCAACGTCGTGTCGACAGCGTTGGAATCTGCCAGCTTATACGTGCCGCTGGCCTGATCGAAATAAACTGCCTTGCCAGCGGCGACAGTTTCACCGGCTTTCCCGATGGAGGTTTTTGCTGTAGCGGCCGCGATCACATTGGCGGCAGT
The DNA here is from genome assembly GCF_058801645.1 of Afipia sp. GW822-FHT03D08. Lineage (NCBI taxonomy): Bacteria > Pseudomonadati > Pseudomonadota > Alphaproteobacteria > Hyphomicrobiales > Nitrobacteraceae > Afipia > Afipia sp. GW822-FHT03D08. The sequence goes on from NZ_JBXANK010000001.1 coordinate 954,570, forward strand.
AATGGAGAGGTCAGCCATGGTCTGTCCTCTAAGTTAGAATTTCATGCGGCGGTACGGAGCAATCAGCGCCGCGACAGCCATTGGGAGCTCGGTGGGTTGCTGGCCGATCACTACGGCATCGCGGTTCTGATACCAGTGGCTCACCAACAACAAGATTGCGTGCTTGATGGAGTCCGGAACGGTGCTGGTGAAGTTTGGATCGATACCGGCGTTCGCGTAGCCGGCCACATACTCGACCCGCACCGCGGCAGGAAGAAATTGCTTCAACGGCGGTGAGGCATAATTGTAGACGAACTTGACATAGGCCCCCAGATCATCGTTCAACACCGAGTAATTTTCGGCCGTCACGGTCTGCTCGGCCCCGTTTGCGTCGACGTATTCCACGCTGGAAACCGAGATAACCGGGAACAACGGCAACCGCAGGCACGGAGCGAAGCAATCGAAGTCCTGGCGCCAAGTCTGCGCGCAGAGCGCGCGCCCGAGTATCCCCGTCCATCCATCCAAATATGAAGTTGCGGCAGCCAGAAGGCCCGTCAGGACCACGTCATCGTCCGTGAAATCAACAGTCCGGCAATGTGCCTTCACCTCGGCGAGGGTGACGGGCTTGATGGCGGGCGCCGTGACAAGGACAGGACGGTACATCGGGACACCATTGCCGCGCGAGGGGCGGCGGGCCGTAGCCCGCCGTCAGTTCATCAGGCCGGAGGATTGGCCGCAGGCGAACGAAGCGGGCGAAGAACCCACTCGGCAGCCAGGAAGATATTGCCGGAGTCGTTGCCGCTCGGAGTGATCGTTGCGCGGACATAGCGCTTGATGCCCGTGTAGCCGATCTTGCGCAGCTCGTTGTCGTCGTCGAACTGGAACCCGGCCAAGACTTCCGTACCGTTGAGGTACTCGTCCGCAACCGCTGCGTAGGTGGAGTCGTTGTCCGAATCCTCGATCAGCACTGCAAATGTGGCATTGGCGTCGGTATTGGCGCCGATGTTGATGGCCAGCATGCAGCCATCGTAGCCCTTGAGGTCCGCGGTCGAGGAAACAACGGCGGTATTGTCGGTGCGGGCAGCCTGCGGCGAAATCGCTCGCTTAAGGTCCAGCCCATTCATGATGTCACGCATTGAAGCGTTCCTTTCGATTGGATTGATGGGGAAGCAGGAAGGCGACCGGCGGGTTTAGCCGCCGGTCAATGCGTCAGATTACGAAGTGCCGAACTTCATCAGCTTGATTGCCTCGAAGTTCACAACGCCGCCACCGGTGCGCTTGGTGGTGTAGAATTTCGTATAGGGCTTCGAGGTCAGGTTATCGCGCAACACGCGGATGCCCTGGCGATCGACGATCTGGTAGGCCTGTTTGAGGTCACCGAACGCGAGCGACAGACTGTCCGCGCCGAGCGCCGGCATGTCTTCCATCCGGACGACCGGATAGCCCATGATCGTTTCGGGCTGACCGGCAATGAACGAGGGCTGCCAGAGGTAGTTGTTCTGCCCGTCCTTGAACTTGCGGATAGCCGTGATGACCGATCGGCGTGTGAACCATGCGGCGTTGATCAGGTACTCATTCTTGAGCAGCCCCATCAGGTCGTACAGCTTGTCACCCTTGGCGGACGCAGCGAAGTCCGCGGACACGCCGGTTGCAAGATACCCGATCGAACCCCAAGCAACTCCGGAGCCGCTATCTGCCGCCACAGAGTAACCGTTCACGAAGCCGCGGATCTTGTTGGCAGCACCGGTGATGAACTCCGAGTTTTCGAAGCGGCCGAACTTGTTGCCGACCTTGTCCATGAGCCAACCCTCGATATCGACTGAGGCGTCATCCAGAAGGTTCTGGGTTGCCTTCGGCTCGGTATCGAGATTGAACACCGGGATTTTCCACTCGCCAACCTGCGGCGTGGTAGTGTCTCCCGATGTGGAATGCTCTCCGGCGTAGCCGACGCCGGCCTCGCCTAGGTCTTCGATGCCCTCAAGGGCGTCGGTCGAGATCGTCCTGACGCTCGCATACTGGCGAACGGGGCTGGTCTCATAGACCTTCTTGACGATGCCGCCTGTGGTGTCCGGGGTTACCCACACACCACCATCAGGATCCGAGCCGACCGAGAGGGTTTTCACTTCCTCAGCAGTCAGCATCTCGCGGCCACCGCGAGCGAAGCTGTCGAAGGCGGACTTGTATTCCTCGTACCCCTTCACGTCGAGAGGGGTAAATGCGCGACGGCGATCGATGGCGACGCCGTTCAGGACGAGATTAAACTCCTTCAGCTCGAGCTGGAGTTTGCCATTGTCGTCGTTCTTGAGGTCCAAACGATTGAGCTTAAGCTCAAGCGCTTCGCGCTCAGCCTTCTCGGCCTTAACCGCGCTCTCGATCGCGGTCTTCGCCTCTATGGCTGTGTCGAGCGACTTTTCAATTTTGCCAAGACGCTCGATGAGCACCGGATCGTTGGCGCCGCCCTTCGTCTTGATCTCCTTCAACTGCTCGTCGTGCGAGCCTTTGAAGGCTTCGAACGCTTCGCCGATCTTGTCGAAGGCATTCTTCAGTTCAGTGTCGGCAATACCGGCGCCGAAAGCGATAGCAACATACTGCGCGGCATGGCCGTGCGAGATGGGGCTCATATCGAACCCGAGGACGGCAACGGCGGCAATCGCGCAAAGCGAAAGCAGGCCGACCGCAAAGTAACGGTGGTGCTTCATGATATTTTCCTGTTGGTGAGGGTGCTGATCAGGCGGTCAAACGACGCGCCCACTTCCTGCCCATCGCCAGCGTCCCGCGTGGCATCGATAGACTTAAAACCAGACGCCGCGATGCGCTTTGCCTGGGCCTGCGAGTAACCGCCTACATCCCGTAGGAAGTCCTCGAATTGACGAATCGTTTTGATGTCTGCCGACTTGACCGCGCCAACCAGCGCCTTGTCATTCGCCGGGAACGTGACGATGGACAGTTCCATCAGCTTGAGCTGTTCAAGATAGCGGCGCGGCTCGCCTGCCTTCGCGCCGTTCCGGAACTTGATCGTCTTGTAGCCGATCGACATTCCGTCCAGAGAGCCAGCCTTCAGGCCCTCGTAAATGTACTGGCCGCGCTCGGTGTTCAGGGCAAACAACTCACCCTCGACTTTCAGGCCCTTGGAGTTCTCCTCCATCGAGGTCCACTTGCCGATAGGGAGGAGGTCGTCAGCGCCGCCGCCGAACATACCGCCGCCGTGTTGCAAAAGCATCGGAGGGAGCTTGCCCTTGTCTTCCCACTCGCGAAGCGTGGTCTTGAAGGCACCCTTCTCGATCACGTCTCCATACGAGTCGACGTTACCGAAAATGGCTCCGTAACCGGAGAACACGCCCGCCTTGTCGGAGGCGAACTTCACTTCCATGTCGAAGCGAGAGCGATCCACGGTCATGTATCCTTGTTTGTGGGTGCAGCCGAGCTATCGGGCTTCGCCGGTTCTGTTGGCTGCTTGGTGGTCGGCTGCGGAAGCTTGTCCGCTTCAGGCTCGTCCGATTTGTCCATATCTTCGAAGTCGCGGACTTCGTTCTGAGTGAGCCAGCCCTTGATGCCGCCGGACCCAAGGGCCTTTGCGTAGTACTCCGCCTTGTCCTTCGGCGCCGCGTTCATCAGTGCGTTCGCGATGAACTTGGTGTAGTAGCCCTGGCGAAGCTCTTCCTCGCTGAGCAAGTTGACGTTGGCGCTCTGCGAGATGCGCCGATACATTGGATCAAGCGTGTAAGTTTTGTGTGCCTGGAAGAACTCCGACGCACTCGCGAAGGTGGGCGACTGGTCGCCCGCGTGCCCGACCATGATCGGCCAAACCCGCATACCGCGGCAGATTTCCTCGATCTGAAACTTTCGGGTCTCCAACAGTTGCTGATCCACCGCGGACATGGCGAGGCGCGCAAACTTCGCCTCCATGTCTAGGATCATCGGCTTGCCGGCGCGTTCGCCGCCCGGCAGGTGCTTGTCCATCCACGCCGCAAGAAAGGTGAACTTTTCCGGAGAAAGGTTTTCCTTGACGGCGAAAACGCCCGACGTCTGCGGGCTGTTCTTCTGTGCCTCGCTCTGCGAGGTCTCAATCGCGGACGAAAGCCCAATTGCGTTCCGCGTCATGGCAATGGCATCGAGCCCAGCCCATGAATTCCACGAAGGGCCCCGCAGATGCCAGATGGCATCAGAACTAAATTCCTGCTCGCGCCCGTCCTTGCCGCGCACCCAGTATTTCAGCGAGTAGTCGGTAAGTTGCTCCACCCGAACCCGGCCCGGCTCAATCGGAATAAGCTCCCGAATCTCGCGAGCACGTCCGACCTTGTTCATGAAAACGAACGCATTAAAGGTCAGATCGAGATGGAAACTTATCGTCTCCAGAAACTCCAGGCTCGTCTGCCAACCGTTCGGCCGGCGGCTGATGAGCATGTGCAGCGGATGGTCGCTTGCAATTTTCCGGCCGCTTTCTGTCTCCTGATACAAACGGAACGGGACCGAGAGCCCCTCGGCGCGGACCCGCGCGCAGGCCGCGACGGTCGTCACCTGCAGAGCTGTCCACCAATTGACCGGTACACCAGCCGCGGAAAGCCGCGCACCGTAAACCTCGCGGAAAAGCTCGAGCGAAGAATTGACGGATCGCTCATCCTTCCCCGACAGGCCGCGCCATGCTGCGCTCAGGCGCGACTGGATGCTCATGCTTTGATTATCCTGCCGCGATTTCCCAGAACGACTTCGTCACGACCTTCCGGTCTCGCGATTTCAGCCCGCATACCATCGTCAGCGCAACGGCAGGGTCGATACGAAACCGCGCCTTGTCCTTGTCGAGCTTCCGATTGCCTGCGGGATCCATCGTCGCCACCGCATTTGCCATCGCCCACGTCAGAACCGGATTGGACGGATGCTCAAGATTCCGTTCGATGACCTCGAGCTCAAGCGCGTCAATCGCCGGCGCCATATCCTTGAAGCCCTGACCCCAAGGAATAAGCCGCAGGCCCGACCCCTTGCTCTCGCCGCCCTTGTCTTCCCACGCCGCCAGACCGATGCGGTCAAACTCGCGCAGCAGATCGGCAATGCGCCAGCGATCGTAAGCCAACCCCAATACGTTGTAGGCGCCGACCAACTCGGCAATCTTGAGCGCGACCACCGCGGGGTCGATCGAGCGGCCGGGCGATACGAGAAGGTGCCCTTCCTTGTGCCACTGGCCGTACCGGTTATTTCCAGATCCGAAGTCGCGGTCGCTGTGATCGCGAAGCAGTTCCTCCGGCTTCCAGATGAACGGCTTGACCTTGGTCTTATCCCCTGCGCTCCCCATCACCAGCGCCGTCAAGTCGACGATCGCGGACATATCCAGCGCGAGGTAGACTTCTTCCTTTTCCTCGAACTCTGCGGGACCGGCGCAGGCCGTCCATTCCTTCCGCGAGATCAGCGAGGCGATCGGCGCCACACGCTGGTTGAGATAGAGGTTCCGAAACTTCGGTTCCTCCGCCGGCATGCGCTGCGCCTTGTCAGCGATAGCTTTCAGGTCGGCGAGCGAGCGGAAATCCCCAAGGGCCGGGTTGGCCTTCTTCCAGATACGTGGATCGAAGATGTCTTTGGTGTCTTCCGGGACTTCGTAGAGGTGGCAAACGATCGTCGGATCGCGAGCATTAATGCCATCATCAATAAGCTTCGAAAGAATATGTTCAGGATCGTTCGATTGTGTCGAGATGACAACGAAAAGGGGCTCGGCGCGCGCGCCCATCGACGTATCGAGGACATCGTAAAGCTCGCGGTTCTTCGCTTGAGCCAACTCGTCGAAGATGACGAATGTCGGGTTGAGCCCGTGCTTGGTACCGGCCTCCGCCGACATCGCCTTGTAGAATGATCCGTTCGCGAAGCACGCGATATGCTTGGTCGAGTCGACTACCTTCAGTAAACCACTAAGTTCCGGGTCAGCGCGCACGATCTGCGCAGCAACCTTGAACACCTGGGCGGCCTGCTCGCGGTCATTCGCGGCCGAGTAGATTTCCCCGTTCTGAACTGCCTCCGGCCCGACCAGGTGCACGAGCACCAGCGCGGCGATCAGCGCGGTCTTGCCGTTCTTGCGAGCGATCGAGAGGATCGCGCGGCGTACCGTCCGAAGCCCGTTCTTGCCGTGAGGCTCGTAAATGTCGCGGATGAAACGCTTCTGCCATTCCCGCAGCTTAAACTTGCCGCCCTGACCTTCGCCGGACGGTACCGTCAGTTCTTCAATGAAGGCGATGATCCGGTCTGCCCGAGCAGTCCGGCGAATTTGCTTTTCTTTTGCTTGGCGCCGGGCAGTTTGAGCGCGGCCCTGCTTTTTGGATCGAGCCCGAGACGGTCGCCCAGCGTCGCCATCAGCGCCGCCTGCTTGTTTAGGATTGCGAGCCATGGGCTTTGCATTTCCGCGCCACCGTCGCCGACCGCGATAACGTGTTCAAAATCGGGATCGTTGATCTTGTGAGCGGCCAGCTTGTGAAGCGCCCAGGCCGTCGCGAACGCCGAAAGAATGAAGCTATCCAGCGCGGAATAGACACTAGCCGGCATCGACTGCTTGATAACCTCAATGCATCCGCGCGCATCATCGGACAGGTGTTCGGGGATGAAGGGCTCTCCAAGAGCCTCAATTCCGGACTCCTCGATCACCCGCTTGCTGGGATTTCCCTCGAGCTTGCTGAGCGCTGCCAGCTTTGGCTTTGGCCCTCGCTTACCCAAAAAGACCCCCACCTCAAAACTTGCGGAATTTGACGAAAAACTTGGGCGCCGGTCTGGCTGTCAAAAGCCCCAGACTTTCCGACCGCCCCCCGTGGGTCAGGTCGAAACAAAATTTTCATTTCAAATCGATCGGCCAACCATCAGGCCCGACCGCTTGCCTTGCTCGACCGCCGCGCTCGATGCGCTGCTCGTCAATGTCGTGGCAGTCAGTGCATGATGATGCGAGGTTGGTTGCATCAAAGAACAGATCACGATCACCTTTATGCGCTACCTTGTGGTGAGCCACTGTTGCTGCTCGCACTACACCCCGAGTGGCACACCGTGCGCACAGTGGCTCGCGCATCAACTGCCCGAGCCGTAGCGCCCTCCATTGCTGGGTATTGTAGAACGAGCGCCACGGCTTCTCTTGCCTGCGCTTGGCGTCGTGCTCCCTGTTACGTGCACGCCTATGTTCAGGCTTAGGCACAATCACACGGCAGTTCAGGATCGGGCCGCAGCATCACCAGACTGTCTGGCTGCACGATCGGGCCGCCCTGCTTTGCCAGCCCGATCAGTTCACGCCTTGCTTTGATGCGGGCCTTGCCGCCATCCTTAGGCACGGGTCGGGGGAATGACAGGATGTCACCCATGCAGCACCTGAGATGTTTTCGGAAAATGCAAAGAACCAGCACAAACGGCTGGTCTGTCTCCGGCGAACCGGCCTCGATGGGATGACTGTTACTGGCGGAATTGAACCCGTCCGTGCCCATCGGTTTCTGATCTCATGATGCCCCACGAGACCGAACGATTCAGCCGTAAGTGATTTGCGGCAACCCTGCAACAATATCTAGCGGTTGTTCACAGGCCTACGCCCGCCAGCCGCGATTCTCGTAGTCAACCTTCCAGCCGATGAGCTTGTTCTGGAAATGGCCGTTAAACAGAAATAGCCAAAAAGTGAACCCACCTGCGACCGCAAAAGCAATCACGTTCGCCGGAAACGCTGGTAATGCCATCTGGATGACAGTGCCTTCTATCGACAGCGCGAACCCCAGAAAAATGTAGATAAAATTCCAACTTTCAGGGCCGCGCTTTACGACTAAATCAACCTTCGTCTTGCTCGTGACCATCTTCCACCCCGCTGCTGCCGCGAAAAGATATCAGGCCGCAACAACCATGTCTGCCGGCAACGTGTGCCGGATCATGCCAAGTAGGATCTGGTAGCGGCCTTTGGCGTCCACCTTCTCGATTTGCGCGATGAGGCCGCTGTAGACGCTCCCCTCGTCGATGCGGACCATGTCGCCTGGCTTGAAGTGTGAGACGCGGCCACCTTTTTTCCGCATGAATTCCTGATGCTCGGCGTGCTGCCTTGCAAAAACCGCCATGACGGCGGCGTGTGGCAGCGTGTACGGCGCACCGGTGATCGGGTCGCGAAACACCTTGTTGACGCCTCGGATGGCTTCGACAGATGCGATGCTGGCACCTGTCACACGCACAAACCCATAGCCAGGAAACATCGGCTTCGGCCGCAAAACGCATATCTTCTGCCCGCTCTTGTCCCGTTTCTGCGTCGGCCGGCGCTCCCGGATGATCGGCGTGTAAAGCTCGAGACCGAGCTCGTGCAGCCGCCATACCGTGGTGATCTCCTGCTGCGGCTGGGTGAGCACGATGTACCAGTCGGATTGCTGTTCGCTTGCCACGTCTCTGCCTCTTTAGTTTCGATTTCGGATTACGCGGCGGTTACTGCGGTAGCGGTGAGTGTGCAGGCTTTGCGGCTTGCTTGGCCCTGATCTGCTCGACCTTCGTCCATATGCGGCGCAGTTCGATTTCAGCGCATTCGCTCATGTCCAATCCATTGGCGATGCACAGCGCAGCATGTGTCACCGAAACGCCGCCGGATTCCTGAGGCGGGTCGCCGCGCTCGCGTCCAAAAACGTAGTCAACAAGCTGATGCGCCTCACTTCGGGTGCAGTCGAGCGACTGAACCAATTCTAACGCCTCTTCAAGGAACCGATGATTTCGTTCCCGTTTATCGAACGGAATCACAGGCCCGAAACAGGCCAACATCCATGGCTTCACCCGGTCTTGAAAACTGTCGCTCACGCCGCATTCTCCTCTGAATTAGCCGGGGGGATACGTTCCCCGAAATCGTTGAAGCCAGGCGGAAACTGTGAGACGAAGTACCAGCCGGGCTGCGACCGGCCGTCGGGCTGCTTGCTGTCGACGCACGGGCTCGATCGCTTGCCCTGCTCGCGCAGATATTCCTGCCAGCAGGTCCATTCGAGCGTTCCCTGAACGACGAAAACCTTGTTCGCGATGGCTAGTTCTGGAATTGCCGGCTTGGTATCCGGGGACGTTCGCTGAAACCACGAGATTAGCGCTGCATTCCAGTCGGCGCGCGCGTAGCCCCGGGCCATGTAGTAGGCCACGAACTTACTGAATTCGCTGTTGTACTGAGCATCAGCAAAGCCCATCTCAGCGATGGCCTTTCGGCATTCGGCTGAAGGCACGAAGTCGAGCGAGATGCTGCTACCCGGAGTGTTTTCTTTCCCTACCCCAGAATTTTGAACCTTCGCGGGCGCGGGCTTCGCTCCCCCTCCAAGTCCCTTTTCATCCTCCAAACAGTCTCCTCCCTCCTCCCTCTGCGGAGGGTTTTCCGTACCGGTACGGGACTGGTGGAGAACCGGTAACGAACCGTCGACGGCTAAACCGGCGTACAGGAACAACTCCTGCGGCATGGGGTGGGTGTATTTCGGCTTCTTGGGCCGCTGAAAGCGGCAGAAGTTACGAACCAGTCCGTAAGTCTTGCCAGATGAGAACTTTTTCAGGACGTCGGCGCGCTCGCACTCGGCGAGAAGTTCCGGAATGCTGACGTTGTCGACAGGCATCACGCGCATCTTGAGCGTGACGGGCTTCCATTCGAAGACGCCGTGGTCATCCGCTTCAGTCCAAATGCCGAGCAGCAGCACGCGCGCAGCCATGGAAAGCGACGCAAAGCCCTCGTCGGTGAAGATGCCTGGATGGATGCTGCGGATGCGCGCCATTTAGATCATCCCCAATGCCTGCATGTAGGTTTCCAGGATGGTCTCTTGTTCCTGACGCTCGTCGGCATCCTGCTTGCGCATGCGGATGATGGTCCGCAGCGCCTTGACGTCGAAACCGTTGCCTTTCGCTTCGCCGTAGATGTCCTTGATGTCGTCGCTGATGGTCTTCTTCTCTTCCTCGAGACGCTCGATGCGCTCGATGATGGCCTTCAACTGCCCCTTCGCGAAGCTGTGGGACGACTCCGAAACGGCCGACGCCGATGTTGCTGCTTCAGTGTGTGGCGTCATGGCGTGTCCCCTGTGACTTGCTTGAGCTTCTGTTCGGCGAATTCGATGCAGGCATTCCACCCGCGCTGGAATTCGTATTGTTCGGCCCGTCGATCGGGATCGAATTCCCGGCGGCGAGGGCTTCCCTGTATTGCTGGAGTTGGTCGGGGGTCATGCTCGGTTCCTCTCGACAACAAGCGGGCCTCGGGGCAATCTAGGGTTATGGGATTTGGCAAATTCATTGCGCATACGAGCGGTGACAGGGTCAAAATAACGTGCCCTCTTGAGGCGTTGGCCTTTGCACGTAGTTTGCCCGCAGCAACACAGGCCCGCCCGCATTGGCAAGCCGCCATTGCCGCAGCATCTAACGCAGACGAGACCGAAGCACTTATAGATAATGCTCGCGACGCCCTGAAAAACGCGCTTCTTGTTGACCGTCTGTATATTCGATGGTCGGACTAACATCACGCCACCGCCTCCAACGAAGCGTCGCTACGGAACGGCGCGACCACTGGCCGGTCGCTTTCCCATTTGATGATGACGAAGCCGGGAATTTCAGCAGCCTCGACGTAGCTCCAGCCGATATCGTACCAAGCTGGAAGTTCGTCCTCATGTACTTGCAGCACCGGGTATCGGGTTTGTTCGGTCATGACGCCTCCTGATCTGGCGTTGCAGCCTCGCCGGCGATCGCAGCCCAGCCGCAGGCATCCACATAATTGTCGATCCGGAACGGCCCGGTGTGCGCGCGGGCGTGTTTCAGTTCAGACATCATCCATGCGACATCGGCAGGCCCGATCGGCTTGGGCGGCGCGTTGCCGATCATGTGCAGATGCGCGTTCCAGAGGATCGCGATGCGCGTGAGGCCGGACACCACGTCGCCATAGGCGGTCTTGCGGTCACCTCCGACCAGATCCGCGGCAGCAGATGCGATTGCTTGGGCTTTCATTCCGCCGCCTCTATTCCTGCAAAGAGAGAGCCTGGTTCAAACGCCTTTGGCGTTTTGCCGAGTTGCTTGACCATGTGACGGGCGCCCTCGTCCTTACCCATGAACGCGGCTTCGATGCGTGCGCGGGCAAGTCTGGCGTACTCCGGGTTGAGTTCGATCAGCGTCGCTGTACGACCGAGCGTTGCTGCAACAAGCCCCGTCGTGCCCGCGCCTCCGAACGGATCCAGCACCGAACCGCCCTGCGGACACCCGGCCTTGATGCAGCGTTCCGCGAGCTCAGGCGGAAAGGTGGCGAAATGGGCCTCGCTGAAAGGGCTGCTGCCGATGTGCCAGCTTTCGAGAACGGCGGGCTCATAGTTTCGCAAGTATCGAGTGTCTTGCTGCAAACACACCGCCTCGATGAAGCTATGATTATTCTTGATGCCACTGCCAGCCTCAGCAACCTTCCCGCCGAAGTACCGCTCATTAAAACCGTCGTGGCGGCGGCCGTGACCGTCCTGCTTGCGGACAACAGCCTTCATGTTGCCGTTAGTTTTTGCCCCGCCGTTGGCGCGGGTGCTGCCGATTTGTTTCTCGACGGCCTGCGAGACTCGAGCGTTGGTCGCGGCCGATACCGGCAGAGCCACGGCCTCAGCGTCGTAAAAGCACTTAGCCGACTTCGCCAACATGAAAACCTTCTCATGCGCGGCGCTCGGTCGATACTTGCCGGAACTGTCCGGCATCGGGTTTGGCTTTCCCCACACGATTTCCGAACGAACCCACCAGCCGGCCTCCTGCAGGGCGATGGCGAGGCGGTTCGGAATCATGCAGAGGTCTTTCGGCTTCAGAACTCCCCCAATCGTCGAGAAAGGCTTGTCGCGGAACGTGCGGTCGTCGTTGCCTGCAGCCTTAGTATCCGCCGCAGACCGGCCGTTGGCCGACGTCGCATAACAATCACCGTAATTCAGCCAGAGCGTTCCCGTCGGCTTTAGGACGCGCTTCACTTCCTCAAAAACATCAACCATGACGGCCAGGTGTTCGCCGAGCGTGGGCTCGAGCCCGATCTGTCCGACCACACCGTAATCCCGCAGCCCCCAATATGGCGGAGACGTCACCACGCAATCGAAATGATCGTCCGGCAACGTCTTGAGCATTGCCCGCACATCACCGAGCAGCATCGTCACCTTGCCATTGAGGAAGGTTTCAGCGGTCATGCCGACACCGGGAAGCCGTTGTGTTCGACGCCGTCAAGAATGCGCCCAGCGACCTTCTTGCTGACCTTGCGGTAACGGCCGTTGATTTCAGGGACGAACGCGCCCCACTGCTTGAACATGAACGGCGTTTCAGAGGATGCGCACCAATCGCGAAGAGACCGCGCCCATTCAATGCTCATCGGACGCGCATCGCCGCCGCTCTCACCCCCAACGATCACCCAATCGATTTTGGGCATGGGTTCGCTGTGAAAGCCATCGGAACTATCGTCCGGCACGCATTGAACGCCCCTCAATGCGTCGGATGGTCGATCGGTGTGAAGATTGAGCGCGTGCAGCGCTACGTGTCCGAGCAATGGCTCGCACGAAAGGAACCGAACCTTCGCCGGGATCGAAAGCAGCAATGGAACGCGACGGTTCGCGTTGGCCTGATCTTCAACAGTCGCACCCAGCCAGACATTTGTGTAGCCGACACCCCAATCAGCAGGGAGCATCTTCGCGACATTCTCCGGGCGCTTCGTAAGCAACAGCCAATCAAGTTCGGGTGTCGACCTAATTAGCTCCCAGAGGTCATCGCGCGCGCCGTCTGGGGCCTGATTGTCAAACACGTCCGCAAGAGACGCACAGAAGACCCGAGGGCGGACACCGCTCTGGCGGGCCTGAAGCGCCCACAGCAAGGGCTGCTTCCAGTAGGCCGGCGACGTCCGCTTGCGTGGCGCGTGCGGCCCCCACGTCCCGCCGTTCCATTTCCGGAAGTTATTCTGCGTTTCCGCGTAGCAGTGATCGCAACCTGCTGAGACCTTTTGGCACCCAATCCACGGGTTAAAGGTGTGGTCGGTCCATTCGATTTTGCTGTTCTCGCCCATTATGCCGACTTCCTCCCGTAGAACAGGCCGGACTCGTAGACCGGATAATTGTGCTTGTGCTTCGTCGGATCAGAGAGGCACGGCCGCACGGTCATCACTTCCGGCTTGATGAGCGTTCCGTCGCGCAGCGCGCGCATCCACACGGCGCCCCAGGCGTTAGGATGAGACGGCTTGACCTTGCAGAGCCGCAGAACGTCGTCGACGTGGACCTCGCACTGACGCCGCGCGACATGGCAGATCGCGGCATAAGCCGTTTCTCCAAAGTCCCGATTGACGAGGGTTTCGGCAAACGCCGCCTCGGTCATTCCGCGATCGCGTTGCGTTGCTGCGAAGTCGAAAAGGTCCATGCGCCCCTACTCCACCGGCATCGCTGCTGTGTTGCGGATGGCCTCGGCGAGCATCGCGCGCGCCTGCGCCTTCGACATTTCGGGAATCGGCGGGAAGTATGTGCGACGATAAAGCGCCGACGTCGGGCTGATGCCCTGAGGTTTGAATTCCGGCCGCGCCGGTTTCGCTGCCCTGCGCGCGGCTCTCTTGCGCTGCCGGCGGCGTTCCTCTGCGGCTTCCTTGAGGCGCGCAAGTTCTTCGGCTTCAGCGGCCGTGCACTTAACATTCGGGATGCCTTCCTTGACACACTTGCGGCGTATCGCCCTGCCCGGCATACCCATGATCTCGCCGATCTCCGAACAAGCGAGGCCCTTCGCGGCGAGACGGCGGAGCCGGTCGACCAGTTCGTCGTTCCAAACTCGATCAACCATCACGAGTCCTTCCGTTTGCGAACGCAGAGTTCGAGACCAAGAACGTTGAGAGCGGCGTCAAGAAGGTCGATCCGCGGCATGGCGTGGTAGCGCCACGCGCTGACGGTCCCTCGACGCAAACCGGCGCGGTCCGATATCTCGGACAGCATCGTCTTTTGAATATTGGCCTCTTCGAAAAGAGATTTCACACAAGGGTGCGTATGCTGAGGGACAGGAAGTTTCCCACGCCACCGCGTGTCGGCGGACCGAACGTGCTGATCTGAAAGGTTCTTCTTGCGCGCACCCCCGCCTAAAGCGCCCGTCGCGCCTCGGCTTTTCGGAGGTAAAATTCCCACATCTGACATCACGCGGCCTCGAAACCAAAAACGCCGGTGATCGGCGAAACCCGGCTTCCCCGCCGCGCGCTATCCGCACGAGTGCGCGCTGGGGCGGAGGTGTGGCAAATGACGTGATGCGGGCCGCAATAAGGGCTGCCAGCCTTCGACGGGTTGCCGCAGAAGGTGAACGGCCCGTCGCCCTCCGGGTAGTGACAGACCTGGTTATTCAGATCCTCAATTCCGATTTTGAGCGAAACAACTTCGACGCAACGAAGAGCGATCGGTTCGGCGAAGATCTCGGGCTCAATGCGCGCTGGTGCCGGCGGCCTCGGTTTCGGCGGAGACGGAGCGCGGCGCGCGCGAGGCGATCTCGTCTGCTGCTTGTAGTCAGGGCCGCGGCGGAGGCCGAGCCTATGAGCCCGACCGATCACGGCGTTTCGGGAAACGGTCACGGCACCGAGGGCGCTGATCTGCGGCGCGCATTGACTGAATGGAACTCCCGCACCGTACAGGCGGCGAAGCTCGGCATCCATGGCCTCGGTCCAAACTGACATTTCCCTGCTCCCTTCTGCGAGCCGCCGGTCGAGTGATGCGCGGCGTCAGGCCGTTTTCATCGAGCGGCGCGCAGCCTCTCGAATGTCGATAACCTTGTCTTGAAGATCGGCAGCGGCCTCATCGATCGCACGCGCCTCGGTCGGTGTGACCTTGCCGTCAGCAGCAGCTTCGATGGTTGCTGAAATCAGTTCGCCGGACTCTCGCGCAACCTGTCCGGCCGCGACCGTGAGATCATGCGATACCTGGCTGTCAGTGTTGCGGGCCGTGAGGTCGAAGCCGCACAGATCGGCCCACGCGCGCAAGATGACGTGATCGCCAGCAAGCCGGTCGAGATCGAATGCAACATCTACCGGCGCATACAGCGCGGCCTCGGGGTTGCCGTAATTCGACAGGCGCCCTTGATCGACGCGAAGGTCTTTCGAAGCGGCAACCGAACCGCCCGCCAGTTTCACGGCGCGGCGCGTTGCGGCCTTCAATGCAAGCTGTGCGTCGCTCAGCATTCAAGTTCTCCGGTTGCTACATTGTTCGCGCGCGCAATTGGAATGACGCCGCCTGACCCTTCAGGCTCTATCCCGCCATGCGCTGGTCGGGCGCGGCGGAGAAAGTCTGGAATGTCGAGGCCGTCAGAATTTGCTTCCGGGGCTTGGCCGCAGCCAACCTTCACAGCAGCCGGTTCTACTGGCGCGCGTAATTGCGGAGACGACGACACCCGCGCGCTAGCGGCAGCCGCCTCCCCCGATTTCTCGGGCGGGGCAAAAAGAAAGGAGGGAATTTCGTCGACCGAGTTTTGCGTAAGCGCCATGCCCGGCGCTGAAGAAAAAACGGCCGCTGCACCTGGGGATGCACATGCAGCGGCCGCGCGCGCCGCGGCAGGAGCGCTGGAGGGTCGAGGTGGAACTCGGACGATTCCGAAATTTTTAATTAATTCAGGAGCATCATTGCGCTTGTTCAACGAAACCGGTGCGCGATGTCCTCGATCCAGCTTAATCGCGTCTGTAATTGCTTCCTCGGCGCCTCCTATTGCGGAGTCGCACTTCTTGCAGTTGCGGCCACTCTCGTCGTGTTGCGATAAGCCATGCAGATCAATCGGCGGCTTATTGCTTACGGATACCTCGCTGCTGCTGTTCTTTTGGTCGTGGTGGCGATCAAAGTTCTTAGCTGAGCCTGGATTTTCACCGCCCTCGAAGTGGATCGATTGTATCGCCCCTGACGCTCTCATGCCGCCCTCTCTGGTTCGGGGGCGGTAGGCGCCGGATAAATGTCAGGGCGAATCTCGTGCCGAGGTCGACCGGTAATCTGTTCAAATTCGATGACCCGCTCAGCGGGCACCCGATCCCACGAATAGAAGGACTGATGCTTGATGCCGATCTTCTCGGCCAGCTTTACGATCCCGCCTACGCTCTCGGCCGCTTTGGTGACGATATCCAGCATTTTGACAACGTAGGTGATGCCTACCTACCTTGTCAAGTCTTTGGTAGGTGACGCCTTGGTAGGATCAGCCTACCTTTGGGAAATGGAGTTATCAGAACGACTTAGGGTGGCCCGACAGCGGGCTCGCCTGACGCAGCAGCAGGTCGCAGACCATTTTCAGATGGCTCGGCCGTCTGTTACCCAGTGGGAAGTTGGTTCTAGCAGACCAGATCAAGCCAAGTTCGTGGACCTAGCCACGCTGTTCGACGTTCCCCTCGCTTGGCTCATGGACGGTAGCGGTGATCCGCCAACCGACGCGAAGGCCTCTTCACGCGCGGCCGCCGCACCAGTTGCGAAATTCATCCGCAACCGAGGCTTCAAGTTCTACGTCAAGGAATGGCGGGAGTTCATGGGTGTGAAGGTCGTCATCGCCGCCCGCGCCGCTGGCTTAGATGAAGACGAGTATGAGGCCCATGAGGCCTATCCGATCAATTTCAACCTTTCGCAGGTGGTGGCGCTAGCCGAGACGATTGGCGTTCGCGGTGACCAGTTCTGGTTCCCTCCTCCGAAGCGCACGACGACCGCAAAGCAGCCGGCAGCACTAAAGACAAGGGCGAGACGATGAGGGTTCTAATATTGATAGCCGCCCTAGTTGTCGCGGGCTGCAACACCTCGCGCGAATCGTCGATGTCGGTATCGTCAACCAGTGCATTGCCTGCCAACTACAAGTCTGTCGTCGCAGAGCGCGCTAAAACGGTCTATCTGGACCCCTATAGCATACGCGACCCGCTTATTTCCCAGCCGATTCCCGGCACATCCCTAATGGGCACGACCTCGACGATTTGCGTTAAGGCGAACGCAAAGAACAAATTTGGTGCTTACACCGGCCATCGCGCCGCTCAGTTCGTTTTCCGAGACGGCGTCATAACCGTTGTGGATCAAGAGACCGCCAACATCACATGCGCGTCCGCGGTGTACGAACCGTTCCCGGAGCTTGATGGCGCCCGCTCTTAATAGAAAAACCCCGCCGTAGCCGGGGTTTAGCGTCAAGCATAAAGTTCAGTTATCTTTGCCTAGGCGTAAATGCCACCACCCGCAGGTCCAGAAAGCCTTTTCCAACCCCGCAAAGGCTCTCGATATCCGAGAGATTAAGGGTCAAAGCGGCTTCCAGTTCCTCCCGAGTTTGCACGCCCCTGTCTAGAATCATTTTGATCGATTCTGCCAATAGGGACGGCTTCTCTACCGGGAACGCCTCATCAAGCGGCTCCACTTTTCGAATGCGTTGAGCGTTCATTTGTCGCATCAAGTATGAGAACTGGTTCTCATTGAAGATTTTCAGATCCTTGCAGCGATATGCCATCGCCGCTATGGCAACGCCCCACCGCTGCTTAAGGGATTTAAAATAACTGACCGAAGTGCCAAGCACCTCCTGACTGAACGTCTCGCGCGGCAAGAGGAATGCCCCCGCGAAACGGTTAGCCTGCTTTTCAATTTGCGCCAGATTTTCCGAAGAAACTTCAACGCCCGCATGCAGGACGATGTGTCCTAACTCGTGCGCCAAATTATAGGTGGATCGTGGGCCGCTGCTAACTTCTGCAGATGAAAGCACAAAAGGACGCCCACCTTGCCAGCAAGAAACGGCATCCATATCCGCGCATTCGACGGGTTCGTGAACCAGAATTATTCCATTCTCCTCCAAAACGGAGGCTAGATTTCGGATTCTTACTCGACCTAATTTCCAGTGGTCTCGCACAGCCTCCGCCGCGAGCTCGATTTCTTCATCGGTAGCGAATTTTACGTCGAACTCTATTTTCGGCAGGTTCACAGCCGGTAATTCAACGAAGCGATCTACGTAAGCAGCAATGTCACGCGCCCATTCCAATCGCCTCGTAATTTTGCGGCGATGATGTTGTTCCATGCGCTTGAGGCTCCGCCAAAATGGCGCACCCTGTCTGGCGCGCTCTCGCGGGGTAACAAAGAACAGCGGCGGCTGCGCTGTTTCACCAATGATCTTTGCCATCACGTCGGCAGAAGGGGCCGCTTGGCCGGTTTCGAATTGGGCCACGGCCTGCCGACTAACGTCCAACAATTCAGCGAACCGTTCAGGCGTAAGTCCGCGCGCTTCCCGCGCCTCTCTAATTCTCTCCGGAATCGGTTTTGGCAGGGGCTTCTTGGAGCCCCCGTTGATCACACCCATATTCGATCCCCAAACTTACTTTGTTTCTTTTTCGATCTTATCTTGCTGGGCGAGCGATTCTTCAATGTGCTCCCGGAAACGGAGCTTGATTACTTTCGTCGGCTGTTCAGCAGGCTTTTCGGCGACAGGGGATTCCATCGCTTCTTTTGCGCGATTCAAAATGTTGATGTGGCCCAACCACGTCCCGCTATCGGCTGGCGGCATTGCCCAGCAAAGATGTTTGAGTGATCCCGTCTTTTCGGCAGAGAAGGTCAACCAAGCGTAAAGCGCGGGGACTTCATCCATTATGCGGCTTATCGGAACCACCTTCTCGGCGAAGAGGTCGCTCTGATTCACAAGACGCGCGTCCTGTCGGCTCTGCGTCTCCTCCGGAAAATCATAAGCGCCGTCGCTGCGGCAAATATGAGCTTTGAAGTTATTCGAGCGAATTTCGAGCCAGTGCCAACTGCCATACGGCATCGGCAGAATGTCTGCGGCGAACGGCAAGTCACCACGACCGCACAGGTCATGGAGACGAAAGATGATGCCGGATCGGCGGATGTGGCCGCGCAGGTCGCGACCAACTGCGTTCCTCAAGATCGGCGTATTCTCAACGAGGTCATCGGCAAGAAGGATGCCCTCAGTGACACCACGGATGGTTTCCCCGTCCGTAGCCGTGGGGAAAGCGGCTTCAAGTCGTCGCTGGTATTCGTCGTCCATAATGGCTCCTAATCGTCCGAATCCCCTGTGCAAGTGGATTACAGGAAAAGCCATCTCGTGTAAAGTGGGCTACAAGTCGCTGGACCATCTTTTTTAAGCGGCCTTTTTCGCGATTTCGGACCGCTTCTTGGCCGTCAGGCCCGCAGCCCGCGCCTTCCCGCCCTTGCTGCCGAGTTCGACGGCGGCGGCATTCTTGGTGCTGGCGGGTGGCTTCTCCTCAATCTCGCCGGTCGCGACCGATCATGACGGCGGCTCCGATCACGTCAGCGGGGCGCTTCTCGCCTTTAGGGCCTCGGGGCATCGTGGCTTCCCCTCAGGGTTTCGTGAATTTCTTGCAACTCTTTGAGAACGCCGAGAACCGCGATGGTAATGGCCTCTGCGCCCAAGCGGGACCGCTGGGCGTCGTCTTGGGCTTTATGCTCGCACTCGTAAAGCTTGCCGCTGACGGCACGCGACACGGCGTTGAAATCGACCACGGTGTTCCTCCTGCTTATCGCTAAGCACCCCATTTTGCGGTGGGAGTGCGACCGGGCGTCAAGCCGGATTATTTTCAAACTGAGACACTACCCTAATCCGCCGACCTCAAACGCCTCATCGTGAACTCGATCCGGTCGCCGGGGAGTTGCCGCCAGTTATCGACGGCGGACATGTATGCCGCCGCCGGCCACCGATCGAGGAACGCCCTCGCCGTCCGCCTCGCCTCTTCCCGGTTCAGGGTGAAGCTCTCCCGTACAAACCCGTCATCGGGCTCCGCGGTTTTGCGGCGGGGGGCCATGGCATCGGCCAAGTCTCTCGGGTGACGGTAGGCCATCGCGATACTCCACATGCGATGAAGGCCCCTAATATGGGGCCTTTCCGCGCATTTTTGGAGTCGTCGAGGATTAGATTTAACGCGTCATGCTACCGCCCTCGCCTCGGGCGGCACCTGGCCGAAAGATGCGAGCAGGACGGGCTCAAGCGCATCCTCGGCCCTGTCGTCGATCATTTGGCTGAACGCGATGGCGCCGGGCGCGCCGCGATCGGCGTAGGCTGCCGCACGGCTGACGGCGTGTTCGGCGTTGTTGGCGTGGTACGTCGCCAGCAGCGACAACCGGTTTTTGGAAGAAATTCCAAAGACTTGAATGAAGAACATTTCTTTGTAGGCCATTGATACGCTCCCTGCACTCTTACGTTGCCAGCCCTAGGCTGACTCCAACTTAGGAACAAATCAAGAACATATGAGCTCCGCGCTATCAACAAGTAGCCGATACCTACTTTTACGATTGACATGTAGGTAGGCATCACCTACCTTGCCTCCGTTGGTTCTATCCATACGGGAGCGGCGGGATGGCTCGGCAAACAGCGCAGCAATACCTGAACAGCCTGCGGGCCGTCCCGCTCTACAAACACTACGAGACGCCAAGAGCGCTTCTCGTCTCGTTCGACGGCATCCGGGGAAACGCGAAGTGGCTTCCTCGCCGTCCGGTCGAAGAGTTCGCTGGACCGCGCCCCGAGCTGATCGTCGTGAAAGCCTGCGACTGGCTGTTCAAGAAGTGTGAACTCGCGGGCGCGATGTACCGCCCTTCCCTCGCCGAACATTACAGCGACGAACTCAAAGCCGACTGGGCTTCCCTTCTTCACATGGCGGGCGAGATCAACCGGAACACGTTCCGCGGCGCCAAACGCGTTTCGATCCCCGCCGGCGTCATTGGCGGCGCATACGAAAGCTTCGGAGCATGAGCATGCATGTAGCGCGCGTGAACGGGCTCCACTTCTCCCCGGCTGATTTGGTCGCCGCCAAGGAACGCGAGCAGACAATCCGCGACATGGCTGCGCACCTGGTCGCGGGCGCAACGGGCCCGCTCGATCTCGACAGCGAGCGCGACGTCATCTGCTACCTGAAATGCCACACGCCTGAACAGTATCGGGCCGCTGTCATCACGTCACACATGGACGCCGCCGTGCACCTCGCCCGCGAAACGATCGCGGCCGCAGCGGAGGGTTTGCGATGATGGCGTTGCTCCTCCTCATGTTCATTCTCGGCGCCGTAGGTGGTTCTCTCGTTACATGGGCGATCGTCAGCGACGCCGCGATGGATGCCGACCCGACGGAATACGGGGGCAATCCGCTATGACCGAACTACGCCAGCGCGCGCCCCGGCTTCACGACGCCGCCCATCTCGCATTCGTTCGGACGCGTCCGTGCTGCGCGTGCAAACGACCAGGGCCGTCCGAGGCGGCCCACATCCGGATGGCCTGCCCTGCGCGCGGCAAGGAATACACCGGCAAGGGCGAGAAGCCGTCAGACATGTGGACGTTGCCGCTGTGCGCGTATTGCCACCGGACCGGGCTGCTAGCTCAGCACAACGTGGGCGAAGTCGAATTCTGGAAGCGCGTCGGGCGCGACCCGTTCGCGATCGCCCTGTCGCTCTGGCGCGAATCCGGGGGCGAAGAACGGGCATCCCAAACCAAGGCGCCGCGGAAACCGAAGAAGATCAAGCCTCGGAAGCCTGCCGATCGCCGGAAGAAAGTCCCCAAGGGCCGTCCTCTCAAATCTAACCCGGTGAGCCAGTCGCGCGGTTTCGACAAAAGTTGTTCGCGTGACGTCCGGACATGAGCCAGACGCACTCACTAAATTCGGTGGACCTGCGATCAAGAGCGAGGCTGAATCTTGGCCATCCGTTGCCGAAGCGTTGTGTTGTAGCTCTCACCGTCGTGACCGGCGTGAACCCTGCGATGACAGGTCGGGCACAATGCGATGACGTGCTCGGGATGGTCCGGTCCACCGTCGCTCACGCGCCGGATGTGGTGAGGCTCCAAATAAGGCGTTCCATCCTTCCGCTTAAACGGCGCCGCATTTTCGCAACCTTCACAAGAGCCATTTGCTCTAGCCAGCACGTAGTTCCTAACGTCTGCACTTCTCTGATAGACGGTCCTATTTCCCGCGGCGGAAGACTTTTTGCCCGTACTGGCTGCCTCAAGAGCGCGTTTAAACAGCGCGTGGATATCCATCGGCGAACCAGCCGATTGCCCTTCGACAATTTCGGAGACAGACTCCAACGTTCTAAGCTCAAAAACCAAGACATCGCGATCGGCGCCGGTGCGATCGGGCGCGCGTTTCATTTGAATAGTCTCGCAAACCATTTCACCTTCGTACCGAAGGCCCGTTTTTGTCTTTTTGAAGAGCAAGAGGCTTTTCCCATTCGCAGAATGATCCGCGATCGCTTTGTTGCCCTTCGTCAGGGTCATGCCCCCAAGCTGACCCTCACCAAAATACTCAAAGACACCATCGTCCCGAAGCCGGTCTTTATAACCGTGCTGAAGCCCCTCCTCGCCAGTGATGATTATCACAACGGAATGCTTCGCCGGCGTGATGATCCCACCCTGTTGTTGCCCTCCCAATTTTGCGTGAATGTCGACGCGCCGGTTATAGACGCGACCGATCTCAAATCCCCAACTCATTGCAAGTCCCCCGAGCCACCTCAAAGATTATCTCGGGTCGGACTCGATGCAAGTGGGGCGCCACGCTTCAAACAATTCGATTGCATATGCGAGCCGACGTCCATCCGCGTTGATATTGCGGCATCAACACATAGGGTGGCTAAACCGTGAACGATACTCGGCCAAATCGCTGCATGACCAAAGATGAGGCTGCGGAGTACTGCGGCTGCAAAACGCATGCGGCATTTGATGCTTGGCGAAAGAAAGGAATTGTGCCCGATCCCATACCAGGGACAAACCGATGGGACAGAAAAGCCCTGGACAGGGCGCTGGACCGAGCCTCGGGACTTGTGACAGACTCGTCCGAGTTATCCCCCTACCAGCGCTGGAAGGCTGAGAATGCGCCTCAAACGGAAACCGCTTAAACTCCGCGGCATTAAGCGCACGGCCAAAAAACTGGCTGATGGCTCAATCAAAATCTTCCTTTATCATCGCGCGACGGGGCTCCCCCTCGACCCGGACAATCTGGCGGAAAGCTACGCCGCCGCGCAAAAGAAGGTCCGCCGCAGCGGGCAAAGGACGCTCGCGGACCTCATTAGGTTCTTCGATACATCAGAAACGTTCAATCAATTGAGCGAGGAATCTCGCACGCAATATCCGTGGAAGTTTAAGCGCATCGAAAAGAAATGGGGCACCGTTCCGCAGGATACCTTCAACAGCGTTGATGACGCCGAGGCGTTCGCCGCCGATGCGCTGGCTTGGCACCAGGAACTCGGCAAGACTTCTCATCGATCGGCCGACAACTTGATGTCCGCGCTCTGCCGCGTGCTTAGTTTCGCGAAGGAGAAGAGGCAGATCAAATACCACCCTCTTCCGTCGTTTGAGCGCCTTTACAGAAGCAACCGCGCGGACAAGGTCTGGTCTCCAGAACTGCAACAGGAATTCATCTCCGCTGCCCGGCTGGCAATGAAGACGGCCATGATCATGGTCCGGAATACCGCCATGCGAGCGAGCGATATTCGGAAATTCCCTTGGAATAGATACAACGGTCACCAGGTTCAAATCAGATCCAGCAAAACAGGAAAGTTGCTCTGGATACCGGCCACCCGCGAATTAAAGGCTCATCTCGATAGCCTCGAGCGCGTAGGCGCCTTGGTTATGCCGACGCCTACAGGCCGAGCTTACACCCGCCGCTATTTCAATCAGCATTGGCGGGAAGACGCCGACCTGGTGAATGCGGGCGACTTGAATTTCCATGACAACCGTGGGACCGCAGCGACCTTGCTTGCGGAGGCCGGGGCAACCGCGCCGGAGATAGCCGAGGCCTTGACGTGGACGGTGGATAAGGCCCAACGCGTTATCGACACCTACCTCGCGCGTCGCGGCGTATTGGCTGCGAACGCTATCGCGAAGCTTGAAGACTTCCGCGATAAACAGGAACGGCCGACGAACAAAATTGGCAACTAAATGGCAACCGCCACTGCGGCGGGAGCCAGAGACCGAAACTTGATATTGATTTCGTTTGGTAAAATGGTCGGAGCGAGAGGATTCGAACCTCCGACCCCTAGTCCCCCAGACTAGTGCGCTAACCGGGCTGCGCTACGCTCCGAACCGTGCCGTGAGGCCCCGATCCTGTAGCCCCGTTCGCGCCATGGTGCAAGAAGGGGCTTCCCCCGGGGGGAATGCCCTGATTTCCAAGCTTCAGGTCGACTGGCAAACCCCGCAGGACCAGCGCCCTGCGGCCAAAACGGCTTAGCCTTCCTTCAGGACCTGATCGATCAGCGCTCTCGCGCCGATCAGATCGTCCAGCGCCGCCTGAAGCTTGCCGCGATCCATCGGCCTCGCGCTTTTCCGGATATTCGGCGGGGCATAGGCCTCGGCGCCGGACAGGCCGTTCAGCGGAGCCGGCTGCACCGGCTTCTGCACCACAGCTTTCGGCGCTGAGATCTCCGTCAGCGGCGGCCCGAGATCGCGCAGCGACAGCGTCGAGGGATACTCATCTTGGTGGGCATCAGGTTCGTCGGCGGCGGCGAGTTCGTCCTCGGTGTCGATCTCCACTTCGTCGGCTGCCAGGTGTGGGGCGTGTTCGCCCTTTTCCGGCCCGAACGAGGGTCCATCGAACAGCGCGGTAGCATGATCGGCTGACCCGTCGGTGAGGCTCTGGACCGATTTCACGCCATGCTCGCGCAGAATGCGCTGCACACCGCGGATGGTGTAGCCCTCGCCGTAAAGCAGCCGGCGGATGCCACGCAACAGGCTGACATCATCGGGGCGATAGTAGCGGCGGCCCCCGCTCCGCTTCATCGGCTTGATCTGGTTGAAGCGCGTTTCCCAGAACCTCAGGACGTGCTGCGGCACATCAAGGTCCTCAGCGACCTCGCTGATTGTCCGAAACGCATCCGGCGCTTTGTCCAAAATGCTGGCTCCCCGTTGAAAGCCGCCGTCCTAGGTTCGTCTTTGTCCTAAGTCAGTCAGTCGTCGGCGCTATCGGCGGTACCGCCGCCACTGCCGTTGCCGTTGATACGCTGCTTGAGAATCGCTGACGGCTTGAACACCATAACCCGCCGCGGAGAAATCGGCACTTCTGTTCCGGTCTTTGGATTACGGCCGATACGCTGGCCCTTTTTGCGCACCATGAAGGAACCGAATGACGACAGTTTCACCGTCTCGCCCTTCTCGAGGCAGTCGGTGATCTCTTTCAACACCAGTTCAACGAACGCAGACGACTCCGTGCGCGACAGCCCTACCTTTTGGTAGACGGCTTCGCACAGATCAACGCGTGTGACTGTCTTCCCGGTTCCGGTCATCGCCTGCCCCGCTCACGGCGAACAAATTTATGTTCTGAAATTATGAGCTTAGCGACCGAGGGTCAACCTTGCTCATCGATGCAACAGCATGAAATTGTTTTCAATTATCGACAGACTTTAGCAAAAGACTCACCAGCGCAATAGCGCCGATCCCCAGGTGAAGCCGCCTCCCATCGCTTCCAGCATCAAAAGATCGTTCTTCTTGATACGTCCGTCGTCGGCCGCAGCCGCGAGCGCGAGGGGGATCGACGCTGCCGAGGTGTTTCCGTGACGGTCGACCGTGAGCACCACTTTCTGCGGCGCAATATGAAGCTTCTTCGCAGATGCATCGATGATGCGCTTGTTGGCCTGATGCGGAACCAGCCAGTCGATGTCGTCAGCCGTCGTCCCCGTCGCATCAAATGCGTCGACGATGACGTCGGTGATCATGCCGACGGCGTGCTTGAACACTTCACGGCCTTCCATCCTCAGGTGGCCGACGGTCTGGGTGCTCGAGGGGCCGCCATCGACAAACAGCTTGTCCTTGTGACGGCCGTCAGAACGCAGATGTGTGGTCAGGATGCCGCGGTCCGCAGAAGTTCCGGCCTGCGATTGAGCCTCAAGGACCACCGCGCCGGCGCCGTCACCGAAAAGCACGCAGGTTCCACGGTCGTTCCAGTCCAGGATACGCGAGAAGGTTTCCGCCCCGATCACCAGCGCCCGCTTGAACGCACCGGTCTTCAGAAAATTGTCGGCGGTCGCCAGCGCGAAAATGAAGCCGGAGCAGACCGCCTGCAGATCGAACGCGGCGCCGTGATTGATTCCCAGACCGTTCTGGATCGCAACCGCAGTCGCCGGGAATGTGTTGTCGGGTGTCGAGGTCGCCAGCACGATCAGATCGATCGACTGCGTGTCGATCCCGGCGTTGGCGATCGCCGCCTGTGCGGCCTTGAGACCGAGATGCGAGGTGAACTCTCCCTCCGCCGCGATATGGCGCTGCTTGATGCCTGTGCGCTGGATGATCCACTCATCCGAGGTGTCGACCATCTTCGCCAGTTCGGCGTTGGTCAAAATGCGCTCCGGCAAATAAGAGCCGTAGCCGAGCACAACCGAACGCATCACAGTCACGAGACAGCCTCCTGCGCGTTCGGCACGATCGAAAGAGCATGGCCGTCGCGGTTGAGTGTTTGATTGATCTTGGGCAGGAGATCGTAGCGAACCATGTCATAGCCAACGTCAACTGCCGACGCAAAGCCTTCGGCATCGGTGCCGCCATGACTCTTGATGACCACGCCATTCAGTCCAAGGAAGACCCCGCCATTGACCTTGCGAGGGTCCATCTTGTCGCGCAGCGCATTGAAGGCACCGCGCGCGAAAATATAGCCGAGCTTGGAACGCCAGGTCCGGCTCATGGCGCTGCGGAGATATTCCGCAATCTGCCTGGCCGTTCCCTCGGCGGTCTTGAGGGCGATGTTGCCGCTGAAGCCTTCGGTCACGATGACGTCTGCAGCACCCTTGCCGATGCCGTCGCCTTCGACGAAGCCGATGAAATCGAGCTGCGGCAGGTTCATCGCCCGGAGCAGTTCGGCAGCTCCCCGGACGGCCTCGACGCCCTTCACTTCCTCGACGCCGATGTTGAGCAGACCCACGGTCGGCCGTTCGAGATCGAACAGAACGCGTGCCATGGCGCTTCCCATGATCGCCAGCGACGCGAGATGGCGGGCATCCCCGCCGATCGAGGCGCCGACATCGAGCACGACCGACTCGCCGCGCACGGTCGGCCACACGGCCGCGATGGCCGGTCGGTCGATGCCAGGCATCATGTGCAGGTTCAGCCGCGACATCGCCATAAGCGCGCCGGTGTTGCCGGCTGAGACCGCGACGTCGGCCTCGCCCTTTTTGACGGCGTCGATCGCCAGCCACATCGAGGATGACTTGCGGCCGCGGCGCAGGGCCTGACTGGGCTTCTCATCCATGCTGATGGCGATCTCGGCATGAAAGACCTTTGAGACGGCTTTCAGTGCTGGATGAGACTCAAGCTGCTCGTCAATCAACGCGCTGTTGCCGAACAGCAGAAATTCGACGTCGGTGTGCCGCATCAAGGCGAGTGCCGCCCCCGGGACCACCACCGATGCACCGAAATCGCCGCCCATGGCGTCAAGCGCGATTCGAACCTTTTGCGGCATAAGCGTCCCGGAAACCTGATCGTTGCGGCCTCGAAGCAACTGGCCGCGAGCTGGATGCCATCGTTGTGACAGCGGTAGGCGGAAGTCTTCGCCAAAAACAGCGCAGCCCCAGCCGGGCAGCGACAATAGCGTTTTTGTGGTGCGATACAACGGCTTGACCCCGGCCGCAGGTTCGGTCAAGCGCTTCCCGCAGCCGCGTCATTTTCCCGTGGGTTTTTTGCCCTGAGAGCCGCCCGGCGTGGCCTTGAGCGCCTTGAGGGCTGCAAAGGGGTGCTCATCAGGGTCTTCAGGGGTTTCGGGCGGAACGAACGAGACCCCCGGCTTGCGCGGATAGGGATCTATTCCCAGAACGAGAAATTCTGTGGCCAATTGGCCAAGGTCGATCGCGCCATGGACGATGGGTTCAGGCAGATCGGGAATCTCCGCGTCATCCCCTTCGTCCTTCTGAACCGATTTGGCGCCCGCCGGGATCTGCGCGGGTGGTGCGAAAACAACCGCAATATCTTCGTCGATATCATTCTCGACGGGATCGAGCGAAACCACGCACGTCTGTTCGACCCGGGCCGTGACCTTTCCGGTGACGCTCACCCGGCCTTCGGTTTCAGCCACAACATCGAATGACGCAGTGGCGCGCAGCACCGCATTCACACCGGCGGCCTTGGCGATCAGATCGCGCTGAGCCGCGCTGGCTTCCAGAGCCTGATGCAATCCCGCTTCAGGCAACTGGGAAACCATCACCGGAAAGCTCCAGGGAAGGTCGCTGCCAGTCGTATGACCCTTGCTCATGGCGTTGCTCGCAGTTGATCAGTTTCAACCTTTGGAAAGGTCCAGGCCCCCGTGCGAACGGCCGCATCGTCCAGAACCGCCAGACGGGCGCTGACATCGCGGACATATCCCGCGAGCGCCTTCGCTCTCTCCAGGGCCTCTCCGTTGAAGACATTCTTGGACAACGCCTGCGCCAATTCCGCCTCGCCCGCTTCTAAGGCCAAATCATAAGCCGTCGAGCGTCCGTAGAACGCCTCGCCGAACGCCTGCATGCGCTTCGGGACGGTCAGGTCTCCCACCCCCATTTCGCGCAGGTTATCGTCCATGTCCGCGCAGAAATGGTCGAAAAGCGCCTGTGACAGGACGCTTCCACCCTCGATCGGCTGTAACCGGCGCAGCACCAGCCAGAGGTGCAGGATCAGCATGTCGAATCGGCCATTAACCGTGTCCCGGACACCGAGGTCCGTGTAAAACACCGGTTCTCGCGCTTGCGCCACGATCATGCCATAGATGGCTTCAATGGTGCCGCGCGGGACGGTGGGGTTCCTGAAGCGATTGAATGGCCAAAGCATTTTTGGGTTCCACGTCGGAGCCAGCGGCGATTCCTGATCGCGCTGATGGCTCCCGGTGTGTTGAAATCCGAGGCTCTGCCCGGTACGTCAACGCTCAAGCTGATGCAAGAGGCAAGAGGAAGATGACTGCTTTCAGACAGTCCGCTGGGATGCGGGGATTCGCTGCCAGTCTCCGGGTGGCGGCTGCTGCCCTGCTTGTCGGCACCATGCTGGCGGCCTGCACCGGTGAGCAGTTCCAAAAGGGCTACATCCTGCCCCCGGGCGCACTCGAGCAAATTCCGATCGGCGCCAGTCAGGATCAGGTCCTCATCGTGATGGGCACGCCGTCCACCGTCGCGACCCTGAGCGGCGAAGTGTTCTACTACATCTCGCAGCGCTCGGAGCGCAAAGTCGCCTTTATGCAGCAGCAGGTCGTCGACCAGCGCGTAATCGCGATCTATTTCGACAAGAACCGGACGGTCCAGCGTATCGCGAATTACGGACTTCAGGACGGCAAGATTTTCGATTTCATCAGCCGCACGACGCCGACCAGCGGTCAGGAAATGAGCTACCTCACGCCGATCTTCAAGCTCCTCAGCCCGCGCTGATCCCTGAATCATACCGGCGGGCAAACCGCCGGTATTTTGCTGCGCGAAACTCTCGTCCGTCGTGCGTAGCCGCGGCGCTTGCCGCCCCCAAACCCGACCGATACGCTTTCCTCCAACAATATCTCGAAAACGAGATGCAGTTGGGAGGACTACCGATGACACGTTCACTCTCTCGCCGCGCCGTCCTGTCGGGCGCCGCGGCTCTTTCGACAAGTCCGCTCTGGCCGCGCCCGGCGAAGTCTGCCGACTGGCGTCCGAATGAAACGGTTCGCATCATCGTGCCCGCGGCCCCCGGCGGCAGCACCGACGTGATCGGCCGCTACCTTGCGCAGCACCTGCAGCAGTCATGGGGCGTCACTGCCGTAGTCGAGAACAAATCCGGCGGCGGCGGCACCATCGGCACCGCCTACTACGTCCAGCAAAAGCCGGACGGCAACAGCATTCTGGTGGGCAACCCCGGGCCCAATGCCGTGGCCTACAGCATCTTTCGCTCCCTGCCCTACAAGGCGGATCAGTTGCAGCCGGTCAGCAATGCCATCCGCATTCCGAACATCATCTCCGCGCATCCTTCCAGCGGCATCAAGTCGATCAAGGAACTGATCACCTACCTCAAGGCCAATCCGGACAAGCTGAACTACGGCACGTCAGGCGTCGGACAAAGCCCGCACCTCACCGCCGTCTGGTTCATGCAGTTGACCGGTGTGAAGATGACGCACATCCCGTTCCGCGGCGCGGGCCCCGCCTTGACCGGCGCGCTCGGCGGCGACGTGGCGATCCTGTTCGACAATCTTTATCCGTCACTGCCGCAGACCGAAGATGGCAAGCTCGTCGCACTGGCCGTGACGACGCCGGAGCGCAGTTTCAAGGCGCCCAACGTCCCGACAATGCGCGAGAGTGCGCCGGAACTTGCCAACTTCGACGTCTCGTCCTGGTTCGGAATGTTTATGCAAGCCGGAACGCCGCGCCCGATCGTCGACGCCTACAATGCCGAGATCAAAAAGATGCTGGAACGCGACGATATCAAGAGAAACATCGCGGCGATGGGTGCCGTGCCCGATTACGGAACGCCGGAACAATACACCGCCTTCGTCGAAGCCGAGATCAAGAAGTTCGCGGGCATCATCAACAAGGAAGGCCTCAAGATGGACGTCAACTGACGTCGGACAACGCCTCAAGCAAAACGGCCGCCCCTCAAAGGCGGCCGTTTTTCGTTTCGACGCAAAGGGTCAGACTGACATCAAACCCTGCTCTACAAACCTGTAGCCCGCCTCCCAGCGCTCGTGCTGTTCGGTGTTTTCCGGATAGGGATTGTCGTGCGGCTCATTGTTGAATCGTGCGAGCTTCCCCTGCTCGAACGGATCTCCATCGTCGGCTGCCATGCGTTCGCCTCCCGTGGTGGAATGAGTAACAACGCCCAAGGATGTGTTGGTTTCCCGACCTACCGAAAATTTTCAGCGGGGACAAAGATTCAACCTGTCATCAAATCGCAACAATCGTCTGCGGCAACCGCGCAAAGAAAAACCCCGCAGCGCAAGCCGCGGGGCTTTCCAGTTCTAGATTGCGACGATTAGTGCGCCAGGATCGCGAGCAACAACAATGCCACGATGTTGGTGATCTTGATCATCGGGTTCACGGCAGGACCTGCCGTATCCTTGTAGGGATCGCCGACGGTGTCGCCGGTCACGGCTGCCTTGTGAGCATCCGAACCCTTGCCGCCGAAGTGGCCATCCTCGATGTACTTCTTGGCGT
Organism: Afipia sp. GW822-FHT03D08; assembly: GCF_058801645.1. Taxonomy (NCBI): domain Bacteria; kingdom Pseudomonadati; phylum Pseudomonadota; class Alphaproteobacteria; order Hyphomicrobiales; family Nitrobacteraceae; genus Afipia; species Afipia sp. GW822-FHT03D08. Next base: position 985,528 of record NZ_JBXANK010000001.1, read on the forward strand.
TGTCCCATGCGCCGCCACCCGAGGTCATCGAGATCGCGACGAACAGACCGGTCACGATCACGCCGAGCAGCATCGCGCCGACTGCCGAGAACGCAGCCGACTTGCCGGCTGCGCCACCGCCCGCGATCACATAGATCACGAAGTAGACGAAGATCGGCGACAGCACCGGCAGCAGCGACGGAATGATCATTTCCTTGATCGCGGCCTTGGTCAGAAGGTCAACGGCCTTGCCGTAATCCGGCTTGTCGGTGCCCTTCATGATGCCCGGCTTTTCGCGGAACTGGCGACGAACCTCTTCGACGATCGCGCCGGCAGCACGGCCCACGGCCGTCATGCCCATCGCGCCGAACAGGTAAGGCAGCAGGCCGCCGAACAGCAGACCGACAACGACGTAAGGGTTGTTCAGCGAGAAGTCAGGAATGACCCCCTGGAAGTACGGATACTTCGCAGCGTTGGCGATGAAGAACTTGAGATCTTCATTGTAAGCAGCGAACAGCACCAGTGCACCCAGACCGGCCGAACCGATGGCATAGCCCTTGGTGACGGCCTTGGTGGTGTTGCCGACTGCGTCGAGCGCGTCGGTGGCCTTGCGCACTTCTTTCGGAAGGCCAGCCATTTCGGCAATGCCACCGGCATTGTCGGTGACGGGTCCGAAAGCGTCGAGCGCGACGATCATGCCGGCCAGCGCCAGCATCGTCGTGGTTGCAATCGCGATGCCGAACAGGCCTGCGAGGCTATAGGTCACGAGGATGCCCGCGATGATGACGATGGCCGGAGCCGCCGTCGATTCCATCGAGATGGCGAGACCCTGGATCACGTTGGTGCCGTGACCAGTCACCGACGACTGCGCGATCGACTTCACCGGGCGGAAATCGGTGCCGGTATAGTATTCGGTGATCCAGATGATGAGACCGGTCACCACCAGACCAACGACGCCGCACTCGAACAGGGCGAGGCCGGTGTACTTCACGCCAGCAAGCGGACCGAAGCCGATCAATTGGTGAATGACAATGGCCACACCGATCAACGACAGAACGCCGGTGGCGATCAGCCCCTTGTACAGCGCTCCCATGATCGACTGGCTGGCGCCGAGCTTCACGAAGAAGGTGCCAGCGATCGAGGTCAGAATGCAGATACCGCCAATGGCGAGCGGCAGCGTCATCATGTTCACGAGCAGCGGCGACGTGGCGAAGAAGATCGCCGCGAGCACCATGGTCGCGACCGCGGTCACGGCATAGGTCTCGAACAAGTCGGCCGCCATGCCGGCGCAGTCCCCGACGTTGTCACCGACGTTGTCGGCGATGGTGGCCGGGTTGCGCGGATCATCTTCCGGAATGCCGGCTTCGACCTTGCCGACGAGATCGCCGCCGACGTCCGCACCCTTGGTGAAGATGCCGCCGCCGAGACGCGCAAAGATCGAGATCAGCGAAGCGCCAAAGCCGAGCGCCACCAGTGCGTCGACAACAGTGCGGCTGTTGGGGGCAAAACCTGCGCCCTTGGTGAGGTACATGAAGTACAGCGTCACGCCGAGCAGCGCGAGACCTGCGACCAGAAGGCCCGTGATCGCGCCCGCCTTGAACGCGAGTTCAAGACCGCCGGCCAGCGACTTGGTCGCCGCCTGCGCGGTGCGGACGTTGGCGCGCACCGAGACGTTCATGCCGATGAAGCCGGCAGCGCCCGAGAGCACCGCGCCGATCAGGAAGCCGACCGCCACGAGAATGCCGAGGAAGTAGGCCAGCAGCGCGAAGATCACGATGCCGACGATACCGATCGTCATGTACTGGCGCTTGAGATAGGCCTGCGCGCCTTCGCGCACCGCTGCTGCGATTTCCTGCATACGGGCATTGCCCGCATCAGCCCCAAGCACCGACGAAGTTGCCCACGCGGCGTAGACGATAGAAAGCGCTCCCGCGAGCACGATCAACCATAATGCTGTCATTGATGTTGCCTCAGTCCCCTGCTGTTTCCCCAGAAACGCTCCACGGGTCGTAACAGGGCGACCGGGCGCGCAAAAAAGAAGTCATGCGTTTTCGAAGGCGAAAAGCTGCCTCAATTCGGCGCGGACAATGCCAAAATCGTACCCTTGACGCAACGCCACCGGTGTTCGGGGGGCTGGTTTTTGGATGATTCAACGAACGCTGCACAGGGAGTTTTGGTGCAGCGCGAAAAGTATCAGAAATGGCTGTAGGACAGGCGTTTCAGCACGACCGGCTGGCCTGCTGCATCGAGGAACCGGGGCGCTGCCGCGCCCGCCTCGATCCTGCCGATGGCCGATACCGGCACATCGGCCTTGCGTGCAGCGGCGACGAACGAGTCCCACCGATTCTCCGGAACGGTGCACAGCACCTCGTAATCATCCCCGCCGGACACTGCGGCTTCGATGTCCGCACTCCCCTTAGCGAGCAAGGCGCGTGTGGGAGCGGAGAGCGGAACAGCCGCGAGGCCGATCGCGGCTGACACGCCAGATGCGACACAGAGCTTTGTGAGATCGCCGGCCAATCCGTCCGATACATCCATCGCAGCATTGGCATGTTCGCGGATCGCAAGACCAAGCGCATTGCGCGGCTGAGGCACGCGATAACGCCGAATGAGGAAGTCGCGCGTGGACGTATCGAGCCCCCCGCCCGTGATCTTGCCCTTGAGAACGCGCAAGCCCAGCGCCGCATCGCCGATGGTGCCGGTGACCGCGATCCGGTCGCCCGGCTTCGCACCGGTCCGGCGAACCATCTTGCCCGGCGGCACACGGCCGAACGCCGTGATCGAAATCATCAGCGGTCCCGGCGTCGAGACCGTATCGCCACCGAGCACCGGACATCCGAAGTCCGCCGCGTCCTCGCCGAGTGCGCAGGCGAACAGTGCCAGCCATTTGTCCGCCGCGTCCCGTAGCGCAAGCGTCAGCACAAACCCCGCAGGCGAAGCGCCCTTGGCTGCCAAGTCCGACAGATTCACCCGCAGCGCCTTGCGCGCGATGGTGTCGGGTGGATCATCGGCAAGGAAATGAACGCCTTCGACGATAGCGTCCGTGGTTACGACAAGATCATCGCCGGAGTGATTCAGCAGAGCCGCATCATCAACGAGACTGAAAGCACCCGGATCGGTCGCGAGCGGGCGGAAATAGCGCGCGATCAAATCGTCCTCGCCCGATGCTCCGGCACCCGGCGCCGTCATAACTAGTGACCCGCCCGCGTAAATTCGCTTGCGCGGAACTGCCGTGCGATCTGGTCGAGCACAGCATTCACCATGCCGGTTTCATCCTTGTCGACGAAGGCATGCGCGACATCGACATATTCCGACACCACGACGCGCGCCGGAATATCTTTGCGATGTTCGAGCTCATACGCGCCTGCCCGCAATGTCGCGCGCAGGATCGCGTCGATACGCTTGAGCGGCCAGCCGCTTTCGAGCGCCTTGTCGATCAGAGGATCAAGCTTGCCCTGGTCGCGCACCACGCCAGACACGACATCCTTGAAGAAAGCCGCTTCCGCGGGAAGGTAGGTGTCACCCTCCACTTCGTTCCCGAGCCAATGGCTCTCGAACTCGGCAAAGATGTCGCCGATACCCGCGCCTGCGATGTCCATCTGATACAGCGCCTGCACGGCGGCGAGCCGTGCCGCCCCGCGGCGATTGGCCTTGCGGTCGCCCGGTCCTTTGTCGCTGGCTTTCTTAGCGGCGCTCATAGTGGTTTCGCCAGGCGCTTCTTGATCCGCATCATGGTGAGCGCCGCGCGGGCCGCGTCGCCACCCTTGTTCAGCTTGTCACTGCGGGCGCGTTCCCACGCCTGCTCCGTGGTGTTGACGGTAATGATGCCGTTGCCGAGCGGCAGGCTGCGCGCCACAGCAAGGTCCATCAGCGCGCGCGAGGATTCCATCGACACGATCTCGAAATGAATGGTGTCGCCGCGCACAACACAGCCGAGTGCAATCGCGCCATCATACTGCCGACCGTTCTTCTTCGATGCATCCATGGCAATGGCGATCGCGGCCGGAATTTCGAGAGCACCCGGCACGCTGATGACGTCATAGCCGACGCCCGCGGCCTCCAGTTCCTTGATCGCACCCTGAAGCAGCGCTTCCTGAATATCGTCGTAAAAGCGGGCTTCGATGATGACGACGGTCGCGCCGCTGATATCGGTTTGGTCCTTGAGCTCTGCGCGCCGCGGTTCAGCCATCATTCCATCCAGTCAAAGGGTTCCGTGTTTGCGCGTTTGTAGTCGCTGAGCGCTACAAAGCCAAGCACAACGGGCCCCTTTCAAGGCAGGGATGCCGCTTTGAACCCGGCTCAAACGGCCTGTGCGACCTTGTAGTCGAACAAATAGCCCTCCAGCGCCTTCTCGACCACGCCTTGCTGACCAGATTGCGCCGCAGCCAGCGTTACGGTGACATCAATGCCCCGCTTGCCGCCGGCTGCGACATCAATCCTCGCGCTGTCGGACCCAACGGCATCCGCCACCACCTGCTCCACCAGCCGCTGCACGGCGTCGGTGCGCAACTGCGGCTTGAAGATTTTGCCCACGCTGGTCATCGGAATGGCGTCGATGACGATCACCTGCTTCGGCCAGGCCGGGCGTTCCGCGATCAGCGGCTCGGCGAACGCTTTCAACTCATCGGGCGTTGCCTGCGCGCCGGGCTTGAGCGCGACATAACAGACCGGCAGTTCACCGGCATACTTGTCCGGCTGGCCCACGGCCGCCGCCAATGCAACTGCGGGGTGTGATTGCAGGGCGTCCTCGATCAGAACCGGATCGATGTTGTGGCCACTTCGGATGATAAGATCCTTCGAGCGGCCCGCAATGAACAGGCGTCCCTCCTCGTCGGTATAGGCCAGATCGCCGCTGTCGAGATAGCCGTCACGCAGCGCGCTGCCGTTCTGGCTCTGATCCTTGTACCCCGGTGTAACATTGGGGCCGGATACGGTCATCACGCCGACCTCGTGCGGCGCGCAGGCCTCGCCCAGCGAACCGTCCGCCGACAGCCTGCGCACCACGACCTGCGTATACGGCAGCCGGACGCCGACAGAGCCCAGCACCGGCTCCGCCGGCGCGGGATCGATCGAGACAAGTCCGCCGGTCTCGGTCATGCCGAGAATTTCGTGAATCTTCGTTCCGGTCATCTTTTGATACTGCACGGCCACTGCGCGCGGCAGCAGCGACGCACCAGAGATGCTGTAGCGCGCCGACGAAATGTCGGCATCGACCGGCACATTGAGCAACGCGGCCAGCGCCGTCGGCACGCCGCCGATCACGGTCGCGCGATAGCGCTCAATAATCTTCCAGAAATTCTTGATGATGACCGGATTGCGCATTCCCGCCGGCGAAAGAACGATGACATTCGCACCCGCGATGAAGAACGACAGCCCACACGAAATCGTCGCGGCCACATGAAAAAGCGGCAGACCGTTGGTGATGACATCGGTCTCGCTCAAGTCCTGCAACACCGTTCCGCCGAACCCCGCGGCGATCTGCATGCGATGGGTATGGGTGACGAGCTTCGGCGAACCTGTGGTGCCGCCGGTGTGAAAATAGGCCGCAACGTCATCGCCGCCCCGCGCCTGTCCGAATACCAGCGCATTGCCGTCCTGCGCCTTCAGACCGGGTCCGAAGCCGAATACGCCTTCAGGTAACGGCGCATCCGACAGCGAGACCTGTACCAGCTTGATGTCGGGCAGCAGCTTCTTGACCTCGATGGCCTTCTGCCAAATGTCGAGTTGCGGATGCGGGCCGAGCGCGACGAGAATCTTTGCATCGGCCGCGCGGACCAGATCGGCGATGTTCTGCGCCTGGAGCAGGAAGTTGATCGGCACGGCATAGCCCTGCGCTTCCGCGCCCCAGAGCGTGAAATGCGTCTCGACAAGGCTGGGCAGGATGTAGGCAACTCCCGCACCCGGTCCGCCGAGGCTTGCGAAGAAATTCGCCGCACGGGTTACGCCATCGAGCATCTGCTTGTACGTGACAACACGCGCCATCTCGTCATCCGCACCGGTCATCAGCATAGTCAGCGCAGTGCGATCAGGGTGGCGTGACGCGCTCTTCGTAAAAATATCGTAGACGCTGCGCGCGTCATAACGCTGCTCCAGCGTTTTCTCGGTTTCGAACCGGACGACATCCTGGAGCGTTGCAACCGGATATTCGCTGAAAAGCGGCATGTGTTTCCCCTTTTGAACTGTTCTCATCCGGCCGCGGCGAAACGCGGTCCGTTTTTGGGCGGCACGCTATTTAATTAATTTAACACCGTCAAGTTTTGCGGGTTGCGCGCCCGGTTGCGGCGATCCTGATCGGCTTTTTCGCAGCCGCTTGCGGGACATCGGACATGCCCGCCCCCCTTGCGATGAGGCGCATGGATGCGCGGTGCAGGTCATCTCGCGCCCGGACCGTTTTCAGAAGACCGCTCATGTGCATCATGACAATGCCATGCGCGGCGGAGAAGAACGCTTCGGCCAGCGTCTCGACATCGCCTTCGATATATCCGGCGTCGAGAAGCGCCTGCACATAGGTGGTCATGGTGGCGCGAAAGCGCGTCATGATCGCGGAATACTGCGGAGCAATCGCCTGTTCGAGATTTTCGGTGAAGAAAATCAGCCGATAAGTGTCGGGATGTTTCAACGCGAAGTCGAGAAAGGCCTGCCCCACCGCGCGGGCATTCTTGCGCGCATCGCGCGCCGGATCGAACGCCGCTTCCAGATGTCCGCAGAAGCGATCAAGTGCAGCCGCACGCATCGCAAGCAGGATTTCGTCCTTGTTGGCAAAGTAACGATACGCGGCCGTCTGGCTGTAACCCAATGCCTGGGCGATCTGGCGCATCGAGACGCCGGCGACGCCATGCTTGGCAAACAGCTTTTCGGCGGCGCGCAGCAACCGCTCCCGGAAGACCTCGACCTGCTGATCGGTGAGTTGCTTGCGCATGCCAATCCCGCCGCTGTGCGTCGCCTGCCTGCGCCATCTGGCGCTCAGGCAGATTCTATTTCATCTCGATCAATCGCGCGGCATAGCGCGCCATCAGATCGATTTCGAGATTGACTTCCGACCCCGCATGCCAGTCGCTCAGCGTCGTGACCTGCAACGTGTGCGGGATGATGAGAACGGAAAACGTATCGTCAACGGCAGTATTGACCGTCAGCGACGCGCCGTCGAGCACCACCGATCCCTTCGCCGCAATGAACTTTGCAAGATCGCGCGGCGCACGCAACTCGAACCGGGCCATGTCGGGCAGGTCTTCGCGCGAGATGATCGTGGCTATCCCGTCGACATGCCCGGCAACGATGTGCCCGCCGAGTTCGTCGCCGATCTTGAGCGCACGCTCGAGGTTGAGGCGCGTTCCCTTGCCCCAGCCCTTCGCGGTTGTCAGCCGCAGCGTCTCGGCAGCGGCATCGACATCGAACCACGTCTTGCCCTGATCGACGCCCGACTGCACCACCGTGAGGCATACGCCGTTGCAGGCGATCGACGCACCGTCTGCGATGGTCGTCTGGTCGTAGCGGCACGCGATGCGCAGCCGGTGCAACTGCCCTTGCGCCGTCGGCGTGATGCTGGTGATTTCGCCAAGGTCCGTGATGATGCCGGTGAACATCTAGATCTCTTTTCAATTGATCATGATCTGATCGGAAAACCGGTTTCCACTTTTCCGGATCATGATCGTTCGTAAACCGTAAGCGTGTCTTTATCCAAGGTCTCGGTAGCACGCGCGCGCCAGCGAGGCGACTGGGTGACCACCGACAACGGCTGCGTATCGAGCGCCGGAATACCATCCATGCCGATAGCGCCCTGCCCGCGCAGCAGCCAGACCTCGTCGACTAGCCCCGCGCTCAGGAATGACGACGCCACGCGTGCGCCGCCCTCCACCATCAGCCTTGTAATTCCGCGCTCAGCCAGCGCGTTCGAGACGGCACTGAGATCGAGGCCCGGCGTTGATTCATTCGCCACTGGCACGCGGATGACCTGCGCACCGGCCGCGCCAAGCTTCATCGCAGCAGGCGCTTCCGACAGACCGGACGTCATGACCCACAGCGGTGTCTGCCGCGCCGAATGAACGAGCTTGCTGTCGCCCGGCAGGCGTAGCGCGCGATCCAGCACCACGCGCACCGGCGATTGTGCTTCCAGCCCCGGCAACCGCACAGTGAGCAGCGGATCGTCAGCAAGCACCGTGCCGATGCCAACGAGGATCGCGTCGCTTTGCGCGCGCAGCAGATGCACGCGGGCTTTCGCCGCTTCGCCGGTGATCGCGACGGGCCGATGGCCCGCGGCCGCGATCTTGTCGTCAGCGGAGACAGCAAGCTTCAAAATGACGAACGGGCGCCTCGCACCAACGCGCAGGAAGTGCCCGGCATGATCACGCGCCGCTTCCTCCCGGCACAGGCCGATTTCGACCTCGATCCCCGCAGCCCGCAGCCGCGCATGACCCTGCCCGCCGACTTCAGGATTTGGATCTTCGATGGCGGAAACGACCCGCGCAATACCCGCGGCAATGATCGCATCCGCGCAGGGCGGCGATTTGCCGAAATGCGAGCAAGGCTCCAGCGTCACATAGAGCGTCGCGCCGCGCGCCGCATCGCCCGCGCGCTTCAGCGCCTCCGGTTCGGCATGAGGCCGGCCACCGGGCTGGGTCCAGCCGCGCCCCACAATGACGCCGTCCTTGACGATGACGGCGCCGACAGCGGGATTCGGCCAGGTGCGGCCCTGCCCGCGCCGGCCGAGCGCCAGCGCGAGCTGCATGTAACGAAGGTCGTCAGGGTCTGGCCGGAATTGCATCCACTGCTTTCAGGTATGCCCGCCACGGAATGAAGGCACCTTGTCCCGGACGCGATGCAGCGTGCAACGGTGCATCGCAGAGCCGGGACCGCGACAGGGTCTTACACGTTCTCCAGCGGTCCCGGTTCAGCAACGCACCGCTTCGCGCTGCATTGCGCCCGGGACACCAGAGAACAACGCGCGCTGCGGGAAAATCACTTGCGCACGGCCACCGGACGCGGCGGCTCATCCTCACCGGACAGTTCGCCGAGCACAGCCTCGAAGTCCTTGGCCTCACGGAAGTTACGGTAGACCGAGGCGAAGCGGACATAGGCCACGTCGTCGAGCTGGCGCAGATGCTCCATCACGGTCTCGCCGATGACCTCCGAGGAAATCTCCGCCTCGCCGCCGCTTTCAAGCTCGCGCACGATGGCCGAGACCATCTTCTCAACGCGCTCGGGATCGACCGGACGCTTGCGCAGGCTGATCTGGAGCGAGCGCACCAGCTTGTCGCGGTCAAACGGAACCCGGCGGCTGTTGCGCTTGATGACGGTGAGTTCGCGAAGCTGCACTCGCTCGAAGGTGGTGAAGCGGAAGTTGCACGCCATGCAGACGCGCCGCCGCCGGATCACGGCCGAATCTTCCGTCGGCCGCGAATCCTTTACCTGCGTATCGAGACTGTTGCAGCTCGGGCAGCGCATTCCGCGTACCCCTTACTGATAGATCGGGAAGCGGCTGGTGAGTTCCTTCACCTTCTCCTTGACCGCCGCCTCGACCAGAGGCGCCGAACCTTCGCCCGACTGGGCAACGGCGTTGAGCACTTCCGAAATCAGCGCACCCACCTGCTTGAATTCGGCAACACCGAACCCGCGCGTGGTCGCCGCCGGGGTGCCGAGACGCAGGCCGGAGGTGACGAACGGCTTTTCGGGATCGAACGGAATGCCGTTCTTGTTGCAGGTCAGACCGGCGCGAACCAGCGCCTTCTCGGAGACGTTGCCTTTGAGGCCCTTCGGCCGCAGATCGACCAGCATCAGATGGTTGTCGGTGCCGCCGGAGACGATCTCGAACCCGTTGGAGCGCAGCGTTTCTGCGAGCGCCTTGGCGTTCTCGACCACGTTCTTGGCGTAGATCTTGAAGTCCGGCTGCAACGCTTCCTTGAACGCGACGGCCTTCGCCGCAATCACATGCATCAGCGGGCCGCCCTGCAGACCGGGGAAGATCGCCGAGTTCAGTTTCTTGGCAATCGCCTCATCATTGCTGAGGATCAGGCCGCCGCGCGGTCCGCGCAGCGACTTGTGCGTGGTCGTGGTGGTGACATGCGCATACGGCACCGGATTGGCATGAACGCCGCCCGCGACGAGACCCGCGAAGTGCGCCATGTCGACCAGCAGATACGCGCCGACGCTGTCGGCGATCTCGCGGAAGCGCTTGAAATCCCAGGCACGCGAGTAAGCCGAGCCACCGGCAATGATCAGCTTCGGCTTGATCTCTTCCGCCTGCTTCGCCACCGCGTCCATGTCGATGATCTGGTCTTCGCGGCGCACGGTGTAGTGCATCGGCTTGAACCACTTGCCGGACATGTTGACCGGCGCGCCGTGGGTGAGATGTCCGCCCGCAGCGAGGTCGAGGCCCATGAAGGTATCGCCCGGCTGCAACAGCGCCAGGAACACGGCCTGATTCATCTGGCTGCCGGAGTTGGGCTGCACGTTGGCGAAGTTCGCGCCGAACAGTTTCTTGGCGCGCTCGATGGCCAGCGTTTCAGCAACGTCGACGAACTCGCAACCGCCGTAATAGCGAGCGCCCGGATAGCCTTCTGCATACTTGTTGGTCATCACCGAGCCCTGCGCTTCGAGAACGGCGCGGCTGACGATGTTCTCCGAGGCGATCAGCTCGATCTCATGCTGCTGACGACCGAGTTCACCCTTGATCGCATTCGCGATCTCGGGATCGGCCTGCGCGAGCGAGGCCGTGAAAAACGAATCGGGAGCGGAAGCAGTCTTGGCAGATGAGCTCATTGCGGAATGTCTCCACCGCCGCAGCTTTCAAGATCGGCTACGGGCGGCCTGATTGGGAGCATTTTCGGACGAAACCCGGTTTCGGGCTTCCCTGAAACTGCTCCGGTGTCATCTAAGGGCGGCAGGCGCGAGATACCATATCTGGCGGGGGCGGCCAAGTTCCAAGCCCGTGGGCCGCAATTTATGCCGGGCAGCCCTGTTCTGCGCTGGCGCTGTGGGCTGCATGCCACCGGCCCGTCCCGAAGGCTTCGAAACGGCGGTTTTGGCGGGTTCAGCCCGGTCGGGCCCTCCGCAACCGCCCTTTTTGCCCACATTCCGGGTTCCCGATCGCCAGGGTTGGGCAAGATTACCTGCCCAGGGAGCGCCAACGGCTCAAACCGGCTTCTTGAAAGCGCACCGGCCTACAGGCGCGCGCAGAGGAACATCACGTTCAGCGAGCACGCGGCCAGCAGCACGAGCATCAGCGCGACCTGCAGGCGGTCGCCGGCGAATTTGAGAATCGGCCTCATGATGTGAGGATGATGGAAAGAGTCCGCGCAAGAGTCTCGGACGATATTTTTGCCTTCCGCGGGAGAGGATTCAGGACTCGTTTACGAGTCGATTCTCTGAAACCCGAACGCGAAAAGGCGCCCGAAGGCGCCTAGTCGCATATCCCACACCAGGGGAAACTCGTGCGGAATTCTTCCGCGTGCGTCTTGTGCGCACTTCGGTAACAGCCGGAGGGCACCGGCGTAAAACTGCAAGGAAGAACGATAGGCCGCCGGTCTTTTTAAATCTGCCGGCTGGCCCGAATTTTTGAAGGGCTCAGAGCCGATACAGGATCTGGTCGGTCCAGAAGCGCTCGAGGCGATGCAGCGACTTGTTCAGCGTCGCGAACTCGGCGTTCGAGATGCCGCCCACCTGCTCCACCGTCTTGACGTGCTTCTGATACAGCGCGTCGACGATGTGGCGGATTTCCTGTCCCTGCGCGGTCAGGCGGATGCGGACCGAGCGGCGATCGACGCGCGAACGCTGATGATCGAGGAAGCCCATCTCGACAAGCTTCTTGAGATTGTACGAGACGTTGGAGCCGAGGTAATAGCCGCGTGTGCGCAACTCGCCGGCGGTCAATTCCTTGTCGCCGATGTTATAGAGCAGCAGAGCCTGCACCGAATTGATGTCGGCGCGGCCACGGCGATCGAATTCGTCCTTGATCACGTCGAGCAGACGGCGATGCAGACGCTCGACAAGCGTAAGGGCTTCGAGATAGAGCGGCTGCACCGGTGCAGCGGAGTTGTCGCGTGCGGGCTCAATGGCCGTAGCGGCTGTTTTGATCATGACACTTCCCCTGTTGTCGTTTTTACGACTTATTCGACGAAACTTTTGTCTCGCCTGATAGGTTCAAACTAAGGGAGGCGTTTGAAGATCAGCTTAAATAACAGCATAAAGAGATGGTTTATTTGAAACGGTGAATCGTATGTTACATCGATAAAATAAGGGCTTTTTGTTAGTTTTGATTCACCCAAACAGCCCGATGTTCACGCTTCGTCACAGGGCCTGTCGCATTCCAGAACATGTTCGTTCGAATTTGAAAGATTCCGTCAAGCATCAAGGCGAAGTCGCCCTGCCGCGTTGCACTACGGCGGCCGTTCCCGGGCCGAAAACCACGCCAGGACGAGGTAGGCCGCGAGCAAAATCAGGGAAACGAGAACCGCGAACAGGTTGCCACCATAGATCGTGGGAAACATCAGCTCGATCACGGCAGTCGAAACAATGGTCGTGAGCCACACCACGGCGCCCCACGGCGTCGCGAGCCACAGTCCCACCGCCGCGACCAGTTCGATCACCGCGAAATAAACCGTGGCGGTCTGCCACTGCGTGGTCTGCGCCTCGAACGCGCTCTCCTCGCCGCCGATGAAGCCGGTGATCTGCGCCCAGTGATAAAGGCCCTTGATCATCGACAGCACGGCCATGACGCGCAGGAACAACACGAGCCGTGTGGTCCATGTGCTCTCGCCTGTCTCGGCGTCCGGCGACGTCATCGCAGTGACCAGGTTGACCTGATCGCGCGGCACGTCGTCATTCGCGCCTCGGCCCATGCGCGCGGCCATCGATTGCCGGGTGTCTTTGTTCATGCCGTGTGTTTGGCGCTTTATGCCGGTAAAATCAATCCGCCGATGACGTCCCCGTGCGGTGACGGACGGCCCGGCAGATGCTACATGTAGGACATCTTTTCTGCGCGGGAGTGGCATCAAGATGGCGATCAAATTCGGGCGTCCGATCGAATTGCGGGATACACCGCACCGGGACACGGTCGCCGCCCCTTCCCTCGATCTGACCACACGCATGCGCCGCAACCGCAAGTCCGAATGGGCACGGCGGCTGGTGCGCGAGAATGTGCTCACCACCGACGACCTGATTTGGCCGCTGTTCGTGGTGGACGGCAGCAACCTGCGCGCGCCGATCGCTTCGATGCCGGGCGTCGATCGCCTCAGCGTCGATCAGTGCGTTCGGGACGCCGAGCGCGCCATGAAACTCGACATTCCCTGCATCGCGCTGTTTCCCTACACCGAGCCGTCGCTGCGCGACGAGACAGGCTCCGAAGCGCTGAACGCCAACAATCTGGTCTGTCAGTCGGTGCGCGCGATCAAGCGGGAGTTCCCTGATCTCGGCATTCTCTGCGACGTGGCGCTCGATCCGTTCACCAGTCATGGTCACGACGGCTTGTTACAGGACGGCCGGATCCTGAACGACGAGACCGTGGCCATTCTGGTGCAGCAGGCGCTGGTGCAGGCCGAAGCTGGCTGCGACATCATCGCCCCGAGCGACATGATGGATGGCCGCGTGGCTGCAATTCGCGCCGGCCTTGACCGCGGCGGGTTCGGCGACGTGCAGATCATGGCCTATGCGGCGAAATACGCTTCCGCATTCTACGGTCCGTTCCGCGACGCCATCGGCTCGGCGAAAACACTCACCGGCGACAAGCGCACCTATCAGATGGACTCGGCGAATTCGGATGAAGCGCTGCGCGAAGTCGAACTCGACATTGCCGAAGGCGCCGACATGGTGATGGTCAAGCCCGGCCTGCCCTATCTCGACATCGTGCGGCGCGTGAAGGACACCTTCGCGATGCCGACCTTCGCCTATCAGGTCTCCGGCGAGTACGCGATGATTGCCGGCGCCATTAACAACGGCTGGCTCGACCGCGACCGGACGATCATGGAAAGCCTGGTTGCGTTCAAGCGCGCCGGCGCCGACGGCGTCCTGACCTACTTCGCGCCGCAGGCGGCGGAAAAGCTGAAGGCCGGGCGTTGATACCGTTCCGCAACCCGCCGGATAACTTTTTCTCCATGTGAGCCTAAGCCGCCTTGCGCCCGCCATATGGCGGGGCCATGTGCGCAGCGAGCGGCCCGGGCAAATGGCCGCTGAGGAGGGTTTCCATGTCTGACACGAGAAACACCGGCGGCACGACATCAGGTGCGACCTGGCGCAACAATCCATCGGCCAGCGCCGCCTATGACCCCTGGCTGCAGCCCGAACTGTTTCGCGGCGTGCTGACCAAGCGGTCCTTCGCGTTTCTGATCGACCTCGTGATCCTGTCGATTCCGATCATCCTCGCGGTCCTCTTCGTCACCCTGTTTGGTATCGTCACGCTGGGGCTGGGCTGGTTCCTGTTCTGGCTAATTTCGCCGTTCTCGGTGATCTGGGCGCTGCTCTATTACGGCATGACGCTGGGCGGTCCGAACGGCGCGACCGTGGGCATGCGCATGATGGACATCGAGATGCGAACCTGGAGCGGCGAGCGGCCTTACTTCATCCTCGGTGCGGTTCACGCGGTTCTGTACTGGGTGTCGGTCTCGTTCCTCAGTCCGCTGGTGCTGCTGGTGGGTCTGTTCAACGGCCGTCGCCGGCTGCTGCACGACGTCGTGCTCGGCACGGTCTTCATCAACAGCAATGTCCAGCCTTCAACGGTTCAGACCACCCGCGTCTAGACGGCTTCCAATGCGGGCAGATCACATCCGTGTGGTCTGCCCGTGTTGTGCATAATGCGGTCTGAAAGCCGCGTCATACCTGCCGTGGCGCGTTCAAATCTGTTGACCCCCGGGCCTCCCCGGCGCGATGCTGTGGAGGGGAATCGCGCAGACCGGAGACATACGGCCACACGTGACACAACACTCGCGCAATACGCCGCAATTTTACCTGACGGCGCCCTCGCCCTGCCCCTACCTCGAGGGGAAGCAGGAACGCAAAGTGTTTACGCATCTTGTCGGCGACAAAGCCGGCGAGCTGAACGATCTTCTCACCCATGGCGGGTTCCGCCGCAGTCAGTCCATCGCCTATCGCCCCGCCTGCGACCAGTGCCGCGCGTGCGTTTCGGTGCGCGTCATCGCCAACGAATTCCGTCCGTCGCGCAATTTCCGCAAAATTCAGGCACGCAACGCCGACATCGTCAGTGAACTGCGCACGGCGGTGCCGACCTCGGAACAGTACTCAGTGTTCCGCGCCTATCTCGACGCGCGCCACCGCGACGGCGGCATGGCGGACATGACCGTGCTCGACTACGCCATGATGGTCGAGGACAGCCATGTCTCAACCCGCATTATCGAATACCGCCGGCGAACCGCCGACAGCGGCATCACCGGCAAAGGCGGCGACCTGATTGCCGTGGCGCTGACCGATATCCTCAGCGACGGATTGTCGATGGTCTATTCGTTCTTCGAGCCCGGCGAGGAAAGCCGCTCGATGGGCACGTTCATGATCCTCGATCACATCGCCCGCGCGCGGCGGCTCGGTCTTCCTTACGTCTATCTCGGCTACTGGATCGAAGGCTCGCGGAAGATGGACTACAAGGCCCGCTTCCTGCCGCAGCAACGCTTGGCACCCAGCGGCTGGCTCCGCGTCGAAGCCACCGGGTCTATGGCGCCTGAGCCGCAGGACTAGCCTCCCGGCGACAGCGGAAACTCAGAACCATCACGTTTGCGGATCGCCATCATCCCCGCGAAAGCGGGGACGAGCGGAGAGATTGCGCGCAGCGAAATGCAGGACAAACATCGCCCGGTCCCGGGTTTCGCTGTGCTACATCCGAACTACGATCCAACGCAAAACTGCGATCTTTCCTTGCGTCATTCCGGGATGCGCTGAAGGCGCAGGCCCGGAATCCATAAATGCGGAAAATCTGGTGTAACAATGGATTCCGGGTTCGCTCGCAAGTGTGCGAGCGCCCCGGAATGACGGTTGTTGTATCCCCGCCTCTCAATATTTCGGCCCGTTATCCCGAGATGCGTGCATCATCATGCATAAAGCCGTGCCCCGGACGCGGCGCAGCGTGAAACGGTGCGCCGCTGAGCCGGGGCCGTTGCGAAGACGGGTTCTTGTTGCGGTCCCGGTTCTGCGAAGCAACGCTCTCGCGCTGCATCGCGCCCGGGACAACGTCTCTTGACAACTTCCCAATATAGGAATATAGTCCGCTTTGTCCTGTTCACGAGGGGCGCTTTCTAGAGGCGTCTTGAGAGCGGAGCAGGATGCGGCGCCTGCGCGCGTGTCTCGCACACACGTCGCCCGGGAGGCTGGGGTCAGTGTCCGGGCCAACTACGTGGCTCTGCCTTCAATGGCTGGACGCGGACAGGCACGAACGCGGCGAAAGCCGCCGGATCGGGGCGTGAAAGCGTCCGTCCTGTCCCGGAAGAACGCTCCCCTCGCCCAAAATCGCCGCCAATGGAGCGCCGTGAGGCGACGCGCTTTCGGACAACATCATCGCTTCGCACGCGATGCCGGAAGCGAAACTCTATCCCATGCGCCTTACGGCGCTCCATGCCCCCCAGTATGACGGGGCAAAACGACAGCTCACCTCGCGCGAGGCGCGAGAACGATGATGCGTGCGTGAATGAAGGTGGCTGTTTGAAAATTGAATCGGGAATGAAGCGGGGGTGATCGTCAGCCCGTCACGAAATCGATCAGCAGCTTCACGTTGAGCGCGATCACCACTGCCGCGATGATCGCAGCAATGAACGAGAGCCAGCGCGGAGCGACGAACGTCCCCATCTTGGCCTTGCTCGCCGTGAACAGCACCAGCGGCACGATGGCGAAAGGCAATTGCAGGCTCAGCACCACCTGACTGAGAATGAGCAACTGTGCGGTGCCCTTCTCGCCGTACCAGATGGTCACGATCGCCGCCGGCACGATGGCGATCATGCGCGTCACCAGCCTCCGGAGCCACGGCGCGATCTTGATGTTGATGAACCCTTCCATCACGATCTGGCCGGACAGCGTGGCCGTAACGGTCGAGTTCAACCCGCAGCACAACAGCGCGATGCCGAACAGCGTCGGCGCGATCGACGATCCGAGCATCGGCGACAGCAGCGTATGGGCCTGATCGAGTTCGGCGACGTCGGTCTTGCCCGCCTTGTGGAAGGTCGCGGCAGCCAGAATGAGGATCGACGCATTGATCAGCAGCGCAAGACACAGCGCGATGGTGGAGTCGATGGTGGCAAGAGTGATCGCTTCCTTCTTCTCCGGGACAGAGTCGCCATAGCCGCGCGTCTGCACCAGACCGGAATGCAAATAAAGATTATGCGGCATCACCGTCGCGCCGAGAATGCCGAGTGCGAGATAAAGCATGTCGCGGTTGGCCACGATATCGACGGTCGGCGCGAAGCCGCGGATCACCTGGCCCCAGTCAGGATCGGCCATCGCGATCTGCACGGCGAAGCACGCCGCGATCACGCCGAGCAATGCGACCACGAAGGCTTCGATCCAGCGAAAGCCAATCGCCTGCAACGCAAGAATAAGGAACACGTCGGCCGCCGTGATCAGCACACCGATTTCGAGCGGAATCCCGAACAGCAGATTGAGACCAATCGCAGTGCCGATGATCTCCGCAAGGTCGGTCGCACTGATGGCGATTTCGGCCAGCAGCCACAGCGGCCAGGATACCCACTTCGGGTAAGCGTCGCGGCAGGCCTGCGCGAGATCGCGGCCCGAGCCGACGCCAAGCCGCGCGCACAGCGCCTGAAGCACGATGGCCATGATGTTGGAGATCAGCGCGACGGCGAGCAGCGCATAACCGAATTTGGAACCACCCGCGAGCGAGGTCGCCCAGTTGCCGGGATCCATGTAGCCGACGGCGACGAGATAACCCGGCCCGAGGAACGCCACCAGCTTGCGCCAGAACGAGCCGCCCTTGGCCACCCGGACAGAGCCGAACATATCCGCCAGGGAGGGCTCGCCACGGGCCGCACGCCATCCTCCCGGCGCAGGCGGGGCGGCAGCCTGGTCAGGCGGCATTGACGGAGATCGTGCATCCATACCGCCAATATGCACAGCGGCATCCCCAGTTGCAAGTGATTTGCAACAGCAAATCTTGACCCAGCGCGAAATGACATCCGGGGATCAATCCCCTCCTGTAAGAAGGTGTTCAAGAAAATGGAGGCAGCGACCGATGGCAAAACTCGAACACCCGCACCCGACAGGACTTTTCCAGAACCCGGCCTATTCCCATGTCGTCGCGGCGTCGGGAACGCGCACGATTTACATCTCCGGGCAAGTCGCGCTGGACGAGAAGGGTGCGATTGTCGGCGCCGGCGATCTTTCGGCGCAGACAACGCAGGTGATGAAGAACATCGGCCTGGCTTTGGCCGCGGCCAATGCGACGTTCTCGGATGTGGCGAAAATCACGACCTATGTAGTCAACTACCGGCCCGAACACCGCGCAATCATCGCAAAGGCGCGAACGCCGTTTTTCGCGAACATGCCGCCACCTGCCAGCACACTCGTCGGCGTGCCGGCTCTCGCCGCTCCGGAATGGTTGATCGAGATCGAGGCCATCGCCGTCACCGGCTGAGACCTTAGGTTGCCCGGTTCAGGTCGTCTCGAAATCGCCCGGCTGCGGCGGAGCGATCGGCGTGAACTGGCAGCGGTCCGGCTTGAGGTCGACAAGCGGCGTGCCGTCGAGACAATCGAGCCCGCGCACCAGAACGGTGTTGCCTTCGATGCCGACAAGTTTCGTCACTGACGTCCCAAGCGGATTGGGACGCACCGGCGATCGCAAGGAAAATGTGCCGTGCGTATTGGTGTCACTCGCCGGACTTTGCAGAACGAGGTCGCGGCGCGACTCGTGCAGCCAGTAGATCACTTCGACCTGTGTAAACCTGTCGAGACCCTTCAGCGCCGGCACCCATGGATCGAAAACCTCGATCTTGCAGATCGGACCGTCGTGTTTGCCCTGACGCGGCGTCATCAGCCTGTCGGTCCATGGCGTCCGGATTTGGCCGATGAACACAAGCCCCGCGTCAGTCGGCGGCGGCGGATTCACAGCGACCTCGCCGTCGCGGATTTCGTTATAGCGGACCATTTTGCTCACCGGCTTCTTGGACGTGGCCGGTAATGTAGCTCTGCTACGGAGGGGAGCAAGCGAGGTTAGCGAGAGCGCCGGCCTGTTGCTCCGGCGCTCTCATCTTATTCGATCACCTTGCCGAACTTGTTCGACTTCGGGAACCCGTGCGCCAGACGGCCCGCATCGGCGCGATTACCCCGCCAATCGGCGAGTTCTTTCGACGTCGAACTCTGGTCGCGCCCCGCCGAGTCCTTCCAGGTCATGCCGTCCTTGGCGGTGAAGGTCATGACGTCGGACAGCTTGCCGCCGCTGTACTTCTGCAACCGCACGCCGCGCCCGCGCGCCATTTCAGGCACCTGCTCAAGTGGGAAAATCACCATCTTGTGGTTGGTGCCGATCACCGCAACGGTATCGCCGCTCACTGTCGCAAGCGCCACCGCCTCGTTCGGCGCTGTCACATTGAGAACCTGCTTGCCCTTGCGGGTATTGGCCACGCAATCGTCTTCGTTGACGACAAAGCCCTGCCCGTCGCCGCTGGCCACGAGGAATTTCCGGCCGCCCTTCTGGACAAACATGGAAACGATATTGGCATCGCCCTCCATATCGATGGTCATGCGGATCGGATCGCCGTGACCACGCCCGCCCGGCAACTTCTGCGCATCGAGCGTGTAGAAACGTCCGTTGCTGGCGAACAGCGTCAGCTTCGAGGTGCTCTCGGCAAAGAATGCAAAGTCGAGACGGTCGTCGGTCTTGAAGGCGAGATTTGAAAGATCCTCGACGTGACCTTTCAGCGTGCGCACCCAGCCCTTCTCGGAAACAACCACGGTGATCGGCTCGCGCTCGATCAGCGCTTCCTCGATGGCGGCGAGATCATGCTCCGGCGCGTCGGCGAATTGCGTGCGCCGCTTGCCGAGCGGGGTTTTGGGGCCGAAGGTGTCGCGCACCTTCTTGACGCCTTCGGCGACCTTCTTCCACTGCTCTTCTTCGGACGCCAGAACGCCCTTGATGCCCTTCAACTCGTTGCGAAGGTCCTTGTCCTCGCCGCGAATTTCCATTTCCTCCAGCTTGCGCAAGTTGCGCAGGCGCATGTTGAGGATGGAGTCGGCCTGAAGATCGGTGAGCTTGAAGGTCTTGATCAGCACCGGCTTTGGCTCATCCTCGGTGCGGATGATCTTGATCACCTTGTCGAGGTTCAGGTAGGCGATCAGGTAGCCGCCCAGCACCTCGAGGCGATGTTCGATCTGGTTCTTGCGATAATTGGAGCGCCGGATCAGCACATCGCGCAGATGGTCGAGCCATTCGCGCAGGCATTCGCCGAGGCCGAGCACCTTGGGAACGCGACCCTTCACCAGCACGTTGAGGTTCAGCGGAATCTTGCTTTCAAGCTCGGTCTGCTTGAACAGCGTTTCCATCAGCACTTCAGGATCGACGTTACGCGACTTCGGCTCGATGACGATGCGCACGTCTTCCGCCGACTCGTCGCGAATGTCGCCGACCAGCAGCAGTTTCTTTTCGTTCAGCAGTTCGGCGATACGTTCGATCAGCCGCGACTTCTGCACCAGCCACGGAATTTCGGTAACGACGATGTTCCAGGTGCCGCGCGCGCCCTCTTCCTGGGCCCACTTCGCGCGCACGCGGAACGAACCGCGCCCGGTCGTATAGGCTTCGGCGATGCTTTCGTGGGAATCGACCACGATGCCGCCGGTCGGGAGATCCGGGCCCTTCACATATTTCAGAAGGCCGCGCGATTTGGTGTTCGGCTTGTCAATCAGATGCAGCGCAGCGTCACAGAGTTCCGCTGCGTTGTGCGGCGGGATCGAGGTCGCCATGCCGACCGCGATGCCCTGAGCGCCGTTGGCGAGCAGGTTCGGGAATGCACCCGGCAGCACGAACGGCTCTTTCGACTGACCGTCGTAGTTGGGGCGGAATTCGACCGCGTCCTCATCAATGCCCTCGAGCAGCAGCCGCGCGACTTCCGTCATGCGCGCTTCGGTGTAGCGATAGGCGGCCGGATTATCGCCGTCGATGTTGCCGAAGTTACCCTGCCCGTCGACCAGCGGATAACGCGACGAGAAATCCTGCGCGAGGCGCACCAGCGCGTCGTAGATCGACTGGTCGCCGTGCGGATGGAACGAGCCCATCACATCGCCGACGATCTTGGCGGACTTCTTGAACGGCGTGCCGGGGTCGAGCCGTAGCAGGCGCATGCCGTAGAGGATACGGCGATGGACCGGCTTCAGGCCGTCGCGTGCGTCCGGCAGCGCACGATGCATGATGGTCGAGAGCGCATAGGCGAGATAGCGCTCTTCGAGCGCCTCGCGGAGTGCGACCTCCTGAACATCCATTGGCTCCGGTGGAATCAGTCTTTTGCCCATGGCAAGGGGTTAACGTCCCCGGGCAAATTGAACAACAAATGAATTAGGCGGACATCACCTGTTCGTAATTGTTCCGCCATAATTTGCCCTGCTACATCATGCGGATAGGTCTGGGTATGGGTCGGCCCGGGCCATCCTGATCAGCCGGTCAGCCGAACAGGCGAGCCGGCAACAGACCCCGGAGGGAACTGGAATGCGTCGTTTTGTTTTGGCGGCTGTGGCCGCGTTGGCGCTCATCGGCGCCGGTTTGTTTGCCGGAAGCCGGGCCGAGGCCATGCCGCTTGCCGGCGGTCTGGCCGGAGTTGCTACCGGGCAGGCTGAAACCG
This sequence comes from Afipia sp. GW822-FHT03D08, assembly GCF_058801645.1. Taxonomy (NCBI): domain Bacteria; kingdom Pseudomonadati; phylum Pseudomonadota; class Alphaproteobacteria; order Hyphomicrobiales; family Nitrobacteraceae; genus Afipia; species Afipia sp. GW822-FHT03D08. The sequence goes on from NZ_JBXANK010000001.1 coordinate 1,007,274, forward strand.
TCGCGGTGGTCTGCAACCCGGTGTGGAACGGCTATGCCTGGGTGCGCACCTGCTATCGGACCGCCCCGCGCTATTACGCGCCGCGCCCCTATTACGGTTATGGCTACGGCGGATATTATCGCCCGCGTGCGCGTTACTATCGCTATTATTGATTTTCGATCTGTCGATAAGCGCAAACGGGCCGGAGCAATCCGGCCCGTTTCGTTTATTCGGCAACAGCCCTCACGCGCGGCCGGATCACCGCCGCAATGAAGCCGTCCCGCGCGTCCGAATGGCCCTGCCCCCGCGGCTCCAGCACATTGCGCAGCAGGAACAACCCGGTCAGCCGGAAGCCGTCCTCGATGTCCTGACCGGACCAGCCGTTGGCCCCGTCATCGCTCTCGCGCAGGAACGGCGGCAACCGCAACAGCCTGTCGCGCCACGGCTCGCCCGCCTGCCGGGAGACCGCCGCGCCCGACTTCGGCGAGACATAAATCAGATCGTTCACCGTGCCGCTCGCGGCGCAGGACGACAGGTCAAGGCCGAAGCCAAGCTCTGTCAGCATCGCCAGCTCGAACTTCACCAGTTGCACGCCCGCCATGCCCGCATCGTCGAAATCGTTGAGGATGGCTTCCAGCATCTCGTAGATATCTTCGTGCGGGTCCCGCTCGGGCAGCAGCCGCACCAGCGACGCCATATGCGTCACCCCGTAGACCGCATGCGGCGATCCGAACATCGTGGCCGCGCGCAACCGCGTGCCCTCGACGGCGTAGTATCCGAGATGCTCGTCGAGCCGCGCACGCCAGACCGCACTCACCGTATTTCCTGGCTGAAGCAGTGGGCTCATCCGTGAACCTGCCCCGCCGCGTACAAGTCCCAGATGACGGCCATGGCTGCGCGTCAGCAGTTCGACGATGGCGCTGGATTCGCCATGCCGCCGCACGCCCAGAACGATGCCTTCGTCAGTCCATTCCATAGCTGAAGCTTACAGGATTCTGGGCTCATCCGCAGCAGCATGGCTGCGGAAAGCGCCGCCTATTCCGGCTGCCGGAACCAATCCTTGGCATCGCCGGTGAATGAGAACGACAGACCGAGCGCCGTCAGCGCTGTCGAAACGATGTCAACGAACGTGCTGAATTGCAGTCCGGTTTCGCCCATCGTCGTGACGATCGACGCCACAGACAGCATCAGCGCCACGACCAGGATCATCCGCGCCCAGCTTTTGCGCCGGTGCGCTGTGAGCCAGACGAGCTGGACAAATCCGAGCGTCATCATGACTGCGATGAAATTGACCGCCAGCTTCGTAGACTCGGTGACGTCATCCGGCATGCGATCCAGAAAGGCAGCAGACAGCACGTCGATCAGCAGCGACAGATACAGCAGCACCTCGAAATAGAAGATGTTGGTCGGCACCTTGACGTCGGGTCCGGTCATCATTCCTTGGGAAACTCCAGCCCCATCTCGCGATAGCGCTCCGGGTCATCGCCCCAGCCGTCGCGCACCTTCACAAACAGAAACAGATGTACCGGCTGGCCAACGATCTCCGCGATCTCCTTGCGGGAATCTGCGCCGATTGCCTTGATCGTCGCGCCGCCCTTGCCGAGCACGATCTTGCGCTGGCTATCGCGCTCAACAAAAATCGTCTGCTCGATCCGCACCGATCCGTCCTTACGATCCTGCCAGGAATCCGTCTCCACAGTCGATTGATACGGCAGTTCCTGATGCAGATGACGGTAGATCTTTTCGCGCGTGATTTCCGCCGCGAGATGCCGCATCGGCGCGTCCGACATCTGGTCTTCGGGATAGTGGAACGGGCCCGGGGGCACGTCTCTGGCCAGAGCGCGGCGCAGATCGTCAACGCCGTCGCTTGATAGCGCCGAAACCATGAAGGTCTGCGTGAATTTCAATCGCTCATTGGCCTTCTGGGCCAGCGCCAGCAGCTTTTCGCGTGGCACCAGATCGATCTTGTTCAGCACCAGAACTTTCGGATGATTGACGGATTCGAGCTTGCTCAGGATCGCGTCAGCTTCGTCATCAATGCCGGCACGCGCATCGATCAGCGCGCAAACCAGGTCGGCGTCATGCGCGCCGCTCCATGCGGTGGACACCATCGCGCGATCGAGGCGGCGCTTGGGGGCGAAGATGCCCGGCGTATCGACAAGAATGATCTGCGCATTGTCTTCGATCACAATACCGCGGATCAGCGCGCGCGTGGTCTGCACCTTCTTCGAGACAATCGTGACCTTCGATCCGACCAGCGCATTGACCAGCGTCGACTTGCCGACATTCGGCGCGCCGATCAGCGCGACGAAGCCGCAGCGCGTCTCGCGGGGTGAATTCTCTTGCAGTTCGTCAGGCATCATTGCCGCCCGTTACGCCTTCCCGTTTCAGCAGCGCTGTCGCCGCAAGCTTCTCCGCGGCACGCTTGCTGCCGCCAATACCTTCCGCCGGAGTCAGTCCCGGCAATTCCACCGCGACGCGAAACTGCGGATCGTGGTGCGGGCCGGTCCGTTCGACCTCACGATAAACCGGCGTCGGCAATCCCTTGCCCTGCGCCCATTCCTGCAAAATCGTTTTCGGATCACGCAGTGGGCGAACGGGCTTGCGCATCCGCTCGGTCCAGTTGCGCTCGACGAATTGCGCCGCCGCCGCATAGCCGCCGTCGAGGAACACGGCGCCGATCACAGCTTCGCAGATATCCCCCAGCACCGAATTCCGCAACCGTGCCCCGGCGCCAGCGCCCACCGATCCGAGCTTGATGGCTTCATCCAGCCCAAGCGACTTGGCGACATCGGCGCAGGCTTCGCGGCGCACCAGATCGGCGAGACGCTTCGACAATTCGCCTTCGTCCGCCTTCGGGAACGCCCGATAGAGCATGTCCGAAACGATCAGGCCCAAAACGTGATCGCCGAGAAACTCCAGCCGCTGATAGCTGTCGCCGCGGCGAGCGGACTTCAGTGCCGAGACATGGGTGAAAGCGGTCGCCAGCAGCGCGGGATCGGCGAACGTGTGCCCGATCCGCTCTTCGATAATCTTGGCGGCGGCCTTTGCGCTCGGCCTGCGTGCTTTTTTCTTCGCAGACTTGATCTCCACGGCGCCAGCGCTCGCGGCGTCGTCTGTATTCGGGGGAGTTTTGGCGACTGCGGGGTCGCCGCTCATCGCACAATGGAGAAAATGCGATTCCAGCGCACCGAAACCGGCCAGCGCCAGAACTGCCAGGCCTGTTCGCCCTCGGCAATGGAGAAGAAGATCATCTGCGCCCGGCCGATCAGATTTTCCGCCGGCACATAACCCACCGCTGACAGGACACGGCTGTCGGTGGAGTTGTCACGGTTGTCGCCCATCATGAAGAAGTGTCCGGGCGGCACCGTGTAGACGTTGGTGTTGTCGTAGAAACCGTTATCAACGCAATCGAGCGACTTGTAGCTAACGCCGTTCGGCAGCGTTTCCTTCCACTGCTTGACGCGCGCCGTGGCATCCGAGCCGCACGGATCTTCGCCAACAAAGTCCGGAAGCCGTTCACGCTCCACCGGCTTGTCGTTGATGTAGAGAAGCCCTTCCTTCATCTGGATGCGGTCGCCCGGCAATCCGATGACGCGCTTGATGTAGTCGGTGGTGTCGTCCTTCGGCAGACGGAACACGACGATGTCGCCGCGGGCGGGATCGGAGCCGAAAATGCGGCCGGAGAAGAGCCGTGGCGACAGCGGGATCGAATAGTGGCTGTAGCCGTATGAGTACTTCGAGACGAACAGGTAGTCGCCGACCAGCAGCGTCGCCTTCATCGATCCCGAGGGAATATTGAAAGGCTGAAACAGGAAGGTCCGGATCACCAGCGCAATAATGAGCGCGTGAATGACGACGCGGACGGTCTCGCCGACGCCGCCTTCGGATTTGGCCGGTGTTGTCACGCTCATCTGCTCTTTCGAATCCTGGTTTTTCATGCCTCGGAACTGGACCTTTGTGCCCATCAGAGGCGAAGACGCCGCCCAAATCACCCGCGCGGGTTTTAGACCGTTGTCGCAAGGGGTGCAATCAACGGGCTCATGAAAACTTGCTAATCATCTGACAGTTCAATGAATTTTAGATTTTTGAGCAATTCGGAACCGTGCCCCCAGGAGGCTCAGACCTTGGCGGCCGGGACGGCCGAAATGATGACAAACGCCTGCGCGAGCGGCCAGTCATCGGTAATTGTGAGGTCAATCCGCGCCTCATGCCCCGGGGGAAGCAGGGATTCGAGCCGCGCCAGGGCTCCGCCGGTCAGTTTCATGGTCGGACGGCCGCCCGGCAGGTTGACCACCCCCATGTCCCGCCACCACACCCCGCGCCGGATGCCGGTGCCCAGCGCTTTCGAGCAGGCCTCCTTGGCAGCGAACCGCTTGGCGTAGGTCGCCCAGATCAGTTTGGGCATCTTGGAGCGCCGCTCCGCCTTGGCCCGCTCAGCCTCTGTGAAAATTCGGTCGATAAACCGGTCGCCGTGACGTCCGATCACCTTCTCGATGCGCGTGATGTCGATGATGTCCGACCCGATGCCGATGATCATGATCTCACATGACCCCGGAGCGACTTTCTCCCGCGGTCCATCGCCGCGCGCATATCGCGAACGGTTTGCGGCAGGCCGACGAACATCGCCTCCCCCATCATGAAATGCCCGATGTTGAGTTCGACGATCTCCGGCAGCGCGGAAATGGTTTCCGCCGTGACGTAATCGAGGCCATGCCCGGCATGGACTTCAAGCCCCGCAGACTGCGCAAGCCTGGCCCCGGTGACGATGCGCTGCCATTCGGCTTCGGCTTTTTGTTTTTGCCCCTCGGCCACGGCGTCGCACCACGCGCCGACGTGAATCTCGATTACGGGCGACTTCAGTTTGGCGGCCATTTCGATCTGGGCCGGATCGGCAGCAATGAACAGGGACACGCGAATACCGGCGTCGGTCAGCCGCGCGATGAAAGGACCAAGCGCATCGCGCTGGCCCACCACATCCAGCCCGCCCTCAGTCGTCACTTCCGTGCGCCGTTCCGGCACGAGGCACGCCGCATGCGGCTTTGTCGCGAGCGCGATTTGCAGCATCTCGGCCGTTGCAGCCATTTCAAAGTTCAGCGGCTTGGAGATTTCGGCCTTCAGCCGCGCCATGTCGTCATCGCGGATATGGCGGCGATCCTCGCGCAGATGCGCGGTGATGCCGTCCGCGCCCGCCTCGATCGCGAGTAGCGCAGCGCGTACCGGATCCGGCGTGCGTCCGCCGCGCGCGTTGCGCAGGGTCGCGACGTGATCGACATTGACCCCGAGACGAAGCGGCGGAATTGCGGGCATGGAAAACCTGAAGTGATGCGGTTAGCCGTTGATGCGGTCGACGCTGGCGACGACCGCCTTGGCGCGAAGCTGAGCGATAATACCGTTCAAATGCTTCAGGTCATAGACCTCAAGATCGATGGTGAGCTCTGTGAAATCAGGAGAGCGGCGGCTCATGCTGATGTTGTCGATGTTGCCGTCATGTTCCGCAATCACCGACGCGACTTGCGCAAGACTGCCCGGCTCGTTGACGTTCTGCACGTGCAGCCGCGCCGGAAAGCGCCGCGGCGTTGCTTCGTCGGTGTCCCACCGGACGTCGAGCCATCGTTCCGGCTCCTCCTCGAAATCCTTCAGTGCGGGCGACTGGATCGGATAGATCGTAATGCCCTCACCCGGCGTCACGATGCCGACGATCCGGTCGCCCGGCACGGCGCCGCCGTTCGGCGCGAACTTCACCGGCAGATCGCTATTGATGCCGCGGATCGGAATTGCATTCGACGCCTTTGCGTCGCCTGACGGTTTGGGCTTGGCGCCCGCGGTTTTCTTGCCGCTGAGGCGCGCCTCTTCCTTGTAGTCAGGATACATCGCGCGCGCGACGTCCGACGCCTTCATCTCACCGCGTCCCACCGCCGCCATCACGTCGTCGATGGATGACCGCGCAAGGCGCGGAAGCGCGCCCTTCAGCTTGTCGTCGGCGTAGACGATCTTGGCTCGCATAAACAGGCGCTCGACAATACGCCGGCCGAGACCCGCATACTGATCGCGCACGGCGGTGCGGGTGGCGCGGCGGATCGCGGCCTTGGCTTTGCCGGTGACCGCGAGAGATTCCCATGCCGTCGGCGGCGCCGACTGCGCCTGCGACGTGAGGACTTCCACTTCGTCGCCGTTCTGCAATTCCGACGACAGCGGCGCGAACTTGCCGTTGATCTTGCAGCCGACGGCGCTGTTGCCGACATCGGTGTGCACTGCGTAGGCGAAGTCGATCACATTGGCATGACGCGGCAGCGCGATCAGCTTTCCCTTCGGCGTGAAGCAGAACACCTGATCGTGGAATAGCTCCATCTTGGTGTGTTCAAGGAATTCTTCCGGGTTGGCGCTTTCCGACAGAACCTCGACGGTGTGGCGCAGCCACGCGAACGCGTTCGACTCCAGCTTGAGCCGCTCGGTGGGAGAGCCGACGCCATCCTTGTAGATGGCGTGAGCCGCGATACCGTACTCGTTGACCCGATTCATCTCCTCGGTGCGGATTTGCAGTTCGACGCGCTGTTTGCCGGGACCGATCACCGTGGTGTGGATCGAACGATAATCATTCTGCTTGGGCGTCGAGATGTAATCCTTGAACCGTCCGGGCACCACCGGCCACGTCGTATGCACGATGCCGACGGTGCGATAGACTTCCGCGATGCTGTTGACGATGATGCGGAATCCGAAGATGTCGGACAACTGTTCGAAGCCGACGGATTTGCGCTCCATCTTCATCCAGATCGAGAACGGCTGCTTGCGCCGCCCCTTCACGTGCGCATTCACGCCGTTCTTGGCGAGCTTGGCGGAAAGCTGGGCTTCAATTTCGCCGATCAGATTGCGGTCGCGCTCTTCAAGCGCATCCAGGCGCTGCACCACGACGGCGTGCGCCTCGGGATCGATCACCTTGAACGCGAGGTCTTCCAGCTCCTCGCGCATTTCCTGCATACCCATGCGGCCGGCGAGCGGCGCATAGATGTCGAGGGTCTCTTCCGCAATCCTGTGCCGCGACGCCGGCGGCACGAATTCCAGCGTGCGCATGTTGTGCAAGCGGTCAGCGAGCTTGATGAGCAACACGCGCACGTCGTCGGCGATCGCCAGCAGCAGCTTACGCAGGTTCTCGGCCTGCTTCGCTTCGCGCGACACCAGTTCGAGCCGCTTCAGCTTGGTCAGCCCATCCACCAGCGCACCGATTTCGGAGCCGAACATCTGGTCGATCTCGGCGCGGGTCGATTCGGTATCTTCGATGGTGTCGTGAAGCAGCGCCGCGACAATTGTGGCGTCGTCCAGCTTCAGGTTGGTGAGGATCGCGGCGACCTCAAGAGGATGCGAAAAGTACGGGTCGCCCGAGGCGCGCTTCTGCTCGCCATGAGCCATCATGGCGTAGACATAGGCCCGGTTGAGCAGGTCTTCGTCGGTGTTCGGATTATAGGCGCGGACCCGGTCCACCAGGTCGTACTGGCGCATCATTTTGGTCCGGACGGGCTTTTTGGCCGGCAGCGGCGGGGGCTCAGCCGGGGCCGTCGCCGCCGCTTCGGTCGCCGCTTGCATTTGGGGCTGATTTCGCCGCCAGATCGCCATTCTGCTTGCCTGCCTTATTGGCGGCCCTCGAAAAGGAACCGCCATTCACAATATCGCCCGCTCGCCGATAATCGCAAGGAAGACACTAAAAATATCAATAAATGCAAAGGCCCGGACAATCTGCCCGGGCCTTTGGGAAAAACAGTGAAGAACGCTGGAAAGCCGGTCCGATGGACGACCTTATTCGTCTTCCTCGGGCTGCTCCTCAGGCGGAGCAAGGCCTTCCAGACCCTTCAAAAGCTCTTCTTCCGTCATGCGCTCGACGGCCACTTCGGTGTCGTCGGCGTCAACGGAGGCGCCGGCGGAGCCGATCAGCGGCACAGTATCGGGTTCCGGCTCGTCCACTTCGACGAATTTCTGCAGGGAATGGACCAGTTCTTCCCGCAAATCCTCGGGAGAAATGGTCGTATCAGCGATTTCACGTAGCGAAACCACTGGATTCTTGTCATTATCCCGGTCGATGGTCAGGGGCGACCCTGAGGAAATCATCCGCGCACGGTGTGCGGCCAGCAATACGAGGTCGAACCGGTTGTCGACCTTATCGATACAATCTTCAACAGTGACGCGCGCCATCGGCTGCCGCTCCGGGTCTGGATCTAAGAATATGTCGCTATGCGCGCTAGGTATAGCGACCAGCGCCTTTTCGCAAGCATGTTTTTCGGATTGGTCCGTAAATCGCCGTTGCCGGAAGGGCCCCGCCAGAGCATAGCTGAGGGTCAAATAGTCCCATGGACAAGAAATCGCTTCATTGCTTCATCACGGTGTACGGCGATCTGCGCCGCTGCTTCAGCCGCGCGGAATATTTGCGTCCTTTATCCTCTCTAAACCTTCTAGCGAATAACAACTGAATTGAATGGGAATGCGCGGTGATGGATACGCGCCAAGAATACATGCGATAACAACGATGCGAGTAAAAACTGATGCCTTCTGCCACGAACAAGATCGCGCTGTTTATTGACGGTGCAAACCTTTACGCAACAGCGAAGACCCTTGGTTTCGACATAGATTATAAGCGGCTGCTCCTTGAATTTCAGAGTCGTGGCACTCTCGTTCGGGCATTCTACTACACGGCCATCATCGAGGATCAGGAATACTCGTCGATCCGTCCGCTGATCGATTGGCTCGATTATAATGGCTATACGGTCGTGACCAAGGCAACGAAGGAATTCATCGACGCCTCCGGACGCCGCAAGGTCAAGGGCAACATGGACATCGAACTTGCCGTCGATGCCATGGAGCTCGCTGAAAACATCGACCAGATGGTGCTGTTCTCTGGCGACGGCGATTTCCGCTCGCTGGTCGAGGCCGTGCAGCGCCGCGGCGTTCGCGTGACGGTCGTTTCCACAATCGCCAGCCAGCCCCCGATGATCGCAGACGAATTGCGCCGCCAGGCGGATGTCTTTACTGATCTGGTCCAGCTACAAGCAAAGCTTGGCCGCGACCCGAGCGAGCGCCCTGCTCCTCGCGAACCGCGCGAACCTCGTCAGCACACGCCGCAATTCCTGCAGCGGGCGACGACCAGCTCAATGGCGCCAAGGGGCGATGACGAATTCGACGATTGAGCAGAAAACCAAGGAGAGCCGGCGCAGCAGCGCCGGCCCTTCCTCTTCTGTTTCAGGGCAGTCGAACGAACCCGGCCCGGATTGCCCGCTCTGCCCCCGCCTGAAAGACTATCGTGAAGCCAACCGCGCGCAGCACCCGCATTGGTTTAACGCACCCGTTTACTCTTTTGGACCAATCGACGCACAGCTTCTGATCGTAGGGCTCGCGCCCGGTCTTCAGGGTGCCAACCGCACGGGACGGCCCTTTACAGGGGATTTTGCTGGCGACCTTCTTTACGCGACGCTGCTCGATACCGGTTTTGCGCAGGGTTCATATGAGGCGCGCCCCGACGATGGGCTGACGCTCATGGATTGCCGCATCACCAATGCGGTGCGCTGCGTGCCGCCGCAGAACAAACCCCTGCCTGCTGAAATCAAGACCTGCCGCCCATTCTTCAATGCAACGCTGGACGAGATGCCGCGCCTGCGTGCGGTCGTCATGCTGGGCCGTGTGGCACATGATACGACGTTGAAGACGCTCGGCGTTCGCGCAGCGGATGCGCCCTTCGCCCACGGCGCGCAGCATCAGACTGGCTCTCTTCGGCTGTTCGACAGCTACCACTGCTCCCGCTACAACACGAACACAGGCGTTCTCACGCCCCAGATGTTCAGGGCGGTGTTTGCCAGCGTGCAGAACTATCTGGGCTAGCGCGGATTGGCCTGCAGCCAGGCCAGCACATCACCCGCATTCCGGTCCGGCGGAAACACCGGATAGAACACGTGAGTGATCGTCGCGTCGTCGACGATCATCGCAAGCCGCTTGATCAGCGTCAGTCCGGCGACGTCCATCGACGGCAGCTTGAGCGCGCGGGTCAACTCAAGATCGCTATCCGACAGAACCTGAAACGGCACATGCAGCCGCTCGACCATGTCGCGCTGATAGGCACTGTCCTGCGTGGAAACCCCGAACACGTGCTGGGCGCCCGCATCTTTCAGATCCTTGAACAGATCGCGGAAGGCACACGTCTGCGGCGTGCAGCCGCGCGCGCCGGGGATCATGTCCCAGTCATCGACGAGGCTGATCTTGCCGGGCTCTCCCGTGCGCGGATAGGCGAACAGCACCACCCGCCCCGGCAGCGATGCCAGCTTGACCGATGATCCATCGGTGGCCGGCAACACAATGGGCGGCATTTTCATGCCGATCAGGTGCTTCGCCGCGCCGTCGTCGACAGGCGCCGGGATCTTGCTCCAGTCCACATCCATCAAGTTCGGCTGATTCATCGCAGTATCCTTTGCATCCTGGAAGCTGAGCTATCCGAGAACATTAGCCCTTTCGGCGTTAACCCCGTGCTCTCAGCAAGCGGCCCTTCTCGCGCGCCCAGTCACGCTTCTTCTCGGTGTCGCGTTTATCGTGCAGCTTCTTGCCCTTCGCGAGAGCCAGTTGAAGCTTCACCTTGCCGTGCTCGTTGAAATACATCTTCAGCGGAATGAGCGTCATTCCCTCGCGCTCGATCGCACCGATCAGCTTGTTGATCTGCTTCTTGTGCAGCAGCAGCTTGCGGTCCCGCTTCGGTTCATGGTTGAAGCGGTTGGCTTGCAGATATTCCGGGATGTTGGCGTTGACGAGCCAGATTTCGCCGTCCTTGGAATCCGCATAGGACTCCGCAATCGTGGTCTTGCCGTTACGCGTCGACTTGACCTCGGTGCCGGTCAGCACGATGCCCGCCTCGACGGTGTCCTCGATGGCGTAATTGAACCGCGCCTTGCGGTTCTCGGCGATGACCTTGATCGTGGGTTCTTTTTTCTCGGCCATCAGGTGCCTCGGTGCGCATACACGCGAAAAATACGGCTCGCGTGAACACGCAATCCTTCAGTACGGCTGACGGCGCTGAGAGCTTGCCCCGTCAGAATGTCTGCTGGTGACAAATAGTGATCTATTTCGCTTTCAGAAGATCGCGGATTTCGGTGAGCAGCTGCTGGTCCTTGCTCATGGCCGCAGGTTCGGGCGCCGCTTCCTGCTTCGCCTTCAACTGGTTCATCAGACGGATTACCAGAAACAGGACGAATGCGACGATAATGAAGTTCAGCGTCAACGTGAGGAAACTGCCCCATGCCAGCACCGCGCCCTGTTTCTTGGCGTCAGCCAGGTTGGTTGCCGTGACCGACTTGGACAGGCCAGTGAAGTAATTCGAGAAATCGAGCCCGCCGGTCACCGCGCCGATGATCGGCATGATGATGTCCGCCACCAGAGAGTTAACGATGGCTCCGAACGCCGCGCCGATGATGACGCCGACCGCGAGATCGACGACATTGCCTTTCAGGGCAAATTTCTTGAACTCCTCAAGCATCGGCTCATTCCCTTTCCAAGATCGTCAGTTGAGCAATCCGGCATACACCATCGCGTCGTGAATGACCTTGCCGGTCGGCGGCGTCACCGGCACCAGCGGCAGGCGCACCTCTTCCTGCACGCGGCCCAGCAGCTTGAGGCCATGCTTGGCGCCCGCAAGACCCGGCTCCTTGAAGATTGCGTCGTGCAGCGGTGTCAGCCGGTCCTGGATCTTGAGCGCGGCCGCATAGTCTCCCTTCAACACGGCGACCATCAGGTCGGCGCACTGTTTGGGCGCCACGTTGGCGACGACGGAAATGCAGCCGTGCCCGCCCGCCGCCATATAGGCGAGCGCGGTCATGTCCTCACCCGAGAGCTGGATGAAGTCCGGCCCCATGGCGTGGCGCTGCTGCGACACGCGTGCGAGATTGGCGGTGGCATCCTTCACGCCGGCGATGTTCTTCAGTTCAAACAGCCTTGTCATGGTCTCGACCGACAGATCGACGACCGAACGCGGCGGAATGTTGTAGATGATAATCGGAATTCCGATCGCGTCGTTCACCGCCTTGAAGTGATGATACATCCCCTCCTGCGTCGGCTTGTTGTAGTAGGGCGTCACCACCAGCACGGCATCGGCGCCCGCCTTCTCGGCGTGCTTCGCCAGAGCCACAGCTTCCCGCGTCGAGTTCGAGCCGGCGCCGGCGATAACCGGAACGCGCCCCTTCGCCTCCGCGACGCACCACTCGGTGACCTTGTTGTGCTCTTCGTGGCTCAGGGTCGGGCTTTCACCGGTGGTTCCAACCGGAACCAGACCGTGCGATCCCTGCTCGATCTGCCAGTTCACGAGCGCGCGCAGCCCGCCCTCGTCCAATGCACCGTTTTTGAACGGCGTAACCAAGGCGGTAAGGGACCCCCTGAAATTCGTCTTGGTTGCCATTGCTCTGTCTCCGAACGCTTCGCACGCTGCGATTAATGATTGATACCGAGTCCGGGAACGCGATGAAAGTCCCGGACAATACGGACCGCCCCGGAGCCAGGAACGCCCCGTATCAGCCGCTATTTTGCCGCGGTGTTGCGGCATTGTGCCTGTTCTAACACATTTGGTGTTTTGTCCACATATTCAATGAACTACACCTGAAGGCGAAGGTCTTGAATGATTCGCCGCATAGGCCGCCCGTGATGCCATTTGCTCCTTCATCTGCGGGATCAGCCCGGCCGTTGCGCTGGAGTGCTGCACTCCTCGGCGCTGGCGCGATTGCGCTGGTTTCATATGCCGCGTCCGCCGTTCCGCTGCCGAAGCCCCGGCCGATCTCCCGCCAGGCGCCGCAGACCGCACCGGCAAAACCGGATCAGCAAAAGGCCCCGGCTTCCGCAACAGCCACGCCGGCCGCGCCTGCGCCGAAAGCTCTGGCCGCGCGCCCTGCCCCGGCCCGAAAGCCGTCGGTGGCGCTGGCGCTGTCGAGCACATCGTCCACGTCAAAGGCCGACATGGATACGCTCGAGCAGATCATTGAACTCGTACGTAAACGGAAGCCGGCCGATGCCACGCAGCTTCAGGCTTCGCTCTCCGATCCTGTTGCGCGCAAGCTTTCCGAATGGCTGATCCTGCGCAGCGACGACAATGGTGCGCCTGTCGAACGTTATCGCGACTTCATTGCGGAAAATCCGAGCTGGCCCAGCGTGACGTTCCTGCGCCGCCGCGGCGAAGCAGCCTTGTGGGACGACAAGCGCGACGATTCCACCGTCCTGGCGTTCTTCAATGGCGAACAGCCGATCTCCGCCAAGGGCCGGTTCATGCTCGCCCGCGCGCTGCTGGCCCGCGGCGATCGCGCAAGTGCCGAACGGCTGGTGCGCGAAGCGTGGCGCGGCGATCCATTCTCGTCTGACACCGAAGACACCGCGTTTGAGCGGTTCGGCACGCTGCTGACTCCCGGCGACATCAAGATCCGGATGGATATGCTGCTGTATAGCGGCGACAACGCGGAAGCCGCGTTGCGCTCCGCCAGACGGCTCGGCAGCGGCCATATTGCGCTGGCAAAGGCGCGTATCGCCCTCAACAAAAAGGCCTCGAATGCGAAGGCCCTGCTCGATGCGGTACCAAGCGACCTGCACAACGACCCGCTGTATCTTTTCAGCAAGGCACAATGGCTGCGGCGCGAGGACAAATTCCAGGAAGCCGCACGTGCCATGCAGGCAGCGCCCCGCGATCCGGCACGGCTGGTGAATGCAGACGAGTGGTGGATCGAACGGCGTCTGCTGGCGCGCAAACTGCTCGACACCAATGAGCCTCGCCTCGCCTATGCTGTCGCACGCGATGCATCGCTGCCCGCGCGCGATATTTACAAAACGGAATCGGAATTCACCGCCGGCTGGATCGCACTGAGGTTCCTCAACGATCCGAATCTCGCAGCCCAGCATTTTGCGCGCATCGGGGTCGGCAGCGTCAATCCGACGGCGCTGGCCCGCGCCGGTTACTGGCAGGGCCGCGCGGCGGAAGCCGCCGGGCGCCCGCAGGAGGCGCGCAACGCCTATGAATCAGCCGCGGCGCAATCGACCAGCTATTACGGCCAGCTCGCCCGCGCGAAGCTTGGGCTGCCGCAGATCGCTCTGAACGGCGTGCCCGGCCGTTCGCGTGGCGGAGAGCGGCTGGAGGTCGTTCGTGCCGTCGAGCTTCTTTACGCCCTGGATGAGCGCGAGATCGCCATCCCCATCCTCGCCGATATGGGCGAGCGCGCCGACATGGACGGCCTGCTCGCGCTTTGCGAACTGACCCAGCGTCACAACGACGCGCGAGGCATGCTACTCGTCGGCAAGGCTGCGTTGAACCGCGGCATGCCGTTTGACCATTACGCCTATCCGGTGATCGGAATCCCGCCCTACAAGGATTTCGGGCCTGAGGTTGAGAAGGCGATCGTTTACGCCATCGCCCGGCAGGAAAGCGCGTTCAATCCCTCTGTGGTGTCACCAGCGCAGGCTTATGGCCTGATGCAGGTCACGCCGGCAGCCGGCAAATACGTCGCCAAACGGCACGGCGCGACATTCGATCTCGCCAGGCTGAAAACCGATTCCGCCTACAATGCGGCGTTTGGCGCCGCCGAACTCGGCGGCTTGATCGAAGATTATCGCGGCTCCTACATCATGACCTTCGCCGGCTACAATGCCGGGCGTGGCAGCGTGCGCAAATGGATCGAGCGTTACGGCGATCCCCGCGATCCCAAGGTGGACGCAGTGGATTGGGTCGAGCAGATTCCGTTCTCCGAAACCCGCAATTACGTTCAGCGCATCATGGAGAACCTGCAGGTTTACCGCGCACGGTTTGGCGGCGGCAGCAAGCTGCTGATCGAGGCGGACCTGCGCCGCGGCGCGGGGCCGGAATGATTGAGGCGTAATTGCCCGCAGTTCTCTGCCGGATTCATCACCGGGCTTGACCCGGTGACCCATCTCAAGAAAACTTTCGGCCCAATAGACCGCCAGCCTCCGGTGGCTTGGCTGCATCACGCCTGTTCGTAAGGAACATTATGTCCGCACAATTTCGCGACGTCTTTTGCCAGTCAGCCGACGGGCTGAAACTCCATGCCAAGGTCATCGGCCCCGATAACAGCGCGGCATTGCCTGTGTTTTGCGTGCCGGGCCTGACACGCACCACCGACGACTTCAATGAGATCGCGATCGCTCTGGCCACCAATCCCGGGACACCACGCAAGGTGGTGGCCATCGATCTGCGCGGACGGGGCCTGTCGGACTACGATCCGGACCCCGCCAAGTACTCGGTCCCTGTCGAACTGGGTGACGTGCTGACCATGGCGACCTCGCTGGGGATATCGCGCACGATCATGCTCGGCACATCCCGTGGCGGCCTGATCTCCATGGCGCTGGCGGCGGCACAGCCCCAATTGCTGGCCGGCGTGATTCTGAACGATATCGGCCCGGAGCTCGATATCCGCGGTCTGATGAAGATCAAGGGGTACCTCGCCTCTCCACCTCCCGTAACGACTTGGGATGAAGGCGCGCGCGGCATGAGAGACCTGTTCGGCGGCGTGTTTCCCTCGCTCACCGACGCCGACTGGATGGCGTGGGCGCGCCGCGCGTTCCGGGAGAAAGCCGGCGGCGGACTGGAGCGCACCTACGATCTCAACATCGCGCGCACGCTGGATGGTCTCGACCCGGCAAGTCCGTTGCCGCAGGTTTGGGAGCTGTTCGACAAACTCGCCGGCATTCCACTGATGCTGATCCATGGTGAACTGTCGGACCTGCTTTCACCTCAGGGGGTGCAGGATATGATCACCCGGCGGCCGGACATCGATCTGGTCAAGGTGGCCGACCAGGGTCATGCCCCCCTGCTGGCGGATAAGCCAACGATGGATCGCATCATCGCGTTCTGCGCCCGATGTGATGGGGCATAACGGCCCGCGCCTTCACAACAGAAGTCTTTCATAACCCTCGCGCCGGCCCGGCGAAGGCCGGGACCCATACGCGCTGAGTTCTTGGTTGTGGGAGATGCTGGAGCGATCCTGCCGCCTTCACGGCGTCGGGTGGTTATGGGTCCCCGCTTTCGCGGGGATGACACAGGTAGTTCTGGCAAGCACTCAGTCATCGCCTCTCGTTCGGGAAAGAAGATTGCACGACAAAAAACCCCCGGCAGTTTCCTGCCGGGGGTTCTTTTAGTTCAGGTAACAATCGCCGTTAGGCGGTTGCTATTACCAGGTGCGGCGAACGCGGAGGCTGCCGGAGTAGATGCCCTGGTCCTTGTAGTCGTACACGCCGGCTGGCTTGAAGCCGCCGATGGTGTTCGCGGTGGTCACGTTGACCGATCCCGTGTTGCTCTGGTCGATCATGGTGTACATGAATTCGCCCGAGAACGTCAGGTTCTGGACAGGAGTCCAGGCGGTACGAGTGCCAACCTGCCAGATCGCGAAGTCAGGGTTACAGGTGTAACCGTTGATCTGATTGACTGCACCCGCTGCGGCCGTGCGAGCGTTGCAGATCGCAACCGAGGCGTTGGTGTTGTAGTCAACCTTGGTGTAGCTGCCGAACACGCTGGTTTCCCAGTTCGGGGTCCAGTTGTGCACGTAACCACCGCGGAAGCCCCAAACCTTGGTCTTCTCGATGCCGCCGCCGTTGGCGTAAACACCATCGTACAGGTTAACAGCTGCGAACGACTGGTAGCTGCCAGCGAAGTTGGTGTCGCCGCTGAACTTGTCGAAGGTGTTGGCGGTAACGCCGCCGATCACGTACTTCGGAGCGCCGTCCGAGTAGGTGAAGTCCAACGAGATCTTGTCGCCAGGACCCGTCGGAAGCTGCTTCAACTGCAGACCGCCAGCGATGGCCCAGCCCCAGGCATCGCCCGGATGACCGAGCTGCTCGTTGCCGAGAGCGCCACCTGCGGTGGAGTAGTAGTTAGCCGAGACGTTGTGCACAGCACCCGACAACTGAGCGGTGAACGCCGCCTGGTCGAGGCGGATGTTACCGACGAAGTCAGGAGCGTGCTGACCGCCGGTGCCGTTCTGGGTCGCGGCGAGCGTGCCGTTGCCAAGATAGGCCATAGCAGCAGCACCCTGAGCTGCACCGAGAGTGCCGCTTGCGTTCAGCACCGGAGCGCGGGTGATGACCTTGTTGTCTTCGACCGAGACTTCAGCCGACAGGCCATTACCGAACTGCCAGGTGTAGGCAGCCTTGGTGATGCCGGTCAGGTTGTCCGAACCGCCGAGGAGGAACGAGGTGTTGTTGTTCGCACCAACCGAAGCCCAAGGGGTCTGGAAGGTCGAAGCGGCCTTACCGAAGGTGAAGCCGGCGAACTGGATGAAGCCGTAGTCCAT
Source organism: Afipia sp. GW822-FHT03D08 (assembly GCF_058801645.1). Taxonomy (NCBI): domain Bacteria; kingdom Pseudomonadati; phylum Pseudomonadota; class Alphaproteobacteria; order Hyphomicrobiales; family Nitrobacteraceae; genus Afipia; species Afipia sp. GW822-FHT03D08. The sequence goes on from NZ_JBXANK010000001.1 coordinate 1,024,547, forward strand.
CGTCAGGTTGCCCGACGACGGGCCGAAGCCGGTCGAATGCTCGAAGTTGCTCGACCAGTAGGTACGAACAACGCCGTATTCGGTGGCGGTGCGGGTGTCGATGTTCAGCTGAACGCGCGAACGGGTGGTGAAGTAGTCCGAGTTACGGCTGCCCGTACCGAACACGCCAGCACCAGCGGTGCCTGCGGTTTCATCCCACGCTGGCTTGTTGTAGTTGCCGGCGTTGATGTTGGCGTCAGCCTGGACGTAGCCGCCCAGCTTGATGCAGGTGTCGGTGCCGGGGATGTAGTAGAAACCGGCGCCGTAAAGGGAGCAGATCTTCACGTACTGAACGGCTTTCGCCTTGACGGGAAGATCGGCTGCCTGTGCTCCAGCGGATGCTGCGATAACCGCAGCCGATCCGAGGATAAGGCTCTTAATGGTGCTCATAAAACCTCCAAGTTTTGCTCTCTAGGGAAGGTTCCAGGCCGGTGGTGTAAGTCACACCACATGGTAGGTTCCCTTGATCCCCGCTAACCGCCCGGTCGCCTCGCGCTTTCGGACACTCCCGCTGAACGCGAGCGACTTAAGCGAAACTCCCAAACGGGACGACCTCGGGATGCCCCCCTCCGTCGCTTCAATGACCATTGCCCAACAGTCGTAATCACGCAACAAAGGACCGCCTTGAAACGGTGCTGTTCCGGCCGTTTTTAGGGAGGTGTTGCACAAATAGCACGCAAAATCCCCCATGGAACATCTGTAAGCGGCTGGAAACGTTGTATTTTTGCGGTTGCCCCAAAATGTTCCGCTGGAACGCGGATGTGGCAGCGCAAACGGCGCTAGCGCCCCTTGAGGCTGTGAACTCGTCGAATCGCTGACACAAAAACAGTCAGCCCTGCCCGCCTCTGTCGCCCGCGAAATCCAGCAAAATGGGCGGCCGTGAGATCCGTGTTCCCTCACATTTTAGGCTGCCACAGCGTATTTGGCGGCCTTCGGCCGGCTCGGAACCGCGTTGAGAAAACCGAAGACATTATAGAGTGAGAGAAAGGAGCGGCCCGAACGGATCTGATTGGGGCCAAACCGGGGAAAATTCCTCAGCGACTTGCGGCGCGTGACCGCGTAAGGCATATCGAGCCTGTGGAGACGTGGCCGAGCGGCTGAAGGCACTCGTTTGCTAAATGAGCATACCTTGAAAAGGGTATCGAGGGTTCGAATCCCTCCGTCTCCGCCACCCACATTCAAATCATCGACGTCACCAGATGAGCCGCCGGCGAACCCGCATCAATGGCGAGATACATCGCGCCGGGTCGACGGAATTTTCGGAACACCTCGAAGCCGCGGCTCTAAGGCGACGTCTGTGCGCGAGTGACAGATCACTTATCGCAAGAGCGTAGCGACAAATCACAGCAACGCGTGCGCGAAAATGTCGATAAATGGGGGACTTCTTAGCGAGTCACCTCAGTGCGTCGCGATCCATGCCCGAGCTTCACGCTGGGCAGTTGCGATCTCGACATCCGACATCAAGCCCGCGATTTCCTGGCGCAGGGAAATGGCATCCACCCTGCCCTTGAGCGCGGCGAGATTGAACCATTTGTGCGCGGCGACCAGGTCGATGAGGCCGCTGCGGCCGGTCGAATAGATCATGCCGAGGTCGAACAGGATGTCGCCGTTCGCCGTGGCTTCGATCGGCAGTGCGCTGCCGGTATCAATCGTTCCCTGAAACATGTGGCTCTCCCGATTCCTCGCCGCGGCGAGCGCGGCTCCTGTCAGTATTCTGTTCGATGCGACTGTTGCTTTTGTTGGCGCGTATTCCGCAAAACCGGTTTGCCAATTCTGCGGAATACGCGTTCGCCGTTTGCCGGCTTGTTGGGACCATATGATCCGTAAAATTTGAATCGCAGTTTAAGCATCGCGATGAATCGAACGTGAACGATGCGGCGGGGCGCTGCACGGCGAATTGCGAGAAACGGGCTATTTGCAGGGGTTTATCGGCATTCGTGAAGATCGATTCACCTTCGTATTTGGCGAAGCGATAACCATTGCACGAGCTGTCCTCCCGCGAGCGCTCCCTCACCCATCGTGAATCGGCGATCGCAGGGCTCTGGCCACGAAGACGCCGCGTCAGGGCCGCCGCTTGCGAATGCGAACATTCACCGGCCGAAGCTTCAAATCAGAATTTGTTTCGGAGAACTTCGATGACCGCGACCGCGTGCGCCGAACCGGCAGATACGCAGGGTCAAAAAAAACGAGGGCGTCGGTGAACACGCCAGGACTGAGATCTCACCGGCATAGTCTTGCCGGGAAACTGCGGGGTCATCCCCCGCAACGAACGAAGAGCTCTTGAACTCTTCTGCCTGACCGGTTGGCCGGGCCGTCTCGCCTGATGTCTCGCCGACACCCTCTTTCGTCGACCGGAGCCGCCGGTTCAAATCCGCTTTCGCGAACTGGATTGTCTGGCGGCTCTTGTGACGGTGCCGGCATCATGTGCCGGCAATTCCATAAGGCGTAGCCTTACTTCTTCTTCTTGGCGACCTTGCGGGTCTTCTTGGCAGTCTTCTTCACTGCCGACTTCGCCTTCTTCGCCTTCTTCGCTTTCTTGGCCATGTTGCCCTCCTAAGTTCGTGAGATGGCTTAATCGCTGTGTGCACTCGGGAATCGAAATGCACTTCATCTGGATTACACCAACGCGTTCAAAAAAACAGTGTCCCGCTTAAGGAAGTGTTTACGCACAAGGCGTCGCGCGCGCTGCAAACACGAAACGGAAGCGTTGCGACGCATCCGCACGGCACGCCATCGCGGGCAAGAAACGATCGAGCGAAGAAACATCGCGCATCAAAGAAATGCCTGTGCCGCAGCGGCTTCTTTCATCACAAAGCAGCACGCATCATAACGTCAATAAAACCGCATGTAACTTCGCAGCGCGCGAAAAACGCCTTTCGCGGACTCTGAGTCGTAAATTTTGGCAACAAAAATATTTTCTGGAAAATTTGGTTTTGGCGCGATCATCGCTCGCGCCGGAGAACTTTTCCCGACCTTTTTGCGAATCTGATTCGCAAATTGATTCCGCGTCGAGAGGCGCTCACGTCGTCTTGCGGCACCGTTGCGAGGGTTCGTCGTGACATCGAAAACGGAAAACGAGACGTCGGAACGGCGCGCGGGAGCGACGCCGCGCGCACGATGTCACTCGCATTAACGATGTTCAGATGCCGAGCTTGGCCTTCAGCAGGTCGTTGACTGCCTGCGGGTTCGCCTTGCCGCCCGATGACTTCATCACCTGACCGACGAACCAGCCCATGAGCTGAGGTTTGGCGCGCGCCTGCTCCACCTTGTCGGGATTGGCGGCGATGATGTCGTCCACCACCTTCTCGATGGCGCCGAGATCGGTCACCTGCTTCATGCCGAGGCTGTCGACCAGCGCTTTCGGATCGCCGCCCTTGGTCCAGACGATCTCGAACAGGTCCTTCGCTATCTTTCCGGAGATGGTTCCTTCTCCGATCAGAGCGATGATCGCGGCCATTTGCTCCGCCGACACCGGCGACGAGGCGATATCCTGCCCTTCCTTGTTGAGGCGGCCGAACAATTCGTTGATGACCCAGTTGGCAGCCAGCTTGCCGTCGCGCGCCTTGTCGGCAAGCCTCGCCAGCACCGCCTCATAGAAGTCCGCACTCTCGCGCTCGGCGACCAGAACGCCGGCATCGTACGGTGTCAGGCCGACTTCGGCGATGAAGCGCTCGCGCTTCTCATCCGGCAGTTCGGGCAGCTTGGATTTCAAAGCCTCGACGTAGTCCGCAGTGAACTCCAGCGGCAGCAGATCGGGGTCCGGGAAGTAGCGATAGTCATGCGCCTCTTCCTTGGAGCGCATCGATCGGGTCTCGCCCTTGTTCGGATCGTACAGCCGGGTCTCTTGGTCGATGGTGCCGCCGTCCTCCAGAATTCCGATCTGGCGGCGGGCTTCGTAATGGATCGCCTGCCCGATGAAGCGGATCGAGTTCATGTTCTTGATCTCGCAGCGGGTGCCGAGGCCCTCGCCGGGACGCCGCACCGAGACGTTGACGTCCGCGCGCAGGTTGCCCTTCTCCATGTCGCCGTCACAGGTGCCGAGATAGCGCAGGATCGAGCGCAGCTTGGCGACGTAACCCTGCGCCTCCTCGGCCGAGCGGATGTCGGGCTTTGAGACGATCTCCATCAGGGCAACGCCTGAACGGTTGAGATCGACAAAGGACATGGACGGATGCTGGTCGTGCAGCAATTTACCAGCGTCCTGCTCCAGATGCAGCCGCTCGATGCCAACCGTCACGCTCTCGCCGCCGGGAAGATCGACGACCACCGCACCCTCGCCGACGATCGGCGACTTGTACTGGCTGATCTGGTAGCCCTGCGGCAAGTCCGGGTAGAAGTAGTTCTTCCGGTCGAAGGTCGATTTCAGGTTGATCTGCGCCTTGAGGCCAAGCCCCGTACGCACCGCCTGCGCAACGCACTCCTCATTGATGACGGGCAGCATGCCGGGCATCGCCGCGTCCACCAGCGAGACGTGATCGTTCGGTGCGCCGCCGAATTCGGTCGAAGCGCCGGAGAACAACTTCGAGTTGGAGGTCACCTGGGCATGGACTTCCAGACCGATGACCATTTCCCAGTCACCGGTGGCGCCCTTGATGAGTTTTGACGATTTGACGGGTGCGTTCATGGGCCGCCTTTTACCTTGATGGCGCGGGCGAGAAAACCCCGAATCAGATCACAGGTTCGCTGCGAAACTGCGGAAAACCGGGCTCGCCCGCAGCGCGTCGCGCCCCGCCTCGATGACACTATCGACCTGCTCGGGCGGCAGATGGAAGCGCGTGGGGACCCGTTCAAGATCCGCCGCGCGCGCCTGATCGAGCTGATCGAACCCGATCCGGCCGACATAGAATTTGAGATCACGGCAATTCCAGTTCGCACCTACGCCGTACTTCGCGCGATCCGCGGCCGACAATCCGCAGCGCCACCTCACCAGCGAGCCCTGCCAATCAGTCATGGTCGCGGTGAATGCGGTGAAGCTGCCGGCGACGCTGGCATCGATAGCTGTATCGGCGGCAGCCTTGACGAGGTCCGCCCCGGACGGCCCCTCAACGGTATTGATCCAGTTTCCCGACAGGCCGGTCTTGGCGTCGACCACCAAAATCAGAGCGCGCCGCAGCTTCACCGCCTGTCGCGGGCTCAGCGGGCCATACGGCGTATCCGACGACAACCGCGCGATGGTCATGCCTGCCAGGCCGTAGTTATCGACAAGGCCGCCATCGAGCAGCTTGATGTAAGGCATCGAGCCATCGTGGTAGCGGCTGATCGCCTTTGCGAATGAGTTCAACATCGGAGGCGCGTTGGCATTGTCTCGCGCGCGCACGATCCACGGCGGCAGACGTTCGTTGCACTTTCCGGGGAACGTCTGGACCACGACCGGCGCGAACGCCACGGGCACCGCCGCCGAAGCGGCGACGGCGTTTGCGAGCGGATATTCGGACAGGTTGCTGCACATGGCGCCGAATGCCACCGCACCGAACACGAAAGGTGTCCTGTTATAAATATCGGAGGCATTGATCCAGACCTGCGGTCGGCTGGTCAGGCCCAGATCGCGAAATGTCGCCCCCTGAAACAGATTGGCGTCGAGCCAACGTGGAAATCCGGTCGAGTCGTTGATGCCGCCAGCGACCGCGCGGGAGAGAGTCGCCAGAGTGAGATTTGTCTGAAGTCCCTCCTCAGCGTTGCGCAGGAGAAACCGTTCGCGAAAATCGGCAAGAGCAGCCCGCTTCCGCAAACCGTAATAAGCCGCCGTAACGGAGCCTCCCGAGACGCCAGAGACGAACTCGACCCGGTCGATCATCGGTCCCTGCGCGCCGCGGACCGGAATGCGCTCCATCTCCTGCAACACGCCGAAGGAAAACGCGGCGGCGCGGGTTCCGCCACCTGAAAAAGACAGTCCAACGACCGTGTCGTCGTAACTCGTCGTCTCGCCGAAGCCGATATTGCCTCGGTCAGTGAGATTATCAGATCCCGGGAGATTGACCGGCGCGTTCTGAATCGACGCGCAGCCCAGCAGCAAGCCGGACACGAACGCAACATTGGCGAGAGGACGCACCCAACGCATAATCACCGATCCCACCGGCCGTTATCGCCGCTGGCAGTTAATGAACACATACCGCCGCGGATCAGGCATTGGCCACCAGAACGGTGAATTCAAGGCAGCGGCACGGCATACCGCCGTACCCGCAAAGCGTCACGCCCACCATTTCCTGGCGGTGAAGTGGCCTGCCGACTGCTCGATCACCTCGCCGAGCGAGAACAGCGTCTCTTCATCGAACGGCCGGCCGATCAGTTGCAGGCCGAGCGGCAGCCCCTGCCCGTCGGTGCCCGCAGGTACTGCGATGCCGGGCAGACCCGCCATGTTCACGGTCACCGTGAAGATGTCGTTGAGATACATCTCGATCGGATCGGCCTTGCCCTTCTCGCCGATACCGAATGCCGCCGATGGTGTCGCCGGCGTCAGGATAGCGTGGACGCCTTTTGCGAACACGTCCTCGAAGTCCTTCTTGATCAGGGTGCGGACCTTCTGCGCGCGCAGATAGTACGCGTCATAATACCCCGCCGAGAGCACGTAAGTACCGATCATGACACGGCGGCGAACCTCCGCGCCGAACCCTTCTGCGCGAGTGTTCTCGTACATCTCGACAATGTTCTTGCCGTTGACTCGCGCGCCGTAGCGCACGCCATCGTACCGCGCGAGATTGGATGAGGCTTCAGCGGGCGCGACGACGTAGTAAGCCGGCAGCGCATACTTCGTGTGCGGCAGCGAGACCTCGACCAGCTCGGCGCCCGCGGCCTTCAGCCAGTCGGCGCCCTGCGCCCAAAGTTTGTCGATTTCGCCGGACATCCCGTCGAGACGGTATTCCTTTGGAATCCCGATTCTCATGCCCTTCACCGACTTGCCGATGGCAGCTTCGTAATCCGGCACGGGCCGATCAACCGAGGTCGTATCTTTCGGATCGTGACCCGCCATCGAGCGCATCAGGATCGCGGTGTCGCGCACCGTGCGCGCGAACGGCCCGGCCTGATCGAGCGACGACGCGAACGCCACGATGCCCCAGCGCGAGCAGCGGCCATAGGTCGGCTTGATGCCGACGATGCCGGTAAACGCCGCCGGCTGGCGGATTGAGCCGCCGGTGTCAGTGCCGGTTGCGCCTAGACAGAGATTGGCCGCCACCGCCGACGCAGAGCCGCCCGATGAACCGCCAGGAACGAGGCTGGCATCCGAGCCTTCGCGCCGCCACGGATTGACCACCGGTCCGAACGCCGAGGTCTCGTTGGACGAACCCATCGCGAATTCATCGCAGTTGAGCTTGCCCAGCATCACCGCGCCGTCGCGCCAGAGCTGAGAGGTCACGGTGGATTCGTACTGGGGAATGAAATTGCCGAGAATCTTCGAGCACGCCGTGGCCCGCACCCCATTAGTGGCAAACAGATCCTTGATCCCGAGTGGAATGCCCGCGAGCGGGCCCGCCTCGCCTTTCGCGATCGTCGCGTCCGCCGCGCGCGCCTGTTCGCGCGCCTGCTCCGGTGTCTCCAGCACATAAGCGTTAAGCACACGCGCCTTTTCCATCGCGGCGAGATGCGCGTCGGTCAGTTCCAGTGCCGTGAAGGATTTCTGCGTTAGCCCCTCGCGGGCGTCGGCGAGCGTCAGTGAAGTCAGGTCGGTCATTTATTCTTCAATCGGATCGCAAATAAAGGGAGACTTGTTTTTCTTGGATTGCGCCGCCTCGGCTTCGAGCATGTCGATCACCGCGTCGATGGCCTTGTCCGGATCGACATTCTTTCCCTGCCGCTCCATCTCGTCGAGATAGGTCATGTAGGCCGCATAAGCCTTCTCGTCGCTGCACAACAGGCACATGGCGTTTGCCTCGGGTTCTATTCGACGACTTTGGGCACCAGGAAGAAGTGATCTTCGGTGGCGGGCGCATTGGCGAGGACCTTGTCCGGTATCTCGCCGTCGCTGACGACGTCCGCGCGCTTCTTCATCTCCATCGGCGTGACAGAGGTCATCGGGTCGACGCCGTCGATGTTCACCTCGGACAATTGCTCGACGAAGGCCAACATCGCGTTGAGCTCCCCCTGCAGATGGGAAACTTCGTCTTCCTTCACCGCGATGCGCGCAAGATGCGCAATCCGGCGGACGGTGGCGGCATCGACTGACATATTCCGGAGACTCCAGGGACGGCGGCCCAATTCAGGCTGCCGTATAGAGCATTTTCCGGCAAAGTGGAATCCGGTTTAGGGGCCGAAATACGCCAATAAAACGAGCGGCTTGCCGGATGCCACGGACCTATAGAGGCAGTGCCGGCAAGGCGGCCACACCATCCTTCACTTCCGGCGGTGTGTGCGCGACATTCAGCACCAGCGAAACGGTGATGAAATAGCCGATCAGGCCGGTGAGATCGATCACTCCCCGTTCCCCGAATCGCTCCACCGCGGCGGCATACGTGGCATCGCAGACACCGTGATGGGCCATGAGTTCCTGCGTGAAGTCATAAACCAGGGCTTCGTCGGCATGCATGTTGTTTGGCCTGCGCCCGCAGCGCAATGCCTCGATGGTCTCCGCGCTGGTGCCTTCCTTCATGGCCAGAGGGACATGCGTGAACCATTCGAACTGCTGGGTGCAGGCGCGCGACACCACGCACATCGTGAATTCGGAAATCCTCGGTGACAGGCTGCTGTCGAAACGGATGTACTCACCCACACGCTGCAACCGGTCCATCAATAGCGGGCTGCGCAACAGGGCAATGAACGGACCTTTGACCGCCTTGCGCGGCCCCGCGATCAAAGCTTCCGCGGCCGTCTTCTGAACGGCGTCCATGTCCTCCAGCTTGAGGGGCGGCATGCGGTCGGGATGTTGGTGCATCGATCTCTCCTGCGAATTTCAACCTGCGTCGCCCGAGGCACGTGCGCTCAGGCCAAGTGTAAAACTGCTTGCCGCCAGCGCAAACGCTGCGATCAGGCTGGGCCATGTGAGACCACCGTGGAACAGATTCACGGTGAGAGGTCCAATGATTTGCCCGAGGGCGAACGCGGCGGTGTAGACAGCGATCAGCCGCGGTGCCTGCGTGCCGCCCAGACGCCGCGCCTCCTGAACGCCGGCCATGGTGATGACCATGAACGTGCCGCCGACGCACAACGCCGAAAACAGCAGGACGTAGAGATTGACCGCCAGCACCGGCGCGATCACGCCGATGGCCAAGACCCATTGCCCGTAGGCCCAAAGCCGCCGCGGCGAGTGTCCCGGAAAAAAGCGTGCGGCAAGAGCGGTCGATATCGCAGCCGCAGCCCCGAACACCGGCCACACCCAACTGAACACGGCAGGATTCGTGATCACCTCGCGTGCCAGCGCCGGCAGGAAGGTCGCAGGAATGATGTAGCCGAAACCGAAAGCCCCATAACAGAGCGCCGCGAGCCATGCCTGAGCGGACAGCGGCGTATGCCCCGCCCCGACCGCCGCTGGAGCGTGCGCGCCATCATTCGCAAGCCGGCGCCATAACGTGAATGCGAAAACCGCAGACGTTGCGCCAAGAACGATCCACGTCGCGCGCGATCCCCACGCGGTCACGCCCGCGACAAGGCTGATCAAACCGGCGAAGCAGATCCCCACGCCAACGCCGGAGAACACCCGCCCCGACCATGCCGCCTTGCCTAGATGCACCAGAATGGGCATCGCCCAAGCGGATACACCGACCAGAACGAAGGCGCTCGCCGCGCCCGCAAGAAAACGCAGCACGAGCCACAGCCAGAAATCGTTCGTCGCCGCCATGCCGAGCGTAAACACTGCAATCGACGTCAGGCCCCATTGAATCGCGCGCGCCGGCGCGGGCGGTGCGGAAATGCAGATCACCGCTCCGACCAGATAACCCACGTAGTTCGCGGTCGCGAGCCAGCCTCCTTGCACCAGGGTCAAGCCAGCATCCTGCTGCATCAGTGGCAGCAAAGGTGTGAAGGCGAAGCGGCCAATCCCCATCGCAACGGCGAGGCCGATCAGCCCGGTCCATACAGCGGTGACGGCTGTGGGTGGCGTGGAAAAAGCAGCGGGTGCGGCGGTAGACGACATGGCGGACCTGATTGGCAACATTACGCGGCTGATGTTCCAGGAGCCGCAGCTTGAATCTATTCCCCAGAAGAGTACGCTGATTTTCAATTCCTGAATAATGAATAATTGAGAACACCTTGTTCTCGATTTGGAAATATCGACGGTCGCACCGGAGAACAGAACGATGAACTTCGCCGATTTGCAGATCTTCAAGACGGTTGTCGAGGAAGGCGGGATCGTCAAGGCGGCGCAGAAGCTGCACCGCGTTCCTTCCAACATCACCACGCGTATCAAACACCTAGAGAGCGCGGTGGGCATCCCGCTGTTCCACCGCAACCGGCAGCGCCTGCACCTGTCGCCGAGCGGTGAATTGCTGCTGGGTTATGCCGCGCGGCTGATCGATCTTTCCGAAGAGGCGCGCCATGTTGTCTCCGGTACCGCGCCGCAAGGCTTGCTGAAACTGGGATCGCTGGAAAGCACAACCGCCAGCCGCCTCCCCGCTGTGCTCGCCGAGTTTCACCGCCGCTATCCCGATGTGCGCCTCGAACTCACAACCGGCACCAACGATGCCCTGGTCAATGCGGTGACCGAACGGCGGCTTGATGCCGCGTTCATCGCCGAACCTCCGTCGTCGCGGACGCTTTCCCATCTGCCGGTGTTTCGCGAGCGATTGATGGTGATCTCAAGTCTTGACCACGAGCCGATCAGAAACGCGCGCGATGCCGAAGGACAGAGCCTGATCGCCTTCCCCGACGGCTGCGCCTATCGCCGCGTCCTGCAGCGCTGGCTCAGGCGCGACAGCCTGACCACCTCACGAGTGCTGGACTTAAGTTCGTATCACGCGATCGTCGCCTGCGTCGCGGCAGGCGCAGGGATTGCCCTGATGCCGGAGGCCGTGCTCGACGCCATGCCGCTGACACGCGTGCGCCGTAACCCCATCCCCCGCGCCCAAAGCGATATCGTCACGCCGCTGATCTGGCGGAAAGATGAAGTCTCGCCGCCCGTGCTGGCGCTGCGTACGCTCATGGCCTCGGTCGGCACAGCCCCGAAGCGACGCGTTAAGCAGAACGCCTAAGCCGGCTGACCCGGACGCCTGCCTGAGGCTTTGCAACGCAAGCACCTCGCGTGATAAGCGAAGCAATGCCTGCATCCATTCACCCGCTGATCGAGGCCGCCGCGCTCTGGCCTGCACGAGGAGCCCTGATCGGGCTCGACCTCGGCACCAAAACCATCGGCGTTGCGGTGTCCGACCCGGATCGCAAACTGGCGACCGGCATCGAGACCATTCAGCGCAAGACCTTCACCGCGGACGCCAAACGGCTGCTCAGCCTGTCCGCCGAGCGCAATGTCGTGGGATTCATCCTGGGTCTGCCGATCAACATGGACGGCAGCGAGGGCCCGCGCGCGCAATCGACACGCGCCTTTGCCCGGAATTTCGCGAAGCTCACGGATCTTGCCATCGGCCTGTGGGACGAACGGCTGTCCACTGTCGCCGTCGAACGCGAACTGATCGACATGGACATGAGCCGCGCCAAGCGCGCCAAGGTGATCGACGAACACGCGGCAATCTTCATTCTGCAAGGCGCGCTGGACCGGCTCGCGACATTGCGCAAGGCGGCCGGAGACCTTTGATCGATGCTAACGATTGTTACGGCTATCGTGCCGATCTTCCTGCTGATCGTGATGGGTTTCGTTCTCCGCCGCGTTCTCGTGAAGGAAGAATCCCACTGGGTCGGCACCGAGCAGCTCGTCTACTACGTCCTGTTCCCCGCGCTGCTGTTTCGGACGCTGAGCCGCGCGAAACTTTCCGAGGTTCCGCTGTTCGGTGTCGGGGGCGCGCTGCTGATCGCGGTGCTGCTGATGGCAACGCTCTGTCTGGCATTGCGGCCGGTCCTGATGAAGCGGCTTGGGGTCAGCGGCCCATCGTTCACCTCGATCTTTCAGTGCTCCTGCCGGTGGCAGACCTATGTCGCACTGGCCGTCGCCGGAAATCTCTATGGCGATATCGGGCTCACCCTCGCCTCCGTGGCGATGGTGGCGATGATTCCCATCCTGAACGTGCTGTCGGTCTGGGTGCTGGCGCATTACGCCGCGCCGACGCGGCTGTCATGGAGGCGCATTCTGCTCACGATTGCGCAAAATCCCTTCATCTGGGCCTGCGCGCTCGGGCTGGCCGCCAACCTGATTGGCCTCAAGCTTCCAACATGGATCGATGAATTCATCGATGCGCTCGGCCGCTCCTCGCTCGCCATCGGCCTTCTCGTTGTCGGCGCGGGACTGCAACTCAAGGGCGTGCTGCGGCCCGACGCGCCGGCGCTGCTGTCATGTGCGCTGAAGCTTGTCCTGATGCCGATTTTCGCAATCTCGCTCGGGCTGGCTTTCGGACTGTCGGGAACGAACCTCGCGATTGTCGCCTGCTGCGCCTCGGTGCCGACCGCATCAAGCGCCTATCTGCTCGCGCGGCAAATGGGCGGCGATGCCCCGCTGGTTGCGGAAATCCTGACCTTGCAGACGGCGCTCGCCGTCATCACGATGCCCATCGCGATTGCGCTGGTGACGTGACGCTCAGGAATTGTTCGCCAGCCAGATGGTCTGGATCGTTGCGGCAAGATTGTTGAGTCCGTGCAGGATCACCGTCAGCCATGTCGAGTTGCTTCGGTAGCGCAGATAACCGAGCAGCAATCCGATTGAAAACACCTGCGCCAGAAAGAACCAGTTGTATTGCAGGTGCATCAGCGTCCACACGGCCGATGACAGCAGGATTGCGCCTGCCGGGCGCAGAAACGATTCCGACCAGCCGCGATAAAGAAACCCGCGGGCGAAGAACTCTTCGACAATCGGCGCCGCCACACAGAATGCGAAAACCAGAAGCCACAGCGCGCCGTCAGCCCGCGCCGTTTTCAGGACATCCGTCATGAAGCCGGGTGACGACTCGCGGCCGGCTACGCGGCTGATCACCTCCCACGCCACCATCAGCAGCACCATGCTCACCACACCGGTCGCGAGCATGCGCCACGATGGCCAGCGCAACGCCAGATAGTCCGCGAACGACGTCCGCGACAGTCGCGTCGCAAGCCACAGCATGGCTAATATGGCCGGCAATCCCATGATGACCGAGAGCGAAATGATCCGCCCGTTCGTCAGCAACGCCGTCATGGCGCTGGTGTCCATCGGTTCGCCGCTGGTGACGAGAAAATAAGCGACCACCGCGACCTGCCCGGCGAACATCGCACCGAACAGCGCCACACCCCACAGGCTGGTGCCGATGAATTTCCAGACCCGAGGCTCGCGGCTTTTGCCTGGCGGCGACACGGGAGCGGCGTCGGCAGGGCTTTCAGCAGCAGTCATCGTCAAATCTCCGGTTTATTGATCGCCTCGGAACCGATTCTGACGAGCAGTGATTAATGATCCATTCTGTGATTGCGGAACAATCATGCTGGCAAGGCGCGATCGAGCAGCCCGCGAATGTCATCGCTGGCGAGATCGACCGCACCGTAGAGATTGCCGTGGTTAGCATCGAGCCGCGTCGCCGCGAACAGTTCGGCATGCTTCGGCGAGACCTCATTGAGCGCAGCGGTTGCCGCGACCAGCGCAAGCGTTTCCACGGCAAGCCGCGCAACGCGCTCCGCGTCGGGCTGACGAAACGACTTCGCGATGAAGCCGACCGCCCCGACCACACCGGGTAGCCCCTTGGTCTGCTCGACAAGACCGCGCAGCACATCCGCCGCTGCGTCCGCTTCACGTGACAGCGCACGCAACACATCGAGGCACATCACGTTGCCCGAACCTTCCCAGATAGCGTTGACCGGCGACTCCCGATAATGCCGCGCCAGGATGCCCTCCTCGACATAGCCGTTGCCGCCGAGGCATTCCATTGCCTCGTAGAGAAATCCCGGCGCGCTCTTGCAGGTCCAGTATTTCACCACCGGCGTCAGCAGCCGCATGTAGGCAGCTTCTGCCTTGTCGGTGGGCGCGCGGTCGAACGACCGGCACAGCCGCATCACCAGCGCGGTGGAAGCTTCCACATGCAGCGCCATGTCGGCGAGCACGCTGCGCATCAGCGGCTGGTCGGCGAGATGTTTCTGGAACACGCTGCGATGGCGGGCGTGATGCAGCGCATGCGCCAGACCGGAGCGCATCAGCCCGGCAGACGCCAGCGAACAATCCTGCCGGGTCAGCGAGACCATTTGAATGATTGTGGGCACACCACGGCCCTCTTCACCGAGGCGCAACGCGTAGGCGTTCTCGAACACCACCTCTGACGAGGCATTGGAGCGGTTGCCGAGCTTGTCCTTCAGGCGCTGGAAGTGAATGCCGTTGACCGAACCGTCCGGCGCAAAACGCGGCATGAAGAAACAGGTCAGCCCGCCTTCCGTCTGCGCCAGCACGAGGAATGCATCGCACATCGGCGCCGACATGAACCACTTGTGCCCGGTGATGCGATAGGCGTCGCCGTCACGCACCGCCCGCGTGATGTTCGCGCGCACATCTGTGCCGCCCTGCTTCTCGGTCATGCCCATACCCATGGTCATGCCGCGCTTGGTCCACCACGGGGCGAATGAGGGATCGTAGCTGCGGGTGCCGAGCACCGGCATCACCTTTGCGCGTAGCGCCGGATCGACCGCCAGCGCGCCGACAGCGGCGCGCGTCATGGTGATCGGGCATAGGTGCCCGGTCTCGACCTGCGAGGCGATGAAGAACTTTGCGCCGCGCACAACCTCGGACGCTCCGCCCGCGGTCTCGCCATTCGCGTTCCAGGTCGAGTTGTGAATGCCGGCGTGGGCGCTGTGCGCCATCAGTTCATGATAGGCTGGATGAAACTCGACCTCGTCTCGGCGGAAGCCGCGCGCATCGAAGGTCTTCAGCTTCGGTGTGTTTTCGTTGGCGATGCGGCCACGCTGCGCCATCGCCGCCGAGCCCCAGTGCTTGCCGAAATCGGCAAGCTCCGCCGCTGCACCCTCACCGCCATTCGCCGCAACCGCTTCCGTGAGCGGGCGATCGAGCGAATACAGATCGACGTCCTCGAACGGCGGCGACTGGTTGAAAACTTCGGTCTTGGCGGACAGGATCGATTGCGTCATGTGTCGTTCTCGCAGTTGAGAACAACAGGTTACACCGGAACGCGGCGCGTTTCACGCCATCCTGTTACGGAATATTGTGCGGAGCCGGTTCTTTGCTGGAGGGCTCTTTCGCCTGCGGAAGATCGTCATAACCGCGACGGCTTGAATAGAACGTCAGCGCCATCAGGCCGAAACCGATCACAAGCGAGAAGAAAATCCCCAGTCCCATGGCGATGTAGCCATGGATCGACATCTGCACATCGGAGTGTGCAACCCAGCCTTGCCACGCCCACCATATCGTGGCCGCCAGGATAGCCAGAAGAACTGTCGTGACTGCAATCGCGCCCCTGCTCATGGCGAGGCCTTTCTGCATTCGGCACACGGGTCGTGCGTCTTCATCAAAGCTATGCTGGAGGAGTGGAAATTCAAGCCCGAAGGGATGATCATCAAACGTCTTGAACTTCGTGCTTTCGCGTCGGTGATGGCATCGCGTCGAACTTCGCGCCGATCGCGGTCGGCAATTTCTGCCGCTCGGGTTCCATCGACTGCGACAATTCGCGCGCAATAGAACCGCGTTTCCGCACAGGCTTTTACCGCAAATTCAGGGTTCCCGAGAGACACTGCCCGGTATGAAAACCATTCAGCGTTTCATCAAAGACGAATCCGGCGCCACCGCCATAGAATATGGGCTGATCGCTGCCGGCATTGCATTGGCAATTATTGCTGCCGTGAACGGCCTGGGCACGAAGCTCAATACCAAGTTCACCAACATCAACGCGTCGATCAAGTAACGACGCTCAAACGCGCCGACCTTTACGGCCGGCGCGTGACCGGGAAATCGAAAGCCGTATTCCCAGGTCCAAGCAAAGAAAAGTGCCACCATTCGAGCCTGTAGTTGACGAAGCCATGCCTGGCCATCGCGTTCACCAGCGTCCCGCGCCACTTGCGCTGCTGCGCAGTGATTGCCTTTGAGCCCGTATGCGCGATCTCGTCCGAGCAGTCGTAGCCAGTGCCCATATCGACGCTGTTGTCAGGTGCGCGGCGGTTTTGCGATCCGGTGCAATCGGCATAGTCGGCCCTCGGATCGAACGGCGCGGCCTTTGACACGGGCAATTGCACCAGCGTGAGATCCACCGCCTTGCCGGTCGAATGGCCGGAATGTCTGGCGATATAGCCTAAGCGAAACAGATCGTCTTTGCGCATCTTCGGATTGTAGCGGCGCTGCGCCGGTGTCTCCTGGCCGTCCTGCGCCCACGCATACATGTCGTCCACCGCGCGCTGCGGGCGATAGCAGTCGTACACCTTGAGCGACAGCCCGCGCGGCTTCAGATCCTGCTGCACACGTTTCAGCGCGGCGCCGATGCTGCGGGTGACAATGCACTCGCCGGCCTCGTAGCCGTTCAGCGCGCGTCCGACGAAATTGTTCGCTGTGGCGTAGCGCATGTCCTGCACGATGGTCGAATCGACATCGCGCAGATAGACAAAATCCGCAGGCAACGGCTGCGCCGCCGCCGCAGACACCCCAAGGCCACCCAGCAGGATCGCAGTTGTAAGTCTCATGACCCGATTCGTTGTTGTGCCGCCGGGTCGAGCCCGGCCATGACGGCGAAAATACGATAGAAGCAATGCTCCGCGGCATGCTTTCGAGCCATTTACCCTGCCCGGACATCAGCGGGGGAAAACTCTCCAGAGGCCGAATCCGCCTTGCTCCCCCGGGCAACTCTGCCTATAGCTCTTGCTTTAATGACAACTGCATCGAAATCGACTTTCGTCCTCGGACACCGGCATTTGCTGGGCATCGAGGGCCTTTCCGCGGCCGATATCAGCGGCCTTTTGGACCTTTCCGAAGAGTTCGTTGAACTGAACCGGCAGGTCGACAAGAAGCGCACCAATTTGCGCGGCCGAACCCAGGTCAATCTGTTCTTCGAAGCCTCCACCCGCACCCAGTCCTCGTTCGAAATCGCGGGCAAACGCCTCGGCGCGGACGTGATGAACATGTCGGTGTCGTCGTCCTCGATCCGCAAGGGCGAGACGCTGATGGACACGGCGGTGACACTCAACGCCATGCATCCGGACATTCTGGTGGTGCGCCATCATGCGTCCGGCGCAGTGGAACTGCTTGCCCAGAAAGTCGACGGTTCGGTCATCAACGCCGGCGACGGCGCGCATGAACATCCGACCCAGGCGCTGCTCGACGCGCTCACCATCCGCCGCAACAAGGGCCGGCTCGAAGGTCTGCTGGTCGCCATCTGCGGCGACGTGCTGCATTCGCGGGTCGCGCGCTCCAACATCATCCTGCTGAACGCCGTGGGCGCGCGCGTCCGCGTGGTCGCGCCCTCCACGCTGCTGCCGCCCGGCATCGAGCGCATGGGTGTCGAGGTCGCCCGCGACATGCGCGAAGGCCTCGAAGGCGCGGATATCGTGATGATGCTGCGATTGCAGCGCGAGCGCATGAACGGCTCGTTCATTCCTTCGAGTCAGGAATACTTCCATTATTACGGCCTCGACCAGAAGAAGCTCGCCTATGCCAAGCCGGACGCGCTGGTGATGCATCCGGGGCCGATGAACCGCGGAGTCGAGATCGACTCCATTGTGGCGGACGGCGCGCAGTCGCTGATCCGCGAACAGGTCGAAATGGGTGTGGCGGTGCGCATGGCAGTGCTCGAAGCACTGGCCCGCAACCTGCCCAACGCGTAGCTGGTGCGCCGAATGCGAAGTTCCTGCCGCCAGTGCGGCGAGCTCTTCCAGGAACTTCGCATTCAAAGGCGCACCAGAATTATAGATACTCGTGTCCCTTTGGTTCTGGCGTTCGTAAGAGCAGCCGCTGAAAAGGGATACGAACGCCAGAACCGGGACACGAGATGAGAACCGACAGACGCCCCATCCTGCTCGCCAACGCCCGCCTGATCGACCCCTCGCGGGATCTCGACGGCCCCGGTGACGTGCTGATTGCCGACGGAACCATCCGTGACGCGCGCCGCGGCATCGGCGCAGCGGGCGTTCCCGAGGGCACAGACATTATTAATTGCGCGGGCAAGGTGGTCGCCCCGGGCCTGATCGACATGCGCGCCTTCGTCGGGGAGCCCGGCGCTGGCCATCGCGAGACCTTTGCCTCGGCGAGCCTCGCGGCTGCCGCAGGCGGCATCACCACCATCGTCTGCCAGCCCGACACCAATCCGGTGATCGACAACTCCGCGACCGTGGATTTCATCCTCCGCCGCGCCCGCGATACCGCGATCGTCAACATTCATCCCATGGCCGCACTGACCAAGGGCATGAAGGGCGGCGAAATGACCGAAATCGGCCTGCTCAAGGCGGCCGGCGCGGTTGCTTTCACCGATGGCGACAAGAGTGTGATGAATGCGCTGGTGATGCGCCGCGCGCTGACCTACGCCCGCGATTTCGATGCGCTGATCGTGCAGCACACCGAAGACCCGGACCTCGTCGGGGAAGGCGTCATGAACGAAGGGGAGCTCGCGTCACGGCTCGGCCTGTTCGGAATCCCGAATGCGTCCGAGGCTGTCGTGCTCGAACGCGACATGCGTCTCGTCGCGCTGACCGGCGGGCGATATCACGCAGCTTCGCTGACCTGCACCGACTCGCTCGATATTCTCAGGCGCGCACGCGAGGCCGGCCTGAACGTCAGCGCATCGGCCTCGATCAATCACCTGACCCTGAACGAAAACGACATTGGCCCTTACCGCACGTTCCTCAAGGTGTCGCCGCCGCTGCGCACCGAACAGGATCGCACCGCGCTCGTCGCCGCCGTCGCGTCGGGGCTGATCGACGTCATCATGTCGGACCACAATCCGCAGGACGTCGAGGTCAAGCGCCTGCCCTTCGCCGAGGCGGCCGCCGGCGCTATCGGTCTGGAGACCATGCTATCCGCAGGATTGCGCCTGGTTCACTCCGGCGACATCGAGCTCAAGACGCTCATTCGCGCCATGTCCACCCGCCCTGCCGAACTGCTTGGCCTGCCCGGCGGCTCGCTGCGTCCCGGTTCTCCTGCGGACATGATCGTGATCGATCTCGATACGCCGTGGGTGCTCGATCCGGCCGACCTGAAATCACAATGCAAGAACACACCGTTCGATGAGGCGCGTTTCACCGGCCGCGTCGCGCGCACCATCGTCGATGGACGCACCGTCTATGAGCATGTGTAAGTTCGGCCCGCACCAGCGCTTGATTACGATATGTGAGGCATCATGAGCGGCTTTCTGACGGCCTTCGTGCTCAGTTTCGTGCTGGCCTTCCTGTTCGGCTATTTGTGCGGATCGATTCCATTCGGGTTGATCCTGACGAAACTCGCCGGCACGCAGGACCTGCGCTCGATCGGCTCAGGCAATATCGGCGCGACCAATGTGTTGCGCACCGGCAACAAGGGCCTCGCCGCCGCGACGCTGCTCGGCGATATGCTGAAAGGCACGATCGCCGTCATTGTCGCCGGACATTTCGGCGGACCTAACGCCGCGATTGCCGCAGGCATCGGCGCCTTCATTGGGCATCTTTTTCCGGTGTGGCTGAAGTTCAAGGGCGGCAAAGGCGTCGCGACCTATATCGGCGTGCTGCTTGGATTGTTCTGGCCCGCCGCACTCGCTTTCTGTGCAATCTGGATCGCGGTCGCGCTGATCTTCCGTTACTCGTCGCTGGCCGCGCTGGTCGCAAGCGTGGTTGTGCCGGTGATGCTGTTCTGGGCTCAGCACACAGCCCTCGCCGCCGTTTTCGCACTCATGACCGCCGCGCTCTGGATCATGCACCGCGCCAACATCCAGCGGCTGATGAACGGCACCGAGGGCAAGATCGGCAGCAAATAACGGAGCCTTTCAACCCCGACACACTACAGCGACATCCGATCAAGCCTGAAGATTTTGGCCTGCCCGGCGGAGAACACCATTTCAAGCGGCGGGCATGTTTCACCGGCCGGAATGTCTCTGTTTTCCAGCAGCACGTGCGTGACGGGATACAACCGCACCAATCTTCCAAGCGCAGCACAATTCAACGGCTCTTTTCCGCCCTGATCACCGAAGACTTCGCGCGCCAGCAGGACGCGCCGACGCCACTCCAGCACCTCGCGATCAAGATACGGGTGGGTTTTCCACGACACGAATTGCGCGCTCAGCGCATCGAGCCGAAATTTTTGATTGAAAGGATCGGTCAGATAGACATCACCCGGCCTATAGTTGCGCTGCAGGAACTCAACGTATTCAGGCACTCCTTGATCACGGTAGCTTTTAAACTTCGCCACCGCTTCCTTTCCTGCAACAAATAGCGCGAGCAGGATAACCACGGCACCCGCCACTGCCATACCTCGCCGAAATGGTGACGATCCAAACGACAGTTCTCCAAGCCGCGCCAATATTACAAGCGTCGAGACAGGGACAAGAATGATCGACGCGCGCCAAGGCGCGACAAGCGCGAGACCAGCCGCGCCGGTTGAGATAACAACGAGAGTTCCAGCTACTGCCCAGACAAGAAGTGCAGCAAGGGTGTTTCGGAGCAAACCGCGCGGTGCCAGCCATATGCCGACGATCACCAGACCAAGCTTCGCGTAAGCCTCGCCTCTCAACCAGCGGGCAGGATCGGAATGCTGCGGTATACGCTCAAACGCGAGAATGCCCGCAGCCTCCCGGAAGGTCGCGTAATCGGTGGGCACAAACCGTAAGGCCAGATCAACCTGCGGGACGATGATTAACGCGATGGCCACGAGTTTCGTACTCAGGTTGAGTCGCGACGCACCATCTGACAGCATCATGCTTCCGGCGACGATGAGCGAAAGCATCGCATACCCTCCGTGGATCGCGGCAGGGACAGCGGCTGCAACAAGCGCAAAGTTTCTAAATCCGGCAAACGCAAGGGCGAATGACGCAAGAAAAAGCACGCCGAATTCCGAGGGCTGAAGATATCCTCCGATGAGATACTGATCAGCGACGCCATATCCAAAAAGAACTGGCGCGCCGGCGTGCGCGAGGAGAACAAGTGCTCCAGTGAGCAACAGCTGGAAGGAAGCGGACTGACCAGCTTGTCCCGCGAGGCGGAGCGCCAGAGAGAAGCACGACCAAAAGAGGCAGGTCAGCAATCCAAGCTCAACGACATAGAACAGGATCGGGTGACCAAAACGAGCGACTAAAAAAACAAGACCTGAAAAGACGGGAAGCCCGTCGACAGTCCCCGCGGTCCAGTCTGCGCCAAGCCGTTCTGGAAAGGCCCTGGCCATGCCATGCAGAAACTTTGTGTTCTGGTTTGATTCATAAAGAAGATACGTCGCTGTCGCCAGGCAGAACAGAACACTGCCGATCACGCATATCCATACCTTGACGAAACCGGCAGAAATCTGGCCGATGCCTGATAGTTTGCGAGTTGGGTGATTGGGATCAGGAAAATACTCGGGCGCAGTATTGGATACGCTCATAAGCAATTCTCAGCATTCCAACCGAATAATTCGGCTTCACCGAAATAAAAGGCAGCCAGGACAACCGTTCACAAAGCATCGGTAAGGCTTATGCGATCTGGCCGCAATCCTCAAAAGATTGCCCGTTTGTCGCGGTTGATCCGCTCGAACACGCAAGTCGGGATTGTCCGGCCAGCCAAGTTGCGCGACACTCCGGTCCAC
Source organism: Afipia sp. GW822-FHT03D08 (assembly GCF_058801645.1). Lineage (NCBI taxonomy): Bacteria > Pseudomonadati > Pseudomonadota > Alphaproteobacteria > Hyphomicrobiales > Nitrobacteraceae > Afipia > Afipia sp. GW822-FHT03D08. Next base: position 1,046,295 of record NZ_JBXANK010000001.1, read on the forward strand.
GGGGGGGCCGCGTGGACATCAGGACTTCAGCCACGACCAGACTGACCGACGCGCAGCGCATCGACTGGCTGCGGCTGATCCGTTCCGACAATGTCGGACCACGCACATTTCGCTCGCTCGTCAATCATTTCGGCAGTGCACGCGCCGCGCTCGATCGCCTGCCCGATCTGGCCCAGCGCGGCGGCGCCGCCAAGGCGGGCCGCATCTGCACGCAGGCTGAGGCCGAGCGCGAGATCGAAAACAGCCGTCGGATCGGCGTGACCTTGCTCGCTCCAGGGGAGTACGGCTACCCGCCGCGCCTCGCCCTGATCGACGACTCCCCGCCCCTGCTCGGCGTACGCGGCGTTTTGAATGTCCAGACCCAGCCGATGATCGGCATCGTCGGCTCGCGCAACGCGTCCGGCGCGGGACTGAAGTTCGCGCAAACCATCGCGCGAGATCTCGGCAATGCCGGCTTTGCGATCGCCTCCGGTCTGGCACGCGGCATCGATCAGGCCGCGCATCGCGTCACGCTCGATACCGGCACAGTCGCGGTGCTGGCCGGCGGACATGACAAGATCTATCCGGCGGAGCACGAAGATTTGCTGGCGGCAATTATCGCGTCAGGCAGCGGCGCGATTTCCGAAATGCCGCTCGGCCATGGGCCACGCGCGCGCGATTTCCCCCGCCGCAACCGGCTAATCTCGGGTGTCTCGCTTGGAGTCATTATTGTGGAGGCTGCGCATCGCTCGGGCTCGCTGATCACCGCGCGCTTCGCCAATGAACAGGGCCGCGAGGTGTTCGCCGTGCCGGGCTCACCGCTTGATCCGCGCGCGGCAGGAACCAACGATCTGATCAAACAGGGCGCGACGCTGGTGACGGAAGCTGCCGACGTGATCAACGCGGTTCAGCCGATCATGGGGCGTCCGGTCGAATTGCCGATGAGCGAGCCGGAAGACGGCCGACCGGTGGATGACGAGCCCGCCGCCAGTGACCGCGCGCGGATTCTCAACCTGCTCGGTCCCTCGCCCATCGGTATCGACGATCTTATCCGCATGAGCGATGTTTCCCCCGCCGTGGTCCGAACCATCCTGCTCGAGCTTGAGCTGGCAGGAAAGCTGGAACGCCACGGCGGCGGAATGGTCTCGCTTTTATGATTACCCGCGATAGATCGGCGCGCCGGCGGGCGATGCGGTCGAACCGCCGTCGATGAAGATTTCCTGGCCCTGTACATGCGCGGCGTCGTCGGACGCGAGGAACAGAACGGTCTTCGAGATGTGGTCGACCTCGCCCATCCGTCCGAGCGGCGTGCTGGCGGAGATACGCTTTTCGAGCATCTTCTCGGCTTCAGGCGTCGCGATGCCAGGCCCCCAGATCGGCGTGCGCGTGGCACCTGGCGAAACCACGTTGACACGGATGCCGCGGGGCGAAAGTTCGGACGCCATCACGCGCGCCATCGCGCGTACGCCGGCCTTGGTCGCGGCATAGGCCGAATAGCCCGGATTGCCGAGAACCGAGATGACCGAACCGTTGAGAATAATCGAGCCGTTGTCGTTCAGGTGTGCCACGGCCGCCTGCACCGTGAAGAACACGGCCGTGAGATTGGTCTTGATGACATTCTCAAACGCCGCGAGCGTGGTGCCGCCAACCGGCGTGTTGCCCGCGATGCCCGCATTGGCAAACACGATGTCCAGCTTGCCGAATTTCTTCACCGCCTGCGCGACCGCGCCTTCGAGTTGTGCAACATCCGTGGCATCGGCTTTAACGCCGAACCCGTTTGGCCCGAGTTCCTTCACCGCAGCATCGAGTCTGGCCTGATCGCGGCCGGTGATCACCACACGCGCCCCTTCGGCCACGAACAGCTTTGCGGTCGCCAGACCGATTCCGCTGTTGCCGCCCGTGATAAATGCCGTTTTTCCCTTAAGCCTCATGGAACGCTCCTGTTTTGATCAGCTTGGTTTCTGGTTTCATAATAAAACTACTCTTGCTGACTAGCGCTTCTGGTTCTATAATGCAACCACAATTGCGTGATCGGAGGTCAAGCTGTGAAACGAAAGAGTCTTGAGGGCGATGTATGCCCTATCGCGCGGACGCTCGACGCCATCGGCGACTGGTGGTCGCTGCTGATCGTTCGTGACGCGCTGATGGGAGCACGGCGCTTCAGCCAGTTTCAGAAGAATCTCGGTGTGGCGAAGAACATTCTGGCGGTGCGGCTGAGGACGCTCGTGGCGCAGGGCATTCTTGAGGTGAAGCCCGCTTCTGACGGCAGCGCGTATCAGGACTATGTGCCGACGACGAAGGCCCGTGCGCTGTTTCCGGTGCTGGTCGCAATGCGCCAGTGGGGTGAGGAATATGCCGTTAAACCGGGCGAAAGTTGCAGCTCAATGGTCGACAAGCAGGACGGATTGCCGCTCAGCAAGCTTCAGATCCTGGCCCATGACGGCCGCCCGATCGATCAGGCGGACACCAAGGTCATTGCTCCCGCGGCCACCTAGAATTTACCGCCGGTCAGTTGCCGGCGGACAATGTCATCCGCTTCGAGTTGCGCCATGTCGAGCAGGTGCGCCAGCATATCGAGGCGGTGCCGGCGCGAGAGCTGGACCAACTCCGCGACCGCCCCTGAAATGAAGCTCGCCGCCTCGGCCGGACCGCCATCTCTGGCGACGGAATCGGCCTGCACGAAATCGCTGCGACTGTCGCGAGCGGCCATCCGCACCGACCCCTTCCAACGCGAGAATCGATCAATTTAAGAGTATTCTATAACAATACACGCATAAGATGCACAATCACAAGTACCCATAAACTACAACTTATGCGCGAAATTCGGCTCCGGTTCCGGCCCCATCACCGGATCCCCATTTGACAGCGGACCCCCTTTTACCCATGTATCGGCCAAGCTAGCCTGATGGAATCTTGCGATTCCGGCCCGCGTACCCCCGTTAAGTTATTGGAATCAAATGAATCTCGTCATTGTCGAGTCGCCTGCCAAGGCCAAGACGATCAACAAGTATTTGGGCCCCTCCTACGAGGTTTTGGCCTCGTACGGTCACGTCCGCGACCTTCCGGCCAAGAATGGATCGGTCGATCCGGAGGCCGACTTCCAGATGATCTGGGAAACCGACCCCAAAGCCGCCGGCCGTCTCAACGATATCGCCAAGGCGCTCAAGGGTGCCCACAAGCTGATCCTCGCAACCGACCCTGATCGCGAGGGCGAAGCGATCTCCTGGCACGTCCTGGAGATCATGAAGCAGAAGCGCGCGCTCAAGGATCAGAAGATCGAGCGCGTCGTCTTCAACGCAATCACCAAACAGGCCGTCACCGAGGCCATGAAGAATCCGCGCCAGATCGACGGCGCACTGGTCGATGCGTATCTGGCGCGCCGCGCGCTCGATTATCTCGTCGGCTTTACCCTCTCCCCCGTTCTCTGGCGCAAGCTGCCCGGCGCACGCTCCGCCGGCCGCGTGCAGTCCGTCGCGTTGCGGCTGGTCTGCGACCGCGAACTCGAAATCGAGAAGTTCGTCCCGCGCGAGTACTGGTCGCTGCTTGCGACATTGGCGACCCCGCGTGGCGAATCCTTCGAGGCGCGCCTTGTCGGCGCCGACGGCAAGAAGATTCAGCGCCTCGACATTGGCAGCGGCGCGGAAGCCGAAGATTTCAAGAAAGCGCTTGAAGCTGCGAACTTCAACGTCACAACGGTCGAGGCCAAGCCCGCACGGCGCAATCCGCAGTCCCCGTTTACGACATCGACCCTGCAGCAGGAAGCCAGCCGCAAGCTCGGCTTCGCGCCCGCGCACACCATGCGCATCGCGCAGCGCCTTTATGAAGGTATCGATATCGGCGGCGAGACCACCGGTCTCATTACTTATATGCGTACCGACGGCGTGCAGATCGACCCTTCAGCGATCACGCAGGCACGCAAGGTGATCGGTGAAGACTACGGCAAAGCCTATGTGCCGGACTCGCCGCGCCAGTACACCTCAAAGGCGAAGAACGCGCAGGAAGCCCACGAAGCCATCCGCCCGACCGATCTGTCGCGCCGTCCTTCATCGCTGAAATCCAGACTCGATAACGATCAGGCCCGGCTCTATGAGCTGATCTGGATGCGCACCGTCGCAAGCCAGATGGAATCCGCCGAGATGGAACGCACCACGGTGGACATCACCGGCAAGGTCGGTGCGCGCGTGCTCGAATTGCGCGCCACCGGTCAGGTCGTCAAGTTCGACGGCTTCCTCGCTGTGTATCAGGAAGGCCGCGACGACGATCCGGAAGACGAGGACTCAAAGCGCCTGCCCGTCATCAATGAGGGCGAAGCGCTCAAGCGTGAGGGGCTCAACGTCAGCCAGCACTTCACCGAACCGCCGCCGCGCTTCTCGGAAGCCTCGCTCGTGAAGCGCATGGAAGAACTCGGCATCGGCCGTCCTTCCACCTATGCCTCGATCATTCAGGTGCTGAAGGATCGCGGCTATGTGAAGCTCGAGAAGAAGCGTCTGCACGGCGAGGATAAGGGCCGCGTCGTGGTGGCGTTCCTCGAGAACTATTTCGCGCGCTACGTCGAGTTCGATTTCACCGCCGACCTCGAGGAAAAACTCGACCTGATCTCGAACAACGAGATTTCCTGGAAGCAGGTGCTGACGGATTTCTGGAAGGACTTCATCGGCGCGGTCAACGAGATCAAGGACGTCCGAGTCACCGAAGTGCTCGACGTGCTCGACGCCATGCTCGGCGAACACATCTACGAGCCGCGCGCCGACGGCGGCGACCCGCGCCAGTGCCCGAGCTGCGGCACCGGCAAACTCAATCTCAAGGCCGGCAAGTTCGGCGCCTTTGTCGGTTGCTCGAATTATCCCGAGTGTCGTTACACGCGCCCCCTCGCCGCATCGAGCGGATCGAGCGATCGCCCGCTCGGTAAGGATCCGGTGTCGGGCCTCGAAGTTGCAGTCAAGGCTGGGCGCTTTGGCCCCTACATCCAGCTCGGCGAGCCCAAGGACTATGGCGAGGACGAGAAGCCGAAGCGTGCGGGCATTCCGAAGAACATGTCGCCTGCCGATGTCGAACTCGAGCTTGCGCTGAAGCTGCTCTCGCTGCCGCGCGATATCGGACCGCATCCGGAAGATGGCGAAATCATCACAGCCGGCATCGGGCGCTTTGGTCCGTTCGTGCGCCATGGCAAAACCTACGCAAGCCTCGAAGCTGGCGACGAGGTGTATACCGTCGGCCTCAACCGTGCGGTGACGCTGATCGCCGAAAAGATCGCCAAGGGTCCGAGCCGCCGGTTTGGCGCTGATCCCGGCAAGGAGATCGGCGACTACCCCGCGCGCGGCGGCAAGATCATGCTCAAGAAGGGCCGCTACGGCGCCTACGTCACTATCGACGGCATCAATGCGACTATCCCCGACAGCATCGAGCCGGAGAAGCTGACCATCGAGGAAGCCATCGCGCTGATCGAGGAACGTGCGGCAAAGACCGGCGGCAAGCCGAAGCGCGCCGCCAAGAAGGCCGCGAAGAAGAAGCCCGCAAAGGCCGCCGCCGCGAATGGCGCAGCCGAATCCGAGGCACCTGCGAAGAAACCCGCGACCAAGAAAGCCGCAGCGAAAAAGGCTACGCCGAAGAAGGAAGCAGCGGAGCCTGTGTCGCTGACAGAGGCGGCCAAGGCGAAGGCATCGAAGGTCGCCGCAGCTAAGGTCACGAAGGTCGCTGAAAAGAAGAGCGCCGGTAAAGCACGCGGATAATGAAAAAGAAAAGCGACGCGACGACTGCCTTTCCCGACAGAGAGAGCATCGTCGCGTTCGTCAAGGCGCATCCGGGCGAGGCCCGGACGCGCGACATAGCAAGGCATTTTGGATTGAAGAATGAATCGCGCGCCGAGTTGCGGCGCGCATTGCGCGATCTCGCCGAGGAAGGCGCGATCGCGACAGAGGGCCGAAAGGTCCGTGAACCCAAATCACTCCCACCCACCCTCGTCGCCGATATCACAGGCCGCGACAGCGACGGCGAGCTGCTCGCTGCCCCCGCCGAATGGTTTGCCGAGGTCGATGGTCCGGCACCGGCCATTACGATCCATGTTCCGCGAAAGCCGAAACCTGGCACCGTCGCGGGTGTCGGCGACCGCGTGCTGCTGCGCGTGGAAAAACCGCGCAACAAGCATGAGACCTACAGCGGCCGCGTCATCAAGCTCCTCGACAAAACGCAGCACCGCGTCCTCGGAATTTACCGCGAGATGCCGAACGGCGACGGCCGGATGATCCCGGTCGACAAGAAACAGGCCGGACGCGATCTCGCCATCGCCGCCAAGGATTCCGGCGGCGCGGAGGATGGCGACCTGATCAGCGTCGAACTGATGCGCTCGCGCGGCTACGGACTGCCGTCCGGCCGGGTGAAGGAACGCCTCGGCTCGCTCAAGACCGAAAAAGCGGTAAGTCTGATTGCGATCCACGCGCATGACATCCCGCAGGAATTTCCTGCCGACGTCGTCCGCGAATCCGAGGCCGCGAAACCTGCGACGCTCGCGGGCCGTGAGGACTGGCGCGATGTTCCGCTTGTTACAATCGATCCGCCGGACGCGAAGGACCACGACGACGCGGTTCATGCCGAACCGGACGCCGATCCGAACAACAAGGGCGGCTACATCGTCAATGTCGCCATCGCCGATGTCGCGTTCTATGTGCGGCCGCAATCGCCGCTCGACCGCGAGGCGCTCAAGCGCGGCAACTCGGTCTACTTCCCGGACCGCGTCGTGCCGATGCTCCCCGAGCGCATCTCCAATGATCTGTGCTCGTTGAAGCCAGGCGAGCCGCGCGGCGCGCTCGCCGTCCGCATGGTGATCGACAAGGATGGCCGCAAGCGCTCGCACACTTTCCATCGCGTGCTGATGCGCTCGGCGGCAAAACTGAACTACGCGCAGGCGCAGGCTGCCATCGACGGTCGCCCCGACGACACCACCGGTCCCCTGCTCGATCCGATCCTCAAGCCGCTCTGGACGGCCTATGCGCTGGTGAAGCGCGCCCGCGACGAGCGCGATCCGCTCGACCTCGACCTTCCCGAGCGCAAGATTCTGCTGAAAGCCGACGGCACGGTCGACCGCGTGGCAACGCCGGAACGGCTCGATGCGCACCGGCTGATCGAGGAGTTCATGATCCTCGCCAACGTCGCCGCTGCGGAAACGCTTGAAAAGAAAACGCTGCCGCTGATCTACCGCGTGCACGACGAACCGACGGTCGAGAAGGTCCACAACCTCCGTGAGTTTCTCAAGACGCTGGAAATGCCGTTCTCTGCCACCGGCGCGCTGCGCCCCGCCGTCTTCAACCGCATTCTTGCGCAGGTGAAGGGACGCGACGCGGAGCCGCTGGTGAATGAGGTGGTCCTGCGCTCGCAGGCGCAAGCGGAGTACTCAGCGGACAATTACGGCCACTTCGGCCTCAATCTGCGGCGTTACGCTCATTTCACATCGCCGATACGCCGATACGCCGATCTGATCGTGCATCGCGCGCTGATCCGCGCGCTCGGGCTCGGCGAAGGCGCCCTTCCCGAAACCGAGACGTTTGAAACGCTTAGCGAAGTCGCTGCGGCCATTTCGCTCACCGAGCGCCGGGCGATGAAGGCCGAACGCGAAACCGCCGACCGGCTGATCGCGCATTTCCTCGCCGACCGCATCGGCGCGACATTCGAGGGGCGAATCTCGGGCGTCACCCGCGCAGGACTGTTCGTCAAACTGGCCGATACCGGCGCGGACGGCCTGATTCCCGTGCGCACCCTGGGAAGCGAGTATTACAACTATGACGAGACCCGCCATGCCCTGATCGGATCGCGCAGCGGTGCCATGCATCGATTGGGTGACGTGGTGCAGGTTCGTCTGGTAGAAGCTGCGCCTGTGGCTGGCGCGCTGCGGTTCGAACTGTTGTCCGAAGGACGAACCGCTCCCCGTGGCGGCCGTATGCGCGACAACCGCGCCAGACCGCCCAATACCGGCGGCAAGGCACGGCCAGGGCGCAACAGCAAGAACGGAAAGAAATTGCGCAAACCTTCCCGCAAAACGCGCAAGTCGAAGAAAGAAGGCTAGTGGATACGAATGCTAGATCGGACCACTCACGCCTTTCAAAGGAGCTGAACATGGAAAGCCGAACTATGCCCGCCGAGACGTGGACGTCAGCCTCGCAGCCGCTGCCGAAGCGCGATGTTTGGCAGGCGATGGCGCGCGGGCTGCGCTGCCGCTGCCCGAACTGCGGCGAAGGCAAGGTCTTCCGCGCCTTCCTGAAAGTCGCCGACAACTGCTCGGTGTGCGGACAGGATTTCAGCGGACACCGCGCCGACGATCTTCCGGCTTACCTCGTCATCGTGATCGTCGGCCATATCATTGTGCCGATCGCGCTGTGGATCGAGACCGACTATGCACCATCCATCGCCCTTCAGCTTTCGGTCTATCTGCCGGTCACTCTCATCATGTCGCTCGTGTTGCTGCAACCCGTGAAGGGCGCTGTGGTCGGATTGCAATGGGCGTTCCGCATGCACGGCTTCGATGAGAGCCGCCCCGCGGACGTCGAAGAAGGTACGATTGCCAAGCTAACCGTGGTGAAATGAGCGAGCCCGAGAAGGAAGATAAGGAAGACGACAGTCATCCTTACCGCCGCCCGAAAGATGCCGCGACACTGATCCTCGTCGACCGCAGCGGAAGCGTGCCCAAGGTCCTCGTCGGCAAGCGGCATGACAAAGTCATTTTCATGCCGGGAAAATTCGTGTTTCCCGGCGGCCGGGTCGATGCCACCGACAACAAGATTCCGGTGGCCGCGGAAATCCCCAAGGGACTTGAGAAGAAACTCATCGGCGGCAGTCCGAAGATCGCCCCTGCCCGCGCCCGCGCGCTGGCGGTGGCCGCCATTCGCGAGGCCTGTGAAGAAACCGGTCTTTGTCTGGGACGTAAAGTGGCGCGCATGAATGGCGCGGCGGCGAAACTGACCGGCGAATGGAAACCGTTCGCCGAGGCCGGCTTGCTGCCCGATCCGTCAGGACTGTTCCTCATCGCCCGCGCGATCACTCCGCCCGGCCGCGTCCGGCGGTTCGACACCCGATTTTTCACCGCCGATGCATCGTCGATCGCGCACCGGGTTGAAGGCGTCGTCCATGCCGATGCCGAACTTGTCGAACTGGTGTGGGTCGAACTCGGATCACTGTCCCTCGCGGATCTTCACCAGATGACGAAGATGGTGCTGCGCGAACTGGACAAGCGCCTTGCACTGGGGCCGCTCTCCCATGCCGCCGAGGTGCCGTTCTTCCACTTCTACGGCGGAAAGATGCAGCGGGACGTCATTTGATCGCGCGCGGGTTCTCCGCAGCGCGCGGAGGCCTGAGGCTATCATGACAACCGCCGTTGCGCCGGAACTGTCGGTCTCGGAGTGGCTCAACTCCGACACCCCGCTCACATTGTCTGGCCTTCGCGGACGCCCCGTTCTGCTTCACGTGCTGAGCGAAACCTGACCTACGGGTGGTGGTTTCATGCCCGCGTGCGAGCTGATATGTTGGCGTCTGACGGCGGAACGCCCGCCGGGGGATAAGCGAACCACCGTTGTATGCGTACCGGCGCCGCCATATCGGTCGCCGCACATGTTGCGGCCCTGACAGCCTGGCTTTTGCTGGCGGGCGTGCATCCGTTCGAGCCGACGACTGCGGAGGCCATCACCGTCGATATCGTCACGCCCGAGGAGGCGCCGCCGCTTCCCAAAGAGCCCGATTACGATTTTCCCAAGTTTGACGAAAAATCCAATGAGCAGGCTGCGGAAAAGCAGGCTGAACGGGACTCTTCGCAACCCGCCCCGGAACAGCCCTCCAAAACGGCCCCCACTCCCGCTTCAAATGCGAAACAGGATTCGCGGCAGGCCGCGCTCCAGCAGCAGCAGCAGCCTGCCGAACCGCCCAAACCCGCGGAGCAGCCTCAGTCTCAACAACAGGCGCAGCCTCAAACGCCGCCTCCGGCGCAGCAGCAGGAAGTGCCGACCGCCGCCCCGGATATCACCAGCAAGTTCGGCATGATGTTCACTCTTCCGGACGCCGGCGCAGCCGGCGACTTCGATGCCAAGGCGACGGCAAAGGCGAACATCTCCAGCGAGGACGCCGCGGCACTGCGCGCGCATCTGAAATCATGCTCCGTCCTGCCGCGATCGATATCCCCGGCCGACAACGTCTCGATCATTTTGCGCGTTGCATTTCAGCGCGACGGACGACTCGCAGCGGAGCCGCTGCTGATCGAAGCCAGCGCATCTGAAAAAGGCCCGGCCCTGATGCGCAGCGCAATGGATGCACTGGACAGGTGTCAGCCCTACGCCATGCTTCCGGCAGATCGCTACGACCAGTGGCGCATGCTGGATCTCCGCTTCTCGCCGAAAGACTTCAAGGGCGGGTAACCCCAGCCCACCGAGAAGAAACGCCCTCGCGCTTAACTCAAAAAACAATAATCTTCCGTGGCGAGACGCATCGCGCCACCCCATACAATCTCTGATCCTTTTGTATCGCCAAGCGACACTTTTTAAGTGCCGCCTCAAAATCGTCAGGGGAAGAGTCCGATGAGCCCACGCCAGTTGCGCCTCGGCGCTTTCATGCGCCCGGTCAGCATTCATACGGCCGCATGGCGCTATCCCGGCAGTTTCCCCGACGCCAACTTCAATCTCTCGCATCTGAAGCGTTTCATTCAAAAGCTTGAACACGGCAAATTCGACGCCTTCTTCATGGCCGATCATCTCGCGGTGATGAATATGCCGATCAACGCGCTCAAGCGCAGCCACACCGTCACATCGTTCGAGCCGTTCACATTGCTGGCGGCGCTGGCCGGCGTGACAGAGCGCATCGGGCTGGTTGCGACCGCCTCGACCACTTACGACGAGCCCTATCATGTCGCGCGCCGCTTCGCCTCGCTCGATCATATCAGCGGCGGCCGCGCCGGCTGGAACGTCGTCACCACCGGCAACCCGGAAACCGCTCTGAATTTCGGTCTTGAAGAGCATGTCGAACACGGTGAACGCTACAGGCGTGCGCGTGAATTCTTCGATGTCGTCACAGGCCTGTGGGATTCCTTCGCCGATGACGCCTTCGTGCGCGATGCCGAGAGCGGCATCTATTTCGATCCCGCGAAAATGCACACGCTGAATCACAAGGGCCAGTTTCTCTCGGTCAAGGGTCCGCTCAACATTGGCCGGCCGGTGCAAGGCTGGCCGGTGATCGTTCAGGCCGGCGCGTCCGAACCCGGCAAGCAGCTTGCGGCAGAAACCGCCGAAGCGGTGTTCACCGGCGGCGGCACGCTTGCCCAGGCCCAGGCGCTCTACGAAGATATCAAGAGCCGCATGGACACGTTGGGACGCGACCGCGACCACCTGAAGATTTTGCCGGGCGCATTCGTTGTCGTTGGCGACACCCTCGAGGAAGCGCAAAAGAAGCGCGACCTGCTCGACAGCCTCGTCCACTATGACAGCGCTATCGCGGGGCTTTCCGTCATCCTCGGCACCGATGCATCGAAATTCGATCCCGAGGGCCCTCTTCCGCCGATCCCGGACACCAACGCCAGCAAGAGCGGCCGCGACCGGCTGGTCGAGTATGCGGCCACGAACAACGTGACAGTTCGGCAGCTCGCGCAGCGCGTCGGCGGCTATGGCGGCCTGTCGTTTGTCGGGACGCCCGCCACCATTGCCGATCAGATGGAAGAATGGCTGGTGACCAACGCCTCCGACGGTTTCAACATCATGTTCCCGTTCCTGCCGCAGGGGCTGGACGACTTCGTCGACAAGGTGGTTCCGGAACTTCAGCGGCGGGGCATCTTCCGAAAGGACTACGAGGGCCGTACGCTGCGCGAAAATCTCGGCTTGCCGCGGCCCAAAAACCGGTTTTTCGAGCCTGCCGGGGCTGTGAAAGCGGCTGAATAGCCTCTCAGGCCCATCGAACCGGGGGCCTTCGCGGGCGAAATCCGGGGTATCCGCTTTTCGGAATAATACGGCCTAAAACCTTGACTTTGGGGCGTTCGAAGCTAGGTTGCGCCCCAAATGCAGCTCGATCTGTCGGGTCTGCTCGTGATTCCTGACATTCGAGGTTCTGAAACATGGCCAAAGCGGTCACCATCAAGGTCAAGCTCGTTTCCAGCGCGGACACCGGCTTTTACTACGTCGCCAAGAAGAACTCGCGCACGATGACCGACAAGCTCGTGAAGAAAAAGTACGATCCGGTCGCGAAGAAGCACGTCGAGTTCCGCGAAGCCAAGATCAAGTAATTATTTCAATTGCTTATGTACGAAAACGGGGCCTCGCGGCCCCGTTTTGCGTTTTATCCCCTCCCGTCGGTCGCTACCGGTCAGTGGGACAGCAGGACCCAGCACGGCGGGTTGGCCAGAATTGAGCGCGTGGCTCCGCCCAGAATGAACTCGCGCAACCTCGAGTGGCCGTAAGCGCCCATCACCAGAAGATCGACACCACGGGAGGCGACATAGGCTTCCAGGAAACTGCCGATTGAATGCTGATCGGTTTTCTTGACGTCCTCATGGACCGCTTCAATTCCGAATCCTGCCAGGTACTCGACGAATTGCTGCCCTTGAGCAGACGACAGTGGCTTGTCGTCAGTCGCAGTGAATGCCCTCACCGTTCGTGCGCGCCGGAGAAACGGCAACGCATCGCCGACGGCTCGTGCAGCCTGACGGCTGCCATCCCACGCCACGGCAACAGTCTGGATAGCGGTCGCCAGCGGCCGCAGCGGCTCTTCCGGAAAGATCAGAACCGGACGGCCTGATTCGAAGATGAGCTGCTCGGCGAGATCAAACTGGTCTTCGGTATCCTTCCTGAGCGGCTGAACAGTCACGTGGTGCAGCCGCGCCAACTCCACCAGATTCCGTGTCATGTCATAGGGCGCCCTGCGCTCAAGGCGACAGCGGTGCATCACATTGTGATGCGCGGCGACCTCCTCGAAACTATGGACGAGCTGCTGTGCATTCGCTGCGCTCTTTCTTGCCTCCCGTTCGAGAAACTCCCCCATATGGGCGCCTTCGAAGTAAAGGCCCGTCTCGATTTCGATCTCGTACACCACCGCAGAAACGCGTTGCGAGATGGTCGAATGATTCCCGTTGCGGGCTCCTGCCGATAAAAGACTTTCGCTCAGTTGAAACACCGTCTCGATTGCAGCCTTTGTCGTCGGCTTCGGATAGCTGACAAGCGGAAGCAAGAAGTCCCTGGTGGCCATGGCAATCTCCTTGGGGCTCAACTTAGCCGGAGCCGGAACCTTCTGGCTTGATATGGCTCAAAGCAGCGGGAGAACCTCCGCCATTTGATGTGCATCAAGGTGATTGAAGGAGAAGCGATAACACTTAACGAGTGAACGCCCATTCCCGCGTGCAAAGGTGATTTCATGAAAGCCCATCACATCATGACCCGTAAAGTCATCAAGGTTGCCCCGGGTGACTCGATCACTGATGCCGCTCGGCTTATGCTCGACAACCATCTGAGCGGCCTTCCTGTCGTTGACCTGAAGGGCGCACTGGTCGGTATTGTCACCGAGCGCGACCTGTTGCGCCGGCGTGAAATCGGTACGCAGCGCAGCCGGCCACGCTGGCTTGATTTTATCCTTGGTCCGGGACGTCAGGCCGCGGACTATGTCCAGACCGCCGGACGCCGCGTTGATGAGATCATGACGCGCGACGTGCAAACCGTGACTGAAGACACTCCGCTCTCCGATGTCGTAGCCATCATGGAAAGGTATCGCATCAAGCGCGTTCCCGTGATGAACAGCAACAACAAGCTCACTGGAATCATCAGCCGCCAGAACTTCGTCCGGGCTGTCGCAGGCCTCGCTCGCGATGTCCCCGACCCCACTGCGGACGATTCACACATCCACACCCGCATTCTCAAAGAGATCGGGCGTCATGACTGGGGCCCATCCGGGCTGGAGGTGTTTGTCCGCAACGGTGTGGTCGACATCTGCGGCGTCATCACGGACGAGCGCACGCGGCAAGCCATCATCGTAGCCGCCGAGAATGTCGCGGGCGTCAAGCAGGTGCACGATCACCTGTGCTGGGTTGACCCCTTATCCGGCGCATATTTCGAGCCGAAAGAAGAAAGAACGAAAGCGAGTTAAGCCGCCGCAGCCACTACGCGGTTCCGGCCGTCGTGCTTGGCGCGGTACAGCGCCTGATCGGCGCGTTTGAGGACGGCGCTGATCGCCTCGCCCTTGGTTTCGAGCGTCGAGATGCCGATCGAAATGGTCACCTCGATGCGCTTGACGCCCTTCTCGATCGTAAAGGGCTCGCCAGCGATGGAGCGGCGAAGGCGCTCGGCAACCATTCCTGCCACATGCAGGTCGGTTTCCGGCATCACGATCACGAATTCCTCACCGCCGTAACGGCAGGCCAGATCGATCCCGCGGATCGACTTGCGGATACGCACCGCGAATTCGCGCAGCACGTCGTCGCCGGCATCGTGGCCGTAAGTGTCGTTGATCGACTTGAAGTAATCGATGTCGAGCATCATCAGCGCCAACGGCTTGGCCCGCATCGCCGCCTGCTCCGCCAATGTGGCGAGATGGCTTTCCATATAGCGGCGGTTATGCAGCCCGGTCAGCGGATCGGTGATCGCCATTTCGATCGAGTTCTGCACGTTGTCGCGCAGGTGATCGGTATAGCGGCGCTTGCGAATCTGGGTGCGCGCCCGCGCCAACAGTTCGTTCTTGTCCACCGGGCGCAGCAGGTAATCGTTGACGCCGATCTCCAGCCCCCGCAGCAACCGCGCGTTGTTGTCGGCATCGGCAATGGCGAGGATCGGTACGCTGCGCGTGCGCTCCAGCGACCGCGCCTGGCTGCAAAGCCGCAGGCCATCGAAATTCTCAAGCCCGAGCGACACGATCAGCAGATCGTAATTGCCATCGGCGGCATGAAACACCGCTTCGGCGGGATTCGGTTCGACGTCGACGCTGTGCTCGGTGGCCAGCACCGGAGCCAGCCGCTCGTAAGACGACGGCCGGTCGTCCACCAGCAGAATGCGCCCGCCCTTACCTGTATCGGCAACCGCGTCGCGCTCCGGCGCATTGACGCCAATCTCGAGCGACGTGATCGCGCGCATGCGCAGTTCGTCGGTCATCATCTTCAGCCGGGTCAGTGACCGCACGCGGGCGATCATCACGACATCGGACACCGGCTTGGTGAGGAAATCGTCGGCGCCGGCATCGAGCCCGCGCACGCGGTCGGATGGACTGTCGAGTGCGGTCACCATGATGACCGGGATGAAATGGGTCTTCGGATTCGATTTCAGGCGGCGGCAGACCTCGAAACCGTCGATGTCCGGCATCATGACATCGAGCAGCACGATGTCGCATTCCGCGCGCTCGCAGATCTCAAGCGCCTGTGTCCCGCAATTCGCCGTCACCACGTCGAAATATTCCGCGGACAGACGCGCCTCGAGCAGCTTTACGTTGGCGAGAACGTCGTCAACGACCAGAACGCGCGCGGACATCGAATTCTCCAAACTTTCCTAGCCGACAAACCGTCGAACCGTCTCAATAAACTTCCCAACCGAGATCGGTTTGGACAAATACGCTTCGCACCCGCCTTCGCGAATACGTTCTTCATCGCCTTTCATGGCAAAAGCCGTTACCGCGACCACGGGGATGGCACGCAAGTCGACATCCGCCTTGATCCAGCGCGTCACGTCGAGACCGGAAACTTCGGGTAGCTGAATATCCATGAGGATGAGATCGGGCCGGTATGTGCGAGCGAGATCGAGTGCTTCAACCCCGTTACGCGTGCCGACTGTCTGATACCCATGGGCCTCAAGCAGATCGCGAAAGAGCTTCATATTGAGCTCGT
Source organism: Afipia sp. GW822-FHT03D08 (assembly GCF_058801645.1). Classification (NCBI taxonomy): domain Bacteria; kingdom Pseudomonadati; phylum Pseudomonadota; class Alphaproteobacteria; order Hyphomicrobiales; family Nitrobacteraceae; genus Afipia; species Afipia sp. GW822-FHT03D08. The sequence continues at coordinate 1,062,088 of NZ_JBXANK010000001.1, forward strand.
TGTCTTCCACGATCAGGACGGTTTTGGCCATCCTGGCCCTCCAATTCCCGTAAAATGCCCGTACGTGCTGAAACCGTTGAATTCGCCACGCCGTGATGACTCGGGCATGATGGGTTCAAAATAGAGACGATAAGTTACGGAAAGGCAAACACGATCAATGACAAAGGGCCCTAAAAACCCTCAGGAAGTCGCTGAATTCGTTGCGATTCAGGCGCTCTCCTTCCTGGCGTCCGATCCCGAACGGCTAGGGTTGTTCCTGACCGAGAGCGGTATCGGCCCTCAAACCCTCCGGACGGCCGCCGCAGACCCGAAGTTCCTCGCGGGCGTGCTCGATTTCATCGTGCGCGATGACGCGACCGTGAAGGCCTTCGCCGACGCCTCGCAACTGACACCGCAGGCCGTCGCCAATGCGCGCGAGGTGCTGGAACCACGTTGGGAATGATTCAGTGAGCGGCCGTCCGCCAGCCGATTCGCCGGGTTTCTGCCGCGACTGCCTGTCGGACGCGGCGGCAAAGGCGATGCGCTGCGCTGAATGCGGCTCGCCCCGCATGGTCCGGCATCGTGCCCTCAGGACGCTGACCCTCGCGCATATCGATTGTGATGCGTTCTATGCAACCGTCGAGAAACGCGACAATCCGGACATCGCCGACAAACCCGTCATCATCGGCGGCGGCAAGCGCGGCGTCGTGTCCGCCGCCTGTTATATCGCGCGCACTTATGGCGTGCGCTCGGCGATGCCGATGTTCAAGGCGCTTGATCTCTGTCCCTCGGCGGTTGTCGTGCGTCCCGACATGGCGAAGTATGTCCGCGTCGGCCGCGAGGTTCGCCACGCGATGACGGCGCTGACGCCGCTGGTCGAGCCGCTCTCCATCGATGAGGCCTTCCTCGATCTCAGCGGCACGGAACTCGTGCACGGCATGATTCCCGCCAAGGTGCTTGCGCGGTTTGCCACTCAGGTCGAGCGGGACATCGGCATCACCGTGTCGGTCGGCCTGTCGGTGAACAAGTTTCTGGCCAAGATCGCATCCGATCTCGACAAGCCGCGCGGCTTCGCTGCACTGGATCAGGAGGAAGCGCGCGAGATGCTGGCCGACCGGCCTGTCGGCTTTATCTATGGCGTCGGTCCCGCCTCGCAGGAAAAACTCTCTCAGCGCGGGTTCCGTCTCATCAAGGATTTGCAGCGCGCAGACGAAACCGATCTGATGAAGCAGTTCGGTCCTGAGGGACGGCGGCTGTGGCGGCTGGCGCGCGGCATAGATGAGCGCAAGGTCGTCGCGGATCGCGGCGCCAAGACGATTTCCAACGAGACGACGCTGGAAACCGACGTGCGGGACTTCGCGACGCTGGAAAAGATCCTGTGGCGGCTGTGCGAAAAGGTGTCGTCACGCCTCAAGAGCGGCGACCTCTCCGGCTCGACCATCACCCTGAAACTGAAAACCGCCGACTTCCGGCAGCGCACCCGCTCCCAATCGCTTCAGGTGCCGACACAGCTTGCCACCAGAATTTTCGCGACGGTGCGCGAAATGCTCAGCCGCGAGATCGACGGCACCGCATTCCGGCTGATCGGCGCCGGCGTCAGCGCCCTGAAGCCGGGCGCGGAAGCCGACGGTCAGGATTTGCTGGACCGGCGATCCGCTCATGCGGAGCGCGCGATGGACAATGTCCGAAAAAAATTCGGCAACGCCGCCCTGATCCGCGGCATTGCCTATGATGGACCGGCGAAAGCCGAATGACGGCCCGCCCTATTTACAGGGCTTGGTTTCCTTGATGTCGATCTTGTCCATGGCGCCCGCAATGACGAAATCGTTGTAATCGAGCGAGAGCGCCCGCGACACGCCGTCTTCGTAGAGCTCGAACGACATCGCATAGGCCGGCGTCTGCTCACCGGAATTCGATTTCGTTGCACGGTCGTAGTAGCTCACGGTGACCGGCCACCGGGTCTGGGATTTGAACTTCTCGTTGGTGCTGGCGGCATCCGGCTTTACCGGCGCCTTCGTCCCGGGAATCGGCTGCCCGATGACGGTAAGCGTGTTGTAAACCTTCTCGCCGTCGTCCGATCCGTCATAGACCACGAGTTCGAGCAGCGACTTGCCTTCGCGCGCGGCCTCGATGATCAGCCTGACCTGCTCCGTCGGAAACACCGCGCCCTCAATGGTGAACGTCTTCGCCTTGGGCTTCTTCAGCTTGACCTTGATTGTCTTGCCGTCGCGCTCCGCCATACCGTCGATCGATGTCGTATCGGCATCGTTCATGCGGGTCTCGATCTTGAAGCGGTAGCTCTTGCCCTCGCCGTCTTCCCAGCTCGTCGAGCGCAGATCGCTCACGGTGGTTTTGTTCTCACCGGTATCGAGCTGCGACACCTGCCGGAATTCAGTGGTGTAGCCTTCGCAGGCACTGCCGGCGAAGTTGTACAGGATGCGGCCGCGCGCGTTGCTGACACTGGCATTGCCGCGCGATGTTTTCAGGCTCAGGTCGTAGACCGCCTGATGCGCGAGAAACGCAACGCTGGGGGCGGCTCGTGCTCCGCCCGCAGCCGATGCCAGAAACACAGCAGACAGGGCAACCAATCCACAACCCGAAATCCGGCGCGCGCGACGCATGGCGTCTCCTTAAGGTAATGAGAATCGAAGAATAATAGCCGCAGCATTGCGCCGCAACCGGGGCAAAAACGCAAAATTGCCCCGAATATCCGGCAAAAATCGCAAGCCTTGCGCGCTTGCATGTGACTGCACGATGGGCGAAATATGGCGCGCCCGACACATCGGCATGAACGCCGGACCTCACTCCGGGCAAATACTCAGATAAAACATCGGGGACTGACATGGCGGGAACGGTCGAGCAGAAGTTGAACGAGTTGGGTATCGTGCTGCATCAGCCCAACCCTCCCATCGCGAATTATGTCGGCTTTGTTCGCACCGGGAATCTGCTGTTCGTATCGGGCCAGGTCTGCAACACCCCGGAAGGCAAGCTGATCGCCAAAGGCAAACTCGGCGCCGGCGTGACCACCGAGCAAGGCGCCGCCGCCGCACGCGGCTGTGCGATCAACCTGCTGGCGCAGGTCAAGATGGCGCTCGGCGATCTCGACAAGGTTGCCCGTGTTGTGCGCCTTAGCGGTTTCGTCAACGCGACACCGGATTTCCTCGAAGGGCCGAAGGTGCTCAACGGCGCGTCGGATCTGATGGTGGCAATATTCGGCGACAAGGGCCGCCATGCGCGCACCACGGTCGGCGTGGCCGCCCTGCCCTCGGACGCCGCGGTCGAAGTCGAAGGCATCTTCGAGGTCGCCTGAGCATGATCCCGAAAAGTGGGAACCGGTTTTCGGACAAGATCATGCTCAAGAAATCAAACTGATGGCTGCGCGCGCGCCCGGCTGGCTCACGGCACGGCCAATCGCCCATCGCGGGCTGCATGACCGCGCGCGCGGCATCGTCGAGAACATGCCGTCGGCGATCGACGCAGCGATCGCCGCCAACTTTGCGATCGAGGTTGATCTTCAACCCACCGCCGACAATGAGGCGATGGTCCACCATGATTACGCGCTGGGCCGGCTCACCCAAGGCACCGGCGAACTGCTGTCGCTGACCGCGGCGCAGCTCAAGCAGGTCGGCTTCAAACACACCGCAGAACGGATGATGACGCTGGGCGATCTCTGCGCGCGCGTCGCCGGACGCGTCCCGCTGGTGCTCGAGGTGAAAAGCCGTTTCGACGGCAGCCGGACGCTGGTGAGGCGAATGGCCGAAGTGCTGACGTCGTACAGCGGACCGGTCGCCGCGATGTCGTTCGATCCCGATCAGGTGATGGCGCTGCGCGACCTGATGCCCGGTCTGCCGCGCGGCATCGTGGCCGAATGGCACTACACCGAGGGCGAGTGGACGCGGCTGCCGCCTGAGAAAACCCGTGAGATGACAGGCTTGCGCCACGCGTTCCGCACGCAGCCGCATTTCGTCAGCTACCGGGTCGACGATTTGCCGTCGCCTGCGCCCTGGATCGCACGCAACATCTTTGGCTGCGCGCTGATCACATGGACTGTGCGGACCCAGGAACAGCGCGCACGCAGCGCCCGATATGCCGATCAGATGACTTTCGAGGGTTTCATCCCGGAGTAAGCCTAAAGCGCGATACCAGCCATCCGATGCCAGATACTTGAAGTCATCCGCGCAAGAACCGATCTATAATGCTGAACGGTTTCGGTTTTCTCACGGCCACGGTACCCCTTCCCTTTGACGGATCCCTGCGAGATCACCCTTGAAGCGGTCTCCTCAGTCGGCCAGGTCACGGCCGACGAGTGGAATGCGTGTGCCAATGCAGATGGCAGCTACAATCCGTTTGTGACGCACGCCTTTTTTGCTGCTTTGGAAGAGTCAGGCTCTGCCATCGCGCGCACCGGCTGGGCCGCGCGCCATCTGGTGGCGAGGATGAATGGGCAAGCCGTCGGCATCGTGCCCGGTTATCTGAAAAATCACTCGCAAGGCGAATACGTGTTCGACCACGGCTGGGCTGATGCCTATGCGCGCGCGGGCGGAAGCTACTATCCGAAATTGCAGGCCACCGTTCCGTTCACCCCGGCAACTGGCCCTCGCCTGCTCGTGGGCAACGGCCCGGATGCCGCGCGTATCCGCGAGACGCTGGCCAGCGGCCTGATCGCCCTGTGCGGCGCCACGCACGCCTCATCGGTGCATGTCACCTTCGCCCGCGAAGACGAATGGACGCTCCTCGCCGAACATGGCTTCCTGCAACGCACCGACCAGCAATTCCATTGGCGCAATGAAGGCTACGGCACGTTCGAGGATTTCCTCGCCACGCTGGCGTCGCGTCACCGCAAGGCGATCCGCCGCGAGCGACGCGGCGCGCTCGCCAACGGCATCACCATTCATGCCCTGACCGGCGACGGCATCACGCCCGACGTCTGGGACGCATTCTTCGAATTTTACATGGAGACCGGCTCGCGCAAGTGGGGACGGCCCTATCTCACCCGCGCGTTCTACACCATGATCGGCGAGACCATGGCGAAAGACGTGCTTCTGGTGATGGCAAAGCGCGACGGCAAATGGATCGCCGGTGCGATCAACTTCATCGGCTCCGACACGCTGTTCGGCCGCCACTGGGGCGCGGTCGAGCACCATCCCTTTCTGCATTTCGAGGTCTGCTATTATCAAGCCATCGACTTCGCGATCCGGCGCGGCCTGAAGCGCGTCGAGGCCGGCGCACAGGGTGAGCACAAGATCGCCCGCGGCTACCTGCCCCAGACCACCTACTCCGCGCACTACATCGCCGATCCCGCGCTGCGCCGGGCGATCCGCGACTATCTCAAGCACGAGCGAAGCTACGTGCAGCAGGCCGTGCGCGAACTCACCGAGGCCGGTCCGTTCCGCAAGGCCAACGGTGACGACTGAGCGCCGGCGTTGTGGCCGCCGCGCAAGCCGCTTAACCTGAGCCTCACTTGCCGACCACAACACCGCTGCGGGAAATGCCTTGAGTTCAATCGCTGACCGGACCCGCGAATTCCTGACGCGCCGCGCCTCCGAGCTGCGCCAGACCGTTCGTGTCACCATTGCCGTGGGTGCGGCTTATGCGGCCTACAAGACTCTCGGCCTGCCGCAGGGGTACTGGGCGGTGTTCACCGTCATCATTGTCATGCAAGGGTCGATCGGCGGGACGCTCGGCGCGGCCACGGAGCGCATGATCGGCACCCTGGCAGGAGCAGTCTTCGGCGGACTGGCAGCGGCATTTCATTCGAACACATCGCTCGGCATTGGCGTCGCCCTCGTCCTTGTCACGTGCATCACTGTATGGGGCGCAGCGGTCCGCCCTCAGTTGCGGGTGGCGCCGGTCACCGCCGCCATCATGCTGCTAACCGAACCGGCCGGCGCGCCGGTCGAGCAGTTCGTTCTCGATCGCATTGTCGAGATCGGATTGGGCGGCGTGATCGGCGTGCTGGCAATGGTTCTGATATTTCCCGCTCGCTCCCATACCGTCGTCGTGGCCCGCTCGGTCACCGTGCTGGCACGCATGCGAAAGCTCCTGCTCGCGGAAGCGGAGGCGCTCGATCGCGGCGAGGCGCTGGCTCCCTCGCTCGAACACGCGGCCCTGAGGCAGGCGCTGACCACCGTCGAGCAGGCGCTGAAAGATGCCGACAGGGAGCGCGCCTCTCGTCTTGCCGATCATCGCATTCCCTCCGCGATCCCGCGAACGCTCTGGCGCGTGCGCAACGATCTCGTCGCTATCGGCAACGTGCTCCGCGAACCCCTTCCAGCCACGATCGCCTCAACGCTGGCGCCTGCAGCCGCAAACCTGCTGCGCGCCGAAGCCGAATTGACGCAGCGATGCGCGATCGCCCTCAACGCCGTCACCGTGGTTTCACGCGAAGACCTGTCCGCCGCGCATTTTGCTTTCACGGAAACGTTCAGCGGCCTGCGGCAGTCCGGTGTCATGCGCGCGCTGGATTTCAATGCGGTCGGGCGTACTTTCGGCCTCGCCTACACGCTGGACGGTCTTCATCGCGATCTGGCCGATCTCGCCGACAGGATCGACGAGATTGCCACTGGAATACCGGAGCCCACGGCGAATTCCTGACATGCCATCCTTGAGGCAACCCCGCTTGACCGCGCGGCGCTGGGCGGCGAATGTGACGCGCCTCTTTTCCGGGATGAACCATGACCGCTTACGACACCAACAATATTTTCGCGAAAATCCTGCGCGGCGAAATTCCCTGTCACAAGGTCTATGAAGACGAACACACCTTCGCCTTCCTGGACATCATGCCGCGATGCCCCGGACATACGCTGGTGATCCCAAAGGCTCCGGCCCGGAACATTCTCGACATCTCGCCCGATAGCTTCGCGCATGTCGCCCGCACGGCGAAGAAAATTGCGGTCGCCGGCATGAAAGCCTTCAATGCTGCCGGGATCACCTTGCAACAGTTCAGCGAGCCGGCAGCGGGCCAGGTCGTCTATCACCTGCACGTCCATGTCATGCCACGGGTTGAGGGCGTCGCGCTGTTGCCGCCGGCTAGCCGCAAGGAAGACGTCAAGGTGCTGGAAGATCACGCCACGCGGCTGATCGCAGCGCTGAACGGCTGAACCGCAGAGCGGTTCAGCCGAGCCACCACTTGCCCGCGAGCACGACGACCTCACCGGCGATTACGCCGGCGAACACCGATCTGCGCGTAACAATGAAGACCGCAAAGCCGACGGCAACAGCGCCATAGCGCACCACGTCCGGTACGGTCGCGAGCGCGCCGGGTGGTGAAATCAGAATCTGCGCGATGACGCCTGCAAGAATTGCAGCGGCGACTGCCCTCACCCAGACCAGGAACTCGGAACTCTCATCGATCCCGCCGCCGATCACGAGACCGAGCACGCGCCAGACCTCGTTCGAGAGGAAGCCCGCGAACAGCAGCAGCGCAATCGCCTGTCCATCGCCGAACAGTCCCCTCATGCGCGCCTCCGGATCCGATGAACGCCATAGGCAATCGTGCCGGCGGTCAGACCGCAGATCATGATGTCGACGCCGGTTTGCAGCAGTTGCACCAGCGGATAGAGCGCAAGCCCGAGTGCCAGCGCCAGCTTGTCCACCAGCTTGTGCGCGTTGCGCGCCGTGGACAGCAGGAATGTCAGCGGCGTGAGCGCGAGGATTCCGGCGGCGAGCAGCGGCGGCAAGCTCGCGGCAAGTCCGTAGCCGATCAGCGTGGCCACACTGCTCAGGAACACCAGCGCGAAGCCAAGTCCGTTCAGGAATGCGATCCGCCGCTCGCGCGGGACATGCGGCAGCAGGCGAAAGCTCTCGACCCAGACCGTCACCGCCACGAGGTGTGCCGGCAGCGCAAGCTGGCGCATCTTGGTCTGCGGCGTCCGCAACATCGGCAGCACCGAAACCACCATCGGCAGCAGGCGGATCGCGCTGATGGTCACCGCCAGCGCCGACTCCAGCAGCGTCGCCCCGCCATGGGATGTGGACATCAGGATGATTTGCGCAGGTCCGGCCCAGACCAGCACTGTGCTGGCCAGCGCCCAGCCCAGCGTAAAGCCGGTATCATGGGCGAATGCGCCGACCCCGATGAAGGTCCCGAACAGCACGAGCGCCAGAATCGAGGACAGCGCGGATTTGACCCCGAGCGCGAATGCGATGGGCGTGCTTAGCCATTTCGGGGAATCGAGGGCGGGAAGTGCCAAGGGGCGGAATACCGGGTGAATCGTTGGATTCATCACGCGGTTGAAACGCCCCGCCGTCAAGGGACCGGGGGCGCTAATTTCGCGGAGCCGTACCGCTCAATTGCACAGCTTGCGGGGGCGCGCATCGCTATCGGTGCGCGCCGAGAACATTCAACGCAAACAGCGGCGTCAAAATCAGATCCAAAATCAGATCGAAGGCTCGCGCGCGGATGACGACAGCGAACCGAGAACACACAAGGTTGCAAATGCTATTCCGATAATCCCGAACGTCAGCACGACGGCCTCCTCACAGACTGCGGCGAAACGCTTTCGCTGCCCCCGATCAGATGATTGGAAAACGGTTTCGCAAAACTTAAGCGAAAATCGTCAGCATCGCGTTAGCATTTCGTTGAGCATAAAGTTCAGCGCATGAATTGAAATTATGCCTGCAAATATTGAGTTTCTTACGCTTGCGATCTGGTCGCGACGTTAACCGTCACAAGAGATTCCTGGAATTTTCGGCCGCGTTCAGCGCTGGCGGTGGTTAACCATGCTGCTCCGCGTTCTTCAGCACGATGCACGCCTGCCCCGCCCGTCTGATGCGATCGCACAACTCATTGGCGGCGGCCCGCGTGTCCGCCCCGACCCGCACCTGATAGAACGGGCGTGTGCCGCGGCTGCGGAAGATCGAGCTGAGAAGGCTCGGATCGCGATCGCCGATGATCGCACTCAATCGCGTCATGGAGCGGGCATACATCGCCAGCGCCTTGTCACGCGAGAACCCGGCGGCAAGCTGCACACCCCATGGCATCGCCGCGCCGAGTTTCACGCGCTGGGCAAGCTCCGCGACAAAGGGGTTGGGTGCACGCTGCAACAGCGCCATCAGTTCGCGGCAGCCGGCGGGTGGCGTACGGTCCTTGATCGCGCCGCTCTTGCCCGCGGCCGCCCAGTCGTCGACCGACGTACCGGTGATCGCATAAACGTAGTTGCGGGTTTCGGACGGCATATAACCGGTGCCGGCAAGCCATTCCTGCACCCGCCGCGGCCCCGCATTGTAAGCGGCCGCTGCAAGCCCGAGATTGCCGAACTGTTCGCGCAGCTCTTGCAGGAACTCGGCCGATTTCGGCAGCGCCTGCACGGGATCGAACGGATCGAGCAGCCGCCGCTCGCTGGCAGTCCCAGGCATGAACTGCGCCACGCCCTGCGCGCGCTGGCCGCTCCGTGTCATCGGTCCCACTGCGTCCGGCTGAAACCGGCTTTCCTGCCAGATGACGCGCGCAAAGAATTCCAGAGGCAGACCGTGCGCGGACGCCGCGGATTCGATCATCAGGCACATCGCCTCGCGCGTGTTGCCATCCTTCGCCGTGGCAGCAGCAGGTGCTGGAGGCGCAGGCGGATCGTCGGGTTCATCTGCACGCGCAAGCGTCGCCGTTAGCGTCACGATCACGCCAACCGCAAGCCACTTCCCCGGGTGCCGCCACTTCATCGCAACAGTCTCGCCGCCGAGAATGTCGAAAAGCAGATCAAAGTAGCAAAAACCCGGCGATCGCTGGACCGCCGGGTTTGTTGTTCTCTTTAGCCTGATCAGACCTTCATTAAGGGCTTGGTCGGGCCCTTTGGACCATCGCCGCCCTTTGGCTTGCGCGGCGCGGAACGCTTGCGCGATCCTGGCAGCTTCTCGGGCTTCGGCGTGACCGGACCTTCGACAAACTCGAAGCCGATCTTGTCGACGTCCTGCTCGTCCTTCACCAGCACGACGCGGACATGTCCGCCGCCCTTCAGCTTGCCGAACAGCACCTCGTCCGCCAGCGGCTTCTTGACGTGCTCCTGAATGATACGCGCCATCGGCCGAGCGCCCATCTGCTCGTCATAGCCGTGTTCGATCAGCCAGGCCTTGGCCGGCTCCGACAGTTCGATAGTCACGTCGCGGTCCGCAAGCTGCGCTTCGAGCTGAAGCACGAACTTCTCGACCACCATGCCGATGACATCGGTGTTGAGATGCGCGAACGACACGATGGCATCGAGACGGTTGCGGAATTCCGGCGCGAACTGCCGGTTGATCGCTTCCTGATCGTCGCCTTCGCGCTTGTTGCGCGTGAAGCCGAACGCCTGACGGGCAAGATCGGCCGCACCGGCATTCGTCGTCATGATGAGAATGACGTTGCGGAAGTTGACCTGCTTGCCGTTGTGGTCGGTCAGCTTGCCGTGGTCCATGATCTGCAACAGCACGTTGTAGAGATCCGGATGGGCCTTCTCGATTTCGTCGAGCAGCACCACGCAGTGCGGATGCTGGTCCACGCCATCGGTCAGCAGGCCGCCCTGATCGAAGCCGACATAGCCCGGAGGCGCGCCGATCAGACGCGACACGGTATGGCGCTCCATGTACTCCGACATGTCGAAGCGGATCAGTTCGACACCGAGCGACGCCGCCAGTTGCTTGGCGACTTCGGTCTTGCCGACGCCGGTCGGACCCGAGAACAGGTACGAGCCGATCGGCTTCTCCGGCTCGCGCAGGCCCGCGCGGGCAAGCTTGATCGACGCGGCCAACGCCTCGATCGCCTTGTCCTGACCGAATACCGTGCGCTTCAGGGTCGTCTCGAGATGCTTGAGCACCTCGGCGTCATCCTTCGACACCGACTTCGGCGGAATTCGCGCCATCGTCGCGATGGTCACCTCGATTTCCTTGATGCCGATGGTCTTCTTGCGCCTGTTCTCCGGCACCAGCATCTGCGCAGCACCCGACTCGTCGATCACGTCGATCGCCTTGTCCGGCAGCTTGCGGTCATGGATGTAACGCGCCGAGAGGTTCACCGCCGCCTCGATGGCATCGTTGGTGTACTTTAGCTTGTGGTAGTCCTCGAAGTAAGGCTTGAGACCCTTGAGGATGCCGATCGCGTCTTCGACCGTCGGCTCGTTGACGTCGATCTTCTGGAACCGGCGCACCAGTGCGCGGTCCTTCTCGAAGTGCTGGCGATATTCCTTGTATGTGGTCGAACCCATGCAACGGATCGTGCCGGAAGCCAGCGCCGGCTTCAGCAGGTTGGACGCGTCCATCGCGCCGCCAGAGGTCGCGCCCGCGCCGATCACGGTGTGGATTTCGTCGATGAACAGGATCGCATTGGGATGCGCTTCCAGTTCCTTGATCACCTGCTTGAGGCGCTCTTCGAAATCGCCGCGATAGCGCGTGCCCGCAAGCAGCGTGCCCATGTCGAGCGAAAAGACCGTGGACGCTGCCAGCACTTCCGGCACTTCGCTGTCGACAATGCGCTTGGCCAGGCCCTCCGCGATCGCGGTCTTGCCGACACCCGCTTCGCCGACGAACAGCGGATTGTTCTTCTGGCGGCGGCACAGCACCTGAATGGCGCGGTTGATTTCGGCGTGGCGGCCGATCACCGGATCGATCTTGCCGTCGCGCGCCTTCTTGTTCAGGTTGACGCAATAGGTCTCGAGCGCCTCGCCTTTCTTCTTGGAGTCGTCGTTGCCCTTGGTGTCGGCTTCCTCATCGACGCCGCGCACCGGCCGCGCCTCGGACACACCGGGACGCTTGGCAATGCCGTGGCTGATGTAGTTCACCGCGTCATAGCGCGTCATGTCCTGCTCTTGCAGGAAATACGCGGCATGGCTTTCGCGCTCCGCGAAGATCGCGATCAGCACGTTGGCGCCGGTGACTTCCTCGCGGCCCGAGGACTGCACATGGATGACCGCGCGCTGCACAACGCGCTGGAATCCGGCGGTCGGCTTGGCGTCGTCGGAACCTTCCGCGACCAGGTTTTCAAATTCGGTTTCGAGATAGTTGACCAGACTGCCGCGCAGCTTGTCGAGGTCAACACTGCATGCGCGCATCACGGCGGCGGCATCCGAGTCATCGATCAGCGAAAGCAGCAGATGTTCGAGCGTCGCATACTGATGATGCCGCTCGTTTGCTATGGCAAGCGCACGGTGCAGGGATTGTTCAAGGCTCTGAGAAAAAGTCGGCATTCGCGTCCCTTAATGGCCCCCGCCATTTCGTTTGATCGTTTGTCGTCGGGTCCGGGCTTGATCAGTTCCTGCAACCTGTTTGTACGTACTCTCGAAATCTCATCCGGTTCCCACAAAACGAACGAGACTCAAATGCTACTTCTTTTCCATCACGCATTGCAAAGGATGTTGGTGTTTCCGGGCAAAGTCCATCACCTGCGTCACTTTGGTTTCGGCGATCTCGTAGGTAAAAACGCCACATTCGCCGATGCCATGATGATGCACATGCAACATGATTGTGGTCGCGGCTTCAACGTCCTTGTTGAAGAACTTCTCTAGAACATGAACAACGAACTCCATCGGGGTGTAGTCGTCGTTCAGGATCAGGACGCGATAGAGGTTCGGCCGCTTGGTCTTCGGCTTCACTTTGGTGATGACAGACGTGCCCGGACCACTGCCCCGCCCGCTGCCGTCGTTCTCGTCCTTGCTCATGCGCAGGCCAAAGCAGGAGGTTCGTTCGCCGGGCACCTCGGGTGCCGGGACTGGTACCGGGTATGAAGACACGTGCAACATGGCCTGAAAGTTCAAAATCCCCACAGAACGGCAACCCTGCCCGAGGCAAAGCGCCCTTTGATCACATTAACAATATGGGTCGCCGCGCGCCCTCCCGCAAGCATACCGTTACCGGCTGAAACCGTGCCGGACAGATGGCGTCGCATCGGCGCAACCACCGCCTGTGGTTAATGCAAGTGCCCGGAATTCACGTCAATTTCGCCGCATCGCATTGAGACGATGTTGAGGATGTATCGGGATTAAAGGCCGGAACAGGCCGCTTTATGGGGCATTTTACGTAGATTGGCGTCAACTTTTACCGCCCCTTCATCGCCGGCTTCTACGACATGGCAGGACCCATTTTTGGTGACCGCCATGAACATTGCATCCATTTTCAAGCGTTCCCTTGCCTCAGATGCGGCCTACCCGGCCGGCGAATCGATAAAATTCGAACCAGGTGCGCAACCCGGCCTTCACCATGAAACTGCGACGCAGGCGCCGCCGGCCGCCTTGTCCTCAGGTGTACCCGTTATTCACCGCAGCATTTTACTACCTCTTCACGCCTCCGGCCTATCCCGCATCCCAGAACCTTACTCTTCTGGTGACGCCATGAACGATGCATCGATTTTCAATCGGGTCCGCGGATCGCTCTCCCGCTTCCGCCGTGCGGAAGGCGGCAATGTTGCCGTGCTGTTCGCCATTGCGATCGTCCCGCTCCTGGGTTTCGTCGGCGCAGCCGTCGACTATGCCCGCGTCAACAATGCCCGTACCGCCATGCAGTCGGCGCTCGATACAGCAGCCTTGATGATTTCAAAGGACGTGACCGGCCTGACCGCCTCTCAAATCAACCAGAAGGCGCAGGCTTACTTCAACGCGCTTTTCAACCATCCCGAAGCGCAGAACGTCACCGTGAACGCGGTCTACACCAACAGCACGTCCCAGGGCTCGCAGGTGGTCCTCACCGGCTCGGGGTCGATGGACACCGATTTTATGAAGATGGTCGGCCTTCCCAAGCTCGACTTCGGCGCGAGTTCGACCACGGTTTGGGGCACCACCAAACTGCGCGTGGCGCTGGCGCTGGACAACACCGGATCGATGGCGAGCTCGGGCAAGATGGATGCCCTGAAAACATCCGCCAAGAGCCTGATCGACACCTTGAAGACCGCCGCTAAGACCGATGGCGACGTTTACATTTCCATCATTCCGTTCGCGAAAGACGTCAACGTCGGAACGGGCAACAAGAATGCGAATTGGCTGCGGTGGGACGTTGGCCAGTGCACCAACTGGTGGGGAAGCACCATCGGATTCATGACGCAGAGCGACTGTAACAACGCCAGCGGCAACTGGACGTCGACGAAGTCCAACAACTGGACTGGCTGCGTCTCCGATCGCGATCAGAATTATGACACGCTGAGCACCGCGCCATATAATACGACCGCGACCGCAAACAACCTGACCGATCGCGCCACCCAGTTCCCGGCGGAGAATTATCCGAATTGCCCGACCGAGATACTTCCTCTGACTTATGACTGGACCGCTCTGAAGAACAAGGTCGATGCGATGCAGCCGCAGGGCAACACCAACCAGGCCATCGGCATGGCATGGGGCTGGATTTCGCTGCTCCAACAGGCGCCGCTGAACGCGCCTGCTGAAGATCCCAACTTCAAGTATACGAAGGCCGTCATTCTGCTCTCGGACGGTGACAACACCCAGAACCGCTTCAGTTCGAGTCAGTCGTCGATCGATGCGCGGCAGAGGCTCCTGTGCGATAACGCGAAAGCGGCCGGCATCCAGATCTACACGATCCAGGTGAACACCGACGGCTCTGCCAATTCGAGCGTGATGTCGTACTGCGCCAGCAGCAGCAGCAACTACTTCTCGACGACCAGCGCCAGCGGCATCAATACGGCGTTCAGTTCGATCGGTACCGCGCTGTCGAAACTGCGCATCGCGAAGTAACCAAAACAGATCAAGGCAACAAAAAAGCCCGGCTGCAAAGCCGGGCTTTTTCTCTTGGTAGAGAACCGTAAAATTAGTGAGTGGTCGCCGAAACCTTCGCGACGATGCCTTCGAAAGGCTTGAACGCCTGCTTGGCGAGATCGGTGTAGAGTTCGCCGATCTTCTGCGACTCAGCAACGAACGTTTCGTACGAGGTCTTCGCGTATTCGGTCTGAAGCTCGATGGCCTTTTCGATCGACTTCACGCCCGACAGCTTCTCAACGAAGGTCTTGGTGTCTTCGAACGACTTCTTGGCGTAGTCGCCGTAAGCGGTAGCAATCGACTGAAGGCCGCTCGAGAAGGTGTTGGCGGATGCAACCGCTGCGTCGAACTGCTCTTTGCCGAACTGCTGAAATTCTTCAACCTTGACCATTACACAGAGTCCTTTCCCAGACTGATGACCTTACCTGCCGGGAGGTACCCGGCTCCCTAACCACGACTTTGGTAGTACTGCAATGCACAATAGAAGTCAAGAATCTTGTGCGTCGCACAATCGTCTCAAATCCGAGACAAAAGTGAAGCATCGCGGAAACTCTTGCTTAACCCTTTTGAAACCGTGGCCACCTACTTTGATTCCCTGCGCTTTTTGCATTCCGCGATGAATTCGAAAAGCGGCGCGGTTCCAATGCCTTAGCCCGGATCAGCGAGCATCCGGCACCGGCTCCCGAGCCGCGGCTTCGCGTGGACGACCCAGCTCCCGAAATTGGGCTGTGGCCGGACCAAATTTGGCCTCAGAACGAGGCGAATAAACTGGGAATCGGACGGGGAAATTCATGCTTGGGGTCAAATCGTCGGCGTCTTCACGCGCCCTCCGCCTTTGCCTTCTCGGCGTCGCCACCCTCTCAGTGGCCGTCACGTTTACGCTCGACACCGCCGACGCCCGGCGGCGTCACCGGCACCGCAGCCACGCCGCCGTATCCAGCTACAGCCCCTCTTTCTCTTCGATCATCGTCGACGCCAATTCCGGCAACACGCTTCAGGCCACCAGCGCCGACAGTCTGCGCCACCCCGCTTCGCTCACCAAGATCATGACGCTCTACATGCTGTTCGAGCGGCTGGAGAGCGGCAAGATGAAGCTCGATACACCAATGGATGTGTCGGTCCACGCATCGCAGCAGGCGCCCACCAAGCTGGGTCTGCGTCCCGGTCAGACACTTCGCGTCGAGGACGCGATCAAGGGCCTCGTGACCCGCTCCGCCAACGACGCCGCCGTCGTGATCGCCGAGGCGATTGCCGGCGACGAGGACGATTTCGCCAAAGCGATGACGCGCAAGGCGCGCGCGCTCGGCATGAGCAAGACCGTTTACAAGAACGCGTCGGGTCTTCCGGACAGCGATCAGGTCACCACCGCGCGCGATCAGGCCACGCTGGGCCGCGCCATTCAGGACCGCTTCCCGAAATACTATCGCTACTTCGCGACCGAAGCGTTCAACTACAAGGGCCGCTCGATCCGCAACCACAACAAGCTGCTCGGCCGCGTCGAAGGCGTCGACGGCATCAAGACCGGTTATACCCGCGCCTCCGGCTTCAACCTCGTCACCTCGATGAAGCGCGGCAATCGCTATCTGGTCGGCGTTGTGATGGGTGGACGCAGCGGCGGTTCGCGAGATGCGATCATGCGCAACCTTCTCGCCGAAAACCTCGACGCGGCCTCGACCCGCCGCACCGTTGCCGCCATCACCGAACGCGGCGACACCAGGGTTGTAAGCGCGGATGACAACGATGAAGCCGAGACCAAGGTCGAGGCCAAGTCCAAGCCCGCCGCAGCGGTTCAGGTTCAGGGCGCGATCAAGGTCGCATCGACGCCGCCGGAAGCCGTTCCGCTTCCCGCTCCGCGCGCAACACCGGCGACACCAGCAAAAGCTGTTGCTGAAACTCAGGACAAGCCAGCTCCCGCTCCGCTCACCAGCGGCGTGATCTCCTCGCAGACTTTCGCAGCCATCCCGGGTTCCGCCGAACCGATGACACCCGTGCGCGTCAAGACGGTTCAGGTCCGCATGGGTCAAACCAGGGTTGCTTCTGCGGCCCCGGGTTCGCCTGCTCCGGTTGCCACCAGCGCCATCCCGGCACCGCAGAAGGCCGAGGTTGCAGAAACCTCGAAGGCCGTTGTCGCCAGGGCCGAAACAAAGGCCGAAGCCAAAGCGGAGACCAAGGTCGACCGCCGTGCCGAGCCCTGGCCGGTCGCTTCCAATCAACCGCGCAGCGATTTCCCGGCTCCGCTCCCGGCTCAGCCCAACACCAGCAACGGCATCGGTCAGGGCATCATCGGCTCCGCTCCCGCCCCGAGCCCTTCGTCATCGACCCCGCACGCGCAGACGCTGGCTTATGCAGATCCCGGCCGCGGCGCACCGCCCACCACGCTCGGCGCGCAGGCCGTCGCTCTCCAGACCTCCACCGCTCCCCCGCAGCAGCCTGCTCCGCAGCCCGTTCAACAGGCCGCGTTGCCGCCTGCACAGCCGGCGCAGACCCAGACCGTGCAGCACAACGGCGCGATCAAGACTGCCGTGCGCTCGGGATGGATCATTCAGGTCGGCGCCCTCGAAACCGAAAGCGAAGCTCGCCAGCGTCTCGACGCGGCACGCGGCAGCGCCAGCAGACTGCTGAGCGACGCCGATCCGTTCACCGAGACCGTGTCGAAGGGCAACAAGACGCTCTACCGCGCACGCTTCGCCGGCCTCAATCAGGACTCCGCCGAAGCTGCATGCCGCACGCTGAAGCGCTCCGACATTTCCTGCATCGCCATCAGGAACTGATCGCGAAAACACAGTTCAAGATCGGAAAAACAAAGCCCGCGGTTCTGCCGCGGGCTTTATCTTTTTTGCGCGGCGCGCGCGCATTCAACCATTTTTCAAGATTTGGTCTCTAAAACCTTAATCGCAGGATCGATCACGCCGGACAACGGCGGGCGTCCGCAGGGGCATTTCAATCAGAGGAAGGCTGCTCGCAGTTTGTAGCGTGATGTTGCGTGCTGGAGTCAGCGATGATTGCGAAGAAGAGTGTCCTTGGCTTCGTTCACACGGGCAGCGAGGTACGTCGAGCCCCCCTGGTCGGGATGCAGTTTCTTCATCAGCCCACGATGAGCCTTGCCGATTTCGTCGCGCCCCGCACCCGGCTTCAGGCCAAGGATCTGATAGGCCTCCTCCGTCGTCATTTTTCCACTCGGCGCCGCGCGGCGATCCTCGCTTCCACTCCGCCCTGTCCCCTCGCCCTGCGCGTGCTCACGCCAGGCGGGAAACCGGCGGTCCAGATAGCTTTCCAGAAGAGCCCAGCTCTCGGCGTCGAACCCGCGCGCAAGAGCAATGAGTTCGTCGAGCGTGAATTCGTCGAGTACGCGCCCCGCTTCGGGTCCGGCGGTAATAAGCCCCTCAAGCGCTCCAGTGTCGTGGTCGAGCGTCATCTCTATAAACTGGGACCGTACCTGGGACTTCTGCCCCTGTGATTTCCAGGCGCCGGGGCCGTAGTTGCCCCAGGCCGAACCGAGCTGCGCGCCGAACGGCGACCACCCGAGCAGACCTGCGCCGAAAATGCCGAGCGGGATCGCCACCGCAAGCTCGCCTCTGGCCCCGATGAACAGCGCCGCGGCAAGCGTCACCACGCCGCCGCCGCCGCGGATGATCTTCGCGAGCCATTTCGGATCGGCGCCCTTGATGATGTTCAGCGCCACGTAAAGCAGCGCGACAGCGACGATGCCTGCGATCAGGGTCGGCATGGCGTGGAATCATCCTTGCAATCGTTCGTCGGCAGTGCGCGCTACCGACACGCATACCTGATCTATGGTGATATCGGGATTTGTTAAGCTGACATATTGCGAAATAACGCTGCGCCTGTCCTGCTGACGATTACTTCATCTGCCCAAGCAAAGCAGCAGCGCCCGAGGTGTTCTTCGCCAGCCTCAGGAGGGCATTCCGCCCGCCCGCGGCGTAGGCGGCCGCCGCGCGCAGAAGCTCACGCAACTGCGCAGCCGAACCCATGTCGAACCGGCACCACGCCCCTCCGGTCAGCCGCGCGATCTCACGGAACGCCGCCTCCGCCGCCGGGTCGTTGCCTTCCTGAAACATGAAGCACGGCACTTTCAACAACCCTAGTTCGCCCGCAGTGGCGCACAGTGCATCGACGTTCTCCTCCATCGCATCGCCCACGAAGACGATGGCACGCACGCCAGAGGCGACAGCCTCGCGCCGCGCGTCCGCCAGCACGCGCCCAAGCTGGGTCTGCCCGCCCTGACAATCGATCCTGCTCATCAGTCTGGCGAGATGCGCCGTATCCGAAATCCATGGACTCGCGCGGCACTCTTTCAAACCGCGGTAGTACACGAGACGAACCGAAAGTCCGCCGATGCTGCCGGCTTCACGAAACATGTCGGCCTGAAGCTGGCACGCCATGTCCCATGTCGGCTGACGGCTCATGGTCGCATCCAGCGCGAAGATCAGCCGGCCCGTCCCCGCCTTGCCGGGCGTCATCGCCCGCGCCTTGGCAACGAAGGCGGCGATGTCGGCCGACGCCGATGTCTGCACGTCCGGCTCCGTGCGACTGCGCCCTGTGATGGGCTGCTCGCCGGATTTCGGAATGGTCGGATCGCGGGTCATCGGATCTCGCGGTTGGGTGCGAGTCCTATGTGGAGCGCGGAGAGCGCCTGGTCAATTCTCCGGCCAAAGATCGCTAAAGGATCGCCCTACTCGATCGGCACCGCGAGTCGCCCGATAAGCTCGGCGACCTCGTTCAGCCGCCGGTCATCGTGCTCAGCCACGGCGCGCGCCAGGCGCGACATGCACTCATCGTCACTGATGACGTGAGCGATCTGGTCTTTCACGGACGGAACCAGACTGGGAGATTGAAAAGAGCTGACGGGCATGACTCTCACCTCACTTGCCACTTGGATACATCCAAACAAGCAGAAACTATGCCACCAACGGAATGTGGCGAGAGCAAGCAGGAATCATTTGCAGTGGGATTATCTCACGCAAACGTGCGATGCGCCGAGGTAAGTCCGGCGACACCAACCGTGATCGCAACTTAGTTAGTTAATGGGCGGGGCAACCTGCGCCACGGAGTCAGGCTTCGGCATGGAGATCTTCTTGGTCGTGTCGACCGGCGCGAGCTTGCTATTGTCTTCGGCAAGGAACTTGTCGAGAACGCCCTGAATCGACGTCTTCACGTTATCAGGCCCACGATCACTCATGTCGGTATGCTGGAAGCCCGTGTTGACTACGGTGATCCCGGACTGATCGCACGTATCATCATCCGGCACGACGCCAGGATCGGCCTTAAACACGGGGTCTTTCGAACGGAACGACAGGATCTTGAATTTGCCTTCGGTGAGGAACGGCACGCGAAGATTATCCAGCGTGACAATCTTTCTCACGTTCTCCGGATGCATTTTGGCGAAGTACATCGAGATGTCGCCGCCGTTGGAATGTCCAACCAGCGTGAGACGATCGTAATCTGCGTTGGGCTGGATTTTCCGCATCTGGTCGACTGCGAATTCGATGTTCGCCACGCCGCGCTGATAGACCGGCAGGCGTCCGACATAGAGTTCGCCAACCTTGGTGACCAACGGGGCATCGGTCGCCAGATCATGCTGAATGCTGGTTACGAAATATCCGCGAGCCGCAAGCACGTTAGCGAGGAAAGAGTATTCTGTGAATTTTACGGTATTGCCGTGATTCACGACGGCCACCGGCAAAGTGAGCATGCCGGCATTCGCCTGCATTTCCTTGTCACGGCGCACGGCAATCGCGACATCGACCTGACGATTACGCGCGGCATCGTAGAACGTCAGAGTCTCGTGACGGATCGCCCATTTGCTCGCGGTGAAATACGCGACAACGACGATCGCAAACAGACCAAGCAGGATGAAAATTCCGCGCTTCATCACGTCCTCGAATTGTCAGGTGCCAGTCGGAATTTAGTCCAGACCGCCCTTCACGACACAGTGTTTTAGAATCCTTGTCACTTGTCCAGTTAGATGATGACAGACTGGCGACAAACCAACTTAATTCCACGTCATGTCTCTGACAGAGACCAGTAAATTGTGCGATGCATCAAACGTGCCACCGGCACCCAAACGCGCCGCTTGGTCTACCGCAGGTAAATAACAACCGCCTATTCGTCGATACGTTCGAATTTTGCAATAAAAATTCGCTCTTTTGGCCATGGAACTGCTCCGGGAACGCAAAGGAACCCGGCAGTTCAGCCTTAAATTTAGGCCGTAAGCCCATGATTTTCGAGAGGGCGGTCGACCTGGGCGAACCATTCAGCACGGGTCGCGGCCCGGCGGCGGCCTCGCTCGTCGAGCGGGAGCTTCAGGTGACGCAACAGGCCAGTCACCTCCTCGCGGGCAGTCACATGGGCCATGTTCGGGCGGGTGCCCAAGGTCGCCTCGTCCAGATC
Source organism: Afipia sp. GW822-FHT03D08 (assembly GCF_058801645.1). Lineage (NCBI taxonomy): Bacteria > Pseudomonadati > Pseudomonadota > Alphaproteobacteria > Hyphomicrobiales > Nitrobacteraceae > Afipia > Afipia sp. GW822-FHT03D08. Next base: position 1,083,135 of record NZ_JBXANK010000001.1, read on the forward strand.
GTCGAGGGCCGTCAGGCCCCGCGGGAAGAACTCGCGGTAAACCACGCGCTCGGCGAACCCGTCCACGGGGCGGAAACCGAGTCGGAACGAGAGCTGGTCGAGCCCCTCTGCGATCAGTTGCTTGTTGCGCGATCCCAGCATCGACAGCCGGTTCCGGACGACGATCCAGTCGGTGGTCGCGCCGTCGAGGTCGCGGCGCTGCTTGCGCGCAACCTTCACCATGGTCGCGTAGTGGCTCTCGCCGATCACCGAATAGGTCGCCGGGTCCACCGAGCCGAGAACATCGAAATCGAGGAAGCTGTCGTTGATCGGCGTGACCAGCGTATCGGCCATCGAGTGCGCCAGGCGCATCAGGTAGCTGTCGGTCCCCGGCGTATCGATAACGATGAAGTCGTAGGTTCGCTCCACCGCGCTGACGGCGGCGGAGAACTGCTCGAACTCGGACATCTCGTTCTCGCCGATCTGCATGCTGGAGCCCAGGGCAACACAGCAGTGGTGCGGCAATTCGAGGGAGAGCCCGGTGCGCTGGGCCCACGCCCGGCGATTCTCGATGTAACGGGTGAAGCTCTTCTGGCGCGAGTCGAGGTCGATCGTGGCAACGCGCTGCCCGGCTTTGAGCAAGGCAACGGCGACGTGAAGCGCGGTGGTGGACTTGCCCGACCCGCCCTTCTCGTTGCCCAGCACGACGACATGCGCCGACCCGGACTGCCCCTGACTCGCCTGCAAAAGCATGCAAAAACCCCTGTGGATATCTTCAGCCAAGTCCAGAAAGAATCAAGTGAAATTCGATTGGCTCATACTTCATGATGAATCGCCGTGCAGTCTGCACGAAGACGACGGGCGGTCGTTGGCTCGCAGCACCACCTTTGTTAAGACTAGCGCCCACCCGACAATCACCCGTTGCACACACCGGCACGAATGACCCGCTCCCCCATCATCGCACGTTCGCTTTCATCCCTTCATCGCGCGCGCACTGAACTCTGCAAACGCAATTCCACTCTCGCCCTCGTGCCGACCATGGGTGCGCTCCATGACGGCCATGTGTCGCTGGTTCGTCTTGCCAAACGTCGTGCACAGAAGGTCGCCGTATCGATCTTCGTGAACCCCACGCAGTTCGCCGCGCACGAAGATCTCGGCTCCTATCCGCGCACATGGAAGGAGGATCTCGCACGCCTCAAGGCAGAGGGTGTCGACCTGATCTGGAATCCGGATGTGAAGACGATGTATCCGGACGGCTTCGCAACCAGGGTTGCGCCCGAGGGACCGGCACTTGCAGGGCTAGAAGATAAATTCCGCCCGCACTTCTTCGGCGGCGTAGCGACCGTCGTCGCCAAGCTGTTCACACAGGTGCGCCCCGACATGGCGCTGTTCGGCGAGAAGGATTTCCAGCAGCTCAAGGTCGTCACGCGCATGGCGCGCGATCTTGATCTGGGGGTGAAGGTTATCGGCGGCGCAATCATCCGCGAGCGCGACGGCCTCGCGATGTCGTCGCGCAACGTCTACCTGTCACCCGACCAGCGCAGCACGGCGCCTGTTCTGTTTCGCACGCTCAAGGCCACGGCGAAGCGGATGCGCGACGGCGATAACTTCAAGGCCGCGTTGTCCGACGGCGCCGATCTCATCCGTCAGGCTGGCTTTGCCCTCGACTATCTCGAGGCGCGGCACGCAGAGACGCTTGAGCCGATTTCCTCGCTGAACGATGGACCGGTGCGGCTGCTGGTCGCCGCGAAAATCGGAACCACGCGGCTGATCGACAACATCAAGGCTTAGGCTAAAGAAGACCCAGTTCGCGCAATTCGCGCCGCATCGGTTCGGGCATCGCGGCGACGCTGGCAGCGGCCTTGCCGAGATCCGGCGGCGCGCTTTTCGGATCGAGATAACGCCAGCCCTGGAACGGCCGCATCGGCCGCGGCGCTACCGCAATCAGCTTTGGCTCCATCACGAGGCGGCATCGTCCGATGCCATCCTTATCGCGAAACGACTCGATGCCGAGAATTCTCTCGCGCGCGGCGATCTCGCCCTTGATGACCCAGTAGATCGATCCGCCGTCGAGAAGTTCGTCGACGCGTTTGGGAGACATCCGGGTGACGTGGATGTGGCGCGGGGGCAGGCCCTTCGCCTTGGCCTGCTTCACGCGTTCGGCAATCCAGCCCCGAAGATCCTTGATGGAGGTGGCACCGACGCTGAGCTTGACGAGATGAAGCGGCATATTCGGAAATCGCCAGCGCGACGCGGAGCATCGCGCTTCAAATAGAGGAAGAGCGATCAGTTATCATCGCTCTCTTTGGGAGGCGCAAGCTGCACGGGCGCTTGTGCACGCGATTTCTGTGGCGCAGGCGCAGGTGCGGCCTTCTTCGCGGCGGCCGGTGCCGGCTGCGGATTGATCACTGCGCCAGGCACGTTACGGGCCGCCGGCGCGGCCGCTGGTTCCGACGAGCGTTGTGATGCCTGGGCGCCCTGCGCAGCCGGCTCAGGCGACATGATGTTGATCGGAGGGATCGACGCCGCACTCGGGAAATCACCCGACACCGGCCGTCCCGGCGGCGGCACGGTGCCAAGCGCCGCGACGGGTGGTGCTGCGCTCGCGGTAACCGGCGGAGCGTTCCACGCGGCAGCGTAGCGGCCGACAAAGCCGTCGTAGAGATTTTCGCTCATGTTGGACGAAATCTGCCCCGAATTGGTCAGCGACTGGAAGAACGGGCACGGCGCCGAGAGCGAACACCCCTCGCGCGTCTTGAGCACCTGAGCAACCAGTCCGTAACGATCGCGTTCGATCGTCCGCCGCAGAGCATTGAGTTCGGGTGTCATGACCTTGTTGGCAGCAGCGACATTGCCAAACGCGGCAAGACGGGTGATCTGCGCGGCGGTATAGGACACGCCGGCCGCAACGGAATCGGCTGACGCAAACAACGCCTTTTCGCAGGCGGCCTCGACGCTCTCTCCGGCAAGCCCATCGAGACAGGCCAGCGCCGGAAGAGAAGCCCCGGATTGAACGGAAGATCTGGAATCCCCGGACGAGCCGCCGGCCACACCTGACGCGCGGATCATCGTGGTGACCGCAATGCCGATGGCCAGAAGCGTGATAACGGTCAGCGCTCCGTTCGCGACCGATCGCTCAGCACGAAACAGAGTGACCAGAAGGATAATCGCAAAGAAGCCCGCTGCGGCAATGGTCAGCCACATCGGCAAGCTTTGCGAATTCCAAAAGTTCTCGATCGACGTGGCCAAAGCCCGGTTCATGCAAGGTCCCCTTCACAACGAACCAGACCAAGCGCTGTAACCGCGGCGAAATTCCGTCAAGCCGAAATTGTCAGGCGACGGCGAGCTGGCTTTCCTTGGCCACACGCTCGAAGGCTTCGGTCGAACTCTTGATACGATACTGGCAGTCGTCACCGTCTGTCGGCAGAAGACGGATCACCTCGTAGGTTCCGCTGGCGGCTGGCCGCGCCACATTGCTTGCCGTGAAATAGACAGTCTCTCCAACAATGTATTTGTGCTTCAACACCCTGCTCCATCACGCGATACGCGCATTTTGGCGGCCTGCCGTTGTACGGCAAAGCCAGTTTGACGCCCGGCAGAAGTATAGCACGCAGAGCCCCCATTTGCCAGATAAACCAGCACATGGGTAATGACGAAATAACTTCTATTTATCAGTGCCTTGAAGGCCTTTCGAGGGCCTTGCGCCCGCGGCAAGGCAGGGTCCAGCCGCGTGCAACGCCACAATTTCGCCTTATCTGCGCGACGGAACGATTCCCCGGCAAGTTCAGTGCGTTAACGGGATAATCTTAGGCGCTGCCCGGCAACGCTCCGTCGGGACTTGCCCGGTCGACTGCTCCCGGCAAAACCTGCGCGAGAACCGTCGAGAGCTGATCCACCGGGATCCCGAAACGGGTCGCAAGTTGCCTGACCACATCGTTGCCTAGCACCTGCTGGAGCTGCTGCGCGCTCACCGGCAGGTTCTGGCCGGTGCCGATCCAGGACTTCACCTGCTCGCTGAGCCCGGCCTGCTCGAGCCTGGCCACGATCGCTGACAACCCGCCCTGATTACCGCTGCCGAGCACTTCGCTGAGGACAGCCGGAATGACGGCTGAGTCCAGTTCGCTCGCCGCTCTCGCCGCCATCACGCTGGTCAGCATGTCGAGAATTCCCATGATGTAGTCCCCGGTTCAATCGATCTCGAATCTCTCGATAAGCAGCGTCTCGGCCAGAGCCGCATCGCTCCATTCACGGAAAGCTGCATTCGCCTGCATCGTTTCCATATAGTCGCGCACCGGCGGCGTTACATCGATGGCATAGGTCCGGAACCGATGGACAACCGGCGCGTACATCGCATCCGCACCGCTGAAGGCGCCGAACAGATATGGCCCCTGGCCGCCGTACCGGGCCCGGCATTCGGTCCAGATCTGCTGGATGCGCGCGATGTTCGCCCTGGCATCGTCGGAGAGCGGCTTTGAGCGGATCGGACGATGAATGTTCATGCCGCATTCGTTGCGAAGCGCCATGAAGCCGGAATGCATCTCTGCCGAGATCGAGCGTGCATGAGCACGCGCCACGACGTCCTGCGGCCACAGACGCGCATCCGGAAACCGCTCGGCGGCGTATTCGATGATCGCCAGCGAATCCCAGACCGTGATGTCGCCGTCGACCAGCGCCGGAACCTTGCCCGACCGGGTGACATCCAGAATGCGCTGCTTGTCCGCATCACCGGTGTAGAGCGGAATGACGATCTCCTCGAAGGTGATTCCCGTCCCTTTCAGGGCCATCCACGGCCGCATCGACCATGAGGAATAGTTCTTGTTCCCGATAACGAGCGTCAAAGCCATCGATTGAGTTCTCCCTGCAAAGTCGACCTTGCCACGCCCGGCGCGCGGCACGCAACCAGCCCCCGGAAACGCCAAAACTGCTTCGCAGCGGCTGGCTTCCTGTCTATCGTGACAGGCATCATTCAGAAGGCATCGAATCGTGAACCTGTTTGCAACTGCCGACCTCGTGGCGATCGCGTTCTTCGTCCTGGCTTGGATGGTCTACGCGGTCACGCTTGAACGCACCGCGCATGGACGCAACAGCCTGAACGCCCGCATGAGCATCTATCGCGAGGTGTGGGTCCGGCGCATCCTCGATCGCGAAGCGCGGATGGTCGACATGCAGATCATGGCCTCCCTGCAGAATGGCACAGCCTTCTTTGCATCGACCACGTTGCTGGCGATCGGCGGCGGACTGACGTTGCTGCGATCGACCGAAGAAGCCATGTCGGTGCTCGCCACGCTCCCGCTGGGCATCCGAAGCTCTCCTGCGCTGTGGGAGATCAAATGCGTCGGGCTGATCGTGATCTTCGTCTATGCGTTTTTCAAATTCTCATGGGCCTATCGCCTGTTCAACTACGTCGCCATCCTGCTCGGGGCGATGCCCTTTGCCGAGAAGCGCGACACGCCCGAAGCGCAATCACATGTGATGCGAACCACAAAGCTGTTCCAGTCGGCGGGACGGCACTTCAATCGCGGCCAACGCGCGTTCCTGTTCGCGCTGGGCTATCTCGGCTGGTTCATCAGTCCATGGGTCCTGATCGCAACCACGTTGGCCATTGTGGTCGTGATCTGGCGCCGCCAGTTCGATTCCGACGCCTATCGCGCGATGTCGAAATAGCACCCTGCGCGCTTGCCGCGCGGGTTCGGATGCGTCATGGCATGGTCATGAACCATTCCGATTCGAAAGCTCTCGATAGCCTGTCGCTCGACGACGCCATTCTCGGCGTGCTGGCGCGCGCCGAGGCAAAGACTCTCAGCGCGCCGGAGATCGCTCACGCCATTGCGGCCGGCGACGACTGGCATGGGCTGCTGGTGCCGATCAGAAGGTCCGCTGTGGCCCTCGCACAGGCAGGCCGCCTTGTGATCTACCGCAAGGGCAAACCCGCCGACCCGAATGATTTTCGCGGCGTCTATCGCCTCGGCCTGCCGCGGCACGATTAAACATGGGCATGACCTGATCCGAAAACCGGCGCCGCCTCGGGTCAAGCCCGATGGCATGCTGCGGGATCAGGCCTAGTTAATCTTGCGCGGTCCGGGAAAAAACTCGCTGCTGCGCCCCGTCGCCCAATAGGCGATCAGCCCGATCCACTCATGAACGGCGACGTCGGTACGCGCCAGGCCGGCGCTCAATGCCGTAAACGGCATCGTCGCATCGTTCCAGCCGCGCGTGCGCCAATCCACCGGATAGGCTTCGACCTCGAAGCCGGCCTTGCGAAACGCACCGATGGAGCGCGGCATGTGGAATGCCGATGTTACAAGCAGCCATCGCTCGCCCGGCTTTGGTGAAACCAGCTTGCGCGTGAACTCCGCATTCTCGGCAGTGGTACGAGAATCCCCTTCCAGCACAATGCGCGAAGCCGGTGTTCCGAAGTCCTGTAACAGATCGCCGGCGATCGGCGCCTCCGATACCGGCTCCTGAATCAGGTTCGCGCTGCCGCCACTGAAGATAATACGCGCTTGCGGATAGCGACGGGCCAATTGCAGCATGGTAATGATGCGCTCGGCCGCCGCGTCCATTTCCAGCGAGCCCCGCGCCTGACTGCGCTCAGGATCGATGGAGCCGCCAAGAACGATAATCCCGTCCGGCGTACGGCCCGCCGCGCTCCACGCCGGGAAGCGTTCGGTCAGGGGCAGCAGCAGCAGATTGCCGAGCGACGAATAGCCGAAGACCAGCATAAAAAAGACGCCGAGTCCGAGAAGGCGCGACCCCGCCTTGCGGAAACGCGTCAGCAGCAGCAGCGCGCCGAGCGCGCAAAGCATTGCGACCGCGTTGGACGGGACGACGAAGAAGCCAAGAATCTTGGAGACGGCGAAGAACATGCCAGCCCTGAATGGGCGATCCCCGCGGCAAGATCAAGCCGCACTCAATCCCATTTGGGGGCAAAACCGAAATCTGTGATGCGGCCGCCGCGCGTCCCCATTGCGAAGATCTCGGTCATTTCGTCGTCGGACAAATTGAAATCGAAGATGTCGAGATTTTCGGACAGGCGCTCGACCTTGGATGTGCGCGGGATAGCCACCACGTCCTGCTGGATCAGCCAGCGCAAACAGACCTGCGCCGCGCTCTTGCGGTATCGCGCGCCGATCCGGTTCAGCGCTTCCGCATTCTTAACGCGCCCCTTAGCGACCGGACTGTACGCGACCAGCGCCAGCCCGTTGGCATGACACGCCGCAAGCACCTTGTTCTGGTCGAGATACGGATGATACTCGACCTGATTGCAAACCAGCGGCGCCGCAGCTTTCGCCACAGCCTCCTCGATCAGCGCCACGGTGAAATTTGACACTCCGATGTGACGTGTGAGACCCAGCTTCCGGGCCTCCACAAGCCCGCCCAGCGTTTCTTCCAGCGGCACCTGCGGATTGGGCCAGTGCAGCAGAAGCAGATCGACTTCGGTCATGCGCAGGCGCGCGAGGCTTTCCTTGGTCGAGCGCAACAGATCGTTCGGCGCAAAATGGGTGGTCCAGACTTTCGTGGTGACAAAGACGTCGGCGCGCTTGATGCCGGAGGCCCGCACGCCCTCACCGACCTCGCGCTCGTTCTCGTAAATCTGTGCTGTATCGATATGGCGATAGCCAAGCCGAAGCGCCTGCTCGACGATACGCGCACAGGCACGATCACGTAACTCCCACGTTCCCAGACCTATCGTCGGGATGTTGGCGCCGTTCGCTTCAAGGGTGTGCATCGCATGCCTCAGCGTCGTTCCAGGCCGGAAGGCTCACCATCTTGCGCCGCGCATGCCGCATTGCCAAGAACGCTGCATAGCGAAACATTAACGTCATGCCCGATCAAGGCCGACGCGCAAGTGCCGCGAAAACCATATCGGGCTCGTGAGCGATCACGGTCAGCAGCGCGCGCGCCGGACCACGTGGTGAACGCTTGCCCTGCTCCCAGTTGCGTATGGTCTCGAGAGGAACGCCGAGGCGTGATGCAAATTCGACCTGCGTCAGTTTTGCGCGAAGGCGCAGATCACGCACGACCGGTGCTGTGTTGGCTCCGCGTGATGGCGCGTTGCCGCCGGGCATGTCAGGCACGAGCGGAGCTTCCCGCCCGTCCAGCACCTCCACAATCCGTCCATCTGCCTTCAGCCGTAGCCGCTGCATGCGACACCTCCGCAGAGCGGAGGGTCAACCCAACATGGTTAATCGACGGTTAACAGAAAGCCCCGTCCGGAAAGCCGATGTTCCCGGACGGTTGTCGTTCAGGTTATCGCATGCGCGCGTTGGCTTCGCGCCACGAACGGCGTCCGCCACCATGAGCGAAGCGAAGGCCCATCTCACGGCCGCCCGCATCGTCATAGGAAATGTGGATGTGCTGCACGCGCCCGGAATCGGTCGAGTAGCCGCCGCTCCAGCCCTTGAGCTGCGCATAGATGCAGCCATAGGGACCACGCACGTCCACGGCCTTGCCCTGCGCATGGAGCGACATCCGGCGCGTTCCTGCGATGCGCGTGTGGCGAATGCCCGAGATTGCCTGCGTTCCCGGACACGCTGCCTGAATCGATGCCAGCTTGGCGGCCAGCGGACCGACCAGACCGGCGGAATATCCTTCCGATGCATAGGACGCGCGCTCGGCGACCGCACGCGGTGCCGGTTCAAAGTTGCGCTGAGCGCGTTCAAGCGCCCGCTGTTGCCGCCTGCTCAGCCGAGGCGTCGCCGCTAGCTGCATCATGGAAAATGCGGGCTCCACTCGACGCTGACCGCGCTGACGCGCGTGAACAGGATTGTCGACTCCGATGCATGGCATCGTGATGTTGCATTCTGGTGCGACGGCCGGTGCACGAACACGCGCTTCGGCCATCGAGGACAACGCACAAAGCGCCGCCACGGCGGTGACTGTTCTAATCAAAATTTTAGCTCCGGATGATTTTGGCGTGATGGACGGTCGCGTGCGACAACGTCACGTTCGCCTAAGATTCAAAGAGGCCGCCAAAACATCGATGTTTTGCGGCATGCGATGATTTGGTTTTATTGCGGCAGGTGGCGAGAATGAGGCGCTGGTGTGCCCATAGACCCATGCAAACGCAAGGAACCCATGTCGAAACGGGCAGCGTTAACTTTTGAGTCCGAACCAGAGCGTCGCGATACCAAGAAACGCGAAGAAACCGACGATGTCGGTGACCGTCGTCACAAATGTGCCTGACGCAACGGCTGGATCGGCGCGCAGGCGCTGAAGCGCCATCGGAATGAGAATGCCGCCGAGCGCGCCGGCGACGAGATTGCAGATCATCGCGAGCCCGATAACGATGCCGAGACCCGAAGTCTTGAACCACACCGCAGCGGCCACGCCGGTGATAGCAGCGAAGGCCAGCCCATTCACCAGACCGACGAGACCTTCACGCATGACAACACGCCAGGCATTGTTTGAGCCGAGTTCGCGAGTGGCGAGTGCGCGCACCGCGACCGTCATGGTCTGAGTGGCCGCGTTTCCGCCCTGACTGGCCACGATCGGCGCCAGCACCGCCAACGCGACCATCTTCTGCAATTCGCCTTCGAACAGGCCTAGCACCGCCGACGCAAGAAACGCCGTCGCCAGATTGACCAGCAGCCAGTTGAACCGGCTCTTGGCGATGGTCCACACCGAGTCCGACAGCTCTTCGTCACGGGCGACGCCGCCAAGAGCCTTGATGTTTTCGTCGGCCTCCTCCTCGATCACGTCGACGACGTCGTCGATGGTGATAACGCCAACGAGATGATCCTCGCTGTCGGTCACCGGCGCGGCGACAAGATTGTACTTGCCGAACATCCGCGCGACTTCCGCGATGTCCTCGTGATCTGAAACCCGCCGGCGGTCCTCGTCGACCAGATCCATGATCGGCCCCGGCCGCCGCGCGCGCAGCAACGCATCGAGAGGCACCGCGCCTTTCAGGCGCTTGTCCCTGTCGACCACGTAAATCTCGTAGAACCGGTCCGGCAGTCCCGGCGTGTCCCGCATGTATTCGATGGCTTGCAGCGCGGTCCAGTTGTCCGGCACCGAAATGCACTCCGTCTGCATGCGGCGGCCGGCGGAATTTTCCGGGTAGTCTAGACTGCGTTCCAGCGCGACACGCTCGGATTGCGGCAGCTTCTCAAGGATCTCTTCCTTGTCTTCCTCGTCGAGGTCCTGAAGCAGTTCAACGGCGTCGTCGGAATCCAGTTCGCGAACGCCTTCGGCGACCGTTTCCGGCTCCAGCTCTTCGAGGATTTCCTCGCGAACCGTGTCATCGACCTCGTTAAGCGCCGAGAAGTCGAAGGCCGCACCGGTCAGTTCCACCAGCCGCGGCCGCAGATCGGGCTCCAGCGCCTCGATCAGATCGCCGAGATCGGCCTCGTGGAGTTCGGCGACGATTTTCTGAAGAAATGCGGAATCGCCGTGTTGAACCGCATCCGCAATCATCCCGACGAACCGGGGACGAATTTCGCCGTCTTCGTCCCTCATGGGATATTGGTCCAGCACGGAATCGTGAGCGGCATCCGCCTCGGCAAGGTCTTGTTGATCGGCCATGCCGTGCCTCACTGGTTCAATGGAGGTCTGCTGATTTGCGTGTGCGTTTCAGGCAATACCCAATCGACACCGCCGGGCGCAATGCTAAATGTGCGGCGCGCGAAATCCGCGCGCCCGGGAATTCTGTCATGACCGTGTTAAAGGCCGCACTGCTCGCTGTTGTCGCGTCGGTTTCAGCAGCCAACGCTGCGGACTGTCCGCGCAAGGATGCGCTCGGCACCTCGCGTGTCATGACGGTCGATCCGCAGGCATTTCCCCGCGTCGGGCTGAAGAGCTTCCCGCAAACCCTGCCGCTGGCGGACAAGGAAGTCGTCCTGACGTTCGACGACGGCCCCTTCCCGCCGACCACGACGAAAGTTCTGGCCACGCTGGCCGCTGAATGCGTTCAGGCGACATTCTTTCTGGTCGGCAGGAATGCCGAAGCCAATCCGGGAATGGTCAAGAAAATCGCTGCGGAAGGCCATACCATCGGCCACCACACCTGGTCGCATCGCTGGCTGGACAAGATTAGCCAGCCGCAGGCGATCGAGGAAATCGATCGCGGGATCGTTGCCGACGAGAAGGCTTTACACGGTAAGGCAACCTCCGTCCCGACGACGCCTTTCTTCCGCTTTCCCGGCTTCGCGTCGACACCCGCCCTGCTGAGCGGCCTTCAGTCGCGCGGGATCGCGGTTCTTGGCGCCGACTTCTGGGCCAGCGACTGGGAGCCGATGACCCCGGAGCAGCAGTTGAACCTCATTACCGAGCGGCTCGACAACGCGGGGAAGGGAATCATCCTTTTCCACGACACCAAGGCACAGACCGCCAAAATGTTGCCCGCGTTTTTGCAGTACCTCCGGCGCAACGGCTACAAGGTCGTTCATCTCGTCCCGCCGCGGCCGGTCAAGAGTACGTTGAATGACCGTTAGGAACACCCGCCGAATTAAGCATGCGTTCAGAGGCCCGGCGGTAAGCAGGATGGTCTCGCGCCATCACGGATTGTCCATGCGCCGAACCGCAAGCGGAACCTGTACCGCGCTCCTCACAGCACTTGGCCTGTCCGCGGCGACGGCCTCGTTCGGGGCCACCGTTGCTCAGGCCGCCGAATGCAAGGCGGACGCGCTCGGCACCTCGCGCACCATCGTTGTCGATCCGAAGGAGCATTCGCGGATCGGCACCATGCAGTACGGCGAGACTCTGCCGCTGGAAGATCATGAGGTGGTCCTGACCTTCGACGACGGCCCGCTGCCGGCTCACACCAACGCCATTCTCGACATCCTTGCCGCGCAATGCGTCAAGGCGACTTTCTTTCTGGTCGGCCGGATGGCGAAAGAATTTCCGCAGGACGTGCGCCGCATCCACGATGCCGGGCACACCATCGGCACCCACAGCGAGAACCATCCGACTTTCTTCGGCAAACTGCCACCGGAGCGTATGAGCGCTGAAATCGATGACGGCATAGCCCACGTCTCAGCCGCCCTCGCCGATCCTTCGCAGCTTGCCCCGTTCTTCCGGATTCCCGGCTTGCGCCGCGGCGATCTGCTCGAAGCCGAACTGGCCAAGCGCGGCCTGATGACCTGGAGTGCCGATTTCCCCGCTGACGACTGGCGGCATATTTCCTCAACGCAGGTCGTCAACTACGCGCTGTCGCGGCTCGAAGCCAAAGGCAAAGGCGTCCTGCTGCTGCACGACATTCAGGCGCGGACACAAGCCGCATTGCCTGTGATCCTTCGCGAGTTGAAGACGCGCGGCTATCGCATCGTCCACGTTGCTCCGGCAACGCCGGAACGGCCAAAGACCGTCACCGATCCCGCGCAATGGGTTCCGTACTGGATTCACGGCCCCAATATCGCGGCGAAGACTCCGAGCGGCTTTGTGTTCGGAGTGGCAGAAACACCGCTCCATGATGCCCCGCGGTCGGTGCGTTCGGTCTGGCTGGCGCAGCAGAAGATGGCCCCGCGGGCGTCCGTCCATATGTTGCAGCCATCCAACGCGCCGCTTTTGGGCAAGCCCGCACGCACGGACATTTCCGCCGCGGCGAGGCCGCGAAGCCTCGCACGCCTTCCGGGCAGTCATCCGGTCCGGGCAAGCGACGGAACATTCAAGCCCCTCACCGCGCCGATCAAAACCGGCAGCCGCACGGATGTGCCGGCCGGTCCGAATATCCGGTGAACAAAAACCGCCCGGCGAGCACCGGACGATCTCAGGCAGTATAGAGTTGTGCTTGGCAGCGATGGCCGAGGCTCCGAGGTGATGCCTCACGCGTCTCACAGGGACACTCGCCTTTGAAAATCGCGACCTTCAACATCAACAACGTCAACAAGCGGCTGTCGAACCTTCTCAGATGGCTGAAGCGGAGCAAGCCGGATGTGGTGTGTCTTCAGGAATTGAAATGTGCGCCCGCATCCTTTCCCGAAAAGGAGCTTCTGAAAGCTGGCTATTCAGCGATCTGGGAAAGCGAGACATCCTGGAACGGCGTTGCGATCCTTGCCAAGGGCGCCATGCCGGTTGCGACAGCCCGGCGGCTTCCCGGCGATCCGTCGGATCATCAGGCCCGCTACATCGAAGCGGCAATCAACGGCGTCCTCGTCGCCTGCATCTATCTGCCGAACGGCAATCCTCAACCCGGTCCAAAGTTCGCCTACAAAATGGAATGGTTTTCGCGCCTCGCGAAACATGCAGCAAAGCTTCAGAAGCAAGGTCACCCGGTCATCCTGGCCGGTGACTACAATGTTGCTCCGACAGATCTGGACATCTACCCGACGAAGTCGTGGGCGAAGGATGCTCTCGTGCAGCCGGCGCCGAGAAAAGCGTTTGCCGCGCTGGTGGCAAAAGGCTGGACTGACTCCCTTCGTGAACTCTATGGCGACGAACGGGTCTATACGTTTTGGACCTATTGGCGAAACCGCTTCGAGCGCGACGACGGGCTTCGGCTGGATCACCTTTTGCTGAGCAAGAATCTGGCGCCCAAGCTGATCGAGGGCGGCGTCGATGCCGACGTTCGTGCAGAAGACGGCGCGAGCGATCACGCGCCTGCATGGATCAGACTTCGTTGACCTCCTGCGGCTCACCCACCGCGTAAGGGGTGTGCTCCATGGTTGAATCCAGGTAGCCCTTCCTACCGCCCAGATGGAACACCGCGCTCTCAACGCCGTTGTTCCTGCATGTCAGACGCAACCGACTATCTCATGGCTCATGCCAGAAAGACGATCCTGGAGGCCAGGCGCTTGCCGCCCGGTCCGCCAAAGTTCTGGCTGCGCCACATCGGCAGCGTCTATCACCTGCTCGCCAAGCAGGGCGCGTACACGAACATCGAATTTCTGGAAGATTACCGGGCCGCGCGGAAGGCAGAGGACGATCTGCGAAAAGTTACCGGGCCGTACTGGTCTAACCGCAGCTAACCACAGGGGCGTCAGATGAATGATCCAAAGAAGCCGGCAAAAGGCGAAGCAGGGGACGAGCCCGAAGAGATTTTGGATGAGCCTTGGGACCATCCTGACCAGGACCCTGACAGAGATCCCGATCTTGAAGACCTGAAGAAATCAGCCGAATAGGTCCGGGGATTTAGGACGTGGTCGCATAGGGCGCGAAATGCGAGCGCCCGCGACGGCGGAACTCACGGGGCCGCCAACCCGCGCCGCGCGTTCGCGAGGCCTCTGGGCCAGCAAGATCAGCTATTTCAATGGTTTGGCTATAATTATAATATGGTGCGCTCGGAGGGACTCGAACCCCCACCCTGTTACGGACTGCCACCTCAAGGCAGCGCGTCTACCAATTCCGCCACGAGCGCTAGAAGATCGGCCCGGATTCGCACCCGGCGCGGATCAACGGCGCCCGTGTAACAAATCGAGATTAGGGGGACAAGGCCTAGGCCGATGGTTCGGCAAGGCTTTTCCCGATTATCTGTTATCGGGCGTCCGGGGCAACATCTGCTTGACTTCAACCGCGATGCGATTGCGGTTGACGACCACCACACCGCTGGCGATGGGCAGGTTGTTGGCGAGCACCTTGACCTCGTCCTGCTCGGTCGCGTCGAGTTCGATGATCGCGCCGCGGCTGAGCCGCATCACCTGATGGACGGGCATCGACGTGGTCCCCAGAACCACCATCAGATCCACCGAGACGTTATCGAGAGTTGCCACTTTGATTTGACACCCACACATGAATGATGGACGCAGATCAGCACGATTATGGTTACCCAATGGTTAATATGCTCCAGGAGCGCCGCGAAGACCTTGCTTTGACGTCGTTTTTCCCCCGCTCCGGCCCGCCCGCCGAGTGGCGGGTGGCGGATTCGCCGGTGGCCTATCAGGACGCTGTAGAGACCATGGAAAAGCGCGCTGCGGACATCGCCACCGGGAACGCGCCTGAGCTGGTCTGGCTGCTCGAACACCCCCCGCTCTACACATCCGGTACCAGCGCCAAGGCCGCGGACCTGCTCGATGCGCGATTTCCCGTGTTTGCAACGGGGCGCGGCGGGCAGTTCACCTACCATGGCCCCGGCCAGCGGGTGGTCTATCTGATGCTCGATCTGAAGCGCCGCCGTCCCGACGTTCGCGCCTATGTCGCCAGCCTCGAGCAATTCACGATTCGCACCCTCGCCGCCTTCAACGTGCGCGGCGAGCGGCGCGAGGACCGTGTCGGCGTCTGGGTGGCGCGGCCCGAGAAAGGCCCCGCTTATGAGGACAAGATCGGCGCGATCGGCGTGCGCCTGAAGCGTTGGGTCTCATTGCATGGCATCTCGATCAACGTTGAGCCGGATCTCGCGCACTTTTCGGGCATCGTCCCCTGCGGCGTCGAAGACCCCCGCTACGGCGTCACCAGCCTGGTCGATCTCGGCCTGCCGGTGACCATGGCCGATGTGGACGTGGCCCTGAAGCAGGCCTTCAGGGACGTCTTTGGCGCCTGAGGCAAACCGGGACAGCCTTGCCAAAAGCCGCCCTTCCGTGGCGTAATCGGGCCAGTCTTGGAATTTAAGCAAGGAATACGGTCAGAACAGCCTTCGCCTGCAGACACTTCTCATTCGTGCGCCAGCGCTCCCAGGAGCAAAGGTCAACGCCATGCATGTGGATGTGATCAAAAGCCGGGACATGTTGCTCCGCGTTCGGAGCAATTGGGAGGCTGTGTATCAGGCGGACCCCGAAGCGCAGCTCTACATGTCCTGGACATGGATTGCGGGGTGGTTTGAAAAGCTCGGCTGCCAGTGGATCGTCCTGGCCGCGAAAGCGGACGCCAATTCATCCGACTATGTCGGGTTCTTCCCGCTGCAACTGCGGACTGAACAACGGCGGGACGGCACGTTCCACAACGAACTGCGCACCGGCGGCGGCTATTTCGCCGGCTATACCGGCTTCATCTGCGATCCCAAGCTCGATCGGAGCATCATCCCCGCTTTCGCGGATCATACCAAGCGGCTGAACTGGGCAAGACTCCACCTGGAGAACATCTTCGCCTCGCCGGAACGGCTTGCCCTCTTCCTGAACGAATTTCCGTCATCCGACTTCGTCACGGAAAAGATCCAGCGCCCGGATGATGGCGACGGCATCGATCACGACATCTATGTCTATGTGAACCTGCCCGATAGCTGGGACGCTTTCCTGTACGAGCGGCTCGATACGAAAGCGCGGCGAAATGCACGCGCCGCATTGAGACAGGCTGAGGACGGCGAATACAAAATCACCACCCCCACCGCGGAGACGATCGAAGACGACATCGAGGCCCTTCTGAAGTTCTGGGAACTGCAATGGGCCGCCAAGCTCGCCGCGCGATACAATCCGCGGCTGCCCTACGGCATGATGAACAACTTCCGCAACATGCTGCGGTGCTGCTTCGCTGACAATGCGCTGTACCTGCCAATTCTCTGGCAGGGAGAAAACCGGATCGGCATTCAGGCGAGCCTTATCGACTGGAAAAACCGCTCGCTGATCAGCCTGCTGAATGGACGCGATCTGAACGTGAAGCGCCCGCCTCCCGGTTTCGTTCTTCATCTGCAATGCGTCCGCTGGGGGATTGAAAACGGCTTCGCGGTCTACGATCTCCAGACCGGCGACTTCCCCTACAAGTACGACTTCGGCGGCATCGAGCGCCGGGTCGAATGCCTGCGCGTGAGCACGCGTGACCAGCGCAACCTTCGCGGCACACTCGAGCCTCTGACCTTACCGGTGGTTTTCGATCGCGCGTTGCGAATGAAAAAGGAAGGCAGCCTCGAGGGAGCAGCGCAGGCCTGCCGTCAGATTTTGGATGCCGACCCACGTCATGCCGACGCGGCGCAATTGCTGAAGAGCCTTGACGCCGAGCGGCGGCGCGCGGTGCCGGCCAATCTCGCCACGGCCAAGGGCTTCCATCAGCGCGGGCAGATTGCGGAAGCGGAAAGAGCCTATCGGGCGATCCTGGAAGCCGAGCCGAAACACGCCGATGCGATGTATCTCCTCGGCGTCGCCCTCCTCCAGCAGCACAAATACGAAGCTGCTGAACAGCAGCTCCGGCAAGCGATCGGCTTGCAGCCGGCCGTTGCAATACTTCACTACAACCGCGGTATCGCTCTTCAGCAGCTCGGGCGGCATCAGGAAGCGCTTTCAAGCTTCGATTCAGCCCTCGCGCTCAAGCCCGACTACAGTCTGGCCCTTGCCCAGCGGAACAGCATCTTAAAGACCGCTCCGCACATCGGCCTCGATCAAAGCCTCTGAAGCAGAGGGAGGCCTTCGAGGATTTTGCATCCCGAAGGCGCTCTCAGACCTGCGCAAATCAGGCCGCGGCACTGCGGGGCGCCGCCGCAAGCTTGCCTGCGATGTAACGGCGTTCCTGCGTCAGGCCGCCGAACCCATAGGCATCCGCACGCGCATCATGGACATAGATGTAGCTCTCGTTGTGCAGCGGTCCGAGCAGTTCATCCATTCGCTTGAACGTAGCGGCAATGAAATCCGCCTTCTCGTCCTTGCTGTTGGTCCCGTCGGAAATGTGAATATCGACCCACACGCTGGCGAGCTTCTGATCGGCCAGCGATCGACCGCCGGCGAACCAGTCGGCGGCATCGACGGATTGCACGATCACCGCGGTGACGTTGGGGTCCTTGTGCAGAATGTCCGCCGACAGCTTGGTGACGGCGGCCACGATGTCGGCCTTGGGTGTGTGACGTTGCGAGGTGTACTGGACTGTAATGAGGGGCATGGACGTATCTCCCTGGTCTTGCGCAATCAGCGCGTGACTGGAAGCTAGACCTTCCCGCATGATATTGATATCTTATCGTTATGTATTTCAATCATAACGGTATGTGATGATAAAATGACCACGCTGGATATTCCGACCGTTCAGGCCTTCCTGCTGGTGGCCGAACTTCAAAGCTTCACCCGCGCCGCCGAGGCCCTCGGCACGACGCAGGCGGCGGTCAGCATGAAACTCCAGCGCCTCGAAGCCACGCTCGGAAAGCGGCTGGTCGAGCGCTCTCCCCGCGCCGTCAGTTTGACTGCCGACGGCGCGGCCTTTCAGGACAATGCGCGCGCGCTGATCGCTGCCCACGACCGCGCGCTGTCGGGATCGGCTCCGGTGCACCAGCAATTGACGCTCGGTCTCAGCGACCATGCGGCGGGCCCTGAGCTTGTGCCCATTCTGGAAAAGCTGAACGCTGCATCCTCATCGCTGACACTGGCGGTCACCATCGATTTTTCGCGGACGCTGCTCGATGCATTCGACGGCGGCGAACTCGATGCCGTCGTGGTGCGGCAGGAAGGCAGCCGGCGCGGCGGGGAAACACTTTGCACCGATGAGTTCGGCTGGTTCGCGTCGCCCGGATTCCACTGGGCCAAGGGCGAGACGCTCCGCGTCGCAGCGCTGGCCGCTCCATGCGGCGTCCGCGCCACCGCAACGCGGGCGCTCGACAAGGCGAATGTGAAATGGAGCGAGGCTTTCATCGGCGGCGGCGTGAGCGCTGTCGTCGCCGCAGCAGCCGCAGGACTGGCGGTCGCACCGCTCGCGAAACGGATCGCACCGGCCGGCATGGTCGATGTCGGCCCGGCGTTCGGATTGCCGCGGCTCAGCCCATCGAAAGTGATGCTTTATTCCCGCGTCAGCGACGCATCGAAACGGGCCGCGCTGCGTATTCTGGCCGCAACATTCCGCAAGGAAGCCGGCACGAAGTAACCTGCGTCAGATCGTCGGCAGAATCGAGAACCGTTCACCCGGCGTGCGCAGGTTCAGCATGTCCTCACCGGCAGGCTCGTTATCGACCGCCGTTACGTGGGCCATGCCTGGCCCATGCCGGCATTTTTCGATCAGCGCCGCCACATCGGATTCGGAGCCGGAAAGCACCGCTTCCACCGTGCCGTCCTTGCGGTTGCGCGCCCATCCCGCGAGCCCTCGCGCCACGGCCTCGCCCTCGATCCAGGCGCGGTATCCAACGCCCTGCACCTTCCCTCGAACGATGATGTGACGAATGACACCGCTCATCGCTTCGGCCTCGCGTTTATTTCTTCAGTCCGAGGAAATCGTCGTTGCGAATTTTCACCTCGGCGCTGCGCATTACGCGGTTGGTGAGTTCCGCTGACGGCAGTCCCTTCAAATCCTTCGGAGCAACGCCATCGCGCAGCGCTTTCTGAGTCTCGTAAACAGCCTGCGTGGCCGCCGCGATCGGCTGGTGGCCCTGATTGGCGACACGCACGCGCTGGCTGGCAAGGAACGCCGTATCGGCGAGTTCGCCATCGGCGCTTCCCATGATGATCGGCAGCTTGGTCGCAGCCGCGATGGCCTGAAGTTCGGCGCGGGTTTTCAGACCGGTGAAAAACAGCGCATCGACGCCAGCGGTCTCATAGGCTCTCGCACGCGCCACCGTGTCGTCGATGCTGGTGATCGACGCGGCGCCGGTGCGGCCGACAATCACCAGCGACAGATCGGAGCGCCCGTCGAGCGCCGCCTTCATCTTGCCGACACCTTCCTCGATCGAGATCACCTGCGGCCTGGCCTGCCCATAAGCCTGCGGCAGCAAAGTATCTTCGATGGTCAATCCGGCGGCGCCAGCTGCTTCAAGCTCCTGCACGGTGCGGCGGACGTTGAGCGCGTTGCCATAGCCATGATCGGCATCGACCAGCACGGGGATTTTCCCTGCGCGGCAAATGCGCCGCACCTGCTCGGCAAGCTCCGACAGCGTAATCAGCAGCAGATCAGGATCGCCGAGGATGGTCAGCGACGCAGCGGAGCCGCCGAGCAGTCCAAGCTCGAACCCGACGTCCTCGGCAATGCGCGCCGAGATCGGATCGTAGACCGAACCGGGACGTATGACCTCGCGGCCCGACAGGATGGCACGGAATGCTTCGCGCTTCTCCTGCGGGACCATTTCACCCTCACGCAAATTCGAGGATCAGCGCATCGACGGCGAGTGTTGCCCCGGGTGTGGCGGCGATCTTCTTCACAACGCCGTCGCGTTCAGCACGCAACACGTTTTGCATCTTCATCGCCTCGATGACAGCAAGGGTTTCGCCCGCCTTGACGTCCTGACCTTCGGTCACGGCGATCGAGATCACGAGCCCCGGCATCGGACAAAGCACCTTCTTGCCAGCATCTGCGGCCGAACTGATCGGCATCAGGCGCGCCGCCGTAGCCTCCGTTTCGGTGAAGACCTGCACGGGCACTTCATAGCCCTGATAGGCCAGCCGGAAGCCGTTCGGCATCGGCCTCACCTGCACGGCGAGCGGATGCCCTGCGATGCTGCCCTGCCAGACCGGATCGCCGGGCTTCCAGTTCGAGAGCAGCGTGACGGGCTGACCGAGCGCGCCATCGGCGCCGACAAGACGCACGACAATCCCGTCGCCGTCTCGCGCGACTTCGAGTGGCACTTCGTTCCGGTCGAGCCACACCGCGCGGCGGCGTTCACGCGACACCGCGCGGCCGTTCAACTGGCCGGAAATCTGGCGCTTGCGCTCGCCCAGAATGTGATCGACAGCCGCGGCAACGGCCGCGATCCGGTTTGCGGTTTCGCCTTCCGGCGTGCGCGGTCCGAAGCCTTTCGGAAACTCTTCAGAGATGAACCCCGTCGACAGATTGCCCTCACGCCAGCGCGGATGGTTCATCAGCGCCGACAGGAACGGAATGTTGTGACGGATACCGTCGATATAAAACGAATCCAGCGCCTGCGACTGCGCCTCGATGGCGGCGGCCCGCGATGACGCATGGGTCACCAGCTTGGCGATCATCGGATCGTAGTAGATCGAAATTTCGCCGCCTTCCTGCACGCCGGTGTCGTTGCGCACGGTGATATCGTCCACCTTGCTCTCCGCAGGCGGACGATATTTCACGAGGCGTCCGATCGAAGGCAGGAAATTCCGGAATGGATCCTCGGCGTAGACGCGCGACTCGACAGCCCAGCCGGTCAGCGTCACGTCCTTCTGGGTCAGCGCGAGTTTCTCGCCGGCGGCGCTGCGGATCATCTGCTCCACGAGGTCGACGCCGGTGATCAGTTCGGTCACCGGGTGTTCGACCTGAAGGCGGGTGTTCATCTCGAGGAAGTAGAAGCTCTTGTCCTGGCCCGCCACGAATTCCACCGTGCCGGCGGAATCGTAATTCACGGCCTTGGCCAGCGCGACGGCCTGCTCGCCCATCTTGCGGCGGGTGGCCTCGTCGAGCAGCGGCGACGGCGCCTCTTCGATCACCTTCTGGTTGCGGCGCTGGATCGAGCACTCGCGCTCGCCGAGATAGATCACATTGCCATGCTTGTCGCCCAGCACCTGAATTTCGATGTGGCGTGGATCGACAATGAACTTTTCGACGAAAACACGGTCGTCGCCGAACGACGCTTTCGCCTCGGCCTTGGCGAGGTTGAAGCCTTCCTCGACCTCGGATTTCGAATGCGCGATGCGCATGCCCTTGCCGCCGCCGCCGGCCGACGCCTTGATCATGACCGGATAACCGATCTCGTCGGCGATCTTGGCGGCATGCGCCGCGTCCTCGATCACACCGAGATAGCCCGGCACGGTGGACACCTTGGCCTTGGCTGCGGCCTTCTTCGATTCAATCTTGTCGCCCATCGCGGCGATCGCGCCCGGATTAGGACCGATAAAAACGACCCCCGCTGCCGCCAGCGCCCGCGGGAAAGCCTCACGTTCGGACAGGAACCCATAGCCAGGGTGCACCGCCTCTGCTCCGGTCTGGCGGCAGGCCTCGACAATCTTCTCCATGACGAGGTAGCTCTCGGCTGCCTGCGGCGGGCCGATGAAGAGGGCCTCGTCCGCCATCTCGACATGGAGTGCGTCGCGGTCGGCTTCCGAATAGACGGCAACCGTCTTAATGCCCATACGGCGTGCCGTTTTGATGACCCGGCAGGCGATTTCGCCGCGATTGGCGATCAGTATCTTCTTGAACATGAGCTGATTTGGACCTTAAGGGCGGAATTCGGCTGGAAGAGCTTTCAACCGCAAATTTGCATGCACGGCGGGTTGTAACAATTCTGTCGCGAGGCGTAACTACACCAAGTTACCACTCAGCACACCTGCATTGACCGCATACCCATCCGAAAAAGAGTCTCCCATGCGCCGCACCATTTCTTTCATTTCCTTTGGTTTTTTGGCGTTGTCGTCGGCTGTCGCTTTCGCCCAAAACAGCCAGCCCCGCAACCTGATTCTATTCGTGCCAGATGGGCTCCGCGCGCTCAAGGTCACCCCCGAACTGGCGCCCGCGATGGCTGCCGTGCGCGATAAGGGCGTGAATTTCAAGAACCCCCACTCCCTCTTCCCCACCTTCACGATGGCCAACGCGTCCGGGATGTCGACCGGGCACTATCTCGGTGACACAGGCACCTTCAGCAACTCGATCTATACCGGCCATCCGGTGCAGTCGGTTCCGAGCCAGTTGGGCACGGTCGTGCCGTTCATCGAGCACGACCAGATTTTGGGTGAGGTCGATAAGGACTTCAACGGCGACTACCTTAACGAGGAAACCCTGCTGAAAGCCGCGCGCGACGCCGGGTTCAGCACGGCCGCCATCGGCAAGGTTGGCCCGACATTCCTGTTCGACCACACCGAGCGGACCGGCACCAAGACCATCACCGTCGACGATCAGACCGGCGCCGTCGAAAAGGACGGCAAGCTGATCGGCATTCCGCTCTCCGATGAAATGAAGGCGGCCCTGACCGCCGCCAACCTCCCTCTCGCGACGCCCGGCCGCGGCGACAACGGCAAGGCCGGTGACGCCAAGACCCCCGGCACGACGGTCGCCAACATCAAGCAGCAGGTATATCTCGCCGACGTCGCCAGCAAGGTCGTGCTGCCGATGTTCAAGGCGCGCAACAAGCCGTTCGTGCTGGTGTTCTGGTCGCGCGATCCTGATGGCACCCAGCACAACCAGGGAGACAGCCTCAACAGCGTGACGCCGGGCATCAACGGCCCGTCTTCGCTCGCGGCCATCAAGAATGCCGACAACAATCTCGCTCAATTGCGGAAAGCTCTCGACGACCTCGGCCTCTCCGCCACCACCAACATCATCGTCTCGGCGGATCACGGCTTCTCGACAATCTCGAAGGAAAGCAAGACCAGTCCGACGGTGAAGAACAGCTATCCCGACACGCCGGAAGGTTTTCTGCCGCTCGGTTTTCTTGCCCTCGATCTGGCGAAGGCATTAGACCTTCCGCTGTTCGATCCTAACGACGGAGACAAGCAGGTTGGCGCCAATGCGTATCCGAAAGCCGGCAACGCCCTGCTCGGGAAGGACCCGAGCAAGCCGGATCTGGTCGTTGCGACCAATGGCGGCTCCGACCTGATCTACCTGCCGAAGGGCGACAAGAAACTTGCGGACCGCACCGTGAAGGCGCTGCTTGAACAGGATTACGTCAGCGGCATTTTCGTCGAGGATAAGCTCGGGAAACTTCCCGGCACGTTGCCGCTCTCGACCCTCAGCCTGAGAGGCAAGGCCGTGACACCCCACCCGGCCATCGTCGTGAACTTCCGCTCCTATTCCACGGGGTGCGACGAACCGACGCTGTGCTCGGTCGAAATCGCGGACACCGTTCTGCGTCAGGGCCAGGGCATGCACGGCAGTTTCAGCCGCGGCGACACCATGAATTTCATGGCGGCGATCGGTCCTGACTTCAAAGCCGGCTTTGCCAGTGAACTACCCGTGAGCAATGCCGACGTCGGCATCACAGCGGCGCATCTTCTCGGTCTCAACCGCAAGCCCAAGGGCACGCTGATGGGCCGTGTGATGACGGAAGCGATGCCGAACGGCCTCATCCCGAAGTCGTTCGCCACCACCATCACCGGCAAGCCAGCCGCCAATGGCCTGCGAACCGTGCTGAAGTTCCAGCGCGTCCAGGAGCAGCGCTACTTCGATGTGGCGGGATTCCCGGGAAAAACTGTCGGCCTTCCCGAACTGGCCAAGACGGCAGGCGCCAAGTAGCGCCTGTCCGTCATTTAGAAGCCGCTCGCCTTACATTCCAAGGTCGAGGAAATTCGGCAGCGTGTGCGCAAGCGGCATGGTCGCCGCGCCGATCAGGCTCGCGACCAGCGCCGCGAGCGCGCGGTTGTTGCGGCGGGTGCCGCGCATCTGGCCGGCGATCCACTCAAGTACTTCGGTGTTGACGCCAACCGCAGTGGTCGGCGCCCAGCTCTCGATCGAGGTCTCGGGTGAGAGCGCAACGGAACGCGGCGGCACCGGCAGACCGGAAGCAGCAGCCGCATGATGCACGATCGCCTTTGTGAACAGGTCGTCGAACCGGCCGTCGTCGCTGCGCTCGGTCGCGGCCTTGTTGATCTCGAAAAGGGTTTCAGCCTCGGCGCGGCTGACGGGCTCGTTGGTGTTTGCCGCGGCGTTGAGAATACGCGCGCACCAGGCTGCATCGTCCGCATCCAGCGCCCGCGAGAAGTGAACGCGGCCTGTGGTCGTCGGCCCCTCCCCGGTGATGACACCGTCGCGCACGAAAGCGAGCGCGTAGGCAGACACATCGCGGTCGGCAACGGAGCCGGTTTCGATTTTCCGGATCAGGTCGGAAAGCGGAGCGTTGGAGATGATCGAGGCGGACGTCATGTTACTATTCTCTTTTTGTGTCCCGCAGCATTTTCATGCGGATGTAAACGAAGCGTTAATGAAGCGATTTGGAGCGCGCTTCTTTCCCTTATGGTTGCGGATTGGTCGCACTGACCGTCCGCATGGTTCATGCAATGCCAACCGGAACCGGCGGCGTTGCGGCGCATCAAAGTCAAATTCGGGGCATAGCGAAAAAGTGAGCCCGCGCCGGCCAATTATGAATTTTCATTAATCCGGCTCGCGGCAGAACGGATTTTCAAAGGACTGTCCTTCGCGAGAAAAACCTTGTCCTTTTCGGTATGCAGTTCCGTTTTGGGGCATCTGCCGATATACCAGCGCAGCGAGATTTTCCTCGCAACTCCAAGTACGTGAGGCCAAAAACATGACAATCCAGATTGGCGCGGTGGCGCCCGATTTCGAGGCTGATACCACCGAAGGACGCATCAAATTTCACGACTGGATCGGCGATAGCTGGGCTCTTCTCTTTTCGCATCCGAAGGATTTCACGCCGGTCTGCACGACCGAACTCGGACGGCTGGCGGGACTGAAGCCAGAATTCGACAAGCGCGGCGTCAAACTGCTCGGGCTGAGCGTCGACCCGGTCGACAGGCACGCCAAGTGGAGCGATGACATCAAGGAGACACAGGGGTTTGCGCCGAACTATCCCATGATCGGCGATACCGATCTCGCGGTCGCCAAGCTCTACAACATGCTGCCCGCCAGCACGTCCGGCGATGCCAATAGCCGCACCGCTGCCGACAACGCCACGGTGCGCACGGTGTTCGTCATCGGTCCGGACAAGAAGGTGAAGCTCGTGCTGGTCTATCCGATGACCACCGGGCGCAACTTCGACGAGATCCTGCGCGTGATCGACTCTCTGCAACTCACTGCCAAGCATCGCGTGGCGACGCCGGCGGACTGGAAACAGGGCGAAGACGTTATCATCGCCGGCTCGGTCACCGACGATGAAGCCAAGACGATCTATCCGGGCGGCTGGAAGTCGCCGAAGCCCTATATCCGGATTGTTCCGCAGCCGAAATAATCGCGGCAAGGACGCAAAATTAAAAGGGGACGCATTGCGTCCCCTTTTCTATTTGTCGGTTAGTTGGTCGCCCCTAGGCCGCCCTGACACCGTCGAGGAAGCGCTCAACCTCCGCCTGAAGATGCAAACTCTCGCCGCTCAGCGCCTGCGCCGACTTGAGGATCTCGTCGGACGTCTCGCCGGTCCGGTTTGCGCCACGGGCGACGTCCCCGACATTGGCGGCGACTTCGGTGGTGACGGTTGCGGCGGCTTGAACGCTTTTGGCGATTTCGTGCGTCGCGGCCCCTTGCTGCTCGACCGCGGCGGCAATCGATGTTGCAATGTCGTTGATCTGCTCGATGGTCTGCCCGATGGCCTTGATCGCGGCGACAGATTCACGCGTCGCAGACTGCATGTTGACGATGTGGCTGCTAATCTCGTCGGTCGCCTTCGCCGTCTGGCCGGCCAGGTTTTTGACTTCCTGCGCCACCACCGCGAAGCCACGTCCAGCCTCGCCTGCCCGCGCTGCCTCGATGGTCGCGTTGAGCGCCAGAAGGTTGGTCTGCTCCGCAATCGATGTGATCAGTTTCACGACGTCACCGATCCGATCTCCTGCCATCGACAGATCGGCCATCCGTGCGTCGGTGGCGACCGCCTGTTGAACGGCATCAGCAGCGATCCCGTTGGATTCCTGAACCCGGCGGCTGATCTCGGCGATCGAGCTTGTCAGTTCTTCGGACGCCGCAGCCGCGTTGCGCACGTGCTCCGACGCCTGCGCCGATGCATCGGCGGACGCCTTCGACAGATGCGCCGTGCTGCGCGCGGTTTCGGTCAGATTTCTTGCCGCACTCTCGAACTCGCCGGACGAATGCAGGACCTTGTCGATAATTCCGCCGACGTTGGACTGGAATTCATCCACGAAGCTTTGCAATTCCGCCTTGCGCCGCTGCACTGATTCCGCCTCGGCGGTCTTGCGCTCCGCCTCGAGCCGGCGGCGCTCGAGAGAATTGTTCTTGAACACGCCAATGGTCCGGGCGATGGCGCCGATTTCATCATACCTGTCGACATGATTGATGGTCACGTCGGGTTTGCCTTCCGCAAGCGATGTCAGCGTATCCGTGACGGAGCGGAGTGGCCGGGTCACGCTGCGTACGATCAGCATCGTCAAACCGAGAACCAGCAACGCCCCGACCACCGCTGCAATCGTCATCATCTGCATGGCATGGACAAGCATCGCGTCGAGCGGGGCCGTCGGAATCCCGACATAGAGAATTCCGATGATCTTTCCCGCAGCATCGAACACCGGCTGATACGCGGTCATGAAGCTTTTGCCGAACAGCACAGCCGGGCCTTTGTAGGCCTGCCCGCTTCGGAGGACCGCCTGCGCGGGATGATCCGGCGCAAGCTGGGTCCCGACAGCGCGGTCGCCGTTCTCCTTCTTGACGTTGGTGGTCTTGCGGACGAACTGCCCGGTCGCGTCGTCATACACGAAGAGTGTGGCGTTCCCGCCGACGTAGGACGTCGCGCGATCAACCGTCGTGTGATCCTTGAACTCCGGCATCGCAGGAATTTCAGCACGGCTGACGATGCCGTCCTTGATCGTGACCTTGGCATCCCCGTAAGTTTCGGCGAAGGCCAGAGCCAGCGTGCGAAGGCTGGTTTCGATGTCGGATTTTGCCCTTGTCTCGAACTCCGTGCTCAGCGACCAGTAGGCTGCTCCGACAACCATCGAGGTGGTCGCGGCGATCAGTACCGCCGCACAGATCGTGGCCTTGGTCCCGAGTTTAAACTTCAGGAAACCAAGGGAATTCTTCCCCAAGCCGAGTGCCATCGTGTCGTCCCCAAAAATGCATTCCGATGAAAAATCGATGAATTTTGACAGTTTATGTTTACCGCCTCATTAACAGTTCGCCAGGTGGCCAAGCGCTGCCGCTAACGTCAGGATTGCCAGCGCAATGACAGGTTCTTCAGCTTCCCCCTTGATCGTCTGGTTTCGGGACGATCTGCGGCTTTCCGATCATCCAGCCCTGCATGATGCCGCCCAAAGCGGCGCACCGCTCGTCTGCCTTTACGTTCTGGACGAAGAAGGCAGCCCTCAGCACGGACGTCCGATCGGCAGCGCATCGCGCTGGTGGCTCGCCCAGTCGCTCCGGAGTTTGCAGGGGAGCCTTACTGCACGAGGCCAATCGCTGACCCTCCGCAGGGGCCGTCCCGCGCGGGTGATCGCAGATCTTGCGCAAGAGATCCGCGCTTCTGCGGTCCATTGGAACGAGAGCGACATCCCGGGTGAGGCGGCCACTGAGCGCGAGGTGACGACCGCCCTTGACCGCATCGGCGTCGCATCGCGCAGCTTTCCCAGCGACCTGCTGGTGAGACCCGAAAAGCTGCGCAACAAGGAAGGCCGCGGCCTGCGCGTGTTCACACCATTCTGGAAACGCGTCCTGAGCCTCGGCGACCCACCCCAACCCCTGCCCGCGCCAAAGGCGCTGACAGCCGGCCCGAAGATCGCCACCGACGACCTGGCTTCCTGGAACCTGGAGCCGACGCGGCCCGACTGGGCGTCGGGGTTGCGCGAGACATGGACGCCGGGCGAAGCCGCAGCACAGAAACGGCTGAAGGATTTCCTCGACAACGACATCGCAAGCTACGCATCGTTGCGCGACCGCCCCGATCGCGATGCTACGTCGCGGCTATCGCCGCATCTGCGCTTCGGCGAAATCAGCCCGCGTCAGGTCTGGCATTCCGCCAGTTTCGCTGCGGCCGGAAAACCCGCAATATCCAGCAGTGTCGCGAAATTTCTGAGCGAACTCGGCTGGCGCGAATTCTCGCGTCATCTCTTGTTCGATCACCCCCAACTTGCCGAACGGAATCTTCAATCGTCGTTCGATGCATTCCCCTGGCACAGCGATCCTAAAGCATTACGTGCCTGGCAGCGCGGCCAGACCGGCTATCCCATCGTCGACGCCGGGATGCGGGAACTCTGGCACACCGGCATCATGCACAACCGGGTACGGATGGTGGTCGCATCGTTTCTGGTGAAGCACTTGCTGATCGACTGGCGCGACGGCGAAAAGTGGTTCTGGGATACGCTGGTCGATGCCGACCCCGGAAGCAACCCGGCGAGCTGGCAGTGGGTGGCGGGCTCGGGCGCGGATGCGGCGCCCTATTTCCGCGTCTTCAATCCGATCCTGCAGGGCGAGAAGTTCGATCCCGACGGCGCGTATGTCTCGAAGTGGGTGCCCGAGCTGGCGCGCCTTCCGGCCAAATTGATCCATCAGCCATGGGAAGCCACGCCGATGGAGTTGGCCGCAGCCGGCGTGACGCTTGGAAAAACCTATCCGGAGCCAATCGTCGATCACAAGACAGCACGTGCGCGGGCGCTCGCTGCGTATGCAAAGACGCGCGACTAGCTGCCGGGAGAGATGTCGGCCTTCGCCGGGCGATTCACCAGCAGCACGGCCGTGGCGCAGATCACCATGCCCGCGATAGAGATCAAATCAAGCCGCTCGTCGAACAGCACATAAGCCATAATCGCGGTCACACCGGGCACCAGATAGAAGAGACTAGCCACCCGTGTCGCGGCCGAGTGACGGATCAGCCAGTAAAGCAGGCCGATTGATCCGATCGAGAGCACGATAACCAGCCACGCGAGACCGAGCACGAACTCGCGGTTCCAGACGATAACGCGCGTTTCGAACAACCATGCGCCGAGTGCGAACAACAACCCCGCCGCGATAAACTGAATGAAATTTCCGGCGCGCCAGTCGATCTGGCTGCAATAACGCTTCTGATAGAGCGTGCCGAGCGTGATGCTGACAAGCGCGACAGAGGTGCCGAGCCACCCCCAGCCCGCCTCGCCCGACAGCGAACGGCCGTGCAGAACGATCAGCGTTCCGGCGAGGCCCATCAGCAGTCCGGTCCACTGAAGCGGCGAAACGCGCTCGCCGAGCCAGCGGTTCGCGAGTGTGGATGTCAGGATGGGTTGCAGACCCGGAATGAGCGCGGACAGCCCCGCAGGCACGGAATGAAAGATCGCGACTGCTGTCCCGCCAAGATAGAAGCCATGGACGAGAAGCCCTGCAATCGCACTGTGGATGATGCCCGCGCGATCCGGCCATTTGGCCCGCCAGATCACAGCGATCACACCCATCAGCAATGCCACGAGGGCCATGCGCACGGTGAGATAGGTCAGCGGTTCGGCGCCGGCCAGCACGTATTTCGTGCCGACGAATCCGGTGCTCCATAGCAGGACGAAGATTGCAGGCGCGGTCCGCGCGGCAATCGATTCGAGTGTGGGCTGGGGCGACGATTGGCTCATTTGCGCAACTGCTTGCCCGATCCTATGGTGTCGGGCAATCGTCAAATGCGCCGGACGCCCTGCCCGGAAACGCAGACCGAACTCGCTTCAAACATGAGGATCCCATGGATGTTCGCGCCGCCGTTGCCACCGCTGCCGGCAAACCGCTCGAGATCACGACCGTTCAACTCGAAGGCCCACGCGAGGGCGAAGTGATGGTCGAGGTCAAGGCGACAGGCATATGTCATACCGATGAATTCACGCTGTCAGGCGCCGACCCGGAAGGTCTCTTCCCCGCGATTCTCGGCCACGAGGGCGCGGGCATTGTCGTTGACGTCGGTCGCGGCGTCACCAGCGTCAAGAAAGGCGATCATGTCATTCCGCTGTACACGCCGGAATGCCGCCAGTGCCCCTCCTGTCTCTCGCGCAAGACCAATCTGTGCACCGCGATCCGCGCCACGCAAGGACAGGGCCTGATGCCTGACGGCACGTCCCGCTTCTCGCTGGGCGGCAAACCGATCCATCACTACATGGGCACGTCGACCTTCGCGAACTACACGGTGCTGCCGGAAATCGCCGTGGCGAAGATCCGCGAGGACGCGCCATTCGACAAGGTTTGCTACATCGGCTGCGGCGTCACCACCGGCATCGGCGCGGTCATCAACACCGCCAAGGTGGAGCAAGGCGCGAAGGCCATCGTGTTCGGTCTCGGCGGCATCGGGCTGAACGTGCTGCAAGGCCTGCGGCTCGCCGGCGCCGACATGATTATCGGCGTCGACCTCAACAATGACCGGAAGGCTTGGGGCGAGCGCTTCGGCATGACGCATTTCGTCAATCCGACGGAGGTCGGCAAGGACCTCGTGCCCTATCTCGTCAACATGACCAAGACGAAAGAAGACCAGATCGGCGGCGCGGACTATACGTTCGACTGCACAGGCAACGTCACCGTGATGCGCCAGGCGCTCGAGGCGTGCCATCGCGGCTGGGGACAGTCGATCGTCATCGGCGTCGCGCCCTCGGGAGCGGAAATCGCAACGCGTCCGTTCCAGCTTGTGACCGGACGGGTGTGGAAAGGCACGGCCTTCGGCGGCGCCCGCGGCCGCACCGACGTGCCAAAGATCGTCGACTGGTACATGCAGGGGAAAATCCAGATCGATCCGATGATCACGCACGTGATGCCGCTGAACGACATCAACAAGGCGTTCGATCTGATGAAGCGCGGAGAGTCGATCAGGGGCGTCGTGACGTTCTGACGAGAACGCCGATGCTTCAAAGAAAAACTATTGGGAGTTAGAAGAACTCCTCCGGGCACGGATCCACAATCTGCCAGAGATCCGTGCCGTTCTTGATCTTCTTCATATCGTTGGTGAGGCCGCCGTTGCGGCTGATCCATGACTTCACAGTCGGAGGATAGTACGACATCAAGTCCGATGTCCCCTCGCTGCTGTTGATCTTCATGCCGAACGTAAAGGCCTTGTCGTAGTAGGCCAGATGAAAACCAAGGCTGGCGCGCGGCGTGACGCAGATCTTGTTCATCGGCACGATGCCGAACACCATCGTGCAGGCCGAATTGCAGATGCCGTCGATGATCACGCGCTCGCCACGAGCGCGGATGCGCTGATACTTTGCCTTGTACTCTTCGACATAGCCGCCATGGTCGCGCGTGATGCGCAGGTCCGCACGCGCCGGCATCGTGGCCAGCAGCGATAGAACGACAGACACAAAAACGGCAATCCGCATGCAAGCCCGAGCACGATGAAGTCGGAAACAAATGGTGACGGCCCTAATGAGCTCCATCAACCCCAAGACTCTGGCGGGACTGTGTTTGAAAAACCGTTAAGCATGACGGAGCGGACATCAAGGAACTTCAAATAAATGGAACAACAAATTGAAATATAAGAAAAATTAGAAATCGAACGGCGCAAACCATTCCGCAAAAGCAAAGGGAGCGGACGGCCTGTCAGCCACCCGCTCCCCCGCTCATTATACCGTCCAGCGACTCACTTCTTCGGAGGGCGCACCGCATCCGCAGTACCCTGAATGAAGGCGATGATCTTGACCACGTCGTCATCGCTCAGCTTGCCGGTGAAGTCCGGCATGCCTTTGTCGACGTGCGGCCCCTTGAAGACGAAGTTCTTCAGGTTCGCAATGGTTTCGGCGCCGACATAACCGAGGTTCCTGACGTTGCCGCCCTTGTCCACTCCAGGGACGCCGTGACAGGTCACGCAACTGCTGACATACAGCAGCGTTCCTGGTCCGACATCTGCGGGATTGTATTTCACGCCTTCGACGAGGTTCTCCATCTGGTATTTCGTGATGGGCGGCAGCGGCGCCTTGCCGTCGATCGCGAACGTGTAAACCGTGCCGGGATTGTCCGCCTCGGTGGCCCTCGCCGCGATCCCGAACACGCCGCCCCACCCGACCGCGATCGATACGTACTGCTTGCCGTCGAGCATGTAGGTCGAAGCGGCAGCCACAACGCCGGTGCCCGTAGGCGACTCCCAAAGCTTGTCGCCGGTCGTCGCATTGTAGGCGATGAAGCGGCCGTCAGCCGTTCCCTGGAACACAAGGTTGCCGGCGGTGGTCAGCGTGCCGCCATTCCACGGCGCGACATATTCCTGTTTCCAGGCTTCCTTTTGTTTGACCGGATCCCACGCGATGAGCCGGCCGAACGGCAGGTTCTGGGGCGGCGTCGCGTTAAGGACGAAGCCGGTGTTCCAGCCGGTGTTGCCGCCGAACTCGCCGGGCTGGTTGGCATTGTGCTTCCAGCCCTTTTGCGGAGTGAGATTGAGCGGCACACCCTGAGCGGGCAGATACACGAGGCCGGTCATCGGATTGAACGACATCGGGTGCCAATTGTGGGCGCCGTAAGGACCCGGAATGGCGTCCATGCCTTTTTCCGGATCGCGAGCAGCGGCAACTTCAATCGGACGTCCATTGGCGTCGTATCCGGTCGCCCAGTTCACATCGACGAAATTCTTCGCCGAGATGAACTTGCCGTTGGTGCGATCGATCACGAAGAAGAAGCCGTTCTTTGGCGCGTGAAGGATCACCTTCCGCGGAGCGCCGTCGATATTGATGTCAGCCAGGATCATCGGCTGGGTTGAGGTGTAATCCCAGTGATCGCCCGGCGTTTCCTGATAATGCCAGACGTATTTTCCGGTGTCGGCATTCAGCGCGACAATCGACGCGAGATAGAGGTTGTCGCCGCCGGCGGGACTGCGGAGATGACGATTCCACGGCGAGCCGTTGCCGGTCCCTATGTAGACGAGATTGAGATCGGGATCGAAGGTGATGGTGTCCCACGCCGTTCCGCCGCCGCCGTTGACCCAGTATTTGCCAGCCGGATCCCAGGTCTTGGCGGCCGCTTCCATCGATTCATCTTCGTATGGCTTCGATGGATCGCCGGGAACGACGAACCAGCGCCAGGCCTGATTGCCGGTTTCCGCATCGTAAGCCGTCACGTAACCGCGCGCGCCATACTCAGCGCCGCCGTTACCGATCACTACCTTCCCGTTCACGACACGCGGCGCGCCCGTAATCGTGTACGAGTGCTCCTTGTCGATCAGTGTGTCCTTCTCCCACACCTTCTTGCCGGTCACGGCATCAAGTGCGATGAGCCGTCCGTCATAGGCGCCGACAAAGACCTTGCCCTTGTGAAGCGCGACACCGCGATTGACGACGTCGCAGCAGCCCTTGTAGCCGATGGAGCGTGAAACCTCGGGATCGAAACTCCAGATCCTCTTGCCGGTGCGCACGTCGATCGCATGCACCACGCTCCATGAGGCGGTGACATACATAATGCCATCGACAACCAGAGGCGTTGCCTCAACGCCGCGCGACGATTCGAGGTTGTAGGTCCACATAAGACCCAGGTTCTTCACGTTGTCGGTATTGATTTGATTCAACTTGCTGAAACGTGTCTCGCCATAGTCGAGGCCGATGGTCGGCCAGTCGTTGGACGTTGCTGCGTTAGCCTTGATGGAGTTCTGATCGACAGCCGACGTCACTGCCTTGATGTGCTCAGGCGATCCCTTCGGCGGTGATTGTGCAGAGGCTGCTGAAACGACGGCAAGCGTTGCGATTGTGGATGCAATCATCAAAAAACCCAGCGGCGAGCGCTGGGTTTCGGCAGTCCTTGAAAATTCTCGGCGAGCAGTAGGGCTGGCAAGACGGATCATGCATTCCTCCGATGGCCTCTCACGGGCCTGAACGAATGTTAGACGCAAAAGAGGAAGCGTCAACGAAACCATGTTGCGCATCGCAACGAAGGTGCGTCTGTTTTCTTGCAGCGCACGCACGTTGAAGTATGCACCGGTTGAGATGCGGCGCTTCGTGATTTGCGTCGAAACTCTCGGCCGGGAAAATCCGTTCGAGGCAGCCGTCAAATTGTAGGCAGCGCGGCAGCTTACCCGCCCGGTTTAATCCTCATAATCGTGTTTGTGGGACCGGATATCCGGTTCCGTAACCCACACCTCGCAGCTATGCTGAAGTAGATGGTTGGTGGCGTTATTTGGGACGGGCCATGCGCTTGATGCCCGAAACTGCAGATCGAATACGGCGGCGCGATTTTATTGCGCTGGTGGGGAGCACGATTGCTTGGACAGTCCCCGCCTCTGCACAGACGATGCCCGTCATCGGATATCTTGGTTCGGAAACGCCGCAACGCTACGGCAGCCGCCTCACCGCCTTCCGCAAAGGGCTGGCGGAAATCGGCTACGCGGAGGGCCGCAATGTCACAATTGAGTTTCGCTGGGCGGAAGGTCAGTACAGCCGGTTGCCGGCACTCGCAGCGGACCTGGCCACTCGAAAGGTGAACCTCATCGTCGCGGCAGGTGGCGCTGAGGTTGCGCTTGCAGCGAAATCCGCGACGACCACCATCCCGATTGTCTTTGAGATGGGCGGCGACCCAATTGCACTCGGCGTGGTGGGCAGTATGTCCCGGCCGGGAGGGAATCTTACCGGTGTGTCCAGCCAGAGCGTGGAGGTGTCGCGTAAACGCCTGGAGTTCATGCATGAGGTCCGCCCAAGCACCAATGTATTCGGTGTGGCCATCAACCCCACAAGTCCGACCTCGGATATGCAGTTGAAGAACCTCCGTACCGCGGCGGAAAGCCTCGGGTTGGAGCTTATTGTTATGAAAACCAGCGCCGAGCAGGAGTTCGACGGAATGTTTGCAGCTGTGCGAGAAGCGCGCGCAGGCGGACTTGTCTTCAGCTCCGATCCCTATTTCGCTTACCGTAGTGAGCTGCTGGCCCTATTGGCAACCCGTCATGCCGTGCCTGCGATGACACAATCCCGCGACTTCCCGCTCGCTGGCGGCCTGATGAGTTACGGCGGTGACTTCAGTCAGTCGCACCGTCACACCGGCATGTATGCCGGACGTATCCTCAAGGGCGAGAAGCCTTCCGATTTGCCGGTGCAGCGGGTGACCAAACTCGAGTTGTTCATCAATCTGATGGCCGCCAAAGCCCTCGGCATATCCTTCCCGTCATCGCTTCTGAGTAGCGCCGACGAGGTGATCGAATGACCTGGCCGCCCGGCCGTCTCTCGAGATAGGACGATGTCCGATTCACGCGCCGCCCCGCGCACCTCACTTTTCAGGAAATACTTTCGCGCGCTGTTTGCGGCGACCGTCGTGCCGCTTTTGATCGCAGGCGCAAGTGAAGCCTGGTTCGGCTATCACGACCAGCGCGCAAGGTTAAACGACCTTCTGAACGCAGAAGCCCGGTTTGCTGCCGTCAACATTCAGGACTTCATCGAAAGTATCCGGGATCAGCTCGGCTGGGTTGTCCAACTGCCGTGGTCGGACGACAGCGGCGACAGGCGAAGGCTCGACGCTCTGCGCCTGCTACGTCAGGTTCCGGCCATTGAGAGCCTCAGTCTGGTCGACCCTGCCGGGAAGGAAAGGCTATTCGTGTCGCGCATCGGCTTGAACAGGATTGAGAGCGGAGCGGATCTATCAACAAAACCGGCTGTGATGGCAGCCCGATCGGATCGGATCTGGTTTGGTCCGGTCACATTCTATCGCGGCTCGGAGCCGTTTATGACGATCGCCGTCGCGGGCAACCGGTCGGCGGACGGTGTCGCCATCGCGGAGGTCAATCTCAAATTCATTTGGGAGGTTGTCTCGGGAATTCGCGTAGGACGCACCGGAGAAGCCTTCGTGCTTGATAAGCCGGGCCGCGTCGTCGCGCACCCCGACATCAGCCTTGTGCTGCGCGCCGATGAACCCGCGCAGCAACCACTCCGGGACCTGCGGACAGCCATTCTGTCTCGCCCCAGTCAGGCAGCCACCGGGCAGGACATCGCAGGCAAGACGGTATTGGGGGCGATGGTGCAGATTCCTGGCATCAACTGGAGTGTCATCGTCAAACAACCCGTCGCCGAGGCATTCAGGCCGATCTACGCTGCGCTCTGGCGCACGGCAGCGTTATTAATTGCCGGAGCGGGCCTTGCCGCCATCCTCGCCTACTGGCTGACCCAGCGCATGGTCGGACCGATACGCGTGCTGGAGGACGGGGTCGCCCAAATCGGTGCGGGAAATTTTCAACACCGCATCAACCTTGCAACGAGTGACGAGTTCGAGCGGCTCGCGACCCGGTTCAACGAGATGGCGGGTGAGCTGGCGATCTCACAGGAACGTTCCGAACGCATAAGCCGGCTCAAGCGCTTTCTTGCTCCACAGGTCGCCGAACTGATTGACCGTACTGGCGACGATCGCGTTCTCGATGGGCGGCGCGTCGATGTGGTTGCGATATTCTGCGATATGCGAGGCTTCACCGCCTTCTCTGCGCGCACGGAGCCCGAAACTATCCTCGGCGTGCTGCGCGAATACTATGACGCGCTTGAAAGCGTCGTCAGCTCCCATGAGGCAACTCTGATCAGTTTCTCCGGCGACGGAGCAATGGTGCTGGTCAACGCGCCGGTTGCCTGCCCTGATCCGGCATTGCGCGGCGTCCATACAGCAATCGACATGCAGAGAACCGTTCAGCGGCTTCTGGCCAGCTGGCACGCACTCGATCACCGGCTCGGCTTTGGCGTCGGACTCGCGAAGGGACCGGCTACGGTCGGAAGGATCGGCTCCGGCGGCCGTCTCCACTACAGCGCAATCGGCAACGTCGTGAACCTTGCCTCGCGCTTGTGTTCGAGTGCGAAGAACTCCGAGATCCTGATCGATCGCATTGCAGCTTCCGCTGTGGCGTCGAGCGTGCCTCTTGTCGAGCTGGATCCACGAACGCTGAAGGGTTTCGACGAGCCCGTTCCGGTATTTTCCGTTGTGTTTTGACCGCAAACACCGTGCAACTGCCTACGGCTAAAACAGGAGTTTTCGAGCGATTTCGGGCTGGATTTCGAGCCGTCATTGGCTATGGTGCAGCCGTCAGCGCTCCTAGCTCAGCTGGATAGAGCATCGGATTTCGATTCCGAGGGTCGGGAGTTCGAATCTCTCGGAGCGCGCCATTCCCGTCCAAAATTCGGCATCGTGCAGCCGGGAAGCACGTGGTCTGAGCCCAGCCGGGCGCAGGCAAGATGCCAATTATGACAGTCAGATTTCAGTATTTTGAATTGCCAACAGTGGCATCTTTCGGCATGGCTTGCCGAGCTTTTGCACGGTGGCCTGCGCCCATATGGCGCTTCAATCGAATCGCGCCGCCAGGCTATTCAAGACTTGCAATTGCGAGGCAGGACATTGTGAGCGGCAACGAAGGGCTTCTGTCTTCAAATTCCGAGCACAGGTTCTATCAGGGCCTCGCCGCGACCTTTGTCGCCAATTGCCTTCAGGCCACCAACTTCCTCTCCGACCGTTTCCTGCGGCGCGCCTATTATGCATCGGCGAAGATTGACGAGCTTTACCGCAACTCGATGAACAGCGCCTTTTCCGCGCAGGAAGCGTTTCTTGTCACTGGCGCACCGCACGCGTCGGCCTACTATCCGCGGGATTTCGCCTGGTTCTATCCCGACGTTCTCGATCCGCAGACCATCATCGATTCCGAGGACGCGACCCGCCGGGTTCGTCTGCTGGAAAAAAGCGTCCGCCTGATGCTGAGCGCAGTGCGCTCCGGCATCATCACGACGACGCTCATTCCCGTGAAGCGCAACCGCTATATCGGCGCCAACTATTTCGCGCTGCCATCAGATACGCTTCTCGGCATTCAGGGCGGTCTGGAGCAGATCATTCGCGCTGACTTTCGACCCTCGCCCTATGCCGACATGGCAACCGCCGCACAAACCGGCCGCGCGTTGCTGGCCGAATATCGCGAAGACCTGAAGAGATCATTGCTCGATCTCGCAGGAAGTCTCGAACCTTATGACGGCTATGGTATCCGTACCCTGCTTTGCGATGTCCGCGCGCCACGTTCGGCGGCGACGGATACTCGCGCGGAGCGGCTGCGTTTCGTCACCAACGCCAGCGTCTATGCGACGTTCCAGCAGAGCATCCGGCTCGGGATCGTGCACCAGAACGAACTGGAGGAAATTCTGGGACGCAGCCTCTCGCAGTACAAAGGAGAACTGCTTCAGTTGTTCGGCCGCGACGGCTACATCAAGCATAGCCTCGACTGCAACGCGGACTCGCCTGCGTTTTCCATCGCGCTTGATTTCGTCAACGTGCAGCACGGTTTCTGGGATTTCAGCAACGACGCAGAACGCGCACTGTTCAGCGCAACCGCCGATCTTATCCTCGCCGAGCCGCGCTTCCGGATTCCGGATACCTTCCACTTCTTCGTGTCGGCGGATAATCCGCGCAAGAAACTTATCCACCGGATCGCCACGCCGTCCTATCAAGGCCGGTCCGCATGGCCGACCTTCAACGTCGAGTTCGCCGACCGCATGCTCGAATACGATGAATTCTCCGGGGTCGAGCGATACCGGCCCTACGCCCGCGAAATCCTGCGTCATATCCATCACGCCACGGAGACGCATGGCGGATACCAGGAGCTATTGTCCGAAAACGGCCTTCAGTACCGCACATGGGCCTACCGCGGCGCCATCGCGCACTCCTGGTTTCCCCGCTTCCTGACCGTCTGGAGCAGAGCCTACGGCGTTCCGCTGATCGACTGGACGCAGCAACCTGCCGACAAGGCGGTTGCATAGGCGTTTTTCTGGAGCGCGCCGCAGCCGCGGTGCCCCTACCTGGCCGCAGCCGCTGAAATCATCTGCCCAAGCTCGGCGAAATGGCGTTTCCGCGGCGAGCTTCGGCGCCACGCAAGCCCGATCACGCGCTGCGGCTCGGGATCGGCGAACCGCATCAGGTGGATATCGCCGCGCCGGCTTTCGAGCGGCACCGCCAGTTCCGGCAACAGCGTCATGCCGAGACCGTGCGCCACCATCTGGACCAGTGTGGAGAGGCTCGACGCGCCGAAGGTGTTGATGTTCTCGATCCGCCGCAGGTTACAAAAAGCCAGCGCCTGATCCCGCATGCAATGCCCCTCTTCCAGCAGCAGCAGCCGGTCGTCTTCCAGCAGATCAGGCGTCGCCTTGACCCGGTTCGACATGCGGTGCGACGTCGCCATCGCCAGCAGGAAGCGATCGTCAAACAACCGAACCGTCTCGATGTCGGGGTGTTCGACCGGCAGCGCGAGCAACAGCAGGTCTAGTTGACCATCGGCTAGCTCGTTAACGAGGGTTTGGGTCTGGGTTTCGCGGATGTGAAGGTCGAGATCGGGAAACGTGTCCCGGATCATCGGCAGCAATTGCGGAAGGATATACGGCGCCACCGAAGGGATGACGCCGAGACCCAGAGGGCCGGACAGGACGTTGCCCTGCCGCCGCGCGACGTCGACAATGTCACGTACATCGGCAAGGACGCGCGCCGCACGTTGTGCGATTTCTTTGCCGCCCTCGGTCAGCATCACACCGTTGCGACCGCGCTCCAGGAGCTGAATTCCGAGGGTTCTCTCCAGTTCCTGTACCTGCATCGAAAGCGCAGGCTGCGTCACAGCGCAGTGCTCGGCGGCCTTGCCGAAATGGCCGGATCTGGCCACGGCGTCGAAGTACTTGAGCTGTTTAAGGGACACCATCGATCAGTTCTTCTTATTCAAGACCGTTATTAATACGGTCAGACCTGATTGAACAGCCCTTCAGTCGATGCATCTCATGTGTTCGGCTGCAACGCCGCCATAATAGCGTCGAGACCGTCCGTGAGCGCCGCAGGTCCCGGTTGCAGGATCAACGGCGATTTGATCTCCACGATACGGTTGTCGCGCACAGCCGCGATCGCGTCCCAGCCCGGGCGCTGCCGGATTTTGTCCGGGACGACTTTCTTGCCGCACCATGACGCCAGGATCACGTCGGGATTGGCAGCGACAACGGCTTCAGGCGCAATGATGCGGTCTTTCGCAGCCTTTGCCTTTGCAAGCTGCGGAAACACGTCCTCTCCCCCGGCGATCGAAATCAATTCCGACACCCAGCCGATCCCGCTGATCAACGGGTCATCCCATTCCTCGAAATAGACCTTGGGATGCACCGCTCTGGCGCGCCCGATCGCAGCAACATCCGCGAGCCGCTGCCCGAACCATGCCGCGAGCGCATTCGCCTTTTCTGCTTCACCGATCAATCCGCCGAGCGTGCGGATCATTGCCAGAATGCCGGCGATATCGCGCTGGTTGAAGACGTGGACCGCAACCCCTGCCCGCACCAGATCGGCGACGATATCGGCCTGCAAATCCGAGAATGCCAGAACCAGATCGGGATCGAGTGCAAGTATCTTGGGAACGTCGGCTGATATGAACGCCGAGACTCGCGGCTTCTCGCGCCGTACCTGCGGCGGCCGCACCGCGTATCCCGATACGCCGACAATACGATCTTGCTCGCCAAGCAGGTACAGCGTCTCAACCGTCTCTTCGGTGAGGCACACGATTCGTCGTGGAGGGAAAGTCATCGGTAATCTCGGTCAGCCATCGTTCTGACTGACTACGCCGCTGCGGCACTCATGCCAATGCGTCCAATCCCCGGAATCTTGATTGCAGGCCGGCGAATGTCGACACCAAGAACCGCGCCCAGCACATTCAACTCGACGCCTTCCAGCCAGCCGACAGTCAAACCGAGATACCCGCCCAACGTGGCGCGCAAGCCGGTCCCCGAAGGCGTCCGGCCAAACCATTCGCCATCGTAGGGATAATCCTTGCCGATCGCCGTCGGCGGCAGCACCGCATCCATCTCCGGCACCGCATCGATGATCGCTGCAACGAATGTATTCGAGTTCGGGCCGGGCCAAGCACGATAGTCACCGAGGTTACGATACTTGTAGCGGTCAATGGCCGCCCGAATTTTCGGAATCAGCTGTGCTGCGTGCTCACCGTCTGCGCGGAAGACCTCATCAGGAATCTGCCCGAACCAGCGCCCGTCCGCCACGAAGCCGTTGACGCGGATCGGTTCTCCCCACGCCGTATAATCGTAGCGGCTATAGCGCGAAGCGCCCTTCTCCTTGAACACGATCCATGAATGAACAGCGACGATGCCGCGCCAGCGCACCGTACGCGCGGCATAGATCCGAACCAGCGCATCCGGATGATCCGATACCTGCGGCAGAACGCCCGCGCTGGAGCGATCGGCGGCGTACCAGTTCGCCGACGCCCGGTCGCTCAAAAAATACGATGCCGCAGAAACGCCGATGGGGGCGAATAACAGGACCAGAAAAGCCGTCAGAACCATCTTCCAAAATCTCATCGGATACCGTCATGGGCGCGCTTCGCGTCTCATGAGAATGGTGACGGCAGCCGATGGATTCAATGGCGCTGAATTAGCCTCTCAGGGGCGTGCAACGTCAAAAACGTCGCCGTCGTAGCCTGCCTCGATCGGAATGCGCAGGCGCGTGGTTCCGTTCTCGTTCCTGCTCATCTCGGGCACAACGGTTACCACCGGCGTCGTCCGCGCGAAGTCCATTGCGGCCTGCGCAGTTCCGAGCTTGTCGAGCTTGATCAGGTTGCGGATCGTCGGAAACGGCAGATTGTAACGTCCCGACTCAGCGGCCTCGAGCGCAGCCTTCGGCGACAGCCATACGGAATCCACCGACTCCCTGCCGTCGTGCCTGCCGATCTGATCTGCCGGAGCCAGCGCCAACAGAAAATGCGTGTCGAAACGCTTCGGCAGATTCACCGGCGTGATCCAGTGCGCGAAGAGCGCAAGCAGATCGATCGCAGGAGTAAGGTCATGTTCGCGCAGAATGTCCGCGAAACTCACCTCGCCCGCGTCGAGCGCCTCGCGCTGCGAACCCAGGGCGTCGGCCTTCTGCGCAGACACCAGCGAGGATGAGCCTCGCGGCCGCGCCAGAAGGATTCCGCTTTCCTCGAACGTCTCTCGGATGCCGCCAATGCGAATGGCCGCAGTATCGATATCGAGACCGCCACGATCGGCGACGAGCGCCGGATCGGTCGCGATCTCATGGTCATTCGGGTCCATGCTGCCGCCGGGAAACACCAAGGCGCCGGAACTGAACTCGATCTGGCGATTCCGCTGCACCATGAAGATTTCCATGCCGCCGGCGGCTTCCCGCAACAGCAGCACCGTGGACGCCGTGCGTAAGGCCTTCGACGGGTCAGGAGCGCTCTTGCCGCCGCTGCTCATTAGATGTTCGCCCGTTTATCGATGCGCCCGACGCGCGACAGGAGATAGTCCACCTCGCTGCGGGCCAGCGCGCTCATGCTCGATCCCGGCTTGCGTTGCGCGTCCGACGCGATCTTGCCGCGCTTCTTCAAAACATATTTGCGCACAGCGAGGCCGACGCCCGGCTGCTGCTCGTAACGGATCAGCGGCAGATGCGCATCGAACAGATCGTGCGCGGCGTCGCGCTTGCCTGCCTTCGACAGGTTGACGACATCCACCAGCAGATCAGGGAATGCGTAGCCGGTCATGGCGCCATCGACGCCACGCTCCATCTCGAAGTCGAGGAACAGCCCGCCGTTGCCCACCAGAATCGACAGCGGCCGCAGCGAGCCGTCCTTCTGGAAGCCGCGCAGAGTCGAAATCTTTTCCAGCCCCGGCCAGTCTTCGTGCTTGAGCATCACGCACGACGGGTTGTCCATGACGATCTTGCGGATCACCGACGGAGTCATGACGACGGTCAGCGTCAGCGGATAATCCTGCAATACCCACGGCACGTCGCTGCCGATAGCTTCGCTCGCCTGCCGGAAATAACCGGTGATCTGCTCGTCGGTGCGCAGGTGCGTGGGCGGAGCGATCATCACAGCGGCGGCGCCGGCGTCCATCGATGCGCGCGCGAGTGTGCGCATCTGCGCAAAGCCCGGCGCGGAGACACCAACGATAATCTGCTTGTCTTTGGCCCGCTTGATGAAGCGCGTCGCGACGTCGATGGATTCGTTGCCTTCGAGCTTCGGCGCCTCACCGAGAATGCCGAGCACGGTGACGCCATTGCAGCCGACCTCCGAGTAGAAATCGGTCAGGCGGTCGATCGAGTCATAGTCAATGCGGCCGTCATCGAAGAACGGGGTTGGTGCGATCGCGAACGTACCGCTCGCTTCGTGAGTTAGTTTCATGAGAGGAGGACTGCTTTCTTGTTTTTGTGTCAGTAGCTGCGCGGCACAATTCTAACGCCTTCGTCGAAAAAAATCTCGCTTGCATGGGCCGCAATGTCCTGCGGTTTCCACGGGCCGCCGGGCTTCCACCCCTCCCGCTCCAGGAGTTTTATCTCCCGGATGCCTCGCGGGCCGGAAACGCCCAGTACCTTTCCGGTCTGTTCGCCGGACAGGGAGCTCACCATGTAAAGCACCGCCGGCGCAATCTCGTCAGGCCCCATGGCGGCCCCCGGATTGTCGATGTAGCGCTGCAGATCCGCCGTCATGCGGGTCAAAGCGCCCGGCGCCAGCGTCCAGACGCGGATATTGTACTTGCGTCCCTCATCCGTCAGCACATTGGACAGGCCGAAGATACCGCCCTTGGCCGCACCATAATTGCTCTGGCCGAAATTCCCGAACAGCCCGGAGGTCGATGACGTATTGACGATGACGCCGCCGCCG
Source organism: Afipia sp. GW822-FHT03D08 (assembly GCF_058801645.1). NCBI lineage: Bacteria > Pseudomonadati > Pseudomonadota > Alphaproteobacteria > Hyphomicrobiales > Nitrobacteraceae > Afipia > Afipia sp. GW822-FHT03D08. The sequence continues at coordinate 1,126,912 of NZ_JBXANK010000001.1, forward strand.
TTGTCCTTCATCCATTTGAAGACCGGCAGGGTGACGCAGAAGGTGCCCTTCAGGTGCACCGTCATCACCTTGTCCCAGTTGTCCTCCGTCATTTTGGCGAAGGTGCCGTCGCGCAGAATTCCGGCATTGTTGACCAGAATGTCCGCGCGGCCGAAATGCCTGATCGCATCGTTGAACACCGACTGACCACCGGCCATCGTCGAAATATCCGAACCATTCGCGATGGCTTTCCCGCCTTCGGCCTTGATGCCATCGACGACCTTCTGCGCCATCGACTTGTCGGCGCCACTGCCGTCGCGTGGCCCACCAAGATCGTTGACGACCACCGATGCGCCCTCGCGGGCAAACAGTTTGGCGTAGGCTTCGCCCAGACCACCGCCTGCGCCGGTAATGATCGCAACCTTGCCGTCGAGCAAACCCATCGAGTCCTCCCGTTTCTTCTTGTTTCAGGCGAGAACAGTCTTTCCGTTCCTGATGACCGTGACGTTCCGGCTCTTCACGCGACCTTCAAGCGAAATCACGTTGCCGTCTTTCCACAGATCGAACGACACGGTCTCCCCCGGAAACACCGGCGACGAAAAGCGCGTCACGTGCTGCTTAAAGGCGGACGGATCATAATCCGCGTAGGTCTGAAGCACTGCGCGGCAGCTCAGGCCATAGGTGCACATGCCGTGCAGGATGGGCCGTTCGAAGCCAGCGCGCTTGGCGAATTCTGGATCGCTGTGCAGCGGATTGCGGTCGCCGCACAGCCGGTAGATCAGCGCCTGATCCGGCCGGGTCGAGATGTCGACCGTCATGTCGGGGGCACGTTTAGGGATAGCGTGGGGCTCAGGCTGTCCCTCGGACGGGCCGCCGAAGCCGCCGTCGCCGCGCGCGAACTGCGATGCGATCAGCGTGGCGAGATCCTCGCCCTTGTCATTCTTGAGCACGGTCTTGCGCAGAATCACCGCGCCCTTGTCCTTGCCCTTGTCGAACACGCCAAGGATGCTGGAGTCCGCCGTGATACTGGCGGCGACAGGCAATGGCTTGTGAAAGGTGATGTCACGCTCGCCATCCACCACCATGACGCGGTTGACGTCGATGGGGCCGGCACTTGCGCCCCACGCAGCAACCGACGCGTAAGTCGGGACCACCTTCAGCTCGCGCGGCGTGAAGTAGCCTTCGTTGACGAACGACAGCTCCTTCTGGTCCATTGGATCGGCGCCCATGCCGATGCCATAGGCGTAGAGCATCACTTCACGGTCAGTCCATGAATACTTCTGGCCGACATTCCTGAGCGCCATCACCTCATCGTACTTGATCGGCATGTTTCCTCGCTGTTGTTATTGTTGTCAGGCCGGCGTGAAGAACGGCAGCGGTGCGCCGTCCGTCGGCTTGAACACGACCTTCACGCGCTGACCGATTTTCAGCGTCGCCAAATCGCAGTCCACGAAGTTCGTCAGCAGTGACGGACCTTCATCGAGCGTGACGTACCCAACGGCATAAGGTCCCGTCGGCGACTTCCGCATCAGGCTGTAGCTGTAGATCACGCCCTCGCCCTTGCTCTCCTCCCACACCGTCTGGTCCGAGAAGCACACCGGACAGATCGAGCGCGGGAAATAATGCGGCTCGCCACACGCGGTGCAGCGCTTGATGAGAAACTTGCCCTCTTTCGCAGCGTCCCAGAAGTGTACGGTTTCAGGGTTGCCCGCAGGGGCCGGATACTTCGGTTTGTCGGTCATCACACGCGCTCCAGAATAGCGGTCGATGCCGCATGACGCACACCCAGCAGTCCGCCGGTGCCGTGCACCAGCGCGAGATCGCAGTTCGGCACCTGAACCTTCGGATGCGCCTCGCCGCGCAACTGACGAACCGCCTCGATGATCTTGGTGATGCCACCGCGGTTGATCGGGTGGTTGTTGCAGAGCCCGCCGCCATCGGTGTTCCACGGCAGTTTGCCGACGCCCGAGATCAGGTTGCCGTCCGCGACGAACTTTCCACCCTCGCCCTTCGCACAGAACCCGAGGTCTTCGAGCTGGATCACAACAGTAATTGTGAAGCTGTCATAGATCGACGCGTACTTGATGTCCTTCGGCGTCACGCCCGCTTCGGCAAAGGCCGGAGGCCCGCTCCACACACCTGCGGAATAGGTCAGGTCGAGCTTGCGGCCGCCGTTCGGCCCTTTGAGGGATTCGCCATGGCCGGTCAGCCGCACCAGCGGGCGCTTGAGCGACTTCGCGATCTCCGGCGTGGTGACAACCAGCGCACCGCCGCCGTCCGAGACGACGCAGCAATCGAGCCGGTGCAGCGGGTCAGAGATCATCGGCGAGTTGAGGACGTCATCCACGGTGACGACGTCGCGCAGCATCGCGTGCGGATTGTATTGCGCATGATGCGAGGCCGCGACCTTGACCCAGGCGAGTTGCTCGCTGGTGGTGCCGAACTCATGCATATGGCGCATGGCGCACATGCCATATGCGTTATGGGTTGTCGCGCCGTAAGCCGCTTCGAAATCGACCTCGGGGCCGAACGCGCGTGGCGGCATCGGCCCAGTGCGCGGCTTGCCCGCCAGCGTGATCAGCGCGACGGAACATTTTCCGGCGGCAATCGCCTCGGCGGCGTGCCCAAGCGCGATGATATAGGAGCAGCCGCCGGTCTCGGTTGAATCCAGATGACGCAGTTTGAGGCCCAGATAATCGGCCATCGGCATCACGCCGCCGGGCGCATCACCGGCGCAAAAATAGCCGTCGACATCGGCCTTGGTCAGGCCGGCATCCTCCAGCGCGCCCTTGGCGCATTCGGCGTGAAGTTGGGCCGTCGATTTGTCCGGCGCATGCCGGGTGGGATGCTCGTAAATCCCGGCGATATAGGCTTTTCCCTTGATGCTCAAAGTCATCTCCGCTGCATTATCTCAGCGGATTTTCTGACCCTTCAAGCCGCGCTTGGCAAGCATCTTGAATTTCGCAGGGCGAACGAGCCTGACATACAACTGCCGGCACCGATTGGCGCATTGACATCGTCGCACCGGACGGGAAGCAATAGCGATCCGGTCAGATTTCAGGCGCGTAGCTTGCGATGCTGTCCGCGGGCGCCTGCTCGCGCCGCTCGTTCATCCCGTAGTCGCGGAGGACAGCCGCGACGCGCAGCCGATAGTCACTGAAAATTCCCTGCCGCCCTGCCCGCTGCGCCGCGCGATGGCGTGCAAATGCCCGCCATCCGGCAACAGCCGCCTCGTCTCGCCAAATCGAAATCGACAGCAGCTTGCCGGGATCGGTGAGGCTTTGAAACCGCTCCACCGAAATGAAGCCGTCCATCTGCTCGAGGTCTTCGCGCAACCGTGCTGCCAGATCGAGATAGCGGTCCTTCTGTCCCTCCGCAGGCCAGACCTCAAAGATAATGGCGATCATTTGAGACCTCACGGCTTTGCGGTGGCTTCAGCAATCACTCCGCTGCGATTTGCGGCGCGATCATCGGCGGCGGATTGACCAGGTCCTTGGCAAGCTGTTCGTATCGCGCCTTCGCTTTCGCGATGGATGCTTCCTTCACCGGGCCATAGCCGCGGATCTGATCCGGCAGCGACAGCAACTCCACCGCAATGTCGTAGGTCTTCGGCGACAGCAGCTTCACCGCCGTCACCACATCCTGCTCGTATCCCTTGATCAGGTTGCGCTCAAGCTTGCGGTCCTCGCTGTAGCTGAACGGATCGAACAGCGTACCGCGCAGGAAGCGGAGTTTCGCAAGCACGCCGAAAGCGCTCATCATCCAGGGACCGAAAGCGCGCTTGCGCGGACGCCCCAATGCATCGGTGCCAGTGTTCAGAATCGGCGGAGCAAGATTGAAGTTCATCGTGAAGTTGCCGTCGAACTGCTTGCGGATGCTGTCCGCAAACCGCCCATGTGTATAAAGCCGCGCCACCTCGTATTCGTCCTTGTAGGCCAGCAGCTTGGCGTAGTTGATCGCAACAGCGCGCGGCAATGCTTCGCCGTAGCCGCCATCGAATGCAACCTTCCGAACCTGATCGACGAGATTGCGATACCGCGCGGCATAGGCCGCATTCTGATAGTCGGTCAGGAATTTCGTGCGATGCGCGATGACCTCGTCCAGCGACATCTGATCGAGGGTCTTGGGGGCCTCGGGTTCGTCGTCCTTCATCATGGCCGCCAGCTTTGCGGGATCATGCGCGGCGAGGCGGCCAAGGCGGAACGCCTGCGTGTTCATCTTGATCGACACGCCGTTAAGTTCGATCGCCTGCTCGATGGCTTCGGCGCCTACGGGGAGCAAGCCCTTCTGATAAGCATACCCCAGCATCATCATGTTGGTCGCGATCGAGTCACCCAGCAGCGTCTCGGCAGGTTTGGTGAAATCGAGGAACGCAGATTCCTTGCGAAGCGCATTTTCCAGTACGCGATTGACCTTGCCGCGCTGGAAATCGAAATCACGGTTCTGAATGAAGTCCGCAATCGGGATCAAATGCGTATTGATCACGCCGTAGGTACGCGACGATTCCGCCAGCGTAATCGTCTCCTTGGCGACAGCCACCACTTCATCCGCAGCGATCAGGAGATCGGCGGTGCCGGTGACGATGCGCGAACAAGTCACATCCGCCGTATTCTTCGATAGCCGCACATGGCTGAGCACCGCACCGCCCTTTTGCGCAAGCCCCGACATATCGAGGATCATGCTGGCCTTGCCTTCGATATGCGCGGCCATGCCGAGCAGCGCGCCGATGGTGAGCACGCCTGTGCCGCCCACGCCGCCGACAGCGACATTATACGGACGATCCAGCGAGGGCACCGAGGCCGGCGCCGGCAATTCCCCGATATTACCGATATCGACCGGCGCGCGCTTGCGCAGCGTACCGCCCTCGATGGTGACGAAGGACGGGCAGAACCCCTTCACACAGGAATAATCCTTGTTGCAGGTCGACTGGTTGATGGTGCGCTTGCGCCCCATCTCGGTCTCCAGCGGCTCCACCGAAATGCAGTTCGACTGCACCGAGCAGTCGCCGCACCCTTCGCAGACCGCGGCATTAATGACGACCCGCTTTGACGGGTCTTCCATCAATCCGCGCTTGCGGCGGCGGCGTTTTTCGGCGGCGCAGGTCTGCACGAACACGATCGCCGAGCAACCCGGCGTCTCGCGCAGCGTGCGCTGGACTTCGTCGAGCTGATCGCGGTGCGCGACCTTGGTGCCGGGCGCGATGTCGGATGCCGGATAGGCCTCGGGATTTTCCGACACAAGATAGATGTCGCGGATACCTTCGCTGTGAAGCTGGAACGTCACCTGCTGCGGCGAAAGCTCGCCGTCGACATGCTGACCGCCGGTCATGGCCGTCGCGTCGTTGTAAAGAATTTTGTAGGTGATGTTGGCCTTGGACGCGACTGCCTGCCGGATCGCGAGGCTGCCTGAGTGGAAGTAAGTGCCGTCGCCTAGATTGACGAAAACGTGCTTCTCGTTGGTGAATGGCGCGATGCCGACCCACGGCACGCCCTCGCCGCCCATGTGCGTGAAGGTCTCCGTGTTGCGGTCCATCCACAACGCCATGAAGTGACAGCCGATACCGGCCATCGCACGGCTGCCTTCCGGCACCTTGGTCGATGAATTGTGCGGACAGCCCGAGCAGAAATACGGCGTGCGCGTCACTGGCGCGATGGCCTGCACCTGCGTCGCCTGCCGGCCGTTGAACCAGTCAGCCTTGGCGCGGAGCATCGCCACGATTTCGGGATTGAGGTCGAGTTGCAGCAGCCGCTCGGTCAGCGAGCTTGCCAGCGAAGCGACGCTCAATTCTTCCGCGAACGGCAGGAACCGCTTGTCGTGATTGTCCATCTTGCCGATGATGCGCGGGCGCACATCGTCGCGCCAGTTGAACAGCTCCTGTTTGACCTGGTTCTCGACGATCTCGCGGCGCTCCTCGACGATGAAGATTTCCTCAAGACCGACGGCGAAGGCGCGCACGCCTTCCGGCTCCAGCGGCCACGGCATGCCGATCTTGTAAAGCCGCAGACCGATCTTCGCAGCCACCTCCGGCGTGATGCCGAGTTCGCGCAGCGCCTGGCGGATGTCTTCATAGCTCTTGCCGGACGCCATGATGCCGAACCGTGCGTTGGGCGAGTCCATCGTCACGCGGTTGATCTTGTTGGCGCGCGCAAAGGCGACGGCAGCGAAGCCCTTGTAGTCCTGCAAGCGCTTGTCCTGCGCGTAACGGTCGTCCGGCCAGCGGAGGTTGAGACCGCCCGGCGGCATCTCGAAATCGCTCGGAATGATGAACGGCGTCATCTCGTCGGTGAGATCGATCTCCGCGGTCGTTTCCACCGTCTCGGTGATCACCTTCATGCCGACCCAGCAGCCGGAATAGCGCGACATCGCGATGCCGAGCAGTCCCATCTCGATCATCTCGTGGATGCTCGATGGATAGAGATACGGCATCAGCGCGGAGATGAAGGCGTGGTCCGACTGATGCGGCACGGTCGATGACTTCGCGCCGTGATCGTCACCGGCGAGACAGAGCACGCCGCCGTTCTTGGCGGAGCCCGCCGCATTGCCGTGGCGGAAGACGTCGCCGCAACGATCGACGCCGGGGCCCTTGCCATACCAGATGCCGGTGATGCCGTCGTATTTCGCGCCGGGCGAGAGATTGAGCTGCTGCGAACCCCAGATCGCCGTGGCGGCGAGGTCCTCGTTGACCCCCGGCTGGAATTTCACATTGTACTGTTCAAGGTGCTTGCGCGCGGCGAACAGTTGCTGGTCATAGCCGCCCAGCGGCGACCCGCGATATCCGGATACGAACGCTGCGGTGTTCAGCCCCGCCGCGCGGTCGCGTCTGACCTGTGCCATTGGCAGCCGGACCAGCGCCTGAATTCCGGTCAGGAAAACATGCCCCGATGCCTGCGTGTATTTCTGGTCGAGGCTGATCGGCCCTTGGTTGATTCCCATATTCGTTTGCCTCTTTGCCGGGCTCTTGTTGCGCTGTGACGAGTCTACCTAAAGCCAGTCTATGTCGCTTTTCGTTTCCCGCACAAAAGAAATCGCATTCATCAGACCTTTGTTTTCAAACGTAATTTTAGGGCGCTTTTCGCCTTCCTTCAGACCGGTTGTGTCGCCCGCCTGCCTGAGGCCGAAAGGACATTGCGAACGACTCGTGCCTTGCAGCGGCCCCCCGTTCATACCGCTGCAGTGCGGCCTGTCTCCCCGCAATGCTGCCCCTCGCTCCATGCAACGCTCCGCCGGAACGTTCCCACCGGAAAGGCCGTTGCCCCGACATACAAAGACCTGATCTCAACGGGTCACAGAGCGGAGGATTTGCATCATGAATCGCATTTCAGGAAGCGACTGGATGTCGGACGGCAAAAAAGGTGTCTCCGACGAACCTGCTCAGGCGAGCGAGGAGTTCGCGTATCAGCAAGGCAAACCGGTCAAGGCGTTGATTGGCATCGCGCTCCTTGTGGTGCTCGCCGTCGCACTCGCGCGGATGAATCCTGCACCGCATGATGTCTCGAACAACCCTGCAATAACGACAGGCCAGACGACGGGCACAAGCGCCCGATGAATACCCGACCTGCAATCCGAGATTCTTGACCCATCATCGCCGGGCGCCGGGAACGTCCCCAGCATCGGGCGATTGTCTGTCCAGATGCAACGACTGGAGGATTGAACTTATGGCAATCGAACGCAATCCCAGCGATCCCTACAGCGCCGCGACGAACGATGACGTGCTTCGCCGCCGAACGGAACAAATTGATAACGAACTTCAGGCGGATCCTGAACTGGCTGAAGGTCCTGCGAATGGCGGGCGTATCGCATTGTTCGCGATCGCATTGGTGGCCGTTCTCGGCGTCGTATTTTACGGGCTGAATTCGTCAAGCACATCACCCGAGGCGACTCCGACCGCGCAGACAACACCTGCCTCGCCTTCGGCGGCCGGAACCGCTCAGGCGCCTCGCGCTCCGGCTGGCCAGACCACCGGCTCTGCAATGAACCCCGCACGGCCGGCTGCTCCACCGGCAGCTGACAACCCTGCTCCGGCAGTTCCGCAGAACAACGCGCCTCCGGCTGGCGCGCCGTCAAGTAACTAATCACGAAGGCTGAACGTCAGGGCGGGCATCTTCACGGATGCCCGCTCTTTTTCGTTCCGTCATTTCCGATCCTTCGCCACCTTGGTGAAGAAGCCATTGATCTCCGCATGCGTCACGGCATGAGCCAACTCGGAGAACGATCCCTTCTCGGCGATCTCTCGCGCGGCGCGAAGAAATCCTCCCCACGCTGCACGTGCCAGCGCGCCGCCAATGCTGATCCGCCGCACGCCGAGGTCGGTGAGTTCAGCAACGGTCAGTCCCGGACCTCCCATCAGGACATTGATCGGCTTCGGGGCCAACTCTTTGACGACCGCTGCGATTTGCTCCCTGGTCCTGATGCCCGGGGCATAAAGACAATCCGCACCGGCCTCCGCATAGGCCACCAGCCGCGCGATGGTCGCCTTGAGATCAGGCTGTCCTACCAGAAAGCTTTCGCAGCGCCCCACCAGCACGATGTCGCCACCCTTTGCATCGATCGCCGCGCGGGCCGCGCGCATGCGCTCCACTGCAAGTGTCATCTCATAGAGCGGTGCCGAAACATCTCCGGTCGAGTCTTCGATCGACAATCCAGCCACGCCGGTATCAACACCACGCGCCACGTTCGCGGCCACGCCTGCCGGATCGTGCGCAAACCCCGCTTCGAAATCAGCATTCACCGGCAAATCTGTGGCATCGCACAGCGTCTTCAGATGCGCCAGGACATGATCGCGATTCACGTTGTTGTCGGAATGGCCAATCGACCAGGCCATGCCCGAACTCGTTGAGGCTAGCGCCTTGAAGCCCATTCCTTGTAACAACAGTGCGCTACCCACGTCCCATGGATTGGGCAGCACGAAGCATCCGCTCTCGTGGAGTTTCCTGAAGTCCGCGCGCTTCTGCGCTGTCGAAACCGGCATTGGTCATTCTCCCAGCAAGTTTGTTTTCTGTGTCTTTGCTACATCGGACGATGCCGCTGATGCGATGTGAAATCAATCGGCCCCTGGGCGGTGTCAGCCCTGCACCTGTCGCAAAAAAGTCCTCTCCTCCGAGAGGATAAACTTATGCTCCTGCGCGAAGTTGAAATTGGCGACACCTTCGCTATCGGCTTTGAGCCGCGCACGATAGGACTCATAGTCAGCGAGGCTTTGAAACGAGATCAGTCCGAACGCGATGTTGTCGGTGCCCTCGTGCGGCATCCAGTAGCCGAGCAGATCGCCGCCGCACTTGGGAATGATCGTGAGCCAGCGCTGCGCGTAGGCCTCGAACAGATGGCGCCTGAACGGATCAAGCTGGTAGCGGATGAAAACGGTAATTGTCATGAGACGCTCCTTGTCTTGACCGCAAGCTATCCGTTGCCTGCCGCGAATGCTTCGATTAAGGTCGAAGTATGAAAGCAGGACCGGACATGGCCGTGATCGCATCGCTTGTCGGCGATCCCGCGCGATCCAACATGCTGACGGCGCTGATGAGTGGCCGCGCGCTCACCGCGACCGAACTTGCGCAGGAAGCCGGCATCACGCCGCAGACCGCGAGTTCGCATCTGGCCAAACTCGAAGCGGGTCACCTCGTCGTTCCCGAAAAACAGGGCCGTCATCGTTATTTCCGCCTTTCGGGTCCAGATGTCGCTGCGGTGCTGGAGGGATTGATGGGCCTCGCCGCCCGCGCCGGCCATCTGCGGGTCAGGACCGGACCGGCGGATCCGGGATTGCGGCGCGCCCGCGTTTGCTACGACCATCTCGCCGGCGATTTCGGCGTCCAGATGCTCGACGCCATGACCGAAAAGAAGCTCCTGCGCACGCACAAGGGCAGCGTAACGCTGACGCCGGAGGGCGAACGATTTGTCGCCGATTTCGGCATCGACCTGTCGGCGCTGGAGGGAACCCGCCGCCCGCTCTGCAAGACCTGCCTCGACTGGAGCGTACGGCGCAGTCACCTTGCGGGATCGCTGGGCGCAGCGATTCTGTCGCGTCTTTACGAATTGAAATGGGCCAGGCGCGAAAAGGGCAATCGCGTCGTGACGTTTTCGCCCAAGGGCGCCGACCGGTTCACGGCGCTGTTCGGCACGAAGAATGATTAATGCAACAATCCGGTGTTGACACACGCGCGCAAAAATTGGCGTAATTCGCCGCGCATTGCGCTTTGACTTCCTTCATTTCTGAGCAGGTGTTCCATGTTTCGCTGTGGGTTAATCGCATTTGTCGCGCTGTCTTCGGTTACCTTTCCGGCGACAGGCTGGGCCTATGAGATCAAGCCGAAAGTGCCGGAAACCGCGTTTTCCCCGAAGCTGCAACCCGACATCGTCGGCCTGTCGAGCAGCACCGAGGGCAGCAAGGCCTCGCCCCTGTTCGAGGCCTATCTGAAGGACCTGCCGGGTGTGAAGCCGGAAACCGCCCAGCAGAAATTCGGCGGCACCAACGTGACCTATGTCACCGCGATGAAGTTCACCCTCGCCCCTACCAGCACTCATCCGGGTGAATCGATGCTGGCGGTGTTTTCCTCTCCGGCCAGCGCCAACCGCGCTTATTACATCTCGCGCGTTCTCGGCTTTTCCGCCGAGAAGCAACCGTCCAAGGCCGAGATGATTGAACGGGTCACCGCGAAATACGGTCAGCCGACCGCGATCGGCGACGGCCGCATGTATTACTTCTACAAGGCCGGCAAGGTGATGTCGGTGAAGCAGAAATACACCCCTGCTTCCGCGCTTGAAGCACTCAACGCACCGCTCAATCCCAAAGCTGCCGTGGCGCTCAACGATGCCAATGGACGCGGAAGCTGCGTCGCGGAGCTGAAACGCGCGCAAGCGCTGGAAAAGACGCTCGACAAGCTCGTCACCGAGGCCAAGGCGGCGAATTGCGATGCCCTCGTCTCCGTCGAGATTTTTCCCGGCATCACGCCGGATCGCGTCAGCAAGGCTGAATTCACGCTGATCGACTTCAAGCAGATCATCAGTGCCGCCAAGATCGATGCCGACGCTTTCGCCGCCGAGAAGAACGAGGCGCTCAACAAGACTCCGCTCGGAAACGCGCCGAAACTCTGACATCGCTTTCTGCCCTCACGGCATTGTCATGAGGGCAGAACGCGCCGTGCTTTACCCGGATACCCGACGGCGCTAACGGTGCCGCCCGTATCCGGGAGAGTCTCATGAGATCGCTATACCTTTTGCCGTTCGCACTGCTGTCGCTCACCGCCGCGCACGCGGCCGAGCCTGTCGCGAAGGAACCCTACGGCATCGGCCTCGAAGGCTTCGCCTATCCTTACCCGGTCAACATGCTGCCGCTCACCAACGAGGGTGAGCAGGTCCGTATGGCGTATATGGATGTCGCGCCCGCAACACCGAACGGCCGCACCGTACTCCTGCTGCACGGCCGCAACTTTCCGTCGAGCTACTGGGCGCCGGTGATCAAGACGCTGACCGGCGCGGGCTATCGCGTGGTGGTGCCCGACCAGATCGGATTTGGAAAATCCTCCAAGCCGGCCTTCGACCTGCATTTCGATGCACTGGCGCGCAATACCATCGCGCTGCTCGATCATCTGCAACTGCAGCAGGTGGACATCGTGGCACATTCGCTCGGCGGCATGCTCGGCGTCCGCATCACCCGCGCTTACCCTGCCCGCGTCTCCCGCCTGCTGCTGGCCGCTCCCATCGGACTTGAGGACTACCGGCTCTACGTGCCACCGACGCCGACCGAAAAAATTCTCGAGAACGAAGACAAGCTGACCGCGGACGGTTACCGGACCCAGCTCGTCAACAACTACTCATTGAAGCTGCCGCCTGAGGCGATCACGCCGTTCATCGATGCGCGTTTCAACATCAAGGGCTCGTCCGAATACCCGCGCTGGCTGCGCGCCTTCGTCAATTCAGCGCAGATGATCTATCGCGAGCCGGTTGCGCACGAAATCCCGCTGATCGACCGGCCGACGCTGTTCGTCATGGGCGAAGACGATCACAGTGCGCCCGGCAAGCCGAACGCGCCGGAGGCGCTGCGCCCCAAAATGGGCCATAACGCCGATCTCGCCAAAGCGTTCGCGGCGAAAATGCCGAACGCAAAGGCCGAGGTGATCCCGAGTGTCGGGCATCTGATCTTTCTCGAAGCCGAATCGAAGTTCAATGAACTGATGCTGGGCTTCCTCGCGAAATAGATGGCGACACAACGAAACCCCGGCTCGTCGAAGCCGGGGTCCGTCAGTTCAGCCGCGGCTTACCAGCGGCGGTAGTGCCGGCGGTAATGACGGCGATAATGCCGACGGTAATGGCGGCGGCGCCAGTACACCTTCTCAGGTTCGGCACGCGCAACGTCGTCCTGATCTGCAACCGCTGGCTTCGCAGCGACGTCCGGCTCGGACTTCGGGCCGTTCATCAAATCTTGATGCGGGACCAGCATCGGAGCAGCGGTCGCGGCCGATGCGGCAGCGGCGATTGCTCCAGCGCCGGCCGCGAAGCCGAACGCAAATTTCAGGAAATCACGACGTTCCATCAACTATCTCCTTGTGAACGTTTTACGGAACCGAATGTCCCGCAGGAACGACAAACGCGGTGAAGCGTGATCGTTCCCTGGCAGCTTCGATAATTTTGTCTCAGGCAGAAGCATCACCGCGCATGAGGTACGTCATCACCAGTAGCGGCGACGCCAGTACCGGCGGCGATAGAAGCGACGGCGGCGACGCCACCCCCAGTATCTGCGGCGGCGCCAGTATCTGCGGCGACGGAAACCCCAATAGCGGCGGCGGCGCCATCCCCAACGGTGGCGGCGCCATCCCCACCGGCGACGGCCCCAGCGGACCTGCTCGACCTGCGCTTCGTTCAGGTCGTCGTCGTTGGCAACGGCATTTTGCGGAAGCTGATCCGGCTCGATCGGAGTGCCGGTGAGCGCTTGCGGCGCGAGCGGCGCGGCACGCGCGGCTGCGATGGTGGCCGCACCTGCGGCAGCGACACCAAACGCGAACTTGAGAAAAACGCGGCGATCCATGGTGCGTCCTCTGATGTTCTGCCCGACAGCAGAATTCAGCAGCGCGCATGAATGGAAACTGAACCGTTTCAGGTTTCGCGGTCGCGACGTTATTTCTTCTGCCGGTCGATGAAATCCTGACCCTGCTTCTGTAATCTTTTGATCAGCGCGTCGGATTCTTCTTCCTCCGACTTGTCGTCGGCGGGTGTGACCGGCGTTCCATTCGGATCACGGCAATTGACCTCGGTGCCCTTGACGCGGACCCAGGCTGCGCTGCCTTTGCTTACGTCGGTGCACATCACCTGATCTTTAGCGCCGCCGGGAACCGGCTTGACGCACACCACCGTCCCGAACCCGCCGGGCAGCGCCATGTCGCAATTGACTTCGCACTGCATCGTCTTCGATTCGGGATTTGTGAACGCAACCGTCACCGTACGCTTGTCGTCCCCGAGCTTGCAGATCGCGGTGACATCGGCTGCCACGGCCACGCCCGCGGCACACATCAGCAATCCCGATAGAATAAATGTCTTCATGAAAGTGAGTCCCCTGCCTCAGGCGTACTGCCTTGTCAGTGGTCGCAACCGGGCCACATTCGGTTCATCTTGTGTCAATGTTCGAGCGAATAACGTCCCTCCGCCGGCCCGTCGCCGGCGAATAATCTTCGGCGCCTCCGGCCAGCCCCGGCCGCTCCGAAACGCATCGCGATTTGATCACCCTAGGAAGGACCCCCATGAAAACATTGTTCGCAGCAGCGCTTCTCGCCGTTTCTGTCGCCGGTTTCGGCACGGCCAACGCAATGCCTCTGGCTCCCGCGTCGGGCGCCTCCGCCGATGTGATTCAGGTCGCCGGCGGTTGCGGCCCCGGCTTTCACCGCGGTCCATATGGCGGCTGCCGCGCCAACCGTGGCGTCGTCGTCGTTCGTCCGCCGGTCGTTCGCAAGTGCCGCTACTGGGGTCCCGGCCGCCGCGTTTGCCGCACCTGGTGGTAAGCACTCCGCCCCGCGCTATCGAAACCCCGCTTCGGCGGGGTTTTTCTTGCTCTCTCGTCGTCCCCGCGTGCCCGCGTCATCCTGAGGTGCGAGCCGCGTTTGCGGCGAGCCTCGAAGGATGCACTATTCGCGTCGTTGTCATCCTTCGAGGCTCGCAAGCGCTCGCACCTCAGGATGACGATCCGCTGCATCCCAGATTCACCGATTAAAACAGCCTGCGCGCGTGGGGCTTGCCCGATTCGCGCCAAAGAAATCCCGCGCCACCAACAGCCACGCGCCATCACCCCTGTTGTTATGACGGCGCGGGGGCGCCCGAATTCTCATATCGCTTCGCCCTGAATGAGGGCGCGCGGAACGCCGGATGCGCGAGCGCATCCGCAGCCCCGTGCGCAAAAGTGAGAAAGCACACGAGCGTCGTCACCACGGTCACGCCGTTTGCATCCGGCGTTCCGCACGCGGTGGGGCTCCGGCTTGCTTCGTGCTCTCCCCGGCGGACGATGCTACGTCACCGCATCCCTGCTGAGGGTTTCCGCCTCCGGTTGGAAGCAGCTCTCTGCCGGACTGACGCCAGCTTCGGGCGTCGGGACCACACGACTTGAGCCGGCGCGCACAGCGTGGTTCGTCTGCCGTCGCTTGCATCGCTCACACGCCTCCGGATGTTGCGCACGCCCTTGCGGGTGCGTGCGCGCGATCCGGGCTTGCGCCCTGCAACCCTCGCTCCGGCCTGACGCTGCCGCGCCACCGCATCCCGCCCCGCGTATCGTGACGATCGCGAAACGCCCCTCATGACGGGGCGGGACGAATAGGAATATAATCCAATTGCGAGAATTGTCAATCCCGCGAGGTATCGAATGGGTATCTTCCGATCCGCGCCGGACGGTCCTAAACAGGCCCCGCCAATTTTTCACGATGCTGAAGGAACCTTTCGCGGTTCCGTGGTTGGTACAGATGGCAGACAGCATCATCCCCCACCGGACATACCGTTCCCGGACCAGCCGGGTCGCTCATGTCATCGAACGCGTCGGACTGTCCATGGCCGGCGCGTCGTGCGGCCTGTTCGTGGCCGCGCATGTCGCGAACGCACGCGTCGATGCGCTGGGCTCCGTGAGCATGAGCCTTGCCCTGATGATTCTTGGTGCAATCGGGTTCTATCTCGGGATCGATGTGCCCCCTCACCGCAACGCCAGACTGCATCTGGCACGCGCACGCGCCGACGAACCTCCGCCGTCCACCGACCCCGTCGAGCTTCTGAGCTCGGCTGGAACCTTTCTCGCCGCCATAACGGCTTTCATATCGGTGTATTCCATCGTCACCGACGCCGATACAACCACAGCGACATCGTCATTGCTCGCGTTCGGCTGGCTGCTTGGCGTGACGATACAGATCGTGGCCGGTCTGACGGCGCGCATGCGGAAAACTTGAGAGAATTTAAATCGAATCGGCGTTGCCCCGCAGGGCGTGCGTCGGCTTCAGGACGTCTTTCCGCGCCCGGGATGCGACGCGCCGGTTTTCATGACCATGGACGCGCCCAGCGCTTCGCGTTGTTTTTTCAGGGCATCGCCCCGCGCCTTCGCACACAGCGCCTTGTCATAAGGCGTCGGCTGCCTCGGCCCCACCAGCTCGACGCGCGACACCATCTGCCGGGGCATGTTGCTGCCATCGGCAGGTGGCTGATTGATCATGGGAGGTGGCTTGCGTGATGACATGCCACATAAACGCGCAGGCTTCCTGAAAGTTTCCTGGAACAAATCGCGCGGCACAATTTAATCTCAATCGCGCCACTGTGACGCAGCAGAGTCGCTCACGGTTCGGCCCGTTCATGGTCCCGTCGCAATTGCGGACGAAGCTCCCGCCGCGCAACCCGCCATGACCAGGCGCGGCAGCAGGTCACCGGATCATGTCCGGGGGCGGATTGTTCTCGTCATTCTTTATCGAAACGAGGAGTTTGCTCATGGCTTCCAAGGTCAAACCCATTCCCCAAGGCTTCCACACCGTCACGCCGTATCTCATTGTCGATGGCGCGGAGAAGATGATCGGCTTTCTGAAGAAAGCCTTCGATGCCGAACTGCTGCACGAGATGACCAAGCGGCCCGACGGCACCGTGATGCACGCCACGCTGAAAATCGGCAACTCGATGGTCATGATCGCGGACTCGTCCGAACACGCCAAGGCTTCGCCGGTCATGCTCTATCTGTATGTGCCGGACGCGGACGCCGCCTACCAGAAAGCCATCAGGGCCGGCGCCACCTCGATCATGGAGCCGATGGACCAGTTTTACGGTGACCGCTCCGGCGGCGTGAAAGATCCCGCGGGCAATAGCTGGTTTGTCGGCACGCATATCGAGGACATCAGCGCCAGCGACCTGAAGAAGCGCGCGGAGGAAGAACTCAGGAAGCGCAGCAAGGCGGCGTAAGCGGCCCTGCACCGGGCGCGGGCCGGACGCTCAGTGCGGCCCTTCGCGCTCGTAAATGAACTTCGGCATTTCCCACTTGTAGCGGATCGCCAGCAGGCGGAACGTCAGGCCGAACGCGACCGAGCCGATCACCACCGCGACATGCTCGGTGCCGAAATGCGTGCCCGCGACATAGATCGCGCCCGTCATCAACGAGACACTGGCGTAAAGCTCGCTGCGGAACAGCAGCGGCACCTCGGTGCACAGGATATCGCGCAGCACGCCGCCGGCGCATCCGGTGATCATCCCCGCCACCACCACGATGGTCACCGGATGGCCCATGCTCCGCGCCACGTTGCAGCCGATGATGGTAAAGACAACAAGCCCGATCGCATCGAGCACGAGAAACAGAGTGTGAAAGCGATGCACCACGCGCGCCAGCGCGATGGTCAAAAGCGCCGCGCCGCCGGTCAAGAACAGCAGCGAGGGATATTTCACCCAGAGCAGCGGATAATGCCCGAGCAGCACATCGCGTAGCGAACCGCCGCCGAGCGCGGTGATGCATCCGAGCATCGCGACGCCGAACCAGTCCATCTTGCGCCGCCCGGCCGCCAGCGCCGCCGTCATGGCCTCGGCAACCATGGCGAACAGACCGAAGAAGAAGAGAACTGATTCTGCGGGCTCCATGATGGAGGCGTAGCATAGTTCCGGTGCTGGCGCAGGACGGGAGCCGCGAAACGCCTGCCGCTCTACGCTCCCGGTCATCCCCGCGAAGGCGGGGATCCAGACTGGACTTGCCGGAAGGAGAAAGACGTGGATGGCCGGGACAAGCCCGGCCATGACAAAGTGAATTACGCAGGCCAGCTTTCCGCCTGCACCATGATGTCGCGCGTGCGCTTCACATCCGGCCAGTCGCGGTCGAATCGCGGATCAGCCGCTTCATCTCCTCCCCGCCCGCCGCAGCGTCCAGCGATGCGCCCGGGAATTCATACATCGCCAGATGCACGGCGGGATCGTTGGCGAGCCAGTAGCGCCATGCACGCTTTGAGCCGAACGATTTCACCGCATCCGGCAAATGCTCGCGCGAATACCACGCATCGAACGCAGCGCGTTTTGATTCATCGGGGACAGTGGCGCGGACGACGAAGATGTGGGGCATGGAGAGGGCAAATTATTCCCGAAAACCAAACTCTCGAAACCACTCGATGGACCGATTCAACCTTGCTGCCGCTTGTTTGTCTGCATACTCAAAAAGTGGAAGAAGCGCCGGGGATTTCTTTGATCGCTTTTTAGAGGAAACAGGTTGATGCGAGGACCGAATTGGAAAAGGGACAACATTACTTTTTGACGTCGGAAACTGCTTTGTCTCCTCAATAGATACGTTTGTCTCTGCGGCAGATAGCAGCCTTTTCCGTAAGGCCGTAGCAAATGCGATAACCTCCTCACGCTCCACGTCTTTCAGACGAGCAATTTCCTTTATTCGAAGCTTCGCCATCCACAAAGGAACATTAGTAGCTCTCGCCAAGGATTCGGGAGATTGATACTTGGATACGGTAGTTATTGGCAGAAGGAATTCGCGAGCAAATAAATCAGCCTCATATTCGATGCGCTTACTTTTCGAAATTACAATGCTTGGATGGAAAGGCCTCGAATAAGCGTGACTTTCTTCCGGATGCAAAATCCAGTGAGCGATCTCGTGCGCTAGTAGTGCTCTGCTGTCCGGCGTCTGACGATCCGCGTTAGTGTAAAAAAATTCCGCGCATACAAAATGATCAACTTTTTTGCCGTCAGAACTAGCGTAGATGGCCAACTGACTCGGCTTTTCAGAGTCGACCTTTAGAAAGAAATTCTGATCTACGAGATGTAACTGACTCTCCACAATGCGTAGAACATCAAACGTGGCTTCATCGTCTAAATTGAAAACCGTCCGCGCAAGTAAGGCTCGTTTGCGCACTTCCATGTCCGAGTATCTTGCAGAACGCGCAACGGACAAGCATTCACGAAGAAACTTAACTGCTTCTGCAGGAAGTCGGCTCACACTCTTAGCAAATTCATCAGCAAGAAGCGCTTGTTCAGTATTCTTAGGCTGAACCTCAATTGTGCGCTGATCCCCGATCGCAAGCTTTTCAAGAAGGTCTTTGTCGGGTGCCGACAAACTCATCCAGTAAGCGAGATCGGATATATAGTTCTCGGGAATTTTCCGCTTACCTAGCTCAATAGCGGAAATATACGCGACAGAGAATCCCAGCCCTTTGGCTTGATCCCCCATGCTTAGATTATACTGGATCCTAAATTTTCGACACTGAGATCCAAAAGCGGTAAGGCGGTCGCGCATGACGAATCACCTCCTAGTACTCACGTACTATGCGCCCACCTCATCTAGCGTCAACAAAATTTGTTGAATTGAAAATTGCCCCGTCTACAACGGAATATTATCGTGCTTCTTCATCGGCACGTCGACGTGCTTGTCCTTCAGCATCGCCAGCGCGCGGGCGATGCGCTTGCGGGTCGAGTGCGGCATGATCACGTCGTCGATATAGCCGCGCTCGGCGGCGACGAACGGTGACAGGAAGCGGTCTTCGTATTCCTTGGTGCGCGCGGCGATCTTTTCCGCGTCGCCGATGTCCTGCCGGAAGATGATCTCCACCGCGCCCTTCGCGCCCATCACCGCGATCTGCGCGGTCGGCCAGGCGTAGTTCATGTCCGCGCCGATCTCCTTCGAGGCCATCACGTCGAACGCGCCGCCGTAGGCCTTGCGCGTGATGACGGTGACCAGCGGCACCGTGCACTGGCTGTAGGCGAACAGCAGCTTCGCGCCGTGCTTGATCAGCCCGCCGTATTCCTGCGCGGTTCCCGGCAGGAAGCCCGGCACGTCCACGAAGGTGACGATCGGAATGTTGAAGGCGTCGCAGAAGCGGACGAAGCGCGCAGCCTTGCGCGAGGCGTCACTGTCGAGCACGCCCGCCAGCACCATCGGCTGGTTGGCGACGAAGCCCACCGTCTTGCCCGCGATGCGGCCGAAACCGGTGACGATGTTTTTTGCGAAGGTGTCCGCGAGTTCGAAGAAGTCGCCCTCGTCCACCACTTTCAGGATCAGCTCCTTGATGTCGTAGGGCTGGTTCGGATTGGCCGGGATCAGCGTGTCGAGCGACTCTTCGGTGCGCTCGATGTCGTCGAAGCTCGGCCACTCCGGCACGCCGTCGGTGTTGTTGCTCGGCAGGAAGTCCAGCAGCCGGCGCATCTGGAGCAGCGTTTCGACGTCGTCGCTGAACGCGCCGTCGGCGATCGACGACTTCGTCGCGTGGACGCTCGCGCCGCCGAGCTCTTCCGCGGTGACCACTTCGTTGGTCACGGTCTTCACCACGTCGGGGCCGGTGACGAACATGTAGCTGGTGTTCTTTACCATGAAGATGAAGTCGGTCATCGCCGGCGAATAGACGTCGCCGCCCGCGCACGGGCCCATGATGACGCTGATCTGCGGGATGACGCCCGAGGCGATCACGTTGCGGCGGAACACATAGGAGTAACCGGCCAGCGCCGCGACGCCTTCCTGGATGCGCGCGCCGCCTGCGTCATAGAGGCCGATGATCGGCGCCCGCGCCTTCAGCGCCATGTCCTGCAGCTTGGTGATCTTCAGCGCGTGGGTCTCGGACAGCGAGCCGCCGAACACGGTGAAGTCCTTGGCGAACACGAAGGTGGTGCGGCCGTTCACCGTGCCCCAGCCGGTGACCACGCCGTCGCCGGGGATCTTGGTCTTGTCCATGCCGAACTCGACCGAGCGATGCTCGACGAACATGTCGAACTCCTCGAACGAGCCTTTATCCAGCAGCAGCTCGATGCGCTCGCGGGCGGTCAGCTTGCCGCGTGCGTGCTGCGCCTCGATGCGCTTGTCGCCGCCGCCCTTTTTTGCGCCCGCGCGGCGTTGATCGAGTGCTTCGAGGATATGCTTCATGGATTTCGTCCCGGTGTGTTCACGGGCGGCGGACGCCGCCGTTCTTGGATGGTTGGGCAGCTTTCTAGCACGCTGTTTGGGCGGGAGAAAATGGCCCTGCTGCCCCGAAAATGGCGGGTCTGGCTGGCCTGTGGCGCGTGCTAAAAGGCGTCCTTTACAGGGATTCGCAAGCCATGACCGAGACCACGACGACCCCGGCCCCAGGCAGCGCCACCGGCGGGGTCCGCACCCTGCTCCGGCTGGAGGGCGCGGCGCTCGCCGCCGCCTGCATGGTGTTTTACAGCTATTTCGAGGGCTCGTGGTGGATGTTCGCCCTCCTGCTGCTGGCGCCGGACCTGAGCTTTCTGGGCTATCTCGCCGGTCCGCGCGCGGGAGCCGCCGCCTACAACGCCGCCCACGCGGCGATCATCCCGATGCTGATCGGCATCTTCGCCATGGTCATGCCCTCGGCGCTGGCGATGCACCTGTCGCTGATCTGGTGCGCGCATATCGGGATCGACCGCGCGCTCGGCTACGGCCTGAAATACGACGCGGGATTTACGTTCACCCATCTGGGGCGGATCGGGAAGGACGCGGGATAACTGACCGTCATGTCCGGGCTTGTCCCGGCCATCCCGATTATTCGGGCACCGTGCCACACCAATGGGATCACCGGGACAAGCCCGGTGATGACGGTGGAGAGATCGCGGCTGAAACGACCACTCCCTCTCCCGTAGACGGGGCGAGGTAAAGAGCAACGCGCGCGCGTTACGCCTTCGGCGGGCGGCTCGGCACGAAGTAGCTCGACTTGTGCACCACCTTGCCGTCGCGGAGCGTAATGACGTCCACCAGTTCCATGGTCACCGGCGTGCCGTCGGGCTTCGTTGCGGTGAGAATCGATTCCGAGACGAAATGATCGTCGCTGCCATAGAGCGCGACCGGCTCGAACTTGATTCCCGGCAATCCTGAGATGTCCTTGCCGAACTGCTCGGCGACCGACTCCTTGCCCTTGTAGACCTTCGGGCTGCCGTGGCGCTGATAGCTGGTGTCGTCGGTATGAAACGCCATGATCGCTGCAACGTCGTGGGCGTTCCACGCGGCGTTGTAACGCGTGGCGAGATCTTTCCACGACGAGGTCGGCGCAATTTTCGCAGCTGCTGAAGAGGACATCAACTCACTCCCTGGGCTCTTTATTCTTCTGAATTGCCACGAGCCTAGCCGGTTTCGCGCGGGTGCGAAACCGGACAAAGTGTCAGATGGCTCCTATGTCGCTGAGGCATTGCTGCGCGATCTTCATCCGGCTGGCGATGTGCTTGTCCTCGCGGATGTCGAGGTTGAGCGCGAACACGGTCTGCGCACTGCCCTTCTCGGCCCAGCCGACCAGCCAGCCGAGGCTCGCCTTCACACCCTCGACTGCTGTCCTGTCATCGACGCCGATCAGGCCTGTCTTGGCGCGGATGATGCTGTCGCCTGCCTTCGTCACCGGCAGAATGTCCGCAGTCAGATCCTGCGCGCGCTTCGACACCGGCAGCGTCCGCCGCCGCAGCTTGTCCACGAATGCGATCTGCTCCAGCGGCGAGATGCGCAGGTCACCCGTCAGCCAGAAGCGATCGATGCCGCCGCCGATGTTGCGGTTGCCGTACTCGAACGTATCGACATACGTCTGCATCCGCTCCGCGCCGATGCGCCGCGCGATCTGCTGATAGACCGGCACCACAGAAGCCGCGATGGCGGTCCGCATGGTGTGATCCTTGTTCCACTCGGGGATGCTCCGCGTCACGCCATCCCACTTGAAGATGTCCTTGTCCGGATCGGCGACGACGCCGGTTTCCAGCGCAATGACGGAATTGGCAATCTTGAAGCTGGACGCCGGAAGGACAGCCTCGCGGGCGCGGGTGTTGTCGCTGGCGATGACGTGCTGATCGTCGGCCTGAAACGCCGCGAAGGCGCCAACGGTGCCGTCGTCGGTGAAATACTTCTGCAGATTCTTGCGGACTTCGTATCGCGGCACGCCAGTGGCGAATGCAGGTACCGGGATAACGGCCGCAGCGGCGGCAAGCGACAAGACATGACGGCGATTGATCATGATCATCTCATACGAATTGGCGGCGCTAATTGCGCGGCGCATCGTGGTGAAATGATGACGGTTCCAGTCTTCGTCATTGCGAGGAGCAAAGCGACGAAGCAATCCAGCTTCAAGCGTGGATTGCTTCGCTTCGCTCGCAATGACGATAACTAAATCTAGCGCAGCCGTCCCGTCAGCCGCATGACGAAAATCAGGACTTCCGCGACGCCCTTGTAAAGTTCGGCTGGAATCTCGTCGCCGAGTTCGACATTGGACAGCGCGCCCGCCAGCACTTCATTCTCCTGAATGGGAATGTCGTTCTCTTTGGCGATTTCGATGATCTTCTCGCCGAGCGTGCCCTTGCCCTTGGCGACGACGCGCGGCGCACCCTTCTTGTCGTAGTGCAACGCGACCGCGAGACGGTTTTTGATATCGATGCTCACAGCGCGCGATCCAGAAAATGCCCAGCCGGGGGCGGAGCGGACTTCGGCGGCGCGCCCTCGCCGATCACAATGTCGCCCGGCTCCAGCGCTGCTTCGCGCAGCGCATGCGACAGTTGCGGCGCATTGATGCGAAGCTGCGCCGCCGTCGCGGGCCGCTCGGCCCACATCCGCACCGACGTTCGTCCATGGCTCAATGACACCAGCGCGTGCACCGGACCACTCGGCTCGACGTCGAGTGAAAAGCGCGCCCGCCAGGCGCGGCTGGCCGCTTCGGCTTCGCTGCCTGCGCCATCGCGCGAAATCTCGAACTGCGCCACCGCCGTGCCTTGCGCCGTGGCGAACGGAATCTCGAAATTCCAGCGCGGCGCGGTCGGATCGTTGCGGGCGCCGGGCACATCCAGCGGCAACGAGGCCGCCTGCAACAGCGTCTGCCGCGCCAAGGCGGCATCGGTATCCTCGATCAGGCGATGCGCGACAGCCGCCGGGGCATCGTCGGGCGCGAGCGATGGCAGCGCGACCGGCTGCGCGGATGTTTCCGAACCGCGGAACGGCGGCGGCGGCACATTCGTGCGCGCGATCGCATCGTCATTCCCCGGCATGCGGGTCACACCGGCATGCGCTTCCGCATTGAGAAGCTTTGCGACCTCGTCCTGCACGCCTTTCGGAAATGCCTGCAGTACTTCCTGGAGCGCCGTGAGCCCGGCGCTGGCCGCGGCTGCGCGGTTGGCCGCCGTCGGCAGCGGTTCGTTCGGCGCGTAGATGCGGACCTTGCCGTCGAGCTCTGCGGCATCCTCGGCGATGCGCGCGGCGGCCTGCGGCAACAAGATGTCACCGGCTTCAATCTCCGGCGACAACGGCGGCGCTGCGGACGGCGGCACGTTGGCCGGCTGCGGCGACGCTGCGGCCTCCTGCCCCGGCGCGGTGCCGAGCCACGAGGCCACGGTCTGGCGGAAGACGATCAGCGCGGCCTTGAGGTCGGGACCATTGGAAGCCTGCGATGATGCGAGGCTTTGCTCGAGGAAGAGACCTGAATTCCGAAACGCGGTCCTGAGCGCATCGCCGGTGAGATTCTCGCCGAGCGGCGTGCGCTGGGCGAGCAGTTGCGCGGCGGCCTGTTGCAGCGTTTGCGGCAGTGCCGGTGACGACGCCGCAACACCGAGATTTGCGAACAGCGGCGAGAGACTGCCCTGCCGTGCGGCGGCGCCCTGCACCGCGGCCGACACGGCGAGCGCTTCGAGATTGGTCAGCACGCGGCCTGCGGCTGCGGCCTGCACCGGCACATCGGCCTTCGGCACGCTGACCGTATCGGCCTTCGCCGCACCGGCTGATGCCGTGGCCACGGACGACAGCGCGGCACCCTCGCCCGGCACGATCTGAAGCCGCACACCCTGCGGCGTCTGCGACACTGCCAGTTGCAGCACCTGGCCGGGCTGCAACGGCACTTCGGAGAGGACTTCGATTGTCAGATTCGCGATCGCAATGCGGACCAGATTGGCGTCGAGCTGCTTGAGCACGGTCGCATCGATCACGGTGCCCGGCTGCAACGCTACGCCCGCCGCTACGCTCTGGGCAGCGACGACCGGAAACACGGGATTGATGGCGATCGACATGATGGAGGCCTTGTTCGGCCGCCAAGCTAGACCAGCGTCGTAAACCCTTTGTTAACTCCGCCTCTCCGGTTTCTGCCGGGCGCGATCCACGGTCCGCGCTGTATTCCGGCCCGCTTTGACCTGGCCACCGGGATTCAAGTTCGTTTTGATGGATTGCCTGAATCGGGTGAGCCATCCCGCTCCGCGCGACGGACGCGTCAGCATGTTGGATCCCACCATGGCCGCGAACTGCATGCGTGCGTGATCCCGAGACGCATCGGACGATCCCGGCCCGGAAAGCTCGCAGAAGGTGTCGAACAGATCGCGGACGCCCGCGCTGTAAGCGGCGTTCAGCGGATGCTCACCGGGAGCGGACGCGGCGTCCGGCGCATAAGTTACCATCGGGCATGTCATTTCGGGCGGCTTGGGATCGAGATAGTATGTGACGATCGCGCCGGCTGCATCGCGCCCCGCGTGCTGCGCCGTTTCCGCGACCTGCCGCCACATCCTGGCCGCACCGGCGAACGCAAAACTGCAAGCCTCGGCAGCGAGCGCGTCCTTGCTCTCAAAATGCTTGTAGAAGCCGCCCTGCGTCATTCCCGCAGCCTTCATAACGTCCGCGATACCGACAGCGCCGACGCCGTTGGCGGCAAACAGCCCGCTGGCGACCTTCACGATCCGCTCGCGGTTTTCTTCCGCCTGTTGCCTGCTCGATCGACCCATTTGGCGATTTCCGATAATAGATGTTGATTGAACTCTATTTCTATAATAGAGGTTGATAATACGCTAATTAACCGCCCCCCGGCCAAAAGCAAGGTTTCTCCGATGACCCAGTCTTACGATCCCAAGACCACGGCGCTCCTGTGCATCGATTTCTACAACGACTTCCTCAGCGAAGGCGGCAAGCTGTGGCCCATGGTGAAGACGATGGCAGCCGAACTGAAGCTTCTCGACAATCTGCGCACCATCGTCAAAACGTCGCGCGAGGCCGGCATCACCGTTTTCCACGTTCCGCATCATCGCTGGGAACCGGGCGATCTTCAGAACTGGAAAAATGCTACCCCCTATCAGCTCTCCGGCATGGAACGGCAGATTTTCGCCAAGGGGACATGGGGCGGCGAATTTCACGATGACTTCAAGGTGCAGCCGGGGGACGTTGTCGCGACCGAACACTGGGCATCAAGCGGCTTTCCGAACACGGACCTCGATATCCAGCTCAAACGGCGCGGCAAGGAGAAGATCATCCTTGTCGGCCTGCTCGCCAACACATGCCTTGAGGCGACGGGACGCATCGGGATGGAGCTTGGCTATCACGTCACCCTCGTTCGCGACGCAACTGCGGCGCGCACGCCGGAGGCGATGCATGCGGCCATGAATATCAATGGTCCGACCTATGCCCACGCCATTCTGACCACGGACGAACTGGTCGGCGCCATGAAGGTATGAATTGCTCAGAGCGTTCTGAGCACCTTTGCCGCGGCCTCGAAATCCCTGAACTTTGAGGCGCGGCGGGCGTCGACTTCCTCGTCGGCGCCCCACTTCTCCCGATTCCAGTCCTCGTCCACATGCGCCGCCGCCCAGACCTGCGCCGCATCCAGCACGCCATGCTTGAGCGCGAGCGCCAGCAGCGCCGAGCCGGTGAGCGTGGTCGCGATATGAAACGCGCCGACCGGCCACGCGTCTTTCGGCAACGCACTGCGCGCAGCCGCAACCGCCGTCTCCGGTTGCGTCACATGGATCACGCCCTCGGCGAGAATAAAATGCGCACCAAGATCATCGGCGGCCCAGCGCAGCACCGGGTCCCAGTGCTCAGCCTGCCGCGCGATCAGCGCGTCGGGAAAACCGGCGCGATAGAACAAGAGATCGGTCTCGAAGTACTTCGCAGCATCGTCGGCCACGGTCTGGACGTCCTTTACGACGCCGTCGATCACGCTGTTGGCCAGCCGTGTCAGCGGCATCGACATCGGATCGATGTTGTCGGTCTGGGCGTCCCACTCCGCGGCCATCACTTCGGCGAGCTCGCGCGTCGGCGCAGCCAGCGGATTGCGCCCCGGCGTGCGGATCGGCTTGCCGTCGAGCGTCACCGTAAAACCGTCAGGCCCTTCGGCCACGCCCGCGCTGGTATAGAAGCGCTTGCGCAGCGGCGTCCGCGATGACTTGCGCGACGCCTCGCGCGGATCGAGCGGCGACTTGCCGGCAACTTCGTCGAACAGTTCGCGCATCCACTAGCCTTTTGATTTTCTGGGCATGACCTTGTCCGAAAACCGGTTCCCACTTTTCGGGGTCATGCCCTATTGATTTGCACACTGGCGCGAATACGCCGCGCGCTGATTGGGGTTAAGCCCCCACGCCGCGCCGTCGTCAAGACAGCGCGCGACCCGGTCGCTGAACGACGGACGGCGGTCGCGCTTCAGCACCGGTTTCGGCGGCGTGTCCTGCGTGACCACACCCGGCGTCGTGTTCTGCAATGCGAACGGCGGCGGCGAATTCATCTGCGGCACGGTCGGCACAACGATCGGCGGCGGCGGCGGCGCCGGTGGCGCGGTCGGAAACGGAATGACAGGCTGCGCGCCGACGCCGCCCGGCGGATAGAGCTGCGCGTGCGCGACGCCGGACACAGGCGCGGACAGCGTGAGCACGATTGCGAATGCGGTTCTGTTCATCACGATCATATCGTTACCCGGGACATCAGCGGCAAGAGCATCACCCTCGCGTGATCACTCCTCCGGAGCGTTCTCGATCGGATCGAAACGGTCGGCCTCGAGGCCGAGCAGGTTCCACGATTGCAGCATATGCGGCGGCAGCGGCGCGGTGACGTCGATAAACCCGCCGCGCGGATGCGGGATCACGATCCGCCGCGCCAGAAGATGCAGCCGCTTCTGGATACCGCCGGGCAGTTCCCAGTTTTCCTTGTTGAAGTATTTCGGATCGCCGACGATGGCGTGATCGATATGCGCCATGTGCGCGCGCAACTGGTGAGTGCGCCCGGTCACCGGCTTCAGCGACACCCAAGCCAGCTTCTGCGCCGAGGCCTCGACCACGGCATAATAAGTCACCGCATGCGCCGCACCCTCGTCGCCATGGGCGGCGACGCGCATGATGGAATCTTCCTCGCTCTCTTCCTTGGCGAGATAGGTCGAGATGCGCCCCTGCTTCGGCTTCGGCACACCCGCCACCAGCGCCCAGTAGATCTTGCGCGCGGAACGATGGCGGAACGATCCAGTCAATGCGCTCGCTGCAAAGCGCGTCTTGGCAATCAAAAGACAGCCGGACGTTTCGCGGTCGAGACGATGGACCAGACGCGGCTTCTGCCCCTTGGCGTCGCGCATCGCTTCCAGCATCTGGTCGACATGCTTGGTCATGCCCGAACCGCCCTGCACCGCGAGACCGGCGGGCTTGTTCAGCACCATCACGTCGGCGTCTTCGAACAGAATCATCTTGCGCAGATCTTCGAGCGTCTTGGTCGCAGCCTCGGACAGTTCACCGCCAACCTTCGGCGTGTCGAGCTTGAGCGGCGGAATGCGCACGCTCTGGCCTTCTTCAAGCCGGTCCTTGCTGTCGGCGCGCTTGCCGTTGATGCGCAGCTCGCCTTTGCGGACGATGCGCTGGATATGGGAGAACGACAGCCCGGGGAAACGATGCTCGAGAAAACGATCGACGCGCATGTTGTTCTCGTCGGCGGTGACGACGACGGTCTGCACTTTGGTCGGCAACGGCGGCGGTGCCGCTTTCTCTTCCCTCACCGGCTCGGGACGCGGCTCGCGCATTGGCTTCGCCGAAAACTCGGCGGCCGGGCGGCGCGGCGGAAACTTGCTGCCGGGGCGTTTATCCGGCCCGCCGAATGACGGCTTGCCCGACCCGCGCTTGTCGGTGGAGCGCTTCACGCCGCGCTTGTTGCCGCGTTCGGATTTCTTCGCGAGAGGCTTTCTGGCGCGGCGGCTCATGACTTAACTTTCCTGCTCGGGCCGCATTCAGGCTCGATAAGGCGAGCCGTCGGCCATTCAAATTCAAGACGTCGGGATTCGGTATCGTTCATTTGCATTGCGCATTGCTTTTAAGGAGCACGAGATCACGGCTCGCGTTGACTGACGGATTCCGTTTGGCGGCCTCGTCCGCAGCGGCGCACGCGCCGGTGCGGTCGCCATTCTGAATTCGCGCGAAGGCAAGATTGGACCACGCGTCGCCGAAATTGGGGGCATCGATGACGGCCTGTTCGAGCACCGGCTGTGCATCGCCCGGGCGCCTGGCGATCAGAAGAAACCGCCCGTAATCGGCATTGAGATTTTTCGACGGATTTGGCTGCTTTCGCGCAATCTTGAACAACTCCTCCGCGAACGCGGGATCGTTGAAGCGGACCTGAACCACCGCCGCGAAGCCGTGATAAACGCCGCTCTGTTCGGGAGCGAGGAGAAACGCCTGATTAAACCGCTGCGCAGCCTCTGCGGTGTTGCCGGAGCCAAGCGCCCTCCAGCCGCGCAGGGTGGTTTCCTCAAACGCCCTCTGCCGTGTTCCGGCGGCCTGAGTCAGCGCCGATACAAAGCGTTCGTCGGTTGCGCGCAGCTCCGGCGTTTTCTCGGCAAAGCCATAGAACGGCTGCTCGTTGATCGGCGCGGAGTAGGTTTTCTTCGTGACCTGAACGCCGGGCGCCACCTCGACCGTCTGGGCGGCCGCCATGCCAGCCCATGACAATGAGGCCAGCACGGCGAGCGTCCGAGCCGTTTTGCTGAAGGCGCTCATTCGCTCCGGCCCTTTCGCTCTCTTCGCAGCTGGGCCCAGTACTCGAGCCGCTTGCGAATCTCCCGCTCGAAACCGCGGTCCGGCGGATCGTAGAACGTCTGGCGGCCGAGCGCTTCCGGGAAGTAATCCTGCCCCGAGAAGGCGTCCGGCGTGTCATGGTCGTATTCGTAGCCGCCGCCATAGCCTTCGGACTTCATCAGCTTGGTCGGTGAATTGAGGATGTGCTTCGGCGGCAGCAGCGAGCCGCCCTCCTTTGCCGTGCGCATCGCGGCCTTGTACGCCATATAGCCCGCGTTCGATTTCGGCGCGGTCGCGAGATAGATCACCGCCTGCGCGATGGCGAGTTCGCCTTCGGGAGAGCCGAGGAAATCATAGGCGTCCTTGGCGGCGTTGCAGATCACCAGCGCCTGCGGATCGGCCAGCCCGATGTCCTCCACTGCCATGCGCACCACCCGCCGGGCCAGAAACAGCGGGTCCTCGCCGGCGTCCAGCATGCGCGCGAGATAATAGAGCGCGGCGTCAGGATCCGAGCCGCGCACGGACTTATGCAGCGCCGAGATCAGGTTGTAATGGCCGTCGGCGGACTTGTCGTAGATCGGCGCGCGGCGCTGGAGAATGTCCTGCAACTGCGCGGCGTTGAAAATCTCGTCCCGGCGCGCGGCACGCCAGACTTCCTCCGCCAGTGTCAGCGCGGCGCGGCCGTCACCGTCCGCCATCCGCACCAACACCGCGCGCGCCTCCGCATCGAGCGGCAGCTTCCGGCCCTCGACCTCTTCAGCGCGGGCGTAAAGCTTCTCCACCGCCGCAACGTCAAGCGAGTGAAACACCAGCACCCGCGCGCGCGAAAGGAGCGCCGCGTTGAGCTCGAAGGATGGGTTTTCCGTGGTGGCGCCGACCAGAACCACCGTGCCGTCTTCCATCACCGGCAGAAACGAATCCTGCTGCGCACGGTTGAAGCGATGTACCTCATCCACGAACAGCAGCGTGCCCTTGCCGATTTCGCGGCGGGCGCGGGCTGCATCGAACGCCTTCTTTAAATCCGCGACGCCGGAAAAAACCGCGGAGATCTGCTCGAACTCCAGCTCGGTCGCATCAGCCAGCAGCCGCGCCACCGTGGTCTTGCCGGTGCCGGGTGGCCCCCAGAACACCAGCGAGCCGAGCGTACGAGTCTCCAGCATCCGCGTGAGCGCGCCATCCGGACCGAGGATGTGATCCTGCCCGACCACATCGGCAAGCGTCCGCGGCCGCAGCTTGTCCGGCAGCGGACGCGGTGCGTCCTGCTCCATGCCGGCTGCGGCGAAGAGGTTTGCGGAAGGCTGCGGTCGCTTCGCGTTCATAGGGCAAGTTCTTCTCCCTCTCCCCGTTTACAGGGAGAGGGTTGGGGTGAGCGGCAACTCGGCAACAAGCAGAAGCCCCTCACCCGGATTGCCATAGCGGGTCGAAGACGCGCGTAAACGCGCTTACGGCAATCCGACCTCTCCCCGTAAGAACGGGGCGAGGTCAGGAGAAGCGCCTCGATAATCATCATCCCCCGAGAACGACATTCAACTGCTGGCCGCCGCGGATCACCGTGATGCGCCAGAGCCGCGAGCCTTCGGTGGCGAGTTTGTTGAGATCCCTGGTCCGGCCGATCTTCTGACCGTTCACGACGGCGATCACGTCGCCCTTCTTGAATCCGACATTCGTCGCGATCGCATCGTCAGGCAAATCGGTCACGACCACGCCCTCGATGCTGCTGTCGAGCTTCAGCTCGTCCGCCAGCGCCGGCGAGATGTTGGCGATCTTCGCACCCTGGAACGGCGAACGCGCCTTGATGACGATCTCATCGCGGCCGGTGTCCGGCGCAGTTTCCAGCGCGACCGAAAGTTTGACCGGCTTGCCGCCGCGCAACACCTCGACCTGTGCGGTGCCGCCGAGCGGACGCGTCGCGAAGCGGTAATCGAACGCATTCGGATCGTCGACGACCTGGCCATCGATGGATACGATCAGATCGGACAATTTCAATCCGGCTCTGGCCGACGGACTGCCCTCGGAGATATTCGCCACCAGCGCGCCGGCCGGACGCTTCAGCCCGAGCGTTTCGGCGATCTCGGGTGTCACAGCCTGCAGGCGCGCGCCGAGCCATGGGCGCTTCACCGCACTGCCGCCGCCCTTGGCCGAGGCGACGACCACGCGCACCATGTTGGCCGGAATGGCAAAGCCGATGCCCTGCGAGCCGCCGGAGCGCGAGAAGATCGCGGTGTTGACGCCGACCAGCTTGCCGGTCATGTCCACCAATGCACCGCCGGAGTTGCCGGGATTGATCGCCGCATCGGTCTGGATGAAGAACTGATAGTCGGTGATGCCGACCTGTGTGCGCGCCAGCGCCGAGATGATGCCGTGGGTCACCGTCTGTCCGACGCCGAACGGATTGCCGATAGCGATCACCACGTCGCCGACCAGCGCATCGTCAGAGTTCGAGAACTCGAGCACCGGGAATTTTTCCTTCACGTCCTTCAGGCGCAGCACTGCCAGATCAGTGCGGCTGTCCTTCAGCACGATCTCGGCTTCAAACTCGCGCTTGTCGGACAGCGAGACCTTCACCTGGTCGGCGCCTTCAATGACGTGATTGTTGGTGACCACGAGACCCGCCGCGTCGACCATCACGCCGGAGCCCAGCGAGCGCTGCATCTGTTCCGGCTGATTGCCCGGCACGCCGAAGAAACGGCGAAACACCGGATCGTCCAGCAGCGGGTTGCGGTTCTGCACGATCTTGGCGGCGTAGACGTTCACCACTGCCGGCTGCACGCGCTGAACGATCGGCGCATAGGAAAAGCGAAGTTGCGCCGGCGATTGGGGAACCACGCGATCCTGCGCCAGCGCGGGCGCGGCCAAAACGGACGAGACGAGAAGCGCGGAAAGCGCACGGATAACGATCATGAAACAGTCCTGAACTTGATGCCAAAGATACAGCCACGCCGGGGTGGCGGGAGAAATCACTATTCAGCGGGTTGCGGCAGCCTCGACGGGCGCTTCGCGGTGTCCGGCTGCACCTTGCCTTTCCTTGCTTCCGCAGCCTTGTTTTCCAATGCGGCATCGACCCGGGCGCGATTGGCATCGCCCCACGCCTTGAGGGCATCAATCACCGGCCGCAGCCGCTGGCCCGTCTCGGACAACTCATAGTCGACCCGCGGCGGAACCTCCGCATACACCTTGCGGACGATCAGGTCATCCTCCTCAAGGGCCCGAAGCTGCTTGGTCAGCATCCGCTGGGTGATCCTCGGCAGCTTCTTGCGCAGTTCGCCGAAGCGCAGCCGCCCCTCCTGCAGGTGATAGAGGATGACGCCCTTCCACTTGCCGTCGATCAGATCGAGCGTGACCTCCACCGAACAGCCCGGAGCGCAGCCGAAATCCTGTCGTTTCATTGGGATATATCCATTGGTATCCGAACGGTGACTATATCCCTGAAATGACAGTACTTGCAAATATGGCCCAGGCGCGACAGGTAGGTTCTCGGAGACCGCAATGGTCCTTGATGGAGCAAGAACAATGAAAGCTGTGGGTTACAAGAAGTCGCTGCCGATCGATGCGGCAGACGCGCTGTTCGATTTCGAAACCGACAAGCCGGAGCCGCGCGGGCGTGACATCCGCGTCGCGGTGAAGGCGATTTCAGCCAATCCTGTGGACTACAAGGTCCGCAAGCGCGCCGAGCCGCCCGCAGGCGAAACCAAGATTCTCGGCTTCGACGCCGCCGGCATCGTCGATGCAGTCGGACCGGACGTGTCGCTGTTCAAGCCCGGTGATGAGGTCTGGTATGCTGGCTCGATCCAGCGCCAGGGCACCAATTCGGAATTCCATCTCGTGGATGAGCGCATTGTCGGCCACAAGCCGAAGACGTTGTCGTTCGCCCAAGCGGCCGCCCTGCCCCTGACGTCCATCACGGCATGGGAACTGTTGTTCGATCGCCTCGGGGTTGCGCCGGGCAAGAGCGTCGATCCGCGCACGCTGCTGATCATCGGCGGCGCCGGCGGCGTCGGCTCGATCCTGATTCAGCTTGCGCGGCGGCTGACCGGACTCACCGTCGTCGCCACCGCGTCACGTCCCGAATCCAGCAAGTGGTGTCTTGAGCTCGGCGCGCATCATGTGATCGATCATTCAAAGCCGATGAAAGACCAGGTCGCCGCTCTGAAAGTTCCGCCGGTCGCGCTGGTCGCAGCACTCACCAATACCGATCAGCACTTCGCTGCGCTCGCAGACATCGTCGCGCCGCAAGGCAAGATCGGGCTGATCGACGATCCCGCCTCGCTCAACGTCAACCTGCTGAAGGGCAAGGCAGTATCGCTGCACTGGGAATCGATGTTCACGCGCTCATCGTTCCAGACCGACGACATGATCGCACAGCACAAGCTGCTCGATGACGTCGCCAGCCTGATCGACAACGGCGTGCTGCGCACCACCCTCGACAAGGTGCTCGGCAAGATCAACGCGGCGAATCTCAAGCAGGCCCACGCGCTGCTGGAAGGTGGACGCTCCACCGGCAAGCTGGTGCTGGAAGGCTGGTAGCGCCTTCGCACTTATCGCGCGTCCCTAATAAAAAACCTCCGGCAGGGCATTGCCGGAGGTTATGGGAGATTTTCTGAGAAAAACTGATGCGCAATCGAGCCGCGACGTCACCGCCGCGCTGTGACTGGAACATGCCTCAATTACCTTATTTAGTCAAACAATCGAAATGCATACGTGCTCTCACGATTGCGTGTGCAGCGCGGGATATGTTTGTTCGATATCGCCGTGCCACCGATTTTCGCCGCTGTGGAAGCTGACTTCCACTTTTGGATAAGACCAAAGAAAAACCCCGGCAGTTTCCTGCCGGGGTTCTTTGTTCAAGTGGTCGTTACGCGATTACCAAGTGCGGCGGACGCGGAACTGGCCCGACACGATACCCTGATCCTTGTAGTCGTAGGTGCCGGCCGGCTTGAAGCCGCCGATCAGGTTTGCACCAGTGGTCGTGATCGAACCGGTGTTCGACTGGTCCAGCGTGGTGTAGAGCACTTCGCCCGACAGGGTCAGGTTCTTGACCGGAGTCCATGCGGTACGGGTGCCGACCTGCCAGATCGCGAAGTCCGGGTTGCAGGTGTAGCCGTTGGCTGCTGCACCACCGGTCAGCGCGCCGATCGCCTGGAGCTGGCGGCCGCAGATCAGGGCAGAAGCGTTGTTATTGTAGTCGACCTTGGTGTAGCTGCCGTACACGCTGGTCTGCCACTCTGGCGACCAGTTGTGCTCGTAGCCGCCGCGGAAGCCCCAAGCCTTGGTCTTCTCGATGCCGCCACCGTTGCCGTAGACGCCGTCGTAGAGGTTCAGCGAAGCGAACGACTGGTAGCTACCAGCGAAGTTGGTCTCGCCGCTGAAGGCGTCGAAGGTGTTACCCGTGGTGCCGCCGATGATGTACTTCGGAGCGCCGTCGGTATAGGTGAAGTCCAACGACAGCTTGTCGCCAGGGCCGGTCGGCAGCTGCTTCAGCTGAAGGCCGCCCGAGATCGAGTAGCCCCACGCATCGCTCGGATGACCGAGCTGCTCGTTGCCGATTGCACCGGCACCAGTGCTGTAATAGTTGGCGCTGATGTTGTTGACCGCACCCGAGATCTGGGCAGTGAACGCAGCCTGGTCGAGGCGAATGTTACCGACGAAATCCGGTGAGTGCTGACCGCCCGTGCCGTTCTGGTTCGCAGCGAGCGTGCCGGCGCCGAGGTAAGCGCCCGCCACCGTAGCTGCGGTTGCACCGGTGATGGAGCCGCTGGCGTTGAACACCGGAGCGCGGTTGATCGTCTTGTTGTCTTCAACGCCCAACTGAGCCGAGAGGCCGTTGCCGAACTGCCAGGTGTAGGCAATCTGGGTGATACCGGTGGAGTTGTCGTAACCGCCGAGAAGGTTGGAGGTGTTCAGACCAACCGGGGTTGCGCCCCAGGGAGTCTGGAAGCCCGAGATCGCCTTACCGAAGGTGAAGCCGGCGAACTGGACGAAGCCGAGATCCATGGTGAGCACGCCCGACGACGGACCGTCGCCCGAGGTGTGCTGGAAGTTGCTCGACCAGTAGGTGCGGACAACGCCGTATTCGGAGGCAGTGCGGGTGTCGATGTTCAGCTGGGTACGGGCGCGGGTCACGAAGTAATCCGACGAGCGGTTCTGCTGACCGGTGTTCGCGCTGTTGTTCCAGGCCGGCTGGCCGTGGGCGCTGCCGTTGACCGTGACGTCGAGCTGAGCGTAGCCGCCCAGCTTGATGCAGGTGTCGGTGCCCGGGATATAGTAGAAACCAGCTCCATACAGGGAGCAGATCTTCACGTACTGGACCGCTTTCGCCTTGACGGGAAGATCAGCCGCCTGTGCTCCTGCGACAGCAGCCAACGCGGCCGCCGAACCCAGGATAAGGCTCTTAATCTTGCTCATAAAACCTCCAAAATTGTTCAATTGAGGAAAGGTCCGCTTCCCGTGGCGCTAGCCACCCCAATCAGCCCCTTGACCCCCACTTACCGCCGGCCGCCTCGCCTTCCGGGCGGGACCACCAACGAGTCACCCGACGTCTCCGGCTGACGCAGGAACAATGACCGCAAGCATCAATTGATTACAATAATTGATTTACTCATGCTTTTATTTGGCCGCGTTCGTGTGCTTTCCCCGCAACATCATGTCAGCGGGATGACGCAAGCAGTGATTGCAAAGGCGTAAATGCTGACATATTTTTGCGCATTCGCTCGCAAAGGCAGAATTAAATGGCCGGCAGACTTCCCGCCAAGAAAATTTCATCTCAACGTCACACGGCGAGCCCGCGCGGCACGGCGCGCGATGCGCATCCGATGGGGCCTGACGATGCACTGGTCCGGAAGTTCATCTGGGATGTTATTTCGATCAACACGCATCTCGAAGAAATCCGTTCCAACTGGGCGCGCATGCTGGACATCACCTGTCCGCAGTGGCTGATCCTGATGGCGGTCAATGATCTCGATGAAGGCAAGGGAATTTCCGTCCGCGAGGTTTCGACAAAGCTTCATGTCGATCCTTCGTTCGTGACCACCCAGACAAAAAGCCTGGAAAGGCACGGCTTCATGCGCCGCGTCGCATCGAAGGAAGATGCGCGCGTCGTGCTGATGTCGCTGACCGACAAGGCGCACAAGCAGATCGCGAATCTCTATTCGCAGCAGGTGGTCGCCGACAATCTCGTCTTCTCGGATTTCTCGACCCAGACGTTCCGCGATCTCACCGACAAGCTATCGACGCTCAAGGAGCGCCTGGCGAAAGCCGCGCAAATGATCGCCGCAGGAAACTGACCGTCAGTCCGCGAGCGCAGGCGCCGTTCGCAGGCGCGCCGATATCCAGTCGAAGATAAACTCGTTGCCGATGGTCGGGTTGTCGGATTGCCCGTGCACCACGGCGGTCTCGGCAATGGAGAACACCTTCAGCGTCACGTCCGCGCCCTCCTCCCTCAACGCCGTGCACAGAGCATCGGCGTGACGGGTATCGAGCCAGTCAAACTCTCCGAACGTCATCAGGATCGGGCACTTGATGCTGGTGATGCCGCCATGACGCTGCATCCTGCGAATCTCGTCACCGATCGCGTCACCCCCGTCGTGTCCTGACATCCATTGTGCCGCCGTCACGCGCTGGTGCATGTCCCAGATCCCGGCATCGCACACGGCGGCGGCAAACCGGTCGTCGAGACCCGCCGCGCGCGAGGCATAGGCGGCGCCCAGTCCGTCACCGAAAATCGCGATCCGCCGCTCGTCGATGTCGCCGCGCGCAATCAGATAATCCACGCAGCAACTGATCGCGGTCTCAACCTCGTATCGCACCATCTCCTTGAGCTTCGGCGCGCCTCCCTGCCCCGGCAGATCGGCGAGCAGCAGCGACAGTCCGCGCGAATGAGCATGCCGCAGCAGCGTCAGCAGATGCTCTTCCTTGAAATGCTCCGGCCCGCCGACACAGACAGCGACGGGCGCCGGCGAATCCGACCCGGGCGCCGGCAGAAAATAGGCTTCGACAAAGCCGTTCTGGAAACAGGGAATGCGAACCAGCTCGCCGCCCGACGGCAGATGCGTGACCACGAGATTCGCGCAGGCCCGCATCTGCTCCAGCGCGGTCGCGCGCCGCACGTCATCCAGCTTCAGAAAGACTTCCGAGGTCCGGTAATAATTCGATGCCCGCAGCCAGTTGCTGCGCGCCGACGGGATATTCCCCGCCTCCAACGCAAGATTGCCGCGCGCCTTGTTGACGTTGGCGATGGCGTTCCATGCGCGATGCCAGCTTTCGTCGTCGCCGGCGGTGATCCCGTTCGCCGTCAGGAAGCACTCGGAGATGGTGCTGCCGCCTTCTTGCGCGGAGCCCAGCACACGCATGAACTGAAGACTGTAATCCTCATTTTCGGGCCACTGCATCCAGCCGTTCGGCTCGAAGCGCGACGGCGAGAGATTGGCGGTTTCGTCATTCAAAACAGTCGTCCACACGATGAAGTCAGCCGATCATTGAAAGGCGGGCCGTATTCGCTTGATCTAGAACGACAATTGCCGCGGACAAGACGAGCAGGCGTGTTGCATTGCAGCCATGAGCATGGCCGCATTAATGCGACAGCGGCGTTACAGTGATGTGACAAACAGCCGATCTGCGACGTTTGTCGCATGCGACACGACGTCCCGGGAGAAAATCATTCCCGGAGAACGCCGAAATCAATCTGTTGCTTCTCTGAAAGGCGCTACACGATCGTCTGGATAATGCCGCCTTCAGCCCGCAACGCCGCGCCGTTGGTCACCGACGCCTCGCGCGAACTGGCATAGACCACCATGTTGGCGATCTCGTCGACCGTCGCGAATCGCTGGATCAGCGACGTGCTGCGGTGCTGCTTGACGAATTGCGAGGCCGCCTCTTCCACTGACTGGCCGTTCTGCTTCGCCAGATCCTTCACGAACGTCTCCACGCCTTCCGACATGGTCGGGCCAGGCAACACCGAATTGACGGTCACGTTGGTGCCCTTGGTCAACTCGGCCAGACCGCGCGAGATCGAGAGCTGCGCGGTTTTGGACATGCCGTAGTGAATCATCTCGCTCGGAATGTTCACGCCCGATTCCGACGAGATGAAAACGATGCGTCCCCAGTTGCGCTTCAGCATCCCCGGCATGTAGGCGCGCGAGAGCCGGACCCCGGACATGACGTTGACCTCGAAAAAGCGCGTCCAGTCCGCGTCGGGAATATCGAAAAAGCCCTTCGGCTCGAAAATGCCGGCGTTGTTGATGAGAATGTCCGTGTCCGGCTCGGCCTCGACCAGCTTCGCGCATCCCTCGGCGGTGGATACATCGGCCGCGACGCCCCGCGCCTTCGCTCCGGGCACCGCCTTGACGATGGCCTCGGCTGCTGCGTCCGCCCTGGCCTGTGTGCGGCCGTTGACCACAACGCTCGCCCCGGCCCGGGCGAGACCCCTGGCGATGGCCAGCCCGATGCCGCCGGTCGAGCCGGTCACGATTGCGGTGGTGCCTGAGAGATCGATTTTCATGAAAAGCTCCTTTGCTATGGAACTCATATGGCGGCCCAAACAGCCCGCGCCACTGCCAGATCGTGTCCGCCGGTTCATGGCATTGTGGCCGCACGGGAAACGTCCGGCCAATAAAAAAAGCGGCGCACAAGGCGCCGCTTTTGAATTCTCCGAGGGATGAGGCTTACGCCGCTTCCGACGACGTTTCCTGCACCGGGCCCGAGTCCTGGCCCTTGGCATCGACGTCGCGGTCGACGAACTCGATCACGGCCATCGGCGCGTTGTCGCCGTAGCGGAAGCCGGCCTTGATGATGCGGGTGTAGCCGCCCTGACGATCCTTGTAACGGGGCGCCAGAACGTCGAACAGTTTCTTGACCTGATCGACATCGCGCATTTCGCCGATCGCCTGACGGCGCAGCGAAAGGCCGCCCTTCTTGCCGAGGGTGACCAGCTTCTCGACGATCGGGCGAAGCTCCTTCGCCTTCGGGAGAGTGGTGACGATCTGCTCGTGCTTGATCAGCGCGGCGCACATGTTTGCGAACATCGCCTTGCGATGCTCCGCGGTGCGGTTGAGCTTCCGATGAACCTTGCCGTGACGCATGATGTAGTCCTCAATCCAGATTGCCGCGACGGTTCGTCGGACATGTTGCTCAGGTGGGCTGCCTGCGTTCGCCCTTAATCTCCGTCACCCTTCGAGGCTCGGGCTACGCCCTCGCACCTCAGGATGACGGACTATCGCTTGTTCGTCATCCTGAGGTGCCGTCGCTCTTGCGGCGGCCCCGAAGGATGACGCGGTTCTCAGTAGTGATCCTCGAAGCGCTTGGCCAGCTCGTCGATGTTCTCCGGCGGCCAACCGGGCACTTCCATGCCGAGGTGCAGACCCATCTGGGCCAGCACTTCCTTGATTTCGTTCAGCGACTTGCGGCCGAAGTTCGGGGTGCGGAGCATTTCCGCTTCCGACTTCTGCACGAGGTCGCCGATGTAGACGATGTTGTCGTTCTTCAGGCAGTTGGCCGAACGAACCGACAGTTCGAGCTCGTCCACCTTCTTGAGGAACGCAGGGTTGAAGGCGAGATCCGGAATGATCTCGGCGGCAACCTCCTTGCGGGGCTCCTCGAAGTTCACGAACACGTTGAGCTGGTCCTGCAGGATGCGCGCCGAATAAGCGAGCGCGTCGTCCGGCGAGATCGCGCCGTTGGTCTCAATGGTCAGCGTCAGCTTGTCGTAGTCGAGGATCTGGCCTTCGCGGGTGTTCTCAACCTTGTAGGACACCTTGCGAACCGGCGAGAACAGGCTGTCCACCGGGATCAGGCCGATCGGCGCGTCCTCGGGACGGTTGCGCTCGGCGGCGACGTAGCCCTTGCCGGAGTTCACAGTGAACTCCATGCGGATTTCAGCGCCCTCGTCGAGGGTGCAGATCTGAAGCTCGGGGTTCAGCACGACGACATCGCCGACGGTCTGGATGTCACCGGCGGTGACAACGCCCGGACCCGACTTCTTCACGACCATGCGCTTCGGGCCTTCGCCCTGCATCTTGATCGAGATGTCCTTCACGTTCAGCACGATGTCAGTCACGTCCTCGCGCACGCCGGCGATCGAGGAGAACTCGTGCAGAACGCCGTCGATGTGAACCGACTGCACGGCAGCGCCCTGCAGCGACGACAGCAGCACGCGGCGCAGCGCGTTGCCGAGGGTCTGGCCGAAGCCGCGCTCGAGCGGCTCGGCGACGACGGTAGCGAAACGGGTCGGATCCGAACCAGGCGTCACGTTGAGCTTGTTCGGACGAATGAGTTCTTGCCAATTTTTCTGGATCGTCACTTGTTCACCCATGCCATCAAAATCACTGGCGTTGGAGGTCTGGCGGCGCGGGCAATGTTCTTAAACAATGGCCGCGTCATCGCATCTCAAAAACAACGCGGGCGCATATCGCCCGCGGCAGTCCAAACAATCAGACGCGCCGGCGCTTGCGCGGACGGCAGCCGTTGTGCGGGATCGTGGTCACGTCACGGATCGAGGTGACGGTGAAGCCCGCGGCCTGCAATGCGCGCAGAGCCGATTCACGGCCCGAACCGGGACCCGCGACTTCGACTTCCAGCGTACGCATGCCGTGTTCCTGCGCCTTCTTCGACACGTCTTCGGCGGCAACCTGAGCCGCATACGGAGTCGACTTGCGCGATCCCTTGAAGCCCATCGTGCCTGCCGACGACCAGGCAATGGTGTTGCCCTGCGCGTCGGTGATGGTGATGGTCGTGTTGTTGAACGACGAATTCACGTGCGCGATGCCGGAGGCGATGTTCTTGCGTTCACGGCGGCGGACGCGTGTGGCTTCTTTACCCATAAGTCTCTTCTCTTCCTTCAAGCGCGTCCGTGATTCCAGACGCTGGGGAAATTCAGGTGATCACCCGGCCCTCGCGAGCCGGATCGGTTCAGTGGTCGAAACGAAATTACTTCTTCTTGCCGGCGATGGCCTTGGCAGGACCCTTGCGCGTGCGCGCGTTGGTGTGGGTCCGCTGACCGCGCACCGGAAGGCCGCGGCGATGACGCAGGCCGCGGTAGCAGCCGAGGTCCATCAGACGCTTGATGTTCATGCCGACTTCGCGGCGCAGGTCGCCCTCGACCAGGAAGTCGCGGTCGATCATTTCGCGGATCTGGAGAACTTCAGCGTCGGTGAGCTGCGAGACGCGGCGGTCGGCCGGAATCTTGAGCTGCTCCACGATGGTCGCGGCGTTCTTCTGGCCGATGCCATGAATGTACTGAAGCGCAATCAGAACGCGCTTGTTGGTCGGAATGTTGACGCCTGCAATACGGGCCACGGTCTTCGCTCCTGTCGCCGTCCGCTCCGGACAGCTTGTCTTTGTTAGGTCTCTGGCGTCGGGCGGGTGTTCACAAACGCAAACACGACGCCCTCCCCACTTTTCTTTCGGGGCCCGGCATCGTCTGAACTATCCGACTGGATGCGGGCTTATTAATGTATTTAGCGGCGTTTCGTCAACCGCTTGGCGGTCTTGGCGCTCTTTTTCGTGGCCTTTTTGGCCACTTTTCGGGTCTTGGCAGCTTTGGTTCCCGCGGCCCGGGTTTTGGCCTTGGCGGCGGGCTTTTTACCGCCCTTCGCAGCCTTGCCAGCCGGTTTCGCGGCCTTTTTGGTCTTCCTGGCGGGTGCCTTGGCAGCCTTCCCGGCGGCCTTTTTTGCACCCGTGGCCGGCTTGGCGGTTTTCCGGGCACCCTTCTTGGCGGACTTGGCAGCCGAATCGGCTTCCAGCGCTGCCAGCACCCGGTTGATCGCCGCCGTCACCTGCTCGATGGTCATCATGCCGTCGATGGTGATCAGCTTGCGCTTCTCCGAGTAGTAGTGAACCAGCGGTTCGGTCTGGGCGCGGTAGCTGGCGAGGCGCTTCGAGAGCACCTCCGGCGTATCGTCGATCCGGACCTCTTCGCCGCGCTCGCGCATCTGCGCGACGCGGGTCTCGACCCGCTCCAGCAGCGCACTCTCGTTCACGCGCAGTTCGACGACGGCGTCCAGCTTGAGGTGCTTCTTCTTGAGCAGTTCGTCCAGCGCCTGCGCCTGCGGCACGGTGCGCGGAAAGCCGTCGAGGATGAAGCCCTTCTTCGCGTCCGGCTCTTCGATACGATCGGCGATGATTCCGACCACCACCTCGTCAGGCACCAGCGCGCCGCTGGCCATGATGTCCTTCGCCTTGAGGCCGACCGGCGTTCCGGCTGCGACAGCGGCACGCAGCATCTCGCCGGTGGAGAGCTGAACGATACCGTGCTTTTGAACCAGTCGATGCGCCTGCGTTCCCTTGCCCGCCCCCGGCGGCCCGAGAAGAATCAACCTCATTTACGGCGGCCCCTCAGTTTCGATTTACGGATCAACCCTTCGTACTGGTGCGCCAGCAGATAGCCCTGCACCTGGGCGACCGTATCCATCGTCACACTGACGACGATCAGAAGCGAGGTACCGCCGAGATAGAACGGCACCGACGCGTAAGAGATCAGAATTTCCGGGATCAGACAGACGACCGCGAGATAGATCGCACCGATTACGGTGATGCGCGACAGCACGTAGTCGATGTACTCGGCGGTGCGTTCACCCGGACGGATGCCGGGAATGAAACCGCCGTGCTTCTTGAGGTTGTCAGCGGTCTCGGTCGGGTTGAACACGATCGCCGTATAGAAGAAGGCGAAGAACACGATCATCGCGAGATAGAGAACGAGGAACAGCGGACGGCCGTGGCTGAGCTGGGTCGTCAGCCACTGGAACCACTCCGGTCCCTTCCCTGCGTTGAAGCTCGCGATCGTGGTCGGCAGCAGCAGAAGCGACGATGCGAAGATCGGCGGAATGACGCCCGCGGTGTTGAGCTTGAGCGGCAGATGCGAGGACTGGCCCTCGAACATCTTGTTGCCGACCTGGCGCTTCGGATACTGGATCAGCAGCCGGCGCTGCGCGCGCTCGACGAACACGATCAGCATGATGACCGCGACGGCCATGATGATGATCGCGAGGATCAGGAAGGTCGACAGCGCACCCTGACGGCCGAGTTCGAGCGTACCGGCGATCGCCGACGGCAGTTCGGCGACGATGCCGGCCAGAATGATCAGCGAGATGCCGTTGCCGATGCCGCGCGAGGTGATCTGCTCGCCGAGCCACATCAGGAACATGGTGCCGCCGGTCAGCGTGATGACCGTCGAGATGCGGAAGAACATGCCCGGATCGGACACGACATTGCCCGCGCCTTCGAGACCGACGGCGATGCCGTAAGCCTGGAACGCTGCGAGAATGACGGTGAGATAGCGGGTGTACTGGTTGATCTGCTTGCGGCCCGATTCACCCTCTTTCTTGAGGGCCTCGAGCTGCGGCGAAACAGTCGTCAGCAACTGAAGGATAATCGATGCCGAAATGTACGGCATGATGTTCAGCGCGAAGATCGCCATGCGGTGGATGCCGCCGCCGGCGAACATGTTGAACATGCCGAGAATGCCGCCGGCCTGCGACTTGAACACCTGCTCCCAGATGTTCGGGTCGATACCCGGCAGCGGGATGTAGGTGCCCAGCCGATAAACAAGCAGCGCACCCAGTGTGAACCAGATGCGCTTCTTGAGTTCGTCAGCCTTTGCGAATGCCGCGAAGTTGAGGTTTGCCGCCAGTTGTTCCGCTGCAGAGGCCATCCGAGGCTCCGATCCTTCTATTCGTCAGTACCGAGCCTTAAGCGGCCCGGGCACCTGCGATTTTTAAGACTTCGCACGACCATATAGGAAGTCTTGTCGCGGGTGCCGGTCACAAAGGCGGGATCGGTCGAACCTTACGAGGCCTTCCTGTTCGGCTTCTTGGCAGCAGCCTTCTGGGCGGCAGCGTCCTTCGCCGGAGCCAGGATCTTCACCGAACCGCCAGCCTTCTCGACTGCCTCGATCGCGGACTTGGTCGCGCCGTGCACTTCGATGTTGAGCTTGGCCTTGAGTTCGCCGCGGCCGAGCAGCCGCACGCCGTCCTTCGAACGGCGCAGCAGTCCGGACTTCACCAGCGACTCCGCGTTGACGGTCGCGCTCGCATC
Organism: Afipia sp. GW822-FHT03D08; assembly: GCF_058801645.1. Lineage (NCBI taxonomy): Bacteria > Pseudomonadati > Pseudomonadota > Alphaproteobacteria > Hyphomicrobiales > Nitrobacteraceae > Afipia > Afipia sp. GW822-FHT03D08. The sequence goes on from NZ_JBXANK010000001.1 coordinate 1,171,072, forward strand.
GAGCTTCTTGGCATCGATGGCTTCCTGAAGACGGTCGAGGTTGACCTCGGTCAGGTCGAGCCGGAAGATGTTGTTGAAGCCGCGCTTCGGCAGACGACGATGCAGCGGCATCTGGCCGCCCTCGAAGCCCTTGATGCGCACGCCCGAACGCGCGGTCTGGCCCTTGCCGCCGCGGCCTGCCTGCTTACCCTTGCCGGAGCCAATGCCACGGCCAACGCGCATGCGCTTCTTGCGCGAGCCGCTGTTGTCGGCGATCTCATTGAGCTTCATCGCTTGCTTCCTTACTTCTCGTCGACGACGCGAACGAGGTGCTTGACCCGGTCGATCATGCCGCGAACCGCAGGCGAATCCTGCAACTCGGAGACACGGCCGATCTTGTTGAGACGCAAACCGATCAGCGTCGCGCGCTGCGCGGCCTGACGGCGGATCGGGCTACCCGTCTGCTCGACCTTGATGGTTTTCGTTGCGGCCTTGGCCATTGTCCTAACTCCAAAACGTCTTTTCAGACTGGCATGATCCTATCGGAAAACCGGAAGACCGCTTTTCCGGATCATGCCCCAATTATTCCGCGACAGCTTCCGCGTCGCCACCGACACGGCGGGACTGCAGCGTGGAAACCTTGATGTTGCGGCGGTTTGCAACCGAACGCGGCGAATCCTGATGCTTCAGCGCATCGAACGTCGCGCGAACCATGTTGTAGGGGTTCGACGAGCCGATCGACTTCGCCACCACGTCCTGGATGCCGAGCGTCTCGAACACGGCGCGCATCGGGCCGCCCGCGATGATGCCGGTACCGGCCGGAGCTGCGCGCAGGTAAACGCGGCCAGCGCCGTGACGGCCAGCAATGTCGTGATGCAGCGTGCGGCCTTCGCGCAGAGCAACGCGCGTCAGGTTGCGCTTGGCCGACTCGGTCGCCTTGCGGATCGCTTCAGGCACTTCGCGCGCCTTGCCGTGGCCGAAACCGACCCGGCCCTTCTGATCGCCGATGACGACCAGAGCCGCGAAACCGAAGCGCTTGCCGCCCTTGACGACCTTCGCCACACGATTGATGTGGACGAGCTTGTCGACGAACTCGCTGTCGCGCTCTTCCCGATCCCGACCGCCCCGCTCGCGTCCACCGCGTTCGCGTTCACCTGCCATGGTGTTTTCCAATCCTTGTGAGGCTCGCGCCTCTGACCTTGTGTCCGTTCAAACCAATTTCAAAGGCTGAGCTTAGAAGCTCAAGCCGCTTTCACGCGCGGCTTCGCCGAGCGCCTTGACGCGGCCGTGGTAGAGATAGCCACCACGGTCGAAAACCACTTCCTTGACGCCGTTCTTCACAGCGCGCTCTGCGAGCAGCTTGCCGACAGCCTTCGCTGCGTCGATGTTCGCGCCGGTCTTGCCGGCATCGCGCATCGTCTTTTCCAGCGACGAGGCCGAAGCCAGCGTCTCGCCCTTCAGGTCGTCGATGACCTGAGCGTAGATGTGCTTCGACGAGCGGAACACCGACAGGCGCGGACGCCCGTTCGCCGTCCGGCGCAGCGCGAGACGTACGCGCTGCTTGCGCCGGGCATTCGTGACCTTGAGTTTCGACATGACCGGCTCCGTTACTTCTTCTTGCCTTCCTTGCGGAAGATAAACTCGTTGGCGTACTTCACGCCCTTGCCCTTGTAGGGCTCCGGCGGACGATAGCTGCGGATCTCGGCGGCGACCTGGCCGACGCGCTGGCTGTCGTTGCCGACGATGGTGATTTCGGTCGGCTTCGGCACGGTGATCGTGATCCCTTCCGGGATCGGGTAGATCACGTCGTGGCTGTAGCCGAGCGCGAGCTGCAGGTTCTTGCCCTGCAACGCGGCGCGGTAACCGACGCCGGTGATTTCCAGCTTCTTCTCGAAGCCCTTGGTGACGCCTTCGACCAGATTCGCGATCTGGGCGCGAGCGGTGCCGTACAGCGAGCGCGCGCGCTTGGTCTCGAAGCGCGGCGCAACTGTGATCGCACCGTCCTTCATCTGGACCGAAACGTCGTCATGCACGACAAACTGAAGAGCGCCCTTCGGGCCCTTCATCTTGACGGTCTGCCCTTCGATATTCGCGGTGACGCCGGAGGCGATCGCGACGGGCTTTTTGCCTACGCGTGACATTGGTCTTCCTTCCTTAGAACACCGTGAAGAGAACTTCGCCGCCCACGTTCGCGTCGCGCGCGTCGTGGTCAGCCATGATTCCCTTCGGCGTCGACAGAACCGAGATGCCAAGACCGTTGCGGACGCGCGGCAGGTTCTTGACCGACGCGTAAACCCGGCGACCTGGCTTCGACACGCGCTCGATCTCCTTGATGACCGGCTCGCCGTCGAAATACTTCAGTTCGATTTCCAGCTCGTTGTGGCCGCCGGCATGCTCGACCGCTGCGTAACCGCGGATGTAACCCTCGGTCTTCAGCACTTCGAGAACGTTGGCGCGCATCTTCGAGCCCGGGGTCGAAACCTTGGACTTGTTGCGCATCTGCGCATTGCGGATGCGGGTGATGAGATCGCTGATAGGATCGTGCGTAGACATGTCCGACCCTCCCCTTACCAGCTCGACTTCACGAGGCCCGGGATCAGGCCCTTGGAGCCATAATCACGGATCGCGATGCGGCTCATCTTGGTCTTGCGATAGACCGCGTGAGGACGTCCGCTGATTTCGCAACGGTTGTGAACGCGGGTCGCCGACGAATTGCGCGGCATCTCGGCGAGCTTGATCGTCGCCGCGAAACGCTCTTCCATCGGCTTGTTCTTGTCGGCGATGATCGCCTTCAAGCGGGCGCGCTTGGCCGCAGCGTTCTTCGTCATCTTCTGACGCCGGTTATTCTTCTCGACTGAACTTTTCTTCGCCATACGAGTAGTCTCCATACCTTTCCGCGTTTGAGACGCTGACTAGTTCAGTGTCTCACTGCCGGAACGGAAAATTGAATGCGGTCAGCAACGCGCGCGCCTCGTCGTCTGTGGTCGCGGTGGTGCAGATCGTAATGTCCATGCCCCAGGTCTCGCCCGACTTGTCGTAGTCGATTTCCGGGAACACCAGATGCTCCTTGAGGCCGAGGGAGTAATTGCCCTTGCCGTCGAAGCTCTTCGGATTGAGGCCGCGGAAGTCGCGGACACGAGGCAGCGCGATGTTCACAAGACGGTCGACGAAGTCGTACATCTTGGACTTGCGCAGCGTGACCTTGGCGCCGATGGCCTGGCCCTCACGCAGCTTGAAGGTTGCGATCGCCTTGCGCGAATGGGTGACGACCGGCTTCTGGCCGGCGATCAACGCGAGATCGGCAGCAGCCAGTTCGACCTTCTTGCGGTCGTTGACAGCCTCGCCGATGCCCATGTTGAGCACGACCTTCTCGAGCGCCGGCACCTGCATGGCGTTCGCATAACCGAACTGCTCGACCAGCTTGCCGCGGATGTCCTTGTCGTAAACCGCGCGAAGGCGCGGAACGTATGCGGTCTCAGCCATTGATCTCTGCTCCCGAGCGCTTCTCAACGCGCACCTTGGTGCCATCCTTCTGAATCTTGAAACCGACGCGGGTCGGCTTGCCGTCCTTGCCGACGAGCGCGATGTTCGACAGATGGATCGGGGCTTCCTTCGTGATGATGCCGCCCTCCTGCGCCTGCGTCTGCTTCTGGTGACGCTTCACCAGGTTGACGCCACGCACGAGCGCCTTGCTCTCGGAAGGACGCACTTCAAACACTTCGCCGGTCCGGCCCTTGTCGCGGCCGTTCAGCACGATGACCTTGTCACCCTTGCGGATCTTGGCAGCCATTACAGCACCTCCGGCGCAAGCGAGATGATCTTCATGTGGTTCTTGGCGCGAAGCTCGCGCGGCACCGGCCCGAAGATACGGGTGCCGACCGGCTCGGACTGGTTGTTGATCAACACAGCCGCGTTACGGTCGAAACGGATGACGGAGCCGTCAGCGCGGCGAATATCCTTCGCAACGCGAACGACGACGGCCTTCATCACGTCGCCCTTCTTCACCTTTCCGCGTGGAATGGCTTCCTTGATCGAGACGACGATGATGTCGCCCACCGTTGCATAGCGGCGCTTGGAACCTCCAAGAACCTTGATGCACATGACACGGCGCGCGCCGGAATTATCGGCCACGTCGAGGTTGGTCTGCATCTGAATCATTGATGCACCTCGTCCTCTTTCTGATGCGCGAAGTTGCGCTTAAGCTGTTTTCTTGTCGCTCTGAACAACCGTCCAGCGCTTCAATTTCGAGAGTGGTTTGCTTTCTTCGATCCAGACCGTGTCGCCTGCCTTGAACTGGTTGTTCTCGTCATGCGCATGGTAGTTCTTGGACCGGCGAATGGTCTTCTTGTAGATCGGGTGGGTGAAGCGGCGGTCGACACGCACGACAATGGTCTTGTCCTGCTTGTCGCTGACGACGACGCCCTGGAGAGTACGCTTCGGCATCTTTCGCCCCTTACTTCGTCTTGCCGTCGCGCTTCTGCGCGGCGATGGTCTTGATGCGTGCGATATCGCGGCGAGCCTCACGCAGGCGCGAGGTGTTCTCGAGCTGCCCGGTGGCGCGCTGGAAGCGCAGGTTGAACCGCTCCTTCTTCAGATTGAGGACGGCGTCGTCCATCTGATCGGGGCTCATCGCGCGGATGTCTTCGATTTTGAGTTGGGCCATGATCGTTACTCCGCAATGCGCGCAACGAAGCGCGTCTTGATCGGCAGCTTGGCGGCGGCGAGCGACAGTGCTTCCTTCGCGGTCTGCTGGGTCACGCCGTCGATCTCGAACATGATGCGGCCCGGCTTGACGCGGGCGACCCACAGTTCAGGCGTACCCTTGCCCGAGCCCATGCGCACTTCGGCAGGCTTCTTCGACACCGGAAGATCGGGGAACACGCGGATCCAGACGCGGCCGGCACGCTTCATGTGACGGGTCAGCGCGCGGCGGGCGGCTTCGATCTGACGCGCGGTGACGCGATCCGGCGCCATCGCCTTCAGGCCGAACTGGCCGAAAGACAACGTCGCACCCGACGAGGCGACGCCGTGAATACGGCCCTTATGCGCCTTGCGGAACTTTGTCTTCTTTGGTTGCATCATGGCTTACGCCCTCAAACCTTCTTCGAATTTCAATCAGGCTGCATCGCGACGTGACGGACGTCCGCTGTCGCCTTCAGCCATCTTCTTGTCCTGGGCCATCGGATCGTGCTCAAGGATTTCGCCCTTGAAGATCCAGACCTTCACACCGCAGGTACCGAACGTCGTGAACGCGGTCGCAACCCCGTAATCGACATCGGCGCGCAGCGTGTGCAGCGGCACGCGGCCTTCGCGATACCATTCCATGCGCGCGATTTCGGCGCCGCCGAGACGGCCCGAGCAGTTGATGCGGATGCCTTCGGCGCCCAGACGCATCGCCGACTGAACGGCGCGCTTCATGGCGCGGCGGAACGCAACGCGGCGCTCGAGCTGCTGCGCAATCGATTCGGCGACCAGGGTCGCATCGAGCTCCGGCTTGCGGATTTCGATGATGTTGATCACGACGTCGGAGTCGGTGATCTCGGCGACCTTCTTCTTCAGCTTGTCGATGTCGGCGCCCTTCTTGCCGATCACGACGCCCGGACGCGCCGAGTGGATAGACACGCGGCACTTCTTGTGCGGGCGCTCGATCACGATGCGCGCGACGGCCGCCTGCTTCAGTTCCTTCATCAGCATTTCACGGATGCGGATGTCCTCATGGAGGAGCTTCGCATACTCGTTCTTGCCGGCGAACCAACGGGAATCCCAGGTCCGGTTGATGCCCAGACGCAGCCCGATTGGATTAATCTTCTGACCCATCGTTCTCTCCCGCCCTTAGGCGCTCGCCTCGGCCTCGACCTGACGAACGACGATCGTCAGCTGCGAGAACGGCTTAAAAACACGACCCGAACGGCCACGGCCGCGCGGTGCGAAACGCTTCATGACGATGCCGTTGCCAACATGCGCCTCAGCGACGACCAGAGCGTCGACATCGAGGTCATGGTTGTTTTCGGCGTTCGCAATCGCGGACTCCAGGCACTTCTTGACGTCGCCGGCGATCCGCTTGCGCGAGAACTGCAGGTCGGCGAGCGCAGACGATGCCTTCTTGCCGCGGATCAACTGCGCAACAAGGTTCAGCTTCTGCGGGCTGACGCGAAGCATGCGGGCTACCGCCTTTGCCTCGTTGTCCGGGAGAACCCGTTCGCGCTTTGGTTTGCTCATGACTAAGTCCTCAAGCCCTTACTTCTTGGCTTTCTTGTCGCCCGAATGGCCGTGGAAGGTCCGCGTCGGCGAAAACTCGCCGAACTTGTGACCGACCATTTCCTCGTTCACGGCAACCGGAACATGCTTCTGACCGTTGTAGACGCCGAAGGTGAGCCCCACGAACTGCGGGAGGATCGTCGAGCGGCGGCTCCAGATCTTGATAACGTCGTGACGGCCGGACGAACGCGCGGCATCTGCCTTCTTGAGCAGAGAGCCTTCAACGAACGGGCCTTTCCAGACTGAACGAACCATGTCCGGCGATCCTTACTTCTTCTTCCGCTTGTGGCGGCTGATGAGAATGAACTTGTTGGTCGACTTGTTTGAACGCGTCTTCTTGCCCTTGGTCGGCTTGCCCCACGGAGTAACCGGGTGACGGCCGCCCGAGGTGCGGCCTTCGCCGCCGCCGTGCGGATGGTCGACGGGGTTCATCACGACGCCGCGGTTATGCGGACGACGGCCCATCCAGCGCTTGCGACCGGCCTTGCCGATCGAGATGTTCATGTGGTCCGGGTTCGACACCGCACCGATGGTGGCGATGCAGCGGCCGTGAACCAGGCGCTGCTCGCCCGAGTTCAGACGCAGGATCACGAAATCATGGTCGCGGCCGACGATCTGGGCGTAGGTGCCCGCGGAACGGGCGATCTGGCCGCCCTTCCCGATCTTCAGCTCGACGTTGTGCACGATGGTGCCGACCGGCATGTTGCCGAGCGGCATGACGTTGCCCGGCTTCACGTCGACGTAGCTGCCGGCGACAACGGTGTCGCCAACGGCCAGACGCTGCGGCGCCAGGATGTAGGCCTGCTCGCCGTCGGCGTACTTGATCAGCGCGATAAACGCGGTGCGGTTCGGATCGTACTCGAGACGCTCGACCTTGGCCGGCACGTCGACCTTCTTACGCTTGAAGTCGACGATGCGGTAAGCCTGCTTGTGGCCGCCGCCGCGGAAACGCACGGTGATACGGCCGGTATTGCCGCGTCCGCCGGACGAGTGCTTGCCTTCGGTCAAAGCCTTGACAGGCTTGCCCTTGTACAGCGCCGAACGATCGACCATCACCAGCTGGCGCTGGCCTGGCGTCGTGGGGTTGAATGTTTTCAATGCCATCGTCGTTCGCCTTACAGCCCGGTGGTCACGTCGATGCGATGACCTTCTTCGAGGGTCACAACAGCGCGCTTGGTATCCGACTGAGAACCGAACTGGCCGCGGAAGACTTTCGTCTTGCCCTTGCGAACCAGCGTGTTGACGCTCTTCACCTTGACGTCGAACAGCTTCTCAATCGCGTCCTTGATCTGCGGCTTGGTCGCCTTCGACGCGACCTTGAACACAACCTTGTTGTGCTCGGAAGCCACGGTCGCCTTTTCGGTCACGACCGGCGCAACGATGATGTCGTAATGACGCGCATCCTGAGTCTTCATTTGAAGCGCGCCTCCAACGCATCGAGAGCGGCCTTGGTCAGAACGAGCTTCTGACGGCGCAGAATGTCATAGACGTTGATGCCCTGGATCGGCAGTACGTCGATGTGCGGAATGTTGCGCGCAGCCTGCGCGAAACCGGTGTTCACTTCCGCGCCGTCAATGATCAGCGCGTTGGTGATCTCCAGACCCGAGAAGTGTCCGAGCAGAGCCTTGGTCTTGGCGTCCTTCAGATCGGCATTTTCGATCACGATCAGACCGCCGTCCTGAGCCTTCGCCGACAGGGCGTGCTTCAGGCCGAGCGCGCGGACCTTCTTCGGCAGATCGTGCGCATGCGAGCGAACGACCGGACCGAATGCACGGCCACCGCCGCGGAACTGCGGAACGCGAGCCGAACCGTGACGAGCACCGCCGGTGCCCTTCTGCTTATACATCTTCTTGCCGGTGCGCCAGATTTCCGCACGGCCCTTGGCCTTGTGCGTACCAGCCTGACGCTTGGCGAGCTGCCAGTTGACGACGCGCTGGATCAGATCCTTGCGCGGCTCAAGGCCGAAGATCTCGTCCGAGAGCTGAACCGAACCGGCGGCTTTGCCTTCAAGGGTTGTGACCTTCAATTCCATCACGCGCCCTCCTCAGCCGGAGCCGCTTCAGGAGCAGCATCGGTTCCGCCAGCCAGCTTGAACTTGCCAGGCTTCGCAGCTTCCTTCGGAAGCGGCTTCTTCACCGCATCGCGCATCGTGATCCATCCGCCCTTGGAGCCGGGAACGGCGCCTTCGACGAGGACCAGACCGCGCGCAACGTCCGTCTGGACGACGCGCAGGTTCAGCGTGGTGATGCGATCGACGCCCATGTGGCCAGGCATCTTCTTGTTCTTGAAGGTCTTGCCGGGATCCTGACGGCCGCCGGTCGAACCGATCGAACGGTGCGAGACCGAGACGCCGTGGGTTGCGCGCAAGCCGCCGAAATTCCAGCGCTTCATGCCGCCGGCGAAGCCCTTACCGACCGAGGTGCCCGTCACGTCGACGAACTGGCCGACAACGAAATGGTCCGCCTGGATTTCAGCGCCGACCGGGATCAGCGAATCCTCCGAGACGCGGAATTCCGCGACCTTGCGCTTCGGCTCGACCTTGGCGACGGCGAACTGGCCGCGCTCAGCCTTCGGCAGATAGACGCTTTTGCGCGAGCCCGAACCGAGCTGCAAAGCGACGTATCCATTCTTCTCGGTCGTGCGATGGCCAACAACCTGGCAATTGCCCAACTTGAGCACGGTCACAGGGATATGTTCACCGGTCTCCGTAAAGACCCGCGTCATCCCGACCTTTTGTGCGATCACTCCGGAGCGCATCGGCGTGCTTCCTGTTCTTTCTGTCCCGAGGGACTAACTAACTTATCTTGTGAGCATGACCCGGTCCGAAAACCGGTGCCCACCATTCGGGGTCATGCTCAGAGCTTGATCTCGACGTCGACACCGGCGGCGAGGTCGAGCTTCATCAGCGCGTCCACGGTCTGCGGGGTCGGATCGACGATATCGAGAAGGCGCTTGTGAGTGCGCATCTCGAACTGCTCGCGGCTCTTCTTGTCGACGTGCGGCGAACGGTTGACGGTGAACTTCTCGATGCGGGTCGGCAGCGGAATGGGTCCGCGAACCTGAGCACCGGTACGTTTTGCCGTGTTCACGATCTCGCGGGTCGACGTATCGAGAATCCGATGGTCGAACGCCTTGAGACGAATGCGAATATTCTGGCCGTTCATTGCCGTTTGTCTTTCTCTAAGAGCGAGTAGTGAGTGGTGAGCAGCGAGCAGTTACCTGCTCGCTACCCTCTATTCGCGTCTTTACTCGATGATGCTTGCGACGACGCCTGCACCCACGGTGCGGCCGCCTTCGCGGATAGCGAAGCGGAGCTTTTCTTCCATCGCGATCGGCACGATCAGGTGCACTTCCATCGCAATGTTGTCGCCCGGCATCACCATTTCGGTACCTTCCGGCAGGTGAACCACGCCCGTCACGTCGGTCGTGCGGAAGTAGAACTGCGGACGGTAGTTGGTGAAGAACGGGGTGTGACGTCCGCCCTCTTCCTTGGTGAGGATGTAAGCCTCAGCCTTGAACTTGGTGTGCGGCTTGACCGAACCCGGCTTGCAGAGAACCTGACCGCGCTCGACTTCTTCGCGCTTGGTGCCGCGGAGCAGCGCACCGATGTTGTCGCCAGCCTGGCCCTGATCGAGCAGCTTGCGGAACATTTCGACGCCGGTGACGGTGGTCTTCTGGGTGGCCTTCAGACCGACGATTTCGATTTCCTCGCCGACCTTCACGATGCCGCGCTCGACACGGCCGGTGACGACGGTGCCGCGGCCCGAGATCGAGAACACGTCTTCGACCGGCATCAGGAACGGCTGGTCGATCGGACGCTCCGGCTGCGGGATGTAGGCGTCAACGGCCTTCATCAGCTCCAGAACGGCGTCGTGGCCGAGCTTCGGATCCTTGTTCTCGAGAGCGGCAAGCGCCGAACCGCGAACGATCGGAATATCGTCGCCCGGGAAGTTGTACTTCGAGAGCAGTTCACGGACTTCCATTTCCACGAGCTCGAGGAGCTCCGGATCGTCGACCATGTCGCACTTGTTCAGGAACACGACGAGCGCAGGAACGCCGACCTGACGGGCGAGCAGGATGTGCTCGCGGGTCTGCGGCATCGGGCCGTCAGCAGCGGACACGACCAGGATCGCGCCGTCCATCTGGGCAGCGCCGGTGATCATGTTCTTCACGTAGTCGGCGTGGCCGGGGCAGTCGACGTGAGCGTAGTGACGGTTCGGCGTCTCGTATTCGACGTGAGCGGTCGAAATGGTGATGCCGCGCGCCTTCTCTTCCGGCGCCTTGTCGATCTGATCGTAGGCCGTGAACGTAGCACCGCCAGCTTCAGCCAGAACCTTCGTAATCGCCGCGGTCAGCGACGTCTTGCCATGGTCGACGTGACCGATGGTGCCGATGTTGCAGTGGGGTTTCTTACGTTCGAATTTCTCTTTAGCCATGACGTTCTCCGTTCAACTTTGACTTACGTCAAAGAAATCAAGCAAACTTTTTCTGGACTTCTGCCGACACGTTTGCCGGCGCTTCAGCGTAGTGATCGAATTGCATCGTGAAGGTCGCGCGGCCCTGGCTCATCGAGCGCAGGTTGTTCACGTAACCGAACATGTTCATGAGCGGCACCATCGCGTTGATGACGTTGGCGTTGCCGCGCATGTCCTGACCCTGGATCTGGCCACGGCGAGAGTTGAGATCGCCAATCACCGAACCCGTATAATCTTCAGGGGTCACAACCTCGACCTTCATGATCGGCTCGAGGAGGACCGACTTGCCCTTCTGCAGCGCTTCGCGGAATGCAGCACGCGACGCGATTTCGAAGGCGAGCGCCGACGAGTCGACGTCGTGGTACTTGCCGTCCACGAGCTGGACCTTGACGTCAACCACCGGGAAGCCGGCAACGACGCCCGACCCCATCACGCTGTTGAGGCCCTTTTCGACGCCGGGGATGTATTCCTTCGGCACCGCGCCACCGACGATCTTCGATTCGAACTCGTAACCGGCACCCGGCTCGTTCGGCTCGACGATGATCGACACTTCAGCGAACTGGCCCGTACCACCCGTCTGCTTCTTGTGGGTGTACTTGACCTCGGCCCGCTTGGTGATCTTCTCGCGGAACGCAACCTGCGGCGCGCCGATGTTGGCGTCGACCTTATAGGTACGGCGGAGAATGTCGACCTTGATGTCGAGATGAAGTTCGCCCATGCCCTTCAGAATGGTCTGGCCGGACTCGTGATCGGTCGACACCCGGAACGACGGATCTTCCGCCGCGAGCTTCGCCAGAGCAACGCCCAGCTTTTCCTGATCGGCCTTCGACTTCGGCTCGATCGCGATTTCGATCACCGGCTCCGGGAATTCCATCTTTTCAAGGATGACCGGATGATCCGGATCGCACAGCGTGTCGCCGGTGCGGGCTTCCTTGAGGCCGGCCAGCGCGACGATGTCGCCAGCGTAGGCTTCCTTGATGTCTTCACGGTTGTTCGCATGCATCAGCAGCATGCGGCCGATACGTTCCTTCTTCTCGCGCGTCGAGTTGATGACGCCGGTGCCGCTCATAAGAACGCCCGAATAGATGCGGCAGAAGGTGATGGTGCCGACGAACGGGTCGTCCATGATCTTGAACGCGAGCAGAGCCAACGGCTCCTTGTCGTCGGCCTTGCGCACGACTTCGTTGCCGTCCTCGTCGGTGCCCTTGATTGCAGGCACGTCGACCGGCGACGGGAGATAGTCGACCACGGCGTCGAGCAGCGGCTGAACGCCCTTGTTCTTGAAGGCCGAACCGCAGAGCACAGGATAGAACGCGCCGGTCAGCACCGCCTTGCGGATGAGCCGCTTCAGCGTCGCTTCGTCCGGCTCATTGCCGTCGAGGAACGCAGCCAGCGCGTCATCGTCGAGTTCGACAGCGGCTTCGACGAGCTTCTCGCGGTACTCCTTCGCCTTGTCGGCGAGGTCAGGCGGAATTTCGACGACGTCGAACTTCGCGCCGAGCGCTTCGTTGTTCCAGACGTAGGCCTTCATGATCACGAGATCGACCATGCCCACGAAATTGTTTTCCGAACCGATCGGAAGCTGGATCGCAACCGGCTTCGCACCGAGGCGATCGATGATGTCCTGCAGACACTTGTAGAAGTCGGCGCCGGTCTTATCCATCTTGTTGGCGAAGACGATGCGCGGAACCCTGTACTTGTCGCCCTGGCGCCAGACGGTTTCGGTCTGCGGCTCGACGCCCTGGTTGGAGTCGAGCACGCAAACGGCGCCGTCGAGCACGCGCAGCGAACGCTCGACTTCGATGGTGAAGTCGACGTGGCCGGGGGTGTCGATGATGTTCAGGCGCTTGCCGTTCCAGAACGCGGTGGTCGCAGCCGAGGTGATCGTGATGCCACGCTCCTGCTCCTGCTCCATCCAGTCCATCGTCGCGGCACCTTCGTGCACTTCGCCGATCTTGTGGCTCTTGCCGGTGTAATAGAGGATGCGCTCAGTCGTCGTCGTCTTACCGGCGTCGATGTGCGCCATGATACCGAAATTACGGTAGTCCTCGATGGCATGTTGGCGGGGCATAGCGGCTGTCCTTAATTTCCGTTCGTTTCGCCGTTACCAGCGATAATGCGAGAAGGCACGGTTGGCTTCCGCCATCTTGTGCACGTCTTCACGCTTCTTGACCGCGTTGCCACGATTGTTCGACGCATCGAGCAGCTCAGCGGAGAGCCGTTCGGTCATCGTCTTCTCGTTGCGGCCACGCGCGGCCGTAATGATCCAGCGGATGCCCAGTGCCTGACGGCGGGTCGAGCGAACTTCGACCGGCACCTGGTAGGTGGCGCCACCGACGCGGCGCGAGCGCACTTCGATGGTCGGCATGACGTTTTCCAGCGCCTGCTCGAACACCGGCAGCGGACCCTGCTTGGTCTTCTGCTCGATCATCTCGAGCGCACCGTAGACGATGCTTTCGGCGGCAGACTTCTTGCCGTCGTACATGATCGAATTCATGAACTTCGTGATGATGATGTTCCCGAACTTCGGATCCGGGTTCACTTCACGCTTTTCAGCCGAATGGCGACGCGACATCGTAAATGCTCCCGCTTACTTCGGACGCTTCGCGCCGTACTTCGAACGGCGCTGCTTGCGGTTCTTGACGCCCTGCGTATCGAGGACGCCGCGGAGAATGTGATAGCGCACGCCGGGCAAATCCTTGACGCGGCCGCCGCGGATCATGACCACCGAGTGCTCCTGAAGGTTATGGCCTTCACCCGGAATGTAGCCGATGACCTCGAAGCCGTTGGTCAGGCGCACCTTCGCGACCTTACGAAGCGCCGAGTTGGGCTTCTTCGGAGTCGTCGTATAGACGCGCGTGCAAACGCCACGCTTCTGCGGCGACTGCTGCAGAGCTGGCACCTTCTTGCGCGACTTCTGCGCTTCGCGTGGATTCGCGATCAGCTGGTTGATCGTCGGCATCGTTCGCCTTCACCCTTGTTCGCGCGAAGCCTTGCAAGCTTCGCAAATTCATTCGGAGCCAACCGCCCCACTCGCTTCACGCCGGCAACCAGACTGGGGTTCTCGGTCCGCGCCGCGCACTCAACATGCGCAAAACGAAACGGCGCCATCCATTCGGGCTCCGAATGGAAAGCGCTTGAACGCCACAGAGGACCACAATCGAAACCGTGGTCATGCATCCGAGACTGATCTTTGAAGGCGTGCGCAAAAGCGCGGTGGCCCGAGAGATCAATGTTGTCCTGGCATTGCCTGGCTAGTGCCGACAGCGTCTGAGCGACATTCGTCGAGGTTGGTGCCGATCCATCCGCAGAAAGCGGGCTGAAAAGGTGATCCGTTCCGACGCAGGGAAGCTCACCGCCTGTCGTGAAGTGGCCGGGTTTTATAAGCCATGCACACTCAAGTCAAGACTAAACGACATGCGAAAAGAGCAAGCGCCAGAGCCACTTCTGACACACCGCATGAAGCCGCGCAGTCGCCGATTGTGACACGGCACGCGAATCTTCACCGGGCAAAATCCGGCCGATTCTGCGCCCGCAAACCCGCCCCGGCAGCCGTTCCGGACACCCGCGCAAGCCGCGAATCCCCGTTCGCATCCGGCAGAGCGGGCTCATCCCGCTCCGTCGATTCGGCTAATGTAGTTTTATTTCAATGATTTACAAGGATGGACGGAGATTGCGGGTTTAAAGGTTCGGCGCCAGCCGCCGCTTTGCCGGGATCAGGGAGGTGGCCCGCAGCCAGTCCCGCAGATCGCGCAGCCGCTCGTAGCCGTACTGCCGGGCCGCCTCGAGGGCGAACACCAGCGAGCGAGTCGAGCCGACGTCGACCACCGCATCGACCATGGTTTTCCGGCCGGTCCAGAGCTGGGCCATGAAGCTGCCCTCCGCCGAGCACGAATCGATGGCTTGTACCTCCGTCGCGGTGAAAAGCTGCTCGGTCAGCTTGTCGATAAGGACAGCGCCCGGCGAGTACTTCGCAAACTCGCCGTCGAACGCGATTTTCCAGGTGTAGGCCGTTGGCCCACAATACATCAGCACCTGGGCGGCAATCACCCGCCCGTCGAGCCGCAGCAGCGCCACCGAAGCGTCACCGTCCGCCGCAAGGTCACCGATCAACCGCCGGGTAAACGCCGTGTCCCGTTCGCTGCAAAGAATCGCGGTGCCCTCGGCGCCCTTCCAGCTTCGCTTTTCGAGATCGAGGAACTGCTCGTACGCGGCCTTTGCCGCATCCACGTTGCGGTCGTTCACCACCTCAAGCGTGCCGAGAGCCGACAGCCTGTTCCAGTCCTGCCGAAGCTTCTTGCGGGTCGAGCCCGAATTCTTCACGCCCTTCTCCCGCGTCACCGACGGCCGCAAGGTCCGGGTCAGGGTCAGATGGGCGTGACGTTCATCCGCGATGGTTTTTTGAATCGCGGCATAGGCCTGCGAGTCGGCATCCATTTCCTTCAGGCTGACCACATTGGGCAGCGCCGGATTGTTGCGGATCGCGGCAAAGAACGCGGGGATCACCTCGCCCGCAAAGGCCGGATCGATCACCGGCGTCGACAGAAATGCGTAGTTGAAGGGCCGGGCCTCAAGCATCGCCGGCCAGAACATCATGACGCTGCGCTGCTGCAAGGCCCACAGACCCACGAGCCGCGCGGACTCGACACCCTCCTCCCAGGCCAGCAGCACATAGACCGCCGCGAACATGGTGTCGAAAGCCGCCTTCAGCGCGACGGGATTCATGAATGCGTTGCCGGGCGCGCGCCGGATGAGATCATCCCACTGTGCGCTGATATCCTGGCCCGGTTTTGCGACCGTAACTGAAATCATGAAGGCCAAACCTGGGAAGCGCCTGGAAGCCGCATTCTCGCGGTGGCGGATTGCGAGGGCATGACTGTGATCCAAAACCAGGCTGCCCTACTCTGGTTCCATTAATGCTGCGGCGGCCAGTCGCAGGCAAGCCGCAACCATTTTAATCGTTAATACCTGCGTTTTCGCGGCATTAACCTCACCGGACGTTCACCACGTTTGTTTCAAGCTTTAGTCGAGTTTGCAGCCGTAATGCTAAGCAGCTCAGATAGAGGCGAAACATGCGGCACACAGACATCGCCATCGTTGGCGGCGGACTTGCGGGATCGACCGCAGCCGCGATGCTGGGCCGCGCCGGCATCTCAGCGATCCTGATCGATCCCCATAAAATCTATCCGCCCGACTTCCGCTGCGAAAAACTCGGCGGCTATCAGCTCGACCTGCTGCGCAAGACCGGCATCGCGGACGCGGTGCTTGCTGCCACCACGCTCGATCACAGCGCCTGGACCGCCCGGCTGGGCCGCCTGCTCGACAAGAAGCCGAGCGACCAGCACGGCATCATCTACGACGATCTCGTCAACACCGTTCGCCGCCAGATCCCCGGCAATGTCGATTTCATCGAGGCCAAGGTCACCGCCGTCGCAACCAGCGCCGATCGCCAGATGCTCACACTGTCGAACGGCGAAGAAATTTCCGCGCGGCTGATCGTACTGGCGAACGGCCTGAACATCGGCCTGCGTCACACCCTCGGCATCGAGCGCGAAGTGATCAGCCCGTGTCACTCCATCACCGTAGGCTTCAATGTCGTACCGGTCGGCCGGGAGACGTTTGAATTTCCGGCCCTGACCTATTTCACGGAGAATTCCGCGGCGCAGATGTCCTATCTGACGCTGTTCCCGATCGGCTCCGCCATGCGCGCCAACCTCATGGTCTACCGCGGGATGGACGATCCATGGCTGCGCCGCATGCGCCAGACTCCCGAGGAGGCCATTCACGAACTGATGCCGAACCTTCGCGCCCTCTCCGGCGAGTTCAAGGTCGATGGCATCATCAAGATCCGTCCGGCCGATCTGTACATCACCAAGGGGCACCGGCGGGCGGGCATCGTGCTGGTCGGCGATGCGTTCTGCACGTCCTGTCCTGCTGCAGGCACCGGCACCGGAAAAGTGTTCATGGACGTGCAGCGTCTGTGCAACGCCTACATCCCGGCCTGGCTTGCCAGCGAGGGCATGGACGCGTCGAAGATTTCGCAGTTCTACGACGATGCGGAAAAGTGCGCGAACGACGCCTCTTCACAGCGTCAGGCCTACGATCTGCGTTCGATTTCCATCGATACCGGACTGCCGTGGCATGTCCGGCGCTGGGTCCGCTTCCTGCATCGCGCAGGCCTCGGCGCATTGCGTCATGTGCGCGAGACGCTGTCGGTCCGGCGGACGGCGCAGCCGTAACACTTCATCTCACATTTCAATTGAGATTGAATGAGCCTGCCTATCGTTCGACCCACCTCTCCCGTGGGGAGAGGTCGACTTCGCGACAGCGAAGTCGGGTGAGGGCGTAGAATCTCTCGATAGATTGAGGGCCCCTCACCCCACCCCTCTCCCCAACGGGGAGGGAGCAGATCTCGGGTGCCGCGATATTTCAATCGGCCGCAAAAAGTGCGATCACTCGTCATCATCATCATCGTCGTCGTCATCCTCTGCCGGATGATGCGACTGATGAAGCTGGTCATCCCAGAGCTTCCGGTACATGCCGTTGGCCTTGAGCAACTCGGCATGCGGACCGCGTTCGATGGCCTTGCCGTTGCTGATGACGATAATTTCGTCCATGTCGACCACCGACGTCAGGCGGTGGGTCGAGAAGATCATGGTGCGGCCCTTGGCGACCTTGAGCAGCGTGCGGTTGATCGCCGCCTCCGTGGTCTGGTCCAGCGCCGAGGTCGCTTCATCCAGCAGCAGCACCGACGGATTGCGGACAATGGCGCGCGCAATCGCGATGCGCTGGCGCTGGCCGCCGGACAGCGTATCGCCGCGCTCGCCGACCACCGTGTCGTACTTCTGCGGCAGCGTCATGATGTAACGATGGATTTCGGCCTTCTTCGCCGCATCCTCGACCTCGGCGTCGGTCGCGCCATCCTTGCCGAGACGGATGTTCTCGCGGAGCGACATGTTGAACAGCATGTTCTCCTGGAACACCACCGCCATGCTCCTGCGCAGCGAGTCGCGCGTCACCCTGCGGATATCGACGCCGTCGATAGTCACCTTGCCCTCGTTCGGCTCGTAGAGGCGCAGGATCAGATTGAGCAGTGTGCTCTTGCCGGAGCCGCTCGGTCCCACAATGGCGATGTTCTTCCCCGCGCCGATCTTGAGCGAGAGCCCGTCCAGCACCGTGGTGTCGCTGCCTTCATACTTGAAGACGACCCGGTCGAAGTTGATGTTGTCGGTGATGCGCGGCAAATCGGGCGCGCCGGGCCGGTCGGCGCCGCGCGTCGGCTCGTCGAGCAGTTCTTCCATATGCCGCACGGCCGCCGCCGCCTGAATCGCGACGGGAATGAAGTGCATCAGATGCGCGATGTTATAGGAAATTTCCCAGAACGCGCTCTCGAAGGTGACGAACGTCCCGATGGAAATCTTGCCGATGGTTGCGAGATAAGCGCCGATCGCCAGCACGATCAGGTGCAGCAGCAGCACCGATACGGTGACGGTGCGCTCAACCATGGTCGACAGGAAGGTCGCATCGGCCATCGAGCGGCGCGCCGCGTTGTTGCGGAAGGAGAACCAGCCGAACGCCTTGCGTTGCAGGCCGAACGCCTTCACCACCATTTGCGCTGCGACGTTTTCCTGCACCACGCCGAGGATCGCGGACTCGTTGACCTTCTGCTCGTAGTTGGCCTGAACGGCCTTCGGGGTCAGGATGCGTGGGCCGATCAGCGTGATCGGAAAGATCAGGAGCGCCACGGCAGCGAGCTGCCAGTTCAGCCAGATCATCAGGCCGATGCCCGCGATCAGCTCGAGGAACGGCAGCATCGCGCTGTTGGCGAAATGCTTGACCGAGGATTCGTAGCCCGCCATGTCGACGGAAAACCGCGACAGGATCTCGCCGCGCTTGGTGCGTCCGAAGAAGGACGCCGGCAGGTTCTGGACATGCTCGAACAGCCGGGAGCGGACATCGGAGATGACCGCCGCCGCCAGCCGCGCGTCCCAGCGCTCGTACCACACCGCGACGATGGATGTGATGATGCCTGCGGCAGCCAGCACGCCCAGAATAGTGTAGAGCGCCTGGAAATCTTCCTCGCCGAGCGCGTCGTCGATCAGGAACTTCAGGCTGAGCGGCATGATGACGTTGAACAACGTCTCGATGAAAAGGCCGATCGCGACGAAGCTGAGCCAGGTCTTGTAGTTGCGCAGATGCGGCCAGGTGAACCGCCACAGGGTCGCGAACGCGCCCGCGGCCTCGCTCGCGGTAAACGCGACGAGATCCTCGTCGTCGTCATCATCGTCGTCGATGTCGTCCGGCTCCGGGGGCAGAGGTATGTCAGCCTGAGCCGTCGCGGCAAGGCGCGCAGCTTCGTCGTCGAGCGGCTTGCCCGACCCTGCCTTGTCGGTATCCGGGGTGGTCGCCATCTAAAACCGTCGCTGCGCGGCCAAACGGCCGCAATCACTTGCCGCAGCGGCCGGATGGCCGGTGCACCCTTAAGCGATTAGTCGTCGTCGGCAATCTTGTCAAAGAACGAATAACGCAGGCTGTCGGCGTCGGCGTACCAGTCGCCCGGCCCCTTGTTCGCCGCGAGCGTCGCGTCCCAAACCGCGTCGGTGGTATCGCGGCGATGCATGGACAGGTCGAAACCGTTGCCGAAGAACAGTTCGGACCATTCCCACCAGGTGCCCAGTTTTTTGACACCGCGCAGCAGGTCGTAGCGGTCGATCAGGGCCGGCGCCATGTCGCTGGTGATCGATCCGAACACAAAACCAGTCTTCACCACGCGATTGAGTTCGCGGACGGCGCGCGTCACCTGCTTGGGCGAGATATGACAGAGGCTGGTTTCGAAAACGAAATCGAACTCCTCGGCCTTGAACGGCAGCTTGGTAAGCGAACCGAGCTTGTTGTACTTGCGCAGCGCCTTCGGCGTCTTGCCGTGAATGTAGCGGTTGTTCTCGATACCCCAGGCATCGATGCCGCGTTCGCGCAGCGCACCGACCAGTTCGCCGCTCGCCGAACCGGCAACCAGCAGCTTGTAGCCCTTGGCCCGGTTCCAGACGATCTTGATGAGGTTCATCAGATAGTCCGGATCGGTAAACTGGTTCCAGACCTCGCCGTAAGGGCCGGTGTTGCGGTAGTTGTCGAAATAGGCGCGATCGATCTTGTCGGACGGCACGTTGCCGCTCTCGCCGCGCTCATAACGCAGCTTGATCATCTGCGTCAGGATGATGTCGGTCGCGGCATCAGAGGAATCCAGCAGGCCGTTCAGCGTCGAGTCGAACAGATAGTCGCCGACCACGACAAAGCCCGGATGGTCCGTCGGCTCGGGATGGTGATTGGTCATCACGTCGCGCGCAGGCAATCCGCCCGGAATACAGTTCACCGACGACAGCCAGCGATGAGTCTTGCCTTCGAGGAAATGCGCGCGGGCGTCGCCGAAGGATTTCGGCAGCGACTTGATTGCCGCGTCGATCAGCTCCTTGTCGCTGAGATTGGCGAATGCCAGCGCATCGGAGCCCGGGATCAGCCAGTTCAGCACGCCGTGGCGGCCGACATCGTGCCGCGCACCTTCGACGTAAACGCAGCAGCCGCCGAAAGCCTCGGACATCCACCACGCGCCCGGAACCTTGTCGCCCCAGAACGGCTCGTCGAACAGGATCGAGACGCGCAGATAGTGAGCCGGACGATCGAAATAGGCGATGTGCTTGATCATCGAATGGCGCAGCAATTCGCCGTCCCAGTTCATCGTCGTCAGCCACGAATGCGGCAGGCACATCACGACGAGATCGTGCTCCTTGGTGATCGGCCCCTTGCCGTTCATCATGTTGATGGCGTAGCGCCCGGAATCCGCCTTGCCGACCTTCAGAACCCGATGGTTCAACTGGATGTCGGCCTCGATTTCACTTCGCAGGCTGTGGATGAGCTGCTCGTTGCCGTTCTGGATCGAGTAGAGGCCAATGTAGCCGTCCACATCCATCACGAAGTTCTTCAGCGCGTTGAGCCCGTTGGTGTTGTGCGGCTCGGTGGCAATGTCCGACCGCGCCATCACTTTCAGGAAGCGCTTGGCGACCGGATCAGCGACTTCGCGGTCCAGCAGTTCCTCGGCGCTCATGTAGGCCCAGGGATGCTCGTTGTCGTGCGCGCCGACGCCCTCATAGTATTCGGTGGGCGACACCATCTTGGCGCAGAGCTTGCGGAAATCCTCGATCGCCTTGGCGGTCTGCGCGCCGTACTTGCGGCGCATGCCGGGCACGTCGTCCAGCAATTCGCCGTCAAGCTGCACCTGCTCGGCGTCCATCGGGATGGTCTGCAGGCCGAAATGCTGGATCAGCTCCCGCAGCGGATCAGGACCCGTCATCGAGTAGTCATAGATCTCGGCGACGCCCGCCTCGTACATCGCCGGCGCGGTGTCGAATTGCTTGGTCAGGATCTTGCCGCCGACGCGGTCGGACGCCTCGTAGATCGTGACGCGGCAAAGCGCCCCAAGTTTCTTCTTGAGGTACCAGGCGCTCATCAGGCCACCCGGCCCACCGCCTACAATCGCAAGATCGAGCATGTCGTCCTTCGCCCCCTGCCGGGTACCCGTTCGGGTTTAAGCCGGTCTAACTCATCTTAAACAAATGCGTTTTTCATCTGAAGGGAAGATGAACAAAGCGCGATCCGACGCGAAAAAGGCTGAAGGTGCCTAAAAGAACAGCGTTTTTGCGGTTTTGACCGGACTGGCGGGGAGCAAGGGCAACCAGAGCGCTGGCATCCGCGCCACCGGCAGCACCCGCCCGGGAGGGGGCTGGGGGGGGTTGGCGTAACCTCATGCCGGAAAAGAAATAGGCCGGCTCGCGCCGGCCCGTGGAGGTGTTCCTCAGTATTCCGAGCCACGAACATCAAAATAATCACCGCAAGGCGATCATGTCCTATGGCTTCAAACTATCGCCAGTTTCTATAGCCCTGCCCTAATCGCATGCGCATCTTCGTTGGTCACAGAATAGCCATACAGTAAGACGGTCACGGGACGATACATCCCCCAAATGGGTCAAAGCCGTAAGAGGTATTGTTCAGCATAAACATCAGGTCGGGGGATGGGTCCCTACTCTATTTGATGACCAGCCGCGCCATCATCGCCGCAAGCTCGCTCTGGCGCGACACGCCGACCTTGGAAAAGACCCGCTTCAGGACCGATCGCGCGGTTTCTTCAGCAATGCCCAGCCGCTCCGCAGCGTCCTTTGGCGACAATCCGGAACCCACCAGCGCGGCAATGCGGGCTTCGCCCAGCGTCACACCCAGAACATCGCGGATCAGCGAAGGATCGGGAATGCCGTCCGCGGTCGGATTCATCAATAGAACGATGGCACGGGCACGCGTGAGAAAACCGTTGCCGACATTCTTCGCCGGGATCGGCAGCACATACAGCGCCAACGGTCGGTTGGCGTTCTGCCGATGCACAAGGATCGGTTTGGTTTCCTGGGACAGGATAATCCGGTTGCCATCGAGGGCATTCCGGATCGCGGTCACCGCCTCCCCGCTCGCGGCGGGATTTGAAATCACCAGGCGATCGTTCACGATATTCAATCCATCGCCGAGAAGCGCCTGGGAGGCCGCATTGGAGGACACCACACGGCCCATCGCATCCAGCGCGAACACGCCGATTCCGATCCGGGCCATCGCGATGCCCATGCCGGCGTTGACGGACTGGGCGTCCATCAGGTGGATGCTCAGACGCAGCGATGTTTCGACATGCGGAGCAAGCCGCTCCAGAATCTGCAACTCGTCTTCCGAATATTCCGGTCGGCCGATCGCACGCTGCACGCTCAACGCGACTTCTATATGCGGGTCCGGGGAGACGGTCGCCGCCGCAAAATATTTGAGGCCATGCCGCCGCAGCAAATCGTTATAGAACGGGTCGGTCTCCATTTCCTCAGGCGTCAGAAGATCACGATCCGTAATGATATCCCGCTTGAAGAAATAGCCGCGTTCGCGCGCCCGGATGGCCCGGATGTCGCGGTCGCTCCAGCTCTGGGCGTATTCGGCGCACACTTCCCTTAGCGATGGAGATTCGATGACGCCAAAACTGCCGTCGTCGCGGCCGTAAATAAGGATCGCCCCGACATCGTCGAAGCATTTCGTGACGATCTCGAGCGTTGACGGCCATCGCGATGGATCCACCGCGGACGCATAGATAGCTTCAATCGCCGCAATCAGACGGTCAGGCTGCTGCAAAACAGGCCTCGCAATGGGATCAGGCGTCAGGCGCCAAATAAAGAACTATAAAAATAACATGGTGTTCCCGCCGCCGGTGTGAGGAGGATCACATAAGCGTAAACACGGGGGGCCGCTGAAAAGTCCGCCACCGTAACAAAAAGGCCGCCCTTTCGGGCGGCCTTTTCATCATATGACATATGTCATTTGCTGCGGAATTACTCCGCCGGCGGCAGAGCCAGCGGTTCCGCTTCCGGAGCAGCCGGGGTGATCGCCGCCTGCTTCTCGCGTTCGTCGAGGATCAGCTTGTCGCGCTTGGCTGCGACTTCGCGGATCTTCGCCATCGAGGCGCCGGTACCGGCCGGGATCAGGCGGCCGACAATGACGTTCTCCTTGAGGCCTTCCAGCGGGTCCACCTTGCCGTTGACGGCAGCTTCGGTGAGCACGCGCGTGGTCTCCTGGAACGACGCCGCGGAGAAGAACGACCGCGTCTGCAGGCTGGCCTTGGTGATGCCGAGCAGCACCGGGGTACCGGTCGCGGGCTTCTTGCCCTCTTCCTTCGCCTTGGCGTTGAGCGCGTCGAACTCGATCTTGTCGACCTGCTCGCCCGAGATCATGTCGGTCTCGCCCTGATCGGTGATCTCGACCTTCTGCAGCATCTGACGGACAATCACTTCGATGTGCTTGTCGTTGATGAGCACGCCCTGGAGCCGGTAAACTTCCTGGATTTCGTTGACCAGATAGGCAGCGAGTTCCTCGATGCCCTTGATCGCCAGGATGTCGTGCGGCGCCGGATTGCCTTCGACGATGAAATCGCCCTTTTCGACGATGTCGCCGTCCTGCAGATGGATGTGCTTGCCCTTCGGAATGAGGTACTCGCGGGTCTCCTCGTTCTTGTCGACAGGCTCGATCGAAATGCGGCGCTTGTTCTTGTAGTCGCGGCCGAAGCGGATCGTGCCGGCGATTTCCGCGATGATCGCAGCATCCTTCGGCTTACGGGCTTCGAACAGTTCCGCGACGCGCGGCAGACCGCCGGTGATGTCGCGGGTCTTGGCGCTTTCCGTCGAAACACGGGCAAGAATGTCGCCCGCCTTGACCTTGGCACCTACGTCAACCGACAGAATGCCATCCACCGAGAGCATGTAACGGGCGTCACCGCCGCGTGCCAGCTTCAGCACCTTGCCATCCTTGCCCTTGACCACGATGGCGGGACGAAGGTCCGCGCCCCGGCCGGTCGTGCGCCAGTCGATAACCACGCGCTTTGCGATACCCGTGGATTCGTCGAGCGTTTCCGAGATCGACTGGCCTTCGACCAGATCCTCGAATCCGATCGTGCCTTCGACTTCGGTCAGAATGGGGCGTGAATACGGATCCCACTCCGCGATGCGCTGGCCGCGCTTGATCATATCGCCCTCTTCGACGCGCATGCGCGCGCCGTACTGGATGCGATGCGTCGCACGCTCGGTGCCGTCCGGATCGACCACGGCGACGACCATGTTGCGGACCATTGCAACATTGAAGCCTTCGCTGTTGGTCGCGATCGCCTTGTTCTTGATGACGATCTTGCCGTCGAAGTTCGACTCGATGAACGACTGCTCGTTGATCTGCGCCGCACCGCCGATGTGGAACGTGCGCATGGTGAGCTGCGTGCCGGGTTCACCAATGGACTGCGCGGCGATGACGCCGACAGCCTCGCCGTGGTTAACCGGCGTACCGCGGGCGAGATCGCGCCCGTAGCACTTGCCGCAGATGCCGTTGACCAGTTCGCAGGTCAGCGCCGAGCGGATCTTCACTTCCTGGATGCCGGCCTGCTGGATGGCGTCGACGTGAGTCTCCTCCATCAGCGTGCCGCGCTTGACGACGACCTTGTTGGTCGCCGGATCGCGCAGATCCTCGCCCGCGGTGCGGCCGAGAATACGCGACGCCAGCGAGGCCACGACCGTGCCCGCATCGATGATGGCGCGCATCTTGATGCCGAGCTTGGTGCCGCAATCGTCCTGCGTGATGATGCAGTCCTGCGCCACGTCCACCAGACGACGGGTGAGATAGCCCGAGTTCGCGGTCTTCAACGCCGTATCCGCGAGGCCCTTACGGGCGCCGTGGGTGGAGTTGAAGTACTCCATAACCGTGAGGCCTTCCTTGAAATTCGACACGATCGGCGTTTCGATGATCGAGCCGTCCGGCTTGGCCATCAGGCCGCGCATGCCGGCGAGCTGACGCATCTGGGCCGGCGAACCGCGCGCGCCCGAGTGAGCCATCATGTAGATCGAGTTGATCTGGGAATCTTCGCCCTTCGCGTTCTTCTTGACGGACGAAATTTCCTTCATCATCTGCTCGGCGATCTTCTCCGAGGCTTTCGCCCAGGCGTCGACCACCTTGTTGTACTTCTCGCCCTGAGTAATCAGGCCGTCGTTGTACTGCTGCTCGAAGTCCTTCGCCATCGTGCGGGTGTCGTCGACGATCTTCCACTTGCCGTGCGGCACGACCATGTCGTCCTTGCCGAACGAGATGCCCGCCTTGAAGGCGTTGTAGAAGCCGAGCGCCATGATGCGGTCGCAGAAGATCACCGTCTCCTTCTGACCGCAGTGACGGTACACCTGATCGATTACGCCGGAGATTTCGCGCTTCGTCATCAGCTTGTTGATGGTGTCGAAGGGCACCTTGCCGTGCTTCGGCAAAACCTGCCCGAGCATGACGCGGCCGGCGGTGGTGTCGTAGATCTTCGAGATCGTCTTGCCTTCCTCGTCGACCCCGGTCCACCGGTACTTGATCTTGGTGTGCAGGTGGATGACCTTCGAGAACAGCGCGTGCTCGATCTCCGCCATGTCGCGGTAGACCTTGCCCTCGCCCTGCAGGCCCTCACGCATGATCGAGAGGTAGTACAGGCCGAGCACGATGTCCTGCGACGGCACGATGATCGGCTGGCCGTTCGCCGGATGCAGGATGTTGTTGGTCGACATCATCAGCACGCGCGCTTCCAGCTGCGCTTCGAGCGACAGCGGGACGTGCACGGCCATCTGGTCGCCGTCGAAGTCAGCGTTGAAAGCGGCGCAAACCAGCGGATGAAGCTGGATCGCCTTGCCTTCGATCAGCACAGGCTCGAACGCCTGAATACCGAGACGATGCAGCGTCGGAGCGCGGTTCAGCAGCACCGGATGCTCGCGAATAACCTCGTCGAGAATATCCCAGACCTCGGGACGCTCTTTTTCAACGAGCTTCTTCGCCTGCTTCACGGTGGTGGACAGGCCCTTGGCGTCGAGCCGCGAGTAGATGAACGGCTTGAACAGCTCGAGCGCCATCTTCTTCGGCAGGCCGCACTGATGCAGGCGCAGTTCCGGACCGACCACGATGACCGAACGGCCGGAGTAGTCGACGCGCTTGCCGAGCAGGTTCTGACGGAACCGGCCCTGCTTGCCCTTGAGCATGTCGGCGAGCGACTTCAGCGGACGCTTGTTGGCGCCGGTGATGACGCGGCCGCGGCGGCCGTTGTCGAACAGTGCGTCGACGGCCTCCTGCAACATGCGCTTTTCGTTGCGGATGATGATGTCCGGCGCGCGCAGCTCCATCAGCCGCTTCAAGCGGTTGTTGCGGTTGATGACGCGGCGATACAGGTCGTTCAGGTCGGAGGTCGCGAAGCGGCCGCCATCGAGCGGCACCAGCGGACGCAGGTCCGGCGGAATCACCGGCACCACCGTCATGATCATCCACTCCGGCTTGTTGCCGGACACGCGGAAGGCTTCGACGATCTTCAGGCGCTTGGCGAGCTTCTTGTGCTTGATGTCGGACTCGGTTTCGGCCATCTCCGCGCGAAGCTGGCCATCGAGCTTCTCAAGCTCGAGACCCTTCAGCAGTTCGCGGATCGCTTCCGCGCCGATCATGGCGGTGAAGCTGTCCTGGCCGTACTCGTCCTGAGCACGGAGATATTCTTCTTCAGACAGCAGCTGACGGTCCTTGAGCGCGGTCAGACCCGGCTCGAGAACGACGTAGTATTCGAAGTACAGAATGCGCTCGAGGTCTTTCAGCGTCATGTCGAGCAACTGGCCGATGCGCGACGGCAGCGACTTCAGGAACCAGATGTGCGCAACCGGAGCAGCCAGCTCGATGTGACCCATACGCTCGCGTCGGACGCGTGACAGCGTCACTTCGACCGAGCACTTCTCGCAGATGATGCCCTTGTACTTCATGCGCTTGTACTTGCCGCAAAGACACTCATAGTCCTTGATCGGCCCGAAGATGCGCGCGCAGAACAGGCCGTCACGCTCGGGCTTGAACGTGCGGTAGTTGATGGTTTCCGGCTTCTTGATCTCGCCGTAGGACCACGACAGAATCTTCTCAGGCGATGCGATCGAAATCCGGATCTGGTCGAAGACCTGGGCCGGAGTCGTCGGATTGAAGAGATTCATAATTTCTTGGTTCATCGTCTTCTCCTCGCGTGCCGATCGTCATCGGCAGCAAATTCGAAACTTGTCAGTCGTCTCGCGCCCTGCCCGACGTTCAGACAAGGCGCGGATGCCCGGCTGCATGAGCCGGGCATGAAATCTTGATTACTCGGCCGCTTCGGACGTCGGCGTCGGACCCAGCTTGGAATTGTGCAGGTCGACGTTGAGGCCGAGCGAACGCATTTCCTTGACGAGCACGTTGAACGATTCCGGGATACCCGCTTCGAACGTGTCGTCGCCGCGCACGATGGCCTCGTACACCTTGGTACGGCCGGCCACGTCGTCCGACTTCACGGTCAGCATTTCCTGGAGCGTGTACGCCGCGCCGTAAGCCTCGAGCGCCCACACTTCCATTTCGCCGAAACGCTGGCCGCCGAACTGCGCCTTGCCACCCAGCGGCTGCTGGGTCACGAGCGAGTAAGGACCGATCGAACGCGCGTGGATCTTGTCGTCCACGAGATGGTGCAGCTTGAGCATATAGATGTAGCCCACCGTCACGTTGCGATCGAACTGGTCGCCGGTGCGTCCATCGTACACGACCGACTGGCCGGACTTATTCATCCCGGCGAGCTCGAGCATGTCCTCGATGTCCTTCTCCTTGGCGCCGTCGAACACCGGCGTAGCGATCGGCACGCCGGGCTTGAGGTTACGCGCCAGTTCGAGCAGTTCGGAGTCGTTCAGCGACTTGATGGTCTCGTCGTCGCCGTAGACCTTCTTCAGGGTCTCCTTGAGCGGCTTGAGATCCTGCTTCGACCAGTAGGCCTCCGCAGCCTGCCCGATCCGCTTGCCGAGGCCCGCACAGGCCCAGCCAAGATGCGTTTCGAGAATCTGGCCGACGTTCATGCGCGAAGGCACGCCGAGCGGATTGAGCACGATGTCGGCATGCGTTCCGTCTTCAAGGAACGGCATGTCTTCGATCGGCACGATCTTCGACACCACGCCCTTGTTGCCGTGACGTCCCGCCATCTTGTCGCCGGGCTGAATCTTGCGCTTCACCGCGACGAAGACCTTGACCATCTTCATCACGCCGGGCGGCAATTCGTCGCCACGCTGAAGCTTCTCGACCTTGTCGAGGAAGCGCTGTTCAAGGCCCTTCTTCGATTCGTCGTACTGCTTCCGCATGGCTTCGATTTCAGCCATCAGCTTGTCGTTCGGCGAGGCGAACTGCCACCACTGCGACTTCGGATACTCCTCGAGCACCGCACGGGTGATCTTGGTGTCCTTCTTGAAGCCCTTCGGACCAGCAATGCCCTGCCGGTTTTCAAGCAGGTCAGCGAGGCGGCCGAAAACGTTACGGTCGAGAATCGCCTGTTCGTCGTCGCGGTCCTTGGCAAGACGCTCGATCTCTTCCCGCTCGATCGCCAGCGCACGTTCATCCTTGTCGACGCCGTGGCGGTTGAACACGCGGACTTCCACGATCGTGCCCTGCACGCCCGGAGGCACGCGCAGCGAGGTATCGCGAACGTCGGAGGCCTTTTCACCGAAGATGGCGCGGAGGAGCTTTTCTTCCGGCGTCATCGGGCTTTCGCCCTTCGGGGTGATCTTGCCGCACAGGATGTCGCCGGCGCGGACTTCCGCGCCGATGTAGACGATGCCGGCTTCGTCGAGGTTCTTCAGCGCTTCTTCCGAGACGTTCGGAATGTCGCGCGTGATTTCCTCAGGACCGAGCTTGGTGTCGCGGGCCATGACTTCGAATTCCTCGATGTGGATCGAGGTGAAGACGTCGTCCTTCACGATCCGCTCGGAAAGCAGGATCGAATCTTCGAAGTTGTAGCCGTTCCACGGCATGAACGCGACGAGCACGTTGCGGCCGAGCGCGAGTTCGCCGAGATCGGTCGACGGACCGTCAGCGATGATGTCGCCCTTGCGCACCTGGTCGCCCACCTTCACCAGCGGACGCTGGTTGATGCAGGTCGACTGGTTCGAGCGCTGGTACTTCATCAGACGGTAGATATCGACGCCCGACTTGGTCGGATCGAGATCTTCCGTCGCGCGGATAACGATACGGGTCGCGTCGATCTGGTCGATCACGCCGGTGCGGCGTGCGGCGATCGCAGCACCCGAGTCACGGGCCACGACGCCTTCCATGCCGGTGCCGACGAACGGCGCTTCGGCGCGCACCAGAGGCACGGCCTGACGCTGCATGTTCGAGCCCATCAGCGCGCGGTTGGCGTCGTCGTTCTCGAGGAACGGGATCAGCGCCGCGGCGACCGAAACGAGCTGCTTCGGCGACACGTCCATGTAGTCGACCTTGTCCGGCGTGATCTGCAGAACTTCGCCGGCGTGGCGGCAGATCACCAGATCGTCGGTGAAGCGGCCCTTGTTATCGAGCGGCACGTTCGCCTGAGCAACGCGGTAGCGGCCCTCTTCCATCGCGGAGAGATAGACCACGTCGTCAGTCACGCGGCCGTCCTTGACCTTGCGGTAAGGCGTTTCCACGAAGCCGTACTTGTTCACGCGCGCGAAGGTCGCGAGCGAATTGATCAGACCGATGTTCGGGCCTTCCGGCGTCTCGATCGGGCAGATACGGCCGTAATGCGTCGGATGCACGTCGCGGACTTCGAAGCCCGCGCGTTCACGCGTCAGACCGCCCGGTCCAAGCGCCGAGAGACGGCGCTTGTGCGTGATTTCCGACAGCGGGTTGGTCTGGTCCATGAACTGCGAGAGCTGCGACGAGCCGAAGAACTCGCGCACGGCAGCAGCGGCAGGCTTCGCGTTGATCAGGTCCTGCGGCATGACGGTGTCGATATCGACCGACGACATGCGCTCCTTGATCGCGCGCTCCATGCGCAGCAGACCGATACGGTACTGGTTCTCCATCAGCTCGCCGACCGAGCGCACGCGGCGGTTGCCGAGGTGATCGATGTCGTCGATTTCGCCCTTGCCGTCGCGCAGGTCGACCAGCGTCTTGATGACGGCCAGGATGTCTTCCTTGCGCAGGGTGCGCATGGTGTCCGGCGCGTCGAGTTCGAGACGCATGTTCATCTTCACGCGGCCGACGGCCGACAGGTCGTAGCGCTCCGAGTCGAAGAACAGCGACTGGAACATGGCCTGCGCGGAGTCGAGCGTCGGCGGTTCACCCGGACGCATCACGCGATAGATGTCGAACAGCGCGTCTTCACGCGTCATGTTCTTGTCAGCGGCGAGCGTGTTGCGGATGTAGGGACCGATGTTGACATGGTCGATGTCGAGCAGCGGCAGTTCCTTGTAGCCCTGCTCGTTCAGCGCCTTCAGCAGCTTCTCGGTGATTTCCTCGCCCGCTTCGGCGTGGATTTCGCCGGTCTTCGGATTCACCAGATCCTCGGCCAGATACATGCCGACGAGCTCATCGTCGGACAGGCGCAGCGCCTTGAGGCCCTTTTCCTGGAGCTGGCGCGCGGAACGCACGGTCAGCTTCTTGCCGGCTTCGAGCACGACCTTGCCGCTATCGGCGTCGATCAGGTCATTGATGGTCGAATAGCCGCGGAAACGATCGGCAACGAACGGCACGCGCCAGCCGTCCTTGATCCGCTTGTACTGGATCTTCTTGTAGAACGTGGACAGGATTTCTTCGCCGTCGAGACCGAGGGCGAACATCAGCGACGTCACCGGAATCTTGCGGCGGCGGTCGATACGCGCGAACACGATGTCCTTGGCGTCGAATTCGATGTCGAGCCACGAACCGCGGTACGGAATGACGCGCGCGGCAAACAGCAGCTTGCCCGACGAATGGGTCTTGCCCTTGTCGTGATCGAAGAAGACGCCCGGCGAGCGATGCATCTGCGAGACGATAACGCGCTCGGTGCCGTTGACCACGAAGGTGCCGTTCATCGTCATGAGCGGGATATCGCCCATGTAGACGTCCTGCTCCTTGATGTCCTTGACGGACTTGGCGCCGGTTTCTTCGTCAATATCGAACACGATGAGGCGCAGCGTCACCTTGAGCGGCGCAGCGAACGTCATGCCGCGCTGGCGGCACTCATCAACGTCATATTTCGGCTGTTCGAACTCGTAGCGGACGAATTCGAGCTGCGAGGTTCCCGAGAAATCGTTGATCGGGAACACCGAGCGGAAAACCGCCTGCAAGCCTTCGTCAAGCCGCCCGCCGGTAGGTTCGTCCACCATCAGGAACTGGTCGTAAGACGCCTTCTGAACCTCAATGAGGTTCGGCATCTCGGCAACTTCCTTGATGTGTCCGAAGAACTTGCGAACTCGCTTGCGACCGGTGAACGTCTGCTGCGCCATCGTGGCCTCTCATTTTTGCCGCCCTTGACTGGCGGCCGCTTCCGGAGTGCGATGGGCACCGCATCCGGGTTAAATTTCAAATCGCCCGGACAACTGTCCCGGCGTCACGGCATCCGAGCTTCAGGCGGCGGGCGATCCCGTTCCGAATCTCAAGACGCAAAATGACGCGCGGAGCGCTGGTGGCGCTCTGCCCGTCAAAACAACTCTACGGCCTGTTAAAGCCCGAAATATCTCGTCTCCCAACGTCCCGCCTTGAAATCGATCCGGGTTTCAAAGGGCGATCCGTCCTTTCGTGCCTCCGCCTATGTAGGCGGTCTTCGCGGCGATTCGAGGGGTCAATCATCGAACCGTCACACATTAAAGTGTCCGGCCGGTCCCGAAGAACCGGCCGGGAAACATAACGACTTACTTGAGTTCGACCTTGGCGCCAGCCTTCTCGAGCTGAGCCTTGATCTTCTCGGCTTCGTCCTTGGCAACGCCGTCCTTGACGGGCTTCGGTGCGCCTTCGACGAGGTCCTTGGCTTCCTTGAGGCCCAGGCCGGTGATGGCGCGGACTTCCTTGATGACTTCGATCTTCTTGTCGCCAGCCGAAGCGAGAACAACCGAGAACTCGGTCTTCTCTTCAGCGGCAGCAGCACCGCCGCCGCCAGCGGCAGGAGCAGCAACCGCAACAGCGGCAGCAGCCGAAACGCCCCACTTCTCTTCGAGAAGCTTCGCGAGCTCAGCAGCCTCGAGAACCGTGAGGCTCGAGAGGTCGTCCACGATCTTTTGCAAATCAGCCATTTTAACTTTCCTTCAGCGTATCAGTTCGAACCAGTTGAGATGGAGAATGGCGTCACGCCGCTTCACCCTTCGAGGCATAGGCCTGAACCACGCGGGCCAGCTTCGCAGCAGGCGCGGTGGAGAGCTGAGCGATCTTGGTCGCCGGCGCCACAAGGAGGCCGAGGATCTTCGCGCGCAGTTCATCAAGCGACGGCAGCGAGGCAAGCGCCTTCACAGCGTCGGGATTCAGGACAGTCGTTCCCATCGCGCCGCCAAGGATGACGAACTTTTCGTTCGCCTTGGCGAATTCGATGGCAACCTTCGGTGCTGCTACCGGATCGTTTGAAGTCGCGATCACGGTCGGCCCCTTCAACAGGGAGCCGATGGAAACAACATCCGTGCCCTCAAGAGCAATTTTGGCGAGACGGTTCTTCGAGACCTTTACCGAGGCGCCAGCCTGCTTCATCTGCGTCCGCAGAGTCTGCATCTGGGCAACGGTCAGGCCGGAATAATGAGCAACGACCGCAACGCCCGTGGTCTTGAAGACCTCGTTCAGCGTTTCGACCGCCTCTTTTTTTGCCGCTCGTTCCACAGCAAGCTCTTTCCGGTTGGCGGTCCGCTTGAGACAGAACCGCCGGGTTGCACCGATCGTCCTGCCCGCTGGCCTCGAGACATTCATCTCTCAACACGTCGGGCACGACGACATTTTGGAAGCCTGCCCTCTCGCCCTGGTCTGCCTTGCGGCTCGCCGGAACGAGGTGTCGAGGTTCGAACCAAACCCGCAGCCACCGCCGAATCGGAGGTGGGTCACGAAATCCGGTTTTCACCCGTCTGTGCAGGAGATTAAGCGAAGCCGTTTCCACGAGGGATCAGGCAAGGCACCTGCAGTCTTGGACAGGATCGGAGCGTTCCCCGGGTTTGACACCAGAGATAGCCCCTGCCCATTTTCCTCTTTCAAAACAAAGGCTTTCCGTTCCTGTGAGCAATCCATGCGGAATGATCGACGAGGAATGGACTCCTATTGGTTTGATTTTCGGAAAACGAGCACGGACGCGCCAGCGATAGCCAGCACGCCCGGAAAGGAATGTTTAACGGGTCAGGAACGCGTTGCCAAGGGGATTCTGAGTTCCATAAGCATTTTTCGGGCCAGAAGCCGCCCGCCTGCCTCTGCTTCAGGCACCCTCAAAGCATAGCGGCAGGCGGACTGAACCTCAACCTCTTGTGTTCCCTACTATTTTCGGACATGCGCCACCTGCCGCAGCCCAGGCCTTGATGAGATCGCCGAATTCCTTCTGGGTTCCGGGTGCCGGGGTGCGATTGGCACCGGGTGCCCAGGCCCAGCCGACCAGACTGTCCTCGGCCATATGCTTCACAAGCGCGGCCATGTCCTTGCCGTCGTTGCGCTTCGGATCCTTGATCTGCTCGCAGATCTGGCCGAGCGACTTGCCCTGCCACGCCATCTCCAGCGGGGCGAGATGCCACTGCGGATGACCCGGTACACCGGCGGGATCGAAGTTGGTTTCATGGTGGCAGGTGTTGCAGGCAAGACCACCCGCCGCGCCCATGCCGCCTTCCCCGCGCACCACCAGCGGCTGATGCGGTCTCATCTTGTCTGTCTGCGTCGGGCGCTCCGTCGCAGGGTGACAGTTCATGCAGCGCGGCGACATGATGACCTTGCCGGCCTCCTCGAACAGCGCGACCGCGCGCTCGTTCGGGTTCTTGATATCGCCAAACGCCGACACCGGCTTCAGCTTGACCGGATTGACCGGCGGCTCCATCGCCGCATCCGCCTCGCCGCGAAATGCGGGTCCCGCGAATGCAAGCAACGTCACGGCGAAGGCGCCCGCTCCAAGCGCCAAAACTCCTTGTCTAAGGACTCCTTGCCTGAGCAACTTCATGCCGATGCTCCCGGTACGATCGGCAACTGCCGGGGACGGGTTTGACCAAGTTTCGCCATGGCGTTGGCGACCGCAGGACCGATCGGCGGCACGCCGGGTTCACCGACGCCGCTCGGCTTCTCGTTCGACTTGACGATGGTGACCTCGATCGCGGGCATCTCGTTGATGCGAAGCGACCGGTAGGCATCGAAATTGCCCGGCACCACGCGGCCATCTTCCATCGGCACGTCGGCGTAGAGGATGTGACCAAGACCGAACCCGATGCCGCCCTCCATCTGCGCGCGGATGATGTCCGGATTGACGGCGACGCCGCAGTCCACCGCGCACCAGACCTTGTGGACCTTCGGACCTTCCGCCTCCATCGACAGTTCGACGATCTGCGCGACAAAGGTATTGAAGCTCTCAACCACCGCGACGCCGCGCGCGCGGCCGGGCTCAAGCTTCGCATTCTTCCAGTCCGCCAGCTCCGCGACCGCACGAAGCACGCCGGCATGGCGCGGCTTCTTGCTCATCAGTTCGAGCCGTCCCTCGACGGGATCCTTACCTGCCGCCTCGAGCAACTCGTCGACGAAGGCTTCGACCGCGTAACCTGTATGGGTGTGTCCGACCGAACGCCACCACAGCACCGGCACGCCGACATCGACCTGATGCAGGTCGCATTTGAAGTTGGCGACCTCGTACGGGATTTCGTTCGAGCCTTCATAGGCCGTCGAGTCGAGGCCATCCTTGAAGGTCATCGCCTCGAACGGCGATCCCTTCATAATGGACTGGCCGACGATGGTGTCGCTCCAGGCCTGGATCTTTCCATCGCGCACCACGCCGCGCATGCGATGCACGCTGAACGGACGATAATATCCGCCGCGCATATCGTCCTCGCGGGTCCAGACCAGCTTGATCGGCTTGCCGGGACCGATAGCCTTCGCCACCTCCGCGAGTTCAGCCGCGACATGCACCGTCTGCTGCGCCCGCCGTCCGAAACTGCCGCCCGCGAGAATGGTCTTGAGCGAGACCTTCTCCATCGGCACGCCAAGAATCTTCGCGATAGTTGCGTGATCCGGCGTCGGGAATTGGCTGCCATAGCGCGACGTAACCGTATCGCCCTGCCAGTGAATGAACGCATTCAGCGGCTCCATCGGCGCGTGGGCCAGATATGGAAACACGAATTCGGCTTCGATGACGCGGCCGCCCGGCTTGGCGGCTTCGGCTTCGAAATCACCCTCCGTCTTCACGGTCTTGCCCGGCGTCTTCGACAGATCGCGAAACTCGGTCAGCAGTTGCTGCGTGCCGCGCTTCTCGGCCTTGCTGTCGTCCCATGTGATCTTCAGAAGATCGCGCGCCGTCTTGGCCGGCCAGAAGCCCTTGGCATAAACCGCAACACCAGTCGGCACCTGCTTCACATCGACGACGCCGGACACGGCTTTCGCCGCCGTCGCGTCGAACGACGCAACCGTCGCGCCAAACTGCGGAGGACGCGCGATAACCGCAGTCAGCATGTCCGGCTCGTTGATATCGAGCGTGAACACTGCCGTGCCGTTCGACTTCTCGGCGCTGTCGAGGCGTTTGGTCGCGCCTTCCTTGCCGATGAATTTGAACTGCGACGGGTCCTTCAGTTTCGGATCGGCCGGCACCGGCATCTGGTTCGCCTTCTCGGCAAACGCGCCGAACCGGCCTTGCTTGCCCGACGGATGCTTGATCACGCCATTCTCGACCGTGATCTCGGCGGCGGGCACGTTCCATTCCTTGGCGGCCGCAGCCACCAGCATTTCGCGCGCTGCCGCGCCGACCTTGCGCATCTGCTCGTAGGAATTGGCGATGGCGCTTGAGCCACCGGTGCCTTGCACGCCGAACAGCAGGTTCTTGTAGAGAACCGGATTGGACGGCGCGTGATCGGCGCGCATCTGCGACCAGTCTGCGTCCAATTCCTCGGCGACCAGCGTCGCCATGCCGGTGAAAGGTCCCTGCCCGAACTCGATATGCTTGCAAAGCACCGTGACCGTGTCGTCGGGCTTGATGATCAGGAACGTATTCGGCGTGATGTTGACCTGTGCTGCGGCTGGCGCTTGCGCAAAGGCCTTGCCGCTCCTGGCGATATAAACGCCGATCGCGAGTCCCGCTCCCGCCTTCAGAAGCGAGCGGCGCGAGAGAGCGGATGCGCGGGTGACTGTGTTCTTGATGTGAACGTTCATGGCTCAGCCCTCCAGCGACTTGGCGGCGTCGTGGATCGCGGCGCGAATCCGGACATAGGTGGCGCAGCGGCAAATGTTGCCGTTCATTGCGAGATCGATGTCTTCATCCGTCGGCTTCGGATTGAGCGTAAGCAGCGACGTCGCGCTCATGATCTGTCCGGACTGGCAATAACCGCATTGCGGCACATCGAGCGCGACCCACGCCTTCTGCACGGCCTGGGCTTCACGACTCTTGATGCCTTCAATGGTTGTGATTTCGCTGGCGCCCACCGCCGAGACCGGCATTGAACACGAGCGTACCGGCTGGCCATCGAGATACACCGTGCATGCACCGCATTGCGCGACACCGCAGCCGTACTTGGTGCCCATCAGTCCCGCGCCGTCGCGGATTGCCCAGAGAAGAGGTGTTTGCGGATCGACATCCACACGATGTTCGCCGCCGTTGATCTTGAGTACGAATGCCGCCATCGCGGGTCTCCTTCGTAAATTCGAAGGCGAACACTACACTCGACTCGTTCTAATCAGCAATCAAACTAATGTGCGCTGCGGCGATACAAATTTTTTCAATGCGCGAGGAACGAAGCATCGCAGTTTGCGTTGCGGCTTCTTACATATGTCAGCATCCGCGACACAGATGATGACAGTTTTATTTTCCGGCTTCACGCAACCGGATAGCGGAGGGGCTTGCCTGAAAAGAAGGCATCGAGATTGGCCAGCGTGCAGTCCTGCATGGCGATATGCGACTCGACCGTGTGACCGCCGATGTGCGGCGTCAGCACGACATTGGGCAGCTTCGTGAGCGCGTCCGGCGCGTGGGGCTCCTTTTCATAAACATCGAGGCCCGCGCCAGCGATCGCGTTGCTCTCAAGTGCAGCAACCAGCGCCTTCTGATCGATGACCGACCCGCGTGAAATGTTCACGACAGTGCCCTGCGGGCCGAGCTTCTTCAAAATATCCGCGTTTACGGCGTGCTGGGTATCTTTGCCGGCGCGCACCGCCACCATGAGAATTTCGGACCATTCGGCCAGCGACGCCAGACTCGTGTGATAGCCATAAGGCACATCATGCCTGCTGCGGCTGTAGTATGCGACTTCGGTCTCGAACGCCGCGCAGCGTGCTGCGATCTTGCGGCCGATCTCACCCATCCCATAAACGCCGATCTTGCGGCCGGTCATGCCGGGACCTGGCCGCATCGACGGCGACGGCTGCTTTCCCGACCATCCGCCGCTGCGCACGTAGGCATCCGCAGGAATCAGTCGCCGGGTCGTCGCCAGCATCAGCGTCACCGCGAGATCGGCGACCGAGGCTGCGTTCGCCGCGGGCGAGTGGCCGACGACGATGTTGCGTTTTTTCGTCTCGGCGAAATCCACTCCGTCATAGCCGGTGCCATAGCAGATGATCGCGCCGAGCGACGGCAGCGTATCCAGCACCGCTGCGGGTATTGCCTGCCCCCCTGCCGTGATCAGAGCACGGATCGGCTTCAACTGCTCTGCCGTGAATGTCTCGATCGGCGGCCTGCCCTTGCCGTCCAGCAGGTCGTAACGCTCGCCGATGCGCACCATCAGCGCCTTGGGAAATTGTGAATAGATCAGGACTTGTTGGGCCATTGCTGAACGTCCACTGGAGCACAAAGAAAAAGGCGGAGCAGGTGTTATCCCTGCTCCGCCTTCAAATCATTCACAAGCCGTTGCCTGTCAGTGCAGGCTGCCCGGCTCGACCTTCACGCCCGGACCCATCGTCGAGGAGACCGCAACGCGCTGAACGTAGGTGCCCTTCGAGCCAGCAGGCTTCGCCTTCACGACTGCGTCGGCGAGCGCCTTGATGTTTTCGATGAGCTTTTCTTCCGAGAACGAGGCCTTGCCGATGCCAGCCTGCACGATGCCGGCCTTCTCAACACGGAACTCGACCGAACCGCCCTTGGCGCCCTTGACGGCGTTGGCGATGTCCATGGTCACGGTGCCGATCTTCGGGTTCGGCATCATGCCACGCGGGCCAAGCACCTTACCGAGACGGCCGACCAGCGGCATCATGTCAGGGGTTGCGATACAACGATCGAAGTCGATCGCGCCGCCCTGGACCTTTTCAACGAGGTCTTCAGCGCCGACAACGTCTGCACCCGCAGCCTTGGCTTCTTCAGCCTTGGCGCCGCGCGCGAACACGCCGACGCGCAACGTGCGGCCGGTGCCGTTCGGCAGGGTGACAACGCCGCGCACCATCTGGTCGGCGTGACGCGGATCGACACCGAGGTTGATCGCGATCTCAATGGTCTCGTCGAACTTCGCCGAAGCGCGTTCCTTGACCATCTTCACCGCATCGGTGAGCGGATAGAGGTGCTCACGATCGATACCCTCACGGGCCTTCGCAAGTTTCTTGCCAATAGCCATGATCGTTACCCCGCCACCTGGAGACCCATCGAACGGGCAGAGCCCTCGACCATCTTCATGGCCGCTTCGACGGTATCGCAATTGAGATCCTTCATCTTCTTCTCGGCGATCTCGCGCACCTGCGCTTTGGTCACCTTGCCTGCGACGTCGCGGCCCGGCGCCTTGGAGCCGGACTGGATCTTCGCCGCCTGCTTGAGGAAGTAGGACATCGGCGGGGTCTTCATCTCAAACGTGAACGACCGGTCCGCGTAGATGGTGATGACCACCGGGATCGGGGTGTTCTTTTCTTCCTTCTGCGTCTGCGCGTTGAACGCCTTGCAGAATTCCATGATGTTGAGGCCGCGCTGACCAAGCGCGGGACCGATCGGAGGCGACGGGTTCGCCGCACCGGCCGGGACCTGAAGCTTCAGGTATCCGGTCACTTTCTTAGCCATACTTTACTCCTTCAAACGATCCGGACCATTCCGGACCTTCTTAGGACCGTGGTGCGGTTCAACAGGCGGCTGGCGACCGGCTGTCTCCTCCCACGGCATTCTCACCGCCATCAGATGATGGCGGAAACGATCAGACCTTTTCGACCTGACCGAATTCCAGTTCGACCGGCGTCGCACGTCCGAAGATCGACACCGCGACCTTCACGCGCGAACGCGCTTCGTCGATTTCCTCGACCACGCCGGAGAACGAGGCGAACGGGCCATCGGCCACGCGCACGTTCTCGCCGATCTCGAACGACACCGACGCCTTCGGACGCTCCACGCCTTCCTGCACCTGATGCAGGATGCGCATGGCTTCGGCTTCCGAAATCGGCATCGGCTTGTTTTCCGCGCCGAGGAAGCCCGTCACCTTGGGCGTGTTCTTGATGAGATGAAACGCTTCGTCGGTGAGGTTCATCTTCACCAGCACGTAGCCCGGAAAGAACTTGCGCTCGGCGTCGATCTTGCGGCCGCGGCGGACTTCCGTGACCTTCTCGGTCGGCACCAGCACCTGCTCGAAGAGATCTTCAAGTCCGCGCTGCTTGGCCTGCTCGCGAATCGATTCGGAGACCTTCTTCTCGAAGTTCGAATAGGCGTGAACGATGTACCAGCGCATGCTCATTGTTTCGGTTCCGCGCTCAGGCATGAATGCCGAGAAGGAAAGTAATCAGGACGCGGATGATCTGATCCGCGACGAAGAAGAACACTGAGGACACCGCGACCATGATGAATACCATGATCGTGGTGATCATGGTCTCGCGGCGGGTCGGCCAGGTGACCTTCGCGGTCTCCGAGCGCACTTCCTGCAGAAATTTGAACGGGCTGAGAGCCATCGTCTGAGGTCCGCATCCATAATGCCGGGAAAACGTCGTATCCTGGCGTGATTTCAGTTATTTCAGGAATCCGGACAGCCCTCGCACGCCAATGTTTACTGCGCCCAACCCTCGTTTGAAGGATGAGCCGCCAAGCGGGCTCGATTGTCCGGGGATTTCAATGCCGCGCCGGATATCCGTCAAAGCGGGCCGGCAGCAGGTGCCGTTATCTACTGTGGGACGGGCGTCAGGTCAAGGTTCGGGGAGCGGGCCAAGGGCCAGAAACACGTATTTGTACGGCCAAATCTGGCAGGGGCGGCAGGACTCGAACCTGCGACCCTCGGTTTTGGAGACCGATGCTCTACCAACTGAGCTACACCCCTGTATGCCGCCTCTATAGCGAACGATCTTTGCGGCGTCACGTCCCCTGTCGGCGATTTCTCGCTGATTTCTCGGAGAATTTCAGGACAATTTCCTGGCAATTAACCTGCTGATGGAACCCGGTTTCTGGCGATTGCCGACACCGGATGTGCCGCGTACATTAACTAAAAGCTCAACCGGTGGGGATGAAAACGGTTTGCCGCTTCGCAACGCCATACGCCGCATGTCGCTCACCCACCGGCTGCTGGCGCTTACTCTTGTTGCATCCCTGCCCGGCCTTGCCGCAGTCGCCTACGGCGCGTTCGATCTGCGCAATACGCGCTATGCCGAGGTCCGGGGCGACGCGCTGCGCAACGCACAGGTCGTCGCCTCCGAAGTCGGCCAGATTTTCGACGGCATACAGGCCTCGCTTCGCGCCGTAGCGGAGGCAGACGAGGTCAGCCGGCTCAACAGCACCGCATGCACCGATTATGTCGTGCGGGTCCGTCCGCATGTCGAGCCGCTGACCTCTCTTCTGATCGTCGGTCTGGACGGCAATATCCGCTGCTTCAGCGAGCCAAGTCTCGCCTCGCCGAATCTCGCGGGGCGTGAATACTTTCGCGAGGCTGTCGATCAGAAGAAATTCGCGATTGGCCCCTTTACCGTCAGCAAGATCTCGGACCGCAACATCATTCCGATGGCGGTCCCGATCATCCGGGACGGCAAGGTCGAAGGCGCGGTTGTGGCCGGCCTCAACCTGGAATGGCTCGGGGAGCAGTTGAAGCAGCGCGGCGTTCCGCGCGGCGGCACCATCCTGATCGCCGACCGCAACGGCATCGTGGTGTCGCGCGAACCCGCGCCTGAAAAGTTTGTTGGCACGAAACTGACCGATAGCCTCGGCAGGATCGGAATGTCCGCGCCGGCAACCGACGACATTGTCGGGATCGACGGCGTGGCGCGCATCATCGGCTTCCTCCCCGCGTCGGCGACCCCGTTCGGCCTTTATGTCAGCAGCGGCATCGCGCACAGCGAAGCGTTCGGGCCCATCGATCGCGCCGTCCGCAACAGCATCGCGCTGTTCGCGCTCGGAAGCGCCGTCGCGTTCCTGCTGGCCTGGCTAGTCGGCGAGAGCATTATCCGCCGGCCGCTGATGCGCATGGTGGCGACGGCCGAGGCCTGGCGGCGCGGTCACGATGCCGCGCGAACCGGCATCGTCGGCCGCGACGACGAGATCGGCGTTCTCGGGCAAACCTTCGACCGGCTGATGGACGAGAACGCGATGCGCGAAGAGCAACGCGCGACCGCCGAAGAACGGCGCGAGATTCTGGTTCACGAGCTTGCCCATCGTGTGAAGAACACCCTTGCCACCGTGCAGTCGATTGCGAGCTTGAGCTTTCGCCACAGTCAGGGGCCCGAAGCGCTGCGCCAGTTTCACGAGCGCCTTCAGGCTCTGGTGCGCGGCCATGACCTCCTGACCCGGAAGAACTGGCAGCACGCCAGCCTGTCGGAAATCGCGGAAGCCGCGATGG
The DNA here is from genome assembly GCF_058801645.1 of Afipia sp. GW822-FHT03D08. Classification (NCBI taxonomy): domain Bacteria; kingdom Pseudomonadati; phylum Pseudomonadota; class Alphaproteobacteria; order Hyphomicrobiales; family Nitrobacteraceae; genus Afipia; species Afipia sp. GW822-FHT03D08. The sequence continues at coordinate 1,213,031 of NZ_JBXANK010000001.1, forward strand.
CGCCTTTGCATCAGGATCGCGGACATCGCGTCACAATCTCGGGACCGGAGGTCGATCTGCCGCCGACCACCGCCGTGCCGATGGCGATGATCCTGCACGAACTCTGCACCAACGCGCTCAAATACGGGTCGCTGTCGAACGAAAACGGCCGCGTCACCATTGGCTGGATGACCCGCGACGACCCGAGGGGCACGATCGTCAGCCTGATCTGGAGCGAGAGCGGAGGCCCATCCGTGACACCGCCCGCAGAAGAAGGTTTCGGCACGCGCCTGATCACAAACCTCAGCCGGCAGCTCGGCGGCGACTGCAATTTCCGCTACCCGCCCTCGGGTCTCGTCTTCCATTTGAGCATGGTGGCGCCCTCTTCCGAGCCGCGCCACCAGGCGAACGAGACACCCTCAGCGGCTGAATGAGCCGCCAATGAGGGCCTTAACCCGGTGTTGATTCAAAGTTCGTAAAAACTCCCCAACAGAATTCTCTGTGATGGCTCAGGATTTTTTGGGGACACGATGCGCAAACTTTGGTCCGTTTCCGCCCGGATAATGATCGCGATTTCACTGGTGGCGGCGGCCTCCTGCGCAGGGCTGGCTGCATTCGGCCTCTGGCGGCAAAACACGGCCGTCGATCTCGCCCTCCATCGCGAGTTGCAATCCGACTAGGCGAACATGATCGGCGCCATGGAGTCCGATACGCGCGCCGTGCAGGCGGTGGCCAACACCGTGGCGAACATGCCCGAACTGAAGCCTATGATCCGCGCGCAGGACCGCGCAGGTATCAACGCGCTGCTCGACAAGACACTGAAAGACATCAAGCCGCTCGGTATTGAGCTGATCACCATCCAGATACCGCCGGGCGTTGCCCTCACCCGGGTTCACAATCCGAAGGCATTCGGCGACGACGTCACTGCCCGTCGCAAGATGATCGTTCAGTCGTTCGCGACGAAAAAGCCGATCGGCGGTGTCGAAGCCGGCCGCGACGTTCTCAACATCTTCGGCGCGACGCCGATTATAGATGGCGAGACCCTGCTCGGCACGGTCGACGTCGGCGCGCCGTTCGGGGAGACCTTCGTGAATTCGATGAAGTCGCGCTTCGGCGTCGATGTCGCCATCCATCAGATCAACGACGACAAGGTGCAGACTCTCGCGTCGACGGTGAAGGCCGCAACCGCCTCGCCCGCCACTCTGAAGCGCGCCCTGACAGGGGAATCCATTTTCCTCATGGGCACATTAGACGGCCAGCCGACAGCCACGACATTCGGTCCGCTCAAGAATTTCTCGGGCCAGCCTGTTGCTGTGGTCGAGATCATCCGCAACACCAGGGACTATGAAGAACTCGCCTCGAACTCCGCCAAGTGGCTCGCAGCAGGCGCTTTTGCCGCCGTCCTGATCGCGATCCTGATCGCTGCCTGGGTGGGCCGCGGATTGGCGCGCCCCATCGTCGCGCTTCAGGGCGCGATGCGCGCGATCACATCAGGCCAGCACGACGTCGTTGTGCCCGGCGGAAATCGCCGCGACGAAATCGGCTCGATGGCGCGCGCGGTCGAGGTGTTCAAGGACAGCCTGGTCGAGACCGGCCGGTTGCGGGCGGCACAGGAAGACCAGCGCATTGCCTCGGAGAAAGAACGCCGCAGCACCGTGCTCGCGCTGGCAGAGCGGTTTGAAACCGGCGTCGGCGGTGTCGTGAATGCCGTGGGCGCAGCCTCGACCGAGTTGCGCAACACCGCTGAGAGCATGGCCCGCACCGCTGAGGAAGCAACCAAGCAGACGACGGCGGTGGCCGACGCGTCCGAAGAGGCATCAGCCAATGCGCAGGCCGTCGCCGCAGCGATCGAGGAACTCAACGCCTCGATTAACGAGATCGCCCAGCAGGTCAATGAATCCGCGCAGGTTGCCGGTCATGCTGCTCAGCAAGCGAACCAGACCAACGCCGAAGTTCAGGGCCTGGCGCTCGCCGCGCAGAAGATCGGCGACGTGGTGAAACTGATCAGCGAGATCGCCGCGCAGACCAACCTGCTCGCCCTCAACGCCACCATCGAAGCGGCCCGCGCCGGTGACGCCGGACGGGGGTTTGCGGTTGTCGCTTCCGAAGTGAAGGCGCTGGCCAGCCAGACATCGAAGGCGACCGACGAGATTTCGGCGCAGGTCGGCGCGATCCAGTCGGCAACGCGAACCTCGGTCGAAGCCATCGACGGCATCACCCGCACCATCGGCAAGGTCAACGAGATCGCGAGCGCGATTGCGTCAGCCGTCGAGGAGCAAGGCGCGGCCACCCGCGAGATCGCGCATAACGTTTCGCAAGCTGCGAAGGGCACGGGTGAAGTTTCGGCCAACATCGTCGGTGTCCGCGATGCGGCACGCGAGACCGGCGTCGCCGCCGATCAGGTCGTTTCATCCGCCGCCGAGCTTTCACAAAACGGCGAAACGCTGAAGGCACAGGTCGACGCTTTCCTGCGCGAGGTCCGGGCGGCGTAAGCCGGGCCGAATTTCGACGGTGATTTGAAGCCGCTCCATTCTGTGGGGCGGCTTTTTCATGTCGAGCAATCGGTCAGTGTTACGACGTTTTGCGCAACAGCCACTCACGATAGCTCTCGCCGTAGCGGTCGGCTATTTTATCAGCGGTGCTCTGCGTTGAGGCACTGTCAATCGCGGCCTGAACCGCGGTCCCCAGAACGCCCTGCCCCACGATCAACGCCACACCCAGCTTCGGATGGGCCATGATGGTGGCGCCTGTCCGTGTATCGACGAGATTTGCGTCCGCAACCATGCCATGACCGCCACCAATCACCACGCGCTGAATTGCCGGGGAGATGGTGAAACTGCGGATGACGATGTTGAGACGCACCGGCCGTGTGCCGTTGAGCTGACCGGCCATCGCCTTCTCGACGCCCGCCTTGATCCGCGGCGCCAGTAGACTCTGAGCATAGGCTTTCGCTTCCGGCGTATTCGTCGCCGTCGCAATCTGGTCGTCGGGGATAGCCTTTGCCGTAGCGTAGGCCCGGATGCCGTCCTCCCACTGTATGCTCGCATCGGGAGCAAAACTGACGGTGACATCCGTCAGTTTCATGCTGGAAATATCGTCTTGCGAAAGTGAATTTTTCGCGGTCACGCAACCAGCGAGCACAAACGTACCCGCAAGCACGGCGAAAAGCCGTGCCAGCCCCAAAAATCTCGACATACAGCCCCCGCCGTTTCTGTCTCTTCAGCCCAAGCGAGAAATAGGGGGAAGCGAGGGATATTGTCTACTTATAATTGTATTGCGCTGCGATCTGTTCAAAGATCACGTGCTGGGCCAAGCTCGGCCAGCAATTTCAGAACAAGAAAACTCCGGAGGCTCCATGAACGTCCACGCCACGCCAAGCGCAGCCAAGGCAACCCCTGCTCTTCCTTCAGCCAAACCGGAAGCGATCGGCCTTTCCGCGCTGCGCCTGGAGCGGATGCGCGATGCCTTCCAGCGCGAGATCGACAAGGGCACGACGCCCGGCGTGGTGTCGATGGTGGCGCGGCGCGGGCAGATCGGCTGGTTCGAGGCGCAGGGCAAGCAGGATCCCGCCGGCAGCACGGCGATGGCGCGCGACAGCATCTTCCGCATCTTCTCGATGACCAAGCCGCTGGTGTCGCTCGGCATCATGATGCTGGTCGAAGACGGTTACATCCTGCTCAACGATCCGCTCGCCAAATACATTCCGGAGTTCGCCAATCAGAAGGTCGGCGTCGAACGTAACGGCGCGATGGAATATGCGCTGCCGATCCGTCCCATCACGATTCAGGACCTGCTGCGCCACACCTCCGGCATTTCCTACGAGATCACCGGCGCAGGCATGGTGCAGCGGATGTACGCGAAGTCGAAAGTCTTCCGCCGTGACATCACCAACGAAGAGCACGCCAAGCTGATCGCCGGCATGCCGCTGATGTGCCAGCCGGGCGCGGAATGGAATTACAGCCGCTCGACCGATATTCTCGGCCGCGTCATCGAGGTCGTCTCCGGCAAGACGCTCAGCGCTTTCCTCAGTGAGCGCATCCTCAATCCGCTTCAGATGAACGAGACCGGCTTTCACACTGCGCAGGACAACAAGTCGCGTATCGCACAGCCCTTCCCGGCCGATCCGTGGTCCGGCGACAAGGTAATGCTGTTCGATCCGCTGGAAATTCCGAAGATGGAATCCGGCGGCGGCGGACTGGTCTCCACCGCGATGGATTACGCGCGCTTCTGCCAGATGCTGCTCAGCGGCGGCGCCCTCGACGGCAATCGCGTGATCGGACGCAAGACGCTGGCCTTCATGGCGTCGAACCACCTCGCTGCAAACGTGAAGGTGGAAAGCCATCTGGTGCCAGCGGGCCATGGCTTCGGCCTCGGCTTCGCTGTGCGCACGCACGAAGGCATGGCGCCGTTCGCGGGCTCCGTCGGCCAGTACTTCTGGAGCGGCATGGCAGGCACATTCTTCTGGATCGATCCGAAAGAAGACCTGTTCGCGCTGTTCCTGAGCCAGGGTCCCGGCCAGCGCGAATACTTCCGCACGCTGGTGCGCAGCCTCGTCTACGCGGCGGTGGAATAAACCGCTGTCATTCCGGGGCAGCCCGCAGGGTTGAACCCGGAATCCAGACTCACGCAACGAGATTCCGGGCTCGCGCTGTCGCGCGCCCCGGAATGACGAATCGAAGATCAGCTAATCGTCGCGCCGCCGTCGATCACAACCGTCTGGCCGGTCATGAAGTTGCCAGCCGCCGATCCCATGAACACCGCGGCGCCTGCGATCTCATCGGGAATGCCGATGCGCAGCAGCGGCGAACGCGCGGTGGACGCTTTCAGGTTATCGGGATTGTCCCACAGCGCCTTGGCGAAATCGGTCTTGATCAGGCCCGGCGCGATGCAGTTCACGCGCACGTTGTGTGGGCCGTACTCGCAGGCCAGATTGCGCGCGAGCTGCATGTCGGCGGCCTTCGAGATCGCGTAGGCGCCGAGAATGGTCGAGCCCTTCAGGCCGCCGATGGACGAGACGATGATGATCGAGCCGTCCTTGCGCGCGATCATCTGCGGCACCACCATGCTGATAAGCCAGTTGTTGGCGACGATGTTGTTGCCGAGAATCTTGCTGAACTGATCGTCGGAGATACCCGCGAGCGGCCCATAGTACGGGTTCGACGCCGCGTTGCAGACCAGCACATCGATCTTGCCGTAGGCGCGGTTGGCTTCGTCGACCAGGTTCTGGAGGTTTTCCTTGCTGGAGATGTTGGCGGCGACGGCGATCGCCTTGCCCTTGCCGAACTTGTCGTTGATTTCCTTCGCCACCTGATCGCACTGATCCTGCTTGCGCGACGAGATCACGACCTGCGCGCCATGCTCCACCATGCGCTCCGCGATCGCGCGGCCGATGCCTTTCGTCGAACCTGTGATGACGGCCGTCTTTCCGGTCATGTCGAACAAGGTCATGCGCTTCTCTCCCTATGCGTGCGGCGCTGCCGCTTATCGCTATCCAAGCTTGTTGGTGACTTCCGGTCCCGCCGGCTGATGCATGGCATCGTGGGCGTGGCTGGCAATCCATGGCTGCTGGTTGATCATCGGCACGCGCCAGCCGGTGTGGCCGTCGCTCGTGAGATAATCGAGCCGCGTCACCGAGCAGTTGTCGATGGTGAAAGCGAATCCGGCGCCGGCCTCAAGCCCGAGCGCATGCGCGATCGCCGCCTTGATCGGGCCGCCATGCGAGACGCAGACAATGTCCTTGCCTGCGTGCTCGGCGCTGATGCGCCGGATCGCGGCCACCGTCCGGTCGAACAGATCGTTGAAACTCTCGCCGCCCGGCGCGCGCTCGTGCGCAGGCGCGAACCAGTAGCTCGCGATTGACGGCGGACGCGCGGCGAAGAACGCGGCGCGGTTCATGCCCTGCCACTCGCCGAGATCCTGTTCGGCGAACGCCTTGTCCTGATGCATCTGATCCGGCTTCGGCAACCCTGCAGCCCAGATCGCCGCGGCGGTCTGATGGGTTCGCTTCAGATTGCTGGAAAACCAGACGGCATCTCTCGGCAGGAATTTCGCGACACCCGCGAACACCACGCTGTCACTGCAATCGCAATCGATGTCGAACTGGCCGTAGATGTTTCCGCCGTCGGTGCGAACCGGCGCGTGCCGCACCCACCACCAGCGTGTCGATGTCACCCCGGCGGGAATGGCATGCTGGACCAGAAAAGGCTTGGCGGGTGCATTCGACATCGTTTCAACTCAGATCGGCTTGCCGGCGTAAGGCATCGAGGCGGTCAGACCGCCATCGACCGGGAACGCCTGGCCGTTGACGTAAGACGCTTCGTCGCTGGCGAGAAACAATCCCATTGCCGCGAGTTCATGCGGCTGCCCCGGACGCTTGAGCGGATTGAGCTGGCCGATCTTGCCTTCGGTGCCGCGCTCTTTCGCATTGTCGAAAATCGGTTTGGTCATGCCGGTCTCGATCAGGCCGGGGCACACCGCGTTAATGCGGACATTGGTGCCGGAGAGAGAATATGCCGTGGTCTGCACCAGGCTGATGACACCCGCCTTGCTCGCCGCATAGGGATGACCGCTGGCATTGGCCTTGAGGCCTGCGACCGACGCGGTGCAGACGATGGCGCCATGGCCCTGCTTCACCATGTGCGGAATGGAATGCTTCACCGCGAGGAACGGCCCGATCAGATTGACGCGCAGAACTTCCTGCCAATGCTCCGGCGTCTGCTCCGCGAGCGGGATCAGACCGCCGCCGATGCCGGCATTGGCCCAGATCGCGTCGAGCTTGCCGTAGGCCGAGATCGCCTTGGCGATGAAACCCTTCACGTCATCCTCAAGGCCTGCATCTGCCATCACGGCTTCCGCGGTGCCACCTGCCTTGCGCACCTGCTCGACGGTTTCCTTGACGCCCTCGGTCTTGTCGACCGCGATCAGCTTCGCGCCTTCTTTGGTGAACATCAGCGATGCCGCGCGGCCGATGCCGCTGCCCGCGCCGGTGATGATGACAGACTTGCCCTCGAGGCGACCCATGACGTTCTCCCGATTTTTGATTTGAAGTGAGCGGACGCGCGCTGCCGCGCGTCACGCCGGATTTGTTTGCGCGTCAGCTCGCGCCGGCCTTCTGGGCGTAGGCCCACGATGCCTGCGCCAGGGGAATGCGGCGCGCGGCCGACGCATCAGCCTTGGCGTTGGAGGCGGTGCCGTCCTGAATGCGCTTGGCTATGCCCTGCAAAATTCCCGCGAGCCGGAACAGGTTGTACGAGAAGTACCAGTTGAGATTCTCGATCGGCGGAACACCCGCGGCCTTGCAATAGATGGCTTCCGCCTCTTCCATGCTCGGAATATTCAGCGCCTTGAAATCGGCGCCATCGAGTCCCGGCATGACCCACTGCATCAGCAGGTAGGCGAAGTCCGCCATCGGATCGCCGAGCGTCGACAGCTCCCAATCCAGCACCGCAATAACCTTCGGCTGGGTGGGATGGAATATCATGTTGTCGATGCGATAGTCGCCATGCACGATCGACACGCGCTTCTGCGTCGGCACGGTCTTCGGCAGCCACTCGATCAGCTTTTCCATTTCCGGAATCAGATCGGTTTCGGAAGCCCGGTATTGCTTGGTCCAGCGATCGACCTGACGCGCGAAATAATTTCCCGGCTTGCCGAAGTCGCCCAGCCCGATCTTCTCCGGATCGTAACTGTGCAGCTTCGCCAGCGTCTCGATCTTCGAGGTGAAGACCGCGTGACGTTCCTTGGGCTCGAGACTCGGCAGTGTGGGATTCCAGAACACGCGCCCCTCTTCCATCGACATGATGTAGAAGGCCGCGCCGATCACCGCGTCGTCCATGCAGAGCGCGTAAGCGCGTGCCACCGGAAAACCCTGCGCATGCAGGGCGGCGATCACCTTGAATTCGCGGTCCACGGCGTGAGCCGACGGCAGAAGTTTGCCGAACGGCTTGCGCCGCATCACGTAGGATTTTGTCGGCGTATTGAGCCGGTAGGTCGGATTCGACTGGCCGCCCTTGAATTGAAGAACGGTCAAAGGACCTTGATAGCCCTCGACATTCTCACGCATCCAGGCATCGAGACGAACGTCATCGATCCGATGACGTTCCTCGACTTCCATTGTGCCTGAGTAATCCTCGTCTTGCCTTACCTGCTCAGCCACGACGTCTCCCAATCTCTTCTATTTCAGTTAGTGATTGGAATACTTCCGAAGCTCAAGCCGTGCAATGGCCCGGTTGTGAACCTCGTCGGGTCCGTCCGCCAGACGCAGCGTGCGGATGCCGGCGTAGGACTTGGCGAGACCGGCTTCGTCGGACACACCCGCGGCACCGAATGCCTGGATTGCATCGTCGATGATCTTGAGCGCGACGTTCGGCGCCGCGACCTTGATCATGGCGATTTCGGTCTGCGCAGCCTTGTTGCCGACCTTGTCCATCATGTCCGCCGCCTTGAGGCAGAGCAGACGGGTCATTTCGATGTTGGTGCGCGCTTCGCCGATACGCTGCTCCCACACCGACTGCTCGATGATCTTCTTGCCGAACGCGGTGCGCGACGACAGACGCTTGACCATCTTCTCGAGCGCCTCTTCGGCGGCGCCGATGGTGCGCATGCAGTGGTGGATGCGGCCCGGACCGAGGCGGCCCTGCGCGATTTCGAAGCCGCGGCCTTCGCCGAGCAGAATGTTGCTGGCCGGCACGCGCACGTTCTCGAGCAGGATCTGGGCATGGCCGTGCGGCGCGTCGTCGAAGCCGAACACCGGCAGCATCTTTTCGATCGTGATGCCGGGCGTATCGAGCGGAACGAGAATCTGCGACTGCTGCTGGTGGCGGGCGGCGGTCGGATCAGTCTTGCCCATCAGGATCGCGATCTTGCAGCGCGGATCGCCGGCGCCCGACGACCACCACTTGCGTCCGTTGATCACATAGTGATCGCCGTCGCGCTTGATGCTGGTTTCGATGTTGGTCGCGTCGGACGAAGCTACGGCAGGTTCGGTCATCAGGAACGCCGAGCGGATTTCGCCGTTCATCAGCGGCTTCAGCCACTGGCGCTTCTGCTCTTTGGTGCCGTACCGCATGAACACTTCCATGTTGCCGGTATCTGGCGCCGAGCAGTTGAACACTTCGGAGGCCCAGTAGAAGTGGCCCATCTGCTCCGCGAGCGGCGCGTATTCGAGGTTGGTCAAGCCCGCGCCGCGGAATTCGTCGTCTTCATGCTCGTTCGGCGGCATGAACATGTTCCAGAGGCCTTCGGCCTTCGCCTTCTTCTTGAGTTCTTCGAGGATCGGAATCACTTTCCAGCGATCACCCTTCGCATCCTGTTCCTTGTAGATCGGGGCGGCCGGGCGAACATGCTTGTCCATGAACGCAATAACACGGTTGCGCCACTCGGTCTGACGCGCGGACATTGTGAAATCCATAGGACGATCCTCTCTTGTTGTTAGTTAACGATGGTCTTGCAACACTCGCGACCACCTGTCCACCCGGCCATCAACGTCAGTAATGTTGACGTTGTCTGATCCTCGCGTGAACGGCTTGCCGCGCTGCAATCTTGCTGCTAGGTTGATTTCATACATTTGTTTGAATGACAAGTGACAATCAAACAAATGTTTGATATGATTTTGCAGCGCGGAACAGCTTTTCCGCATTTGCATGGCATCTCTCACTTTGCATGGCTTCTATGTCGAGCGACCAAACGAAAACCGCCATTCTCACCGCCGCTGAAATGCTCTGGGCAGAGCGTAGTTTCGGCGAAGTCACGATGCGCGACATCGTGGCCGCCGCCGGCGTCAATCTGGCCGCGGTGAACTATCATTTCGGGTCCAAGGACGAATTGCTCGCCGAACTGTTCATCAGCCGCACCACGGTGCTGAACCGCGAGCGGTTCGCCGAACTGAAAGCCGCGGAGCTGGAAGGCGGCGGCCGTCCGAGTGTCGAGGCGATTTTGCGCGCGCTGGTTGGTCCGCCGCTGCGGTGGTGCCTCAGCCCCGACCTGCAGCGCTCGGCCGCCGCCCGCTTCATGACCCGCGCCTCGGTCGAGACCGTGCCGCCGATCAAGAAGATCGTGGATAAGGAATTCCGCCACCTGCAGCGATTTGCGACGGCACTGCGCCTCGCCCTGCCCCATCGCGACGAAGTCGATATCTACTGGGGCCTGCACTTCGCGCTGGCGATGATCCGGCAGACCGTGACCGACAGCGAGCGGTTGAAGAAGCTGTCAGGCGGATTGTGCGACTTGAATGATGTCGACGACATCATCCGGCGGATTGTATCGACTGCGAAAGACGCACTGGTCGGCGGCGCCGATGCCGCGACGCCTCTTGTTCGCGCGTCAGGCTTTCGAAAATCCTGATCGCGGCAGATCTGGCCGGGTGACATTCCGGCGACAGACGGTAAACAGCATTACCAAAATGAAAGAGGTGCGACGGAGACCGCCGCACCTCGCATTTTTTCAACTCGCGTGAGCGAGCAGCCGATCAGTACGGGCAGATCGTCCGGCCCCAGCGCGGGCTCCAGTAGCAGCCTGGAGCGATGAAGCCATAGCCGTAACCCCGGCCACGATAGTATCCGCGACCGCGACCCCAGCCACGACCCCAACCGCCGCCACGGCCGCGGCCAATACCCCGTCCACCACCGCGACCGCCACCGCCACGACCACGGGCTTCCGCCGAGGTCGACGTCGAGGTCGCGACAACGAACGACGTGCCGATGAAGCTGATCGAATAGACCAGCACCAACGCTGCCGCCGCCAGGGCACGTTTGAAGACGTTCGAACGTGTCTTGATCTGAGTCATAAAGAGAACCTCCATTTCCGGAAACGCCGTGGAGCACTTCCGCGTATTTAACTCGCGAGCCTGCGTCCCGTTCAGGCACGTTCGGAAAATAGATAGTCAAAAACAAGACTACTCTACACGATTCATCCGGTAACAGATTAGGATCATCGCGCCTCGGCGGTCAATGCATCGCACGTCGTACTATTCTGAGTACGTCCCGCCTCTTGCTGAACCGTTGTTCATCATGCTGAACGAAATATCTTCGCAATTGCGAGACACGTTTGAACCATCCGAACTTTTTCCGTCACCAAGCGTTTAAGCCCGCCGCTCCGAAAGTTGGTCCATGCCCAAAGCACATATTTACGTTCTCGGCCTCAACACCTACGACCACGACGTGAGCGCCTGTCTGCTGCGGGATGGCGAAATCGCTTACGCGATCGCCAAGGAGCGCATCACCCGCGAGAAGCACGCCAGCGGCTTCTACAAGGAAGTTATCGACTACTGCCTGGAAGCCGAAGGCATCACTCTCGACGACGTCGATCTGGTGGTCCGCAACTGTTACATCCTGCCGGTTCCTGAAATGGAAGACCGCCTGCTCTACCAGGACCTGCCGGGCTTTCTTCCGGAATACGAGAGAGCGGATGCCAAGAGCCATCCCTACTTCCTGTCGCGCTCCGACAAGGTGGTGTCGATCTCCCATCACCTCGCCCACGCCTACAGCGCGTTCGCCGTCTCCCCCTTCGAGGAAGGCGCGATCATGATTGTCGACGGCGTCGGCAGCTATCGCTCCGACGTCAATGAGCCGTTTCCCGCCACAGACACCGCGACGCCGTTGGCGCGCGAGTCGGAGAGCTACTACAAATTCTCGGGCGAGAAGCTCGAATGCCTCAAGAAGGTCTGGATGGAGCCCGATCGCGGCTTCCTTAGCGACGAATTCTACAACATGCCCGGCCTCGGCGCGCTCTACAGCCGCGCATCGACCTACATCTTCGGCGACTGGAACAAGTGCGGCGAGCTGATGGGCCTCGCCCCTTACGGACGGCACGGCAACGTCAAGCCGCTGATGCAGATCAAGGACAACGTCCTCACCGTTCCGCGCTGGACCTCCGAGCTGAACAAACCCTACATCGCGGACAGCGGCGAGAAGTGGGAGACCAGCCCGCTGATGAAGCACTGGGAGGATCTCGCCTGGCGCGTTCAGGACGATACCGAGAAGGTGCTGCTCGCCCGCGCGGCGTGGCTGCGCGAAACCACGGGTGCGAAAAATCTATGCATCGCGGGCGGTGTGGCGCTGAACTGCGTCGCCAACGGCCGCGTTGCCCGCGAGTCGGGCTTCGAGAATGTCTGGATTCAGCCGGCCGCAGGCGATGACGGCATCGCGATCGGCTGCGCCTATTACGGCTGGCTGGAAATCCTCAAGCAACCGCGTTCATTTGTGATGGATCATTCCTATGTCGGCCGCCGCTATTCCGATCAGGAGGTGAGCGACGCGATCTCAAAACCGCTCGTCAGCATTCAGACGACGCGAACGAAAAGCGACAACATCGCTCGCGATACCGCAAAACTGCTCGCCGACCAGAAGGTGATCGGCTGGTTTCAGGACCGCTCGGAGTTCGGCCCGCGCGCGCTGGGCAATCGCAGCCTGCTGGCCGATCCGCGCAAGCCCGAGATGAAGGACATCCTGAACAGCCGGGTGAAGCATCGCCAGCCGTTCCGCCCCTTCGCACCGATCGTTCTCTACGAGCGCGCGAAGGACATCTTCGAGGGCGAGGAAGACTCGCCCTTCATGCTGATCGCCAAGAACGTCCGCCCCGAATGGCGCAACAGGATTCCCGCCATCGTCCATGTCGACGGCACGGCGCGGGTGCAGACGGTTCGCGAGGAAACCAATCCGACACTCTACCGGCTGCTGAAGGAGTTCGACGCCCTCACCGGCGTGCCGGTCCTCATCAACACGTCGTTCAACGTCAAGGGCGAGCCGATCATCGAGACCCCGCGCGACGCCGTGATCTGCTTCCTGACCACCGGCATCGATCACCTCGTGATGCACGACACGCTGGTGTCGAAGAACGCGATGCACAAGATCGTCGGGCCGCTGGTGAATACCTATACCGATGTCGCAACGATGGTGATGGCGAACATGAAGCCTGCATGACGCCCGGCCCGGCCGGCCTGTGCGTTTGTGCCCTGCGGTAACGGGCGCCAGCCGGACGTATCGATTGCGCCCTCCGGATTCCGTCCTAGTATGACGGGGCGTAACCGGTGCCGGACGGCTGGGCTGCACTATGACAATTGAGAAATGTATCAACGAGTATGACGCCTCGGAGATGATTTTCGAGGAAGGATCGACCGGCCGCGAGCTGTTCGTGGTGCTCGACGGCAAGGTCGACATTGTCAAGAATTCCGGGGCAGACAGAACTGTCATCGTCACCCTCGGCAAGGGTGAATTCTTCGGAGAAATGGCCGTTATCGACGGCTCCGCGCGCTCAGCCAGTGCCGTTGCCGCCATCGCCGGCACCCGTGTGATGCGGATCAATCACGCCCGCTTCGTTTATCTCGTCAGCCAGCAGCCGGCCTTCGCGCTGATGATCATGGATGCGCTGAGCAAACGGCTGCGGGCCTCCAATGCCGTCAACTTCAGGACCGCGGCGCCATGAGCGACCGGAAACCCTCGCCCTTTCCGATTCTTCTCAGCAACGACGTCTGCTCCCTGATCCAGGCCGCCGAAGACGTCTATCAGATCCGGTTCAAGAACCGCGCCGCCAACGCCTATCTGGTCCGCGGCAGCAAGCGGACCATCATGATCGATGTCGGCCTGTCTTCGAACTATCCGCATCTGCTGGAATGCCTTCAGCACCTTGGCATCAAGCCTGCTGACATCGACATGGTCGTGCTGAGCCATGAGCATCTCGACCATATCGGCGCCGCGTATCATTTCAACGGCAGGACAATCATCGCCGCCCATCGCCTGGCCGCGAACAAGATCATGCTGCGCGACGACTTCTCGATGCTGCGCAAGATGTTCAACGAGCCGAATGTGCCGATCGACATCGACATCTGGCTTGAGGAAGGCAACCTGATCGACCTCGGCAACTTCCGGCTGAATGTGATGTACACCCCGGGCCACACCTCGGCGTGCATCAGCCTGTTCGATCAGGACAAGGGGCTGCTGTTCGCCGCCGACACCCTGATGCCCGGAGGCGTCATGGGCGGCGTGTTCGGATCGGGAAGCATCGCCGACTACATCCAGTCGCTGGAACGGCTGAAGGGACTGGACTCGAAAATCCTGCTGTCCGGCCATGGCCGCCTGTCGGACACCCCTCATGACGACGTGAGGATCGCGATTCAGCGATCTCACGCGCTGCTGTCCGACACGGCCCAACTGTTCGACGCTCTCGACGCGCGCGCGAACTTCGACCCGATCATGCAATCGGTGCGCGACCTCAACAAGCTTGATGACTCGTGAGGTGGGCTCAGACCGTTGCCGGTATCAATTTAAGGAAGGTTTGGAGCGGGTGAAGGGAATCGAACCCTCGTATTCAGCTTGGAAGGCTGCTGCTCTACCATTGAGCTACACCCGCAGTGCGGCGAGACCTAGCATGGTCATTCCGCCGCCTCAACCACGATTGATTTGAAGCCCGGGCCCAAGGAACCATATTCCGGGGAAGCGGGTTCTCATGAGAACCAATTCCAACCGGGAGACATTTCATGCGCAAGGCACTTGTAGCCGCCCTAGCCCTGGCAGGCGCTGCCGTCTTTGGCGCCGACTCTGCCGAGGCTCGGGATTATCGCTTTTGCCTGGTCGAGGGTTGGCAGGCCGGTCCCGGCACCTGTTACTACGATACTTACGCCCAGTGCATGGCCAGCGCCTCGGGACGGCGCGCCTATTGCCAGGTTAATCCGGTCTTCGCCTTTGCCGAGCAAGGCCGATATGCCGAACCCGGCGCTCGTGTGGTGAAGCCGCGCAAGGTGCGCCGCGAGCGGCGCTATGACGACTGAGCATTGCCAGCGGCCACGTTCGCCGTCATTGAGAAAGCCGCCCCGATCCAGCGAGGGCGGCTTTGTTGCGTCAGTCACGGCGCTCGAGATCGCGATACGACGATAACCGCGACAGAAATGCCAGCACCAGTCCAATCCCGACCAGCGAAAATCCCATTGTGAAAATCTTGGAGACGCCAGTGGTCGGCCCAAGCGTGGCGTCACCCACCGTGGTCAGGGCTACGACACTGAAATAGGCCGAATCGAGCCACGACCAGCCCTCGACCCAATGGTAGAAAATCGAACCGCCCAGCACCGACATGGTCAGCAGGAAGATGATGGCCTGAAATTCGGGATCGCGCAGGCCGTGCCAGAAGCCGAGAGACAGGCGGACGAGGCCCACGCCGAGCGATTTCATCAGATTTGATCCCCCACGGACAGTTCCCCGCTCCGCAGCCTGACACAGGCACGCCCAATAAAAAATCGCCCGGAAGCAACTTCCGGGCGATTTCAATATGGTGGGGGAAGAAGGACTCGAACCTTCGAAGCCATACGGCGGCTGATTTACAGATGTTGCCTTATCCAGTGATTTCAACAACTTACGTAAAGCCTGTTCAGCGACGTTCCCCAGCGATTTCGGTCAGGGCCATATGGAGCAAAATTCTAAAAGGTCCGGCATCGTTCGAAAACGCCCGAGTATTGAGGGTTACCCACCAAAACAGATTGCGATTTCCTGCATTGCAAGGCATCGACAAAGCTGGCTGGCCCGTAGTGGCTATTGATCGTGATGGGTTGCGCGGCCGGCAGGGAACGAAAATGCAAAGCCCGAACAGAACTTATAATTTGGAAGCCGACGAACTGCGCGGGGCCGCCGCGTTGCTCGTTTTCTTTTACCACTCGATCAATTCCGGGATTTCGTCAGTCATGCAAACTGCGAAATGGCCGATGTCGTCTAATCCATTCGTGTCGATCATCTATGAAGGCCATACCGGTGTTTCGCTGTTCATGGTTCTCAGCGGTTATATTCTTTCAAGCGGCACATTTGGCCGGGAGATTCAATACTTCGGATTTCTTAAAAACCGAATCCTCCGAATTTTCCCTCTGATGATAGTTGTGCTTGTCTTCTCGCTTTACACTGCAAAATCGTTCGAACTCGGCAGCATCATTTCGCCGTTTATTCTGCTAGCCAATATCCCATCGGCAATGACGTCTCCGTCGAACCTGTCAGGTACGGTTTGGACAATCTCCGTTGAATTCCAGTTCTATTTGATCGCGCCGTTCTTGTTCCTGTTTGTCTGGCGCTATGGTGTATTTCGGTTCCTACTGCCCATTATGGCGCTGTTCTGGATTCTGAAAGTGATGGCACTACTGCCGCTTCCTCCTGCCGAGCAATACCGTGCAAACTATTTCACGATCCTTGGCCGCATCAATCAGTTCATGGCTGGGATCGGGCTGGCGTATCTGATCCACATTGGCCGTTTTTCGATCTCTGCCAACCGCAAAACTGGTTTTTTCCTGCTGACCCTTTCCAGCATCGCGGTGCTTGCACTGATGAGCCTGTTAAACCGCCAAGGCGGTATTTCAGCCTGGCATTGGTGGCACATAATTTACCCCGAGGTTGAAGCGTTGATTTGGGCCGCATTCATCGGCGGATATTTGGCAGCCTTCCCTTTTCGCGGCACAGGGATCAGTACCGCCCTCAGATGGATTGGGATGTTGAGTTTCAGCATCTATATCCTGCACTACGCGGTCCAGTACGAGTTCTGGGCCGCATTTCGCCAAGGTTATTTGGGTAGCTTGCAGTTTGGCACGCTGGGGATTATCGCAGCCTCCTTTGCAATTTTTGCGGTTGTCCTCTTCGTATCGATGCTGTCTTACTACTGCATCGAGCGGCCCTTCCTTGAAATGCGCGGCCGATACCTGACGCGCTCCGAGCATCAAGTTGAAAAGTTTGCTGCCTAGAGCGGCACAACGCTGCTGTCTCCAAGCCGATTTCGGAAAACGGTGTCAAATGAGCCAATAAAAACGCTCGCAGAAGATCAATTCTGCGAGCGTTTTCAATATGGTGGGGGAAGAAGGACTCGAACCTTCGAAGCCATACGGCGGCTGATTTACAGTCAGCTCCCTTTGCCACTCGGGACACTCCCCCGCTCGACGTCATCGGACACCCTCGCCCACCCGAACGGGGTGGTTGAACGGCCATGGATGACGGTAAAAAGCGTGCCCGTAGACGGGCGCCCGGTCGGCGCGTTTATGGGCGAAGCACCGGGGTAAAGTCAACCAATGCCGGGACGATTGTCACATTTCCCTTCCCGCCGTCCAAAGCCGGAAATTGCCATTATTTCAGCCCCGTGGGACAAGGCCGCATGAGCGATCGAGACCGCAAATCACGTTTCAAAGGCCCCAAACCGGGCGGACGCGGTGGCGACCGTGACCGGGAACGGCACGGGGAGCGTTCCGGGAAGCACCAGGGAAAGCCTCAAGGACGTCCTCAGTGGCGCGACCGCGAAGCCAGGGGACACGCGAAAGGCGAAGGTCCTGTCGTTCTCTATGGCTGGCACTCGGTCACCATGGCGCTGGCCAATCCCGAACGGCGAATCCGCAAGCTGTTCGTCACCGAAAACGTCGCCCGCCGCCTTGCCGACGAGAAGATCGACACCCGCGTTCCGCCGGAGCTGGTGCATCCGGGCGACATCGACCGCCGGCTCGGGCCGGATGCTGTGCATCAGGGCCTGCTCGCCGAGGCCGATCCCCTGCCCGGCCTGCATCTCGACGAACTGCCTCAGGACGGCATCGTGCTGGTGCTCGACCAGATTACCGATCCGCACAATGTCGGCGCGATCCTGCGCTCGGCCGCAGCGTTCGGCGTCAAGGCAATCGTCACCACCGGACGGCACAGCCCGGAAGCGACCGGTGTGCTGGCCAAATCCGCATCCGGCGCACTCGAGCTTGTGCCCATCATCGAAGTCCCCAACCTGCATCGCGCGCTCGGCGAGATGAACGAGGCAGGCTTCCTGACGGTCGGTCTCGACAGCGAGGGCCAGGGCGATCTCAGCAAGGTGCCCCTGCATGCGCCGCTCGCTCTGGTGCTGGGCGCGGAAGGCAAAGGCCTGCGTCAGCTCACGCGCGAGACGTGCAGCGTGGTCGCACGCATGGACATGCCCGGCGCGATCAAGAGCCTTAATGTCTCGAATGCAGCCGCGCTCGCGCTCTATATCGGGACAAGCCGTCTTGGCCTGATGGGCTGAATCAAAACGCCCGCCTGCGTGATGCAGACGGGCGTTTCGCTTTATATCCGATCAATCAGATCAGTATTTGTAGCGAAGCGGACGCGATCCGTGCGCCATGGCGTGGCCGTGGTGACGGTGCGTGTAATAGTACTTCGGCGCGGTGCGATACGGACGGTAGTGCATCCGATGATAGCCGCGGTGATAATGGCGGCGGGCGTAGCGATAGCTGTAGACCGCAGGTCCCTGCACGCCCGGTGCGCCGTCATAGTAATGGCTGGTGGCGTTGCCGTACGGACCGCCATCATAACCATAACGATAAGGCCGGCCGTAGTAGCGCGAACCGATCACCGCGCGTTCCTGATAGGTCGGCACCGGAGCAAAGTTGCCGGGGCCGGTATAGGTCGGGCCCTGATTCACCCAGTAATACTGCGGGCTTGCATACGTCTGATAAGCGTCCGCATCGGTCAGACGCTCGCGCACACCGCAACCGCCGTAACCGTAGCCGGTGCCGTAACCGCATCCGTAGTTGTAAGCATAATAGCCGTAGCTGCCGCACGGATCGGTCACCGCACATGCCTGCGCGGGTGCCGCCGTCGCCATGGTCGCAGCAAAGGCTGCTCCCGCAATCAATCCTGCAATCGTCTGACGCATTACTCTCTCCTGTTTAAACACTTTTGTTTTGGTCTCGTTATTGTTTCAGATCGGGCCGGAAACCATTCGGCCTGTAGCTGGGCCGGAAGCCGTTCGGCCGACCGCTCTGATCGCGCGGCGCTTCGATGATCGACGGTGGATATAGCGGAACGTCGTAGTGCTGCTGCGGCGCCGGCGGCGCGGATTGCGCGGACCACGAGCGATGATAGCTCTCCGCAGGCTGCGGCAGCGCGCGATTGGCAGGCGGCTGAATTTCGAGACGGCCGTAGCCCGGCGTGCGTCCGGCGCTCGGATAATAGTGGCCGACTTCGGGGCCGATGTAGCGATCCCAGCCGCCATAAACGCGGTCCGCATTCTTGAAATGTTTGGCGAGGCCCCATTCGCCTTCGACGACGGCATAGGACGCATCGCGGCCATTGATCATGACGGGAACGCCCGCACGGCCGGGAATCACGATCAACGGACCGGTATCGGCCGCAGCCGATGCCGCCGTTCCGATCAAGATCGCCAGAGCCAGTATCGCACGCATGGAATGAGACCTTCGTTGAAGCCGCACCCTAATCCAGCGAGGCAAGCCAGGAGTTAAAGGCCCCGCCCAATCGTCAGGTAAGCCTAACGCGTAAGCATTTGCGGTCGCTCAATTGCGAGCGATTTCAATAAGATTTTGGAAAGTGGAAGGTTAACGGCGGGCGCCGGGCGGGCTCGCTCGCCCGGTTCCACAGGTGAAACAACGCCTCTCGACAACGTGATTATATGATAATCATCATTCTATTGATCGGCCGGATATGCCACTTAGCTCCTCCGTCAGAACGAACAGAGGAGAACTTCGATGACCGTGCAAACCAGAGAATTCAACCACCATCGTTATGAATTCGTGCGTGGCAACGACGGCGATTTCATCGCGTATCAGCGCCATCTCGGCGACGGCGTCTGGCAGACGTTTTCCACGTGGATGATTCCGCGCGCAAACGAGGGCTAAGAAATCGGCCGACGGCGGCGGTAAATGGTGCCGGTTGAGAGGATTGAACTCCCGACCTTCGGTTTACAAAACCGCTGCTCTACCGCTGAGCTAAACCGGCGTCGGGGAACAGCTATCAGCGCGGCCGCCTCAGGACAAGACCGCCAGCGATGTTGCCGGGTCGCACGCCAACGGAAAAGCCGCCGCTCGAAGCGACGGCTTTCCGGACAGGACATTGGTCCGCGGCTTTTTCCGCTTCCACCTTCACCTGGCCACCGCCTGGCGTCCCCCGGGGTTCCGGGAACCGCGCATCGCAATGCCGTGAACCTCCGACTTTACCGCAGCGACCAACGGAGGGACTTGTCGCCGATGTCACGGCGCCGGCGCGGAGAACTGTTGCAATGACCGAGTGGTTGCTGGGCACGCTGCTGGTGCTGATCCTGATCATCAAGCTGCTCGACTATTTGGAGCTCTTCGATGTGCTCGACTTTTTGTCCGCGGTCCTGAAGCTGACCGGCGCGCTGTTTTTTGGCATCGCCAGCCTGATCATCTGGGCGTCGCGCAAATTGCTGGGCAAGAGCGGCGGACGAACCGAGGCCGGCTGAAATTCACAGCCATTCAATTTGCGCTGTCGTCCGATTTGGGCCACCAGTAAATGTGGTTGAGACATCGGGCGCGCGGAGGATTTCGCATGGACGGCAACGGCGGGTTTCGGGCGCACCACAAATACCTGATTGCCGCGATCGGCGTGATTGCCGCTCTCGCTTTCCTCTACAACCTGGGGATTTTCGACGTCTGGTCGGTGGATCAGGCCGCGAAATAGCAATCGCGCGAACGCCAAATATTCCCCCTGTCCTGCGTCAAAACGCCTGTGAATTGCGTGGACAACTCGGCGCGCCTCGGAACGGTCACGGTCTCGTCACCGTTGCCTACGCAGGTAGACAGCGATTCAGGCAACCAGACGAGGACGATCATGCCTTCACATGATGACGACCGTTATGAAAATGCCCTCGACGACGTCATCGCCCAATGCGGCGGTGACACGCGCGGCGCCTTGATGGCGTTGCTCGCGGCGAACGAATTCCTCGAAGCCCAGCTCAACGATCTCCACGCAGCGATCGAAACCGGCGAGGTTCCGCTGCGCTTCGAGAAGGTGCCGGCAAACTTGCTAAATTGACGCGGGCGAACAGAGATAGTTCCCGGAACATAAGCAAGCGGTTTGGGTTCTTCCGTTTCAATCGATTTATTGAAAGGAGAATCCGATGATCAAGAAATATGTGGCTGCAGCTCTGCTCGGAACCGCGTTGGCTGGTGGAGCGGCGTTCGCGCAGACCACAACTCCGGCCTCGCCTTCCCCTGCTCCCGCTGCTTCTGTATCCAGCGAGCAGATGAATCTGCAAGGCAACTGGCGGGCTTCCAAGCTTGTCGGCCTCGCGGTTTATAACGACGCCAACGAGAAGCTCGGCGACATCAGTGAAATCCTTCTCGACAAGAGCGGCAAGGTCAACGCCGTGATCATCGGCGTCGGCGGTTTCCTCGGCGTCGGTCAGCACGACATCGCCGTGACGTTCGACAAGCTGAAATGGGTCGATGAGCCGGTCCGCTCGGCGTCGGCCGACAAGATGCCGGGCTCGGCAGGAACGTCGACAACAACCCGGCCGTCGACAACCACGGGCGCGGCTGGCGGCGGCATGGCTGCGACCGCGACCAAGAATGAATGGTACCCGGACCATGCGGTGATGAGCGGCACCAAGGAGCAGCTCAAGGCCATGCCGGCATTCAAGTACTCGGAAAACGCGAAATAAAGGCATAGACAGGCCAAGATAGCCTGCACATCAGCGCGGCCGAATCGGCTCAGCCGGTTCGGCCGTTCGCGTGCCTATCTAAAGATAGGCGCTGAGGCACCATGCGTTGAGCGCAGCCGCAACCGCCAAGGTGACGGCGAGCAACGTATCGACCGCAATCGGCTCCTCAGGAGCCAGTCTGAGAATCATCCGCGTCATACCGGGATTTGACCGCCCCGGCGGCTGAGAGTCTCGCGCATTGTTTTTGCTGGGCCCCCTTGTCAGTTTTCCCTTTCCGAGTCCGATTCTCCCGGGTTCTGGCAGATGGTTGTGCGGCGCAGTGTTGTCATGCGCCGATTTAAACGCACAATGTCCCGCGTTTCTTTCAGCCTGAGAAAAAGAAAAACATGACAGCCAAATTGACCGCAAAGAGTCCCGCAAAAAAACTGATGACTGAATTCCCGCCAGCGCGGGACAATCTCGTAACCCTCGCCAACTGGCGCACCCAGCCTTCCAGCGACTGGAGCTTTCACAACGTCCGCCGCCTGCTGCCGACCGCGAACATCGCGGCGTCGAAAAACCCCGTTCCGCTGGAAAGCTCGCTTGTCGAAATCGGCGAGGTCGCCTTCGAGGGGAGCAAGGGCCGGACCACGCTGCGCGATGCGCTGCGTACTACGAACACCAAGGGGTTTCTGGTTCTTCGCCGCGGCAGGATAGCGGCCGAGTGGTACGCGGGCGGCATGGATGCCACGACGCCGCATATCGTGTTCTCGGTGAGCAAGTCGATCTGCGGTGCGCTTGGCGGAATTCTCGCGGACAAGGGATTTCTCAACCCCAACCGGCCCGTAACCGATTACGTGCCCGAGGTCTCGTCTTCGGTGTACGGCGGCTGCTCGGTGCGGCATCTGCTCGACATGACGGTCGGCATCTCCTTTACCGAGGATTACGTCGATCCGGACGGCGATGTCGCGCGCTATCGCCGCGCTGTGGGATGGGATGTCATTCAACCCGGCCAGAGCACCATGGCGCTGCGCGAATACCTCGCGACCCAGAAGCCCGACGGCAAAACCCACGGCCACGCATTCCACTATGTCTCGACCAACACAGACCTGCTCGGCTGGGTCTATGAGCGCGCGGCGGGCCGCGCCCTGTCCGATCTGCTTGGCGAATATCTCTGGACGCCGCTCGGCGCGGAAACCGACGCTTATATCACGCTCGATCCGGAAGGCGCGATGCGCGCCGCCGGCGGCATTTGCGCCGCGCCGCGCGAC
This sequence comes from Afipia sp. GW822-FHT03D08, assembly GCF_058801645.1. Classification (NCBI taxonomy): domain Bacteria; kingdom Pseudomonadati; phylum Pseudomonadota; class Alphaproteobacteria; order Hyphomicrobiales; family Nitrobacteraceae; genus Afipia; species Afipia sp. GW822-FHT03D08. The sequence continues at coordinate 1,235,644 of NZ_JBXANK010000001.1, forward strand.
CTCGCCCGTTTTGGCGAAATGATCCGGCAGCGCGGTGTCGCGCACGGCAGGCAGGTCATTCCCGGCTGGTGGATCGACGACATCAACGACAATGGCGATCCGGAAGCCTGGGCGCGCGGCGAATTCGCCGAGATGTTTCCCGATGCGGCCTATCGCAGCAAGTTCTATCAGATCGACCGCAAGCGGCGCACGCTGTGCTGCATCGGCATCCACGGCCAGTGGATCTACATCGATCCCATCAGCGAACTGGTGATCGTTCGCGTCGCCGCCGAGCCGATCCCGCTCGATGTCGACAACTACCGCGCCTGGCGGCGCGGCTTCGCGGCCATCGTCCAGCACTTTTCATAGGACGTCGGTTAGTTCATCGCGACCACGCCGGCATTCAGCGTGGTCGCGTATGCGACCCAAGCCAGATACGGCGCGAGCAGCCAGGCCGCGGACTTGTCGGCGCGTGAAGCCGCGATAATTGTCATCACAATGGCGATCAACAGTCCGATGATGATAACGAGCGCGGTGCGGGTGCCGTGCCATCCGAAGAAGACCGGCGACCACGCCGCGTTCAGCGCAAGCTGAATCAGAAACCAGGTGATCGCCGAGGCCCGCGGAGCCGAAGGCGCCGCGCGATCCCACAGGCGCCACAGGCTGACAGCCATCAGAATGTAGAGAATGGTCCACGCGATTGGAAAAACCACCGGCGGCGGTGTCCACCACGGCTTTGCCAGCGCCGCATACCACACCGGGATTTCGGGCCGCGTCACATATGATTCGAGAATCCCGACGCCGAGACACAGCAGCAGGCAGAGGGCCAACCGCCCGGCTGATTTCGACGTCATGACATCCCTCCGTAGACGCTCAGCGCGTCAGCCTTTCCAGTTCGGGAAACGCGGCGTAGGTGACACCCTTACAAAGATCCTCGGTATCCTCGATGATGCGATCGAGCCGCCCGTCAACGTACACGCCCGCACGCTCCTTCACACCGGCGTAACGCCCCGCAATGCGCGCATTCAAGCGCACACACACGACATAGCGCCGTCGGCCCCCGACTTCCTTTTGCGCCGGTTCTGAAATCCCGGCGTCGCGTATGCCCGTTGGATCGTTCAGGTAGGTCCGCAGCAGCGCAAGCAGTTCGGGACGGTAGTTCGCAGGATACGGCTGGTTCTCGATGCCGCGATCGGCGGTGTAGGACAGGCCGTCGCTGCCGCCAGTCCACGTACAGCCCGCAAGACCGAGCGCAACCAGCGCCAGCGCAACGCTCCGCGTATATGTCACCAATTTGCAACGCATTCCGATGAAGTCCACAACCTGAGGCATCGCATTGGGTTTCTTGGACATTGTGTCATTGACAAGGCAACACCTCGCCGGTTGATTGCAACCACGGCACAGGTGCCAGCGCAAGCTGGCGAATAGGGAATTCGGTGCCGCCGTGCAGGCTCGTAAAAGTGACGTCTGCATGGCCATTCCGAAGCTGCCCCCGCAACTGTCAGCGGTGAGCCGTTGTCCAATATGCCACTGAGCGAAGGCTTTTCAGCCGGGCTTGGGAAGGCGGACAACGGCGACGATCCGCGAGCCAGGAGACCTGCCTGTACCGGTCATCCTTCCGTCGCACGGGGCGTGCGAAGGGGCGGCGTTCCGCAGCGGTGACGTGACGTAACTGTTGCGGAGGTTCGGCCGATGGCCTGTTTCCTCAGTCAGGACGGAACGTGTGGAGGCAGAAACCTGCCGCCGGCCGTCGTGTCTGCGCGTTCTCACCGCGCCTCCGCGATCACATGCATCGGCGGGGCTTCAACGTGACTCAGTATTCCAAATCTCTCTTTCCGGCGGCGACGCTCGGACTCTCATTCGCAGCGGCATGCCTTGCGGGCACCGCCCTCGTCAGCCCTGCCCTCGCGCAGGACAATGGCGGTGCGCTGCCGGCGATCAACGTCGATGCGACGCGTCTCTATGGCACCGGCGGCAATGCGGGGAGCAACACCGGCGCTCCCGCCAACTCCATCGGCATCGTCGGCGCTTCGACGACGGTCATCACCAAGGAAGATATTGCGCGGGCGCCCGGCCAAACTATCCAAGATGTTTTGGCCACTGTGCCGGGCGTGCAACTGCAGACATTGTTCGGAGGCGTCAATGGCGCCGGGACGACCGTCGATTTGCGCGGTTTCGGTGCGTTTGCGACGGCCAATACACTTATCTTGATCAACGGACGGCGCATCAACGACGTTGACCTCGCTGGTGTCGACCTCTCGACAATTCCGCTTTACTCGATCGAGCGCATCGAAGTCACTCGCGGCAATAGCGGCGCAGTATTGTATGGCGACAACGCTATTGGTGGCGTCGTCAATATTGTCACCAAAACCGGCGCCGGTGCCGGTAAACCTATCGAAATGCGCGTTGAAGGCGGCGCGGGTTCTTACGGTGCCCGCCAGGGCAGCACGTCCTTTACGACCAATAACGGCCCTTGGTCGTCGTCGGCATTTGCAAACGTTTTCAAGTCCGATGGCTATCGCGTCAACAACGCAACCGATCAGCGGAATGCGGTAGGTGAAATCCGTTACACAACGACAGATTTCAGCGCGTTCTTTAATTTGTCGGGCGATGACCAGCACTTGGGCCTCCCGGGAGGCCGGACTGTCAATGCTTTCGTCAACGAACTCGCTACCGACCGGCGCGGCGCGGCCACGCCGTTCGATTTCGGAAACAAGCAAGGAGCCAATGCGACTGCAGGCTTCACCAAGACACTCTGGAACGGCGCCGAACTGATCGTCGATGGCGGTGTGCGCAACAAAAATCAGCAATCAGCTTTCTTTAGTCCGTTTTCCGAGAGTTATGTCGATAGCGTTCTAACGACGTGGTCGATCACGCCTCGCCTCAACATCAAGAATGATATTCTTGGCCTTCGTTCGAACATTCTGACCGGTATCGATTACTACGATGCAAAGTACGACTCGGATCGGCCGATGTTCAAAGGTTTGGCTCCGATACACGTCTACAATCTCACACAGCGCACCCTCGGCGGATACTGGCAGCAAACTTTGGGGCTCCTTCCGACAACCGATTTCTCTTACGGTGCGCGTGTTCAGAACACACAGGTTAGCGCACGCGACCGCTACGACCCGACTGCTCCCGCCCCGCTATTCTCGACGGGAGCGCAGGACCTCCCGCTAAACAGCAACGAAACTCAATACGCATTGCACGTAGGCTTGGAGCACCGCTTCACCGACAGTTTTGCGGTCTTCGGCAGAGCAGCGCGCGCTTTTAGAACCCCAAACGTCGACGAACGTGTTGGAGCCGGTCCGCAGTTCGATGCGAATTTCATTGCAATCCCGAGCAACTTCTCCTTGAAAACACAGACGTCGTATGACGTGGAAGGAGGCTTCCGCATACGCGCCGGGCGTTTCCAGATGCAGACCAGTGTCTACGACATGCACTTGAGGAACGAGATCCATTTCAATCCGTTCCTCGGATACAATCTCAACCTCGACCCTACGCATCGCTATGGTACCGAAACCAGCGTGTCGCTCGCGGTCACCGATACGTTGCGGCTGCGCGGAAGCCTTGCCTACACGCGCGCTGTTTTTGAGGATGGCCCGTTCGCCGGGAATAACGTCCCACTGGTGTCCCCCATCAGCGGAACGGCAGGTTTTAGCTGGGATATTTGGCAGAAGTACGCAGTCCTCGATGCGAACGTTCGCTTCTGGGGAGTTCGGCGCATGGATAACGACCAGCGCAACAACCAGCCCACAATTCCTGCCAATGCAACGCTCGATCTGAAATTGAGTGGACAGTATGATCGTTTCTTCTGGTCGGTCGCAGTCAACAATCTGTTCGACACACTTTACTATGACTACGCTGTAGCGAGCCAGTTTACGCTCGGCAATTATAGTGCGTATCCATTACCCGGCCGCGTCTACATGGTTAAAGCGGGTATGACCTTCTGACGTAGCAAGTAGCCTCTTAGAGACGTGTCTTTAACTAACAAGCCCGGCCTGCAGTCATCGCATGACCGATGACCGCAGGCCGTTCTTCTTTCCATGAGCCGCTTCGATGCGGGGGCTATGCAATAGCGGTCACGGAAATATCAAGGAAGAAGAGATCAGCCCTTCTTCTGCACGGCGATGTGCTTGACAGGCGCCGCGGACGAAATGTGCTTCTTGCTCACCACAGCGCTGGTCTTCTTGTGCGCCTTGTGATGCTTGATCTTCTTCTCCTTCACTTTCGCGTTCGCATTCGCGACCGACGGCTTCAGAGTTTCGGACTTCGCGGCGGGCGCCGTCTCGGTCTTCATGACGGTGGCGGCCATTGCAGGGGCGGCAATCATCGAACCCGCAACAAGGGCGGCAGAAATGATCTTCAGCATGGGTCTCTCCTGGCGTTATGCGATCAGGGGTGGCCGGTCGGATGGCCGGGTAACCGATCGTCGCAACAAAGCTAGGACTCCCCCGCTGAACTCAGTCTGAAGCGCACCAATGGCTTTCGTTCATCTGGATGACAGTTTGGACATGCGCCCGGCCGGCGGGTGAACCGGAAATCGCCGGAATTATGACGGGCTGACGCAGGAATGTTTGAACCCGGCGGGTGTTTAAGAGGTACAAACAGGATTAGGATCGTGTTTGCAGATCAACGGAGGCTACGCATGAGCAACTCGACCATCAGGCAGATATCTCTGGCATTTCTTCTTTCGGCGTTCGTTACGGCACCTTCGATCACCCTCGTGCAGGCAGCCCCTTCGGACACGCCCTCGCCTCCGGCCTCCGACACCAAATCGAAGCCCAAGGACAAGAAGAAAGACGACAGGAAGTCCTCGATCGACAGCCCTGCGTTCCTCCAGGGTTATCGCGCCGCCTATGCGACGATCTACGAGCGAAGCCAGTACGCCGCGGCGATTGACCAGCTCAAGGCGCTCGGTCAGGACGACCGCGCCGATGTCGCCAATCTGATCGGATACTCGTATCGCAAGCTCGGCAACTACGAGCTTGCCAGTGTCTGGTATGAGCGCGCACTGAAGGCGGATCCGAACCACGTCCGCACCTGGCAGTATTACGGCCTGTGGCAGGTCGAACAGGGCAACCGCGAACAGGCGAAGCACCACCTTGCCAGGATCGAAGCGCTCGCAGGCCGCGACAGCGCCGAGTATCAGTCGCTGGCCTCCGCGCTGACCACCGGCCGGACGTCGTACTGACCGAACCGATCAACGGCGCGCGCCTGGCCACGGGCACGCGCCGTCCTCTTGGTTAACCCGCGCGGGTCAAGCCGGATTTTGGCCGCGCGGGACTGTTTTGCGCAGGCGATCCCGCCTCGACAACACCGGAAAACCTCGTATAGACGAAGCCCGCGCGCGTCACGACTTCGTGGATGCGCGCTCAGGGGCTGATCCGGATATGACGAAGCCGAGAAAATATGAGCGGATTGCCTTCGTGGCGGGCCCGAGCGATGAGGCCCAGCAGGCCCTCGCCCAGTTCACCGCGGCCTATGGCAACCAGCCGTCGGACAAGGCCGACGTGGTCGTGGCGCTGGGCGGCGACGGTCTGATGCTGCAAACGCTGCACCGGCATATGCGCTCCGGCATTCCGATCTACGGCATGCATCGCGGCACCGTCGGCTTCCTGATGAACGAGTTCAGCCAGCACTCGCTGGTCGAGCGGCTGGAAGCCGCGAAGCTGACCGTGATCAATCCGCTGCTGATGCGCGCCACCGACGTTCACGGCAAGGTGCACATCCATCACGCCATCAATGAAGTCTCGCTGTTCCGGCAGACCCATCAGGCGGCGCGGCTGCGCATCATGGTCGACGAGCACGAGCGCATGGCCGAGCTGATTTCCGACGGGATCATGGTGGCGACGCCCGCCGGTTCGACCGCCTACAATCTGTCGGCGCAGGGCCCGATCCTGCCGATCAACGCTGCTCTCCTCGCCCTGACGCCGATCAGCCCGTTCCGCCCCCGCCGCTGGCGCGGCGCACTGCTGCCCAACACGGCGTTCGTCGTGTTCGAAGTGCTCGAATCCGACAAGCGGCCGGTCGCCGCCGTCGCCGATCATGACGAGGCCCGCGACGTGCAGCGGGTCGAGATCATCGCGGACAAGACCATCTCGATCCGCATGCTGTTCGATCCCGGCCACAGCCTGGAAGAACGCATCCTCAGCGAGCAGTTCGGGTTCTGACCCTGCCGCCCCGGCCGTCTTGGATAACCCTTCGTTAACGGCGGTCGCATATAGTTAATGCGAGGTGTACCCTGGTCCGGGTGCGCCACCCCGGGCGGCGCATGTTCATTATCGATTTCAACAAGCTGCGGTTTCTCGTGTGCGACGACAATGCGCATATGCGTCGCATTCTGCGCACGCTGCTCCATTCGTTCGGGGCGCGCGAAGTCTATGAAGCGGAAGACGGCGCGACCGCGCTTGAGATGTACTCCCACTATGTCCCCGACATCGTCATCACCGACTGGTCGATGCCGATTTTCGACGGGCTCGAGCTCGCCCAGATGATCCGTCAGCCCGACGGCGTGGGCAATCCTTACGCGCCGATCATCATGCTGACCGGACATTCGGAGAAGCGCCGCGTCATGGTCGCGCGCGACGCCGGCGTCACGGAATTCCTGGCGAAGCCGATCTCCGCCAAGGGCCTTTACCAGCGCATTCTGAATGTCGTGGCCAATCCCCGCCCCTTCATCAAGACCAAGAACTATTTCGGACCGGACCGCCGCCGCAATCCCAACGCGGCCTATATCGGCGTCGAGCGGCGCACCGGCGGCAAAGCCGAAGTCGTGCAGCAACCCTCGCTGCTCGACAAAGCCCGTTCCGGAAACTAGGAGCACCCATGGCCCGCAAGCCGCCAGTCGAGATCAAGGTCGATACCTTCGCGGACCATCAGGTCATCTCGCAGCCCAATCCGCTGCGCAAGATGGTGCGGTATTCCGAAGAGAAGGATCTCGACGATCCGGTTGCGCGGGCCGAACAGGCGCTCGCCAGCCTGTCCGGCGAGTTCAACCACTGGATGCAGGTGGAGTGCGACCGGCTGAGCGCGGCTTATGCCGCAATCGCAAGCGAAGGACTGAACGGCGAGAACCGCGAGGAACTGTTCCGCGCGGCGCACGACATCAAGGGCGGCGCTGCGACGTTCGGCTTCCCCACCGCCGCTGCGGCGGCGGAAAGCCTGTGCCGGATTATCGAACATGCACCGGATCTCGCTCAGGTGCCGGGCGAATTGATCCAGCACCATGTCAACGCGATCCAGGCGATCTATCGCGAACAGTCGAAGATCAACGCCATCGGCATGGCGGATGAACTGAGCAAGAAGCTGCGCGGCGTGGCGGACGAATATCTGATCCACGTCAACCGCGACCGGCCCGAACATCTCGAAGCGATCCTGTCGCCGAGCATCGTTCCGGAAGGCTGAACGACTCGCGATCGGTGCTCTAACAACTCGCCGCTTCGTAGAGCGACCCGCCCTGTCAACACCCTCTGCATCATCCCGGCGAAGGCCGGGATTCATCTTGCACGATAGCGCGTCATTCTGAGGTGCGAGCCGCGCTTGCGGCGAGCCTCGAAGGATGCGTGGCGGAGAAATCCGAATTTCACCGTCATCCTTGGAGGCTCACAAGTGCTCGGACCTCAGGATGACGGCTCAAGCTAGATTTCGGCGATCTTCAAAATACTACGCCGCAATGCGCCGGTCGTAGTCATAATCGCGCTCATCGCGATCGTACCCGTCGTACCGATCCATGGCAGTATCGACAAAGGCATGGACTGACGCGTCGTTATGCCGAGCGTCATCTGCGGTTCGCATATCGTCATAATGCAGCGGATCGGAATTCGCGACCGCATAGACGTCTTGCACCGTATATTCATCCTTGGCGTAGTCATCGATATAGCGTGTGGTCTCGACACTGTCGCGATACTGCGGGTCGACCGCAGTGGCATTGTAAGTATCTTCAGCGCCGTAGATCTTGTCGTCCTCTGACGTCTCGTAAGCATCGTCGGCGGCATACGCATCCATGTCGTCGTCAGTCTGATAGGCGTCGTAGCCGCCCGCCTCTTCGGCAACATGCGCATTGAGCGTGCCGATAAAATCATCGGCCGCGAGTTCGTCGCAGAACAGGCGCGCTTCTTCCCGCGCCGATTCCATCGCAAAACGCCGCAGCAGGATCAGCAGAGGCTCGGAGACCGTTTCGGCGGTTTCGCACTGGGTGAGTACGCGCTCGACCATGCGGCGGCGAAGCCGCGTCGCACCCGCGACCGTGCCGACGAAGCCGATTTCATGCGACGCATCGAGCGCCGCGCGGAACGCGCGATAGGTCGATTCCGGCAGGCCCGCCTTGGCGAGCAGCGCGTTCAGGCTGACGCCGCCGCGATCATGGACGATCGCAGCCACGCGGTTGCGCGGCAGGCCGGACAGTTCGACCAGCGATTCCTCGAACAGCTCGATGTTGCCTGAGAGAAGCGCGCGCAGGATCAGCCCTGCATTGAGCTGGCCGATGGATCGCAGATGACCAATCAGCGCGGTCATATCCTCGCCGCGCGTCTGCGCCGCGATGTTGACCGTGGAGCGCTCCATCGCCTCCCCTGCCACGCGCCGGGCGCGATCGGGGTTCAGCCAGTCGCGCGCGGTGACGAACTGCGTCAGCGTGTCGGACAATTTCTGCGCCAGCGTGAGCCGGATCGCGGCAGGCAATTCATCCATCGTCAGCAGCGATTCACGGATCGCGGCGAGATGGCCAAACCGCTCCGCCACACGCGCCAGCGAGAAATCAGCCAACTGGGCGGCGCGATTTTCGATCAGTTCCAGCACCGACGAGGCGCAGCCGACTTCGGCAAGTGCCGCGCAAACCGACGGCGGCAGATCGAAACGGCGCGCGATGGCGCTTTGGGTCTCGGCATTTCCGGTCGCGACCATGTCGACCAGATCGGAGTCGAGCAGCAACGGAGAGTGTTCGAGGATCGGAACCGCCACCGATGCCTGATCGACAGCAAGCGCGGCCACGATCGCGGCGGGCGCATCCAGCGAGTGCGCGAAAACTTCCGCCATCGCCTGCCGCACCAGCGGCGAGGCATCATCGAGAAGCATCAGCAGCGCGCCTTCCGCGGCGGCGCGATCGTCTTCCGACAAATCGGAAATGAGCCAGGCGCGGGCCAGACACCGCGTCGCCTCTGCGCGCTCCCCTGCGGGAGCCGTGCGAACCCAACTAATAAACTGCCGAACGATCATGGGTGTTCCGGCTTACGCAACATGCCAAGGCATCGCGACGCGACGCCACTGTTACGAACCGTAAACCATGACACTTAAGAAAACGTTCACCATAAACGGCTGTGTTTGTTGAGGTTTCGTTAACCTCGCGGACGCGGCTGGACTCAGCGCCCCACCACGCGCCGGATCAGCATGACAATCGCGTTCCGATAATTTGCCGCATCTTCGCCGGCGTCGATCGCCAGCGCGGCGCGATCGAACGCCGCCGACAACAGATCTGCCAGTGCCGCAAGCGGCAGGCCTCGTGTATCGATCGCTGCTTCGAGCCCGCTGCGCAGCGTGCGCGTTGCATTCTCTTCATCCAGCTTTTTCATCTCGGCCTGTCCGAGAACCGACGGCCCCTCGATCAGGAGCAGCCGCGTCCGGCCCGGCACGCGCATCGCATCGAGATAAGCCGAACTTCCTTCGACCAGCGCATCGATCGGAGACAAACCCGCGAGCGCCCTTTGCTCGATGGCCGCCGCCACCGCGAGCGCTTCCCCGGTGACAATCGCCCGGAACAGCGCCCGCTTGTCTTCGAAGTGATGGTAGAGCGCGCCGCGCGTAATGCCTGCGGCTGCGACGATTTCCGGCGTCGAGGTCTCCGCATATCCCTTTTCGACGAACAGAGCCCTCGCCGCCTGCATCAGGGCACCCTGGGTCCTTGCGGTACGGTCACGATTGGACCGCGGCAATTCGTCCGGCTTGTTAACTTGCATACATACAGCCTGTACGTTATTTAACAAAAAACATACAGAATGTATGTAATTTCGCAAGGGGGGACCACCATGAAAATCACCAGCTACTATCCCGTCATCATGACCGGTGACGTGGCCGCGACGGCCGATTTCTATAAGGCCCACTTCGGTTTCGAGGAGGCCTTCGGCAGCGACTGGTACGTCCACCTGCGCTCGAAAGCCGACCCGAGCGTCAACCTCGCGGTCCTCGACGGCACCCACGAGACGATCCCGGAGGCGGGCCGCGGCCGGGTGTCGGGTCTGCTGCTGAACTTCGAGGTCGAAGACCCCGACGAGATGTATGGCCGGGCAAAGGCAGCGGGCCTGCCGATCCTGACCCCTCTCCGCGACGAGGCGTTCGGACAGCGTCACTTCATCACGTCCGACCCGAACGGGGTCCTGATCGATGTGATCAAGCCGATTCCACCGAGCGCGGAGTTCGCAGAACTTTTTGCAAAGATTCACTGCCAACCTGAGTCACATCAACGGCCTGCGTTTCAGAGTTGAATCAGACTCTCAACCCTGAAACGCACTCCAGAACATCGACAGGCCCGCGACCAGCATCAGGGCTTCCATCAAGTAGTGGAAGTTCGCCGCGTTAATGTGCATGACCACACGCTTGGCGATGAACGCGCCCACGAAGAGCGATGAGCCGGCAATCAGTCCCTTGAAGATGACGTCGGGCGGCAGAGCATCGAGCCGCTGAAACGTGATCGCCTTGCTTATGTAGACGGCGAGCGAGACGGCCGCTTCGGTTCCCAGCAACGGCCCTCTGATCAGCCCGTAGGAGACGAAGATTGGGACGGTCATCGGCCCGGTCGATGCGACGATGCCGGTGAGATAGCCCATCGCCGCTCCGATGACCCCGAGCGACCACAGCGGCAGCGTGAACTGGCGCGCATGCATCCAGCGGCGGAACGGAATCATCAGAATGAAAAACACACCGATTGCGATGTCGACGAAACCTGAGGGCAGCGCGAGCAGCGTTCCCGCGCCAAGGGCGGCGGCCGGTATGCCGGGGACGGAGTAAACCACGACCGCGCGCCAGTCGATGTCGCGCCACCATGCGAGGATGCGCGCCATGTTCGCCATGATCGCCGCGATGGCCATGATCGGCACCGCCTGCTTCGGCCCGAACGAATAGGCCAGCACCGGCAGCAGCATGATCGACGTGCCGGTCCCGACAATGCCGCCGAGAATACCGGCAATCAGGCCGACGATAAGGATGAAGACATAAATCAAGGGTGCCAACTCGCGTGAGGCTGCGAGGGTATTTCAAGGCCGCGCGAGTCGCCTACCGCGATCACCGCTCACCCTTTCAGGCAAAGGATGAAGCGTGAGGCCTAGCCGCTGAAAACACCGGTCGAATCGCTGAACAGCCCAAGCCCCTGCGGAGCCTCCGTCCGGGTGGCCGCGCCCGCCGGCAGCGGGTTCGTGATCGACGTGTTGTTGCCCCACAGTTCGCGCACCGTATTGGACACCGGCTCGGGGCGATCGCCGGTCTGATACAGCGAACGGAAAACCGGCTGAGCGGGCGTTTGCAGCGCCGCGACCTGGGTGGGCGCATCGGCGGGGGGCCGAGCCTGCGGGAAACTCGAAAGATACGCCGCGTTATCGACGGGCGCCGCCGCCATCCGCGACTGCCCCGGCGTGACGCCGGCCGCGGCCATCGCCGTGCGCGCCGTCTGGGAATTCGCCGCCGCATCGTAGCGCGACGTCAGCACCGAATAGACCTGCGAGACGCTGCGCGCGCTGCCGTCGCGGTTGTAGAAGATCGAGCGGTTGGCGGCGGCGGCGCTCGGAAACATCGCCGGGCCGGAAGCGCGAGGATTGTCCTCGGCGCTTGAAATCAGCCGCGATGCGCCGCTCACCCCCATGAAATGCGCCATGTAGAGCTCGCCGTCAGTCGGGCGGCGGCCGATCATGCCAGTGAGCTTGAAGCTGTTGGACTGGGTCAGCACACCCGCCATGGCGGCGTTGGCGGCAGGATCGTCGCGCAGCTTGAGAATCTCGTCGCGCGTGGATGAATCGCTGACCGAATAGCGGCCCGAGGGGGATTTGGAGATTGCGTCGGCATATTTGCCGAAGCCGAAGGCAGACCCCGCCTCTTTCACCGTGCCGAGCCACGTCTGCTCGATGAACTGATAAAGCCCCCGCGCCGACGAGGTCGAAGCCTGCGCGCTGGGGTTGAGGTTGGATTCGATCTTCGCCGCCGAGATCAGATACTCGAAGCTGGCGCCGGTCGCGCTGGCGGCATTCTTGATCGTGCCCGCGATTTTCGCGCGCGCGGAATCAAGCCCGGTCGTTATGCTTGAAGTATCGACAGCCATGATGGTGCCCGCTCCCCAGGAACCAACCACAACCTGCCGCATTTATGGTTAACGGGACGTTAATTTCCGAAGCGCGCGTCGTCCTTCGCCCGGCATGCAGCAGCCATGCGGCTTGGGCATGACCGAAGGTCCATCCCTTGCATTGTCCTGAGCATGATCAACGCACTCAGCATAGCCGATGCGACATGGGCTTTCCTGGGGCTGATCGCTAGCCTGCTGGTCGCGTCGACCGCTCTGTTCTGGAGCATCGAGGATCAACGGGCCAAGCGCCGGCTCAGGAAAGACTAAGGTCTAGCGATAGACCTTGGCGGGATCGAACACCTTGTCGGCGTCGACGAATGTCAGCTTCGCCTCGCCACCCTCACCGGTGACGGCGCGGTAGAAGCATGAGCGCCGGCCGGTATGGCACGCGGCCCCTGCCTGCTCGACCTTGATCCACACCGCGTCCTGATCGCAGTCCATCCGCATCTCGACGACACGCTGCACGTGGCCGGAGCTTTCGCCCTTCTTCCAGAGCTTCCTGCGCGAACGGCTGTAATACCAGGCCTCACCGGTCGCGACCGTCTTGCGCAGCGCCTCGTCGTTCATGTGCGCGACCATCAGCACGTCGCCGTTTCCGGCGTCGGTTGCCACGCAGGTCACGAGACCGGACGCGTCGAATTTTGGCTGAAAGCTCAGCCCTTCCTCGACGTCATGCGAGTGTGTGTGTGATGAAGTCACGGCGTTACCTTTTCAAAGGAAGGCGCGGACGCCTTCGTTCGAAGGCTTATACGCCACGGACCATGTTGAGAAAACGGGCCTGTTCTTCAGGATTGTCCTGAAACACACCGGTGAAGCGCGACGTCAGCGTCTTCGCCCCCGCCTTGGCGATACCGCGCACCGACATGCAGGTGTGCTCGGCTTCCATCACCACCGCGACGCCGCGAGGCTTCAGGATGGCGTTGATCGCACCGGCGACCTGCGCGGTGAGATGCTCCTGGGTCTGAAGACGATGCGCGAAAGCATCAACGAGACGCGCCAGTTTCGACAGGCCCACCACGCGATCCACCGGTGCATAAGCGATGTGCGCCTTGCCATAGAACGGCATCACATGGTGCTCGCAGTGCGAATGGAAATTGATGTCGCGCATCAGCACGAAATCGTCGTAACCCGCCGTCTCGCCGAACGTGCGGTCGAGGATTTCCGCCGGGCACTGGGCATACCCCTGAAACAGTTCGTCATAGGCTTCGATCATCCGGCGCGGCGTGTCGAGCAGGCCCTCGCGGCTGGTGTTCTCGCCGATGTAAGCCAGAAGCGTCTTTGCAGCCGCCTCGGCCTCGCTGCGGGATGGACGAACCAGACCGGGGTCAATGGCAGACGCCATGTAGTCGGAAGCAGGAATTTCGGATTTTTCCGCCGGCTTGCCGGTGCGGATCGGCTTGATAATCGCGTCCATTTCGTCTCCGTTCGACCGGCCCTGGTCCATTATAACCTCGACGGAGGGGCCGGAGTGTCACCGGTCAGCCGCGGCAGCGATACCCAGCCGCCGGACGCCTAGCCTGCATGATTGCAGCAAATCACAGGAAAAACCGTCTATATTTCCGTGCATTGCTGAAATGCAGGCGGTTTATTCCTGCATCATGGGCATTATATAGGCTCAGGGCCGCGACCGCCAAGAGCGGGGGGCGGCAGGGGTCTCATGCAAGAGCGAAATTCGACCGCCATGCTGAACGACATCTACAACAAGAAAATCATCGAATTGGCGGGCAATATTCCGCGTCTGGGACGGCTCGCCGACCCGGATGCCACCGCCACCGCTCATTCCAAGCTGTGCGGCTCGACCGTTAAGGTCGACGTGAAGATGCAGGACGGCGTGGTGAGCGATTTCGCCCACGACGTGAAGGCCTGCGCGCTGGGCCAGGCCTCTTCCTCGATCATGGCCCGCCACGTGATCGGCTCCAACGCCGCCGAACTGCGAGAGCTGCGCGAAACCGTGCGCAGGATGCTCAAGGAAAACGGTGCGCCGCCGCAAGGCAAATGGGCGGATGTCGCCATGCTGGAGCCGGTGCGCGACTACAAGGCGCGCCACGCCTCGACCCTGCTGACGTTCGATGCAGTGGTGGACGCCGTCGGCCAGATTGAAGCCAAAGCCGCCCTCGCCCCGGCACAAACCTGACGGGATTACTTCCGGTCCGTGGCCGCAGGCGCCGCGCCACCGGTCGGCGCATGGGCTTCGGCCGTCTTGGTCCCCGCAGGCACCGGCTGCATGTCGGAGATCACCGGGACAACAGCAGGTGCGCTCACAAACACGGGCGCGCTGACCACGCGGTCCTGCGCCTTCGGGCTCACGCTTCCCACGACATCGTCGGACGGCGTCCTGACGTCGGCAACAGCATCCGTCGTCACGAGATTGGTCAGGCGCAACTCATCCGCCGACAGGCGATGCAACGCCTCCCACGGCGGGACACTGAGCGCCAGCGACAGCAGGTCACCGGTGCCGCCCATATCGAAGGTGTATTTCGCGAGACGGCCGATATCGCGCTCGACGATCATCAGATCGTCCGCCGAATAACTTGCAGCCCGCGCATCGTCCGCGCGATCGCCCATCCAGATCTGATGCACGCGCACATGCGCGCCTTCGGGCACGTGGCGGGTTTTGCCCGACAGCAGCAGGAACACGCACATCGACTCGCAGTAGGCATCCGGCACGATGTCGCGCGCGACAGCGCCCGCGATTTCCTTTTCGATCACGATGCCAACGGTGGTGCGCAGACCGAGGCTGCGCCAGCGCCGTCCGAGCAAAATGGCATCGAGCACCGACCCGCCGCTGGAATCGAGAACCACCGTGGTCCCCTTGAGATCGCGTCCGCCCGAGAACTCCTCGAACTTCGCAGGCGTGTCGGATGTGATGACGCCGACCGCGCCGATCCAGCCGGCGCAATCCTGCGCGCAGGCGGGCTGCGCCGCGTGCCATTTGAAATTCATCGGAAGCTTGCGTTCTTCGAGAGTGGCGGAAGCACCAACCGTACCGCCGAGCGTGGCGGAGCCAGGCAGCGCGAGACAAACGGCGGTGGCGCAAAGCCGCGCCCAGCCGCCCCATGGTAGCGACCTCACGACGAACAACGTGGTTCCTTCCCCGCCCCAATCGACAACGGCATCGGCCCCATCCCGCAAGGACGAATCCTGTCACACGGGCGTTATGAAAAACGTATCCGCGCAAAGGATTCGCGTCTATTCCACTTTTGCTGCGGCGCAGTCAAAATCGTGCGATAATTGTGGAACTGTGGCGCGGAAGACAATGTGTTGCGGTTCCCTGCGCGGGAACTCATCATTTGCGTGGCGACGTTTCCGGCAATCGCCGATAAATCCGTCACGAACAGCAGAACATCGTCCAACGCTGTGAAGACATCCGTCGAGACATTGAGATGAAACATTCGGCCCGATGTCCCGATTGCGCCGGCGGGGTTCAAAATCTGCCGCGCAACGCTGGCCGCGGCATGATCTGGATTTATCGTCACACGCTTTCGCCGCTGGTCGGCTTCAACTGCCGTCATCTTCCGACCTGTTCGGTCTACGGCGACGAAGCCATTGCGCGGTTCGGCTTGTGGGCGGGCGGCTGGATGACGCTGGCGCGGCTGCTGCGCTGTCAGCCATGGGGCACTTCGGGGATCGACAACGTGCCCGGCACGTTGCAGGCCGATGCGCGCTGGTATCTGCCGTGGCGCTATGCGCGATGGCGCGGCGTCAACGACGGCACGGAAATCAGTTCACCGCCGTGAGATAAACACCGTGATCAGCGCCAGCACGAGAAAGCCGACGCCGACATAGCCGATCGCATAATACATTTCGTGCGCGAACAGGAAGCCGCCGATCCCCGAGCCGATGGCCTGACCGATATAAAGCCCCGACGTGTTCAGCGACACCGTGGCGCTGGCGAACAGCGGCGCCGCCGCGGCGAGCCGGACCTGCTGCATCGAATTGGCCGATGAGAACGCCGTGCCCCATGGGACCATCGACGCCAGCATCAGCGGCACGATGCCCGCGCCGAGCGCCCACATTGTAATTCCGAACAGCAGCAGCGCGATCGTGGTCAGCGATGTGCGATAGGCCCCCCAAGCATCGACAACACGGCTGGCGATCACGTTGCCGATGAAACCCATGACGCCGTAAATGCTGAACGCGATGATCGCAAGTTGAGCGCTGCCGCCGAGCTTCGCGAACAGCGGCCCGAGATAGGTGAACACCACGAATTGCCCGGACGTCTGTAGCACCGTGATGAGGAGCAACAGCACGATCAGCCGATTTCGCGCAATATCGCTCCACGTCTTGAGATCGACCGGCGCGCCGACAAGCCCGGGCGGAATCCGCCAGACCAGCATCGCCAGATTGAGCAACGCGATAATGCCGATGCCGGTATAGGCAACGCGCCATCCGATATGGCTCGCGACATAGGCGATCAGCGGCAGCCCCACCGCGAGCGCCAGCGACCAGCCGAGAAACACATACGACATCGTGCTGCCGCGCCGCTCCGGCGGCACCATCATCGCCGCCGTGCCCGCGGCCTGCGGCGTGAACAGCGCAGCGACCGCCAGCATCACCAGCCGCACCGCCATGAGCGTTGCGTAGTTCGGCGCAACCATGGATGCGAACTGCGCCGCGGCGATGATCGCCACCGTCACGGACAGCAAGATCCGCCGGTCGAAGGCACTGGTCAGCCACGCGGACACCGGCGAGCCGATGCACAGCACCAGCGCGCCGAAGGTGATGAGCAATCCCACTTCATGAATCGAGACGCCGAATTCCTGCGCCAGCTCCGGCAGCATCCCCGCCGGCGCGAGAATACTCACGCCGGTGACGAAATTGCCGAGCATCAAGGCTGTGGGGGCGAAGCGTTTCACGCCGTGTTGTTAGCACACGAACGGTTTAATGCAACTGCATGAAAGCCATGCCGTACGGGACGAGCACCGGACCTTCGATCAGCGATCTGCTGCAGGAAGCGGAATAGCTGGCGCGGGCGCCGCGACCGCGGCTCGCGACACGACCAGAAGCCCCATTGCGAGCGCCGCGACATTTAACAACCGCTGTTGCACACGGACGGCTGCCTGCTATATCCCTCTCTCACCGCTTACCTGCGCCCGTTCGCAGGAGTGAGCCACAGGAGAATGATATGACCGATAAAGACCCTTCCGCGCCCGGATTGAAGTACAGCCTCGCCAACCTGAAGCCCGTCGAGACCGACAAAGTGAAGGTCACCTTCCCGGACGGCGCGCAGCGCGAATTCCCCAAAGGCACCACCGGCCTCGACATCGCCAAGGGCATCTCGCCCTCGCTGGCCAAGCGCACCGTCGCGATGGCGCTGGACGGCGTCGTGTCCGACCTCGCCGACCCGATCGTGCGTGACGCAAAGATCGAATTCATCAACCGCGATGATCCGCGTGCGCTTGAGCTGATCCGGCACGACGCCGCGCACGTGCTGGCTGAAGCCGTACAGACGCTGTGGCCCGGCACCCAGGTCACCATCGGTCCTGTGATCGACAACGGCTTCTATTACGACTTCTTCCGCAACGAGCCTTTCACGCCGGAAGATTTCGCAGCGATCGAAAAGAAGATGCGCGAGATCATCGCCAAGGATGCGCCCTTCACCAAGGAAGAGTGGTCGCGCGATCGCGCCAAGAAAGTGTTCGCCGACAAGGGCGAGACCTTCAAGATCGAACTGGTCGACGCCATTCCGGAAGACCAGTCGCTGAAGATCTACAAGCAGGGCGAATGGTTCGATCTCTGCCGCGGCCCGCACATGACGTCGACCGGCAAGGTCGGCAACGCCTTCAAGCTGATGAAGGTCGCGGGCGCGTACTGGCGCGGCGACAGCAACAATCCGATGCTGACGCGCATCTACGGCACCGCGTTCGCCAAGCAGGAAGAGCTCGACGCTTACCTCAAGCAGCTTGAGGAAGCCGAGAAGCGCGACCACCGACGCCTCGGCCGCGAGATGGACCTGTTCCATTTCCAGGAAGAAGGCCCCGGCGTGGTGTTCTGGCACGCCAAGGGCTGGACGCTGTTTCAGGCGATCATCGCCTATATGCGCCGGCGGCTCGCGGGCGACTATCAGGAAGTGAACGCGCCGCAGATGCTCGACAAGTCGCTGTGGGAAACCTCCGGCCACTGGGAGTGGTATCGCGAGAACATGTTCGCGGCGCAGTCGGCCGGCGACGAGGCGGAAGACAAGCGCTGGTTCGCGATCAAGCCGATGAACTGCCCCGGCCACGTGCTGATCTTCAAGCATGGCCTCAAGAGCTATCGCGAACTGCCGATCCGGCTTGCCGAGTTCGGCATCGTGCATCGTTACGAGCCGTCGGGCGCGATGCACGGCCTGATGCGCGTGCGTGGCTTCACGCAGGACGACGCTCACGTGTTCTGCACCGAAGATCAGCTCGCGGAAGAGTGCCTCAAGATCAACGACCTGATCCTGTCGACCTACGAGGACTTCGGCTTCGTCGGTGAACTCACGGTGAAACTCTCGACGCGGCCTGAAAAGCGCGTCGGCACCGATGAGGCGTGGGATCACGCCGAGACGGTGATGGCGAAAGTTCTCGAACAGATCGCCGCGCAAGGCCACAACCGGATCAAGACCTCGATCAATCCGGGCGAAGGCGCGTTCTACGGGCCGAAGTTCGAATACGTGCTGCGCGACGCCATCGGCCGCGAATGGCAGTGCGGCACCACGCAGGTCGACTTCAATCTGCCGGGGCGCTTCGGCGCGTTCTACATCGACGATCACTCCAACAAGGTGACGCCGGTGATGGTCCATCGCGCCATCTGCGGATCGCTGGAGCGCTTCACCGGCATCCTGATCGAGCACTTCGCCGGTCACTTCCCGCTCTGGCTCGCGCCGGTGCAGGCGGTCGTCACCACCATCACCTCCGATGGCGACGACTATGCGCGCGAAGTGCTGGCCGCTTGCCGCAAGGCGGGTCTGCGCACCGAGATCGATCTTCGCAACGAGAAGATCAACTACAAGGTGCGCGAGCATTCGCTGGCGAAGGTCCCCGCGCTGCTCGTTGTCGGCAAGAAGGAAGCCGAAGGCCGCATGGTCTCGATCCGCCGCCTCGGCAGCGAAGGCCAGACGGTGTTGCCGCTCGACGAGGCGCTCAAGGCGCTGGCGTATGAAGCAATGCCGCCGGACCTGAAGCGCGCGAATGCGTGACAGGATTTATGAGGCTTCTCTTCTTTAGAGGCCTCATAAACTGCACGCCTTGTTATCGCAGTTTGAATTTCCGATATCAGCGGCACGCACGCCCCCGTGCGGGCTCAATCTGGATACGACATGCCCGATGCACTCGACCTTCTGAAGACGCGCCGCTCGCTCAAGCCGCTTGAGATGACCGGGCCCGGCCCCTCGCCCGCCGAGCTTGAAACGATTCTCACCATCGGCGCGCGGGTGCCTGATCACGGCAAGATTGTGCCATGGCGCTTCATCGTGTTCGAAGGCGATGCGCGCGCCAAGGCCGGCGAGATTTTCGCGAAAGTGTTCCGCGCCAAGAATGTCACCGCGACGCCGGATCAGGTCGAGACCGAGAAGAAGCGTTTCACCCATGCTCCGCTCGTCATCGGCGTGGTGAGCAAGACGTCGAAGCATCCCAAGGTGCCGCCGTGGGAGCAGGAACTGTCGGCCGGCGCCAGCGCCATGAACATCGTCCATGCCGCGCACGCCCTCGGCTATGTCGCGAACTGGCTGACCGGCTGGATGGCGTTCGACCGCGATGTGCTCAATGCACTCGGCCTGAACGAGGACGAGAGGATCGCGGGCTTCATTCACATCGGCAAGTCCGAGCGGCCGACCGACGACCGGCCCCGCCCGGCGCTCAGCGATATCGTGACGAGATTCTAGAACAAGATTCCGGTTCCGCTCGTCCCCGCGAAAGCGGGGACCCAGACTTGTCGAGTGCTGGATTCCCGCATTCGCGGGAATGAGCGGGTTAATTTTCTCACGCCGCCTTTGTCGCCTGGTCTCCGAACTTCCCAAGCAGTGCGGCGATCTCCGACGCCGGACGCGCGGCGCTGAACAGGAAGCCCTGCACTTCCGTGCAACCTTCGTCGCGCAACCTGTCGAGCTGATCCATCGTCTCGACGCCTTCGGCGGTTGTTGAAATGTTGAGGCTGCGGCCGAGGCTCGAAATCGCCCTGACGATGGCGGCGCAGTCCGGCCGCTCCGCAAGGTCGCGCACGAACGAGCGATCGATCTTGATCTTGTCGAACGGAAAGCTGCGCAGGTAACTCAGGCTGGAATAGCCGGTGCCGAAATCGTCCATCGAGATGCGGACGCCGAAATCGCGCAACTGGTGCAGCGTCGCGAGATTGGCCTCGCTGTCCGCCAGGAAGATCGACTCGGTGATTTCGAGCTCCAGCCGCAGCGGCGACAGGCCCGACTGCGCAAGCGCGCTGAACACGGTCTGCGTGAGACTGCGGCTGCGGAATTGCGCCGGCGACAGGTTGACGGCGACCTTGATATCGGATGGCCACGCCGCCGCCTGTATGCAGGCTTCGCGCAGCACCCACTCGCCGAGCGGAACGATCAGGCCGATATCCTCGGCGACGGGGATAAAGTCGGCGGGCGAAACCATCCCCTTCACCGGATGATGCCAGCGCAGCAGCGCCTCGAATGCCACGATGCGGTCCTGCGCCAGATCGACCAGCGGCTGATAGTGAAGCTGGAATTCGCCGGTCGCCAGCGCGCGCCGCAGGTCGATCTCCATGTCGCGGCGCGTTTGCGCGCGACGGTCCATTTCCTTCTCGAAGAAATGATGCACGCCGCCGCCTTCCGACTTCGCGCGGTACAGCGCCATGTCGGCGTTGCGCAGCAGCTCTTCGCCGGTGTCGCCGTCGCCCGGAGAGATCGCAATGCCGATGCTGGCGCCGATCACAGCTTCAAGGCCGTCGATCTGATAAGGCTCGCTCAGGGTCTCGATGATCTGGATCGCACGCGCGCTGACCTCGTTCGGCGACAGGTCGCCCCCGAGGATCATCGCGAACTCGTCGCCGCCGAGTCTGGCTACCAGATTGTCCTGGCGCGCATCCGCCGCAAGACGTTCGGCCACCAGCGTCAGCAGCTTGTCGCCGGTGTGATGACCGAAGGAATCGTTGACGTTCTTGAACAAATCGAGATCGATGCAGAGCACAGCCACGCATTTGTTGACCAGACGGCTGCGCTCCAGATCGTGCCGCAGGCGCTCCTGGAACATCACGCGGTTGGCGAGATTCGTCAGTCCGTCGTGGTGCGCCATATAGGCGATGCGGGCTTCCGCCTTGCGCCGCTCGGTAATATCGACCGCCGAGACCAGAAAGCTGTCACGCCCCTCGAACGACACGCGGCGCCCGAATGTCAGCACCTCGATCTCGCTGCCGTCGGCTTTCAGATGCCGCCAGTTGCGGCCCGAGTTGTAAACCTCGCCGACGCCGACCAGCGCGCGGGAATGCTCCTCCCATTCGTCCTTGGGCCAGAGGTCCTGCAATTCCATCGAGAGAAACCGGTCGCGGTCATAGCCATAATGGCTGATGGCCGCGTCGTTCACGTTGCGGAACCTCCGGGTTTCGACGTCGAACACCCACATCGGCATCGGATTGCTGTCGAACAGCAGACGGAACGACTGTTCGCGGCGCTTGAGGTCGGTGACATCGGTCAGCGAGAGCGACAGCAGATCGCCGACGGGCGCTGCGCTGATCTTCAGCGTGCTGTCGTGATCGCTCACTTCAAACTGTTCACTCACCCCGCCTTTGACGGCAGCGCAGAGCCGCTGGAAAACCTGCGGCGAACATAAAGCGTGCGTCCCGGCGCTCAGCCGGTGCCAGCGCAATTCGTCCGGCGGCAGCTTGAGCAGGCGCGCCGTACCCTGATTGAGATGGACGATCTGGAAATCCGCGGGCTGGCCATCCGCATCGCGGATTGTCGCCAGCGACAGGATACCGTCGTCAGCGGCGGAGAAGACTGCGTCGAGCAGACTGTACTGAGCGCCGCGCTGATTGACGTAGATGCTGGTCATGGTGCCGCCCCAGCGCGAGGCGACCGGAAGCGCGAGGATATCGTAAATCTGGACGAGGCCGTCGCGGACGCAATGAGCCGCCGCCAGATGCGGCCTGCGGCTGCGCCGCGCATTCGCCACCGCCTCGCTCAGGACCATCGCGCAGTCGGGTGGAAACGCATCGAGCGCCGTATCCCAAACTTCGGTTTCAAGCCATTGCTCGACGTAGCGTCCGGCGCGGGAAACCTTGAACTGCGCGGTCTCGTCCTTGATGAGCATGACATGATCGGCCAAGCGCCCAAGGCTGCCGAGCATCACGTCTTCGAAGAACGGCAGATCTTTTCCGGGCTTGAGAGCTGCCTGCCACTTGCGGCGCAGGACCGAAACGTCGCTGAACAATTCCGGATCTGAAGTCTTCTTCGATTTCGCGATGGCAACCACAACGCACCCCACCCCATCGACACGGCTTTCTGTCGTGTCAGCGGCCGGTATCCAATGCGGGCGCACTTAATGCTGCGTAAACAACGCGGGCCGATGCAGCGGATGTGTGATTTGTGAAAGTTCTAAGTCGTCTGATGGTTAGTGCGCCTTAGAGACTATGACGGTTTTGCAACAGCGTCATTACCGGGCAACGACTTCGACTTCACCGTCGACGCCGTTGCTCACGTTGAACGGGCGCTCGAACACCTTGCCTTCGTTCTTCGCGATCACGCGATATTCGCCTTCCGAAAGGATCACCTTTGGAAAGGCGCCGTTGTATTCCTTGATGACGTCACCGGCGGGCGTGATGACCGACCACGCGGTGTTGGCGAGCGCTTCGCCGCCCCTGTCGCTCACGAGCTTCAGCGTGATGACTGCCGCGCGATGGGTCACGGTGACATCGGTCAACTTGCCCGCCTGCACGCGAATGTCCGAACGCACCACAGAGTTCGCGTCGCCGTAGTTCGAGATGATGTAGTAGGTGCCCTCCGGTACCAGCAACACATCGCCCGCGGCGACGTTCTGCGCGAGCGGTGCACGCTCGCCGACTTCGAACTGGCTGCCCTTGTAGATCGAGAACGTGATCTGACCCTGCGGGATCTTGGTGGTGCCGACGCGGCCCTCGATGCGCAGGCCGCCGGCGGGCAGATCGAACTGTTCACGCACCGTATCGTTGCGCAGCGTGACCGGACGGACCGCGCTCACCAGACCGAGCGAGGCGTGAACGACATATCCGCCGGGCGCGAGCACGATGTTCGGCGTCGGGCTGCGATCTTCGCGGACAAGCTGGAAAGCGCCGCTGGCGTCCGGCTTGTCGGAATAGACGCGCCAGATGACACCGCTGCTGACGGCGGGCAGATCCTTGCCGAACCGCGCATTCAATGCGAGCACGCCTTGCGAGGGCGTCGCCGCAGGCTGCGGCGGAGCGGCCGTGGTGACCGGCGGCTGAGTGAGGGTTGCCGGCAATCCCGGCGTCGCGGCGGGGCCGGACGGCGGCGCAAGACTGATCGCCGGCCCCGACGGCGTGGGCGCGATGGGAACATTGGCCGGAGGAATTGGGGGCGGCGCATCGCCAATGAACTGAGCAGCCGCGGGCTGCGGAGCGACGAGCACCACCAGCCACGCCAGCCCGCACACCGATGCCAGTGCGTAACGACGCAAAGCATCAGGCGAGCCGGTGCGCGCGGCGCGCACGGCTATCCTGCGGCGGTGTCCGGGGGCTGTCATGGCGGAGGTTTTTCACCGAAAACGAGGCAAATTCAAGCCTGACAACGTGCTTGACTACCCTTCCGGGGCTCCCTTGAGGAGAATAACGCCTTCTGCGCGAGGACAGGCCGCGCTACAGTCACATTTCCTGATTACGCGAGACGCGTGTCCCCGACACAATCACACCCATTTCGCGTTCTGATGGCCGAATCCGGTCAAAGGCGACCGATTCGCTGTTATCAGCCCCCAGGAGACATGCGTTGCTTGAGAGTTTGATTGGATTTCGACAGAACGGCGCAAGGAACAAGATGGAGCTGGGAGCGCCAGTCATCAGAAAGCCGACGATCGGGCTCGCGCTCGGCGGCGGCGCAGCACGCGGGTTCGCTCATATCGGCATTCTGCGAACGCTTCTCGCTCACGGAATTGTCCCGGACATCGTGGTCGGAACGTCCATCGGCGCCGTTGTCGGCGGCTCCTATGCCGCAGGACACCTCGACACGCTGGAGACCTGGGCCCGGGGCCTGATGCCGCGCAATATCTTCAGCTATCTCGACATCCGGCTCAACGGCTCCGGTCTGATCGGCGGCAGCAAGCTCGCGGCCCAGCTCGAAGCATCGTTCGGCGCCACCTACATCGACGAACTGCCGCTGAAGTTCGCTGCGGTTTCCACCGAGGTGAATACGGGCCACGAAATCTGGATCACCAACGGAAAGCTGGTCGACGCGGTGCGCGCGTCCTACGCCCTGCCCGGCATTTTCGAGCCGGTTCTGATCGGCGATCGCTGGCTGGTGGATGGCGCGCTGGTCAATCCGGTGCCAGTGTCGGCGGCCCGCGCGCTCGGCGCGGAAATCGTCATCGCCTGCAATGTCTCGACCGACGTGTTCGGACACGGAACCATCATCTCCGCGCATGGCAGGGTCGATGCCGAGCCCGAGCCGCCAACCGAGCCGGCAGCGCCGGAGAAGCGCGGCTTCGGAAAATTCTTCTCGGCCGAAAAAACCGTGAAGCGCGAATTCTTCGGCAGCGCCGGACGTCCGGGGATTTCGACGGTGATGGTGGAGGCCTTCAACATAATGCAGGATCGCATCACGCGCTCGCGCCTCGCGGGCGACCCGCCGGATGTTCTGATCTCGCCGCGCGTCGGCAAGGTTGGATGGTTCGATTTCCACCGCGCCGAGGAAATCATCAACCACGGCGTGCGCGCGGCTGAGCGCAACATCGAATCGATTCAGGAAGCGATCAACCTGCTCACCCCGACGGCGAACCAGACGCCGGGCACAGCGCAGCCGACGCAGCCCTGACGATTGTCGTGATTGCGAGCGAAGCGAAGCAATCCAGTCATAACATCAGATGGATTGCTTCGTCGCTTCGCTCCTCGCAATGACGAGGTGCTTCCGTCAGCCAGACTGATAGCGCGTATGACCTACGCCGTCTTGATGTAGTCGTGCAGCGCCTCCTGCTCGCGCTCGAATTCCGCGACACGCCACTTCACGACGTCGCCGATCGAAATCAGACCGACGATCCTGTCGTTCTCGACCACGGGCAGATGCCGGAATTTTCCGGACGTCATGACTTCCATGATCGCGCCGACAGTGTCGGTTTCCCGGCAGGTGATGACCTTCGGCGTCATCACGCTGCGAACCGGCTCTTCGAGAACGCCTGCGCCGCGCTCGCCAAGCACGCGCACCACGTCGCGCTCTGAGAGGATGCCGTCGATTTTCTGGCCGCTCATCACCAGGACGGCGCCGATGCGGCGCTCGGAGAGAATCTTGATCGCCGCCGAAAGCTTGGTTTCCGGCGACACGCTGATCACCTGGTGGCCTTTGGTACCCAGAATTGCCCGAACCGTCATTATAGCCTCCCGAAACTCCGGCCGCGGGATTGCGCGTTGACGTCATGCGCGGCGCGGCTTTCAATTCTGCTGTCGAGTCAAACAACGTATCGTCTGATTGGTTTCTCGCGCCTCCAGCGTCATCGATGGCGATGATGGAGCAAATACCACCCGCTCGCAAGACTGCAGGTATTGCGCAGGCCAGCCAGAAGCAACAGGCACGGGTCAGTCTGACGCAGGCGGCAAAACGCCAGCATTGTTGTCCTGCACAATCGCGCGCTGCACCGGGTCGAACAATGAAAACAACACCAGACCGGCGATGAAGCCGCCGATATGCGCCTGCCACGCGATGCTCTGTGCGGACGCGCCGATGGCGATCGCGCCGAGGCCCGTGATGATGTTGAGGCCGAACCAGACGGCGAGGAATCCGAGCACACTCGAGTTCTGCAACGACCGCACCAGCGAAAGTGCGGGTACGCGCGCCGCAGCTTCCGCATCGCCGCGCCGGAACGACAGGAAGCTTCCGTGCTGGAAGGCGAAGCGGATGGCTGCGGCCATCATGCCTGACACGGCGGCGGATGCACCGATCATCGGCGCAACCTCATGCTGATGCGTCACCAGATGCGCGAACGCGCCGGCAATCGCGGTCACGGCGAAGAATGCAAAGAACCGCACCGTGCCGAACCGGCGCGCGACCGCACTGCCGAACGGGAGCATCCACAACATGTTGAATGCGATGTGGGTGATGTCCGCATGCAGGAAGGCGTAGGTCAGGAATGTCCAGATCTCGGCGCCGACACCACCGGGAAACTGCCCGGCCAGCACCGATGCGTCGTAGCGCGCGGGCACGAAGCCGAAAGTCCAGATCACCTCCTGATCGGTGGCGAGCGGCAACAGGGCGCGCACGCCATGGATCGCAGCCATGATGACGAGGATAGCCGTCATCCCGAACGGAATGGTCAGGATCGGTTCGCGGGGCGATTCAGGAGAGTTCAAGGGCACACAATGTCCGAAGCGGGGCCAGCTTCTGAGATAGGCGGCTTTGGCGGTGCGGTGCAAGCACAAGGGCCGGTCCGGAAAAGAAAAAGGGAGGGCTTTAAGGCCCTCCCCTGGTCTCGCCGGTCTTCCTGTACGGACTGTCCGGGTAAGAGCGCTTCACGCTCCGGATATCCCCACCCCTCCCCGTACAATGACCAGATCGTTTTCCGCCGCCTGTATTCAACCTTGAGTTCACAACCGCCGATCCCTGGAGAAGACCGGCAACTTGGAGTGGCTGGACACTAACCGCCCTCCGCGTTTTCACGAAGCTCATAGTTAAATTAATCTTAACAACGCAAATCCGGCTGGGAGAAAGCCAAATCCCCGCTCCGGCATGGACGCTGCACCTCAAGTCCCGCACAACAAGAAGGGGCCTCGCGGCGCCTGAAAGCGGGACAAATCTGTCCCGCCATCGTCGTCCGCGGGGCGGAATCGGGTCATGAAGCATCCAGCAAGCCAGGAATTCTACGCCTACTGGGACAGGAAGCGCGCCGGCGCGGCCGCTCCCGAGCGGGGCGATCTGGAACCCGGCCATGTCCGGCATCTGCTTGGCGACATTTTCGTACTGTCCTGCGATGCCTCCGCCGGCTACCCGTTCCGGGTGGCTGGAACCCGGATGTGCGCCCTGTTCGGCGCCGATCTGAAGGGGCGAAGCCTCCTCAGCCTGTTCCGTGAGGCCGACCGCGGAGAGATGCAGGACATACTCGGAATTGTGGCCCACGAAACCCAGGCGACCATCGCCGGCGCGACCTCGCTGGCGCCGGATGGAACGCGCATTCATCTCGAACTGCTGCTGCTGCCATTCAGCGCCCGCTCGCATGCGCCGATCAGCATGACCGGGCTGCTTGCGCCGCTCAGTCCCGTCGGGGAGTTGCAGGCCTATGGCAGTCTGAAAGACTTCAGCCTCACCTCCTGGCGTCATTTGAAGCAAGACCGGCGCGGACCGCGTGCGCTCCGGAAGTGGTCGCTGCTCCGCGGCCTCACCGTGTACGAAGGCATTCGCTAAGACAGCGCACTTCGTTAGGGCTAACACATCGTTAACCGTGAGCGCCGTAAGGTTCATCATACCGAAAAACCGGTCGACCGGTGTGATGATGGCGTTGGTGCAAAGACAATCGATCCGTCCGTCCGCTCAGGAGCGGCGACGCTTTCAGCGCGTGAAAGTGCATTTGCTTGGCCGCTACATGCTGGCGGACCGGCGCGAATTTCCGTGCCAGGTCATCAATATGTCTCCCGGCGGCCTCGCCATGCTGGCGCCCGGCATCGGCAATGTCGGTGAGCGCGTGGTGGCCTATCTCGATCATATCGGCCGCGTCGAAGGCAAGATCACCCGCCTGCTCGACAACGGCTTTGCGATGACGGTCGGCGCGACGCCCCGCAAGCGCGACAAGCTCGCCGCCCAGCTCACCTGGCTTGCCAACCGCCAGATCCTGAACCTGCCGGAAGACCGCCGCCACGACCGTATCGTGCCGCGCAATCCGATGTCCGTGCTCAAATTCGGCGACGGCCGCGCCATCGCGTGCCGGATCATGGACCTTTCACTGTCCGGTGCGGCCCTTGCCGCCGAGATCAAGCCGCTGGTCGGCGAACCCGTGACCCTCGGCCGCGTGCATGCCCGGGTCGTCCGCCACCTTGAGGAAGGCTTCGCGATCGAGTTCGTTCACCCGCAGCTTCCCGAGACTGTCGAAGACAACGTAAGCGCGCAGTAAAGAGCCGCGGTTACCAAATCTCTGATTTTGAGCCTTCTCAGGGCGATACCCCACATCCGGGTATCGCCCTGAAGCATTTTGGGCGCTTGCCGGGAGATCGGGGCGCGCCCGCGCCACATCAAAATCATCAGCAATATCAATTGCCTGGTTGCAGATAGATAAAATTTGAATCAAATCCAAGTATTTCAAATTTTATGCTCATTTTATTCAAGTATAGATCGAGTTATCCGCAGCTTTTACTTGTATTCGTCTCAATTGTACTTCGACGACTTAGCCGTGGCGAAAATCCTTTGTGTGAAAAGTGGTCCCAACAAGAAAAACGGGGGCCACAATGTTTTCAATTCGTGGACGGGGAGTCGGCCTGGCGGTTGCCGCCAGCCTGTTGGGGATGACGGTTGCGGCGAATGCCGCAGGAGAACGCGTACTTTATGCCAGCCTGGGCGACACCACACGTGCGCCGATCGGCTGGGTCGAATTCTGCGCCGAGAATCCCGGTGATTGCCGGGGCGGTGCGACGCAGGCCCGCGACATCGTGATGACGCAGGCGGCGTGGAAGGATCTGCTGAGGGTCAATCGCTGGGTCAACGAGACCATCAAGCCGATGACCGACATGGATCACTGGGGCGTCATCGAGAAGTGGTCGTATCCCACCGACGGATATGGCGACTGCGAGGACTATGTCCTGCTCAAGCGCAAGATGCTGATCGACGCCGGATGGCCGCGCGAAGCGCTGCTGATCACGGTGGTGCGCGACAAGAAGGGCGAAGGCCACGCGGTGCTGACCGTCAAGTCCGACAAGGGCGAGTTCATCCTCGACAACCAGAACGAGGACGTCGTGTCGTGGACCGAGACTGGCTACCGCTTCGTCAAGCGTCAGTCGCAGACCGATGCGCAGGCCTGGGTGTCGCTCGGAGACTCGCGTCCAGCCGTCGCCACCGCAAGTTCACGCTGAGATTTGGAGCATGATCGAAACGTCATGCTCAAAAATGAATACTTGAAGTCATAGGAATCCACGCTCCGGTCGTATCCCCACCCCTCCCCGTCCCAGACCGGATCGTGCGCGGCCAGCCTCCCCCAAGGCTGGCCGCAACTTTTTCCAGACCGCCCGCGACGCCGCCTCACCGGAACCAAGTCGCCGGCGCGGGTTTGACTCCCAGTGGCAAGCCTCGGAGGCGAGGATGCTGACCCTTCTGTTTGGCGCACTGTTGATGTTCGGCGGCCTGATATTCCTGGCGGCGCAGCCGATGTTTCGGGCGCGGCTCAGTTCTGTCAGACGAACGCCTGCGGCGACGCCGGAACCCACCCTGGAGCCATCCGAGCCCGCTGCCGGATTCCGCCTGAAAGAGACATGGCCCGGTCTCGCGATGCTCGCGGTCGGCGCGATCTTTTTGCTTGTAGGCTAAGGCGCACAGCAAGAAGGGCGCGCCGGGTTTTCCCGACGCGCCCTTCCCTAATCTCGCTGAACCAGGCGGAAAGACCGCCCTGTCCGAAGCCATGATGGCTTAGCGGGCGGCCTCAGCGAGGTGACAGCGCTTGGTTATAGACACTGGACCACCTCCTTTCGGTTGTTGACAACAACTTCAATATAATCGCTCCGCGCGCGAAAGGCAGCGCGTCGTGCTCAGCTTTTAGTCCAATCCTCTGGGGTGGAGTTCCAGAACGAGCCGGACGGCGTGGACCGCTCCGAACATTGCGAGAATGAGCGCGCTGTTCGTTTCGCTTAATCATCCGGAAACCATCGGCCACGGCGCCGGGTATAACGCCACATGTTTGCCGACGGCGCGCGCTTTTTTCTCTACAAGCGACGGTGAACACGGGGATCGGCCACATGGTGCGATACGCGATCATCAGGGACGGACGAGATTTTATCGTTCAGTCGGAGGAGCAAAGCGTCCTCAAATGCGCGAGCAGGCGCACGGCCGCAAAGCTTGTGGCGGATGCAAAAGGCCTGATGCGCGATGATACCGCGCGAGCCGCGCAGAAACCAAAAGCCGCACAAGCCGCGAGTCCCGGCCGCAACTCGTAGCGTTCAGGGCTTGATCGCCCAGACCAGATGAGCGGGCATCGGCAAAACGACCTTCCCGTTGTTGAGATAAGCGCTCGCCGACGCGCAGATGTCGGCTTTGATCGACGCCAGCCGTCCGGGCGATTGCAGCTTGAGCATGCCGCCCGTGCGCGCAGTCCCCTTGAGAAGCGCCTGAAAGAATTCGTCCGGAGAATTGAAGACCCACGTTTGATCGACGATCTTGGTGCCGATGTCGCGATAGCCGCACCGGGTCAGCGCATCGTGGCAGTTGGCCGGGTCGCTGTAGTAAAAGAACGGCGGACCGGGAGGAAGCTGGACATCGGGGTCGCCCAGCAACTGGATCGCCTGTATGGGAATGGCAAATCCGGGCACTGTTGGCTGTGCCCCCCACGCCGTGAACGCCAGCCTGCCGCCCGGTTTCAATACCCGGTGCATGGCCTTCAGCGCATGTTCTGGCCGGTCCAGATGCAAAATGCCGAAGAGCATCGCGACGGCATCGAAGCTGTTGTCGGCATAGGACTCCAGACTCTCAGCATCGCCCTCCGTAAAAGCAATATCCGGATGAAATGCGCGCGCCCGCTCCACCATCGGCGCGGAGAAATCAATACCGCTCGCTTTGGCGCCCAGCCGCTGCGCGGCGGCGGCGAGATAGCCCGGCCCGCACGCGACATCCAGCAAGTTCGTGCCCGGCTTCACCTGCAAAATGTCGAGGATCGCAGGTATCGACTGTTGGGTGAGACGGCTGAACGAGGCGTCATAGTCATCGACAACGGTCTGCCAGGCGTCGTGCTCAAATTCCTTGAAAGCTGAATGCATTGCACCCCCGCGGCAACGGTTGAAGAACAACTGCAAAAATCAATCGCCGTAAAAGAATGCCGGTGCTTATAGCGCAAACAGCGCCTCTGCTCACCGATATTCTTCGATCCGGTCCCGCAATGGTTCAGCGCCGTCGGGAGATCGCGCAGCTCACCGTGCTGAAGTTATAGGCATCAGCTCCTGCAGCCGCGCATCCTCATCCGATCTTCTTCAGACCGGCCTTGAAGCGCTTGCCGTTGTGCACGTAGTGCGGCGCGCCGTAGGTCATGGCGGTGACCTGCTCAGGCGTCAGTGTCCTGATCGCACGTGCCGGTGCGCCGATCACGAGCGCACGATCCTCGAATGTCTTGCCTTCGGTAATCACAGACCCCGCGCCGACAATGCAGCCCTTGCCGATGCGCGCACCGTTCATGATGATCGCGCCCATGCCGATCAGCGCGCCATCCTCGATGGTGCAGCCGTGCAGGATGACGTTGTGGCCGATGGTGCAGTTCCTGCCGATGGTCAGCGGGAATCCGGGATCGGTGTGAAAGGTGCAGTTGTCCTGCACATTGGAGCCTTCGCCGATCTCGATCAGTTCGTTGTCACCGCGCAGCACCGAGCCGAACCAGACGCTGGCGTTGGTCTTCAGGCGCACGTTGCCGATCACCGTCGCGGTCTCGGCGATGAAGTATTGTCCGTCGGCAGGAAGTTCGGGCGCGCGCCCGTCAAGCTCGTAGATCGCCATTCTCTTGTCGTCTCCAGTAACGCGCTTCAGATCGAGCGCGGAAAATCCGGAGCGACCATGCCATGAATGAACAGGGTCTGGCGAGTGTGGGAAGTGCTGGAAATCAGGCGATGATGCCGGCGGTTTCCAGCAGCATCAGGACGAACGTGCCAGACATCATGCTCCAGAACCCGGCGATGACGGTGGCCATCGCGACGAACTGAACCCGTCGGCCTTCGATCGTACGGCCACGCACGGTATTGCGCATGATGATGAAGGGTGCCGCGAACACCAGAAACGGCACGGCGGCGAAAGCCTTCGCGCTCGCCTCCTGCATCAGCAATCCGAAACCGGGGGGCTTTTCCATGAAAGCCTGAAAGCCGCTGGTCAGCGCCCCCGCAAGCGCAAATCCAATGAAAATGGCGAAGAAGGAATTGAGGGCTTCAGGCGACATCCGTCGGGACTCACAACACACGAGAACAATTCGATGCACACACCGGTGTCATGCGATCCGCAGTGCCGGCTGGCTCGTCCCTAGGCTTCGCAAAATGCCGCCGGGCCCGCTACTTTATCCTTAAAGAAAGGTTAACAGCGCGGTGGCGTTCGGCCCCGGACGCATGGCTCGGACAGGGTCCGCCCGCACGGAACCCGGGAGGAAATCACCCGGCGCATGGCATAATCGCCGCGATTCGGCGCTCGCATGGCGAGCCACCTCCTGGAACGTCTGTCTTCTGCTCATGGCTCTGTATTCTTCGCCAACGCCCCGACCGGC
Source organism: Afipia sp. GW822-FHT03D08 (assembly GCF_058801645.1). Taxonomy (NCBI): domain Bacteria; kingdom Pseudomonadati; phylum Pseudomonadota; class Alphaproteobacteria; order Hyphomicrobiales; family Nitrobacteraceae; genus Afipia; species Afipia sp. GW822-FHT03D08. The sequence goes on from NZ_JBXANK010000001.1 coordinate 1,268,503, forward strand.
TCCCGCGCGGCGCGCCCAGCGCGGACACTTTGTGCCGTTCCTGATCATGGGTGTGATCGGCGCCTGCGCGGTCGGAGTGGTGGCTTATCTTCTGTGGCCGACCTGGGGTGTCGAGAAGGCCGGCGATCCGTCGCGCCTGCCGATCAGCATCGGCAACACGCTGTTCAACGTGCCCACCCAGGCGATCCGCGTGAAGGTGCAGAAGCGGACCGGCCCGCAGGAACGCGTCGATCTCAACTTCGCCTATCCGTCGCTTGAAGCGCCCGAGGCGCGGCAGCCTGTGAGCGCGGAAACGGTCGAGGACAATCTGCCCGAGATCGACCGCATCTTCCTGTCGATCGCGGCGCATCACGATGCGCTCTCGCCGGACGAGCGGACGCGGACGATCTACCCGCGCTATCTCGATCAGAATGCCGGAAGCATTCAGGACGGGCTGAGTATCCGGCCGTTCCGCGACAACACGCCTTACGCGAACGAGGATCTGGTTTACGCCTCATCGCCCCAGATCATCGCGCGCTGCACCCGCGATGCGAAAACGCCCGGCACGTGTCTTGCCGAGCGCCGTATCGAAGGAGCGGATTTGACGTTCCGCTTTCCGCGCGGCTGGCTGTCGAAATGGCGCGACGTTGCGGGCGCGATGGATCATATCATCATCACGATGCGCAAGCCGCGCGGCTAGCGCGAGATCAGACCTCTTCCTCGATATCGGTTTCGAGGATCGCCATCTGGAACTGATAGGACCGATCATCGTCCTCGTCATCGACGAACAGCACGCCGATGAACTCCTCGCCGATATAGACCTCGGCCGAGTCGTCCTTCTTCGGGCGCGGCACGACGCGAATTTTCTGATTGCCGAACAGCCGCTTGAGATAGGCGTCGAGCTTTCTGACTTCCGTAACATCCACGGGCGTTTCTCCAACTGAACAATGATTGTTGGCGATAGCTTTAAAACGATCCGGCGCAGACCGCTAGGCCTGCGCCGCGATAAATCGCAACCAGCTTGGATCAGTTGCCGAAGGCGTTGAGCATCTGGTTCATGGTGCGCGACGGCTCGGCGCATCCGGCCTCACCGACGATTTTCGCCGGCACGCCCGCAACGGTGACGTTGTTCGGAACCGGCTTCACCACCACCGAACCCGCTGCGATGCGCGCGCAATGTCCGATCTCGATGTTGCCGAGGATCTTGGCGCCCGCGCCGATCATCACGCCGTGGCGGATTTTCGGATGACGATCCTCGTTCTCCTTGCCGGTGCCGCCGAGAGTGACACCATGCAGGATCGACACGTTGTCTTCGATCACCGCGGTCTCGCCGACCACAAGGCCGGTGGCGTGATCGAGGAAGATGCCGCGGCCGATCTTCGCAGCCGGATTGATGTCGGTCTGGAATTCCGCCGACGCGCGGCTCTGGATGTAATAGGCGAAATCCTTGCGGCTGTTGTTGTAGAGCCAGTGCGCGAGACGATGCGCCTGAAGGGCATGGAAGCCCTTGAAGTAGAGCAGCGGATCGATGAAGCGCGATGTCGCCGGATCGCGATCGAACACTGCAACGAGATCTGCACGGAATGCGTTGCCGAGATCAGGCTCGGCCTCGAGTGCATCATTGTAGGCCTGACGGATCAGGTCGCCGGACAGCGCCGAATGATCGAGACGTTCGGCGATACGATGCACCACCGCATCCTCGAGCCGGTCGTGATGCAACACGGTTGAATAGATGAACGTCGCGAGTTCCGGCTCGCGCTGCACAATCTCTTCAGCCTCGGCACGGATGCGGGTCCAGACCGGATCGACGGTCGAAAGGGCCGACTTTGTATCAAGTTGAGGCTTGGCCATGATCAAGGGTCCGGCTGATGAGCGTTGAGGAGATATTACCACATAATGGGAAGTTGAAAGGCCGCAACAGTTGCCAAGGTTGACGTTGGAATAATTATCTCCCGCCTCCCTAGAATAATTATCTACATCTCCCCGTCACAGATGGATGTCATGGCCGTTTAGCCAGGAACTCCAGAACGCCGTCCTTATAGACCCGATCGCCCACCGCGCGCATGTGATCGCGGTTTGGAATATCAAGCACTTGCGACCCCGGAATGACTTCCGCAAGCCGGGATGCCGAGCCTGCGATGTCGTCGGTCGTGCCCACTGCGATCAGCGTCGGAACGGCAATCGCGGCCGCTTCGTCGCGCGTCATCAGCCGCCGGCTGCCGCGCAGGCACGCCGCAAGCGCCCTGCGATCCGAGCGGGTCTGATCTGCAAACGCACGAAACGTCCGGCCGACCGGATCGGTGACGTCGTCGAGCGATGCCGCTTCCAGTGCCGAGGCGACGTTCTCGCCCGGCCCGCCCCCTTCGATCAAACCCATGCCGATACCGCCGAGGATAATGTTGCGCAGGCGCTCCGGACTGCGCTGGCCGAGATAGGCGGTGATGCGCCCTCCCATCGAGTAACCCATCATATCGGCGCGTTCGATGTTCAGATGATCCATCAGCGCGCGCACGTCACCCGCCATGGTGCCGATGTGATAGTCCTCGGAGTCGTACAGCTTGGTGGACTCGCCATGCCCGCGCAGATCCAGCGCGATGACACGGCGTCCCGCCTTCGTCAGTGTCGACGTCCATCCGGGATAGGCCCAGTTCACATTCTTGCTCGATGCAAAGCCGTGCACGAGGACGATCGGATCGCCCTCGCCTTCATCGAGGTACGAAAGCTCAACGGAGCCGTTTTTAAAACTCGGCATCTTGTCGTCCAGTGTTCGTGGGAAGTGATGTGGCCGGAGCGGCCGCGATGCGAGGCGTGAAGTTTACCCGGATGCAGCCAACAAGGCCAGTCTACTGCTTCGTCGTTGCGAGGAGCACTTGCGACGAAGCAATCCAGCCTTGTTTTATAAGAGTGGATTGGAGTGGATTGCTTCGCTTCGCTCGCAATGACGAGGCGTTACGAACGCGCCTCAGCAAGCTCCCGCCGCGCGCGTTTGAGTTTGGAGCGTTGAATCCATGACAGCGTCAGCCTTTCGGTCGTCGCCTTGATCGAGGTGATAAATCCGAACAGCGCCAGCAATGCGGCAAACACCCACCACGCCAGATTGAATGCGCCGGCGGTCAGCAGCAGCGCGCCGCGGCCGAGAATTTTCACGATGGCACGGGTCTGGCTGCCTTTGGATTCCGCGAGCTTTGCAGCGCGCGCGACATCCTTCGGCCCGTCGGCAATACGCAGCACGTCGAGCGCGCCTTTGGTGCCCGCCTTCTCGCTGACGCGGCCGACATCCTTGGCGAGACGAACCAGAGCGCCCGCCTTCTCCGCCTTGAACGCGGCCTTCACCGCGCTGATGGTCTGGCCGGGACGCGCGATCGATGCGGTCGCGACCGCCTGTTGCAGCATCGGCGCATCGACCACGCCGCGCGCAGAGCGCCCCGCCCATTCGGTCAGGCCCGCGCCAAGCCGGCCGACCTTGCGCGCATCCTTCACCATCGACAGCCCGGCACGCACCGGCGTCGCGCCACCGGCCGAAACGTATGTCGCCGCCGTTACCAACAGGCCGACGCTCGCCAGCCCAAGCACCAGCTGATCGGCGTTCTCGCCCATCGCAAGCCGCTTGCCCTCGCGCACCACATCGCGGATGTCGCCGAACACGAACAGATCGCCGGCGACCGTGCCGGAGAGGCTCGCCACATCGTCCGCCTCGCCGGTCACGAAGCCGGTGGCAAAGCGCCGCGCCGTACTGGCGGTGGAATTCTCGTCAGTGACCGCGGCATCGACCCGCGCCGCCAATCCGGACGGCAGCGGGATGCCCTTGTCCTGCGCCAGATCGGTGAAGCTTTTGGCCAGATCGGCGTCGTTGTCCGCGAGCGCCTGCGCGGCGCCCTGCCCGATGGCCGCGGCATTGGTTCGCAAGGCGGAATTGACCTGAATGTCCGACAACTGGGCCGGATCGTCCTGAGCCAGCAGCAGGGCGGAGGCCTCGCGCGCATGGGGCCACAGCGCGGCAAATGCCGCCGCAGAAGCAGCCGCGCCCGCGAGGGTCAAACCGATGCGCCAGAAACCCTTCATACGGACGATAACCCCTCGATGTCCTGCCGGTTCGACCGTGACTGGCCGATGACATGGTGTGCCGTTTTTCGGACACAACCTCCCCAACGAAAGAAGGGCTTTCCCAAGGCGGCAGGATTGTGTCGAATTCACATGCTGACTTCTGCGGCGAATTGGACGAATCCGATGCCGCAATCTAGGAATAAGCTGTATCGCTTGGTATGCTGCAAGGCAGCGACTGCGTCGTCGCTGTGCGTGCTGGGGTATGGGCAAAGACGCACCAGACTAGGATTGGGGTAGGATTGTTATGGCGGATCACGTCGTCCCTCACTTTCATAACGATGCGGGCGTGGCCATCATCGAAATCGGCTCTCGGGAGTTCATGTGCGTGGGTGCGAATCCCCCGTTCGATCATCCCCACGTCTTCCTCGATCTCGGCGACGACAACGAGATCATCTGCCCGTACTGCTCGACGCTGTATCGCTACGCCGCCGATCTGAAGGCCGGCGAAGCCCGCCCGCCCGAATGCGTGCTGAAAGACAAGGTCGCCTAAAAAGCCTGTGGCCGATTCGCGCACCATCGTTGTCGCTGGTGCAGGTATTGGGGGACTGACGGCTGCGCTGGCGCTGGCCGCGCGCGGCTTCCGCGTCATCATTCTTGAGCGTGCAGAAAAACTCCAGGAAGCCGGCGCGGGCCTCCAGCTTTCTCCGAATGCCAGCCGCATCCTGATCGATCTCGGTCTTGAGCCCGCGCTCGCGCCGCATGTGATCGCGCCCGACTCGATCAGCATCATGACGGCCCGCACCGGCAAGGAGATCGGCCGGATTCCGCTCGGCGAAGCCGCCACATTCCGCTATGGCGCGCCGTACTGGATCGTCCGCCGGGCCGACCTTCAGGCCGCATTGGTGGCGAGGGTCACGAGCCATCCCGATATCGACCTGCGGCTCGGCGCACAGTTCGAGGACGTCGCCGTCTATCCGAAAGGCGTCACCGTGGTTCAGCGGCGGGGCACGGCGCGGCAGCAGGAGCAGGCACTGGCGCTGATCGGCGCCGACGGCGTCTGGTCCAGCGTGCGGCATCAGATTTTCCCCGAAGCGCAGCCGCAGTTCACCGGCAGCATCGCATGGCGCGGCACGGTGGACGCGACGCAGTTGCCGCGCGGCTTCAACACGCAGCGCGTGCAGCTCTGGATGGGAACGAACGCACATCTGGTCGCCTACCCGATGTCGGGCGGCAAGCGGATCAACGTGGTTGCGATCATCTCGGGCAAGTGGAACAGGCCGGGCTGGAGCGAGCCCGGCGATGTGGTCGAGATCGCCAATCAGTTCTCAGCGCCGCGATGGCCGATCGCCGCGCGCATGATGATCGGCGCGGTCGACGGCTGGCGCAAATGGGCGCTGTTCGCCATGCGCGACGGCGGCGCCTGGAACAAGGGACCGATTGCATTGCTGGGCGATGCCTCGCACGCGATGCTGCCGTTCGCCGCGCAGGGCGCCGGCATGGCGATCGAGGATGCCGCGGTGATCGCGAAATGCCTTGAAAGCTCGCCGACCAATCCAACGGCGGCGTTCGCCCAATACGCCCGCCTGCGCGCGCCGCGCGTGACGCGGGCGCAGCGCACGGCGCGCAAGAACGGACAGAGGTATCATCTCGGCGGGCCGGTCGGCTTCGCGCGCGATCAGGTCATCAGGGTGCTGGGCGGATCGCGGCTGCTGTCTCAGCAGGACTGGATCTACGACTGGCGCATGTCGTGATGCGCCGCTGAAACGGCAAAGATCAGCGTTTGCGTTTGGGCGGCGCAGCCGGAACTGCTGCGGGCTTGGCAACCTCGGCGCTGCAATTGTCGCGCGCTATTCTCGCATCGAGGTCGTCGCGCTGGGCGCGCTGGGCGCGATAATCCGTCTGATACGCAAGTCCCGAAACCAGCGCTCCGCCTGCTCCGGTCTCGGCTTTCGCCATCAGCCCTTCCAGTTCGACCACGCGATTGTTCACGTCCCTGCGGGTGGAGACGAGCTGCTGGCAATTGTAGAGCTCGTACTTGGCCGGATCGAGAAACACACTCGACCCGAAGCCTCCCTCACCCGGGCTCGCGCAAGCGCCGAGGCCCATCGCAACCGCGCCAAGGACGGCCATGCGTGAAACGCCGCCCGGCTGCCGTCGCGCCCATATGTTGCTCATGGCTTCAGTCATCCGCGTCTGTTTTCTCATCGGGGTCGTGTTGCGGGTCTTCATGTTGAATTTGTGGTGGGCGTTGGCGGCCGCCTCACCGGTAAAGTGCGGCCATCTTGATGAATTCCAGACGCGTATGAATCAAGGCGCTTGTAGCATCAGTTATTCATAACTATCAGCTATGGCTTGATAATTCATTCATTGGTCAACACGTGCAGATTCCCTCATCCCCTCTGTCGGCGACGCCGGTGGCTGTTGCCCCGTGGCGCAGGCCTTTCCACGTATGGCTGGACGGGATCGAGAAGGGATGGGCCATCCCCGCCCTGCTCGCGGCGTTTGTTGCGGTCTGGATGCTGTATTTCAGCATCGCCTACATCGCAGGCGACCTGCATCCGGACGTTCTCGAAGCCTGGTCGGTCGGCCGCACACTGTCCTGGGGCAGCGGAAAACATCCGCCGCTGATGGGCTGGTTCACCCATGCATGGACCCTGATTTTCCCGACAACCGACTGGTCGCTTGAACTGCTCGCGATGGTCAACGCCGCCGTCGCGCTCTGGGCGGTCGACCTGATCGCACGGCGATATGTGCGCGGCGACAAGCGGGCCATCGTCATTCTTCTGCTGATGCTGCTGCCGGCCTACCAGTTTCATGCGCAGCGGTTTAACGCCAACACCGTGCTGCTGGCGGTCTGGCCGCTCGCGACGTACTGCTTCCTGCGCTCGTTCGAGACGCGGACGCTGCTCTGGTCGTCGGCGACCGGCGTGCTGTGCGCCGTTGCGATGCTCGGCAAGTATTACTCGGTCTTCCTGATCGCCGGCTTTATCGTCGCAGCGATCGCGCACCCGCAGCGGCGGGCGTATCTCACCTCAAAGGCGCCGTGGGTATCCACCATTGCGGGACTGATCGCGCTCGCACCACACCTGCATTGGCTCGCGACCACAGGCGCGATGCCGTTCCAGTACGCGATAAGCGAACATTCCGGCTGGACGTTCTCCGGCATGCTCTGGGAAGTCGCGATGTTCTTCGCCGGAATTGTCGGCTATCTCGCAATTCCAGCCGTCGCTCTTCTACTCATGATCCGGGCCGACCTGCGAACCCTCGCCGCCAATCTGCGTCAGCTCGATTCCGGGCTCGTGCTGCTCGCCATCATTTTCGCGGCAACGATCATCCTGCCGGCCATTGTCGCGATCATCCTTGTCACCGATCTGCCGCCGCTGTGGAATCTGCAAGGGTTGTTCTTCGCCGCGATCATCGCAGTGTGCTGCACGCGCTTCAGCATCGATCGTTTCGACACCGTCAACCTGACAGTGGCCGTCATCGCGCTGTGCTTCGGCGCAATCGCCGCCGCGCCGTTCTACGCCTCCTATCGCAACACGCATCCGTTCGAAATGCGCCGGAATTTTCTAAGTCTGGCGGCCAATGAACTGACGAAGCGATGGGAAGACACCTATGACATGCCGCTGAAGCGGATCAGCGGAAGCGACCCGCTCGCTTTCGCGATGGCTTTCTACAGCCCGATGCATCCGGCCTACAGCAGGCCGTTCCGTCTTCAGGATCAATGGCCGATCCCGAAACGCGCGCTTCAGAACGGCTGGGCCGCGATGTGCTTCTCGGACGACGGCGCGTGCCTGTCCTGGCTTCAGCAGGTCCATGATACCGCGCCAAGCGGCCGGCGCATCGCGTTCACCGTTCAAAGCAGGCTGTGGGGCGTTCCCGGCGTGGAAGCGCAAGTGATCGCATTGATGGTGCCGCCGCAGGCCGGGCGCCCTGCGCCACCGCCGTCACCGCTGCACGAAGAGCGGCCCGTAGAGGATTTCAGCTCCAGCCGGCGCGCGCCCTTCTAGCAGAAGGGCTGCACAGCGTAGCGGCGTCAGAGCGTTTCCTGCTTGTGGCCACATTCCTTGCAGGTGAACGCCGCGCGCTTGGTGCCCTTCTCCGCGGTGACGCGGTTGGCCTTGCCGCACTTGCCGCAGGTGGCCTCGAAGCGCGTGTTGCCCTGCTTGACCACGAGAGCCTTGCGTTCCATCGCCTCGCGCACCAGCCGTTCGGTCTCTTCGCGCAGGGCTTGCTTGTCCACCATTGTCAGTCCTTCGATCGGCGGTCAGGAGGTCAGATAGATTCCCCCGGGCACATTTAACGGTGCCTGCCCTCGTTTAACAAACCATATCCGTCAGCAATGCGGCGAAATCGCCACTGTCCCGTTCCGCCGGGACGAACCGTCAGCACCGGACCATTCGCATCGACCTCAGTCCTGCTGTTGCTCATGGTGCCGTTGTGACTTTTCCATTTCAGCGAAACGGAGCTGCCCCACACCTTGCAGTCATAGACGCCGCCCAGCGAACTTCTGAAAATCAGCCAGCCGAAACTTTCATCGATCTGGCGCGGCGGTTGCGGCAGGTTGAAATAGGATTGCACGCTCGCCTGACAGACCAGCGCCGCCGGCCATTCACTTCCCTGACCGCGGGCGATCATTGGGATAAAAAGAGTCGGGGCAAATATTACGGAGGCAAGCAATGCGCGTACGGCAGTTCTGAAAAACACGTTCGTATCCTGCAATATCGCTTCGACGGAGGCGGTAACCTTATGTGCTGGTGCGGACGGCGGGAATCGAACCCGCACGACGTTGCCATCGAGGGATTTTAAGTCCCTTGCGTCTACCAATTCCGCCACGTCCGCGCGCGCGGGTTGTAACATCGCGCGGGGTGCGGCTGAAAGCCCGGTTTGTGACGTAAAACGCGCGTGCCGTGGACAATATCGCCGGAATCCGGGCACCCGGAATCGATGATCGAGCGCTCTGAAACGCTCTCCGCAACGCCGCTCCGGCGCGCGCGAATGCAAAAAACATAGGCATGGCAGGCCTCAATCGCATGTCATGCGGCGAAAAGACCGGCCGAATTCCGCGCTGCCGATTTGCACGGCTCGCGTTTGACGGTACAAATGCAGGGCCGGACGGATCGTCGCGAACAGCGCCTTCAGGAGCTTTCGCGAACTGGAATTTAGGGGTGTGATTCGTCATGCGCTGCCTCGTGGTTGCCGACCTGCATTACGCCCTGCCGCAGTTCGACTGGGTGCTCGGCATCGCGCCGCGGTTCGATGTGGTGATCATCGCAGGCGATGCGCTCGACATCGGATCGGTCGTCGATTTCCGCGCCCAGATCGTCGTCGTGCGGAAATATCTCGAACGTCTCGCCAGCAAGACGCGCGTGATCCTGTGCTCGGGGAATCACGATCTCGACGAACGCGACGAGGCGGGGGAGCGAATCTCGCGCTGGATCGGCGACCTGGGCAATCTCGGCATTGCCCATGACGGCGAGAGCCTGGCCATCGGCGATACCTTCTTCACGGTCTGCCCATGGTGGGATGGCCCGCGCGTCAAGGAGCAGATCGGCGTGCAGCTCGAGGAAGCCGCCGCCGCGCATCGCGGCCGCTGGATCTGGATTCATCACGCGCCGGCCGCGAACTCGCCGACGAGCTGGGGCGGCGCGCGCACTTTCGGCGATGCGGAGCTTGTACAGTGGATCGAGAGCTACAGGCCGGACATCGTGCTGTCGGGCCATGTGCACCAGTCACCGTTCGTTAAGGACGGCTCTTGGTTCGACCGGATCGGCGATACATGGGTCTTCAATATGGGGCAACAGTTCGGACCGACGCCCGCGCACATCGTGCTCGATCTGGACAGCAACAGGACCTACTGGTTTTCGGCGGCAGGCGAACAGTCGATCGACCTCGGCAAGCCGCTGCGGCGGCCCGCGGACAGGATCGAGACATTTCCGGATTGGCTTACAGCCGGGAGTCAGGCAGTGGCTCGGGCTGGCGGTCCGATCCCGGCGACGACGCGTCCGGAGACAGGTTGACCAGACTTTCAAGCACATCGCCGACCATCGCCAGATGATTGTCGTGGTCGGCATACTGCCGCTTGATGTCGGCGAGATACGTTGTCGCCGCATTGAGCCTGTGCGCAAGAAGCTGCGCGACAAGAAGCGCGACCGCAGGTTGTGCCCGCAGGAACGCAGCGGCGTCATCGAACTGATAAACTTTCGAGGCCACCGTGGCGCGCACCGTCGCGGTATGCGGCTGGCCCAGCAGCACCGACATCTCGCCGAGGATGGCGCCGGGCTGGGTCACGGTGGCGACCACCGTTTCGCCCTTCAGAACATCGAGCCGGCCGTTCAGCAGAACATAGAGCCGCCCGGTGGTCTCTCCTTCCCGGATCAGCAGCGCATCGGCAGGAAGCGACGTTTCCTGCCCTCCGACGCAATGTTCAAGAACCGCACGCATTCCGGTCTCCATCCCGATCGCAGCAAGGCTAAGCCTCGCCGTTTAAAACGTCCATCGCATAGTGCCGTCCCGTCTGCGCAAATTGCCAGCACTTGAGGAGACGCGCTAGGATGGCCTTTCAAACGGCATTAACAAAAAGAAACCAGCGGGAGAGAAAGCGTCGATGGCTTATCAGCAGATCAAATACGAGGTTCAGGACCATATCCTGACCATCACGCTGAACCGTCCGGACAAGATGAATGCGTTTACGCATGTCATGATGGACGAACTGATCGCGGCGTTCGATGCCGCCGACGCCGACGACGACGTCCGCGCCATCATCGTGACCGGCGCGGGACGCGCGTTCTGTGCGGGCGCGGATCTTTCGGAAGGCGGCGCGACATTCGACCGGGCCGCGCGGTCCGATCGCAAGACTGCGCCGCTGCGCCCGAACGGCGAAGTCGAATGGAGCGACGATGCGGTGCGCGACGGCGGCGGCCGCGTGACGCTGCGCATCTTCAAGTGTCTGAAGCCTGTGATCGGCGCGATCAACGGCGCGGCGGTCGGCATCGGCGTCACCATGCAGCTTCCGATGGACATTCGCATCGCCTCGGTCGATGCGCGGTTCGGCTTCGTGTTCGCGCGGCGCGGCATCGTGCCGGAAGCGGCATCGAGCTGGTTCCTGCCGCGCATTGTCGGCATCTCGCAGGCGCTGGAATGGTGTTATTCCGGCCGCGTGTTTCCCGCCGAGGAAGCCCTCGCCGGCCGCCTCGTCAGCAAGGTCGTGCCCGCGGATGAGTTAATCACCACGGCCCGCGCCATCGCGCGCGAGATCGTGGAGAACGCCGCGCCGGTGTCGATCGCCCTGATCCGCCAGCAGATGTGGCGCATGCTGGGCGCGGACGATCCAATGGAGGCCCACAAGGTCGACAGCCGCGGCATCTATTCGCGCGGCCAGTCCGCCGACGTGCGCGAAGGCGTGATGTCGTTCCTGGAAAAGCGGCCCGCGAAATTCGCGCAGACGGTGTCGAAGGACATGCCGTCGTATTTCCCGTGGTGGACCGAGCGGGAATACAAGTAGAGGCCTACCGCATCGTCAGCACCACGCGTCCGATGGCGCGGCGGTCTATCAGCAAGCGCATCGCCGCCGCGTAATCTTCCAGCGGCAGGCGATGCGAAATGTTGGGACTTATGCGGCGCTCGTTCGCAAGACGCGTGAGATCATGCTGGCGCGTGACGCCGAGCGCGGGATTTTTGCGCACAGCTTCGCCGGCGCGCACGCCGAGCACGCTGGCGCCTTTAATGAGCACGAGATTGGTCTTCGCCACGCCGACGCCGCCGGTGAAGCCGATCACCAGCAGCCGCGCGCCCCACGCGATGCAACGCAGGCTGTCCTCGAAAATCTCGCCGCCCACCGGATCGAACACCACGTCGACGCCGCCTCCATCGGCGATGCGCTTGACCGCATCCTTGAACGGCTCGCGGCCATAGAGCACGCCATGGTCCGCGCCGCGCTGCTTCGCGACCTCCAGCTTCTCCTCGCTTGAGGCGCACGCGATCACCGTCGCGCCGAACACCTTGCCAAGCTCAACAGCGGCGAGGCCGACGCCGCCACCCGCGCCATGCACAAGCAGCACCTCGCCCGGCTTGATCTGCGCACGATCATGCAGCGCATGCCAGGCCGTACCGTGCGCGGCGAAGAAGGCCGCGCCCTGCGCGTAGTCGAACGCCGCAGGCAGCGGCAGAAGCTGATCGGGCGCCACAACGATCTCGTCGGCATAGCAGCCGAACCGCGCCTTCACGATCACCTTGTCGCCGACATTGATGCCATCTGCACCCGCGATCTCGATCACCTCGCCGGCCGCTTCCATCCCCGGCGTGAACGGCAGCGGCGGCTTGAGCTGATACTCCCCCGCCGCCATCAGGATGTCGGGGAAATTCAGTCCCGCCGCATGGATCGCGACGCGCACCTGACCTTGTCCCAGCTTTGGCGCAAGCGGCGCACGCGGCACGTCTTCCAGTGTCAGGGATTCAGGCGGCCCGAGTTCGCGGCAGACAACGGCGCGCGGCATTCAATTGATCCTTATCTGCAATAACGATGCGATGTGTGCTTCACCTCTCCCCGCGGGGGAGAGGTCGGATTGCGCAGCAATCCGGGTGAGGGGGTTCGAATTTCATTTCAGGCATCCAGCCCCCTCACCCCACCCCTCTCCCCCACGGGGAGAGGGAGCGCATCACGCCCGCGTCCTGATCCGTACCATCCGCCAGGACAATAGCAATTACGCCGTCGCCTTCATCTCGAGCAGCTTGGCGTGGATCAGCGGCAGCCGGTCGTTGCCGAAATACATGTCGGTCTTGTCGAGATAGATCGTCGGCGAGCCGAATGCGCCGCGCGCGATCGCCTCATCGGTATTGGCCTTGAGCTGATCCTTGACGGACTGCTCGCCGATGCCCGCAAAGAATTTTTGCGGATCGATGCCGACGCGCTCGCAGATTTTCGTCAGCACCTCGTCCTTCGAGATGTCCTGATCGTCGCCCCAATACGATTCGAACACCGCCGTCGCATAAGGAACGAGCTTGTCCGGCGCGGTCTGCTGGACCCAGACGCACCCGCGCATCGACTTCACCGCGTTCACCGGAAATATCGTCGGCGGCATGGTGATCTTGATGCCGGCGAGCCGGGCCCAGTCCTGCATGTCCTTGGCGGTGTAAGCCTGTTTCGCGGGCACGGGATTGGCGCGCGTCTCATACATCGCCTTGTTGACGGTGTTGAAGATTCCGCCGACCAGAATCGGCCGCCATGTGATCGGCGCGCCAAGCTCCTTGGCCATCGGCTGGATGTTGGTGAAGGCCAGATACGTCCATGGGCTGGAACAGTCGAAGAAGAACTCGATCATGATGGCGTTTCCTTATGTTGTGCGCCTGACGTCGCACGATTCTCGTTATCGCTCCCTCTCCCCGCTTGCGGGGAGAGGGTTGGGGTGAGGGGCAACTTCACAATACGATGCCGGCCCCTCACCCGCTCGCGTTGCTCGCGACCTCTCCCCGTAAAACGGGGAGAGGTTGAAAATCACTGCGCCTGCTGCGCGGTCTTGCCGAACATGTTCTTGCGCTGCTCCTCGGTGAAGGGCGTCTTGTCGAACTTGCCGACGGAGAGCCCCTTCTGCACCTCCGGCCGCGCCCGCACGGTCGCGTACCAGCGCTTGAGGTTCGGAAAGTCGTCAAACGTGAAACCCTGCGCCTTGTGGGTCATGGCCCAGGGAAAACATGCGATGTCGGCGATGGAATACTCCTCGCCCGCGACATAGGCGCCGGTCCGGCCAAGCTGCCGGTCGAGCACGGCATAAAGCCGCGCGGCCTCGTCGCGGTAGCGCTCGATGGCATAGGGAATCTTCTCCGGCGCGTAGAGCGCGAAGTGTCCGTGCTGGCCGAGCATCGGGCCGAGCCCGCCCATCTGCCACATCACCCACTGGATCACCTTGAAGCGCCCGCGCAAATCCTGCGGCAGGAAGCGCCCGGTCTTTTCGGCCAGATAGATCAGGATCGCGCCGGTCTCGAACATCGGGATCGGCTCGCCGCCGTCGGCAGGTGCCTGATCGATGATCGCCGGAATGCGGTTGTTCGGGCTGATCGCGAGGAATTCCGGCTTGAACTGCTCGCCGGTGCGGATGTTCACCGGAAACACCGTATAAGGCAGCCCGAGTTCCTCCAGCATGATCGAGATTTTCCACCCGTTGGGTGTCGGCGCGTAATAGAGATCGATCATGAGATGTCCGCGAGTGAGGAACAGCCGGAAGAGCGAGGCACGATCCTAACTCTCGCTTGAGAGACACGCTACCTTAGAACTCACGCATGGCCGCGATGCGCTCCCTCTCCCCGCTTTGCGGGGAGAGGGTTGGGGGTGAGGGGCAAATCTTTCGCGCTGCACGCTCGCCCCTCACCCGGATCGTTTCACGATCCGACCTCTCCCCGTAAGAACGGGGAGAGGTGGAGCACGCGAATAGCTTGTATGCCAGGCCCCGGACATGGCAGATAGGCACCCAGCCAAGCAAACAATAACAATGGAAGCGCCCCATGCTGTTTCAAACGACCATCGCCGGTTCATTGCCGAAGCCCGACTGGCTGGCCGAGCCCAATACGCTGTGGGCGCCGTGGAAGCTCAAGGGCGCGGAACTGGCCAGCGCCAAGCGCGATGCGACGCTGCTCTGGGTGAAAATCCAGGAAGACGCCGGCATCGATCTGGTCACCGACGGCGAGCAGGCGCGGCAGCATTTCGTCCACGGCTTTCTCGAACGCGTCGAGGGCATCGATTTCGCCCACAAGGTGGAAATGGGAATCCGCAAGGACCGTTATAAGGCGATGGTGCCGCAGGTGGTCGCGCCGCTGAAACTGAAAGGCCGCGTCCACGATCTCGAGGCCCGCGCCGCGCGGGGGCATACCACGCGCAAGCTGAAGTTCACGCTGCCCGGTCCGATGACCATCATCGACACCCTCTCCGACAGCTATTACGGAGATCGCGTGAAGATGGCGTTCGCCTTCGCTGACCTTCTTAATCAGGAAGCCAAGGCCTTGCAGGCCGACGGCGTCGATATGATCCAGTTCGACGAACCCGCGTTCAACGTCTTCATGGATGAAGTGAACGACTGGGGCATCGAAGCGCTGACCCGCGCAGCAGAAGGCCTCACCTGCAAAACTGCGGTTCACATCTGTTACGGTTACGGCATCAAGGCCAACACCGACTGGAAGGAATCGCTCGGCGCCGAATGGCGACAGTACGAGCAGATTTTCCCGGCCATCGACAAGAGCCCGATCCAGCAGGTCGCCATCGAGTGCCGTAACTCGCATGTGCCGCTGGAGCTGCTCGCGCTGCTCAAGGGCAAAATCGTGCAGGCCGGCGTGATCGACGTCGCCAGTGACATTGTCGAGACGCCGGACGATGTGGTGAAGACCATCGAGGCTGTGATGAAGTTCGTGCCGAAGGAAAACATCGTCGCGACCACGAACTGCGGCATGGCGCCGATGCGCCGCGACATCGCCGAAGCCAAGCTGCGCGCGCTCGGCGCGGGCGCGAAGCTGGCGCGGCAGAAACTGGGGTAACTTTTACAGACCTGGCATCGACAGCGGAGATGGTCTCATGACAATCGTGTATCGGCCCGCACAGACGCAAGATCTCGAGCGGGCCGATGCGCTGGTGGTCGGCAGCATCAACGATCTGACCGGACGGCACGGATTTGGCGCGATTGCCAGCCCCCACCCGCCGCACTTTCAGATGTTCTCGCTGCGGGACGATCCCGCCGGCCTGTGGGTCGCCGAAGACAACAATGACATCGTCGGCTTTGCCTGGAGCTGGGTTTGCGGCGATCTGTGGTTTCTCGCCCAGTTGTTTGTCTCGCCTGACCGTCAGGGCGCCGGCATCGGTGATGAACTGATCAGACGCACCTTCGCGCACGCGCAGGCCGCCGGGGCGACGCGCAGGGCGCTGATCACGTTCAGCTTCAACACGGTGTCGCAGGGTCTCTATATCCGGCATGGCCTGCTCCCGGGATTTCCGATCTACATGATGTCGGTTGCCCGGGATCGTCTGATGGGCCGGCTGCAAGGCGAGCAGTTAGACTGCGTTCCGCTGGAGACCGACGCCCAGATACGGGCGCTCGCGGAGATCGATATCGCTGCGCTCGGTGTCTCACGCGAAAAGCACCACCGGTTTCTGATGAGCGACAGCGCGACGCGCGGTGTCACCCTTCACGACGGGGACAGGTGCCTCGGCTACGCCTACGTCAGCGCGAGCGGTCATGTCGGCCCTCTCGCGGTGACCAGGCCTGAAAGCCTCGGCCCCGCCTTCAGAGCCGCGCTGAACCTCGCGCTTGAGGGCGGCTCGCCGCAGGTTTCGGCGTTTATCCCCGGCACCGCCGACGCATGTCTTCAGATTGCCACCGAAAGCCGGATGCGCATCACATTGCCCATGGTCCTGATGGCAACGCGAAATGTCGGCGACTGGGCTCGGTATATGCCGCGCAATCCGGGCTTCATGTAATTATCCGCGCGCCAGATCCAGCAACTGATCCTTTTCAGGAGTTGGCGGCCGCGCGCGCCCCGCGCCCCGCCGGCTGCGATATGTAACCAGCGCGATGGTGATCCATGTCGCGTGGAAGATCAGCCCGGCAAACAGCACAAGCTGGCCGGAAATCGGCCCGACGGTTGCCCGCGCGAACAGTTCGTGCAGCGAGGCGACGGGCTCCGGATGGATCAGAAGCTTTCCGAGATAGGCGGTGACCTGGATCGCGAAAATCCAGCAGTAGTTGTTGCGAAGCCTCCGGCCGACCGCCTCGAGGTAACTGATGTGCAGGTTGGGCGCCTTGTAATCCTGATAGAGAATCTCGTTCCAGCCGTTCGCGGTCTGGACGCCCTCGCCCCTGAGAATGGGCCCGAAGAACTGGACTTCAAGCACATGCGCCCGCATGCGCCAGAAATCGAAGAAGCGGTAACGCCGCGCTTCGATGAACAGGAACGTGGCGACCAGAAGCCCCACCAGCACCAGCGGCAGAGGCGACGCATGCTCGCTGCTGAACGTCAGGGACAGCGCGATGCCGGTGGTCAGGACCGCCCAGTTGGTGGTGGCATCGAGCCTCGTGCGCCAGACCGTGCTGCGGTAAAGCTCGCCGCGATACAGATGTGACAGCGCAGTGATATCGGAGGAATCGAACGCGCGTTTGTTTTCGATCATGCTGCCGGTCATGGTCCCGATCCTCCACATCCAGATCATCGATGATCGCAGATTACGAGGTCGACCGGCGAGGTTCCAGCGTGTTCGGTCGTTGCAGCGCACTACGCCGCGCGATCCCGCCTTCTCCCTCTCCCCGCCTGCGGGGAGAAGTCAAACGAGTCTACGCCGCCCCGTCCTTGATCGGCGGCAGATAGGACAGTCCCGTGTCCCACGGAAAGAAGATCCAGGTGTCCTGCGAGACTTCCGTGATGAACGTATCGACCAGCGGCTTGCCCATCGGCTTGGCATAGACCGCGGCGATATGCGCCTGCGGCACCAGATCGCGCACGATGCGCGCGGTCTTGCCGGTGTCCACGAGGTCTTCGACCACCAGCAACCCCTTGCCGGTGCCGCCGCCGAGCCGCGACACCGCGCCGGAAATGCCCTTGAGGACGGTCGGCTCGCTCACCTGCGAGGTGTGGCTGTAGCTCGACACGCACAGCGTATCGATGACGCGGATGCCGAGCTCGCGCGCGATCACCGCCGCTGGCACAAGGCCGCCGCGCGTGACTGCGATCATGGCTTCAAACGGCCCTGCCCCGCTCAGCCGCCATGCCAGCGCCCGCGCATCGCGGTGAAACTGGTCCCACGACACCGGGAACGGTTTGCGCGCGCCCTCGTCACTCATCGTCGATCTCCCCTTCACCTCTCCCGTGGGGAGAGGTCGGATTGCGAAGCAATCCGGGTGAGGGCGTACGCTCTCTCGACAAATCGAGCCCCCTCACCCCAACCCTCTCCCCGCCGGGGAGAGGGAGTGCGCTCTCGGACCTGACGGCTCCCGCCATCACAACGCGATCTTACGAAACAGCGACGTCGCATTGGCGGTCGCCACCAGCTTGTCATCCTGAAACAGCTCGCCGGCAAGATGGAAAATCTCCTTGCCGCGCATCGTCACGCGTCCAAACCCCTTGAGCTTGCCGATCTTCGCCGGACGATGAAACTGGACATTGAGCGCGAGCGTCGGCGCGAACTCTCCGACGTTCATCATGGTTGCGGACGCGAGCCCCATGCAATCGTCCAGCATCGCGGACAGGAAACCGCCCTGCACGATGCCGATGGGGTTAGCGAACTCCGGCTTGCCATCGAACCACAGTTCCACGGTATGCGCATCGAGATCGTAAGCGATGATTTCAAGGCCCAGCGTCCTGGCGCATTCCGGCGGCGGAAGCTTCCCCGCGGCGATGGCCTCGAAAAATCGCTCGCTCATATTTTGGCGACCTTGAGGTTTGCCAGCATGGCTTCGACGTCCGTCATCGCCGCGCGCAGCTTGGCCTCATCGCGCGAGCGCACAACGACATTGGTGTTCGGCTTGCCGTTCTCGTCGAGGAACGGATAGCTGCCGATGCTGGTATCGGGATGCGCTTCCTGGATGGCGCGCAGCGGCGTGCCGATGTCGCCTTCCCGCGCATTGGCGCGCACCGACTCCGACAGCATCCGCACGCCGGATTTCAGCTTCGGCGAGACGATGTCCATCATCGCCTGCATGATCGAAGGCACGCCGGCCATCACAATGACATTTCCGATTTTGAAGCCTGGCGCGAGGATGGTCGCGCTCGAAATCAGCTCCGCCCCGTCCGGGATGCGCGCCATCCGCAGCCGCGCCTCGTTCAGGTCCGCGCCGAAGCGCTCCTTGAAGCGTGCGACAACCTCGGGGTGATGGTCGATCTTGACCCCGAACGCCTTGGCCACGCTGTCGGCGGTGATGTCGTCGTGGGTCGGGCCGATGCCGCCGGTGGTGAAGACATAGGTGTAGCGCTGGCGCAGCGAGTCGAGCGCGTAGATGATCGCGTCCTCGTCGTCGGCGACCACCCGCACTTCCTTCAGGTCGATGCCGATGTTGGTCAGGTATTCGGCGATGAAGCCGATGTTCTTGTCCTTGGTGCGCCCGGACAGGATTTCATCGCCGATCACAAGAATGCCGGCGGTGACGATCTCACTCATCTTAACTCTCCTACCTGTCCCCGAACCGGTGTGCCGGCCATCCTACCGGTACGCCCGGAACCTTGGCGTACGCAACGCATTGAAGTCACGAGCTTTTGCCGCATCCCTGGGCAACCGCCCGCCCGTTTTTCAGGCAGATCGACGCAAGGTCACGCCAATTGCCCGCAGGCAATGCATATCGCGCTGGCCCAAGCCTTGCTACCATCAGTTTGAGCAGCGGATCTGGTATCCCGCCGCAGAGAGAAGCGTTCTGGTTTATGTCAGTTGCCTTCGATGAAATGAATGGGACCGGTGGAGACCTTCGCTCCGCCTACCACGAGCTCAGCCTCTGGCTGAAGGAGACCCCTCCGGACGCGTTGGAATACCGGCGCCAGGAAGCAGAACTCTTATTCCGGCGTATCGGCATCACCTTCGCGGTCTACGGCGAGGCCGAATCCACCGAGCGGCTGATCCCGTTCGACGTCATTCCCCGGATCCTGTCCGGCAAGGAATGGACGACAATGGAAAAGGGACTGAAGCAGCGCGTGAAGGCGCTCAACATGTTCCTCGGCGACATCTATCACAACCGCGACATTCTCCGCGCCAAGATCATCCCCGACGACCTGATCTTCCAGAACCCGGTGTTCCGGCCGGAAATGAACGGGCAGGACGTCCCGCACGACGTCTATGTCCATATCGCCGGCATCGACATCGTGCGCGTCGATTCCGAGAACTTCTACGTGCTGGAAGATAATGCGCGGACGCCGTCCGGCGTGTCCTACATGCTGGAAAACCGTGAAATCATGATGCGGCTGTTTCCGGATCTGTTCGCGCGGCATCGCGTGGCGCCGGTGGAGAACTATCCCGACGAACTGCTGGCCGCCCTGCGTTCGGTCGCGCCGCTTACCTCGAAGGCCGAGCCCACCGTCGCTCTGCTGACGCCGGGCATCTACAACTCGGCCTATTACGAGCATTCGTTCCTGGCGGACAAGCTCGGCGTCGAACTGGTCGAGGGCCGCGATCTCATCGTCAAGAACGATGAAGTGTTCATGCGCACCACCGAGGGATTGAAACGCGTCGACGTGATCTATCGCCGCGTCGATGACGATTTCCTCGATCCACTCACCTTCCGCCCCGACTCGGTGCTCGGCGTTCCCGGCCTGATGTCGGCTTACGTCGCCGGCAACGTCACACTGGCCAATGCCGTCGGCACCGGCATCGCCGACGACAAGGCGGTCTACAGCTACATGCCGGACATCGTGAAATTCTATCTCGGCGAAGAGCCGATCCTGAAGAATGTCCCGACCTATCGCTGCCGCGAGCCGAAGGATCTGAAATACGTGCTCGACAACCTGAAGGACCTCGTCGTCAAGGAGGTCCACGGCTCTGGAGGCTACGGCATGCTGATCGGCCCCGCCGCGACCAGGGAGCAGATCGAGGCCTTCCGCGCCAAACTGATGAAGGAGCCGGAAGGCTTCATCGCCCAGCCGACGCTGGCGCTCTCCACCTGTCCGACCTGTACCGAGTCCGGCCTCGCGCCGCGTCACGTCGATCTGCGGCCGTTCGTGCTGACCGGCAAGGATCACGTGACCGTTGTGCCCGGCGGTCTCACCCGCGTGGCGCTGAAGGAAGGTTCGCTCGTGGTCAATTCCAGCCAGGGCGGCGGCACCAAAGACACCTGGATTCTCGAGTAACACATGCTGTCGCGCACCGCAGAAAGTCTGTACTGGCTGGCCCGCTACGTCGAACGGGCGGAATATCTCGCCCGCACCATCGAGGCGACGCTGCGCGCCACCGCGCTGCCGGACGCCTATGTCGGCAAGAGCAACGAATGGGAATCCGCGCTGCTCACGGCCGGGATCGATGACATCTTTTACAGGTTTCACGACGAGGCCAACGAGCGCACCGTTGTCGATTTCCTGTCGTTCTCGCCCGACAATCCGTCCTCGATCCGCAACTGCATCGAGAACGCGCGGCTGAATTCGCGCTCGGTGCGCACCGCGCTCACCAGCGAGATGTGGGATACCATCAACAGCGCATGGATCGAACTGCATGCCTGCTGGCCCAAGGGCGCGAAGACGCGCGAGGACCTGACCAAGTTTCTTCGCTTCGTGCAGGAGACATCGCTGCGCTTCGACGGCTCCGCCTACCGCACCATGCTGCGCAACGACGCCTACTGGTTCTCGCGGCTCGGGCTGCATCTGGAACGCGCAGACAACACCGCGCGCATCCTCGACGTGAAGTATCACGTGCTGCTGCCCGAAGAAGAACATGTCGGCGGCCCGCTCGACTACTATCAGTGGACCTCGATCCTGCGGTCGGTCTCGGCGCTCACCGCCTATCACTGGGTGTATCGCGAGACGCTGAAACCGTGGCTGATCGCCGACCTGCTGATCCTGAATGAATCGCTGCCGCGCTCGCTGGCGAGCTGCTACGGCAACCTCGTGCGCAATCTCGACCAGATCGGCGTCGCCTATGGCCGCCAGGGCGCCGCACAGCGCCACGCGCGCGGCGTCCGCAACCGGCTGGAACACGCGCACATGGATGATCTGTTCCAGCGCGGGTTGCATGAATTCATCCAGGAGTTCATTGCAGACAACGCGCGTCTGGGCGATACCATTTCGAAACAGTATCTGATCTGAGTTGCCCGGAATGCAGGGCTGCATCCCGTCATTGCGATGCGTATTTGCGACAATGCAATGACAGCGTTGTGCTACTGACGCCCTTCCCACGAAACTGCGGCTTTGCCATGCGCCTGAAGATTTCCCACTCGACGACATATCGCTATGAGCCGCCGGCGACCGGCGTGATCCAGATACTGCGCATGACGCCCGGCAGCCATGACGGACAATATGTCGCCGACTGGCAGATCGACGTCTCCACCGATACACGCCTCGATGTGCATCAGGATGCGTTCGGCAACGTCACGCATGTTCTGACCCATGGCGCGCTCTCGGACCTGACCATCCATGTCGAGGGCCTGGTCGAGACGCATGATACCGGCGGCGTGCTGCGCGGCACCGACGAGCGTTTTCCGCCGAGCCTGTTCCTGCGCGCGACGCCGCTGACCGAAGTCAACGCCGCCATGGCGAAATTCGCCAGCGACCTCTACACCGAAGCAGCCGGAGACACGCTGGGCTTTCTCCATGCGCTGATGCTTCAGATCAACGATCACATGACATTCGATACCGATCCGACCCACGCCGGCACGTCTGCGCCGGAAGCCTTCGCGCTCAAGCGCGGTGTCTGTCAGGATTACGCACACATCTTCATTGCCTGCGCGCGCAGCGCCGGTGTCCCCGCCCGCTATATCTCGGGGCATCTGCTGCGCTCGGACGGCATGATCGCGCAGGACGCCGGACATGCCTGGGCGGAGGCCCATGTCGAAAGGCTCGGATGGGTCGGCTTCGACGCCGCGAACGCGATCTGCACCACCGACGCCCATGTCCGGGTCGCGGTCGGGCTCGACTATCTGAGCGCAGCTCCGGCGCGCGGCACCCGCTACGGGGGCGGCACCGAAACGCTGGAAGTCGCTGTGCGGGTTGATCAGGCCGGGCGGCAGAGCCAGAGCTGACGACATTCTTGTCCCGGACGCGATGCAGCGCGAAAGCGGTGCATCGCTGAGCCGGGACCGTTACGCGCACGGTTTTGTACGGCCCCGGCTCTGCGGAGCGGCATTGCACGCCGCACCGCGTCCGGGGCACGAAAGCTCCCCGGTTGCCCCATCCCTCCCCGCCGCGTAGAAATGCGCGGTCTGGAGATTTGAACTGATGACCTATTGCTGCGGAATTCTGGTTCGTGACGGCCTTGTGATGATGGCCGACACTCGCACCAATGCGGGTCTCGACAACATCTCCACCTTCCGCAAGCTGCACATCTTCAGCAGCCCCGGCGAGCGCATCATGGCGATCGCCACCGCGGGCAATCTCGCCATCAGCCAGTCGGTGATTTCGACACTGAACGAGGGGTTCGAGGACCCGATCACCGGCGAAGTCGAGACGCTGATGAATGCGCCGACGATGTTTCAAGCCGCGCAACGGATCGGCCGGGCGATCCGCGAGGTGCATAAACTCGAGGGCAACGCGCTGCGCGCGGAAGACATCTCGTTCGACGTGTCGTTCCTGTTCGGCGGACAGATCAAGGGCGCGCGGATGCGCCTGTTCATGATCTACACTGCCGGCAACTTCATCGAGTGCACCACCGACACGCCCTACCTGCAGATCGGCGAGCATAAGTATGGCAAACCGGTGCTCGACCGCGCGATCTCCTATGACGTCGATCTGTACGACGCGCTCAAAGTTGGTCTTGTATCGATGGACTCGACCATGCGCTCCAATCTCGGCGTCGGCATGCCGATCGACATTCTGCTGGTGCGGCCCGACGTGCTCGACGCCGAGGTGAACTATCGCATCGAGGCGGGCGAACCGTATTTCCACGATCTGCGCTCGCGCTGGTCGGCGGCGCTGCGCGCCGCGCATCAGAGCATTCCGCGTCCGCCTTACGGTCAGAAGACCTGACGCCCGCCATACTAAAAATCAGAACAAGCCGCAGCAGCGGCGTAAAAAGGGAGAAACCAATGAAAGTCGCAATCGTCACCGGTGCGGGTTCTGGAATCGGACGCGCCTCGTCGCTGGCACTGATGAAGGCCGGCTTCTCGGTGGTGCTGGCCGGACGGCGCAAGGATGCGCTGGAAGATACCGCGAAGGCCGGCAAGGATCTGGGCAAGAGCCTCGTCGTGCCGAGCGACATGACCGATCCGGCCTCGATCGCGGCGCTGTTCGCGAAGACCATGGACGCGTTCGGCCGCCTCGACGTGCTGTTCAACAACGCGGGCGTCGGCACGCCGCCGGTGCCGCTGGAAGATCTCAGCCTGCAGCAGTGGCAGACCACGGTGGCGACCAACCTCACCGCGCCGTTCCTCTGCACCCAGCACGCCTTCCGCATCATGAAGGACCAGACGCCGCGCGGCGGACGCATCATCAACAACGGCTCGATCTCGGCCTATGCGCCGCGTCCGTTCTCGTCGCCCTACACCGCGACCAAGCACGCCATCAGTGGCCTCACCCGCGCCACCGCGCTGGACGGCCGCGCCTATGACATCGCCTGCGGCCAGATCGACATCGGCAATGCCGCCACCGAGATGACCGAGCGCATGGCCGGCGGCGTGTTGCAGCCGCGCGGCGACACCATGGTCGAGCCGCGCATGGATGTGCAGAACGTCGCCGACGCCATCGTGTTCATGGCCACGCGCTCGCTCGACGCCAACGCGCTGTTCCTCAACATCATGGCGACCAAGATGCCGTTCGTCGGACGCGGGTGAACCCAGACGGTTCTTAATCGCGCGACGCAGTCTCAACATACTCTGTCGCCATCACCGGGCTTGTCCCGGTGATCCTCGTCTCTTTATCTTTTCCGGAGATCCAGAAAGACGTGGATGGCCGGGACAAGCCCGGCCATGACGGCGAGGAATTGTGACGCGAGCCGCTCAGTGCAGCCGGAACATGCCGTCGATCGCCTTGATCTCAGCCGGCTTGATCAGCTTGGAATGCGCGACGGTGACCGAAACCAGCGGTCCCTCCAGCTTCTCCTGCCAGAAGGCGAGAAAATCCTTCAGCGCAGGAAATTTCGGGAACAGGTCGTAGTTCTGCCAGACGTAGGATTGCAGCAGCCAGTGGTGATCGGGGCGCCGGTAGAGAATTTCGGCCGTCGTCAGGCCGTAACCGGCGAGTTGCCGTTTGAAGTCCTCAGATACGTTGCCCTGAGAAACGGTAGCATTCGGGACCATCAGTACCTCCTTGGTGGAGGCGATCGGCAAACAGTGGCAACCGGTTTTGGCGAACGCGCTCGCACCCACTCTCTGTTGAGCGCGCAAGTCGCGAACCGGATTCCACGTCGCGAACAAACGCGCTGTCTGAGAATCTGACCCAATACGAAGCTTCATCACAAGCTCAAATGTTAAATAAAGTGTTATCTTTCAATGCATTAGCAGCACCTCACCGCGACTGCTGACAAAGCTGCTGCTGACAGTTCGCCGCGGCCGTGCGACTCTCGCATCTCGTCAATATGGAGCGGGGCCATGAGCCGTTTCACCGGCGAACTCACCATCACGCAGCTCGACGTCGATTGCCGGACGTGGCGGCTTGAACAGCCGCTGGTCTATGAGGTCGGCGACGAGAACTCCGGCCACGTGATCGAGGTGCACAAGCTGTTCGAGACCGACGGCGCATCGATCCCGCGCATCTTTCAGTCGCTACTCCCAACGTGGGGCCGCTACAGCCGGGCCGCTGTGGTCCACGACTACCTTTACAACGAGCTACGCCCCGGCACCGAACCGCACCCGGAAGCGCCGACCAGGCAGCGCGCCGACGCGATCTTTTATGAGGCGATGCAAGTCTCCGGCGTCGGTTTCTTCACCCGATGGATCATGTGGGCGGCGGTGCGCACCTTTGGTTTCCTGTCGTTGCAGGCCGCCCGCGCCATGGCCTGGAAAAACGACAAGCCGATGCCCGCCGAAGTCGCGCCCCGGCCGGAGCTGGACATTGTGAGCAAGCGCAGGCGGCAGACCGGGACACCCCCGCCGCCGCCCCAATCGCCCGGAAACGAGGGGCCGGCTCCGCGTTAACGCTTGAGCAAAAATTGGCAGCCGTCAAATCAGAGTGCCAATTTTTCTGCTAAAGACCCTTGCCCGGCACCCGGCATCGGCCTATGTCCGTGTCAGTTGCGGTAGCACTCGCCTACCATGACTGCTAACATTTGAAAAAACTTAGCCTTATCAAGCTATTAGGAGGACTGCATGAAATTCCGTCCGCTTCACGACCGCGTCGTGGTCAAGCGCATCGACGCCGAAGAGAAGACCAAAGGCGGTATCATCATTCCGGACAGCGCGAAGGAAAAGCCTTCCCAGGGCGAGATCCTGTCGGTCGGTCCGGGCGGCCGCGACGAGGCCGGCAAGTTGATCCCGATCGACCTGAACGTCGGCGACATCGTCCTTTTCGGCAAGTGGTCCGGCACCGAGGTCAAGATCGACGGCCAGGAAGTGCTGATCATGAAGGAAAGCGACATCATGGGCGTCATCACCGATGGCAGCGCCAAGAAGAAGGCCGCTTAAGAGCGCCCTCTCCCACCCAGAATTCCAACTTGTCCTGACACTCAAGGAAACCCAACATGTCCGCCAAAGAAGTCAAATTCGGCGTCGAAGCCCGTGACAAGATGCTCAAGGGCGTCGACATCCTCGCCAACGCCGTCAAGGTGACGCTCGGTCCGAAGGGCCGCAACGTCGTCCTCGACAAGTCGTTCGGCGCTCCGCGTATCACCAAGGACGGCGTCACTGTCGCCAAGGACATCGAGCTTGAAGACAAGTTCGAGAACATGGGCGCGCAGATGGTCCGTGAAGTGGCCTCGAAGTCGGCAGACGCTGCCGGCGACGGCACCACCACCGCGACCGTTCTGGCCCAGGCCATCGTGAAGGAAGGCGCCAAGGCGGTTGCCGCCGGCATGAACCCGATGGATCTGAAGCGCGGCATCGACCTCGCGGTCGAAGCGGTCGTTGCAGACCTCGTCAAGAACTCCAAGAAGGTCACGTCGAACGACGAGATCGCCCAGGTCGGCACCATCTCGGCCAACGGCGACAAGGAAATCGGCGACTTCCTCGCAAAGGCCATGGCGAAGGTCGGCAACGAAGGCGTCATCACCGTTGAGGAAGCCAAGTCGCTCGACACCGAACTCGACGTCGTCGAAGGCATGCAGTTCGACCGCGGCTACATCTCGCCCTACTTCGTCACCAACGCCGACAAGATGCGCGTTGAATTCGACGACGCCTACATCCTCATCAACGAGAAGAAGCTCTCCTCGCTGAACGAACTGCTTCCGCTGCTGGAAGCCGTCGTGCAGACCGGCAAGCCGCTCGTCATCGTTGCTGAAGACGTCGAAGGCGAAGCTCTCGCCACCCTCGTCGTCAACCGTCTCCGCGGCGGCCTCAAGGTTGCCGCTGTGAAGGCTCCGGGCTTCGGCGACCGCCGCAAGGCCATGCTGCAGGATATCGCGATCCTGACCGGCGGCCAGGCGATCTCGGAAGACCTCGGCATCAAGCTTGAGAACGTGACCCTGAACATGCTGGGCCGCGCCAAGAAGGTGATGATCGACAAGGAAAACACCACCATCGTCAACGGCGCCGGCAAGAAGGCCGACATCGAAGCCCGCGTTCAGCAGATCAAGGCGCAGATCGAAGAGACCACTTCGGACTACGACCGCGAGAAGCTGCAGGAGCGTCTGGCCAAGCTCGCAGGCGGCGTCGCGGTGATCCGCGTCGGCGGCGCGACCGAAGTTGAGGTGAAGGAGCGCAAGGATCGCGTTGATGACGCGATGCATGCGACCCGCGCGGCTGTTGAAGAAGGCATCGTGCCGGGCGGCGGCGTCGCCCTGCTCCGTGCCTCCGAGCAGCTCAAGCGCATCAAGACCGCGAACGACGACCAGAAGACCGGCGTCGAGATCGTCCGCAAGGCGCTCTCCGCTCCGGCCCGCCAGATCGCCATCAACGCTGGCGAAGACGGCTCGGTCATCGTCGGCAAGGTGCTCGAGAAAGAGCAGTATTCCTACGGCTTCGACTCGCAGACCGGCGAATACGGCAACCTCGTCACCAAGGGCATCATCGACCCGACCAAGGTCGTGCGTGCGGCGATCCAGAACGCAGCTTCGGTTGCGGCGCTGCTGATCACCACCGAAGCGATGATCGCTGAAGTGCCGAAGAAGGGTGGCGCTGGCGCACCGGCAATGCCGGGCGGCGGCATGGGCGGCATGGACTTCTGATCCACGCGTCTTTCGCAGTTACGAAATGCAAAACCCCGGCAGCGATGCCGGGGTTTTTGTTTGCCGCTAAAAAGCTCAACACCAAAAGCTATAACTTGGACCGCTATTGAAAGGTCAATCCCGCTTGGAGGCCTTCTTCTTTAAGAGAAGGCGTTTTTGCGTTGCGGTCTTGGACCTCTTTGACGGAATCTCTGCCATTGACTTAGGCTGCGCTAAACGCGCGCCGCGCAATGCTGCCGTCATGCGCCTCTCGGATTCTTCCTTTGAAAATTCCACTTGTCATCTTTTGGCACGGAGCCACCATGAACGAAAGCACCAAAGTACCCCAAGAATACTACGCTGCCATAGGCAGGATTGCAGCCGGTTGGGCGTACTTCGAAGTCCTTATCAACCACGCTATTTGGGAATTGGCGAACGTCGAACAGCACGCGGGGGCTTGCATCACCGCCCATATCGGGGCGCCGATAGCCAGGTTCAAGGCCCTCGTATCTTTGCTCAAGTATCGCGGCTGTAACGACGCCCATATTAAGTCGCTCAACAGCCTATCTGGCACCGCCGACGAACTAGGACAAAAACGAAACAGAATTATTCATGACGTATCGGCAGTAAGTGCGAAGACCGGCGAGTTCACGCAGCTTCGTATAACGGCTGATCGGACGCTAGTGTTTCAGCCAACTCCGGTCCCTATGAGCGAACTTACCCAAGTCGCAGAACGAATTTCCAAACTTATCAAGGAATGCGGCTCTGCAATTCAAGAAGCTATCAACTCG
Organism: Afipia sp. GW822-FHT03D08; assembly: GCF_058801645.1. Lineage (NCBI taxonomy): Bacteria > Pseudomonadati > Pseudomonadota > Alphaproteobacteria > Hyphomicrobiales > Nitrobacteraceae > Afipia > Afipia sp. GW822-FHT03D08. The sequence continues at coordinate 1,297,207 of NZ_JBXANK010000001.1, forward strand.
CTTCCCGCATACGACAAAACACAGTTTTCACAATCTCAGGGAATTTCCCCAGACCGCCATCATTCAGAGATAAGTAAAACTCCGACAAATTCTTAGCACCCGCCGCCATCATTGCGGCTCAGCACTACATTCTGACATTGTGGTGCCAACGACATATTTGGGGTTTTATTCCTTGCCAACATCCAGCGATGATCGCTGAAGTGCCGAAGAAGGGCGGCGCTGGCGCACCGGCAATGCCGGGCGGCGGCATGGGCGGCATGGACTTCTGATCCACGCGTCTTTCGCAGTTACGAAATGCAAAAGGCCCGGAGCAATCCGGGCCTTTTCTTTTCTGTCCGCTCCGCGTTGTCATGCCGAGGGCGGCGCGGCATTCTCATTGCGCGAGAATACCCCGCGCCTCCGCCTCACAACCCGGCGCGATATTGCGTCGGCGAGCAGCCGAAGCGCGCGCGGAAGCAGCGGTTGAAATAAGTCACTTCGTTGAAGCCGCTGGCCAGCGCAATATCCGACACCTTCAGCCTGTCGAAACGCAGGTCGGAGAGCATGGCGCGCGCCTTCTGCAGGCGCAATTCCAGCACCCGTTCGGAGAACGTCTCGCCGCTTTCAAACAACAGGTCCCGCACGTAGCGGTCGGACAGCCCGAGACTCTCCGCAATCGCGGCGGGTGAGAGCGAGGGATCGGCAAAACGCGCCTCGATGATCGACAAAAGTTCACGCAGGCGGGCAGCACGCAGGCCGCGCGTCTGCGCGACCTGGGCTTCGTCGCCGCGCGCGCCCAGCGCCAGCGCGATCAGATCGGCGAGCATGGTTTCGGCATGCTGCATCAAAGGCGGCGATTCATGCACTTCATCGGCATTGAGCAGAAAATCGATGGTGTGCTCGAGGTGCCGCACAATCGGATCGCTTCTGTCGAGCGCGGTTACCGAGCGATCGTCGGCATGCGGCACGACCTTGAGAATCTGCGCGCGCGGGATCGAGGCCATCACCCATGAGGTGACGCCATCGGTGAAGCTCGAACATGGTTGCGCGATATTGTAGGCCATCACGCTGCCGTTCTTCATGGCGAGATCGCGATTGCCCGCACTCCAGATTTGCGGCTTGGGGCTGCGATAAAATCCGATGTAGATGTCGTCACGGTCGTTGGCGACATGCTTGCGGGTGCGAACGTAGTGGTTCGTGGTCGTGCTGAATCGGCTGACGCCGAGATTGCCGAGCATGACATTCCTGGACGACGTCGCGAACGGCTTGTCGTCAGCGTGCTTGATCTCGGCCGCGCCGAGCTGCTCCAGCCAGATATCGCGCCACAACATGAAGCGCGCCTTGTCACTCAAATGCGCGGGAAGCTGATCCGACGAGTAATCGACCTTCGGCATGTTCGCCTGCTGTATTGCAAATGGGTTCCCCTTCCTACCACCCTACCACACGCCACCGTGAACGGCAGCGGCTGGCGACCCAACAGGTGGCACGAAAACGGGCACTCCTGCCGCATAAATCAAGCCCAGCGCCGTCGAGGTCAATCACGGCGATATGGCCCTCTGCATCGTTGTAACGGCGCAACATGGCGAACGATTTCCGCAGGCCTGCCGCCGAGTGCAATTGCTGTTCCGCCGCGTGCAAGACAGGCGAAGCGGAATCCCTCACATCACACAGCAGACGAGTACCGACTGAGAAGGCATTTCAGGATGAAGACGTTGATTGCGACCGGCGCCATTCTTTCCATCGCGGCGTTATCGCCAGCTTTGGCTGCCGACCTTCCCCTCAAGGCGCCATCGGCCAAAATTTATAGCTGGACCGGATGGTATGCCGGTCTCAATGCTGGCTATGGCTGGCAGGACAAGAATGCCGCGTTCAGTGGCGATTCCTTCGGAACGATTCCGGGCGCCGGCACGATCTTCACGGACGGGCTCGTCGACCAGTCCCTACAGGGGCCGAGCACCAATCATCCCGCCTACCGCCAGGCGTATCGCATGTCCGGATTCGCCGGCGGGGGGCAGTTTGGTTACAACTGGCAGGTCGCGCCGAGTTGGATCACCGGCTTCGAAGCCGATCTTCAATACGCGAACCTGAAGAGCAGCGCGCTTTTTGCAGCACCCGACAGTGGCGGCGGCGTGGATCTCGGCGCGACCTCCTCGCATCAGCTCAAGTGGTTCGGCACCGTGCGCGCGCGCCTCGGCTATCTCATCACCGACCGGCTGCTCGCCTTCGCCACGGCGGGCCTCGCCTATGGCGAAACCAAGGGGCAGGCCGCCATCTCGATCATTCACGCCACCGGCTGGAACGTCGGCGCCGCGACAACGATCATCTGCAACGGCTTCTCGACCTGTCTTTCCGGTGCAGCCTCACAAACCTCCGCCGGGTGGACCGCAGGCGGCGGCCTTGAATATGCGATCCTGCCCAACATCACGCTGAAGGCCGAATATCTCCACATCGACCTCGGCGACCAGACGATCCGGCTGAACGTCCAGAGCCCCGCGACCGGCAACGGCTTTGCCAATGTGACCTTCAGCAATGCCTACGACATCGTGCGGGCCGGCTTGAATTTCCGCTACTAGGACGCGACCGCGCGGCTGCGAGGCATCGCAGCAGCCTATTCGTCCGCGTGCTTGAGGATGGACTTCAACAGCCCCGGAAAGCGCGCGTTGATGTCGGCCACGCGCACGGCGTTGCGATGCTCGACGCCCTGCTTGGTGGTGTGGATCAGGCCCGCCTCGCGCAGCACGCGGAAATGATTCGACAGCGTCGACTTCGCCATGTCCGGGCACGGCGCCGCCGCCGTACACGACATGCAATCCTTCTGGCCGATCAGGCTCTTGACGATCATCAGCCGCGCCGGATCGGCCAGCGCGGCGAGCACGCCGGCCAGCGTGATGTCCTGCCTCGCGGGATGAACGAACTGCACCATAAAAATAATATAGGACGCACCTTGAACTGGTTCAATAGTTCAATATTTCGGAACTATTGGATAATTGATCCAAGAGAGACATCAGGCAGGATAAAGGGAACAGGACATGACGAAGAAACTTGAAGGCAAGGTCGCGCTGGTCACCGGCGCATCCAAGGGCATCGGCGCGGAAATCGCGCTTCAGCTCGCAGAGGAAGGCGCCAGCGTTGCCGTCAACTACGCGTCGAGCAAGCAGGGTGCGGACGATGTGGTGGCGAAGATCAAGGCCAGGGGCGGCAAGGCCGTGGCCGTGCACGGCAACCTCTCCGAGGCGAAGGCCGCGAAGTCTGTCGTGGCGGACACGGTGAAGGCGCTCGGGCCGATCGACATTCTGGTCAACAACGCCGGCGTCTACGAGTTCGCCCCGCTCGAGGCCATCACGCCGGAGCACTTCCACAAGCACTTCGACCTGAACGTGCTGGGCCTGCTGCTGGTCTCGCAGGAAGCCGTGCAGCACTTCAATGCGAACGGCGGCAGTATCGTCAACATCTCGTCGGGCGTCTCGACCATCGCGCCTCCGGGCTCGGCGGTCTACACCGCGACCAAGGCGTCGGTGGACGCCATCACGTCGGTGCTGTCGAAGGAGCTCGCCGCGAAGAAGATCCGCGTCAACGCGGTCAATCCCGGCATGATCGTCACCGAAGGCGTGAAGTCCGCGGGCTTCCATGAAGGCGAGCTGCGCACCTGGATCGAAACCGCCACCCCGATGGGCCGCGTCGGAAAGGTCGAGGAGATCGCCTCGGTCGTCACCTTCCTCGCCTCCGAAGGCGCGTCCTACATCACCGGCGAGACGCTGCACGTGACGGGCGGATTCAAGTAAGCGGCAGCCGACCGGGCGCGGTGCGGCATTCTTCATTGCCGCTCCGCAGACCCGGAATCTCGCTCAGTGAATACGACATGCAAAACCCCGGCAGCGATGCCGGGGTTGATCATGCTGCGGCGATATTGCCGGACCGGGTCAGGGCATCGTCAAAGTCAACGTGCCGCGTCGTGCGCCGCTCGATTGCAGCGATGGCATCCGCAAGTTTTCCCGCTTCAACCGGCCGCGCCATCAGATAGCCCTGCCCTTCATCGCAGCCCTCGCGCGCGAGAAACCGCAGCTGCTCCTCCGTCTCGATGCCCTCGGCAAGGACGGGAATTCCGAGGCTCTTGCCCAGCGCCAGCACGGTCCGCACAATGGCGACGGCAGACATGTTTTCGGGAATTTTACGGACGAACGACTGGTCGAGCTTGATCTTGTCGAACGGAAACGCGTGCAGCGTCGCCAGCGACGAATAACCGGTGCCAAAATCGTCCATCGCGACTGCCACGCCCATGCCCTTCAGTCTGCGAAGAACGTGCATCGCGCTGGTCTGATCCTTCATCAGCGACGATTCGGTGATCTCGACTTCAAGCCGCGATGGAGAAAGACCTGTTTCCAGCAGGATCGTGTGAATGGTTTCCACCAGATCGGGCTGTTTGAGCTGAACCGGTGACAGATTGACGGCCACGACGCCCGGAACCTTGCCCTCGGCGGCATCGCGACAGGCGGTTCTCAAGGCCCAGATGCCCATCGGAATGATCAGTTCGGATTCCTCGGCAAGCGGGATGAATTCTCCCGGCGAGACGACGCCGCGGGTCGGATGATTCCAGCGCATCAGGGCCTCCGCCCCCCGGATCGATCCGTCCGCCAGGGACGTCTGCAACTGATAGCAGAGGTGAAGCTCGTTGCCCTCGATGGCGGAGTGAAGGTCGCGCGCCAGAGCCCGGCGGTCGCGCGCCGGTTCATCCATCCGCTGATCGTAACGGCCTATCGTTCCCCGCTGGGTGATTTTGCAGCGATGCATGGCGAGCTTCGCGTTGCTCAGCAATTGATCGCGTTCCGGCGTATCGGTCGGGAATATGGCATAGCCGATCGAAGCCGTCAGCTTGACCGGCGTACCCTTTGCATTGAAAGGTTCGCGCAGTGCCGCGCTGATACGCTCTGCGAATTGCTGCGCCGTGACCGGCTGATTTCCGGACATTTGCAGGGCGAGAAACTCATCGCCGCCTTGACGCGCCAGAAATTCTCCGGGCTGCAGAATCCGGCGAATGCGTTCAGCAACCTCGATCAGCACGAGATCTCCGACGCTGTGCCCGAACACATCGTTGACGTCCTTGAACCCGTCGATATCGATGGAGAACGCGGCGAGCTTGTGAGCTTTCTCGTGGGCATCCGAGACATCGAAAGCCAGACGCTCGTTAAACGCGACACGGTTTGGCAGGCCTGTCATCGAGTCGTTGAACGACAATTGATAGATCCGCTCCGCTGCCTCGGTGCGCGACCGCAGATCGATGATGTACGACGAAAAACCGCTGCCGATGACGAGCAGCACCGCGCCGACGACACCGATCGCGAGGGTGTGGGCCGCGACAAGATTCGGCGGCAGGGGGACAGCGCTGTCGGCAATGAAGTGATGAGACGCCAGCAGCGTGTAATGCATGACGCATACGAGAAACGTCATCACGACAGCCGCGCCGTGGCGGCAGTAACGGGTCACGGGCCGGTTCGCCCGGTTGACGGACAAGGCTCCGAGCCCAAGCCCGAAAATGATGCTGATCGCGATGCCGAACCAGTTCCAGGTGACGGTGCCGGCGACGTGCCATCCCTTCAGGCCGACGTAGTGCATGGCCAGAATGCCTGCGCCAACCACCATGCCGCCGAGTTCGGGAGCGAGCGACGGCCGCTTGCGGCTGCCGATTTCAAACCCGAGAGCGCATGAGACGATCGCAATCAGAAGAGCACCCGCGACGGGCGCGAGATCGAAGCCGCTGGGCAACAGCGGCGCCTGAGACAGGATAGAGATGAAGATCGATGCCCAGAGGGCAGCGCCGGTTCCAAGCGAGGCCATGAACAGCCAGCCATAGCGGGTGGCTCCCTCTGTGGCGCGGGCACGGGCGAAATGGCGCATTCCAACCCAGGTGCCGAACAGGCACACGGCGGCGGCAATGAAAATCAACCCGTGATGATAAACGAACAACAGATTTGAATAATTGGACATTGCGAACTCCGGGACTACCAGATCGCATACGTATTAATCCCGCGTTTCGGACGCGTTTCCATGTCCAGAACGTGCAAACAGCCTTTCCAGTCGGTGAAGACGCTGGGGCTCGGGCCGGCTTAACAGCCCCCGAGACAGGAATTATTCACGATGTTTTGCCGCGTTGATGAGGGCGTTTCGCGATTGGTACGCGGCCACCAGCGCGGCCAGGGCGTCGGCCGATGCGATCATTGAGGTGCTGTCGAAGGAGCTGCCGCGCGCAAGATCCGCGTCAGCGCGGTCAATCCGGGCGTGATCGTCAAGGCGTCATGAAGGCGAGCTGCGCACCTGGATCGAAACCGCCATCCCGATGCGCCGCGTCGGCAAGGTCGAGGAAATCGCCTCGGTCGTCGCCTTCCTCGCCTCGGAAGGCGCGTCCTGCATCACCGGCGAAACGCTGCACGTGACCGGCGGGTTTAGATAAGGGGCTGACAGTCCCAACGCCTCTGCGTTTACGGCTTGGGCGACATCCGACTTCTGAGAGAAGCCGTCATTCCGGGCGCGGTGCGGCATTCTTCATGCCGCTCCGCAGACCCGGAATCTCGCTCAGCGATGACGACATGCAAAACCCCGGCAGCGATGCCAGGGTTTTTGTTTGAGGTTGGATTTTGCTGCATGCAGGCAGCTAACAGGAACCCTCGGATCAATTGATGTCAAATGTTGGGATACGCAGGTTGTGGGCTTCCGCAATTTTGATCATCTGAGCCACAACGGCCTCATAGTCTTTCCTGCTTCCGATCTGCGCAACACTCGATTGGATTTGTAACCTTTTATCAGCATCTGTGTACGGGGATATAACTCGCTGCAATTGTTCGAGATGGTTGGCTGCTCGTACCACATAAATCATTCGGATGCTGCTGATTGTAACAAAGCCTGCGGTCAAACAATTCAGGGTGATCAGAGCATAGATTAGCTTCCTACCTTTTGATGTAGTCGCCTCGTCAGTTTCTTTTGCTGATTTCATTTCAGCCCGTAGGCGTGTTAAAAATCCAGGCCGCGTGATAATCAGTGCTATCGCCGCCGTAAAAAACGTGACCCCGAAAACAACTGCTGTCCAGGCTAGCAGTACATAGACGGCTGCACGTTCGTAACTTCCTTTAGCAACTTCAACATACATCCCGTCCCGGACTGACGATATTCCAAGCGTAGCAACATCTAGTAAGAAATCGCCTAATCCTAATACCACCGGCTTAAATACTAGGTCTGAAACTGTACTGGCAAAGCCGCCCAGAATGAGAACTCCAAGAATGCCCAACACCTTTTGCCACGTCAAAAATCTCTTCACTCTTAACCCCCAATATTTTCTATTTTTTGCCCTACTAATTTCTTTTCATCGAAATAGCACAAACTGGCACACCGCATAATCCTACGTATTTGCTGGCACTGATGTTCTTTACTCCGGGCCACCGCACCTTTCGCATCTCGCAGAGAATCTGGCTTCGACGGGATGGATCTGTTGGCCAAAGGACATCTCTCCTTCCGCGCATTCACCGCTTGATATTCTTTTGATTTAGGACTATATTCCTTCTCGCCCCGCCCCGTTATGAGGGGCGTTTCGCGATCGTCACGATACGCGGGGCGGGATGCGGTGGCCGCGTGCGGCGTCAGATCCGGCACATGAAAAGTGCGCCGGATGACGACAGCGCAGCTCGCGGACGGTTGAAGTCGTGTGGTCCTGGCGCCGCGATGCTGGCGTCGAACGGAGACATCGAGCCGTCGCTTCGTTCGCGAAGAAGGCGGAAGATCGTAGTTTCCAGAACGGTGGCGAAAGAGCCCGTCCACCGGGGAGAGCGCGAAACAGGCCGTTCCAACCATCGCGTGCGGAACGCCGGATGCCTCCGGCGTGACCGTGGCGACTACGCTCGTGTGCTTTTCACTTTTGCACACGGGGCTGCGGATGCGCTTGCGCATCCGGCGTTCCGCGCGCCCTCACTCAGGGCGAGGCGATGAAAGAGTTTCGGGCGCCCCCGCGCCGTCACAACAACAGGGGCGATGGCGCGTGCCTGCCGGCGCGGGTTGTCTTTTGCGCGAACGGGGCAAGCCCCGCGCGCGGGCTGTTTGAATCGGTGGATCTGAAATGCAACGGATCGTCATCCTGAGGTGCGAGCGCTTGCGAGCCTCGAAGGATGACAACGACGCGAACCGTGCATCCTTCGAGGCTCGCCGCAAACGCGGCTCGCACCTCAGGATGACGCGGACACGCCATGTTGCCCCACCCTCGATGTCCTCCCCGCGAAGGCGGGGACCCATAACCACTAAGCGTTGTGATGACGAAGGAAAGAGTTGTCCCGCTCCCAACAACACGATGGTTCAGGGAGTATGGGTCCCCGCCTTCGCGGGGACGACCGGAGAGCGATCACGCCTCACGCGGGAATGAAGCCCCCGCGCCTTGCCCTCCCGTGAGCCCGCCGGATAAGATGCGCGGCTTTTCACAAACCCTGTATTTCGCGGATTTTCGGGAACGTTGAGCACCATGCGCCGGACTGATCTTGAGGTGTTGCGTATCGCATTGTGTGCGGCTGTCATCCTGGCGCACGCGCTCATCATTTTCTCGGCGGACCCCAACTATCACATCAAGAGCGCGGAGCCGTCGCAGTTCGCCACCCTCGCGACCGAGTTCATCCGCATCTCGGCGATGGCGACGTTCTTCACCATCGCGGGCTATACGGCGGTGGCCTCGCTGCGTTCGCGCGGGCCGCTGGAATTCGCCAGGACCCGCGTGGTGCGGCTGTTCGTTCCGCTGCTCTTCGGGGTCGTGACCTCCGGCACCATCATCAAATACATCGAGATGATGCAGGGCCGCGATTTCGGCTTCCACGGCCTGCGCAAGGCCCGCACCCTGCAGCAGATGCTCGATGTCGACCCCAGCGTCCCGCTCGGCTTTTTCGATTTCTTCCCGCGCAATCTCGGCATCCTGAACCTGCTGACATGGTCGCATCTCTGGTTCCTCGGCTACCTCCTCATCATCTCGCTGATGCTTCTGCCGCTGCTGGTGCTGCTGGCGCGCCGCGCGCCGGACCCGTCGAAGCTGAATGCCGCGGTGCTGTTTCTGCCCGCGCTGCCGCTCGGCCTCTATCTCGCGGCGTTTGACGGCTACTGGCCGTTCCTGCCGAACCTGATCGGCGACTGGACCAACTTCTTTTACTTCGCGATGTATATGACGTTCGGCGCCATGATCGCGGCATGGCCGGGGATCGACGTGCAGTTACGCGCGCAGGCGCCGCGCTTCGCCGTCCTGATGGCGCTGGCCTTCGCCGGCGTGGCGTATTTCGGCGTCTCCACGCCGGGACGCGTGTTTGTCGGACTGACGGCGTGGTTCTGCGTCTGCGCCGCGCTCGGCTTCGCCATTCGCTTCAAGCCCGCCGTCGCCACGCCGGCGCTGACATACCTCGCCGCGGCCACGCTGCCGGTCTACATCATCCACCATGCGGTGCTGCTGCTGATCGGCGTCGAGGTGATGAACCTGCCGCTGCCGGTCTGGAGCAAGGTTACGGTGATCCTGCTCGCGACCATCGCGGTTTCGCTGGCGATATATCACTGGCTGATCCGGCCATGGCGGCCGATGCGCTGGCTGCTCGGCATGAGCACCGCGCCCGCCGCCGTGTCCCGTGCGCCGGACAGCGCAGCGGCGAAGCCCGCGCTGTCGCAATGATGCAGGTCCTACGCGCGGTTACATGCTCGCGACGACGACCAGGCGGCGCACTTCGCCGCGCTGATAGGCTTTCAGGAATGCGTTGTAGTCCTTGAACGACACGCAGCCGTTGGAATCGCCGTTCGGCCCGAGCATGTAGGTGTGCGCAAGGAGTCCGGTGCGGCCGTGGATCGCGCCCTCGCCGCCCACCGGCGTCAGCCGCAGCGCCGCCACGCCATGAAACAGCGATTCGCGCGGCTTGAGCGTGTAGATGTGCGGCGGCGTCGCGCCGTGCATGCGGACATTGACGTAGCGCGGATCGTCCAGCTTCGATCCGAGGCCGGAATGCGCCTCCAGCTTCGAGCCGTCCGGCATGTACACGGTGCGCGCGGTGATGTCGTAGATCGCGGTGAGCTTGTCGTCTTCGCTCGAACCCGCCGGGGTTGCCGAGGTGCCATCGTTCATCACGCCGCCATCGGAGCCGGCATAGGCTAGCACGGGACCCGGCGCGGGTGTCTTGCCGAACAGTTTGTCGAACAGGCTCGGCGTCTTGGAGGCCATCGCCGCGAGCGCGGCGTTCTTCGCCCGCTCTACCATCTCGGAGTGGCCGGGCTTGACGCGGGGCTGCTGCGCGAACTTGAAGTCGCCCGGGCGCGAAGCCGGAAGCGGAATGCTGGCGACGCGCGCAGGTGTCGTCGGCGGCAGCGCGACATCGGGCGCCCTGGCGATCTCCGCCCGCGACGGGCCCGGCTTCGGCGTGTCGGGCGCAGCGACGACGGTCGGCTTGAACGTCACCGGCGGCGCGCCGAGCGAATGGGTCACGTCCATCAGCGCGGCGTAGTTCTTCTGCTCGACGGTGAGTGCGGGCGGCTCGTCGGCGGCAACATCGGTGAGCGCGGTAAAGCGATCGGCAAACGCCTGCTGGTCGAGGCCGGGGCCTGCGGGGACGAACACGACACGCGCATCGCGCGACGCCAATTCATAGCCGGTGCCGAATGGGTTGCTGCCGAACACATTGCTGTAGAGCGTCCAGCCGCAGGCAAGCGTCACGAACGCAATCGCTGCGCCGCCTGCAATATTCAAAGGGCTGGAGGTTCTCTTGGAACGTCCGTGGTGATGGGCCGTGAAGCCGGTACGCGCGACAGAACTGGTACTCATACGCCTTGCATCCAGAACAATCCCACCTTGTTCCGCTGGCTGCATTCGGCAGTTCACGCGCGAACAGCGCATGCGAAAGCGAGCCAGCGTCAGTTGCCTTGCGGAGCTTGGAGTTCCCCACGCGACATCTCGCAAAGGTGCGGAGCGGCATTAAGGCGGCATTTAGTTAAATGCGGATTAAGTGAGGGCAGATGTAAGGCAGACCCTCAGACCAGCCGGGTTCCATCAATCCTCGTCGTCATCGGGCGGCGGCGGAGGCGCTTTCCGGGACGGCTGTTGCGCGGACCGCGGCTGGTTCGCCGCGCGCGGCGGATTGAACACCGCATAACAAGCCGGGCTGAGCCGCGGGCCCGCGTTCCGCAGACAAGTCTCGACACGGCCGCCGTCGGGGATGAACTGTCCGCACAGGCGCATGGCATCCGGCGTGCAGGCCTCGCGCTCCTGCTCGGTTCCCTGCGCGAAGCACGGCTGCACGCAGACAACGACGGCCAACGCAACAAAACCGGCAACCTTCCCCATGGACCGCCTCCCTGGATAGATCGATGGTAGTGAGCCAACGCATCGGCCGTCAAAGCCGTTCCCGCATCATTTCTCCGCATCGCGCGCAAATAATGAGCGCGCGGCGGCAACGTTTGGGAAGCAACGGAACGCGGATTTTATTGATGTCCGCCGAGCTCGGGCGCCGGCGAGCGGTCGAGCGTCTCGCCTTTCACGCCGTCGAGCAGGTCGACCTGGTAGGTCTCGAAGCCGACGCCGCTGCGCTTGCGGGTGAGTTCGGCCAGTTTCTCGGAGCGGACATACCTCGCGCGGTAATACGGACTGGAATCCACCGGACCAATCAGCAGCGCTTTGCCCTTCAGCAGATTCGCATCCGGCTCCTGCATGAAAGTCCAGCGATAGCGCTGCTGGAACTGCGCGACACATGTCCCCTTCGGCAGATAGAACATCATCCATGACGTGGTGCCGTAGTCCGCCGCCAGCACGCAGCTTGCATTTTGTTTGATGCGAAGCGCTTCGATCTCCCTGGCCAGTTCAGGCCAGCCGACCCCGACGCTGCGCACGGTGGCATCGCGGCGGAAGCCGGTGAGCAGCCCGGTGTTGGTCTGGACGATCAAAACCACGAACAAAGTTACGCCGATCGGCAGCGCGAAACGGCGCGACCAGTTCACCGTACGCTGCTCGCGCGCCTTCCATGTCGTGCCCCACACGGCGAATGCGGCTGCGATCGCGAATGCCGGATAGATCGGTCCGAGCCAATTGGCCTCCACGCGGGCGTGCAGCGAGTGCCAGACGAAGTAGAGAAAGATCATCCAGACGCTGATGTTGATCAGCGTGGCGCTTGCAGCGTTCGCCGCCCTGCCCCGCGCCAGCGCGTAGAGGCCGAGCACACCAAGAATGAATACGGACGGCGTTGCGAATGCGAACTGCGTCGGAATCATTTCGCCGAGATATTTGAGCGTCATATCCGCGACGCGCGCGCGGCCAAGCTGCTTGATGAACGACACCCATTGATGATCGGCATTCCACAGGATCACCGGTGAGAAGATCGCAACGGCGACGATGCCGCCGGCATAAAGCCACGGCGATGCCAGCCACCGCCGCTGGTCCTTCATCAGCACCAGCCACAGCAGGATCTGCGCGCCGAAAAACAGCGCAGTGTATTTCGAGAGCAGTCCGAAGCCCGCCGCTGCGCCGACGCCAAGCCACCAGATACCGCGGCCGGTCTCCAGAATTTTTGCGAGGAAGTACAGGACAAAGGCCGATGCCACCATCAGCGGCGCATCCGGCGTCACGATGGTGGTGCCTACCGACGCCATCAGGGTGGCGTTGAGCAGGATCGTCGCCGTCGCGGCGATCCGCGCATCATCGAACAGAATCCGCGCGGCGCGATAGACCGCCCAGCTCATCGGCAGCGCCAGCAGGATCGATACCAAGCGAACACCGAATTCCGTGTCACCCGCGATCATCGTGCCGAGCCGGATCACCACCGCGACCATCGACGGATGATCGTAGTACCCGCCGGCCAGATGCTTCGACCATGTCCAGTAGTACGCCTCGTCAAAGGTCAGCGGCGTGAACGCCGCCGCGACCAGACGAAGCAGCACCAGCGCGGCCACGGTGAAAGCCGCACCGCGCGCCAGTTTCGTCTCGGAGATCATTTTGCGCGCCAGACGAAGAGACTGGACACGCCGTAGTTCCAGACCACGCCCATCAGCGCCCCCGCCGCGCCCGCGAGCCACCAGATCGGCTCCTGATCGAACACGGTCGCCGCAACGCCGACATTGGCGAGAAGCCCGACGCTGCAAACGAGATAGAACAGCAGGAGACCGCGAATGAGAGCACCGCCCTTCAGGCGCTGGTCGCGATAGGTGAGCTGGTTGTTGAGCAGAAAGTTTCCGGTCATCGCGACAAACGCAGCGACGCCTTGAGCTTCGGCGAACGGGACGTTGAGCGCAAGCGACGTGTACAGCGTGGCGAAGTGAACGAAGAGACCGATTGCACCGACCAGCGCGAACAGCAGGAAGCGCAGCGACACCAGATCGCCGGTCAGCTTGGCCAGCACGAGACCGAGGAAGTCCAGCACGACCAGTGAATCCAGTTTGCTCTCGCCGTGCTGGCGCGCGCCGAACGAAAACGGCACCTCGACCACGCGGAGCTTTCCGCCGGCAGTCGCCACGATATCCAGCAGGATCTTGAACCCCTGCACGGACAGCGACGGCGCAAGCTGCTCGAACCGTTCGCGCCGGATCATGAAAAACCCGCTCATCGGGTCGGCGATTTCGACATGCAGCAGCTTCTTTGCGATGTTGGTCGCAAGCACGCTGCCGCCAAGGCGCGCACTCCCGAAACTGCCGGTGTCGCCGCCGCTGACATAACGGCTGCCGACCACGAGTTCGGCCTGCCCCGATTGCAGCAGTCCGAGCATCTTGGGCAATTGGGTTTCGTCATGCTGAAGGTCGGCGTCCATCACCGCGACATAGGGCGCGCTTGAGGCCAGGATGCCTTCGATACAGGCGCCGGACAGCCCGCGACGGCCGATCCGGCGAATGCACCGAACCCGGGTGTCGGTCTGGGCCAGTTGACGCGCAACCTCCCATGTCCCGTCGGGAGAATTGTCATCGACGAAGATGACCTCCCACGCGATGCCGGACAGCGCGGCGTCCAGCTTCGCAAAAAGCTTGGGAACGTTGTCGCGCTCTTTGAAAGTCGGCACCACGACACACAATTGACGTGCAGGTGCTGCCCCGGGTGAGATGGCCTCAGTCATGGAGCCAGCGTATATCCGGGGGACCGGACGATGCCAAGACGCCCTGCCGGGACGCGATTTCGATGCGATAATGGCTGGAAATCGGGTGGCCCGGGCATTCAGGGGTCCAGAAATGCCAACGACCACGGAGGGAAACCAGTGAGAGAATCAAGTCTGCGCGTACATCCGGCGCGCTCAACTTCTCACGGTTCTTCTCGTGGTCGTCCCGGCAATGGAGCGGAAGCTGCAACATTGCCGATAGAAACGAGATAGGTACGCAACCGGCGTTCCGCAAGGGTCTCCAAGGGAAACGGGAAATGGCTAAGAAATCAGGTCAAATTCATATCGGGATCGGCGGCTGGACCTTCGCGCCCTGGCGGGGCGTGTTCTATCCGGAGAAGCTGACCCAAGCGAAAGAACTGTCCTACGCCGCCTCCAAGCTGACCTCGATCGAGATCAACGGCACCTATTACGGCTCGCAGAAGCCGGAAAGCTTCCGCAAATGGGCCAGCGAGGTCCCGGACGGCTTTGTCTTCTCGGTCAAGGGCCCGCGGTTCGCCACCAACCGCCGCGTGCTGGCTGAGGCCGGGGATTCCATCAAGAGGTTCTACGATTCCGGCGTCACGGAAATGGGCGACCGGCTAGGCCCCGTGCTGTGGCAGTTTGCGCCGACCAAAAAATTCGACGAAGCCGACTTCGGCGCCTTTCTTGACCTGCTGCCACGCAAGTTCGACGGCCTCACCCTGCGCCATGTGGTCGAAGTGCGAAATGACAGTTTCTGCACGCCGGCGTTCATCGCGCTGCTGCGCAAACATAACGTCGCGGTGGTCTACGCCGATCATGCGAAGTATCCGGCGATCGCAGACATAACCTCCGATTTCGTTTACGTCCGCCTCCAAACCGGCAAGGATACGGTGAAGACCGCCTACCCGCCCAAGGAACTGGATGCATGGGCGAAGCGATTGACGTTGTGGGCGCAGGGCAGCGAGCCGGATGACCTTGCCCGCTCCGACAAGACGCCGCCGAAGAAAGAACCCCGCGATGTATTCGCCTATGTGATCCACGAGGGGAAAATCCGGGCTCCGGCTGGGGCGATGGAATTGATCGAGCGCGTGACGTGAGCGAACGAGGACGGGAGACAGCATGGCCAAAGCCAAAAAGCTCTTCACTATCGGCTACGAACAAACGCCGCCGAAGGCAGTTCTCGATGAACTGCAACACGCGGGCGTGAAGCTCCTCGTCGACGTGCGGGCGATCGCATCATCGCGCCGTCCCGGCTTCTCGAAGACCCAGCTTGCCGCTGGTCTTGATGAGCGCGGCATATCCTACGTCCATCTGCGGGGCCTCGGCACACCGAAGGATGGCCGCGAAGCCGCGCGCAGCGGCGACATGAAGGCGCTGTCGAAAATCTATCACGCGCATCTGAAAACCCCGCAGGCGCGCGCGGAGATGGATGAGCTTGCGGCACTGGTGATGAAAGCCGGACCGGTCTGTATTCTCTGTTACGAGCGCGATCACACAGCCTGCCATCGCAAGTTCATTGCCGAGATCATTGAGGACCGCGAAGGCGTGAAGATCGAAAACCTGGTCGCCCCGCAGTTCTGAGTTATCCACAGGCTGGCGGAAAATTTTTCCAGCCCGTTCACGGCGCGTTCCCGCTCGTTCGCTAGACGAACTCCCCCTTTGACGCTCTAATCACGAGGCATTTTTACGTAAGTATTTTTGTGTCCGGGGCTTGGGGGCTCCATGCGTTGCGTTGGAAGGGTGCGCGCGTTTTGCGTCGCCGCCGCCGCGTTGCTTTGCGGAGGCTCTCCAACTGCGGCCGATCCCCTGAATGATCTTCTGCTGCCACCGGCCAGCGCTCTCAGCGGCGGCGCATATCCCGAGAAGTTTCTCTATTTCAGCGGGTTCGATCTCTGGCGGAGTGGCGGCTCTTTCTACGGCGGCCTTCAGTGGGCACCCGGTGGCCTCAATCAGGATGGCTTCACCCTCAAGCTGCTCCTTGCGCAAAGCAGCTACCGTTATCTCGCCGGCAGCAACAACATTCGCGGAACTGGACTGCTCGGCGCCGTCCTGCCGGGCTGGCGGATCAAGCGCGGCGACTTCGAAATCAAGGTCTTCGCCGGTCCCGATGTCCAGAACCATCGCTATTCTCCGGACGATCCAGGAAACGGTCTGCGCGGCAATCATGTCGGACTGCGTGTCGCCGCGGACCTGTGGTGGGAGCCGACAGCGACAATGATGCTGGCATCGTCGATCTCCGGCTCGACCATCGGCAACAGCTTCGGTGTGCGCGGCGCTGCCGGCTGGCGCGTCATGGATCGGTTCTGGGCGGGACCCGAAGTGGAAACGTCGGGGGATGCGGTCTATCGGCAGTACCGGATCGGCGCCCACCTGACATCGTTCAAAATGTCGGCTTTCGAGTGGTCGCTCGGCGCAGGCTATGTCCAGGACAACAGCCATCGCTCCGGAGTCTATGGGCGCATCGGTGTGCTCACGCGCCGGTAGCGCAGGTCTGGACTTTGGTCGATTCCAAACCTAAGGACCGTTGAAGCGGCCAAATCGGAAACCGGCAACCGCGTAACCGGTCAACCCAGACGCCAGACCGCCATCGGCTGTTCGTAGCCTTTCACCGCGACCTCGCCGAGCGAGACCGCGTCGGCGCATGCTGCGCCGAGAGATTCGCGGACGGCCGACGAGATCAGAAACTGCGAATGGTGTATTCCTCGCGCCGCGGCGATCCGATATTGCCTTACACGTCGGCCAGCGGCCTCAATCCAAAGTGCGCCGGAATCGCGTGACAGCGATGCTCATGGCGACCAGCACCAGCACGCACAGAGCGATGGCGTCATACTGCAGGTTCTCCAGCGACGCGCCTTTCAGCATGATGGCGCGGACGATGCGGATGTAGTGGGTCAGCGGGAGCGCCTCGCCGATCCATTGCGCCCAGACCGGCATGCCCGCGAATGGAAACATGAATCCGGACAGAAGAATGTTCGGCAGGAAGAACATCATCGACATCTGCATCGCCTGAAGCTGGTTCTGCGCAATGGTCGAGAACGTGTAGCCGATCGACAGATTGGCCGCGATGAACAGTGTCGAGAGCAGCGCCAGCATCCACAAGCTGCCGAGGATCGGCACCTGGAACAGGAAGTAGCCGATGCCGATGATGATGGTGGCCTGGAGAAAACCAACCAGCACGTAGGGAATGATCTTGCCGAGCATCACCTCCACCGGAGTGATCGGCATCGCCAGCAGGTTTTCCATGGTGCCGCGTTCGATTTCGCGCGTCACCGACAGCGCGGTAAAGATCAGCATCGTCATGGTCAGGATCGTCCCGACCAGACCCGGCACGATGTTCAGCCGCGACTCCGCCGCCGGATTATAGCGGGCATGGGCGCGGATTTCGAACGGCATCGAAGGCGGATCGCCGGCGTAAAGATCATGCTTGAGGGCCGACTGCGCGATCTGCCCCAGCGCGCCGAGCGCAGAGCCGGACGCTACAGGGTCAGTGGCGTCCGCCGCCACCAGCAGCGCGGGCTTGTCGCCGCGCCGAACGGCGCGCTCGAAGCCGCGCGGGATCTCGACCCCGAACAGTACCTTGCCGGACTCGAGCAGACTGTCGAATTCAGCGACAGTGTGAACCTCGCGCGTGAAGCGGAAATAGGCGGTGTTCTGCAGCGCCTTCAGGATCGAGCGTCCGAGGTCGCTGTCCTCCTGCAACAGCACGGCGGTCGGCAGATTGCGCGGCGTGGTATTGATGGCATAGCCGAACAGCAGGAGTTGCATGATCGGCAGCATCACGATCATCGCGAACGAGACTCTGTCGCGGCGGAGCTGAAGGAACTCCTTCACCAGCATCGCATAGGTGCGCTGCCAGAAGCCGCGCGCGCCGCCGTTGCTTGTTTCGGTTGCGCTCATTGGAAGTTATCCTTCGAGCGGCTCATCAACTCAATGAAGACATCTTCGAGCGATGGTTCGGATTTGTGCCACGTCGTATCGCCGCCAGACCTGTATGGCGCGATTGCGTCCTCAAGCGCTGCCGCATTGCGTCCCGACACATGCAGACTGGTGCCGAACGGCGCGACCATATCGACCCCAGGCTTGCCGGTGAGATCGGCAGTCAGCTTGTTCAATCCCTCGCCGGTCACGGTGTAGGTCGTCAGCGCCGACTTCGCGATGACGTCTTCGACGGTGCCGTGCACCAGCAGGTTGCCGTAGGCGATATACGCGATCTCGTGGCATCGCTCGGCCTCGTCCATGTAGTGCGTTGAGACCAGCACCGTGAGCCCTTCCGCCGCCAGCGCATGGATCTCGTTCCAGAATTCGCGCCGCGCCTTGGGATCGACACCGGCAGTCGGCTCGTCGAGCAACAGCAACTGCGGACTTGGCAATGTGCACGCGCCCAGCGCAAGCCGCTGCTTCCAGCCGCCGGACAGTTCGCCGGCAAGCTGTTCTTCGCGCCCCGACAGCCCGATCCGCTTGATCATCTCGCGCGCCGCGCCGCGCGGGTCCGGCACGCCGTAAAGCCGCGCGACGAACTCCAGGTTCTCGCGCACCGACAGGTCCTGATAGAGGCTGAAGCGCTGCGTCATGTAGCCTACGCGCCGCTTGATCTTGTCGGCATCGCGCCGGATGTCGTAGCCGAGGCATGTCCCCTCGCCGCTGTCCGGCGTCAGCAGGCCGCAGAGCATGCGGATGGTCGTGGTTTTTCCTGAGCCGTTGGGACCGAGAAATCCGTAGATCGAGCCGCGCTTCACCTGCATCGACAGGTCGTGCACCACCTCACGGCCATTGAACGATTTC
This sequence comes from Afipia sp. GW822-FHT03D08, assembly GCF_058801645.1. Taxonomy (NCBI): domain Bacteria; kingdom Pseudomonadati; phylum Pseudomonadota; class Alphaproteobacteria; order Hyphomicrobiales; family Nitrobacteraceae; genus Afipia; species Afipia sp. GW822-FHT03D08. The sequence goes on from NZ_JBXANK010000001.1 coordinate 1,316,049, forward strand.
GACAGGCCATGGACCTCGATCGCGATACCGGATTGTGCGGTGTCGGTGCTCACGGCGTCTTGCCGTCTGTGAAGATGCTGACCGGCTGACCGACGCGCAGGCTATCCGGTTTGTTCGGCCGCGCCTGGATCAGATAGACCAGCTTCGAGCGCTCATCGAGACTGTAGATCACGGGCGGCGTGTATTCCGCCATGGTCGCGATAAAGTAGATCTTCGCGGTCAGATCGCTGGCGCAACCGTCGCATGTCACGCGAACGTCCTCGCCGACCTTCAACTTCGGCAACTCGGGCTCCGGCACGAAGAAGCGAACCTTCATGTTGCCGGGCGGCAGGATCGACACCACCGGCTTCTGCGCGGGAACGGTTTCGCCCTCACGGAAATAGATCTGCTGGATCGTGCCGGCGATGGGCGCGTTCATGCGCCGGCGCGCCAGCCGCGTCTGCGATGTGTTCACCTGTGCCTCGGCAACGCGCAGCCCGGCCAGCGCGGAATCGAAATTGGCCTGTGTGCCGGAGCCGGTCTTGCTCAGAGACGCCGCGCGATCGTAGGCCTGCTGCGCGTTGGCGAGCGTGGCATTGCTCTGGTTCAGCGCGGCCTGCTGAAGATCGTCATCGACGGCATAGAGCGGCATGCCGACCTCGACCTTGTCGCCCTCACGGACATTGAGTTTGACCACACGCCCCTGCTCGTCCGGGCTGACGAAGATCATGTCGGCCTCGACCCATCCCTGATAGCCGGGATTTTTGGAATCCCAGCAACCGGCCAGACTTATCGAGGCCAGCAAAAGCACGAGGCCCCGTGAAATGCTTCGCGACGCAATCATGTCGCTTTCCCTTCATTGAAAATCAGATCGAGATGAACCCGCAGCATCGCGGCAACATCGAGCGGTGCCTGCTTGCCGAAAAGACCTTGCCAGATCACCGCAACAACCAGCGGCCCGACCAGAAGTTGCGGAAATTCCGCCAGCCCCGGGTTACGGATTTCACCGCGTGCGACGCCGTATTCGATCAGCTTGCGCATTCCGGCGATGCCGTGTGCAACCACCTCGCGGTAGTAGAATTCCGCAAGCTGCGGGAAGCGCGTGCCTTCGGAAATAATCATCCGCACGATATCGGCGCGTTTTGTGCCGATGACATCGCGGGCAAACGTCTCGGCCAATGATTCGATCGCCGCGCGCGCCGATCCTGCGCCCGCCCCGATCTGCGGATTCGAAATCCGTGTGATCAATGGTCCGAGCGCGGTGCGCACCAGTTCCTGAAACAGCGCTTCCTTGTCCTTGAAGTGCAGATAGATCGTGCCTTTGGCGACACCCGCGCGCCTGGCCACATCGTCGAGGCGCGTTGCGGCAAAGCCCTTCGCGGTGAATTCATCGAGACCTGCTGCGATGATCGCAGCCCGCCGCTCGGTCGCGCCGACCGCGCGCTTTGACGGGCGCGATGGCGCAGTGCGATCTGCGGACGCGCGCGTTCGCGCACCGCGCGCGGGTTCATCTTTGACGAGACGGGTGCTGATCAGAGGTCGTTTTGCCATTCCTTGAATATGACTGACTGGTCAGTCATATTCAAGGATAAAGACAATCGTTTTAAGAAATCGCACAAGTCATTGAATTATAAGAATATTACACAGGAGACTTGGCCGCCTCGGGCAACGGCAAGGCCGCGCGGAGCCGCAAACTAGCCTTTTGCGTCGCAAGCCCAGGCGCGGATAACACATTCCTTGCCGCCGAAAGCGTAGCACTTCTTCATCGCGTCATTGAGCGCGGTCGAGATGCGCGGAGCAACAGCGTAGCCGTGAGCCCCGCAAGGCTTGGTCATATCGAGCGACAGCGCGGCGCAGGCGCGTTTCATGGTCACGGCGGAGCAATCGCCCTTGCACTGCTTGAGGGCCGCGGCCCGCGCAGCCTGCTCGGCCGGATAATCGAACGCCTGGCCATAGGCGCCGCACTTGCCAATCGCCAGCGCGCCGGCCGCGGAAGCCGGTGTTGTGACGAGATAGGCGGCAAAAGCTGAAACCAAAGCAAAAACAAAAAGTGCGCGGCAACGCGCCGCCACGAAAGCCGTCAACGTCCCCTCCCCCGAGGTCATTCCGGAAAGGACATTAGGCGGGAGGGCGTTTCAACTTGGTGAACAGGGTGGAAAGGAAAGAGGTAAACGCTAGCCGCGCCGCGCGTCCGCCAGCATTTCCGGCGTATCGATATCGAGAAAGGCGCTTTTGCCCTCGACCTCGACTTCCGCCACCGCCTCGGCATGCTGGGCGATCAGATGCCGCGCGCCGATGTCGCCGTCGAGCGTCATCAATTCCGGGAAGAATCTCCGCGACCACAACACCGGATTACCGCGACGCCCGCCCGCTACCGGCACCACGATCAGCGAACCGCGATCCGGCGCGAAAGCATCCACCAGGCGGTCGATCAGTTTGGCGTCGATCAGCGGCATGTCCCCGAGGCAGACCACCGCGCCATCGGCGGTGTCAGGCACCGCACCGATGCCGGCTTTCACCGACGTCGCAAGACCTTCGGCAAAATCTGGATTGCGGGCGAATTCGACTTTCAGCCCCTTCAGCGCCGCCTCGACCTCGAGGCTTTGATGGCCGGTGACGACAATGACAGACGATGCTTTCGAGGCCAGCGCCTGCTCGGCGACGATCCGCACCAGCTTCTTGCCGTTCAGTTCGGCCAGCAGCTTGTTCGGTCCGCCCATCCGGGTGGAGCGCCCGGCGGCGAGGATCACGGCAGCGACCTTGCGATTGCCGTCGGCCTCGATTGGCACGCGCGGCTGCGGCCGTGTCACGATTTCCATCAGGAGCCCACCGACTCCCATGCCGGTGACATCCGCACGGGTGACCGGAAGCCCCGCCAGCAACCGCATCAGGATCCAGTCGAACCCGTTTTCCTTCGGCGAGCGCGCGCAGCCCGGCGCGCCGAGGACCGGAAAATTCCTGACGTTTCCGATCAGCATGAGATTGCCGGGATCGACCGGCATGCCGAAGTGCTCGACCGCCCCGCCGATCCGTTCGATCGCCGCCGGAATCACATCCCGCCTGTCGGCAATGGCGGAGGCGCCGAACACCAGCACCAGTTCGGCACCGAGCCCGAGCAGTTCTTCGATCGCCGGCGCAAGCGCGCCTTCATCGTGCGGGACGCGGCGCTCACCGATGATGCGTGCGCCGGTCGGCGCGAGACGTTCCTCGGTGACGCGCAAGGTCTTCTCGATCACCTTCGGGGCCAGCCCCGGCAGGATCGTCGAGACGATCCCGACACGCTTGATCGTGAACGGCGCGACCCGCATCCGCCCAGCTTGGGCGGCGACCACCGCAGCGTCGCGCAGCTTCGCCTCGAGGCCGAACGGAATGATCTTGACGGTGGCGATCATTTCACCGGCCACCACCGGCTTGAACGCCGAAAGCGTGGCGAAGGTGATGGCTTCGTCCACCCGGTTGATGCGGTCGACGGCCTCGCGGTCCACCACCAGCACGCCGGCTTCCGCCGCGAACAGATTGGCGCGGCCGGTAAAGGCGCGCTCGACATTGACGCCCTCGCCCGCCACCGCCGCAGCGATACTGGCGGCCGCCTCGTCCTCGGACACGTCGTCCTTGTCGAGGCGCGCGACGACGATTTCCTTGACGCCTGCGTGTTTCAGCGCCGTGACCTCAGCCGCACCGATGACGGTGCCCTTCTTGAGGACAAGCGGCCCCTGACGGATGGCGTGAACGGTGACGCCGCCGATGCTGTCTTCCGGCGCAACAGGACCGAATTTCATGCCGCTGACTTCGTCTTGAGCGGCGTGTCGGCAGGAAGCCGCAGCCGCGCCGTGATCTCGGCCATGATCGCAACCGCGATCTCCGAGGGCGACACCGCGCCGATATTGAGACCGATCGGCGCATGAATGCGCGCCAGCGCGGCGTCGCTCGCACCCTGGGCCTTCAGCCGCTCGAGACGTTTGCCATGCGTTTTCCGCGAGCCCAGCGCGCCGATGTAGAAACAGTCGCGTTCAAGCGCATGCAACAGCGCCGGATCGTCGATCTTGGGATCGTGGGTCAGCGCGACGAACGCCGTGTAGCGGTCGATGTTGAGCGGCGGCAGCGCCACATCGGGCCAATCCGCAAACAGCGGCACATCGGGAAAACGTTCGGGCGAGGCAAAGGCCGTACGCGGATCGACCACGAACACATCGTAGTCCAGCGACTGCGCCAGCGGCGCCAGCGCCTGACTGATGTGGACCGCGCCGATAATGACCAGGCGCGCGGTCGGGGCATAGACATTGAGAAACAGCTTCCTGCCGTCGCTCTCGATCATGCCGCTCTTGCCCATGCGCAGATGCTTGTCGAGTTCGGCGTGCAGCGGATCGGCTGCGATGTCCGCGGCCTTGATGAGGCGCTGATCGCCGCTGACGACATCGGTCACAACGATCACGGCCCGGCGCGCCGCGCGCTCGGCGTTCAGCTCAGCCAGCGTATTCTGTTTCAAGAGTTGCCCACCTTCTCGACGAAAAGCCGGATCGTGCCGCCGCACGACAGCCCGACATTCCACGCGGTCTCATCCGCGACGCCGAATTCCAGCATCTTCGGCTTGCCGCTGGCGATCACATCGAGCGCTTCGGTGACCACCGCGCCTTCGACGCAGCCGCCGGAGACGGAGCCGAGAAACGTCCCATCGTCATTGATGACGAGGCTCGATCCCGCCGGGCGCGGCGCGGAGCCCCAGGTCTCGACCACGGTGGCGAGCGCCACGCCGTGTCCGGACTTCATCCAGGTCTCAGCGGCTTTCAGAATGTCGTCGTCGCGGTTGAGCATGGTTCGATTCCTCAAGCTGCGGAGCGGGTTTCGATCCGGCGGGGCGGCTGGTCCGCGGTCAGTGCGCCGATCAGCCCTTCCATGGACTTCAAGTTATGCACGGGACGGAATTCATCAACATGCGGAAGCATCATTTTGATGCCCTGCGCCTTGGCTTCAAAGCCCTCAAAACGCAGAAGAGGGTTGAGCCAGATCAGGCGGCGGCACGACCGATGCAGCCGGTCCATCTCGAATTCCAGCCGGGAATCGGCCTCTCGCTCCAGCCCGTCGGAAATCAGGAGTACGATGGCACCCTGCCCGAGCACCCGGCGGCCCCAGAGGTTGTTGAAGTTGTGCAGCGAGGTCGCGATCCGCGTCCCGCCGGCCCAATCCTCGACGCTGCTTGAGCATGCCGCCAGCGCCTCGTCAGGATCGCGGGCGCGCAGCGCACGCGTCACGTTGGTCAGACGCGTGCCGAACAGAAACACCGAGACGCGTTTGCGCGCGTCGGTAATCGCATGCAGGAATTGCAGGAACAGACGGGTATAGTCGGTCATCGAGCCGGAAATATCGAGCAGCGCCACAATGGGTGCGGGCTTATCGATGCGCCCGAGCCGCTGGAATTTTACAATCTCGCCGCCGGTGCGCAGACTGCCACGCAGCGTCCGCCGCAGATCGAGCCGCTGGCCCCGCGCGTCCGGCTTGAAGCGGCGGGTGCGCAGTTCAGCCTGCGGGAGCTTCATCTTCGCGATGGCGCGGGTCACTTCCGCGATCTCGGCGGCACTCATCTGCGCGAAATCCTTGCGCTGAAGGACCTCGCGATCGGACACCGAAAGCTGGACGTCCTTCTCTTCGATCTCCGGTCCTTCGATGTTGCGGCTCTGCGCAAAGGCTTCCTGAACACGACGCGAGGCGGGCGGCGGCGGCTTCTGCGCTTCGGGTGGCAGCGGCACCGAGTCGAGCATGCTTTCGATGCCTTCGGCGCGGCGGAAGAACAGGTCGAACGCCTGCGCGAAAATCAGCGCGTGCTCATGGCGCTTGACGAAAATCGATTCCAGCGTGGTGAACAGATCGGCGCGGTTGCCGATATCGATCAGCCGCATCGCCTTCAGCGCATCGATCACGGCACCCGGCCCGATCGGCAACCCGGCGACGCGCAGCGCACGCGCGAAGCCGATAACATTGTCCGCAATCAATCCGGTCGTTGGGGTCTCGATGTCATCTGGCATGACGATTCCCGAAAGCGCGTTCAGGCCGCAGGATCGCTGACGGCTTCCTTGATGACCTTGTCGAGTGCCGGGCCCTGCATGCGCGCAATATCATCCTGATACTTCAGCAGCGCACCAAGCGTATCGCCCACCACCTGCGGCGTCAGCGAGCGGGCATCGAGTTCGGTGAGCGCCGTCGCCCAGTCGATGGTCTCGGCGACGCCGGGCACCTTGAACAGATCCTGCTCGCGCAGCGCCTGCACGAATCCGACCACCTGCTCCGACAGCTTCGCGCCGATATTCGGCACCCGCGACTTGACGATGGCAAGCTCGCGTTCGGCAGAGGGGTAATCGACCCAGTGATAGAGACAGCGGCGCTTGAGGGCGTCATGGATCTCGCGGGTGCGGTTTGACGTGACGATGACGATCGGCGGCTGCGGTGCTTTCACCGTGCCGAATTCCGGAATCGTGACCTGAAAGTCGCTGAGAATTTCCAGCAGATACGCCTCGAAGGCCTCGTCCGCGCGGTCAAGTTCGTCGATCAGCAGCACCGGCGGTCCGGCGACATCCGGCTCCAGCGCCTGAAGCAGCGGCCGCTTGATGAGATACTTTTCCGCGAACACGTCGGCCGACAGTTGCTCGCGGTCGGTTTCACCGCTGGCCTCGGCCAGACGAATGGCGATCATCTGCGCAGCGCTGTTCCACTCGTAGACTGCGGACGCGACGTCGAGGCCTTCATAGCATTGCAGGCGGATCAGCTTGCGCCCGAGAGCAGCGCTGAGAACCTTTGCAATCTCAGTCTTGCCGACGCCGGCTTCGCCTTCGAGAAACAGCGGGCGGCCCATCTTGAGCGACAGGTAGACCACCGTCGCCAGCGAGCGCTCCGCGAGATAGCCACGGCTGGTGAGCAGATCGAGCGTTGCATCGACGGATGCGGGAATTTTGCTCATGCTCACACAGACTCCAAATTCAGCTCTTCGCGGTCGCGGCTTCCACAGCACGGCGCGCAAGCACGCCGATCAGATGCGCACGATATTCGGCGCTGCCGTGAATGTCGCTGTTGAGGCCATCGGCAGACACCGTGAGCCCCTCGAGCGACTTCGCCGAAAACCGCTTCTTCAGCGCTTCTTCGAACTCGGTGGCGCGGAACACCCCGTCACCGCCCGCACCGGTCACTGCAACACGGACATCCGACGGACGCCGCGCGACGAACACGCCGACCAGAGCATAACGCGACGCCTGATTGCGGAATTTCTGATACGCGGCCTTTTTCGGCAGCGGAAACATGACGCGGGTGATGATCTCGTCCGGCTCCAGCGCGGTCGTGAACAGGCCCTGGAAGAATTCTTCCGGCTTCAGCCGGCGCTTGTTGGTGACGATGGTCGCACCCAGCGCCGTGACGGCAGCGGGATAATCCGCCGTCGGATCGTTGTTGGCGAGCGAGCCGCCGATGGTGCCCTTGTGGCGAACGGCGGGATCGCCGATCAGACCGGCAAGCTCCGCAAGCGCCGGGATCGCTTCGCCGACAACGGCGGAGTTCGCAACCTCCGCGTGGGTAGCGGTCGCACCGATCACCAGATTGCGGCCCTTCATCTCGATGCTGTTAAGCCCTTCGATGTGGCTGAGATCGACCAGATGCGGCGGGCTGGCGAGCCGCTGCTTCATTACCGGCACCAGCGTGTGACCACCGGCGATCAGCTTGGCGTCCTCGTTCTTGACGAGAAGATTGGCGGCCTGCCGCACAGTCCCCGGACGATGATATTTGAAATCGTACATGAGCGGTCCTTCGGGAACGGCGTCGGTTACGCGAGATCGGATTTGGCCATCGCCTTGGCGCCGGCTGCGATCGACAAGACGATGTTCTGGTAACCGGTGCAACGGCACAAATTACCTTCGAGTTCTTCCCGGATCACTTCGTCGCTCAGGTCGTGGCCCTTGCGATGCACGAGATCGACCGCAGTCATGATCATTCCCGGCGTGCAGAAGCCGCACTGCAATCCGTGATGCTCGCGGAAGGCTTCCTGCATCGGGTGCAGCGGAGCGCCGTCGGCAGCAAGACCCTCGATGGTCTTGACCTCGTGCCCGTCGGCCATCACCGCCAGCGTGGTGCACGACTTCACGGCCTTGCCGTCGAGATGGACGACACAGGCGCCGCATTGCGAGGTGTCGCAGCCGACATGGGTGCCTGTCAGCCGCAGATGCTCCCGCAAGAACTGGACGAGCAGCGTGCGCGGTTCGACTTTCCCTGTCACGGGATTGCCGTTCACGATCAGTGAAATCTTGGCCATCAACACTCTCTTGTTTTCAGCTTGGCGCCCAGATTGTGGGACTCAAGTTCTGGGACTCACGCAGCACCGCATGGCGCGGCGCAAAACGCGTTTATAATGGTTCCAAATTCATAATATGGGCCATTGCGGCAATGAGCAACCTCATGGCGCGCCGCTTCCGAACAAGAAGGCTTGATTTGTACGAGGACCTGATATGCCGAAACGGCCTCAGCCCGTCTTCACCGCGTCGGCGAACTTCGCAAAAAATTCATCGGCCAGCTTCTTGGCCGCGCCGTTGATAAGCCGCTGCCCGAGCTGCGCGAGCTTGCCGCCGATCTGGGCCTCCACATTATAGCTCAGCAGGGTGCCGCCATCCTTTTCGGCCAGCGCGACCGTCGCGCCGCCCTTGGCGAACCCGGCGACTCCGCCCTCGCCTTCGCCGGAAATCTTGTAGCTGCTCGGCGGGTCGAAATCGCTGAGCGTGACCTTGCCCTTGAAGCGCGCTGACACCGGCCCGACCTTCATCTTGGCAACGGCCTCGAACTGGTTCTCGCCAGCGACATTCAGTTCTTCGCAGCCCGGAATGCAGGCCTTCAGAACGGCCGGATCGTTGAGCTTGGCCCACACCACTTCGCGGGAAGCAGGAAGCTGCACCTCGCCCGTCATCGTCATCGCCATGTGCAAGCCTCCTCGTTCTTTAACCGCGTCCTGCGGCTCTGCCGGTCTCAGTTAGAATACAGCGCCCGCAAAGGAAAGGGTATCGTGGGGGAAGGAGCGTTGCAAAACTTACGCAATGCGCCCGGGAAATGTTGCGGCGCTTCCGGCAATGGGTATCGCGCTATTGGCACACCTGCATGGCTTGGATAGGGTCCGCGCATCATGAGTTCCTCCCTGCCGCCCCTGCTCGCGCCCTTGCTGTCGAGCGCCGCCATGCGCACCGTGTGCGACGATGAAGTCTATTTGCAGCATATGCTGGACTTCGAGCACGCCCTTGCGCGGGCTGAAGCAGCGGTCGGCATCATTCCAGCGAGCGCCGTGGTCAGTATCGCGAAAGCCTGTCATGCCGAATCGTTCGACCGCGCAGCGCTTGCCGAGGCTGCGGTACAAGCCGGAAATCTGGCGATTCCGCTGGTGAAGATGCTGACCGCGAAGGTCGCCACCTTGGACCCCTCTGCTGCGCGCTATGTGCATTGGGGTGCGACCAGCCAGGACGTGATCGATACCGCCACGATGCTGGGCCTGCGTGCTGCCCTCAACGCCCTGATCGCGGATCTCGACCGCGCGATTGCAGGATTTGCCCGCCTGGCGATCCGGCACCGCGAGACGGCGGTCGTTGCGCGCACCTGGTTGCAGCATGCCCTGCCGATGCCGTTCGGATTGAAGCTGGCGGAATACGCCGCGGCGCTGCATCGGTCGCGCGAGCGGCTGAAGCGGCTCCGCCGCGAAACCCTCGCCCTGCAATTCGGCGGTGCCGCCGGAACGCTCGCCGCCCTTGGCGACAACGGCCTCAAGGTCGCCGAACAGCTCGCCCAGGAATTGCTGCTGCCGCTGCCGGATGCGCCATGGCATACGCACCGCGACCGAATCGCGGATGTGGCGTCGGCGCTGGCGATTCTCACCGGCACCTGCGGCAAGATCGCCCGCGACGTCTCGCTGATGATGCAGACCGATGTCGCGGAAGCCTTTGAGCCCGCGGACGAAGGCCGCGGCGGGTCGTCGACGATGCCGCACAAGCGCAACCCGGTTGCCGCCGCAAGAGTACTGGCGGCCGCGACCATGGCGCCGAATCTTGCAGCGACGATCATGGCCGCTCAGGTTCAGGATCATGAGCGCAGCGCCGGCCCCTGGCATGCCGAATGGCCGACATTGCCGACGCTGCAACTGGTCACATCGGGGGCGCTTGAGGCGATTGCAGAGATCGCAGAGGGACTCGAGGTCGATCCCGAGCGGATGCGCGCCAATCTCGACATGACTCAAGGTCTTGTCATGGCCGAGGCCGTATCGATGGCGCTGGCGGAAAAGGTCGGCAAGAGCGAAGCGCATCACATCGTCGAGGCCGCAAGCCGCAGGGCGATCGAGACCCGGCGGCATCTGCACGAGGTTCTTGCGGAAGATACCCGTGTCACGACCCACATAGACGCCGATACGCTCAAGGGCCTGTTTGATCCGATGGCCTATCAGGGCGTCGCGCAAACGCTGATCGACCGGCTGCTGGCATCGCTGGCCAGCGAATAACAACAAGAACTCACGGAGACCCAACATGCCTATGATCGACGCCGACGGATGCCTGCTCAATGTCTCGGTGGAGGGGCGCGACGGCGGACCAACGATCATGCTGTCGAATTCGCTCGGCGCGACGATGCAGATGTGGGAGCCGCAAATGGCGGCGCTGACAAAGCTGTATCGCGTCATCCGTTACGACCGGCGCGGCCATGGCAAATCCGGCGTTCCAGCCGGGCCGTATTCGATGGAGCGTTTCGGCAAGGACGTGCTGGCGATTCTCGACGATCTCAATATTGAAAAGATCCACTGGTGCGGCCTGTCGATGGGCGGAATGGTCGGCCAGTGGCTCGGCGCCAACGCGCCGGAGCGGATCGAAAAGCTGATTCTCGCCAATACGTCCTGCTACTATCCCGATCCGACCAACTGGCTGAACCGCATCAAGGCGGTCAACGACGGTGGGATCGCCTCCATCGCGGATGCCGTTATCGCTGCATGGCTGACGGCGGATTTCCGCGAACGCGAGCCGCAAATCACCGCACGCATGAAGGCCATGCTGGTCGCCACCCCGGTGCAAGGTTATATCGCCTGCTGCGAGGCATTGAGCCGGCTCGACCAGCGCGACCTGCTGCCCCGCATCACCGCGCCGACGCTGGTGATCGCAGGACGCCACGATGTCTCGACGCCGGTCGAGGCCAGCGTCTACATCCGCAGCAACATTCCCAACGCAAGCATGACCCTGCTTGACGCGGCGCACATCTCCAACGTCGAGCAATCGCACAACTTCACTGAAGCCGTGGTCGGCTTCCTGACCCAGCGCTGAGAGAACCCATGGACGACAATCAACGCCGCGATCAGGGCACGGCAAAACGGCGCAAGGTGCTCGGCAACGCCTGGGTCGATAAATCGGTGACCGGCAAGAACGCATTCAATGCCGACTTCATCGATCTCATCACGCGCTACGCATGGGGTGATATCTGGACGCGTCCGCATTTCGACGAACGCACCCGCCGCGTGCTGGTGATCGGCACGATGGTGGCGCTGGGACAATGGGATGAATTTCGCCTGCACGTCCGCGCGGCCCTGACCGAAGGCGGATTCACGCCGGACGACATCAAGGAAATCCTGCTGCAACAGGCGATCTATTGCGGCGTCCCCGCCGCCAACCATGCGGTCAAGGAAGCCGCCGCCGTGGTTCAGGAATTGGGGCTGCTCGAGAAGTAGCTGTGATGCGGCTCCGCCGCTGACGCCGCCGGCTCGCTGGAAGGCACAGTTGCCTGATCGGTATCGACGATCAGCAAAATCGCGGCGCCGATCAGCAACAGTGATTCACTGGCATGAAGCCGCAGCGCGGCGAGTTCGCCGACTTTTGACGCAGCGATCAGGCTTGCCATGCTGATGAAGGAGCCAACCCCGAGCGCGAAAGCCAGCGCCTCGTCGGCTCCGCCCTTGTTGCGGATCGCCGCACGGATTACCAGCAGCAGAAACACGAAGAAGAACGCGGCTACGATCACTTTGGAGAGGGCGAGCAGCCACGCGACGCGGATGGTTCCCATCGCTGGAAGGCTCGTAAAATCGCTGACATACATCGCGGCGGCGATATTGGTGCGATCATAAAAGCCACGGATCGGCGAGACCCAGATTTTCATCGCCGAAATCACCCATGACGGGATGAAGTAGCACGCCAGAAGCACGCCATTGAACGTGCTGATCCGCCAATCCTTCGGCATGCCGCCTCACCCTGATCTGAAGGGCACGGCGCCTTGAAACTGGCGCTTCGATCATGCCCGGCCAAAGCAGCGCCCCCTTGGACACCGCAATGATGATTGGCGGAGCTAACGCCCCTCAAAGGCGAGCGGCAATTTAAACCCTTTTTTAACCTTAACGGCGCACCCGCCCCGGTGGACAACGACCGGGACCAGGCCGCGAACGAAAAATCCCGCCTTTCGGCGGGATTTTCCTCAGACTGTCCGAACCGAACAATCAAGGCATGAAGATCATGCCCGAAAATTCAGTGTCCGCCCTTCTGCTGACCCGGCTGGCCGGGCTTCTGGCTTGGATCCTGCTGCTGCTGGCCCGGCTTATGGCCGCCACCCTGCTGCTGACCCGGCTTCTGGCTGGGATTCTGGCTCTGCTGGCCGGGGTTCTGGTTCGGATTGTTCTGGTTACCCATGTTGACTCTCCTTCGTTGAACATAGCCCCAACGGCCGGCATCTCCATTGGTTTCAGAGGAACCCGAGTTCCGGCGTGACCATTTCGCGGCAACGCAAACATCGTGGACGACGACCCCACGCCGCACCCGGTACGGTTGCCGCACCCAGTTCCCGCTGTTAGAAAATGAGACGACGCGACGATCCGGCTGCCGGGGCCTTCGACGTGTCGCTCGCTTCGCTCGAACACGGCAGCCCATGGATTATTTCGCCCAGCAACTCATCAACGGACTGGTGCTCGGCTCGATCTACGGCCTGATCGCGATCGGCTACACGATGGTGTACGGCATCGTCGGCATGATCAATTTCGCCCATGGCGATATTTTCATGATCGGCGGATTCATCGCCCTCATCACGTTCCTCATCCTGGTCTCGATCGGCCTCACGGCCATTCCCGTGATCCTGCTGCTTGTGCTGCTGGTGGCGATGGCCATCACCGCCCTCTACGGCTGGACCGTGGAGCGGATCGCCTATCGCCCGCTGCGGCAATCGTTCCGTCTCGCGCCGATGCTGTCCGCCATCGGCATGTCGTTCGTCCTGACCAACTACGCGCAGGTGTCGCAGGGTGCGCGCGTCAAGCCGGTGCCTCCTGTCATCACCGGCGGCTACACGCTGTTCGAAAACGACGGCTTCGTGGTGCGGCTGTCCAACATCCAGATCATCGTCGTCATCACCACCGTCATCCTGCTGGCGATCTTCTCCTGGCTGGTGGCGCGGACGCGGCTCGGGCGCGACATGCGCGCCTGCGAGCAGGACCAGACCATGGCGGCGCTGCTCGGCGTCGATGTCGATCGCACCATCTCGATGACCTTCGTGATCGGCGCCGCGCTCGCCGCGGTCGCTGGCATGATGTACCTGCTCTATTACGGCGTGGTCGATTTCTTCATGGGCTTCGTCGCCGGCATCAAGGCGTTCACCGCGGCGGTGCTCGGCGGCATCGGCTCCCTGCCCGGCGCGATGCTCGGCGGCCTCCTCATCGGCCTGATCGAGACGTTCTGGTCCGCGTACTTCTCGTCCGAATACAAGGACGTCGCGGCGTTCTCGATCCTGATCGTCGTCCTGATCTTTCTTCCGACCGGCCTGCTGGGCCGCCCGGAAGTCGAAAAAGTCTGAGAGGCAGCGTGGCGCGTCCGACCGATCCCGCCGCCCGCACGCCCAAAGCCGCCGCCGCTGCTCCGCACGGCGTCGCTTTCATTCTCAAGAAATCCCTCATCAGCGCCCTTGTGGCGCTGGTTCTGTTTTCGCTGATGATCGGCGTCCGCACCGAAGCCGGACCGGAAGGACAGTTGATCTACTGGACGCGGTTCGGTGATCTTGCCGCGCTCGTGGCGGCGGTGTTTTTCGGCAGCATCATGGTCGAATTGCTGCGGCAGTGGATCGGGCCGTCAAAAAGCATCTCGCTCGTTCCAGAGTCAGCCAAGGGCGCGGTTGATACCCTTGGCCGTTTCTTCGCTCCGGCGCTGCTTGTCTTCGCCCTGCTGGTGCCGGTGATCTTTTACGATCAGCGCTACATCCTCGATCTCGGCATCCTCGTGCTGACATACATCATGCTCGGATGGGGTCTGAACATCGTCGTGGGTCTCGCCGGCCTGCTGGATCTCGGCTACGTCGCGTTCTATGCGGTCGGCGCCTATTCCTACGCGCTGCTGGCGACGACCTTCGGCCTGTCGTTCTGGGCCTGCCTGCCGCTGGCGGGCATTCTCTCCGCCTTCTGGGGCGTGCTGCTGGGCTTCCCGGTGCTGCGGCTGCGCGGCGATTATCTCGCCATCGTCACGCTGGCATTCGGCGAAATCATCCGCCTCATCCTGCTCAACTGGCAGCATGTCACCGGCGGGCCCAACGGCATCACCGGCATTCCGCGCCCCTCGTTCTTCGGCATTCCGCTGACCAACACCGACGACGGACTCGCGGCCCTGCTCGGCATCGAGTTCTCCACCACACACCGCGTGGTGTTTTTGTTCTATTTGATCCTGGCGCTCGCGCTGCTGACCAACTGGGTCACCATCCGTCTGCGCCGTCTGCCGATCGGCCGCGCATGGGAAGCACTGCGCGAAGACGAAGTCGCGTGCCGCTCGCTCGGCATCAACACCACCACCACGAAACTCACGGCCTTCGCGACCGGTGCAATGTTCGGCGGCTTTGCCGGCGCGTTCTTTGCCACACGTCAGGGTTTCATCAGCCCTGAATCCTTCACGTTCCACGAGTCCGCGCTGGTGCTCGCGATCGTCGTGCTCGGCGGCATGGGCTCCCAACTCGGCGTCGCCCTCGCCGCACTCACAATGATCGGCGGCTTTGAGCTGTTCAGGGGGCTGGAACAGTTCCGCATGCTGGTGTTCGGCTCGGCCATGGTGCTGCTGATGATCTGGCGCCCACGTGGCCTGATCGGCCACCGCGCACCGTCGGTGTTTCTGGAAAAACCGACCCAGATCTCATCGTCCATGGTCAAGGAAGGCCACGGCTGATGGCGGGCGACGACAACATTCTTCACGTCGATCACCTGTCGATGCGCTTCGGCGGCATCGTCGCGGTCAACGATCTGTCGTTCACCGCGAAGCGCGGCGACATCACCGCACTGATCGGCCCGAACGGCGCCGGCAAGACCACCGTGTTCAACTGCATCACCGGTTTCTACAAGCCAACCACCGGCATGATGCGCCTCGTTCACGAAGATCGCCGCGAGTTCCTGCTGGAGCGGCTGTTCGACTATCGCATCTCCAAGGTCGCGAAGGTCGCGCGCACGTTCCAGAACATCCGGCTGTTCGCGGGCATGACCGCACTGGAAAATCTGATGGTGGCGCAGCACAACGCGCTGATGCTGGCGTCGGGCTACACATTTCTCGGCCTTGTCGGCGCGCCGGGTTTTCGCCGCGCGGAACGTGACGCCATCGAGCGAGCGCGTTATTGGCTCGATCGCATCGGCCTCACCGCCCGCGCCGATGATGCCGCGGGAAACCTGCCCTACGGCGACCAGCGGCGGCTCGAGATCGCACGCGCCATGTGCTCCGAACCCGCACTGCTCTGTCTCGACGAGCCAGCCGCCGGATTGAACGCACGCGAGAGTGACGAACTGAGCGAATTGCTCCGCGCGATCCGCAAGGATCACGGCACATCGATCCTGCTGATCGAACACGACATGTCGGTGGTGATGGAAATCTCCGACTGCATCTTCGTGCTCGACCACGGCGTCAAGATCGCCGCCGGAACGCCGCGTGAAATCCGCGACGATCCCAAGGTCATCGCTGCTTATCTCGGCGCCGACGAAAAGACCGCCATCGAAGTCATGGATGGCG
This sequence comes from Afipia sp. GW822-FHT03D08, assembly GCF_058801645.1. Lineage (NCBI taxonomy): Bacteria > Pseudomonadati > Pseudomonadota > Alphaproteobacteria > Hyphomicrobiales > Nitrobacteraceae > Afipia > Afipia sp. GW822-FHT03D08. The sequence continues at coordinate 1,332,014 of NZ_JBXANK010000001.1, forward strand.
GCACATGAGTGCGCTCCTTTCGATTCGCGGCCTCGTCGCAGCCTACGGCAATATCGAAGCGCTGAAGGGCGTCGACCTCGACATCAATGCCGGCGAGATCGTGGCCCTGATTGGCGCCAACGGCGCCGGCAAGTCAACGCTGATGATGTCGGTGTTCGGCCGGCCACGCGCCCGCGCCGGCACGATTGAGTTCGACGGCCGGGACATCACCAACGAGCCGACTCACCATGTGGCTCGGCTGCGTATTGCGCAGTCCCCAGAAGGACGGCGCATCTTTCCGCGCATGACGGTGGCGGAAAACCTGCGCATGGGCGCGGACGCCGCCGTGGAAAGCACCGAGGCCGAGCGCAGCGTCGATCTCGAACGCGTCTTCACGCTGTTTCCCCGTCTCAAGGAGCGCATCGCGCAGCGAGGCGGCACGCTGTCGGGCGGCGAGCAGCAGATGCTGGCGATCGGACGCGCGCTGATGAGCCGTCCAAGGCTTCTGATGCTTGATGAACCGTCGCTTGGCCTCGCTCCGTTGATTGCGCGGCAGATCTTCGATGCCGTCCGCACGCTCAACCGGCAGGATGGTCTGACCGTTCTGATCGTCGAGCAGAACGCCAACCATGCACTGAAACTGGCGAACCGCGGTTACGTGATGGTCAACGGCCTGATCACGCTCAGCGGAACCGGCGAGGAACTGCTGGCGCGGCCGGAGATCAGGGCAGCTTACCTTGAAGGCGGGCGACGCTGATGCAGCAGTTTTACGCCAACGAATCCGTTTTTCAGGTGCTGTTCATCACCCTGGTGCTTGGCGGCGGATGCGCGTTGCTCGCGGGCCGCGCGATTGCGCTCACGTGGCGAAGCATCTGGATTGCGGCCGTTGCCATGATTCCGATGGGACTGGCGGTGCGATTCGTGCATTTCGCGCTGTTCAACGAAACACTGTGGCAACCGCAAACCTATTTGCTGGAAACCATCATCCTCATGGCAATTTCGTGCCTCGCGTTCCAGCGAACCCGCGCCTGGCAGATGGTGAAGCAGTATTACTGGCTCTACGAGCCAAGCGGCCCCCTCGGCTGGCGGCTGCGGCAAGATGCGCCATCCAACTCCTGAGCCGTCACCAAAATTGCCGATGACTTGGCGGTAAAATCAGCCGACAATACGCAGGATTTGTTCGCCCGGCGGGCCGTCCGGCCACGCCCTTCGAGACCTTCATGAGGACTGTCCTATGAAATCGATCCACATCCTTGGCCTCGCACTCGGCGCGTCGATTGCCATGTCGACTGCTGCGTTTGCGCAAGACATTTCGGTCGCCGTCGCCGGTCCGATGACCGGCAGCGAGTCCGCATTCGGCCGCCAGATGAAGAACGGCGCGGACCTCGCCGTCGCCGATCTCAACGCCGCGGGCGGCGTCAACGGCAAGAAGCTGGCATTGCAGGTCGGTGACGACGCATGTGATCCCAAGCAGGCGCGGTCGGTGGCCGAAAAGCTCGCGAGCTCGAAAGTCCAGTTCGTTGCCGGTCATTTCTGTTCGTCGTCGTCGATCCCGGCGTCGGAAGCCTACGCGGAAGGCAACGTGTTGCAGATAACCCCGGCTTCGACCAATCCGGTGTTCACCGAGCGCAAGCTGTGGAACGTGCTCCGCGTCTGCGGCCGTGACGACCAGCAGGGCCTTGTCGCCGCGCAGTACATCCTCAAGGCGTTCGCCGGCAAGAACGTCGCCATCCTTAACGACAAGACCACCTACGGAAAGGGTCTTGCGGACGAGACCAAGAAGGCGCTGAACGCCGCCGGCTTCAAGGAGAAGCTGTTCGAGTCCTACAACAAGGGCGACAAGGACTTTAACTCCATCGTTTCGCGCCTGAAGCGCGACAACATCGATCTGGTCTATGTCGGCGGCTATCATCAGGAAGCCGGCCTGATCCTGCGTCAGATGCGCGATCAGGGCCTGAAGACGGTCTTGATGGCCGGCGATGCGATGAACGATAAGGAATTCGCCTCGATCACCGGTGCGGCTGCGGAAGGCACGCTGTTCACCTTCGGCCCCGATCCGCGCAACAAGCCGACCGCGAAGGCCATCGTCGAGAAGTTCAAGGCGAAGGGCATCGATCCAGAAGGCTACACGCTCTACACCTACGCTTCGTTCCAGGTCTGGTCGCAGGCCGTGAACAAGATCAAGAGCACCGATCCGAAGAAGGTCATCGAGGCCATCAAGGGCGGCGAATGGGACACCGTGCTGGGCAAGCTGTCGTTCGATGCCAAGGGCGACATCAAGCTGCTCGACTACGTGGTCTACAAGTGGGATGCCAAGGGCAACTACGCCGAGTTGAACAAGGGATCGTAAGCTCGTCGGCCAAAGTCACATTCAATGGTCATCACCGGGCTTGTCCCGGTGATCTCGATTAATAGACCACTGTGATCAGCTTATCGGGATGCCCGGGACAAGCCCGGGCATGATAGGCTTTTAGTTCGCCGTTACCCGAAGTTCTGCAACGCCGGGAATGTCTCCAGCAGCCAGATGCTGACATCCGTCACTGCGCCGGTAAGAAATCCGATTCCCACCAGGATCATCAGGACGCCCATCACGCGTTCGACGGTGGCGAGATGTTTTTTCATCCGCGCGAGCACTGCTGAAAACTGCTCCACCATAAATGCCGCGATCAGGAACGGAATGCCGAGACCCGCGGAATAGACCGCGAGCAGCCCCGCTCCCTTCATGACCGTTGTCTCCGACGCCGCCACCGACAGGATTGCCGCGAGGATCGGCCCGATGCATGGCGTCCATCCGAATGCAAACGCCAAGCCCATGACGTAAGCGCCCCACAACCCGACCGGCTTGGGAATCGGCAGGCGTCCCTCGCGCATCAGGAAGCCGATGCGTGTCAGGCCAAGGAAATGCAGCCCCATCAGAATGATGGCGATGCCGGCGACGATCGACAGTTGCGTGGACCAGGCCCGGATGAGGCCGCCAATCAGGCTGGCGCTGGCGCCGAGCGCAACAAAAACGGTGGAGAAGCCAAGCACGAACACCAGCGCAGACAACATCACTGCGCGTTTGGATGCGCGTGGTTCCTCGTCGTTAGCGACATGCTCGATGGTCGCGCCCGTCAGGTAAATCAGATACGGGGGCACCAGCGGCAACACGCAGGGCGACAGAAAGCTGATGATGCCGGCGGCGAGCGCGGCGGGGATGGAAACGTCCTGGATCATGCCGCTTATTGCACTGTCGCCCATATGCTATGCAAGCTCAGCCGTACCCGTTCCGCCTGTTGTGAACGGACTGTGATCGGAGTTCGCCGCCTTGAAGAACCTGTTGACCGACATTCCCGGTATCCGCGTCGGCCATGCCCACGACGAAAGCGTTGCGTCCGGCGTGACCGCGGTGATCTTCGACAAGGCCGCTGTGGCCTCTGTCGATGTCCGCGGCGGCGGACCGGGAATCCGGGACGGCGCGTTGCTTGAGCCGGTCAATACGGTCGAGCGCGTCGATGCAATCACGCTTTCAGGCGGCTCCGCCTTCGGGCTGGAGGCCGGCGGCGGCGTGCAGGCCTGGCTGGCCGAGCAAGGACGGGGCTTTGCAGTCGGAGACGCTCTGATCCCGATCGTTCCGGGAGCCGTTCAATTCGATATGCTGAACGGCGGCAACAAAAAGTGGGGCCGCTTCCCGCCCTATCGCGATCTGGGATACACGGCGGCAGCCGCTGCGACCAATGGCGCGTTCGCGCTCGGCAGCGTCGGTGCAGGATTCGGCGCGACCACCGCCAATTTCAAAGGCGGCCTTGGTTCCGCGTCGGCCGTGATGGCAAATGGCGTGCGTGTCGCGGCCATCGCGTCGGTCAATGCGGTCGGCAGCGTCACGGTCGGCGACGGGCCCTGGTTCTGGGCGGCGCCCTTCGAACAAAACAATGAACTCGGCGGACGTGGCCTGCCGCCTGCGTTCACCGCAGACATGCTCGCGATGCGGCTCAAGGGCGGCCCCGCCGCTACGGCGATCGAAAACACAACACTGGCAATTGTCGTCACTGACGCCATCCTGACCAAGCCGCAGGTAAAGCGCCTCGCTATCATTGCACAGACCGGATTTGCCCGCGCGATCTATCCGGTGCACGCGCCACTCGATGGCGACGTCGTGTTCGCGGCGGCGACCTGCGAGAACGCAATCGATCCGCTGTATGGGCTAACCGAGCTAGGCGCCGTTGCCGCGAACGTCGTCGCGCGTGCGATCGCACGCGGCGTCTATGAAGCCAACGCGTTGCCTTTCGCCGGCGCGTTGCCGTCGTGGAAAATGCGGTTCGCAAGATAGTGACGGATTTTGCCGTGCGGCTGCTTACGTATTTGTCCGTAAGTACTCACGCATCATGCTGTCGCAAAATGCAGAAAACCCCTGCCGTTTAAGGTTATCTTTCCCTTTCGATTGCAGCCGGCATTCTCCGCAATACGGTCCGCTGTGTGCACAACGTCGTGCACGCAACAGTGGAGAAAACGTCATGAAGAAAATGCTGTGCCTGGCCGTTGTCGCGACGGTGTTCATCAGCGCTCCCGCCCTCGCCGGAGGTGGCGGCGGTGGCAAAGGCGTGGGTGTCGGAGCGAACGTGCTCACCGGAAAGGGCGGCGTGCTCGGCCTGCTCGATGGGCGCGGCGCTCTGGTGGTCAATGCCTCGGTCACCACCGGCAAGGGCGGCGTCCTCGGCGCCGTTCTCGGCAAGAGCGGCGCGCTTGGCGGCCTGCTGGGCGGCGGCTGCGGCTGCGGACACTGACGTCTAGGCCACTGCGCGAACGCGAATGAGATCCCCAACCTCCCAAGCCTCATTCGCGCGGCAGCCTGGTCGGCATTCCCCCTGCTCGATCAGGCTGCCACCTAGCTCTTCGTCACCGCCGGTTTATCTTTCGGCGCTTCTTTCTTCTCGTCCTTTGCGAAAGGTGAAAACTTCTTCGTCAGCGATGAACTGATGACGATCGCGCTGGCTTTCTCACCGGAGATGAGTGTCCCTTGCGCACGCGTCACATCGAGCCCGATCGCATAACCATTTCCAAGATCGTGCGACGCTCCAATGCCGTAACTCAGCGTCTGTGCGCTAAATCGCGAATCCAGATAATCCGTCGTGGCATACCCGACCGCCGCCGTCAGCGTCAGCTTCGGCTCGACGAGCCAGCTCGCTTTCGCCGTATAAGCCGTATCGATGGTGATCGGCGAGATCGGAAATGTGGTCTCGCTGGCGCGGCGATAGGCGGCAAGATCGACCGTAAACGGCGCAATCCGCCAGCTCAGGCTCGTATCGAACAGGGTCGTGTTGACGTTGGTGAAGTCGATGTCATGAAAGGTGCCGTACAGCTGCGAAATCGAGCCGAACACCGTGATGTCCTTGTCCTGATACTTGGCGAACAGGAACGGCTGTACGCGCTCGTTATCACGCCGATAGCCGAAATCATCCAGATCCTTTTCGTAACGCCGGACCGACAGATTGACCGATGCACCGATCTCGAACTTGTCCGCGACATAGGCAATGCCGGGGATCAACGTGCCGCGCAGATACACCTGCGGCGATGGGAGGAAATCCTGAAAGATCGCGTTGGTCTGGTTGAGACCCGAGCGCGCCCCCTCGACCGTCGTGAAAATCTTGATTGATCCGAATTTCGCCTCGCCCTTGATCGATTGCACGAGATCGGACGAACGCAGATTGTAGGTGTTGGTGTCGGCGAGGGTCGTGGTGGCCGCAATATTGGCATCGTCACTGCCATAGGCGCCGCGGAGAATGACCTTTCCGCTCAGCGCGGGGACCGCGAGCCGATTGGCGTACTGCGTGGTGCTTGCTTCCGCCGCGACTCCGTAGCTGTAATCCTTCTCTTTGGTGCCGGCGGCAAGCGCGGTGTCCGTGCCGACGAAGGCGCTCCCGCCAATTCCGGTTCCGTTGGAGAATTGCGGATTGGTGTCGTAGCCCCCGCGCAGCCGCAGCGAGGCAATGAAATCGTCTTCGGCATGAACGCTGTTCGCGCCGGCAGCGATAACGCCGGCACACGCCGCTATCCTCAGCACAATCTGCACTTCGCACCTCGCAAAATTTGCGTAGCGCGATTAGCGATCCGGCGTGGTTAGCGACTGATGAAAATGAAAGACTTGTGCGTAGTGCTACCGATGCAGGCGGTATCAACTACATCAGCGATCAGACCTTGACGGACACCGACTGCTTCGCCGCAGCGGCAAGCGCATCTGTCTGACGCTGCATCATTTTATCAACGAGATTGTACTGCGATGAAGCACTGGTCGACGTGCCGGAAGCCGCAGGCTGGCTGATCGTGATCTTCGAGCCGTCGCCATATGTCAGCGTGGTGGTGATCGAACCGTCGCTGTTCGTTGTCGAGGTGCTCGAAGCGCCTTGCAGCGCCTGCATCAGAGCATCAGCGCCGCCACCGGCGCGATGTGCATGGGGGTGGCCGCCCTTGGGCTTCAAAGCCGACGCCATCTCGTCGAGACTGACGGAGCCGTCACTGTCGGCATCCATCTTGTCAAAAACATTGTCGGCCGCCGCGATATTGGTCCCGCCTGCGCCGAGCTTGTCTTCGAACTCGGCCTTGGTGATCTTGCCGTCGCCGTTGATGTCGATCTGCGCGAACAGATCCTTCAAGGCATCCGACGGGTTGGCTTTTCCGTTCGCATCCTGCGCCGACAGCAATGCGTTGAATGTCGATGGCGACAGCGCTCCGGCCTGCGTCGGGGTGCTTGAGGTGATTGTCGCTGTGTTGGTCGCGCTGGCGCTCGTGCCCACATCGAACAGTGAGTTCGTCTGCTTGACGCCGGTCTTGGCCGCATTCGATTTATCCGGCGTCAGCGACGACAGCAAATCCAGCGCACCAACGGCTGCGGCCCCGACTGCTCCTGCGGCAAAGAACATCACAACACTCCCCAAGGCCGCGGACACGCGGCCGAGATGATCCCGGCAGATATCCAGCAATTGCCGTGCCGCTCGAAAAGCCCAGCAAATGCAGGGTTTTTCTCCCTCGATCGGCACGCCCCGCAGGGCAATTTCTGCCCGCGGCGGCAGGATTTGCCGGTTCAGCGCGTGGTTCCTGTGCACGCCAGCCGCCTCTCGTTGCCCGCGCAGGGGCGGCGTGTTAGGCGAAGCCATCGCCCCTGCGCAAGGGGAACCACCGGAAACCGCCATGTCCCAGCCCTTCGCATCTCGTCCGCTGATTATCGCGCCGTCGATCCTGGCGTCGGATTTCGCGAAACTTGGCGAGGAAGTCCGCTCCGTCGATCAGGCCGGCGCCGACTGGATTCACCTGGACGTGATGGACGGCCATTTCGTGCCGAACATTTCCTACGGTCCCGACGTCATCAAAGCGATGCGCCCCTATTCGAAGAAGATCTTCGATACGCATCTCATGATTGCGCCGTGCGATCCGTATCTCGAAGCCTTCGCCAAGGCCGGCTCGGACATCATCACCGTGCACGCCGAGGCGGGCCCGCATCTGCATCGCTCGCTGCAGGCGATCCGCGCCCTCGGCAAGAAGGCCGGCGTGTCGCTCAATCCGGCAACGCCTGCGAGCGCCATCGAGTACGTCATCGACATGATCGATCTGGTGCTGGTGATGTCGGTCAACCCGGGCTTCGGCGGACAGTCGTTCATCCCCGCCGTGCTGGAGAAAATCTCGCAGGTCCGCGCCATGTGCGCCGGGCGTCCGATCGATATCGAAGTCGATGGCGGTGTCACCGCAGACAATGCGGCCAAGGTCGCAGCCGCGGGCGCAAACGCGCTGGTCGCAGGCTCGGCCGTGTTCAAAGGCGGCACGCTGGAGAGCTACAAGGGCAATATTTCCGCGATCCGGGGTGCTGCTGCCTCCGCGCGCGGCGAGGCGATTTAACGCAAAGGCCCTGATTTTCGGGGCAGAGCTGCGTTCCGAGGGTGGTTTCGCCAGCCTTGATCTGCTAAAGCGCGGCGTAATCCCCCAAGCCCATGAGTTCGCAATGATTCCCCGTTATTCCCGCCCCGAAATGGTCTCCATTTGGGAGCCGCAGACGCGTTTCAAGATCTGGTTCGAGATCGAGGCGCATGCCGCCGACGCACTCGCTGACCTCGGCGTTATCCCGAAGGACGCCGCCAAGACCATCTGGGCCAAGGCCAAGGACGCGACCTTCAACGTAGAGCGCATTGACGAGATCGAGCGCGAGACCAAGCACGACGTCATCGCCTTCCTGACGCATCTCGCCGAAATCGTCGGCCCCGAAGCACGTTTCGTGCATCAGGGCATGACCTCGTCCGACGTGCTCGATACGTGCCTGAATGTCCAGCTTGCGCGCGCCGCCGACATCCTGATCGCGGACGTTGAGAAGGTACTCGCCGCGCTAAAGACCCGCGCCTTCGAACACAAGATGACGCCGACCATCGGCCGCTCTCACGGCATTCACGCCGAGCCGGTGACGTTCGGTCTCAAGCTGGCTTATGCCTATGCCGAATTCACCCGCGCGAAAGAGCGCCTGATTGCCGCACGCAAGGAAATCGCGACCTGCGCCATTTCCGGCGCAGTCGGCACCTTCGCGCAGATCGATCCGCGGGTTGAGGAGCACGTGGCGAAGGCGATGGGGCTCACGGTCGAGCCGATCTCGACGCAGGTGATCCCGCGTGATCGCCACGCGATGTTCTTCGCGACGCTTGGTGTTGTCGCCTCCTCGGTTGAGCGTCTCGCTACCGAAATCCGTCACATGCAGCGCACCGAAGTGCTGGAAGCCGAAGAATTCTTCTCCGAAGGCCAGAAGGGTTCGTCGGCGATGCCGCACAAACGCAACCCGGTGCTGACGGAAAACCTCACCGGCCTCGCGCGCATCGTTCGCTCCGCCGTGACACCCGCGCTGGAGAATGTCGTGCTCTGGCATGAGCGCGACATCTCGCACTCGTCTGTCGAGCGCATGATCGGTCCCGACGCCACAGTGACGCTGGACTTCGCGCTCAACCGCCTCGCCGGCGTTGTCGAAAAGCTGTTGGTCTATCCGGCCAACATGCAGAAGAACCTCGATCGCCTCGGGGGCCTCGTTCATTCGCAGCGGCTGTTGATTGCGCTGACGCAGAAAGGCGCCTCGCGCGAGGACGCCTACAAGCTGGTCCAGCGCAACGCGATGCCGGTCTGGCGCGGCGAAGGCGACTTCCAGTCACTTCTGAAGAAGGACGTCGACGTGAAGAAATATCTGTCGGACAAGGAGATCGAAGAGCAATTTGATCTCGCGTATCACTTCAAGCACGTCGATACGATCTTCAAGCGGGTATTCGGAGCTGCCTGATCTAATGGGTGTCGTCACCGCCGTCAGCCTTCGCAAAGGCCATCATTTCAGCAAGACGAATTCCCTGAGCATTCGCTTGCTGAAAGGGCTCGGTGTCGACGGCGACGCGCATATGGGCGAGACGGTGAAACACCGCTCGCGGGTTGCCAAGGATCCCACGGTGCCGAACCTGCGTCAGGTCCATCTCATCCACGAAGAGCTGTTTCACGAACTCGCTCCCAAGAACTTCATCGTCCGCCCCGGCGAGATGGGCGAGAACGTCACCACCCGCGGCATCGACCTGCTCGGCCTTCCCTCAGGCACCCGGCTGCACTTGGGCGAAAGCGCTGTGGTCGAGGTCACCGGCTTGCGCAACCCCTGCATCCAGATCGACCGATTCCAGAAGGGTTTGATGGCTGCGACCCTGGAGAAGGACTCCGGCGGCAAGCTGATCCGCAAAGCCGGAGTCATGAGCATCGTGCTCGCCGGAGGCGACGTGCGGCCGGGCGATCCCATCCGGGTGGAATTGCCGGACGGTCCGCACCGGGCGCTCGAACCGGTCTGAAGTACGGAAACACATCAGATGTGAGTGCCCGGCATAGAGCCGGGCATGACGGATCATTCGGACTTTTCCGCGCCGAACGTCAGTCGGCGATTTTCAGGATAACCTTGCCGAACGGCCGCTCCTCGATCAGGTATTGAAGCGCCTTCGCCGCCTCCTCCAGCGGGAAAATGCGCGCCACCGGCGGCTTGACCGTGCCCTTCACAAGCAGCGGCGAGATCACGTCCCACGCGGCTTGAATCTCCTGACGCGTGGACCGGAACAGGCTGAATCCGGTGACCGAAAGATCCTTCCAGATGATGTCCGTCACATCGATCGTGGTATTGCGGCCTGCCGAATAGCCGAGCGTCACCAGCGATCCTCCCATGGCCATGGCCTTGAGCGCTTCGCTCGTGATGGTGCCGCCAATGGCATCGATCACCACGTCGATGCCAGCACCATCGGTCAGTCTCCGCACGCCTTGCGCGAGCGACTCTGCGGACAGATCGACAACGTTGTCGTAGCCGCGCTCACGCGCCTGCTCGGCCTTCGCCTTGCTGCCCGCGGTTGAAACCACTTTCGACGCGCCGAGCGCCCTGGCAAGCTGATAGGTGGCGTTGCCGACAGCGCCGCCGATCGCAGGCGCGAGCACCGATTTGCCCGCCGCAAAACCCGCCTGCTGCAGCGTCAGATAGGCCGACAGATAACCCACGACGGCTGCGGTTGCGGTGACGTCGTCGACACCGTCGGGGATGGGCTGCAGTTCTTCAGCCTTGATCTGTACGTATTCCTGCCAGCTCCCGTTGCCGAATGGAGCGGTGAACATCACGCGCGCGCCCACTGGCAGCGACGACGGACCGCTATGCGTGACAACGCCCGCGCCCTCGTTGCCGAACACAGCGGGAGGCTTGGCGCGCGGATGCCCGCCGGACAGAACCGTGTGATCGAGCGGGTTCACGCCTGCCGCTGTCAGGCGGACGGTTACCAAGTCCCGGCTCGGCGCAAGGTTCTCGCGTTCGACCAGTCGCAACCCCGAATATCCCGTGAATTCAAATGCTTCGATGACGCGCATCAGCTTGCTCCAATAAAGTTACAGACCTGTCTGTTACTTGTACATAGTTACAAACCTGTTACATTGTCAACTTCAACTGGTGAACCCGAGCAGGCCTTTGAGCGAACTGGAATTATCCCGGCCCCGGCGTGGTGCCCCCCGAAAGACCGACGCAACGGCCAGAGAGCGGATCATGTCCGTGGCCGCTGACCTGTTTTATCGGGAAGGCATCCGTGCGACGGGCGTTGACCGGATCGTCGAGGTGTCAGGGGTGTCGAAGACTAGCCTCTATCGGGTTTTCCAGTCGAAGGACGAACTGATCGCGGCCTACGCAGAAGCCCACGACCAACGGTTCTGGGACAAATGGAATAAGGCCGCCGAGGCTCATCAGGACAGCCCGCTCGATCAGATCAATGCCGCTCTCGACGACGTGGCAGAGAGCATCGCGCGCCCGGCGTATCGCGGCTGTCCGATGATCAACCTGGCGGTGGAAATTCCCGACGAAACTCATCCGGCACGCATCATGGCCTCCGCCAACAAGATGCGGCTGAAGACCGAGCTTGAGCGCCTTGCGGCGCAGCTATCCGTCGCCAATCCGGGATGGATCGCCGAGCAAATTATGCTGCTGGTCAACGGAGCTTATGCCTCGGGCAGCATCGACCCGCGCTCAGTCAGCGGGGAACGCCTGAAGAGCGCCGCCGCTGCCATCATTCGGGCAGGCCAGACTGGCGTTAAAACAACTGAATCGTAACGGCTCTTTCGATACACTCCCGCCGTGTCCCGTGTTCCCACCATCCTGGTTTTCGACTCCGGCCTCGGCGGATTGACCGTCTTCCGCGAGATCGTGAAGCTGCGGCCGGGCGCACGTTACACCTACGTCGCGGACGACGCCTATTTCCCCTACGGCCAGCACACCGAGGACGAGATCGTCGCCCGCGTCGTGCCGCTGGTCGGCGACCTGATCGCCGAGCACACGCCCGACCTTGTCGTCATCGCCTGTAACACCGCGTCAACGCTGGTGATGACCCATCTGCGCGAAGCCTACACGGTCCCGTTCGTTGGCACGGTGCCGGCGATCAAGCCCGCCTGCGCCTCGTCCAGGACCAAACGCGTCTCGGTGCTCGGCACCAAAGGCACCGTAAAGCGCGAATACACCAAGAAACTGATCGCGGATTTCGCTCAGGGCTGCGACGTGACGCTGGTCGGCGCGGAAAATCTTGCAAGCCTCGCCGAAGCGGCGCTGCGCGGCGAGCGGGTCAGCGACGACGCCATCGCGGCCGAGATTGCGCCGTGCTTCCTCAACGGCGATGCACGAACCGACACCGTGGTGCTGGCCTGCACGCACTATCCCCTGTTGATCGATCAGATGCTTGCGCTTGCGCCATGGGGGGTGGACTGGATCGACCCGGCACCCGCGATCGCGCGGCGGGTGGGTGATCTCCTCGGCCCGGCAAATGGCAATGGCGAAGGGCCGGAAGCGCGCTTTCTGTTCACATCGGGGCAGGCGCCATCCCCGGTTCTGGCCAGGGCGCTGGAGCCGTTCATCCGCGCCAGCGTTGCCAACTAAGAACGGCCTTCCGCAGATACCGTCCGGCTGCTAGCTTTCGCCCGGTCTGCTCCGGAGAGAGCAGCGAAAGGGAGATACACATGCTCAAGAAAATGGTTCTCGGCCTCGCGATCGTTGCGTTCGCGGGCATCGGCGCGGCAATGGCTCAGACAGCCCCTGCCAACGCCATCAAGCGCACCCCGCTGCAAAAGGTGGAGTTCCCCAAGGGTTACAATACCATCACCGTCATCGCCGAGATTCCGGCCGACACGCTAGCCGGCCGTCACACCCATCCGGGCATCGATACGGGATATGTGCTCGAAGGTGACGCCACGCTGATGGTCGAAGGCAAGCCGGACCAGGCTATCAAGGCCGGGGATTCCTATGCGGTGCCCGCCGGCATTCCGCATGACGTCAAGACCGGGGCTAAAGGCTTGAAAATCATGGCTGTTTACGTGGTCGAGGAAGGCAAGCCAGTGGCGACGCCGGCACCCAAATAACGGCCTGAATGGTTTGACTTATCGGCCTTTTCTACCTATGAACACGTTGCTCGCGGGCCGGTTTTCGGCCCGCGTTGCGTTTCGCGACCCGTGGTCCTCCCCATCAAGCTTATGAGGCGGACCTGTCAGCACCGGGACCATATCCCGCTGCACAGGAGGGCGCGTTTCCTCAAAACCAACGTTCAAAGAAAGAGGACGCGATGACTAAGCGTAGTGAGGCGAAGTATAAAATCGATCGCCGTATGGGCCAGAACATCTGGGGCCGCCCGAAGAGCCCCGTCAACAAGCGTGAATACGGCCCCGGCCAGCACGGCCAGCGCCGCAAGGGCAAGCTCTCCGACTTCGGCACGCAGCTCCGCGCCAAGCAGAAGCTGAAGGGCTATTACGCCAACATTTCCGAGCGTCAGTTCCACGCGATCTACGTCGAAGCCAGCCGCCTGAAGGGCGACTCGGGTGAAAACCTGATCGGCCTGCTCGAGCGCCGCCTCGACACCGTCGTGTACCGCGCGAAGTTCGTGGCCACCATGTTCGCCGCACGTCAATTCATCAACCACGGCCACATCAAGGTGAACGGCAAGCGCGTCAACATCGCCAGCTACAAGGTGAAGGTCGGCGACGTCGTCGAGATCAAGGAATCGTCCAAGCAACTCGCCTTCGTGCTCGAAGCCAACCAGCTCGGCGAACGCGACACGCCGGACTATCTCGAAGTCGATCACGGCAAGCAGACTGCCAAGGTCGTGCGCGTTCCGGGTCTTTCGGAAGTGCCGTTCCCGGTTCAGATGGAACCGCACCTCATCATCGAATTCTATTCGCGCTAATTCCTCAGCGCGGATGACAGAAAGCGAAAGGCCGCCTCACCGGGCGGCCTTTTTCTTTGGCTGACCGCATCAGGTGGAGGATACCGGATTGGGTTCGGCCAAAGCGAAATCCCGCAACAGGCGCACCGCGATCCGCACCACCTCGGCCTGTGTCTTGGCTCCGGTGCGCGACAGCGCACTCCGAAGATGGAATCGCGCGGTATGAATCGTGACGCCTTCGCTTTCGGCAAAGGTCTTGAGATCGTGATCAGCCGCCAGAGCCGCGACCAGCCGCGCGGCTCCCTTTGACAGCCCTAGCCCCTGCTCCAGAATTTCGGACGTATTGGCAGATCCGGAATCGGGATCGTGGACGACAACGATCGCGCCACGCGGCCCGCCGCGCTCCCAGTCGGATTGCGCGGAGGACGCCGGAGACGGCGCGACCAGGACAACATAGTCCCGTCCTCTGGCGCGCGGCACGGCAACCACACCGCCGGCACCGCCACCTGCGACATTGATCAACAGCGCATCAAAGCGTCGGCGCGCGTCGGTATGGGTGACCAGAGGCTTGCCCATCCGGCCAAGCACGAAGCCGTCGCTCTGCTGTGTGAGAGCGTGCATCGCCGCGTTGACGAAGAGCACCTCCCCGTCAGCCGCCAGCAACATCAGGCCGGCTTGAAGCCGGTCGAGCGTCGCCTGCAAGCCGACATTTCGTGAATCGATCCGGAAGAACGTGCGGCGCAGTTGCAGCGCGCGCGTGATGTGCGGCATAAGCTGCTCCAGATAAGCCGCTTCCCGATCGTCGAAGGGTGGACGATCATCGCCGCGCATCAGCGCGATCATCGCGAAATTTCCGTCGCTGGAATAGAGGGGCCCGCCAAGCGTTTCGATCAGCCCGATCGGCTTGAAGAATTCATTATAAAATTGACCGGTGGCGCGTTCTTCGGGCGTGAACAGACGATCCGTACTCATGGCGCGGCCCGCCGGCAGGCTGAGAAAGCGCGCCGGGGCAGGATCGATCTGGGCATATTTCTCGACATAAAGCTGCAAGCTCTGAAGCAGCGTGCCCGATGTCTCGACAAAATTCGCCGTCGGATCGCGTGCGTCAACCATCACCAGAACGGCGCTGCGACAGCCGAACATGTTCTGGATCAGCTCCAGCGCGAGAGTGAGTTGGGCGCTGTCGGAAACTCCTTGATAAAGGGCATCCAGAAATTTGCCTTCGGCCTCGCTCACGACCACCCCGCCGCACCCGCTGTGGAAAGCTAAAATGGCATAGCAATTTAAAACTAACCCTATTCATTTGAATAGTGCGTTGCTCCCATACCTTTGGCACCGTTTTTCCATTGCGGGTGGAATGCGGGGCGATTGTGACAAAATCTATTGGTGGGACGCGTCGCGCAGAGCGCGCGCGGGACGTGATTGTGTGCGCCGCCAGCGTGGCTGCGTTGTTGATGGCCGACACTTTCGGTCCTAACGCCGCGAAAGCCGCCGATGTCGAGATCACAAGCAACACGCCGAGCGTCAATCTTGATACCTTCGCAGGGACGACCGCGCATATCGCCACCGGCGTCACCGTGGGATCGGGAAATCCGGCCATCAGCGCCACATTGCAGGCATGGTCCGTTACCAACGACGGCACCGTGACCGGTGGGAATACCGTAAAGCTTGACCAGGGCGGCACATTTACCAACACGGCCGCGGCGACCGTCACAGGCACGCTGACCGCAATCACCTTTGGCTACAAGCCGTTTAGCCTGCCTCCGGCCGGCGGCCCCGGCACGTTAAACAATTACGGCACGATCACCGCCGGTGTCGAAGGCGTGACGATGTGGCTCGGCGGCACGGTGAACAACTATTCCGGCGGCTTGATCAAGACCGATACCGGCGTCAATGCGGTGTCCATCGGACAAGGCACGTCCCGCACCTTATACAATGCAGGCACGATCCAATCGAACAAGACGACGGGTTTCAGCACCGGCGTGCTCATTCAAGGTGGCCCATCGACATTCACGAACACCAGCACCGGTGTGATCTTCGGTGACTATAATGGCGTCTATGGGAGCGCCACCGCGGTGTGGACCTCGTTCAGCAATGCTGGCTCGATTACCTCGAATCGAGGCGCGGCGGTTGAAGCCACCGGCGGCGGTGCGATCACAAACAGCGGCACCATTTCGAACACCGGCAGCGCCGGAAATGCCACGGACTGGAACGGAATTCTGGTGCGCAACACCGCCGCTGCCGAGATTATCAACAGCGGCACAATCTCCGGCAAAACAAATGCAATTACATTTGCGGCCGCCGCTGGCGTGCCTGCGGGAGCGACCCATACCCTTCGGCTGCAAACCGGCTCTGTCCTTATCGGAAACGTCGTGGGCGGTACCGGCACCGACAACCTGATCCTGGAAGGCACAGGCACCGAGGGCATCGCGAAGTTCTCCAACTTCGAAACATTGACTATGAATGGCGTGGACTGGACCCTGACCGGCAACGGGACCTTCTCCACCACCACGACCGTTCAGGCCGGAACGCTCCGGATCAACGGACAACTCACGAGCCCCGCTGTCGGCGTGCAGAGCGGGGGCACGGTGACCGGCAACGGCACTGTTGTCGGCAACGTCACGAACAACACCGGCGGCAATGTGCGGGTCGACAGCGGAACGCTGGCGTTCAACGGCAATTACATCCACCAGATGGGTGCGTTCTTCACCGTGGGGGTCACCCCCTCCGCCAACGGCGTGCTCGCAATCACCGGAGCCGGCCACACTGCCACCCTCAACGGCGGCACCGTGCGCGTGATGGCTGGCGTCGGCAGCTACGCGCCCTCTACGCAGTATACGATCCTGACGACCACGGGCGGCCGAAACGGCACCTTCAGCGGCGTGACATCGAACTTCGCGTTCCTCGATCCGACGCTCACCTACGATCCCAACAACGTCTATCTGACGCTGGTCCGTAACAGCATCGACTTCGCCAGCGTCGGCATGACACCGAACCAGATTTCGGCGGGCGGCGGCCTCGCCGCGCTGGGCATGACCAACCCGATCGTCAGCGCGGCGCTGATGCTGACGCCGGATCAGGCCCGTGCGGCCTTTGACAGCGTATCGGGCGAGATTCATCCGAGTCTGCGCTCGCTGATGCTGGATGAGAGTTCTCTGATCCGCGACGCCATTCTCGGACGGCAGCGGCTGGACCCCGCGAGCGGCTCACAGGCAACCGGATTTGCAGATGAAGGGGAATCCGCACTCGCCTATGCGAAGAAGACGCGCAAGGCCAAGGGCGGGCCAAAGTGGCCGATCAAGGCGCCGCCACCCGTCATCGCACCGGTTTATGCCGCGTGGGTGCAGGGTTACGGCAACTGGACGCGCCTCAACAGCGACGGCAACGCCGCGACGCTGCGCGCAACCAGCGGCGGGGCCATTGGCGGCGTAGACGTGACCCTCGATCAAAACTGGCGCCTCGGCGTAGCGACCGGCGGCGGACGAACCGATGCCCGCGTCGATGCACGCACGTCATCCGCCACCATCGACACGTTCCATCTGGCGGCTTATGGCGGCGGGCGACTTGGCGACCTCGCAGTCCGCACCGGCGGGGCCTATTCGCATCACGACATCTCCACTACACGCACCATCGCCTTCCCGGGCTTCGCGGACATGGCTACCGCGGGCTACAGCGCCAGCACGGCACAGGTCTTCGGCGAAGCCGCCTACGGCGTCGTCAGGAGCTGGGTGAACGCCGAGGCCTTCGCAAACCTCGCTTACGTGTCGGTCCGAAGCGACGGCTTCACGGAAACAGGCGGGCCGGCAGCGCTCAGAGTCGCACAGGTCACCACCGCCGCCACTTATTCAACGCTCGGCCTGCGCGCACAGGCGCCGATCCCCGCGATCGGCCCATGGGCCATGACCGCGCGCGGGTCGCTCGGATGGCAGCACGCCTACGATGGAGCTACGCCAGTCTCGCTGATGTCGCTTGCAGCAAGCCCGTCGCCATTTGCGATTGCTGGCGTTCCGATTGCCGCCGACACGCTGCTGGTCGAGGCCGGGCTGGACGCGCTCGTTCACCGGAATGCAATTCTGGGAATTCTATACACCGGGCGTCTCGCCGCCGATGCCAGCGCCCATTCGGTCAGGGCCAACCTTGCTGTGAGATTCTGATTATTTCATCGCGCCGTAAACAAGGCTCCTGAATGCCGACTGGATGCGTCCGCGCTGTGAAGGCGACTGGATCATCAGGATCGCGAACATGTTTTCCTTTGGATCTGCCAGGAAATACGTTCCGCTGCCCCCACTCCACTCGAACTCGCCGACCGAGCCGGGCCAGTGGCTGACGCCAGCGTCCGTCCGCACGGCAACGCCGAGGCCGAAGCCAAATCCGGCACCAGGGAAATAGTACACCCACGGTTTGATGCCCGTTCCCTCGCCGATGTGGTTCGACGTCATCAGGTCGACGGTCTTGCGCGCCAGAATGCGCGTGCCGTTGAGTTCACCGCCATTGAGCAGCATCTGCACAAAGCGCGCGTAGTCCGCGATCGACGACACCATGCCGCCGCCGCCGGATTCCCATTTGGTGACCTCACGCGGATCGCGATCGAGCTTGTCATATTTGGTTTGAAACGGATCGGCGATCAGCGCCTGCTTCGCCGGATCGGTGACGAAGAAGCTCGTATTGGTCATCCCGAGCAGCCCGAGCAGGTTCTCCTTCTCGAACTGGTAAAGCGATTTTCCCGACACCACCTCGATCACCCGCCCGAGCACATCTGTGGCGTGACCGTAGGTCCAGTATTCTCCGGGCTGACTGATCAGCGGCAGCGCGGCGATCTTGTCCGCAACTTCTGCGTTGGTGAATTTGCCGGACATCAGGTCGGCATCTTCGTAGGGCTTCTTCACCACGCCATACGCGAGCGATGCATATGGAATGCCCGCTGAATGCCGTAGCAGATCGTGAATCTGGATCGGGCGGCGCGGCGCGACAAGATCGAGTTCGGGCTTGCCATCCGGGCCCGGTTTCTCCACGCCGACCTTGATATGGTAAAAACCTTTGACATATTGCCCCACCTCATCATCGAGCGCGAGCTTGCCTTGCTCCACCAGCATGAGCGCCGCCACCGATGTGATCGGTTTGGTCATCGAAAACAGCGTGAAGATGGTGTCCGGCGTCATCGGCGCTTTGGTGGCAGGACTGCGGACGCCGAACGATTCGTAGTATGCGGGCTGACCGTGGCGCTGGATCAGCACGACCGCGCCCGGGATCTTGCCGGTCGCGACTTCGTTGTTGAAATACGCGGTGATGCGCGCGAGCCGTTGCGGGAAGAACCCGGCTTTGTCCGGGTCTGTTCGCCCAAGGCTTTCGGCGCAAGCCGGCAGTGATGTCGTTATGACTGCGGCAGAGATCGCTGCGACAACCACGGCGGCGCCCGCGCGCCGGACGATATTTGAATAAAACAAAACCGATCTCCGCAAATCCGGTCAATGAGCCGGACTTTAGCGGGCAGCGGCTATCGTGCAAAGCGCGCCGGTCACTCTAAAGCATCATAAACCATGAGTCGCCGTCAGAACGCGGCCGCATTCAGCCCGCGCTGAAAGCCAGTTGCAGGCGCGATGTGGTTCGCAGTCATCGTCGCGAATATCTCAGGCTTCAGATAACGCTTGCCGTCAAGCTCGCCGCCATTGAGCAGCATCTGCGCCAGCCGGCTATAATCTCCGATGGTGGTGAGCAACCCGCTGGTCCCCGGCTCCCATTTATAGGGTTTACGCGGATCACGGGAATTCCCGGTCCTGAAATTGCTGTCGCTCGGCAGCGGCTCAGCAATCCGGCGATACTGCGCCGGGTCGGCCACATAGTACGAGGTGTCCTTCATGCCAAGCGGATCGAACAGCCGTTCCTTTTCGAAGGCGTAAAGCGATTTTCCCGATATTACTTCGATCACGCGTGCGAGCACGTCCAGCGAGTGGCCGTAGTCCCACAGCGTGCCGGGCTGCTCGGCCAGTGGCAGCCGCGCGATCTTTTCGGCCACGGCGGCGTTGTCAGTGCCTTCGGCGTAGATATCGGCATTCTTGTAGGCAGAGCGCACCAGGCCCGTCCCATAAAACCCATACGGGATACCGGCTGACTGCCGCATGAGGTCTTCAATGGTGATCGGACGCTCCAGCGGCACAAGTTTGAGAACGGGATCACCGTTCTCGGCCTTGGTTTCCACGCCGACCTTGGCTTCCGCAAATGACGGAATGTATTTCGACACCGGATCGTCGAGCTTGAGCTTGCCGTCGTCCACCAGCAGCATCGCGGCAACGCTCGTGATCGGCTTGGTCATCGAGAAAATCCGGAAGATCGCGTCCGGTGTCATTGGCTCGCCGGTCGCCACGTCGATCTTGCCGAAGGATTTGAAATAGGCCTGCTTGCCGCGGTGCTGAACCAGAACGATCGCGCCGGCAATTTTGTTGTTCGCGACTTCGGCATTGAAAAAGTCGGTGATGCGCTCAAGGCGCTGCGGAGAAAGAACGGCGTTCAGCGGATAAGTCCGCATTGCGCTGTCCGCCGATGCTTGACCAGCGGTGATGAGAAAAAGCGCGACAGGCAGAATGCTGCGGGCATGGCGCAGAATGGGCGTTGCCCCGATCAGCTGACGAGTTGCGGAAACGGGCATAAAAAATCCCTCCATCCCGGATGGCACGTGTCCGGGACGGAAGGACTGTATCTGTGAAAAAGGCGGCCGCACAAGCGAGACGGCTTAAGCCGTCTCGCCTTGAAAAACATCAGCCAACTGGCTGCTGAACCGCGATGCCCTTGTCGGCGAGCAACTGCTGCAATTCGCCAGCCTGGAACATCTCACGGATGATGTCGCAGCCACCGACGAACTCGCCCTTGACGTAGAGCTGCGGAATGGTCGGCCAGTTCGAATAGATCTTGATGCCGTCGCGCAGTTCGCCGGACTCGAGAACATTCAGACCCTTGTAGGCAACGCCCACGTGGTCGAGAATCTGGACCACCTGGCCCGAGAAGCCGCACTGCGGAAACTGCGGCGTGCCCTTCATGAACAGCACGACGTCGTTGGACTTCACTTCGTTGTCGATGAATTGGTCGATGCTCATATTCGCGTCCTTAATTGGCTTGCCCAGGCCGGGATTCGGTCACCGACCTGCTCTCTCCCCATATATGTAGCGTGAAACGGCTCGGCAGCCCAATCAAATCGCCGAAAAGGTGCCATGCGGCGCCCCCGGACGGGAGCGCGGATCTGCCATGCCGGGCGCCTGAAACAATCGTCGCCTCCGCAACGTATCGATTTCATGGCCGACGCTACCTTTTATCTCCGGCGGGGCGCCCTATCTAGAGCATCCCTTCTGCGGAACCGTTCCGGAGAAGAATCGTTCTCTCCTCAATCGGAGATACTCGTGACGAAACCAGCATCCCAGTCAGACGCCCGTGTCGCCACTTCCTCCGCATTTACGGCCAAATCTGGCCAGGAATCCCGCAACGAACTGGCGGCCCGGCTGCTGACAGCCTATCGCACGGTCCGGGACGAGACCGAGCAGCGGGCGGCCACGCTGTCGCCCGAGGACCAGCTGGTCCAGTCGATGCCGGATGCCAGCCCCACCAAATGGCACCGCGCCCACGTCACCTGGTTCTGGGAGCAATTCCTGCTGGGTCAGCATTCTCCCGGCTACAGGCCTTACCACCCGGATTACGCCTACCTGTTCAACTCCTATTACGTCAGCGCCGGGCCGCGTCACGCCCGGGCCCAGCGCGGCCACCTCACCCGCCCTGGTGCGGACGAGGTGACGGCCTATCGCAAGCACGTCGATGCCGCGGTCGCGGCATTTTTCGATTCAGCGGACGCCGACACGCTGGCGAAGCTGGAGCCACTGATTGAGGTCGGTCTCAATCATGAGCAGCAGCACCAGGAATTGCTGCTCACCGACATCCTGCACGCCTTCGCACAGAACCCGATCCCGCCCGCCTACCAGCCTGGCTGGAGATTTCCGGCTGCGACCCGCACCGGCGACGCATGGGTCACGCTGATGGAAGGCATCCACACCATCGGTCATACCGACGAGTCATTCCATTTCGACAACGAGAAGCCTGCGCACCGCGCGCTGGTCGGCCCTGTGAAACTGGCGCGCAATCTCGTCACCAATGCCGAGTGGCTCGCCTTCATGAACGACGGTGGTTACACGACGCCGACACTGTGGCTAATGGACGGCTTCGCTGCCGCCGAACGTGAGGAATGGCAGGCCCCCGGCCATTGGCGCAACACTGACGGAGAATGGAAGATCATGACGCTCGGCGGTTTGCAGCCGATCGATCCATCAGCCCCCGTCTCACATGTCAGCTACTATGAGGCCGATGCCTTCGCGCGCTGGAGCGGAAAGCACCTGCCCACGGAAATGGAATGGGAAGTTGCCGCCCGCGCCGGCCATCTGAACGATGCTTTCGGCATCGTGTGGCAGTGGACCCGGAGTTCGTATTCGCCCTACCCCGGTTATCGCGCGGTCGAAGGCGCGCTGGGTGAATACAACGGCAAGTTCATGGTCAACCAACTGGTGCTGCGCGGGTCCTCGCTGGCAACACCCGACAACCACAGCCGTATCACCTATCGCAATTTCTTCTATCCACATCACCGCTGGCAGTTCACCGGACTGCGCCTCGCCGATTACGCCGTCTGAATCCTCAACGCATGAGATCGTCATGAATGTGCATATCAACGCGCGGACTGATGCTCCGTCCCCCGATCAAATTGACCGTTCCTTCGCGCAGGACGTGATTGAGGGATTGTCGCAACAGCCGAAAAAGCTGTCGCCCAAATATTTTTACGACGAGGCAGGCTCGAAACTGTTCGAACAGATCACACTGCTGCCGGAATACTATCCGACCCGCACCGAATTGCGCATTCTGCGCGATCGCGGGACAGAGATCGCAACCGCGATTCCGACCAACGCGGCGCTGGTGGAATTCGGTGCCGGTGCGACAACCAAGGTGCGTCTTCTCCTGAAACAGTGCGCGTTCAAGGCCTATGTGCCGGTGGATATCTCCGGCGATTTCCTCAACGGTCAGGCCAGCGCGCTGCGCGAGGACTTCCCCGATCTTGCGGTCTATCCGGTGACGGCCGATTTCACCAAGCCGTTCGAACTGCCGCGGGAAGTGAAGGACATGCCGAAAGTAGGCTTCTTTCCAGGCTCGACCATCGGCAATTTCGACCCGCATGAAGCCTGTGCCTTCCTGCGCAGCGCGCGCGCCATTCTCGGGGAAGGCGCGACATTGATCGTCGGCGTCGATCTCGAGAAGGACGAGCGCGTGCTCCACGACGCCTATAACGACGCGGCAGGCGTGACCGGTCAGTTCAATCTCAATGTGCTGGCGCGCATCAATCGCGAACTCGGCGCCAACCTCGATCTTGACGGCTTCAAACACCGTGCGATCTACAACCGCGAGCGCCATCGCATCGAGATGCACCTGATCAGCCGCAAGCCGCAGACTGTGCGGGTGCTGGACCACACGGCGACGTTCCGTACCGGCGAGACGATCCACACCGAAAGCAGCTATAAGTATAGCATCGACCGCTTTACGGATCTGGCGCGCAGTTCGGGATGGACGCCGCGCGCTTCATGGACCGATCCCGACGGAATGTTCTCGGTACACGCGCTGGTGGCGTAGGCATCCCCGCAAGGTGGGAGCGGCCAACCTCTAGATCTCGTCTTCCTTCGTCCCGGAGCCGAGCGAGATCGCTTCCCAGGCCGCGACGATCAGCATGACGATCGTCGTTGCTGTTGATAGCAGCAGCGGTGACAGCGAGTGCGCGAACGGGATCAGCACGACCAGCAGAGCGATACCGACAAGGTGGGAGAGCTGAAAGATGCCGCGGATGCTGCGCTTGAACAAGATCGTGCCGATCAGAAACAGCAGCGGCCCGCCGATGATGCTGAGTATGGCCTTGGTGTCCGCATGACCCGCGGGATGCGCCAGCACCAGTTCGTCGCCGACCGCCGTCACCACGACCCCCGCAACAATCGGTAGGTGCAGATAGGTATAGGCAAGCCGGGCCAGCCGGCCGGTGTCCCTGGACTGCGAAATATGCTCGGCTCCGGCCTCGGCCCCGATATGGAAATACACCCACCACATCGCGATGCTCCCGAGCAGAGCGACAACAAAGGCAGAGACCGTCGGCGCGGTCCATGTAGCTTCCGCGAAGGTGGCTCCGGTCACCACGATGGACTCGCCCAGCGCGATGATGATGAACAGCGCGCAGCGCTCGGCCATATGGCCGCCTTCGACCTCCCAGTCTTCGAGAGGCGTCGCGCCTAACCCGGGAAACCGGAATCGCATCATCGGTCCGCAATACTCGATCGCGACCGCGACGATCCACAGAAGAAGCCGCGCCTGCCCCTCAGCGAGGCCGCCTGCTATCCAGAACAGGCCGCTGCACGCGAGCCACAGGGTGATGCGCAACAGATTCATGCGCAAACCGGGCTCAGACCTGGGTATCGACCAATAGGTGAAGGCCGAGCGGCCGACCTGCATGGCGACAAAGGCCAGCGCGAACGCCACCCCCCTGCTTTCAAAGGCCTTGGGAATGGATGTGGACAGCAGCAGGCCGGCGATCATCAGACCGAACAGCATCACCCGGATGGGCGTGCGCTCCGGGTCGAGCCAGTTGGTGATCCAGGATGTGTAGATCCAGACCCACCACACCGCCAGAAACAGGATCGTGGTTTGCAGAACGCCGAGCGGCGTGAAATGCGCCAGCAGCGTGTGGGAAATCTGCGTAATGGCGAAAACGAAGACCAGATCGAAGAAAAGCTCGACGTAAGTGACGCGATGATGCTGGTGCGGCGCGCGCGCCCGCAGCAATGTCCTCTTTGTCGACACGGCGCCCCCGCTTTCGTCGATCAGGCGTCAGGCACACCCGTCTGCAACGCCAGCGCATGCAGCACACCACCCATCTGCCCCTTCAGCGACTGATAGACGATCTGGTGCTGCTGCACCCGCGACTTGCCGCGGAAGGATTCCGAGATGACGGTGGCCGCGTAGTGATCGCCGTCCCCGGCGAGATCGCGGATGGTGACCTGCGCGTCAGGCAAGGCAGCCTTGATCATCGTTTCGATGTCCCGCGCGTCCATTGGCATGTCTTTGAATCTCCTCATGTTGAGCCAATCCCGGCTCAAGCAACGCATCGAAATATGCCTGATTCTAGCCCTTGCAACCCGCGCCGTCACGCGGGCATTGCGGAAGATAGCTCCTATATTGTGGCTCTCAACAGGAAGCCCGCCATGAACATTCGTATGAAGATTCCAGGCCCGGACCACCCGATTACAATCGCAGAGAACCCCAAACGGGTCCGGATCAGCGTCGGTGGCGAGGTGATCGCCGAAACCAGCCACGCCCTGACGCTCAAAGAGGCAAGTTATCCCGCCGTCCAGTATATTCCCCGCGCCGATGCCAATTCCGACAAGCTCAAGCGGACGGACCACAGCACCTATTGCCCCTACAAGGGCGACGCGAGCTATTTCAGCATCGTTTCAGGCGGCCAGACGCTGGAAAACGCGATCTGGACCTACGAGACGCCCTATGAATCGGTGAAAGAGATCGAAGGGCATCTGGCGTTTTACCCCAACAAGGTCACGATCGAGGAAATGTAATCCGCCATGCGCGCGCCTCGATAAACGGCTCTGTCGCGCGCAGAATGACATGGAACAACAACCGGTCCCTTCTGTTGCCTCCCCAGCGGTACTTTTGCCGGTAGGAGACATACAATGAGACATTTCACGATAGCGCTTTTAGCAGGCGCCAGCGCTCTTTTTGCTGGCAGTGCGATTGCAGCGCCAATAACGAATATTTCGGGTGTGAAGACCGGATCGGACATCGAGCATGTCCGCATGGTGTGCGATGAAAGCGGACGCTGTTATCGAACCCGCGGCGCACGCCGTGTGATTGTTCAGGACGACTCGTATGCTTACGCTCCGCAGCGCCGATACAGGGAGCGCGGCTACTACGACGAAGGTCCTGGCGTCGGCGTATACGCGCCGGGCGTCGGAATCGGCATAGGTGTCGGACGCGACCGCTGGTAATTCAGCAAACCGCAGTCAGAACGAAGAAAAACCGCAGGCTGACCTGCGGTTTTTCTGTTTCAGTCACGCGCTTTCGTTGTGCCTCTATTTTTTAACCAGCGGACATTCGCTTTCCGCCAGGGGCTTGAACGACTCGTCGCCAGACATTTCGGCCAGTTGCTGATAGAAATCGCCGCGATATTTCGAATCCGCGGGCGACTTGACCTTCATCAGGAAAGTCTTGTGCATCACGCGGCCGTCGGCACGGATCTGCACATTCTTGTTGTAGAAGTCATTGACCGGCAGCTCCTTCATCTTCGCAGCCACGGCCTTGCCTTCATCGGTGCCGGCGGCCTCGACGGCCTTCAGATAGTGAAGCACCGACGCATAGGTGCCCGCCGTGATCAGGTTCGGGATGAAGCCGCCCGAGCGCTCCATGAACCGCTTGGCCCAGGCGCGGGTCTCGTCGTTGGCGTCCCAGTAGAACGAGGTCGTCAGCGTCAGGCCCTGCGCCACGTTCAGCCCCACACCTTCGATATCGTTGATGTAGATGACGAGGCTGGCGAGGTTCTGCCCGGACTGCACAATGCCGAATTCACGCGCCTGCTTGACCGCGCTCAGAAGGTCCGCGCCCGACATGGCGAGCCCGATCACCTTGGCCTTGGACGCCTGCGCCTGAAGCAGGAACGACGAGAAGTCCGGCGAACCGAACGGGAATCGCACGCTTCCCAACACCTTGCCGCCGCTGGCCTCGACAAAACGGCTCGCATCGCGCTGGAGCGAATGACCGAACGCGTAATCGCTGGTCAGGAAGTACCAGCTGTCGCCGCCTTGCTTGGTGACCTGGCTCGCCGTGCCCTTGGCGAAGGCGTAGGTGTCGTAGCTCCACTGCGACGTGGTCTCCGAGCAGGCCTTGCCGGTCAGTTCGGTGGTGGCGGCGCCGGAGATCAGCAGCACCTTGCCGCGCGAGCGCGCGATTTCCTGGGTCGCCAGCGCCACGGCTGACCCGGCGACGTCGGTGATGGTGTCGACGCCCTCGGTCTCGAACCACTTGCGGCTGATCGCGGACGCGATATCCGCCTTGTTCTGATGGTCGGCCGTGACGACACTGATCGGCTTGCCCAGCACCTTGCCGCCGAAATCATCGACCGCCATCTGCGCCGCCTCGACCGAGTGCTTGCCGACCAGATAAGCGAAGCCGCCCGAGTGGTCGGTCAGCACCCCGATCTTGACGGCATCGTCCGAGACCTGCGCCTGCGCCGCGCTGCCTGCCATCAGCATGGCCGCGACGGTCAGTCCGATCCTTGTTGTTCTCACGATAATTCTTCCTCCCTCTGTTATCTCTTGTTCTGTGTCAGACCGGCAGCGCGATGCCATCGTGTCCGGGGTCTGCGCCGCCATCGAGCCTGTCGCCGTCGATCCGGATGCCGTGCACGGCCGCGAAGCCGAAGGTGTACGGGCTGCGGATCACCTCATAGCCATCGGCTTCAAGCGCGCGCGTCACGCCGTGGACGATGCGGTTGGACACATCGATTGCGTTGCTGGTCGCCGAGAAGCGCGGCGCACTCACCGCCTCGGTCATGGTCATGCCGAAGTCGAGCACGTTGAGAATGGCCTGCAGCACACCCATGGCGATCTGCGTCGCGCCCGGCGCGCCGATCACGAGGTACGGCTTGCTGTCCTTGAAAACGATCGACGGAACCACGGACGTGAAACGCGCCTTGCCCGGCGCAATTGAACCGGGACGACCTGGACGTGGATCGAACACACCCATGCAGCCGTTGTAGATGAAGCCGAGACCATCCGTGATGACGCCTGACGGCATGCCGAGCGAATGGGTCATGGTCACGCAGTTGCCGTCGCGGTCGACCACCGAGACGTGCGTCGTGTCCTTGGACGGATGGCCCGAATTGAAGCGCGGCACGTCGCCCTTCACGCGCGCCTTGATCTCGGCCGCCATCGTGGCGGCATAGTCCTTCGACGTCAGTTTGCCGACGGGAATATCGAGGAAGCCGGGATCGCCAAGGAACCGATCCTTGTCCGCAGTCGCGCGCTTCATCGCTTCACAGACCACGCGCAGATATTCGACGCTGTTGTGCCCGAGCGCCGCGAGATCGAAGTTCTCGACCACATTGAGCATCTCGAGCAGCATGACCCCGCCGCCCGGCGGATTGTTGGTCGTCACTTCATAGCCGCGATACTGGCCGCGCAGCGGTTCGCACCAGCGCGGCTGGAAGTTTGCGAGATCTTCTTCGGTGATCAGACCGCCATTGGCCTTCATGTCAGCGGCGATCCGCTTCGCCAGTTCGCCGCGATAGAAGACGTCCGAACCGCCTTCTGCGATCATGCGCAGCGTCTGCGCGTAATCCGGATTCTTGACGATGTCGCCAACGCGCTTGTAGCTGCCGTCCTCGCGGCAATAGAGCTTCCGCCCCGACGCCGTGAACGAGAGGCGGTCGATGCCGGATGCGCGATCCATGATGCCGGGGTCGGACCAGAACAGTTCGACATGCGGGCGCACCATCCAGCCGCGCTCGGCCCATGCGATCGCTGGCGCAACGATGTCGCGCCACGGTAGCACACCGAACCGCGAATGCGCCTCGTAATAAGCTTTCAATGACGCAGGCACGCAAATCGACTGATAGCCGAGGTCGTTGACCTTGCCGCGCAGGATGAAGCCATAGCCATCGCGCGCCTCGCCCTCGATTAGATCTTCCCACATATCCGGGCGGGCAGCGGCAGGCGCCGGCGCATGGAAATCGAGATATTGATGGAAGCTCTGACCGGGAAAATAGATTCCGCAGCTTCCGAAACCGGCGATACCCGTCATCAGCGGATCGACCACGCCCTGCACCAGCGCGCATGCGATCGCAGCGTCGATGGCGTTGCCGCCGGCCCGCAGCATGTCCGCTCCGGCCTCCGCCGCTTCTGCCTGCGCCGCGACGATCATCTCCTTGCCTTTGGGCAATGGTCTCTCCCGTGAGTTTCTTCTGGTTGCGCCGGCGCGGCGAGGCAGGGCGAACCGCACCCCGCAGGCTGATGCGGACCGGTTTGACAGATGGCATTCATACCTGTCCAATACCAATCAAGCTTGGATTGATACCTTCAAAGCAATAATAGGAACCCGCTCGCGCGGCCCCGTTCTCATGATCCGTCCCCTGCTTCCCGCCAGAATTTCCTACTTCCTCGCCGTCGGCGAAACGCTGAACTTCCGCAAGGCCGCCGAGCAACTTGGCATCGCCCAGCCCGCGCTCAGCCGCAGCATCCGGGATCTCGAAAAACAATTGGGATTCGCCCTGTTCGAACGATCGACCCGCCGCGTCGCGCTGACACCCGCAGGCGAAGTGCTCTATCGCGAAAGCGCCGACGCGATGCAGCGTCTCGCCCGCGCCACGATGCATGCCGAGCGTGTCGCGCAGGGGCTCAGCGGCACCGTCAGCGTCGGCTACTCGACATTCGCCGCCACCGGCCCGATGTCCGACATCATCATCGAATTCCGCAAGCATCACCCGCAGGCCCAGGTCGGCCTGCGGCTGCTCGCGTCATCCGAACAGGCAGCCGCGTTCGACGAAGGCACACTCGATCTCGGCTTCATGATGTCGAATGTCGTAGTGCCGCCGCAGCAGACACTTCCGATCTCGCGCGAACGGCTGGTCGCCCTGGTGCCGGCGAGTCACGCTTGGGCGGCAAATCGTGCGATTTCGCTGCGAACCCTGTCCACCTCACCGCTGGTGATCGGTAGCACCCGCCGGTGGCGCGGCTTTCGTGCGCTCATCGATGAGTTGGTGACGGACCGTGGCTTCTCCCTGACAATTGCGGAAGAAGCCGACGACGTTCCAGTGCTCCTGCAACTGGTGCGGTCGGGTTTCGGCTGCACTATCCTCGATGCATCCTTCATTCCGACACTGCCGCCGGGAATCGTATCGCTGGAAATCGCGGACGCGACTGCGACGCTCGATATCTCGCTGGTGTGGCGCGAGGATCATCTGTCGCCGCTGGCGGCGCGGTTCATCGACGTCGCGAAAAGATTCATGGCATCGCGGCAGAAACAGCCGCGACGGCGCACACGTCAAAGCAGGAAATGATCGCAGCGCGCGATCAGTTCTTTCCGGACATGTAGGCCGGCAGCCAGTTCTCAAAGCCTGCCTTGAGCGACGCCACCGAAACCGGCTTCTCGCCTTCGACCGCGATGTCGTGCCCACCGGTCTTGCCGATGACATGGCACGGCACTCCGACCGCCTTGAGCTTGCTCAGCACCGTCAGCAGATGCTCTTCCTGCACGGTGATGACGTAGCGCGCCTGGTCTTCGCCGAACCACCACGCATGCGGCACGATCTCCTCCGGCGGCGCATCGAGGATCGCGCCGATGCCGCTGGCCATTGCCATTTCGGTCAGCGCCACCAGCAGGCCGCCGTCGGAAACGTCATGCACGGCGGTCGCAGTGCCGCCCTTGATCATGCCGCGCACGACATCGCCATTCCGCTTCTCGATGGCAAGATCCACCGGCGGCGGCGCGCCCTCTTCCTTGCCGCAGATATCGCGGAGATAGACCGACTGGCCGAGCCAGCCTTGCGTATCGCCGATCAGCAGGATCGCTTCGTTCTCAGCCTTGAACGCCAGCGTCGCGGACTTGGTGAAATCGTCCAGCAGGCCCACGCCACCGATGGACGGCGTCGGAAGAATGCCGCGGCCATTGGTTTCGTTGTAGAGCGACACGTTGCCGGACACGACCGGGAAATCCAGCGTGCGGCAGGCTTCCGCAATGCCCTTCAGGCAGCCGACGAATTGGCCCATGATCTCAGGCCGCTCGGGATTGCCGAAATTCAGATTGTCGGTGATCGCGAGCGGCTTGCCGCCCACCGCCGTGATGTTGCGCCAGGCTTCGGCCACGGCCTGCTTGCCACCCTCGAACGGATCGGCCTCGCAATAGCGCGGCGTGACATCGCAGGTCAGCGCGAGGCCCTTCGGCCCGTCCTGCACGCGCACCACCGCGGCATCGCCGCCCGGGCGCTGCAAGGTGTTGCCGCCGATGACATGATCGTACTGCTCCCACACCCAGCGCTTCGAGCACAGTTCAGGCGTGGCGATCAGCTTCGACAGCGCTTCGGTGATCGACACCGGCGCCTTGACGTCGCGCGCATGGATCACCGGAAGTTGCGGCGACGGCACATGCGGACGGTCATAAAGCGGCGCTTCCGACTCCAGTTCCTTGATCGGGAGATCGGCCATTACATCGCCGCCGTGCTTGACGACGAAACGCTGGGTCGGCGTGGTGTAGCCGACGATGGCGAAATCGAGGCCCCACTTCTTGAAGATCGCCTCGGCCTGCTTTTCCTTCTCGGGCTTGAGAACCATGAGCATGCGCTCCTGGCTTTCCGAGAGCATCATCTCGTAGGCGCTCATGCCAGGTTCGCGCGTCGGCACCGAGTCCAGATGCAGTTCGACGCCGAGGTCGCCCTTCGCGCCCATCTCGACCGCCGAGCATGTGAGGCCCGCCGCGCCCATATCCTGAATCGCGATCACGCAATCCGCTGCCATGATTTCGAGACAGGCTTCCAGCAGCAGCTTTTCCGCGAACGGATCGCCGACCTGCACGGTCGGACGCTTCTCCTCACTGTCGTCATCGAATTCTGCCGACGCCATGGTCGCACCATGAATGCCGTCGCGCCCGGTCTTGGAGCCGAGATAGACGATCGGCATGTTCACGCCGGAGGCGGCCGCATAGAAAATCTTGTCGCTTTCCGCGAGGCCGACCGCCATTGCGTTGACGAGGATGTTGCCGTCGTAGCGCGTGTGGAAGCGCGTCTGGCCGCCCACCGTCGGCACGCCGAACGAGTTGCCGTAGCCGCCGACGCCCGCGACCACACCGGACACGAGATGGCGGGTTTTCGGATGTTTCGGATCGCCGAAGCTCAGCGCGTTGAGACAGGCGATCGGCCGCGCGCCCATGGTGAACACGTCGCGCAGGATGCCGCCGACGCCGGTGGTGGCGCCCTGATACGGCTCGATGTAGCTCGGGTGGTTGTGGCTCTCCATCTTGAAGACCACGGCCAGCCCGTCGCCGATATCGATGACACCCGCGTTCTCGCCCGGTCCCTGGATGACCCACGGCGCCTTGGTCGGCAGGCCGCGCAGATGGATGCGCGAGGACTTGTAGGAACAGTGCTCGTTCCACATCGCCGAAAAGATGCCGAGTTCCGTAAACGTCGGCACCCGCCCGATCAGCTTCAGGATGCGCTCGTATTCATCCGGCTTCAGGCCGTGCTGGGCGACGAGTTCGGGGGTGATCTGGGGTTCGTTCCTGATCGTCAAGGCGACGTCGCTCCGGGTCAAATGCTTCGGCGGCCCTCCGGGGGTTCAGAGGGGTCGGACAAGGCGGAATATGCGTGATTCCGGGCTTCTTTGTGCACGGCGGCCCGGCCTGCGGCAAGCATCAGATAGGGAGAAATCCCGGCTAAAAAAGCCCTCTAGGCGGCCTTCAAATGCGCCACAAGGCCAGCGAACAGGCCGCGGCCGTCGGTGCAGCCCATGATGTCTTCGACGTGGTTTTCCGGGTGCGGCATCATGCCGAGGACGTTGCCCTTGTCGCTGACAATGCCCGCAATGGACGCAGCCGCGCCATTGATGTTGTGGGTGTCGCCAACTTCGCCGTTGGCGGAGCAATAGCGATAGAGCACCCGGCCCTCGCCTTCGAGACGGCGGATGGTTTCCTCGTCGGCGGCATAGTTGCCCTCGCCATGCGCCACCGGCACGCGGATTACCTGCCCGGCATTGTAGCCGCGCGTAAACGGCGTATCGGAACGCTCGACACGCAGATGCACGTCGCGGCAGATGAACTTGAGCTGTGCATTGCGCATCAATACGCCGGGCAGCAGGCCCGACTCGCAGAGAATCTGAAAACCGTTGCAGACGCCCATCACCAAACCGCCGGCAGCGGCATGAGCGCGAACCGCGTCCATGATCGGCGCACGTGCCGCGATCGCTCCGCAGCGCAGATAGTCGCCATAAGAGAAACCACCCGGCACCACGACCAGATCGGTGCCTTTCGGCAACGCCGTGTCGGCGTGCCACACCATCGCGGCGTCATTGCCGGACGCGAGCTTGAGCGCGCGCGCCATGTCGCGTTCACGATTGATGCCGGGGAAAACAAGAATTGCGGATTTCATTGAGTTTCCGATTGCGGGCTGCACAGGCTATTGCGGTGGTTCGCCAGTCCGCGTCGTCACTGCGGCATGTCCACCTGCGGACTTGCGAACCAAAACCACACTAGAATCATCATTTCCAGTGTCCTTTTGAAATCCGAAGTCCGCTACGGGATGCGCTGCAAAATGAAGCGAACTTCGCATTCAGGACACTAGTCATGCCTTCACCACATGACTTATCCCAT
The DNA here is from genome assembly GCF_058801645.1 of Afipia sp. GW822-FHT03D08. NCBI lineage: Bacteria > Pseudomonadati > Pseudomonadota > Alphaproteobacteria > Hyphomicrobiales > Nitrobacteraceae > Afipia > Afipia sp. GW822-FHT03D08. The sequence continues at coordinate 1,365,109 of NZ_JBXANK010000001.1, forward strand.
TTGAGGGACAGTTTTCCAGTGTAAGTTAGTATCCCGGCACCATCCAAACGGTGCTGACAACAAGAAATCGGGATGGAAACCATGAACAATGATCGCCGCAAATTCCTGAAATCCTCTGCTGCCGGCGTGGTGGCCGGCGGCCTGCTCTCCGCCGGAACACGCGAAGCCTTCGCCCAGGACAAGACCAAGGGCGCGGCCCCTGCCCCAGGCCAGCCGCCGAAGCTGGAAACCACCAGGAACATGACGCTGGCCATGCTCCAGACCGCCAACGGCCTGTCGCTCGGCGTGCGCACCGACAAGGGCATTGTGGATGTGGGAGCCGCCGAGCAGGCTTTCAAACTCGGCGCACCGCTCTCGACCGACGAGGTGATCAGCGGCGAGTACAATGCCGGTGCATTGAAAGCCACTGTCGAGAAGGCCAAGGCCAGCGGCAAGTATCTCGTTGCGGAGAAGTCCGCCAAGTTCGGCCCCTGCGTCACCGAGCCCAGCAAGATTTTGTGTGTCGGCCTGAACTACAAGGCACACGCGGCGGAAGCCAACGAGAAGCTGCCAAAAGAGCCGATCCTGTTCAACAAGTACAATTCCACCCTCAACAATCACGGCGGAACGATTGCCGTTTCGAAGGAGCCCGGCAAGAACTTCGACTACGAGACCGAACTCGTGGCCGTGATCGGCAAGCAGGCGCGCAATGTCAGCGAGGCCGATGCACTCAACTATGTGTTCGGCTATTGCACCGGGCAGGACTTCTCCGAGCGCGATCAGCAGATGCGTTCGGGCCAATGGATGCTCGGCAAGACCGGTGACGGCTGGGGTCCGATCGGCCCATGGCTCGTGACCGGCGATCAGGTCGATCCGGAAAATCTCAACCTGAAAACCCTGGTCAACGGTGAGCAGCGCCAGTCCGCCAACACCAAGAACATGATCTTCAGCGTGAAGCAGCTCGTCAGCTACGCCTCGCGTTACATGACGCTGGAGCCCGGTGACCTGATCTTCACCGGCACGCCGGAAGGTGTGATCCTCGGCTACCCGCCGGAGAAGCGCGTCTGGCTGAAGGCAGGCGACAAGATCGTCTCCAGCATCGAGAAGCTCGGCGACCTGGAATTCACGCTGGTCTGAGATTTCAAAACAAAACCACCGGCCGTTCGGCCGGTGGTTTTTTCATGTCCGGACGCAATCGGATCAGACGATCTCGACGCGGTAGTTCTCAATCACCGTATTCGCCAGCAGCTTGTCTGCTGCTTCCTTGAGCGCGGCTTCGGCTTTCGCCTTGTCCGCGCCGGCGACTTCGATGTCGAACACCTTGCCCTGCCGCACGCTGGCAATGCCATCGACGCCGAGCGACTTCAGCGCGCCTTCGATGGCCTTGCCCTGTGGGTCGAGAATGCCGTTCTTCAATGTGACGGTAACGCGTGCCTTCATCGAACTCAGCTCTTCACAAGCACCGGGCCGGAGCCCGCGGGACGGTCGTTCTCGATCAGGATGCCGAGACGCTTGGCCACTTCGGTGTAGGCCTCCAGCAAGCCGCCGAGATCGCGGCGGAAGCGGTCCTTGTCCATCTTCTCATTCGACTTGATGTCCCATAGCCGGCACGAGTCCGGCGAGATTTCATCGGCGACGATGATGCGCATCATGTCGTTCTCAAAAAGGCGGCCGCACTCCATCTTGAAGTCCACAAGACGGATGCCGACACCGAGGAACAGGCCGGTGAGGAAGTCGTTCACACGAATGGCCAGCGCCATCATGTCGTCGATCTCCTGCGGCGTGGCCCAGCCGAACGCGGTGATGTGCTCTTCGGAGACCATCGGATCGCCGAGCTGATCGTTCTTGTAGTAGAACTCGATGATCGAACGCGGCAGCTGCGTGCCTTCCTCGATGCCGAGGCGCTGCGACAGCGATCCCGCGGCGACGTTGCGCACCACAACCTCGAGCGGCACAATCTCGACCTCGCGGATCAACTGCTCGCGCATGTTGAGACGCTTGATGAAATGCGTCGGCACGCCGATGTCGTTCAGGTGCTGGAAGACGTACTCCGAGATCCGGTTGTTGAGGACGCCCTTGCCCTCGATGATCTGGTGTTTCTTGGCATTGAACGCGGTGGCGTCGTCCTTGAAATGCTGAATCAGGGTTCCAGGCTCAGGCCCTTCGTAAAGGGTCTTGCCCTTGCCTTCGTAAATGCGACGCCGACGGCTCATAGGGATGTACCGTGTTCTGTTGAAGTCCATGAATGGGGTGCTCCGGGTGATTTACGCGACCCACGGCGGAGCTGCCGTGAAGTCCGGAATCGTGAAACAAACCGCGAACCGGACTCATCGGCAACCTAACCGATTGATGTGACCGATACAATGTAAGGAGAGGCGTTTTACCGGCTCCTTTTAGGCTTCCTGCGACCTCTCGGACGTTGCCTTGCAGGGGCCGCAACCCCTATATGCAGGGTCCCGCCGCTCCTCTCCTCGCGGCATCAAATTCAGCTTACGGAACAGATATATGTCCACTTTCGACAAGCGCCAGGAAGGCTTCGAGAAGAAGTTCGCCCTCGACGAGGAACAGAAGTTCAAGGCGGAAGCCCGCCGGAACAAGTTGCTGGGTCTCTGGGCGGCCGAAAAACTGGGCAAAACCGGTGATGACGCCGTGGCCTACTCCAAGGAGGTCGTCGCGGCCGATTTCGAGGAAGCCGGCGATACCGACGTCCTGCGCAAGGTGGCCGCCGACCTGGCCAGCAAGGGCGTGTCGGAAGCCGACGTTCGCAAGAAGATGGACGAACTGGTGGCGGTCGCCGTCGCCCAGATCAAGGCCGGGCAGTAAGCCTGCCGCGCATCGACCTAAAACCTTCCCGTCATTGCGAGCGAAGCGAAGCAATCCACCTTTGAAGCTGGATTGCTTCGTCGCTGCGCTCCTGGCAATGACGATTCAGAATCGCGTTACTTCAGCGAGTCCTGAACCTTCGCGACGCCGGCGAGGACGCAGACTTCGTCCTTTTCGCCGCCGGGCGCACCCGATGCGCCGACCGCGCCGATGATTTCGTTGCCCACCTTGATCGGAACCGCGCCGCCGACAGCCACGGTCCCCGGGACCTGCTTAAGGTAGGCCGTCTCGGGCTTTTCAACCAGCTTCATGAATTCGAGCGAGGTCTGGCCGCGCGTGCGCGAGGTGTAGGCCTTCAGGCGGCTGAACTCCATGGTGTGGGGATTGGTGCCATCGCCGCGAACCTGCGCCGCGACATTGCCGGCCTTGTCCACCACTGTGACGGACACCTTGTAGCCGTCTTTGGTGCACTGCTCGATGGTGCCCTGGATGATGGCGATAGCCATCGCCATCGAGACGTTCTTTTCAACCTGCGGCGCCTGCGCGTGAGCCGGACCGGCGAGAACGATTGCAGCAGTCGTCAATGCTGCAAGACCGAGTGAACGCATACTGAAGCCTCCCTTTGATGGTTTTTGGTTTGTGCGTTTTTGTAGCAACCCTTCCTATCCTGCTTTAATCCCGCGGCAGAACAAGAATCGATATTGCACAAGCGAAGGGCTAGGCCGTTGTGGCGAGCCGTTCGAGCTGCGCATCGAGGTTTGCTTCCACTTCAGCCGCGTTGATGAGGCAAACACGATATCCCCGCGCCTCAAGCCATTCGCGCCGGGCCGCGCGGTCGCGAGCGATGACATCGGTCTCATTGGCGTTGACGAGTTCGATCGCCAGCCGCCTCGTGAACGATACGAAATCCGGAATGTGACGCCCAACCGGCGTCTGCCGCTTGAAGTGGGATGCGAAACGGCGGTCCGTCCTCAGCGCCTGCCAGAGAATACGCTCCGCATCGGTCGGATTACGCCGCAGCAGGCGCGCCAGTCCCCTCACCGTGCCGCCGCTTTCGGATGGTGTGCGGCCGTCGGACTGTTCCGCCAGCAAGGCACGGAGCCGCGTCGCTTCGTTGCCGTCGAGAACCCCGCCTTTCGCCGGGCCTTTCCGGCCTTCCGCGATGGCCATGATCACGCCGTGCAACGTGTGCATGTCCTGCTTGGTCGGCTCCATGCGGGTGAAAATGTTGCGCATGTTCACCAGCATGGTGTCCCGCTTTTCCGGCGGGCGGAGGAATTCAACCTTGTCGAGTTCATTGACGAGGTTGTCGAAGAACGCCTGCATCTGATGGTTGGACGCACGCTCAGAGCGCTCGGGCATGGCGAACGGCAGGGCGTTCGATGTCGCCAGCTTGAACCACTCGTAGCCCATCAGCAGCACGGCCTGCGCAAGGTTGAGTGAAGCGAAGCCCGGATTGACCGGAAACGTGATGATGCGATTGGCGAGCGCGACCTCGTCGTTCTGCAAACCGTAGCGCTCGCGCCCGAACATGATCGCCGTGGTGCCGCTCGCGACCGTCTCATGAACGATCTGGCGCGCCGCCTCTTCCGGTCCGACAACGGGCTTGGCCTGATCGTGCGCCCGCGCCGTGGTCGCGAACAGCAGCGAACAATCGGCGACCGCAGCTTCCACCGTGTCGAACAGTTCGACTTTATCAAGAATGTGATCGGCGCCCGCGGCGGCGCGCTGGGCGGCCATATTGGGCCAGCCGTCGCGCGGATTGACGATGCGCAGCCGCGTCAGGCCGAAATTGCCCATGGCGCGCGCGCACATGCCGATGTTCTCGCCAAGCTGCGGCTCGACCAGCACCACGATGGGCCCGTTCAATTCTTTGCGCGTCTTGGTTTTGTCGGTGCCTGAACCGGTCATTGTCCCTGCTTTGTGTGTCACATTTTCCCATGCCGTAACGCAGTTGACGCCGGACAGGTCAAGACATTTTTCGTTTTCGGGCCGCTGGAAGTCCGGCAAAACCCCTGCAATACGGTCATGCCGAAATTGCAGGTTTGGCTTTGAACTTTCTCCGCCGGTTGGAGTAGCGTGACCCATGGCTCAGACAGATAACCCCGCCGCCGGCACTCCCCCACAGCAGGCAGCGTCCGCCCCGCCTCCCGAGCCTTCGCATGTCAGCGCCACGCTGCGCCGGGTCGCGATTCCCGTCGCCTGCCTGATTGCGGCGGCGACCTTCGTGATGGTGGCGACGCTGCGCTGGGACGCCTGGATCGGCGGCGCCGTGATCCAGACCACGAACGACGCCTATGTTCGCGCCGAGACAACACAACTCAGCAGCCGCGTCGCCGGCGAAGTGCTGAAAGTCGCCGCGAGCGATTATCAGCACGTCAAGGCGGGCGATCTGCTCGTCGAGATCGACCCTGCGGACTACGAGGCGCAGGTTGCGCAGGCGGAAGCCGCCGTCGCCGGAGCACAGGCCGCGCTCGACAACCTCGCCAATCAGGTCGAACTTCAATACGCCACCATCGCGCAGTCCGAAGCGCAGCTCGCCTCCGCCGAAGCCATCCAGGTCGAAGCGCAGCAGGAATACGACCGCCAGCATGGTCTGATCCAAAGCCCTGCCTTCACCCGCCAGCGGCTCGAGCAGGCGACCGCCGCCCTTGCAAAGGCGGACGCCGATGTCCGCGCCAGCCGCGCTGTCATCGCCGCACAAAGGCACCAGCTCGAAGTTCTCGCCGGAACGAAAAAGCAGCGCGCCGCCGATGTTCTCGCCGCTCAGGCCGCGCTGAAAGCCGCAAAACTCAAGCTTGGCTACACCCGGATCGTCGCCCCGTTCGACGGTGTGGTCGGAGCACGGCAGGTTCAGCCAGGAGATTACGTCAACATCGGCAGCAACCTGTTCAACGTGGTGCCGCTGCCGAATGTCTATGTCATCGCGAACTACAAGGAGACGCAGCTGACGCGCGTGAAGCCGGGGCAGCCGGTGGAAATCACCATCGATACCTTCCCGGACGCGAAGCTGAGCGGGCATGTCGCACGTGTTTCCCCGGCGAGCGGATCGCAATTCGCGTTGCTGCCGCCCGACAACGCCACGGGCAATTTCACCAAGGTGGTGCAGCGAATTCCGCTGCGGATCGAATTCGACAAGGGCCAGCCGCTGCTCGATCGTCTGCTGCCGGGCATGTCGGCGGTGACGCGGATCAACACAGAGGGAACCGTTGTGCCCTCGAACGCCGGAGCCAAAGCCGGTGGCGGAAGCTAAAATCATCGCCAGCGGGCCGGTCTCGGTCGGTCAGGCTGTTCACCATCCGCTGCTCGCCGTGATCGCCGTGCTGCTCGGCTCGTCGATGGCCAACATCGACAGCCGGATGTTCACGATCGGGCTGCCCGATATCAAGGGCGCCTTTTCTCTCAGCTTCGACGAAGGCGCTTGGCTGAGCACGGCCTCGACCGCGTCGCAGATTTTCATCGCGCCTTCGGTGGCCTGGCTTGCCACCGTATTCGGCCTGCGCCGCATTCTCGGCATACCTAGTCTGGTCTTCGCGGTGATCTCGCTGGTTCTCCCATTTGTCCGCGATTACCAGACACTTCTGGCCCTCACGATCCTTCATGGCCTGCTGATCGGCACCTTCGTGCCGGCCACGCTGATGATCATTTTCCGCAACCTGCCGATGCAGTGGTGGCTGGTGGCGATCGGGATTTATTCGTTGCGAGTCGGCTTTGCGCTCAACTTCGGTCCGGCGCTGGTCGGCTTCTATGTTGATCAGATCGGCTGGCAATGGCTGTATTGGCAGGATGCGATCATCGCCGTGCTGATGGCGATCCTGGTTTACTTCGGCGCCGCCCGCGATCCGGTCAACCGGACGCTGCTGGAAACCGCGGACTGGGGCGGCATGCTGTTGCTGGGGACCGGCATCGCCATGGTCTATGCCGGCCTCGATCAAGGGAACCGTCTGGATTGGCTCAATTCCGGAACCGTTGTCGCAATGCTCGGCTGCGGTGCGTTTCTGCTGGTGGCGTTTTTCATCAACGAGGCCGTGGTGGAGGAGCCGTGGGCGCACGCCAATGTGCTGTTCTCGCGCAATATCGGCTTCGCGCTGGTCGTCATCCTGCTCTACACCCTGACCAGTCTCTCCAACTCGTCGCTGGTGCCGAACTTCCTTTCGGCCGTTGCGCAGCTCCGGCCCGAACAGACGGGGCGCCTGCTTGTGATCTATGGCGTTCTTCCCTTTGCCGTGCTGTTTCCCCTCTCGATCTGGCTGCTGCGGCGATATGATGTGAGAATCGTCCTGATCATCGGCCTGATCACGTTCGGAATCGCCGCATTGCTCGGAACGCAAATCACCAATAGCTGGCGGCTGGCCGACTTCATCCCGATTGTGTTGCTGCAATCGGTCGGCCAGGCATTCACGCTGTTCCCGATCATTATCATCGCGCTGTCCAACTCCGATCCGACCCGGGCGACGGCGTTTGCGGCCTATATCCAGATCATGCGCCTCGGCGGCGCAGAAATCGGCATTGCGCTGATGGCCACCTGGCTGCGGGTGCGCGAACAGACCCACTCCAACCTGATCGGTCAGCACATCACCCACGCCACCGATCAGGTGGAGCAGTTTCTTGCCCGCATGTCGGGCTATTTCGCTGGCCATGGCACAGCGACGGCCCCCGCGCGCAGCGTCGGAACACTGGCCGGCATGGTCCAGCGCGAGGCCAACGTGCTGGCCTATATCGACGGCTTCTGGCTGACCTTCGGTTTCGCGATCATGGGGCTTCTCGTGACCGCCCTGATTACGAAATCCCCGCCCGGGCCCTTCACACCCAAAGCCCGATAGCGCCGTTCTCCGCCCGAAATCCCAACATTCTGAATCAGCGCGGTGAAGGTCTTGAATCAGGTTCTGATGATGCGGATTCAACGCGTGAAGGTTTTGAATCACCTTCTGAAGATTTTGATTCAACCCGTGAAGGAATTGATTCAAGAACCGAACAGATCGATTCAGCTCCGGTCTTGGTCGCCTGAAATTACCCTTATAAATCAATGGGGTTATCGAATCGTTTGAATCTCGCGCGAAACGCCAGGCGGGAGTGCCCGCCGGCAATCCTCGCCGTTACGGCCCGCCAAACGGCACCAGGCGGAAGTGCTGAAGGGTTTTGCCACTGCACGGTTTCGGCGAGCGGCCGCAAAAGCGCGAACCGCTTCAAAATCACCGGCTGAAATGGCTCCAGGATTGACCTGCCGGCACGCGTGTCTCGCCCGACATGCCAGAAAGTCTCAGGTGCGTTGCCTTCCAGCCCGCGAACGCGGGTGCTATAGCCTCGCTACGGAACCGTTGCGGTTCTCTCGCCCTCTCCGCCCCCAATTTAAGGCCCGATCCCCCATGGCAAAAATCAAGGTGACCAACCCCGTCGTCGAACTCGATGGCGACGAGATGACCCGGATCATCTGGCAGTACATCAAGGACAAGCTGATCAACCCCTTCCTCGATGTGAAGCTCGAATATTACGACCTTGGGATGGAATACCGCGACAAGACCAACGATCAGGTCACCATCGACGCGGCCAACGCGATCAAGAAGCACGGCGTCGGCGTCAAGTGCGCCACCATCACGCCGGACGAAGCCCGCGTGAAGGAATTCGGCCTCAAGGAAATGTGGAAGTCGCCGAACGGCACCATCCGCAACATTCTCGGCGGCGTGATTTTCCGCGAGCCTATCATCTGCAAGAACGTGCCCCGTCTGGTTCCCGGCTGGACCAAGCCGATCATCATCGGCCGCCACGCTTTCGGCGACCAGTACCGCGCTACCGACATCAAGTTCCCGGGCAAGGGCGTGCTGACGATGAAGTTCGTCGGCGAGGACGGCACGGTGATCGAGCGTGAGGTGTTCAAGGCTCCCGGCGCCGGCGTGGCGATGGGCATGTACAACCTGGACGATTCCATCCGTGACTTTGCACGCGCTTCGATGAACTACGGCCTGTCGCGCGGCTATCCGGTGTACCTGTCGACCAAGAACACCATCCTCAAGGTCTATGACGGGCGCTTCAAGGACATCTTCCAGGAAATCTACGACACCGAATTCAAGAAGGACTTCGAAGCCAAGCACCTTACCTACGAACATCGCCTGATCGACGACATGGTCGCCTCGGCGCTGAAGTGGTCAGGTGGCTACGTTTGGGCCTGTAAGAATTATGACGGCGACGTGCAGTCCGACACCGTGGCTCAGGGCTACGGATCGCTCGGCCTGATGACCTCGGTGCTGCTGACGCCGGACGGCAAGGTTGTGGAAGCCGAAGCTGCCCACGGCACCGTGACCCGCCACTACCGCGAACACCAGAAGGGCAAGGAAACCTCGACCAACTCCATCGCGTCGATCTTCGCCTGGACGCAGGGCCTCGCCCACCGCGCCAAGCTCGACAACAACGAGGAACTGGCGAAGTTCGCCAAGACGCTGGAGAAGGTCTGCGTCGATACGGTCGAGTCCGGCTTCATGACCAAGGACCTCGCGCTGCTGGTCGGCGCCGATCAGAAGTGGCTCTCGACCACGGGCTTCCTCGACAAGGTCGCGGAAAACCTCACCAAGGCGATGGCTCCTGCGGCGTAAGGCGCCGCAAGCTGCATCTCATGTTTTTGACGGCGCAGACATTGTCTGCGCCGTTTGCTTGTCAATTTCAAAAAGAACCGGAACGCCGGACATGACGCGAGACCAATTCAGCTTCTTCCATCCCTTCCGCATCCGCTATTCGGAGATCGACGGTCAGGGCGTGGTGTTCAACGCCCATTACCTGACGTTCTACGACACCACCATCACCGAATATTTCCGTGAGCTCAAATACGATCAGTACGCCGACGCCAAGAAGACCGGCATGGACTTCCATGTCGTGAAGTCCGTCGTCGAGTACAAATCGCCGATCCGCTTCGATGCCGAGATCGAGGTCGGCGTCCGCGTCGCGCGGATCGGCAGTTCAAGCATGACGTTCGAACTGGCGATCTTCCTGAATGACAGCGCGGATCTGATGGCCACCGGTGAAATCGTCTGGGTGAACACCGATCAATCGACGCATCGGCCTGCTCCGATCACTCCGGAGATCCGCAACCTGATCGCAACACGCGAGAAGCATCTCGCATCCTGACCCGCGGCAGCCAGCGCTCAGATGCTGGCGAGACCGATCTGCGCAATCATCGCCTTGGCGATCTCCTGCTCGCCCATGATGACGCTATTCGCGCCGTGATGCTTGAGGTGCGCGATTTCCTCTTCCGAATGCGCCCGCGCGATGATTGGCAGCGTCGCGCTGATCGCGCGGGCCTTGGAGACGATCTGCCCGCCCTCGAACGCATCGGGTATTGCGACAATGAGCCCGCGCGCGGCCTCGAGGTTTGCCGCAACCAGCATTCCCGGTGCCGCCGCATTGCCCGTGATCTTCTCGATTCCCGCCTGAGCGAGCTTTTCGAGGCATCCCGGATTATCTTCGATGACCAGAAGCGGCACGCCTCCCTGCTTTAACGATGCGCCGACAACACTCCCGACGCGCCCGTATCCGACCAGCACGACATGACCGGTGAGAGCGGTGACAGGCAACTCGACGCGGGCCGGCTTCTTCCTTGCCGCCTCCGCGGCCACCTCTGCAGCGGAATCCTCCGCTGACAAGGCTGCTGCCGCGGCTTCCTCGGCTGCCTGTTTTTTCGCCTCATAGCGATCCAGCAACACAAAGAACAGCGGGTTCAGCATGATCGAGATGATTGCTCCCGCAAGAACAAGATCACGGCCACGGTCCGGCAGCAGCGCAAGGCTGACGCCGAGACTGACGAGAATGAAGGAGAACTCGCCGATCTGGGCGAGACTTGCAGAGATCGTCAGTGCGGTGGATGTCGGATGCCCGAACATGCGCACGATGCCGAAAGCCGCGACGGATTTTCCGAAGATGATGATGAAGACGGTCACCAGCAGCGGCAGCGGCTCCCGCACGATGATCGCGGGATCGACCAGCATGCCGACGGACACGAAGAACAGCACCGCAAATGCGTCGCGCAGCGGCAGGGTTTCGTTCGCGGCGCGCTGGCTGAGTTCGGATTCGCTCAGAATCATGCCGGCGAAGAACGCGCCGAGCGCGAACGACACGTCGAAGAGAACTGCCGCGCCGAACGCCACACCGAGCGAAATCGCAAACACCGCGAGACGAAACAGTTCGCGCGAACCCGTATGCGCCACGTAATGCAGGACCCACGGGATCACGCGGCGGCCGACCACCAGCATGAAGATGACGAACGCCGCGACCTTGCCGAGCGTAATGAGCACCGGCTGCGCCATCGCGTAGGCGCTGAGACCGCTTGTGCCCTCGCCTTTCAGCAATCCCGCGAGCGCTGGCAGAAGCACCAGCGTCAACACCATCGCGAGATCCTCGACGATCAGCCATCCGACCGCGATTCGCCCGCGCTCTGTGTCGACCAGCCGCCGCTCCTGCAAGGCGCGCAGCAACACAACCGTACTTGCCACCGACAGCGCGAGGCCGAACACCAGCCCCCCGCCGACCGGCCAGCCCAGCGTCCAGCCAAGCCCCATGCCGAGCAGCGTCGCCACAGCGATCTGCACCACTGCGCCGGGGACCGCGATGGCGCGCACCGACAGCAGATCTTTCAGCGAGAAATGCAGACCGACGCCAAACATCAGCAGAATGATGCCGATTTCGGCGAGTTCGTTGGCGATGTTCTGATCCGCGACATAGCCGGGCGTGAACGGGCCCATCACCACGCCCGCGAGGAGATAGCCGACAAGCGGTGAAATGCGGACCCGCTGGGCAAGCGCGCCGAGAACAAAAGCCAGCACAAGGCCGACGACGACCGTCGAAATCAAAGGAGTATTGTGATGCATGCCGCATTTTGACGCATGAGGGAAATGGATGCCAGTGCATCTTTCGCTACCCATCGCCGCAGTAAATCGCGTCTCGATCTAAATGCAGTCACGACAAGGTTACGACACATGGGCGGGAGACGATGGCACGCTGACGACAGCGCCGGCGATGATTGGACCTCGCGATGACCCCGATAAGAGCTGATCTCCTCGCATTGCTGTCGATTGCAGGCTTCGTCCTCGCACCACTCTCCGCCACATACGCGCAGACGCCGGCTGCTATCGCGGCCACCGGCACGGTTGTGCTGACGCTGCACGCGGAAGGCGCGCAGGTTTACGAATGCAAGGCCGACGCGTCAGGAAAACCCGCGTGGGTTTTCCGCGAGCCGATTGCGACATTGCTTGCCGACGGAAAGACCGTTGGGCGCCATTACGCCGGACCGAACTGGGAATACAGCGACGGCAGCGCTGTTGTCGGCAAGGCGGCCGGCAATGCGCCGGGCGCGACGGACAAGGACATCCCGTGGCTCAAGCTCGAAGTCGTCTCGCAGCGGGGAAGCGGCGCGCTCAGCGGAATCACGACCGTGCAGCGGATCAACACCGCGGGCGGAAAGCTGCAAGGTGCTTGCGACAAACCCGGCACTTACCAGAGCGTGCCTTATTCAGCGGACTACGTGTTTTTGCGCTAAGTCGCGCTAGGCACCCATCGCGGCTTCGATCGCCTTCAGCGCAGCGTCCGCCTTCGCGCCATCGGGGCCGCCGGCCTGCGCCATGTCGGGACGGCCGCCGCCGCCCTTTCCGCCCAGCGCTTCGGACGCGATCTTGACCAGATCAACCGCGCTGAACCGCGAGGTCAGATCCGATGTGACGCCGACCACAACTCCGGCCTTGCCGTCCTCGCCCACATTGACGATGGCCACGACGCCGGAGCCCAGACGCTTTTTGCCATCGTCGGCAAGGCTCTTGAGGTCCTTCATCTCGATGCCGGACACGTTCTTCGCCATCAACTTGACGCCCTTCACTTCCTGGAAGTCGTCCTCCGTGCGGTGAGAACTCGCAACGCTGACTCCGCCCATGGCGAGTTTCTTGCGTGCATCCGACAGATCGCGCTCAAGCTTCTTGCGCTCCTCAACGAGCGCGGCGATGCGTGCCGGCAGATCATCGAGCGTGGTTTTCAGCTCTGCCGCCGCCGCCTTCGCGGTGTGAATGGTTGCATTCACGGCGTGACGCGCATTGTTTCCGGTCAGCGCCTCGATACGCCGCACGCCCGAAGCCACCGCGCTTTCGCCGCTGATGGAGATCAGACCGATGTCGCCGGTACGCCGCACATGGGTGCCGCCGCACAGTTCGACCGACCAGCCGAGCGCGTTGCCCTTGCCCGCGCCCATCGACACCACGCGCACTTCGTCGCCGTATTTCTCCCCGAACAGCGCCCGCGCGCCGGAATCCCGCGCATCGTCCACCGCCATCGAGCGGGTGACGACCTCGCCGTTCTCCAGCACGACATCGTTGGCGATATCCTCGATACGGCGCAGTTCTTCCGCCGTGATCGGCTTGTTATGCGCGAAGTCGAAGCGCAGCCGTTCCGGCGCGACCAGTGAGCCGCGCTGCGCGATGTGATCGCCCAGAACCTGACGCAGCGCCTCGTGCAGAAGATGTGTTGCCGAGTGGTTGGCGCGGATCGCCGTGCGCCGCCCATGATCGACTTCGAGCTGCAACGGCACGCCGAGCTTCACCGTGCCCTGCTCGACGGTGCCGAGATGCACATAAAGATCGCCGGCCTTCTTCTGGGTGTCGGTGATGCGCACGCGCACGCCGTCGCCGGTCAGAACGCCGGTGTCGCCGACCTGACCGCCAGACTCGGCGTAGAACGGCGTCTGGTTCATGACGATGGCGACGCTGTCGCCGCTCTTGGCGCTATCCACTTCCTTGCCGTCCTTCACCAGCGCGGTGACGACGCCTTCGGCGACTTCCGTGTCGTAGCCCAGGAACTCGCTGGCGCCGAGCTTCTCGCGCAGCGGAAACCAGATCGTCTCCGTGGCAGTGTCGCCGGACCCCGCCCACGAGGCGCGCGCCTTGGCACGCTGGCGGTCCATCGCATCGGTGAACGACGCGATGTCGACGCCGATGCCGCGGTTGCGCAGCGCGTCCTGCGTCAGATCGAGCGGGAAGCCATAGGTATCGTACAGCGTGAACGCGGTCTCGCCGTCGAACATGTCGCCCTTTTTCAGGGAAGCGCTTTTCTCGTCCAGAATCGAAAGGCCGCGATCCAGCGTCTTGCGGAAACGGGTCTCTTCCAGCTTCAGCGTTTCCTCGATCAGGTTCTCGGCGCGCACCAGTTCGGGATAGGCCTGGCCCATCTCGCGTACCAGCGCCCACACGAGGCGATACATCAGCGGCTCTTTCGCCCCGAGCAACTGACCGTGGCGCATCGCGCGGCGCATGATCCGGCGCAGCACGTAGCCGCGGCCTTCGTTCGAAGGCAGCACGCCGTCCGAAATCAGGAAGGACGAGGCACGCAGATGGTCGGCGATGACGCGCAGCGACGCCTTCTGTTCGCCATTCGGATCGGCGCCCGTCAATTCTGCAATCGCGCGGATCAGCGCGACGAACAGGTCGATCTCATAGTTGTCGTGCTTGCCCTGAAGCACGGCGGCGATGCGCTCCAGGCCCATGCCGGTATCGATCGAGGGCTTGGGCAGCGCGACGCGGTTGCCCGGCGCGATCTGGTCGAACTGCATGAACACCAGATTCCAGATCTCGATGAAGCGGTCGCCGTCTTCCTCGGCCGAACCCGGAGGGCCGCCCCAGATCTTGTCGCCGTGATCGAAGAAGATTTCCGAACACGGGCCGCAGGGGCCGGTGTCGCCCATCTGCCAGAAATTGTCCGACGTCCCGATTCGGATGATTTTCGATTCGGGCAGGCCTGCGATCTTTTTCCAGAGACCGAACGCCTCGTCGTCCTCGGAATAGACCGTGACCAGCAGCTTGTCCTTCGGGAGCCCGTACTCCTTGGTGATCAAATTCCAGGCAAGCTCGATGGCGCGGTCCTTGAAATAATCGCCGAACGAGAAGTTCCCGAGCATCTCGAAGAAGGTGTGATGCCGCGCGGTGTAGCCGACATTGTCGAGGTCGTTGTGCTTGCCCCCGGCGCGGACGCATTTCTGCGACGAGGTCGCGCGCTGATACGGCCGCTTCTCAAGGCCCGTAAACACGTTCTTGAACTGCACCATGCCCGCATTGGTGAACATCAATGTCGGGTCATTGCGCGGAACAAGCGGCGACGACGGCACGATCTCGTGGCCGTTTTTCGCGAAATAATTCAGATACGCCGACCTGATCTCGTTAACGCCGCTCATGCTCGTCCAATCGCGCCCAAAAAGCTTTCAAGAAGCCTGAATGTTCTGGTGCATTTTCGGCTTGCAAAACACGCTCTGTTTCGCCCGAAAACACTCGGATGTGCCGCCCGCCTTCAATGACGCGTGCAGCGCAATTTGTCCCGCCCTGTTTCTAGACGGAACAGGCCGGGTATGTCCAGAAAGTGTGCACCAGATCAGCGGCTTGCAAGCAGTCTTAAGCGCGCCATGAAGGCCGTTGATAATCTCGCAGTTGCGTTGACAGGGCCTCGAAAGGCGTGTTTCCCTGCCTAAGTAAGCTATATACTAAGCTGACAAGTCACGTCGGGAGAGACCGGCTTCATGCCGGCGCCGAAGGAGCAACCGCCCCGGAAACTCTCAGGCAAACGGACCGTGTGACTGACTGAAATCTGGAAAGAGATGCGGCCGGGAGACCGGCGCGGCATCCGCCGACGGGATAATACTCTCAGGCACAGCGACAGATGGGGCTTCGACAAGGTTTCGGGAACCGTCCCGGAATCCGTCAGGAGCCCTGAATATGCTTGCCACTGAGTGCAAACCAGACTCCGCCGAAACTGCGCTGAACCGTGTTCCGCTGCACGACCTGCATGTGGCGCGCGGCGGCAAGATCGTGCCCTTCGCAGGCTACGAGATGCCGGTGCAGTACACCGCCGGCGTGCTGAAGGAACATCTCCACACCCGCGCCTCCGCCGGCCTGTTCGATGTCTCCCACATGGGGCAGATCACGCTCACGGCGAAATCCGGCAAGGTCGAAGACGCCGCCCGCGCGCTCGAAACGCTGGTCCCGCAGGACATTGTCGCGGTTCCGCCCGGCCGCCAGCGCTATGCGCAGTTCACCAACGATGCCGGCGGCATTCTCGACGATCTGATGGTGGCGAATTTCGGCGATCACCTGTTCCTGGTGGTCAATGCCGCCTGCAAGACCGAAGACGAAGCGCACCTGCGCAGGCATCTCTCCGGCACCTGCATCATCGAACCGCTGCCGGACCGCGCGCTGATCGCGCTTCAGGGACCGAAGGCGGTCGAGGTGCTCAGCAAGCATGCGCCGACAATAGCTGCGATGAAGTTCATGGATGCCGGGCCGCAAAAGGTGCAGATCTCTGGTCAAGCCATCGGCTGCTTCGTCTCACGCTCCGGCTACACCGGCGAGGACGGTTTCGAGATTTCGGTGCCCGCGAAAGACGCCGAACGTCTCGCAACGGCATTGCTCGCCGATCCCGCCGTACTGCCGATCGGTCTCGGGGCGCGTGACAGCCTGCGGCTGGAGGCAGGTCTCTGTCTTTACGGCCACGACATCGACACCACCACAACGCCGGTCGAAGGCGCGCTGGAATGGTCGGTGCAAAAGAGCCGCCGCCTAGGTGGCGTGCGCGCGGGCGGTTTCCCCGGCGCGGACATCATCCTGAAACAGTTCGAAACCGGCGCATCGCGCCGACGTGTCGGCCTGCGGGCGGAAGGCCGCGCGCCGGTGCGCGAAGGCTCTGCACTGTACGCCAGCGAAACATCGCCCGAGAAAATCGGCGCGGTCACCTCCGGCGGCTTCGGACCGACGCTGAACGCGCCGGTCGCCATGGGTTATCTGCCGACATCTCTTTCCACCGAAGGCATGGCGGTGTTCGCCGATGTGCGCGGGCAGCGTCTGCCGCTGCGCGTATCGGCGATGCCATTCGTGCCCAATGGCTACAAACGATAGCAATCAACAGGCTGAGGATTTCATGACCACACTGTACACGTCCGATCACGAATGGCTCCGCATCGAGGGCGATGTCGCCACCATCGGCATCACCGACTACGCCCAGACCCAGCTCGGCGACGTGGTGTTCGTCGAACTGCCGAAGGTCGGCCGCGCGCTGAAGAAGGCTGAAGCCGCCGCTGTGGTGGAAAGCGTCAAGGCGGCGTCCGACGTCTACGCGCCGATCACCGGCGAAGTGATCGAGATCAACGACGCACTGGTCGCCGATCCCGCGCTGATCAATTCCGATCCCGGCAACGCCGCATGGTTCTTCAAGCTGAAGATCGCCAACAAGGGCGATCTCGACGGCCTGATGGATGAAGCCGCCTACAAGGCCCACACGGCATAAGCCCGACAGAGTGAGGACCTACGCATGACCGCCATCCGCCCGTCCGCTGAACCCGCCGTCGATTTCGTCCGCCGTCATATCGGCCCCTCGCCGCGCGACATCAACGCGATGTTGCAGACCGTCGGCGTGGCGAGCCTGAGTGCGCTGATGGATCAGACGCTGCCGGCTTCCATTCGGCAGAAGGCGCCACTCGATCTCGGCAAGCCGCTTTCCGAAACCGAAGCGCTGACGCACATGCGCGGCATCGCGGCGCGCAATCAGGTGTTCACGTCGCTGATCGGCCAAGGTTACTCCGGCACGATCCTCCCCGCGGTGATCCAGCGCAATATTCTCGAAAATCCCGCATGGTACACGGCCTACACGCCGTATCAGCCCGAGATCAGTCAGGGACGTCTTGAAGCGCTGTTCAACTTCCAGACCATGATCTGCGATCTCACCGGGCTCGACATCGCCAATGCGTCGCTGCTCGATGAAGGCACCGCGGCGGCGGAGGCCATGGCGCTGGCGGAGCGTTCGTCATCGGTGAACACCAAAGCGTTCTTTGTCGATCATGAAGTGCATCCGCAGACGCTGGCGGTGCTGCGCACCCGTGCCGAACCGCTCGGCTGGTCGCTGATCGTGGGCGATCCTGCGCGCGACCTCGACAAGGCCGACGTGTTCGGCGCGCTGTTCCAGTATCCGGGCACGCACGGCGGGGTGTTCGATCCACGCGCCGCCATCACAGCGCTCAAGGCAAAAGGCGGCATTGCCGTCGTCGCTGCCGATCCGCTGGCGCTGACGCTGCTCGCATCGCCGGGCGATCTCGGGGCGGACATTGCGATCGGCTCGACCCAGCGTTTCGGCGTGCCGATGGGCTACGGCGGACCGCACGCGGCCTACATGGCGGTGAAGGATGCGCTGAAGCGCTCGCTTCCCGGCCGCATTGTCGGGCTGTCGGTGGATTCGCGCGGCGCGCCTGCCTATCGCCTCGCCCTGCAAACGCGCGAACAGCACATCCGCCGCGAAAAGGCGACGTCGAACATCTGCACCGCGCAGGTGCTGCTCGCCGTGATCGCGTCGATGTATGCCGTCTATCACGGCCCCGAAGGCTTGAGCCATATCGCACGGACCGTGCACCGGCGCACGTCAGTGCTGGCGGCCGGCTTGAGGAAGCTCGGCTTCGCGCCGCTGAACGACGCCTATTTCGACACGGTGACGGTGGCCATCAATGGCCAGCGGCAAGCCATCATCTCGCATTCTGCCCATGAGAGCATCAATCTGCGTCTCGATGAGACCACCGTCAGCATCGCGCTGGACGAAACCACAACGCCTGCGATTGTCGAGAGCGTGTGGCGCACCTTCGGCGGCAATCTGGTTTACGCCGACATCGAGAAGGAGGCACGCGACGCGCTGCCGTCCAGCCTCGCACGCACCAGCAAATTCATGACCCATCCGGTGTTCCACGAGCACCGCTCGGAGACCGAAGTCCTGCGCTACATGCGCAAGCTTTCGGATCGCGATCTCGCGCTCGACCGCGCCATGATCCCGCTCGGCTCCTGCACCATGAAGCTGAACGCCACCACCGAAATGATCCCGGTGACCTGGCCTGAATTCGGCGGACTGCATCCCTACGCGCCGAAGGAACAGGCTGCCGGTTATCACGCCATGTTCGCCACGCTCGAGAAATGGCTGGCCGACATCACCGGCTATGACGCGGTGTCGCTGCAGCCGAATTCCGGCGCGCAGGGCGAATATGCCGGGCTGCTGGCGATCCGCGCCTATCATCGCTCGCGCGGCGAGGCGCACCGCAAGGTGTGCCTGATCCCCTCCTCCGCCCATGGCACCAATCCGGCATCCGCCAGCATGGTCGGCATGGACGTGGTGGTGGTCGCCTGCGACGCACGCGGCGACGTCGATGTCGAGGACCTGCGCAAGAAGGCCGCGCAGCATGCGAACGATCTTGCCGCGGTGATGATCACATACCCGTCGACCCACGGCGTCTTCGAGGAGCACATCCGCGAAATCTGCGACATCGTTCACGGTCACGGCGGACAGGTCTATCTCGACGGCGCGAATCTCAATGCGCAGGTCGGGCTCGCCCGCCCCGGCGACTACGGCGCGGATGTCAGCCATCTCAATCTGCACAAGACCTTCTGCATTCCGCATGGCGGCGGCGGACCGGGCATGGGCCCGATCGGCGTGCGCGCCCATCTCGCGCCGTTCCTGCCCGGACATGTCGCAACCGACGGCGGCAAGGCCCCGGTCGGTCCGGTGTCGGCGGCGCCCTACGGGTCCGCATCGATCCTCGTCATTTCCTACATCTATATCCTGATGATGGGCGGCGAAGGCCTGACCCGGGCGACGGAAGTCGCAATCCTGAACGCGAACTACATCGCCAGGCGGCTCGATCCGCATTTCCCGGTGCTCTATCGCAACCACAACGGCCGTGTTGCGCACGAGTGCATCGTCGATCCGCGGGGGCTCAAGGCAGGATCGGGCGTCACCGTGGACGACATCGCCAAGCGGCTGATCGACTACGGCTTCCACGCCCCGACCATGAGCTTCCCGGTGCCGGGCACGCTGATGATCGAGCCGACCGAATCCGAATCGAAGGCGGAACTGGACCGCTTCTGCGACGCCATGATCGCGATCCGCCGCGAGATCGCCGACGTCGAGGCCGGACGATGGCCTATCGAGGCCTCGCCGCTGCGTCATGCGCCGCACACCGTGCACGACATCGCCGAGGATCACTGGCAGCGGCCGTATACGCGCGCGGAAGGCTGCTTCCCGGCCGGCACCTCGCGCAGCGACAAGTACTGGTCGCCCGTGGGGCGCATCGACAACGTTCATGGCGACCGCAATCTGGTCTGCTCATGCCCGCCGGTCGCAGATTACGCGCAGGCGGCGGAGTAGTCGCACGCGCGATTTCTAAACCGGTCATCACCGCGAAAGCGGGGATCCACCTTCCTCTTTCTCATTTGAAGAGAACGACGCATCCACCCCACATCCCACGGCATCGATAGCTCAGGGAGTATGGGTCCCCGCTTTCGCGGAGACGACGCGGAGAGAGAACAGCCGCGCTCATAGCTCAAAAACAAATCGGGCGCTGGGGATGTCGGCAACTCAACATCCACAACGCCCGTTTGCTTCCGAAGGTGCGATGGATGCCCGAAAAGGATTCCCGTCTTTTCGGATCGCACCGGCCGGGCCCTGAAGCCCGGTCGAAAATGAACTCTTTTTAGTTGTCGCGTTTTCTTAACGCGAACCGGCTCCCACTTCGCCTGAAAACGCTTTATTCGTCCTGCGGCTCCTCGCCGTCGGCATCGCGCTCGGGCGAGCCTGCCAGAATCTGCTCGGCGATCAGGCCGGAGTTCTGCCGGATCGAAGCCTCGATCTTGGCGGTGATCTCGGGGTTCGCCTTGAGGAACGCCTTGGAATTCTCGCGGCCCTGCCCGAGGCGCTGGCTGTCGTAGGAGAACCAGGCGCCGGACTTCTCGACGATGCCGGCCTTGACGCCGAGGTCGAGGATTTCGCCCATCTTCGAGACGCCCTCGCCGTACATGATGTCGAATTCGACCTGCTTGAACGGCGGCGCCAGCTTGTTCTTCACCACCTTGACCCGGGTCGAGTTGCCGACGACTTCGTCGCGCTCCTTGATCTGGCCGATGCGGCGGATATCGAGGCGCACCGAGGCGTAGAACTTCAGCGCATTGCCGCCGGTGGTGGTTTCCGGCGAGCCGTACATCACACCGATCTTCATGCGGATCTGGTTGATGAAGATCACCATGGTATGGGACTTGTTGATCGAGGCGGTCAGCTTGCGCAGCGCCTGGCTCATCAGTCGCGCCTGCAATCCCGGCAGCGCGTCGCCCATCTCACCCTCGAGTTCGGCGCGCGGCACCAGCGCCGCCACCGAGTCCACGATCAGCACATCGACCGCGCCCGAGCGCACCAGCGTGTCGGCGATTTCCAGCGCCTGCTCGCCGTGGTCCGGCTGCGAAATCAGGAGTTCATCGACATTGACCCCGAGCTTGCGGGCATAGACCGGATCGAGCGCGTGTTCGGCGTCGATGAAGGCGCAGATGCCGCCCTTCTTCTGGGCTTCTGCTACCGTATGCAGCGCGAGCGTAGTCTTGCCGGAGGATTCCGGCCCGTAGATCTCGACCACCCGCCCCTTCGGCAGACCGCCGACGCCGAGTGCGATATCCAGCCCAAGCGAGCCCGACGGAATGACCTCAATGTCCATGGAGCGGTCGTTCTTGCCGAGCTTCATCACGGAGCCCTTGCCGAACTGGCGCTCGATCTGGGAGAGCGCGGCCGACAGGGCCTTGGTCTTGTCCATGGACGATCCTTCAACGATACGCAGGGCGGCGGGGGCCATCTGATGCTCCTCTTATGTATGGGATTCGCCTGCCGGACAAACGGCTTCCCAGGGTCGGCGGACCGGAATCGGTGGTGATCCGATGGAAAAGAATGTACCCTTTTTGTTCCAAGTTCGCAATATGTTCTTTTCAGGGGCCGGGTACTGGCCTGTTTTAACCCCTGGTGGCCTGTTTTGATTATGGAAGCGGCCTCTAAAGAAACGATGTTCGCTATACGAACTTGGTTCCGTGACAGCCGCCTTCAGGCTGCCGGTAGGACCACATGAAATGGCAGGCCTAACAAAAGCTACGATCCGTCCCTCATGCCTGGACCAATTTAATCGCAAGCCAAAGGCGCGACCTTTGCCCGACACATGGATCGACAGCTTTATTCGTCGCCTGACACGGATTTTGAAAAGCATACAAACGACTGGGTGAGCAGGAGCCGATCCAACAATTCCCCCGCTTCCCGGCGCCGGGTTTTCCGGGCGTAGCCTCATCCAAAGATTGGACTCGATTCTCATCCAGCGCAGGAACTAGGATGGATCTCCCCTGGCAGGGTGATCGCAATGCCCGTGAAGGAGCACATCTGTCCCAAGTGCGGGAAGCCTTTGAAGTTGATGCTGCCGCCCGGTGGCGAAGGCCCGCGCACCTACCAGTGCATCCATTGCGATCGGCCAGACCCGATCAAATCGCCGCAGTTGAAGAAGCTGATTAAAGGGCTTTTGCACGAGCCCAAGAAGTAAGGCCCCTGGCTGGTCCAAAAAGCCGCCGCCTCCCGTCAAGGAAGCGGCGGCCAAGTCTGGGAGGAACGCCCGACAAGGGCACCCCAGCGGTATGAGCGCCGCTGAGGTTCAGGACGGCTCGCGTGAGCCGGCGTCTTCAAACCACGAATTGACGGCCGGGTCTGTGAAGATGGTCACAGTCCGCAACGTCGGCGATCAGGCCCGGGCGCCGAGCGTTGCAGACCCCCTCGCCGAGCCCGCTCTCCGCCGTTCCGTTGCTTCGCCGTTCAAGGTTTTTTGCAAGGCGCCGCAGGGCTGTAACCCGAAGTGATGAATGGAGCCGAACTTTTGCCACGGCTATGCTTTCTCCTGTGACAGTTTCTTGACAGGAGTGCCGACCATGAACCCGACCCAGATCGCTAAATCGGCGCACGACCAGTTCATGCAGGTGGTCCATCAAGAGCTGGAGGCGTTTGAAAAACGCGAGAAGGAGTTTCTGGCCAGGGAACGCCAGGAGCGCGCCGAAGAACTAAAACTTGCACAGCAGCAGGAAGCCGAGCGCCTTCACTAGATCCGCTGCGCGGGCATCAACATACGGCGGCTCAGGCGGTCTCTTTGTTAAAATCTTCTTCAACTCGCGCTTTGCGCGCCGCCGAGTTTTGAAAATCGCCTTGGCCTACTTCCAATGAGGTAGACGTGTTCTGATCTTTCCGATGCGATTTCTGATGCAGCGAAAAACAGAACCCGCTAGGCTTGTCTCATCACCGTCCGACTGTGGCATCACCGGTGACTGAGAGTTTTGCGCTCCCGCCTCGTCCACGCGGAGCTACCCATGAACTCGTTCGATCCTTCAATGTGTCCCGTCTGCGGGCAACGGATGACCTTGGTCTTCACGAACAGGCACAAACAGTACGTGTGCGACACCTGCGACGGCTTTGATCCGTTCAAATCGCCGAAGTGGGACCGGCTCGTGCACGCGGTGCGGCCGCCCGAGGGGAAGTAAGATTTCCGCATCACGCCTCAGGCGCCGGAACCATCGGCAGCGTCCGTCTTGGATGTCCCCGCTGGGTCGGACGGCTCGGCGTCCGTCTCGAGCAACCGGACCAGGTCTGCCATGCTGGTCGAATCCTGCGCCGGGGACGGAGTCTCCTCCCCCGCGGGCCATAGCCATCTCTGGATGAGCCGGATCAGGCTGAACATTCGTCCCCCGCTCGTCATATCTCAGCAAGACAAATGAGCCGCGGCTTTCGTTCCACCGCGATGCAAAAAATATGTCGCGGCCGGCCATCCTCGCCAAGGGATCATTTCGGCCAACCGCCGGTTGAACCGGTTTACGGAAACCGGCGGCTGCTTCGATAAGGCTGCCGCCATGGCTCACCCCTGACGAACAGGAGAGCGCCATCCATGGCCCGGACCAATTCAATCTCGATCGAAGAAAAGTGGCAAAAGATCGCGGACGACACGCGAAACCAGGCGAGCAAGATGCCGCCCTGCCAGAAGCGCGATGAGCTTTTGAAGAAGGCCAGTCAGCTCGACATCGCCGTCAACCTGAACAACTGGCTGTCAGCAGATCCGAAACCTCTGAAATAGCCACCAGCGCGGCATCACTTCGTGGCGGTCGATTTCGATTTTGCCGGCTTGGCCGCAGGCTCGCTGCGGACCGAGGCCCATGGGTCGTTGCTCGCCTTGGCGTCCGGGATCTTGGAACGGGCGGCCTTGGCCGCATCCTCATTGGCCTTGTTCCGCGCCTTTTCTTCCTCGGTGAGTTCCTTGGTCTCGTTGAGCCTGAAACCGGGAGTGAACTGGGCAAGCGCCGGGATAGAGACGGAAACCGTCATTGCTCCGATCAGCATCGCCACCCGAAACACGCGCATTGAAACTCTCCCCACCCCGGTCAATTTTTGAGGTTGTTCGTCTTTTGAGATTGTTATCGCCGCCCGACCGGCGACCGTGCACCGTTCTACTCCACCGTGAAACGATGGCCAAGACGGGGCGAGTACCCCGCAACGGCCGAAATCAGCCGGTTTCACGGTCATTTTATCCGTCCGCACGGCCGAGCCCTGCCGCGCGGCCCCTATCGTGAATCAATCCTGAATGCGACCGCGCCCGGCGCGAGGCATCGGTTTAAAGGCTGGCAACCGGCCACACCCTAGTGTCCGAATCCGAAGTTCGCTTGATTCTGCGGCACCGTCTGGAGCGAACTTCGGATTCGGGAGACACTAGGAAAATATAACTCTCGTGAGGTTTGGGTTCGCAAGTCCGCAATGGAGCGCGCCGTAGAAACGATGCGGACTTGCGAACCACCACACGAGTCTGGCGCCCATGATCCAGAGGCTCGCAGCCATGACAGAAGCACCACAGGTGGACAGGCGGTCGCAAGCGCGCCGCCGCGTGTTCAAGGGCGGCGTCATCACATTCGGCGGCGCGGGAATCGATTGCACGGTGCGCAACATCTCGGGCGGCGGCGCGGCGCTGGATGTCGCCAACGCGGCGGTCATTCCGCCGACGTTCCGGCTCGCGATCAAGGCGGACGATTTTTTCGCCCGGTGCCGTGTGGTCTGGAGCAACGGCAAACGTTTCGGCATTGCGTTCGACTGAACGCATCGGCCGCAAAGCCCGGAAGATGAGCTAGAACGAAACCCCGAGGCGAGGGCCATTCACCCATACGACGCGGCATTTCTTCTTGGAGCCGGCGTAGAGCAGTTCGAACCGCTGCGGCAGCGGCATACGAGGCGTCACCTCGAGACACGCTCCGCCCGCGGAATAGTCCACGACATTGCAGCCGATCACCGGAGATTTCGGATCGACGATGATCTTGGCAGCTCGGGAGAGACTTCCCGACGGCTTCACGCGGTTAAAGCGGCGCTCTTGAGGCATGCGAACATCCGTGAATGATTTTGCAGAGATTACAGTCAGGCCACCCCTTGCACTGGCGCCCGTCTCGCCGACGGTGAGGCCATCTTTTTCTTGGTGGTTTCCGGTTTCAGGAAAATCACGCCAATCTGGTCGCCATTCACGCGCACCATCTTGCAACGCCTGTAAGCCAGTCCCGTCGAGGACAGCAGCAGGAAGAATTCCTTCAGGTCCAGATTCCCGACGGAGCCGTCGACCTTCAGCAACGCGCCGCCCTCGGAAACGTCCAGCATCTTGCATGGGCGGCGCCAGGTGCCGTCTATTCCCATGATCTGAACATCGAAACCACGCTCGAAATCGATGCGCTGGCTCTTACGAAGTTCCTTGCTCATTGCGACCTCCTTCAGAGGCTGCTTGTGAAAATGTATTTCCAGAATTTCGGTTTACAAAAACTGTCGTCTTAAACGGCCGGCGCCGCAAAAACCGGACGCCGGTAGTGTCATAATAGTTCTACATTACGCGCAATTACTTAAACTTCCTTAAGCGTACGGCCCTTTTCAACCAAATGATACCGCCAGGCGTTATCGCCGCCATTATCCGCCCCCGCGTCATCGTTAACGATTGATGAAAAAAGCACCGCGCATTTAACCCGAACCCCACATCCGATTTTGATGTTTCCCGCATAGCGTCGAAGACCAGGGACGCACGACAAAACTGCGCGACGCCAAAAGCTGCGCGCTCAAAAAAAACGCGTGAACAGGGACTGGGACGTGGTCGAGATTGCCAACGCAGCACAAGCCGCCGCCGCGCGCCGCGCGGTGGGCTTTGCCCGCGAGCGAGCGGACGAAAGCGGCCGCTCCGTAGCCGGAGCATCGGCCGCACTGCCGCTGCTAGATACGATTTCCGCGGAAAGCTGGCGGCGCCTGAGCGACAACGCCATCGAGCCGAATGGCTACTACCTGCCCGAATGGGAACTGGCGGTGAATGCTTCCGCACAGGCGCGCACCAATGTCAGCGCCCTCACGGCGAGCGTCGATGCTATCGTGCCCAACGACGCGCCGCGCCTGATCGGCCTGCTGCCGGTGATTTCCGCATGGCGCGCCTACAACCTTCCCCTGCCCGCGCTTGTCAGCGCCGACCCTTACGGCACACTGGCAACGCCGCTGCTCGACCGCGACGGCGCGGACGAGGCTGCAGCAGACCTGATGCAGCAGGCACGCAACGCCGGCGCGCATGCGCTGATCCTGCGCGACATTCCGATCGACGGCGCCGCCATGATGGCGTTCACCCGCGCTCTCGCGAGCGATGGATTGAAGCCGCGCATCCTGCAAAGTCACGCCCGCGCCAGCCTCGACGCCACGCGCAATGCCGACGATCTGCTGCGCGACGCGCTCGGCCCGAAGAAACTCAAAGAACTCCGCCGCCAGCGCAACCGGCTCGCCGACCATGGCGAGGTCATCTTCACCATCGCGACCGCGCCGAGCGAAATCAAACGCGACCTTGGAATTTTCCTCACCCTCGAAGCCAGCGGTTGGAAAGCCAGGCGCGGCACAGCGCTGGCCCAGAACGAAGGCGACGCCGCGTTCGTCCGCCGCGCGGTGTTCGATGCGGCCGCGCGCGGCAGTTGCGAAATCGTGACACTGCATGCGGGTGAGACGCCGGTCGCGTCCGCCATCGTGTTGCGTCACCTCGACCGCGCCTTCTATTTCAAGCTCGGTGTCGACGAGAACTTCGCCAAATATTCGCCCGGCGTGCAACTGACGCTCGAACTGACGCGCCATATGTGCGCCGACCCGAGCATCGCGATGGTGGATTCCACCGCAATGCCCGGCCACCCCATGATTGATCCGATCTGGCGCGGACGTCTTGCCATCGGCGACGTCCTCATCCCGCTTAATCGCCGCGATCCGTTCGTGCCGGCTATCCGGCTCGGCCTTGCCTTGCGCACGCTCGTTCGCGAGCCCGCGCGCCGCCTCGTTCATTTCATCAGAAAATTCCGGGAGACACGCTCATGAACGTCGCCTCAAGCATTTCGCCGGTCATCACTGCGGATAATGAATCGCTGAAACGGGATTTTCCGCTCAAGCCGTTCGCGATCCGTCACAAGCTCTCGGGTCATCCGCTGCTGACGCTGCCGCGCATCGCGCAGCTCGCATCAAGCATGCCCCGCGACCTGATCGAGTACAATTCCGGCGACGCCGCGATCAGCCAAGACCCCGACAAGGTGAAGAGCGTCGACCTCGATCCGGTCGAAGTGGTCAACCGCATCCAGACCGCCGGCGCATGGATGGTGCTCAAGCGCATCGAGAAGACGCCTGAGTATCGCCAGCTTCTGGAAGACGCATTGACATCGGTCGCCCGCGCGCGCGGCTTCAAGAGCATCGAGGACGCGGGCTTTTCGCAGATCGAGGGCTTCCTGTTCGTGTCGTCGCCGAACTCCACGACGCCGTTCCACATGGACGCCGAGGACAACTTCTTCGTGCAGATCCATGGCGAGAAGATTTTCGCGGTCTACGACAACCGCGACGGCAAGATCGCCGACGATGCGCAGGTCGAGCACTCGACCGTGAAGCACCGCAACGTTCCGTTCCATGAGAGCTTCCGCCCGCGCGGCATCGAATTCAATCTCGACGCCGGCGACGGCTGCTACATCCCCTATCAGTGGCCGCACTGGGTGAAGACCGCAGGCTCCTACTCGATCTCCATGGCAATCACCTGGAAGACCGAGGAAGTGCGCCGCCTGAACGACCTGCATCGCTTCAACTCGATGCTGCGCAGCCTCGGCCTGCCGCAGGCGGCCCCAGGCAAGAACCCGGCGCTCGACGCTATGAAACTCGCCGTGTACCGAACTGCCGCTGCGATCATCGAGCCGCTGCGCGGCTCGGAGACCATGCGCCGCATCATCCGCCGCATCGCGCTCGGCAAGAACGCGAACTACTATCTGAAGAAGGCGTGAGCTAATCGCTCACGCGACCCCTTCGCTCCTCAGCGAACTCGGCGGCTGGCCCATGGCCTTGCGGAACGCCGCCGAGAACGCGCTCGAACTGCGATAGCCGTTGCGCTCCGCGACGCGCGAGATCGGCTCGCCGCTCACGATAGCCTCCAGCGCGTTGTGAAAGCGCACGCGCTGCCGCCAGGCGGCGAAGCTCAATCCCAGCTCGGCCTCGAACAGCCGCGCCAGCGTCCGCGTCGACGCGCCTGCGGTATCGACCCAACTGTCCAGGGTGAGGCGGCTTGCCGGATCGGCCAGCAGCGCGTTGCAAACCCGCAGCAGGCGCGGATCGCGCGGCATCGGGATCACCAGCGAGAGCCGTTTCGCCTTTGCGATCTCGCTCAGGATCAGCAGCGCCACCGCGCCGCCGCGCCCCTGCTCGTCATAGACCACCGGCTCCTCGATCAGCGCCAGCACCAGTTCGCGCAGCAGCGGCGAGACTTCGAGCACCGTCGGTGCGGACGGAAGATCGTCACGGGCATCGCGCGCGATGTAGAGCGTGCGCATTTCCACATGCCCGCGAATGCTGATCGCGTGCACCGTCCGCGCCGGAAGATACACCGCGCGATCCGGCGGTACGATCCACGCCTCGTCAGCCGTGAGCACCCGCATCACGCCCGTCACCGCATAAACGAGCTGGTCGCGCGCATGATGATGCGGCTCGATCTCGAAGCCGTCCTTGAAGCTCTTCGACATCGCCGCCAGCGGACGCGGCACGAACTGATAGTCGTTGGCGTCAGTGCTGCGGCGTGAACGGGGGGTCATGGCCGGTCGAAGTCCCGATGGCAGATTCTCGATGAAAATTGGCATGACCGCGCCATCCTGCCAAGGGTACTTTTTCGTCAGAGATTCTGTTTCGAGGCTCCCATGACGCGCGACCGCATCCATTTCCTGTTCCTGAACATCGGCCACTATCTGGATCATCTGTTCACGCTGATCTTCGCGACGGTGGCGGCGCTGGCGCTCTCGCGCGAATGGGGCCTCAGCTACAGCGAACTCCTGAAATATGCGACGCCGGGCTTCTTCGCGTTCGGGCTGTTCTCGCTGCCCGCCGGCTGGCTCGCGGACAAGTGGAGCCGCGAGGGCATGATCGTCGTTTTCTTCATCGGCATCGGCATTTCGTCGATCGCAACCGCATTCGCGCAGACGCCGCTTCAGGTTGGCATCGGTCTCTTCATCGTCGGCGTGTTCGCCGCGATCTATCATCCGGTCGGCCTCGCCATTGTCACCCAGAAATGGAAGAACACCGGCATGCGCCTCGCCGTGAACGGCGTGTGGGGCAATCTCGGCGTCGCCAGCGCCGCGCTCATTACCGGCTATTTCATCGATCACGGCGGCTGGCGCACCGCCTTCGTGGTGCCGGGCATCTTCTCCATCGTCATCGGCGTGCTCTATGCCGCGCACCAGTGGAGCGAAGTGTCCACTGCGCACCAGAAGGCGCCGGCAGCTGCTGCCGCCCCGCCTGCGCAATCCGCCGGCATGAAGGCGCTGCTGCTGCGCATCTCCGCCATCGTGTTTCTCACCACGGCTGTTTCCAGCCTGGTGTTTCAATCGACCACGTTCGCACTGCCGAAGATCTTCGACGAACGGCTGCAGGGCATCGCCACCGACATGACGCAATGGCTGTCGGCGAGCGGCGTGGCGGCGGCCAAGGGCGACATCGCCACCATGGTCGGCGCATTCACCTTCATCGTGTTCGCGGTGGCCTCATTGGCGCAGCTCGTGGTCGGCAGCCTGCTCGACAGGCTCGGGCCGCGCACGGTTTTCATGATCGTCGCCGCGATCCAGATCGTGTTTTTCGCGGTGATGCCCGGCCTGCACGACGCATGGGCGCTGGCGGCGGCGTTCGGCTTCATGCTCGGCGCGTTCGGCCAGATTCCGATCAACGACTTCATGATCGGCAAGATGGCGAGCGGCGAAGCCCGCGCGCGGATCTACGGCGTGCGCTATGTCGTCAGCTTCACGGTGCTTGCGCTGGCGCTGCCGATGATCTCATTCGTCTACGGCAATTACGGCTTCGACACGCTGTTCCGGCTGATGGCCAGCGCGGCGGCGGTCATCTTCGTTGCGGTGGCATGTCTGCCGGCGAAGCTGCCGACGCCGGTTGCGGCGGCGGCGTAACCACGCTCACTTCGTCATTCCGGGGCGCAAGCGCAGCTTGCGAGCCCGGAATCCACGACAAGGGATGAGATATGGATTCCGGGCTTGCGCCCAAGGGGCGCATCCCGGAATGACGGCATTATCGGAACCGTTCACGCCGCCTGATTGATCTCCGCCGAGACCTGACGGATCGCACGGGCGAGCTGATCCGCAGGCTGCGCGCCGGAGACCGCGTACTTCTGCGCGAACACGAATGTCGGTACGCCGGAAATGCCCTTCTCCGAGGCTTCCTGCGCCTGACCTGAAATGCGGTCCACGTCCTCGTCGGTGGCAAGGCGCTTGCGCACGCTGTCCGCGTCCAGACCGACGTCAGCCGCCGCCTGCACCAGCACATCGGTATCGGTGAGATCCCCGCCGTCGCGGAAATAAAGCTCCATCAGGCGCTGCTTCATCTGCGCCGCCTTGCCCTCCGCCGCGGCCCAGTGGATCAGGCGATGGGAATCGATGGTGTTGGGCTGGCGCTTCACGCGGTCCGAATTGTATTCGAGCCCCTCCTCCGCAGCCGCCGCGACCACGCGGCCCGCGATGCCTTTGTAGGCCTCGGGAGACCCGAACTTGGCGGTGAGGTATTCGTCGCGCGAGATGCCTTCGCGCGGCACCCACGGATTGAGGAAGAACGGCCGCCAGTTCACCTCGACTGGAACATCCGGCACCAGCGCCAGCGCATCTTCAATCCGCTTCTTGCCGATGTAACACCACGGGCACACCACGTCGGACACGATATCGATCTTCAACGGCTTCAAAGTGCTCATGATGGAATCCTCGGGGGCTATTCCTCGGCCTAATGTGACCGGAAGATAAGCCATTGAGGCCATGAGACAAGGCGCGACGGCCGTTACTGCGCCTGCGGAATCGCCTTGGCCTGCTTGACGTAGGCTGCGATTGCCGCAAATCCCTCGGCCTTCGGCATGCCGTCAAGAACGTCGCCGGGCGTGCACCAGGGATACGGCAAGCGCGACAGCCAGTTCATTGTCGCCGCGAGTTCGGCGGCCGGGAACATGTTCATCACATCGATGGTGATGACGAGTTTCTCAACCAGACCGTCCCAACCGAACGTCCAGTCGTAACGCCCGGCACCAACCCGGACCTTGCCGTCGCTCTTGGCGGACATCCCGACCAGCCAGTGACATGAAAAGTTGCGGCGGTCGGCGTCCGACGGACGCGAGAGGCAAACCGTGTAGACGTTTTCGTAGTCGATGCCGAAACGATGGACCAGCACGTCCGCGATGGCCTTCACGCCCCTTGCCGTGCTCGGAAACGAAATGGCGTCGGTCTTCACCACCATTTCAAGCTCGGCATTCGCGTCGAAGGCCCGCTGCATCAGGAACGGCCGGTTGCCGTCCTTGGCCAGAATGTAGGTCTCAACGGCGTCAGCGGGGCTTATCATCATGTCCATCGATCCATGCGTTTTTTGCGCTTGTAGGCGATGAACGAGAGAACCTGCAATCACCGCGGCTGCATTGCCCTCATGAACGCAGCGGTCTTCTCATCTGCCGGAAAGAAGGTCTCGAGCGCCAGCTCCGACAGGGTGACGTCCACCGGCGTGCCGAAAATCATGGTGGTGGAGATGAAGCTCAGCACCTCGTTGCCGAACCGCATCTGGAAAGGGATCGCCACGGAATCGGCGAGGCTCGAGCGCACCCCGCCCCGCGCCGGGATCGGGTAGGTTTTCAGCTCGTCATAAAGCGCGACCAGCACCGGATCGGCGGTGGCCTCGCACTGGCGATGCAGCCGCTCCAGCAGATGCCCGCACCATTCCGCAAGATTGACCGTGAGCGGCGCGAGGCCCTGCGGATGGAAGCTGAGGCGCAGGACGTTGAGCGGCGGCTCCAGCAGCGACGGCGCGACGCCGGCAAGGAACGGCGCGATCATGGCGTTGGCCGACACCAGATTCCAGTGCCGGTCGACGGCCAGCGCCGGATACGGCTCGTGGGCTTTGAGGACAAGCTCCATCGCCTGACGCGCGGCGGCGAGCGCAGGATCGTCGAGCGAGCGCGTGGGGAACGCCGGCGCGAATCCAGCCGCGACCAGCAGCACGTTGCGCTCGCGCAGCGGCACGTCGAGCCGCTCGGCAAGCCGCAGCACCATGTCGCGCGACGGCGCGGCGCGCCCGGTCTCGACGAAACTCAAGTGCCGCGCGGAAATCTCGGCATGGCCTGCAAGATCGAGCTGGCTGAGATGGCGGCGCTGCCGCCATTCGC
Organism: Afipia sp. GW822-FHT03D08; assembly: GCF_058801645.1. NCBI lineage: Bacteria > Pseudomonadati > Pseudomonadota > Alphaproteobacteria > Hyphomicrobiales > Nitrobacteraceae > Afipia > Afipia sp. GW822-FHT03D08. The sequence goes on from NZ_JBXANK010000001.1 coordinate 1,397,471, forward strand.
GCAGGTGCTCACCGAAGTGATTGGGCGGAGTCTTCACCAAAGACTTGGCGGACGATTTGACGGCGCGGCGCGCCGAAGATGGTGCGTTCATCATGGTGAAAAACCTACCATGCAGAATTCACGCGTTCCATTACCTGCAAGGTAATCGATTTGGTCCCCTCGCCGGATCATCTTCCGCATCACAGGAGATGACCGATGACCACGCGAACGACATCACAACCACAGCCCGCCGCTCAGCAGCCGCCCTCGGCGAAGGCCGACCGGACCGCAGGGCCCGACACTTCCATCATCGCGACAAGCCCGCTGGGCTGGATCGCCAAACTCGCCAAGCGCCTGCTCGCGCACTCGCTCAACATGCCAGAGCCGCTGCTGCACGACACCGGCGTGTTCGTGTTTGCCCATGTGCAGGCCGCCGAAGACCGGGCGCTGAAGACGCTCTGCCCGCTCACCCTGCTGCGTCAATACCTCGCCCGCCGCCGCAAGTTCTGACCCAACCCACCCGTCAACCCCAAAGGAGAACTGACATGATCAATGCGTCCCCCTTCCTTCGCCGCGCCCTTCAGATCGATGCCATCTTCAGCGGCGCAGCCGCGCTGATGCTGATATTCGGCGCAGGTTTCTTCACCGCGCTGCTGAATCTGCCCGAAGCCTTTCTGCGTAACGCTGGCCTCGTGCTGGTGCCTTTCGCTTTGGGCGTCGGTTACCTCGCCTCGCGCGACGTGGTGTCAAAGACTGCCGTATGGGCCGTGATCGTCATCAACGCGATCTGGACCATCGACAGCATCGCATTGCTCGCCAGCGGCTGGGTCTCGCCCAATCTTCTCGGACAGGCCTTTATCGTGATGCAGGCGATCGCCGTCGGCGTGTTCGCGGAACTGGAATTCATCGGGCTGCGTAAGAGCGAAGGTACCGTGACCGCACGCTGACTGTCATGATTTCAAAACAAATGCCGGGCCGGGCATCCCGTCCGCCCGGCATTTTCATGTCGCCTCATGATTTCCGGATTCGATCCAAGTTTAACGATCTCCCTTCCGGCCATTTAATTCAAAACGGCTAGCTTTGATCCCTGTCGTTGATGGGAGACGAAGATGTCGGTTATCGAAGCGGAATTTGGAACGACCACCGAAGACACGTTCGATCACCGCCTGCCGCTCGTTCTGCTGCGCGAGCGCCGCCGCGAACTGGTGATGCAGATGGGCTCCGGCGCGCCTGCCCTATCAAAGGCCCTGATTCAGGAAATCGCGGCGATTCAGCAGACCATCAAGGCCGTGGAAGCCGTCATCGCCGAATAGCGCGCGCGGCATTCATCCACAGGCGAGCATGGCCGCGCCCTTGCCCGGAGCAGTCCGGGCAGGCTTCAGTCCCCCCACCGCAATCGTGCGGAGCATCTCTCCGGGGGACTTGTCATGAATCTCAGCGCACCGACGTTTCCGATCTTTCTGATCTCGGTCATTCTCGCCGTGCTGGCCGCACTCGTCGCCTATGCCGGCGTCAAGATTCCGCTGGTCAGCGGTCACGCCTTCGCCACGCTCGGCATCGGCTACATCCTGTTGCTGGCAGGAAATCTATTCAGAGGTCTGTGAGCGCGGATGTCGGGGCGGCGGTTGCGCGCCGCCGCCGGATGATCAGGTCGACGAAGCCCGGCTCGCACGATCCGGGCTTTGCGCCTGCACGATCTGCGAGAGCGGCCTGGTCCGCGCCGACTTGGTCTTGGTCGGCTTGCCGGTGCCGCGCGCATGCGGATTGGCCTTTGCGCCCGTCCTGGCGCCGCCGACCACGGTCTTGCGCTTCGGCGCGGCCTTGGATTTCAGGGATTTGGACTTCGCCGCCTTGACCACTTTCTTCAAGGACTTGTCGGCCTTCTTGCCGGTCTTCAGCGCCTCTTTGGCGGCCTTCTTCTCGGCCTTCAGCTTCAGCCGCAGTTTCTCGGCGCGAGCTTCGGCGCGTTTCTTCGCCCGCTTCTTCTCGCAGTGGTCGCACTTGCAGCCGATCGGCTTCAGGAAAATCTTGAAGTAGTCGGTGCCGTAATCGTAGTTGATTTCCTCGCCCGGCTGGATGGTCTTGATGGCGCGGATCACGACCTTGCGCTTGCGCGAGTTGACGTCGGACTCGGCGTTCGGCCGGCAGGCGTGATTGATGTAGCGGGCGATGTTCTTGCGGACCGAGCCGTCGATGGTCCAGCGATTGTTGATTTCAAACAGATACTTGTTGTCGATGTCGTCGTGCTTCTTGTTCTTCGAATCAAGCATCGGCCCGAAGTAGCGGATGATCTTGGTGCCCTTCTTGATCTTCTGCGTGGCGAAGAGACCGAGGCCGGTCTTGGAGCGGCCGATGCGATAGGGCTTATTCGAGGATATTTCGGGCATGGCTCACTGCAAAACCAACGAGGACACAAGGCGCGTTAGCGGTGTTCTAATGCGATTCCGCACAACATGACATGATTTTCGCGTCAAGCCCAAGAACGATCCACACGCCTGACGCTGCCAATGGCGATGTGTGACAACAGCGCCTGGCAAAACGGGTTCCAGTTCGCGCCGGGCACATTTCACAGCGTTTTCATGATGACGGTGATACCGCGCGCGCCTTCCCCGGCAGGGCATCGGGGCAACCGCTCAAAATATCGGCAGCATGAGGGCCGAACTTAAATTGGCCGATGGTCCGGCGTCATCATCGTGGCAAGCAACGCTTCCACGGTCGTACCGGGCGGCAGGCCGTCCATGATCGGCGACAGCCGGCCATCCAGATAAAGCATCGCGAATCCGTGCACCATCGACCAGATCCGCGCGATATCGGCCGCCTGCTCCAGCGTCAGATGGTCGGGTACGACCTCTTCGTGACGGCGGGCAGCAACGATGTTGGCGAGCTTGATAAAGGCGGCTTCGGATGCCTCGCGCAGCGCGGGCCGGTCGTGATCGAGGCGCTCGCCCCGAAACATCAACTGGAACATGCACGGATTATCCTGCGCAAAGGCGACGTAGGCGCTGGCCTTGCGTGCAGCGACAGCCTCAGGAGCAACCTCGCTGCACGTCGCAGCGCCCAGTTGCTCGGAGAACTTCTTGAAACCGATGGCCGCCAGTTCGCTCAAAAGACCGGTGACATCGCCGAAATGATGGGCCGGCGCGGCATGTGAGACACCCGCCTCGCGCGCCACCGCACGCAGTGTCAGCCCGTTGATGCCCTCACGCTCGGCGACCGTCTTGGCCGCCTTGAGCAGGGCTTCATGCAAATCGCCGTGATGATAGGGCTGGCCGCGATCACCCTTGTGAGCGGACCTGGCAGCGGCCGGAGATGTTTTTTTCACAGACGCAGGCTTGGACAGCGGCTTTTTTCCAGCCGCTGCGGTCTTCGGGAGTTTCTCCCGCTTTGCTGCGTTTTGAGCACCCATGACCGCAATCTAGGTATGCATTTTGACGCTGTCAAGATTTTCCTTGACGACTCCCCGGCGAGGGCCTAAATGCATCTTTACAACGTCAAGATATTTCCAGGCAGACCGCCATGGCCCTCTTTTTGATCCTCGCTCCGTTCGCCACTTTCGCCACGCTCATGCTGCTGACGACGGTGAAGATCAGCCTTGCGGCCAGCGCTCTGGTCGCTCTCGGCCTGGTCCTCCGAGATATGATCGAAGGCCGCTCGATCAAGATGCTGCCCATCGGCGCCCTAGTCATTTTCACTTCGCTCGCCGGATACCACTTTATCGCTGCCGCCGAGATGAGCCCGACATCCGTCCGTCTCGCCGTCGATGGCAGCGTGCTCGCCATCGCACTCGTTTCCATCGCAATCCGCCTGCCCTTCACGATTCAGCATGCGCGGGAAGTGGTTGATGCCGAAACCGCCAAGCTGCCGCACTTCATGCGGACCAACTACATCCTCACCTGGGTCTGGAGCGCAGCCTTTGTTCTGATGCTCCTCGCCGACATGGTGACGATCTATCTGCCCAGCACGCCGCTGTGGGTTTGCGCCGCTATCGCGTTCGCCGCCCGCAACACCGCCACCTACTTCACGAAATGGTACCCGAAGCACGTTCGCGCCGGGATCGCGGCCAGCGCCAATGCGGCTGCTGCCTGATCCCGACCACAGCGCAATCGTTACAAACTCAAGGAGCCTTCGATGGCCCGCACTGCTCTCAAGATTGTCCTCGGCTTCCTCTCGACTGCTGTCTTTTTCGCTGCCTTCGTTCTCGTCGGCGATGTTGTGCTGGCGGCCTTGGCCGCGATCTCCGTGGTCGTCGCCCAGATCGTGTTCGGGCGAACCACCAGCGCGAAGCCAAGCGTCGCGATCTGGGGCAGTCTCGCAATTGTCCTGACGCTCACCGGCGTTTCTCTTGCCGGCGACGATACGACGGAGCCTCTGGTATCGCAGACCGACATCACCGGCGCGGTGACCGATTGCGCCTGCAAGCCCGCGGCCAAGGTGCGCAGCTTGCCCGTCCCGTTCCGCCAAGCTCCGGAAACCCCGAAAGCCCTTGCTCCGGCGCCCGGCCCCGTGTGACAGTTGCGGCATGGCCGCCGTCTTTCGTCAGCTCTTCGTCGATTTCTTCTCTACCATCGTCTTCCTCGTGGTCTATGCCGCGACGGGAGACATTTTAATCGCGACAGGCGTCGCCATCACAGGCGCGGTCGGGCAATTCATCCGCGCGCGGATCAAGCAGCAGAAACTCGACATCATGACGTGGGCGAGCCTTGGGCTCGTCATCGTTCTCGGCAGCGCGACGCTGCTGACAAAGGACCCCCGCTTCGTCCTGATCAAACCCAGCATCGCGCATTTCGCCATCGGCGCGATCATGCTGCGCAAAGGCTGGATGCTGCGTTACCTGCCGCCGATCGTGCAGGAGAACATCCCTCACCTCGTCACCATTGCGGGCTATGCCTGGGCCGTTCTGATGTTCGTCCTCGGCATCGGCGTCATTGTATTCGCCGTGATTGGCGACGTGAAACTGTGGGCGTTTTACGTGACAGTGATTGCCATCGGCGCCAAGGTGCTGGCCTTCGCCATTCAGTATGTCGTCTTCCGGGTCACCATCACCCGGAAGCTCCGCGCCGCAGCCGCGGCCGCCCAGGTGTCATCAGCCTGACAAATTGACGCGGGCAAATTGCATCCGCGTCTGGAAAATGCGTTATATCGGCGCTGGCGCGTCCTGCTTCAGACCAATTCAGGCTTGCGGGGCGCGGAGAGAGGGAAACACATGGCAGTCGACGGAAACTGGAATATCACCCTGAGCACGCCGCTTGGCGATCGCGATGCGACGCTGACGCTGAAATCCGATGGCGGCGCGCTGACCGGCAAGCAGGCGGCGGACGGCAACGAAGCCGATATCGTCGACGGAACGGTCAACGGCAATGACGTGGCATGGAAGGCCTCGATCACCAATCCGATGCCGCTGACGCTCGCCTTCTCAGGCAAGGTCGACGGCGATTCCATCTCCGGCGATGTCAGCATCGGCCCGATGGGCAGCTTCCCGTTCAAGGGAACGCGGGCGTAAGAACGCGCTCCCTCTTCCGTTTACGGGTAGAGGGAAACTTGTAAAACGCCGCACACCTCAACACTTACGGACGTCATCACCGGGCTTGTCCCGGTGATCCACGTCTTCTTCTTTCGCTCATAGTATGTTTAAGACGTGGATAGCCGGGTCATAGGCGAGCGAAAGCGACGCCGTTCTTCGAACGGCTATGCCCGGCCATGACAACTTCTTGCTCCGTGCATCTTCAACCGCTCGTCCCCGCGAAAGCGGGGACCCAGTCCTGACTTGAAGAACTGGATTCCCGCTTGCGCGGGAATGAGCGAGATTACAGCCTCCCCAACGCGGCGAAATCCATTACACTCCCGGCATCCAGTTGCCGTGGAAGCCCTGCGGCACCCGCGCCGGCAAACCGATCCGCGCCACCGGTTTGGACTCGATCTTCTGCGCATCGAGAATGACGAGATCGCTGACGTCGCGGGCGCGGTCGTAGACAAATCCCATCAGCCAGCCGTCATCCTCGCCGGTGCCGCCCTCGGGGGCGATATGCACGAACTCGCTCGGCACACCGGTCCCGAAGTCATGAACCGTGTTATTGTCGGACTTCAGATCGTATTTGCGCACGCTGGTGTAGCGCCCGGACGCGAGATCCGATCCGGTATCGACCGAATAGACGATGTTGTGCCGCGAGCCGGTCAGGCTTTCGTTGACGCGCGGAAACTCGATCGCCTTGTCGTCCAGCAACTGCTCCTGCGCCCTGGTTGCTCCGGGCGGAATTCGCCAGCGCTTCAGCGAGGCCTTGTCGAAGCTCGTTGCCGAAGGTCCGCCGCGCCACAGTTCCTTGTACCACGCCACATCGATCACGATGGTGCCGTCTGCCTCTTCGAACGCGTTCGCGACATGGAAGACATAGCATGGATCGATCTCTACCCAGTGCAGCGACTCGATCCCCGCGCCGCGCTTGAGAATTCCAAGCCGTGCGCCGTAGCTGTCGTTCCACGCGAACGGCATGGTCCCGCGCTGCGCGGCCGGCATGTCGAACACCACCGGCAGATCCATGAAGATGACGTGGTCCGACGTCATCGCGAAATCGTGCATCATGGTAGGCGTTTTGGTCGGGATCGGAATGCTGCGCAACAGCGCCCCGCTCGCGTCCACTGCGTGATAGGTCAGGAACGGCGGCATGAAGCCGTAACCGAAGAAATGCATTTCGCCAGTCGTCGGACAGATTTTCGGATGCGCGGTGAACGGCGTATCGAGCTTGCCGCCGTAGTCATGGAAACCGACCGTATCGAGGTCGCGGGTCATCATCATCGGCAGCGCGTTCTCGACCAGCGCCATGATTTTTCCGGCGTGGGCGATGACGTTGGTGTTGGCGGTGGAGGCGCGGATGTCGGGGATACCGGGCCGCGACGGCGCGCCGTTGAAGCGCGGGGTGCGGACCCAGCGGTTCCGGTACCACTCCGCCCTACCGTCCTTCAGGGAAACGCCGTGCAGCATGCCGTCGCCCATGAACCAATGGCCGGCATGACCCTCGCGCGGATTGGCGCCATTGCGCGCATAGAGCCCGTTCAGCTCGGGCGGAATCGCGCCCTCCACTGGCAGGTCGAACGCGGTCACCTCTTCAAAGACCGGCGCAAGGTTGCCCCGCTCCCAGTACGGCTTCTCGGCTGTGGTCTCCACCTGACTCATCCTTGTTCTCCCTGAACGCCTTTTTGGCTTAAGTAAACAGTGCATACTTTACGACTCGGCCAAGCCAATGTAAACACCAGTTACATGAAGCCGGTAAAAAAAGAGGCCTATCACCACGGCGACCTGCGCAGCGCCCTGGTTGCCCTCGCGATGGAGCGCGTCCGCAAGGGCGGCGCGGAGAACTTCAGCCTGCGCGAGGCCGCGCGCGACGCCGGTGTCACCTCGGGCGCCGCCTACAAGCATTTCGCGGACAAGGATGAATTGCTGGCGGCGGTGGCAGCCGAGGCGCTCAATCTGCTCGCCCATCGCACGCAGAAGGCGACGACAGGCCTCAAGGGCAAGGAACGGCTGCACGCCGCCGCGATGGCCTATATCGACTTCGCCTCCGCGGAGCCGCGGCTGTTTCGCCTGGCGTTCAGCCGCTTCGGCTCGGACAGCCGCGCCGAGACCGACGGCATCCCCGGTTCATTCGACCAGTTGCGGATCGCCGTTGCGGGCGTCCAGACCGATCCCGGCAAGCCGACGGATCCCGATACGCTGGCGCTGGCATGGGCCGTCGCGCACGGCGTGGCATCGCTGATCAGCGACGGCATGTGGAAGAAGAACGATCCGCGGGTCGCTGCGGCGCTGCGGCTGTCGTTCAAGGGCATCGCGCCGGGGAAGTAAACTGCCGCCCGACTTGCGGCAGAGCCAGTTCTAGAACCAGATCTGCATGGGCAGTCCGCTGGAATCTCGCGGTGCGTCCCCTTCGGGCAGACGAGCACGGAAATCTCGCGCCGCAATCGCGCAGGCACAGGCATCGAGGACATCGTCTGCTCTCGCACCCTTGCCGATGCGCGTCTCGTTCAGCCATTTGTCGATCATCGCAAAACCCTCGCGCCTGAGCAGTCCGCGTCGCAGTTCCGCGCCGCGCGCTGACTTCTTCGACTCGAGGGACTGGCCATCGTTGAGCCGCAGGAACACGAGTTCGGGATGCACCTCGCGAACCTCAAGAGACGGGTTCGTCTGAACGAAGGCATCAACTTCCATGATCTTCGGGCCGAGATGCCAGAGCTGCCGGGACACCCGCGGTTGCCCACGCCGCTGCGCTTCAACGTTGGCCTTGTCGGGGTCGGTGAAATCCTGCCAAAGCCACCGGCGCGCGCCGGTGAAAACGCGCGACGAATGCGGCCTGAGCTTTTCGCGCGCCATGAGATCGCAGTCGCGAACGCCATTCTCCGTCATGCCGATGGGAATATCGATGCCGGCGCGGTCAAAGCCGAGCGCAACAATCTCACGCACATGCCCGATAAAATGAATCGTGCGCCGCGCGCCATCGATGCGGACGGCGACCCAGCCGTTTCTGAATCCATCAAGGCCGAGGGCGATCATGCATCGCCATCGATCCTTGAGGCTTTGGCACGCTGCGCCGCCCACATATTATCGATGAGGTTGGGATAGCGACGCCCCGCCTTCGCTGCGCGTTCGCGCGCCAGTTCCCGCAATTCCGGGGAGAGCTTCGACGACTTTCCGCCGCGGCTTTTGCGCGGGCTCGGCTTCTTCCACGGCGGCTTGCTGGATTTGGCTGGCACGGTCAAATCTTACCCCAGATTCAGTTCCTTGAAGAAGTCGTTGCCCTTGTCATCCATGATGATGAAGGCCGGGAAGTTCTCGACCTCGATGCGCCAGATCGCTTCCATGCCGAGTTCTGGATATTCCACCACCTCTACCTTCTTGATGCAGTGTTCGGCGAGGTTCGCCGCCGAACCGCCGATCGAGCCGAGATAGAACCCGCCGTACTTCTTGCAGGCGTCGCGCACCGCCGCCGAGCGGTTGCCCTTCGCCAGCATCACCATTGAGCCGCCCGCCGCCTGGAACTGATCCACGAACGAATCCATGCGACCCGCCGTGGTCGGGCCGAACGAACCGGACGCGTAGCCTTCGGGCGTCTTCGCGGGACCAGCGTAATAGATCGGATGGTTCTTGAAATAATCCGGCAGCGGCTCGCCCTTCTCGAGGCGCTCGCGCAGCTTGGCATGCGCAGAGTCGCGCGCCACGATCATGGTGCCGGTGAGTGAGAGCCGCGTCTTGGTCGGATACTTCGTCAGCGTGGCGAGAATATCCTTCATCGGCTGGTTGAGATCGATCTGCACCACCTCGCCGCCGAGTTTGGCCTCCACCTCGGGCAGATACTTCGCCGGATTGTGTTCGAGTTCCTCCAGATACACGCCGTCCCTGTTGATCTTGCCGAGCACCTGCCGGTCCGCCGAACACGACACGCCGAGACCAATGGGGAGCGACGCGCCGTGACGCGGCAGGCGAATGACGCGCACGTCGTGACAGAAATACTTGCCGCCGAACTGCGCGCCGACGCCGAGCGACTGCGTCATCTTCAGGATTTCCTGCTCCATCTCCAGATCGCGGAACGCATTGCCGTCCGGCGAGCCGTGCGTCGGCAGTTCATCGAGATAGCGCGCGGAGGCGAGCTTCACCGTCTTCATGCAGAGTTCGGCCGAGGTGCCGCCGATGACGATGGCGAGGTGATACGGCGGACACGCGGCGGTGCCGAGCGTCAGCACCTTCTCCTTCAGGAAGGCGTGCAGGCGATCCTTGGTCAGCAGCGATGGCGTCCCCTGAAACAGGAAGCTCTTGTTGGCAGAGCCGCCGCCCTTGGCCATGAACATGAACTTGTAGGTGTCATCGCCCTCGGCATAGATCTCGGTCTGCGCCGGCATGTTGTTGGCGGTGTTCTTCTCCTCGAACATCGAGAGCGGCGCCACCTGCGAATAGCGCAGGTTGCGGCGCAGATACGCGTCGCGCGCGCCCTCAGACAGAGCGGCCTCGTCATCGCCCTCGGTGATGACGCGTGCGCCCTTCTTGCCCATGATGATCGCGGTGCCGGTGTCCTGGCACATCGGCAGGATGCCGCCGGCGGCGATGTTGGCGTTCTTCAAAAAGTCGAACGCGACGAACTTGTCGTTATCGCTGGCTTCCGGGTCGTCGAGAATCTTGCGGAGCTGCGCCAGATGGCCCGGCCGCAGGTAGTGGTTGATGTCGCCGAACGCAGCCTCGGAAAGCGCACGCAGCGCCTCGCGGGTCACCACCAGCATCTCCTTGCCCATCACCGTCTCGACCCGGACGCCCTCGGCCGTGATCTTCCGGTACGGCGTCTTGTCCGCGCCCAGCGGAAACAGCGGGGTGTGCTTGTAGGGCGGAACAGCTTTGGGCGCGGGCACAGGGATCGGGGCGTTCATGGAGGGTCTCGCGGGTTGGAAGGGCGAAAAGCGTTGGACTTTCAAGGGTCCTGCTCGCGCCTCATCTTAGGTTTGAACCGTTCTAATCGCTTTTCCGACAAAGGGAAGATGGCCAGAAGCGTTGCAGGGCGGCTGTGCGCGGCCTGAGGACGCGCTACGGTGCGGCCTTTCAGAATGGATTTCGATCAGGACTTTCAGACATGTCCCCCGCTACGCCGGTGATTGCCGATTCCGCCGCGCCCGAGGCCACATCGATGCCTGCCCCGCAAATGCTCGGGCTGCGCGCCGTGCTCATTATTCTGGCCCTGATCGAGGCCGGGCTCGGGCTCTCCGACGCGCCGACGCTGTTCGGCGACATGTCGCATATCGGCTCGGGCATCGGCGCCGGACTGGTCAAGGCCCACCTCGCCGCGCATCCGGTGCTGGCCATTGCCGCCATCGTGTTCGCCGCCATGGGCCGCGTGCGGCACGCGATCGTCGCGCTCGGCACCATCATCATCATGGCATGGCTGAGCGACATGCCGTCGGTCATCGCGCACGGGCTCGCGTTCAGGAGCGCGTTCGGCGCGGTGGAAACCACCGCGAAGGTCATCGCCTTCCCGCTGATCGCCGCCTGCGCCATCGCCTATGCGGCGCATAACGAACATCTCGGCCGCGCGACATTCCTTGTCGCTGTCCCGACGCTGTTCAATCTCGTGCTGCTCGTCGGGTTCGCGATCGGCGTGATGATCTACGGGTTTTGAATTCTCATAACGACGCATCTTCTCCCTCCCCCTTGTGGGAGGGTCGGCCAAGCGAAGCGAGGCCGGGGTGGGGTACATCATTACGCTTGAAATCTTCGACGCTGAACGACACCCCCACCCGGCTTGCCGCGCACAAGTGCGCGACAAGCTACCCTCCCCACAAGGGGGAGGGATAAAGAGCGCCCCCTTGCACTCACCCTTCCCGCACGCTTCAATGCCGTGGGAGAAACCATGACAAACACCTCGGTTTTTAGACATTCCGTCGTCGCAGTTGCGCTTATTGCCGCCGTGGCCGCGCTCGGCAGCACCCCTGCCCGCGCCGACCGCTGCGACGATCTCGCAAAAGATCTCGTCAACCAGATTCCCGGGCTCAAGATCGGCAAGACGGTCGCCGGCGTGATCTATCTCGAACACCCCGCCGTGACGCAGGCCTCGCTCGGCTGTTCGAGCCGCAACCGCACCAATGACGTGTTCGCCTCCACCGACAAGAAGAAGCCGGCGGAAGCCTATTACGATTTCCTCGGCACGGCGGCGGCGCTGGTGTTCACGATCCCCAAGCCCGACGCGGTCAAGGGCGCGAAGCGTTGCGTCAGCCGCACCAACATCATCCGCGGCTACAATATCGATTCACGCTACCGCAAGCTCGACGTCCACTGCACTGTCGCCAAGAACGGCGTGCGCATCACGATGTCGCGGGAGAAGGGTGTGTGAGGCGAACACGTCATTTGTCCTAAGCTCAGCTGTGGAGAGAATGTTGGATCAAAGGCCAAGAACAGCGAGACCTTGCAAGGCTCGAAGAACTCTCAATAGCAGGGAGCCCTACTCGCTTTAGCCCCACATGAATGCCTCAGCCCGTCATTCCGGGATGCGCCTCTTGGCGCAGGCCCGGAATCCATGGCTAACTTGCAATCTCGGGATATAGATCAACCCATTCGCAATTGTTTTCCTCAATCAGCCGAATCTTCCACGCCCGCCGCCATTTCTTCAATTCCTTCTCGCGGGTGATCGCGGTCAGCGCGTCATCATGAACTTCAAACCAGACGAGCTTGTCCACGCCGTATCGCGTTGTAAAACCATCGACAGCTTTGGTTCGATGTTCGTATCCGCGCCGAACGATGTCGTTCGTGACGCCGAGATAGAGCGTCCCGTTCTTTTTGCTCGCGAGCAGGTAGACGTAATAGGCCATTGTGACCGCACGGCTATAGATTCCGGGCTCGCGCGAAGTCGCGCGCCCCGGAATGACAATCATAACTGCACCAGCCTGCTCATAAATCTCCGCGTCGCCGGACTTGACAATTTCATTTTTAGGACTATATTCCTTCTCGTCCCGCCCCGTCATGAGGGGCGTTTCGCGATCGTCACGATACGCGGGGCGGGATGCGGTGGCCGCGGCGGTGTTCGAAGGCCGTGACGCGTGTGGAATGTCCCGGCCTGCCGGGTGATTTCGCGCGGCACGGAGATGACGACCACACCGTATCGCGGACGGCCCAAGGCGTGTCATCCCGGCGCATCGGCTTCGCGCCAAGGGGCAGGACGACGCCGTCGCTCCTCGTACAGAGGGCGATGGACGAGTCCGTCAGTCCACACAACGGTGGTGTACTCAGCACCGGCCACCGGGGGTGCCTCACGCAGCAAGCCGTTCCAACCATTGCGTGCGGAACGCCGGGTGCCTCCGGCGCAACCGTGGTGACTATGCTCGTGTGCTTTTCACTTTTGCACACGGGGCTGCGGATGCGCTCGCGCATCCGGCGTTCCGCGCGCCCTCAATTGGGGGCGAAGCGATGAAAGAGTTTCGGGCGCCCCCGCGCCGTCATAACAACAGGGGCGATGGCGCGTGGCCGCTGGTGGCGCGGGTTGTCTTTGGCGCGAACGGGGCAAGCCCCGCGCGCGACGCCGTCATAACAACAGGGGCGATGGCGCACATCTGCAAGTGCGGGCTGTTTGAAAACTGAATCCGGAGAAGATGGTGCGCGCGATCGCGCAACACGACCAATGTCGTCCCCGCGAAGGCGGGGACCCATAACCACTAAGCGTTATGATGACGAAGGAAAGAGTTGTCCCGCTCCCAACAACACGATGGTCCAGGGAGTATGGGTCCCCGCCTTCGCGGGGACGAGCGGAGAAAGATCGCGGGGCCGACGAGAGAGCGTGCGCGGACACGCCATAAGGAACCGCGCTGTTCCCTCGCCGCGCTTACGCCCGCTTAACCACGCCAGCACCCCGATAAAACCGTCACATTCGCGCATGAACCGGATGGTAACGTCCCGCGACTAAGAAGCGGCCTAACCAAGAGACGCTTAAAGTCGCAGGGACGGACAATGCTGAGGGATATTCTGGTGACATCGGACGAGGAAGCGCAGCGTTTGCTCGCCGCGTTCAGGGCCATTCCCAACATGCAGGGACGCCTGAAGATCGTCGAACTGGCCGAGCGCATGGCGCGGGAGAAGTGCGCCGCACACATGCGCGACAGAACGCCCGCTCACCTGAGCCGCTGACCGCCCACCGGGCTGAGCGCGACGTCTCAACCAATCATGACGTCATCACCGGGCTTGACCCGGCGATCCATCCATCCTTGCAAAAGCATCACTCGAAGATGGATGGCCACGTCAGTCCCGTCCATGACACATCAGGGATGGAGCAACACGGCCTTCGCCGTTTCACGAAAAGGTGACGACGCTCCAGCATAACAACGCCGCTCCAAGAGCATTACCTTTTTGTCACCGCGCATCACCCGGTTGATCGATCAACAACAGGAGTGGCCGCAATGTGTGACTATAGTCTGCACGCCGTCGCAAGCCGCCCCGTCAGGCTTGGCGAAAAGCTGGTGTCGACGAAATTTCCCATGACCGTAACCCGCGGCTTCACCGGCGAAGGTGAGCCGAATGTTGCGGTCTGCGTTCGCCCCGGCACCGAACTCGCGTTCGAACGCGAGGTGGAATACGACGGAGCGTTCTTCAGGAAAAAGGTTCGTCATACCGTGGCGCGGTTCCGGACCGTCGATCTCGACAACCCGAACCGTCATCATGACGCGCTGGAATTTCCCGACGGGCAGCTCGTGCTGCTGACCCAGCTCGATCCCGGTCAGCGCGCCACGGTCCTGCAACTCCCCGCAGTGCCTCTCCACGAAGCACAGCCGGAGGCAGCAGAGCCTGTCGCTGCACGCGTTGAGGATTTGATGATCCGCTAGGGACGGATTACGCCGCGACGCAGCTCTTCACATAGACACGGCGGGCTGCGCCGCGGAGCTTCTGGTCGATCGCCTGCTTCAGGCATTCGACCCGCGCCTGCGCCACGCAGAGTTGCATATGATCGCGGGCTTGATGGCGGCTGAGATGCTTCGCCGTCACCGCCTGGCGGCAGACTTCGCGCCTGCCGGTGCGCACCACCGGGGGCGATTTGCTGTCGGTCGGCACCGCGTAGGCGATCTTGGTGCCCTCGGGCTGTACGGATGCGACCGCGTTCGGCAGCGGATTCTGCGAGATGGCGATGTAGATCGCGCCCCCGAGCAGGGCTGCATAGATGGCGGGGGTGATGATGCGCATCGATCCTCCTGCTTCGCGATGTGAATGAAGCCGGAACAGACAGGGCGAATGCGACAGTATTGCGGCGAGATGGGTGATTCGGGAACCCTGATCGCGCGCGCCGCTGACGTTTCAGTCAAAATGGAACCTGCGACGCAATCGAAACCGCTGCCCGACACCGGCGGACAGCGCACAGGGCGGCGAGGCGGCAGCGCCATGGCGGGACACCTCGGCGAGGCGCATGCGCGCCCCACCCTCGCAGTCATCCTCACCGAAAGCCCGGCGCATCTGCGCAAGCGTCACGACCCTGAATTGGGACCGGCGCTGATCCGCATCGACGCTTGAAGACAATCAGGCTGCGATGGCCGGCTCGTCGTGGACCGCGACTTCAGCCATTCGCGGTTGCCGCGGAACCGGATCCTCCCTCATCTCGGACTTGAGGATCGCGATGGTGACAAACTGATAGTCACACGCATGGCATGACCACAGAAACGAAACGCGATTACGCTCCCGCTCGGACCAAAGCGGTGAAGCGATCGGCTGACCGCATTGAGCGCAAGGATGTTTGTTGAGAAGAAACCCGGACCCATAAGGCATGATACGCACCTCCCAGACCGCGCAAACTAAAGTCGTATGCACACCAATCGTCAAGCGCATTCGTCGTTGCGCCGCGCAACGCGATGCGTCAGCACTTCGGACATGTTTCGCGATGAAATTATTCACGCCGTTTCGCTGCGGCAGATGCACGACAGCGCGATGACACCCGTTACTTTGACGGCTGCACTGCATATTGCGCGTCGGTCACGTGCTCAAGCCATGTCGCGAAGCTGCCGTTCTCGGATTCCTGCATCGCGAGGTGAGTCATCAGGCTTGTCGGCGCGGCGCCATGCCAATGTTTTTCACCCGGCGGAATCCACACCACGTCGCCGGGGTGAATCTCAAGCACCGGGCCGCCCTCCGTCTGCACGCGGCCGGTGCCTGACAGCACATAAAGAGTCTGACCGACGGGATGGGTGTGCCACGCCGTGCGCGCACCGGGCTCGAAGGTTACGCGCGTCGCATTGAGTCGTGCCGGGGCAGGCGTGTCGATCACAGGATCCTGCCATACCGTGCCGGTGAAATAGGACGCAGGCGCGCGCTTAGTCGGCACGGAGCCGGATGGTGTGATCTTCATGAGAAAAACTCCGGAGTGAGGGATCGCCGGGACCGGCATCGAAACAGACGCTCAGTCTACGCGGCAATCCTGCAATCGGGGAGTTCTTATTTCAACGCGGCGATGACGGCTCGTCATGCGTCTCTTGCGGATAGCGTATGCCGCGCAATTGCAATTCACGTTGGATACGGCGCGTCTTGGATCTGGCCAGCGCTTCGACCATGCGATGCAGAACGAAGTCCACGAGATTCACAGCGCGCCGCCCATGGACGCGCAACCGCTTCACATAAACCGAGCCGGAGTGATGAACGATCGGCGGCGGATTGCGGCTGATCAGATAGGCGCGATAATCATCCTCGGCATAGAAGTTGCGATTGTCGTCGCCCGTAAACAAAGCGGCCATGGCCATCTCCCAAATCGCCACAACGCAGATGTGACAACCGGAAGATGATCTGTGGGCCATAGGAATTCGAGAGGGCCAGGCTGCCTTCGATATAGGAGCGATATAAAACCGATGCGCCGCGCTCTAAGGCCTATTTCGGAAGCTTGGAAGCGATAATGTCGAGTTTCATGATCTGCGGAGCCTTGGCGAACAGATCGCCCGTCTTCACTTTTTCCATCAACGCCGCGGCCACCTTGCCGTTGAGATGGGCGTCACGGCCGGCTTCGTCGTTGAATGTATCGAAGATCGCGAACGACGACGGACCTTCCTGGATTGCAAACCAGGAGATCGTGCCGGGTTCGGCATCGACCAACGGCAGCGCGGATTTCAGAAACGCGGCGACATCCTTTTCCTTGCCCGGCTTTGCTTCAAGCGGAACGTAGAGCGCGAATTTCGTCATAGGTCTGCTCCCTGATTGAGTACCTTCGCTACCGCGCTACTATTAGCAGGGAAGCCGCAACATGATTTGCCATTGCAGATCAAATTGATTTGTTATGGCGTCAGGGAATATTCCGTCCTACGGGTCGAGCGCTTTATAGTGGCGGAAAATGCCGTCCTCGTTGAACGGGATGCGCCGGTCGCTTGCGAGATAGGCCTTGATGTTCGGCCGCGCTGCAATCCGGTCGCGCAGCTCGATCACGCGGGGCACCTTGCGCTCGAAGCGCTTCATGCTGTTCGGGAACGCATAGCGCAGCCCCTCGGCGATCTGGAACAGCGACAGATCAGCGTAGCAAAGCCTGCGGCCATTGAGATACGGCCCGCCGCTGGCGCCGATCAGCCGCTCGAAATAGCCGAGAAACTTCGGCACACGATCACTCCAGAATTCGCCGGTGCGCGTCTTGGCGGCGGGGCGCTGGTCTTCGTAATAAAGCGTCGGCCCGAGCGGATGATGGGTGTCATGAACTTCAACCACGAAATCCGCGATGGTCAGTTGAAGCTGATGCACCCATAGGCGCTGCGCCTCGGCTTTCGGCGCGAGCCCGTGACGCGCGCCGAGATAGAGCAGGATATTCGCGGTCTGTCCGATCACCAGCTTGCCGGCTTTCAGAAACGGCGGTGCGAACGGCGGCTTCGCTCCGCGCTTCATCATGGCCATCATCTTGCTTTCGCCGCCCCTGCCCCGCGCGACATCGATGTAATCCGCGCCCGCGTCTTCCAGCGCGAGCCGGACGTATTCGCCGCGGCCCTGAATGGTCGGCCAGTAATAGAGTTCGTACCGCATGGGGAATCCCTTGATGGTCCGGCGATGGTAACACCCGGCACGGCCGGATGTTCAGAAGGATCGCTTTCCAGCCACCAAACAAAAAGGCGCCGCGCGAGCGCGACGCCTTTCTCATTATCTTTGAGCGATCCGGCGGGATCAGGTCGCCTGGATGGCCGAGAGTTCCCACTGGCTGCCGGGGCGGCGCACGAACGTCCAGACGTCGGTGACCTCCTGCGGCGCATCGCTGCCCTCGACGATCTTGCCGGTGGCACGCTCGATGGTCTTGTCGATCAGGCCGTAACGCAGCGCGACAGTTGCGTAATCGGTGGTGCCTTCGCGCCAGGCTTCCGCAAGGTCACCCTGCAGCAGCTTGACGTCGGACACCTTGTTGATCACGCCGCGTTCCTTGTTCGCGTTGAGATCTTCGGTGAAGTACGAGACCATTTCCGGCGTCGCCAGCGTGTGCAGCTTGCCGATGTCCTCGTTCGACCACGCGGTCTGAACTTCGCCGAGCAGACGCTCGAACGCATCATAGTCGTCCGGCTTGATCTCAAGCGGCGCGTCGTTCGAACCGCCGCCCAGACCGAAGCCGAAGCCGGATCGCGCGTTGGCCATCGGTCCCTGATCCGGCTGCGGAGCCTGACCGGGCGCAGCCGATGCGTGGGCGTAGGCCGGCGCGTTGCGGCGCTTCCACCACGACATCGCAAGACGAACCACGAGGTAGATCAGGCCGATCTGGAGAATCAGGCCGATGATCGAGGACAGGCCGCCGAGGCCGCTGAACAATCCGCCGCCGAACAGCATGCCGAGCAGGCCGGCGCCGAGGAAGCCCGCGGCAAGACCGCCGAGCATGCCCATGCCGGGACGGTTGAAGAAGCCGCCGCCTGCGGGCGCCGCTGCCGGTGCCTTCGCGCCGGGCTGGGTGATGGTGCGGTTAAGCGGCTGCGCAGCGTTGGGCGCAGTCGGAGTTGATGGCGGCGCGGAGAATGTGCGCGAACCGCGGCTGCCGCCGCTGCTCGGGCGGGCATCCACCGACGATGAAATGGTGACTGCCAGCGGCATGGCGACCGCCATGACCACAGCAAGTGTTTTGATGACTGAGCGCAAGCGCTGCGACGAAATCATGTCTGTTCCCTCTCGGCCCTCAAGGGGCATTGATCCCCGGCAAAGGGGACCCGCAATACATGGGGAGCGTCGCGAGATAAGGGAAGCGGATAGGCAGGACAGGGCCTGCGGCCCTCAGTCGCGGGGGCGTGGTCGAATCAGGCCCGGATTATGACGGAGCTGTCATGGTTTCCTTCACCGAAGCCACAAGTTGGCTCAGCGTGAAGGGTTTCGGCAGGAAGTTGAACTGCTGGCCTTCCGGCAGGCTCTTCTCGAAGGCATCTTCCGCATAACCCGATACGAAGATGATCCGCAGGTCCGGATTTCGCTTGCGCATCTCGGTCAGCATGGTGGGACCGTCCATTTCCGGCATCACCACGTCGGACACAACGAGATCGACCGCGCCTTCCTCGCGCTCTAAGGCTTCCAGGGCATCCAGACCGTTCTCCGCCTCGATGACCGTGTAACCGCGCGAGCGAAGACCGCGCGCGTTGAGCGAGCGCAAACCGTCCTCGTCCTCGACCAGAAGGATGGTTCCGTGCCCTGTCAGATCCGGCGCGCGGGTCGGAGCCGGTGCCTGCGCCACCGCGCTGGCGGCCGCCGGAGCTTCCTGAACGGCTTCGACTTCCGGGAAATGCCGCGGCAGGAAAATCCGGAACACGGTGCCGCGTCCTTCGACCGAGTCGACATAAATAAAGCCGCCGGTCTGCTTGACGATGCCGTAGACCGTGGAGAGACCGAGCCCGGTCCCCTTGCCGACTTCCTTGGTCGAGAAGAACGGCTCGAAGATCTTGTCGACGATGTCCGCCGGAATGCCGCTGCCGGTGTCGGTGACCTCGACCAGAACATAGTCCGCCGCCGGCATGCCCTTGTATTCGCCGCGCTCGGCATCCTTCGCCGATACGTTGGCAGTGCGGATCGTCAGCTTGCCGCCTTCGGGCATCGCGTCGCGCGCATTCACCGCCAGATTGACGATCACCTGCTCGAACTGGGACAGGTCGGCCTTCACCGGCCACAGGTCGCGGCCGTAGACGAATTCGGGCTTCACCTTCTCGCCGAGCAGGCGCTTCAGCAGCACATTGATGTCGGAGAGCACATCGCCGATGTCGAGCACCTGGGGACGCAGCGTCTGCTTGCGCGAGAACGCCAGCAATTGCCGGACCAGCGCCGCCGCGCGGTTGGCATTCTGCTTGATCTGCATGATGTCCTGGAACGACGGATCGGTCGGCTTGTGCGCGTTCAGCAGGAAGTCGTTCGCCATCATGATGGCGGAGAGCACGTTGTTGAAGTCGTGGGCGATGCCGCCGGCGAGCTGACCCACCGCCTGCATCTTCTGCGACTGCGCGAAGCTGTTCTCGAGCGTGCGCTTCTCGGTGGTATCGAGCAGATAGACGATCGCGGCTTCCGCATCGCGCGCGTCGTGCTCGACGGAGGTGACGAAGAACTGGCCCCAGCGCTCCTTGGTGCTGTCCAGCATCGCCTCGACGGGCGGAATATCGCCCTGCCCGTCGGCGGCCTTGTTGATCGCGGTAACCAGTTCGCCGCGCTCGCGCTCGTGCACCACCGCGAAGATCGATTTGCTGCCGGTGCCGGCCGGTGACAGGCTCTGGGTGAGCTTGGCGAACCGTGCATTGGCGCGCACGATGTTGCCCGCCTTGTCGACGGTGGCGATCGCCATCGGCGTATGATCGAAGAAGCGCATGAAACGCACTTCCGCCGCGCGCTGCGGATCGGAATGATCGTCGCGCGCGCGATTGATGACCAGCGTACGCGATGCGCCGGGCGTGCCGTCGGCGCCGAACGCCAGCTTGTGATAGAGCCGCACCGGCATGGTCTTGCCGTTGCGCATCCGCAGGTCGAGATCGAACACCTCGGTCTTCACCTCGCCCGGCTCCGGGGTGATCGAGGTCAGAAGCGACGCGCCGTCGCCGGACATGATGTCGGCGACCTTCAGGCCGCCGGACCCGATTTCCGCAAGATCGTAATCCAGCCAGTTGGCGAGCGTCGCGTTGACGTAGACCAGTTCGCCCTTGGCGTTGACGGAGAAGAAGCCGCAGGGCGCATGATCGAGATATTCGATGGCGTGCTGCAATTCCTGGAAGACGTCTTCCTGGCGCTCGCGGTCGCGGGTGATGTCGGCCACCGACCACACCGCGAATTTTGCCTGCCGCTTGTCGGTGCCCAGCGGACGAACGCGCATGCGCAGCCAGCGGCCATGGGCGCTGTCGACGCCTGCAACGCGGACCTCCTCCTGCTGGCGCTTGCCCTCACGCGCGGCCTTGAGCAGGCGAAACACCGCTTCGGAGACGTCGGGATTGCCAATGAAGACCCGCTCGACCGGCCGCACATCGTTCGGACCGGATGCGCCGGTCAGCGCGAGATAGGCCGTATTGGCGTAAACGACATGACCGCGCGGATCGGTCACCGCCAGCCCGTCGAACGCATGATCGGCGATCGGCCGCGTGATCGGGTCTTCCGCCAGACGATCGGCGAACCGCACGATCCCGGCAGCAAAGGCGAACAGCGTGAACAGCCCGACCATCGCCAGCAAAGCCAGCAGTACCAGGATATAAGGCTGGGCCTGGGTGCGGCCCAGGGTCATAAAGGCTACGGCCGCGGCAATGATCGCACCCGCCACCAGCAGCACAAGAAAGATGCTTCCGCTTCGCCGGGCCGGCTCATGCACGGCGGCGAAAGAGGGACGAAGTTCGTTGCCCGTATCGGTTGTCATCTCAGCCTGTTCGCGCGTAGTCCGCAAAAGACGCGCAAGTCATTGTAGTTCGCAGTCGACCGGCCTCTGAGTGCCTGAATCGGGCCTTCCAATGCAAGGCACATTACGTCCGTGCTCCCGCCCGCGCCAGACCCGGTTCCCCAAGGTCAACAAGCGATTAGCCAAGGCCGGAAATCCTGCGCTTGAGCTTCATCACGTAGCCGATCACCTCGGCGACCGCATGATAGTGCTCGACCGGAATTTCGTCGTCGATATCGACGGTTGCGTGCAGTGCGCGGGCCAGCGGCACGTTCTCGACGATCGGGATATCGTTGGCCGTCGCGATCTCCCTGATCTTCAGCGCCAGCGCGTCGACACCCTTGGCGACGCAGACCGGCGCCGCCATGCCGCGATCGTATTTCAGCGCGACCGCATAGTGGGTCGGGTTGGTGATGATCACCGATGCCGTAGGTACCGCCGCCATCATACGCTTTTTTGCACGCGCATGGCGAAGCTGCCGGATGCGTCCCTTGATGTGCGGGTCGCCTTCAGACTGCTTGTATTCTTCCTTGATCTCCTCCAGCGACATCTTCTGCCGCTCGAACCACTGCCGGTACTGGAACAGGTAGTCGAGCGCCGCCACCAGCGCGAGCGCTGCGACCACCGTGCCCATCAACTGAACCGAGATGGTCTTGGTGACGTTCAGGATCGACATCGGGTCGAACCGGATCATCGCATCAACCCGGTGACGCTCGGGCCATAATACGAGGAACATCACGACGCCGAGCAGAACGACCTTGAAGACGCCCTTGAGGAAGTTCGCACCCGCCTGCTTGCCGAACAGCCGCTGGAAGCCCGCCATGGGCGAGATCTTGCTGAATTTCGGGCTGAGCGGCTCTGTCGAAAACACCAGCCGGTGCTGGATCAGATTGCTGCCGACGCCCGCGATCAAGAGCAGCAGCAGCGGAACGCCGAGAACGCCGATCAGCATCAGCTCGATCTGGCTGAGCAACGACAGCAGGCCGGGACCGTCGACGCGGATCTGATGCATGTTCATCAGCAGGTTGCGCATCGGCACCTCGATGCCCTTGCTGATCGATCCGGAGAACGACGACAGCAGCAGCGTCGAGGCAGCGATCACGAACCAGGTATTGACCTCCTGGCTCTTGGCGACATCGCCCTTTTCCAACGCATCGTCGAGACGTTTTTGCGTCGGGTCCTGTGTTTTTGATTCCTTGTCCTCGTCTGACATGCCCTGCCCTCAGCGCCGCGGCGCGAGTTCGTGGAGGACACCGCCGAAGTAGTCGAGGTAAGTTCCCATCATGGTGGCGATGATCGCCGCCAGGATCAGGAAGCCGCCGAGAATCGAAAGCGGCACGCCGACAAAGAACACCTGCATCTGTGGCATCAGGCGCGCCAGCACGCCGAGGCCGAGGTTGAAGACCAGACCGAACACGATGAACGGCGCTGACAACTGGATGCCGATCTTGAAAGCCGTCGCGAAGGCCTTGGTCGCCAGCGCCGCGACGTCGCCGCTCGACATCAGTTCGCCCGGCGAGAATGCGTTGTAGCTCTCGCTCAGCGCCGCGATCACCAGATGATGCATGTCGGTCGCGAACAGCAGCGTCAGCCCGAGCATGGTCAGGAAGTTGCCGATCAGCGCACCTTGCTGGCCCTGCGTGGGGTCGATCGTGGTCACGAAACCGAGGCCGAGTTGCTGGGCGATGACCGAACCGGCCACGGCCAGTGCGGAGAGCGTGACGCGCGCGGTAGCGCCGAGCACCACGCCGATGATGATTTCCTGAACCATCAGCACCAGCAGCGGCGCGATGGAGGTCATGCTGACGGTATAGGCATTGCGATGCAGCGGCAGGAGAATGAGCGTGAGCGCCAGCGCGATGCCAAGGCGGACCCGGACAGGAATATTGGCTTCGCCGAATCCGGGCAGCAGCATCACCATGGCGCCGATGCGGGCGAACACCAGCATGAAGGCCGCAGCAAGCGCCGGAAGCAGCGAGATGTCGATACGCATGGAAGACCTGCTCCGAGAAGACCTGCCCCGCCCCTGAACGACGTGTCCCTGAACAAGTCCCCGATCATGCGCTAGCCGCCGATGATTCGCGACGATATCCGCAGCATCTGGCTGTTCAGCGCGTCCGCCATGAACGGCAACGCCAGAACAAGTGTGACGAAGATTGCGAGAATCTTCGGCACGAACACCAGCGTCTGCTCCTGAATCTGCGTCAGCGCCTGCACCAGCGAGATCGCGACGCCGACCACGAGGCCGACGATCAAAAGCGGCGACGACACCTTCACGATGGTCCAGATCGCATCGCGCGAGACGTCGAGAACTTCAGCACCTGTCATTTCAATCCCCCGCCCGCAGGCATTTCAAAAGCCAGAATCAGATCGGCATCCGCATGATATCTTCGTAGGACTGGATCACCCGGTCGCGCACCGAGACCAGCGTCGACACCGCGACGTCGGTTTCGGCCACCGCGGTCACGACATCCATGACGTTGGCCTTGCCCTGCGCCATCGCGATGGTCTGCGCGTCGGACTTGCGCCCCGCATCCATCACGCTGCCGAGGCTTTCCTTGAGCAGTGCGCCGAACGATACCCCGCCGGTGTCACCAACCTTGGCGCCGCCAGCGGCTCCGCCGGCTGATTCCATGATTTTCGCAAGGCTTGCATAGGCATTGGCAGCGACTGTTGGCGAAGCCATGAGTTGATTCCCTTTTGTCAGGCCTTGAGAATATCGAGGGTGCGCTGGATCATCCGGCGCGTGGCGGAGATGATGTTGAGGTTGGCTTCATAAGATCGCTGCGCTTCGCGCATGTCGGTCATTTCGACCAGCGAGTTCACGTTAGGGTATTTGACGTTGCCGTTGGCGTCCGCCGCCGGATTGCCCGGCTCGTGCTTGATGCGGAATTCCGAATTGTCCGGCTTGATCTTCCCCAGCGTCACGACGCGCGAATCGAGCGTGCGATCGAGCTCGGAGGAGAACGTCGGCACCTTGCGGCGATATGGATCGCCGCCCGCGGTCTTTGCGGTCGAATCCGCGTTGGCGATGTTTTCCGAAATCACCCGCATCCGGCCTGCCTGCGCGCGCAGAGCGGACGTCGCGATGCTCATGGACCTGAGAAAATCGTTGCCGTCGCTCATGCTTTGGCTCTCCTAGGCGGGGTCATGCGCGTTACCGCTTTCCGATGGCGGTCTTCAGAAGCCCGAGGCTGCGGGTGTAGAGCGCGGTCACCGCCGCGTAGTCGCCCTGGTTGGCGGAGACTTTCAGCATCTCGTCCTCGAGATTGACGGCATTGCCCGCGGGCCGCGTCGCGTAGCCGCCGCGGTTGCTTGAGCTGAAATTCTCGCTGACGCCGGTCGCCTGGATGTGCCCGGCGCTGGTGCGCGCCATGGACAGCGACGGCATCGCGCCAGTCACCGGGCCCGCGCCGCTGCTGTCGAACTTGGGTTCCACCAGGTCGCGCGGCTTGAAATTCGGCGTGTCGGAATTTGAGACGTTGTCCGCAAGCACCCGCTGCCGCTCCTGATGCCACTGCATCTTGGTGCGAAGCGCGGACAACATCGGAAGATCGGTGATCGCCATCGGCCAGCCCTCAACCCGAAGCGCAGCGCCTCAGGTAGGCAGAATTTGCCGTGTGTATGGTTAATAAGGAGTTAAGAACCGGCCGGACCCAATTTCGCCATGAATGGCCTTCAACGGACAAGTCATTGAAGTACCGGCAGAAGAACTATTTCGGCCCGCCGCGCTTTAATAGGGTACTGATCCGCCGGCGGCAGCATTTGCCGCCAAGAATTAACCGGTAGCGCGCACTTAGCACTCAATTCGTCCCAAACTGCTTGTTTCGCGGCCAGTGACCTGCGAATCTGGCATAGATGCGAGTGTTGTTTGACGGGGACAGGACATGCCGCAAACGCTTTGGTTCTTCATCGCCTTCGTCATCGTTCTTGCGTTGATCGGAGTGGCCGCTTGGCTGGTTCGCCGGTTTGGCGGAAGCAGTCTCGGCGGTTCCGGAGCCAGCCGGGGACGCATGCCCCGGCTCGCCGTGATCGACGCCGCGGCGGTCGATGGCCGCCGCAGGCTGGTGCTGGTCCGGCGCGACAACGTCGAGCACCTGTTGATGATCGGCGGCCCCGCCGATCTCGTGGTCGAACCCAATATCGTGCGCAGCATGCCGCAGCGCGACCAGGCAGCGCCGCGCGGGCCTGTGGGAACCGAGCTTCCGCCACGTCTGGCGCCTGATGCCGGTTGGTCCGACAGCGAAGCCCCCCATGCCGACACATTTGAACATCGCGAGCCCCTCGCGCCTGAATCGCCGCCGCGCCCGGTGCGCGCGCCCCATTTCGACGACACCCGCCGCCCTGCGGCTCCCCTGCCCGAACGGCACAGCCCCGATGTGATGCCGAGCTTCACGCCGGAACCGATGATCCGTCCGGAGCCCTCGCTGCGGCCCGAACCGATGCTGCGTTCGGAGCCTCGCGCAATCCCGCGAAGCGAGCGCAGCGAACCGTTGCCACCGCGCTTGCCGCGCTCGGGCGACGCTCCGAAAGCGCCGCCGCTGCCGCCGCGTCCGCCGGCGCGTCCCGCCGCCGATCCTTCGCTGTCATCGGCCGATCAGAATCTTGCCGATATGGCGCAGCGGCTCGAAGCCGCCCTGCGCCGCCCCGGCGGCGAACCGCGCCTTGATACCGCGCCGTCGATCGGCCCGGTCGAGCGGCCGGGCGCGCCACCGGTTGCTCCCGAACCGATGGGCAACCGGCCGGCGCCCCGTTCCGAAGGCGCTCCGCGTCCGCCAGTGCCGCCGGCGCCTCCGCCGCCGCCCACTCCGAAGGCTGCGTTTGAGAATCTCGAAGACGAGATGGCCAATCTCCTCGGCCGTCCAAAGCCTCCCGCGTGAGATCCTCGACATCACCGCGTAGAGTTTTATTTTTTGCCAGTCTTGTCGCCGCCGCCGGGTTCCTGATCGAACCCGCGGGCGCGCAGGATATCAGCATCAATCTGGGTCAGGGCAACGGCGGCGTCACCGAACGCGCGATCCAGTTGATCGCGCTGCTGACGGTGCTGTCGATCGCGCCGTCGATCCTGGTGATGATGACGTCGTTCACCCGCATCGTGGTGGTGCTGTCGCTGCTGCGTACGGCGCTGGGCACCGCGACTGCGCCGCCGAACTCGGTCATCATCGCGCTGGCGCTGTTCCTGACCGGTTTCGTGATGGGGCCGGTGCTGCAACAGGCCTACGACGACGGCATCAAGCCGCTGGTCGCCAACCAGATCACCGTCGAGCAGGCGTTCGAGCGCGGCACCGTGCCGCTGCGCAGCTTCATGCAGAAGAATGTGCGCGAGAAGGATCTCAAGCTGTTCATGGATCTGTCGGGCGAGCCGCCTGCCGCGTCGCCGGAGCAGATGTCGCTGCGTATCCTTGTCCCCGCCTTCATGATCTCCGAACTGAAGCGCGCGTTCGAGATCGGCTTCCTGCTGTTTCTGCCATTCCTGATTATCGATCTCGTCGTCGCATCGGTCCTGATGTCGATGGGCATGATGATGCTGCCGCCAGTGGTGGTGTCGCTGCCGTTCAAGCTGATCTTCTTCGTACTGGTGGACGGCTGGTCGCTGGTGGCAGGCAGCCTCGTGCAAAGCTACGGCGGCGGGTGATGTCAGCGTGCCCACTTACGTCATTGCGAGGAGCGCAGCGACGAAGCAATGCAGCTTTTGTTCTTGGGATTTGTTCCTGGGAAGAGTGGATTGCTTCGCCTCACTCGCAATGACGAGATAACAATCACCGCCCAGACTTCACCCGTTTCAATCCAGTGATCTCGGGCAGACTGCCCGTCGGATTCGGATCGGCCTTGATTTCCGGCGGCAGCTTGGCGCGCGCCATGGCGTCGGGAAAACGGGCCTTCATCTCGCGCAGGAAGCCATCGAGCGTGTCGATGGTCGCCGCCATTTTCGCAATCCGGGCAAAGTCGGCGCTGTTCGCCGTCGCCGGCTGCGATGCCACGTCAAAGGCCGCGCGGTCGCCGCCGTCCATCTTCGGACTGTACTTCTCGCGGAACCGGGCAAGGCCGATGGCATCCTCCGCCAGCGCATAACCGATCACGGCGCGAATGACGTCGCTCTTCTCGGTGGGCGACAGCGGCTGGAAATCGCGCCAGCGATCGCCATAGAGCAATTCGATCTGTTCGGCGGATTCGCGCCAGCGCCGCGAAGCCCAGTAAATATCCGACCGCAGCCGGACCGCTTCACGGCCGCCGACGTTCGAGATGATGTCGAGCGCCAGATCGTGTCGGCCGATGTCGCTCTGCGCCCGCGCCTCGAGCAGCAGGCGCTGCTGGCGAATCTCGCCGGCCAGATCGGCGATTCGCGTGGTGCGCAGCGCGGTAATAGCGCGCTCGGGCTTGCGGTTCATCAGATAGACCATCGCCAGCCGTGAGGCGACCTGCGCGCGGGCCGAACCTTCAAGCCGGTGATCGATCTGGTATTGCAGCAGTTCGCCCGCCTGCTCCAGCAGATCGACCGCGACAAGACGATCCGCCAGACGCCGGATCATCTCGTCACCGCGGCGGCCGATCGGCGTCAGATCGCGAAACTCGTAGAACATCGCAAGGGCTTCGACAGGCGGAAGGTCGTCCCCCCTGGCGCCGTTGTAGATCTGTTCGAACATCGCCGACGCATCGTCCTGCATCTTCCGCGACGCTTCGGAGTTCGGTTGCAGCATGGTCGCCGTGCGCACGGCGCTGAAGGCCTCCTGATAGCGCCCCTTGGCCGCGTAGAGCCGGCTCAGCATTTCCAGCGTCTTCACCTCGATGGAATCGCCGCGCCAGGTGACTGAAATGGCTTCAAGGTCGCGAAGCGCGTCATCATCGCTGATCTCGCTACGCTTCTGGCGCAGTGCAATCTGGCGGACCTGCGCCTCGACCGCGGACGGGCGATCCGCTGATCCTGCGGCCGCCTGGAACGCAGCCAGCGCATCCTGATCGCGGCTAAGCGCTTCGGCGAGCCGTCCGCGAAGCAGAGCGATCGCCGCTGTCTGCTCGGGACCGACGCCGACAACATCCAGATCGTTACTCCGCACCCCTGCGCCCGGATAATCCCTCACCTCCAGCGACGCGCGAAACGCATCCGCGATCACGATCCGCTGCAGATCGAGCGGCAGCGCCGTGATGGCGAACTCGACGTTCTTGAACTTCTCGCGTGCCTCGGCCCATTTTTCCTGCCGCGCCAGCGCGAGCGCCTTCCATAGCTGGGAATCGACATTCGCCGTCACCAAGGGATTGTTGAGGTCGGCCATCGCAAGTGCAGGACGTCCCGCCAGCGTGCTGGCGACCGCGTGAACGGTCAGTGACGGCGCGTCTTCCTCGCCCGGTTTGATCTCGGAAAACGCCAGGTCGAGAACGCCCTTTGCTTCGGGATACATCCCGCGCGCGAGATAGAACCGCGCCAGATCGACATGGACCGGCAAGCGCGCCGTTCCGGTTGCCTGCGCGGCCTTGGTCAGAAATTTGTTGCGCGTCGGGATGAACTCGGCGTTCTGATAGTCGCGCCATTCGGTGACATCGAAGACCGGGCGGATCAGCGACGCGGCGCGCTCCGGCGCGGATGTCGCGGTCGATAGCGTCAATCCTCCGGGCCGGGTCAGGGTCAGGGTGTCGGAGGATATGCCCGCAGTGATGTCGTCGGACTTCTGCTGGATGACGACGCCGTGGATCGATTCCAGCAGCGAGAATTCAACGAAGTCCTGGCGCTTGATGAAGCCGCGCGCCGGCGCACCGGCGGTCATCACCAGCAGGAGATCGCCGGCATCAGGATCGTTCAGGCGATGAAGCTGTCCGGGCTTCGCGAGGCTGACGCTGACGCTGGCGCGGCCCGGATCAGCCATGTTGCGCGTGGCGATCAGCGGCTGTTGCGGCGGCAGCGCCTTGTCGGCAAGCACGAGGGTCCATGCGCGCTCGTCTCCGATCAGGTTTGCGAGCTGCGGACGGTTCAGGCGGATCCGCAGCGCGCGGCCCTTCGGCAGATCGACCGGCTCCACGTCGGCGACAATCCATCCGCCGTCACGGCGGACAGCACCGGTATCGATCGCCTGATCGGTGTCGAACACCAGCCAGATCGAGTCCGAACGGCGAAACACCGCCGCGGCGGTGGGAGTGCTGAACGGAAATGTCAGACGGAGATCGTCACTGGTCAGTCTTGCCTCAACCGTCACCCCGGCTGCGGGTTTGGCCGTCGCGACTTCGGGCGGCGGTGCCTTCACGGCGGGCGGCGAAGCCACCGGCGGCACCTTCACTGGCGCGGGCGCTTCCGCGACCACAGCCGGAGTCGGCGCTGGCGCGGCGGGCTCCGGCTTTGCGATCACCGCCTCCGTCTTGGCCTCGGGCGATGGCGCAGGCGGCTTGGCGTCGACTGGCTTGACGTCCGGCTGTTTGACCTCGGGCGGCTTTATCTCGGACGGCTTGGCGTCCGGTTTCATCAGCCGCGCGATCTGTTCGGACGTCGGCTGCGCGAACTCGCTCGCCTTGTCACCGGGGACAGAGGATTTCGCCGGCGAAACGGTTTGCGGCTTCTGCGACGGCTCGAAAGCAACATCGACGACGTAGTTCTTGTCCTCGCGGAACGAATGAATATCCGCCTCGCCGACCAGCGCAATATCGACGCGCGACGCCTCGCCGTCGATCTTCTGATTGATCGAGGTGATGTTCGCGGGCATCGCGATCTTGGCGTCCGCGAGATCGAAGACCAGCGGCGCTGTGAACGACAGCGTGAACTTTTCCGTTCCCAGCGACGATGACACATTCACGCCATCGGGCATCTCGAAGACAAACCGGACGAAGGTCGGCTGAACCGATGCCCGCACGCGAACCGGCGGGCGCTTCTTCGCCTCATCGGCGATCTTCTGAATCCGCAGCGCCCGTTCCGCTGCCAGCGCGCGCTCGGACAGTTCTTTCACGACCTCGGCCGGCAATGCCGGCGGAAGGCCGACCCATTTCTCGGGCAACAGGTCGATGAACACGCGCTCGCCCGCGGTCATCACATTGACGCTGACTTTCTGCGTCAGCGCCATGCGGATCGCGGTCCCGTCAGGATCGCGGCGAACCGATCCGACATAGGCTGGCGCGGAATCCGCCAGAAGATCGATGGGAACATCGACGGAGTTCTTGAACTGAATGACCAGGATCGCGCCCGCGACAATGACCTCGGTCGGAACGTCTTCCTTGAACTTGAGAATCAGGCGCGCGTAGCCGGGCTGCGCCGTCAGCGTCGCCTCGCCTTTCACAGGATCAGCCGGAGCGGCTTCCGCAGCGATGGAAAGGCAGGACAACAGGACAGCCAGCGCAAACGCCGATGGCCGCAGGCCGCGACGAAGCCTGTCCGCGAAAGACCGGGCTTTCGAGCCGGACTTGCGGACGGGCTTGTATATGCCGGCGGCCTTGCAGGACATTCCCAACACGCCTCAGTTACGGCCTTGCGCTTGCGGCCTGCCCTCGATCTTGGGCAAGTCGTTCGCGGATGACATTTTATCTCCAGTCGCGCGGCGTGCCATTTCGACCGTCAGCCGCTCGGCGGCTTCCGGCTGCATCTGCCCCATGATGTCGGACATCTTGCGTGGCGCAATTTGCGAAGCGATCTCGAACAGCACCGACAGTTCGAGCCGGTCGAACACCTTCGCGGCGTCCTTCGGCTTCATGGACTCGTACATCGTCACGAGCCCCTTGAACCGTGCCGCCTCCACCTCGCTCTTTTGCTGTCCGGCAACGGACACCCGCGCCTCGGTCGCCTTCATCTCCTCGATCTTGCCTTCGATCCGCTTTTCGGCGGACTTCATCAGGCTTTCCCGGATCTCGATTTCGCGTGCGCGAGCTTCAATCTCCTGCCGCCGTGACTGAAGGCTTTCGAGAACCGCTCGTTCAGACGCCGTCACCGCGCGGTTCGGATCGGGATAGACCACCTTGCCATCCGGGATCGGCGCGGCTTCCGGAGCCGCCACCACCGGCTTCTCTTCCTTCTTGGCTGCGACCGAGCCGGTGATGTCCGACGCATCGATCTTGCCCGGCGACGGGAAGTTGAACGTGTCCTGCGCCCATGACTTCGGCTTCGGCGTGTCGTTCAGAATGTATCCGCCGTCGAGAAGCAGGCCCGATACCTTGAGCACGACCAGACAACAGGTCGCGATCAGCAGTATCGGAATGATCCGGATATCGCGAAGAAGCGCTTTCATGCAGCCAGACCAGTGGCCTTTCGCCGTTCGGAGAACGCCTGGGCGGCGGCGAGCAGGGTCTTCGCATTCGACGGCTTGTGCGCCGCGGGTGCCTCGGCTTCCGCCTCGGTTTCCGGCTCAGGGGTGGAGGGCCGTGCCGCGAGCGCGATCTGCGTCAAACGGTTGAGGATCGCCTCGCCGGCCATCACCTGCTTGCTGAGCTTTGCTGACAGCGCAGTTCCAGCGTTCAGTTGCGCCCCGAGGTTTTCGTCGCATTCGCGCACAGTCACCTTCAGGCCCCCGATCGCGCGTTCGGCGATTTCGGTTGCCGTAATCAGTTCGGCGATCATGCCGCGCATCGACTGCTCGTCGGCCCGGAGCCGCTTGAGCCGCCGGTTCAGCAGCATGCAATAGCCGATCGTGAGCAGAAGCAGCACCGCGACCAGGCTCTCGATCACCAGTCCGAATGAGTGACTCATTGTGCCTCCATCAGTTTGGTTTGCTCGTCTTGCTTCTCAAACATCGCGTAAGTTGTGTGCGGCTTGCGCAGCGGCTTGGTGACGCGGATGGCGACACGGTCGCCGACGCGTCCCATCCGGCCCTCGCTGAGCGGCACGTCGCCGCAGCGGACGGTGACCAGCGCATCGGGACGAACGTTGAGCGGCAGGGTGTCGCCGACCTTCAGCATCATCAGTTGCTTCAGCGGAATGTTGGCTTCGTACAGCACGGCATCGACGGCGATTTCCGCCCGCGCGATCTCGGTGGCCAGATGGCCTTCCCAGATCGGATCACGGCCGAACTTTTCACCCATGAACATCTGCAACAGCACGTCGCGGATGGGCTCGATGGTGGCGTAAGGCAGCAGAAGCTCGATATTGCCGCCGCGGTCTTCCATGTCGATCCGCAGGCGGACCAGGATGGCGGCGTTGGCGGGCCGGCTGATGGCGGCAAAGCGGGGATTGGTCTCAAGCCGGTCGATGGTGAAGGTCACGGGCGAGAGCGGCCGGAACGCCTGCTCGGCATCCGCGAGCACGACTTCGACAAGGCGCTTGACGAGATTGGTTTCGATCGTGGTGTAGGGACGGCCTTCAATGCGCAGCGATGGCTGTCCGCGGCGGCCGCCGAGCAGCACGTCGATGATCGAATAGATCAGGCTCGAATCGACGGTGAACAGGCCGAAGTTCTCCCACTCCTCGGCTTTGAACACCGAGAGCACGCAGGGCAGCGGGATCGAATTGAGATAGTCGCCGAAACGCACCGACGTGATGCGGTCCAGCGAGACTTCGACGTTGTCGGAGGTGAAATTGCGCAGGCTCGTCGTCATCAGCCGCACCAGGCGGTCGAACACGATTTCGAGCATCGGAAGGCGCTCGTAAGACACCATCGCGGAATCGATGATGGCGCGAATGCCGGAGTTCTCGTCGATATTGAGCTCGCCGTCGCTGAAACCGAGCAGGTTGTCGATTTCTTCCTGCGACAGGACGCGCTCGCCACCGGCCTTGCCGATTTCAAGATTGCGGCTGCCGTCGTCGACCATGGCGGCCCACTGCTCGGCCATGGTTTCGGTAAGCGTGTTGGCTTCCGCCTCAGCCGCAGCCGCGGCCGGGTCTTCAGAATCCAGCGCGCCTTCCCATTCGGCGGCTAGCGCATCCTGATCGACATCATTGTTATCGCCCGGAGACATGATTCAACTTCCGTCCGTCACTGAACGACGATTTCCTTGAACAGCACAGCGTTCACCTGACTGGGCGAGATCGCAGCGTTGACGCGGCGCGTCAGCTCTTCCTTCAGGCGAAACAATCCGATCGATCCGTTGAGATCGGTCGGACGCAGTTCGCGCATATAGGTCTGAAACAGGTCCATCACGCGCGGCATGGTCGGCTGGATCTGCGCCACCAAGGGCTGATCCTTGACCTCGAGCACGACCTTGACCTTGAGATACTGAACCCGCTCGCCCGGCGCGTTCGCGAGATTGACCAGGACCTCGGGCACATCGAGGAACACCGGCGGCTTCGGCGGCGGAGCAGCCGCGTGCTCCTCCTTGCCGTGTCCGCCCATAAAGAAGAACCAGCCACCCCCGGCCAGCAGGAGCACCACCACCGCGGCGCCGCCAATCATAATGAGTTTGCGTTTGCTCTTCGGAGCCGCGGTTTCCGCGCCCTCCTCCACCTGATCGTCGTCTGCCATTGCCCCCGCCCGCAGTCCTGGGATGGGCTCGATGCTGCCGAACTGGCTTTAAATGACGCGATACAAAGGCCGCCGGCGCGTGAGCGCCCTGTTTGAGCACCGTACGGACGCAATGGTTAACGAAATCTTTCTTTTGCTCTCCAGGTGGGAAAATTTTGCCGGGGCAACATGGTCAACAAGAGGTTATTGCCGACTCCCCGCGGCGCCCCAAATCAATAACAAATTGAAATTACTTGTATTTTTGAGTTGGCACACCTCTCGCATTGTAAGCGATGAACCGCGGCTTGGGAGAGCCTCAACGGTTCGCACGATCCGCGTCACGCCTTGGGAGAGGCACGGCGCGGCTCAACAAGGGGAGATTGGCCGATGGAGAATACGCTTCTCGTCGCTTTGTCGCGGCAGATGTCGCTTGAGCGGCAGATCGACATCATTGCCAACAATGTGGCCAACACCAACACCAATGGTTTCAAGGCCAACAAGTCGCTGTTCGAGGAATACCTGAACACGGGCGCGCACGAGGACAACTTCTCGGTTCGCGACCGCCGCGTCAGCTTCGTCCAGGACCGCACCGCCTATCACGATTTCACGCAAGGTCCTGCTGAGAAGACCGGCAACCCGCTCGACGTCTCGATCGACGGCAAGGGCTTCATCGCGGTGCAGACCCCGCAGGGCGAGCGCTACACCCGCGACGGCTCGTTCCAGATCAACGCCCAGGGCCAGCTTGTCACCACCGGCGGCAACATCGTGCTTGGCACCAACGGTCCGATCGTGTTCCAGCCGACTGACAAGGAGATCGTGATCTCGAGCGAAGGCACGGTCACGGTGCGCGAAGGCATCGTGACCCAGTTCGACTCCATTCGCGGCAAGCTCAAGCTGGTGAAGTTCGACAATCCGCAGCAGCTCCAGAAGGAAGGCGCGAACCTGTATTCGGCGCCGGCCGGCACCGTGGCCCAGCCTGACCTCGCCTCGCGCTTCAATCAGGGCTTCGTCGAGAAGTCCAATGTCAGCGCCGTGGCTGAAATGACCCGCATGATGGAAGTCATGCGCACCTATCAGTCGGTCGCCTCGCTGATGCAGCAGCAGAATGACCTCCGCAAAACCGCACTCCAGACACTCGCCGACGTTCCGGCATAAGGAAACTGATCCATGCGCGCACTTTACACAGCAGCGACCGGGATGGCGGCTCAGGAGCTCAACGTCCAGGTCATTTCCAACAACATCGCGAACCTGCGCACCACCGGCTACAAGAAGCAGCGCGCGCAGTTCCAGGATCTCATCTACGAACACGTCAAGCGCGTCGGCGCGCAGGCGTCGGATCAGGGCACCATCCTTCCGGTCGGCATCGATATCGGCGGCGGCGTCAAGACCGTCGGCACGCCGCGCCTGATGACACAGGGCACGCTCAATCCGACCGGCGGCGATCTCGATATCGCCATCCGCGGCGAGGGTTACTTCAAGATCCAGATGACCGACGGCACCTACACCTACACGCGGGACGGCTCGTTCACGACCGACGGCCAGGGCCGAGTGGTAACGGCACAGGGCAACCCGGTGCAGCCGACCATCACGATCCCGCAGAATTCATCGCAGCTCACCATCAACCAGCAGGGCCAGGTGTCGGTCATGACGCCGGGCTCGACCACGCCCACCGTGGTCGGCCAGATCGGTCTGACCCGCTTCATCAACAAGGCCGGCCTGCAATCGATCGGCGATAACCTGTTCACCGACACGCCGGCTTCCGGCCCGCCGCAGGACGGCCTCGCCAATGCCGACGGCTTCGGCGACATGCAGCAGCGCAATCTTGAATCGGCCAACGTCGAGGTGGTTTCGGAAATCTCCGACCTGATCGCCGCGCAGCGCGCCTATGAGATGAACGCCAAGGTCGTCAGCGCCGCAGATCAGATGATGCAATCCACCACCGGCATGTTCCGCTAAGGGAGAGAGTGATGTTGCGTTCATTCGTCATCGCCGCCGCCCTCCTCGCCGCAACGTCCGGCGCCGTGCTGGCGCAGTCGGAGCAGGACACGCTTGCGCAGCCGTCGCTGCGCGCCAGCGTGACGGTGAGCAGCGACATTGTCCGCATCGGCGACATCGTAGAGAACGCCGGCAGCGCCGCGCAGATCGCGATCTTCCGTGCGCCCGATCTCGGCACCACCGGATCGCTGCCCGTCGCGCAGCTCCTGACCGCGCTGCGCACGCATCAGGTGATCGGCGTCGATACCCGCGACCTTCGCGAAGTGTCGATCACCCGCTCTTCGCGCACCCTCGTCTCGAAAGAGATCGAACAGCAGATCGCCCGCGTGCTGGAACGGCGCAACGGCCTCGGCGACGCCGCCAACATCTCCGTCACATTCGAGCGTGACCTGCGCGAATTGCAGCTCGACGCCGCCCATACCGGCGACATGCGCGCGACCATCGTGCGGTTCGACCCGCGCAACGGACGCTTCGACATCACCTTCGAGATTCCCAACGACGTCACCTACAATCCGACCAAGCTGCGCTTCATCGGCACCGCGGTCGAAACCATCGAAGCAGCCGTGCTGACCCGCGCGGTGGAGCGCAACGAGATCCTGCGATCATCGGACGTGGTGGTCGAGCGGCGGCCAAAGACTGAAATCGGAAACGACGTGATCAACCGCGACCGTTCGGTCGGCATGCAGGCCCGCAAGCAGATGCGCGCCGGACAGGCGCTGAAAGCGGCGGACCTCGGAAAGCCGGATCTGGTCTCGCGCGATCAGGGCGTCATGCTGATCTACGAAGCACCGGGCCTCTATCTCACCGGCCGCGGCAAAGCGCTCGACAGCGGCACCGAAGGCGACATCGTCAACATCGTCAACCTGCAATCGAAACGCACCGTCCAGGGCGTTGTGACCGGCCCCGGTCAGGTCACCATCACCGCCCCCGGCCCTCGCCTTACCACCGCAGCACTTTCGAACAGCGAGCCACCTGCCGCTCCCGCACCCGAATCCAGAAAAGCCGAGTAATCAGTCATGTCCAAGTCCCACGTGTTCAATCGCCTCATAGTCGCCGGCAGCCTGCTGGCACTCGGCACCATGGCCAGCGGCTGTTCGTCCCTCGATCGTCTCGCGGCGATCGGTGAAAAGCCGAAACTCTCGGCGATCGACAATCCGACCACGCAGGCGGGCTACAAACCGGTGTCGATGCCGATGCCCGCGCCGCAGCCGGCGTCGTTCAATCCGAACTCGCTGTGGCGGAACGGATCGCGCGCCTTCTTCAAAGATCAGCGCGCGCACCAGATCGGCGACATCCTCACGGTGCAGGTCAACATTACAGACAAGGCCAATATCGCCAACGAGACCCAGCGCAGCCGCACCAACTCGGAAAATTCCGGCGTCACCAGTTTCTTCGGCATCAACAAGATTCCCGGCACCAATGCCGCGATCCCTCCGGGCCGGATGCTGACCGCGGACTCCACCTCGTCCAGCGACGGCAAGGGCTCGGTGAACCGGCAGGAAGCATTGCAGACCAACGTCGCCGCCGTCGTGACTCAGTTGCTGCCGAACGGCAACCTTGTGGTCGAAGGCAAACAGGAAATCCGCGTCAACTTCGAAGTCCGCGAACTGGTCGTGGCGGGCATCGTGCGCCCTGAGGATATCCAGAGCGACAACACCATCGACTCCAGCAAGATCGCGCAGGCCCGCATCGCCTACGGCGGCCGCGGCCAGCTCACCGATGTGCAGCAAGCTCGCTACGGCCAGCAGGCCTTCGATATTCTGCTGCCGTTCTAACCGCCACACCGAGGCGCAATTCAAGACAGGCCCGATTTCCGGAAAGGATGATGTCACTTCGATAAGGGACGGCTCCCACCGTCTCTCTCCCAGCTCCCACACCCGGCGGCGAACCTAGGCGCAGCAAGGTGTTCACGACGCGGCTCTCATCAGCTCCCCTGATGAGAGCCGTGATCGTTTGGGCAAACATTCACCGTGTTCAGAGGGCGACGGAAGTGATAATTTCCATCCGCGCAAACTGCGTACCCTTCAGCGCGGAAAGTCCTGCTGCTCGGCCGCCTCTGAATGGGCGCGATGCAACGTCGCAGCGTTCGCAACCTTGAGCAGCCGACCGGTGAAGGAGGGTGTCATGTACGCCGCTATTCGTCAGGGAAAGGCAAAAGCCGGCATGGCCGAGGAACTCGCACGCACGATCAAGGAAGGCGCGATCCCGATCATCAGCGATGTCGAAGGCTTCATCGCTTACTATGTGATCTATGCGCCGGACGACACGGTGACGGCGATCAGCATCTTCAACAATTTCGCGGGCGCGGAAGAGTCGAACAGGCGCGGACTTGCATGGATCGAGCAGAGTCTTGCGCCGTTGCTCACTGGACCGGCCACCGCCGTCGCCGGACCCGTCATCGTACATACCCTGGCCTAGCGGCCGCGCATGAACAGCGGTTCATAAAAATACCGGCGAAACACACGGAACGATAGCCTGCTGCTTCTGTTCTACTCTCGCTTTATTCAAAGGAGAGAAAGATATGAAGAAGTTTGGTTTTGTTGTTGCGGCTGTTGCGGCGCTCGCCATCGCAGTCCCGTCGATCGCCAGCGCGCAGACCGTTGTCGTCAAGACCGGCGATCGTGGAATGCATCGTGGTCATCATCACGGTGAATATCGCGGCGCGCGCGCCGAAATGCATCGCCATCATGGATGGCATCGCGGCCACGACAAGAAGGTGATCGTCATCAAGCGTGGCCACCACCATCATCATGACTATCGCTGATTCGATACATCAC
This sequence comes from Afipia sp. GW822-FHT03D08, assembly GCF_058801645.1. NCBI lineage: Bacteria > Pseudomonadati > Pseudomonadota > Alphaproteobacteria > Hyphomicrobiales > Nitrobacteraceae > Afipia > Afipia sp. GW822-FHT03D08. The sequence continues at coordinate 1,435,880 of NZ_JBXANK010000001.1, forward strand.
CGATCGGACAGCAAGGAAATGGCCCCTCACGGGGTCATTTTTCTTTGTGCGTGCCTCTGGCTTTCTCGGCGCAAGAGGTACTTCGATCCTTTGATTGAACAGAGTAACCATTTGATCACCCTGAGGAGCGAATGACGCCGCCGTCGTTGGTTAGGTAACGATCATTGACCTATCTAGGGGCCAGGATTCACCCGCGGACGCGTCATGTTTCTCGATCAGCTATCCGTCCTCGTCGCCATCGGCTTTTCGGGCGCATCGCTCGGCATCACGTTCCTCATGATGTGGGCGATCGGACGATCCGAGACCCATCTGTTGATCTGGTCGATCGGACTTGCACTCATCGTCGCCGGCGTCGTTGTCTTCGGCGCTGTCGTTGATAAGTACAATTCGGGACTTCTGCTGACATCCTTCCTGTTCCTGATCGCGGGATTTGGATTGCTTCACGCGGGCTGCGCCAGGTTTTGCACGGGCCGGAGCAACTGGACGTCGACAACCGTATCCGTCGCGCTTGCTTTCATCTCGACATCGGCAGCCTTCGCGCTGGGGTACTCCGGTATCGGAACGATGATCGGCAACATCGCGATTGGCGCGCTTCTTCTATTGATTGCGCGTCATTACTGGCTGGCGCGCGCCGAATCCCCGCTCCTGATGACGGCGAACACCATATGCTGTGTCGCCACAGCGGCGTCCTTCATCGCATGCGGTTACGCCCTCGCCGAGCAGGGTCAGATCGTGCTGACGTCACGGCCTTCAAACTGGGCCGAGGAGTTTAACTCGATCATGGCGATCGCCGGGCTGACAGGTATCGGGGCACTCTCCCTCACCCTCAATCAGATGCGGATCGCGAACGGCCACAAGTCGGACGCAATGAGAGACGCGCTGACCGGCCTTCTCAACCGGCGCGCATTATTCGACGGCCGGATGGGGACCGCTCCAGCCGGCACCGCGGTCGTGATGATGGATCTGGATTACTTCAAGACGATCAACGACCGCTTCGGACATGATTCCGGCGACCGGATTCTGATGGCGTTCGCCAACGTGATCCACGCGAACATCCGCGCGAACGATCTTGCCGGGCGGATGGGCGGCGAAGAATTTTGCATCATCATGCCGGACTCCAGTCCGAAGGCTTCGGCCGCTGTTGCAGACCGCATCCGATCGCAAATTGAAGCAACGATCGTTCACACGGAGAATGGGCCGGTCCGGGCAACGGTCAGTGCAGGAATCGCAATCCGTTCGGCGGAGCCGGAGACGCTTCAGGCGTTGCTCAGCAGAGCAGATGCTGCACTCTATGAAGCCAAGGCTTCCGGCCGCAACCGGGTTCAGATCTCCGGCTTCAGCCTTGCCGCATAGCCGGAGAATTCCGGCTCAGCGCCGCCCATAGTTGCGCACGCAGGTCCCGCCCACACCCGATGCCGAAGCCTTGCACTGCTGATAGCTTGCGTATCTGCAGTCGCCGGGGCCAGGCGAACTCTTCAGGCAGTACCTGTAACCACGCGCATCGGCCTGACCGATGAAAGCGAACGATGCTGTCGCCAGCGCCAGTGCGATCAAAAGTATCTTCACGATTATCCTCCCTTTGTTGTTAGGCGTAATTCGCGAAGGCCCCTCCTGTTCCGAAACGGAACGAAAAAGCCCGATGATCTTTCGACCACCGGGCTAAATCGATGAACAGGTTGCGACGCGGGTTGCGTTATTCGTCGCGGTAAACCTTCTCGCGCTTTTCGTGGCGCTCCTGCGCCTCGACCGACAGCGTCGCGATCGGGCGCGCTTCCAGCCGCTTCAGCGAGATCGGCTCGCCGGTTTCTTCGCAATAGCCGTAGGTATTGTCCTCGATCCGCTGCAAGGCGGCGTCGATCTTGGAGATGAGCTTGCGTTGACGGTCGCGCGCGCGAAGTTCGATGGCGCGATCGGTTTCTGATGAAGCGCGGTCGGCAAGATCAGGATGATTGACGTTCTCTTCCTGAAGCTGCTGAAGCGTGGTCTTCGATTCCCGAAGGATCTCTTCCTTCCAGTCGAGCAGCTTCCGGCGGAAATACTCCCGCTGACGCTCGTTCATGAAAGGCTCTTTTTCAGAGGGCCTGTAGTTCTTCAACTTTTCCAAGTGCGGTCCATGTCGACATGCAAGGCGGACGGAAAATGCCTGTCCGCGCGGCAGCTTATATAGCTACGCTATGTGACAGACAATATCGCGGATGGGCCGGAAAGCACCCGAATAGGGCGCTAAAATAAGGCCTTCCACAGGGAACCTCACCCCGCCCGGGGCGCGGAAATGGCTGGAATTCCGGGCTAAAGGAACCGCCTTCGAGCCGCCTTACTGCCCGGCCTTGGCGAGTTCGACTTCCACCCGCAGCTCGATTTCAGACAGCACCTGGTCAAGTCCGGGGTCGCCGGAACTGGCTTTCAGGTCGGCCGCTGCAGTGCGCAAGCGGGCGACCGTGGTCGAATCGAACGATCCAGCCAGGAGACCAATCTTGAGATCATCGAGGACATCGAGCGCAGTCCGGCCCCGCGCCACCGATCGGCGGCGGCGCTCCGTGGAGTCTTCAACACCCTGCATCGCCAGCAGTGCATCGATGCCGCTGGTGGCGCGCGGCGCTGCCGCCGGGCGGGTTTCCGATGTTGTGCCGATGTCACCGAGGGAAAAGGACGTCGAGCTTGAGCGCCGCGCGTTTGCCGCCGGCGACGTCAGATTGGCTCCATTCGGTCCGTAGATTCGCATCGTGCCTATCTCGCAAGACAACAGGTCGGGACCACCAGCTCTGCTGTTACACCGGTCCGCGGAACCCCATGCCCCAAAGTGGCCATTTATGGTTAACGGGAAGTAAACAACCCGGCAATTTATGCCGGATACGGCAAGTTCGGCGCTCCGGGCGGCCGACAGCCACCTGACGGCTTCAATAATTCATTAGCCAGAACAATATCTTACGGAGCGGCACGCTCTGGCACGGCCCTCGCATAGTTAACTGCGGACTAACCTCGTGGGGAGCACGGGGTCGGACCGCAGAGACCTCAGCGGGGAGCAGAGGATGTTTCGGATTTTTCAGGCTGCCTGCATGGCGATCGCCCTGCTGTCCGCCTTCAGCGCATCGGCCCAGGCGACATCGCGGATCAAGGATCTCGCGAACATCGAGGGCGTGCGCCAGAACCAGTTGATCGGTTACGGTCTCGTGGTCGGCCTGAACGGCACCGGCGACACGCTCAACAACATCCCTTTCACCAAGCAGTCGCTGCAGGCGATGCTTGAGCGCATGGGCGTCAACATCCGCGGCTCCACCATCCGCACCGGCAACGTCGCGGCCGTCATGGTCACGGGCAACCTGCCCGCTTTCGGCACCCAGGGCACCCGGATGGACGTCACGGTGTCGGCGCTCGGCGACGCCAAGAGCCTCCAGGGCGGCACGCTTCTGGTCACCCCCCTGCTCGGCGCCGACGGCAACGTCTATGCCGTCGCACAGGGATCGCTGGCGATCGGCGGCTTCTCCGCCGAGGGCGCGGCCGCAAGCATCACCAAGGGCGTACCGACGGTCGGCCGCATCGCCAACGGCGCGATCATCGAGCGCGAGATCGAGTTCGCGCTGAACCGCCTGCCCAACGTCCGCCTTGCCCTGCGCAACGGCGACTTCACCACCGCCAAGCGCATTGCCGCCGCGGTCAACGACTATCTCGGCACCAAGACCGCCGAGCCGGTCGATCCCTCGACCGTACAGCTCAGCATTCCGGCGGAGTTCAAGGGTAACGTGGTCGCGCTGCTGACCGAGATCGAACAGTTGCAGGTCGAGCCGGATCTCGGCGCCAAGATCATCATCGACGAACGCTCCGGCATCATCGTGATGGGCCGCGATGTGCGCGTCGCCACCGTCGCGGTCGCACAGGGCAATCTTACCGTCTCCATTTCGGAAAGCCCGCAGGTCAGCCAGCCCGCGCCATTCTCGCGCGGACGCACCGTGGTCACACCGAATACACGCGTCGGCGTTCAGGAGGACGGCAAGAAACTCGCGGTGGTGAAGGACGGCGTCTCGCTGCAACAACTGGTCGACGGCCTCAACGGCCTCGGCATCGGCCCGCGCGACCTGATCGGCATCCTTCAAGCCATCAAGGCTTCGGGCGCGATCCAGGCCGACATCGAGGTGATGTAATGAGCATCACCCCGACCACCACCCGGGCACCCACCACCTTCACCGGCGGACGTCCCGACCTCACGCTGCAAGACGCGCTGACGAAAGTTTCGCCGCAGGCACAGGCGAAAGCCAAGAGCCAGGCGCAGGATTTCGAGGCCGTGTTTCTCAACTCGATGTTTTCGCAGATGATGAACGGCATCAAGGGCGACGGGCCTTACGGCAACACGCCGGGCACCGGCGTCTGGCGCTCGATGATGACGGAGCAATACTCCAAGTCTTTCGCGCAGGCGGGCGGCGTCGGAATTTCCAACGACGTCTACCGCACTCTCATTCTTCAGCAGGCCAACCGCGCCAGCTAGACGCAACGGAAGAGCACCCATGACGCAACAGCAAAATGCCAAAGCAACCACGGCTCCCGCGCCGGCAGCGACGCCGGTCGAGGCGCGCAAGCTGGCTGAAGGGCTGCTGCAGATCATGAGCACCCTGCTCGGGATCGTGGAGCGCGAGACCGAACTGGTCCGCGCCGGCAATATCCGCGAAGCGATGACGCTGGAGACCGAAAAGAACGAGATGTCGCGGCAGTACACCGACGCGATTTCCCGGCTGGCGCACAGCCGCGACTACCTCAAGCAATCGACGCCTGAACTGCTCGCCGCGCTGCACCGCCATCACGACACGTTCCGCGCGATGCTGCAGGTCAATCTCACCGTACTTGCGACGGCTCACGCGGTCTCCGAGGGCATCGTGCGCGGCGTCAACAGCGAAATGCAGCGGAAGAATCTTCCGAACGGCTACACCGCCGGCGGACAGCGCGCGACGCCGGGACCGCGTCAGGTGACGCCGCTGTCTGTCAGCCGCTCGCTTTAGCGATTATTTTTAGATATTCGGCGCCGTCATTGCGAGAAGTAAGCGGCGAAGCACCAGCGCCTGCCTGTGAGGAGCACGTCTGGATTGCTTCATTTCGCTCGCAATGACGTTCGCACGTCGCCGCGATGCGAAATGCAGATAATTTGATTCAATTCCGCGCGGGAACATAAGGACCGGATTCATCCGGTTCCACTCATAATCGGCATTGGAGGGTTGGGGTTTGACTCAAGGGGAAGCCAGAGGCTGCCATGAGTGCGGATTTCAACATCAAACCGGTGGGGGCATCGGTTTCTGCAACATACGTCGAGCCGGCATCCAACGGCGCGAAGACGGCTGTCCAGACGCAGCTGCCGCCTGACAAGGCCGTTACGGCGCCGGATCCCTCGGTTCAGGCACGCATCAATCCCCAGGCGGAAACCGATCGGCTTTCGAAGCAGGTGATTATCGATCGCGCCGCGGCCGAGATCGTCTATCGCACCGTCGACAGCAGAACCAGCCTGGTCGTCCGCCAGTATCCTGACGAGGCGCGGCTGCGCGCACGCGCCTATCTGCGGGCAATGGATCTCGCCCGTGAGGAAAACATGCGCAGAAATACGGATTTGAGGGTTTAACGGCCGTTCTGCTGGGCGTAGGCGGTCTCGAGGGTCTGGGTGCCGTTGGTGGTCATGACCGTCTTGATCTGCGCCGTCCCATGCTTCGTCAGCGTGAACTTTGAATCGCCGATCTTGAACGAGTTGTCCCTGATCAGGACGTCCTGGTACTTCACCGTCGAGCCGCTCTGATACCGCGCCTTGGCGCGGAAGCCGATGACGTTGGAGACCTGAATGCTGAACGTGTCGTTGTTGGCGTACTTGCCGGTCCAGTTACCCTCGTAGCTGGCGGCATCGACGGGCACGTAAGGCCCTTTCGAATAGTTGACGTTCGAGCCGACCGCCACGTAGTTCGACGATATGATGCTTAAAAGATCGGCCATCGTTCGTCCATGCGCTGGTGTCAGGCGCGGCCGGACAGGCCAGCCGCCAGATTGCAATTGATGTCGATCAGCGACTTCAGCTTTTCTGGCTGCGGATTGAGCTGCAATTCTGCGGTCTGCGTCAGGACGAACGTGCCGATGTTGGCAATGTTCTGACGAACCTCGATGGTTTGCGGATTTTCGTCGCTGGTCACCGCGCTCAGAAGGATTGCCCAGAGCTTGCGGTTGAAAAGCAGCGCCTCGGCGAAATTCGTATCGGGATGATCCCAGTTCGTCATTGCATGCTGAAGCTTGTTCGCGGCCTTCAGAAGAGCCTGCGCTTCAATCTCGCGGGGAGACGCCGTCGTTTGAGCGGTGCGCGCGTAGGCAGCGTGAGACATTCATCACCTCGATAGGAGTTCGTCTTCGCGAGTTATCAGTTTCCTGATTTCTCTTAGAGCTTTGTAAAGATAACCGCTTAAAATAAGATTACTTGCGGCCTCTATGTGGCTGCGGAAACTCGGCACTGCTTCCAGCAAATCCTTGACGAAGCCGAGATAGAGATCCTGATATTTCGGTATGTCGTCTTCGAGATACATCTGCTGAACGCAGAGATAGATTCGCTTGACCGGCGTGTTCGCGGTCTCCGCAGTCAGAATATCCTTCTCGCGCAGAATCGGCACCTCACCATCGATCAGAAACGTCGCACGCGTTTCCGAATTGGTGATGACGCTTTGGCCGATGACGATGCGTTCAAACGGCTTGAGTTCGACTCTGAGAGCCACTTTCCATCTCCCTTGAACCTGCGTCGTTGCGCAACGCGTCCAGCTACGGCGATCGACAGCGGCATGAAAGAATAGCGGAACTCCACGACGCAAGAAAGCAGCGGGATTTTATCCCCGCTGCTTTGTTCCGGCTCAGTTAACCGATTACTGCAGCAGCTTGAGCACGCTCTGTTGCGACTGGTTGGCCAGCGCGAGCGCGGAGACCGCGATCGACTGGCGGGTCGCCAGAGCCTGGCTGTTGGCCGCTTCCTCGTTGGTGTCAGCGATCGTCAGGTTCGTCGAACCGGTCTGCAACACGTTGATCAGGTTCTTCGAGAAGTCCTGACGGATTTGCACGATCGACAGATTCGAACCCAGGGTCGATGCCTGCGAGCGCAGGAAGCTGCTGGCATAGTTCAGAGAGTCGAGCACCTTGTTGGTCGCGACGTTATCGATGAAGTCGGTGCCCTGACTCAAGGCGCCCAGACCGAGTCCGGCTGGATCGAGATTAATGCCGGTGATGTTGAGCGTCGACTTGCCGGTTTCGTTGAACACCAGCTTGAGCTGGTCGCCGTTCAGCAGGTTGACGCCGTTGAACGATGCGTCCTGCGATGTCGTTTTGATCTGGTTGATGATGTTGTTGTACTGCGACACGAGGTTCGCGCGCGTTGCCTGCGAGTTGGCTTCGCCAACCGGCGCGGAGACGATCACGCCCGCGAACAACTCGCCGGGCGCCGTCGCGGTGCCGCCGAGGGCGCCGATCGTCGAAGACGCGGCATCGTTGGACGTAGTGACGGTGATCGCGCCGGTCGAATCGATGCTGGCCTGAAGATTGTTCGGCAGCAGCGCCGCGTTGAGCTGATTGATGGTGGAGATCTGTCCAACACCATTGCCGAAGACGATGTTGGTCGCCGGTCCACCCGCAGTCGACGGGATGGTCAGTGTCTTGCCTGAGAAGGTATAGGTCGGCGGCGTGGTGCCGGTCGAGAGGCCGAGCTTGGCCAGCACGCTGCTGGTGCCGCCGAAGACAATGCTGTTGCTGGTGTCGGCGACTGCGTTGCTGACGGTCAGCTGGTTGCCCGCGATGCTCGTCGTACCGCCGGTGATGCTGTTGATAGCGCTCTGGATGGTCGCGACGGTACCGCCGGTGGTGCTCGCCAGGCTGATCGAAACATTGCCGGTGACGGGATCAGTCGTGGACGCCGGATCGGCAGCCAAACCGGTGACGAACGAAATCGTCTTGCCGTTAACGGTGAACGAGTCGCCGTTGGCAAAGCCGGCAGCGGCCAGCGTGGTGGCCGGAGTCAGGCCGCCGCCGACGACAGCGCCGGTCACGGTTGCAGCGGTATCGGGCAATCCAAGCAGGTTGGCGCCCGTCGCCCCGGGGTTCGGGCCAGTTGTGAAACTCGACTTGGCGTAGCCGACGTTGGTCTGGAGCGCCTGGTTGGCGATCGACTTTGCGCTGTCGATCAGCTTTTGCAGCGAAGTGATGCCGGTGTTGGCGGCTTGCAGGACCTGCACACCGTTGCCGATGCCGTCGAGAAGATTGTTGATGTCGCTGGCGCGGGCGTCGAGCCCGGCGGCCGTGAAGAAGTTGGTCGGGTTATCGAGGGCCGAGTTGACCTTTTTGCCGGTCGCGAGGCGGTTCTGGGTGGTTGCGAGAAGGTCCGCCGTCGATTGCAGCGACAGCAGGTTCTGGCGAACTGACGCCGTAAGAACGATATCGGACATTTGTGTACCTTCCTTAGATAAGCAAAAGCCGGCGACGAAGCGGCGTAATGCAACTTGGAGAACGACCGTCTTTCCCCAATTCTTAGGAGGCACCGTTTAAATTATGGTTAAGAGCCGATTAAATTGTTTCCTTAACGAAGGGTAAATGCGTTTCGACCCTCGCCTGCCCCTCAAATCCCTTCCGCTTGAGCCTTCCGGCACCGTTCCGCGAGCAAAACCCATAAAAAAACGGCGGGGTTTCCCCCGCCGTTCTGATGGTTTGCAGTGCTTCCGGTATTAGCGGAGCAGCTGGAGAACGCTCTGCTGCGACTGGTTGGCCAGCGACAGTGCGGACACCGCGATCGACTGGCGGGTCGACAGCGCCTGGCTGTTCGCCGCTTCCTCGTTGGTGTCGGCCAGCGTAAGGTTGGACGAGCCGGTCTGCAGCACGTTGATCAGGCTCTTCGAGAAGTCCTGACGGGTCTGCACGATCGACAGGTTCGAACCCAGAGCCGAAGCCTGCGAACGAAGCGTGGTGCTGGCGGTGTTCAGAGAAGCCAGAACCTTGTTGGTCGCCGCGTTGTCGACGAAGTCGGTGCCAACGCTCAGCGAGCCAAGACCAAGGCCAGCCGGGTTGAAGTTGACGCCGGTGATGTTCAGCGTCGACTTGCCGGTTTCGTTGAACACCAGCTTGAGCTGGTCGCCGTTCAGGAGGTTCACGCCGTTGTATGACGCGTCCTGAGCCGTCGTGCGGATCTGGTCGATGACGTTGTTGTACTGGTTGACCAGGCTGGTGCGGGTTGCCTGCGAGTTCGGATCGGCAACCGCCTGGGAAGCCGCTGCACTGGCAAACGCCGCCGCCGTACCGCCGATGGTTCCGATGTTCGCCGAAGCGGCATCGTTGGAGGTAGTGATGGTGATCTTGCCAGCGGTATCGATCGAAGCCTGCAGGTTGTTCGACAGCAGAGCCGCGTTGAGGTCGTTCAGGGTCGAAATCTGACCAGCACCCTTACCGAAGGTGATGTTGGTCGCAGTGCCGCCGCCGGTTGCACCGATGGTCAGCGTCTTGCCCGTCACCGTCGAGGTCGGAGCAGTCGTTCCGGCGGTGAGGCCGATCTTGGCCAGCGCGGTGCCGCCGAGGGTGATGCTGTCGGAGGTGTTGCCAGCCGTAATCGTGACCTTGTTGCTGGCGATCGACGCAGCCGCGGTGCCGCCGCCAAGAGCCGTCTTGATCGCATCGGTCAAGTCGGTCGTGGTCGCAGCAGTGGTCGCGGTGGTGTTCAGGTTGATCGTGCCATCCGGATCGGTGGTGACGGTCGCAGTACCAGCGCCGGCAGCCGTGACCTTGATCGTGGTGCCGTTGACGATGATTGTGTCGCCGGAAGCGAAGCTACCGCCGGTCGCGCCGGTCAGAGCCGAAGCAGCCGCGATAGTACCGGTGGCAGCACCGGTGAGCGTAGCAGCCGTATCAGGATCGCCGAGCAGGTTGGCAGCGGTCGCGCCGGTGGTCGCAAGCGACGTCACGGACGACTTGGTGTAACCGACTGGGGTCTGGAGAGCCTGGTTGGCGATCGACTTCGCGGTATCAACCAGCTTCTGGAGCGAGCTGATGCCGGTGTTGGCGGCCTGAATGACCTGCACGCCGTTGCCGATGCCGTCGAGGAGGTTGTTGATGTCGCTGGCGCGGGCATCGAGGCCGGCGGCAGTGAAGAAGTTGGTCGGGTTGTCGAGAGCGGTGTTGACCTTCTTGCCAGTGGCAAGGCGGGTCTGGGTGGTCGACAGAAGCTCTGCGGTCGACTGGAGCGAGAGCAGGTTCTGACGAACCGACGACGAGAGAACGATAGAAGACATTGGGCGTACCTTTCTGGTGTGACGCAAAACGCAACGTGTACAAGCGTGCCGCTGATAGCTTCGATCAGCGAGCCGTCCGACATTGGAACCAACAGTCTAAAAAGGTGTGAACCGGTTTCGTTCAACTGTCCGCATAACGCGGCTGCGGACGCACTGCGGCAAACCGCAAATACGTTGATTTGACAGGGCTATTTCTTAAACGCCGCCGCCCTATGGTCACCGTGGCGTTTACCTCGCATTAACCATAACGCGAAAGGATCGCGCTATCAGCCGGATCGATTTGAAACCGGCTCGCACGGAGAACCGCCATGGCTTTGAAGGTCGAACTCAAGCCGCACGAAAAGATCATCGTCGGGTCGTGCGTCATCACCAATACCGATCAGCGCGCGAAATTCCTGATCGAAGGAGAGAGGCTGCCCGTCTTGCGAGAGAAAGATATCCTGACGCCGGACACCGCCGACACGCCGGCGAAGCTGATCTATCTGGCGGTCCAGCTCATGTACATTTCGCACGATCCGCAGGAGCATCATTCGGTGTACTTCGACGTGATGCGTGACTTCCTCAGCGTCGCGCCAAGCGCGGCCGGCTTCGTCGAAGAAATCAATAACTACATTTTAAGCGGCGACTATTATAGAGCGCTGAAGGAATCGAAAAAACTGATCGCTTACGAAAAGCAGCTTCTCGACAGCGCCAAGGACGGACAGGCGCGCGAAGCCAGCCTCAGCAGCGCCGCCTGACACCACACGCAGACCAATGAACAAAAAAGGCCTCCAGAAGGAGGCCTTTTTCGTTTTATCGTTGCAGGGCGGCTAGAGGAACTTTACCAAGCTCATTTGATAGAGCGAGGCGGTGGTCTGATAGGACGCCTGCAAGGAAGTCTGCAGCGCAAGTATCTTGGTTGCGACCTCGTTGTCGTTGATGCCCTGGATCGAATCCAGCATCGACTGCGCGACCGACCCGGTCTGGGTCTGCCGATCCTTCGCCGTCTGGACCGCAGCCTGCGCACCGGCGAAATCGGCCTGGATATCCTGGATCGATTGCGTACCCGGATGCACCGCGAGATTGTCGACAATCCGCGAGTTCAGTGCGGTGAGCTGACCGTTCGCGTTCGGATTGCTCGCGTTGGTGGACACCGCGGCATAGACGGCGATGTTCTTCAACTGCGCAACGAAAGCATCTTCGTTGGCCCGCGCGCCGTACTGCACCGAAATGGATTGATCGATACCGGCAACTGCCGTTCCGCGCGCCGGATCAGGACCGTCCTCGCCGGTGTACCAGGACACGGTGTCGGTAGCGGTACCGTTCACGAGCGTCGTTGCGGTACTGAGCGGAGAACCGCCGACCCGCAATGGCGGCGACGAGCTGAAGAAGTTATCGGATGCGGCCATGGCGGAAGCCGCAACCAGCGCGGTGTTCGACAAGGCGCCGACCGCGGTGTTGAGCACGGTTTTGAGATTGGCGGCGGTCGCCGTTGAATCGGCGCCGATGGCGAAGCCGCCGGCAGGCACCGGCGTCGTCGTCGTCGCCGTGAGTTCGATGGTTTCAGACGTGCCGTCCGGCAGGCTGAATGTGAAGCGGACCTTGTCGCCATCGGCCGGATTGGTCGCACCGAGATCGACCGACATTTCCGAAGGCGCGCCGGGAGGCGCCGCCGGCGGCGCGGGGCCGGTCACGGTCGCGGTCGCCGACGTCGTCGTAATCGCGCTCAGCTTGAGGCCAAACGGAGATCCCGCGACGTCTTCGCCGATCGTCACCGAGGTCGGCGTCGGCGATGTGATCACTGTCCGGCCGAGACCCGAGGTCCCGTCAGCCTGACCACGTTCGTCGATGATCTGGTTCAACCCGGCGCGCGTGCCGCTGCCGTTGAGAATCACATCGGCCGGCTCGGTCGCCGGAGTATCGGTGGCGCGGCCGGAAAACATGTAACGCCCGCCGACTTCGGTGTTGAGAAGCGCGATAACCTGCGTGAACGACGCCATCGCGGTCTTCTGCCCGGCGGTTTTGCCGTTGCTGTCGAGATTCAGCGTTGCGCCTGCGGCCGCAGCCTTGACCTGGCTGCCTGCGTCTTTGATGCCTTGCAAGGACAGGTTCGCGACATTGATGCGCGTATTGAGGACGGTGCCGGTGTTCGCAAAAGCGGCGATCGACGAAATCTGCGCGCGCAGCCCCGTCGCGGTTCCCGAGTCGACGCCAAGACCGGCATAGGATGTCGCCTTCTTTCCGGAAGCGAGCTGCTGCGTCAGCGTGTCGAGCTGACTCTTCAGATTGAGAATCGACGAGCCGAGATACGAAGTCCGGCCGCTAACGCCATCGATTGTCATGAGATCCTCACAGTACCTGCATCAATGACTGAAACATCGAATTGACCGTGGACATCACGCGGGCATTTGCCGAGTAAGCGTTTTGCAGCGCCAGCAGGTTGGCCATTTCGGTGTCGATATCCACGCCCGAGGTCGCATCCATTTTTTTCTGCAACGTGTTCAGCACGACGTCCTGACCGTCGGAGAGCTGCTGCGCCGAACTCGCGGCATTGGCCTGCATGTTCGTGAACTGCTGGGTGAATCCGAGCAACGTGCCCTTATAGGGCGTGCTGCTCGAGCCGATACCGGTCGTTGCCGAATAGCTGTAAGTGCCGGACGTCAGTTGCGACAGGATGAAGTCGGAACGCGTGGTGTCGCCAGCCGGTGTCGCGGGACTCGTGCTGTAGACGATCAGGCGCGACGAATCCGCCAGCAATCCGGAATTGACGGTGATGCGTCCCGCGAGGCCCGTTTGCTGAGAACCGGATGCGGTGATTGCTCCGGTGTAAGGTCTTCCGCCATCGGTGAACAATGCGACCTGCGGACCGCCGCCGGTCAGCGATGTTGCCGTCGTCGTGACCGATGCGGCGTTGACGTCTGACAAGCCGGTCGCGCCGTCATCAACCACACGCAGCGTCGAGCCGGCCGGGTTCGAGAACTGGATGCTGGCGCCGCCCAGCGCAGCATTGAGCTGCGAGACGACCGACGACATGCCGCCGGAGAAATCGACGCCGATCACCTTGTCGTTCGGATCGATCGTCGCCGTGTCCTTCAGCGGCAGCGCGCTCGGATCATCCACGCGGATGATCGAAATATTGTGCTGAACGCCGGTGATATTGTCGGTGTAGTTCAGATGAACGGTGTTGCCGGCCTGAAGGCCGGCAAGATCAAGATCGAAGCCGGCGGGCGTGCCGGGCGGCGGAACAGGCGTGGCTGGCGGATATGCCGTGCCGCCTGTGGTCTTGTCGGACACCGCACTCGCCATCGCTGCCGCGAGTTGGTCGACCTGGTCCTGCGCCTGCACCAGCGTCTTGTCGCGCAACTCGAGAAACGCCGCGATCGATCCAGAGCGGATTGCTCCGCTGGAGATGAGATCGATGCTTCCGCCGTTCGGATAGGAAATGGAGATGGTGCCGAGCGTGCTTTTCGACGGATCAGCGTTCCACTGCGCCTCCGGCGTGACCGTGCCTTGAGTGTTGAACGACAGTTGCGCCGCATCGGAGCCGCCGACGAGTTGCGTGCCCGAAGTCGTGTAAACGGAAACCTGATTGCCTTCGCCCTTGACCACGCGCACGTCCATCAGTCCCGACAATTGCGTGATGAACTGATCGCGCTGATCAAGCAACGCCGCCGTCGCGGCGTCCTGGTTGGCATAGCCCTGCAATTGCCGGTTGATCTTGGCGATCTGGGTCAGGGCGTTGTTGGCCGTGGACACCGAATTGGCTATCCCCGTCTCGGCGCTGTTGCGCAAAGCCTGGATGCCTTGCGAGGTCGAATTCAACTGCTGGGCCAGCGCCTGCGCCGCATTGAGCACGCCGGTGCGCGCCGATTGCGAGTCGGGGCTCGTCGAGAGCGCCTGAAGCGCGGTCGTGAGCGAATTGAATGCCGCTTCAATCGTGGCAGACGAATCCGGATCACCATAGACGCTCTGCAGGTTGTTCAGGAAATTCGCACGCGTGCGGGTGTAGGCCGCGCCCGAGGTTTCCGTCCGCAACTGGCTTTGGATGTAATCGTCGAGGACGCGATTGACGCCGATGGTTTCGACGCCGGCGCCGTTGCCGACCGCGGTCTGGATCTGGTTGGTCGTCTTACGGACGTAACCCGGCGTTTCCGCGTTCGCTACGTTGGACGAAACCAGCGCGAGCGACGCCTGGTTTGCCCGCAAGCCGGCCATCGCGGTTGAAAGAGCTTGGCTCAGACCCATAACATACTGCCCATCTCAGGTCGGATCACGCGACAATGTGTTCAGCGATTATCGCAGCACGTTCAGCAGATCCTGCGCCATCTGGTTCGCAGTGGTGATGACCTTGGTGTTCGCCGAATAGGCCTGCTGAGTAACGATCAGCTTGGTGAACTCGTCCGCGATATCGCTGTTGGATCCTTCGAGCGCCGAACCCGTGATGGTGCCGGCCTTTCCGAAAACCGCGTTACCGGACTGATCGGTCTCCTCGAACGCGCCGCCATCGAGGCGCTTCAGAAAGTTCGCGCCGTTGAAGGTCGCCAGCGTGATCTGCGCCAGATCGATGTTGCGGCCGTTGGAATAATTGCCGACCACGCGGCCGTTGTCGCCGATCGAAACCGTCTGCAACGAACCCGCCGGGAAGCCGTCCTGGTGAATGTCGTTGACCTGCGCGTTGCCGTTGGCATCGGCGAACGAGGTCAGGCCGCTGACGCCGAAGTTCACGGTGACGTTGCCCAGCGTGATGCCGCTGATGGTCGGAGTGGTGAGCGTCACCGATGCCACCGCCGGGGTGAGCTGTCCGTTTGCGCTGAATGTGAAATCGGTGCCCATATTCTGCCAGGCCGTCGCGCCGCCCGTCGCGTTCGGATCGACCTGATAGAACATGTTCCACTTGTCGGTATGACCTGGGCCGAGGGTGGATGAGTCCATCTTTGCCCAGCGGAACTGGATGCTGACAGGCGAGCCGGAGATGTCGTAGCCGGTGGTGGCGCCGCCCGCGATCGATTGCGAAATGAATGTCGCGGCGTCGGAGCCGATGACCTGACCGGCGCCCGCCGAACCGCCGCCCAGGCGATTCACGGTGACGGTGCCGGAGAATCCGAGCGCAGCAAAAGCCGTTGCATTGCTCGAGGTGATAACCAGGTTATTCGCCAGACCCGTATGCAACTGCACGGAGCCATTGCTGACGGTCGAGGACAGCGCGGAGTTGCCGCTCAGCCCGTCAATCTTGTCGAGGAGCTGATCGATGGTGCTGCCGATCGGGATATGGGTCGCGTCATTCTGGTTCGGCGGAACGCTGGATGCGTCGGTGAAAGTAATCGGCGTTCCGTTCACCGTGATCGTGTCGCCAGCCGCAAAGCTCGCCGACAGTGAGTTGGTGTTCGGCGCGCCCGACAGCGCGGTCGTGCCGTTGATCTTGGTCGCGGTGGTCAGCGCGCTGTTCATCGACGCGCCGCTTCCGACGTTGTCGAGATAAGGCAGCGGCGGCGTGCCGACCGTGCTCGGATTGACGGTGAAGTCGCCGACGTTGAGCAGTTCCGAACCCGGAACGGACTTGTCGCTCTTCGTGGTGATCGGATACGAGGCCAGGTTGGCGCGATAGGTCACGGTCGAGGTGGGCTGCGCGGGCAGGAAGTCGCCGCCGAATTTCAGAACCTGCGGATTGCTGCCGGTGACGTTACCCGTGGTCGGGTCGATCGGAATGCCTTCGAGATAATAACCGGCGCCGTTCACCAGATAGCCGTTCTTGTCGAGCGTGAAGTCGCCGCGGCGCGTGTAGTTGTTGACGCCGTTGAAGACCGGGTTGCTGTCGGTGAAGCTGCCGGGCTTCTGCACCACGAAGAAGCCGTCGCCGCTGATCGCCATGTAGGTCGAAACCGCGGCCTTCTGGACGTCGCCCTGCACCGTGTTGGTTTCACGCGAGTTGGTCGCGACACTGCCGGCGAGCTGGTTGTTGGTGCCGGTTTCGGGAATGAGGTCGAGGAAACTCGTATCGATGCGCTTGAACGCAGTTGTCTGCGAGTTCGCGATGTTTCCGGAGATGTTTTCGAGCGCATAGGACTGAGCACGAAGACCTGCGACGGACGTGGTGAGTGCGCCAAAGAGACCCATTACATTTTCTCCAACTTCGATCCGGGCGGCCCGCCGGTGTGTCCATAGCCATGGCCGTATTCGAAGAAGAGATCGCAAGCGCCGTGCCAACAGCATTTATGCTGCAATATCAATGCACTAAAAGAAATGCCCCGGCCAAAAGACCGGGGCACAATTGCCTAGCGGGCAAGAATTGCCGCGCGAAATCAGGAGGATGAGCCGTCCGCGGGTTTGAAGCTCAGCGCCAGCCCGTTCATGCAGTAGCGCAGGCCGGTGGGCTTCGGGCCGTCGTCGAACACATGGCCGAGATGGCCGCCGCACCGCCGGCACAGGGTCTCGGTCCGCACCATCATGTAGCTGCGATCGGACTTCTCGAGGATGGCGTTGGGGAGCGCCTGATAGAAGCTCGGCCAGCCGGTGCCGCTGTCAAACTTGGTCTCGGAGGCAAACAGCGGCAGGTCGCAGCCGGCGCAGGTGAAGGTTCCCTTGCGCTTCTCCTTGTTCAGCGGGCTGGTGAACGGGCGCTCGGTGCCGGCTTCGCGCAGCACATTATATTGCGCAGGGGTCAGTTGCTTGCGCCATTCCTCGGGCGTCTTCTCGATCTCGAATTTCTCGGCGGATTTTTCACCCGCACTGGCACTGCCCAGGCCAAGCCAGCGGAATGCCGAAAATGCGGCGAGACTCATCGCGGATGCGAGCAGGATACGGCGGTCGATCATCGTCAAAGCTCCGTGCAAGTCGGGAAACAGGCTGTCCATCACGATCTACGGTCCATTTCGCGAAAAGTTACAGCAACGCTCCAGCCGCAGGCTCACTTTCCCGCGAGGCCGGAACAGCCTCAGCCCTCATGTTCCAATAACCCCGCCGGCAGAGTGTTATTTCAATCGGGCGGTCTGCGCCCTGGCCGCCGCAATCCGCGCCTCCCGGGCGCGTTCCCGCATCTGTTCGCGGCCGCGGGCGCGCTCGCGATAGCGCGACAATGCGCTGGCCGCATTCGAATAGCCGCGCGACCAGATGTTGAACACCTGCCCCGCCGCACGCCCGGCCGAGCCGCCGGCCCAGACCAGCTCGAACGGCGAAAACAGCCGCCAGCGATCATCGCCGTGCAGAATGCTGCGCGCGAGAAGCTGACCGCCCATCGCCGTCGTGTTCAATCCCTGACGCCCGAAGCCGCTCAGCACCCAAAGACCCAGTTGCAGTTCGCCGATCTGCGGCATGCCGTGCACGGTCTGTCCGAACATCCCGCTCCAGGCCTCGGCAATCCCGACCTGCTTGAGCTTCGGGAAAAACGCGGAGATGCGATTCTGGATGCGCTTCGCATAACGCTGCGGATCGCCCTGCCATGTCGTTTCCGGGCTCGACCACAACAGCCGGTCGCCCTCGACAATGCGGAAGTGATCGATGTCATGGGTATCGGTGACCGACCCCTGAAAGGTGATCGCATCGGCAAGCCGCTCGCCGAGCGGCTCGGTCAGCACCGCGTATCGCCATGTCGGCAGCAGCGTTGCCGTGAGACGCCGGCCCGGCGCGCCAAGATGCGCATTGCCCGCGAGCACAACATGGGTGCAACGCAGTTTCGCGGACGGCGTGAAGACGCGCTTGCGGATGCCCGCCGGATCGAGACCGATCACGGGCGTGTCCTCGAAGATCCGCACGCCCGCCTCTTCCGCCAGCGCCGCAAGACCATGGACATATCGCCGCCCGTCGATCTGAAACGCCTTCGGGAAATGAATCGCATGAAAGTAGCGATCGGTTTTCAGCGTCTCGCGAACGCGGTCGATCTGCCAGCCTTCGATCTCGGTGCCGAAATCTTCTCCGAGCGTCTGCAACCGGCTGATGAGTTCATCGCCGGCATCGACTGTGGAAACTTCGAGCGCGCCTTCCGTCAGCGGCACGCCGGGCATGGCGTTGCCGGTCACGGTGGCGCGGACATAGTCGGCGCCTTCCTGCGCCAGCGACCACAGTTCGCGCGCGTTATCAAAGCCGACACGGTCGATCAAATCGGACACCGCGATGCCGTAGCCCGGCATGACGGTGCCAAGATTATGACCCGACGCATTCCACCCGATCTCACGGCCTTCAAGGAGCGCGACGCTTGCGCCCATCCGCGCCGCTTCCCGCGCCATGGTCAGACCGGCGAGCCCTCCTCCGATCACGCAGATGTCGACATCCAGGTCGAACGTCAGCCGCGGGCGGCCCGGCAGATCCGCCGACGAATTCACCGAAGGGTTGTCCATGGTCGCTGTTCCAAGATCGCCTGTCGCAAGCTGTATTTTCTGGGTGTAACGGTGTCCCCGTCCGTCACAATATCGGACGTAAGCTTGTACACTATTCCGGGCCGTGCCCTAGTGGTTCACCACCGAAGTTCGCATCATTTGCCACGCCCACCGAAACGAGATCGCGATATGCGCCGTCTGATCCTGCTGCGCCACGCCAAGACCGAGCGGGACGCCCCTTCCGGCAGGGATCAGGATCGCCGTCTCGACGAGCGCGGCCGGCATGACGGCGCGGAGATGGGGCGATGGCTTGCCCTGCACGACTATCGGCCGGACCTCGTACTGGTATCGACCGCAACGCGCACCCAGGAAAGCTGGGAGTTGCTTCGCGCAGCGATGCCATCTGTGCGGGTAAAACATTTGCCGGCATTGTACGGCGCCGATCCATCCGAACTGCTGCGGATCATTCACGGTGTCGCGGATGCAGATCCGCAATGTCTGCTGATTCTCGCGCACAACCCGGGACTGCATGAACTGGCGCTCGGCCTTGTCGCCAGCGGCGATTCCGCCGGGCGTCAGGCGCTGGCGAGCAACCTGCCGACGGCGGGCGTCACCGTGATCGATTTCAAGATCGACGACTGGGAGAAGGTCGGCTTTCGCACCGGACGGCTCGAGCGCTTCGCAAGCCCGAAGCTGCTGCGCGAAGGATCTGAGGGGGCGTAACGCCCTCAGGTGAAGCGGCCTTGCATCTTGCCGCCAACGAATCCATCGTGATCATTCCAACGCGCGCGACCGGAGAGACCGATGTTTCAATCCATCCTCGTCCCCATCGACCTTGCCGATACCGATCTCGCAAAACCGGCCATCGAGACGGCGGCGTCCTTGTCGAAATCCTCCGGCGGACTGGTGCGGCTGGTCAACGTGATGCCAATCACGCCGGTGATGCTGGCGGAATATGTGCCGCCCGATTTCGAGATTCAGCAGCGCCAGTCATCCGAGGAAGCGCTGGCCATCGTGGCGCGCGAATCCGGAATCGACAGCAAGCGCATCTCGGTCACTGTACGCCAGGGCGGCATCTATCATGAGGTGCTTGAGGAAGCCGCCGACATCGGCGCCGACCTGATTGTCATGACATCGCACCGGCCCTCGATGCAGAGTTATTTTCTCGGCTCGAATGCAGGGCACGTCGTGCGTTATGCAAAATGCTCAGTGCTCGTGGTGCGGCATTAAGGTTGCACACCCATCACGAAACGGTTTTCGCCGTTTCTGCTGACTTCTCTCCAGCTTCATCCTGGACTATGGTCAGCCCGCCGCCAGAGGGTGATCCCCATCATCGGGCGGTAAGGTTTGGCCGGGCCGGCCAACGACGCCCGGCCGAGCTGACCTCTTGTTACGGCAGGACATCCTTCGGCAAAGCATCGAACGTGTAGATGCGCGGCTTGTTACGCCGCAGGAAGCCGCCGATCTGCCAGCCGAACAGCCCAGCAAACCCGATCAGGAACAGCGCGCCGGCAAACTCGCCCGTGATCAGCGCACGGATCAGCAATCCAAGCATCGAGACACCGACAAGTCCAAGCACGACAAGCCCCGCCGTGTAGATCGCCGGGTTAATTCCGACCACCAGCACGGCTTTGCTGCCGATCGCGGCAAGGCGGCGATGCAATTCCACGATGAACGCGCGGTAGCCGTTGTCCTGCGGCGACATCAGCGCGACGGTGTGCCACGTCGTTGAGTAGAGCGTCACGCGTTCGCCGCGCGTGTCCTCGATGTCGGCACGAAATCGCCGCGACTGCATCGACACGGGACGATACGACAGACGAATCGCCGCTATCTTCTCCAGCGGCCAGACACCATGCTTTCCTCTCACCTGCCAGGACAGTCCCTCGCCGGTGAGGTCGAATTGCGACGCGCCTCCGACCAGTGATGGCTTGAAGATATATTGCGTGCCGTCGCCAGCCACCTCCAGGCCTTTCACTCCGGCGCGCGGCGTGGCACCGAACAATTGCGAGAGCATGAAAATCCTTCAATCGGCTGCAATCAGGGGCCGGTCACCTTGCGGGACCACCGGCCGCTATTCTACAAGTCATAGCAGCCTGCCGTGCCCGGACGAAACACCCTGATGGCCAAGCCTGCCTATTTCTCGCAAACTATCGTTCTTGCCGCATCGATCCTGTTCGGCGTGCTGCTTGCGCTCGGCATCCACATCATCATCCAGCGCTTCAATCTCAATCTCGGAGACCTGTGGCGCACCGACGTGCCCGAGCTGATGCCCGCGCGTGCCGCGCTGGCCTGGTGGCTGATCGCCGCGGTGGCGTTTCTGGCAGGCTTCATTTCCGCGTCGCTGATGCAGAGCGCAGTATCCGGTCAGATCTCGCTTCGGCTGCGGCAGTTTCTGGTCGTGGTCGGCGTTATCATGCTGGCGGCCGCGGGTCAGGCCGCGGCAGCACCGAGCGCGATCCCGACACTGGCCGGTGTGCTCGCAGGTCTCGCCGCCCTCGGGCTTGGCGCAGTCATGGCGTTCTGCGGGGCGAAGTTCGCAATGCGCCGGGCCTGATCCCTTGGCATGAAAGGCCGCCCCGAGCTTGCGCCGGCGCGGCTTTTTGCCTCATTCAGCCTCACGTTGAATCGTAGCCGTGGCTGGCTTGCCGCCTTCTGGTTGATCCCATTTTCGCCCAGTTGTGTCAGCTTCCGGTCGGCCGCCTTTTCCTTGCCGAGAGTCTTTTGCAACACGGCTGCTCTGCCTGAGCGCATAGATTCCATCAAGAAGACGCGGATGTTCCTGAAGATCATCGCAACCGGGGAAAAGGGTTGGCCTCTCTCACCCTTTGCAACAGCATCTTCGTTTCCCATATCCGGCTAATCGATGAATCGCGGCATCCGGCCTGATATGAAGCAAAGATGACAGCCCGGCCGGCCCCGGTTTCTTAGCAATAACGGCACCTTGCGCCGCACAACGACCTATTTTCCAAGCATGGGATTTCGCGTATGAGTACCGCCGCAGCCGCTTGCTCACTGTCGCCTCAATCGGCTTCTATAGGTTACGCGCCCTGCCGGGAGGACGAATGCAACAAGTGTTGAGCACGCTAGGGCGTGTTTTCAGGGAACGAATCGGCTGGAAACGGCTCGGGATCGTTGCCAGCCTAATTATCGTGACCATTGCGATCATGCATCTGTTCCGCACCCTCAAGGGCGTGGACACGGCGATCGTTTTGACTGCGCTTGCCGAAAAATCGCAAGGCCAGATCGCGCTCGCCGCAGTGTGCGTGCTGTGCGCGTTCTTCACGCTGACGTTCTATGACCTTTTCGCGTTGCGCACGATCGGCAAGATGCACGTTCCCTATCGCATCGCCGCGCTGTCGAGCTTCACCAGCTACACGATCGGCCACAACATCGGCGCCACGGTGTTCACCGGCGGCGCGATCCGTTTCCGCATCTATTCGGACTGGGGGCTGACCGCGATCGATGTCGCGAAAATCTGTTTCATCTCCGGCCTGACATTCTGGCTCGGCAACACCTTCGTGCTCGGCATCGGAATGATCTGGCACCCGGCCGCCGCATCATCGATCGATCTGCTGCCCGAAAGCATCAACCAGTTGATCGGCGTCGGCCTGCTCGCAGGCATCGGCATCTATCTGACATGGATCGCCACCGGCAAGGGCCGCCGCAAGCTCGGCAAGGACGGCTGGAAGGTTCATCTGCCGTCAGCGCCGCTCACGGCGCTGCAAATCCTGATCGGCGTGGTCGATCTCGGATTCTGCGCGTTTGCGATGTATCTCCTCGCGCCGTCGAGTCCCGACCTCGATTTCGTGACGCTCTCCGTCGTGTTCATTCTCGCCACCCTGCTCGGCTTTGCCAGTCACGCGCCCGGCAGTCTCGGCGTGTTCGATGCGGCGATGCTGGTCGGCCTGCCGATGCTCGGCAAGGAGGAATTGCTGGCGTCGCTGCTGGTGTTCCGCATCCTCTACTTCCTGATCCCGTTCGCCACGTCGATCACGATCCTCGGCATCCGGGAATTGTGGCTCAGCGTCATCCTGCCGTGGCAACAGAGCCGAAAACTTCAGCCCGCGCCCGCCGTCGCGCAATCGTCACCTCCACAGTCGAAACCGAAGCAGGCCGCGGAGTAATCCTGCGCACAAAGATGTGGCTTGTGGGGTCCCGAAACGTATCTTAGGTTTCAGCCCCGCCCCACATTTTGGCCTTATCCGTCGGCTTCAAACCCTCATGCTCAAGTCGCGCGTCATCCGCTTATCGCTCCTGATCGCGGCGCTCGGCGGCGCGATGGCAAGTGCTGCTGCGGCGCAGACGCCGCTCGTGCCGCCTTCCGTCGCACAGCCCGTTCCGCAGCTCACGACGGCGATGCAGATTTCGTGGGAAGTCCGCAATCGCTTCCGCCTGTTTCGCGAGGAGCGCGATTTCCAGCTTCATATCGCGTCGCTCAGCGGCCGCTCCATTCTTGAATCCGAACAGGCACTGGCAACGCAGAGCGACGGCCGCGGCTGGGCGCGCAACATACTGGGACGCCTGTGCATTGATGCAACGGGCCGTGTCAGCGAGCCCTGCACGCGCGACGGCGTGAAGGAAAGCTATCTCACGCCCACCGATCATCCGGTGACGATCCGTCTCACCGGCGCGGTGCCGGTCGGCGCGACCTGCGCATGGACCTTCGAGGACGGCGATCCGCCGCGGCAGTCGACGCTCGATTGCGCCGAGCCGATCAACCTGCGCGTCCGCTACGGCCGGCCGACGCCCGTCACCGTGGACGTCTCAAGCGGATCGGAGGCACCGCAACGGGTCACGACACAGATCGCGGTGCGCGACATTTTCATTGCAGGCCTCGGTGACTCGATCGCATCGGGCGAAGGCAATCCGGATCGCGCAGTGACGCTCAGCGACGATGGCTTCTGTTTCCGTTCTTATCTCGGCGGGCCAGCCGGAATGTACTTCCGACCCGGCCGCGCGGGCTTCAAGGGCGCGCGCGCCTGCGATACCTCCGACGGCACCAGCCTGCAGAACTGGCAGCGCGCCGGCGCGCAATGGATGAATCCGGCGTGCCACCGTTCGCTCTACAGCTACCAGGCCCGCATGGCGATCGCGCTGGCCGCGCAGAATCCGCAGATCGCGGTGACTTACTTGCCGCTGGCCTGCACCGGCGCGACGATCGATGAGGGCATGTTCGGCGCGCAGCGCGCCCGCGAATGCGTGGTCGGCAAGAACAGCCTGACCTGTCAGGGCACGGTGAATGCGCAGGTCGCCGAGTTGCGCGAGGCGCTGACCGCGGCAACCAAGCGTCAGCCGGATCGGGGACTTGATCTCATTCTGCTCTCGATCGGCGCCAACGATGTCGACTTCTCGGGACTTGTCGCCGACGTCATTGTCGAACGGCAGACCGAACGCGCATTGTCACGGCGCACCGGCGTGCTCAGTTCGGTCGACGAGGCACGCTCCACCCTGCAACGCGAACTGCCGCAGAATTTCAGCAAACTGCGTCAGGCGCTGAAACCTTTCGTCGGCGGCGACCTCTCGCGCGTGATCTACACATCCTACGCGAACCCGTCGCTGCTGAATGGCGCGCCCTGCCCCGGCGGACGCGCCGGCTTCGACATTCATCCCGCATTCAACGCCGACCCGCAGCGCCTCGCCGAGGTCACCGAATTCGTGCAGAGCGAGTTTCTGCCTTCGCTCAAGAAGCTGGCGACATGCAGCGGCGGCGTGCTGTGCGGCAATCCCGCGCGCGACCGCATGACCTTCGTCGATCAGCATCAGGCCGCCTTCGCCAGTCACGGGTTCTGCGCGCGCGCCGAGACCGATCCGCCGTTCGACCGTGAATGTTTCTCCGCAAAGGGCGAAAGCTTCGTCGCGGACATCGTCGATGCCGCGAACAATCCGCTGGTCTGCGGCGCGGGCGCCAGCGACTTCCGTCCGTACGCGCCGCGCGCGCGCTGGATCCGCGATGCCAATGACAGCTACTTCACGGCGATGACTTATCCGCAGGCACAGAAAGCGCCGACCAACCAGCCGGGCGACATTCATGACGCGACATGGGGCGTGCTCTCCGCCGTTTATGGCGGTGCGATCCATCCGACCGCCGAAGGTCATGCCGCAATGGCGGACGCGGCACTTCCCGCCGCAATGAGCGTGCTGGGGCTTGGTCTGTCAGAGGCACCAGTGGTCAGCGAACCGCTCTCGCCGGCGACGCCTACAAGATAATAATCAGCCTGACTATCGGAAAAACCGTCATTCCGGGGCGCGCCCTTCGCGCGAACCCGGAATCCAAGGTTGCGACAAAGAATGGATTCCGGGCCTGCGCCAGAGGCGCATCCCGGAATGACAGGTTGAAAAATTCGGACGCTTCAATTCACCCCAAGCTTCTTCTGCAGGCTCGAGGACGACGTGGTGTACTGGAACACGACACGCTTGTCCGGGAAGACGTAGCGGCTCGCTTTCTGCGCCATCAGCGCGCCTTCATGGAAGCCGGAGAGAATGAGCTTCAGCTTGCCGGGATAGGTGTTGATGTCGCCGATGGCGAAGATGCCGGGCACGTTGGTCTCGAACGCCTCGGTATCCACCGGCACCAGATTGTTCTCGAGCTTGACGCCCCAGTTCGCGACCGGACCGAGCTTCATGGTCAGCCCGAAGAACGGCAGCATGGTGTTGCAGTCGATCTTGAAGGTCTCGTTGTCAGTGCCCTTCACCATCGCGCCGGACAGCATACCGTTCTCGCCTTCGAGCGCGGTCACCTGTCCGAGCTTCAGATCCATCTTGCCCGCGGCAACGAGCTTGCGCATCTGATCGACGCTGTGCGGCGCCGCGCGGAAGTCGTCACGGCGATGCAGCAGCGTCACGCGCCTGGCGATCGGCTGAAGGTTCAGCACCCAGTCGAGCGCGCTGTCGCCGCCGCCGACGATCAGCAGATCCTTGCCGCGGAACTGCTCCATCTTGCGCACGGCATAGAACACCGAGGTGCCTTCATAAGCCTCGATGCCGGGCACCGGCGGACGCTTCGGCTGGAACGAGCCGCCGCCTGCCGAGATCACCACGACCTTGGTCTCGAACACCTGACCCGCATCCGTCGTCACGCGGAACAGCGGGTCGCCGATCTTCTCGATGGTCTCGACCATCTCGTTGAGATGGAAGGTCGGATTGAACGGCTTGATCTGTTCCATCAGGGCATCGGTGAGGCCCTGCCCGGTGACCATCGGAATCGCCGGAATGTCATAGATCGGCTTCTCCGGATAAAGCTCGGCGCACTGTCCGCCCAGCTTGTCGAGAATATCGACCAGATGCACTTTCATATCGAGCAGGCCGAGTTCGAACACGGCGAACAGCCCGCAGGGGCCGGCGCCGATAATCAGGACATCAGTTTTGATCGTGTCGGTCATGCTCGTTCCGGTCTGTAATGGGAGAAAGATCGAGGTGCGGGCGCGTAAGGCGCCGCTTTTAAGGGCATTGTCTAGCCAAGACGGCCCCTCTGGGGAAGGGATTTTCGGGCTGGCGGGCATGCTCCACCGGCTTGTGACGACCGGCTTTTTTCAGGTAAGGGTGCATAAATCCGGAGACTTATTCGTTGAACGCGCCGATCCGCCCACAGTCCAGTTTCAAGCTGGAAGACTACCCGTTCCGCCTGGCCGATAACGTCCGCTACGGCGACCTCGATCCCAACAAGCATGTCAACAACGGGGTCTATTCGACCTATTTCGAGACGGCGCGCGTCACGCTGCTGCGCAGCGGCGACCGCGGACTGATGCCGAAGGGCCTGAGCTGGATGCTGGTGCATCTCGCCATCGATTTCCGCGCCGAAATGCACTGGCCTGGAAGCTTCGAGCTGGGGATCGGCGTCTCGAAGCTCGGGCGGACCTCCGCGACCTTCGCGCAGGTGGTGTTCGCGGGCGACGTCTGCACCGCCTCGGCGGAAGCGGTCACGGTTCTGGTGGATGCCACGACCCGCAAACCGACCCCGCTGACGCCCGAGATCATCGAGCGATTTCAGCCCTGGATGCTGCGCCCATAGCGACAACCTGCCCCGCAATTGCTGTTGCCGCCGTGTCGGTTCGCCTCTAAATCTTTGAGGCGAACTTGCGACAACCGGGCCAGTCGTCCGTCATGCTCAGCTTCAACACCGACGATCTCCGTCCACAGGATCGGTTTGACTATTGGTGCGAAGTACGTGCCCGCAATCTTTTCGGCGTGACGATCTCGCTGAAACCGCATGAGCGGCAGAATTTCAGGGGACGGTTTACGGCCGTTCCCGCGGGCGGCGCAATGATCAGCGAGATGCAGGCCTCATCCTACTGGGTGTCGCGCACCGCCGCCGATGTTGCCCGCGCACCTGGCGACAGTCTTTGCATCTATCAGCAGCTCGGCGGCGCGAGCTGGTTCAACAGCAAGGGCGGCGGCGAGTTCGTGGTGGCGGCGAACGACATTGCCATCAGCCATACGGACCTGCCCTACCTGACCCGGCCGGCAACCGCGCACGGCTTCGATCTGCGCGTTCTGAAAATTCCGTTCACCGGCCGCGAGGATCTCGTTCGCGCGGCGCGAGGTCTGTCGCCGGCGCCGCTGCGCGACAATCCGCGCTTGAAAACCGTCATATCCGCTTCGCTGACAGCACTGGCCGCGGACTGTGCCAGGAATCCCGACAACGATTTCGATCTCGCCGTCGATCACCTCGCGCAGCTCGCACTGCTGGCCCAGGGGCGTGTACGGCACGGCTCACCGGAGAGCCGCGCCGCGCTGCGGTCCGGTTTTCTGCACGCCGCCCGCGATGTCCTCGCGCGCAACATGCATCGCCCCAACCTGACACCGGCGGCGGTCGCGGCCGAACTCGGAATCTCGCCGCGGAAACTGCATCTGCTGTTTGAACCGACGGGCATGTCCTGCGCACGCACGCTGACGGCGATGCGTGCCGCCGAAGCGCTGCGGCTCCTCAGGAATGCACCGATGCAGCCCGTTGCGGAGATCGCGCAGGCGTCCGGGTTCGACAGCTCCGCCACGTTCTACCGCGTGTTCCGCAATGTCTACGGCATCACGCCAGGCGATGCGCGGACCGCAGCCGTCCTCGACTGATCGTCTGCGATGCTGAGTTTCTCCACCGACGACATTCGTCCGCAGGATCGCTTCGACCACTGGTGCGAAGTGCGCGGCAAGAGTCTGTTCGGCGTCACCATCGAACTGGAGCGTGAAAAACGCGCCGACTTCCACGGCCGGTTTTCCGCGACACCGATTGGAAACGCCGTGCTGGCGGAGATGACAGCATCGTCCTACCGCGTCAGCCGCACACCGGCCGACATCGCGCGCGTCTCGAGCGACAGTCTGAGCATCGGATTGCAGATCCGCGGGCCGGGCTGGATGAAGATCAAGGGAGACCGCGTGCATCTGGTGCGCGAAGGCGACGTCACGATCAGCCACGCGAACATGATGTTCGCGGGAACACCGGAACGATCGGACGGCTTCGATTTCCGCACCTTGAAAATCCCGCTCACGAACGATCTCGCGCTCGGCGCGCGAACCCACGATCTCTTTCCTGAACCGCTGATGCAAGGCGCCCGCCTGACTCGGCTGATCAAGGCGACGCTGAGCGCACTGGAGCACGACCCGTTTCAGGCATCGGGCGAGATCGAATCCATCGCCCGGCTTGCCCTGATCGCACGAGGCCGCCTTGCGCAAGGCTCACTCGAAGGCCGCGCCGCGCTGCGTGCCGGATTTCTTCACGCCGCGCGCGAGATCATGATCCGCGATCTGCACCGCCCGGATCTGTCGTCCGCGACGGTCGCCGCCGAACTCGCGATCTCGCTGCGGCAGGTGCATGTGCTGTTCGAGCCGACGGGATTGTCCTTCGCGCGGACGCTGACCGCGATGCGCCTCAAGGAAGCACGCCGGCTGCTCGGCCTCACACCGGCGCGGCAGGTCGCGGACATCGCCTATGCCTGCGGCTTCGACAGCATCGCGACATTCTACCGCGTCTTCCGCAGCGCCTACGGCATGACGCCGGGCGATATCCGGGCGATGTCTCTCAACGCGTGAACCCTGTGGCACCCGGACCACAGGCCTGAAAAGACTCTCTTTTTGAGCCTTGGGGCCGAGCGTTTGCACGCAATGAGAAGACGGCTTTTTCCCGATTTGTTAGGCCAAGGCCGGTTGGGGAGCCGTCAATGGCTGAGGCTGGACGCCTCGGTCACGGCCTCGCTCACGCCGGGTCAGGTGGTTACTTACGTCTCGCGCCTCGGCATCAGCCAGGCGTTCTGAGATCACACGGACGGCGCTCGCAGCGCGAAAAAGTTTGGCGTTTGCGCGGAGTGAGAAGACGGCCTTTGGCTCTCTTGGTAAAACATGTCCATTGGAGAGCGTATCGGCGAGGCTTCACGTCACCTTTCATGACGTAAGAATTTGTTGCGCCCGTATTTTTCGCGCTTCCATTTCATCACCAAAAAATTTCTCGCGCCGCCCCATGTGGCCGCTACGCCACAAGCCGGAAAAGATTCGGATTTTAGGCATCCGGACAGAACGCGTGCGCGCAATGAGAAGACGCCTCCAAATCGATCTGTCACACGTTTCCTGCTGAGACCTCCGCCGCCCGGTTGGCGACGGAGCATGGAGTAATGGGTGGGGCATGGGGTGCGTTGAGAGGATCGCGGCGATCAAACGAGCCGCGTTCGCGCTGTTGGCGGGTGGCCTTCTGGCGGTCTCGGCCACGGCAAACGCATGGGCATCGGCAGGCTGCGACGCCGTCAACAATGGCGAACTCGACGTCTCCGCGTCCACGTCAACGCCGATGGCTTCGCGTAGCATCTCCGGCAAGCGTTTCGCCCCGGGCGATGTGCTGACCGCGACTGCCCGCACCAATGACGGCTCGCTGAACCTGGTCTATCTGGTGTTCGCGGATGGCAGCCAGAGGAGCGTGCAGCGAAACAACCCTCCGAATTTCTCCACCATTACACTCACTGCAGCTGGCAACGAGTCCTCCATCACCGCCTACATCTATAACAATGGCGCAGGCGGCGCCTCGAACTGGATCACGGTCACCTGCACACCCGGCCCGGCCAATGCCAGCCTGACGGAAATCCAGGGCAGCGGAAGTCCAAGCATCGCCGGACAATCGGTGACGTTCACCGCCACCATGACCGGCACCGCATCCAACGGCACTCCGAACGGCACCGTCACCTTCGACTTCGGCGACGGCACAGCGGCAACACCCGTCACGCTCAGCGGCGGCACGGCATCCATCAGTCATACCTATGCGACGGCGGGCAACAAGACCGTGACCGCGAACTATAGCGGCGACAGCACCAACTATGTCGCAAGCTCGGCCAGCATGACGCAGACCGTCAACAAGGTCACCAGTTCGCCTGGTCTGAACATCACGCCGTCGCCCGCTGTCGTGGGCCAGGCGTCAACATTTTCAGTGACGGTCCCTGGCGCGTCGGGGGTGCCGGCTCCGACCGGCACGGCGACGATCAACTTCGGTGACGGTTCATCCAACGCAGTTCTCACGCTGAGCAGTGGAACCGCCAGCACGACGCATACCTATGCGGCCGCGGGCAACTTCACCGTGAGCCTGACCTATAGCGGCGATACGAACTACGCGAACGCCGCGCCCACTTTTCCGGTGACGGTCAGCGCGGGGACGTCAGGCACCACACTCGGCTCGAGCGCCAATCCGAGCCCGTTCGGACAATCCGTAACGTTCACCGCGACAGTCACCGGCACCAATCCCACCGGTACGGTGCAGTTCTTTGACGGCGCGACGCTGCTCGGGTCCGGAATTGTATCGGCGGGAAGCGCCACCTTCTCGACCTCGGCCCTGTCTGCGGGACCGCATTCCATCACCGCAGTGTATGGTGGCGACACCAACAATAATGGTTCGACATCCTCCGCCCTGTCCCAGACCATCAGCCTGTCCACCACCACGACAACGCTGGCGTCGTCGCAAAATCCAAGCGACGTGGGCAAGCCGGTGACATTCACCGCGAGCGTCACAAGCGGCGCTGGTGCGCCGAACGGCGGCACCGTGACCTTCATGGACGGTGCGACAACGCTCGGCAGCGCCAGCGTGTCTGCAGGCGTCGCCACGCTCACCACGTCCGCGCTTGCGCTGGGCAGCCACACCATCACCGCGAGTTACAGCGGCAGCCCCGGTTTTACGAGCGGCACATCATCGCCGCTGATGCAGTCGATCAACATTCCCGCCGACAGCCTGAAGCTGCGCGCGCTGCAAGCCATGGCGACGCCCGTGGTGAGCCAGTTCTCCGGCCAGGCGATCTCCGGTGCGATCGACAATGCCGTCAACGAAGGCTTCGCCGACGATGGCGGATCGCTGGTCAGCCCGAACAACAGCGGCATCCGTTTCAACTTCGCCACCGACAGCGGCAGTGACGATCCGAAGGCTTCGTCAAAGGTGAGTTCGGCCGCTCCGTTCGGCGCGACCTCGGACAAGTCGCGCGTCAACGACGCTTTCGATGCCCTCGCCTATGCCGGACCGGTCAAGGCTCCGAAGCGTTTCGTCGAACCGCGCGACTGGCTTGGCTGGGCGGAAGTACGCGGCGCAACGCTCGAGCGATGGAACGCGGCGGGTGCAGGCACGTCGACCCTCTATGGCAACCAGATCAACGTGCTTGCTGGTGTTACGCGCAGGCTTGCGCCGAACTTCCTGATCGGCGCATTCGGTGGCTACGAGACATTCGACTATCGCTCGGATCAGTTGCAGGGCCGCATGAAGGGCGACGGCTGGACGGTCGGCGGCTATCTCGGCTGGAAGATCACCCAGACCATCCGCTTCGATGCCGCAGTCGGATACTCCGGCCTCGGCTATGACGGCACCGCGGGGACTGCCTCCGGCTCATTCACCGGCAATCGCTGGCTGGTATCGGGCGGATTGACCGGCAAGTATGAAACCTACGGCCTGATGATCGAACCGTCGGCGCGCATCTACGCGCTGTGGGAGCACGAGAACGCCTACACCGACACGCTCGGCACGGTTCAAACCGCGCGCGACTTCACTACAGGCCGTGCCAGCGCGGGGCTCCGGCTCGCCTATCCGGTGATGTGGTCGTCGGTCGCCATTGCGCCGTATGTCGGATTGTACGGCGACTATTACTTCAACGGCGACACTGCGGCCGTTCCGCCCGCAAGCCTTGCGACCGTGTCAGCCGCCATCCTCGACGGCTGGTCGGCGCGTGTCGCGAGCGGCGCCAATCTGAAGTTCGCCAACGGTGCGCAGATCTCCGTCGGCGCGGAGCGCGGCGGACTCGGCAGCAGCAGTGGCGCGGCCCTCTGGACCTATCGCGCCCGCGCGTCAGTGCCGTTCTGAGTTCGGGCTATGCATCATCGGCCACCGACGCTCGCGATCGCGCTCCGGCTGACCGGCGCGATCTGGATCTTCGGCATTGTTGCGATGCTGATGCAGGCGGACACGCGAATCGTGGCCGCCGCGTTCGTCGTCGGCCTTGTGACCGCGATTATCGAATGGATTATTGCCCGACAAATTCCGCCTCCGGCTGAGGAGCCGGAGGACGACAGCGAACTTACGCCTGACGCTCGGGCGTCGACACCACAAGTCCGTCAAGTTCGTCGGTCACCTTGATCTGGCAGGACAGCCGCGAGTTCGGTCGCACGTCGTAGCCGAAGTCGAGCATGTCCTCTTCCATCGGCGTCGGCGATCCGACCTTCTCGCGCCAGGCTTCATCGACATACACATGGCACGTCGCACAGGCGCATGCGCCGCCGCACTCGGCTTCGATGCCGGGAATTGCGTTGCGGATCGCGCCTTCCATGACGGTCGCGCCCGCCTCGACGTCGACGGTGCGGGTGGTGCCCGAGTGATCGGTGAAATTGATCTTGACCATATTTGACGTGCTGCCCGGATAATTCAGTTGGAGACGTCCTATAACGGGTCAGTTGGCCAGACGCCAGCACTGCCCGGGGATAAAAGCCGTGCGGAAAAGCCGGTCAGGACCGGTTCAACATCTGGCCGATCGCGGCTTTGGCTTCCTCGACCGCGCGCTGAAGCAGCGTGATCGCGCCTGCAACGTCGCCATCGCTCTTCATGGCGGCTTCGACGCCGAGGGCGGCTTCCGCCACGCGGAATGCGCCGATCGCCCGCGCGGACCCCTTCAGCGTATGCGCCAGCGCGGCCGCGTCCGCCGGGATGGTTTTGAGGCGGCCGACGAGATCGGCGCTCTGGGCCGCGAAAAGCCCGAGAACTTCGGCTTCAAGCGCGGCTTCGCCGAGGGTCATGCGTCCGAGATGCTGGACGTCGATGGCGGAGTCTTCTGGAACGAGCGGTGGTGACGGCATCCAGTTCAACCGCTCCAGGTTAAGTGACATGACCCATCCGAATTGCTGACGGCGCCGGATCGAATCCGGCCGGAAACACCGTCAGGCAATCACACCAATGGTTAATGAAATGTATCAGGTGCCCGCCGCGATTTAGCCATGTTTTCGCCGCTTCGCCGCCTAGAAATACCAAAGTGCTTTTGAAAACTGTTGATTTCTGAAAGCGTTAACCGTGCCGGTGTTAACGATGATTAAAAATCTATTAACCCATCCCATTTCATTCGACCCACCGAGCCAATAGGATGTTTGCGGAAGTGCGGGACAACCGGCGGGACAAATCGGCGAACGTAACTTCGTTTCGTCTACCGGTATCGGGGAACATTCGACGGCGCGCAGCCCTGGCTGCGGTGCCACTTGCGGATGCGTAAAAAATAAAGGCGTGCGGGACACATGGCGAAAAATCCGAAGGTCAAGGATCCAACTGAAGCCGCCCTTTCGGCGATCCAGGAAGCTCTGAACATCGGCGATCTGCCTCCGTCCGACAGCAGTCGGGACAATCTGGCGCGCAACGAACCGTCGCTTGGCGCTGCCAGCCGCGGTGCTGATCTGCGTTCGCCTGTTGCCGACGACCTCGGCGTCCCGAGCTTCGACCGCAGTCCCGCCAATGACGACCGCGAAACCATCGGCGCCATTCTCCAGACCATCCAGAAGGGCCGCCCGCGGCGCAACGCCTATACTGTCGCGACGCTGTTTTCGGGCCTGTGGATCGCAGGCGTCGGCTTCCTTGCGTTCGCTTTCCTGCCCGCACTCGAATCAATCGTCGGCCAGGGCAGCGCCGGTGTGCTGGCGCTGATCGGCCTGATCGCCGTTCTCGTTGCCCCGCTGCTGCTGTTCTACTTCATCGCCAACATGGCGTGGCGCAGCCAGGAAATGAGCATGATCGCTCAGTCGATGGCGCAGATGGCCGTCCGCTTCTCCGAGCCCGAGCATGTCGCCAACGGCGCGATCGTGACCGTGGGTCAGGCGATCCGCCGCGAAGTCGCGGCCATGGGTGACGGCGTCGAGCGTGCCGTCGCGCGCGCCGGCGAACTCGAAGCCCTCGTCGCCAACGAAGTCTCCTCGCTGGAGCGTGCCTACAGCGACAACGAAGTGCGCATCCGCGCCCTGCTCCAGGACATCGCGGTTCAGCGCGACAACCTCGTCGGCCAGGCCGAGCAGGTCCGCAACGCCATTTCCGGCGTGCAGATCGATCTGCGTCAGGACATTGCCCTGATCAGCGACGCCATCGCATCGCGCGTGGATGAAGTGGCCAGCAGCATCACCGGCGCCCTCGAAGAACGCAGCGAACACATCACCCGCGCGCTCTCCAGCGCCGGCGACAACATGATCATCGCGCTCGGCGAGCGCGGCGGCGACCTGCTCGACCGCCTCGAGGAAGCCAGCACCCAGACCGCCGCCAGCGTGCTCGACGCCAGCGAAAAGCTGACCGCCAGCCTCAACTTCAAGACCGGCCACGTCCACGAGGAATTCGCGGACCTCGCCGACCGCGTCCACGACGCCCTGAACGAACGCCTCGACAAGATGACCGGCGAGTTCGAACAGCGCTCGGCGACCATCGTCGACAGCATCGCCGCCCGCTCGGAGGAAATCGTTGCCAGCGTTGCGGAACGTACCGACAAAATCGTCGAATCGATGAGGGTTTCGAGCGAGTCCCTGCTCTCCGAGCTCGATGTCCGTGGCGCCACGCTCTCCGAGCAGATCGACGAGGCCGGCAATCGCCTGGCCGACCGCGTTCTGTCCAGCGGCGACAAGGCCGGCGAAGCGCTCGACGTCACCATCAATACGCTGGTGGCGAAGGTCGTGAGCCAGACCGAAAGCGCTCACGAGACGCTGAGCAACCAGATCGGCCTGTTCGACGGTATCGTCAAGGAACACGGCAACGAACTGGCCGAGAAGTTCGCGCGCGACAGCGGCACACTCGGCGCGCTGATCACCCGCCACATCGCCGAATTCGACCGCACGGTGAAAACCTATGGCGGCGAGATCGTCGAACGCATGGGCGAGCACACCCAGGGCCTCGCCGACAACCTCAAGGCCTATGTCGACACCTTCGACACCCGCGTCACCACGCATCGCGACGAGATTCACAACAAGCTCGATCAGAGCCTCACCGGCTTCAAGACCGCGATCGAAGCCCGGATCGAGAGCCTCGACACGTCCCTGCTCTCCACCGTCAACGCGCTGGACGAGACCGTTGCGAACCGCACCAAGGCCCTCGAGGAAACGTTCGACAGCCGCGCCGCCGCCTTCGGCGACACGGTCAGCAACCGCGCAGCGTCCTTCACCACGGTGATGGATACGCGCACCAGCGCCTTCACCGATGCGATCGACGGCCGCGCCATGGCGTTCACCGAGAAACTCGGCGAGCACACCGCCGAAATCGCCAAGGTGTTCGACACCCGCGCCGCCGAATTCACCGAAACGATCAACGACAAGACCACGGCGTTCAAGGAATCGATCGACTACCGCACCACTGCCTTCACCGATACGATCGACAGCCGCACCACGGCCTTCGCCGATCTCATCGAGGCGCGCACGGCGGCGATCACCGAACGGGTCGACACCGGAGCGGAAGCTTTCGCCACCATCGTCGATGCCCGGACGGCCGCAATCACCGATGCGCTGGAAACCCGCACCGCGGCGCTTGCGAACATCGTCGAAACCCGCACCGCCGCCTTCGCGGACACCATCGACACCCGCACCGCGGCCTTCGCCGATACCGTCGATACCCGCACCGCATCGCTGGTGCAGACCTTCGACAGCCGCGCCGCGGCCTTCGCGTCGGTGGTCGAAAACCGCGCCGCCTCGATTGCCGAGGCCATGGAGTCGCGCGGCACCCAGGTGATGAATATGCTGACCGGCGGCGTCGACGATATGGCCAGCGCCATGACCGCGCGCATCAAGGACATCCAGGGCAATCTGGAGTTCAACGTCTCCTCCCTCGCCTCGGACATCAGCGCGCGCGTCGCGCAGTTCGAGAACCTGCTCGATACGCGGGTCGAGGCAGCGGCGAACCGCGTCACCACCAGCGGCCAGCATGCCGCCGAGGCGATCGGCTCGCGTTCGGAAGACATGACCCAGGCGATCAAGGCCCGCGTCGAGGAAGCCGAGCGCGCCCTCACCGGCCTGATGTCCAACACCTCGACCACGATCCAGGAAGGCGCCCGCACCGCCCAGCAGTCGCTGATCTCGCTCTCCGGCGACGTCAGCAGCCAGCTCAAGGCGGTTTCCGGTGAAATCACCGGCCAGCTCAAGGCCGTGTCCGGCGAAGTCAGCACCGATCTGAAGACGGTGTCGGGCGAAGTGGGCTCGCAGCTTCGCGGCATCACCAGCGTTGTCGGCACCCAGCTCCGGGATATTTCCGGCGAGGTCGGCGCGCATCTTCGCGGCATCTCCGGCGACGTCGGCACCAGCCTCAAGGCGGTCTCCGGCGACCTCGAGCGCTCCATCCAGATGGCCGCGCGCGAAGCCGAGAACACCCTCACCGTCGCATCGACCAGCGCGACCGCGCAGATCAAGTCGGCCTCCGCCGAAATCGAGCGCACCATCGCGGTCTCGACCGACCGCTTCGGCGCGACGCTCAACGGCAAGGTCGAGGCGATCACCGACGGCGTCCGCGAGCAGACCGAGCAGCTTTCGCAGCTGGTCGACACGCGCCGCGGTGCACTGGTCGAAGCCCTCGGCAGCAAGGCCGCGGAGATTTCGTCCACCATCGGCAGCGCCGCGGACTCCGCGCTGAAGTCGATCGAAAATCACGGCGGCGCATTCACCGTCGCGATGATGAACAACTCCTCGGATCTGGCCCGCCAGATCAACACCGCCAGCGAGATCGCGATCGGCGCCGTCAGCAAGTCGCTGAAGGACATCGACCAGACCTCGCGCGCGGCGATCGACCAGTCACGTCAGGTGGCCACGTCGACCATCAACGAGCTGCAGGAGACCTCGAAGATCCTGCGCACCGACACGCTCGCCCTGTTCGAGCGGCTGCGTGAAGGCAACATCCTGCTCCAGGAAGTGCTCACCGGCGCCCACGACAACCTCAACTCGCTTGAGCGCACGCTTGTTACGCGGGTCGCGGAGTTCGTCTCGACGATGAAC
This sequence comes from Afipia sp. GW822-FHT03D08, assembly GCF_058801645.1. Classification (NCBI taxonomy): domain Bacteria; kingdom Pseudomonadati; phylum Pseudomonadota; class Alphaproteobacteria; order Hyphomicrobiales; family Nitrobacteraceae; genus Afipia; species Afipia sp. GW822-FHT03D08. Next base: position 1,472,859 of record NZ_JBXANK010000001.1, read on the forward strand.
GATGTCACCAGCCGCAACGGCGACTCCACCAAAACGCTGGAACAGTCGCTCGGGTTGTTCACCGCCAAGACCTCGGGCGCGCTGGAAAGTCTCAACTCGATCTCGTCGCAGTTCGAGAACCACGGCCGCGCCCTCGCCGAGGCCGCGACCCTGATCGAGCGGAGCAACGAGCGCGCCAGCGACTCCGTCGCCGAACGCAACGCCCTGCTGGAATCGCTGGTCTCGACCATCGACCTTCGGACCCACGACCTCGACGAGCGTCTCTCGCGCTTCACCAACCTGCTCGACGACTCGCTCGCCGCAGCCGAAACGCGGGCACGCGACATCGCGCAGATCGTGGCGCAGACCGCAGGCTCCAGCTCGGCTGAAGTCAGCCGCCAGTTCGAAGCGGTCCGCATGGCCGTCGAGGACGAGCGCCGCCAGACCTCCGAAGCCATGGCCGAACTGTACGACCAGGGCACCCGCGAGGCGGAGAACATGTTCCGCCAGGCCGCAGACAAGTTTGCGACCATCGTGCACGGCATGAAGCAGATGGCGTCCGAACTGCACGGCGAACTCGACGCCACCCGCGCCGAACTGCGCCGCGGCGTTCTCGAAGTGCCGCAGGAAGCGGCTGAGAGCACCGCGCAGATGCGCAAGGTGATCGTCGACCAGATCGAAGCGCTGGCCGAGTTGAACCGCATCGTCGCCCGCCACGGCAAGGGCCTCGACGTTGCGCCGACCACCCGCACCGTCTATCGCGAGGAAGAAACCGTGATGGCGACAGCCGGCGGCCGCGCCGAGACCGCCTCGCGCCCTGCGCCGCGTCCGCGCGACGTTGCCAGCGCATCCAGCCTGCCCGCGCCGGAGTTCGGCCCGGCCAGCCCTGCGCCGCGCCGCACCGAAGCGCCCCCGGTCTCCCCGGTCGGCAATGGCGGCAACAACGACGGCTGGCTGTCCGATCTGCTGAACCGCTCGGACAACGACGACGGCGCACGCGGCCGTGCCGCGCCGTCCGCTCCGCGTCAGTCCGCAAACCCGCTTGAAGCGCTGTCGCTCGACATCGCCCGGCTGGTGGACCGCGAACTCGCGGCTGAAATGTGGGATCGCTATCAACGCGGCGAACGCAAGGCGTTCTCCAAGCGGCTCTACACACCGGCCGGCCAGAAGGCGTTCGACGAGGTCGCCCGCAAGTATCGCGCCGACCGCAACTTCAAGCAGACGGTGGACCGTTACATCAACGAGTTCGAGCGCCTGCTCGACGAAGTCTCGCGCGACGAGCGCGGACCGGCGGCCCTGCGCAGCCATCTCGTGTCGGAAACGGGCCTCGTCTACACCCTGCTCGCCCACGCGGCGGGACGGCTGGGGTAAGGTTCACCTTTTTCCAAGGCGCAGCAAAAATCAAAAAGCGGAGGCTCTCGCCTCCGCTTTTTCTTTTGGGCATGTATCGCCACGCTCGTCATTGCAAGCGCAGCGAAGCAATCCATCTTCACTTCTCGCCGCGAAAAACTGGATTGCTTCGTCGCTTCGCTCCCGGCAATGACGGTGGCTGCAACATTTCGTGATGGGGATACGCGTCCCCGCGCTCTCAACCTCTCTTAAGTTCGCCATGTCCTGTTCGTGAGGGGCGCTTCTCGAGGGCGCTTTGAAGCGGAGCAGGATGCGGCGCCTGCGCGCGTGTCTCGCAAACACGCATCCGGGAGGCTGGGGTCACCGTCCGGGCCAACTATGTGGCTCTGCCGTTCGCCGGCTGGACGCGGAGCGGACGAAGGCGGCGAAAACCGTCCGGATCAGGGGTCGAGTAACCTCCCCCGTCCGCACCCGGAAGTACGGTCCCCTCGCCCAAAATCGCCGCAATGGAGCGCCGCAAGGCGATGCGCTTCCGGACCTCACATCGCCTCGCAAGCGATGCCGGAAGCGAGACGATACAAAGGTGCGCCTCGCGGCGCTCCATGCCCCTCATTGTTTGGGGCAACTAACAGATCAACTCGCGATCAATCGCGAGAGCAATCATGCGTGGCTGTTTGAAAATTGAATCGGAAAATTGAAGTGGCGCACGCTGTCGCCTCAACGCCACTCGCCGCAAGCGGGCGAGGTGAAACCCTTACCGCTGCCGCGCGCGAGCGTCGGCGGGACTTCGGACCGGGGTTGGAGCCGGAGGCGGCGGAGCCGGTGCAGCGTCCTTCTGCCCCGCGCCGAACAGCACGCGGGTCGGGTTGCGGTCGAAGTTGTTCACCGCGCGGCTGATGTCGGCGAGCGTGCGGCGGCCGTCGATGATCAGGCCGGCGGAGCGCTTGTCGAGATTGTCGGCCAGTTCGCGGAACGATTTCGCAGCGGCCTGCAATTCGCCCTTCTCGCCCATCAGGCCATCGACGCCGGCCATGATGCTGTCGATGCGAGCGGAGTTGGCGGCAAGGCTCTTCGAGAACACCTCGATGTTGGTCATGCTGTTGTGCAGGGTCTCCTGGTTTTCAAGAACCAGCTTGTTGACGTTCTGAAGCACGCCGCGCACCGCTTCGCCGATATCCTGGATGGCGTTCGGATCGGCGGTCAGCGTCGGCACGCCGTCCTCGGCGACCGGCACGCCACCCGCCTCGATCGAGCCGCCCTTGAGCGATACCGACGACACACCGGTGAGACCTGCAAACTCGAGGCCGACCAGCGAGTCCTTGCGGATCGGAGCGTTCTTGTCGACGTTGGCGATCACGACCACGCGCTTGGGGTCGTCGAGCTTGATGGAGGTGACTTCACCGATCTTGATGCCGTTGAAGTTGACGTTGCCGCCGGTGCGCAGGCCGGAGGCCGCGCCCTCGAACACGATGCGCAGCGGAACGCGCTGGGCGGCCGCGCCGAGGTTCTGGAACCAGAACACAAAGCCAAACGCCGCGGCGACCACCGCGAGCGTGAACGCCCCGATCAGGACGAAATTTGCCTTTGTTTCCATCGACTTAACTCCAAATACGCAAACTCATTACGCGATCACGGCCCGGGCGCGATTGCCATGAAAATAGGCCCGCAGCCAGGGATGCTGCGAGGCCAGCATGTCATCCATCGTGCCTACCAGGAGAACCTTGCGATCCCCTAACACTGCAATCCGGTTGCAGGCCGTTTTAAGGCTGTCGAGATCATGGGTTACCATGAAAACGGTCAGTCCCAAAGTGCGCTGCAAAGTCATCACAAGCTGATCGAAATCGCCGGCGCTGATCGGGTCGAGACCTGAGGTCGGCTCGTCGAGGAACACGATCTCCGGATCGAGCGCCAGCGCGCGAGCCAGCGCCACGCGCTTGATCATGCCGCCCGACAATTCCGACGGGAACCGGTCGGCGACCTCCGGCTTGAGGCCGACCATCGCGAGCTTGGCGATGGCAATTTCATCGAGCAGCCGCTCGGACACGTTCATGAATTCGCGCACAGGGAACTGGATGTTCTGCTTCACACTGAGCGACGAGAACAGCGCACCGTGCTGGAACAGCACGCCCCAGCGGCGCTCGACCGCGCGGCGCTGATCCTCGCTGGCCTTGCCCATGTCGACGCCGAACACTTCGATGGTGCCGGCAAGCTTCGGGATCAGGCCAATGATGGTGCGGGTCAGAACGGACTTGCCCGCGCCCGATGCGCCGACAAAGCCGAGGATCTCGCCGCGCCTAACATCGAGGTCGAGATGATCGAGAATGAGGTTCTCGTTCAGCTTCACCGTGAGATCGCGCACCCGGATGATGTGATCGTCGAAGTTCTCCGCCATCATCCAATCCTAAATATTGATCGTCGCAAAGAAGATCGCGAACAGGCCATCCATGACGATGACGAAGAAGATCGACTTCACCACCGAGGCCGTGGTGTGCTGGCCGAGCGATTCCGCGCTGCCTTTCACCGCTGCGCCCTCGACGCAGGCCACGATGCCGATCACCAGCGCCATGAACGGCGCCTTCACCATGCCCACCGTGAAATGATTGATGGAGATGGCTTCCTTCAGACGAACCAGGAACGCGTCGGGCTGTACGCCGCCGTAACCCCAGGCGACGAGCCCGCCGCCGTAAAGCGCAGCCATCGCGCCAAGGAATGCGAGAATGGGCATGGCGATGATCAGCGCGACGATCCGCGGCAGGATCAAAACCTCCGTGGGATCGAAGCCCATGGTGCGCAGCGCGTCGACTTCCTCGCGCATCCGCATCGAGCCGAGCTCCGCCGTGTAGGCGCTGCCCGAGCGGCCCGCGACCATGATCGCCACCAGCAGCACGCCCAGTTCGCGCAGCACCAGTACGCCGAGCATGTCGACCACGAACACGTCGGCGCCGAACTTGCGGAAATGGAAGATGCCCTGCTGGGCGATAATGCAGCCGATCAGGAAGGTGATGAGCACCACGATCGGCACCGCGCGCCAGCACACCTGTTCGAGGTGATGGATCATCGAGGTGAAACGGAAGCTGGTCGGATGCCGGATCACCCGGAACATCGCATTGAGGATCGCGCCCAGCATGCCGATCAGGCCGACCAGCGTGCCGCCGACATCGACGACGCTGCGGCCGATGCCGTCCAGCATGCCAAGCAGGGTTTGCCGCGGCCGCTTGTGCACGACGCCGGCTTTGACCTGACGCACTTCGTTCACGAGGCTCGCGTAGTTCGCGGACAGGCCGGCCACATTGGGCTCGACGCCGCCCTGGGTCAGGCTGCGGCGCAGCCGTTCGATCAGCCAGGCCCCGAACGTATCGAGGCTGGAGACCTGCGAGACGTCGATCACGATATTGTCCGGCCGGTTCTTGAGCCGTTCGGTGTCTTCAATGATCTTTTCGAGGTCAGGCGCGTGATGGACCGTCCATTGGCCAGCCGCACGCAGCGCGAGACCGGCGCCGACGGGTATCTGCTCCAATGTCGGATTGCCGTTCAAGCCCAACTCCTGTGCCGGTTGATCAAGCAACCTATCACGATGCCAACGAACTGTACGGGGATGTGACTAAGAGCCATAAATGACGTATCTGGGCAAGCCCGCCCTCACGAAAATCGATTTCACAAATGATGCCATCGCTGACACTCGCCGCCCGGATCGAGCGCTGGCCTATTGCCGGCGGCTTCACCATCAGCCGGGGCGCCAAGACAGAAGCCGTTGTGATTGTGGCCGAGGTAAGTCGCCAAGGCCCCAACGGTAAGGCCATTGTCGGGCGCGGCGAGTGCGTTCCCTATGCCCGTTATGGCGAGACGCCGGAGGGAACACTGGAGGCCATCCTCGCCATGCAGGGCGCGCTCGATGGCGGGCTGGACCGGTTAGGGCTGCAAGGGGAGATGCGTGCAGGTGCCGCCCGCAACGCGCTCGACTGCGCCCTGTGGGACCTTGAGGCGAAGGTGGCGGAAAAGCGCATCTGGGAGCTCCTTGGCCTCTCCGCGCCGCGCCCGCTGACCACGGCCTATACGATCTCGCTGGGGACACCTGAGACCATGGCGGAAGCAACCGCCAAGGCTGCCCGCCGCCCGCTGCTCAAGATCAAGCTCGGGGGCGACGGCGACGAGGCCCGGATCGCCGCCGTACGGAAGGCTGCGCCGGACGCCGAACTGATCGTGGATGCCAACGAGGCCTGGACCGACGGTAACCTGGAACGGCATCTCGCGGCCTGCGCCGCTGCCGGGGTGACGATGATCGAGCAGCCCCTGCCCGCCGGACAGGATCAGGCGCTGGCCAGGATCAAGCGGCCCGTCTCTGTTTGCGCCGATGAAAGCGTGCACGACCGCGCGTCGCTGGAAGGCCTGCGGGAACGCTACGACGCCATCAACATCAAGCTCGACAAGACCGGCGGTCTCACCGAGGCGCTGGTGATGGCCGAGTCCGCCAAGGCACTGGGGTTCGATCTGATGGTCGGCTGCATGGTCGCCACCTCGCTGGCGATGGCGCCCGCGCTGACGATCGCGCAGGGTGCGCGGGTGGTCGATCTCGACGGGCCGTTGCTGCTGGCCAAGGATCGCGATGACGGGCTGCGCTATGACGGCAGCACGGTCTATCCGCCCGGTGCAGAACTCTGGGGTTAGTCCGTCACCGCGTGGTGCGCATCGAGCCGCCGGCGTGCGGCGACCATAATGAGCCCACCGGAGAACGCCATCACGGCCATGGCGTAATAGACGCCCTCGCCGACCCGCGCATAGATCAAACCGGACAGCATCATGGTCAGGCTGGTCACGGCCCCCTGCGAGGCCACCATATAGCCCTGCGCGCTTGCGAGCATGTGATGCGGCACGTTGCGAACCATCAAGGCGACGGTCCCGACCTGCGTGATCCCGAAGGTCAGCCCGTGCATCACCTGCACCGCCGTCAGCAACTCGATCCGCGGCTCCTGCGCGGTGATAGCCCAGCGCACCACCGCGCTGACGGCACCGATCAGGACCATGACCGTTGGCGATAACGCGAGACGCGGCGAAATCGCGAACACGACGATCTCAGCGACCACCCCGAGCGACCACAGCGCCGCGATGGCGAATCCGCCAAATCCGGCATTCTGCCAGGTGATCGAGGAAAACGCGTAATAAGCGGCGTGGCTGCCCTGGATCAGGGCCGAGGCACCAATGATGGCGAGGAACAGCGGCTTCCGTAACAGGCCGCTGGCTCGCCCCTGCGGTGCGGTACCGGCCGGCGGCGCATCCAGCGGAACAATGCCGAGACCAACAACGGCACTGAGAAGCGCGACCGCAACGATGATCCAGATCAGATTCTGCGGATCGATGACCTTGAACAGAAGGCCCGCAATCATCGCGAACACCACGAACGACGCAGACCCCCACAACCGCATCTGCGCGTAGTCGAGCCCGTGACGTGTGACGCCCTTCAGCGCGTAACCGTCCGTCAGCGGACTGAGTGGCGTCCAGAGGCAGGCGATGACGGCGTACACGATCAGGATGGTGAGCGGGTCGCGAAGCAGCCCCAGGATCGCAAAGCCAACGGCCGTGATGAACGCAAGCGCGATCATGGTCCCGCGCAGGATCTGGCGCTGCTCCGCCGCCGCTGTGACAAATGGCAGGACAGTGAAACGGGAGAGCGACGGCGCGGCCGTGATGAATCCGATCCAGGACACGTCGACGCCGATCGCCTTCAGCCAGACCGGGAAGAACGGCAGGTGGACACCGATGATGCCGAAAGTCGAGGCGTAAAACAGGCTGATCCGCACGGCAAATCGGCGGGCGATGGATTGCCCGGCCGGGTGCTTTTGTGATTCGCTGGTGAGCAAGGGAATTGCGATTCGCTGCGGTTCGTGGTGATCTTTATCTAGCGCGTGTTCGGTGTATCTGGACATCGCTTTTGAGTGTGGATCGCGTCACCGCGTTTCTGTTCTACAGGTTTCTGTTTCACGGGTTTTCATGGCCAACGAAGCCTTCGCCCTGTCGCCGATCTCAGCCCGCGCCGCGTCGCCGACGGACGCGGACTTCGAGGCTATTCGCGAGGCGTTTCTGGAGACCGCGCGCGGCCGCTGGTTTCTGGACGAATACACACGGCGCAACCGCAACGCCGACACCGCGATGGTGCTCGAAGCCGTCGCCCGCATCGAAAGCTCGCTCGCTGCCCAGAAAGAAGAACAGCGGCAGCAGGCCGCTGTTGAAATCCCGCCGGTTGAACCGCCATCGAACGAGTTACCTGAGGCGATGGCCGCGGTCCGCGCCATAGTAGCCGCGGCCCGCGAAAGCGTGTCCGCGAGCCTGTCCGGTAGCGTGTTCGAGGAATCCCTCGCGCCGTCGCGCAAGTGCGCGCGGGTGATCCGCGAGATCGCTTGGGGGCTGCGCGAATCCGGTGCAGATGGACGGATCTGCTTTTTGCTCGAGTCGCAGGTCGATGCGATCAACGCCGCCTGCGATCACGTTGCCGCGGGCGGCATTCGAGACGGCGTGTTGCAAGCCTTCGATCAGGCTGCGCGCCAGATCGAGGCCATTGCCCCCTCCACCATCGCGCCGCAGAGCGAAGCTGAATCCGTTGCGGCACTCCACGTCGCCGATACGGCCGCTATCGAGGCCTCCGATGAGGTGCAGATTGCCGCTGCCGATGAGGAATTGTTCGACGTAGCGGCCGCGTCTGAGTCTTCGTCCCCGGAGATGGCGACAGAAGCGGTGCTGCTGGTGGAAGAAAGCCTGCCGGTCGAGCCGGCAATTCCGGCGGAGGCGATCGAGGCGTCCGACCCGGCGATGGCCATACAGTTGGAAATCCTGCCGGAAGCGCCCGAGCCGGCTGTGGAGATTGTGCCCGAGATCGCGATGACCGCCCCGGCATCGCTTGGTGAGAGCCTGATCGCCAGCGGAATTATCGCAAGGCCCGCGACGCCGCGCAGCGATCCGCTGGCGCCGATCCGGCGGATGAGCCAGGCCGAGAAAGTAGCCTTTTTCAGCTAAAGGCGAAGTTGTGACGGTCTTCGCCGCAAAAGGCGGGCAAAAGGCCGGATTGTGACGCCTACTGAATCAGCTTCGCGTAGAGATCCGCATCGACATTGCCGCCGGACAGGACGATGGCAACGGTCTTGCCTTTGGCGTCGAGGTATCCCGCAAGAAGCGCCGCCAGCGCGACCGCGCCGCCCGGCTCGACAACGAGTTTCAGTTCGCGAAACGCGAAGCCCACTGCCTTTGCGACTTCATCGTCTGTCACCGTGACGCCCCGAGCACCGAACTTCTGATTGACCGCGAATGTGATCTCGCCCGGAATGGAAGCCATCAGCGCGTCGCAGATGGTGCGGCCCACAGCGCGGTGCGGCTCGCGATGCCCGGCCGCGAACGAACGCGCATGATCGTCAAAGCCATGAGGCTCGACAGTGACCAGCCCCGCACCGGGAAACTTCGCTTTGGTTGCAAGCGCGATGCCTGCCATCAGCCCGCCGCCGGATGCCGGCGCGGATACGATGTCCGGTGCGACACCAAGCGCCGACAAATCCTCCGCAATCTCGCGGCCCACGGTGCCCTGCCCCGCGATCACCCACGGATCGTCGTAAGGAGGAACGACAGTCGCGCCGCGCTTGCTCGCGAGATCGCGAGCGATCGCATCGCGGTCTTCCTTGTCGCGGTCATAGGGAATGACCTCAGCGCCGTAACTCTTGGTCCGCTCGACCTTGGACACTGGCGCATCGGACGGCATCACGATCGCTGCCGGCATGCCGAGAATCTGCGCCGCAGCCGCGACGCCCTGCGCATGGTTGCCGGATGAGAACGCGACGACACCAGCTTTGCGCGCCGCCTCCGGAATTGAGGACAATTTGTTGAAAGCGCCGCGAAACTTGAAAGAACCCGTTCGCTGCAACACCTCGGGTTTCAGAAACACGCGCGCGCCGACGAGCGCATCAAGCGCCGGCGACGAGATGAGACGGGTTCGCACGGCGACGGGCGCCAAAACACGCGCGGCGGCTTCGACATCGGCGTTGGTGGGAAGAGCAGGTTCGGTCATGGCGCATGTATAGCGCGCTGATGCATATGGGCAAGATCGTCGGCGCTTGACCGTCTGAACTACATTATTTGTCTCGGTGCAGCACCGGACGCGGTCGGCCCCCTCTCCCGTGGGGAGAGGGTTGGGGTGAGGGCGTAGAATCTATCGAGAGAGCGTACCCCTCACCCGGATCGCTCAAGCGATCCGACCTCTCCCCATGGGAGAGGTGAAGAGGAACGTGCGTCTCGCTCCCGATCGACACCGAAGAATCAGACACGAAGAATCGCGGCACCTCGCGATTCAGGCGGTTGGCAGGGATTCCGATGTCAGCCGGAGCCGGCGGGCAAGACGGCGGCGCCAGCGGCGCTTGACCTGCGGCGGACGCTCGCGCGTCACGTTGTCGATAAAGGCCTGCGCGCATGCGCCCCAGCTTCGGGATGCCGCAAATTCGCGGCAGATATCGCGCGGGATATTCAAGGCCGCCAGACATGCCGCCTGTAGATCATTGTTCAGCACACCGACCGGAGCGTCGCCGATCACATCGAGCGGGCCGGACACCGGCAGCGCCGCGACAGGCACACCGCTGGCGAGCGCTTCGAGCAGGACCAGACCGAAGGTGTCGGTCTTGCTCGGAAACACGAACACATCCGCTGCCGAATAGGTCTCAGCGAGAGCCTCGCCCTGCATAGTGCCAAGGAACACCGCGTCAGGATATTTACGTTCAAGCTCGGCCTTGGCCGGGCCATCACCGACCACGACCTTGGTGCCGGGCAGATCCAGATCCAGAAACGCCTCAAGGTTCTTCTCGACCGCAACACGGCCGACCGACAGGAATATCGGGCGCGGCAGAGCGAGATCGAAATCACGCGGCCGGAACAACTCTGCGTCAACACCGCGCGACCACAGCACCACATTGCGGAAGCCGCGCCCGCGCAGTTCATCTGCGAGCGCGGGCGTCGCCGCCATCACGGCATCGCTCGTTCCGTGGAAGAAGCGAAGCGCGGCCCAGACCCAGGATTCGGGGATCGGGAAACGCGCAGAGACATATTCGGGGAAGCGGGTGTGGAAACTCGTGGTGAACGGCACCTTGTTCTTCTGGCAATAACGCCGGACCAGAATCCCGATCGGTCCTTCGGTCGCGATATGGATGTAGTCGGGCTGCGCCTCTTCGATCATGCCAGCAATCTTGCCGGGCCGCGGCAATGCGACGTGCAGGTCGGCGTAGCTCGGCAGCGAGATCGTGCGAAAAGATTCCGGCGTCAGGAATTTGACGTCGACGCCCATCGACGCGGCGGCTTCCGCCATCTTGGTCAACGTGCGAACAACGCCGTTGACCTGCGGGTGCCACGCGTCGGTTGCGACCAGGATACGCATCAGGCGGCCTGCGCCGTGACGCGCGGTGCGGGCTGCGGCCGGCGCACCGGGTCGGTCCAGGTCAGAATTTCAAAGCGGCCATCTTCGTGCTCGACCAGCGCCGTGCAGCTCTCGACCCAGTCGCCGCAGTTCATGTAGCGGATGCCGTTCTCGTCCCGGATCGTCGCGTAGTGAATGTGCCCGCAGATCACGCCGTCCGCGCCGTGACGCTTGGCTTCGCCCGCCAGCGTCTGTTCGAACGCGCCGATGTAGTTGACGGCGTTCTTCACCTTCAGCTTGGCCCATTGCGACAGCGACCAGTAAGGCCGGCCGAACAGCTTGCGGAACGCATTGACCATGCGATTCATCTGGATCGCAAAGTCGTAGGCACGGTCGCCGAGATGCGCGAGCCATCGCGCGTTCTGCACGACAAGATCAAAGATATCGCCGTGGATAACGAGATACTTCTTGCCGTCCGCGCCTTCATGAATCGCGGTCTCGACAACTTCGACGCCGCCGAAATGCGTGCCGTAATACGAGCGCAGGAATTCGTCGTGGTTGCCGGGGATGTAGATGACCTTAGCGCCCTTGCGGACCCTGCGCAGCATCTTCTGCACAAAGTCGTTGTGGGATTGCGGCCAGTGCCAGTTCGATTTCAGCGCCCAGCCGTCGATGATGTCGCCGACCAGATAGATGGTATCGGCGTCATGGCAGCGCAGAAAATCAAGAAGGCGGTCGGCTTGCGAGCCGCGGGCTCCGAGATGGACGTCGGAGATAAACAAAGTGCGAAAGAGCCGTTCTGGACTACTGTCGCTCATAGCCTGTCTTTCCATGGGCGAGCGCTTATCAGAATCGCATGACAGTCCGATGACGGACTAGGCAGCCTGCGAGCTGACAGTTCGCTCGAAACAAACAAGTGTGTAGATGCCGAACGGCGCAACTTTGCGCCGCTCGACGAGGGTCGTGCCTGCGTTTGATTGCGCCCATGCCTGAAGGCGCGCGAACGGAAATTCAGGCCGCAGGCCGAGCGCACGGGTTTTCTGCGCCGCCCAGCGCTCGACAGCCGCCGCGACGCCGACTTCCGAATAGAGATGATTAACGAGGATGATGCGGCCGCCGGGCTTCACGACGCGGTGGCACTCGGACAGCACCTGCTCCGGATTGGCGACCAGCGTGATTACGAACTGCGCCACAACGCAGTCGAACGTCGCATCGTCGAAGGTCATGTGATGGGCGTCCATCTGGTGGACCGCCTTGACGAACGGATACTTGCCGCTCGCCATCTTCGCGCGCGCCTTCTCCAGCATCGGCGCGCTCATATCGATGCCGGTGATCTCGGTGCTGCTATCGTAATCATCGAACGACAGGCCGGTGCCGACACCCACTTCCAGAATTTTCCCGCCGATGGCCCGCGCGGCGGCAGCGGCTGCACGCCGGCCCTTCACCATGACCGGACCGCAGACCGCATCGTAGATCGGCGCCCAGCGGGCATAGGCGGTTTCAACAACGGATTTGTCGAGATCGGTCGAGCTCATCTTGGTTCCAATAAGCGTTCTGAAGAATCAGATTTTGTTTCGCTTAATGGCGATTAGCAGCGGAGTACGACAAACAGGCGACAAACGCGTCAGGTTGTCGCGTGCTCTGAGCCGTTCGCAACCTCATCTCAAGGCGCGATGTGCTCCCTCTCCCCCGTGGGGAGAGGGTTGGGGTGAGGGGGTTCGGTAAATCGAGAGATTCTACGCCCTCACCCGCCCGTCTTCGCTCGCTGCGCGAGCTCCGCCGGACGACCTCTCCCCACGGGAGAGGTGAAGGGAGCCACTCTCAGGCTTCGCAATCAATCGAACGCATGAAAGTGGTGGATGGGCCCGTGGCCATGACCCACGTCGAGCCGGTCGGCTGCAGCGATGGCGGCACTGACATAAGCCTTGGCGTCGCGAACCGCGGTTTCAAGATCGCGCCCTTTGGCCAATCCCGCAGCAATGGCCGACGACAAGGAGCAGCCGGTGCCGTGCGTGTTGCCGGTGGCGATGCGCGGCGCCGCGAGCCGGATCACGGCACTCGCATCGATCAGATAATCCGTGCTCTCCGGTCCATGCCCGTGACCGCCCTTGATCAGAACAGCCGGACATCCCATGGCAAGCAATCGCCTGCCCTGCTGTTCGATATCCTGACCGCTCTCTGCGATGCTCTCGTTCAGCAGCGCGGCGGCCTCCGGCAGGTTCGGCGTAATCAGGCTCGCGCGCGGAAACAGCTTTGTCCGCAGAGCATCGATTGCATCTGGCGACAACAGCCGGTCACCTGATGTCGCGACCATGACCGGATCGACAATGACGTGTTTCGGCGCCCAGCGGCCGAGACCGGCCACGATGGCTTCGATCGCTTCCCGGCGCGCAACCATTCCGATCTTGACGGCCTTGACGTCGAGATCGCTGAACACCGCATCGATCTGCGCGGTGATGAAATCCGCCGGCACATCATGAATGCCGGTGACGCCCGTTGTGTTCTGCGCCGTCAGCGCGGTGATCGCGGACGCGCCGTAAACGCCGCACGCCGCGAACGTCTTGAGGTCGGCCTGAATCCCGGCGCCGCCGCTCGAATCCGAACCGGCAATGGTGAGCGCAATCGGTATGCTCATGGCTCTCTCATCATTCGACCGAACTCTCAGCGGCCTGCATCAAGGCTCTAGATCATTTTGACTGGGGAGAGAAGCATTGCCACGCAGGCAATCTGCTCCCTCTCCCCTCGGGGGAGAGGGGTGGGGTGAGGGGGTTCGATATGATGAGGGATTCTACGCCCTCACCCGGCTCGCTTCGCTCGCCGCCCTCTCCCCACGGGAGAAGGAAGCAAGAAGAAACGTCCGGCAACCCGCCTTGCCACGAGGATCGGATTTGGCTCTATTGCGCTCCAAGAGCCAATATTGCCCTGCCGGAGACACAGCGATGGTGCCCTTCTTTGTCCAGATCAAATGCAAGCTGGGCCAGTCCTATACGGTCGCGAATGCCATTGCCGAGGCCGAGATCGCATCGGAAATCTACTCGACTGCGGGCGATTACGATCTGCTCGTCAAGTTCTACGTCGACAGCGGGACCGACATCGGCCATTTCGTGAACGAGAAGCTGCAGGTCATTCCCGGCATCCAGGACACCTACACCATCATCACGTTCAAGGCCTTCGGAACGTAAGTGATCAGGCCGGCTCTTCAGGCGGCCTTGGCCTCGTCGGACACCGGCGCGTCCGGGTTCTCTTCATCGTCCGCCATGGTGGCGATCGCCGCGACCGGCGTATCGCGCAGCCGTTTCAGCCCGAGATAACGTTCGCGCAGGATGACGAAAATTCCGGCGCTGGCGACAACGATCGCGCCGATCACGACATAGAGCGTCGGCACTTCACCGAAGAACCAGTAGCCGAGCAGGAATGCCCACAGCATCGCCGTGTAATCGAACGGCGCCAGAAACGACGCCGGTGCGAACCTATAACTGTCCGTGAAGAAAATCTGACCGAGCCCGCCCGCGATGCCGATCCCGGCGAGGATCGCAACATCCTGCCAGGTGGAGGGCATGCGCCAGCCGAACGGCGCGGTCAGCAGCGACACCAGCAACACCAGAATCGTCATGAAGATCACGATGGACGACGTCGTCTCGGTCGCCGTCAGGCGGCGGATCTGGATCGACGCCCCGCCTGCGGTGAATGCGTTGGTCAGCGCGAACAGAATTCCAACGATCATCGACGCCGTCAGCGCGGCGTGATCGCGGAAGTAAGGCATCAGCATCAGGATCACGCCGCAGAAGCCGAAGGCGACGGCGGACCAGCGATAGGCGTGAACCTTTTCCTTCAGGAACACCGCCGCGAAGATCACCGTGATGAGCGGCGACGCGAACGCGATGGCGGTGAAGTCGGCAATCGGAATCCGGGCCAGCGCGGCGAAGGTGGCAAACGTGCCGACCACGCTGAAGACACCGCGCAGGAGATGATCGGACGGCCGCTCGGTCCGAAGCGCCCCCTTGAGCTGTCCGCGCCAGCCGAAGACGACAAGAATCGGGATCAGCGCAAACACTGAACGGAAGAACGCGACCTGACCTTCCGGATAGGCCCCGGCCAGATAACGGACCTGGGCGCCCATCACCGCGAACATCAATGTGCTGGCGACCTTGAACGAAACGGCTTTGACGATATTCATGGAAAAAGTCGAGAATCCTGCGGCAATTCCGGGCCGACAAAGCACGGGGTGGCGATCCGGGAAACCCCGCTCCCAACATGGCTTTGGGCCGGGGTATGCAGGGCTCTTCGGCCCCGAACTGACCCCGCCTCAGGTCTTCTTCTTGGGCCGCACCGGCCCGTCCACCGCCGGCAGGGACTTGATGTAAGCCGCCATCGCCGCGAGATCCTCCTCGCTCAACTGCGATGTGTTCTTGATCACGCGCGCCATTGAGCCGCCCGCGGTGTCGCCGCTGGGCAATTCGCCGGTCTTGAGGAACCAGGCGAGTTCCTTCTCGCTCCAGTCCTTGAGGCCCTTCTGGGTGATGTTGGGCACCCAGCCCTCGCCTTCGGGATTCGGGCCTCCGGCGAAGCGCTGCGAGGACACAATGCCTCCGAGGAAATTGCGAGGGCTGTGGCACTCGGCGCAGTGACCCAGTCCGTTGACCAGATAAGCGCCGCGATTCCACGCCGCTGACTGCTTCGGGTCTGGGGTGAACGGCTTGTCGTCCATGAACAGGAATTTCCATCCGCCTATGAGGCGGCGGACGTTGAACGGAAAGTTCACATCGTGCGGACGCGGACGGCCGGAGAGTGGGGGCAAGGTTTTGATATATGCGAACAGGTCGCGGATGTCGTTGTCGGTGGCGTGCGTGTACGACCCATACGGAAAAGATGGATAGTAGTGCTCTCCGTTTGGCGAGGTGCCGTGCTTTACGGCCGTGACGAAATTCGCCTCGCTCCAGCTGCCGATCCCGTTTTGCTTGTGCGGCGAAATGTTCGGCGCGTAGAAAGTGCCGAACGGAGATGGGATGGCAAGTCCGCCGCCGAGCATGGTTCGCGGCTCGCCCACCACTGCATGGCATGACGCACAGCCCCCGGCGTTGAAGACGGCCTGTCCGTTGGCGATGTTTGGCGAATAGGCCGGCAACGCCTCGGCGGAAACCACAGCCGGAACGGTGACGAACCAGAAAACTCCCAGACCGGCAGCAAGCGCAACGATCGCCAGCAGGAAAAGCTTCCGAAACATAAGTGCCCCCAGAGAAAACGGCAGGAACTAAACGGCCTCGGCCAGTGTTCAATCGGTACTGGAAAGCCAAAAACTAAGGGAGAAAACGATGAACAGCAAAGCAATTGCGCGTGGAGTCCTTGCCATCGGCGCTTGCGTCGCACTCAGCGGGCCGGCTTTCGCCGAGAAAATCAGCATGAAGGCCAATCTGACCAGTGCCGCCGAGGTGCCTGCCAACACCAGCCCCGGCAAGGGCACGGCGGACGTGACCTACGATACCGCAAGCAAGATGCTGACCTGGAAGACGACCTATTCCGGCCTCACCGGGCCCGCCACCATGGCGCATTTTCATGGCCCCGCCGAACCCGGCAAGAACGCTCCCGTCATGATCCCGTTCAAGGACGCCGCAAGCGGAGCCGAAGGCAGCGCGACCCTGACCGATGCGCAGGCCGCTGATCTGATGGCTGGAAAGCTGTACATCAACGTCCACACCGCGGCGAATCCAGGCGGCGAAATTCGCGGGCAGGTCACGAAGTAGTTTCGCAGCCGAGATCTTCCCGGATAACAAAAGGGGCGGATCGCTTGAATGCGACCGCCCCGTGATCATTTGCCTGAACTGGATGAAATCAAGCCGTCATTTCAGCTTGACCCGGTAGGTTTCGTGACAATCGTTGCACCGGTCGTTGATGGTGGTGTAAGCCGCCTTCAGACTATCCGCATCCTTGATCTTGCCCTTGGCGTCCGCAATGGCCTTGGCAACCGGAGGAATTTTCGAGTCGAAATCCGCCTTGTTCTGCCAGATTTTTTGCGACGATCCATAGTCCGCACCGAAAACATCTTCCTTCGGATTCACCGCAAAAACATTCGCAATCTTTCCGACATTCTCTTCGAGCTGAACCAGTGCGGCATCGATAGCCGCCTGATCGTAGGCAGACTGGCCTCTCACCGTGCGGCCGAGCACCCCATACATCGGTCTCGCCAGTGTCTTCATCAGCTTATCCTGCTGCTCGGCGATGTCTTGCTGGGCGGAGACAGCCGTCACGCCGAGCAAGATCGCGGCGGCCACAAGAACGGAACGGATCATCGGGATATTTCCTTCCCTCGGTTTCAAAATTGTTCTTTCCGCAACACCTGGCAGAATCCAACATTCCCGTCGCGAACTGACAAGCCCAACAATTTCTTTGTGTGGCGGGAATTTTTTACAATCGGTGCTCGCGGCGGCTTTTCGCGATCGCCATCCAGACCCGCTCCGCGGTTGCCGGCATGTCGATATGGTCGATGCCATACTCACGGTAGAGACCGTCGATAATCGCATTCACCACCGCAGGACACGAGCCGATCGCGCCCGCCTCACCCGCCCCCTTGACGCCAAGCGGATTGGTCTTGCACGGCACGTTGTGGGTTTCGAACTTGATCGACGGGCCGTCGGCGGCGCGCGGCAGCGCGTAATCCATGAATGTGCCGGTCACGAGCTGGCCGTCGGCAGCGTCATAAACCGCGGCCTCCATCAGGGCCTGCCCTATTCCCTGAATGGTGCCGCCGTGAACTTGCCCCGCCAGCAGCAGCGGATTCAGCGTCACTCCGAAGTCATCGACGATGACGTAATTCACCACGTGGATCACACCGGTCGCCGGGTCGATTTCGACTTCGGCGATGTGCGTGCCGTTCGGATAGGTGCCGTCCGCGCTGCTGAAGGTGGCGCTTGCGTTGAGCTTTGACGGATCGGCACGCTTGGCGAGGTCGGCGAACGAGATCGTGCGGTCGGTGCCGACAATCCGGATCGCTCCATCGCGAAATTCAAGATCGCCTGCGCCGGTTTCCAGCGCGTCTGCGGCAATCTCTTTCAGATTTTCACCAAGCTTGCGCGTCGCCCGTTCCACGCTGACGCCGCCGGACGGAATCGAGCTTGAACCGCCAGTGCCAAGACCGGTCGGAATCTCGTCGGTGTCGCCCTGATGGATATGCACACGCTCCGGCGCGATTCCGAACTGCTCGGCGACGAGTTGCGCATACGCGGTCTGATGCCCCTGCCCGCTGGACTGGGTGCCGATCAGAATGGTGATGTCCCCATCGGGATCGAGCCGCACCTGCGCGGTTTCCTCGCCCATCGTGCCGCAGACTTCGACATAGGTGCCCATACCGATGCCGCGCACAAGGCCCTGTTTCTTCGCCGCCTTGGCGCGCCTGGGAAATTCCTTCCACTCGGCAATGTCCATGGCCCGCTTCATGTGCGCGGCGAAGTCGCCGGAGTCATAAATCTTGCCGGTGGCGGTTGTGTACGGCATCGCGCGCGGAGAAATGAAATTCTTGCGGCGGATCGCGTCCGGCGTCATGCCCAGCTTGCGCGCCGCTGCATCGACCAGGCGCTCGACCACATAGGCGGCTTCCGGGCGTCCAGCGCCGCGGTAGGCATCCACTGGCACGGTATTGGTGAATACAGTGCGGACGCGGCAATGAAACGCCTGAAGATCGTAGAGGCCCGGCAGCATGCCTGCGCCGCCATGCGGAATGTACGGCCCGAAGGTCGAGAGATACGCTCCCATGTCGCCCATCAGGTCGACGTCCATGCCAAGGAATTTACCGTCCTCCGCCAGCGCCATGCGCGCCGTGGTGACATTGTCGCGTCCCTGCGCATCCCCGACAAAATGATCGGCGCGCTCCGCGGTCCACTTCACCGTTTTCTTCAGCTTGCGCGCGGCGACTGCCGCGAGCGCATACTCGCGGTAAGGAAACAGCTTGGTGCCGAAACCGCCGCCGACATCCGGACAGATCACCCGCATCTTCTCGACGGGAATATTGAGGACGTTCTGGCAAAGGATATCGCGCAGGCGGTGGCTGCCCTGGCTGCCGATGGTCAGCGTCAGATGATCGCGCTTCGCATCATACTCGCAAACCACCGCGCGAGTTTCCATGTAGTTCGTCACGATGCGCGGGTTGACGATGGTGACTTCCGCCACCGCGTGCGCCTTGGCGAAGGCGGCCTCGGCTGCTTTCTTGTCGCCGATCGACGTGTCGAACAGAACGTTGCCGGCATGATCGGGCCAGACCTGCGGCGCATCCTTCTTCACCGCATTGACCAGACCGATGGCGGCTGGAAGCGCCGTCCATTCGACCTCGATCACCTCAATGGCGTCGCGTGCCTGCTCCACAGTGTCCGCGACCACGAAAGCGACGGCATCGCCAACGTGACGCACCACGTCGCGCGCGAGGATCGGATACGGAGGCCCCGTAAAAGGCTCGTCAGGCAGGTTGAACAGACAGGGAAGACTGCCGAGATCCTGGATGTCGTCGGCGGTGAGAATCGCCCCAACGCCGGGGAGCCCTCTGGCACGCGACACATCGATCTTGAATTTTGCATGGGCGTGCGGAGACCGCAGCACCAGGGCATGCATCGCCGCCGCCGGCGTATAGTCGTCCGTATAACGGCCCTTGCCGCGAATGAGCGCGTCGTCTTCCTTGCGCAGGACGCTCTGCCCGACACCGAATTTTACGGGAGCCATGCTATCTCCGGCTGCAATCTGGAACGTTTCTAACGTCCATCATGCAGCGGAATGGAAGGAAGCGCAAATGGCTTACCCGCGAATCAGCGCTGTCAGCCATCGCTTTCCGAACAGCAGCAACACGCTGCCGCCGTAAACAATGACGCCGACCACGATCAAAATTCCGAGAGCGGTTTCATCGCGAAGCGATGTCATCCCGGCCAATGCTGTCGCCGCCCAGCGGGACGCGAGCCACAGGGCCGCAGCCAATACCACACCCGCTGTCGCGAACTTCGCCAAGGACACAAGAAAAGCCCGATCGAACACGAAGAACTTGCGGCGCACCGCAAAGAGCACAACAAGCAGCAGATTCACCCATGCGCCGACGGCCGTGGCCAGCGCGAGCCCGATTTGCGCCAGCGACCCGACCAGCGCGAGTTTCAGCCCGACATTGACGGCCACGCCGGTGAGCGCAGCCTTGACGGGTGTCGCGGTGTCCTTGCGGGCATAGAAAGTGGCGACGGCGCTCCTGATCAGAACAAATGGAATGAGTCCGACCGCGTAGGCCGCGAGCGTCGCACCGGCGGCGGCCGCATCGGCTTTCGAGAACGCGCCCCGCGCAAACATGGCGCGCATGATGACATCAGGAACGACAAGAAAGGCGGCGACGAAGGGGACCGAGAATAGCAATGTGAAGTCGAATGCGCGCCGCTGCGAAGCAATCGCGCCCTCATGATCGCCGGCGGTAATTCGCCGTGACATTTCCGGCAGCAGCACGGTGCCGATGGCAATGCCGATTACCCCGATGGGCAACTGGTTGAGCCTGTCCGCATAATACAGCGCCGATAGCGCACCGGCGGCCAGGAACGTCGCAATGATCGTATCGGCGAACAGCGCGACCTGCGTCCCCATCGAACCCAGCGTCGCAGGACCAAGCGCGCGGAAGAACCCGCGCACATCTTCATCGAGCTTCAGCGAGGTGAACTTGGGGAGAATACCGTGAACCTTGGCGTCGCCTGCAAGCAGGACATATTGCAGGAAACCCGAGATCAGCACGCCCCATGCCGCCGCATGTCCGGCGGTCGGAAAGAACGCGGCCAGCGCCAGCGTCGCCATCATCGACAGGTTCAGGAAGATCGGAGCCGCCGCCGCGCTGGCGAACCGGTGCATGACATTGAGCATCCCGCCATACAGCGTCACCAGCGTGATCAGCAGCAGATAGGGAAACGTGATCCGGGTGAGTTCGATCGCAAGATTGCGCTGCGCCGGATCGTCGGTGAAGCCCGGCGCGAGGATCGACATCGCCTGCGGCATGAAAACCATCGCCAGGACCAGCAGCACGACCTGCGAAACGAACAGCAGGGTGAAGATGCGATCGCTGAACAGCTTTGCCGCGGCCTCGCCGCGCTCGCCATGGACATGCGCATAGGCCGGCACGAAGGCGGCATTGAAAGCCCCCTCCGCAAAGATCGCCCGGAAGTGATTGGGGAGCCGCAGCGCCACGAAAAAGGCATCGGCCAGGGGGCCGGCGCCGAGGATCGCCGCAAGCATGATGTCGCGCGCGAACCCGGTGACCCGCGAAAGAAGGGTATAGCCGCCGACGGTGAAAATGCGTCCGAGCATCCGCTAGTCCTACCGCATGATGTCCCGTTCGCGAACCGGTGAAGTCCTGACCTGCCCCGTCATGGCCGGATTTATTCCGGCCATCCACGTCTTTTTGACGTTGCCACCAAGACGCGGATGCCCGGGACAAGCCCGGGCATGACGATCATCTGGCAGTTCTGGCAAAATTCAGGATAGCGCGTCGCGCACAGCCTTGATGACGCGGTCCTGCGCAGCCTGATCGAGGTAGGCATGCATCGGCAGGCTGAT
The DNA here is from genome assembly GCF_058801645.1 of Afipia sp. GW822-FHT03D08. Lineage (NCBI taxonomy): Bacteria > Pseudomonadati > Pseudomonadota > Alphaproteobacteria > Hyphomicrobiales > Nitrobacteraceae > Afipia > Afipia sp. GW822-FHT03D08. The sequence continues at coordinate 1,494,118 of NZ_JBXANK010000001.1, forward strand.
GACATCCGCGGACAGTTTCTCGCTGACCGGGAGCCCGCCCTCCACGGTCGGATAGTGCTTGTAGGCCGTCTGCTGGTGCATGGACTTCGGATAGTAGATCGCGGTCGGAATGCCCTGCGCCTTGAGGGCATCGGCGAATGCCTCGCGGCCGCCCTTGGGCAGGCGGATGGTGTACTGCGCCCAGGTCGACACATTGCCGTCCGCCACACGCGGCGCGATCACGATGTTATGCAGCGCATCGAAATAGCGGTTCGCGACCTTGTTACGCGCCTCGATCTCGTCGTCGAAAATCTTCAGCTTCTCGATCAGGATCGCGGCCTGCATGGTGTCCAGCCGCGCGGTCAGACCGAGACGGACGTTGTCGTATTTCTCGGTGCCCTGCCCGTGTACCCTGATGCTTCGCAGGCGCTCGGCAAGATCGGCATCGTTCGTGAAGATGGCGCCGCCGTCGCCGTAGCAACCGAGCGGCTTGGCCGGAAAGAAGCTGGTCGCCGTCGCCAGACCGAACGTGCCGAGACGCTTGCCCTTGTAGGTGGCGCCGAAGGACTGCGCGGCGTCGTCGAGCACGAACAGGCCTTCGCTCCTGGCGACTTCGGCAATCGCGTCATGGTCCGCGCTCTGGCCGAACAGATCGACCGGCACGATCGCTTTTGGTTTCAGGCCGAGCTTGCGGGCGGTGGCGATACCCTTCTTCAGGGACGCGATGTCCATGTTGAACGATGCCTCATTCACATCGACAAATACCGGCGTCGCACCGGCAAGCGCGACCACTTCGCCGGTGGCGCAGAAGGTGAACGATGGACAGAGCACCGCGTCTCCGGGGCCGATGCCCTGCGCCATCAGCACCATCAACAACGCATCCGTGCCGCTGGCGCAGGCGACCACGTGCCTGGCGCCGCAGAACGCCGCCAGATCGGCTTCAAGCTGGGCGACCTCGGGACCGTTGATGAACTGGCAATGGGTCAACACGCGCGCAACGGCGTCGTCAATCTTCGTACCGAGGCGGCGGCGCTGCGCACCGATGTCGATAAAAGCCACGGGTTCTGATCGCAGATGCTGGTTCATGGTGCGTGCCGAATCCATTCCGAAAGATGTTCGATGTTGCCGTCAGCTTGCGACGGCGCGCGGTCCCTTGCGCAGCGGCGCGGCAATCGAGCCGGCCGGAGCATCGAGACACTTGATCGCGATTTCGAGGCTTGCGACGCCTTCGTCGCCGGTGACCGCAGGCGCATTCCCGCTGCGCACGGCATCGAGGAAGGCAACCAGTTCGGCGCGCAGAGGCTCGTCATGGCCAACCGACAGATGCCGCATCGAGTAGCTGCCGTCGCGCTGGAAACCGAAGCATTCGGTCACCTGCCGCGTCAGCAAGTCGCCCTGAACGTACTTGCCGCGCGTCGCCACGGTGACGCTGCGCGCCTTGAACGGCGTCAGCCAGTTGGTGTTGATATGCGCAAGCACGCCGGAGGCGGTGCGGAACTGAAGCAGCGCGATATCTTCGCGCTCGGCAACAGCGCTCGCAAGCTGCGGCTGCACGTCAACGATGTCGGATTCCGTAAACCAGCGGATCAGGTCGATGTCGTGGACCGCGAGATCGATCACCACGCCGACATTGGACATGCGCGGCGGAAACGGGCCGACGCGGGTAATCGCAATCGACAGAATTTCCTCATCCTTGATCGCCTGCTTGATCGCCGCCACCGCCGGATTGAAGCGCTCGACGTGACCCACCATCAGCGTGACGCCGGCGCTGCGGGCGGCGGTGACGATCTCGTTCCCTTCCTCGACAGAAGACGCGATCGGCTTCTCGACGAGGACGTGAATCTTTCGCGCGATGCAGGCGAGCGCAACATCGCGGTGGAGATGCGTCGGCGCGGCAATGGTGACCGCATCGGGTCCGGTGTCGAGCATCTCTTCAAGAGTCGCGAAAGTCGGGCAGCCAACGATCTCTACCGCGCGGGTGCGATGCGCCTGAAGCGGATCGACAATGCCGACAAGTTCGACACCGGGCAGACCGGCAAGCACGCGGGCATGATTGGTGCCCATGACACCCGCGCCAACAACGCCAATGCGCAGCGCCTTTTCATTGCCAGCCGTATTCTTCGTCGACGCCGTCGAACTCATCATCTGATTCCTTGAAACCGGGCACGAGCCACCTGCCCACTCGCCGCAAATGTCCTAGCATGCCGTCACATGTGTGGCGAACGAACGAGCCCGGAATTCGGACACGTTTTGATTCAAAGAATTACATCGGCGGCCGGCGTAACCCGTTGAAAACTGGAATATTTCCAGAGGGATTCCGGTTTACGAGCGCCGGTAGTCGTCCTCGATGCGGATGATGTCGTCTTCGCCGAGATAGCTGCCGGTCTGGACCTCGATCAGTTCCAGCGGAATCTTGCCGGGGTTCTCCATGCGATGGACTGCGCCGATCGGGATGTAGATGGACTCATTCTCGTGAACCATCTTCTGCATCTCATTCACCGTCACCAGCGCCGTGCCGCGCACGACGATCCAGTGTTCGGACCGGTGGTGATGCTTTTGCAGCGACAGACGCCCGCCGGACTTTACGATAATCCGCTTTACCTGATGACGCTCGCCGATATCGAGCGACTGGTATGACCCCCACGGCCGATGCACCTTGATATGGTCTTCGGTCACCTGCGGGGCCACGGTTCGCAGCTTGCCGACCAGCCGCTTCAGACCGTTGGGATCGTTCTGGCGGGACACCAGAATGGCGTCCTGCGTCGCCACGACAACAAGATCGTCGACGCCTTCCAGCGCGACCAGTGCCTTGTCGGTCGAGACATTGCAGTTGCGCGAGTCCTCGAACACCGTCAGCCCCTGCGAAACATTGCCGTGCTCGTCCTTGTCCGACAGCTCCCACACCGCGTGCCAGGAGCCGACATCGGACCAGCCACAATCAACCGGCACAACGGCAGCCTGGGTGGTTTTTTCCATGACGGCATAGTCGATCGAGATCGGCGTCGCTTTCCCGAACGACTCGAGCGGGAGCGTGACGAAATCGAGATCGCGGCCGGCGTTGGCCACCGCATCGACGAGCGTGCTGACGCTGTCGGGATCGACGCCGCGGTATTCATCAAGCAGCATCTGGGCGCGAAACATGAAGTTACCGCAGTTCCACAGATAGCCGTCGGCAACGTAGCCCGCCGCGGTCGCGGGGTCCGGCTTCTCGACAAATTTCGAGACCTTCCGAACATCACCGGACACAACCTCGCCGGGCCGGATGTAGCCGTATTCGGTCGCGGGCCGCTCCGGCAGAACACCGAACGTGACGATGCTGCCGGCATTCGCAACGCTCAGCGCTTTCCGGCAGGCATCAACGAACGCAGCCGCATCGCGCACCACGTGATCCGCGGCCAACGCCAGCACAACCGCATCCGGATCGCGGGTCAGCGCGAAAGCCGCGCCGGTGGCGATCGCAGGGCCGGAATCGCGCCGTGCCGGCTCGAGAAGGATATCCGCTTCGAGCCCGATTTCGCCGAGTTGCTCGAGCACCATGAAGCGATAGGCCGCATTGGTAATGACGATGGGCCGCACGAACAGCTTCGGATCGCTTACGCGAAGCATCGTTTCCTGAAAGGTGGAGTTCGAACCGAACAGCCGAAGGAATTGCTTGGGACGCCCTTCGCGCGAAGCCGGCCACAGCCGCGTGCCTGCACCGCCGCACATAATCAGTGGAATAATTCGCTCGCTCATGCGTCCTCAAAATGTTTCAGAGGCTTATAGCCGATGATAGTCGCGAAACCACGCCGAGAACCGCGCGATGCCGTCTTCGATCGTGGTGGAAGGACGGAAACCGACTTCACGCATCAAATCATCGACATCGGCGTAAGTGGCAGGCACATCACCCGGCTGCATCGGCAGCATGTCCTTGACCGCGGTGCGTCCGAACTCCTTTTCAAGGAGCGCCACGACCTTGAGCAATTCCTCGGGATGATTGTTGCCGACATTGAAAACCCGCCAGGGCGCGGCGCTCGTCCCGGGATCGGGAGCAGCGTCCGGCGCCTTGGCCTGTCCCTTGGGCGCGTGATCGATCAGCCGCACGATGGCTTCCGTCACGTCATCGACGTAGGTGAAATCGCGCTGCATGTTGCCGTGATTGAACAGCTTGATCGGCTGCCCCTCAAGAATGGCCTTGGCGAACAGGAACATCGCCATGTCCGGACGGCCCCACGGCCCGTACACCGTGAAGAACCGCAGGCCGGTCGAGGGAATGCGGTAAAGATGGCTGTAGGCATGCGCCATCAGTTCATTCGCCTTCTTCGAGGCGGCATAGAGACTGATGGGATGATCGACGCTGTCGTGCACCGAGAACGGCAGCTTGGTATTGGCGCCGTACACCGATGACGACGACGCGTACAGCAAATGGCGGCATGCATTGTGCCGGCAGCCTTCAAGGATATTCGTGAAGCCCTGAAGATTTGCGTCGACATAGGCGTGGGGATTTTCGAGCGAGTACCGCACACCCGCCTGTGCCGCGAGATGGATGACCACGGGAAAGCGGTGGGTGCCGAACAAGTCCGCCACGCCAGACCTGTCGGCGAGATCGAGCTTGACGAAGCTGAAGGCCGGATCGTTTTTCAGCACGTCGAGGCGCGCTTCCTTCAGTTTCGGATCGTAGTAGCTGTTGATGTTGTCCAGTCCGACGACACGGCGGCCGGCCTGCAAGAGTTTCTGTGTGACGTGGAAGCCGATAAAGCCCGCGGCTCCCGTAACGAGTATTGTCTCATCCGACATTCTTTTCACCATCCAGCAATCAAGGGCGCCACAACTCGATGCCGGCGGGCAGCCTGTCGCGATCGAGCCGCATCTTTACGTCGAGAACGAGACCGCTTCCGCCCTTCAACAATTTCTGGATCATGGGCCATCCCGCATCGACGTAAGTCTTGTGGGCGACCGCGACGATGATTGCATCGGCGGGCTGCAACGAACCAGAATCAATCAGCTTCACACCATACTCGTGCATGGCATCCGCAGGGTCTGCCATCGGATCGCTGACCTGCACATTGAGGCCGAATGACTCCAGTTCACGGATAATATCGACGACACGTGAGTTGCGCGTATCCGGCACATCTTCCTTGAAGGTCAGTCCGAGAATTGTAACGATACCGCCGCTACTCTTACGCCGCAGCAGACCTCTGATGCATTCGCGGGCAACGCGCTGGCCCATCCCGTCATTGATGCGGCGCCCCGCCAGAATAACTTCAGGATGATACCCTGCCCGCTCCGCACGATAGGTCAGGTAGTAGGGATCGACGCCGATGCAGTGTCCGCCGACGAGACCCGGCTGAAACGGCATGAAATTCCATTTGGTGCGCGCTGCGGCCAGCACGTCGCCGGTGTCGATGTTCAGAGCCTGGAAGATCAACGACAGCTCGTTCATGAAAGCGATATTCAGATCGCGCTGCGTATTCTCGATCACCTTGGCAGCTTCCGCGACCTTGATGGACGGCGCGCGGTGAATGCCCGCGGTCACAACCGACCCATAGACGTCGGCGACGATGTCGAGGGTTGGCGCGTCCTGCGCCGACACTACTTTCATGATGGTCTCGAAGCGGTGCTGCTTATCACCGGGGTTGATACGCTCGGGCGAGTAGCCGACCTTGAAATCAGTTCCTGCCTTGAGGCCGGATGCTTTCTCCAGAAGCGGCACGCATTCGTCTTCGACAGCGCCCGGATAAACGGTCGATTCATAGACGACGATATCGCCCTTCTTCAGCACGGTGCCGACCGTGCGTGAGGCAGCGAACATGGCGCCGAGATCAGGCTGGCGCGCTTCATCGATTGGTGTCGGAACCGTGACAATGAAGAAGTCGGACGAGGCCAGCGCACTCACGTCGTGCGTGAACGAAAGCGACGCATGGCGCAGATCGGCCGCCTCGACTTCGTTGGTGCGATCATGAAAATTACACAGTTCAGTGATGCGCCGCTGATCGATATCGAAACCGGTCACCGGAACCCCGGCGCGGGCAAAAGCGGCCGCGACCGGCAATCCGACATAACCCAGTCCAATGACCGCAATTTTGCGCCCGTGTGTCACGCGTTTCCGTCCCCAAGCCTCAACAGGCGTCACCACGCCAGATGCCCCGAACAAGCCGCCCTCTTTAGCCGCCGTGCGGCGGCGGCGGCAATAGCGGACCTTACCTATTGCCAGAACAGCCCTAAAGCCATACCAAGACCCCTGAAAAGGGCCCTCAAGCGCTGTATTCAGCGCTCCTTGTCAGATATTCAGCAACATTAACCATCGCGGTCCGGAATGCGCGGATTTCTCCTTCTTGCCGCTCGAATACTGGTGTCGGCGGCGCTGCTCTATATCGCGTTTCGCGGCATCAATTTCGCAGCGATCCAGTCCCGCCTGAGCCAGATCAGCCCCGGCTGGTTCTTGCTCGCCGTGCTGGCGACGATCTTCCAGATTTTCCTTGGCGCGCTGCGCTGGCGCGAGATCAGCGCGCGATGCGCCGCACCGCTCGGGACAGGTCAGGCCTTCCGTTACAACATGATCGGCGCGTTCTTCAATCAGACGCTGCCGTCCACGATCGGCGGCGACGCGATGCGGCTCTGGCTTGTACGGCACACGGGTGCAGGCTGGCGCGCCGCCACTTACTCAGTTCTCGTCGACCGCGCCATTGGTCTGATCGCGCTTGCGCTGATCGTGGTCGCGAGCCTTCCGTGGAGCTACGACCTGATCGGCAGTCCGCGCGGACGCCTCGCGCTGCTGCTGGTCGACGTTGCCGCAATCTCGGCCGGCCTCGGCTTTCTCGTTTACGGCGCGCTGCGCTGGAACTGGCTCAAGACCCTCTGGCCGCTGCGCCACATCCATGCCTGCGCGGTGATCGCCAATCAGGTGATCTTCAACCGCAGCAGCGGACCGAAAGTTGCCGTCCTCTCGTTACTCATTCATGTGATGGCCGTGGTGATCGCCTGGTGCGCGGTTCGCTCTATCGCCGCTCCGGCGGCCTTCGAGCAATTGTTCCTGCTGGTGCCGCCGATCATGCTGATCACCATGCTGCCGATTTCGATCGCCGGCTGGGGGGTGCGCGAGGCGACGATGATGGTTGCGTTCGGCTATGCCGGTCTCGCGCCCACCGACGGCACCGTGGTGTCCCTTCTGTTCGGCGCGTCATCCTTCGTCGTCGGCGCCATCGGCGGGCTGATCTGGATTCTCAGCGCTGAGAAGACGTCCGAGATATCCCATGCCGTTCCCGAGGGCGAATAACCGCTCTGCGCTGGCCAGGCCAGCGCCATCAGTGCGCAAGATATAAGGCTAGCGGCCTTGCTTCTCGACCACGGTCAATAGACGAAAGCCGAAATGGCGGCCAAGAACGCCCTCGGCATGCTTCTCGAACCACAGCATCCCCCGCGCCATCGGCTCGGTCATCAGCGACCATGGCCTGAATCCGCCGCTAAACGGATAGGCGACAAACGAGAACCATTGCGTTTCGCTGATTGTCAGATCCGGAAATTTCGCGTGGAACTGCTCGCGATAACTGGTCGCCAGCAATGTCGGGATCGCCTGATTGGAATCGTAAGGGTCGCGCGATCGATCCGGAGCCCCCTCCAGCAGCGGGTTCGCATCCATCTGCACAGGCTCATGATGCAGCAAGCGATAGAACAGCCTGCTTCCCAGCGTAATGCCCGGCTCCGCCATGATGATCCGGCCGCCCGGACGCAACACGCGCGATGCCTCGCGAAACAACAATGCCGGAAATTCGATATGATGAAGCACGTCGAGCATCACGATGTTGGACAACGCACCGTCGGCAAATGGAAGCTTTTGCGCATCGGCCACCAGATCGAGCCATGGCGCGAACTGAATGTCCGACGAAATAAGGTCGTCGATCCGTTCCTTCAGATTGCCGATGCCACCACCGATTTCAAGAGTCGTTCCCGAAACGGTACGGCTGGCTATCCGGTCGAAAATGTCATTATAGACGGCCCGCAGAACCGGTTTTCGCTCCCAAATCGAACGATAGTCGTCAAGAACACCGGACATTAATTTTTTTACTTCCATTTCCTCACCCGATCGAAACACATTCCATGCTCGCTCGATATTGCCACCAAGCCGGTCACTTTTATATCCCGGCGCCTCATTTTACTTTGAGAAGCCGGTCAAGCGCGCACCGCGGCCGTGGCGCTTTAAAAGAAGGATCGACGCGCCTCTCTCATCGGATTAATAGTCAGAAAGCGGTATTGCCGGGGAAAAAATGCCAACCCACCCTCATTCAACAGCACTTAAATAATTCATTTTCGGTTGGGGAAACTTCGATGAAACGCGCAGCGCTGCGGCTGGCATTGGGAGCGGTGCCGCTCTTGCTAGTGTGGGGTCTTTTTGAACTGCAAACGCAGTATGGAACGCTCCGATACCTAAATCCAATATCCCGATATGTCACTCTTGCGGTCGCTGTCGTTCTGCTTTGTGAAAGCATCGCTATTCAGAAAACACGCGCTGCCTGGCCTGCTCAACTGGTCACACTATTCGATGCGACGACGGTCGCTATAATGATTGTATCTTCCGCTGCGGCGCTTTGCTTTCTTGCCGTTTTGATCAATTGGTCGAATGGAGGCACTCAAGACGTTAGCGCGATTGGCGGCGTTTTACCTTATAGCGATGCTGCCGGCTATTTCGAGGGAGCGGAGCGGCTTGTCTACGACGGGACTTTAACACCGTGGAACGAGCGGCGTCCACTCAACGCAGCTTTTTTGGCAGCGCGACTTATTTTGACCGGCAATAACTTTTTCAGCGCCCTGCTCATTCAGGCGTTGCTCGCTGCCATCGCGCTTTTCTCATCGACATGCGCTATATATCAAACCCATGGCAGATCGGCCGGGCTCGCGTTCTTCGTGCTCAACTTCTCATTTCTGAGTTGCTGTCTCCATAGGACGTTGAGCGAACCGCTCGGGATCAGCTTAGGACTTTTTAGTTTCGCCCTCTTATGGAGCGGGGTTGCCAACAAACGTCTATCGCTATACGCGCTCGGAACTTTTGCGCTGGCACTTGCCTTGCTGGCGAGAGCCGGCGCAATGTTTGCGTTACCTGCATGCGTAATATTCGCAGCACTGTTTTTTTCAGCGAATTGGAAACGCCGAGTTAGCAGCATACTCGCCACCACCATCGCAATTGGGATCGCATGGCTTGTCAATCATGTCATCATCCTTCTTTACGGAACGGCTAATGGCACGCTTCTTTCAAACTTCTCCTACACAATCTACGGCTTGTCACAGGGCGGCACCAACTGGGTTCAGGGATTAACAGATTTCCCGCAACTAGCCGGGGCCGATGACGGCAAAATAGCAAACTTCCTTTACCAAAAAGCCTTTGAGGCCATCGTAACGAAGCCGTATTTGCTGATTTGGGGACTAACAAAAAGCCTCGCCTTAGGAATTGCAACGTTTCCCGCCCACATTCTTCGCTTAATTGCAGATGGATCCGATGGCGGGTTGCCATGGCACACGATCCACGTCGTCGTAGCCGGCATCCTTGTTTTGCCGTTGCTTGGCGTTGGCATTTTCAACCTCATTCGGTCGCGCAACGATCTCGACCGATTTCATTATTTCCTCATCGTGCAGCTGCTCGCGTTTGTCGGCTCATTACCGTTTTTCTATCTTGACGGTGGCATTCGACTTACAGCCGCGACCTTCCCTTTCACCGCGGCAACGATGGCCATCGTTCTGACGGCGCTTCGACCGCCGGTGGTCATTCGCCCAAAAAAACAGGTGAGATCAATTATCGGAATCTCGGCTTTCTCTGCCGTCGCCGTAGTCGCGATCGTTTCAATGCTCGCGCCTAAACTCAATCAACTCAACCAATCCGCGGTGATAGCCACCGGCCATCAATGCAAAGCAAATGAAACGGAACTTGGCATCCGAATTGGATATGGATCCGCACGAATCAATATCTTGAACGACTCCAATAAACCCAGCATCGCTCCAAATATCCGGCCGACTGATTTTTGGGTTTCGGAGGCAAATGAAGCAAAGCAGACGTGGCGATCTCTTTCCGCGCCCGCCACGGTGCTGCTCGCGTATGATACCCGCTCAGAATCGTTGCGGCATGTTCTTGGTCCGGTGGGCTTTGCTGACGGCCCTTCCAAGTTCACTACGTTCTGCGCGCAGACCAAAACTTTATTCACTGAAATCACGCGAGCAAATTAGCCGGACAGCTTCGATTGAAATTCGGCGCTGCCGACGCGTCAGCTAACGACGGCGGACGGCGCACGAAGAATTCCCATTCGATCTCGCAGCCTTGTCCGCACCGGACGCTCCACGACATAAAAAACGACTGCCGATACGGCAATGATCGGCAGAGCCGTAACGAAAAAAGCGTCGACCCGTCCGATCTGGGGCAAGCCCGCATATCCGATCTTCTCGAACAAACGACGAAGAACAATCAAAACCGGAAAATGTACCATGTACACGGAGTAGGATATCTCTCCCAGCCAAACCAATAGCGCGCATGAAAGTATTCGCGACAGCAGTCCACTGGATTCTGCTACACCGGCGATTGCGACAGCCAGCAGACCAACCGACAGAAACTCCGAAAGTGCCATCGAGCTGCAGACGAGAAAGGCCGCAAACGCGCCCGCCCCGATCGCATCGCCTGACCATCGTCCCCGACCAAATCGCGTATCGAGACTCAACCCACGACATAGCGTCGCGCCGCATAAAAACTCGCCAGCTACCCGCGCCAATGCGGGCACTCCAACCCAACTACTAAGCGGCCAGCCGAACAGAACGAAAGCACCAGTCATCGCCATCAGGGAGATCGCCGCCAGAACGAGCGCCGAATTGCCATTGTTTATTCGAGCCAAGAGCGGCGCAAGTGGGGGGAACATCAGATACATGAACCATTCCACGCTGATCGACCAAGAAGGCACGTTCCAGGTTGGAATATTGCTCACACCCCACGCCTGCACCAAAAGAAGATGCCATATCAAGTCAACATATTCCCAACCCGCCCCATTGAATTCAAGGTGAGCGGACTTCGCTATGCTGATCATGCAGATCAGACCGAACAGTACGGTTACGTGTACGGGATAAAGCCTGACGAGGCGATGCCACAGAAAGATGCGGACTGCGCGCCAACTTGGCTCCCTGAGGTTTGCCAGATAGACGTGCGTAATAATAAATCCCGAGAGAATGAAAAACAAATCCACCCCCAAATGCCCCTGGCCGAGGAATGGCAAGAACGTCTTAATCTGCGATGGCTCTGTTTGATCGGTATGGATTCCGAGAACAAGAAGAGCAGCCACAGCCCGCAGACCTGTCAATGCGGGTATCTGCTTGGGGAGAACGTAGGGCCTGTATGGGACTATCTCGGCAACGACCATAGACCGGCATCTCCTACGGAAACTATACACCGAGCCAATACGAAGAGTTGTCGATTGGCAAAATTCCCAGACGCCTCAGATCGCTTTGATCTTGAAGAATGCGAACACCACCATTCTCAGCAACATCACGCCATGCCGGAAACGCGAAATCTGTGTTTCGCCATAGGACCGGGCGGCATAGCGGATCGGCAGATCGATCGTCTTAAGATTGAGCTTCGACGCCCCGAAAATGAGGTCGAAATCACCGAACGGATCGAAGTCTCCGAAATAGGCCTTGCCGTCGCGAAGCCGGTAATAGTCCGACCGCCGCATCACCTTGGTCCCGCAGAGGGTGTCGGTATAGCGCTGATTCAGCAGCCACGAGAACAGATAGGAAAATATCTTGTTCGCGATCAGGTTGAGAAAGCGCATGGCGTCATCCTCAAGCGGGTAAACGAGTCGCGAGCCGTTGATGAATTCGCCCTTCCCCGATTTGATCGCCTCCCAGAATTTCGGCAACTGCTCGGGCGGCATGGTAAGATCGGCGTCGAGGATCATCAGGACGTCGCCGCGAGCCACATCGTAGGCTGTGAACACGGCGTCCGCCTTGCCCTTGCCGGGCTGGCGCATCAGCTTGATGTCCTTGTCCGGATACGCCGCCTTGACGCGCTCCATCTCCTCGAAGGTACCGTCCTTGCTGTGACCTTCGATAAAGATGATTTCGATGTCATCGCAGAACTGCGGCAGCCGCTGCACCGCAGGCTCGATGTTTCCACGTTCGTTGCGCGCAGGAATCACGACTGTCGCCGATTTGAGGTCCTCCCTCGCCGCCGGCCATGACCGGCAAACAGAGTAATGACGCAAGGCGAAGAAACGGAATACGGGCAGAACGCTGATAAAGCGGTTAATCAGATGCCCGAGGCCAAACAGCGACACAGGCATCAGCATTCGCTGCTCGGATTTCACCGGCTCATAATCGGCAAGTTGAGCGATGGCCGCGACATCGGCAGGCGCCAGTGCATTCTGCGGCGGCAACGGCATGCGCCGGCCGATCCATTCCGCGAACTTGAGCACCGGTTGCCACAGATGCGAGAAGTATCCGATCACGACACGTGTCTCGCGCGTGCAAAGCGGATGAAGCTGTTCGAGAAACTTCTGGCAATCGTCCAGCGATCCGATCGCGTCGAGAACAAGAATATAGTCGAAGGGACCCTCTACCGACGCGATCGTGGCGGGATCCTCAGCGTCGCCAACGACAAATGTCAGATCTGGATGCCGCTCGCGAGCGATGCCAACCAGCGCAGGGCTGAAATCAATGCCCACGCCATGGGCAGGCTTGAGCGCTGCGAGCGTGTCGCCGATGCCGCATCCGATTTCAAGAACGCGCGCATTCTTCGGAATCAGGAACCGCAGATAGGCTTCATCCTCACCATGAAAAAATGAAGCTTTGCTCCGCCACTCGGGGCGCGAGGCTGCATATTCCTCCGAATGAGCGAAGATCGCCTGCTTGTGGGCAGAACCAGAAACTATCAACATTTTACTGCATGAAATCCAGAGATGACAAAGCCTGTAAAAGGCCCGTTTCGGGCGAACTTATGCGCTGACAATCGGGTTTTCACAAGCTTCGTAATGGCCAATTTGGTCCGATTGGCGCCGCTTTTGCAGTTTGCGTCGGCAGCCAATATTTCGCTATAAGCCGGTGCGTAACCGCGATTTATCGCCATGACTAGATCAAGTCGAGACCGGCTTTCGATGATTGCCCAAGCACATATTCTGCGTCGGCTGCCGGCCCCATAACTATGTGTGGAATCGCGGGCTTCGTCGCCGACCCGGCGCACCGATCAGCAGCCGACAAAATGAGAGCCGTCGCGAAAGCGATGGATTTCAGTCTGGAACATCGTGGCCCCGATGGCCACGATGTCTGGATCGACGACGATGCTGGAATTGCCCTGGTTCACAGGCGGCTCGCGATCGTCGATCTCTCGCCGGCCGGCCACCAGCCAATGCACTCCGCCGATGGGCGTTACATCATCAGCTACAATGGCGAGGTGTATAGCCATCTGGCGATACGCGCGGACCTCGAAGCAGCCGGCCATCAATTCCGCGGCCACTCGGACACCGAAGTCATCCTCGAGGCGGTCGCTGAGTATGGCATCGCCGCCACCGCCTCCCGGCTTATCGGGATGTTCGCGTTTGCCATCTGGGACAGGAAAGACCGCACCCTGACTCTTGTGCGCGACCGGCTAGGCATCAAGCCTGTCTACTGGATGCACACCGATGGACTGTTCGCCTTCGCTTCGGAGCTGAAGGCGCTGCGCCAGCATCCGGACTGGACACCGCGCATCAGATCCGACGCTGTCGCCTCATTCATGCGGCACAACTACATCCCGGCTCCGCACACAGTTTATGAAGGCGTGTTCAAGCTGGAGCCCGGCACAATTCTGACATTGCCGTGGGGCGGAAAGCCGAAGCTGGAAAAGTTCTGGGACGCCAGAAAAATCGCGATCGAGGGCGTCCAAAATCCCCTGAAGGAAACCGATGCAGCGCTCACGGACCGCCTTGAAGCCCTGCTCATAGACGCCGTCGGAAAACGAATGATGGCGGATGTTCCGCTTGGTGCGTTCCTTTCCGGAGGCATCGATTCATCGACAGTCGTTGCGCTGATGAAGGCCGCCAATTCCGGCCCGGTGAAGACATTTTCGATTGGTTTCGAGCAGGCCGCATTCAATGAAGCGCCGCACGCCGCTGCAATTGCACGTCACCTTGGAACGGATCATACCGAACTCACGGTGACTGCGCGCGAGGCGCTGGATGTCGTGCCGAAGCTGGCGGACATGTTCGACGAGCCGTTCGCGGACTCCTCCCAGATTCCGACCTATCTCGTTTCCGCCATGACCCGCAAACACGTCACCGTTGCGCTGTCTGGCGACGGCGGAGACGAGCTCTTTGCGGGATATAATCGTTACCAACTGACCTCTCGTTCATGGCAAGCGCTTTCGCTCATGCCGGAATTCGCTCGCAACGGTGTCGCTGCCGCGTTGACCTCTCAACCGACCGAGCGCTGGGACAGGCTCTCGAAAGTCCTTCCTCGCAGCCTCACACCGCCACAACTCGGCGACAAGATTCACAAGGTTGCATCCGTACTGAAGCTCCGCGATGCGGACGCTCTTTACCGCCGCCTTGTCAGCCACTGGGAGCCAACAGCTCTTATGGCGGGAACTGAAGAAACCCGTGGCATCCTTTGGGATGAATCGGTGAGAAAGGATTTTCCGGATCTGCTGGACAGAATGCAGTTCCTCGATCTCGTGACCTATTTGCCAGACGACATCCTCACGAAGGTCGACCGTTGCAGCATGGCGATCGCGCTTGAGGCGCGAGTCCCCCTGCTCGATCATCGCGTGGTCGAACTCGCCTGGCGCCTGCCTCATTCTGTGAAAATCCGGGGCGGCGTCACAAAATGGCTCCTGCGGCAGGTGCTTTACCGGCATGTTCCCCGTGAACTCGTTGAACGCCCCAAAATGGGTTTCGGCGTTCCGCTTGCGGAATGGTTGCGGGGACCGCTGCGCGATTGGGCGGAGAACCTGCTGTCGGAACAGCGGCTGGCGGAAACCGGTCTTTTCGATGTCGCCCTGGTTCGGCGCTACTGGCACGACCATCTGTCCGGCGCCAGAAACTGGCAGTATCTGCTTTGGGATCTGCTGATGTTCGAAAGCTGGCGGGAACGCTGGGGCTGAGCTATCGATCAGACAGTCTTGTAACGCACCTCGGGAATGTTGCGCGGCAGCGCTCCCTGCATTAATCCGCGATACAGGGCTTCATACTTTTCTGCACATGTGCTCGACAGAAAATGCGCTTCAATGCGCTTGAGGCCAGCATCACCGTAACGCTGGCGCAATGCTGGATCACCCGCAAGCTGAACAATCGCTTCCGCGAATGATGCGGGATCATGCGGACTGACGACAAATCCGGTGTCGCCATCGACGACCGCCTCGGCATTGCCTCCGACGTTCGTCACAATCATCGGAAGGCCGGCTGCCATCCCTTCGAGGATCGTATTCGAAAAACCTTCCTGGTGCGAACTCAGCAATCCGACATCGCTCGCCGACATCAAACCGGCGACATCTGAGCGCAGTCCGAGAAACGAGATGTGCTTGTCGATGTTCAGTTGGCTGGCAGCCGCTCGCAGTTCGGGTTCAATGCCATCGTCCCGCCCGACGACAAGAAGATGCCAGGGCTGACCGATCCGGTCATGCGCGAGGCTGAAAGCCTTGATGAGATCCAGATGTCCCTTGTAAGGGATAAGATTGGCAACAATGACAAATACCAATGTCTTGTCGTCAAGCCCGAGCGAAGATCGAACAGCGATGCGATTGCCGGCGCTCTGCGGAATTTCAATTCCGTTGTAGATGAGGCCAAGCCTGTCTTCAGGGACCCCTTCTTCGTCACGTAACTGACGGACGACCGCCATGGAGTTTCCGAGGATGGCAGTCATCCCGCCGTGAAGTTTCATCTCCAGCCAGCGCATCATCGGGTAACCACGCTGATAGACGTTGAGGCTTCTGCGGCTCATGACCCGGATTTTTACGCGCGCCAGACCGGCGGCGACCGCACCGATCAAATATGCCGCGGGCAGAAAAAAATGCACAATCCTCGGTCGCGTTCGCAGCATCACGTAGGTGAGATGAACCGCCGCAAGCGCCGATCGCATTGCACGAGATATGGACGACCCTTCGGAACCGGCGCGGCTCCCAGGAGGGACAAAAACGGTGACGCCGCCCTCCTCCAGCACCCCACGGAGAGGGCCATCCCCGGCCAGGCTGTAAACGCAGACGCCGTGCCCCCTGCCGACCAGGGCGCGCCCCACAAGCGACAAATGGCGCTCCGCTCCCCCGATGCCGAGGTTGCTAATAACGTACAAGACTTCAGGCATTTCGGGCGATTTCGAGGGTCCGCGGGGCATACCTCTTTGTACTGGATCAGGCATGCTTAAGTCGATAATGAGAGTGAACTAATCCAATAGAGAGCCGCACCTCGGCAACCGGTCAAAACCTTTTGTCCATTTTTTCCACCTCGGTGATCAGCCACCCTCCCGCGACATCTGCGGACGGCTTGGGAGCGAACGACGTCCGATGAGCGTGAGATTCATCTTCGGATCATCGGCGGGTTACCTGGCAGTTACTATAGCCGACAATGCGGCCAGGCTCCTGTTGCTCCCCTGGATGACTCGTATTTTGACCCCTGCTGACTACGGGGTCATGCTGCTTATCGGTAACGGTGCCGCTTTGATCAATTTACTGTTCGGCTTCGGTTTGGCACAGGCACTGCCAACACTATTCAGCAATGCTGAAACGGACCCCTCCCGCCGTGCTATCAGCACTACAATCATCCTGTCGATCGGCGGCATACTTTCTGCCTTGTACCTAGCGACCGCACTGCTTTCGCGCGAAATATCCGTATTCTTTCTTCACACCCCTTCATACAGCGGCGTTATCGCTCTGGGGGCGCTGTCCGCGTTTCTGAATGCTTGCTCGCTTTGTCTTGCCATCATCGTTCGATTGACCGAAAAGCACAAACTCTACCCGATAGTTCAGATCCCGGCTTTGATTCTGCAAGTCAGCTTAATCGGTTGGTTTGTTGCTTCAGCCTCATTGACCATCAAAAGCCAATATATTGCCACCACTCTTGCGGGACTGTTTACAACGACCGCATACCTATTTGTCTTGAGGTACTGGCTAACCGGCCAGTTTCAGATACGTAAACTCACTGCCGCAAGCCGTATCGGTCTGCAAATGCTGCCTTGGCAGATTGCTGTATTGCTAGCTACGAGCTCTGCGGCATTCTTTTTGACGCGCGCGGGCCACGTCAATGATAGCGGCCTGTTTCTGGTTGCTTCCGGAGCCGCTGGACTTCTCGTAGTCGTGTCCGGCAGCTTCGAGAGCGTCTGGACACCGTTTGTCCTGCGACGCAAAGACGAACCTGACATTGCTAAAACTCAAATTCGCATTTTCTCGCTATACTCAGCGACGCTCTTAATGGCCGCAGCAATGCTTTGCGTATTTGCCCACGAACTGTTTGTTGTTCTGGCGGGACCAGCTTTTCGCAGCGGATATCTTTTTGTACCCGGCCTGGCGATCGCCTATTGTCTGTTCTGTTTTGTAAACGGATTTGCTCAGGGGCTTCAGGCAAGGCAGCGCACGATCCATTATGCATGGATCGGAGCTATTGCATCTGTTGTATTCTTTGCAGCCGCCCTTTCTCTGACTGCAAACTTTGGTGCATGGGGAATCATTGTCGCCATGATCGGAAGCTTTCTGGTCATGCTTATTCTGCTGCAGCTGGCCTCAGCACGCTTCATGCCGGTCGCATATCCTTGGAGCCGCCACTGCCTGATGTGGCTCGTCGCAGCTGGCATAGTCGCTTGCGTTTTTCCACTTGAACTCGGCTGGACCAGCGCAGCATTAAAGCTTCTGGCTTTGACATGCATCACGGCGCTGCCGCTCCTGTTCGGGGCTGTCCGCGTGGCGGACTTGCGCACCGCAGGGAATACGTTGCACGCGATGATCCGCTAACCGGATTCATTCTCAAAACCGCTACCGGACTATCTTCCGTAGGATTATTTTGGCGGCGCTAAACGCGCTCTGAAAAGGGAGAGCTAGCATCTGCACAAAAATTTTCCCCCACGACGGAAGCAGCATCTCATCGAACCCAGATGTCGATAACGACTGAGAATATACTCTAGGCGTAGTTGAAGTTCCTTTGATCAAAAAGCCCCCGGCACACGGCATCGGAATCATTTTTTCGGATTTATCGGCCAAAAACTCGTTCACCGCGCTTGTTGCCCCTGGACAAACAGACGAACCGTAGTCATCGCAAACAATAATTCCTCCTTTATTCATTCGCGGGTAAAAGAATGCCAAACTATCAAGTGTCGGTTGATGAAGATCGACGTCGATATGAACAAAGGAAAATCGCCGGCTCGCAACTTCTTCAAAACGCGACGGGATCCATCCTCGATAAAACGTATAGGCACTAAATTCTGCAAGATTGCGCGCTACAATCTCTTCACTACGGGCTAATCCGCCCTCCTGCCAATACGTTCCGTCGGCACCATCTGGCCGAGAAAGTCCCTCGAATGAATCAAAGATATGGTGCTGCCGCCGCCCTCTATTTGCTTTGCAAATCAAATAAGAATCCGCACCCTCAAAAGCTCCGCATTCTGCGGTATCGCCTTCAACATCCTCGGTAAGTCGTATCAATTGCCATACAAGCCATCGCCGCTCGCTGTTCCAAGAATTCAGTTCATCGAACCTGCTTAGATAAGCGTTGAAATCCTCATCGTGAATCCAGTCCATTTGCGGCCATTTGAACCTGTAATGCGGATATAGGATCGCTCCAATCTTCGCGAGCAACACAAATCGATAATCAACTGCGAGCGGCATGATCTAGAATTTCCAAGGTTGACAGCAGCCAAATGCGGCAGCCATTTCCTTATATCTGAATCAGAAACCCCGCACCACGAATTCTCCTCTCGTGAATCGTGTTTACAGCGAGCAACTGCTATCTTGGCTGTGGAATCGTAATAGCCTCATTCGATACTTTCGGGAGCTGCATCTTGGAACGCTCACTCCGAGTTGCCTGTGTGATTGCGGGCATGCAAGCCGGCGGCGCTGAGCGGGTGATGGCCCAGCTTTGCAATCATCTCGCCGAAAGAGGCGATGAAGTTACCCTTGTGACACTGGGCTCTGCTTCTGAAAAACCATTCTACGAGATTTCCAGCGCAGTCCGACGACGCCCTCTCGGCCGTTTCGCCGAAGGTGCAGGTGTCGCCCGAATTATTAGAGTGGCGGCCTGGATAGCCGCCTTGCGGCGAAATCTCGCCGCGCTCCGGCCCGACCTCGTAATATCGTTTGTCGACCTCACAAATGTCATGGTGCTGCTGGCTACCCGCGGCCTTAATATTCCCGTCATCGTTTCCGAGCGTATCGATCCAGCAGCTTATGCTCATCGCCTGTCTCGTATCGATCAGGCTCTCCGACGACTGACGTATCCTAGCGCAACCCGAATAGTCGTTCAAACGCGCCGCGCTGCGAAATTCTTCGAACACTCACTTGTAGAGAAGATCGTTACAATTCCAAACCCAGTACCATTCGCTAGTGTGACCGCGCGCCCTGATCAGGCGTCACCTGAAGGCCGCTTTCGAATTATTGGTATTGGCAGACTCGATCACCAGAAGGGGTTCGACATTTTGATCGAGAGCTTCGCAATACTTTCAGCAAGATTTCCCGATTGGGACGTCGTGATTTTCGGGCAAGGACCAGACCGCACGGCTCTGCTTGACCGTATCGCATTCCATGGACTGGAAGGCCGGATAAGACTGATGGGTATTTCCCCTGATATCGAGAGCGAGGCCGCGCGCTCGCACCTCATGGCGTTTCCGTCTCGCTATGAAGGCTTTCCCAATGCTCTTGCTGAGGCCATGGCTGTTGGCCTTCCGGCGGTGGCCTTTGAGAATGTGAGCGGCGTTGAAGAGCTGGTTATATCCGGGAGGACTGGCATTCTCGTTTGCCATGATCAAGAAAGGAATGAGGGAGAAAAACTAACGTTCTCCGATGCCCTCCAACAATTGATGACGTCGGCCGAATTGAGGACTCAAATAGGTACAGCGGCCAAGACTAGCGTCCGTCAATTTGGACCCGAAATCGTTTTCAGCGAATGGGACAAGCTCATTTCAGCCGCTCTACAGCACGATAAACTTTAGCCGGTTGCGCTTCGACGCTCCCAAAATCCGCGTCAGAACTGTTTCTAGCACCCCTTTCCTTGCGCTTTTATCTTGCCCGCAAGGCGGGGAATGCCCTAACTAACGGGCTGTCGCAGTACCCCTCAGGACAATTTCTGAACCGTGTTCTCTCTTCGGCACCTTGATACATTGCGGCTCGCAGAGATCGACCGGGTTTTGCCCCTTTTTCCACCCGGTGCAAAAATCCTGGAGATAGGTGCCGGCACTGGTCAACAGGCTTTGGAACTGCAACGCCGTGGCTTCGATGTCACCGCTATCGAAGTGCCCGTGTCGAACTATGCCGCGAATCGGGTCTATCCAATCATCGATTATGACGGTGTCCATATCCCCTTGCCGGCCGGCGAGTTCGATGTGGTGTTTTCGTCAAATGTGCTGGAACATGTCCCCGATCTGCAAAACATGCACTCTGAGATTCGACGGGTTCTCAAGCCGACCGGTAGCTGCATTCACATCCTGCCCACACACGCCTGGCGATTCTGGACGACACTGATGTCGTACCCCGATGCTGCCGTGTCGGTTGCATCGGCTGCGCCGGAGTTGCTGCCTCGAACGAAGCTCGACACTTCGGAGATGGGTCGGCTCAGGCAGACCTGGTACAAAACAATACGCCATTTCGTTAGCGGATGCCTGCCGCGACGCCACGGAGAGCGGGGAAACACCATTTCCGAGCTTTGGCTGTTTCATCCCCGTTGGTGGCGGCGCAATTTCAGGGCGAATGGTTTTACCGTCATCCATGATGAGCCGTCAGGGTTGTTTTACACCGGACATATGCTCCTTGGCGCGCGACTAAGCCTCGCGCAGCGCGCGCGTCTCGCGCCGTGGTTGGGAAGTGCGTGCCAGATTTTTTATCTTAAGCCTCTTCGCAGTGAAGAATGACGCTGCGCACGCAAAAGCTCCTTTACGTCGTGACCGAGGACAAGGCGTTCCTGTCCCATCGGCTTCCCATGGCTCGTGCTGCGCGTGATGCGGGTTTTGACGTTCACGTGGCAACGTCGGTTGGACCTGCCGCGGGGGCCATACGCGCCGAAGGTTTCACCATCCATCCCATGCCGCTGCGGCGAGGCGGATTGTCTCCTTTGGGAGCCATCTCGACCATTCAAGCGCTTCGCAAGATCAAGCGCGAACTCGCCCCCGCGATTGTGCACCATGTCGGCATGCAGATCTGCGTGCTCGGCGGCATTTCGTCGCTTGGAATGACGACGCCGCAGATCAATGCGATGACCGGTCTTGGCTACGCGTTTACCTCGACGACGGCTCAAGCGCTTCTGCTTCGTATCGTCATCGCAGTCGCGTTGCGATTTCTGCTCAACCGGGATCACGCGGTCTTTCTCGTTCAAAATCCCGACGACCGCACAGCGCTGGAAACAATCGGGATCGATCATCATCGCCTCGCGCGCATTCCTGGCTCCGGCGTCGATACCGACAAGCTGACGCCGCTGCCGGAACCCGACGGCCCGATCACCGTGGGATTTGCGGGGCGCCTCCTGACCAGCAAGGGCATTCGCGCGCTGGTTGCCGCACACAGGATTCTGCGGACTCAGGGCATGGATATTCGGCTCCTGATCGCAGGAACTCCCGATCCCGCCAATCCCGATTCGGTAACGCTCGAAGAGGCGCAGCAATGGAATAGTGAGCCGGGCATTAAATGGCTGGGCCAAGTCGGCGACATTGCTTCACTGTGGCGAGGCTCTCATATCGCGGCCCTTCCGTCCCACCGCGAGGGCCTGCCGAAAAGTCTGCTCGAAGCTGCCGCCTGCGGCCGGCCGATGGTTGCCACCGACGCCCCCGGTTGCCGGGAGATTGTGATACACGAAAAAACGGGCTTGCTGGTGCCGATCGAGGATCCGCAGGCGCTGGCCAAAGCCATAGGTGAACTGGCTGCATCCCAAGAGTTGAGGACCCGCTATGGCGCGGCGGCCCGGCAACTCGTCGTTGACGAGATGTCCGCTCAGGCGATCGGAGCGGCAACGGTCGCCCTCTATGAAGAGCAGTTGCAGCGCATTCGCTAGCTTCAATCCCTGCCGACGCTGCTCGCGCTACCGTTGTTCCAGCGGCGCAAAGTTACGCGCTTCGCATTTGTCATTGATGACGGCAGGCCGCCAGTTAGCAACTGCTTCGCCCTTCAGGAAAAACGTGAAGTAACGAATCTCATTGCCGAAGTTCGCGCGCGAGCAAACGGTCCATCTTTCCGGACCCGACTGCGCCTCATTCGGCCCGACATTGGAAACTTCCGAAGCACCGACCTGCTTCATCGATTGCGTAATGCGCTGGATCTCACTGATGATGACCCGCAGTTGCCGGGAATCCGGCTGGGGGTCCGCCTGAACGGAATCCTGCACATCGAAGAAGAAGGTACACCCGCTGAGCAGCACAGCCGCGAGCAGCATTTGAAGCAACCGAATAGCTACCAAGCTACCCACTCCCAGACTGTCCGGGGCGCATTACTATCGCTTCGGCGCGCCGGTGAAAAGCGGCATCCGGGACTTGAAAAAATGCCGCGGCGGACAGGCACCGCCCCGTTCGATGATTTTCCGGACCAGCGGTATGCCCGGAGGACGTTGTCACCCCTTCCGAGTTTGATTAAACACTCCGCAAGCCCAAGCGCGCCCCGATATATCCTCGCGTCGGCAGCCACGTGAGAGTTCATGACCGATCGTCCGCCCAGCAATGTCGACCCCGCAGTTGCCGCCGGATTCGGCCATGAATGGTCGACCTTCCGTCAGGGGGAGGACGCATTTTCCGCGGACGACAGGGCTGCCATTTTTGAATCCTATTTTCACATCTTTCCCTGGGACCGCTTGCCGGCCAGCGCCGTCGGCATGGATGTCGGCTGCGGCAGCGGCCGATGGTCCGTCATGGTGGCGCCGCGCGTCGGACACCTCCACCTTCTCGACGCAAGCGCCGACGCGCTGAATGTCGCGCGGACAAATCTGGCCGCGGCGAAGAACGTGAGTTTTCATCACGCCAGCGTTGGAGAACTTCCCCTGCCCGACTGTTCGCTTGACTTCGCGTTCTCGCTGGGTGTGCTGCATCATGTTCCCGACACCCAGGCCGCGATTTCCGAGATCTCGACAAAACTCAAACCCGGCGCGCCTCTCCTGATCTACCTTTACTACGCGCTCGACAACCGGCCGGCCTGGTATCGCGCGCTCTGGAAATTCAGCAATATCTTCCGCGTCGTGATTTCAAGCCTCCCGGAAAAGCCGCGCCTCTGGATCAGTCAGATCATTGCTGTGTTCGTTTACTGGCCGCTGGCCCGTCTTGCCGCGCTCGTCGAACGGCTCGGATTTTCCGCCGCGGCGCTGCCGCTGGAATCCTACAAGCACCGCGCGTTCTACGTGATGAGAACCGACGCATATGACCGGTTCTGCACCCGCCTCGAACAACGCTTCACACGCGTGCAGATTGGCGACATGCTGACGGCCGCCGGATTTCAGGACATTCGTTTCTCGGAGCGCGTACCTTACTGGTGCGCCGTCGGCATCAAGCGCTGACCGGGTGATCCTCATTTCATGAATTCATTGCTGACCATCGCAACCCCGCTAGCAGCCTGCATCATGTGCGCGGGGCTGATTGTCGTGCTGCACCCGTTGCTTGCGCGCTATGCGCTGGCGCGGCCGAACGCACGTTCGTCGCATAGCACACCGACACCACAGGGCGGCGGTGCAGCAGTGATCGCGGCAGTCATCGCGTCGGTCGCGATATCGGCTTCTTTTTCTGGCGCACCGGTAAATTCTTCCCTGTTCGCGATCTTCGCTGCAACCGTGTTGCTCGCCCTGGTCGGCGCCTACGATGACCTGCGGACGATGCCTGTCATGCCTCGTCTTCTGATGCAGGCGGTCGCCGTCGGCGTGGTCCTCGCAACCCTTCCCGCCGAATTCCGGCTCGTGTCGGCTCTGCCTGTCTGGGTAGAGCGATCTCTGTTACTGGTCGGCGGGCTGTGGTTCGTCAATCTCGTCAACTTCATGGACGGCCTTGACTGGATCACGGTCGCGGAAACCGTTCCTGTGACAGCCGCGCTGGCGCTGTTCGGCTTCTACGGCGAGCTAGCTCCTGGCCCAACACTCGTTGCGCTCGCACTCTGCGGCGCGATGATCGGTTTCGCGCCGTTCAACAAGCCCGTCGCGAAGCTGTTTCTCGGCGATGTGGGCAGCCTGCCGATCGGTTTGCTGATGGGATGGTGCCTCATTGAGCTTGCGGGACACGGCCATCTGCTGGCTGCGCTTTTGCTGCCGCTCTACTACCTCGCCGACGCAACGCTCACGCTCTTTCGGCGCCTGCTGAAGGGTGAAGCCGTCTGGCTTGCCCACCGGTCGCATTTCTACCAGCAGGCGACCAACAACGGTTTCAGCGTGACGCAGGTCGTCAGCGAAGTTTTCATCCTGAATGTCGTTCTCGCGGCATTTGCCGCGGTGACGATCTGGCTGAAATCGCCCTACGTCCAGGGGATGACGCTGGCATTGGGCTTAAGCGCCGTGGCATTGGTGCTCAGCCGGTTCTCCCGGCAACGGGAACCGCTCGGCTAGATTACGCGGCCCCGCTTTTGAACTCCGGGATCGCGTCCTTCAAGACACCCACAATGACGCTGCGCTGTTCACTGGCCACAGCCTTTTCCAGCGTGGATAGCCACCGTTGCAGCGTGTCGAGCGGCGGCTCGTTGGGACGCGCCGCGACAATGCCAGCAATGCCGATGTCGGCGGTCGGCTCTTCATGGGCAAACAGGATTTCGTTCAGACGCTCGCCCGGCCTGACGCCTGTGAAGACGATCTCGATATCGTAACCCGGCTGAAGCCCGGACAGCCTGATGATGCGCTCGGCAAGATCGACGATCTTCACCGGCTGCCCCATGTTCAGCACATAAACCGACACATCGGGCCGCACCGGATCGAGCGCGTGGGTTGCCGCGGTCACCACGAGGTCGCACGCTTCTCGAATGGTCATGAAGTAGCGGACCATGTCCGGGTGCGTCACGGTCACCGGACCGCCGGCTTCGATCTGCGCCTTGAATTTCGGCACCACCGACCCGTTGGACGCCAGGACGTTGCCGAAGCGGACCGAGATGAGCCGCATCGGTGCCTTGCCGTTTGCCTTGTGCATCAACTCCCGGTCGAGCGCCTGGCAGTACATCTCGGCAAAGCGCTTGGTCAGTCCCAGCATCGACACCGGCTCGATCGCCTTGTCGGTGGAAATCATCACCATCGCCTCAGCACCGGCGCTCACCGCAGCATCCGCGACATTGACGGTGCCGAAGATATTGGTCTTGACGCCCTCGCCCCAGTCCCGCTCGAGGATCGGGACGTGCTTCAGCGCAGCTGCATGAAAGACAATGCTTGGCTTGAATTCAGCCATGAGATGCGAAATGCGCGCACGGTCGCGAATGTCTGCGATGCGGCCTTCGATAATCGCCGTTGGAAACTTGACCGTCAGGTCTTCCATCACCGCGTGAAGCGCCGGCTCGGCATTCTCGACGATCAGCAGCCGTGACGCGCCGAACGTAACGACGCGGTCGCATATCTCCGATCCGATCGAGCCGCCACCGCCGGTGACGACGACGGACTTGCCCTTCACGAAGCTTTCGAGACGCTGATAATCGATCTTCACGCTCGGCCGCAGCAGCAAATCCTCAACCGCGACCGGTGCGAGACGTGGCGCCTCGCCACTCCCCTCAAGCGACGGCAGACGGCTGACAGTCAGTCCAAGTTTGCGGGCTCGCGTCAGCACCGACTCCGGTGACGCATCGGCCTCGAAAGCGGACGGCATCATGACCAGGCGTTCAAGAGGTCTTTCCCGGCGCGAGAAATCATCGACGATATCGGCGAGATCATCGATGGCACCAAGCACGGGAATGCCACGGATCGACTGTCCGCGATCGGATACCGAAGGAGACAGTACACCGACCGGCCACATCCGCTTCACCGCACCGCTCTCAATGCCGCGCAGCAACACTTCCGCGTCCGCAGCGCGCCCCACCAGCAGCGTGGGAGCCGCGTCGAGGCCACGCGCCTGGTTTAGCGTTCGGGTGTAGCGGAAATAGCGATAGGCAATTCGCAGCGCGCCAAGCGAGAAGTTCTGAAGGAACCAGTAGATGATGATCGTCGTCTTGCCGAAAAAGAATGTCCCATAGACATTCGGCGCGATGAAAATGTAGTCCAGCACCAGCAGCATCAACGCCAGCACCGTCGATGCTTTGACGATGTTGAAGAAGTCCGGCAGCGAAATGAACCGCCACTTTGTCGTCGTCAGTCTGAAGGTGTAGCAGACGAGAATGCTGAAAATGACGAAGTAAGGCAGGATGTGGAGCAGCAGCGGCAAGCGCTCCGTCAGGCCGCTGCCTTCGAACCGGAGATAGAAACTCGCAACCACCGCGAAGATCGTCGCCAGCACGTCATGGATCACGATCAGCAGATTTCGCCATGTGAGGCGCGGGAATCTGATCCGGGACAAGCCAGCCATAACTATCCCTGCCCCGCAAGCGCATCGGTGTTCTGGGCGCGAGCGATCATGCCGCCAGCAACCCCCACCGCCAGCACGTAGATCCAGCCTTCGGTAAAATCAAACAGGTGGGAGTTGAGCAGCGAACTGAAGAAGTTCTGGACCACAGCCGCAAGGCCGATCCACGCGAACAACCCTTCCTTGCCGATGAAGAGTTTCAGGTGCGAAATCCACATCAGATAGAGAACTATGATTCCGGCGATCCCCCACTGCACCGCCACGTTCAATGTCTGATTGTGCGGATTGGCGATCACTTCGGCTGAAGCGCCTGTTTGGCCGACAGCATCCCGCTCGAACAAGAGTTTGGTTGAACCGGTGCCGTGTCCCAGAATCGGCGCAGCCTCGAAGAACTTCACTGACTTGCGCCAGAATTCCAGCCGCTGCCCGGCCGATGTTGCGGCATGCGACGTGCGATAGGCTTGATATTCGGTAATCGCTTGCTCCACGCGAGAACGCAGGTATGACGACGTATTCCAAGCGAGGGTCGCCGCAATGATGCCGCCTATCACCAATATGACCGCCGTGCGTTTGCTGAAATACATCGCGAGGAAAAGAACGAACAAGATCGGGATGCAAGCCAGCGCAGTCCTTGAATTGGCGACGAAAACCATGTTCGCGATGAAACCTGCGCTCAGCAGCGCAAGCAACAGTGCGATCTTCTTTTGCTGCCGCGACAGCGCATACATCGCCCCGCCAAGAGCACCGAACGCGCACAGTGTGAATTCCTGCCCCTGCGCAATCGTGTTCTTGACCGGGACACCGGGTGTTCGTGAGGCATCGAAAGCCAGCCTCGGATCAACGACCATCGCCCACGACGCCAGCATCACCGCGGCACAGGACGCAATGAAGGCCAGCGCAACCCACAGGCCTCTGCCCGACTTCTCGAAATGACGGATGAGAATCGGGATCGCAATCAGCTTGCCAACCGGGTTGACCGCATACAGGCGCGCAGCCCACGCAATGTCCGTCGACCACAGCGTGCCGGCAAAGGCCAGCGCAAAAAGTGTGACCGGGAGAAAACAGGCTGGCCGTTTCAGCGTTTCAGAAAAATCCCGTAGCTCGGCGGTTGGAATCAGCAGCATGAGCCATGCCACCGCAAAGATCGCAACCAGCGACGTCGACCATGGCAGCGAAGCGGCCATGAGGACGACTGCGACATCGGCCGCCTTTGTCCAGGCGGCTGTGTTGCGCCAGATCGATGGCGAGACGCCGGTCGCAAGATTGGACGCGTTCGCGGTCATGCCTTGCCTTCTCGCGCGCGTTTGACCAGCGACGTCGTGCTGTGGCCCGGCAGAATGTCGACAAGCACAATCTCGCCGCCGTTGGCGGTGACGATCTCATGGCCGACAACCTGCTCGCGGGTGTAGTCCCCGCCCTTCACAAGAACGCTCGGCTTGATCTGCGTGATCAGTTCCAGCGGCGTGTCCTGTTCGAAGATCACGACCAGGTCGACCGCCTCGAGCGCGGCCAGAACTTCGGCCCGCGCGCGCTCATCCTGCACCGGCCGCTCGGCACCCTTCAGACGCCGCACCGATGCATCGCTGTTGAGACCGACGATCAGTCGGTCGCAGGCGGCACGCGCCTGTGTCACCACGCGCACATGACCCGGATGCAGAATGTCGAAGCAGCCGTTGGTGAAGCCGACGCGCAATCCCTGCCTGCGCCACTCGGCAAGATGCACATCAAGGTCCGCAGCGCTTGAAGCGATTTTCTCTTCTGCCGCGAGAGACGCATGCGGCAGGATCTTGCGCCGCAGTTCGGCAAGAGACACCGTTGCCGTGCCCGGCTTGCTGACGGCCACGGAAGCGCCCGCCGCCGCACAGCGCAAGGCCGTTTCCCAGTCCATTCCAGAAGCGAGCGTCACAGCCAGGACCGCAGCCACCGTGTCGCCTGCTCCGGATACGTCGCGAACCTTCGCCGGCTGCGCCGGAACATGGATCAGGGTGCCGTCGCGATGGGCCAGCGTCATTCCGTCTTCGCTCTGGGTCACCAGCACGGCCTCGGCGTCGGCGGTGCGCAGCGCCTCGATCGACGCGTCCGCGATATCGGCATCCGACTGGATCCGGCGCCGTGTCGCCTCGGCAAATTCCTTGCGGTTCGGTGTCAGCAGGGTCGCGCCGCGATAGATCGCCAGATTGGCGCTCTTCGGATCGACGATCACCCGCTTGCCGAGCTTGCGCGCGGCGTCGATGATGTTGCGGATCACGCGCGCCGTCAGCACGCCCTTGGCATAATCGGACAGCAACACGATATCGGCGCGAGGCAGCGCGGCCACCACAGCGTCGATCAGCTTGCGCTCGGTGACTTCCGACGCGGGCGCCGACAGTTCCCAGTCCGCCCGCAGCATGTGTGTCGAAAAATGCTCGGAGACAAAACGCACCTTGCGCGTGGTTGGCCGCGCCGGATCGGTCACCAGAATCGGCTCGATCAGCTTTTCCCCGGCGAGTTCTGCTCTCAGGGTCTCGCCGGCAATGTCATTCCCGACCAACCCGACGAAGATACACTTCGCACCAAGGGAGGCGATGTTTCGGGCAACGTTGCCCGCGCCACCAACGTTGATCTCGCTGCGCCGGGCCGCGATCACCGGCGCAGGCGCTTCCGGTGAAATGCGCGAAACCTCGCCATAGACGAATTCGTCCAGCATGAGGTCGCCGACGCAGAGCACCGTCTGGCGGACAATCGCTTGCGACAGCGCGTCAAAATCGAACATGAGAACGCCTGTATCCCTGAAAACGCCTGTATGTCTCTTGCACGATCAGCGGTAGCGGTCGGGCCGGTCGAGAAAATCCCTGACATAGCTGCCGACGGCATCTTCGAGCGCCGTGAAGCCGCCATTGTAGCCTGCGCCGCGCAGATGATCGACCTCTGCTTCGGTAAAGTACTGGTAGCTGCCGCGAATTTGTTCGGGCATGTCGATGTATTCGATATTCGGCTTGACGCCGAGCGCGCCATAGGCGGCAAGGATCAGGTCGCGGAAGCTGCGCGCCTTGCCGGTGCCGACATTGAAGATGCCGTTCACCGAACGCGTGGCCAGCAGCCACATGATCACGCGCACCACATCATCCACATGAATAAAATCGCGGCGCTGATCGCCGTCGGCAATGCCATCGCGGTGGGACTTGAAGAGCTGCACCACACGGCCGGATTTGACGTCGTCGAAGCGGCGCGCCAGCACGCTCATCATCGTGCCCTTGTGATATTCATTCGGGCCAAACACATTGAAGAACTTGAGGCCGGCCCACTGCGGCGGCATCTTCCCGCCCTTCGCGGCGCGCTCGATCACGGCCATGTCGAACAGATGCTTGCTCCAGCCGTAGAGATTCATCGGCCGCAGCTTCTTCAGGGCGTCGAGCGAAGCGTCGTCGCGAAATCCCTGCTCGCCGTCGCCATAGGTCGATGCGGACGAGGCGTAGATGAACGGAACGGAATTCGCCGTGCACCAGTCGAGCAGCCGCATCGACAGGCGGAAATTGGTCTCGATCACGAGATCGCCGTCGGTGGCGGTGGTCTCCGAAATCGCGCCGAGATGGATGATGGCGTCGAGCTTGCGGCCGTTCAGCCATTGCATCAGTTCAGCCGGGGGAACCACGTCGGCGAGTTGCCGCTTGGCGAGATTGCGCCATTTGCCGTCATTCCCGAGAAAATCGCATACGGCCACATCCGCGCGGCCCGCATCGTTGAGGGCGGCGACGACGTTCGACCCGATAAAACCGGCTCCTCCGGTCACCAACAGCATTGAGGAATCCCGCCCAGTTCACGCGGGTCACCTTTGCCTCACTCCCGCCCGGCAGGCAACTCACGTCCCGCGCTGTGGTGAAGGACGCCAGCCTGCCCGGAGCCGCAAAACGCATCTGGACGCCGTGCGGGGGACGCGGTAACCGGCTGATCGTCCACAATTCTCCCGGACCCGTAATGATCGACCCGAAACCCTTCAATAAATGAATATAAATTCATTTCTAGGCGATATTGGCGTGACGCCTGACCCCACGGAAACGAGCCCGGTTCTGGTCGTCCCGTACATGTGGATCGGGGATTTCGTCCGTGGCCATACCGTGGTTCGGGTCCTCAAAGAGCGCTGGCCGAACCGGCCGGTCGACCTCCTGGTCACCAGCCTGTGCGCGCCGCTGGTGGATTACATGCCCGGCGTCCGCAAAGGCATCGTCTGGGACCTCCCGCGGGGGCAGCTCGCCCTGAAGAAGCAATGGGCGCTTGCCCAGCAGTTCCGGGCCGCCGGCTACGGCACCGCCCTTGTGATGCCCCGGACCTGGAAATCCGCCATCGCGCCGACGCTGGCGGGCATTCCCCAGCGCACCGGATGGGTCGGCGAGGTCCGGTTTGGGCTGATCAACGACTGGCGGTGGGGCGAGCGGAAGATGCCCCGCTTTATCGACAAGAACGCCGCCCTCGCCCTGCCCGCCAACGCCCCGCTGCCGAAGCAATGGCCGGTGCCGCAACTCGTGGTGCCACCCGCAGAAGTCGCAACCTGGCGGCAGGCCAACAACCTCGGCCTCGGCGCTGCGGTTGCGCTGGCGCCCGGATCGGTCGGCGCCTCGAAGCGCTGGACCTACTATGCCGAGGCGGCGCGGATGTTCGCCGAACAGGGCTTTGAGGTCTGGGTGGTCGGCGGACCGGGCGAAAAAGCCATCGCAACCGAGATCGTGAACTTTGCCGGCCCGCGCGTGCGCGATCTCACCGGGACCGATCTGCGCAACGGCATCATGGCGATGGCGGCGGCGAAAACGGTGATCTCCAACGATTCCGGCCTGATGCACATCGCTGCTGCTATCGGCACCCCGGCGATCGGTATTTTCGGCCCGACCAGCCCCTATCACTGGGCGCCGCTGAACGGCCTCGCGGCGACGATCAAGCGCGCCACCGACCTGCCCTGTCAGCCGTGTCATAAACCGGTCTGCACCCAGAACGATCATCACTGCATGCGCGACATCACGGCATCGGAGGTCGTGGAGACTGCGCAGCGCGTGATCGCCAGCGCCAGTTAATCTCGAAAGACGCTCGCACTTGCGCCTCTATCCTGCTGTGACTACCACTGAGGCGAATTCGAACCCACACGGTGACATGTGAGCCAGGACCGGATCGCGGCACATTTTCAAAGTTCGCTCGACGGGCTGACCAAAGCCGTGCGGAGCAACGAGCTTCTCGCGACGACGCATACCATCGCGCGCGTTGTCGCGGATGCTCTGAAGTCCGGCAACAAGCTGCTGCTGATCGGCAATGGCGGCAGCGCCGCCGACGCCCAGCATATCGCCGCCGAGATCGTCGGCCGCTACAAGCAGGAGCGCGCCGGCTGGGCTGCGATCGCTTTGACAACCGATACATCCGCGCTGACGGCCATCGCCAACGACTACGGTTTCGAGCAGGTGTTCGCGCGGCAGGTGCAGGGACTTGCGAAGCGTGGCGATGTGCTGTTTGCGCTCTCCACATCGGGCCGTTCGCCGAACATCCTCGCCGCGATCAAGGTGGCGCGCGATCTGGGCGTGACGACCGTCGGCTTTACAGGCGCCAAGGGCGAAAGCATGCGCGCCTCCTGCGATCATCTGTTCGTTTCGCCCACCGACGACACGCCCGTGATCCAGCAGGTCCATATGATGGCGATGCACGCAATCTGCGACGAGGTCGAGCAAGTGCTGATCGGCGCGACAAAACCAAAATGACGGCGGACAGCGGCGCGACATCCAAACCCGCGGCGTTCCTCGACCGCGACGGCGTCATCAATCTCGACGACGCCTATGTCGGCACCCGCGACAGACTCCGGTGGATGCCGGGAGTGGCGGATGCGATCAGGAAGCTGAACGAGGCCGGCTATTACGTCTTCGTCTTCACCAACCAGTCCGGCGTCGCACGCGGCTTTTTCTCCGAGGACGATGTGCGCGCGCTGCACAACTGGATGCGCGATGAACTGGCGCGCGACGGCGCGCGCATCGATGACTTCCGCTATTGCCCGCATCATCCTGACGGAACAGTCACCGGATACGATCACGAGTGCGACTGGCGCAAGCCGCAGCCCGGCATGATCTTCGATCTGATGAAGCACTGGCCGATCGACAGGGACCGCAGCTTCGTCATCGGCGACAAGCAGCGCGATCTCGATGCGGGCACGGCGGCGGGCATCAAGGGCTATCTGTTTTCGGGAACGGATATTTCGGGATTTGTCGAGAATATCTTGAGCAAGCGCGTCAGCGCTTGAGCGGCAGCTTCTCCGCCGCTTCGATGACCCGCTCGAAAGACGGATAAACATCCTTACCGCCGACAACCGTGATCGATCCATTGCCGACTGGACCGGTCAGGCCGGGATCGGTGGCAAGGAACACCGCGATCAGCGGCACCTCATAGGCTGCGGCCAGATGCAGCAAACCTGTATCGACACCGACCACCAGCGAAGCATTGGCAATCACTTTTGCCGTCTCATCGAGCGGCACGCGATCAAGAATGCGGCTTCCCGGAATAGCTTGAGCAAGCCGCTCAGAGCGCGACCGCTCGCGCTCATTGCCCCACGGCAGCACAACCTCAAGGCCCTGCGCGTGCAGCCATTTGCCGGCACCGATCCAGTCGACCTCACGCCATTCTTTCGATGCGCGCGATGTGCCGTGAAACAGTACCGCATAACGCGCATCACCACTGCGCGGCGGCTTAATCAGCCCGTAGTCGATGGCCTGATCGGGCCGATAGCCGAGACTCAACCCGGTGAGCGTCCGGTTGCGCATCACCGCATGCTGATCGCGCGCGACCGCATGCTTGACGTCATAGAACCACGATGCCACCGGCTCCTTGATGCTCGATGCGTCGTAGCCATGCCGCTCGCCATTGGCCGCCTTCGCGATCAATGCCGAGCGGATCAGCCCCTGCGTATCGATCACCTTCTCGGCCTTGACCGATTTCAATCTCGCCTTGAACGCGGAGACCTCGCTCCAGGTCTCTGAGCGCATCAATTGTGATCGCCACCGCCGCGTCGAAACCGGAATCACTTCGCTGACAGCGGGATGAAGCCGCGCCAGCGGCGCGAAAGCTTCCTCGACCACCCACGTCAGCCGCGCATCGGGCGCGTGACGGTGCGCATCGGTGACGGCCGGCATGTGATGCACCACGTCGCCGAGCGATGAGGTCTTGATGAAAATGATACCGGGCATCGGAGCGAGGGGCTGGAACTCTTGTTAGGCGTTACGTTTTGGAAACCATAAAGCGGTTTCGGCCGGGAAAAGCGAAGCCTTTTGGCGCGAGAGCCCGGCTTTATACCCCATTTCCATCGTTTCTCTGCAAGCTTCCGGCAACATCTTAGCTCCACATTCCGCGCAACAGGCGCCCAACGGAGCGCGGACGCAATGCGGATTGGAAAGCCATGACAGTTCTGGTCACCGGAGGCGCAGGTTACATCGGCAGCCACACAGTTCGTACGCTGGTCGATGCGGGCGAAAGCGTCGTCGTCGTCGATAATCTTTCGACCGGCTTTTCGCAGTTCCTGCCCGAGGGCGTGCCCCTGTTCATCGGCGATGTCGCGGACGAGAACCTGGTCGAAGGCGTGATCGCCGCGCACAATGTCAGCTCGATCATTCATTTCGCAGGCTCGGTGGTGGTGCCTGACTCGCTGCGCGATCCGCTCGGCTACTACCGCAACAACACGATGACGACGCGCAATCTTCTGAACGCGGCGGTCAGGTGCAACATCAGCCGCTTCATCTTTTCATCGACGGCCGCGGTTTACGGTAATCCTGACCAGATGCCCGTTGCCGAAGAAGCGCCGACACGTCCGCTGTCGCCCTATGGCTCGTCGAAGCTGATGACCGAGATCATGCTGCACGACGTCGCCTCCGCGCACGGCATGCATTACGTCGTGCTGCGCTATTTCAATGTCGCCGGCGCCGACCCGGAAGCCCGGATCGGTCTCGCAACCGTCGGCGCGACGCACCTGTTGAAGATCGCCGTCGAAGCCGCGACTGGCCAGCGCGCCAAGATCGACGTCTTCGGCACGGATTATCCGACGGTTGACGGAAGCTGTATCCGCGACTTCATCCACGTCACCGATCTGGCCGACGCGCATCGCGCGGCGCTTGCCTATCTCGAGAACGGCGGTCCTTCGGCGACGCTGAATTGCGGCTACGGCCGTGGTTATTCGGTGCTCGAAACCGTCGAGGCAGTGCGGCGTGCGTCGGGCCGTAATTTCGCCGTTCAGTATGCCGATCGTCGCCCCGGCGACATCATGACCATGATCGCGGATACATCACGCATTCGCGCCACGCTGGACTGGACGCCGCGCTACGACGATCTCGACACCATCGCCCGCCATGCGCTGGCATGGGAGGAAAAACTGCTGGCAGACCGGCTCCGGGACGGCCGGCAGGCGGTTTCAGCGTAGTGTAGAATTGACCCAAAGGCCCTGATTCCGCTTGAAAATCCGGTCCATAGCGGGCAAGAGACGGACATCGCAGAAACCCTGACGGGGCGCCGGTTGTGTCGGCCGTCAATGGAACGCGGATGACCGAGCTTCCACGAAAAATCACCGACGACCCTTATGGGGCGGCTGCCCTTATTCGCCGCCTGATTACCGAACAGGGCCTCCAGCACTGGCGGCGCTATACGGTCGCTTTCGTCCTGATGGCGTTGTCCGCCGGCGCGACAGCCGCGTCCGCCTGGCTGCTTGGCGAAGTGATCAACCAGACCTACGTCAATCGCAGCATCAACGGCATCGTGATGCTGTCGCTGGCGATCATCGTTCTGTTCACGCTCAAGGGCGCAGCGACCTACGGTCATACGGTCATCCTGTCGAAGATCAGCAACGCCATCCTTGCCAGCAATCAGCGCCGGCTGTTCGCGAAACTGATGCGCGAGAATGTCGGGTTCTATTCCGAACGCCATTCCTCCGAGTTCCTCGCGCGGCTGACCGCGGGCGCGCAATCCGTGACCCAGGTTCTCAGTCTCCTGATCAACGCCGTCGGCCGCGATTTCCTGTCGCTGGTCGGGCTGGCCGCCGTGATGGTGATTCAGGACCCGTGGATGTCGCTGTCCGGGCTGCTGATTGCACCCCCTGCGTTGTTCGTCATCCGCAAGCTGGTGAAGAGGATCAAAGGCCTCGCACACAACCAGTTCACCGGCACGGCGGACATTCTCGAAACCATGCAGGAATCCCTGCAAGGCATCCGCACGGTCAAGGCCTTCACGCTTGAAGACACCATGCAGGCGCGGATCGACCGGAACATCGGGATGGTTGAAGCCAACGCCAACAAAATGGCGCGGGTCCAGAGCCGGTCCAGCCCGCTGATGGAAACCCTCGGCGGCTTCGCCATAGCCGGCGTCCTGATGTATGGCGGCTATCGCATCATCGCGACCGGCGCGACGCCGGGACAGTTCTTCTCGTTCATCACCGCGTTCCTGCTGGCCTATGAACCGGCCAAGCGGCTCGCCCGCCTCAACATCGAACTCAACAGCTATCTGATCGGCGCGCGCAAGCTGCTAGAAATCGTTGACAGCCCGGCGAGCGAACCGGACGACAGCGACAAGCCCGCATTGCAGTTGACCGAAGCCAAGGTCGAATTCCGCGACGTCACCTTTGCCTATCGCGGCAACGAGACCGTGCTCAACCGCATGAGTTTTGTCGCCGAGCCCGGCAAGATGACCGCGCTCGTCGGCCCGTCCGGCGGCGGAAAATCCACCGTGCTGGCGCTGCTGCTACGGCTGTACGAGGCGAAGTTCGGCGCCATCGTCATCGACGGGCAGATCATCTCCGACGTCTCGCGCCGCTCGCTGCGCCAGCAGACCGCCTATGTCGGACAGGACGTCTACCTGTTCCGCGACACCATTCGCGAGAACATCGCGTTCGGCAAAGCCGGGGCATCGGAGGACGAGATCGTCGCTGCCGCGAAGGCCGCCTGCGCCCACGATTTCATCATGAGCTTTCCGCGCGGCTACGACACGCCGGTCGGCGAACACGGCACGCAGCTTTCCGGCGGCCAGCGCCAGCGCATCGCCATCGCCCGCGCGCTGGTGAAGAACGCGCCGATCATCCTGCTCGATGAAGCCACGGCCGCGCTTGACTCCGAGTCCGAGAAGCAGGTGCAGGAAGCGATCGAGCATCTGTGCCAGAACCGCACCACCATTGTGATCGCGCATCGCCTGCACACCATCATGCACGCCGACCAGATCCTGGTGGTCGAGAACGGCACCATCGTCGAAACCGGGCGTCACGATGACTTGCTGCGGCGCGGCGGGCGCTATGCCTCGTTCTTCCGGTTGCAGCATCGTGAAGCCAACCCGCTGGCTCCCGTCGCCGCCAGCGCGTAAGATCGCCTCTCCCGCCTCGTTGCCCTCCCAGAACCGGAATTCCCATGAGCGCCAGCTTCGTCATTCCCGCACTCACGCAGCCGTCCATTCCCGTTGCCGGTGAATCGAAATCCTTCCCGGTGCGCCGCATCTGGTGCGTAGGCCGCAACTATCTCGAGCACATCCGCGAGATGGGCAACGACGAGCGCCAGCCGCCATTCTTTTTCGCCAAGCACGCCGACATGATCACCGGCGACGGCGCAACGATCCCCTATCCCTCGCTGACCAAGGATTTCCAGCACGAGGTCGAACTGGTCGTTGCGCTGAAGAGCGGCGGCGCCAACATCGATCCGGCCAAGGCGCTCGATCACGTTTACGGATACGGCGTCGGCATCGACCTGACCCGCCGTGATCTGCAGATGGCGTCGCGCAAGAAGGAGCAGCCCTGGGAGATCGGCAAATCGTTCGATTTCTCCGCGCCCTGCGGCGCGCTGCGTCCCGCCGCCGAGATCGGCCATCCCGTGAAGGGCAAGATCTGGCTCTCGGTCAACGGCACGGAGAAGCAGAAGGGCGATCTCTCCGAGATGATCTGGAACGTCGCCGAGATCATCGGCAAGCTGTCGCTTCAGGTCTCGCTCGCCGCGGGCGATATCATCCTGACCGGCACTCCCGCCGGCGTCGCTGCGCTGTCGCCCGGCGACAAGATCGAATGCGGCATCGACGGCATCGGCACGCTGAAGGTCGCGATCGGCTGACGCAAACTTCTGAAACTGTCATGGCCGGGCTTGACCCGGCCATCCACGTTTTTCATTGCATCTAGGAAGGTGGATCACCGAGTCAAGCCCGGTGATGACGATCGAGGATGTGGCAACGTCGCCGTCACGCCTCCAACTGTTTCTCCACCGCAGCCGCGATGGCGAGCAGCTTGCGGTCGCCGCCGTGACGGCCGACCAGCATCAAGCCGACCGGCAGCGCGTTGCCGAGCCGGATCGGCAGCGAGATCGCGCAGGTATCGAAGAAATTCCAGATCGCGGTGTTCATCAGCGCCTGAACGTTGCGCTTGTTGAAGCTTTCCGGCGTCGACACCTCGTCCATGGTCGGCGCGACGATCTGCACCGTGGGCATCACCAGCACATCGACCTTGTCGAACACGGCGTCCATCTGCGCGATGCCGCGCTCGCGGTCGCGCAAGGCAAGGATGTAATCCGCCGCGCTGATCTTCTCCGAGCGCAGCAGGCGCGCCCGCACATTCGGATCGACGCCCTCGCCCGCCTCCGCCAGCAGGGTGCGGTGAATGGCATACGCCTCCGGCGGGGCGACACCGCCGCGTTCGTTGGCGGTGTGCATGATGGAGAGTGCATCGAGGGTGATGTCGCTGCCCTTCCAGTGCGAGCCGAGCCTGGCCAGCGCCAGCGGATAGGCCTTGCCGACGACGTCATCGAGGCCCTCGATGGGATAACCCTGCACCAGACCGACGCGCACATCGCCGAGCGCAGGCGGCGACAGCGGCGATGGCGTCTCGCCGGCCAGAATGGCGTCGGCATTGGCGCAATCGGCAACGCTGCGCGCGATCGGCCCGATCGAATCCAGCGTGAACGACAGCGGAAATGCGCCGGTGCGCGGCACGCGCTTCACCGTGGGCTTGAAGCCGGTGACGCCGCAGAACGCCGCCGGGATACGGGTCGAGCCGCCGGTGTCGGTGCCGATGGCGATCTCGCCGACGCCGTCGCCCACCGCGACCGCGGCGCCGGAGGACGAACCACCCGGCACCCGCTTGCGGTCCGCAGGATTGCCCGGCGTGCCGTAATGCGGATTGGCGCCGAGGCCCGAATAGGCGAACTCGGTCATGTTGGTTTTGGCGGCGATCACGGCCCCCGCCTCGCGCAGCCGCGTGACGATGGCGGCATCCGCCGTGGCCGGCTTGCTGCGCGCCGGCAGCACCTTCGATCCGGCGCGGGTGACCTCGCCCTTGATGTCGAACAGATCCTTGATGGTGATGACCGCGCCGTCGAGCGGGCCGCGCGAACCGCCGGACTTGATGCGTGCGTCGGCAGCATCGGCCGCCTTGCGGGCCTCGTCGGCATAGACGGTGAGGCAGGAGCGCGCGCCTTCCCCGGCGGGATCGGCGATTTTCACGAGGGCTTGTTCGAGGCGGTCACGGGATGAGGCTGTCATTTGAGGCTGTCTTGGCTCTTTTTGATTTGCAGGTACGGAGCCGGGAGAATGTATTTTCCGCAGGCAGAAGGCAATGCTTCTAAAATTTAGCATTCGCCCGGCACATCGCGCGAAACCTCGGGCAGCCACGCGCCATCGCCCCTGTTGTTATGACGGCGCGGGGGCGCCCGAAGCTCTCTTTCGTTCCTCCCTCAAGTTGAGGGCGCGCGGAACGCCGGATGCGCGAGCGCATCCGCAGCCCCGTGTGCAAAAGTGAGAAAGCACACGAGCGTAGTCACCACGGTCACGCCGTTTGCATCCGGCGTTCCGCACGCGGTGGGGCTCCGGCCTGCTTCGTGCTCTCCCCGGTGGACGATGCTACGTCACCGCATCCCTGCTGAGGGTTTCCGCCTCCGGTTGGAAGCGGCTCTCTGCCGGACTGACGCCAGCTTCGGGCGTCGGGACCACACGACTTGGGCCGGCGCGCACAGCGTGGTTCGTCTGCCGTCGCTTGCATCGCTCACACGCCTCCGGATGTTGCGCACGCCCTTTCGGGTGCGTGCGCGCGATCCAGGCTTGCGCCCTGCGACCCTCGCTCCTGCCTGACGCTGCCGCGCCACCGCATCCCGCCCCGCGTATCGTGACGATCGCGAAACGCCCCTCATGACGGGGCGGGACATGGCGAACATAAGTGAGGTTCAGAACGCGGGGATTTGTATCCCCATCACGAAATGTTTCGAGAGTCCGCCGTCATTCCGGGGCGCGCGTCTTCGTGCGAGCCCGGAATCCACGGCCACTCAGGTGATTTTCGCAGTCATGGATTCCGGGCCTGCGCCAAGGGGCGCATCCCGGAATGACGATGGGAAATTGCCATGCTTCATCCGGGCTACGCTGGCTTTGTGGTTCGCCTCCACAGCCAGCCGCTCACTACGACGGCGGCAAGCATGCCGACAAGCTGAGCGGCGATGAAGGCCAGCACGCCTGCGGGTGCGATTCCGGCGAATGTATCCGACAGCGAACGCGCGATCGTTACCGCCGGATTGGCGAAGGATGTGGACGCCGTAAACCAGTATGCCGAGGTGATATAGAGCCCGACCGCGTAAGGCACCGCCGAGGGCGCGCGCGCCACACACCCCAGAATCGTCAACAGCAATCCAAAGGTGGCGATGCCCTCGGCGAACAATTGCCCGCCGCCTGAACGCACCGTGGTCGAGAACTGCCAGAGCGGCAGTTCAAACATCAGGTGCGCGGCCCACACGCCCGCGATCCCGCCGGTCACCTGCATTGCGATGTAAAGCGCGGCGATGGGCCATGACAATTCACCGCGCATCGCGAAGGCGGCCGAAACCGCCGGATTGAAATGCGCGCCCGAAATCGGACCGAAGATCAGGATCAGGACGACAAGGATTGCGCCAGTGGGCAAGGTGTTGCACAGGAGCGCGACGGCGCCGTTTCCGCCCGCGAGCTTCTCCGCCATGATTCCAGAACCGACGACCGCCGCCAGCAGGAATGCCGTGCCGAGCCATTCCACAAAGGCGCGTTGTGCGAGTGAAGGCATCAGGTCCGTTCGGGCGCTTTCGTTGCGCCTTCCATCTCGCCGATGTCCTTCAGTTTGTTGCGGAGAGCCAGTTCGTCGAGAGAGCGAATTGGAAGAGCGATGAAAATTGCGATGCGCTGATTGAGCAGCCGGTAGGCCTCCCTGAAGGCCATCGCGATCTCGGCGGGCGTGCCCGTCGCTTCCGCCGGATCGGGTATGCCCCAATGCGCCGTCATCGGCTGCCCCGGCCAGACAGGGCACGATTCCGCCGCTGCGCTATCGCAGACGGTGAAGACGAAATCGAACAAGGGCGCGCTGGGACGCGCAAACTCAGCCCATGACTTCGACCGAAAGCCAGACGTATCGTAACCGAGACTTTCCAGCAGCTTGATGGTCTCCGGATGAATCTGACCCTTGGGCTGGCTTCCGGCGCTGTAGGCGCGGAACTTGCCCGCGCCGATCTTGTTGAGGATCGCCTCGCCGATCACCGAGCGCGCGGAATTTCCGGTGCAAAGGAAGAGGACGTTGTAAATCTCGCCAGACATCATGACCTCTAGCAGCAGGCCGAGGCCGCAGCAGGCTTCATCTCCGGCGCACAACACGCCGATTTCTTCTCGTGTGCGATACGCGCTTCGTTTTCGCCGGTTCCGTCGCCGTAATTGGTGCTCTCCCCCTTCGTGAGGAAAGTCTCCCACGAGATTCCGGCCGGATCACCGATCCACGACTTTTCCGACTTTGCATAACAGCAGGCGGTGTCGCCCTGCTCGACGACCTCGCCACCGGCGGCACGAAGCCGCGCGTAAACCTCCTGCAACTCCTGCGCGTCTTCCACCTGAATGCCGAGATGGTCCAGGCCGGCCTCCCTGCCTCGCGATGAAATCGCGAAGTTGACGCGCGGATCGTCCAGCATCCATTTCGCATAGTCGGATTTCACGATCGAAGGCTGCGCAGCGAACAATGCGGAATAGAAGCCGATCGATTGACTGAGATCGTTGACGGCGACGTGAACGTGCAAACGCTTCATGGAATCTCTCCTTCGTTTACGCAGAAACCTTGGTGCGCCTGCGCACAGGCTTGCACACCACAGCGGGCGCACAATCGACCGCTCCGCCGCAGCAGTTTTCGGTGAGGTATCCGATCAGACCGTTCATGGTGTCGAACTGGGCCGCGTAAATCATCGAGCGGCCGTCGCGCCGAGCGCTGACAAGGCCCGCCTCGCGCAGCCGGTCGAGATGGAACGTGAGCGCATTCGGAGAGAGGCCGAGATCCGCGGCAATCTCGCCCGCGGGCATTCCATCGGGACCCGCCTGCACCAGCAGGCGATAGGCATCCAGCCTGTTTTCCTGCGAAAGGGCGGCCAGCGCCGCGAGGATATCCGGCTTGTTCATATTTCAATGATTATTGAAATATTTTCGCCGGCGCAAGAAATATTTCAATAATTGTTGAAATATCTCGGCGTGGGGTTTGCCCCCAAGATGCCGCCGCATATCGCGGTCGCATATTTCGCGATAAAGTTCCCCCCACCTTGGGGAATTGCGATGATCCGTTTGTCGATCCGGCGAAAAATCATGGGCATTGCCGTGACGCTCATCGTCCTGATGGCGGTCACGGCGATCCTGTCCATGGTGTCGGTGATGCAGGTCTCCGCCCGCCTCGAAGAACTGACGACCAGCTACATTCCGGCCTACGGCAATCTGGCGCGCGCCAACATCCGCTCCGTCGAGCGGGCGCTGGAATTGCGCCGCATGGTGATCGAACGGATTCGCTCGCCATTCGGCAGCGACCGCCTGACTGCGATCCGCAGCGTCTTTGAGACCAAAGGCGCTGAAGTCGAGCAGGAAGTGCAGGCCGCACGCGCGCTGATCAACGGCCTGATCCAGAAAGGCGTCACATTCTCCGACCCGACAGCGTTGGCCCGGCTCGACACCCGCTTAGAGACTGCACTCGACGTCTCCCGCCGCCATCTCAACAGCGAGATCGAGCGCATGCTGCCGCTGCTGCAGACCGGAGACACCAAGGCCATCGATGACGGACTGGCGCGGGTCGATGCCCTGCGCAATGAACTCAACGAAAGCCTCGATTCGATCCGTGCGGAGATGTTCGCGGTATTGCGGACGGAGGCCGACCGGACCCGGCAGAAGCAGTCGCAGGTCACCATCATCGCCGCGGTGCTGACCGCGCTCGCGGCCACCATGGGGCTGGTGTTCTCCATGCTGGTCAGCGCCGGCATGACGCGGCCGGTCCGGAAACTGCTGGAAGGCGCACGCGCGGTCGAAGCCGGACATCTTGAGGAAAAGATCGTCGTCACCACGCAGGACGAAATCGGCCAGCTCACCACCGCGTTCAACAGCATGGTCGAACAGCTCCGTCTCAAGGAGCGTATCCGCGAAACCTTCGGCAAGTATATCGACCCGCGCGTGGTCGAGGGACTGATCGACCGGCCTGCGCTGGCGTCCGAAGGGCAGCGCCGCGTCATGACCGTGCTGTTCTGCGATGTGAAGGGATTTTCCAGCACCAGCCGGGGGACGACGCCGCAGGGGCTGGTCAAGGTGATGAATCGCTATCTCTCGGCGATGTCCGCGCCGGTGCGCGCGCATGAGGGCATCATCGACAAGTATATCGGCGACGCCATCATGGCCTACTGGGGCCCTCCCTTCACCGCCGATGCGGATCAGGCGCGGCTCGCCAGCATTGCCGCCCTCGACATGCTGGAGCTTGTCCCGCAACTGCGCAATGAGCTTCCCGAACTGCTCGGGGTGCGCAATCTCCCCGCGCCGTTCGACATCCGCATCGGCATCGCCACCGGCGAGGTGCTGGTCGGCAGCATCGGCTCCGAACTGATGATGAGCTACACCGTGATGGGCGACACGGTGAACCTCGCCTCTCGCCTCGAAGGCGCGAA
This sequence comes from Afipia sp. GW822-FHT03D08, assembly GCF_058801645.1. NCBI lineage: Bacteria > Pseudomonadati > Pseudomonadota > Alphaproteobacteria > Hyphomicrobiales > Nitrobacteraceae > Afipia > Afipia sp. GW822-FHT03D08. Next base: position 1,537,593 of record NZ_JBXANK010000001.1, read on the forward strand.
CAAGGCCTATGGCAGCCGCATCCTTGTTTCGGAGGCGACGGTTGCCAGCGCCGCCGGCGAGATCGAGACGCGCGAGATCGACCGGATCGTGACGCTGGGCCAGACCCAGCCGCAGACGGTGTTCGAGATCATGGGCCGCAAGGGCACGCTGACGGCATCGCAGACCGCGCTTCGCGATCACTATTCCGACGGCCTCGCCGCCTATCGCGCCCGGCGCTGGGACGATGCGCGCGGCGCCTTTGCCGCGGCGCTCAAAGCTGTCCCCGATGACGGGCCGTCGCTGACATTCATCCAGCGTCTCGACGGCTTTGCGTCAGACCCGCCCGGCGATGACTGGGACGGTGTGTGGCGGCTCGAACAGAAGTAAGGTCTTCACCGCAACAGGAGCAGCACCATGCCCTCCTCCGAGATCGACGCCATCCGCGCGCTGCTGACGGCGAAGGCCCGGCCGGTCGGCTGGGCGCAGCGCCGCGAGCGGCTGGACGAGATCGGCTCGGTCTGGCCGGTGGCCGATGACATCGTTCTGACAAGCGTCGATCTCGGCGGCGTGCCCGGTGAATGGTCGCTGGCGCCCGACAGCGATGCCTCGCGCGTGCTGATGTTCTTCCACGGCGGCGGCTACTGCTCAGGCTCGCTCACAAGCCATCGTCGCATGGTCACCGAAGCGGGACGCGCGGCGAAAATCCGCACGCTGGCGGTCGGCTATCGTCTTGCGCCGGAGCATCCGTTTCCCGCAGCGCTGGACGACGCCATGACCGCGTGGCGCTACTTGCGCAAGCAGGCCTATCTGCCGTCGCAGATCGCCATCGGCGGCGACAGCGCGGGCGGCAATCTCACCGCCGTGCTGATCAACGAATTGCGCAAACAGCGCGAGCATCCGTCCTGCGCGTGGCTGGCCTCGCCCTGGACCGACCTCACCATGTCGGGCAACTCGCTGGCGACAAGGGACGCGGTCGATCCGATCATTCACAAGGGCTATCTCGGCGAACTCGCCGATGCTTTCGTGCCTGCGGGAATGGCGCGCAACGATCCGCGCATCTCGCCCCTGTTTGCGGATCTGCGCGGGTTTCCGCCTGTTCTGGTTCAGGTCGGCTCGCACGAGACGCTGCTCGATGACGCCACGCGCTTCGCGGCAGCGCTGGGCGCGGCGGATGTGGACGTGACGCTGGAAGTATGGCCGGAGATGATTCACGCCTGGCCGCTGTGGAACGCGCATCTCGAGCCGGGCCGCCGCGCGCTGGAACACGTGGGCGCGTTCATCCGCCGTCACATGTGAGCAAGCTTACTTCTGCAGCACCGTGTTGACCGCGCCCTTCTCGACCATGTCGATCACCAGCAGCTTCACCGGCACCTTGCCATTGTTGGCGCCGAAGTGCCACTGATCGACCGCCTCGAGAATGAAGTCGCCGGTCTTGAAGGTCTGCGTCTTGCCGGTGTCGAGATTGGTGACCTCGATGGTCCCCGCCTGCACATAGGCGTAGCGCGGAAAGGGATGCTTGTGTTTGGGCAGCACCGCGCCCGGCGGAATCTCGTAGGTCGAAACGATGACCTGCGCATCCTTTTGCGGCAGCACGATCGGCTGCCCGCTCGACGTCGTGGTGGCTGACATCACCGGCCTGACCACCACCTTGGTGGTTGCAGGCTGGGTGTCGGCATAGAGCGGCGATGCGGCCAGCATCAGGCCGAGCGCGAACGGAAGAGACTTCATCGCATCAAACTCCATCGTCATTCCGGGGCGCGCGTCTTCGCGCGAGCCCGGAATCCAGTGATGTTCTAGAGGAAAATGGATTCCGGGTCTGCGCCAAGCGGGCGCATCCCGGAATGACGTGTGGAGAGATCAACAAGCCACATGCCGGAATGACGGCAGAAAGCTCGCTTACTCATACACCATCACGCCGTCATCGACCTTGCCGAGACGCAGCGAGACGATGTCGAGCGCGTAGTTCTGATAGAGCTTCCACGGCCGCTTCGAGCCCTGCTTCGGCATTTTCGCCACCGCGCGCTGCACATAGCCCGAGGTGAAATCGAGCCAGTTCTCGCGCTGCACCTCGGGATCGGTGTTGCGCGGCGTGCACTGCCTGTAGCCGTGCCTGTCCATGTAGTTGATCAGGCGGCAGACATACTCGCAGGTGAGATCGCATTTCAGCGTCCACGAGGCATTGGTGTAGCCGAACGATGAGGCCAGGTTCGGCACGTCGGAATACATCATGCCCTTGTAGTTCAGGGTCTGCGCGAAATCGACCGCGCGTCCATCGACGCTGACCTGCATGCCCCCGAGCACCTGCAGGTTAAGCCCCGTCGCCGTGACGATCAGATCGGCCTCCAGTTCGCTTCCATCAGCGAGGCGGATGCCCTTCGGCGTGAAGGTGTCGATGGTGCTGGTCACCACCGAGGACCGCCCTTCCTTGATCGACTTGAACAGGTCGCCGTCGGGCACCAGGCACAGCCGCTGCTGCCAGGGATTGTAGCGCGGCGTGAAATGGGTGCCGATGTCGTAATCCGGCCCGAGCGCATGGCGCACGCCGCCAAGGATCAACTGCTTGGCGCGCTCCGGCTTGCGGCGGCAGAGCTGGAAGAAATACATCCCGAACAGTACATTGCGCCAGCGGATCGCGTGATAGGCGAGCCTGGCCGGCAGCTTTTCGCGCAGCTTGTTGGCGAGCGCATCTTCCGCGGGCCGCGCGACCACATACGTCGGCGAGCGTTGCAGCATGGTGACATGGGCCGCGGTCTTGGCCATTTCCGGCACCAAGGTCACCGCCGTTGCGCCGGAGCCGATCACCACCACGCGCTTGCCGGCGTAATCGATGTCGCTGGTCCACTTCTGCGGGTGCACGATGCGGCCCTTGAATGTATCTGCGCCGGGAAACTCCGGCGCATAGCCGCCCTCGTAGGAGTAGTAGCCGCTGCACATGAACAGGAAGCCGCAGGTGAACTGCACGCGTTCCTTGTCCGGCCCCCGCTCCGCTTCCACCGTCCAGCGCGAGTCCTTCGACGACCACGACGCGCTTTTGACCTGGTGATTGAAACGGATTTTCTGCTCGATGCCGTTCTCGCGCGCGGTCTCGCGGACATAATCCAGAATATGCGGGCCGTCGGCGATGGCCTTCGGCTGGGTCCACGGCTTGAACGAATAGCCCAGCGTGTACATGTCGCTGTCGGAGCGGATGCCGGGATAGCGAAACAGATCCCAGGTGCCGCCGATGCTCTCGCGGCCTTCGAGGATCGCGTAGTTCTTGCCGGGGCAGTTCTTCTGCAGGTGATAGCCCGCGCCGATGCCGGACAGGCCCGCGCCGACGATCAGCACATCGAAGTGGTTGCTTTCGTTTGAAACTTTGTTGGCGACCGCAGCTTCAGCCGGCATGAAAAATCTCCCTGCCGGAATTTGTCTGCCGCAGAACAATATTGCAACCGGAGAGTGAGGCGTTCAGCGCGCGGAAAACTACCAGTGAACGGTCTGGCTCGGCACGATGAACGAGGCATGGATCGCTGGCGCGGGCTCGTTGAGATATCGCACGCCGGACGCGATCAGAACGACGACCGCGATCACGGCCGCGAACTCGATCAGCCGCTGGTCGAACCAGCCGTCGCCGGGCTTCTGCATTGTTGCCACTCCTCTTGATGGAAGCTGACAGATCAATGCCGCACATGTGGCGGTGGTTCCGGCTGCGCGACGGATCAATGCTGTGCGCCGCAGCAGAAAAGCAAAAAGCCCCATCATTTCTGACGGGGCTTGGTGACGTCCGTTTCATTACATCCGTGAAACGAGCGAAAAGCTGGCTGCTGCAACCAGTACATCCGTGGATGCAGCGCCTGGCTCTTTTTCTTGTTCGGGCTTGCGCGACAACCGGTGTCCGGCTGCCGCGATCGGCCTTACAGAATCTGCAGGTTTTCTGCGCTGGTCTTGCCGCGCATCTTGTCAACCTTGGCTTCGTACGAAACCTTCTGTCCTTCGGCGAGGCCGGTCAGTCCAGCGCGCTCGACAGCGCTGATGTGAACGAACACATCGGTGCCGCCATCGTTCGGCTGAATGAAACCAAAGCCCTTTTGGCCGTTGAACCACTTCACAGTACCAGTCGTCATAACAAACAATCCTTAGAGGCGCGTACATGCGCAGTCCCGCACGACGTCGCGCGGAGCAAATCCAATCTAGCGATGTCTTAGGGTAAGGAGCCGAAGGGGACCGAAAAGGTCCAAAGGGCGCTTTAACAAAAGCTGTGCCGCAGGTCGAATGCGAGGCTTGTAGCAGTTGCCGGCCTTAAAGCAACAACTCAATTGTGTTCGCGCGGCGGCGCAGGCGTTTAAGCGAGCAATGCCAGAGGCTTGGGTGCTGAAAATAATCCGCAAGTACTGCGGCATTTCCAGCTTAACGTGGGGAATGAGCTTTAAAGCTCTTCCAGAAGATTCACTTCAACCAAGCAGCGAGGCATCCATGTCGGCCTATCGCTGCACCGCGCCCGCAGGCTTTCTCGACGCCGCGACGAAAGCCGCCATCGCGAAAGAGATCACGCGCGTCCATAACGCGGTGCGCATCCATAACGCGGTGGTGCGATCTCTCCACGTCGTCCCCGCCAACGTGGCCGGCTTCGCCGGCCCGATGACAGGCTCCAGCTGGGACCCATTGATCGCTGACGTAGCGATGTCGCGTCATCCTGAGGTGTGAGCCGCGCGTAGCGCGCGAGCCTCGAAGGATGCACGGTTGCCTGTTGCCGTCGTCCTTCGAGGCTCGCAAGTGCTCGCACCTCAGGACGACGCTGACATGGTGTTCGATACTATGGGTGCCCGCCTGCACGGGGACGACATCGAACCTGAGTACGATTTTACAGATTCGCAATTAACTATCGCTGCAACGGTCGTATTTTTGTTTGGCCTTGAGGCCCTACATAGAGTTGATGCAGCGGTTCATTCAAATCGTTCAAATCATCTGGGCTGCGGTGCTCGTCATTTTGGGCGGCACCATCGGGGCAGTCGTCGGGTATGGCAATGGCGGCTGGATCGGAGCCGTTTGCCTAGGCGCAGCAGGCACTTTCGTCGGCGCGGTCATAGGCGAGGTCGAAGTAGCAAACGGATTGTCGTTCGTACTGCAAATGCTCAGAATTTTCTAAGCGGAAACGCCAATACAAAGTACCGATTTCTTTTCACACCCCCTACACCACCGCATTGCTCGGCGTCGGGCGGTCATGGATCTGCTGGCCGAACAGCGAGCCGACCAGTTCGACCACGGTGCGCGCGGTGAGGCCGCGGTTGTCCAGAAACGGATTGAGTTCGACCAGATCGAGCGAGCGCACCAGACCTGAATCCTGCAGCATCTCCATCACCAGATGCGCCTCGCGATAGGTCGCCCCGCCCGACACCGTGGTGCCCACACCGGGGGCCGACACCGGATCGAGGAAATCCACGTCCAGGCTGACATGGAGGATGCCGCTGCGCGCCCTCACCCGCTCGATGAATTCGCGCATCAGGACGCTGACGCCGAACTCGTCGATCCGGCGCATGTCCGCGATCCAGACATCGCGCTGCGCGAGCAGTTCCTTCTCTTTCTTGTCCACCGAGCGGAGGCCGAACAGGCCGAGCTGGCGCGTCACGATGGAGGATCGCTCACTCTGCGGCAGCAGATCGTCCAGTCCCGGCTCGCCGCACAGGAACGCGCCGGACATGCCGTGCATGTTGCCGGTGATCGTGGTCGCGGGCGTGTTGTAGTCGGCATGGGCATCGAGCCAGAGCACGAACAGCTCGCGCTCCTGCTCGTGCCAGTGCCGCGCGACGCCGTTCACCGAACCCATCGACAGCGAATGATCGCCGCCGAGAAATATCGGAATCGCGCCGGACCTCGCCATGGCGTAGGCACGCCTTGAGGTCTCGCCGATCCAGGCCTTGATCTCGCGGTAGTGCTTCGCGTTCGCCGGTGGCGCTTCATCGCTGAAGCTCAGCTCGCGCGGCGCGATGTCGCCGTGATCCTCCACCTTGAAGTCGAGGCTTTCCAAAAGCTGTGCGATCCCCGCCGTGCGCAGCGCCGCCGGGCCCATCAGCGCGCCCTTCTGCGAGGCCCCCACTTCGATGGGCACACCGAGCAGCGAAACCGTCGTCGGGTAGGCGCTTGATTCGGTCACGAGCAACCTCGCATCAGCGAATGAACCGGAAACCTGAGGCCATCTTATCGGGATTCGCCCGTTGCGATACGCGCATGCCGGATTGTGCGGGCGGGAACATAACAGCTTCGTGACCGTTGCCGTTCTTTATGAGGAGGACAAGATGGCTGAAGGCGGAAGTGGTGGAATTGGAATATTGGGCGTGATCGTGGGCGCCGTAATCGTTGTCGGCATCGGTTTCTTTTTCCTGCAGGGCGGAATGAAGGGCAAAAGCTCCGGGCCCAGCGTGACCATTACGGCGCCGGCAGCGCCCGGCAGCAAATAGCAAAAAAGCCCCGGAACAATCCGGGGCTTTTCTGTTTCCGTCATTCCGGGGCGCGAGCATCGCGAGCGAACCCTGAATCCAGAGGTTCTTTTCCAACCCATCGAGATTCCGGATCGGCCTGCTTCGCAGACCGTCCGGAATGACGGGTGGTTCTCAGTAGCGGTAGTGATCCGTCTTGTACGGGCCTTCCGGCTTCACGCCGATATAGTCGGCCTGATCCTTGCGCAGCTCCGTGAGCTTCACGCCGATCTTGGCGAGGTGAAGACGCGCGACCTTCTCGTCGAGCGACTTCGGCAGCACGTAGACTTCCTTCTTGTACTTGCCGTCCTTGTTGTTGGCGAAGAGTTCGATCTGCGCCAGCGTCTGGTTGGTGAACGACGCCGACATCACGAAGGACGGATGGCCCATCGCGTTGCCGAGGTTCACGAGGCGGCCTTCGGACAAGAGGATGATGCGCTTGCCGGAGGAGAACTCGATCTCGTCGACCTGCGGCTTGATGTTGGTCCACTTGAAGTTCTTGAGCTGCGCGACCTGAATTTCGTTGTCGAAATGGCCGATGTTGCAGACGATGGCCCGGTCCTTCATGCCGCGCATATGGTCCAGCGTGATGATGTCCTTGTTGCCGGTCGCGGTGACATAGATGTCGGCGCGCGGAAGTGCGTCCTCGATGGTGACGACTTCATAGCCTTCCATCGCCGCCTGCAGCGCGCAGATCGGATCGATTTCCGACACCAGCACGCGGCAGCCGGCCTGACGCAGCGACGCGGCAGAGCCCTTGCCGACGTCGCCGAAGCCCGCGACGAACGCGACCTTGCCCGACATCATGACGTCGGTGCCGCGGCGGATACCGTCCACCAGCGATTCACGGCAGCCATAGAGGTTGTCGAACTTCGACTTGGTGACCGAGTCGTTGACGTTGATCGCCGGCCACAGCAGCGTGCCGGCCTTCTGCATTTCATAAAGACGGTGCACGCCCGTGGTGGTTTCTTCGGAGACGCCCTTGATGCTGTCGGCGATCGCCTTGAAGTAGCCCTTCGGCTTTTCCTTGAGCTGCTTCTTGAGCAGCGCGAAGAACACTTCCTCTTCCTCGGAGCCCGGCTTGTCGAGGAACGCGGTGTCGCCGTTCTCGGCGCGCAGGCCGAGGTGGACGTACATGGTGGCGTCGCCGCCGTCATCGAGGATCATGTTCGGATGGCCGCCGCCGTGCCAGTCGAACAGCTTGGCGGTGTAGTCCCAGTAATCCTTCAGCGTCTCGCCCTTGACGGCGAACACCGGAATGCCGGCCGCCGCGATGGCGGCCGCGGCGTGATCCTGCGTCGAATAGATGTTGCACGACACCCAGCGAATGTCGGCGCCCAGTGCCTTGAGGGTCTCGATCAGCACGCCGGTCTGAATGGTCATGTGCAGCGAGCCGGCGATGCGCGCGCCCTTCAAAGGCTGCTTCGGGCCGTACTCTTCACGCGTGGCCATCAGGCCGGGCATTTCGGTCTCGGCGAGCGAGAGCTCCTTGCGGCCGAAATCGGCAAGACCGATGTCGGCGACGATGTAGTCGTTGAAGCCTGCCGGGGGCTTGGTGGTGGTGGTGCTCATTTTAACTGTCCTGGTTCCTGTGCGGGGCGCCGTTGCTGTGCCCTCTCCCCTTGTGGGAGAGGGCTGCGCGAATGGCAGCGATAAAACTCAATTGGGTGAGGGGCCGATGTCTGCGACAAGCAAACACCCCTCACCCGCCCTCGCTGTGCTCGGGCACCCTCTCCCACAAGGGGAGAGGGGAAGAAAGAATCAGACCGCCTTCTTCAGCGTGTCGGCGAGGTCGGTCTTCTCCCATGAGAAGCCGCCGTCGGCGTCCGGCGTGCGGCCGAAGTGGCCGTAAGCCGACGTGCGCGCGAAGATCGGCTTGTTGAGGTCGAGGTGCTTGCGGATGCCGCGCGGAGTCAGATCCATCGATTCCGCGACGGCCTTCTCGATCTTGTCGTCCGAGACTTTGCCGGTGCCGTGGGTGTCGATGTAGATCGACAGCGGACGCGCGACGCCGATGGCGTAAGCGAGCTGCAGCGTGCAGCGATCCGCGAGGCCAGCCGCGACGACGTTCTTGGCGACATAACGCGCCGCGTAAGCCGCCGAGCGGTCCACCTTGGTGGAGTCCTTGCCGGAGAACGCGCCGCCGCCGTGCGGAGCCGCACCGCCGTAGGTGTCGACGATGATCTTGCGGCCGGTGAGGCCTGCGTCGCCATCGGGACCGCCGATGAAGAACTTGCCGGTCGGGTTGATGTGCCAGATGGTCTTGCCGTTGATCCAGCCTTCCGGCAGCGCCTTGCGGACGTACGGCTCGACGCGCTCGCGCACCTGGTTCGAGGTCATGTCCTCGACGAGATGCTGATGCGACACGACGATCTCGCGCACGCCGACCGGCTTGCCGTTTTCGTACTGCACGGTAACCTGGCTCTTGGAGTCCGGGCCGAGCACCTTCTCGACGCCCGAGTGGCGGGCTTCCGAGATCAGGCGCAGGATCTTGTGCGCGTAATGGATCGGCGCCGGCATCAGTTCCGGCGTCTCGTTGGTGGCGTAACCGAACATGATGCCCTGGTCGCCCGCGCCCTCTTCCTTGTTGGTGCCGGGCTGAAGTGCGTCGACGCCCTGCGCGATGTCGGCCGACTGCGGATGCAGCAGGATTTCGATATCGCAGGTCTTCCAGTGGAAGCCTTCCTGCTCGTAGCCGATGTCCTTGATCGCGGCGCGCACGGTCGCTTCGATCTGCTCGTTGGTGACGGTGGCCGGTCCGCGCGTCTCGCCCGCGATCACGACCTTGTTGGTGGTGGCGAGCGTTTCGCACGCGGCGCGGATCGCCCACGGATCGATGCCGGCCTTGGGGCCTTCACGGAAAAACAGATCGACGATCTCGTCCGAAATCCGGTCGCAAACCTTGTCCGGATGACCCTCAGAAACCGATTCACTCGTGAACAGATAAGACGCGCGCATCAACCAATCCCTTCCAGATGGGCCGCGGTCGGCCCGTTTTGAATTTTCAGAACCCCGGTTTCAGAACCAGGGCTCCATCTTCACTTGACGTGCTTTCATGACGCGAACGATCACCGCTCCGTTTTTGAAAACACCATGAACTCTTTCAATCGCGACGCCGGGAGATGACGTAGGATTCGTCGTAGAACCAGAGACCGTTATGCTTGCGCAGCACGTCCCTGGTGGCGTCGAGATAACGGCCGCTCTGCGTGACTTCGTCCAGGCGGTCGTCTTCGACCTGAGCGACATACACCGCCGCATTCCATGCTGCAAAGGCCGTCGAGGTCCCGATGGGCCCTGTTACCTCGTTGGGCAGCGCTTCCATATCGTACCGGAAAATAGAGCGGTTATCCGCGTAAGCGTTAAAGTTGAGATCGCGGCCGGCCGATCCCAGCTCGTATTTCACGGCGCGCAGTAACTCATGGCGGCTGACCGCGAAAGGGTTTTCTCCCGGCCACACCGACTGCACAATTTCCATGCCGGGATCGTGACCGTAGGAGTGAATCCCGATCAGCCGTCCGCCGGCGCGCAGCGCGCGGGCCAATGGCGCAACAATCTTCTTGGCGCGGAAGTTCAGCGACGATCTCGCCCGGTAAGGCTGCGAGGCGATCACCAGATCGAAATTGGCCTCCACCCGCCCTGCCCGCGGAATCATCGCATCCAGCAGGAACCGGTGATCCTCGCGGTAAATCACAAGCGCGATCGGCCGCTCATAGACCGGCATGCCCGAACGGGCGCTGACGCTGGCGCGCCAGTTTTCTTCCAGAAACGGCTGCAAATCCGCGATCTGCGTCTCGAATTCGCCGGACGAGGAGCCGCGCAGCGCGACCTCGCGCCAGATCATCGCCGCCGCAGCGGTCGGCGATTTCGGCGCCAGCCACGGCGCCTCGGCGTAATTCATGTTGGTCAGAACGAACACTGTTGCCGGATGCTCGAACAGGCGGTCCGGCACCTTGTTCAGGGTAAGCCGCACGTCCTCAAGGCTGATTTCCTTGCCGGCGATATAGAACGGCATGTTCGGAAACCGGCTGTGCATCGCGCGCATCACCCGCGCCAGCACTGTCCCGTCGCCCACCCCTGCGTCGAAAACACGCAATGCGGGCGGCCTGGGATGGATGCTCCCCAACTCCAGCGCCACGCGATCGGCGATCACCCGCTTTTCCGAGCAGGTGTGGACGAACAGCAGATATTTCTGCCGATTCTCGAAAAACCGGAAATTGCCGGTGGGATCGCGCTTCTCGATCGGCGGTTCCGGCACGCTCACGACCGGCACGCCGTCCCCAAGAAAAGCTCTAATCCGCTCCAGTGTGTCGACGGTGATGCGCTTGCCCTCGCGCAGCCGGTGCACCAGCTTGCCGTCGTTCACCGCGCGGCGGCCGAACGTCGATTCCGCCATACCTGCCTGACGGCAGTATTCGGAGATCTGAGCCAGGAGCTGGTCGTTTTTCATCAGACCGGTGGGCAGCGTTCGGGTGGGCCAGAATTTGTGGGCAGAACGAATTCGTACCGAGTCTCCTACCATCATCTGCCCACGATTGAAACCGCCATTCCGGAAAATCACCGCCTTTAAATCAGCCCTATCCGCGCCCACCCGAACGGGGATACCTGTCCTCGCGGAACATAAATCCCATCATTCCAGGGCCGATATCCATGTTGCAGAAACTCGCTGCGTCCGCGCTTCTTGTCTGTGTGCTCGCCTGTGGTGCGGCCGCCGACCCTGCAACACCGACAGGCAAGTGGCTGGCGGAAGACATCGATGGCGGCGGCGTGATCGACCGGCTGCAAACGACACTGGAGATTCGCGACGACGGCATCGTCACCGGCATGGGTGGCTGCAACCGTTATGCGGGCTCAGTGACGGTCAGCGGCAACACGATCAAGTTTCTGCCGATGGCCTCGACGCGCATGGCGTGCTCGGCCGCGGTGATGAGACAGGAAGCGAAATTCCACAGCACGCTTGAGAAAGTCAGAACGTGGCGCATCGATCAGGCGCAGCGGAAACTTCTGCTGCTCGATGGCCAGGGCTTCGACCTGATGCGCCTCACCAGGATGGACTAGCGCAACGGCCTGCGTTGCGCCGCCTCAACCAAAAGCCTCTTCCCTCGACCATGACTCAGATCAACATCAGTCACTTTGGCCTTGCCAAGTTCCATCCCTGTGCAAGGATGGAACTTCGGCATGCCGATAGTTACGATCCATGTCTGCATGTGTTGACCACAATGGTCGCGAGAGGAGACTGCCTTGAGCGAGTCACTTCACCCTGCGGCGCCCCATCACCTCCCCGGCTTCATCACCGCTCCCGGTGACACCGACATTCTTATGGTCGTGGTCGGAATCATTTTGCTCGCCTCGGTCCTGTTCGTCGGCAACATCTACCTGAAAATACATTCGCTCCCCGAGCGGATGGCGCACAAATCGCAGAAGCTGCAGTTCGAGATCGTGGCCGTGCTCTGCCTGCTTGCGCTGTTCACCCACAATCACCTGTTCTGGGTGATCGCCCTGCTTCTTGCGCTGGTCGACCTGCCCGATTTCAGTACGCCGCTGCGCAGCATCGCGGGCTCCGTCCAGAAAATGGCTGGTATTCCGCCGGACCCCGATCCATCCGAACCGCTGAACGAAGTGACAGCTCACGGCGCTGCCCCGGACGCACCCGGCAAAGCCAGGGACGCAGCAGCCAAGCGTGTGGAGTCGCACCATGCTTGAGCTGATCCTCTGCTCCATTCTGACGATCCTTCCCGATTATCTTTATCGGCGCTATGCGCAGGGCAAGCGGATCGGCAAGGAGATCACGCTGTTCTCCGTCTGGTACGAACTGCGATGGGGCATCACCGCATGCGTGATGCTGACGGTCTCGCTCATCACCGTCATTTTCTATTTCCATCCGTCCACCACCAGCGCCACCCTGTACTACAGGACGGTCCCGCTCGTTCCCGAGACAATCGGGCGCGTCGCGGAGGTCAACGTCGATTTCAGCGCGCCGGTCAAGAAGGGCGACGTCATCTTCAGACTGGACAGTTCAAAGCAGGAAGCCGCGGTGAAAACCGCACAGCGCAAGATCGCCGAGGTCGATGCGCAGATGGTCGCCGCGCAATCGGAGGTGGTGAAAGCCGACGCCCAGATTCAGGAAGCGAAAAGTTCGCTGCAGCAGGCCACCGATGAACTCGAGGTCAAGCGCGAACTGCAACGGCGCAATCCCGGCATCGTCCCGCAGCGCGATATCGAAAAGCTCGAAGTGGTGGTGACGGGGCGACAGGGCACGCTCGACGCCGTGACGGCAGCAAAGCAATCCGCCGTGATCCGCACCACAACATTGTTGCCGGCGGAGCGGGACAGCGCGGAAGCCGCTCTCGCCCAGGCACAGGTCGACCTCGACAAGACCAGCATACGGGCCGGCGTGGACGGGCGTGTCGAGCAGTTCCTGTTGCGGCCGGGTGACCTCGTCAATCCGATGATCCGCTCGGCCGGTATCCTCATTCCCGAGGGCGCAGGACGGCAAGCTCTTGCTGCCGGATTTGGACAGATCGAAGCCCAGGTGATGAAAGTCGGCATGGTGGCGGAAGCGACCTGCATTTCAAAACCATGGGCCATCATCCCGATGGTGATTACGAGCGTGCAGGATTACATCGCCGCCGGCCAGTTCCGTGGCGGCGAACTCCTGCTCGAAGCCCAGCAGACGCTGCGTCCGGGTTCAATTCTGGTCCTGATGGAGCCGATCTACAAAGGCGGCCTTGATGGCGTGACGCCGGGCAGCAGTTGCATCGCCAACGCCTACACCAGCAACCACGACCTGATCGACGCCAAGACCACCAGTTCGGGCCTGCGCATCTGGCTCCACGCGGTCGATGCGGTCGGCATCGTGCATGCGATGCTGCTGCGGATTCAGGCGCTGCTGCTGCCGGTCAAGACGCTGGTACTGAGCGGACACTGAACCTTCAACACGAAGCCTGCGTTGCTCTCAGCCGGCAACGCGAAGACCGACATCGCGCGGCGCAGCACCCTCTTCGTCCGTTTTGCTCCGCGGCTGCGCGAGGTCGAGGCAATACTTCGCGGCCGTGCTGAGACTCGTGGCGATCGCATCGGCCTGAACGGTATCCTTCGTTATGGCGGAGTTCTCGGCCATCCAGTAGCAGACGAGGATCCTGGCTTCGGGCATCTTGCGCCGCAGCTTGCGCACGACATGGCGCGTATAGGACGGACTTCCATCATCCAGCGCAGAGATACAGACAAGCGCGACGCCTTCGCCATCGAGGCGGAAAATTCCGCTGCTTGAGATGTCTTCCTTTTTTGCCACGCGCGCGCCAAGCCCGTGTTTCGACAGGATTTGCGTGAGTATCCGCGCGGCAGCTTCGTCGAGGTCCGTGCGCTCGGCGACGCACAGCACAGGATGCTCCGCCTGCCATGCGGCGGGGAGACCTTCGCGGATCACAAAGGGCAATTCGGGCATGGGCACCGATGCCTCGATCGCGGCTTCGGCTTCCGCATCAACCGTATTGCCCTCGCGCGCGTCATCGCGCTCGTCGGCCAGATCGTCGATCAATTCGATGACGCTGTCGCGAATTTCAGTAAGGCGGGCGGCCGGCAGTCGATCCCGCTTCAGATCCTTCTGAGCGAGTTTCAGACCCTTCAGCGCGACCTCCTCGTAGTATTCCGAGAGCGTGCGTTCCTTCAGATATTCCTCGGCCTTCTCGACGGCTTCGCCCGGATCGTCGGCGAGCATGCGCTGGTAGAAAATCTCAGGAGGCGAGAGTGCCGGCCGATCTCCCAGCAAGATGTCGAAAAACTTCAGGCTTTCCACATGGTGACCCAGCACCACGAGGCATACCGTCATCGGCGTCGCCAGCACGAGACCAATCGGCCCCCACAGCGCGGTCCAGAATGTTGCCGATACCACCACCGCAAAGGGCGAGAGGCCGCTGCTGCGGCCGAACAGCATCGGCTCGATGACATGACCAACCAGCACGTCGGTGATGATGATCAGCCCGACAGTCCATACCAGCATCGACCAGCCGGGATCGACGGCGATCGCGAGCGTGAGGGGAAAGAAGGCCGCCACGAATGCACCGATATACGGCACGAAGCGCATGATGCCGGCAAGAATGCCCCAGAGAATGGCGCTAGGCACGCCGATAATGGAAAGACCTAGCCCGATCACGATGCCGAAGACCGTGTTCAATCCGAGTTGCGACAAAAACAGGCGGCTGAGGCGGCCTGTGGCATCGCTAATGGCGGACGTTGCGGCCTGCAGATCATTCGCCCCGGCAAGTTTGATCAAGCGATTTCGCAGATCCTCACGCTGAAACAGAATGAACACGACGAAGATCACGACCACGCCAACCGTCGCCAACGGGTGCAGCAATGGCGAGATCAGCGATGCAATGTTTTCAAGCGCGGTTGGCGGCGGCGTCCGCACCTCGACCGGAATGGGCTTCGTTTGATCCGGCTGCGGGACCGGGCGTGGAGTTTCGACGCTATCGGCCTCGGGCCTGTTCAATTCCTTGCCGAGATCCTGCAAGACGCCCGCTGCGCGCTCCAGCGGACCCACCGAGGTGACGCTGCGCAGCGATGAAATCTTACGCTGCATGGTCTGCTGATAGCCCGGCAAGCCTTCGGCCAGTTGCGTGAGCTGCGAAGCGATCACGCTCCCCAGAGCGAAGATCGCGAGAAAGGCTGCGACCACGACGATGGGCACCGCTGCGCTGCGCGGCACGCGCCAGCTCTCGAGGCGCTCCACCAGCGGCGTCAAAACAAAGCTAAGGAGAATGGCAAGCGCAATGGGGACGAAGATTTCGCGGCCCACGTAGAGACCGGTGATGATGAGCGCGGCAATAATCGCGGAGGAGACGCCCGGCCCCCGCGGCGCTGGAGTCACGTCCGGCCGCACAATCCTGTCAGCGATGTTCAATATCATGTTCCCTTGCCGCAAGCGGCGCATCTGCCCGCAGGTCAACGGCGCGCGGCCGAAAACGTTCCGGGACAGCGGGCTGGACGTGTGGTGTGACGGCCCAGAGTGCGCCGTCTTCCGGGGGGCGTCGTGCGGACAGTCCTTATAACGGCGTTAATGCCTCAAGGGCCCCGCCCGTCAGGATGTGCCCCACACCTCGGTCGCGACATCGGCGACCAGGCGCAGTTTCGCCCACTGCTCGTCCTCGGTGAGGATATTGCCCTCTTCCGTCGAGGCGAAGCCGCATTGCGGCGAAAGCGCAAGCTGCTCGAGCGGGACAAGCTTCGCCGCCTCCATCACGCGCTGCCGGATGTCGCTCCTGGTCTCCAGCGCGCCGGTCTTCGACGTGACAAGACCGAGCACGACGATCTTGTTGCCCTTCGGCAGGAAGCGCAGCGGCTCGAATCCGCCCGCGCGGTCGGTATCGTATTCGAGGAAATAGCCGTCGTAGTTGACGCGCGACAGCAGCGTTTCGGCCACCGGCTCGTAACCGCCGGATGAAATCCAGGTCGAGCGGAAATTGCCGCGGCAGACATGCGTGGTGATGGTCATGTCGGCGGGGCGCTCGGCAATCGCGTAGTTGATGACGCGCGCATAGACCGCCGGGAGCGCATCGGGGTCCTCGCCGCGCCCGCGCAGCTTTGCCCGCTGGTCCTCGGAGCAGAGATAGCCCCACACCGTGTCGTCGAATTGCAGATAGCGGCAGCCCGCGTCGTAGAACGCCTGCACGGCCTTGCGATAGGTTTTAGCCAGGTCGATGAAGAAGTCATCGATCTGCGGATAGGCCTCCTGCGAAATTGCGCTCCGGCCGCCGCGATAATGCAGCAGCGACGGCGATGGAATCGTCATCTTCGGCATAATGCCGGCGAGATCGCACTTGTCCTTGAGCAGCTTGAAATGCCCGATCATCGGATGGCTGGCCGGGAAATCGAGCTTGCCGGTGACGCGGATGCTTTCGCCGCGCGTCGTCATCCCGTTGAACTGGATGCCATCGGTCTTGTGAAGCTCGCAGCCGGCAAGGTGCTTCAGAAAATCGAAATGCCACCACGAGCGGCGAAGCTCGCCGTCGGTCGCGAGCCGCAGACCGCTCTGCTTCTGCTTCTGGACGATCTTGCCGATTTCGAGCGACTCGACGCGCTGCAATTCGGCGGCCGTGATCTCGCCGCGGGCGAACCGTGCGCGCGCATCCTTGACCCGTTGCGGCCGCAGCAGGCTGCCGACATGGTCAGCGCGAAACGGCGGCTTCGGCCTTTGCATCATGTTCTCCGGGTCGACTCATGCGCCTCTTTTTGCAGCGCTCACTACCACAATCGGGTTAGCAAGACCGAGCAACTTTTCCGCATTGCGGCCAGCCCCCTCCATTCCGATGATACCGCGGGGACGGCCCGCAGGAACGAAACCCGGACGGAATGGTTGGTTTCCGAGGCATGGGAGACTTCCACATGACCAAATCCGACTTCCTTCGCATTCCCCACAACGCGTACGTCATTGTGGGCGATGGCCGCAAAGCCCTTTTCCTGCGCAACGAAGGCAACGGAGCCGAGCCCCGTCTGAAAACCGAGCAGGTTTTTCAGAACGACAATCCGCCGACGCGCGACCAGGGATCGGGCCCGCCGGGGCGCAGCTTCCAGAGCGTCGGCAGCAGCCGCAGCTCGGTCGAACAGACCGACTGGCATGAGATCGGGGAGCAGCGATTTGCCCGAACCATCGCGGACGCGCTGGAGGCTCTGGCGCGAGATCGCGACATCCCGGGCTTCGTCATCGTTGCCCCGCCGCGCGCACTTGCGGATTTGCGCCGCGCACTCGACGCCCATGTGAGAGCCCGCATCATCGCCGAAATCGACAAGGATCTGACCAGCCATCCGCTCGCAGACATCGAGCGGCACCTGACGGCGGCATAGCAATCAGTCCGTGAACACCACGGTCTTGCGCCCGTTGAGGATCACGCGGTCTTCAAGGTGATAGCGGATCGCGCGGGCGAGCACGCGGCGCTCGATGTCCGCGCCCTTGCGGACAAGGTCTTCCGGCGAGTCGCGGTGGCTGATGCGCTCGATATCCTGTTCGATGATCGGGCCTTCGTCGAGATCGCTGGTGACGTAATGCGCGGTTGCGCCGATCAATTTGACCCCGCGCTCATGCGCCTGATGGTAGGGCTTGGCGCCCTTGAACCCCGGCAGGAACGAGTGGTGAATGTTGATGCAGCGGCCCGACAGCTTGCCCGCGAAATCCTCCGACAGCACCTGCATGTAGCGCGCAAGCACCACGAGATCGGTCTTGGTGTCCTGGATGATTTTCCAGACCGCGCCTTCCTGCTCGTCCTTGGTCGCGCGCGTCACCGGCAAATGATGAAACGGGATGCCTGCGAAATCGAGCCCGGCATAGGTTTCCAGCGGATGGTTCGAGACGATCGCGGTCGGGGTCATCGGCAGTTCGCCGCGCCGCCAGCGATAGAGAATGTCGGCAAGGCAGTGATCGAACTTCGACACCATCAGCATCACACGCTGCTGCACGGCGCGGTCGCGCAACTGCCAGACCATGTCGAATGGCTTCGCCATTACGCCGAACCCGGCCTGAAGCGTCGGCAGATCGGCCTTCGCGGCAGGCGAATCGAAGCTCACCCGCATGAAGAACCTGCCGGTCTCGGTGTCGCTGTATTGCTGGGCGTCGAGAATGTTCTGCCCGTTGGCGAACAGGAAGGTGGAGACCGCCGACACGATGCCGGGACGGTCCGGGCAGGACAGGGTCAGGACGAATTGCTGTGCGGACATGGGATGAATCTTGGGAAACACGGTCTGGAGGGTGGAACGTGGCCCCTCCTCTAGCACCCGCGCCGAACTTTGGCCAATGGTGGTGATCGCGGCAGAACAGGAATCGCGCCACACATTCGATGTCGTCCCCGCGAAAGCGGGGACCCATAACCACAGGACGCGGTGATGTCGAAGGACGATTGTCCCAGCCAATCGTACAAAAACTGACCGCTCAGGGAGTATGGGTCCCGGCCTTCGCCGGGACGACGGTGATATATCGCGGCAAAACAGCCTTTCACCCGATGACGGAGCGGCCTAAATTGACCCATCACAGGACATTTCTGAAAGACATCCATGCCCGGCAGGCTTGAAGGTTACCGCATCCTGATTCTGGAAACGCGTGAGGAAGCGCAGTTTTCGCGGCTGCTGCAGGAACAGGGCGCCGACGTGCTGCAATGCCCGATGTTCACCATTCATGACGCGCCGGACCCTGCCCCGGTCGAGGCCTGGATCAGGCTGTTCATCGCCAAACCATTCGACGATCTGGTGCTGATGACCGGCGAAGGCCTGCGCCGCATGATGAAGGTCGCGAAGCGCATCGGCGTCGATCAGGATTTCATCGCGGCCATTGCGAAATCGAAACGATATGCGCGCGGCCCGAAGCCGGTTCGTGCGCTGCGCGAGATCGGCCTTGAAGCGAATCTGCAGACCGAGACGCCGACGTCGGAAGGCGTCGCCGCCATGCTGGCGCAGCAGGACCTGAAGGGCCACCGCGTCGGGCTTCAGCTTTATCCGGACAAGGATCACAGCAAGCTGATCAGCGCGATCACCTCATACGGCGCGACCGTCGAAACCGTGCTGCCCTACATCTATGACGCACAGGCCGCCGACACCAACATCGTCGAAGCCATTGGCGAGATGGCGGAGCGCCGCGTCGATGCCATCGCGCTCACGAGTTCGGGTCAGGTGCGCCGGCTGATCGACGTGGCGCGCGCGCATGGATGCGAGGACAGATTGCGCGCTGGTCTTGCGCAGACACCGGTGGCGTCGGTCGGCCCCGTGGTGTCGGATGAGCTGAAAGCCTACGGCTTGGACACCGACATCTATCCCGCCAATGAGTCGTTCTTCATGAAGCCGCTGATCAGCGCGATGGCGCTTGAACTCAACAAGGCGCCGCCGCGGGCGGCGAAGAACAACGGATAATCCGAAAACTCTGATGCAGGCGCGTCATTGCGAGGAGCGAGAGCGACGAAGCAATCCAGCTTCTCTCTCAGGAGTGGATTGCTTCGCTTCGCTCGCAATGACAACAAAACCTCCGATTGAGCTTTTCACCAAGATCAGGCACCCTGCAAAAAAACAAAGCCAATAAAAGACAGGGATCAAATGTCCTCTCTCCCCCTCTCCTCCCTCCGCATCGTTGAACTCGGATCGGGCGATACGCTCGGCTATTGCGGCAAGCTGTTCGCGGATTTCGGCGCGGAGGTCATCAAGATCGAGCCGCAGGGCGGCGATCCGGGCCGCCGCATTCCGCCGCTGGCAGACGTGGGCGAAGGCAGGCGCGAGAGCCTCACCTTCGCGTGGCTGAACACCAACAAGAAAAGTATCATCGCCGATCCTGAAACGGCCGACGGTGCGAGCCGGATTCTCGACCTGCTCGCCGGCGCCGATCTGCTGCTCGACGCGCGGCATCCCGACGAGATCAAGGCATCGCTGATCTCGCACGACCGCCTGCGCAAGGCCGATCCCGGACTCGCGATCACCGCGATCTCATGGTTCGGCGAACACGGCCCCTATCGCAATTATCTCGCCACCGATTCCGTGTGCCGCAGCCTCGCTGGGCTGGTGAAGCTGGTCGGCCCGGTCGAGGGCCCGCCCGTGCTGCCGCGCGACGGACAGATCGGCGTGGTCGGCGGACTGACCGCGTTCATTCCAACCCTCGCCGGGCTTTACGGCTACGGACATGGCGCGCGCCGCTTCGCCGTCAATAATCTCGAAGCCATGCTTCACATCAGCGAGTTCGACACCGGACTTGCGCTTGAGTCAGGCTTCACGCGTCCGCGCGCCGGCATCAACCGGTTCGGCCGCGGCTATCCGTCCGGCAACTTCGTCACCAAGCATGGCTGGCTCGGCGTCACCGTGGTCACGCCCGCGCAGTGGGTCGGATTCTGCACCATGCTCGACATGCCCGAGCTTGGCGCCGATCCGAAATATTCGGCGACCATCGGCCGCTTCATGCATGCGGACGAGCTGAAAGCAATCATCACGCCGGCGCTGCTGAAGAAGACCGCGCTCGAGTGGTTCGAGATGGGCATCGAGCTTCGGCTTCCGCTCGCGGTGGTGCCCGACATGAAGGAACTGCTCGAACAGGATGTGTATCGCGTGCGCGGCGCATTCGGGGCGGTCGAGATCGGCACGGCGTCGTTCGAGGGCCCGGTGCTTCCGCAATATCTGACACGCTCACGGCCGAAACCCAATGGCCGCGCGCCGCTGGCCGGGGCGGACGACAAGGCCGCCCTGCCCGCGCATCGGCGCAAGGCGACGCGCGCCGCGACACCACAGGATGCGCTGCCGCTGAAGGGCCTGCGCATCATCGATCTCACCATGGGCTGGGCCGGGCCGACCGCGACGCGCCAGATGGGCGATCTCGGCGCGGACATTATTAAAGTGGAGTCCTGCCAGTATCCGGACTGGTTCCGCGGCACCGACACGCGCCCGCCCTATCATGAGGAGCGGACCTACGAGAAGACCTACTGGTTCCAGATGAACAACCGCAACAAGCGCGGCATCACGCTGGACCTGACCACCGAAGCCGGTCTCTCGTTGCTCAAGCGCCTGATGAAGGACGCCGATGCAGTGATCGACAATTACGCCGCCGATGTGATGCCGCGCCTTGGCCTTGGTGTCGAAGACATTCTCAAGATCAATCCGCGTCTTGTGGTCGTGACCATGCCCGCCTTCGGCATGACGGGAAAGTGGAGCGGCGTGCGCGCCTATGGCTCGACACTCGAACAGGCATCAGGTTTGCCATCGGTCACCGGTGGCCCGGACGATCCGCCGGTCATGCTGCATGCGGCGATCGGCGATCCCATCGGCGGCCTGAATGCTGCCGCTGCGCTGCTGCTGGGCTTCATGCAGCAGCGGACAACCGGCGAAGGCCAGCACATCGATCTGAGCCAGGTCGAGTGCATGCTGCCGATGGTCGCTCCGTCGATTCTTGAACAGTCCGCGACCGGCGCGACGAGCCCGCGTATCGGCAACCGCCATCCGCAATATGTGCCGAACGGATGTTTTCCCACGCTCGGCATCGATCAGTGGATCACGATCGCGGTGCGCAGCGATGACGAGTGGAAAGCGCTGTGCGGCGTGATGCGGCGCGCGGATCTGGCGGGCGATTCCAGGCTCGCGACTGTCGAAGGCCGGCGCGAACACGAAGATTCCATCGAGGTCGCGATCCGGCACTGGCTCGCCGACGTGCGCCCCGATATCGCGATGGTGACATTGCAGAAGGCCGGCATTCCCGCGGGCATCGCCAAGCTGCCGCAGGATCTCGCCAGCGATCCGCATCTGCTCAAGACCGGCCACTGGCAGCCGAGCGACCGGCCCTTCATGGGTCCGCACCTGTTGCCGTCGGTCGCCTATCGCGAGGGCGACAGCGAGTTGCCCTACGCCATCGTGAACGTGGCGCCGACGCTCGGCCAGCACAATCACGAGGTGCTGCGCGAGGTGCTGGGACTTAGCGATGCCGAGATCGCCGAGCTGGAGCGCAGCGAGATCATCGGCACCGAGGCGACCTTGCCGAAACCGAAGACAAAAAAGAACGACGGCAAGACCGCGAGTGCGGCGAGTTAATTCCTCAAGCGCGTCATTCCGGACAGGACGCGCAGCGGACTGATCCGGAATCCAGAAGAGTTCATCGGAAGCAACTTCGGGATTCCGGGCTCGCTCGCAAGTGCGAGCGCCCCGGAATGACCGTGATGATACTCTCTAGCTTCCCATAAACTGCATCACCACCTCGCGGCTGTGCGGCCGCGCGCGGTGTTCGATCAGATAGATCGCCTGCCAGGTGCCGAGCGCCAGTGCGCCGTCGAGTACCGGGATTTGCAGGCTGACCGAGGTCAGCATGGTCTTGATATGCGCGGGCATGTCGTCCGGGCCCTCGACGGTGTGACGCCAGCCGCCATCGGCGGGCGCGAGCCGCCGCAGCGATGTAAGCAGATCCGCCAGCACATCGGGATCGGCATTCTCCTGAATGGTCAGGGATGCAGACGTATGCCGAATGAACAGGCTGATGGCTCCCGTCGTGCCGCCGGTCTGCTGCAGGAACTGGGCGACCTGCGCCGTGATGTCGATGAAGCCCTCGCCCTTCGTCGGCACGGTCAGCACCGCGCTGGCGATGGTCTCGACGCCGGTTGAGAGAACTGGTGTTTGCTTCATGCCTGTTTTCTTTGCTTCATGGATGTTCACAGCCGCGCGATTGTCGCCTCATCGAATTCGCCATCGTAGTATTTTTGCAGGGCCGTGACGAAATCTGTGTTGTCGGGCGTCACGTTGGCGAACAGCGTCATCGACGATTTGAACTTCATGTCGTCGGGCGAACCCAAAATCGCGTGGATATCTTTTCCCACAACGGTGTTCACCAGCCGCGTGCATTCGCGCAGCCGCGGACCGAGCACCGGATGCTCCAGATACGCCACCGCTTCTGCGCGAGAGCGAACCGCATATTTCTGCGCCATCGCGCTGAATCCGAGACCTTCGATCTGCGGGAAGATGAACCACATCCAGTGGCTTTGTTTCCGGCCAGCACGCAGCTCCGATACCACGCGCGGATATACCGGCGCCTGCGCCGCCATGAACCGCTCAAGATCGAAATCATCGTTCATCGGCTATTCCCGTGCCGGATGCGCCAGGGATTGCGGAACCTGGACCTGGCCGGAGGGGTTATTCCTGAACAGCACGGGAGGTTCCCATGAAGCGCATCTCCACGGTCCTGGTCGCCCTCGGCGGTCTCGCGATCCCCGCAGCCGGCCTCGCCTCGCCACTTGTCGGCGCGACGTCGCCATCAACTGCGTCAGCCAATGATAAGGCCTTCTGCATCCGGACAAAGGGGGACGTTAGCCGTCCGGGCGAGTGCCTGTTTGCGTCCTATAGTGAGTGCAAGCAATCGGGCGCTGCGGTCTTTGCCGAATGTTATCGAAACCCGCGCTCGGCAAACGCCAGACAGATGCGCAAGAACCCCGCACCGTCATCGCGGTAGGTCCGGAAAGCTTTCGCCGTCACAGCGTTACCGCTGTTCCTTGAGGAACGCGGCATAGGCGCGCTTCATGCCCTCGTCGAGCGAGGTCGTGGCGCGCCAGCCGAAATTGGCAAGCTTGCTCACGTCGAGCAGCTTGCGCGGCGTTCCGTCCGGCTTCGACGTATCGAACACGATCTTGCCGGTATAACCGACGGTCCGGGCGACGACGTGCGCGAAATCGGCGATGGAAATATCTTCTCCCGAGCCGACATTGATGAGACCGCTCTCGGAATAATTTTTCATCAGATGGATCGACGCGTCGGCCATGTCGTCGACATAGAGAAACTCGCGCCGCGGGGTGCCGGTGCCCCACACCACGACCTCCGCCGCGCCGGTTTCCTTCGCTTCGTGAAAGCGGCGGATCAGCGCTGCGACAACGTGACTGTATTCGGGATGATAGTTGTCGCCGGGACCATAAAGATTGGTCGGCATGATGCTGATGAAGTCGCTGCCGTACTGGCTGCGATAGGCCTCCGCCATCTTGACGCCGGCGATCTTGGCGATCGCATACGGCTCGTTGGTCGGCTCCAGCGTATCGGTCAGCAGCGAATCCTCGCGCAGCGGCTGCGGCGCCAGTTTCGGATAGATGCAGGAAGAGCCGAGAAACAGCAGCTTCTCGACGCCCTGCACATGCGCCGCATGGATGACGTTGGTCGCGATCAGGAGGTTCTCGTAGATGAACTCGGCGCGCAGGGTGTTGTTGGCGACGATGCCGCCGACCTTCGCGGCGGCGTGCAATACAACCTGCGGGCGCATCGCCGCGAACCACCTGTTGACGGCGGCCTGATCGAGCAGATCGAGTTCACTGCGCGAAGCGATGAGGATTTCGACATTCTCGCGCGCAAGCCGGCGCACCAGGGCGCCACCGACCATCCCCCGATGGCCTGCCACAAAGACGCGCTTGCCCTTCAGATCAAACGGCAACGCGGCCATCGGCAACCCCAAAACGCGACCCGGCCGGCCGCAACTCTTTCATCAATGCTGGCATACAAAATCCCGGCTGCCCGAATTACCAAAAAGCAGTTCGGCGGAAAATACAACTGTCACCGAGCGCGATCGTGCACATGTTGGTCGCGGACGCCGGACGGATGGTTTCGGGGGCTTTATCACACGCGCGCCGGGACCGGCAAATTAAGCATTCCCCATCCTGCCCAAGACCGGGGCTTGCGGCCTGCGGGCCCTTGGACCACAATCCGTTCCACGAAATGGCCGCGGACGGCACCAGATCAAAATCCTGCGATCAAGATCTTGGCCGTCCATCAAACAGGCCGTTCTCAAAGAGAATTCAGGGAGATGAAAATGCGTAAAATGATGATGGCTGCGGCAGTCGCGCTTCCCATGCTGGGCGGAGCGGCGATGGCGCAGGAGACTGTAAAAATCGGCTATATCGACCCGCTCTCGGGCGGCGGCGCCAGCGTCGGCGAAGTCGGCCTCAAGACCTTTCAGTATCTGGCCGATGAACTGAACGCCAAGGGCGGCATCCTCGGCAAGAAGGTCGAAATCGTTCCGCTCGACAACAAGACCAACCCGCAGGAAAGCTTGATCCAGGCCCAGAAGGCCATCGACTCCGGCGTGCGTTACCTCACCCAGGGCAACGGCTCTTCCGTGGCCGGCGCGCTGAGTGACTTCGTCACCAAGTACAACGAACGCAACCCCGGCAAGGAAGTGCTCTACTTCAACTACGCCGCGGTGGACCCCATCCTCACCAACGACAAGTGCAGCTTTGCGCACTTCCGCTGGGACGCGAATTCCGACATCAAGATGGAAGCCCTCACCAACTACATGAAGGGCGTTCCCTCCATCAAGAAGCTGTATCTCATCAATCAGGATTATTCGTTCGGCGAATCCGTGCGCACCACGGCGCGTGCGATGCTGAAAGAAAAGCGTCCTGACATCGAGATCGTCGGCGACGAAAAGCACCCCCTGCTGAAGATCACCGACTTCGCGCCTTACATTGCGAAGATCAAGGCGTCAGGCGCCGACACCGTGATCACCGGCAACTGGGGCCAGGACTTCGCACTGCTGCTGAAGGCCGCGGCTGACGCGGGCCTCAAGGTTGGCTGGTACACCTACTACGCAGGCGGCGCCGGTGGCCCGACCGCGATCAAGCAGGGCAACCTCAACGATCAGGTGTTCACGATCGTCGAAGGCTACGCCAACATCGACCACAAGGAATCGATCGAGTTCGAGAAGGCGTTCCGCGCCAAGTACGCTGGCCAGACCTTCTGGTATCCGCGCGCAGCGAACGAAATGCGGATGTTCGCGGCGGCTGCCGAGAAGGCCAAATCGCTTGAGCCCGTGAAGGTCGCTGCGGCCCTCGAAGGCCTGGAATTCGAGGTCTTCACCGGCGGCAAGGGCGTCATGCGCAAGGACGATCACCAGTTCTTCCAGCCGATGTACGTCGCCCAGTTCGGCGAGTTGAAGAACAAGGAGCCGTTCGACGAAGAGAAGACCGGCTGGGGCTGGAAGGGTGTCGCCAAGATCGATACCGACAAGACCATCCTGCCGACCACCTGCAAGATGACCCGCCCATAAGAGGTCACTGCAAGCTGGCTTCTTTCGCCAACTAGTTGTGTTCGCCCCGGCGCCTGCCGGGGTGAACACGGGACCTTCATGTATCCGGGGGGAGTGCTGGGGTCGTGCTCGAGCTTATCGTCATATCCACGTTGAACAGCGTCCTGTTCGGGATGCTGCTGTTCCTGATGGCCAGCGGCCTGACGGTCATCTTCAGCATGCTCGGCGTGCTGAACTTCGCGCACGCAAGCTTCTATATGCTCGGCGCATTCTTCGGATTTCAGATCAGCCGGTGGTTCGGGTTCTGGCCTGCCCTGCTGATCGCCCCGATCCTCGCGGGCATCATCGGCGCGGGCGTTGAGCGCTACGGCCTGCGCCAGGTTCACCGCAACGGCCATGTCGCCGAACTGCTGTTCACCTTCGGCCTGGCATTCGCGATCGAGGAAGTGGTGCAGATCATCTGGGGCAAGAGCCCGGTCGATTTCCGCGTGCCGCCGCTGCTCGATTTCCCGGCCTTCACGATCTTCTCGACCAACTACCCCGCCTACAAGATGTTCATGCTGCTGGTGTCGATCGCCATCTTCATCGCGCTGCTGGTCGTGCTGAAGCGGACGCGGGTCGGCATGATCGTTCAGGCCGCCCTCACCCATCCGCACATGGTCGGCCATCTCGGCCACAATGTCGGACGCATCTTCATGATGGTGTTCGGCGTCGGCACCGCGCTCGCCGCAGTCGCCGGCGTCATCGCAGGCCCCGCGCTGGTCACCCAGTCGAACATGGCCGGTCTTCTCGGACCCATCCTGTTCGTGGTCGTGGTGGTCGGCGGGCTCGGCTCGCTGCCGGGCGCATTCATCGCCTCGCTTCTGATCGGCTTCGTGCAGACCTTCGCGGTCTCGATGAACGGATCGCTGTCGGAAGTGTTCGGTCCGCTCAGCCCTGCCTATGCATCAACATGGCTGGCTGACATCTGGAACGTCACTGTGGCGCAGATCGCGCCGATCATGCCCTATGTGCTGCTGGTGCTGATCCTCGCGCTCCGTCCGATGGGTCTTTTGGGGACGCGTGAAACATGAGCATCATCACTTCACGCGCCGCGCCGCCGCCACCGACCGCTGCCGACAATCTCAAGTTCTATGGGCTCTGGGCCGCTGTCGCGATCTTTCTGCTTGTGCTGCCCAAGGTCTTCGGCTCGGGCGGCGCCCTGACGACGTTCAGCCTGATCGGCATCGGCCTATATCGGCGGCATCGGGTTCTTCATCGGCCCGATCGTCGGCGCGATCTTCGTCACGATTCTCTCTCTCGGCCTGAGCGACCTGACGACGGTGTGGCAGCTCTACTTCGGCCTGTTCTTCATCGCGGTGGTGATGTACGCGCCCGGCGGCATCACCGGCCTTTTGATGATGCATCGCCCGCTCATCAGGGGCGGCACGCTCGGCAGCGTGCTGCCGTCCTATGCCGTGGCGCTGGTCCCCACGCTTGCGCTGATGATCGGACTGATGCTCGGGATCGAATGTATCGTGCACTACACGATGAATCCGATGGATGATCCGAACATCAAGGCGTTCGGCATTCCGTTCAATGCCGCAAGCCCGCTGACATGGGCCACGTCGGTGATCCTGATCGTCGGCGGCTTCTTCGTCTCGCGGATGACATGGAAGCGGGTCGCCGTGGCCTGGGATGAGGCGCTGACCGTAGCACGTGCGAAGGAGTTGGCAGCATGACCTCGGACGTGAAGCCCAACGCCATCGAAATCCGCGACGTTCAGAAGAGCTTCGGCATCACCAAGGTGATCCGCGACCTCAATCTGAAAGTGGCGCAGGGCGAACGCCATGCCCTGATCGGCCCGAACGGAGCCGGCAAATCGACCACGTTCAATCTCATCAGCGGCTACATGGCCCCGACCAGCGGCGATGTCCTGATGCGCGGCGAAACCATCTCGGGCCTGCCGCCCTACCAGATCAACCGCCGCGGGCTGTCGCGCAGCTTCCAGGTCACCAACGTCTTCGCCAACATGACGGTGTGGGAGAACCTGCGCTGCGCCGTGCTGTGGGCCACGGGACACAAATACGCGTTCTGGAAAAGCGTCGACAAGCTGCCGGAAGTGCGCGAGCGCACCGCGCAGATTCTGGAAGACATCAGCCTCACCTCGCGGCGCGACATCCCGGCCGGTCTTCTGACCTATGCGGAACAGCGCGCGCTGGAAATCGGCATCACGATCGCGGGCGGCGCCGATGTCATCCTGCTGGACGAGCCGACCGCGGGCATGAGCCATGCCGAGACCGAGCGTGCGGTGGATCTGATCCGCCGCCTCACCGTCGGCAAGACCCTTCTGATCGTCGAGCACGACATGAGCGTGGTGTTCGGCCTCGCCGACCGCATCTCGGTGCTGGTCTACGGCCATATCATCGCATCCGGAACGCCTGAGGAAATCCGTAACAGTCCGAAGGTCAAGGAAGCCTATCTGGGCGAGGAAGCTGCGTGATGTTGGAAGTCCAGGATCTGCACGCCTATTACGGCAAAAGCCACATCCTTCAGGGCGTCGATATGCATATCGGTGCCGGCGAGGTCGTCAGCCTGCTCGGGCGCAACGGCGTCGGGCGCTCGACCACGGTCAAGGCGATCATGGGCGAAGTGCCGCCGCACGGCACCATCAAGTTCAAGGGCCAGGACATCGCCGGTCTGCCGAACTACAAGATCGCGCATCTCGGGCTCGGCTACGTGCCGGAGCATCGCGACATCTTCCCCGGCCTCACCGTGCGGCAGAACCTGCTGCTCGGGATCAAGGACACCAAGCGTCCGGGCAAGTGGAAGCTCGAGGACATGCTTGAGATGTTCCCGAACCTCAAGGCGCGCGCCGATACGGCCGCAGGCGTGCTGTCCGGCGGCGAAAAGCAGATGCTGACCATCTGCCGGACGCTGATGGGCGATCCCGAACTCATCATGATCGACGAGCCGACCGAAGGGCTGGCGCCGCTGATCGTGCAGCAGGTCGGCGACCTGATCGCGGAAATCGCCAAGCGCGGCGTGGCGATCCTTCTCGTCGAGCAGAAGCTGTCCATCGCCATGCGGATCTCCCACCGGCTCTATGTGATGGGCCATGGACGGATCGTGTTCGAGGGCACCCCGGCCGAGCTCAAGGCCAACCAGGCCGTCCGCAAGGAATGGCTGGAAGTGTGATACCCTCCGCTCCGCGATGGAGACCTTGACGTCGCGGTAGTGCCGGATGCGTTCGCATGACCGAACAAAGTGTTCTGCGCCTGTCGATCGCCGTGACCCTGGCTCTCGCAGGGATGGGAATTCTGTTCGGCCTTCTGTCAGGCTCCTACGCCATTGTTTTCGACGGCGTCTATGCGCTGATCGACGCTGTCATGACCATCCTCGCCCTGCTGGTCGCCAACCTGATCGCGGCATCGACACGGGAAGGCGGCTCCAAATCCCGGCTCATCGAACAGTTCACCATGGGCTTCTGGCATCTGGAGCCGATGGTCCTCGGTCTGAACGGCATTCTGCTGATAGGCGCGGCGATCTATGCGCTGATCAACGCCATCGGCAGCCTGCTGACGGGCGGGCGTGAACTCGCCTTCGACCAGGCGATCATCTACGCGGTGGTAATCACCCTCGCCGCGGTCGGCATGGCGGTCTTCGATGCGCGGGCCAACCGGACCATCAAATCCAATTTCGTGGCGCTGGACGCCAAGGCATGGATGATGTCGGCGGCGCTGACCGCCGCGCTGCTCGTTGCCTTCATCTTCGGCTACATGATTCAGGGCACCAGCCTGAAATGGCTGTCGCCCTACATCGATCCTGCCGCGCTGGCGATCGTCTGCCTGATCGTGATTCCAATCCCGATCGGCACGGTGCGTCAGGCGCTGGCCGACGCCCTGCTGGTCACGCCGCCCGATCTCATGCAGCACGTCGAGGCCATCGCCAAGCAAATCGTGCTGCGCTATCAATTCCTGTCATACCGCGCTTATGTTGCGCGGGTCGGCCGCGGCCGGCAGATCGAGCTCTATTTCATCGTTCCTGTTGGCTTGCCGCCAAAGCGGCTCGAGGAATGGGACAAGATCCGCGACGAGATTGGCGAGGCCATCGGCAACGACACGCCGGACCGCTGGCTGTCCATCGTGTTCACGACTGATCTGGGATGGGCTGAGTAGGTCCGCGCCTACTCTCCATACCCGCGCAGTTTTTCCAGATCGACCACGGTGACTCCGCCGTATTCGAGCCGCAGCAGACCTTCTTTCTCCAGCGTCTTGAGGCACTGGTTGGCGTTCTGCCGCGAGATGCCGGAAATCGCGCCGAGTTCTTCCTGCGTGATGTCGAGATGGCGCGAGTGGTCCGGATACAGGATCGGATTGAACAGCGAAGCGATGGAGCGCGCCAGACGGGCTTTCGCATCCAGCATCCGGCCATATTCGACCAGACCCATGAACTGGCCGAGGCGCTCATTCAATAACCCGACCAGGAAGCGATTGAAGGCCACGCTGTTCTCGAACAGCCAGAAGAAGGTCGCGCGGTCCATCAGCGCCAGGCGCGTATCGCGCAGGGCCACCGCGTCATAACGCCTCGCCTCGTTCTTCAGGACGGTCCCCTCGCCGAACCACGCGCCGTTGGTCATGCCGGTGAAACTGACGGCCTTGCCGTCACGCGACCCGGTTCCGATCCGCACCAGCCCGGTGACCACGCCCATCCAGTATTCGAAATGATCGCCGCGCATGCAGATGAATTCGTTCGCCCCGAACGTCTTCTCGATCACGCCGGCGCGAGCGACTTCGATTTCCCGCTCATTCAGGCCGCGCGACCAGACCGCAATGCGCTTGAGGTATTCCGCAGAAACCATGCTGTCCCGATCGCTCCTCGCGTCATGTTGCGACGCAGTAATCCGTCTTTTGGTATACCGCGCACGCAGCGAAATTGCCCAATGAATTGTCAGGCACAAGACATTTCAATGTCACGGATTGCCGTAAGGACGGCTACGGCAAATGCGCCTCGTGATCCAGTTCTGGCGGCGCAAAACATCCCAGTGGAGTGGATTTGACATTCGCGGACCGCCAGCAGCGCACTCTCAAGCGAATGTCAAATCCAAAACTCCACTGGAAGGTTGGATTTGCTAGTGGTCCTTTGGTTCTGACATTCGCAGAAATGCCTGCCGAAACGGGATGCGAATGTTAGAACCGGACCACTAGAGTAGAATGGCTTGCCTAGGCCCCCCGGTATAGGATCGGGCCCATGGTGTCGAACCATAGATAAAGAGCGCGCCAAGCGCCGTATCTGGGAGGAATTGAGTGGCTTACGCATTGGAGGTGCGGGGGGTCTCACTGCGGTTCGGCGGCGTGCGCGCCCTGACCGATGTGAGCTTCGGCGTCAACGAAGGCGAACTGTTTTCGATCATCGGCCCCAACGGCGCCGGCAAGACCTCGATCGTCAACTGCGTCTCCGGCCGCTACACCCCGACGGAAGGACAGCTTTTCTATCAG
Source organism: Afipia sp. GW822-FHT03D08 (assembly GCF_058801645.1). Lineage (NCBI taxonomy): Bacteria > Pseudomonadati > Pseudomonadota > Alphaproteobacteria > Hyphomicrobiales > Nitrobacteraceae > Afipia > Afipia sp. GW822-FHT03D08. The sequence goes on from NZ_JBXANK010000001.1 coordinate 1,568,994, forward strand.
GGCCGCGACATTACGGGGCTGAAGCCGAATGCGCGCGCCGCGCTCGGCATCGGACGCACGTTCCAGAATCTCGCGCTGTTCCACCACATGACCGTGCTCGACAACATCATGGTCGGGCGGCATCACCTCCTGAAAAACAATTTCATCACTGGCTCGCTCTACTGGCTGACCGGCGCACGGCGCGAGGAACTCGAACACCGCCGCAAGGTGGAAGAGATCATCGACTTCCTTGATCTCCAGTCGGTACGCAAGGCGACTGCGGGCACCCTCTCCTATGGCCTGCGCAAGCGCGTCGAACTCGCGCGCGCCATGGCACTGGAGCCCAAACTCATTCTTCTCGACGAGCCGATGGCCGGCATGAACTTCGAGGAGAAGGAGGACATGGCCCGCTACATCGTCGATCTCAATGAAGAGTACGGGATGACGGTGATGATGATCGAGCATGACATGGGCGTGGTGATGGATATTTCCCATCGCGTCACCGTGCTGGATTTCGGGCGCAAGATCGCCGAAGGCCTGCCTGCCGAGGTGCTGGACGATCCGCATGTGCGCAAGGCCTATCTCGGCGAGGAAGACGAAGTGCTCGACGTCCTCGACGACACCAATCCTGTCGCGGAGGCCACGGCATGATGGATTATGCAGGCCGCGTCGCACAGGCCGACACCTACCCCAAGATACTGCGGCTCAATGCGACGGAGCACGGCAACGAGATCGCGCTGCGCGAAAAGGATTTCGGTCTCTGGCGCGTCTTCACCTGGAACGACTATCAGACCCGCGTGCGTGATTTCACGCTGGGCATGGTCGAGCTCGGCATCAAACGCGGCGACGTGATCGGCATTATCGGCGACAACCGGCCGGACTGGGTCGCAGCCGAAATCGCCGCCCACGCCGTCGGCGGCATGTCGCTCGGCATGTACCGCGAGTCGCTGCCCGAGGAAGTGCTGTATCTGCTGACCTACGGCGAAACCAAAATCGTATTCGCCGAGGACGAAGAGCAGGTCGACAAGCTGCTCGAACTTGGCGACCGCGCGCCGCACCTCAAGCACATCGTCTATTCCGATCCGCGCGGCATGCGCAAATACAGCGATCCACGCCTGCTCGACGCCGACAAGCTGGCGAAGATGGGCCGCGACCGCGCCGCGCGCGAGCCGCAGCTTTACGATCAACTGGTGGACGCAACCAAAGGCGATGACGTCGCCATTCTCTGCACGACATCGGGCACCACGTCGAACCCCAAGCTCGCCATGCTTGCGGCGGGCCGCGTGCTCAGCCACTGCACGAATTATCTCGCCTTCGACCCCAAAGGCCCGGACGACGAATACGTCTCGGTGCTGCCCCTGCCCTGGATCATGGAGCAGGTCTACGCGCTCGGCAAAGGTCTGCTCTCGCGGATGAAGGTCAACTTCGTCGAAGAGCCGGACACGATGATGAACGACTTCCGCGAGATCGCGCCGACCTTCGTGCTGTTCGCGCCGCGCATCTGGGAAGCCATTGCCGCCGATGTCCGCGCCCGCGTGATGGACGCGTCGCCGCTCAAGCAGCGGCTTTACGATGTCGGCATGAAAGCGGGCCTTGCCGCGCTGGCCGACGGCAAGCATTCCGCTCTGGCGGACACCCTGCTGTTCCGCGCGCTGCGCGACCGTCTCGGCTTTTCGCGGCTGCGCTCGGCGGCGACCGGCGGCGCGGCGCTCGGCCCGGACACCTTCAAGTTCTTCCGCGCGATGGGCGTGCCGCTGCGCACGCTCTACGGCCAGACCGAAACGCTGGGCGCGTTCACGCTGCACAAGCCCGACGAGGTCGATCCCGACACCACCGGCGTGTCGATGGCCGACAGCATCGAGATCGAAATTCGCGATCCCGACATCAACGGCGTCGGCGAGATCGTGGTGCGCCATCCGAACATGTTCTCCGGCTACTACAAGAACGAAGCCGCGACCGCCGTCGATATGCGCGACGGCTGGATGCATTCCGGCGACGCCGGCTACTTCAACAAGGCGAAGCAGCTTGTGGTCATCGACCGCATCAAGGATCTGGCGCAGACCTCGCGCGGCGACCGTTTCTCGCCCCAATACATCGAGAACAAGCTGAAGTTCTCGCCCTATGTCGCCGAAGCCGTGGTGCTGGGCGACGGGCGTGACTATCTCGCGGCGATGCTCTGCATCCGCTTCTCCATCGTCTCGAAGTGGGCGGAAAAGAACCGGTTGTCCTTCACCACCTACACCGACCTCTCCTCGCGGCCCGAGACCTATGAGCTGCTGCGCAAGGAAGTCGAAGCGGTCAATGCCACGCTCCCGCCGGCGCAGCGCATCTCCAAGTTCCTGCTGCTCTACAAGGAACTCGATGCCGACGACGGCGAACTGACACGCACCAGGAAAGTGCGCCGTACCGTCATCAACGAGAAGTATGGCGACATCATCAACGCCATCTACGGCGACAGACCCGACATCGACATCGACACCGTGATCCGCTTCCAGGACGGCACCACGCAGCGCATCCGCTGCACCCTGCCGGTGATCGACCTCGGAACGCGAAACAAGACGGCGGAGGCGGCCGAGTGAACACCCAGCTTCTGATCCAACTTCTCATCAACGGCCTCGTGGTCGGTACGCTCTATGGCGTCGTCGCGATGTCGTTCGTGCTGATCTACAAGGCCACCCAGGTGGTGAACTTCGCGCAAGGCGAACTGCTGCTGATCGGCGCATGGGTGTGCTGGTGGCTGCTGACCAAATATCAGGTGCCGTTCTATCTCGGCATGCCGATCACGCTGGTGTTCATGTTCCTGTTCGGCATCGCGATCCAGCTCGTGATCCTGCGCCCGATGATCGGCGAGCCGATCATTTCGGTCATCATGGTGACCATCGCGCTGTCCACGGTGTTTTCCGCGCTGATGAAATGGATGTTCGGCGTCAACCTGCAGCCGTTCCCGCCGGTCTTCCATACCAAGCTCATCAACATCTTCGGGCTGCAGGTGCAGACCGTCTACCTCCTCAGCCTTGCGGTGTCGGTGGCGATGATGGGCGGCATGGCCTGGTTCTTCAAGGTCTCGAAGTATGGCCTCGCCATGCGCGCGACAGCCTTCAACCAGCAGGTCGCGCAGTCGCTCGGCATCTCGGTGAAAAGCGTGTTCGCGATGGCCTGGGCGATTTCCGCCACGGTGTCCGCGGTGGCCGGCGTCGTCGTCGCCGTCGTCAACGGCGTGTCTGCCGGCCTTGCCGCCTACGGCATCAAGGTGTTCCCGGCGGCGATCCTCGGCGGCCTCGACAGCGTCGGCGGCGCGGTGATCGGCGGCATCATCATCGGGCTGCTCGAGAACCTCGCGCACTTCGTCGACAGCGAATACCTGCACTGGGGCAATCTGTTCGAGATCGCGCCGTTCTATGCCCTCATCATCATCCTCATGATCAAGCCTTATGGCCTGTTCGGCACCAAAGACATCGAGCGGATCTGATCATGAGGATAGCACACGTAACATTTAAGGTCTGCCACCGGCTCGATTTACTCCCTCTCCCCGTGGGGGAGAGGGTTGGGGTGAGGGGGTTACATGCCTCCGCAACGCGCGCCCCGTCCCCCCTCACCCGCCGCGCTTCGCGCGTCGACCTCTCCCCCGTGGGGAGAGGTGAAAACAAGTTCGAGCGTATCTGATCATGGCAGGCCAGACCCTTCTCCCCGCAGGCGACTACCGCACCACGTACGCGGCCGACACAACCGTGTTTCCGACCACGACCAGCCGGAACATGATGATCCTCGGCATCGTGCTGATCTGCTTTGCGCCATATGTGCTGAATGAGTATTCGCTTAGCCTGCTGATCCAGATCGGCATCTTCGGCATCGCCGCGCTCGGCCTCAACATCGTGGTCGGCTTCACGGGACAGATTTCTATCGGCCACGCCGCGTTCTTCGGCTTCGGCGCATTCACTTCAGCCTATGTGTCGAGCAAGCTGCACGTTCCGGTGTTCTTCGCCATTCCGCTATCGGGCGTGGTCACGGCGCTGGTCGGCCTGATCTTCGGCCTCCCCGCCGCGCGGCTCAAAGGCCTCTATCTGGCAATCGCAACGCTGGCGGCGCAGTTCATCCTGCTCGATTTCTTCTCACGCGCCGAGTGGTTCACCGGCGGCAGCGTTCCGGCCCATGCGGATGCGTTCTCGATCTTCGGCAAGACCCTGCGCGGCGACCGTCAGTATTTCTATGTGGTGCTCGCCTACGTGATCGTTTGCTATCTGCTCGTCACAAACCTGATGCGGACGCGTGACGGGCGGGCGCTGGTCGCGGTGCGCGATCATTACCTCTCCGCCGAAATTATGGGCATCAACCTCACCAAATACCGAACGCTTTCGTTCGGATTGGCTGCATTTTTCGCCGGCGTCGGCGGCGCACTTTACGCGCATTATAATCAAGTCGTCTCCAACGAAGGCTTCGGCATCGACCGCTCGATCATCTTTCTCGCCATGATCATCATCGGCGGCATCGGCTCGATCATGGGCACGCTGCTCGGCACCGCCTTCATGGTGCTGCTGCCGGAATCGATGGAATGGATCAGCGCGGCGCTCAACGGCAGCGCGATCGATCATGCGCTGGGACTGAAGAACAACATCGCTTTCTTGCGCGAGATGGCCATCGGCGTCATCATCATCGTCTTTTTGATCTTCGAGCCGGATGGGCTTGCTCACCGGTGGCGGCAAATAAAGGCTTACTGGAAACTCTACCCGTTCTCGCATTGAGGTCGGAACGGGACAGACAATAAGAAGACCTCGAGAGGAAACCGGAGGATTACGCTTATGATGACGAAAACCTTTCTGAGCACTGCTGCTCTGGCGGTGATGCTTGGCGGCTCATCTGCTCTGGCGCAGGCGCCGATCTCGCTGGGCCACCTTGCCGATTATTCCGGCGCGACATCCGACGTCGGCACGCCATTCGGACAGGGCGTCGCCGATGCATTCGCCTATGTGAACAAGAACGGCGGCATCAACGGCAAGCCGGTGAATGTCGACACCGTCGACTACGGCTATCAGGTGCCGCGCGCGATTGCGCAGTACAAAAAGTGGTCGGGCGGCGAAAAGGTTGCGGCCATTCTCGGATGGGGCACGGCTGATACCGAAGCTCTCACCGGCTTCCTGTCCGAAGACAAGATCCCCGATATCTCGGGTTCGTACTCGGCGGCGCTCTCCGATCCGACCGGCGCAGGCGGCAAGGGCAAGGCCGCTCCCTACAACTTCTTCTACGGTCCAAGCTATTCCGACGCGCTGCGCGGCATGCTGACCTGGGCCGCCGAAGACTGGAAGTCCAAGGGCAAGCCGGGCAAGCCGAAGTATGTCCACATGGGCGCGAACCATCCGTATCCGAACGCGCCGAAGGCTGCGGGTGAAGCGCTTGCCGCCGAACTCGGCTTCGACGTGCTGCCGGCGATCGTGTTCGCGCTCACGCCGGGCGACTACAGCGCGCAGTGTCTGACGTTGAAAAGCTCCGGTGCGAACTACGCCTATCTCGGCAACACCGCAGGCTCCAACATCTCCGTGCTCAATGCCTGCAAGGCAGCCGGCACCGACGTGCAGTTCATGGGCAACGTCTGGGGCATGGACGAGAACGCCGCGAAGGCCGCGGGCGCTGCCGCCGACGGCGTGGTGTTCCCGCTGCGCACCGCTGTTGCCTGGGGCGGCAATGCTCCCGGCATGAAGCTGGTGCAGGACATCTCCAAGATGTCGGACGCTGCGGGCACGGCCTATCGTCCCGTGCACTACGTCGCGGGCGTCTGCACCGCGCTCTACATGAAGGAAGCCGTCGAGTGGGCTGCCAAGAACGGCGGCGCGGTCGGCGAGAACGTCAAGAAGGGCTTCTACCAAAAGAAGGATTGGGTGCCGGCCGGAATGGAAGGCGTCTGCAATCCCTCGACCTGGACCGAGAAGGACCATCGCCCGACGCTGAAGGTCGACATCTATCGCATGAAGGTCTCCGGCGCGACCGACGCTTCGGTAGCCGATCTCGTCAAGGCCGGCACCATCAAGCTCGAGAAGGTGAAGACCGTCGATCTGCCGCGCAAGCCGGAATGGCTCGGCTGGTAAGCACTGCTCCCTCTCCCCGCTTCGCGGGGAGAGGGTTGGGGTGAGGGGCAAGACTTCGATTCGGAACATCGCCCCTCACCCGAACCTTCGCTACGCTCAGGCTTCGACCTCTCCCCGTAAACGGGGAGAGGTTCAGAAAACCCAGGACGACCGACGTGCAAACCGAAACCGTGACCACCGCAAAGCCTGCCGTCGCTGCCGCAGCCGCGCCGCTGCTGGCCGTGCGCAACATCGAAGTCGTTTACGACAACGTCATCCTCGTGCTGCGCGGGCTGAGCCTCGACGTACCGAAGGGCGCGATCGTCGCGCTGCTCGGCGCCAACGGCGCCGGCAAATCCACGACGCTGAAGGCGATCTCGGGCCTGCTCAAGACCGAGGACGGTGAAGTCACCCGCGGCGAGATCGTGTTCGACGGCGAGCGGGTCGATGGCATCGATCCCGACAAGATCGTGCGCCGCGGAATTTTCCAGGTGATGGAAGGCCGCCGCATCATCGCCGACATGACCTCGCTGGAAAACCTGCGGCTCGGCGCGTTCACCCGCAGCGACAAGAACGTCGATGACGATATCGACATGGTCTACAAGTATTTCCCGCGCCTCAAGGAGCGCACCGGCCTCGCCGGTTATCTCTCCGGCGGCGAACAGCAGATGCTGGCGATCGGCCGCGCGATGATGGCGCGCCCGAAGATGATCCTGATGGACGAGCCGTCGATGGGCCTATCGCCGCTGCTGGTCAAGGAAGTGTTCGGCATCATCAAGCAGATCAACCGCGACCTCGGCGTCACCATTCTCCTTGTCGAGCAGAACGCGCGCGCCGCCCTCTCGGTCGCGAGCCACGGCTATATCATGGAGCAAGGCAAGGTGGTGCTCGACGGCACCGCCGATGAGCTGCGCAACAACGAAGACGTCAAGGAATTCTACCTCGGCGGCGCGGGCGACCAGCGCAAGAGTTTCAAGAACCTGAAGAGCTTCAAGCGCCGCAAGCGCTGGCTGTAACCACATCCGTCATTGCGAGCGGAGCGAAGCAATCCATAGGCAGCAGTGCCAGGCAAAGGCTGGATTGCTTCGTCGCTTCGCTCCTCGCAATGACGAACAAATGGACTACCGATGACCAACCACTACGACGCTCTCGAAACACGCTCGCCGTCCGAGCGCGAGGCCGATCTGTTCAAGCGACTGCCGGATGTGCTGCGCGCAGCGGCAAAAGCGCCGGCCTATGCGGAGCGGCTCAAGGGCATCGATCCCGCGGCCATCACCAGCCGCGCCGCGCTCGCAGCGCTGCCGGTGCTGCGCAAATCCGAACTGCCGGCCCTGCACAAGGCCGCGCCGCCGTTCGGCGGCTTCGTGTCGTCGCCCACAGGATCGTTCGGGCGGCTGTTCACATCGCCCGGCCCGATCTTCGAGCCGGAATCCGCCGTGGACGATCCGTGGCGCGGCGCGCGCGCGGTGTTCGCCGCCGGTTTCCGCCCCGGCGACATCATTCTCAACACCTTCAGCTATCACCTGACGCCGGGCGGATTCATTTTCGACAGCTCCGCCCGCGCTCTCGGCTGCGCCGTCATTCCCGGCGGCCCCGGCAATACCGAACAGCAGTTCGAGCTGATCGAGACCTATCGGCCCGCCGGCTATTCCGGCACGCCGGACTTCCTGAAGATCCTGCTCGATGCGGCGGATAAAACCAGGCGCGATGCGTCGTCGATCAAGCGCGCGCTGGTGTCCGGCGCCGCATTCCCGAAATCGCTGCAGGACGAAATGAAGGCGCGCGGCGTCGACGCCTATCAGAACTTCGGAACCGCCGACCTCGGCATCGTCGCCTATGAAACCCCGGCGCGCGAAGGGCTGGTGGTGAACGAGAATATCATCGTCGAGATCGTCAAGCCCGGCACCGGCGAGCCGGTCACCGACGGCGACGTTGGCGAAATCGTCGTGACCACGCTCGATCCGCATCATCCGTGGGTTCGCCTGGCGCTCGGCGATCTCAGCGCCGTATTGGCCGGGGAAAGCCCCTGCGGGCGGACCAATATGCGCATCAAGGGCTGGATGGGCCGCGCCGACCAGACCACCAAGGTCAAGGGCATGTTCGTGCGCCCCGAGCAGATCGCCGAAATCGGCAAGCGGCATCCCGAATTGGGCCGCCTGCGCCTTGTGGTGACCCGCGACAGGGAGACCGACGCGATGACGCTTTCGGCGGAAACCGCAACCCCTGCTGACGCATTGCGGGATGCAGTTGCGTCGACCCTCCGTGCCGTGACAAAGCTGTCCGGCAATGTCACTTTCGTCAGCCCGGGGTCATTGCCCAACGACGGCAAGGCGATTTCGGACGAACGCAAGAACGATTGAAGGGCCGCCGACCCCACCGGCAGCCCTGAAAGAAACACAGGGAACACGCCGAAATGGGAATTTTCGAGGGTCTGAAGGTCATCGACTGCGCGAGTTTCATCGCGGCACCATCCTCCGCCACTGCGCTGTCCGACTTCGGGGCCGACGTCATCAAGATCGAGCCGCCGGGCGCCGGCGATCCGGTCCGCAACCTGCCCCACCTGCCGGGATACCCGATCAGCCCCCACAACTATGCGTGGATGCTGGAGGGCCGCAACAAGAAGAGCCTCGCGCTCGATCTGTCCAAACCCGAAGGCCAGGCCGTGCTGCGCAAGCTCGCCGCCGAATGCGACGTGTTCATCACCAATTTCCCGCCGCCGGTGCGCAAGAAGCTCGGCGTCACCTACAAGGATCTCGCGCCGCTCAATGACCGGCTGATCTACGCGTCCTTCACCGGCTACGGCGAGACCGGCGCGGAAGCCGACAAGCCGGGCTTCGACAGCAATGCGTGGTGGGCGCGCTCCGGCCTGATGGACCTCGTGCGCGAAACCGACGAGACCACGCCTGCCCGTTCGATGCCCGGCATGGGCGATCATCCCTGCGCCATGTCGCTGTTCGCCGGGATCGTCACCGCGCTCTATCAGCGCGAAAAGACCGGCAAGGGCACGCAGGTGATGTCAAATCTCATGGTCAACGGGATCTGGTCCAACGGCATCTACGCGCAGGCCGCGCTGTGCGGCGCGACCTTCCAGAAGCGTCCGCCGCGCGACCGCGCGCTGAACGCCGTCACCTGCCACTACAAGTGCGCCGACGACCGCTGGATCATTCTCTCGCTGCTCAATGAAGAAAAGCAGTTCCCCGTGTTCGCCAAGGTGATCGAGCGCGAGGACCTGCTGGCCGATCCGCGCTTCGAAACCAAACCCGCACGCCACAAGCATGCGCCGGAACTGATCGCGATCCTCGACAAGGTGTTCGCGACCAAGCCGCTGGCGCACTGGCGCAAGGCGCTCGATGGCAACGGTCTGATCTTCGGCGTGGTCGGCATTCCGCAGGACATTCCGGACGACGAGCAGATGCGCGTGACCGAGGCTGTCGTGCCGTTCGCCGACAGCGACCTGCGCACCATCAACACGCCGATCTTCATCGAGGGCGCGAAGAAGGTGCAGCCGCGCATGGCGCCGAATGTCGGCCAGCACAGCGACGAGGTGCTGGCTGCGGCAGGCTTCAATGCCGCCGAAATCGCCAAGATGCGAGCGGCGGGAATCGTGGCGTAAAATTTCTTCCTTCTCCTCTCCCCTTGTGGGAGAGGAGAAGAATTGCATTCTGTCAGGCGAGCTTCTCCCGCTCATTCCCGCGCAAGCGGGAATCCAGACCTTAAAGACTCTGGGTCCCCGCTTTCGCGGGGACGAGCGGATTTCATCTTCTGATTGCGTTACTCACTCTTCGGAAAACAGAATCCGATCCGCGCATCCTTCGCGCCGGTCGCGGCCTGACACGTCAGCTCCTCGGCACAGGTCCATGACGTAAAGCTCTTGTCAGGCGCGGCATTCGCGTCCGGCGCGGCACACACAGCGCCCCAGCCATTCAGATAGGTCGTTCCGGCGAGTTCACTGGACCGGCTTGCCTGCGGACGCGCAGAGAAGCCGCGCGAGAAATCGAGGGCGCGGCCATCGCGGAATGCGCCGAGAACATCGCGGCGACGCTCCTGATCGCCGAAGAAATGCGGCGATGCTGCCGCCACCACCGCGCCCGCCGCCCATTCGGGACGCTCCCTGCCCGGAAAATGAAACCCGCCGACGGCGCGGGTCTGGTGGCATCCGCTGCAGGTCATGTCGTCGAGACGACGCGCAAAACCCGCAGGCGACAGCAGGTTTTGCAGCGGCGCATTGGCCGATGCCTTGGCGAGAGCCGCCACGACTTCATCTTCGGTAAACAGCGCGCGTGCCCGGTCTTCGGGATTTTCCTGCACCGGCGTCACGTTGATTGAACCCGATGTCAGAAAGCGATCGGGCAGCACGATGGCCCCGCGATCGAGGTTCGCAATTTGAACCGGATCAAGCAGCCATCCCTTGAAATCGGCCAGCAGCTTTTCATCCGCGCGAATGCGCGCCACGTCGATCTGGTTCTCCATGGGAGATTCCACGAAATTCAATCCATCGAAGTGGAACACCTTCATCAGGTAATCCGCCCGGCCCTCGAAGTCATTCGCGTCCGCCGAGGCGCGTGCGATCTGCACATTGATTTCGATCCTGTCGATGGCATCACGCGTGACCCATTCCAGCGCACCGCTTTTTTCAGTGAGCATCTCTGACTGTTCGGATGCGGGCGGGCGGTCGGCCAGCGCAAGCCAGCGCCGGGCGAGTTCAGCGCATGTGGTATCCGCCCCCGCAGGCTTCGCTTTCATGACGAGATTAAGCGTCATCGGCAGCCGTACCGGCAGATTATCCTTGTTCCTGGAGTCATGATTGGCGATCGGCCGATAGATCAGGCGGATTTCGCCGCACGCATCGGGAGAAACAAACGCGCGATCCATCCGGTTGATGATCCCCACCATGTCGAACCGCGTGCCGGGCGCGTTCAGCGCATCGCGGTCGAACAGAAAGAGCGTGTCGAGATCGTCGTGATGGTCGAGGACATATCTGTTGAAATCGCGATCCGTCGTTTCCTGAACCTGCGTCATCGACGGCAATGCGAACAGATCAGCGGTTGCAGCACCCGCTTCCGCGCCGAGCAGCTTGCCAAGGCTCAAGCCTGACTCGTCAAGCCGTTGCAGCAGGCCGGGATCGGTGATGGCAACGCCGCGCTCCATCGGCGCAGCCGCGCTCGCCGCCACCGGCGGCAGCCACAAGAGACAGAGCATCTGAAGAACCAGGCGCATTCGCATGGCCCTTGTTCTGCGACGCCGTTTGGCCTTTGCCAAGTCAAAGGTTGGCGAAGGGCCCGCGATAAAAAGCGCGAGTCTGCGGGAATAAAAGTCCGCGAAAGCGTGCAGAAGAATGATGCGGACTTGCGAACCACCACACCAAACCGGCGCATCGGCGGGATTTGCGCCCTGCCGCCATTTACGCACCCGCGCCACCGTGATGGCGGCTGCGACCGCGCCGGTCACCGCGTCCATGCCGGCAAGCCATCACCCCCGCCGCGCTTTTTGTTGGACGGCTTCGCCTCAGGTTTGGGGTTCAAAGCAAAATTCCCCCAAGGCGGCCAAGGCGTTGCCGCCCGAATCACGTTTTGGTGGAAAGTTTGGCGGTTCGCGGGACTCACCCTGAACGATTCGCTAACATCGGCGTTGGTGATCGTCGGGCAGATGCAGACACTACGAAGGCAGAGTCGGGAGCCGCACCATGACGACGGCCAAAGCAGCGCCAGAGGCTGTCTCGTTCGACGAGCAAATCAAGCATGCCCGTGAACTCGTCGTCGAAGGGCATCGTCTGCTTTACGTTGCCAATCGCGATCTCAAGGCCGGGCGCAACGTCGTCCGGCGCACGCAGCAGCTTCTCGCCGACACTGAAAGCGTATTCAACGCCAAGCGCCGCCTTCAGGCCGATACCGGATCGACCGGGCTTGCCGGCACGCCGCCGGCCTCGATCGCCTCGCCCGCCAGCAGGCAAAGATCCTCCCTGTAGCGTCCCGCCACGATCTGGACGCCGACTGGCACGCGGCCGACCAGACCGGTCGAGACCGTCAGGCCCGGCATGCCGATGAACGGCAGCGCAATCTGCGGCATCTGCGCCCGAAGCACGCGGTGCAGCGAGGCGTCGCCCTTGAGATCGAGCTGCCATTCAAAGGGCAGTTCGCCGCAGGGCGGCATCACGATCACGGCATAGGTCTCGAAGAACATCTCCCACGCACGCACCAGCGTCGCGCGTCGGGTCAGCAGTTTTGAGAACGCCGCGAGATCGAGCGCGCGCGCGACCGATTCCTGGTCACGCAGAACGGCCAGCGCGCCGGGATCGCCCTCGCGCTCGGCCATGTCCCGCAGCGCGTCATAGCCGTCCGACAGCCACAGCTTCATCTGCATATCCGCAGCTTCTTCAAACGGCGGAATTTCGGTGATCTCCTCGACGGTCCAGCCAGCGCGCGCCAGCCGCTTGCCGGCGTCGGCAACGGCATCGCTGACCTCTTTCACAGTCTCCAGACCATCCGGACGCAGGCAGATCGCCGCACGCTTCTCGCGGCTTGGGCCTTCCAGCGGCGCCGGCACCCACCAGGGATCGCGCGGATCGCGTTTCGACATGGCATGAAACGCCAGCCGCACATCGCCGACGGTCCGGGCCAGAGGCCCCGAAACCGCAGTGATCTGCGGGCCGATCGGCCGCTCGGGCGACGACGCGTTGAAGGCCGGGATACGCCCGATGGTCGGCCGCAGGCCATGGACCCCGCAGGCATAGGCCGGATAGCGGATCGATCCGGCGATGTCGGTGCCATGGGCGATGTGCCCGATGCCAGCCGTTACCGCCGCCGCCGCGCCGCCGGAGGAGCCGCCGGGCGTGATCGAGGGATCGCGCGGGTTTCGCGTTTCGCCGTGCAACAAATTTGTGGTGAACCACCTGGCCGAAAAGGCCGGCGTGTTGGTGCGCCCGACAATCACCGCCCCCGCCTTGCGCAGGTTATCGACCACCGGGTTGTTGGTCCGCGCCACAAGGTCACGCTGCAGGGTCAAACCGTTCGTGGTAGCGAATCCGGCCTGATCGACGTTGACCTTGACGGTGATGGGTACACCGGCCAGCGGCCCGGCATCCGCCCCTTTCGCAATTGCGGCATCGACGGCATCGGCCTGCGCCAGCGTCTCGTCCGGGCGATGATCGATCACGGCGTTGATGGCCGGATTGACGGCATTCAGGCGCGCGATGGCGGCGGAGGCGGCCTCCCGTGCCGAAAGCTTTTTGGACCTGATCTGCGACGCAAGTTCAGTAGCCGAGAGACGCCAGATGTCGTTCATTGCAATTCCTGTCCAACCGCCGTTGCTGCTTGAATATCGTGGCCGTTATAGTAGCGGCGAAACGCCCCCGCTCAATGGCCACTCGTTCTTTTCCGGATTTGAGGCCAGGCCGCCGCTCGGGCGTCGTGGCCGTATTGAATGCAACCAGGATTTCGATCATGAAGACGATCATTATTACCGCCATCGCAGGGATTTTTCTGGGCACAACCGGCATCGCCAGCGCCGCCGACCCCGGCGACAAGGTCAAGGTTTCGATTGAGAAATGGCGCAAGCCCGGCTCCAACAACGCCGGCACGGCCGATATCACCATCACCAACGACAATGACTTCGCCGTGAAGGACATTCGCGTGAAATGCGATTACATGTCCAAGACCGGCGGCCGAAAGATCGAAACCGAACAGAGGCTGGCTTTGACGGTCAAGGCGAAGACCACCAAGCTGTTCAAGAAGACCAAATTCCCGTTCATCGATCAGGAAACCGCCGAAGGATCTTGCAAGGTCACCGGCGCGGTGCAGGGGTAATTTCTAACGTCATTGCGAGCGAAGCGAAGCAATCCATCTTTGGCTAGAGTGAAGACATGGCTTGCTTCGTCGCCATAGCGCGTCAAAGACGCGCGTAGACGCGCTAATGGCTCCTCGCAATGACGAGGCTACGCCCGCGCCGGGCTTTCCTTCTTGCCGCTGAAGCTTGCGAAGATCCGGTCGATCACCGGCCAGAACAGCAATGTGATCGCCAGCGTCGTGATCGTGCCGACAAGGCCGTTCGACCAGAACACCTTCACGCTGCCGCCCGAGCCGATCATCGCAAGACGGAACGCATCTTCCGCGCGGCTGCCGAGCACCAGCGCCAGCGTGAACGGCGCCAGCGGAATGCCGATCTTCTTGAACACATAGCCGACGACGCCGAACAACAGCATCAGCCAGATGTCGAACATCGCGTTCTGGATCGCGTAGGCGCCGATCGCGCAGGACACCACGATCATTGGCGCAATCGCCGCGAACGGCACCCGCAGGATCGAGGCGAAAATGGGAACGGTGGTCAGCACCAGCACGAGGCCGACGACGTTGCCGAGATACATCGACGCGATCAGGCCCCAGACGAAATCCTTGTGCTCCACGAACAGCAGCGGGCCGGGATTGAGGCCCCACACCATCAGGCCGCCGAGCAGGATCGCCGCGGTGCCCGAGCCCGGAATGCCGAGCGCGAGCATCGGCAGCAGCGCGGCGGTGCCCGAGGCATGCGCGGCGGTCTCGGGCGCGAACACGCCCTCGATGCGGCCCTTGCCGAAGGATTCCTTGTCCTTGGAAAAGCGCTTGGCGAGATTGTAGCCCATGAAGGACGCGGCGATCGCGCCGCCCGGCGTGATGCCGAGCCAGCAGCCGATCACGGACGAACGAACCAGCGTCGCCCAGTACTTCGGCAGATCTTTCCAGACGTTCCAGACTGTCCGCAGGCTGATGCGCGCCGCATGGCCGCGCAGCGCCAGCCGCTCTTCCATGGTGAGCAGGATTTCGCTGATACCGAACAGACCGATCACCGCGACAAGGAAGTTCACGCCGCGCAGCAAATCGTTCGAGCCGAACGTCATGCGCAACTGCCCCGACACCGTGTCGAGACCGACGCCGGCGAGCAGCAGCCCGAGCGCCATGGAGATGACGGTCTTGTGCTTGGCCTCGCGGCCGAGGCCGACGAACGAACAGAAGGTCAGAAGGTAGACCGCGAAGAATTCCGGCGGGCCGAATTTGAGTGCAAAACCCGCAATGCTCGGCGCGAGAAACGTGATCAGCATCACTGCGACCAGCGAGCCGATGAAGGATGACGTGAACGCCGCCGTCAGCGCTTCAGCGGCCTTGCCCTGCTGCGCCATCGGATAGCCGTCGAAGGTGGTCGCGACCGACCAGGCTTCGCCCGGAATGTTGAACAGGATCGAGGTGATCGCGCCGCCGAACAGAGCGCCCCAATAGATGCACGACAGCATCACGATGGCGGATGTCGGGTCCATCGAGAACGTGAGCGGCAGCAGGATGGCGACGCCGTTGGGCCCGCCGAGGCCGGGAAGCACGCCCACGAAGATGCCGAGCACCAGCCCGACCATCATCAGCGCGAGAATCTTCCAGGTGAAGAGAACCGCGAAACCGTGAAACAAGAGGCCGAGTGCTTCCATGATCCTGTCCCCGGTTCTGGCTTAGCGTCCGAAGGCCGCTTCGAGCGGACCCTTCGGCATGATGACGTCGAACGCGATATCGAACGTCGCGAACATGATAGCGACGAAGATGAAGGCGGTGAGCAGCGACTTCCACCACGCGATCTTGCCGATGATCGCCATGAAGCCGGCGATCAGCAGGAAGCTCGCGACATACAGGCCGAGCCACTGCATCGCGAGGCAGAACAGCAGCGTCGGCACGAAGACCTGCAGCACGCGGCGGAACTGCGCGCGGGTGACGAAAGTTTCCAGTCCCTCGGTGCGCTTGATCGCAACGCTGACAAATCCGTAGAGCGCCGCGCCGCCGAGGATGACCGAGAGATAGAACGGGAAATAACCGGCCTGCGGACCCGTGTCGTCCCACGACGCACCGGTTCGCCAGTTGTCCCATCCAAGCAACACGGCGAGCCCGAGCAGCAGCGCCATCACCGCCATCTCGACCGTGCGATTGTTGGTGATCGCGGGCGAGTTCTCGTCCGGCGCGTTCGGATCTTCAACGACGATTTCGATGTCTTGGGCCATGATGCATTCGCTGTCTTGAACCCCTCCCCGCGTGCGGGGAGAGGCCGAACCGCACATGCGGCTCGGGTGAAGGACAAATCTGGAGCAAACGATAAACAGCCTCCCATCCCGTGGGATGAGAGGCGCTTGTTTTACTTCGCGACGAAGCCTGCTTCAGTCATGAGCGACTTGTTCAGGGCATCGTCCTCTTCAAGGAATTTGAGCATGTCCTTGCCGTTGAGATAGACGGGCTTCAGCGCCTGCTTCTCCATGTATTCCTTGTATTCGGTAGTCTGCGTCACCTTCTTGAACAGGTCGTCGTAGAAGGCGACCTGCTCGGGCGTCACCTTGCCGGGAAGGAACATCGCGCGCAGCATCAGGTACTGCATGTCGAGGCCTTCTTCCTTGCAGGTCGGAATGTCATTCCACGATTGCGTCTCGGTGACCTTGGTCTTGTAGGAAATGCGCTCGCTGTCGAACACGCAAAGCGCGCGCACCTGACCGGCGCGCCAGACTTCGAGATTTTCCGACGGATTGTTGACGTTGGCTTCGGTGTGGTTGCCGACGAGCTGGGTCGCAGCCTCGCCGCCCGACTTGTAAGGCAGATAGGAGAACTTCGCGCCGGTCTTCTTTTCCATGAAGACGGTGAGCACGTGGTCTTCACGCTTCGAGCCGGTGCCGCCCATCTTGAACGGGGAGCTTGAGGCCTTCGCAGCTTCAATGAATTCCTTCACGGTCTTCGGGCCCGAGGTGTTGTCCCACAGCACGAACTGGTCCATCGCGATCACCGAGACCGGCGTCAGCTCGCGCCAGTTGAACGGAATCTTCGCCGACAGCGGCAGCATGTAGATCAGCGAATAGGCGATCAGCACCTTGTTGGGATCGCCGTCGCTGCCCTTCATATACATCAGGGCTTCGGCGCCCGACGCGCCGCCCTTCAGCGACACGATGACCGGCTGCTTCATCAGGTTGTTCTTCTGGATCGCAGCCTGCATCATACGCGCCATCTGGTCGGATGCGCCGCCAGCGCCTGCCGCGACCACGATCTCGACCGGCTTGGCCGGCTCCCACGCCAGAGCCGGCGTCGCCGCCAGAAGCGCAAGCACACTTGTCGCCTTGATGAGATTCTTCATGCGGTCTCTCCCTATCGCTTTTGTGAAGCCCGGCGTGCGCCGGACCTTGTTTGGTTTCCGCTATCCTGCGGATTTTGAATTCAAATCACCGGCGCCGCCAACGCGGCGTTACGCCACTGCCGTCTTCGCCTGCGAGGCCTTCGCATCGCGTCCGGTCAAAACGCTCATCGCGGACATCACGCCGCCTGCGCGATGCGGCACCTTCGCAAGATCGAGCGCCATCTCGACGCCGGCCAGCGTGCCCATCAGCATCAGGTCGTTGAAGTGTCCGAGATGGCCTATGCGGAACACCTTGCCCTTGATCTTGCTGAGGCCCGCGCCGAGCGACATGTCGAAGTTGTCCAGCGTGACCTTGCGGAACTGGTCGGCGTCGTGCCCCTCCGGCATCACCACCGCGGTCAGGATCGGCGAGTATTCGCGCGGATCGAGACAGAGATTTTCCAGACCCCAGGTCTCCACCGCCGCCCGTGTCGCCGCCGAATAGCGCTTGTGACGGGCGAACACATTGTCCAGGCCTTCCTCCATCAGCATCGCGATGGCTTCCTTGAGGCCATAGAGCATGTTGGTCGCGGGCGTGTAGGACCACGAACCGCCCTTGTTGGCCGCGATGATCTCGTGCCAGTCCCAATAGGACCGCAGCGAGCTGTTCTTCTTCGAGGCTTCCAGCGCCTTGTCGGACACGGCGTTGAAGCCGAGACCCGGCGGCAACATCAGACCCTTCTGCGAGCAGGACACGGTGACGTCCACACCCCACTTGTCGTGCTCGTAATCGATCGAGCCGAGCGACGAAATGGTGTCGACCATCAGCAGCGCCGGATGTTTCGCAGCGTCGATGGCCTTGCGGATCTCGTGAATGCGGCTGGTGACGCCGGTGGAGGTCTCGTTGTGGACCACCATCACGGCCTTGAAGCTGTGGGCCTTATCCTTCGACAGCCGCGCCTCGATGTCCTCAGGGCTCGCGCCGTGGCGCCAGTCACCCGGCACGAATTCGACTTCGAGCTTCAGCTTGTCGGCCATCGCGCGCCACAGCGTCGCGAAGTGGCCGGTCTCCACCATCAGCACCTTGTCGCCGGGCGACAGCGTATTGACGATGGCGGCTTCCCACGCCCCGGTGCCGGACGACGGATAGATGATGACGGGGTTTTTGGTCTTGAAGACCTTTTTCGAGCCTTCGATGACCTCAAGGCCGAGCTGGGCGAATTCAGGACCGCGATGATCGATGGTCGGCATGTCCATCGCGCGCAGCACGCGATCGGGAACGTTGGTCGGCCCCGGAATCTGGAGAAAGTGCCGCCCGGTGTGGACTGAGGCGTTGGACATCGGATCGCCGCTCCCTAAAGACCTTGTTGACATTTTTGCATGCAATAAATTGTGCATCGCAAGATTTTCTTGAAACGGATTGTATTCAAAATTTTCTTCCTGACAACAGATAAATCGAGTACTAATCCATTTATCGATGCAAAGCGTGCGTAGCTGGCCGATTTCGAATAAAATTCAGCACGTCACCTTCTCGGAGGCTGTGGATTTTGAATAATCTTTTGCGAACCAAGTCGCTGGAAATCGTCGAGACCACGCCGGCCTCACTGCATGATGACCTCCTGAGCCAGATCCGCGACTTTATTGTCGAGGGGCATCTGGAGCCGGGCAGCCGCATTCCCGAGCGCGAATTGTGCGAGAAGTTCGATGTCTCGCGCACGCCGCTGCGCGAAGCGCTCAAGGTGCTGGCGTCGGAAGGCCTGATCGAACTGCTGCCCAATCGCGGTGCGCGGGTCCGCCAGTTCTCCGAACAGGACATCCGCCATCTGTTCGAACTGATCGCCGGGCTCGATGCCCTCGCCGGCCGCGCGGCCTGCGAGCGGATTTCCGACGAGGACATCGCCGCCATCGAGCGCATGCATCTGGAAATGTACACCCACTATATGCGCCAGGAGCTGACCGACTATTTCCGCCTGAACCAGAAGATCCATCAGGCCATCGTCGATGCCGCGGCGAATCCGTTCCTGAGTTCGAACTACGCCACCGCGAACGCCATGGTCCGACGCCTGCGCTACTCGGCCAATCTTCTGCGGCGCGACCGGCTCAGCGACGCCATGCGCGAGCACGAGGCCATGGTCGATGCCCTGCGCCGCCGCAACGGCGATGAACTCAGCAAGCTGATGTTCGACCACATGCGAGGTAAGTGCGACGCCGTATGCGAATACATGCGCGAGCAGCAGCCGAGCGGCCGCGGGGCCGATGTCTCTGCGCTGCGCGGCGAGGAAAATTGACGTTCCTGCTCGTCATTGCGGGCGAAGCGACGAAGGCAGACAAACTCCCTCTCCCCGTCGGGGAGAGGGCTGGGGTGAGGGGATCTAGATGCCTGAATCGAAATTCGAACCCCCTCACCCGGCGCTTCGCGCCGACCTCTCCCCTCGGGGAGAGGTGAAGAAAAGCAAGCTCGCTTCGCTCGCAATGACAATTAACATCGAGAGCACTTGAGACACATGGCTCAACAGAAAGCCGCAACGGGAAACGCCACCGCGCAGGACAGCGCCCTCGCCCTGCGTCTCAGGCGCGAGGTCAGCGGTGACATTCTGTTCAATCCGTTCGATCTCGGCCGCTACGCCACCGACGCGTCGTTCTACCAGATCAAGCCGCTCGGTGTGGTTGTGCCCCGTACCATGGACGACGCGTTACGTGCGATGGCGATTGCGCGTGACGACGGATACATCGTCACGCCGCGCGGCGGCGGCACCTCGCAATGCGGCCAGACCGTCAACAGCGGCATTGTGGTCGATGTCTCGAAGTACCTGAACAAGATCATCTCGCTCGATGTCGAGAAGCGAACCTGCGTGGTCGAGCCTGGGATCGTGCTCGACGATCTCAACCGGCAACTGAAGAAACACGGACTGTGGTTTCCGGTCGATGTCTCCACCGCCTCGCGTGCCACCATCGGCGGCATGGCCGGCAACAATTCCTGCGGCGGACGCTCGCTGCGCTACGGCACCATGCGCGACAACACCATCTCGATGGACGCGGCGCTGGCCGATGGCACCCTGCTGCATTTCGGCGAAGTACCGCGCGACATGGCCTGGCAGAACACCGAAATGCCCGGCCGCGACCTGTTTCGTGACATGCTGGCGCTCGGTGAGCGTGAGGCCGCTGAAATCGCGGCACGCTTCCCGCATGTGCAGCGGCGGGTCGGCGGCTACAACCTCGATGCGCTGACGCCGCAGCCGGTCAACAACATGGCGCATCTGCTGGTCGGCTCCGAAGGCACGCTCGCCTTCACCACCCGCGTCGAACTCAAGCTGTGGCCGCTGATCGGCGCGAAGGTGTTCGGAGTCTGCCACTTCGGCAGCTTCTATGAAGCAATGGACGCCACGCAGCATCTGGTGAAGCTGAAACCGATCGCGGTTGAACTGGTGGACAGCACCATGGTCGCGCTCGGCCGCGATATCGCGATGTTCCGGCCAACCATTGAAGCGGTGGTGAAGGGAGAGCCGGAAGCACTGCTGGTGGTGGAATTCGCAGAAGCGGATCAGGCGGCGAACCTCGCCAAGCTCAAGCAGCTCGGCGACCTGATGGGAGATCTCGGCTTCGGCTGGGACCAGCCGAAACGCAAGTGGGGCGGCGTGGTCGAAGTGATCGAACCTGCGATGCAGGCGGCGATCACCGATTTCCGCACCTCCGGCCTCAACGTCATGATGTCGATGAAGCAGGAGGGAAAACCTGTTTCTTTCGTGGAGGACTGCGCGGTGCCGCTGCCGCATCTCGCCGATTACACCGAGCGGCTCAACAAGGTTTTCGAGAAACATGGCACGCGCGGCACCATGTACGCCCACGCCTCCGAGGGCTGCCTGCATGTCCGCCCCGTGCTCAATCTCAAGCTCGACAAGGACGTCAAGGCGATGCGTGCCATCGCCGAGGAAGCCTTTGCGATGGTGCGCGAGTATAAAGGCTCGCATTCCGGTGAACACGGCGACGGCATTGTGCGCTCCGAATTCCACGCGCAGATGTTCGGCGAGCGGATCATTCACGCCTTCGAGGAGGTGAAAGAGCGCTTCGACCCCGACAACACGCTCAATCCCGGCAAGATCGTGCATCCGCCGAAGATGGATGACCGTTCGCTGTTCCGTTATGCACCCGGCTACAAGGTCGAGAACATCAAGACGGTGATGGACTGGTCGGCGTATCCCGGCGCGGCGGGCGGTTTCCAGGGCGCGGTCGAGATGTGCAACAACAACGGCGCGTGCCGCAAGCTGGAGGGCGGCGTGATGTGCCCGTCCTATCGCGCGACGCGTAACGAGAAGGATGTCACGCGAGGGCGTGCGAATACGCTGCGCCTTGCGATCTCCGGACAGCTCGGCCCCGACGCGCTGTCGTCTGATGCGATGATGGACACGATGAAGCTTTGCGTGTCCTGCAAGGCCTGCCGCCACGAATGCCCGACCGGCGTCGACATGGCGAAAATGAAAATCGAGGTGCTGGCGGCGCGCGCGGCGACACACGGTCTGACCCTGCGCGACCGGCTGGTCGGTTACCTCCCCCACTATGCCGGACTCGCCTCGCGTTTCCCGTGGCTCGCCAACCTGCGTAACCGCAGCGGCATTCTCCGCACCCTGTTCGAGAGAATCGCCGGCATCAGTGCGAAACGCGATCTGCCGGAATTCCGCAGCGATGTGTTCGCGCCGGGCGGAACTGCATTCGGCCCGGACAATGGCCCCGAGGTGGTGCTGTTTGCCGACACCTTCAACCGCGCCTATGAGCGCGAGAATCTCGATGCCGCGCTGCGCGTTCTTGTCGACGGTGGCTATCGCGTTCACCTGCCCCGCGCGATCGATGGCGGACGGCCGTTGTGCTGCGGCCGCACCTTCCTGTCTGCTGGACTGGTCGAGAATGCAAAAGCCGAACTCAAGCGCGTGGTGGAAACGCTGATCCCGTTCGCCGAGCGCGGGGTTCCCATCGTCGGCCTCGAGCCGAGCTGTCTTCTGACGCTGCGCGATGAACTACTGTCGCTGCGCTCTGACGAAGCTGCGAAAAAGGTCAGCGCCCATGCGCTGCTGTTCGAGGAATTCCTCGTGCGCGAGGCTGAAACCGGCCAGCTCAGGCTGCCGCTTGGCGCTATCGACAAGAGCGCGCATGTGCACGGCCATTGCCACCAGAAATCGTTCGGGGCGTTCGCGCCGGTGGAGAAGATTCTGCGGCTGGTGCCCAGCCTGAAGGTCGAGAAGATCGAGTCGAGCTGTTGCGGCATGGCCGGTGCCTTCGGCTATGCCGCGGACACTTATGATGTGTCGATCGAGATGGCAGAAGCCTCCCTGCTCCCCGCTGTGCGCAAGGCAGCCGATGACGCACTGATTGTGGCCGACGGCACATCCTGCCGCCACCAGATCAAGGACGGTTCAGGCCGCGGGGCGCTGCATGTCGCGCGGGTGCTGGCGATGAGCCTGAACAGCAACGTCAAGACCGGCGTCACGGCCGAAGGCGGGGGACACCGCTGATCTAAACAACTCACGCGAAAACAAAGGGAGGGAAACCAATGAAAATGAGCACGCTTCTCGGATTGATTGCCGCAACCTCTGTTTCGACCCAAATCTTTTCCACTCACACCATGGCCGCTGAGGAACAAGTGCTGAAGGAACTCGCCCCCACCGGCAAGCTGCGCGTCGGCCTTGCCTATGCCCCGTCGCCCACGCCGATCTTCGTTGCCAGGGACGGAGCCAACGTCAGCGGCCCCGCGTTCGACATCGGCAATGCTCTGGCCAAAAAGCTCGGCGTTCCGGTCGAACTTCATGTCACTGCGACCACCGGCGAACTCACAGAAGCAGGCAGCGCAGGCACCATCGACATCGGATTCATGCCCGCCGACGAGGCGCGCAGGCAGAAGCTCGATTTCAGCCCGCCCTACTTCGTGATCGAAAGCACATTCATAACCACCGCCGCTTCCGGCATCAAAACGATGAGCGAGATCGACAAGCCTGGGATCAAGCTCGTCGGCATCGATGGCTCGACCACCATGCGGGCGGCGGCCCGAACTCTGAAGCAAGCCACCATCACACCGGCAAAGTCGGTGGACGATGCCATGGCCATGATGAAGGCCGGCGATGTGCAGGGCTTCGCCCTGACCCACGACTCTCTGCCAAAGCTGCAGAAGCAGCTTCCAGGCTCCGTGATTCTGGACGGCGCATTTCAGACCGTAGGGGTCGCCATCGGCATCCAGAAGAACAAGCCCGCCGCCCTCGCTTATGTGAAAGAATTCGTCGACGAGGCCAAAAGGGACGGCACCGTCCGCAAGGCGTTCGACAGTGCGGGCCTGCAGTCACTCGCCATAGCCCCTTAACCCGTCGCCGCACGCATGACACATCACCGGCACGAGGCTTGATCGCTATCCAGCCTCGTGCTCAAAGACCCGAGATTATTTCGTTTGAAGGACCAATCATGACGACTTTGACGCTCGACGTTGCCCGCAAGATTTCCGATGCCGCCCTCGCCAAGTGCCGGGAACTGAAACTGAAGCCGATGGCCATCGCGATCCTCGATGCGCGCGGCGCGCTCAAGACGTTCGTGGCGGAAGACAATACCAGCCTGCTGCGCGGCGAAGTCGCCCATGGCAAGGCGTACGGCGCGCTGGCGCTGGGCATGGGTTCGCGCGCGATCTTCAAGCGCGCCAACGAGCAGCCCTATTTCGTCGACGCCATCAACACCATGGCGCGCGGCGCGCTGGTGCCGGTGCCTGGCGGCGTCCTCATCAATGACAAGGACGGCAACCTGCTCGGCGCCATCGGCATCAGCGGCGACACCTCCGACAACGACGAAACCGCGGCCCTCGCCGGCATCGCCGCCGCAGGCCTGGTCGGCAACGCCGGGTAATCTCTTCGGAGAAATCGATGACGTTTCCGCGCGCCTCGTCCGCCCTTTCGCGCTTCACGGTTCTGGATCTCACCCGGATTCGTTCCGGGCCGACCGCCGTGCGCCAATTGTCGGACTGGGGCGCGAACGTCATCAAGATCGAGGCGCCGACCGACCTCGCCGACAGCGAGCAGCCGGGCGGGCCGCGCAACGGCCCGGACTTCCAGAACCTGCATCGCAACAAGCGCGCGATGACGCTCAACCTGAAAGACCCGAAAGGTCTTGAGGTATTCAAGCGCCTCGCCGCGAAGGCCGACGTCATCGTCGAGAACTTCCGTCCCGACGTGAAGGACAAGCTCGGCATCGATTACGCAAGCATGCGCGCGATCAATCCGCGCCTCGTCTATGCCAGCATCTCCGGCTTCGGGCAGGACGGCCCTTATGCCAAACGCCCCGGCTTCGACCAGATCGCCCAGGGCATGGGCGGGCTGATGTCGATCACCGGACTGCCGGGACAAGGCCCGGTACGTGCCGGGATTCCTGTCGCCGACCTCACGGCAGGACTCTTCTGCGCGCTCGGCATCATGACCGCGCTGCTGGAGCGCGATGTTTCCGGCGAAGGCCAGTGGGTGCAGACATCGCTGCTGCAGGCGCAGATCTTCATGCTCGATTTCCAGGCCGCACGATGGCTGGTGGACGGCGACGTGCCGCAGCAGGCCGGCAACAATCATCCGACCAGCATTCCGACCGGCGTGTTCAAGACCAGCGACAGTTTCATCAATATCGCCACCACCGGCGGGCGAATCTGGGAGCGCTTCGCGCAGGCCATCGACGCGCCGGATCTGCTGACGCATCCCGACTACGCGACCATCGCGCTGCGTTCAAAGAACCGCGATGCGCTGAACGCCGCGATCGGAACCTACATGGCGAAGCGCACGACCGGCGAATGGGTCAAGGTTCTCAACGATGCCGGCGTGCCGTGCGGACCGATCTACTCCATCGATCAGGTCTTCGATGACACGCAGGTCAAGCATCTCGGCATCGCGCAAGCCTTGCCCGATGGCGGCAAGCAGCTCGTCGGCCAGCCCTTCACGCTGTCGCGCACGCCGAGCCGCATGGCTGCGCGCCCGCCACTCGTTGGCGAGCAGACACATGACGTGCTGACGGAATTCGGTTTCAGTGAACAGGAGATCGCCTCGCTCCAAATGAGCAAGGTCGTCTGAATTTTAAGGATACGCTCATGGCTTCGACCGACAAGGTGATCTCGCGCAAGGACGGCAACGTCGGTTACGTGATCTTCAACAATCCCGAACGGCGCAATGCCATGTCGCTGGAGATGTGGGAAGCCACCACACGGCTGATGAGCGAATACGCAAAAGACGACAGCATCCGCGTCGTCGTGCTCGCGGGCGCGGGCGACAAGGCGTTCGTCGCGGGCGCGGACATCTCCAAGTTCGGCGATGAGCGCTCGACCGAGGAAGGCGTCCGGAAATACAACGACGCGGTGGAAGCCGCTTATGCCAGCGTCCATGAATTTCCAAAACCCACCATCGCGATGATCCGCGGCTTCTGCGTCGGCGGCGGCATGGGCATCGCAAGCTGCTGCGACCTGCGCATCTGCTCCGAAGATGCGCGCTTTGCCGTTCCCGCCGCCAAGCTCGGCCTCGGCTACGGCTATCCCGGCGTAAAGCGGCTGATGGACGTCGTTGGCCCCTCCTTCACCAAGGAAATCTTCTTTACGGCGCGGCTGTTCGAGGCCATGGAAGCGGTCGAGATGGGCCTCGTGAACCGCATCGTCGAAAATGACGAACTCGAATTCTACGTCAAGAACTACGCCGCCACGATCGCCGCCAATGCGCCGCTGACGGTGGACTCGATCAAGTTCATTGTCGGCGAAGCCTGCAAGGACGAACTCAAGCGCGACATGAAGCGCTGCG
Organism: Afipia sp. GW822-FHT03D08; assembly: GCF_058801645.1. Lineage (NCBI taxonomy): Bacteria > Pseudomonadati > Pseudomonadota > Alphaproteobacteria > Hyphomicrobiales > Nitrobacteraceae > Afipia > Afipia sp. GW822-FHT03D08. The sequence continues at coordinate 1,594,915 of NZ_JBXANK010000001.1, forward strand.
AGGACCTTGTTGATGCGTGCTTCAAGAGCGAAGACTACAAGGAAGGCCGCGCCGCTTTCATGGAAAAGCGCAAGCCGGTGTTCAAGGGGCGTTGAGCGCGAAAACTTATTCGCTTCTCATTTGCAGTCGGTCGGTAAAGCCGTCATTGCGAGCGAAGCGAAGCAATCCATCCTTAGATTAGCTGGATTGCTTCGTCGCTTCGCTCCTCGCAATGACGGAAAACTCGTCAGGCCCGTCCCCGCGTTTTATCTATCGCGCGCAACGCATCCCTCACCTCCGCCGTCGTCGCGGGCTCGCCGCCTGCATCGCGGACACGCTTCACCGCATCCTTCACCAGTGCTTCATTGGTTCGCGGATTGCCCCAGAGCGCATCCTCAAGCCCGACACGGACGTGACCTCCTCGCACGACCGTGTGCGGGATCAGCGGCGTGATATCGACGCCGAGGCCCGCGATCATCCACGGTGCGCCGGGCGCAACCTCGCTGAGCAGATCCAGATGAATGTCGAGATATTTTTCGCGCGGCGGGAAGCCCCAGGCGAATTCATCCGAGAACATGAAGCGATAGATCGGCGTCGGTGATGGCGGCGCAATCGCCGCCAATGCCCCGCCCAGCCGCGTGAAACCCGGCTCATAGATCGCGTAGCTTGGATGGACATTGTGGGCGCGCGCAATCCGCATGCCCTCCATAATGTCTTCATGCGGATTTGCGTAGACGCCGCCGCGGGCCAGATCGTCAAACCGCGAAATATGCACGGAGCCCGGATCGATCACCGCCCATTCGATCAGGCCGCGCCTTGCCAGCTCCAGCGTATGGCCGAAGCGATTGGTGTTCTGGTCCTGTCCCAGCCCCGGACTCGGAATGGTCGGATAGACGATCACATCCGCCTTGGCGCGGATGCCCTCGATGATCCGCGCATAAATCTCCCAGTCGTCCTTCTGGCGGCCGGTCGTCACATCATAGGCATGGGCATGGATGATCGCGGCACCCGCCTCAGCGCAGGCGATGCCGTCCGCAACGATGTCCTCGACGGCGACGGGAATGCCCGGTTGCTTGGCGCGGGTCCAGGGTCCGTTCAGTGCAGATTCGATCCAGACCTTGGCCATCGTGCTACTTCCCGGTCCAGACCGGCTTGCGCTTCTCGGCGAAGGCCGCGAGGCCTTCCTTCGCATCCTGCGTCATCGCAAGAAGCGCGATCTGCGATTCCGTGTAGGCGATGCCCTGATCGAACGACATCGACGCCATCGCACGCATGGCATACTTGCCGCGGCGGATCGCGGTCGGCGACTTGTCGATGAGACGCGCCACCAGCCATTCAACCTTGGTGTCGAGATCGCCGGCAGGCACCACATGATTGAGCAGCCCGGCATCCTTGGCTTCCGATGCCGTAAACGGCTCGCCGGTGAAACACCATTCGCGCACCAGACGCGGCGGCGCGATCGCCTGCAACAGGCTCAGCACCTGCATCGGGAATACGCCGACCTTCACCTCTGGAAGTCCGAACACGACATTGTCCGCCGCCACCGCCATGTCGGTCATGCACAGAAGCCCGATGCCGCCCGCCATGCAGACGCCGTTGATGCGGGCAATGGTCGGCTTGGTGGCGTTCTGTGCGGTGCGCAGCATGTCGGCATAGGCGAGATTGGGCTGCGACAGATCGAACGCAAAGCCCGCGCCCGGCTGCAAATCGGCGCCCGCGCAAAACGCCTTGTCGCCAGTTCCGGTCAATACGATCACGCGCACGTCATTATCCTCATGCGCGCGGCGGAAACCATCGACAATCCCGGCGATCACCGAGGCATTCAGGGCATTGCGTTTGTCCGGCCGGTTGATCGTGATCCAGAACGCGTGGCCGCGCTTGTCATGCAGAACCGGTGCGTCAGACATGAAAAATCCCCCGAAGTTTTTTCGTCATTGCGAGCGAAACGAAGCAATCCATACTTTCTGAGTCAAGCAAAGCTGGATTGCTTCGTCGCCATAACACGTCGAAGACGCGCGTAAACGCGCCAATGGCTCCTCGCAATGACAGGAGCGGACTCAAGCCGCGTCCTGCACGGCCTCGATCTCAGCGACCACAAACCCGGTGGTCACCTGATCGCCCTCCGCAGCATTCAGCGCCATGAGCTTGCCCGAGACCGGCGCGGCATGGACATGCTGCATCTTCATAGCTTCGAGCACAATTACCGGCGCACCGGCGGCGACAATATCCCCGGCCTTCGCCAGCACCGACACCACCCGCCCGTTCATGGACGCGCGCAGCTTGCCGTCCGATCCAGCGGCACCCGCCTTCATCACGGCCATGTGCGACAGATCGCGCACATGCGACGTGACGCCAGCGAAACTGAAATAGAGATCAGCCCCGACGCGAACGAACCTCGCTGATCCCAGAACGCCGTCGCTGGTAAAATGCACCATATCGCCGTCGCGCGGCCCAAGCGTCAGCGCGTGTTCGAACTCGGCGATGCCGATCTTGAAGACGTCGCCGCGTTCGCGCCGCACCGTCGGTTCGACAACGTGGCCGTCGAGCTCAAAGCGCAGCGGAATAGCATAGACGTGCGCCAGCCCGAGGCCCTGTTGCGCGTGAACAGAACCAATCGCTGAAACATGCACCAGCAGTGCGGCGACTGCCGCATGACGTCCGTCTTCGGATTTCGGCGGCAACAGATCGGCCGAGTGTTCTGCGATGAACGCCGTCGTCGCCTGCCCTACCGCGAAGGCCGGATGGTCCAGACAGCAGGCGAGAAACGACTGGTTGGTGGTGACGCCCAGCGCTGTCATGCGATCGAGGCCGGCGATCAGCTTCCGCCGCGCCTCATCGCGCGTCTTGCCGTGACCGATGACCTTGGCGATCATCGAATCGTAAAATGGTGGAATTTCGCCGCCGGATTCCAGCGCGTCCTCCACGCGTAAATCCGAGGGTGCATGCCAACGCAGCATCTTGCCGGACTGCGGCATGAAATTGTGCGCGGCATCCTCGGCACAGAGCCGCACTTCAATGGCATGGCCGGAGAACGAGACGTCCTCCTGCTGGAGGGGCAACGGCTCACCGCCTGCGACGCGCAACTGCAATTCAACCAGATCGAGCCCGGTGATCGCCTCCGTCACCGGATGCTCGACCTGCAGCCGCGTGTTCATTTCCATGAAGTAGTAATTGCCTGCGTTATCCAGCAGGAACTCCAGCGTGCCGGCGCCCTCGTAGTTGATCGCCTTGACGGCGGCGACGGCGGTCGCGCCCATCCGCGCGCGCAATTCAGGCGACACCGCTGGCGATGGCGCTTCCTCGATCAGCTTCTGGTGCCGGCGCTGCACCGAGCAATCGCGCTCGCCGAGATGGATCGCATTGCCATGACGGTCACCGAACACCTGAATTTCGATGTGACGTGGCTGGACGATGGCACGCTCAAGAATAACCGCCGGATCGCCGAATGCATTCTGCGCTTCCGATCGCGCAGCGCGCAGCGCATCAGGAAATGCGGCGTCGTTCGGCACAAGACGCATGCCGCGTCCGCCGCCACCAGCCACGGCCTTGATCATCACCGGGAAACCAATGCGTTTCGCGGCGGCGAGCATCGCGTCGTCGCTCTGGTCCTCGCCCTGATAGCCGGGAACGCAAGGCACGCCTGCCTTCTGCATAATGTCCTTGGCGCCCGCCTTGTGGCCCATGGCGTGAATCGCCTCGGGCGATGGGCCGATGAACACAAGACCCGCATCGCGGCAGGCTTTTGCGAACTCCGCATTCTCCGCAAGGAAGCCGTAGCCGGGATGCACCGCGTCCGCGCCGCTCGCCTTCGCGGCCGCCACGATGGCGTCGATCCGCAGATAGGATTGCGACGGCTGCGATTCACCGATCCACACCGCCTGATCGGCCTCGCCGACGTGGCGCGCTTTGGCATCGGCGGTGGAATACACCGCGACGGTCTCATAGCCGAGACGCTTTGCGGTGCGCATCACGCGCAGCGCAATCTCGCCGCGGTTAGCAATCAGGATCTTGCGGAAGGGTGTCAGTTTTGCCCCACTCATGGCCGCGCCACCGAGAACTGGACCTGTTGCGGATTGCGCTGTTCCGCTTCGCGGCAGATCGCCAGCACATTTGTCAGCACCGCGCGGGTATCGCGCGGATCGATCACACCATCATCGAGCAGCCGCCCGCTGGTCGCAAACACATCCATCTGCTTTTCGAACACATCGATGATCTGTGCCTTCATCGCCTCCAGTTTCTCCGGCTCCATCGGTTTGCCGCGCCGCGCGGCGGCGGCTTCCGCGACGATCGCCATGGTGCCGGCGGCCTGCTCGCCGCCCATCACCGCCGTCTTGGCGTTGGGCCAGGAGAAGCAGAACCGCGGATGAAAACCGCGCCCGCACATGCCATAGTTGCCCGCGCCGAAAGACGCCCCGCAATAGATCGTGATCTGCGGCACGGTGGCGTTGGTCACGGCCTGAATCATCTTCGAGCCGTGCTTGATCATGCCGGCTTCCTCGTAAGCCTTCCCGACCATGTAGCCTGTGGTGTTGTTGAGATAGAGGATCGGCGTGCGTGACTGGCAGCAGGCCTGAATGAAATGCGTCGCCTTGTTGGCGCCGTTCGGGTCCAGCGGGCCATTATTGGTGATGATCCCGATGGCGTGGCCGTTGATGCGGCCATGTCCGCAGACCGTTGCGGGGCCATAGTTCGCGCCAATCTCGAGAAAATCAGATCCGTCGAGAATGCGCGCGATGATCTGCTTCATATCGACAGGCCGCTTGTGGTCCATCGGCATGATGCCGAGTAATTCTTCAGTGTCGTACAACGGTGCACGCGGCGGCTCGCCGCTCCCTGGCTGCGCACGGTCCCAGTTGAGATCGGCCATGATCTGGCGCGCGATGCCGAGCGCCTCGCGGTCATCTTCCGCCAGATAATCGCCAAGACCGGAAATGCTGGTGTGCATCTCTGCGCCACCCAATTCTTCCTCAGTGGCGATTTCGCCGGTCGCGGCTTTCAGCAGCGGCGGCCCCGCGAGAAACGCGCGGGTGCGCCCACGCACCATCACGATATAATCGGAAAGACCTGTTTGGTACGCACCGCCTGCGGTGGATGAACCGTGAGTCACGGTGATGACCGGGAGGCCTGCCGCCGAGAGCAGAGCAAGGTTTCGGAAGGTCGTGCCGCCGCGAATGAAATCCTCGACACGGTAGCGCATCAGGTTCGCGCCCGCGCTCTCCACAAGCTGAACCGACGGCAGCTTGTTTTCCAGCGCGATCTCCTGCGAGCGCAGCCGCTTGTCGAGACCCATCGGCTGCAGCGATCCCGCCTCGATGCCGGAATCGCTCGCCGTTACCATGCAGCGCACGCCGGACACGAAGCCGATGCCCGCGATGGTGCCGCCGCCGGGAATGCTCTTGTCCGGGTCCGGCGTATCGAGGCAATATCCCGCGAGCGCGGAGAGTTCGAGAAACGGCGCACCCGCATCGAGCAGCAGCGCGATGCGCTCACGCGGCAGCAATTGTCCTCGTTCGTGAAATCGCTTCTTGGACAGTTCGGACGCCGCAACCGTCCGCCCCACCACGGCATTGACCCGCGCGATCAGCGCCAGCATCCCGGCGCGATTGGCCTGATAGCTCTCACCTGTGGGCGAAATGGAATTCTCGATCACCGCCATGGACAATTGACTTTCAGGCCGCTGATGTCGTGTTGAAATGGTCGACAAACTGCTGACGCAACTCGACCTTGCGCAGCTTGCCGGTGGCGGTCATCGGCATCTCGTCCAGAATTCGCACCAGTTTCGGAATCTGGAATCCGCCGAGCGTCTTGCGGCAGTGCTCGATGATGTCCGCCTCACGCACCTGCGCATTGGGCTTGAGTTTGACGAAAGCGGAGACCGCCTCTCCCCATTGCGGATGCGGCAGGCCGACCACCGCCGCGCTCAGTACCTCCGGATGCGCCAGCAGCGTTTCCTCGATCTTCACCGAGGCGACATTCTCGCCGCCGGACTTGATCATGTCCTTCTTGCGGTCGATGAACAGCACCTCGCCATGCTCGTCGATCAGCGCCAGATCGCCGGTGTGATGCCAGCCGAATTTTCGCGCGGCAGCAGTAGCTTCAGGGTCTTTATAATAGCCCATCATCACGTTGGGCCCGCGATGGACGATCTCGCCGACCTGTCCGGGCGGCAGGAGGTTGCCCTCGTCATCCATGATCGCGGTTTCGTTGACGATCATCGACTCGCCCCAGTAGTTACCGAAGCGCGCAAGCTGCCGGTCCGGCTGCGACATGGTGGTCGCCGGATACATTTCGGTCTGCCCGCTCGGCTGCACGAATGTCGGGCAAAGCTCGGCGATACAGCGTTCCAGCAACGGACGCGGCATCGGCGCCATGGTGTAAACGCAGGTGCGCAGGGTTGAGAGATCGAATTCCTTGCGGCGCGGATGATCGAGGATCGCCTGATACATCGCCGGCAGGCCGATGAAGATGGTCAGCCTGTCGCGCTGGATCGCTTCCATGCAGGCGACGGGATCGAACCCGCGCATGATGGCCATCTTCCCACCAACCGACAAATAGGTCAGCAACAGGACATGGGCTGCACAATGAAACAGCGGGAATTGTCCCGAGATGCCGTCATTGCGGTCCAGATGCATCTCGATGGCATTGCTCATCGCCGCCATCACCACCGCGAGATGACAGTGCATCGCGCCCTTCGGCCGCGAGGTCGTGCCTGATGTATAAATGATCATCGCCAGATCGCGGTCGTCGAAGGCGATCTCCGGCTCGATGTCGGACTGTCCCTTGATCAGCTCGTTGAAGCTTTCGAGCCCCTGCTCTTTCGCCTTGCCGGTCAGATCGACCGCGATCAGATCAATGCCACGCTGCTCCAGCGCCGCGCGCCGCTCCGGCTGCGCATGCAGGTTGTCGTCGATCAGCGCGAAGCGAACCTCGGCATGGCCGAGGATGTAATCCATGTCGCCCGGCCCGAGCATGGTGTTGATCGGGACCCAGACCAGACCCGCGCGGTGAATACCGAACAGCGCTTTGACGAATTCGACCGTGTTGTTGCAGATGGTCGAGATCTTGTCGCCGGGTTTCAGGCCGCGCGCGAGAAGATAGTTGGCGAAACGGTTGGCGTCGTGATCGACCTCGGTGAAGGTGACCCGACGCGCCCCGTCGGTCAGCGCGATGCGATCGGGAAATCGTTTGGCGGCGCGCCGCAAAATGTCGCCGACAGCCACGCGCCCGATGCGTCCGGGACCGGGCACACCGCCCGTTGCGGTCAGATCGCTCATGACGTTATCTCCCCGTGTCAGCCTGCGGCGCTTCTTGTCCGCTTCGGCTCAATGCATCAGTTTGAGAATTTTCCGCGCTTCGGCCGGCGATGCGATCTCGCGGCCGACATTACGCGCGCACTTGACGATGCCTTCGATCAACTGCCCGTTCGATGTGACCTTGGTGCCATCGCCAAGATAGAACGTGTCTTCAAGGCCGGTGCGCAGATGGCCGCCCAGTTCGGCGCAGCGCTGGTGCAGCGGCCAGATTTCCTCGCGGCCGATGGCGGTGACGCTCCAGTTGGAGTCCGGCAGTTTCAGCTTGAGCAGGATCGGCAACAATTCGGGATCGGCGGGCATGCCGGAAGCGACCCCCATGACAAAATTGTATTCGAGCGGGCCGGAATACATGCCGTTCTGCTTGTACATCGCCACGCTGCGCACGATGCCGACATCGAAGCATTCGAATTCGGGCAGCGTATTGGTGATCTTCATCACGTCGAGATACTTCTGGATCTTGTCCGGCGGATTATCGAATACATGCGGCGGCCAGGCCCAGGATCCATCGGCCTTCACTTTCAGATAGTTCAGCGAGCCGGCGTTGCAGGCGGCCATTTCCGGCGCGGTTTCGCGCACGCAATCGAGCGCGCCTTGATAGTTCGGGCCGCTGACGCCCGTGGTGTGATTGATGATGACGCCGGGGCACGCCTCGCGGATCGCCTGCTGCACTTCCTTTGACAGGTTCACATCCCACGACGGCATGTGGCCCTTGTCGGGGTCCTGCTGACGCAGATGCATGTGCATCACCGATGCGCCGGCATTGAACGCCGCCTTCGCCTCCCGCGCCATCTCCTCCGGGGTGACCGGGACATGGTGCTGCTTGGGATTGGTCAGCACGCCGTTGAGCGCACAGGTAACGACAGCTTTATCCATTCCGGGTCCTCAGGTTCGATCGCGACGTTGCTCCAAACGGTAAAAGGCGGGGGCTGCCAGCGTCTTGTGAAAACTAGCTGGGCTTGCCACAATTTTCGGGCGCATAATTTCAGAAGACATGGCGGCTTAACGCAAGTCTGCGCCGCGGGAACGGGCCATAAATCTCCGACATGGAGGATGAGAATGGATGCCCCCGAGCGGTTTGCCGAGACGTCGGCCAGCCCCTTTCTGACCCCGGAACATCTGGCGTTCCGCGATATGCTGCGGCGCTTTGTGGCCACCGAAATCGAGCCTTTTGCAGCGCAATGGGACGAGGCCGGGGAATTCCCCCGCGAGCTTTATCTGAAAGCCGCCTCCATCGGCCTGCTTCAGCTTGGCTTCCCTGAAGAATATGGCGGCATCCCTTGCGACCGCTTCATGTCCATGATCGCTGCGCAGGAGCTGGCCCGGGCCGGAGCCGGCGGCGTCAGCGCCAGCCTGAAAAGCCACACCATCGGCGCGCCGCCCATCGTCCATGGCGGCTCCGATGAGTTGAAGGCACGGGTGCTGCCGGACATCCTGGCGGGCAAGAAAATCTCCGCGCTGGCCATCACAGAACCCGGCGGCGGCTCGGATGTGGCCAACCTGCGCACCACCGCGCGTCGCGAAGGCGACCATTACGTGGTCAAGGGCGAGAAGACTTTCATAACATCCGGGATGCGCGCGGACTATTACACCGTGGCAGTGCGCACCGGCGGCGAAGGCGCGGGCGGCGTCAGCCTGTTACTCATCGAGCGCGATACACCCGGTTTTTCGCGCACCCCGCTGAAAAAGATGGGCTGGTGGGCGTCCGACACCGCGACACTGTATTTTGATGATTGCCGCGTGCCCGTCGCCAACCTGATCGGCACCGAGAATGCCGGGTTCAAGCTGATCATGAAGAACTTCAACAGCGAGCGGCTGGGTCTCGCCGCCGGTTGTACCGGATTCGCGCGCGTCTGCGTCGAGGAAGCCATCGCCTATGCCCGCGAGCGCAAGACCTTCGGCAAGCGTCTCGCCGATCATCAGGTGATCCGCCACAAGATCGTGGACATGGCGCAGCGCGTGGCGGCGACGCAGGCGATGCTGGAAATGCTGATCTGGCGGCTGGAACAAGGCGACAATCCCGTGGCCGAGGTCTGCATGTGCAAGAATCAGGCGACACAGACCATGGCTTACTGTGCCTCCGAAGCCGTGCAGATTTTCGGCGGCGCGGGCTTCATGCGCGGCCCCAAGGTCGAGCGCATCTACCGCGAGGTGAAAGTCAACGCCATCGGCGGCGGCACCGAGGAAATCATGAAGGATCTGGCAAGCCGCCAGATGGGGCTTTAGAGCGCGGCCATGAGGATAGAATGCAAGAGCATAGACCTTTCTTCACCTCTCCCGTGGGGAGAGGTCGATGCACGAAGTGCATCGGGTGAGGGCGTACGGTCTCTCGATAGATTCTACGCCCTCACCCCAACCCTCTCCCACGGGAGAGGGAGCCGATCTCGCTTGACGCACAAACCCGCGCAAGCAAATCCATCCAGAAAATGTACGCCAAAAATTAAAGGCATCAGGAAACGCAATGCAGTTCACGCAGGAACACGACGCCATCTGCCGCACCATGCAGCAGTTCATCAAGAACGAGATCAATCCGTTCGTCGATGAATGGGAGCGCGACGGAATCTATCCGGCCCATCAGGTGTTCAAGAAGATGGGCGATCTCGGCCTGCTCGGCCTGTGCAAGCCGGTCGAATACGGCGGCGCGGCTCTCGACTACAGCTATGGCATGGTGATGGCGGAAGAACTCGGCGCGATCAACGCCGGAGGCGTCGGCATGTCGATCGGCGTACAGACCGACATGGCGACACCGGCGCTGGCGCGGTTCGGCTCGGACGAGATGAAGCGCGAATTTCTCGCGCCGTCGATTGCGGGTGACATGGTTGCCTGCATCGGCGTCTCGGAGCCGGGCGCGGGATCGGATGTGGCTTCGATCAAGACCACGGCCCGCTCCGACGGCGACGATTATATCATCAACGGCGGCAAGATGTGGATCACCAACGGCACGCAGGCCGACTGGATGTGCCTGCTCGCCAACACCGGCGATGGCCCGGTTCACCGCAACAAGTCGCTGATCTGCCTGCCGATGAAGACCAAGGGCGTTGAGGTGCTGCGCAAGCTGGACAAGATGGGCATGCACTGCTCGGACACCGCCGAAATCAAATTCACCGACGTGCGCATTCCCAAGCGCAACCGGATCGGCGAGGAAGGCAAGGGCTTCACCTATCAGATGATGCAGTTCCAGGAGGAACGGATGTGGGCGGTTGCCGCGTGCCTGAAGTCTCACGAAAAGACCATCGACGAGACCATCGACTACACGCGTCAGCGCAAAGCATTCGGCAAGCCGCTGCTCGACAATCAGGTGATCCACTTCCGGCTTGCCGAACTGAAGACCGAAGTGGAGTTGCTGCGCTCCCTGCTCTATCGCGCCTGTGAGGAATACATCGCGGGCAATGATGTGACCCCGCTGGCGACGATGGGCAAGCTGAAGGCCGGTCGTCTGGGCCGCGAAATTCCCGACGCCTGCCTGCAATACTGGGGCGGCATGGGCTTTATGAACGAAACCCGCGTCAGCCGCGCCTATCGCGACCGCCGCCTGACCTCCATCGGCGGCGGCGCGGATGAAGTGATGCTCAGCATCCTGTGCAAATACATGGGAACGCTGCCGGAACAGTAAGCGCTTGCATTCAGGCGCCTTCCGCGTTGTATAACGCCGGACATCTTCAGGGATCGATCGATATGCTGACGCTGTATCACTGCTCGAGTGCACGCTCCTTCCGTCCGCTCTGGACCCTGGAAGAGCTTGGCATTCCCTACGACCTGACGATGCTGCCCTTCCCGCCGCGTTTCCTGAAGCGCGAGTATCTCGAGCTAAATCCCTTGGGCACCATTCCGTTTCTCGTCGATGGCGATGCGCGGATGACCGAGTCGTCCGCGATCTGCCTCTATCTCGTAACGAAGTACGGCCCCACACCGCTGAACGTCGCGGTCGATGAGCCTGCCTATGGCGCGTATCTGAACTGGCTGTTCTTCGGCGAAGCGACGCTGACGTTTCCGCAGACGATCTATTTCCGCTATTCGCAGCTTGAGCCTGACGAGAAAAAGAACCCGCAGGCCGCGGCCGATTACGCACGCTGGTTCCTCGCCCGGCTGCGCGCGCTGGAAACCGCCGTCTCGCAGTCGGACTGGGTCTGCGCCGGGCGCTTTACAGCTGCGGACATTTCAGTCGGCTATGCCCTGATGTTCGCGCAGTCCAATGGCCTTTCGGCGCAGTTCACGCCGGCCGTCGCCGCCTACTGGGAGCGGCTGAAGCAGCGTGAGGGATTCCGCAAGGCGATTGCCGCACAGGACCGCGCCAGCGCGGAGCAAGGGGTCGCGCCGAGAGTTCCGGCGGCCACCTAGGCCCGCATACTCGCGGCGTCGCTCGCAACATCCCTGCCGTTGATGATCTGCAAGCGCCGCGAGCCGGAAAACAGCGCACTCGGTTGAAGCCCGTAAATGCGGCGCAGCGAGTGACTGAAATGCGTCGAGTCCGGATAGCCGGCATCGAGCGCGAAATGCGCAAGGTTTCGCTCGACATTGACATGATGCAGGATATTCCGCGCGCGCTTCCAGGCGCGGAATGTCTTGAAGTTCATGCTGGTCTCGTCCTTGAACAGATGCAGGAAGCGCGACAGCGACAGCTTGACGCCGCTGGCGCAATCGTCACCCGAGATGCTGCTCGACGGCTTCGCCTGAAAGCGCGACACGACGGTCGATATGCGCGTATCAAGGTCGCGCGGCTTCAGGCGGCGCTGGAGAAAGATCTGGTCGAAATCGGCCGAAGTGAAACCGCTGGTCCCGCTGAGCGCCATGGTCGCATAGATTTCGCGAAACCGCGCGGCGAGCCGGCCGGCCGCAACCGGATCGTCGCACTGGCGGATGATCTGCGCGAGATCGTCATCGCTGACCGATTCAGGCTCGATCAGCAGCCCGAGAATTTCACGCGACTCCGATGTGATCTTGTGCGGCAGATAGGCCGGAACGGCGAGAATCTCGCCAACACGCGGCGGCTGCCCGGCCACTTCAAGGCACGCGGTGCCATGCAGCGGCACACAGACCGCGAGCGCGCCGAGCGTGCGCACCGAGGGCTTGCCATGCAGCCCGGCGTAGAACACACGCTCCGAACTGATCAGCATGAACCGGTCGGACCGGCCGGACGTACACCTGCGCATCGTTTCCTCCAGAAACATATCCTTCACGGGCGATTGTTCGCCTCTTGTGAAACTCGAATTAGCGGCTCTTCTCCGTCGTCTCGAATTTTCCCGCCCCCATATAGCCGAACAGAAATCCGGCGACCTTGCGCTTCTGGATTTCCTCGCTGCCTTCGGTGATGCGGTAGCGCCGGTGGTGGCGATAGATGTGCTCGAACGGCTTGTGCCGCGAATAACCCATGCCGCCGTGCACCTGCATGGCCCGGTCCGCCGCCTCGCAGCACAGCCGGTTCGCCCAGAAGTTACACATCGACACCTTGTCGGAGAGCCGATGCTCGACATCGGCCTGGGTCATACGGTCCATCTCCCACGCCGTCTTGCGGATCAGAAGCCGCAACATCTCGGCCTGCGTCGCAAGCTCGACCAGCGGAAACTGGATCGCCTGATTTTCCGACAGCGCGTGACCAAACGGCTTGCGCTCGCGCGCATAGCGCACGCTCTCGTTGATGCAATACACAGCCGCGCCGAGCGAACTCGCAGCCTGACGAATCCGGTTCTCATGCACAAAACACTGCGCCAGCGACAGACCGCGTCCGACCTCGCCGAACAATGCATCGTCCGGCACGAAGACATCGGTGAAGCTGACGCGCGGGTGATCGGTCGGCATGTTGAAGGTCCAGAGATATTCCTCGACTTTCACGCCCTTCGCATTCGCCGGAACAAGAAAACACGTAATGCCCCGCGCATCGCCGTCATTGCCCGATGTGCGTGCGAAGGTCGCGCAGTGGGTGGCGACATGCATGCCGGTGGTCCACATCTTTTCGCCGTTGATCACCCAGCCGCTGACGCCGTCGCGCGTGGCCTGAACGGCCGTCGTTTCCATATGGGTGGCGTCGGACCCGTGATCGGGCTCGGTCAGGCCAAAGGTGATGCGGTACTTGCCGGTGAGCGCGCCTTCGATCATCGCCTTCTGATCGTCGCGGCCGTAGCGGTCCAGCATGGTGACCAATGGAAAGTTTCCCACAATCGAGTGCTCGTTCTGCAAATCGTTGTGCAGGCCGAGACCCTTGGCGGCGAAATGCTCGCGGATCACCGCCATCCAAAGATTCGAACCGTCCCTGCCGCCGTAGCGCTTGGGAATTGCGAAGCGCAGATGCCCGGCCTCATCAGCGAGATTTTTCGCCTGACGCAGCAGGCCTTCCCATTCATGGCGCGGCAGGCCGCCCTTGTCGAAATCCGTGCGCGCCCATTCGCGGCGGTGATCAAAGAAACGGATGTTGTCGTCGCGCTGCTCAAGCGGCTTGATGGTCTGATCGATGAAGCGATCGAGCTCGGACAGGTACGCAGTCAGATCTTCAGGCAGCGAGAAATCCAACGCGCAACTCCCTGATGTCCATCTCGGACTTCTTGTTATGGGCGTGCTGCTCGCGCGAACCGCCGGTGGAGGCAAATTAAGATAAGACCGACGACGTTAGTCAAGCGCTTAATTAATTTGTGAAGCGGCTTCTTTGCTGGTCTATTCCGCGCACGGCAACATCGCTCAAATGTTGCAACGCAGCGCAAGAAACGTCCAAGGAAATCGCTCATGGCCTATGAATTCGCCAAGGTGGACCGCAAAGGTCCCCTGACCATCATCACGCTCAATCGCCCCGAGGTGATGAACGCCGTGCATTCGCCGATGCATTTTGAGATGCATCGCGTTTTTGACGAGTTCAACAAGGACCCCGATCAGTGGATCGCGATCGTCACCGGCGCGGGCGACCGGGCGTTTTCCGCGGGCAACGATCTGAAGTGGCAGGCCCAGGGCGGCCAGCGCGGCTGGGACACCAGCGGCTTTGCGGGACTGACCCACCGTTTTGATTGCGACAAGCCGATCATCGCCGCGGTCAACGGCGTGGCCATGGGCGGCGGCTTTGAAATCGCGCTGGCCTGCGACCTGATCATCGCATCTGAAAACGCGACCTTCGCCCTGCCCGAGCCGCGTGTCGGCCTCGCTGCACTTGCCGGCGGGTTGCATCGCCTGCCCCGCCTGATCGGGCTCAAGCGCGCCATGGGCATGATCCTGACCGGACGCCACGTTCCCGCGCGCGAAGGACTTGAACTTGGTTTCGTCAACGAGGTCGTGCCGAAAGGCGAAGCGCTCGCGGGCGCGGAGCGCTGGGCCAATCTCATCCTCCAGAACGGGCCGATGTCGATCCGAGCCTCGAAGCAGGCCATGCATCGCGGCCTCGGCGTGTCGCTGGAACAGGCGCTGGCCGAACAGTTCGACTATCCGGCAGTCAAGGCGCTCGCCGCATCAGAGGATTACATTGAAGGCCCCAAGGCTTTCGCGGAAAAGCGCCCGCCGCAGTGGAAGGGGCGGTAATCTTTCATAGACCGGGATAAACGGTTCAGCGTCATTGCGAGCGAAGCGAAGCAATCCATTTTCCTTGAAGACATGGATTTCTTCGTCGCTTCGCTCCTCGCAATAACGAAACTAGCCTTGCTTGCTGTCCCGCTCGCGGCGATAGGACGCATAATTCGGCTGATCGATGGCGAGCTTGTCCAGCGTGGTCTGCCAGACGTGTTCGGTCAGTCCCGGCGTATCAAAGCCGACCTCGCCGCTTGCGATCCGCGCCGACAGCAGCCGGTTGAGCTCTTCCAGCGTGCCGGTTGCGCCGAGCAGCTTTGACAGCCGTTCAAGTTCGGCCGCATCACCGGATGCCTCAAGGGTGAGCTGACGCGCGACCAGATCGAGCGCGTTCAGCCCGACACGCAACTTGAACGCAGCGTGTCCGGACAATTGCGGCGCGACATCGGCGCGAAGAAATTCCGCGACTGCGTTGATCAGTTCGACCGGTGTGGGCTGATCCTGCATACTATTTCCCTCGACGCGGCGCCAGCAGCCGCAACAGATCGATTTCGGTTTCCGAGGCGCGGCGGCCGATCATGGCGCGCTCCATCGAATGATCCGGGCCAGCACGAAAGCGCTGCATCATGCCGCAGCACATGATGCCCCACCGCAAGGTGCCAAGTGTCTCCCAGAACATCACCCGAGCCACATCGACCGGACGGCCGGATGCGGCTTCATACGCCGCAAACAAATCCTCGCGCGAACCGAGTCCCCCGACCGGTTTGTCGATCTCACCAAACCGCCACGAGTTCACGCAGATCCAGCCGAGGTCTTCCATCGGATCGCCAAAGTGCGCCAGCTCCCAATCCAGCACCGCCCGGACACCCTCGGGGCCGATTATGAGATTGCCATGGCGGAAATCGCCATGAACCAGCGTCACCGTGTCGGACGTCGTCGGCGCATTGTCGCGCAGCCAGCGCAGCGCCAGATCGAACACCGGGCGCGGCCAGTCGAAGGATTTGTATTCGGCGGCAAGATCGTCGAGCTCGCCCGCCACCGTCATCAGCCGCAGCTTCGGCAAACGCGCCTTATCCAGCGCGTGAATGTCCGCAACCACCCTGCCAAGCTGGCTCGCCAGCACCTTGCGCGCATTGGCGAACTCCGCATCGCGGAGGATCTTGCGCGGAATGGTTTCGCCCTCGACGCGGTCCATGATGAAGCCGCTGCCAAGGCCGTCGTCCGCCCGCAACACATAACGCACGCGCGGCGATGGAACTCCTGCCTCATAGGCCTGCTGCATCAGGACTGCTTCGGCTTCGAGACCGGCCGCACGGCCCGGAGCCGCGCCGTAACCCGATGGCGCGCGGCGCAGAATGACGGCCATGTCACCCGAAGTATGCAGGACGTTGAACGACCAGGTTTCCTGGCTTGCCCCGCCGGAGAGCTGAGCCAGGCGATCGATGCCTGTGGCTCCCGGAAACCAACGCGCGATGCCGGTCTTGAGCGTACTCTCAATCGTCATTTGGATTCTTGGGGCTTGCTGGCTCTCTTGTTGGAGCCGGACCGTAAATAAAATCGCGTGCGCGGGCAACCGCGCACGCGATGTCGTTTCAGAGCGGCCTGCTCAGAACATCAAGCCTTCTTTCACCAGAACCCAGCGGCCACCCTTGACCTGCTGAACCTGCGTCACGGTGCTCGCAAGATGGTTGGTCTTGGAGAACTTGGTCGGCGGAGAGTTGAAAATGTCCTGGAACACATCGCCGGATTCCATCGCATCGAGCACTTTCTGACCGGTCAGATCCTTGCCCGCCTTGTTAACGTAATGGGCGAAGGTCATCATCGCATTATAACCGATGATCGCCTGCGTGTTGGCGTCAGCGCCAAACGCCTTCTTGTAGTTGTCCAGCCAGTCCTTGGCCTTGCCCTTCGCCGTGTCCGGATAAGGAATTTCGAAGGCGGCCGCCGCATAAAGACCTTCAACGGCTTCCTTGCCGAGCGCAGGCACTTCGAGGACGTTGGTCGGTGTTGCGCCGAGGAACGTCACATCCCAGCCGAGCTTCTTGGCTTCACCCATCGCGCCGATGGTTTCGCGGATCACGGTGCCGAGCACAACGAGATCGCAGCCATCGGATTTCATCTTCGCGACCTGCGCGCTGAAGTCGGATGCGCCGCGCTTGTAGCTGGTGATCGCGGCCGGAGTGATCTTCATCGCAGCCGTCTGCTGGTTAAAGCCGTCGAGCACGCTTTTTCCGTATTCGTCATCCTGATGCATGATGCAAGGCTTGGCGAATTTCTTCCATTCGATCATGTGCTTGAGCGCGGCGCGTGTACTTTCAACATAAGGAAGAATGTTGTTGAACTTCAGCCGTTCCTGCGGCTTCGCCGGATCGAACTTGAAGGTGAATTCGGCCGCTGTCAGCGGGAAAAGCTGCAGCACGCCCGCGTCGAACAGAATGTCCTGCGCCGCGAGCACGGTGGGGGAACCCATCGGTCCGACCATGGCGAAGATCTTGTCCTTCTCGATCAGCTTCTGCGAGGCGAGCACCGCGCGCTTTGGATCGTAACCGGAGTCTTCCACGATCAGCTTGATCTTGCGGCCGTTGATGCCGCCGGCGGCGTTGATCTCGTCAGCCGCCATTTTCAGGCCGTTGGCCACCGGCACGCCCCAGCCCTTGATCGGGCCCGACAAATCCTGGTGCGACCCGACAACAATTTCGGTCGGCGAGATGCCTTCGTTGGTCACCTTGGTCTGTGCGAAGGCCGGCGACTGGGTCAGCGCGAGCGCCCCCACCGCAAGGCCAAGCGCCTTGAACGATTTCGACATAACGGTCTCCTCTCTGTTGGCCCATATTCAGCGAAGGCCGGGCCTTGCTACCTTCGCCGCTGAGCGGCCCTTTCAGGCCGCGGAATGCGCTTCCACAGTGTATTCAAGAGCTTACGCCATAGCGCTCGCCCGGTACATTGCATCGATTTCGGCTGCGTAGGACTTGTTCACGAAGCTCCGCTTTAACTTCATGGTCGGCGTCAGTTCTTCATCTTCAGGCGTGAGCTGCCGCTCGATCAGATGGAATTTCTTGATGGTTTCGACGCGGGCAAAGTTCGCATTGACCGCTTCGATCTCGCGTCTGATGAGGTCCTGAATTTCCGGCGCGCGGCACAGGCTCGCGTAGTTCGTGAACGGAATGTTGTAGTCCTGCGCGAACTTCTCGACGTTCTCGTGGTCGATCATCACCAGACATGTGAGGTATGGCCGCTTGTCGCCGATGACCACGGCGTCCGAGATATAAGGCGAGAACTTCAACTGGTTCTCGATCTCGGACGGCGTGATGTTCTTGCCGCCGGACGTGATGATGATGTCCTTCATCCGGTCTGTGATCTTGACGAAGCCCTCGTTGTCGATAGTGCCGACATCTCCAGTATGCAGCCAGCCCTTTTCATCAATGGTTTCAGCGGTTTTCTCGGGCTGATTCAAATAACCCATGAACAGGTAATCGCCCTTGATAAGGATTTCTCCCTTCGGGCAGATCATGACCTCGCCCCACGGCGCGGCTTTTCCGACCGAGCCGAGCTTGATGCGGTCGTTCGGCATCAGGGTCGCGACGCCGCAATTCTCGGTCTGGCCATAGACCTCGCGCATGTCGAGGCCGATGGCGAGATACCAGCGGATCAGATCTGGCGAGATCGGCGCGGCGCCCGTGAAAGCGATGCGCACGCGGTCGAGGCCGAGCATGCGGCGGATGTTGCGGAACACCAGCCAGTAAGCCGCCTTCCCCGCCAGCCGCAAATGCAGCGGCGGCGTCTCCCCTTCGAGCCTGTAGTCGGTCAGGCGCTGGCCGATAGCGAGCGCATGCCGATACATCCATTGCTGGAGCGGCGTGGCGTCCTTCAGCGCGATGGTGATGGCCGAATAGAACTTCTCCCAGATGCGCGGCACCGCGAGAAACGCGGTCGGCTGCACCTCGCGCAGGTTGTCCGGCACGGTTTCCGGACTTTCGGCAAAGTTCATGATCGAGCCGACGGCGATCGACAGATAGTAGCCGCCGATGCGCTCGGCGACATGGCACAGCGGCAGGAATACCAGCCGCTCCTCGTGATCGGTCGGAACCAGAAGATAGTCCGCGTAGCGCATCTGATGGGTGACGCTGCGGTTGGAGTGCATCGCGCCCTTCGGCGGGCCCGTCGTTCCCGAGGTGTAGACCAGAATGGCAAGATCGCTCGGGCCGCGGCTGGCAATCATCTCATCCCACAAGGCCTCGCGGCCGTTCATGTGGTTGCGCCCGAGCGCCATGAACTCGTCCATCGACATCACCATCGGATCGCTGAAGCCGCTGAGACCTTCCATGTCGAACACGATGATCTTTTCAAGCGTCGGGCACCGCGCGCGGCAGGCCAGAATCTTGTCAAGCTGTTCGTCATCTTCCGCGAAAATGACTTTGGTGCGCGAGTCGTTGATCAGGTATTCGACCTGCGAGGCCGAGTCAGTCGGATAGATGCCGGACGAGACGCCGCCCGCGCAGAGCACGCCCATGTCGGCGAACACCCATTCAGGAGTGGCATTCGAGACGATGGAGGCAACATCGCCCGGCTTGAAGCCGGATGCATGGAGCGCGTAGGCGATCTCCCTGGCCGTGTTGAGCCACTCGCGCCAGCTTGTGGATTGCCAGACGCCGAGATGCTTCTCCCGGATCGCGGTCTTGTCGCCACGCGTTTCAACCGCCAGCAGAAAGCTCTTCGCGATTGTATCCGCGACGGTGATCACTGCGGGTTTCACCATAGCTCGCTCCCTATCCTCGCCGCGGATCACGCGGCGTTCGTTCTCTCCCATTCTTGCCGCCCGGTCTTGTTGCCGGACTTCGAACCTGATCGTTATCGCCAGGTCTTCTTTTTCTTCCAGCGCCGTTCGCCCCGCGCGCCGTCTTCCTTGGCGCCGAGGTAGAATTCCTGAATATCCTGCGATTGCATCAGCCTCTCACAGGTATCGTTCATCACCACACGGCCGATTTCGAGGACATATCCGTAGTCCGCCGTCTCCAGCGCGACCTTGGCGTTTTGCTCGACCAGCAGGATCGACATGCCCTGCTCTTCATTGACGCGCTTGATGATGGTGAAAATCTCCTTCACCAGCAGCGGCGACAGACCAAGCGACGGCTCATCCAGCAGCAGCAAGGCCGGGCGATTCATCAGCGCACGGCCGATGGCCAGCATCTGCTGCTCGCCGCCGGAGAGTTGCCCCGCCGGCTGATTGATACGCTCGCGCAGACGCGGGAAGTAGCCGTAGACACGCTCAATATCAGAAGCAACGCCGTCGCGATCCTTGCGCGGATAGGCGCCCATCATCAGGTTTTCGCGCACGGTGAGAAACGGGAACACCTCGCGCCCTTCGGGCACATGGCTGAGGCCGAGGCGCACGATCCGGTCGGCTTCCATGCGCTGGATCGGCTGGCCCTTGAATTCGATGGAGCCCTTCTGCGGATCGAGAATACCGGAAATGGTCTTGAGTACGGTTGTCTTCCCTGCGCCGTTTGCGCCGAGCAGCGTGACGATCTTGCCGCGCGGCACTTCAAGGCTGATGCCGCGGATGGCCATGATCGGCCCGTAATAGCTCTCGATGTTGCTTAGCCTGAGAATGATGTCGGGGCTGCTCATGACATCGTCCTCGCAACACGAACGCGGCGTAATGTACTCCCTCTCCCCTTGGGGGAGAGGGTTGGGGTGAGGGGGTTCAATGCTAGAACGGAAATATCGATCCCCCTCACCCGGCGCTGCGCGCCGACCTCTCCCCGACGGGGAGAGGTGAAGCAAAAAATCGATAGTTTACGCTTTACCATCTGAGCTCAATCCTCATGTGCCCAGATACGCTGCGACGACATCGGGATGCGCCTGAACCTCGGCGGGCGCACCCATGGCCAGCACACGGCCGTAGTTCAGCGCGATCACCCGGTCGGAGACGCGGTTGACCAGCGTCATGTCGTGCTCGACCATCAGCACGGTGATGCCAAGCTCGGTCTTCATGTCGCGGATCCAGAACGACATGTCGTCGGTCTCCTCCACATTCAGCCCGGACGACGGCTCATCCAGCAGGATCAGCTTCGGCTCGGTGCACAGCGCGCGGGCCAGTTCGATCACCTTGCGCACGCCATAGGGCAGCCCGGAGATGAGCTTGTCCCGATGGGCGGCAAGGTCAAGGAAATCGATGACCTGCTCGACGCGGCGGCGATGCGCTTTTTCGTCGCGGCGTACGTTCGGCAGGAACAGGAGTTCCTGCCACAGAGTCGTGGTGGAGTGCCGGTGCCGCCCGACCAGAAGGTTGCTCAGAACGGTCGCGTTCTCGAACAGTTCGATGTTCTGGAAGGTCCGGGCAATGCCCAGCTTGGCGATGCCGTAGGCCGGCTCCCCGGTAATATCCTGATCCTCGAAATAGAGCCGTCCCGAGGTCGGCTCATAGAGCCGCGAAATCAGGTTGAAGATCGAGCTTTTACCGGCTCCGTTGGGGCCGATGATCGAGAGAATTTCGCCCTTCTCCACCGCGAAGCTGACGGAATCCACCGCCTTGAGGCCACCGAAGTGAAGCGAGAGATTTTCCGCGCGGAAACAGCTCATCGGTTCCGCTCCGATTTGACGTAGATCTTCTGCCGTTTGAAGGTCGCGCGCTTGTAGAGCGGAAAGAGCTGGAAGAAGAGCTTGATCTTCAGCCAGCGGCCGTAGATCCCGTAGGGCTCGAACAAGATAAACAACATGATGATCAGGCCGTAGATCGCGCCCTTCAGTCCGTTGGCCGAGGCGATCGCCGCAACATTCGCCTTGATATGCGCGGCCTGCTCGGCGCCCGCACCGAATGTCGCGGCAAGTCCGGCGATCACGCCGGGAATGTCATCCTTCAGGAAGGTCAGGAACGGATCGACCATCACGATGAAGATCGCGCCCAGCACCGCGCCGTGCAGGCTCAGTACGCCGCCGATGATGATGACCATGATGAATTCGATGGAGAGCTGGAGGGTAAACATCTCCGGGCTGATGAAGGACATCTTGTGCGCGAACAGACAGCCCGCGAAGCCGGTGATCGCAGCACTCAAGGCGAACGACTTCACTTTGTAACGCGCGACGTTGATGCCCATGCTCTTGGCGGCGGTTTCGCTGTCGCGGATCGCGACAAAAGCGCGCCCGGTCGGCGAACGCATCAGGTTCAGCGTACCGACGATCACGAGAATGAGCAGGCCGAGGCACAGGTAATAGAACGCAGGGCTATCGCGCGGCACGCTGTTGCCAAGCAACTGGATGGTCTTGACCCGCATGCCGTCGTTGCCATGGGTGACGCTTTCCCAGCGCGCCAGCACCTCCTCGACAATCAGCGCGAAGGAAATCGTCGCGATCACAAGATAGATGCCCTGCAGCCGCAGCGCCGGAAATCCGACCATCGCGCCGATGATGCCGGTGAGAATGCCGGCGGCAAGGAAATACACAACAAACGGGACGCCAAGCTGCTGCAGATAAGCCGCCGTATAAGCGCCAATGGCAAGAAACGCTGCGTGTCCCAGCGAGGCCTGTCCGGTGAAGCCGGTGAGGATCATCAGTCCGACGCCAACGGTGGCGTAGATGCAGACGAACACGAGCTGGCTCATCAGATAGCTTGAAAGCGTGAACGGCGCGATCACCAGCAGGATCAGCAGCGCACCGTACGACCAGAGGTAGCCGCTGTGCGGGATGAGCCGGATGTCGTCGTTGTAGTCGGTCTTGAAGAGAAACCGCATGCGACGCTCCTCAGACTTTCTTCCGCGTGTGAATCCCGAAGATGCCTTCGGGTTTCAGCAGCAGCACCGCGAGAAGCACGAGGTAAGGCGCGACGTCTTTCCAGCCCTGCGGCAGATAGAAGCCCGCCATGCTTTCGATCACGCCGATCAGAACGCCGCCGACCACGGCGCCGGGGATCGATCCGAATCCGCCGAGCACCGCCGCCGGAAATGCCTTCAGACCCAGCACCAGTCCGACATTGGAATGGACGAAGGTGATCGGCGCCAGCAGCACGCCGGCGCAGGTTGCAACCGCCGCGCTGATCGCCCAGACGATCGACACCACGCGCTTGACGGGAATGCCCATGTAATAGGCGGCGAGCATGTTCTCGGAACTGGCCCGCATTGCGGTGCCAAGGGTGGTCTTATTGAAGAAGAGATACAGCACGACGCAAAGAACGATTGTCGCAGCAATCACCGACAGCTTGTCATAGGCCAGCACCAGGCTGCCGAGCCGCAGCACGCCCTGGCTGAACGGCGTTTCGATCTTGAGATCGTCGGTGCCCCAGATCATGCCCGCGACCGACCGCAGGAAGAACCCGAGCCCGATGGTGGCCATGATGATGGAGAATTGCGGATAGCCGAGGATCGGCCGCACCACGAGACGCTCGGCCAGCATGCCGAACATGGCCATCGCCGCGACCGCGGCAATGAATCCAAGCCAGTAATTGAAACCCAGCAGGCTGATGAAGGTGAAGGCGAAGAACCCGCCCAGCATCATCAGGTCGCCCTGCGCGAAGTTGACGACCTCGGTGGCTTTGTAAACAAGGACAAAGCCAAGTGCGATCAGGCCATAGACACAGCCGAGCGCAATGCCGCTCACCAACTGCTGAACGAAGTCCAGCATCTTCGGTTACCCCTCCCCAACGTGCCGCGATTCTAGCGATCGCATTTGGTCACGCCGCGATCCTATCGATCGCCTTGCTTGGTTCTTGTGTCGATTAGCTATGCGTTTTTGCACGAGCCTTTTCGTAATCAGACCCAAACCGCAACGAGGTGTCAACAACACCCGAAAGAGTGCGATGCATCAAACGAAAAAGGCCGGGATTGCTCCCGGCCTTGAAGTTGTGCGCATCACTTGAGCGCACAGGGAGGTTGCTTTATTTCGCTTCGGCGCGCTTCGGAGGCGAGGCCGGCCACGACTTGATCAGCGTGTCGTAGTCGACGGTTTCGCCCTTCGGCTTCTCGTTCGCCAGCTTGCGCTGCGGAGCGATGTTGCCGTCCTTCTCCGACTTGGCGAACCAGAACTCCGCGGTCTCCTTCTTGTTGAGCTTCGGTCCGCAGGCGCCCTGCACGCCCGACTTCTCGAGGCGCTCAAGCACCGAGTCTTGGGCCGCAGCCAGCGAGTCCATCGCAGCCTGCGCGGTCTTCGCACCGGACGACGCATCGCCGATGTTCTGCCACCAGAGCTGAGCCAGCTTCGGATAGTCAGGCACGTTGTTGCCGGTCGGGGTCCACTGCACGCGCGCGGGCGAGCGGTAGAATTCGACCAGACCGCCGAGCTTCGGCGCACGCTCGGTGAACGACTTGTCCCAGATGTCAGACTCGCGGGTGAACGTGAGACCGACATGGCTCTTCTTCAGGCTCACCGTCTTGGAGTTTATGAACTGGAGGTAGAGCCAGGCCGCCTTGCGGCGGTCCGGCGGGGTCGACTTGAGCAAGGTCGCGGAGCCGGCGTCCTGATAGCCGAGCTTCATGCCTTCCTTCCAGTACGATCCATGCGGCGACGGAGCCATGCGCCACTTCGGCGTGCCGTCGGCATTCACCACCGGCAGACCGGGCTTCACCATGTCCGCGGTGAAGGCGGTGTACCAGAAGATCTGCTGGGCGATATTGCCCTGCGCAGGAACCGGGCCGGCTTCGGAGAAGGTCATGCCCTGCGCCTGCGGCGGGGCATACTTCTTCAGCCAGTCTAGATACTTGACGATCGAGTAGACCGCCGCGGGTCCGTTGGTGTCGCCGCCGCGTTCCACGGATGAACCGACCGGACGGCAGCCTTCCATGCGGATGCCCCATTCGTCGACAGGCTTGCCGTTCGGGATACCCTTGTCGCCGTTGCCCGCCATCGACAGCCAGGCGTCGGTGAACCGCCAGCCGAGCGACGGGTCCTTCTTGCCGTAGTCCATGTGGCCATAGACCTTGACGCCGTTGATTTCCTTGATGTCGTTGGTGAAGAACTCGGCAATGTCTTCATAGGCCGACCAGTTCACCGGCACGCCAAGCTCGTAGCCATACTTGGCCTTGAACTTCGCCTTGTAGTCCGGATTGGTGAACCAGTCGTACCGGAACCAGTAGAGGTTCGCGAACTGCTGGTCCGGCAACTGATACAGCTTGCCGTCCGGTCCGGTGGTGAACGACTTGCCGATGAAATCATCAACGTCGAGCATCGGATCGGTGACGTCCTTGCCCTCGCCCGTCATGTAATCCGACAGAACCACGGTCTGGTTGTAGCGGAAGTGGGTGCCTATCAGATCGGAGTCGTTGATCCAGCCGTCATAGACGTTCTTGCCCGACTGCATCTGCGTCTGCAGCTTCTCGACAACGTCGCCTTCCTGGATCAGGTCGTGCTTGACCTTGATGCCGGTGATTTCGGTGAACGCCTTGGCCAGCGTCCCCGACTCGTATTCATGCGTCGTGATCGTTTCAGACACGACATTGATGTCCATGCCCTTGAAAGGCTCAGCGGCCTTGATGAACCACTGCATCTCCTTCATCTGGTCTTCCTTCGACAATGTCGAAGGCTGGAATTCCGTGTCGATCCACTTCTTCGCCGCAGCTTCGTCTGCGAAAGCCGGCGCGCCGATCGCGGCTGACGCCGCAATCAATGCCACCGCGCTTGTCATCGTCAAAAGACGATTCCTTTTTGTAACGTGTCGCATGGTTTCCTCCGTTGAAAACACAACTTCAGGTCCGGGTTGATCCACGGATCTGCCTTTTCTCCACCCGCTAGACGTTGCGAAATATGACAACGGCCGACATGATGGAAATTACGGTAGCGATCCACAAACTCGAGACCTCGACGCCCTCGCCGATCGGGAGCGTCGCAATCGGGTTCGTGCCCGCAAATGCAATCCACAAAAGATGAATGACCGCCGTGGCGATCAGCGATATGAACAGCCTGTCGCCGCGCGTGGTCGGAATATGCAGGATTCCGACGCGCTCGGCCTCGGGGTAACGCACCGCGAGCCAGGTCATGACTCCAAGCGTTCCCGCCAGCAGACAGAAGAAGATCGCCGTTGGTGCCGTCCAGGCCATCCATGCGATATGTTCCATGGTTACACCCGTCCCAGCGCGAAGCCGCGCGCGATATAGTTGCGGACAAACCAGATCACCAGAGCACCCGGGATGATGGTCAGGACGCCGGCGGCTGCCAGCAACCCCCAGTCCATGCCGGACGCGGAAATCGTGCGCGTCATGGTCGCGGCGATCGGCTTGGCGTTTACCGATGTGAGAGTGCGCGCCAGCAGCAGCTCGACCCACGAGAACATGAAGCAGAAGAACGCCGCGACGCCGATGCCGCTCGCGATCAGCGGCATCAGGATCTTCACGAAAAAGCGCGGAAACGAATAGCCGTCGAGGAATGCGGTTTCGTCGATCTCTTTCGGAACGCCGGACACGAAACCTTCGAGAATCCATACAGCGAGCGGCACATTGAACAGGCAGTGCGCCAGCGCGACCGCCCAGGGCGTATCGAACAGATTGATTGCCGAGTACAGATTGAAGAACGGCAGCGCGAACACGGCCGGCGGCGCCATGCGATTCGACAGCAGCCAGAAGAACAGATGCTTGTCGCCGAGGAAGCGGTAACGCGAGAACGCATAGGCCGCGGGCAGCGCGAAGGAGATCGACAGAATGGTGTTGATGAGGACGTACTTCAGCGAATTGATGTAGCCGGAGTACCAGCTCGAATCCGTGAAGATGCGCTTGTAGTGAACCAGCGTCGGATTGTTCGGCCACAACGTCATGGTCGTGACGATTTCCGTGTTGGTCTTGAAGCTCATGTTGACGAGCCAATAGATCGGCAACAGCAGGAAGATCAGGAACAGTCCGAGAATGATGCGACGTCCGGGAATGGTATGCATCATGCGCCTCCCGCCGGTTGCGCGCGTTCGTTATCGGCGTTCGTCATCACCGTGTAGAACACCCAGCACACGATCAATATGATGATATTGTAGACAATGGACAGCGCAGCCGCCTTGCCAAGGTCGAACTGTCCGAGCGCGATCTTGACCAGTTCGATCGACACGAAGGTCGTAGAGTTGCCGGGGCCGCCGCCCGTCACGACGAACGGCTCGGTATAGATCATGAAACTGTCCATGAACCGCAACAGCACCGCGATCAGCAGCACGCGCTTCATCTTCGGCAACTGGATCGCGGTGAACACGGCCCAGCGAGACGCGCCGTCGATCTGCGCGGCCTGATAGTATGCATCGGGAATGGATTTCAGACCGGCGTAGCACAGCAACGCGACGAGACTGGTCCAGTGCCAGACGTCCATGACAATGATGGTGCACCATGCGTCGAAGCTGTTCGACACGTAATTATAGTCGAATCCCATCTTGTTCAGCGTGTAGCCCATCAGGCCGATGTCGGGACGTCCGAAGATCTGCCAGATGGTGCCGACCACATTCCATGGAATGAGCAGTGGCAGCGCCAGAATGACGAGACAGGCCGCGACGCGCCAGCCTTCGCGCGGCATCGACAGCGCGACCAGAATGCCGAGCGGCACTTCGATAGCGAGGATGATGGCGGAGAACAGCAGATTGCGTCCAAGCGACGCCAGGAAGCGGTCGCCGAGGTCCGTCGACGGATCGAGCAATTCCTTGAACCAGCCGACCCCGTTCCAGAAGAACTGATTGTTTCCAAACGTGTCCTGCACCGAATAGTTGACCACCGTCATCAGCGGCAGCACCGCCGAGAACGCCACGATCAGGAACACCGGCAGCACCAGCAACCAGGCCTTGTTGTTGATCGTCTTGTCCATTACGCGCGCCCTTCAACCAGAAGACTGTCGGCATAGACGTGAACATGGGCCGGATCGAACACCAGCCCGGCGGTGTTGTCCGGAACAGAGAACCCATTCGGCACGCGGGCAGCGAACTTCACATCGCCGATCCGTACGCGCGCAAAGCGGACGCGGCCGAGGTCGTCGATCCGTTCGATCTGCGCAGACAGCAATCCCGGTGCGGGCGCGGCAACATGAACGAACTCAGGCCGCACGCCGATTTCGATTTTTGCGCCAAGCGGAAGGCTGTCATAGGTCCGGTTCAACCTGATGGTGTGGCCGTCGATTTTCGCCTCATTGCCCTTCACCTCGGCGGGTACGATATTCATGCCGGGTGATCCGATGAAGTATCCAACGAAGGTATGCGCCGGCTTGGCGAACAGTTCTTCCGGCGTCCCGCTCTGCACCACACTGCCGTCGTGCATCACCACCACCGTATCGGCAAAGGTCAGCGCCTCGGTCTGATCGTGGGTGACGTAGATCATTGTCAGATCGAGCGCCTGGTGCAGCGCCTTGAGCTTGGAGCGCAGTTCCCATTTCAGGTGCGGATCGATCACCGTCAGCGGCTCGTCGAACAACACCGCCGCAACGTCGGACCGCACGAGACCGCGGCCAAGTGAAATCTTCTGCTTGGCGTCGGCGCTGAGCCGGACCGCCTTGCGATTCACGTAGGGCGTCAAATCGAGCAGCTTGGCGATTTCCGTCACCCGGGCGTCGATCTCCTTTCGCGGCAGGCCCCGGTTCTTGAGCGGAAACGCGAGGTTCTCGCCCACCGTCATGGTGTCGTAGATCACCGGAAACTGAAACACCTGCGCGATGTTGCGCTCGCGCGTCGTGGAGTGCGTGATATCGGTGCCGTCGAACAGCACCTTGCCGTGCGACGGCGTGACGATGCCCGAGATGATGTTCAGGAGCGTGGTCTTGCCGCAGCCGGACGGTCCCAGCAGCGCGTAAGCGCCGCCCTGCCGCCATGTCATGGTCATCGGCTTCAGCGCATAGGACGCCCGGTCTGCAGCGTTGCCGCCGTAGGAATGCGCAAGATCGACAAGATCGATGCGAGCCATGATCTCACCGTGCTGCCGGCGCGGCGACGAGCCGGCCGGATTGATCGAAAATGAACAGGTCGTTCGGATCGAGCACCGCTTCAAGCTCCTGCCCAGGCAGAAACTCGTGGATGCCGGACAGCACCGCGACCCAGTTGTAACCTTCGCGTTTGAGATGCACGAAGCTTTCGGAGCCGGTGATCTCGGTCACGCTGACGGTGGTGACGAATCCATGGCGACCGTTGGAGGGGGCCGCCACTTCAAGCTGATGCGCGCGGAAGCCGACCTTGTAGGCGCCGTCGCTCAAACCTTCGTAAAGACCGGCCACCGACGCGCGTTCGCCGCCGGAATAGAAGATCGAGCCGTTTTTCTTCTCGATGCCGACGGTGTTGAGCGGCGGATCGGAAAACACCTCCGCCACTTCTACCGTGTCAGGACGCCGGTAAACCTGCGGCGTCGCACCGGCCTGCAGCACCCGCCCTTCCCCCATGCAGATGGTCCGGCCGCCCAGCAACAGGGCTTCCGACGGTTCAGTCGTCGCATAGACGAAGATCGCGCCGGACTCCTCGAAGATGCGGGGCAGTTCGGTGCGCAGTTCCTCGCGCAGCTTGTAGTCGAGATTGGCGAGCGGCTCGTCGAGCAGCACGAGGTCCGCGCCCTTCACCAGCGCGCGGGCGATGGCGGTGCGCTGCTGCTGGCCACCCGAGAGCTGCAACGGCGTCCGGTTGAGATAGGATTCGAGCTTCAGCAGCTTCGCGGCATTCCTGACGCGGGTCTCGATCTCGTCGCGCGCGACGCCCTGCACGCGCAGCGGCGACGCGATGTTCTCGTAAACCGTCAGCGTCGGATAGTTGATGAACTGCTGGTAGACCATCGCCACCGAGCGTTTGCGCACATCGAAGCCGGTGACGTCCGTGCCATCGACAAGCACGCGGCCGGAGGTCGGCTTGTCGAGCCCGGCGAGCAGCCGCATGATCGATGTCTTGCCCGCCAGCGTCGGGCCGAGCAGCACGCTCAATGTTCCGCGCTCAAGTGTCAGCGAGACATCCCGAATCCAGGGAACGCCGTTGACCTCGCGCGAAACCTTGTCGAGGGTGACGCTCATGCACGGCCTCCCGCTTCCTTCAGCGGCCGGTCGATGCCGCTGCGATGCGTGGCGATCCAGTCGTCGAGCGCCTTCACTTCATCGGCCGACAGACGCAGACCCAGCTTGGACCGTCGCCAGACGATGTCCTCGGCGGTGCGCGCGAACTCGTGCGCGATGAGATAGCGGACTTCACGCTCGGTCAGCGTGTCGCCGAACAACTGTCCGAGATCCGCCAACGACGACGCCTTGTCGAGAACCTTGCTGGCCCGCGTACCATAGGCGTGCGCCAGACGAAGTGCGAGAGAGCGCGACAGGAACGAATTGTCGCGGATCAGTTCATCCGCCAGCGCCGGGATTGCGGACACATCGAGATCGCCGCCGGGCAGCGGCGCCGTACCGGTCCAGCCCGCAGGCTTTGCCTTGCCCGGCAGATACTGCTCCAGCCGCTCCAGAGCCTCTTCGGACAGGCGGCGATAGGTGGTGATCTTGCCGCCGAAGATCGACAGCAGCGGCAACCCGCCCGGCGCATCGAATTCGAAGACGTAATCCCGCGTGGCAGCCTTGGCCTCACTGGCGCCGTCGTCATAGAGGGGACGCACGCCGGCATAGGCCCACACCACATCCGCGGGGGTCACCTGCTTGGCGAGATAGTCGTTCACCGACTGGCACAGATAGGCGATTTCTTCCGCCGAGGCCTTCACCTTGGACGGATCGCCGTCGTAATCGCGATCGGTGGTACCGATCAGGGTGAAGTCGTTCTGGAACGGGATGACGAAGACCACGCGGCCATCGCTGTTCTGGAACGTGTAGGCGTGATCGTGATCATAGAGGCGCGGCACGACAATGTGCGAGCCCTGCACCAGGCGCACCTTGGCCTTGGCGTTGATCCCCGCACGGCGGCTCAGCACATCCTCGACCCATGGACCGCCGGCATTGACCAGCGCACGCGCCTTGATGCTGCTCTGCGCACCGCTGATCGTGTCTTCCAGCACGACCTGCCAGCAATCATCCAGCCGCTGCGCCTCGATCGCGCGGGTTCGCGTGCGGATAACCGCGCCGCGATCGGCCGCGTCGCGCGCGTTCAGAACTACAAGGCGCGCATCATCGACGAAGCAGTCGGAATATTCGAAGCCCTTGGTGAAGCGGCCGGGGGCAAGAGGCTGACCGACCGGATCGCGCGCCAGATTGACGGTGCGCGTCGCCGGCAGCAAACGCCGACCGCCGAGATAGTCGTACATGAAGAGGCCGAGCCGCAGCAGCCACGCCGGACGCAGTCCCGCGTGATGGGGCAATACGAAACGCAGCGGGCGAATGATATGCGGGGCAATCTGCCAAAGCACTTCGCGCTCGAGCAGCGCCTCGCGGACCAGGCGGAATTCGTAATACTCGAGATAGCGAAGACCACCATGGATGAGTTTGCTCGACCAGGACGATGTGCCGCTGGCGAGATCGTTCATCTCGCACAGGAACACGGAATTGCCCCGGCCCGCGGCGTCGCGGGCGATGCCGCAGCCGTTAATGCCTCCGCCGATGATTGCGAGGTCGAAAACCTTGTCCAACGTCTCTCCCCGGCGCTCGCTATTTTCACTTATAGCGATTTCGCTTTCGTATTGGATTAAATCACAACTTAAAACGAAAGCAAGCGGCGTGATGAATGCGCAGGCAGACGCGCCAGCGCTCGGGAAAAGTGAAGATATGTGAGGGAGTTACAGCTCCGGCGTCGACAGACAAGCAAGAAGCGAGCGCCAACTGTCCACAAGCCGAACCAGCAAGCGGCGGAATCGGCTGAAGGCCGTCAGGCCACGTCAGCGGGCTTGTCGGGCATCGCCGCGATGACCTCGATGCCCCGGCTATTGCAAATCGCCTGAAGCCCGGCGGGCAACGGCAGGTCGGTGACGAAGGTATGGATCTGGCTGAGATGCGCGATGCGAACCGGCGCGTTGCGGCTGAGCTTGGTGCTGTCGGCCACCAGCATCACGCTACGCGCATTGGCGATGATGGCCTGCGCCGCCTGCACCTCGCGATAGTCGAAGTCGAGCAACGCGCCCTCCTCGTCGATCGCCGATGCGCCGATGATGGCGTAATCGACCTTGAACTGGGTGATGAGGTTGTTCGCCGTCGATCCAATCACGGCGCCGTCGGCGCGGCGCACCGTGCCGCCGGCGACGATGACCTCGATTCGTGGGAGGCGATAGAGCAGCATCGCCACGTTGAGATTGTTGGTGATGACCAGCAGGTCCTCATGCGCCGTGAGCGCGCTCGCGACCTCTTCCGTCGTGGTGCCGATATTGATGAACAGCGAGCAGCCATTGGGAATCTGCGCCGCCGCCGCCGCACCGATGGCTTTCTTTTCCTCCGCCGCGACGAACCGTCTCGCCTCATAGGCCAGGTTTTCGACGCCCGAGGCGATGATAGCGCCGCCATGAACCCGCGTCATCGAGCGGCGGTCGCACAGATCGTTCAGGTCCTTGCGGATGGTCTGCGCCGAGACTTCAAAGCGCCGCGCCAGATCCTCCACCGTCACCCGCCCGGAGGCGCGCGCAATGTTCAGAATGTCGGACTGGCGATTGGAAAGCTCGGTCATTCAGCACCCATATGGGGGCAATGGTGCTGCGGTTGCCGCGTCCGGTCAACTCGGCAATTCATCGATCCGGCTGCGGATGCCCCGCGTGGTTAAAACCGCGCCCGGGCGCCCTTTCACACCGCCATCTTGCGATGCCGGATCGGCGAGCCGCCGAATGTCAGGCCTGCCGCCGCATCGATGATGGTGTTGGCATCGAGACCGTAGTGGGCATAGAGATCGCCGATGGTGCCGGTCTGGCCGAACTTTTCCACGCCGAGCGCTTCGACGCGGTGACCATGAACGCTGCCGAGCCAGGCCAGTGTCGCCGGATGACCGTCAATCACGGTGATGAGTCCGCAGTCACGCGGCAACGGCGCAAGCAGCCGCTCGATATGACTCGGTTCGCGCGGCCCGCCGCTGCGGCGAAGCTTGCGTGACGCACTCCAGCCGGAGTGCAACCGGTCCGCAGACGTAATCGCAAGCAGGCCGATGTCCCGGCGTGACTCGCCAAGCAATCCCGTCGCCTCGATGGCTTCCGGCGCAACGGTGCCGGTGTAAGCGATCACCAGTTCGGCATTCGGCCCGGGCTTGCGCAGCCAGTAAGCACCCGCGGCAATGTCGCTCGCAAGTTCCGGCGTCATCGTTCGCTGCGGCTGATCCAGCGTGCGTGTCGACAGCCGAAGATAAACCGAGCCTCCGTCCTCGTCGCGCTGCATGTGTTCGAAGCCCCAGCGCATGATGACCGCAAGTTCGTCCACAAAAGCGGGCTCAAATGACGAGAGCCCATCCTGTGCCATGCCGATCAGGGGCGTCGCAATCGACTGGTGCGCGCCGCCTTCCGGCGCCAGCGTAATTCCCGACGGCGTCGCCGCTACCATGAAACGCGCATCCTGATAACAGGCATAGTTCAGCGCATCGAGCCCGCGCTCAATGAACGGATCGTACAGCGTGCCGACCGGCAGGAGCCGTTCGCCATTGATAGAATGCGATAGGCCGAGCGCGGACAGCATGATGAAGAGATTCATCTCCGCGATGCCAAGTTCCATGTGCTGGCCCTTTGGCGAGTAATCCCATGCGAAAGTCGACGGAATCTTCTCCTTGCGGAACAGGTCGGTGTTCTCGGCCATCGCGAACAGGCCGCGGCGGTTCACCCACGGGCCGAGATTGGTCGAGACCGTGACGTCTGGCGACGTGGTGACAATGCGCTCCGCGAGTTTTGTATCGCCCCGCGCCAGTTCGTTGAGGATCAGGCCAAAGCCCTGCTGCGTCGCCATGCGCGGCGTTAGCGTCACATTGAGTTGTGCAGGCACCTCGATCTTCGGTGCAGCAAACCGCCGTGCGCCATCGCGCGCGAAGGTCACATCCTTCAGAAATTTTTCGATGCGGGCGTGGTCGAGCGGCAGACCTTCCAGCCGATCCCATTCGTGGCCGGGGCGGATGTTCTGCGCCGCGCGGAAGGTTTCCATCTGCGAAACCGTCATCAGCCCGGCGTGATTGTCCTTGTGGCCCTGGAACGGCAGGCCGACGCCCTTGATGGTGTAGGCGATGAAGCAGACCGGACGATCGTGATCGATCGCCTCGAAGGCTTCCAGCATGCTGGCCATGTCGTGGCCGCCGAGGTTGGACATCAGCGCCAGCAGTTCGTCATCACTGCGCTTCTCGATCAGTTTCGTCACCGCGCCCTGATCGCCGATGTCGTCGAGCAGATGCTTGCGAAACGCCGCGCCACCCTGGAAGCACAGCGCCGCGTACATCTGGTTCGGGCAGTTATCGATCCACTTCCGCAGCGCCTCGCCGCCAGGCTCCGCGAAAGCGGCCTGCATCAGCTTGCCGTATTTCACGATCACCACATCCCAGCCGAAATTGCGGAACATGGTCTCGAGCTTTTCCCACAGCCCTTCATGGATCACCGCGTCGAGACTCTGGCGATTGTAATCGATCACCCACCAGGTGTTGCGCAGGCCCTGCTTCCAGCCCTCCAGCAGCGCCTCGAAGATATTGCCTTCATCGAGCTCGGCGTCGCCGACCAGCGCGATCATGCGCCCCTCGGGCCGATCCTTCATCCAGCCGTGAGACTTCACGTAGTCCTGCACCAGTGACGAAAACAGCGTCTGCGCCACGCCAAGCCCGACCGAACCGGTGGAGAAATCCACGTCGTCGATGTCCTTGGTGCGCGAGGGATAGGACTGCGCGCCCTTGAAACCGCGGAAATTCTCCAGCTTCTCGCGCGTCTGCTGCCCGAGCAGATACTGGATCGCGTGAAACACCGGGCTCGCATGCGGCTTCACCGCCACGCGATCCTCGGGCTTGAGCACGCCGAAATACAGCGCCGACATGATCGTCGCGAGTGACGCTGATGAGGCCTGATGGCCGCCGACCTTGAGGCCATCGGAGTCCGGCCGGATGTGATTGGCATGGTGGATGGTCCACGACGACAGCCACAGCACCTTGCGGGTCAGCGCGGACAGAATTTCCAGACGAGAAGGTTCGATGGGCATGCGTTCACCGGGATAAGGGGTCCGAGCCAATGCTAGTCCTCGCCGGGCGCTGAAAAATCTCAAATCATCTCGACCGGCGCCAGAATATTAGTATACTATACCAATACGCAGGATATTTGTGAGATTTCATTCCAATGACAGAACTTGATGCGATCGACCGCAAAATCCTGGCGATTCTTCAGTCCGACAGCCGCGTGACCATGCAGGACCTTGCCGATCGGGTCGGCCTCTCGGTGTCGCCGTGCCATCGCCGGGTGAAACTGCTCGAAGAGCGCGGCGTGATCTCGCGCTACATCGCAATGGTGGACCAGAAATCGGTGGGACTTCCGGTCAGCGTTTTCATCTCGATCAAGCTGGAGCGGCAGAAGGAAGAAGACCTCAACCGCTTCGCCAGAGCGATCTCGAAGTGGGACGAAGTGCTGGAATGCTATCTGATGACCGGCAACCGTGACTATCTGCTGCGCGTGGTGACCGCCGACCTTCCGTCCTATGAAGCTTTCCTGAAAACCAAGCTGACGCGGCTCGACGGCATTGCCTCGATCGAGTCCAGCTTCGCGCTCAGTCAGGTGAAGTATTCGATCGCCCTGCCGGTTTAGCCCGTCCGGCTAAAGATCGAAGAACACCGTTTCGCTGTCGCCCTGCAGGTGAACGTTGAACCGGTAGGTTGCGGCATCACCCTGCTCGCGCTTTGCAAAAAGCGTCGCACGGCGATCCGCCGGCACAAGCGCAAGGATCGGATCGGCGGCGTTGGCCGCCTCGTCTTCGAAATAAATCCGCGTGATCGCCTGCTGTGTCATGCCACGCGCGAACACCGCGAGAAGAATATGAGGCGCCTGCGGCTTGCCGCCGGGACCGGGCACCGGCCCGGGCTTGATGGTGCGGAATTCAAACCCGCCCTTGGCGTCGGTGCCGCAGCGGCCAAAGCCCTTGAACACGGCATTCGGAGCGGCGCGCGTGTCCTGCGGATCGGCGAAGCGTCCCTGCGCATCGGCCTGCCAGATTTCGAGCATGGAATCGGGAATGACCTTGCCCTCGCCGTCGAACACCTGCCCGACGATGCGGATGCGGTCGCCCGACACGTCAGGCGTCACCAGATCGTTGCTGAACGCGTCGTTCCACGCGTAGTCATTGCCCGGCGTGAGGCCGTATTTGAAGTAAGGACCGACGGTCTGCGACGGCGTGATGTTGCTCATCAGTCGTTATCCAGCGGCGTGGCGTTGCGCCCGCGCAATACAATGTCGAAACGGTAGCAGAGCGCCCAGTCGGGCTTGGTGTTTTCCAGGTCGAAGCTCGACACCATCCGCATCCGCGCCTTCTCGTCCGTCACCGAATTGAAGATCGGGTCGTAAGCGAACAGCGGATCGCCGGGGAAATACATCTGGGTCACGATGCGCGAGATGAAGGAGTGCCCGAACACCGAGAAATGGATATGGGCGGGCCGCCACGCATTGGGATGATTGCCCCACGGATACGCACCGGGCTTAATGGTGATAAAGCGGTAGTAACCCTGCGCGTCCGTTTGTGCGCGGCCTGCGCCTGTGAAGTTCGGATCGAGTGGCGCCGGATGCTGATCGACGACGTGGATGTAGCGGCCGCAGGCGTTGGCCTGCCAGACTTCAAGCAAGGTGTTCGGCACGCCGCGGCCGTCTTCGTCGCGGACATGGCCGTGAACGATAATCCGCTCGCCGAGCGGTTCGCCCTTGTGCTGGATGGTGAGATCGTTGTCGTTCTCGCGCACCGTCTCGTGTCCGTACACCGGCCCGGTCAATTCCGACAGCGTATGCGGAATCATCACCAGCGGCTTGGTCGGCGAGCGCAGCACCGTGCTCTTGTAGGCCGGCGACAACCGCGGCGCATGTGCGGCGTTGCTGTCTCGCGGATAGATCAACGTCATGGGCGTCTTCTTTTCGTTGTTCCGGCCAGCTTAGCAAGCCGGTCAGTGAATGCCTACACCAAGCAGCCGGTTCACCAGAGATCGATCGGACTTCAGTTCGTCCGACACGCCTTCCCAGACCGCGCGGCCACGCTCGACCACCATCACGCGATCCGCGAAATTGAGCGCGCGCTCGATCTGCTGCTCGACCAGGATGATCGTCATATCGCCGCTGATGGCAAGGCGAGAGATGGTTTCCATCAACTGATCGCAGATCACCGGCGCCAGCCCTTCCAGTGGCTCATCCAGCAGCAGGATCGACGGTTTTCCGAGCAACGTCCGCGCCATCGACAGCATCTGCTGCTCGCCGCCGGACAATTGCAGCCCGAGATGCCGCCGGCGCTCTGCGAGGCGTGGAAACATCTCGTAAATTCCGGCCAGCCCGTCCCGCTCGCGCGTCTTGAAGCCGGTCGACAGGTTCTCTTCCACCGTCAGCGAACCGAAAATATCGCGTGTCTGCGGCACGTAGCCCATGCCGCGCAGCGCCCGCGCCGAAGTCTTCATCGCGCTGATGTCCTGTCCGTCCGCAAGAATGCGGCCGTGATGCCGCGTCGACAGCCCCATCAGAGTCGCGAGCAGCGTCGTCTTGCCGACGCCATTGCGCCCGAGGATCGCAAGGCGGCCGCCGGCCGGCACGGCGAACGACATGTCCGAGACGATCTGCGTCGGGCCGTAGCCCGCGCTCAGGCGTTCGACCTCAAGCCGTGCGGCTGGCATCGGCATAGCTCCCCAGATAGGCGCGGCGGACTTCATCATCCTTCGTGACGTCCTGCGGACTGCCTTCGAAAATCAGGCGACCGTTGGCGAGCACAAGCACACGCTTCGCAAACCGGAACACGAGGTCCATATCATGCTCGATCATGAGAACCGCAATATCGGACGGCAGGCGGTTGATCGCTTCGAGAATCTTCGGCGCTTCGTCGTGCGGAACGCCCGCCGCCGGCTCGTCCAGCATCAGTACCTTCGGCGTCAACGCGAGACCGATGGCGAGATCGAGTAGACGCTGCTGGCCATAGGCCAGTTTCGCGACGGGAAGCTGCGCCAGATGTGCAATGCCAAGCATACCCAGGATATGCATCCATTCGTCGCGTACCTGCGGCGCGAACGTCTCCACCGAGAAGAACCGGCGCGTGAGACCCTTGCGCTGCATGACGGCCAGCGCGACGTTTTCGGCGACCGAGAGACTGGTGAACAGCCGGGTGATCTGGAATGTCCGCGCCAGCCCCTGCCGGACGCGGCCCGGAATCGGGACCGACGTCAGGTCATTGCCCTCGAAGAAAATGTTGCCGTCGGACGGCGAGAGATCACCGGAAATCACGTTGACCAATGTGGTCTTTCCCGCCCCGTTCGGGCCGATCAGCGCGACGCGATCGCCCTTGCCGAGACTGAAGGAAATGTCGCGGTTGACATGCAGACCGCCGAACGATTTCGAAACGTTTCGCAGTTCCAGCAGCGGACTCATGGGCGCGGCCTCCGCTGCGAGAACGAAGCCCAGAGCGAGGCGATGCTGTGCCCGAGACCGCGCGGCGCAAAGATAACGATGATAATGAGCAACAGCCCGACCAGCGTCATCCAGTGGAACGGATTGGCCGCCGAGACAATGTGCTCGAAGATCTGGAAGATCACCGCGCCTGCCAGCGCGCCCCACAGGTTTCCGGCCCCGCCCAGCACCAGCATGACCAGCACTTCGGCGGACCGCTCGAAGCTCACGCTGTCGAGCCCGACCACGCCGGTGTTGATCGCCATCAGCGCGCCGCCAAGACCCGCAACGATTCCCGACACGCCATACATCATCACGAGCCGCGGATAGGCCGAGGCTCCGATCATCAGCGCGCGCAGGGAGTCATCCTTGATGCCGCGGCACAGCAGGCCGAACGGAGAACGGACGAACCGCAGCAGCAGCACCATGACGACCGCAAGCGTCACCAGCGAGAAGATGTACGATGTCCGGCTGTACATATCGAACGCGAACACGCCAAAGATTTTCCCCGGCGAAATGCCTGACAGACCGTCGCTGCCGCCGGTCCATGACGACAGCTTGTTCGCCAGCGAACTGACGAGCTGACCGATCGCGATGGACAGCACGAGTTGCGGCAGACCATGGAAGCGCGTGATCAGCGCGCCGGAGATCAGCCCCATCACCGCGCCGGTAAGGGCCCCGATGGCGAGCAGGATCAGCGGATTGGTAATCCCTGCGATGCAGGCATTGCCGACCGCATAGGCGCTGACGCCGAACAATGCCGCCTGCCCCAGCGTTGCCACACCGCAATAGCCGGTGACGAGATCGAGCGAGAGAACAAGGAACGTGATGCTGATCAGCCGCGTCAGGAATGCGAGATCATCGGGAAACGCGAAATAGCCGATCGCGCCCACGACCGCGACCGTCAGCAGACCAAGGACTTCCTGCTGGAGCGGAAATCCCGGCCGCGGCACATCGAACTTGATGGTCTGCTCGGTCATGTCAGTGGGCCCGTCCGAGAAGGCCGCGCGGGAACAGGAACACCGTCAGGATCACCGCGAGATAGAAGAAAAACTCGCCGAACTCGGGCGCCAGATACTTTCCCGTGGTGTCCGCGAGCCCCAGAAACAGCGACGCCGCGAGCGCGCCGAGGATCGATCCCGCACCACCCACCGACACGACCACAAGGAACGTGACCATGTAGCGGAGCGCGTAGAACGGCTCGATCGGCAGCATCTCAGCACCCAGCACGCCGCCGAATGCCGCAAGCCCCACGGCCAGCGCAAATGTCGCCGAATAGATCCACTGCGTGCGGATGCCGAGGGATTCCGCCATATCGCCGTTGTCGACGGCGGCGCGCATCCGCACGCCGAACTCCGTCTTGTCGATCAACAGCCACAGCGCCAGCGCCGTTGTCAGCCCGCACGCGATCACCAGCAGCCGATGCGTCGAGATCATGCGGAAACCGAGATCGAACGGACCGCTGAGCGCCGCCGGAAGCGGGATGGGCTTCGAGGTCGGCCCGAGGGTGAAGTTCGCCAACCCGATGATGACGAAGGTGATGCCGATGGTGAGCAGGAGCTGGGTCAGCGCATCGGAATGACGGTAGATACGGCGATACAGCAGGACTTCGAAGGGAATCGAGATCAGGATTGTGCCGATCACTGCAATGACAATGGCGATCGGATAACTGATACCGAGCGTCTTCAACGCATAGGACGCAAGATAGCCGCCGATCATCGCGAACGCGCCATGGGCGAGGTTTACCACGCGCATCAGGCCCATCATGATCGACAGGCCGATGGAGATGGTGAACAGCACCATTCCGTAGGATATCGCGTCCAGCAGGATGCTCAGCGCGGTCAGCATCAGTGCACCCCCGCCTGCATCTCGGCAGCAGCCGACAGCGTGTCATGGCGCACCGCGCCGCGAAGTACCGTCATCAGCACGTTAGTCGCAGCGAGATCGGTAGTAGCGTCGAACGGATCACGATCAAGCGCGATGAAATCCGCCGCCATGCCCGGCACAAGCGTCCCGCGCCAGTCTTCCTGCTTCATGGCGAAGGCGCCCCCATGGATGTAACTGCCGACGGCCTGCCGGCGTGTCAGAGCCTCATCCGCTCCAATCGGAGACCCGAGCGACGCTCCGCGGTCCACGGCATTCGCCATGCCAATCCATGGCGAGACGTGCCCGGTCGGCGCATCGGAGCTTCCGACATAGGTGACACTGGCATCGATCACCGATCGTGCAGGGTATTTGCTGTGGGCATCCGGGCCGAATGCTTCCAGGATCGAGCGCCGCATCCGCGTCAGGAAGCTCGGCTGCGTCACGATCAAGGCGCCAAGCGCCTTCATGCGTGCAAGACCACCGTCCGGCGGAACGAAATAGTGCTCGATCCGATGGCGCGGCCTTTGTCCGGGCAGCGCCCTCTCCGCTTCCTCGAAGGCCGCGATGACGCGTGCGGATGCGCGGTCGCCCACACAATGGGTCGCCGTCTGCCAGCCATCGAGATGCGCCTCGACAATCACTCGTTCGAGATCATCCTCATCGCGCATGAAGAAACCCGTTGAGCCTGTATCTGCGAACGGCTTGCTGACCGCCGCCGTGCGCGCACCGACGATGCCGTCGGCGAAAAACTTCAGCGTCATCGCCTGCCAGTCAGGATCGGGGCGCGGCGTGAAGCCACGCATGGCGGCGTCTTTCGGATCGAGCTGATACATGAACCCAAGGCGGATCGGTGAGAACGAGGACTCCTGACGAAGCAACTTCCATACCGCGAATTCATCGTCGAACCCGCAGGTGAAACCAATGGCGGCTTCGACAGCAGCAGTCAGGCCCATCCGCATGCTGTCTTCGATGGTTTCGCGCAACGAAGCAGCCATCGCGGCCGGATCGACAGCCGGGATCGCGCGGAACACCGCTTCCGCGGCACTTTCCTTGGCGCTGCCGTCCAGACGCCCGGCGGCACTGCGCCCGAACGATCCGCTCGGCGGATCGGACACGCCCTCGCCGATCTGAAGCAGCTTCAGCGCAGCGCTGTTGAGGATCGCGGTGTGCCCGCAAAAGCGGCGGATGATAACCGGATGATGGGGCGCGACGGCGTCGATTTCATCCCGCGTGGGATAGCGATGCTCGGCGAGATTGTTCTCGTCAAAGCCCACCGCCCTGATCCATTGCATCGGTGGAGTCGTCTTTGCCAATGCGGACACGTGGCGCAGAACATCCGCAATCGTGCGAACGCCCGATCCATTCAATTGAACCTGTTGGCGCTCGTTGGCGATGGCGAACAGATGGACATGCGCATCGGTGAGACCCGGGATGATCGTCGCACCCTGCATGTCGATGGTGCGGCCAGCCTCCGGCGCGTCCTGCCTCTCGCCGACCCAATGGACGGCGCCTTTGCGGGTGACAAGCGCGCTGGCCGGTCGCGTGTCATCGGCGGATCGATAGATCCGCGCATTGATGAATCGCAGGGTGTCCGGGCTGTGCGGCATTGCTCGGCCAATTGTCCGTTAGCTAAAAGATTGGCGCGAGCGAACTCGCGCCAATCAATGCGTGGCGAGTATGTGGTTTAGTTCTTGACCAGCGCCCAGTCGGGCTGAGCTTCGAATGTCTGAAGCTCCTTGTTGATCAGTTTGCCATTTTCTTTCGCGACTTCGCGCAGATAGACATTCTGCGTGATGTGGCGCGTCGCTGGATCGATCGACACCGGGCCGCGCGGGCTAACCCACTTCATGCCCTTGACCGCGGCTACAGCCTTTTCCGGATCGCGCTGGCCCAGGGTGGCCTCGATCATCTTGTAGATCACGCGCGCACCGTCATAGGCGGCGACCGACGTCATCGTCACGTTGTCAGCCGCAGTACCGCCCTTGGCGAGCCGCTCAAGGAACGCCTTGTTCTCCGGCGACGCATGCGACACCGCATAGTGATAGGTCGACAGAATACCGAGACCGTTGTCGCCGATATTCGGCAGATCCGGCTCCGTCACCACGTCACCGGTCGAGATCAGCTTGACGCCGGCCGCCTTCAAACCGTTGTCGATATAACCCTTCACGAAGCCCAGCGTCGGAGGGCCGGCCGGCAGGAAGGTGAAGATGGTGTCAGCGCCCGAGCTCTTGATACGCTGCATGATCGGGCTGAAATCGGTGGTGGCGATCGGCATGCGAATGGCTTCGACGATCGTGCCGCCGTCGGCCTCGAAGGTCTTCTTGAACGCAGCTTCCGCGTCAATGCCGGGACCGTAATCGGTGACGGCGATCGCGACCTTCTTCGCGCCCTTTGCCTTCGCAACCTTGGCGGCGGGAACGGTGTTCTGCCACATCGTGAATGAGGTGCGGACAATGTACGGGCTCTTCTCGACGATCGCCGACGTCGCAGCATTAAAGACGATCATCGGCGTCTTGGCTTCTTCGAGCAGCGGCGCGACCGCCATGGCGTCAGGCGTGAAATAGAGACCGGCGATGTACTGCACCTTGTCCTTGACGATCAGTTCCTGCGCGAGCGCCTTGGACTTCGCGGGGTTCGGCGATTCCTCGTCGCGATAAATGAACTCGACGTCGTGACCGGCAACCTTGTTGCCGTTCTCGGCAACCCACGCCTCGATGCCCGCCTTGAAGTTCTGGCCGAACA
This sequence comes from Afipia sp. GW822-FHT03D08, assembly GCF_058801645.1. NCBI lineage: Bacteria > Pseudomonadati > Pseudomonadota > Alphaproteobacteria > Hyphomicrobiales > Nitrobacteraceae > Afipia > Afipia sp. GW822-FHT03D08. The sequence goes on from NZ_JBXANK010000001.1 coordinate 1,637,669, forward strand.
ACGCATACGGCCCTGACATGGTCCCGATCACGCCGACCTTGATGGTGTCGGCGTGAGCCGCCCCAGACATCAGCCCGGCGACGGCCAGAGCGCACGCGTAATTAACTGCCTTGTTCATGTGGTCCCCTGCTCCTGTTTGTTTTTGTTACGTCAAACCCGTTCGGCGTGCGCGTCAAAACATCTCGAAATATTCGCGCTGCTCCCATTCGGTGACTTCGGCCTGGAAGCGCTCGATTTCGGCGTTCTTGATGTGCACGTAGTAATCTACCAGTTCCGCGCCCATTGCGTTCCTGAAAAATGGATCGTCGTTCAGCGCGAAAACCGCTTCGCGCAGCGACTTCGGCAGCAGGCTGGCCTTGGTCTCGTAAGGTGTATCGGCTGACGGGCCCGGGTCAATGGCGCGGTCCACGCCATCCAGTCCCGACAGGATTTGCGACGCCATATAAAGATACGGGTTTGCCGCCGGCTCGCCGACCCGGTTCTCGAACCGTGTGGCGGGGTCTTTTGGACCGCCCAGGACGCGTATCATGACGCCGCGGTTGTCACGTCCCCAGATCGCACGATCCGGCGCCAGCGAATACGACCGGTAGCGCTTGTAGCCATTGATCGTCGGCGTCGTGAACACGGTCGCGGCGCGGGCGTGTTCGAGCAACCCGCCGAGATAGCCCTTGCCGAAGTCCGACAGGAACTCATCGTCGGCGTCTGACATGAAGGCATTGCGGCCATCGGCACGGGATACCAGCGACTGATGCAGATGCCAACCCGACGACACGACATTCGGAATGCGCGGACGGCACATGAAGGTGGCGTGATAGCCGTGGCGATGACAGATCTGCTTCACCGCACTGCGGAACAGCACCATCGTATCGGCCGGATCGAGCCCGACGGTCGGCGCGAAGGTGAACTCGCACTGGCTGGGACCGAACTCGACTTCGATCGAGCGCAGCGGCAGGTCCAGCGCCACCACATCGCGCCGGATCAGTTCGAGCACCGGCTCCATCTGGTCGTAGCGCTGCTCGGTCAGATATTGATAGCCGTGCGACAGCAGGCTGACATCCGGCGGCTCGCCGGGCTGCCCGGCATGCCCGGGCTGCATCTTCGGGTCGTTGACCTTAAAGACATGAAACTCCACTTCGAGCCCGGCCATGAAATCATAACCGCGCGCGGACAGCTTGTTCAGCACCGACTTGTAGAGACCGCGCGTTGCGAATGGCACCGCGCGACCGTCGGCGAAATGAACATCGCACAGAATCCAGCCGGTGGTCGGCGCCCAGGGCAGCACCCGGAAGGTCGTTGGGTCGGGAATCATCAGAACGTCGGCGGCGCCCTGCATTTCGCTCATCCCAAAGCCGCCGCCTGCGGTGAACACCGGAAACACCGTGCGATGCGACGTATCCTTCGCCAGCATCGTGGTCGTGATCGTGCAGCCGTTTTCAAGGATGCGCAGCGCTTCGCTCGCGACCAGGGTCTTGCCGCGCAGAATCCCGTGCTGATCTGGGAACGACAGCCGGATGGTGTCGAGTCCCTTCTCCTCGACGATCCGGCGAAGGCGGACCGCCGCTTCGTTCTGCTCCTCAGACCAAAGACGATGTCGCGCGACAAAGCTCAATGACGTTGCTTTCCCTGACATTGGCTCAGCAGATCCTTATTCGGCCGCGGTGAGATGCGGCACCTTCTCGGCGATCTCTGTCGGGATCGGTGCAGCCCACGGTGCACCGCGCCGCCGCTTCACGTCGACTTCCATCCAGTAGATTTCCCAGCCGCGCGTCGGCCCGATGCCGTCCATTGTGGCCGGCCCCTGGATGCTGCGCGCATGCGCTTCATCGAGGAACAGCAGCGGCTTGCCGCCGGCAATGGCCTTCTCGATTTCCTGACGCAGCAGGCGGCGATACTGGATGATCGCCTTGTCGGACTGCCCGAGATGTTCACGGGTCCGGTTCTGGATCGCACCCATCGACTCCACCGCCCACTGGTCGTGGACGTTAATGTCGAGGCCCATGCCGGTATAGGTCTCGGTCGCCTGCTCGTGAGGATCGAAGCCGTAATCATTCGTCTTGTTGCGGCGCGATTTGTAGTCGGGCAGTTCGTAAAGCTCGAGACGCTGCTCGCGCATCTTTTTCTTGTCGACCGGCGTCGTGTAGCTGGTGAAGATCGCATACCAGTAACAGTGCGTGTCATCGACCGGGACATGCCACTGCGTGATCGTCATTTCCTGGCTCATCGGAATGACGAAGCCGTGCGGGAACAACTGATTGGTGACGCGCACATGGGTGCGCTCGTCATCGATCTGGCGCAGCGCCACCAGACGAAGGCCGTACTCGGTCTTCTCGACATTGATGATCGGACGATCGTACTCACGAAGGATCTTGGTCATCGGCAGATCGCTGCCCGCGGAGGCGCCGCGGAATTGCTTGCCGTAGGATTTCTCCAAGTCCTCATCCTCGAAGAAGCGATGGAGAAACGAGGCGTGCGCCGGGTCGATGCCGACTTCCAGCGCCTGCAGCCAGTTGCATTCGATCAGGCCTTTAAACGCAAACGTATAGGCATCGGGCGCGACGAAGCAGTCGATCTCCGGAAACGCGGGCGGCTCGCCCTCACCGAGATAGGCCCACAGGATGCCGCCCTTCTCCACGACGGGATAGGCGCGCTGCTTGATGTTCTTGCAGAGCACCGAACCCACAGGTTCGGCCGGTGTCTCAAGGCAGTTGCCCTGAACGTCGAACAGCCAGCCATGGAAAGCACAGCGCAGGCCGCCATTCTCAAGCCGGCCAAAGGCCAGGTCCGCGCCGCGATGCGGACAATCGCGATCCATCAGTCCGTAACGGCCCTGCTCGTCGCGAAACAGAACGAAGTTCTCGCCGAGCAACTTGACCGCCCTGATCGGCCGCGGGCCTTCGAGTTCGTCGACCAGCGCCGCCGGCTGCCAGTACATTCGCAGCAGCTTGCCGGCGGGATCGGCCGGGCCGGTGCGCGTGATCAGATCATTCTGCTCTTGGCTCATCATGGCTGTTTCTTCCTTCCGGTCCCGAGACGATTTCCTGCCGAAGACGTCGATGGCCCGCGCTTGGGCCAGGTTGAAGCCGCGATGCTTCAACGATTGAAAACCTTTCCACCGCAACACGCGAGGCCCCTCAGATACAAAATTGCCGCAAGCGGCAACTCCTCACCCGGCAGCACCTTTGAAGCCCCGCTTTGCTTTTCAGGTTTCTTGCTCCGCGCTTCACGTTTGTTCGATCAACGAACATATGTGCGATATGTGTTAGACTGTCTCCAAATTAGAAAACACGCAAGTGCAATTTGGCGGCTGCGAGCGCCTATTTGTGCTGCAAATGCGAAATTGAATGCTTCGAGCGGACCTATGCGGCTCCCTCCGGCTTGATATGTTCGTTGAACGCCCATATGTTCGTTAAATGAACTTCGCATATGGCGATCAGCGGTGGACACATTCATGGCCCGGATCACATTCGTTCAGCCCGACGGTTCAGAGAATGTCGTGAACATCGATAGCGGCACGAGCGTCATGCTCGCCGCTATCCGCAATGGCATTTCTGGAATCGATGCAGAGTGCGGCGGCTGCCTCGACTGCGCCACCTGCCATGTCTACATAGACGAAAGCCATTCAGGCGTTCTGGCACCACCGCAGCCGGAAGAACTCGAGCTGCTCAGCTCCGTCGCCGCTATCCGCAAACCCACCAGCCGGTTGAGTTGCCAGTTGAAACTCCCGCCTTCGATCACAGCCCTGACCGTCCATATTCCCGGAGCGCAATCATGAGCGGCCTTGTTGTCGTGGGCGCATCGTATGCCGGCATCCAGGCCGCATTGTCGGCACGCGACAGCGGTTATGCGGAGCGCATCACGGTCGTCGCCGATGATCATTTGCTGCCGTATCAGCGCCCACCGCTGTCCAAGGACTTCCTGCTCGACAAGGTCAAGCAGGATGGGCTGGTTCTTCGCGACGACGCATTCTTCAAGCTCAAGCAGATCGATCTGATTCTCGAAACGCGCGTCCATGCGATCGACCGGCGCGCGCGGCAGCTTTCGATCAACGGCAGCATGACACTGGATTTCGACAAGCTGTTCATCGGCTCAGGCTCCCACGCGCGGCGGCTGACCATTCCCGGCTCGAACCTCGACGGCGTGTGCTATCTGCGCTCGATCCGTGACGCAATCGACCTGAAGGAGCGGCTGCGGACTGCGGCCGAGATCGTGATCGTCGGCGGCGGCTTTATCGGCCTCGAGGTCGCAGCATCCGCCAGCAAGCTCGGCAAGAAAGTCACCGTCATCGAGAGCGCGTCCCGGCTGCTCGAACGTGCAGTCTCGCCGGTCGTCTCGCAGTTCCTGCTCGATCTGCATACAAGGCACGGCGTTGACGTCCGGCTCAACGAAGGTGTTGCAGAAATCGAGGACCACAACGGCCGCGCCGGCGTAGTGAGAACGCGAAGCGGTGCGCGGTTGCGCGCCGATCTCGTCCTTGTGGGAATCGGCGGCGTGCCCAACGATGAACTGGCGCGCGACGCGCAGTTGAACTGCACCGACGGAATCGTCGTCGACGACCACGGCCTGACCAGCGATCCCGCTATTTACGCGGCCGGCGACTGCGCCAATCACTACAACGCCCATGCGCAGGGCTGGCTTCGCCTGGAATCGGTCCAGAATGCACAGGATCAGGCCAAGGCCGCCGGACTCGCTATCGCCGGAAAAACCGGGCCTTACGACAGCGTGCCGCGCTTCTGGTCAGATCAGTATGACGCCAAACTGCAGACCGTGGGGATATCGCGCAATTTCGACCGGCAGGCGGTACGCGGATCGCTGGAAGACGGGCAGTTCTCGGTTTTCTACTATCGCCGGGACAAACTATGCGCCGTCGACAGCGTCAACCGCGCCGGCGATCAGATGGCGGCCCGACGGCTGATCAGCGGCGGAGTTTCACCGACGCCGGAGCAAGCCGCTGACCTCTCGTTCGACTTCAAATCGCTTTTGACAACGATCAAAGCGGTGGGTGCATAATCCCGCGAATTATGGTCTCGTCTGGCGGATCGACTCATGACCGGAAAGAACGGCCGACCGAGCATGCCCCGCGTGAAGCGCACCGCAGAGGAAGAAGAAGCCAGACGCGGCGGCGGCGAGTTCATCGAGAGCCTCGACCGCGGCCTTCGGGTGCTGCAATCGTTCGGCACCGAGCATCGCCCGATGACCCTGAGCGACATCGCCAAGGCATCCAATCTGCCGCGCGCCACCGCCCGCAGAATTCTGCTGACCCTCCAGAAGTCCGGCTTCGTCGCCGGCGACGAGCGGCTGTTTTCGCTCACGCCGCGTGTGCTGGCGCTGGCCTCGGCCTATCTGTCGTCAAATCAGATCGTTGCCGTCATGCAGCCGCTGATGGACGACATTTCCACGAAGGCCAGGGAAGTCTGCTCGCTTGCGATTCTGGACGGGCAGGAAGCCGTCTTTGTCGCAAGGGCCAGTCCGGCGCGGGTTTTTTCCGCCGGCATCGACATCGGCTACCGGCTGCCGGCCTATTGCACGTCGGTGGGCCGCGTGCTGCTCGGCCGCCTGTCCAATGAAGAGCTAAAATCCGCGGTTGAGGCCATGACGCTGACGGCCCAGACACCGGAAACCGTCACCGACAAATCCACCGTCATCGCCACCATCATCAGCGACCGCAGCAAGGGTTATTCGCTGGTCGACCGCGAAGCGGAGCCTGGCTTCCGCTCGATCTCGGTGCCGATTCATCGCTACGATGGCGCGGTCGTGGCGGCGGCGAATATCGGCGCACATGTCGACCGCATCACTACCGGCGAAATGATCGACCGCTTCCTCCCGTTGCTCAAGGACATGGCCGTCACGGCCAAGCCGCTGCTGGTTTAGGCCTGCCGCGCGGAGCGAGACGGACTATCGAGCAGCCGCTTCTTGTAAGCCTGCGGGTCCATATCGCGGACGTCGATGCTGATACTGGTGATGCCGGGGAGAAGCTCTGCAAGCTCCTGACGCAGCGCGATGCTCAGCCGTTCCTTCTGCTCCGGAGTTCTGCCAGCCAGCAGATATAGCGAGACGTGAAAGAACGAGCGCTCCTCGCCGGCGACAAGATAATCCGAAAATGGCAGCGCCCGGATCTTCAGATCGTCGGCCTGAACGACGCCAGTCGACGCCGCGGCATGATGAAGCCCCAGCATCACATCGAGAATCGGCGGCATATCGGGCGACGCGGAATAATGGCAGACGATGTGAGGCATGGATTTCCCTCCAGCTGGCCGCCTGAATTTGCACCTGTCTGCACGGTCGTCAATTGGCCCATGCAGGTTTCCCGGCCGGCCGCCTGCCGCATCGTGCGAGATTCGCGACGGTTCCGCTGCCTCACAGTTTTCATGATGCTGCCTTGCTGCGGTCAAAGCGCGATGTCCCCCTTGCGCCTGCAGATCGGCCGGAAATCTCCCGCGCATCGCACCTTTCAAAATCACGGAGCGCCAATGCAATTCAAGTTGCAACACGCTGACTCGCAGACCGACGATCCGCATGATGTCATCGCTGCCCAGCTTCGCGATCTGGCGCCGCGGCTGACGACCAATCAGTCCGAGGTTCATGCGACACCGACCGCGGTGACGGAGTCAGCCAGCGAGCCGTCGGCTATCGACACTCCCCTGAACGATAACATCGGCGACATTCGCGATCCGGTATCACGCACCGGTTTCGGCCGCGGTATGAGGCGCCTGGCGCTGATCGCATGCACCGGCTGCGGGATGGCTGCGGTCTGGTATTCCTATGGCGACGCCGCAAAGCAGAAGATCTCAGACCTCGTGCCGCAGCTCTTGGTGAGCACGCCGGCTCCCGCGCAAGACACCAAATCCGCCCAACAGCAGGATGCTGCCTCCCCGATCCCGGAATCCCAGCAAGCTGCCGCACCCGCATCAGCGCCGGAGACTGTCGCTGCGCCACCGGCCGCGCCAGCCGAATCCGCGACACCGCCATCAACACAGGCGCCGGAAGCTTCGCCGGCGCAGGCTGAGCTTTCGCTCGAACTCGCGAAGTCGGTTGAAACCATGGCGCGCGAAATCGCTTCACTCAAGGAAACCGTCGAACAGTTGCAAGCTGGCCAGCGGCAACTGAGCCGCGATGTCGCGAAAGCCACAGAGCAAACGGCGCAACGCAAGCCTGTCGCACAGGCAGCGAAGCCGGCCCCAGCTCCGCGGCAACCACCCTCGCCTGCGGTGTCGCGGACCTATGCACCATCACATTCTTATTCGCCAAGCCCGGCCTATCCGCAAACCGCCGCGCAACGCGAAGCGTACATCCCGCCACCCGCGCCTGCGCCCGTGCAGCAACTTCCGCCGCCGCCCGGCGATACCAGCGTTCCCCGGCCACCGATGCCGCTGCGATAAAATGATAGATGCGCGTGGCTCAGAGCACTGACCGTGCTCAGGACGTGATTTTTTGAGCCCAGGATGCGGCCGCCTCTCCAAGAGTCTTCAAATGATCTGCCGCGGAATAGCCTGACACGCTTTTTCGCGGCTTCAGATCGTGGTCGCCGTCCTCAAGCCAGAGAATCTCGATCATCTTTGACAGAGAGTACGAGGAAACCTCGTCCATGGTTCCGAACGGGTCTCGCGTGCCCTGCACGATGAGCGTTGGCACCTTGAGATCGGCAAGATGCGCGGTGCGCAACTGATCAGGTTTCTCCGGCGGATGAAATGGGTAACCGAGACAGAGTAGCCCGGCGATTTTTCCGGACGCGTAGAGCTCATCGCCGACCATGCTGGCAACGCGGCCACCCATCGATTTTCCGCCGATGATAAGTTTGCCCGTTGCGCCGAGCGCATCGACAGCCGCGAGATACTCCGTTTTCAACAGGTCCGCGCGGGGCGGCGGCTTCCGTGTGTTCGACGTCCGCCGAGCGGCCATATAGCCAAACTCGAAGCGCACGACGCGAAAGCCGGATTGCGCGAGCGCTTTGGCGCTCGCTGTCATCGCAGCGGAATCCATCGCCGCGCCGGCGCCGTGCGCGAGAAGAATGGTGATGTCAGCGGCTTCGGGCCCGTCAAACAGTAACGCCGTCATCCGAACATGCCCCTGAACTGGAAAACTCGAACGTATCTTTCGCGATCGAGCCCCGCAAGACGCCGCCGGCTACTCGCTGAGCAGGACCTCGATCCGGTCGTCGACCTGACGCGTCTTGTACACCTTCACATCACAGTCGACCGGCTCACACAGCGCCTTCCCCGTCTTGACGTTGAACATGCCGCCGTGCAGCGGGCATTCAACGACATCGTCATCCAGGAAACCGTCCGTCAGCAGCGCCATGCCGTGCGTGCACACATTGTCGGTGGCGAAAATCTCGCCGTTCACCTTGTAAAGCGCGACCTGAAAATTGCCGACCTCGAAGGGAAGCATCCCCCCTTCGTCGATATCGGTATTCTGACAAATCACATGCCAACCGTTTTCGCTCATCGTCTGCTCATTTTCTTATTCTGAAGGGAATGCTGCGGCGGGTTACATTTCGACGAAGACCGTTGCTTCTTCCACCACGACAGGAAACGTCTCCGCCTGAAGCTCGCGCTCGGTAACCGCCGTCTCGTTCTCGACGCACGTCTTGTATTGCTTCGTGAACATGCGTTCGGGATCGCAATGCGATTTTCCTGTCTTCAGATCGAACTCCCATCCGTGCCAGGGACAACGGAGGATTTCACCGGGCCGCGAGAGTTTGTAACAGCCGGGCGTTTCAGATTCCGGCAAGCCGACGACAACGCCACGGCTGAGCTTCGCGCCTTCATGCGGGCAACGATTCAGCAGTGCAAAGAAGTCGCCACCGACGTTGAAAACACAGATTTCACGGCCGCGGATGTTCACGACCTTGTTGCTCCCCGGCGGGATTTCCTTGACGAAGGCAATACGATGTTTCGGCATGCTCAGAACCGGTAGAATTGTTCGGCGTTGTCGTGGCAGATTTGCCGCCGCTCCGCGGGCGTCAGCTTGATGTTGAAGGCGTAAGCGGGATCGTCCTGATCCCAATGCGGGTAGTCGGTGGAGAACAGCAACCGGTCCCAGCCCAGCCAATCGAAGGTGCGGCGCAAGTCGTCCGGCCTGCCCGGCTCCTCCATCGGCTGGGTTGTGTACCAGAAATTGCGCTTCGCATAATACGACGGCGGATGATTCAGATGAGGGACTTCGCCGCGCATCCGCTCCCACAAGCGATCCATGCGCCAGACGAAGCTGGGCACCCACGCGAAACCGATTTCCACCAGCACAACCCTGAGCTTTGGAAAGCGCTCGAACACGCCCTCAAGAATGAGACTGCTCATGGTCGCCGGTCCGCCCATGGTGGTCGCGTAGTGCTCCTCCATATAGAATGACGGCCAGCCGCCGCCTGTCGAGGCATGACCGCCGACGCCATAGGAGTGGATGCCGAGCGGCAGGTCGTGCGCTTCGGCGGCTTCATAGATCGGCCAGTAACGCTGCCGCCCCAGCGGCTCGCTGCTGCGCGGCGCCAGCATGATCTGCACAAAGCGCCGGTCCCGCGCGCAGCGTTCGATTTCCTTCACCGCAGCAACGGGATCGTCCTGCGAAACAACAAGCGTGCCGCGCAGGCGCGATTCCTTGTCGAGCCATTCGGCCACTTGCCAGTCGTTGTGAGCCGTGGCGAGGGCTGCTGCGTAACCGAGGTTACGCTCGCTTCCGACGTTCCCGAACAACGGGATGAGAATGCCGTTGATGATGTTGAACGGATCGAGATGCTGCTCGCGCATGAAGTCGAGATCGGAGCCAGGCGGACCGCCGGACGGCGGCCACGCATCGCGGCGGCAAATCAGTGGCGCCGAACGCGGATACTGCGTCGTATTGATGAAGGGTTGCCGCAGATGCCCGCCGAACTGTTCGGAGTGCTCCTGCCATCGCTTGGGCAGAAACGGGTGGAGGCTCTTGGCGCTCTTCGGAAGCGGGTGAATATCGCAGTCGATGATGCCGGCATCCGCCTTCCTGGCGATTCCCGCTTGAGGACTCTCGATCACCGTCATGTCAGACCTCCCGGAGCCGTGCGTAGGTTTCAAATGGGTTCTCCGTGCGGAGCTTTCGCATCAGATCCGGCTGCCCTCGCAGCGGCACGGCATCGGTGCCGTCGAAATTCCAGCGAGGATAATCGGTCGAGAACAGCAGCATGTGCTCGCCGATCTGTTCGGCCAGTTCCTGAATCACTTGCGCGTCCTTGGGACCGTCGAACGGCTGCAGCGTCAGGCGCACATGCTCGGATACAATCTCTGTCGGAGACCTCTTCAGCCACGGAACTTCCATCCGCAGGCCGCGCCAGAGCTTGTCGATGCGCCACAGGAACGGCGGAAGCCATGTCACGCCAGAATCAATCAGTACAACCTTCAGCTTCGGGTATTCCTCGAACACACCCTCGGTAATCAGGCTGAGCAATTGCGTCTGCACACCGACACTCTGCGCGACCTGATCCTCGATGTGGTAGGACGGCCATCCGTTGGTCCAGGGCGCGAACCGGTAAGCCGTGCCCGCGTGAACCCCGACCGCGAAACCGTGAGCTTCCGCCGCCGCATAAATCGGCCACATCGCGCGCCGGCCGAGCGGCATGTCGCCCATGGCCATCATCGATACCTGAACAAACCGCCGGTCGGATGCGAGGCGCTCAATTTCCAGCGCGGCCTTCTCCGGGCTCTGCCAAGGCAAGACGATCGATCCACGCAGCCGTTCGTCCTTGCTCAGGAATTCTTCGGCCAGCCAATCATTCATCGCACGGCACAGCGCCACGGCGAGGTCGGCATTGTAGACCGCCTGCGCGCCATAAAGGCAATTGCAGATGGCTATGTCAGTGCCGAACGGCTCCAGCGCCAATGTGCGGATTGTCTGCACATCGCTGCCTGTCTTCCAGTCCGGCCGCAAGGCCGGACTGATGTTCGAGATATCGCTGGTCATTTCCAGCCGATCGATTCCACGCGTCGTCACCTGCTCGCGCCAGTAGTCGTCAAGGTACGGCGCCAGTTTCGCCGTTGTCGGCAAAGTGACGTGGACGTCACAATCGATTTTCTTCTCGGAGACCAGGGACTGAAGCATGAGCGTTCTTCCGGTTCAAAATGACAGGTAGCGGTCAGTCAGCGCTGATGCCCGCAGCGCGGATGGTCGCGCCCCACTTGTCGGTTTCCTTGCGGATAAACGCGGCAAACTCTTCCGGCGACGAGCCGACCGGCTCCGCGGCCTGCTTCCTGAACGCCTCCTGCACCGGGGGCGACTTGATCGCTTCGACGATCGCGCCGTTCAGTTTCATGATGACGTCCCGCGGCGTCCCCGCCGGCACCACGATGCCGGTCCAGCCGGTGGCTTCGTAGTCCGGCAGCCCGCTTTCGGCGATGGTTGGCACGTTAGGAAGCAGCGGAGAGCGCTTCTTGCCTGTGACGGCCAGCGCACGCAATTGACCGCTCTCGACAAGCGGCATCGTCGTAATCATGGAGTCGAACATCAACTGGACGTGCCCGCCCATGAGGTCGTTGAGCGCAGGCGCACTGCCCTTGTACGGAATGTGAGGCGCCTCGATATTGGCCTGCTTGACGAACAATTCGCCCGACAGATGCATCGACGTACCCATTCCGCCGGATGCACGATTGAGCTTGCCGGGATTCTTTCTGGCGTACTCGATCAGTTCCTTGACCGATTTAACCGGCAGGTCCGATGAAACAACCAGCATCAGGGGATATTGCACCACCAGCGAAACCGGATCGAAATCCTTGATCGGATCGAACGGTAGCTTCTTGAACAAGGTCTGGTTGATCGCGTGCGTGCCCGTTGTCGCGAACAGGAGCGTGTAGCCATCCGGCGCACTTTTCGCGACAAACTCCGCGCCGAGATTGTTCCCGGCCCCGGGCTTCGGCTCGACGATCACCGGCTGGCCGAGCGATGACTGCATCTTCTCCGCAAGCATTTGCGCGGTGATGTGCGTGGGACCGCCCGCCGCGGCCGGGACGACGATCTTGATCGGCCGGTTCGGAAAATCCTGGGCCAGCGCGGTTGGAGCCGCCAGACAGGCCGCCCCCAGAGCCAGAACCTTCAGCAAATTAAATGATCGTCGCATCATTTCCCCTCTTTCATTGTTCGACTGTCGAACTTATTGTCGACTATCGAACAACGTTAGCCACAAGCCGAGGGGTTTGGCAACAATGACCGTGCGCGTCAGCGATCCGTGGACAGACATCTCGAAATGGCCGGGCGGCAGCGACACCTTTGTCGAAGCCTTCGCAAAAGGCCTCGCCGTCATTTCGGCGTTCGGTGATCACCGCAAGCTGACCCTCACCGACGTCGCCCGGCATACGAACTTGCCGCGGGCCGGCGCACGCCGGCTGCTGTACACGCTGGTCACACTCGGGATGGCGCGTCAGGAGGGTGACGACTTCATGCTGACGCCGCGCATTCTCCAGTTGGGTTTTGCATATCTGTCGTCGCTGTCGCTGCGCGAGGTGGCGCAGCCGGTGATCGAGACCCTCTCCCGCAAGGTCGACGAGGTCGTCGCCATCTCGGTGCTGGACGGCGCAGACGTTCTCTATATCGCACGTGCCGAAGTCACCAGCGTGTTGCGCCGAGGACTGATCACCGGAAGTCGCATTCCGGCGTTCTGCACATCGATGGGGCGCGTGCTTCTCGCAGGACTGCCAAAGGACGAGTGCTCCGCGGTGCTCGCCAATTCGGACCGGCGTCAATGGACCCGAACGACGGTGACCGATGTCCACAAGCTTGAGCAGGAAATCGAAAAGGTGCGCGTTCAGGGCTGGAGCGTGGTTACCGAAGAGCTCGAACTCGGCGCGTTCGGTATGGCCGTTCCGATCTACGGGGCTAACGGCAGCACCATCGCGGCCATCAACCTGTCCACAAATCTCGCGCGCCATTCTCCCAAGGCGCTGTTCAAGAAATTCATGCCGGATCTGAAAGCCGCGGCTGACGACATCTCGCAACATCTGATCGCATATAAGCAGTAGCCATTGCCCGGAAGATTCATGCCCGCACCTTGGATGAGATGGGCGAATTGCCCCCGTTGCGGGCGCGTGCCGGGACATCGGGAATGGCACCTCGCACCGCGCGAGATGGCGTGGGAAGGCAAGAGCCTGCGGAGATCTGCGAGCAGATAGAAGATCCCGCGCGCAACGGCGGCAAGAAGATCGACGGCCTGATCGACCACATCGGAAAGATACGTTGGTGGGTCGGGCCTGGCCGCCCGGTTTTGGCCGTTCTGCGGCTCCAGGCACCCAAATCAGAAGCCGGAGCCTTCGTCGAGGCTTGGGCAAGCGGAGCGGCCTACCCCAAGTAATGGAATTGCGAAGCGGCCATCCCGACTCGAAGCAAGGACAAGACCGCAAGACGAGCCGAAAATTACGGCTCGTTTCCACCAATAAAGAACAACCAGATGTCTGATTTGTTTGGTGGGCGCACCAGGGCTCGAACCTGGGACCCGCTGATTAAGAGTCAGCTGCTCTACCAACTGAGCTATGCGCCCGGATCCAATCCGGATGTCCGTTAAGGACGGCGTCGTTTAGCAAAGCGAAACGGCCATGTCCAGCAAGGTTGCAGTGTTTTCCCGGCCCCTGAGGCAATGGAAAACCAGATGGTTCCGGATACGAAAAACCGCCGGAAATCCGGCGGTTTTTGTTGGCGCGACAGGCTTTCAGCCGATCCTTCAGAGGCGCTCGGAGCCGCCGGTGCCGCGATCACGGTCAGGACCGCGATCCCGGTCGAATCGGTCATCGTCCAGCCCGCGCTCGAAGCCCCGTCCGCGCCAGCCGTGATGACCGCCCATGCGGGTCAGCACCGCCAGCCGGCGCTTCTGGCCGTCGTTGAGGCTCTTGTAGAGCGGGTCAGCCGCATCAGCGATCTTCTTCAGGCCGGCTGCGGTCTCGGCCATCCTGTCGGCCCGGTCGCGCAAACGGGCCACCGGATCGCGGGTCTGATCGGCGGTTGACGGCTTGCTGTCTTCGGGCCCCTTCTGATCCCGTTCCGCACGGCGCGCATCACGCTCGCTGGCGCGCGCATTGGCCAGCGCAATCCGCTGCTTGGCGAAATCGCGTACCGCCGCCTCGACCGGCGGCCACATCTTTTCCTGATCCGGCGTGAGCTGAAGACCGGCCTTCACCGCCGCGATCTTCGCATCGACGAAGGCCGCCCGGTCTTCCGTGCTCATGCGCTGATGATGATGGCGATGCTGTGCGTAGACGGCGGTCGATCCGATAATAGCAACCGCCGCGACGCCGGCGAGGATAGCTTTTTTCATGGGGGCATCTCCGGGTGAAACTTCCCCGAAGATGACAGCCACCGCCGCGCTTTCAACTTAAGCTTTGGACAGCTAGGTGAACGCGCATTAATTCAGCATCCCCAACGTTCGCGGCAGCCACAGCGAGATTTCCGGCACGAAGGTCACGACCACCAGGAACATCAACATTGTCAGCAGCCACGGCCACACCGCGATCGTAAGTTCCGTGATGCCCATTTTGGCGATGCCGGAGGCGACATAGAGATTGAGGCCCACCGGGGGGTGGCACATGCCGACCTCCATGTTGACCACCATCAGGATGCCGAGATGCACCGGATGAATGCCGAGCTTCACCGCGATCGGAAACAGGATCGGCGCGGTGATCAGCACGATGGAACTGGCTTCCATCACGTTGCCTGCGACCAGCAGCAGGACGTTGACGAAGATCAGGAAGGTGACCCAGTTGACGCCCTTCTCCAGCATCCACGCGGTGAGCTGCTGCGGAATCTGTTCGCTGGTCATCAGGAATGAGAACAGCACCGCGTTGGTGATGATGTAGAGGATCATCGCACTCATACTGGCCGAGCCGAGCAGAACGCGGGGCACATCCCTGATCGTCAGGTCCTTGTAGACGAACACGGCGATGATGAACGCATAAACCGCGCTCATGGCCGCGGCTTCCGTCGGCGTGAACAGGCCGGCGTAAATGCCGCCGAGCACGATCACGATCAGCAGCAGACCCCAGATGCATTCACGGAATGCCTTGAACCGTTCGACCCATGTCGCGCGGGGCAGCCGCGGATAGTCGAACTTCCATGCGCGGTAAACCGTTGTCAGGCCAAGCAACGAGGCCAGCATCAGTCCGGGGATCACGCCCGCCATGAACAACTGCCCGACGGAGGCCGATGTCACGCGTTCGCCGCCGGGACCAAAGGCAACGCTGCCGCCAGTCGCCACCGCATAGATCACCATCACGATGGACGGCGGAATCAGAATGCCGAGCGCGCCCGATGTCGTGATGACACCCGCACCGAAGCGCTTGGGAAAGCCCTGCGCGACCATTGCCGGCATCAGGATCGAACCGATTGCGATCACGGTCGCAGGCGACGAGCCTGAAATGGCAGCGAACAGTGCGCAGGCCATAACGCCCGCGAGGCCAAGGCCGCCATACCAATGCCCGACCATGGAGGTCGCAAAATTGATCATGCGTTTGGCGACGCCGCCGTGGGTCAGGAAGTTACCGGCGAGAATGAAAAACGGGATCGCCATGATCTCGAAGTTCTCGATGCCGGTGAACAGCTTCAGCGCCACCGCCTCGATCGGCACGCTGGTCAGGAAGAACAGGAACGTCAGAACCGTCAGGCCGAGTGCGATCGAGATCGGCATACCGGTCAGCATCAGGGCGATGAGAAGCGCGAAGATAAACAGCGTGGTCATCGGACGCCCTCCGGCGTCGGACCAATCGCGGTGTCGACCTCGATGCCCTCGACATGCGTATGATCGTGATGCGGCAAATCACCCGTGCGCCAGTAAGCAAACGCGACTTGCAGGAAGCGGAAGCACATCAGGTAAGAACCCAGCGGGATGCAGAGATAGACGATCCAGCTCGGCAGTTCGAGATCGGGCGAGGTCTGGTCGGTGTGCGACAGGCCGTAAACGAAACTGGCGCCCATAGTGCCGATGATGCCGGTGAACAGCGCGCCACAGAGCAGTCCAAACAGGATCGTCGACTTGCGCCATTTCGGACTGAGCGCCAGCACCAGAACGTCGACACCGACGTGAATGCCAGTGCGCACGCCGTAGGCCGCACCGAACTTCGCCATCCACACGAACATGTAGATGCAAAGCTCCTGCGCCCAGGACAGATGAATCTTGCTGAGGAACACGTAGGCGGGCACAGCGCCGGGCCAGCTGCGATGGTTGACCACGAAATCCGTGGTGTAGCGATGGGCGACGGCAACAAAAATCACCACCGTCGCGGCCGCGATCAGCGTTGCAATCAGGGTTTCCTCGAGACGATCGAGGATGCGCATGAATGATTTCAAGTTCGTCCCCACCCGCAGCGGCCGCGTCTTCGCGCGTTCCGATATAGCCGATGCCCAGCGTCATCCTATCAGACGGAAGCGGCCCGGGTCGAATCCCGGACCACTTATCCTGTCGTGAAAGCCGCCTTAGTTGGTCTTGGCGTTGGCTTCCTTCTGGAACGCCGCGATCAGATCCTTGCCGACGCGTGAAGCCATGTCCTGAGTCACCGGCTCGAGAGCCTTCATCCACTCGGCACGCTCAGCGGGTGTCAGTTCATAGAAGGTCGTGGTTCCGGCCTTCTTCATCGCCGCGATGGCATCGTCGTTTTCCTTCTGCGAGATGTCGTTCGCGAATTCGGTCGCCTCCGCCATCGCCTTCTCGACCTGCGGCTTTACGTCGGCAGGAAGGCCATCCCAGAACTTCTTGTTCACGATCACCGCGTAGCCGATGTAGCCGTGGTTGGAGAGCGTGGCGTGCTTCTGCACTTCGTGCATCTTCTGGGTGTAAACGTTCGACGGTGTGTTCTCGTTACCGTCGACGACGCCGGTCTGCATCGCCTGATAGACTTCCGAGAACGCCAGCACCTGCGGAATGGCGCCAAGCGCGCGCATTTCGGCTTCGAGAACCTTCGACGACTGGATGCGCATCTTCAGGCCCTGAAAGTCGGCGACCTTATGCATCGGCTTGTTGGCCGTCATGATCTTGAAGCCGTTGTCCCAGTAAGCGAGACCAGTGATGCCTTTCGGCTCGAGCTTCGCCAGAAGGCTTTTGCCGATCGGGCCCTTGGTGATGCGTCCGAGAGCCGCCTTGTCCGGAAGGATGTAGGGCAGATCGAACACCTCGAATTCCTTCACGCCAAGCGGGCCGAACTTGGCAAGCGACGGCGCAAGCATTTGGACTGCACCGAGCTGAAGCGCCTCGACTTCTTCCTTGTCCTTGTAGAGCTGCGAGTTCGGGTAGACCTCAACCTTCACCTTGCCGTTGGTGTACTTCTCGGCGAGTTGCTTGAACCTCTCGGCACCCTGCCCCTTCGGCGTATTCGGCGCGACGACATGGCTGAACTTGATGACGATCGGCGATTGCGCCGTGGCGGGGCCTACGAGCGCGAGCACTGCGACTGAGGCCGCAGCCAGAATGAGTTTTTTCATGTTTCCTCCCGGAGGCTTGGTTGGACCACGGCAGTTCCGCAGCTCCAGTTTTTCTGAACCAGACCGGATCATCGCAGACCGGCGTGGTCAAGACCATTGCCCGTTAGCAGGGGTCGTAACGCGCGATTGCTGCAACGCAAAACGCGGTGCATCAAAGATGCACCGCGTTTCGTTGGTTCAGATGAAAGGGCGATCAGTGTCCCGCAGCAGCCACCGCCGGCATGTCACGCTGCTTCTTCATGACGATTTTGTTCAGGGCACTGAGATACGCCTTGGCCGAAGCAACCAAAGTGTCAGGGTCCGCAGCGCGTGCCGTGACGGAACGTCCGTCCTGCGACAGCCGTACCGAGACCTCAGCCTGTGCATCGGTGCCAGCGGTCACGGCGTGGACCTGATAGAGTTCCAGCTTCGCTTCGTTCGGCACCAGCGACTTGATGCAGTTGAACGTTGCGTCCACCGGACCGTTGCCCTCGGCTTCCTCGATTTTGATCTGGCCTTCGATGTCGAGCTTCATGGTCGCGCGTTGCGGACCATGCGTGCCCGCGATGACGGTCAGTGACACGAGATGAATCCGGTCGTGCGATTCCGCGATCTCCTGATCAACCAGCGCCTCGATGTCTTCGTCGTAGATGTCCTTCTTGCGGTCGGCCAAAGCCTTGAAGCGCACGAAGGCGTCTTCCAGCTGGTTGCTGGCGAGCTTGTAACCCATCTCCTCCAGCTTGTGGATGAAGGCATGGCGGCCCGAATGCTTGCCCATCACCAGCGAGGTCTGCTTCACGCCGACCGTCTCCGGCAGCATGATCTCGTAGGTCTGCGCGTTCTTCAGCATGCCGTCCTGATGGATGCCACTCTCGTGCGCGAAGGCGTTACGCCCGACGATGGCCTTGTTGTACTGCACAGGGAACGACGTCGCCGCCGCCACCGACTTCGACGCGCGCGTCAGCATCGTGGTGTCGATGTTGTTCCAGTACGGCAACTTGTCGTTACGCACGCGCATCGCCATCACGACTTCCTCGAGCGCGGCATTGCCCGCACGTTCGCCGATGCCGTTGATGGTGCACTCGATCTGCCGCGCACCTGCGCGCACACCGGCCAGCGAATTCGCCACCGCCATGCCGAGGTCGTTGTGGCAATGAACCGAGAACACCGCCTTGTCGGAATTCGGCACCGTCTCGCGCACGCGCTTGAACAGGTCGTAATATTCCTCCGGCACGCTGTAGCCGACGGTGTCCGGGATGTTGATGGTGGTTGCACCGGCCTTGATCGCCGATTCCACGCAGCGGCACAGGAAGTCGAATTCGGTGCGGGTGCCGTCTTCCGACGACCACTCGACGTCGTCGGTGTGGTTGCGCGCACGGGTGACCTGCGAGATCACCATTTCATGCACGTCCTTCGGCTCCATCTGGAGCTTGTACTTCATGTGCACCGGCGAGGTGGACAGGAACGTATGGATGCGGCCGCGCCGTGCCGGACGGATGGCTTCGGCGCAGCGGTCGATGTCCTTGTGGGCCGCGCGGGAGAGGCCGCAAACCACCGCGTTCTTGGTGCGCTTGGCAATCTCGCGGACGGCTTCAAAATCGCCGTCAGAGGCGATCGGAAAACCGGCCTCGATAATGTCGACACCCATGGAGTCGAGCAGATCCGCGACCTCGAGCTTTTCCTCGAACGTCATGGTGGCGCCCGGGCACTGCTCGCCATCGCGCAGGGTGGTATCGAAGATAACGACGCGGTCCTTGTCGGACTTGTTCGCGGTGGTCATTGGGAAAATCCTTTGGTCAGATGCGCCACATCAGGGCGCTCGGGTTTCGGTGCTGTCGTCGAACCCCTGAGTGCCCAGGCGCAAATGCCCAGACGGCCCTCAGGGGCAGATAAGAAGCAGAAGCCCGCCAAGAAGGGACGAAATCGGCGCAGCAGGAATCGCGTCGAGGCAGGCGGCGAATGCCACCGTTCCCTGCTGTCCCTGAATGCCGCCGCGAATCATCGATTCAATCCCCGAAAAACGCATAATCGGCCCAAAACCGTTGATGGATGGTTGCCGACGCGTTCCGTCAGGCCGTTCTAGACGAGAAAGGCGCGGCCTCGCAACGCCAAAGATTGGTCAGTAAGGCTGCCCTATAGCGCGGACGAGCCGTCAGGCTCCGCCCGCGGGCCGAGACCTCGAGAGGTCGCCAGGTGGCCGCTTCACGCCGGCGTCCGCGCCCAGCACGGCGTGCTTCAGGCTCTTCACGGTGTCCGTGATTTTCGCCAGCCCGCATGACAGAGCGTCGTCTTTGCAGACGTCTTTCTTGCGAACCCGTGCCGGTGAGGCAGCAGGCGGCGTCTCCACGGCCACTGCCGTGGCTTTGGTCCGGACCGCCGGTTTCTGATCAATAACCGGCTTCATCTGGTTGCTGATCGCGGCGAGTGCCTGACCGGTATCAACGACCTCGGTCGGAGTTTCCGGGTTTGTTTCCAGATAGGCCAGATAGTCCTGATCCATCCGCTTTAGTTCTTGCGGCGTGGGATTAGGGCCCGCGATGTCGAAGTGACGATTTTGCATGAAATCGAAATAAGTGTAGCCGCCGCCAGCTTTGCGGCGGCCTGCGAATTTTGAATCGCACTCCGAGATGATCTTTGCCTGGGCATCCTTCGACAGACCCGGCTGTTCCGCGCCTTGGGAACATTCCTCGAAGTCTTTCGGCGCATAGAGCTTCCACCACTCGGCATAGGCCATCGGGCTCGATGCGGCGCCGAGGCCGATCAATATAACCAACAAACCAAGCGTTCGCAGACTAGCCACAGAAAGAATCCTCACCCGTCTGCATAATATTTTCGGCAGGCGCTCTCGGCAACCCGCAATGTGGGAACTGTGAATTGCGGGGGCAGACCGATACGGGTCGTAATCCTATCAATCAGTTCCCTTTTTCGAGGGCGCAACCTTTGCTTTCGGCGCACGAACGGCCGCGCTCCGTCCCTCTCGTTCGAGGGCGACCTTCACTTTTTTCAATTCACCGGCGTCGCTTTTGTCCACCTCAGGAAATTTCAGGTTGAGTTTTTCCATCGCGGTCACAATGGCTGAGCTGATCACGAGGCGGGCGAACCATTTGTGGTCCGCCGGCACGACAATCCACGGCGCGTGCTTTGCCGACGTATGATGGATCAGGTCCTGATAGGCCGCCTGATACTTGTCCCATAATTTGCGCTCAGCCACATCGCCGAGCGAGAACTTCCAGTTCTTCGCCGGCTGATCGAGCCGATCGAGAAAACGCTGGCGCTGCTCCTCCTTGGAAATGTTGAGAAAGAATTTCAGGATCAGCGTGCCGTTGCGCGCAAGATATCTCTCGTACGACGCAATATCCTCGAAGCGTTCGCGCCAGATATTCTTCGTCACCAGTTCGGGCGGAATCCGCTGCTGCGCCAAAATCTCCGGGTGCACACGAACCACCAGCACCTCTTCGTAATAGGAACGATTGAAGATGCCGATCCGCCCGCGCTCGGGCGCGCACTTGGAGGTCCGCCACATGAAATCGTGATCGAGTTCTTTCGTGGACGGCTGCTTGAACGAATAGACCTGGCAGCCTTGCGGATTAATGCCCGACATCACGTTTTCAATTGCGCTGTCCTTGCCGGCGGCGTCCATGCCCTGAAAAATCAGCAGAACCGACCAGCGATCCTGCGCATAAAGCTTCTCCTGCAGTTCGCGCATTCTTCCGCGATTGGCGTCGACGAGCGCGCGCGCCGCGTCCTTGTCGAGACCGCCCTTCTCGTCGGGCTTGTGTGATTTGAGGTGAAATTCCTGCGAACCATCGACCCGGAACGGGTCCACATAGGACTTCAACTGTTTCGCGCTCGGTTGCGCGGACTTGCCGTTCCTGGCCATAACGAAAACTCTCCGATTGATCGCGGCACGCTACACGGCAGCGCACGGCCCGTCGACAGCCTAGCACCGATGGTCCATCATGCGGCATGACCAGTGCCGCGCCGTCCATCGCCTACGAAAATGTCGGCAAGAGCTTCGAGCGGGGCCGTATCAAGGCCGTCGACGGCGTCTCGCTTAATGTGACGGCCGGAGAATTTCTGGCCGTCGTCGGCGGCTCCGGCTCCGGCAAAACAACGCTGCTGCGGCTGGCCAACCGCCTGATCGCCCCCGACAGCGGCACTGTGCGCGTTCACGGCGACGATGTGCGCGGCCTCGATCCCATCGCGCTTCGCCGAAGCATCGGATACGTATTCCAGAGCGGCGGACTGTTCCCGCACATGACCGTCGCAGACAATATCGGCATCACACCGCGGCTGCTGGGCACCCCGGCTCAAAAGATTTCCGCGCGCGTCGATGAATTGATCGATCTGGTCCGACTGGAGCGGGCGCACAAAGACAGGTTTCCGCACGAGCTCTCCGGCGGCCAGCGCCAGCGCGTCGGCGTGGCGCGCGCACTGGCAGCAAATCCCACAATCGTTTTGATGGACGAGCCGTTCGGCGCGCTTGATCCCCTCACCCGCGATGCGCTTGGCGAAGACTATCGTGCGCTCCATCGCAGCCTTGGGCTGACCACTGTGATGATCACCCACGACATGGCGGAAGCTCTGCTTCTTGCGGATCGTGTCGCGGTGATGCGCGCCGGTCGTCTGATCGCGCAAGGCGCGGCGCAGGAATTATCCAGCAGCAGCGACGCCTATGTCGGCGAACTGCTGAACACGCCGCGCCGTCAGGCCGAGCGATTGCAGGAATTATTGCCAAAGGATCGGGCATGAATTTCTTGTCCGATCCGCGATGGAACGACGCCCTGACGCGCCTGCCCGATTATCTCGGCAGTCATGTCCGTGTCAGTCTGACGGCGCTGGCGCTCGGCCTTGTGATCAGCTTTCCGCTGGCGCTGATCGTGCGGCGGCGGCCGGTGTTGCGTGACATCACGCTCGGCATCGCCAGCATCGTGCAGACTGTCCCAGGCCTTGCCTTGCTCGCGCTGTTCTATCCGCTGTTACTGGCGCTGGCCGGACTGTCGCTGCAATGGTTCGGCCATGGCTTTTCGGCCTTCGGGTTCCTGCCATCGGTTCTGGCGCTGGCACTCTACAGCATGCTGCCGGTGCTGCGGAACACCATCACCGGATTACAGGGGATCGATCCTGCGATCATGGAAGCCGCGGAAGGTGTCGGCATGACACAGCGGCAATCGCTCACGATGGTTGAGCTTCCGCTGGCGCTGCCGGTGATCATGGCCGGTATCCGCACTGCTGCCGTCTGGGTGATCGGCACGGCGACGCTGTCGACGCCGATCGGCCAGACAAGCCTGGGCAACTATATCTTCGCCGGATTGCAGACGCAGAACTGGGTATTCGTGCTGTTCGGCTGCGCCGCCGCGGCCTTGCTGGCCCTTGCAGTCGATCAGTTGCTGGCGCTGATCGAAGGCGGCGTGAAACTGAACAGCCGCACGCGCATCGTCGCGGGGTGCCTTGGTCTGATCGCATTGATCGCCGCCACACTGATGCCTGCAATGGCCCGCGCCAGAACGAACTATATCGTCGGCGCCAAGACATTCACCGAGCAGTACATCCTCTCATCGCTGATCGCGCAGCGCCTGCAAGCCGCGGGGCTGTCGGCCTCGCCGCGCGAAGGCCTCGGCTCCAATGTGATCTTCGAGGCACTCGCATCCGGTGACATCGACATCTATGTCGATTATTCCGGCACGCTGTGGGCTAACCAGCTCAAGCGCACCGACATCAGGCCACGCAAGGAATTGCTGAGCGACTTGGCAACAACGCTCAAGGACAAATACGGGATTTCACTGCTCGGCGAACTTGGATTTGAGAATGCCTATGCGCTGGTGATGCCGCGCAAGCGCGCCGAAGAACTCGGTATCCGTACCATTGCCGATCTTGCGCCGCGCGCATCCTCGCTCTCGATCGCGGGCGATTATGAGTTCTTCTCTCGTCCGGAATGGGCGGCGCTGCGACGGAGTTACAATCTCGCCTTTCGCCAGCAGCGGCAGATGCAGCCCGACTTCATGTACGCGGCGGTTGCATCCGGCGAGGTGGATGTGATTGCGGGCTACACCAGCGACGGCCTGATCGCGAAATACGATCTGGTCGTGCTGGGCGATCCGAAAGCAGCGATCCCGCCCTACGACGCCGTAATGCTGATCGCACCGAAACGCACCAGTGACACGAAGCTGCGCGAGGCATTACAGCCGCTGCTCGGCAGGATCGACATCGCCACGATGCGCGAGGCCAACCTGCGCGCCAGCGGCGGCGATGGGGCCAGTTCACCGGACGCGGTGGCGCGGTGGCTTTGGGAGAAAATCGGGAAGCGCTAAAGGTTCTTCACGAACCCCGCGTCCATCAGAAGGCGGTTGAAGCGTTTCGCTTCCGCACCATCCTTGCATGCATAGAACAGACCCCGGCAGCGGAGCATGATCTTCTTCTGCTCGACGAACGACGGATCGAGCGGAATGCCCGCCGCATCCTGAATCGCGAGCGGCAGATAAGCCGCGTCCAGCGTCTCCAGAGCCGACGACAGATCCGGCTTGTAGTTGAGCGCATCGATCGCATAGTAGGTTTTGTAGTAGCGCGGATCGTGGGTCATGATGCGGTCGGCCAGCAGCGGTTGCGGCAGCTTCGGCTCCAGCAGCTTCTGCGAGATCGCGGGCTGATGGTCACCGAACCGCACCAGCAGGAACGGCTCATCGGGATGTTCGCTCTTCAGCCGTGCCACGAAGCTTGCATAGTCCGACGCCGTCATCGCTTGGCGGCGAATGTATTCGTCGACCTCCCCGGTGTTGCCCGGCGCTTTCCAGCCGGCGGGCGTGAGATCGGAACGATACGTCGACGTCCACGGAAAGTGATTGGCGGTGAGGTAGACGAAAACGAATATCGGCTGCTCGGCCCTGCGCTCACGCGCGATCAGTTGCAGCGCCTGATCGAAATAGAACTTGTCGGGCTGCATGTCCTCGCTGACGCCCATGTCGGCCATGTCGATGAACTTGCCGACCCCTGCCGATGTCTGGAAGTTGCGCGCACTGAGGAAATTCCCGTAAGTCGGATACAGCGAGAACGTCCGGTACCCGCACCGCTGCAATGCCTGCGGCAACCCGCGCGAAATCTTCCCCGCCGTGATCCGCGTGACATAGAACTTCATCTTGCCGAATGACCGCGCCGACAAACCGGTCAGCACGTTGAACTCGGTGTACCAGGTCGGCCCGCCGCTGGATTCGGTGACAAACGAACGCCTCTGCCCGTCGGAGGATTTGAAGTAGTTCCGATAATCCTCAGGCACCTTGATGCCGGGGGCAGCCGTGATGTCGAAGCTGGATTCGTCGAGCACCATGATGATGTTCGGACGCTTGCCGCGCGGCGTGCATGTGGTGAGCGGCGTGGCCTGCGCGGACCCGACGAGGCTCTTCGAGTCGGCCTCGATCCAGCCCGTCGTCGACGTCAGGTGCGAAACAGAGACAACGCCGGATCGCGCCAGATTGGAGATGTGATTGACGCCCTGGAATGGCTCCCACGGCTGTTCTGGATTAGCTACCGACAGCCCGACGATGCCGAGCATGCAGACACCTGCACCGGCAGCGGCGGTCGCGCGGCGGACCCGGAACGGGTCCGCTCGCCAGACCAGCCACATCACAGGCACGGCGATGGCCACCAGCACGATGGACTGCGTCTTGAGCTGCGGGAAGATCGAATGCAGGAACGAAACCGTGTCGCGGTCGATTATCAGGAAATCCAGGAACGTCAGCGTAAGCTGCATGATTCCGTACTTGAACTGCGACAGCACGATCAGGGCAGCGACCAGCGCCAGCGACAACGCCGCGGATACGCCGGGACGGCGAAACGCGATCAGCCAGAGGAAGTTCAGCAGCCCCCACGTCAACAACGCCAGCGTCATCGCGAACGGTCCGTACTCGACCGAGGCGAGAACGTAGATAGCCGTGAGATGCATCGCGGCGATTAACGCGACGCGTAGCCGCCATAACCATCCGGTATCGCCGAGCCA
The DNA here is from genome assembly GCF_058801645.1 of Afipia sp. GW822-FHT03D08. Classification (NCBI taxonomy): domain Bacteria; kingdom Pseudomonadati; phylum Pseudomonadota; class Alphaproteobacteria; order Hyphomicrobiales; family Nitrobacteraceae; genus Afipia; species Afipia sp. GW822-FHT03D08. The sequence goes on from NZ_JBXANK010000001.1 coordinate 1,663,044, forward strand.
CTTCAGCCAAAGCTGAACCTTGCTGCTGGCGGGAGTCGATGTGGTGATAACGGACACGGCGCGCCCGCTACGACGGAAAGCGACGGCGGGCAGCCATCGGGGTCATCGCTGGAGAACCTGGTGTCGGCAGCGGCAACATTGCCTCGACGCGAACTAACCCCGGCACTGTCTGAGGCCTTGGCTGGCGAAGGCCAGGAAGCCAACCGCGCGGCCGGAAACCGCAGCGTGTCACAAAAACGTAATGTAACCGTCATGTAGTCGCAAGGGACTGGCCCTGCGACATATTTCGTTCGGTTAAGGCCGGCTTTCAGCGGGCGTTCAGTTACCCCAAAAGCAAAGACCGGCTGCCTCGCGGCAACCGGCCTTTCTCAAGAAGGAAGGGGCAGAAATCAGTTCTTGGTCTTGTCGACCAGAGCCTTTTCCTTGATCCAGGGCATCATGGCGCGGAGCTTCTCGCCAACGGCCTCGATCTGGTGGGCGTTGTTGCGGCCGCGGGTCGCCTTGAACGAGGCCTGGTTGACCTTGTTCTCGAGCATCCAGTCGCGGGTGAACTTGCCCGACTGGATGTCGGTGAGCACGCGCTTCATCTCGGCCTTGGTTTCCGGGGTGATGATGCGCGGGCCGGTGACATACTCGCCGTACTCAGCGGTGTTGGAGATCGAGTAGTTCATGTTGGCGATGCCGCCTTCGTAGATCAGGTCCACGATCAGCTTCAGCTCGTGCAGGCACTCGAAGTAGGCCATCTCCGGCGCGTAGCCGGCTTCCACCAGCGTCTCGAAGCCGGCGCGGATCAATTCGACGGTACCGCCGCACAGGACGGCCTGCTCGCCGAACAGGTCGGTTTCGCACTCTTCTTTGAAGGTGGTTTCGATGACGCCCGCGCGGCCGCCACCGATAGCGGAAGCATAGGACAGACCGAGGTCATGCGCGTTGCCCGAAGAATCCTTGTGGATCGCGATCAGGGTCGGTACGCCGCCGCCGCGCTGGTACTCTGAGCGGACGGTATGGCCCGGACCCTTCGGCGCGACCATCAGCACGTCGAGGTCGGCACGCGGCTCGATCAGGTTGAAGTGCACGTTGAGGCCGTGTGCGAACAGCAGCGCAGCGCCCTGCTTCATGTTGTCGTGCAGGTGCTCACGATAGATGTCGCCCTGCAGTTCGTCAGGCGTGAGCATCATCACGACGTCGGCCCACTTCGCGGCGTCGGCAACTTCCATCACCTTGAAGCCGGCATTCTCGGCTTTCTTGACGGTGGCGGAGCCCTTGCGGAGCGCAATGGCGACATCCTTGACGCCGGAGTCCTTCAGGTTCAGCGCGTGGGCGTGGCCCTGGCTGCCGTAACCGACGATGACCACCTTCTTGCCCTTGATCAGGTTCAGGTCGGCATCGCGATCGTAATAAACACGCATTTTCATTTTCCTTCTCAGGCGGCCCCGATTGGCCAATTATCGAACGTTTTCGGGTGGATCGGGCCAGGGCCCGGATGAATTGCCGCCGTTGTGTAGGGCGGCTGGTGGTGCGAGACAAGCCCGCAACCCCGATTTCTGCGGTGCAGTAAGCTCACGGCTCCTTCAGAACGGGGTAAAGCGAGGCCAGCAAAAGCAGGGCCATGACGATATTGAAGATCCGGACGGCGCGCGGGGATTTTACCAGCGCTTGCAGCGAGGTGCCGAGCACCACCCAGGTCAGCGAGGAGCCCAGCCCGATCAGGAACAGCAGGATCGAGAGCGCCGCGATGTTCAGCGGATAGGCTGCGATGGCGGCATAGGCGGTAATGGCGCCCACCGCGATCACCCAGCCTTTGACGTTCACCCACTGGAACATTGCGGCCCCGAGGAAGGTCATCGGCTTGCCCTCGCCTGCTCCGCCGGTATCCGCAGGCCCGGACAGCGCAATCATGATCGCGAGATAGATGAGATAGGCCGCGCCCGCATACTTCAGGATCGTGTGCAGGACCGGGTAGGCCGCGAATACCGCGCCCAATCCAAGCCCGATCACCGCCACCAGAAACGAGAATCCGATGGTGACACCGGCGACATGCGGCAATGTTCGCCGAAATCCGTAGTTCAGCCCAGACGCCATCAGCATGATGTTGTTCGGCCCCGGCGTGAACAGCGCCGCAGCGGCAAAGGCGATGAAGGCGATGGCGAGTTGCTGAGAGATCATGGTTCAGGCCACTTCCACCAGAGGCGGCGGACGGCGCGACAGCAGCATCACCGCAATCCCGAACACAACGACGATCATGCCGGTCAGGCGCAGGGTCCCGAAAGTCTCTCCGAAAACGAGGCTCGACGCCCCCGCGCCGAAGAACGGCACCAGCAGCGCGAACGGCACCACCTGCGCGGCGGAATACCTCCGTAGCAGCCGGCCCCAAATCCAGTAGCCCAGCGTCGTTCCGAGCACCGCCAGCGCCAGCACACACAGCGCCGCCAGCAGCGACATATGAGTCAATGCCTGCCATGTCACAGCGGGACCATCGACAAACCACAGCACCATCAGCAACGGCACCATTGCCAGAAGGCCAATCCATGCGAACAGGTCGAGCATCGACACGTCCTGAGCGCGGCGGAGCATCAGGTTGGAAACCGCAAAGCTGACCGGCGCGGTCATCGACACCGAAAACGCCCAGACGCTGAAGTCGTAGCCGACCGTAAAGCAGATCAGCAGCAACCCGCACATCGCGATCGCAATACCAAGCACCTGAATCCGCGTCGGCAATTCCCGCAAGAAAATTGCTGCAAAGGCCACCGTGAACAGCGCCTGGCTCTGCACGATCACCGCAGTCAGACCGGCCGGCACGCCATGGGCCAGACCATAGGTCTGGGCCAGAAACTGCGCGACCAGCAGCCAACTGATCGCAATGATCAGTCCCCATGATAATTTCGGGCGCGGCAAAAACAGGCACGGCAGCGCGGTGATGGCAAACCGCAGCGTGGTCAGCAGTGTCGCCGACATCTCGTCAACCGCAAACCGGGTCGCGACAAAGCCAACGCCCCAGATGACGGCGACGACCACCGCCAGCACGATGTCGATCGGTTTCATGGGATGCGCGCGAGATTACATCTTTTCCGGGCCGCGGGAGATCGCTGCAACGCCGGTGCGCGACACTTCGACAAGACCGAGCGGAACCATCAGGTTGATGAACTGATCGATCTTGGCGGTGCCGCCGGTGATCTCGAACACGAAGCTTTCGGTGGTGGCATCGATCACGCGCGCGCGGAACGCTTCCGACAGCCGCAGCGCTTCCATCCGCAGATCGCCCGTGCCCTTGACCTTCACCATCGCCAGTTCGCGCTCGATGGCGCGTCCGGTCAGCGTCATATCGACGACGCGATAGACCGGGATCATGCGGTCGAGCTGATGCTTGATCTGCTGGATCACCATCGGCGTACCGGTGGTGACGATGGTGATCAGCGACATGTGCTTGGCGTGCTCGGTCTCCGACACCGTGAGACTGTCGATGTTGTAGCCGCGGCCGGAAAACAGGCCGATGACGCGCGCGAGCACACCCGGCTCGTTCTGCACGAGCACGGACAAGGTGTGCGTCTCGTTCGGATCGTGACGCTCCTCCATGAAGTACGCGGATGCGGGCTGTTCCATTGTGTCTGCTTTCATTGTCACACCAGCGCCTTTAAACCAGAGCCTTGCCACCGGCGAACGCCGCGGTCGTTGCTTCTTCATTTGCTTCCGCCGGAAGCAGCATTTCGTTGTGCGCCTTGCCCGACGGAATCATCGGGAAGCAGTTTTCCAGCGCGGCGACGCGGCAATCGAACAGCACCGGCCGTTTGACCTTGATCATCTCGTTGATCGCGCCGTCGAGGTCGCCGGGCTTCATCACCTGGAGCCCGACGCAGCCGAATGCATCGGCCAGCTTGACGAAATCCGGCAGCGCCTCGGAATACGAATGCGACAGCCGGTTGCCGTGCAGCAGTTGCTGCCATTGGCGCACCATGCCCATGTACTGGTTGTTCAGGATGAAGATCTTGATCGGCAATTCATACTGAACCGCCGACGACATTTCCTGCATGGTCATCTGCACCGAGGCGTCGCCCGCGATATCGATCACGAGGCTGTCCGGATGCGCGACCTGCACGCCGAGCGCGGCCGGCAATCCATAACCCATGGTGCCGAGACCGCCGGAGGTCATCCAGCGATGCGGCTCCTCGAAGCCGAAGAACTGCGCCGCCCACATCTGGTGCTGCCCGACTTCCGTCGTGATGTAGGTGTCGTGCTTCTTGGTCAGTTCGAACAGCCGCTGGATCGCATACTGCGGCAGGATGATGTCGTCGTTCTTCTTGTAGGCCAGCGAGTTGCGTGCGCGCCAGCGCCCGATCTCGAACCACCACGGATCGATCTTCGGTTTCTTCGCCTCGCCCTTGAACACCGTCAGAATGTCGCCGAGCACATTGGCGACATCGCCGATGATCGGTACATCGACGCGAATGTTCTTGTTGATCGACGACGGATCGATATCGATGTGAATCTTCTTCGAGTTCGGCGAGAACGCGTCGGTGCGGCCGGTGATGCGATCGTCGAAGCGTGCGCCGATGCACAGCATGACGTCGCAGTCGTGCATCGCCATGTTGGCTTCGTAGGTGCCGTGCATGCCGAGCATGCCGAGCCAGTTCTTGCCAGACGCCGGATAGGCGCCGAGGCCCATCAGCGTCGAGGTGATCGGAAAGCCCGTGACCTCGACCAGTTCGCGCAACAGCTTCGAGGCTTCCCGGCCGGAATTGATGACGCCGCCGCCGGAATAGATCACCGGCCGCTTGGCCGACGCGAGCAGCGCCACTGCCTTGCGGATCTGCGCGGCATCGCCCTTCACGCGCGGAGCGTAGGAAACATGCACGTCGGATTTGCGCGGCGGATGATAGGTGCCGGTCGCGAACTGCACGTCCTTCGGCACGTCCACCACCACCGGGCCGGGCCGGCCCGTGGTCGCGACATAGAACGCCTCATGCAGCACCTTCGGCAGATCCTCGATCCGCCGCACCAGCCAGTTGTGCTTGGTGCAGGGCCGGGTGATGCCGACGGTGTCGCATTCCTGGAACGCATCATTACCAATTAGATGCGTCGGAACCTGTCCGGTGATGCAGACCAGCGGGATCGAGTCCATCAGTGCGTCGGTCAGCGGCGTCACCATGTTGGTGGCGCCCGGCCCGGACGTCACCAGCGCAACGCCCGGCAGACCGGTGGAGCGCGCGTAGCCCTCCGCCGCATGGCCCGCGCCCTGCTCGTGCCGCACAAGAATGTGCTCGACATCGCTCTGCTGGAAAATCTCGTCGTAGATCGGAAGCACCGCGCCGCCCGGATAACCGAAGATGTGCTTGACCCCATGGTCCTTGAGCGCGCGGACGATCATCGCCGCACCGGTCATCTGGTTGGGATCGTGTGTCTTACTGTCGCTCATGGTTCGCTCCGGGGCGCTTGAGGCGCTGTCTGCATCCGTCTTCTGCGCATTGCCCTGATGGTCCGGGTCATGCGCGCCAATAAAAAAGGGCCCCGAAAGGACCCTGTGCACACCGCTTTGTCGTGGGTAGCCGTCAGCCACCCCCAGCGGTGTGCCGGGCTACGACGATAATAAGAAGGTCGGTAACTTTATTGCGCATCTTACGCCGTCATTTTCCAAAGGTTGCGCGGGGTTATACGACCCGGTCGGGGAAAGTCAAGCCCGCGCTCAGGTTTCGGAGCTTACCGGTTTCCTCGCATTTGGCGAGAGCCAAAGTGACATGGGGACTGGCATCAGGCCGGACGACCATGCGAGCCTCGCTGCTACGTCCAATCGCCAACGGAAAGACGGGAGGCTCGATGACCGCAGATACAGCGCGCAGCATCATCTGGCATGGGATGTTTCTGTTTCTGCTCGGCCTGCTGACGGGCCTTGCGCAGATGCAGTTCACGAATCCGCGCATGGGACTGGCCGCCCATATGGAAGGCCTGATGAACGGGACCTTCCTCATAGCCGTCGGTGCCATCTGGCACTGCATCAGACTTCCAACGGGATTATCGGCAGGGCTGTACTGGAGCGCGCTCTATGGCGCCTACGTCAATTGGGCAATGACCTGCTTCGCCGCAGCGGCGGGCACAAATAGCATGACACCGCTCGCGGGCGCGGGATTTGGCGCTTCGTCGTTACAAGAAGCCGTTGTGACCGCCGGATTTGTGTCAGTGGGCGTCGCGATGCTGGCAACTGCGATCCTCGCACTCTGGGGCCTGCGGCGCATTCCCACGCAATGACCTAGTGCAAGCCCCACTCCCGAAAGCGGCTGGCCGCTTCGCCGGGCACGATCCATTCGAATTCCGGCAGCTGGTGCCTGAACCAGGTGTATTGCCGCTTGGCGTAATGACGGGTGTCGATCTGGCCGGTATAGATCGCCTGTTCCAGCGTAATCTCACCCGCAAGATGCCGGATCAGGGCCGGCACCCCGTGCGCCTTCATCGCCGGCAAGATCGGATCGAGCTTGCGCGCGGCCAGCGCCGCGACCTCGTCCAGCGCTCCCTTCTCAAGCATGCTTTCGAAGCGCGCATTGATCCGCGCATAAAGCTCCTTGCGGTCCGGCGCGAGGAATATGGCTTTGACGCCGCCCGGTTCGAGCAGCGGCGGCAGACCTTCGCTATGCCAGTCCGGCAATGCGCGCCCTGTCGCCTCGATCACCTCGAGCGCACGCGCGATGCGCGCGCTGTCGCGGGGCTTGAGTTTTGCGCCGGACACCGGATCGCGCCGCACCAACTCAGCATGCAACGCTTCGACGCCCTCGCGCTCCATCCGCGCCCGCACATCGTCACGCACCTCTTGTGGGATTGGCGGCACGGCAGATAGACCACGGGTCAGCGCCTTGAAATACAAGCCGGTACCGCCAATGAAAATCGGCAGACGCCCGGCCGTCCGGGCTTCCGCGAGCACTGCGGCGGCATCCGCCACCCACGTGCCGGCCGAGCAGTTCACCGCAGCGTCGCAGTATCCGTAGAGCCGGTGCGGAACACGCGCTTCTTCTTCCGGCGAAGGCCGCGCCGTGATGATCCGCAAGTCCCGATAAACCTGCATGGAATCGGTATTGATGACGACGCCGCCGGTCGCTTCCGCAAGAGCGAGCGCCAGCGCCGACTTGCCGCTGGCCGTCGGCCCTGCGATAAGCACGGCCTTGGTGTCACCCTTTCCGTCTATGCCATCTTTCAACATCGAGCCGTCATGTCTCTCGTCGCCACGCTGATCAGCAATCCCGTCGATCCCCAACTCGACACCACCGTGATTGACGCGGCCAGCGCCGCGCTTCCCTCTCCGTCTCAGGCGGAATGGCTTTTCAACGAAGTGGCCGCCGACATTCGCTTTAGCAGCACCGAGGACATTCGCACAATTTCGGATCGCCTGCGCGCGGCCCTGAGCGAGCTTCCCGTCGATGTGGTGGTGCAGCCGCTGGCCGACCGGCGCAAGAAACTGCTGCTGGCGGACATGGATTCAACCATGATTGGCCAGGAATGCATCGACGAACTCGCCGACTTCGCGGGCCTCAAGACGCACGTCGCTGCGATCACCGAGCGCGCCATGCGCGGCGAGATCGAGTTCGAGCCCGCGCTGCGCGAACGCGTTGCGCTGCTGAAAGGCCTGCCGGTCACCGTGGTCGATGAAGTTCTCAAGAGCCGCATTACGCTGACACCGGGCGCGGTCGCCCTCGTCCGCACCATGCGCGCACACGGCGCCTATACCTGCCTCGTTTCGGGCGGCTTCACGCTGTTCACACAGCGCGTTGCTGAAATGATCGGGTTTCAGGAAAACCGCGCCAACGTGCTGCTGGTCGAGGACGGCAAGCTGACCGGCGAGGTGGCCGAGCCAATTCTGGGACGCGAAGCGAAGCTCGCGACGCTGGTGGACCTGCGCGAGTCCTTCGATCTCGACAATCTGGACACCATGGTGGTCGGCGACGGCGCCAACGATCTTGCCATGATCGAACAGGCCGGCGCGGGCGTCGCCTATCACGCCAAGCCCGCTGTTGCGGCCGCCGCCGGCGCGCGGATCGATCACGGCGATCTCACCGCGCTGCTTTACATGCAGGGTTACAAGCGCAGCGAGTTCGTTGCGGGCTGAAACCGCATATCGATCGCTGTCCGAAACGAAAATGCCCGACACATTGGCCGGGCATTTTTTATTCTGTTGATCTGGGGCGTTACTTCACCGCCAGCGCCACGAAGCGAAGTTCGCCGGCGCCGTTAGACACCAGAAGCAGCACGGACTTTTTGCCGTCCTTTTTCAACTGGTCGACGCGCTTCTTGACGTCGGCGGCATTCGTCACCGCCTCCTGCGCGACCTCGACGATCACGTCGCCGGCGCTGAGCCGCTTTTCGGCGGCATCGGAGCCATCGTCAACGCCGGTGACAATCACGCCCTTGACGCTGTCCTTGATCTTGTAGCGCGTCCGCAGATCCTTGCTGAGACCGGCGAGGTCGAGGCCCAGCGCCTTCTGCGTCACCGGCTTTTCAGCTTCGACCGGACTGGTGGTCTTGGCCGAGGCCTCGACCGGCTTCTCGCCATCGTCGAGACGGCCGAGGGTCACCTTCCTGGTCTCTTCCTTGCCCTTCCGGATGATGACGACATCCACGGCCTTGCCGACCGGTGAGTCGGCCACAGCGCGCGGAAGATCCTTCATCTCCTTGATGTCCTTGCCGTCGAACTTGACGACGACGTCACCCGGTTCAATGCCGGCGGGCTTCGCCGGCCCCTTGTCGTCGACGCCGGCAATCAGCGCACCGCGCGCAGGCTTGATGCTGAGGCTCTCCGCGATTTCGTCGGTGACCTGCTGGATGCGGACGCCGAGCCAGCCGCGGCGGACTTCCTTGAACTGGCGGAGCTGATCGACCACCGCCATCACGGTCTTCGACGGCACGGCGAAGCCGATGCCGATCGAACCGCCCGATGGCGAGATGATCGCGGTGTTTACCCCGATGACTTCGCCGTCGAGATTGAACAGCGGACCGCCGGAGTTGCCGCGATTGATCGCCGCGTCGGTCTGGATGTAGTTGTCATACGGGCCCGAGTTGATGTCGCGGTTGCGCGCCGAGACGATGCCGGCGGTGACAGTGCCGCCGAGGCTGAAAGGGTTGCCGATGGCTATCACCCACTCACCGAGACGCAGGCTGTCGGAATTGCCGAACTTCACCGCGGTGATTTTCTTCTCAGGCGTGAACTTCAGGACCGCGAGGTCGCTCTTCTTGTCCCGGCCGATCAGTTCGGCCTTGATCTTGGTGCCGTCGTTGAGAATGACGTTGATCTCGTCGGCATCGGCGATGACGTGATTGTTGGTCACCACGGTGCCGTCGGTGTCAATGATGAAGCCGGAGCCGAGCGAGTTCACCTTGCGCGGCGAATTGTTGCCGCCACCCGGCCCGCCGCGGCGGTTCTTGAAGAACTCGTCGAAGAACTCGCTGAACGGCGAATCCGGCGGCAGTTGCGGATTGGCGCCGCGCCTGTTGCCGCGCTCGTCGCTGCCCTTGTCATTGTCGGAGTTCTTGGCTTCGACGGTCTGCGAAGTGGAAATGTTGACGACTGCGTCAATCACTTTCTCCGCGACGTCGGCGATGCCTTCCGGTCCGCGGGCCAGCGCCGGCGTCGCAACGATGGCGAAGCCGACAGCCGCGGCCAGCGGCAACAGACGGCGGCTCAATGCTTGAAACGCATCGGACATGGTCGAAAAATCTCCTGAAAAGGGGCGGATCATTTGCATCTAGATTGCGCCTGAACACGACGGGTGCGCAAGCACCACCATTCAGCGTAATTCAAGCGATCAACCTGCCGATTACGGCGAAAACCCGGCTTTGGGCCGGGTCTGGCTCATGTGTGCTAGTGCCGCACCAGCCAGATCAGGAGCAGGCCGACCACCGCGGAAACCAGTCCTACGGCGCGCAGGATGTTGTCCGGCGAGGAGAGCGCGCTTTTCATCGCCGAACGCATCCAGTTGGGGAGCGCTGTAAACAGCAAGCCCTCCAGAACCAGCATAACTCCGACCCCGACAAGGAGGTCGCCGTATCCGATCGATTTCATCCGAATACGGCTCCTGCCTGATCCCGCACCCCGCGCCGCATACTAACGCGCGGAACCGGCAGCGGCGGGAGGCTTGCCCGCCGGGTTGGCGAAGTAGCGGAAGAACTCCGAATCTGGCCGCAACAGGAAGCGCGTGTCGTTGCTCTTCATGCTGTTCTCGTAAGCCGTCATCGAGCGATAGAACGCGAAGAAGTCCACATCCTTGCCGTAGGCTTCGGCGAACAGCCGGTTGCGCTCGCCGTCGCCCTCACCGCGGACCTGCTCGGCCTGCGAGTTGGCGTCGGCGATGATGACCGTCGCCTCGCGGTCAGCCCTGGAGCGAATTTCCTGGGCCTTCTGACCACCCTGCGCGCGGAACTCGGCCGCTTCGCGCTGACGTTCGGTCTGCATGCGCTGATAGACCGCCTGGCTGTTCTGCTCGGGCAGATCGGCGCGGCGAATACGGACGTCGACCACCGAAATGCCGTAGCTCGCGGTTTCGCGGTCGAGCTGCGTGCGGATCTTGCTCATCAGCGCATCGCGATCATCCCGGACAACGGTAATGAAGGTCACTTCGCCCAGCACACGGCGCATCGCCGCGTTCAGCAATGTGGTGAGCTGGATGTTGGCAGCCTGAATCGAGCCGAGGGTCTGATAGAAGCGCAGCGCGTCCTTGATACGATAACGCGCGAAGGCATCCACCACGAGACGCTTCTGGTCCGAGGCGATCACTTCCTGCGCCGGATTCTCCAGATCGAGAATACGCTTGTCGATGCTGATCACGGTGTCGATGAACGGCACCTTGAAGTTCAGGCCCGGCGTCGTCACCACGCGCACCGGCTCGCCGAGGCGCACAAGCAGAACCTGCTGCGTCTCGCTCACAGTGAACAGCGAGCTGTAGCCGACGACGACCGCGACGAGCAGAATGAAAAGAGAAACGATACCTGCGATGCCGTTTTTCATCGGTTGCTCCCGCCCTGTTGCGGCGCAGCCGGCGTCGTGCGGCGTCCGATCTCGTTCAATGGCAGATAAGGCACAACGCCCGGAGCCGATCCGTTCGCGCCCTGATCGAGCACGAGCTTGTCGGAGTTGCCGAGCACGCGCTCCATGGTTTCAAGATAGAGGCGCTGGCGCGTGACGTCCGGCGCCTTCTTGTATTCCTCATAGACCTTCAGGAAGCGCGCGCTCTGGCCCTTGGCCTCGGCCACCGCCTGCTCCTTGTATCCTTCCGCGACTTGCAGGATCTGCGCAGCACGGCCGCGCGCATCTGGAATAACACGGTTGGCGTAGGTCTGGGCTTCGTTCTGCAGACGCTCGAAGTCGGCGCGGGCCGCCTGAACGTCGCGGAACGCGTCGATCACCTGCGACGGCGGATCGACCTTCTGCATCTGCACCTGCTGAATCAGGATACCGGAACCGTAGGTGTCCAGCGTCTTCTGCATCAGCTCAAGCACCGCAGCTTCGGTCTGGGTGCGCGCGCCGGTCAGGATCGGCTGGATCTGCGAGCGGCCGATGACATCGCGCATCGCACTCTCGGCGACTGCCTTCACGGTGCCTTCCGGATTCTGGATGTTGAACAGGAAGTCGCCGACGCCGTCGGGCTTGATGCGCCAGAGCACGGTGAAATCCACGTCGACGATGTTTTCGTCGCCGGTCAGCATCAGGCTTTCCTCGGGAACGTCGCGGATGGTGGTGCCACCGCCGCGGCGCGAGTCATCGACAACGCGCATGCCGATGCTGAGAGTCGAAACACGCAGCGCCTTCGGCAGCAGCACGGTCTCGATCGGATAAGGCAGATGATAGTTCAGACCAGGCTGAACCGTGCGCACGTGCTTGCCAAAGCGCAGCACCACGCCGAGTTCTTCGGACTGCACGCGGAAGAAGCCGGACAATCCCCAGATCGCCAGTGCGGCGACGAGGATCAGCGCGATGCCCATGCCGCTGAAGTTTCCTCCGGGCAGCATCGTCTGCAATTTGTCCTGGCCGCGGCGCAGAAGATCCTCGAGATCGGGCGGCTTCGGTCCCGGTGATTGCGGTCCGGAGCCCCAGGGACCTTTCGGACCGGAGCCCCAGGGGCCTCCGCCTTGATTCTTCCACGGCATCGTCGATCTCCTCCGCGCGAAGCTCACGCTCCGCAAACTCTTGGGGCCTTATAGGGGACGCGCCCGGTCCTTACAACGCAGGACACCCGCCCACGACAGCTATGGCGCAGGGCGAATTTGTCAATGCAAACATGCTGTTTGCAGTTAATGCCAAGGATAGCGGTTGCGTGAAATGCGGTGTTCAGCCGCGCCGCCGATAGCTGACATAGGAGAAATCGACCGTATCGCCGTCCGCTTTGGAATGACGTGCGCGTGCGGTTTCTTCCCATTTTGCCGGATCGACCGGCGGAAGGAAGGTGTCGCCCTCAGGCTTGTCATGAACCTCGGTGATTTCGAGACGATCCGCCCTGCTTAGCCATTGCGCAAAGATGTCGGCGCCGCCGATCACCATGATCTCAGTGACCAAACGCCGCAGCGCATCGCCGAGCGCGATGTCATGCGCGGCCTCGAGAGACGTCGCAACAACAACACCCGGCGCCTGAAAGTCCTTGTCACGGGTCACGACAATGTTGGTCCGCCCCGGCAGTGGCCGGCCGATCGACGCGAACGTCTTGCGGCCCATGATGACAGGCCGCCCCATCGTGATCGCCTTCAGGCGTTTAAGATCGGACCTGAGATGCCACGGCATCGCATTATCGAGGCCGATGACGCCGTTCTCCGCGACGGCAACGACAAAGACGATCTGCGGAGATGACGTCCCGGACGGCGGCGCTGTCACACCGCGACCTCGGCCTTGATATGCGGATGCGGATCGTAGTTCTCGAGTTTGAAGTCCTCGTAGCGGAACGAGAAGATGTCCTTCACATCGGGATTGATTGTCATGGTCGGCAGCGGACGCGTCGGGCGCGTCAGTTGCAGCCGCGCCTGATCGAGATGATTCAGGTAGAGATGCGTATCGCCGAACGAATGCACGAAGTCTCCGGGCTTCAGTCCGGTCACCTGCGCCACCATCATCGTGAGCAGGGCGTAGGACGCGATATTGAACGGCACGCCGAGAAACACGTCCGCCGAGCGCTGGTAGAGCTGGCACGAGAGCTTGCCGTTCGCGACATAGAACTGGAACAGGCAGTGGCATGGCGGCAACGCCATCTTGTCGACTTCGGCCGGATTCCACGCGCTGACGATCAGCCTGCGCGAGTCCGGATTTTTCCGGATCATCTCGATCACATTGGAAATCTGGTCGATCGTGCCGCCATCCGGCGCGGGCCATGACCGCCACTGCGAGCCATAAACCGGGCCGAGATTGCCGTTCTCGTCAGCCCACTCGTCCCAAATGCGAACGCCGTTGTCGTTCAGGTATTTGATGTTGGTGTCACCCGCCAGGAACCACAGCAGTTCGTGGACGATCGACTTCAGATGAAGCTTCTTGGTTGTCAGCAGCGGGAAACCCGATGCCAGATTGAACCGCATCTGATGGCCGAAGATCGACAGCGTCCCGGTGCCGGTGCGATCGGTCTTTTCCGCGCCGTCGCTGAGGATGCGTTCGAGGAGGTCGTGATACTGGTTCATGGGACCTATTTAGCCTGACGCGTGCCGCGATTCGATTTCGGCCGGGCAATTATACCCTGAAAAGTGGCCGCCCGCGGCGAACGCGCATGATCTGGAAAAGCGGGAACCGGTTTTCCGGAAGATCATGCCCCAAATGACAAAAGACAAGGGGCGGAACTCACGTCCCGCCCCTGCCAAACCCGTTCGTTTTCAACAATATCAGTTCGAAAGTGGCTTCAGCACGCCCGACCATTTGGTGATTTCGCTGTCGACGAGGGTCTTCAGCGATTCCGGGGTTCGCTCTGCCGGCTTCGGAATGACGCTGCCGAGGTCGAGCAGACGCTTCTTGACGCCTTCGTCATCCAGCGCCTTGACCAGTGCGGCGTTGAGCTTGGCGACGATCGGCGCCGGGGTGCCTTTCGGCGCGAAGATCGCGTTCCAGGCCTGCGCCTGATATTCGGGCAGCCCAGCTTCCGCGGTGGTCGGAACGTCAGGCAGCGAGGGATTGCGCTCAGGGGTCGCCACGGCATAGGCCTTGATCGTGCCGCCCTTGACCTGCGGAACGGCGTTGACGATCTGGTCGCACATGTAATCGACCTGGCCACCAACCAGCGCATTCATGGCCGGACCGGTGCCGTTGAACGGAACGCCCGTCGGGGAGATCTTCAGCACCGCGTCCAGAAGCTGGCACGACGAGTAGGACACCGAACCGACACCCGCATGAGCCTCATTGAGCTTGTCGGTGTTGGCTTTCAGATAGGCCACGAATTCCTTGAGGTCCTTTGCCGGGAAATCCTTGCGCGCCAGGATCAGGATCGGCGTGCCGGCGATCAGTCCGACGGGCTCGAAGTCCTTCGAAGGATGATAGGCCAGCTTCGGATAGAGCGGCACAGAAGCGGCGTGCGTGCCCATGTGGCCGGTGATGAGGGTGTAGCCATCCGGCGCGGCCTTGGCGGCGCGCGCGGACGCCGTGGTGCCACCGGCACCGACCACGTTTTCGATGATGATCGACTGGCCGAGCGTCTGCTGCATATGACCGGTCACGATGCGCGCGATGACATCGGTCGGACCGCCCGCCGCGAACGGCACAATCATCGTGATGTTGCGGGTCGGATAATCCTGCGCCTGAGCTGCGCCGACGGCAACGCCGACCGCGGCCAGCGCGGAAAACCCGCACGTCGCGAGCATACGCTTAAGCAAATTCATTGGGCTCTCCCGAGTATTTTGATGAAATTCGGCCCGGCAGTCTGAGCACCACCGGGCCGGATATGTCTATTCAACTTGCAGCCAAGACAAAGGGAAGAGGCGCGGCGCAACGCCGCACCTCGTTACCCTTAGTTCTCGGACTCGACGAAGACCTCGTCGCGCTTCTTGCGAAGTGCGGGCAGCAGCGAGAGGATCAGCAGGAACGCTGCGATCGCCATCAGGGTCGCAGACAGCGGCCGGGTCAGGAAGACCGACCAGTCACCGCGCGAGATCAGCAGCGCACGGCGAAGGTTCTCTTCCATCAACGGGCCAAGCACCATGCCGAGCAGCAGCGGCGCGGGTTCAAAGTCATGCTTCACCAGCCAGTAGCCGACGAGACCGAAAGCGGCTGTCAGAACCACGTCCATCGGCGCGTTGTTCACCGAGTAGATGCCGATCGCGCAGAAGATGACGATGCACGGGAACAGCAGCCGGTAAGGCACCCGCAGCAATCGCACCCAGATGCCGACCAGCGGCAGGTTGATGACCAGCAGCATCAGGTTGCCGATCCACATCGAGGCAATCATGCCCCAGACCAGTTCGGGCTGCTTCTGCATCACCTGAGGACCGGGAACGATGCCATGAATGGTCATCGCGCCGACCATCAGCGCCATCACCGCGTTGGGCGGAATGCCGAGGGTGAGCAGCGGAATGAACGAGGTCTGCGCCGCGGCATTATTAGCGCTTTCGGGCGCCGCGACGCCTTCGATCGCACCGCGGCCGAAGCGCTGAGGATGCTTCGAAATCTTCTTCTCGAAAGTGTAGGCCGCAAACGACGCGATCACCGCGCCGCCGCCGGGCAGAATGCCGAGGATCGATCCGAGGATCGTTCCGCGCACAATGGCCGGCGCCGAATCCTTCAAATCCTTCTTGGTCGGCATCAGACCCGAGATCTTCTGCTGCACCAGTTCACGGTCCATCGACGCGCCGTGATCGAGATTGCGGATGATCTCGGCGAAACCGAACAGACCCATCGCCACGGTCGCGAAACCAAGACCGTCGGCGAGTTCCGGAATGTTGAACGACATGCGCGACGCGCCGGTCTCGATGTCGGAGCCGACCATCGACAGCAGCACGCCGAAGGCGATCATCGCGATGGCCTTGAGCACTGAGCCCTTCGCCAGCACGACGGCGAAGATCAGGCCGAGCACCATCAGCGAGAAATACTCGGCAGGACCGAATGCCAGTGCGAGCTTGGTCAGCGGCGCGCCCAGCAATGCGATCAGAAAGGTTGCAATGCAGCCCGCGAAGAACGAGCCGATCGCGGCGATAGCCAGCGCCGGGCCGGCGCGGCCTTGCTTGGCCATCTGGAAGCCGTCGAGCGCCGTCACAACCGAGCCGGCTTCGCCGGGAATGTTGACCAGGATCGACGTGGTCGAACCGCCGTACTGCGCACCGTAATAAATGCCGGCGAGCATGATGAGCGCGCCGACCGGCGGCAATCCGAACGTGATCGGCAGCAGCATCGCCACCGTAGCAATGGTGCCGATTCCGGGCAGCACGCCGACCAGCGTACCGACCAGCGCGCCGATCAGACAGAGACCAAGATTGATGGGTGAGAACGCAACGCCGAAGCCGAGCGCGAGATTTGCAAAAACATCCATGACGGCCTCAGCGCAGAATGCGTGGGAAGAGATCGAGCGGAAGCCCGAGTGCATACGGGAACAGCAGAGCACAGCCGATCGTCAGGCATATTCCGACGATGACGGCTTCCTTCCACCGCGTCTCGTCGCTTCCCATCGCCGCGATCAGGAAGCTCACGAATGCAGAAACAATCAGACCGAGCGGACGAATTGCGACGGCGAAAGCCAGGATCGACAACGTCACGAAGACAGGGCCGCGAATGCCGTAGCGTTGCAACTGCGGGCCCTCGACTAAAAAGCCGGTAAGGGCAACACCAGCACCGAGCGCCAGAAGGAGATAAGCGAACATGCGCGGCGCGGTGCCGGGACCGAATGAAAATCCCCGCATCCCCGCCAGATCGCTCGATGCCCACAGGGCGAACAGCGCGATCGCCATCAGCGCCAGGCCGCCGTAGAAGTCCTGTGGTCCTTTGATAAGCCCCGGCGCGGGTTTTCCCGCAGCGCTATCTGGCGCTTCACTCATCGTCATCCCCCTTAAGTCACGGGCTTGAGCCCGGTCTATTCTTGTCGGGCAGGCTGTCCCCTGCGCACTTTGCTTATCGATTTTCGTCAGACGACGCCAGCAAAACCGAGAATGCCACCCACAATCAGCATCCACAGTGGGTTGAGCCGGGTTGCCAATGCAAGCACCCCGGCGCCGATAATAAGGGCGGCCCCGACCCATGTGCTGCCGGTGGTTAATGCGAGAATGAAGCCGCTGGCGCACATCAGCCCGATCGAGATTGGAACCAGCGCAGCCTGCAGGATCGCAGGCCAGATCGATTGGCTCGACCGCGTCAGCATGTTGCTGACGAAATAGGCAAAGACCGCGGACGGACCGCACATGGCGAATGTGGCGACCAGTGCGCCCGCGATGCCGGCCACATGGTATCCAATCAACGTCACGATCAGGACATTCGGCCCCGGCGATAATTGCGAGATCGCAAACATGTCCGCGAACTGCGCATTCGACATCCAGTGCTGCACGTCGACAGCGACCCGATGCATTTCCGGAATCGTGGAATTGGCGCCGCCGATCGCGAGCAGCGACATCAGACCGAACGTCCACGCCATCGTCAGAAGCGTACCGCTAGGCGAACTCACTATGACGCCCTCCTTCGCATCAGGAACGTCACGACAACGCTGAGCGGGATCGCTGTCAGCAGAACCGCCACCAGCGGCAACCGCAATACCCCGATCGCTATGAAAACGGCGACGAGCAGCGCAAGCGCGATGGGATCGCGCTTTTTGAGCAATGGCATCATCATGCGCAGGATAACCGCAAGGAAGAGTCCGACCGCAGCGCAGGACACGCCCGCCAGTGTGCGCTGCAACGCCGGAATCTCTCCATAGCGCGCGTAGATTGCGGCCAGCACCGTGACAATCACCACCGGCGGTCCGACCAGCCCAAAGAAAGCGGCAATGCTTCCCGGGATTCCGCGAAAGCGCGCGCCGAACACCACGGACAGATTGACGATGTTCGGGCCCGGCAGGAAATGACAGAGCGCGAAAGCTTCGTTGAATTCTTCAGGCGTCATCCAGCGATGCTGCTCGACGATGGCGCGGCGCGCCCACACCAGTACCCCGCCGAAGCCCGCAAGCGACATCTTGGCGAACGCCACGAACAGTTCGAGCAGTCCCGGCCGCTCCGGCGCGAAAGCATCAGGGGTCTGGGGAATCGCGGGAGCGGTCTCTTGAGACATGGCCCGATTTAGAATGGCCGCAGGCGGCGGCCAAACGATATTCCGGTGCGGGGCGCATGCGCTGGACGCGGATCAGGCGAAGTGCGCAACCTTGCCTTCCGTCC
Organism: Afipia sp. GW822-FHT03D08; assembly: GCF_058801645.1. NCBI lineage: Bacteria > Pseudomonadati > Pseudomonadota > Alphaproteobacteria > Hyphomicrobiales > Nitrobacteraceae > Afipia > Afipia sp. GW822-FHT03D08. The sequence goes on from NZ_JBXANK010000001.1 coordinate 1,681,320, forward strand.
TGAAACCGTCCGCGCGCGCCATCCCGAAAGTGGAAACAAGGCCTTTTGTCGTTAGGGTTTGCCCCCTATATTGAGGGAGCCGGTTCGCCGGCTATGGAAATAAATGGCCGTCGTAATAAACCATTCGGACCCGGGGGCAGCACCCGGCGCCTCCACCAAAGCCCGGATTTCCCGACCAAAGGGCGGGTTTCGGCGGGGGCGAAACAGGATCGACGAGGGCGTAAAGGGCTCGCTTTTTCCCGGTATGGTTCCGCCGTTATCGGGCTATGCAATAGTTGCAAACGACAACTATGCTCCGGTTGCTCAGGCTGCGTAACGCAGTTTGAAAAACCAAGTCTAAAGTCCTAGGGGATTAAGCCCCTCTAGGCGGGGTTCGGAGGCACCTGGCAACAGAAGCCTCCACTTTCATCTTGTTGCATTGAATTTGTCAGGCGGATGCGTTGCGGCGCATGAGAATATCTGCGATCTGCCAAGCGCAGGTGCTGACCTGCGGGCCATGACCGGATAGCATGGATCGAATTTGCGAGTCGGAACGTTCACGTCTGACGACCTGAAATTCGACTAGCTACCTTTCGACAGGACTACATTGATGGCGACCGATCATATTCGTTACGACGTTCTCGCGCGCGACGCCTTGCGCGGCGTGCTGAAGCATGTGCTCGCGGACGCTGCCGAGCATGGCCTGCCTGGCGAACATCATTTCTACATCACGTTCATGTCCAAGGCCGAAGGCGTGAAGATTTCCCCGCGCCTGCTGTCGCAGTATCCGCAGGAAATGACTGTCATCCTTCAGCACCAGTTCTGGGATCTGGTCGTGACCGATGACCGCTTCGAGGTTGGACTGTCGTTCAACGGAATTCCGGAGCGCCTGGTCATTCCGTTCAGCGCAATCAAGAGCTTCTTCGATCCGTCGGTGCAGTTCGGCTTGCAGTTCGAGCCCGTTGAGGCGGCCGACGCGGCGGCCGACGCGCCCACCGTGGAGACGCTGCCGGTCGCGGCTGCACCCGAAGCCCCTGCTGAAACAGACGGCGAGCCTGTCAAGCAGGGCGAAGGCGCCGAAGTCGTGCGGCTCGATCGCTTCCGCAAGAAGTAATCCGGCGCGCCCTCACCTCACATCATCTTGAAGCTTTTCTAAATTCGGACACGCGTTTCCGCACATGCGGAGGCGCGCAGCGGTTGCGTCGATCGGTTGCGAAGTCCTACACTTCGGCATCCCCAAAACGCACCGGAAAAGCATCATGGCCGTCCAGAAGAAGACAACGCGCACCGAAACCGACACGTTCGGACCGATCGAAGTGCCGGCGGACCACTATTGGGGCGCACAGACCGAACGCTCGAAGCACAACTTCAAGATCGGCAATGAGCGGATGCCGATGCCGATCGTCCGCGCACTGGCGATCGTGAAGCTGGCATCGGCACAGACCAATCTTGAGCTTGGCCTGCTCGACCAGCGCCGCGCACGCGCCATCGTCCGCGCGGCTCGGGAAGTCATCGACGGCAAGCTCGATGACAACTTCCCGCTGGTGGTCTGGCAAACCGGCTCGGGCACGCAGACCAACATGAACCTCAACGAGGTGATCGCCAATCGCGCCAGCGAATTGCTCGGCGGCGAGCCTGGCACCAAGAAGCCGGTGCATCCGAACGATCACGTCAACATGAGCCAGTCGTCGAACGACTCGTTTCCTACCGCGATGCATATCGCCGCCGCCGAGCGCATCACCCACGACCTCATCCCCGCACTGACTATCCTGCTGAAAGCGCTGCGCCAGAAAGAGAAAGCCTTCGCCAAGATCGTCAAGATCGGCCGTACCCATACACAGGACGCGACGCCACTGACGCTTGGCCAGGAATTCTCCGGTTACGCCGCGCAGGTCGAGAGCGGCATCGCGCGCATCCGCGCCGCCGCGAAGGATCTCTACCCGCTGGCGCAGGGCGGAACGGCGGTAGGGACCGGCCTTAACTCCAAGCCGCGGTTTGCCAAACTGTTCGCCAAACAGGTCGCCTCGCTCACCAAGCTGCCGTTCACCAGCGCGCAGAACAAGTTCGAGGCTCTGGCGTCGAACGACGCTTATGTATTCGTGCACGGCGCGATCAATTCCATGGCGACCGGCCTGTTCAAGATCGCCAACGACATCCGGCTGCTCGGCTCTGGGCCGCGCTCCGGGCTCGGCGAACTGATTCTGCCCGAAAACGAACCGGGATCATCGATCATGCCCGGCAAGGTCAACCCGACTCAGTGCGAGGCAATGACCATGGTGTGTTGCCAGATCTTCGGCAATCAAACGGCGATCACCGTCGCCGGCAGCCAGGGCCACTTCGAACTCAACGTCTACAAGCCCGTGCTGGCGCATTGCATGCTGCAATCGATCCAGTTGATGGCCGATGTGGCGCGTTCGTTCACCGAACATTGCGTCGTCGGCATCCGCGCCGACGAAAAGCGCATCGACGAGTTGATGCGGCGCTCGCTGATGCTGGTGACGGCGCTGGCGCCGAAGATCGGCTACGACAATGCTGCAAAGGTCGCGAAAACTGCTCACGCGCGCGGCACGACGCTAAAGGAAGAAGCAGTGCGTCTCGGCTTCGTTTCGGAGGCAGAATTCGATCGGCTCGTAAAGCCCGACAAGATGACGCACCCCGGTTAGAGCGCGTTTCACTTACATTAACTCGCTGTAACGTTCGGACATCTCGTCGCACCTTCTAAAGTCCTACGCCGATTGGCTACCATCTCCTACTTATCGCATGCTAACTTTTGGGAGCTGCCGCACTGCACGTGCACCAAAACGAACAACTTTTAAACGGACTCGTGTGAGCAGCCTGCTCGGATGAGTCGCAGGACAGAACAAACCGCGCCGTTACATGCCGCGCCTTTGTTGAACCTGTCCTGAAATAAAGGAGGCGTCATGGGCGACCTGGTCAACCTGAAACAAATCAAAAAGCGCATTGCGCGCGAACAAGCAGACAAGCAGGCGGAGACCAATCGCATTCGCTTCGGCCGCACCAAGGGCGAGCGTAGCCGCGACGAACAGCAGGCGCAGCGCGCCAGCGACATCCTCGATCACCACCGCATCGATGATGGGACGCCGGCATGAAATCCCCCGTCGTCAAAAGATCGATCGTCGTCGCCGGCCACAAGACCAGCGTCAGCCTCGAAGAAGCCTTCTGGAATGGCATGAAGGAAATCGCATCGGTGCGGAACCTGACGCTGTCGGAACTCGTCGGTGAGATCGACGGCGGCCGGCAGCAGGGGAACCTGTCCTCCGCAATCCGTCTGTTCGTGCTGGATTACTTCCGCTCGCGGGCAATGCCTTCAGCGGGGAACGGCAGCAGCCGGATGCAGGCGGAAGATTCGCATCCGTAGTTTTGCGCACGGCCCAGCTACGATCCTGACTCCGTCATAGGTTTTCGCACGAATACCGCAGGTAACTGGTTTCAGTTACTATGTACCCGTGTCTCGAACCACATACCGTTTCGAGACCGGCTGCGGGGGCGGCCATTACAGTTTTCGCGGCAGCGATCTGTATTCTGATCCCGCGCAGTCCGAGCGAACATCGGACCCAATGTGCCAGAGTTCCTCTGCGGCGAGACAGCGTCTCGCCGCGTGCGGACGCTTGGCCGAAGCGGAGGAAACTTCGATGCAGGACGACACGACGATGCCGGATGCGGATGCTGCGGACAACATCCGGACCCGGGGCGTGAAAGAATTCGCGGTGGTCAAACGCTCTGTCGTGGTTGGCGGCCACAAGACCAGTGTCAGCCTTGAAGACGCATTCTGGACCAGCCTGAAGGACATCGCGACACGGCGCGGCCTGCCGCTCTCGACCCAGATCGACGCCATCGATCGCACCCGCAAGACCAGCAACCTGTCGTCCGCGATTCGATTGTTCGTGCTGGATCACTTCCGCGCGCGCGCCGTCACATCAGTCTTCATCGGCGAACGGCAACCATCGCCGAGCATCGCGCCGACAAGCTAGAAATCGAATCAGAACGTCCCGGCGGGCGCTTGGGTAGCCGGCCGCTGCTTCGGCAGCCGCATGGCACCCGGCGCAGGTTTGATGTCGATCGGCGGCGGCAATGGCTGCACCAGCGGCCCTCCGCTCGGCGCGGGAGCAGGTTGCGGGACCGGCTGGACAGCCACAGGCGGCACAGCAGGCGGTCTCGGAGACGCGGCCTTTGTGCCGGAATTCTTTCGCCGCGGATCGCGAGTCGGAATCTTCACTTCCGACGGTGGAATCGGTTCCGCCTTCGGCAACTCCTCCTCCCACAGCTCGTCGGGTTCAGGCCCCGGCCCGACGCCACGCTCGAGTTGATCGAGCCGCCGCGTTTCGCGATCGATCGCACGCATGCCGAGCCAGGAGGATAGCGCAGCAACGTCGACGGCACGCGCCAGCCGGTCCGGCGAACCATTCAGGTCAATGCGAATTTCGGGACGGCCCTGAATCGGGCGCGTGGTGACTGGCGACATCACCGCGCGGATGTCGGCCTGATCCGCCAGCAGGTCGTATCCACCGGCAATTGCGACGCGGGCGCGCGCAGCGCCCAGCGTCGCCGCTTCGATCCGCAAGCGGCCATCCTTGATGGTGAAGGGAATCTGCGCCGACGGAACCTTCAACGCACCCGCCGTCAACACAGGCTCGACGATCTCCTTCAGCCTGAGATCGTCGGTCGCCTGCCCGCCGTCGCTGGCGCGAACGGCCACCTCGAACGCGCGTGGATCGAGTCCGGCGATTCGCGCATCGGTCAGCGTCAGCGTGCCAGCGCCCGAGAGCGCACCGGTCAATCCGGCGGCGCTGCGCCCCTGCCCGGCCAGTGTCATTTGCAGCGCCACCTTCCCGTCCGGCACCGCAAGGCCGCGGTAGCGAAGCGCCGGGCCATCGACGCCGGTCAACTGCACCCGCGCATTGAACGATGTTCCCTGACCGGTTCCCTGCGCGCCCTGACGCGCATCGAGATCGATCACTGCTTCACCGCCGCCGATGCTCGCTTTGACATTCTCCAGCACGAGGGATTGTCCGTCGCCCTTGATCGCGCCGCTGACAGGACGCAACTCTCCGCCTCCGGGCAACACCCCGCTCAAGGCCTGAAACGCGAGACGTCCGCGCCAGCCGCGCAACCATCCCCGGCCGAGCGGCGCCGAGGCATCACGTCCCATAGCTCCGAATGCGACGCCGGTGACCGCCGCAAGATCGAGCGTGTCGAGACCAAGCTCACCATCGACGCCGATCTCGTCACCGCGCGTCAACACGAGCCGTCCGCGAATCCGCGACCCGTCCACCGTGGCGTCGAGATCGTCGAGGGTGAAGATGTTGCCCGCGACACCAAGACGCGACGACAGCGAAACGCCTGGCGCTGGCATGCTCCCACGTTGCAGATCGAACAGCGCGGCGAGATCGGCGCGGCGCACCGCGACGGTCAACGCGGCCGTCGATTGGTCCGCCCATGGATTGCCGGTGCCTTGAATGTCGCCATCGACACCCGCCCCGGTCAGCTTGGCTTTCAATTGCAGCGGCGAACCCCAGACGCCGGCGATCGACGATTCAAATTGCGCGGGGCCATCACCCGGCGAAATGATCCGGTCCAGGCCGAGCGATGCCACGATGGTTGAAGTCTGGTTCGCCGTCAGGCTGGTTTCCAGATTGAATGGGTTGCCTCGCAACGCCGCAAGATCAAGCCCGCGCGCGAGATCGATATTCGGAGATCCCTTTAGCGTGATCGTACCCTTGAGCTGCGGCGCTTCCAGATTGAACACAGCTTCCGCATCGGTGCGGCCGGAGCGGTCCTTCGCCTTGCCAAGTGTGGCGGCCACCAGCATCACCGCGGATCCGGGCTCTTTCGGAACCGCTGCCAGTCGCTCCGCAAGCGCGGGGGCGAACGGTGAGACAAGGCTTCCGACACGCTCCAGCGATGACGCCGATGCGTACAGGCCAAGTTTGCCGCCGCCTTCGGTGCGATCGAACGATCCAGTCCCGCTGACGGCGAAATCACTGCTCGTGTTGCCGATCTCGACACGATCGAGCGTGAATTTTGTGGGACTGTAACTCAGACTGACAGCGACCGGGCGAACCGTCTCTCCCGCGAGCACGGCGCTCTCGGCATTGAGCGCGACCTGCCCTTCGTCCGGCCATCCGGATTGCGGACCGGCCAGTGCACCTGAAAGCGACGACATCGCGTCGAGATCGAGGCTCGCCGTATTCAGAGCAGCCTCGATCCGCGTCTTGCCGTTGGCGACATTCAACAGCGCGATGCGGCCCTCCATCGTGCCGCCATTGATGTCGGCCTTGATACCGTCCAGCGCGACCCGATCCGCCGCAAGCGTCGCATCGCCGCGCAGGCGCAGCGACTTCTGATTGCGATACGCGGCGTCGCTGCGGCCCTGCAGCCATGCAGCCAGCACATCGGGGTCGGACGATTCAATATTGATCGGCCCGGTGAAACGCGCCGACGCTCCCGGCTGCGCAACGGTGCCGTTTGCCGAGACGCGGGTCGCGCCCGGGGCGCGCATCTCGAACTTTCCGACGGTCCACGCCTGCTCATCGCCACGCAGTTCGACGGCAATATTCTGGAGTGGCCGTCCGCCGAGCGCGATCTGATCGGCACTGGCTTCGATTTGCGCGGGAAGCGGCATCACCGGCAGCGACGTGACCAGCGTCCGCAGCGCGGGAAGCAATCGCAGCGGCTCGGCGCTCGCTGCACCTCGGATCAACAGACGGTCTGCATCGAGTTGCCGCGCCGACAGCGCGAGACGCAGCAACGGCGACGCGCCGAAGCGAATTTCCCCGCCGCCTGTCAGCCGCAGTGCATTGTCTTCCGGGCCATAAGCCGCTTCGATCTGCTCGAACGTTGCCGACGACGGACTGGCTTTCACCCGCGATGTCATCCGCCACGGCTGTCCGGGCACCGCGGATTTGGCATCGGACGGCCGCGCCAGTGTCAGGCCACCTTCGAAATTCGGCACGGCATTGTCGAATGTCAGCACGCCATCGAGATCGGCCAGTAGCGGCCGCTCACCCGGCTCGGCGACAAAGCGCACACGCGTACCCTTGCCGTCGCTGCTCTGACCCGACGAGATGCGGAAGGGCGTCCGCGCACCGAGCAGCGTGAACGATCCATCTCCGCGCAGGCTGCTGGCCAGTGCGCGCACATCGCCGCTGAATTTGAGATCGTCGATCCGCAGCGTCTTGCCGCTGGACGCATCGTGCAGCGCGATCCGCCCGGCGACGTTCATCCGGTCGATGGCGAGCGAGCCGATATTGAAGCGGCCCGCCGTCGCCGGCCATTCGAAGCGGCCTTGACGATCGAGGCCGAGATCCAGCGCGAAATCCTCCAGCGACAGTTCGCTGGCCCGCCATTCGCCCCGCATCAGTGCGCCCAGGCTGAACTCGACGTCGAGCTTGCCGGCCCGGACCCTGGCAGGATCGCTGTCGCCGCCGATGGCGACCGACCGCAGCCGCAGCGTCGGCGTCGGCAGCAGCAGGGCGTCCAGTTTGCCGCCGACGCGCACCGGCGCACCGACAATACGGGATGCTTCCGTCTCGAATTGCGAGCGGAACTGGTTCCAGTCGACGAAATACGGGCCGACCAGCGCCGCAATCAGCGCAAGGATGAAAGCGATGGCCAGTCCGAGCAGCGTGGTCTGCAAGGTCTTTCCTCAGTGGGATCGGACACCGGATGGCACGAATATTGAACCTGTGTGTAGCTTGGAATACTAAGTTTATCAGGCTCCGTTCACAACCCTGTAACCCAGTGGGGAAAATGTCCGAGAAAATTGCGCGGCCCGCGGAGAGAACAGGCGCGTCGCCTGAGGCGATCATGTCGCATTACGACATGGGCAACGACTTTTTCCGGCTCGTGCTTGATCCGGAGATGATCTACTCGTGCGCGCTGTTCGAGGACGGCGACGATCTTGTCACAGCACAGCGCCGCAAACTCGATCACCATATCGAAGCCGCCGGTGCAGCGAACGCCGCGCGGGTTCTCGACATCGGCTGTGGATGGGGCGCGATGCTCCGGCGGCTGGTCGATCATGCCGGTGTCGCCCATGCGGTCGGGCTGACGCTCAGCCCGTCCCAGGCCGCCTGGATCCGCGACGGCAAGAATCCAAAAATCGAAGTGCTGGAGCAGGACTGGCGCGACCACAAGCCTGAACGCCGATACGACGCCATCATTTCGGTCGGTGCGTTCGAGCATTTCGTCCAGAAAGGACTCGACCCCGCAGCCAAGCTCAAATCCTATCGCGAATTTTTCGCGTACTGCGACAGCGTGCTGGCGATCAACGGAAAAGTGTCGCTGCAAACCATCGCCTATTCCGAACGGACCAAGGTTCAGCCGCTGCTGGACAAGACCTTCCCGGAAAGCGATCTGCCGCTGGAATGGGAGCCGATCGCGGCCGCCGAAGGCACGTTCAGTCTGATCGCCGCGCGCAACGACGCCGATCACTATTACCGGACGCTGGTACTGTGGGAACAGAACCTGCTCGCCAACTACGATAAAGCGGTGGAGCTTGTCGGCAAGTCGAACACCGACGAATTCCGCCGCTACCTGCGCATGTCGGCCGGCGGCTTCCGGGCCGGGATGGTCAGCCTGATGCGTTACAGTTTCCGGAAGAAGTACTGATCGCCGGCTTCATCCGAAGGCGACGCTGATACTGCCGAGCGGAATACCCGAGACTGTCGTGGTCCACGTCTCACCCGGCTTGATTGGCAGCGCGCGCGTCAGCGTGCCCGTTGTGACGATTTCTCCCGCCGCGAGGCCCGGGTTCACGTCATCCTTTGACAGCACATCGACGAAATGGCGCAAGGCCGACAGTGGGCCGCCAAGCACATTATGCGCATGGCCACGATCCACGACATTGCCATTACAGGCGAGTTCGACGTCGAAATCCGAAAGCTGCTTCATCCATGCCTCGGCGTTGCCGGACACCGGATGCCGCTCGCCGATGAGCATTGCGCCGTGCAGGCCGAAGGCGGCTACCGTATCGGACGCGGCAAACTTCCAGTCGGGATAGATCGACTGCACGATCTCGTAACCGAGCGCCACCCAGCCGATACAGGACAGCAGGCCGCGCTCGTCCATCGCAGCATCAGGCACAGCCGACAAACCGAAGACGATTTCAGGTTCGATCCGCGGGTCGGTCAGTTCCGCAAGAGAGGCTAACCCGCCGGTGTCGCTCAGGTTGCGAATGGTGCGGTCGTACATGTAGCCCCAGATCGGGCGGCTCACATTGTACTGCGCCCAGATCGTGCTGTTGGTGAAACCGATCTTGCGGCCCAGTACCTTTTCGCCTCGCGCCTCGCGCATCTGCCGGACGATCGGCGTGACCTTGTAGGCCTCGTCCAGACCAAAGGCCGGATCGCGCGACGAGAACGGCGAAATCTGCCGGCCCTGACCGAGTACCGACAACGCCTCGGCAGCGACGCTCTTCGCATCCAGGGCTATGGTCCCGGTCATGACGGCAGAATCTTGCCGGGGTTCAGAATGTTGTGCGGATCGAGCGCGGCTTTGAGCGCGCGCATCGCCTGCACGGCTTCGGGCCCGAGTTCTGTTTCCAGATACTGCTGCTTGCCCTGCCCGATGCCATGTTCGCCGGTGCAGGTGCCGCCCATGGCCAGAGCCCGCTCGACCAGACGATGCAGAAATCCATCCGCGCGCTGCATTTCGTCGGGGTCGCTGACATCGACCAGCATCGAGCAATGAAAATTGCCGTCACCGACATGACCGACGATCGGCGAGATCAAGCCGACCGTTTCGAGATCCTTCTCTGTTTCGACCACGCATTCGGCCAGCCGGGAGATCGGCACGCAAACATCCGTCGCCACCGCCTGCGCACCGGGGCGAAGCCCGCGCACGGCCCAGTAGGCGTCATGCCGCGCCTGCCACAGCCGGGTGCGGTCCTCCGGGCGTGTCGCCCATTCGAATCCACCGCCACCGCATTCCTTCGCGATCTCACCGAACATTGCTGACTGCTCGGCCACGTCGGCTTCGGTGCCGTGGAATTCCAGCAGCAGCAGCGGCGTCTCAGGCAAGGTTAGCTTTGAATACGCGTTGCAGGCCTTCACCTGCGCGGCGTTCAACAGTTCGATCCGCGCCACAGGAATTCCGGTCTGGATAGCGAGAATGGTGGCGTCGCACGCGCCCTTGACCGTCTCGAACGAGCAGGCACCGGCGGCGATACTTTGGGGAATGCCGCGCAGCTTGAGTGTAATTTCGGAAATGATGCCGAGCGTGCCCTCCGCACCGATAAACAGGTGAGTGAGATCGTAGCCCGCCGAAGATTTCTTGGCGCGCGTGCCGGTGGTGATGATCTCGCCGTCGGCACGCACGATCTTCAGTGCCAGAATATTGTCCTTCATGGTGCCGTAGCGCACGGCGTTGGTGCCCGACGCGCGGGTCGATGCCATACCGCCGATCGATGCGTCGGCACCGGGATCGATCGGGAAAAACAGACCCTGATCGCGCAGATGTTCGTTGAGCGCCTTGCGCGTCACACCCGGCTCGATCACGCAATCGAGATCGTCAGCATGCACCGCAAGAATGCGATTCATCTCCCGCAGATCGATGCAGACGCCGCCGGCCGGCGCGTTGACCTGCCCTTCCAGCGAGGTGCCGGTGCCGAACGGGATCACCGGAACGCGGTGCTTCGCGCAGATCCGCACCACATCCTGGATGTCTTCCGTGGTCCGCGCCATCACCACCGCATCCGGCGGCTGCATCGGCAACCAGGTGGTGGTATGGGCATGCTGCTCGCGCACCGCCTGCGACGTGATCAGATTATTACCGAACCGCGCGGCAAGCGCTTCGATGGCGCTGGAGAGCGCGGATGCTGCGGGACGTGTCAGGGCTGCGTTGGAAAAGGCCACGGTCGCTCGTTTCTTCTTTTGATCCGGTTATGGCGCGGACCGTGGCAAAGGATATATAGCGGGTCAAGAGAGAGGGCCGACGCCAACCGGGAATTGAGATGACATCAAGCATGCCTCAGAAAAACAATGCGCCGCAACATATCGCTGCGCCGTTCCTGACCACGGTGATGCAGATCGAGCCGCAATGGATCGACTACAACGGCCATCTCAACATGGCTTACTACAACGTGCTGTTCGACCGCGGCATCGATCAGATGTGGCTCGAACTCGGTATCGGCCCCGACTACATGAAGACACGTCACGGATCGACTTTCACCGCCGAAGCGCATGTACGATACCTGCGCGAGGTGCATCTGGGCGATCCGGTGCAGGTGTCGGTTTATCTGATCGAAGCGGACGACAAGCGCATCCATACCTTCGAGGAGCTACGCCATGCGACTGAAGGCTGGCTCTCGGCAACGTCCGAAAACATGACGCTTCATGTGGACATCAACGCACGCAAAACCGCGCCATTTCCCGCTGACATCGCTGCGCGCATCCGCGACGTCGTCACGGCGCATGGCACTGTCGCACGGCCCGATGGCATTGGCCGGCGCATCACCATGCCGGCCAAATGACGCCACCGCGCCGCTGTCTGTCGTCACATCACGGACCGCTGCTGCGGCGGGCAAGGCCCACCACCGCCGAAATCACGAACAGGATCAGGGCAACGAAGAAAACAATCTTGGCAAGCTCGATCGACGCGCCCGCGATGCCGCCAAAGCCCAAAAGAGCCGCGACCAGCGCGATAATCAGAAATGTAACCACCCAACTCATCATGACACGCTCCTGCGTTTCGTTCGGGGAGCGGCGAGCGCTCCTGCTGCAAAACCAATCCGCCAGACGCGCCCGGGTTCCAGCCCGGTGCCATTGCTTGGAAGGTCAAAAAATCCAGCCGAAATGGAACAAAAATGGGCGGGACAGCCTCGGCGCCGGCCCGTTTGCGGGGGATCAACGGTGTCAGGCGAGCCCAATCATGCCTATATGTCCCCGTACCCTGATATGAAGCCTCCCCTTTCGGGCGTCGCGATGCCATCGTGACGGCAAAGACGAATCGCATGACCGAACCGAACAAGCTGCCGCCGTCAGACCTGTCCCGCGACGTGCCGAGCCACCAGCCAGCCGCTGGCGGAATCGCTGCGCGGGCGCGCGCGTCGGCTGCACCGCAATATCTGAGCGCGCTCAATCCCGAGCAGCGGGAGGCCGTGGAAACGCTCGACGGGCCGGTCCTCGTTCTGGCCGGTGCGGGCACCGGCAAAACGCGGGTCCTGACCTCGCGTATTGCGCATATTCTCTCGACCGGCCGCGCACGGCCGCACGAAATCCTCTCCGTCACCTTCACCAACAAGGCGGCGCGCGAGATGAAGCACCGCCTCGGCCAGATGCTCGGCCAGGCGGTGGAGGGCATGCCGTGGCTCGGCACGTTCCATTCCATCGGCGGACGCATCCTGCGCTATCACGCCGAACTGGTGCAGTTGAAATCCAATTTCACCGTGCTCGATGTCGACGACCAGATCCGTCTGCTGAAGCAGTTGCTGCAAGCCGAGAACATCGACGACAAGCGCTGGCCCGCGCGCATGCTGGCCGGACTGATCGACGGCTGGAAAAACCGCGGGCTGACGCCATCGCAGGTGCCGGCCGGTGAAGCCGCCGTGTTCGGCAACGGCAAGGGCGGCAAGCTTTATGCGAGCTATCAGGAGCGGCTGAAGATTCTCAATGCCGCGGACTTCGGCGATCTGCTGCTGGAGAACATCCGCCTGTTCCGCGAGCACCCCGACGTGCTGCGGCAGTATCAGCAGCGCTTCAAATATATCCTGGTCGACGAATATCAGGACACCAACGTCGCGCAGTATCTGTGGCTGCGGCTGCTGGCGCAGGCGCCGTCCTCTGCTTCGTCATTGCCGGGCTTGACCCGGCAATCCATCGAATCTTCACAAGATGGATCACCGGGTCTCGACGCTTCGCGTCGGCCCGGTGATGACAACTCGGGTAAAGTTACCCCCCTCGCCGCACCGAAGAACATCTGCTGTGTCGGCGACGACGATCAGTCGATCTATGGCTGGCGCGGCGCGGAGGTCGACAACATCCTGCGCTTCGAACACGACTTCCCTGGCGCGAAGGTCATTCGCCTCGAGCGCAACTACCGCTCGACCGGTCACATCCTCGCTGCCGCTTCGCACCTGATCGCGTACAACGAAGGCCGCCTCGGGAAAACGCTCCGCACCGAGGATGAGGACGGCGAGAAGGTCACTGTTACCGGCGCATGGGATTCGGAAGAAGAAGCCCGCGGCATCGGCGAGGAGATCGAGCAGCTTCAGCGCGCCGGCCAGAAGCTGAATGAAATTGCGATTCTCGTGCGCGCCTCGTTTCAGATGCGCGAGTTTGAAGACCGTTTCGTCACGCTTGGCCTGCCCTATCGCGTGATCGGCGGGCCGCGCTTCTACGAGCGCGCCGAAATCCGCGATGCGCTGGCCTATCTGCGCGTGATCAATTCGCCCGCCGACGATCTAGCCTTCGAGCGCATCGTCAACGTGCCGAAACGCGGCCTCGGCGACGCCACCGTGCAGATGCTGCACGATGTCGCCCGCAAGCGCCGTATCCCGCTGACGGAAGCTGCCCGCGCGGTGATCGAGACCGACGAGCTGAAGCCGAAGGCGCGCGGCAGCCTGCGCGACGTCATGACCAATTTCGACCGCTGGCGCGCGCAACGCGACATCGTTCCGCACACACAGCTTGCCGAGATTGTGCTGGATGAATCCGGTTACACCGAGATGTGGCAGAAGGACCGGTCCGCCGATGCCGCGGGCCGCCTTGACAACCTGAAAGAACTCGTGCGCTCGATGGAAGAGTTCGAGAACCTGCAAGGCTTCCTCGAACACATCTCGCTGGTGATGGACCGCGAAGGCGGCGCCGACGACGACGCCGTGTCCCTGATGACACTGCACTCGGCCAAGGGACTGGAGTTCGACAACGTGTTCCTCCCGGGCTGGGAAGAGGGCCTGTTTCCAAGCCAGCGCACCCTCGACGAGCAGGGCCGCGCGGGGCTCGAAGAAGAACGCCGCCTCGCCCATGTCGGCATTACGCGCGCACGCAAGCGCGCCATGCTCTACTTTGCCACCAACCGGCGCATCCATGGCTCATGGACCACCACCATTCCATCGCGCTTCCTCGATGAACTCCCGACGGCCAATGTCGAGATCACCGAAAGCAAGGGCGGCTCCGGATGGGGCGGCTCTGGCGGTTACGGCGCATCGCGCTTCGACAACGTGGAATCGTTCGGCTCGACTTACACGACGCCTGGCTGGCAACGCGCACAGGCCAATCGCGCACGCAGCGGCGGCAAGGGATTCGATGAGACCGGAGCACGCTACGACTCCGGTTCGCGCGGCAGCTTCAGCCGCAAGGCGACCGTGATCGAAGGCGAACTGATCGCCAAGTCGACCGGCACCAATTCCGAATTCTCGCTCGGCGACCGCGTGTTCCACCAGAAGTTCGGCTACGGCAACGTCGCTAGGGTGGACGGCAATAAGCTCACCATCGCCTTTGAAAAGGCCGGTGAGAAGAAGGTCGTCGACAGTTTCGTGACAAAGGCATAGCCGTTGCGCCCAAGGCGCATGACAAATTTGAATTCGTCGCAATAGAATTTTGATACGCGTAACTGCCCCCCGATAGTTATAGTGCATTGCGCAAGCGCGTCCGCGCGCCTATGTCATGCTCCCGCCTCGACAGATTGCCCCCATGTCTCCCATCATCTCCGTTGCCAACGTCTCGAAGACCTATGCGTCCGGATTCACCGCGCTGAAGAATATCAATCTCGATATTCGCCGCGGCGAGATCTTCGCGCTGCTCGGCCCCAACGGCGCCGGCAAGACCACGCTGATCAGCGTGATCTGCGGTCTCGCGGTCCAGACCGCAGGCACGGTGACGGTCGATGGGCACGATATCGTCAAGGATTACCGCGCTGCACGCTCGCTGATCGGACTGGTGCCGCAGGAGCTACATACCGACGCATGGGAATCGCCGTGGTCGACCGCCTCATTCAGCCGCGGCCTGTTCGGCAAGCCAAGCAACCCCGCGCATATCGAGAAGGTGCTCAAGGAGCTCTCGCTCTGGGACAAGCGCAAGAGCCAGATCATCACCCTCTCCGGCGGCATGAAACGCCGCGTGATGATTGCCAAGGCGCTGGCACATGAGCCGCAGATTCTGTTTCTCGACGAGCCGACGGCTGGCGTCGATGTCGAACTGCGCAAGGCGATGTGGGAGGTCGTGCGCGGACTGCGCGACGCCGGAGTCACCATCATTCTCACCACGCACTACATCGAGGAAGCCGAGGAGATGGCCGACCGCGTCGGCGTCATCAACAAGGGTGAGATCGTGCTGGTCGAGGAGAAGGCCAAGCTGATGCAGAAGCTCGGCAGAAAGCAACTCAAGCTGCATCTGCAGGAGAAGCTCGCCGCAATCCCTGCCGCCCTCGCCGCGCATCATCTCGAACTGTCACCGGACGGCGATGAACTGATTTACACCTACGACACCAAGGGCGAGCGCACCGGCATCACGGCGCTGTTGAACGACCTCAATGCGTCCGGTGTCCGCTTCAACGATCTCAACACCACCCAAAGCTCGCTCGAAGAAATCTTCGTTAGTCTGGTGCACCAATAATGAACCTGTATGCCATTCGCGCGATCTACAAATTCGAAATGGCGCGCACCTTCCGCACGCTGCTGCAGAGCGTCGTCTCGCCGGTGATCTCGACGTCGCTGTACTTCGTGGTGTTCGGCTCGGCGATCGGTTCGCGCATCACGGAGATCGACGGCGTCAGCTACGGTACTTTCATTGTGCCGGGCCTCATCATGCTGTCGCTGCTGACCCAGAGCATCGCCAATGCGTCGTTCGCGATCTACTTTCCGAAATTCACCGGTACGGTCTACGAATTGCTCTCCGCGCCGGTCTCATCGTTCGAGGCCGTGGTCGGCTATGTCGGCGCGGCGGCGACCAAGTCGATCATCCTCGGGCTCATCATTCTCGCGACTGCAAGCCTGTTCGTGCCGCTGAAGATCGCGCACCCGTTCATGATGCTGACCTTCCTGGTGCTGACGTCGGTGACGTTCAGCCTGTTCGGGTTCATCATCGGCATCTGGGCCGACGGCTTCGAGAAATTGCAGGTGATCCCGTTGCTGGTGATCACGCCGCTGACCTTTCTCGGCGGCAGTTTCTATTCGATCCACATGCTCCCGCCGTTCTGGCAGACCGTGACGCTGTTCAACCCGGTGGTCTATCTCGTCAGCGGTTTCCGCTGGAGCTTCTTCGAGATCGCCGACGTCAGCGTGGCTGTCAGCCTCGGCATGACCCTGGGCTTTCTCGCGCTGTGCATGATCGTGGTGTGGTGGATTTTCCGCACCGGTTATCGGCTCAAGACCTGACCCCAAACGAAATACGCCCCGCAAGCGGGGCGTATTGGAAATCGGTTGTGCGGCCCGCTTAGTTCGGGCGCCAGTTTCCGTTGCTGTCGTAATAGCCGCTCGGGCCTGTGCCCGGAGGCGGAGGTACCGTCGCCGGCTGCACGGCATTGCTCACACCGGTGCCGACCACGTTGAGCGTGCCGGCCACCGCGCCGACACCTGCACCGAGCGCGCCGCCGACGAGACCGCCGACCGGTCCGGCCGCGGTCTTTCCCTGATACGTGCCCTGCGCCGCGCCGCTGATGGCACCGTTGATGGGATCCTGCTGCTGAGCGGCAGCAGGCACTGCCAGAAACGCCAGCACCGAAATGGATATGAACGAAGCTGCAATTCTCATGTGAGGAAACCTCCCTGCCCGGCCGACTCCCGGCCCGCCCTGAAGCAAATCAGCAGCGCTGAGGTTGCGTCAGGTTTGGGAGAAACACAATGCGCGACTGTGGTGTCTCTGGAGCATTTCTCATCTCAGATTCGGCCCCAAGGCCCGAGGCCATCGGCACATAAAAATGGCGCATCCATTTCTGAATGCGCCATTTGAAATGATCTTACATCAGGTTAGCGATAACGCCTGTGATGGCGATAGTGACGGCTGCGATAGTGACGGCCGCGATAGCTGCGGCGGTTGTCGATGCCGAGCACGCCGTTCACGCCTCCAACGACACCGCCGACGCCCGCCCCGACCGCGCCGCCGACGACACCACCGACAGGCCCTGCCGCACGATTGCCCCGGTAAACACCTTCATTTGCGCCGCCTTCCATGCCTCTGAAAACGCCTTGCGCATGCGCCGCAATCGGCAATGCAAGGATCGCCAAAGCCGCTGCGATAAATGTGAAGCGGCGATGCGCCGCGGTAAACATGAACAAAGCCTCAGTCTTCATCGTGAAAGTCTCCATGAGCGGCCGAATTCTGACCAGTCGTGCAACGTCTTAACCGCCGGAAAGTTGCGTCAAGTTTGGCGAAAAGACGCCACAAACGTGCGCCGTTCACGAAACTGTATGGCCGCTTCCGTCAACCTTAAGACGAAGACACTGTTAAAAAAGCCGCTTTCCATGCTTTATTGAGAGGGAGGGGTAGAGACGAGGCAACAGTCATGCGTGCGGTATTGATTTCACTTACTGGTTTGATGCTGCTTTCCGGCAGCGCGGCGCAGGCTGCCGTGTCCATTCTCGTCGACAAAGACGCGCAGCAGATGACCGTCTCGGTCAACGGCGTGACGAAGTACACCTGGCCCGTCTCCAGCGGAAATCCCTCGCACGAAACACCCAACGGCAGCTTCAAGACCTTCCGCATGGAGGAAGATCATTATTCGAAGGAATTCGACGAAGCGCCGATGCCGAATGCGATCTTCTTCACCAAGCAGGGCCACGCCATCCACGGCACCGATGCGGTGAGCCGTCTCGGCACCCCGGCGTCACACGGTTGTGTGCGGCTGTCGCGCGCCAATGCGCTGAAGCTCTGGGACCTGGTCAAGGCCGAAGGGCTGCTCACCACCACAGTCACTCTGACGGGATCGTCGCGGGTCGCGCTCGCACGCAATCCAAGGCCGCGCACCAATGTCGCGACCACGCGCGGCGACGTCGATGCGTATGGCCGGCCGTTGCAGATCGCGCCCGGTCAGCAGGAGGCTTACAGCGAAGACCTCAACGCCAACACACGCGCACGCCAGATCACGCCCGACCGCGCCTATCGCGATCCGTCCTATCCGCAAGATCAGGCTTACTACGGCCCCAGTGATGCGGGACCGATGCAGCGCCGCATCTACCAGCAGCGCGGCTATCCGCAGGGTTACGCACAACAGGGCTATTACGAACAGGACGCACGTTACCAGCAGCCGCGATCTCCCAATCCGCGTGGCGGATATTACTACTACGCGGACTGAGTGAGCTACTCGTCGGGATTCCTGAGCCTGCGCCACACCGCGCCGAGTACGTTGGAATAGTCGTCGGTCCAGACCCGCTGGCCTTCGGTGGCTTCCGTCAGCACCCACTTCTCGTCCGACGCGATCTTGCCGACGTCCGCCTCTTCATGCGCCGAGATCACGACATTGGTCGTGAAGATGTATTCGCCGTCACGTCCGGAATCCTCATTGAAGACCCAGCTCTTGAGATCATTTTCCTCGGCAATGCCGACGACAACGCTCGCGAGTTCGAGATGCCGGTTGGAGACATGCATCACCACCGCACCCTGCGGCGCGAGCTTGGCCTTGTAGATCGCCATTGCTTCTTCGGTGGCCAGATGAATCGGAATTGCGTCCGATGAATAGGCATCGACGATGATGAGGTCGTAGGTCCCGTCCTTCTCCTTGGCGAAGGTCAGCCGCGCGTCGCCGATCACCGGCTTCATGTTGGGATCGCACGCGTTCACGTAGTTGAAATATTTCGGATCGCGCGCGGTATCGACCATGGTCTGGTCGATCTCGAAATACTTCCAGTCCTCGCCGGGCTGCGAGTGGCAGGCGAGCGTGCCCGCGCCGAGGCCGATCACCGCGACGCGGATCGGACCGCCCTTACGCTCGCGGATCGCAGCGATGGCGCGGCCCATGCCGCCATCCTTGTGATAGTAGCTGATCGGTTCCGGCCGGCCCTTCACCGGCGAGCCGTCGTCTTCCAGGAATTTCTCTGCGCCGTGAATCGTCGTGCCGTGCATCAGCACGTGGTACTGGCCGTTCGAGGTCACCACGATCTTGTGGACGCCGAAGAAGCTGCGCACCGTCTCGACGCGTCCGTCATCGGCGGGATAGACCCGGATCAGGATCAACCCCAGCACCACCAGTGCGGTGATTTGCCAGCGGTTGATCTTCCACAGCACCGCAAGCACCACCATGACAAAAGCCACGCCGGCGACCAGCCAGATCCTGTTGGTCTCGAACAACCCGGACGTGCCCCCTTCCCTGAACGACAGTCCGATCAGGGCGAGCGCGGCAACAGCCGCGAGACCCCACAGCGCAAAGCCGCCGCGGGCGATGGATGTCTCCGCGGGGCGGCATAGCGCGGCCAGCGCCAGCAGAATCGGATACTCCGCAATCCACGAGAACGTGTAGGGCGCGATCAGGCCGGCGAACAAACCACCGACCATGCCGCCGAACGACAATGCAACGTAGAAGCCGGTGAGATACTGAGCCGCCGGACGCGTGCGCGCCAGCTCGCCGTGGCAGGCCATGGCGATGATGAAGAAGCAAAGCAGATGGCCGCCGAGTGTCGCCAGCAGGTTCTGCTCGCCGCCGACCACCAGCAGAACCATGACGCCGGCAATCGCGAACGGCTGCAACGACAGCATCAGATCATGCGGCAGCAGCGGACGCGACTGGAACACCAGCACCCAGGTCAGCAGATACAGCGACAACGGCAGCACCCACAGTAGCGGGGCTGCGGCCACGTCGGTGGAGATATGCGCCGTGACCGCGATCAGCAGACCCGACGGAACCGCTGCAAGGAATATCCAGCGCAGCCGCATCGGCCACGTCGGCGCCGGCGCGTCGCCTTCGCTGGCGCTGACCGCCGCGACCGTCATCGGCGGGGAGCGGAGCAGCAGCACGCCGCATGCCGCGATCAGCACGATCAGCAGCGCATAGCCGCCGGTCCAGATCAGGTTCTGGGTCCGCAGCGAGAACATCGGTTCCAGCAGCACGGGATAGGACAGCAGCGCGAGGAAGCTTCCGATGTTCGACGATGCGTAGAGAAAATACGGATCGGGACCGTCAGGATGCCCGGTGCGGACGAACCAGGCCTGCAACATCGGATTGTTGGCGGCGAGCGCGAAAAACGGCAGGCCGATCGAGACCGCGAACAAGCCCAGCAGCCAGAACGCGTAGCCGCTGGCCGGCGGTTCGCCCCACCCACCCGCGATCGACAGCGGCAATGTGAGCAGCGCGACCGCCAGCAGCACAAGGTGAATAACCACCGGCGCGGTCCGGCTTTTCAGCGTCATCAGGTAATGCGCGTAGGCGTAGCCGCCGAGCAGCAGCGACTGGAAGAACACCATCGCCACCGACCAGACCGCGGGCGATCCGCCGAGCCGGGGCAGCACCATCTTCGTGAACAGCGGCTGCACCGAAAACAGCAGCAGGGCACTGGTGAAGATCGCGGCGGTATAGACCACCAGGACAAGCGTATTCCTCGCGCCGGTGGACTGGCTCGCGGTATCGGACGGCACTGAAATCATGGAAGCTCCGGGACAGTTTCCGGCAAATCACCGGACGCGGCGCGGAGTGGAGCATAGCCTTCACAAGCGGGCAATAACATGCGCGTGACAGAAATCACTCGCACGTGACGCGCCCCGCGATTATGACTGAGCCATGTCGGATTACGATGCACTCATCATCGGTGCGGGCCATAACGGCCTGACCTGCGCGGCCTATCTCGCGATGAATGGCCTGCGCGTGAAGGTGGTGGATCGCCGCAAGGTGGTCGGCGGCGCAGCCGTGACCGAGGAATTCCATCCCGGTTTCCGCAATTCGGTGGCGGCCTACACGGTCAGCCTGCTCAATCCGAAGGTCATCGCCGACCTGCAATTGCATCGCCACGGCCTGCGGATCGTTGAGCGCCGCGCGCAGAACTTTCTGCCCGCGCCGGACGGACGCTATCTGCTGACCGGAGACGGCCGCACGCATCAATCGATCGCAAAATTCAGCGAACGGGATGCGTTGCAAATCGACGAATTCAATCGCGAACTGGAAACCATTGCCGACGTGCTGCGCGCGTTTGTGCTCCGCGCGCCCCCGAATATCGTCGAAGGTTTCGGCCTCCACGCGATCCGCGAAGCTATCAACGCGGCCGGCTCAACCAACATCCTGCGCAGGTTGACGCTGGAGAGCCAGCGCACCCTGCTCGACCTGTTCACCCGCTCTGCGGGGGACATGCTCGATGACCGCTTCGAGAGCGATCTGGTCAAGGCGCTATTCGGCTTCGACGCCATCGTCGGCAACTATGCCAGCCCCTACGCGGCGGGTTCGGCCTACGTCATGCTGCATCACGCGTTCGGAGAGGTGAACGGCCGGAAGGGGCTGTGGGGCCACGCCATCGGCGGCATGGGGGCAATCACGCAGGCGATGGCTGCGGCCGCGCGCGCCCACGGCGCGGAGATCGAAACCGATGCCGGTGTCCGCGAGGTGGTCGTCGCAAAGGACCGCGCTATTGGGGTGATCCTGGACAACGGCGAAACGGTCCGCGCGAGCTATATCGTATCCGGCGTCAATCCGAAGCTGCTGTACACCGGGCTGATCCCGGCTGACGCATTGCCGAAGCCGTTCCTCGACCGCATCAAGAACTGGCGCAACGGCTCGGGGACCTTCCGGATGAACGTGGCGCTGTCGGCGCTCCCCTCGTTCAAGGCGCTGCCCGGCCCTGGCGACCATCTCACCGCCGGCATCATCCTCGCGCCGAGCCTCGGCTACATGGACCGCGCCTGGCTCGATGCCCGCCAACATGGCTGGAGCCGCGAGCCGGTGGTCGAGGTTCTGATCCCCTCCACGCTCGATAACTCTCTGGCCCCGTCCGGCAAGCATGTCGCCAGTCTGTTCTGTCAGCATGTCGCGCCTCAGCTTCCGGGCGGCCGGTCCTGGGACGATCATCGCGACGAGGTTGCCGACCTGATGATCGCCACCGTGGATCGCTACGCTCCGGGATTTGCCCGCAGCGTCATCGAGCGGCAGGTGCTGTCGCCGCTCGATCTCGAACGGGAATTCGGGTTGCTCGGCGGCGACATTTTCCATGGCGCGCTGTCGCTCAACCAGTTGTTCTCGGCCCGCCCGATGCTCGGCCATGCGGACTATCGGGGACCTCTCAAGGGGCTTTATCACTGCGGCTCGGGCGCCCATCCCGGTGGCGGCGTGACCGGTGCACCGGGGCACAACGCCGCCCAGGTGATTCTGAAAGATCATCAAGGATTATTCACTTGAAGTGGCCCGCACGGCTGTTGAAAAGCTGTGGGTAAGCCTGTGGATAACCTGTGGAATTCCGTATGGTTAAAGCTTCACTAACGTGTGGAAAACTCTGGTTAAGAACCTGTGAAGAACCTGCTCCCTGCACGCCCCTAACCTGTGGACAGACTGTGGGGAAATAGGCCAAGCAGTCTGTGATTTCAGCCATTTGGACCCGTCCCTGATGTCATCTCCTTCCTCACCCGCGACGCAGGCCACCTTCGCCATTGGCGATGAGCGCACGGCCAGCCGCATTGTGGATGCCATCACCGAACGTTACCCCAGCCACGACCTCGCCATTGCCGCCTTCGAGGTGCCGGGCGGCCGCTGGGACATCACCATGCATTTCGCCGAAGCCCCGGATGAGGACTTCATCCGGGCGCTGGTGACGGAGACCGCCGGCGACGCGGCGGCACAGTCGATCATCTTCAGCACGGTCGAGACCAAGGACTGGGTCAAGGCCAGCCTCGCGGATCTGGTGCCGGTGAATGCCGGACGGTTCGTCGTCCACGGCAGCCACGACCGCGAGCGCGTCCCGCCCAACAAGATCGGGATCGAGATCGAAGCCGCGCTCGCATTCGGCACCGGCCATCACGGCACCACCCGCGGCTGCCTGCTGCTGCTCGATCAGGTCCTGAACCGGCGCACCCCGAAGCGCGTGCTCGATCTCGGCTCCGGCACCGGCGTCCTGGCCATTGCGGCCGCCAAGGCGCTTCGGCGGCGTGTGCTGGCCAGCGATATAGATCCCCGCTCGGTGGCCGTGGCGCGGGAAAATGCACAGCTTAACGGTGCCGGGAATTGGGTCGAGGCGATCCATGCCACCGGATTTCAGTCGCCGCATTTTGCGGCCAACGGTCCGTTCGGACTGGTGCTGGCGAACATTCTCGCCAACCCGCTGCGGCAGCTTGCGCCGTCGCTGGCGGCGCATCTGGCTCCGCAGGCATTCGTGATCTTATCGGGATTGCTGCCGCACCAGGCGAGCAGCGTGGTCGCCGCCTATCGCGGCGCAGGATTGAAGCTGCTCAAGCGAATTCAGATCGAAGGCTGGAGCAGCCTCTTGATGCAACGGCGCTGAAACCTTGCGCTCAATTGTCTGGATTATTCCCGTCTCATCCGGTGGGGCGTGATGTCCGCCTCGGTATAGCCAGCCTCAAATCGCGCCCTGCGGGCTTCACGCTGCAACCGGCTTTCCGTCAGCCGGTCGAGCATCTGAACGATAACCCCGCGTGGCTCCTTGATTGTCACCGCCGGAGTGCTTGCGCGAGCCGGAGCCGAAATCTTCTCAAACATAAAAGCTGGCATGCCCTATCCCCTCTTCATTGAGTTGGAAAACACACCCCTCCGCATTTCCTGGCGGCGCAGTAACCTCAACAATTGCAATCGCCAAACCGTTCCCCGTCACCTGTTAATCCCCACAGCCGTCGTTGGAAGCGGGGTTGAGTATGTATAAGCACAAGTCATGCCACCCTTGCGGACGTCGGCAGCCGATTGCCGCCCCCGCCCCGGAATCCTAAGGTCGAGCGATGTTCGAAGCCCAGTTCCAGACATTTGAAGAGCCCGAAGGCGGCGTTGCGCTGACCGCGCGGCTGTCCGCATTTCGCGAGGAATTGCTGCGCCGGCAACTGACGGGATTCGTAATTCCCCGCGCCGACAGCCAGCAAAACGAATATGTGCCGCCCTCCGACGAGCGGCTGGCGTGGCTGACAGGCTTTACCGGCTCGGCGGGACTGGCCGCCGTCCTGACCGGAAAAGCCGCGGTTTTCGTCGACGGGCGCTACACCATCCAGGCGGCCAAGCAGGTCGATACGACCGCCTGGACCATCGAATCCCTGATCGAACCACCGCCGGAAACCTGGTTGACCGCGAACCTTTCGCCGGGGGACCGCCTCGGATTTGACCCATGGCTGCACACTTCGGCAGCAGCGGAGCGCCTCGCCAGAGCCTGCGAAAAGGCCGGTGCTGAACTGGTCGCGGTGGACAGCAATCCGGTCGATTCGATCTGGAATGATCGGCCTGCCCCGCCGCTCGGGGCAGTGAAAGTTCATCCCGCACAATTCGCCGGTGAGAGCGAAAGCGACAAGCTCGCGCGTATCCGCAAGGAGATCGCGAAGCTCAACATCGAGGCACTGGTGCTGTCGGATTCTCACGCCGTGGCGTGGACCTTCAACATCCGCGGCGCGGATGTTGCGCACACTCCGCTGCCGTTGTCCTACGCACTGGTCCCTAAAGACGGCAGGCCGACCATCTTCATCGATCACCGCAAACTGTCGAACAGCGCGCGCGATCATCTGGAGAAGAACGCCACCGTCGAAGAGCCCGATGCCTTGATGCCGAAGCTCGCCGAACTGGCGCGCACCAAGGCCGCCATCGGTCTCGACTCAGCGACCGCTGCCGACGCGCTGAGCCGCATGATCGCGGCGGAAGGCGGCAAGCCGGTGCGGGTGACCGATCCGGTCGCCATGCTGAAGGCCGTGAAGAATGCCGCCGAGATGACGGGCACTCGCGCAGCGCATAAACGCGACGGCGCGGCGCTGGTACGGTTTCTGGCGTGGATCGACAAGGAAGCACCGAGCGGCAAACTCACCGAGATCGACGCCGTCGAAGCCCTGGAAACCTTCCGCCGCGAAACCGGGGCGCTGAAAGACGTGTCTTTCCCGACGATTTCCGGCACCGGCCCGAACGGCGCCATCGTGCATTACCGCGTCACCCGCAAGTCCAATCGCCGCATCGCGCCGGGCGACCTGCTGCTGATCGATTCCGGCGCGCAATATGAGGACGGCACCACCGACGTCACCCGCACCATCGCCATCGGCGAGCCGACAGACGAGATGCGCGACCGGTTCACGCGCGTGCTGCGCGGGCATATCGCCATTTCGCGCGCGGTGTTTCCCGACGGGGTCACCGGCGCGCAGATCGACGCTTTCGCACGGCAGTTTCTGTGGCACGCCGGCATCGACTTCGATCACGGCACCGGTCACGGCGTCGGCAGCTATCTGTCGGTGCATGAAGGCCCGGCCCGCATTTCCAAGCTCGGCACCACGCCACTGAGGCGCGGCATGATCCTGTCCAACGAGCCCGGTTACTACAAGACCGACGCCTTCGGCATCCGCATCGAAAATCTCGAACTGGTGGTCGAGGCCAGGATCGAGGGTGCGGAAAAGCAGATGAACGCGTTCGAGACCCTGACGCTCGCGCCGATCGACCGGCGGCTGATCGACGCCAACCGCATCAGCAAACAGGAGCTGCGCTGGCTCAACGATTATCACGCGCGAGTCCGCCAGGAGATCCGCCCGCTGGTCGACGAGGCGACGAAAGTGTGGCTCGACGCAGCGACCGAACCCATGACACACGAGAGACAGTGAAAGCCGCGCGCTGAATACAACGAACAAGAGTCCGGACAACGTGACCGAACCAAAGATCGCAGCCGTGAAGGCTGCACCGCCCGCCATGTGGAAACTGCTGCTGATGCTGGTGGCGATGAACGGCCTTGCGCCGGTCTCGCTCTACATTCTCGTACCCGCGCTGCCGATCCTGGCGAAGACACTGAACAGCGACGTCTCCGCCGTGCAGCTCAATGTCTCGCTATTCATGGTCGGGCTGGCGATCTCGCAACTCGTGACCGGGTCATTGTCGGATCGCTTCGGGCGGCGGCCGGTGCTGCTGGCGGGGCTCGGCCTTGCGGTGATTGCGACCGTCATCTGCATGTTCGCGCAGACCCTGCCGCAACTGATTGCCGGGCGTTTCCTGCAGGCCCTGGGCGGCGCCACCGGCATGGTGATGAGCCGCGCCATCATCCGCGATCTCTACCCGCGCGAACGCGTCGGCGGCATGATCAGCCTTGTGATCGCGGTGATGATGATCGCGCAGTTGCTCAGCCCGCTGATCGGCGGTTTGCTGGAAACCAGCTTCGGCTGGCGCGCGATCTTCTATTTCATGGCGGCAACGTCGGTCGCCGTCGCGGCGGGAATTGCGGCTGGTCTGCCGGAAACCCGACCGGCACGCGGACCGGCGGAGGACGGCGGATTCTTTAAGGATGTGCGCGCGCTGTCGGCCAGCCGCGTGTTCTTCGGCTATGTGCTGTGTCAAATGCTGGCCTCGGCAATCATCTTCACCTTTGCGGGCGGCGGTCCTTACATCGTCGTCAACCAGATGGGCCGCTCTACAGCGGAGTACGGACTGTGGTTCGCGACGTCGGGCTTGGCTTACCTGCTCGGCAATCTGGTGTCGGTGCGCCTGTCTCCGCGCCATGGCATCGACCGTATGATCTGGCTCGGAATCGCGCTTCAGATCGGCGGATCGATTATCAATGTCATCTGGGGCGTCACCGGCCTCAACCAGATGCCGCTATGGCTGTTCGGTACCCATATGATCGTGATGTTCGGCAACGCGTTCGCGATGGCCAACGCCTCCGCTGGCGCCATCAGCATTCGTCCGCAAGCGGCAGGCACGGCCGCCGGCACGATGGGCTTCCTGCAAATGGGCTTCGGCTCCCTCTGCTCTCAGCTCGGCGCATTCCTCGGCGGCCAGTTCACAACGCCGCTGCCGCTCAATATCGCGATCCTGATTATTTCGGCGTCGTGCGCGGTCGTGATCGTTCTGCTGGTGCCGCGCACGCATGTCGCGGTGACAACGGAAAAGATTGTCGAGGCGGAAGCCGAAGAGACGGGGCTGATCTAGGGCAACCACTTCCCTTTAGATCGAGGCTTCGCCACCTCAATGCTGCTACTCCCTCTCCCCGGCGGGGAGAGGGTTGGGGTGAGGGGCTCTGGATCTATCGAGAGATTCTACGCCCTCACCCGACTTCGCTGCCGCGAAGTCGACCTCTCCCCACGGGAGAGGTGGGGTTAAGCACCACCCACGAGCGCCAGCCATTCGTCTTCGGTCAGCACCTGGACGCCGAGCTTGTTCGCCTCGGCCAGCTTGGAGCCCGCGCCCGGCCCCGCGACCACATAGTCGGTCTTCTTCGATACCGAGCCGGACGCCTTGGCGCCGAGACGTTCTGCCGTGGCCTTGGCTTCTTCGCGGGTGAATTTCTCAAGCGACCCGGTGAACACCACGATCTTTCCCGCGATCGGGGAGTCGGTCTTCGCCTTCTCCGCAGGCTGGACCTCGATCTCACCGAGCAGATCGTCCACTGCCTTGACGCTGTGCGGCTCCCTGAAGAACTCGACCAGCGCGTTTGCGACAACCGCGCCGACACCTTCGATCCCGTTGAGATCCTGATAGGCCTCGGACTGCGGCCCCTCACCCGCCGCGATCATCGCCGCGCGGAATGCCTCGACCGTGCCGTAGTGCCGCGCCAGCAGCTTGGCGTTGCCCTCGCCGACATGACGAATGCCGAGCGCAAAGATAAAGCGATGCAGCGCGATGGTCCGCCGCGCATCGATCGCCGCAAACAGATTGCGCACCGACGTCGCGCCGAAGCCTTCGCGGTCGGCCAGTTTTTTCTGCGATCGCGCATCGCGTTTTTCGAGCGTAAAAATATCGACCGGCGACATCACCAGACCGTCGGTGAAGAACTCCTCGATCTGCTTGTCGCCAAGCCCATCGATATCGAACGCATTGCGGGCGACGAAGTGCTTCAGCCGCTCCTTCGCCTGCGCGGGACAGGCGAGAGAATTGGTGCAGCGGCGCACCGAGTCAGGCCTGCCGGTCTTGGGATCTTCCTCACGCACAGCATGGCTACCGCAAGCGGGACACACCGTCGGAAACTTGTACGGCTTTGCATCCCTGGGCCGCTTGTCGAGCACGACACTGACGATCTGCGGAATCACATCGCCCGCGCGCTGCACGACCACCGTGTCCCCGACGCGGATATCGACGCCTTCACGGATCGGCTGGCCATCATTGCCGATGCCCTTGATGTAATCCTCGTTATGCAGCGTCGCGTTCTGCACCACCACGCCGCCAACAGTCACCGGTGCGAGTTTCGCCACCGGCGTCAGCGCCCCGGTACGCCCGACCTGAATTTCGATATCGTTGAGAACCGTGGTCGCCTGTTCGGCGGCGAACTTGTGTGCAATCGCCCAGCGCGGCGTGCGCGTGATGAAGCCGAGCCGCTCCTGCCAGTCGAGGCGATCGACCTTGTAGACCACACCATCGATGTCATAGCCAAGCTTGGCGCGCTGGGCTTCGATCTTGCGGTAGAATTTCAGGACACCTTCGACACTGTCGCACAGCGTGGTGAGCGGATTGGTGACAAAACCGGCCTTCTCCATCCATTCAATCATCTTGAACTGGGTCTTGGCCGGCATCTCGCTCATCTCGCCCCATGCATAGGCGAAGAATTTCAGCGGCCGCGATGCGGTGACCGAAACATCCTTCTGACGCAGCGATCCGGCCGCCGAGTTGCGCGGATTGGCGAACACCGTATCCTCGGCTTCCGCCTGCCGCTTGTTCAGCGCCAGAAAATCCTTCTTGAGCATGTAGACTTCGCCGCGGATTTCGCAGACCGCCGGAATGTTGCGGCCTTTCAGCTTGTGCGGGATGTCCGAGATGGTCCGCACGTTGGCTGTGACGTCTTCACCGACCGAGCCGTCGCCGCGTGTCGCGCCGCGTACCAGAACGCCATCCTCGTAACGCAGTGACAGCGACAGCCCGTCGATCTTCGGCTCCGCAACGATGGCCGGAATCTCATCCTCACCAAGTTTCAGAAACCGCCGCACCCGATCAACGAAATCGGTGACATCCTCGTCACTGAACGCATTGCCGAGCGACAGCATCGGCACGCTGTGCGGCACCTTGGTGAAGCGGCCTGTGGGTACAGCGCCGACTTTCTGCGATGGCGAGTCCCGCGTAACGAGACCGGGAAACCGCGCCTCGATAGCGTCGCTGCGCTTGCGCAGTTCGTCATAGGCCGCGTCCGAAATCTTCGGCGCGTCTTCGTTGTAATATGCCTCGTTGTGACGTTCGATCTCGAGCGCCAGCCGAACGAGCTCGACCTTGGCCTGCGTCTCGGTGAGCTTGTCGACGGCGATGGGAGCTTTCTTCGGTTTCACTGCCATGACGCGCCTCACGCGGTCGCGGCTTTGAGCAGCCGGTCTGCCGCCGCGCGCGCCTCGGCGGTAATCTCCGCACCTGCCAACATGCGCGCGATTTCCTCGCGGCGATGATCCTTGGCCAGTGTCGCCACCCGCGTCGCGACACGCTTGCCCTTGTCGAGCGCATCCTTGGAAATCAGCAAATGCTGATCCGCCCGCGCCGCCACCTGCGGTGCGTGGGTCACGGCCATGACCTGAACCTTCTCGGCCAGCCGCGCCAGCCGCGCGCCGATGGCGTCGGCCACGGCGCCGCCCACACCGGTATCGATTTCGTCGAACACCAGCGTCGGCGCCGAACCACGGTCCGAAAGCACAACTTTCAGCGCCAGCAGGAAGCGTGACAGCTCGCCGCCGGACGCGACTTTCATCAGCGGTCCCGGTTTGGTGCCCGGATTGGTCTGCACCCAGAATTCGACGCGATCGAAACCCTGCGGTCCCGGCGACGCAGGATCGGATTCAATTTGCGTCGAGAATTTCGCGCGGTCCAGCTTGAGCGGCGCGAGTTCTGAATTGACGGCCTTGTTAAGTTTCTCGGCGGCCTTGTTGCGCGCGGCGGAAAGCTTCTGCGCAGCCGCGTCGTAAGCCTTGTCGGCGGCGGTGGCCGCCTTTTCCAGAACCTTCAACTGGTCCGCGCCGGCGTCGATCAGCGCGACGTCCGAAGCATAACGCTGCGCCAGCGCCGCAAGCCCGTCGACCGGTGTCGAATATTTTCGCGCAGCTCCGCGCAATGCAAACAGCCGCTCCTCGATCCGTTCCAGTTCGAGCGGATCGAAGTCCGCGGCGATCAGCGCCGCACTGAGATGCTGGTCGGCTTCTTCCAGCGCATTGATCGCGGCGTCCATCGCCTTCACCGCGGGCTCGATCAGCGCCGGCGCGGTGCCGGCTCGGCGCTCCAGCCGGCGCACCGCCGCAGCCAGTGACGAGACCGGCGATTGCGGACCGCCGACCGCGGCCTGCGCCTCGCGCAAATCCTCGGCAATTTTCTCGCCCTGCATCATCACTGTGCGGCGTTCCGCCAGCGAGGTCTCCTCGCCTTCCAGCGGATTGAGTTTCTTCAATTCGTCCGAGGCGTGGCGCAGATAGTCCGCCTCGCGGGCGGCGCGTTCCATCCCGGCGCGATGCTCGTCCAGCGCCGTTCGGGCGGTGCGGCGCGCATCCCAGAGTGCTTCGACGGCGGTCACGTCCTTCTCGAGGGCCGCGAAAGCATCGAGCAGCCGCCGATGCGTGGCGGTATCCACCAGCGCGCGCTCGTCATGCTGGCCGTGGATTTCCACCAGGGTGGTCCCGACCGCCTTCAGGGTTTGCACGCTGATCGCCTGATCGTTGAGGAAAGCCCGGGTTCGCCCGTCGGCAAGCTGCACCCGCCGCAGGATCATCTCGCCGGTATCGTCGAGGCCGTTCTCGCGGAGGATGGCGCTGGCGGGATGCTTCTTCGGAACATCGAACACGGCCGTCACCTGGCCCTGCTCGGCCCCGTTGCGGACCAGACTCGCATCGCCGCGCCCGCCAAGCGCCAGCGCGAACGCATCCAGCAGGATGGATTTGCCCGCGCCGGTTTCACCGGTGAGGACAGCCAAACCTTTGAGGAAATCGATATCGAGCCGCTCGATCAGGACGATGTCGCGGATCGAAAGGCGGGCCAGCATGCGGAGTTAGTCCTGCAACGAGAAGATCAGCCGAGGCCAACCTTCTTGAATGCGCGGGTCATCCACGAATCCTTGTTGGCGGCCGGTTCGACACCGCCGGACTTTACAAGATTGTAGGCGTCTTTGTACCAGCGGCTGTCAGGAAAGTTGTGGCCAAGCACGGCGGCGGCGGTCTGCGCCTCGCCGACAATGCCGATCGCCATATAGGCCTCGGTCAGACGCGCCAGCGCTTCCTCGACATGCCGGGTGGTCTGGTACTGAGTCACCACGACCTTGAAGCGGTTGATCGCCGCCGTGTAGTCCTTCTTGTCCATGTAGTAGCGGCCGACGGTCATTTCCTTGCCGGCGAGCTGGTCGCGGGCGGCTTCGATCTTCCGCTTGGCGCTGGTCGCGTATTCCGAGGTCGGATACTTGCGGATCACTTCCTCAAGCGCGGCGATGGACTTCTCGGTGCGGCCCTGATCGCGCGAAACGTCCGGAATCTGGTCGAAGTTCGAGGCGGCGATCAGATACTGCGCATAGGCGGCGTCCGGGCTGCCAGGATGCAACGCGACGTACCGGTTGGCGGAGGAAATGCACTCGTCGTAGTCGCCGTTCTCGTAGGCCGCGTAGGCCGACATCAAAAGAGATTTACGCGCCCATTCCGAATACGGATGCTGGCGGTCGACCTCTTCGAACTTCTTCATCGCCGACTTGCGGTCACCCTTCTTGTTCATCAGGTACAAGCCCTCGTTGTAGAGCTTGTCCGCCGGTTCATCGACGAAGGTTTCTTCCTTGGCGAAATACTTGTCCCACAGGGCGCCGGTACCGCAGCCGCTGAGCGGCACGGCCAGAACCATCAGGCCGAACGCAAGGCGCGCCTGACGGCCGATACGGCTCATCAGGGACGGGTCGGGACTATTGCGCAGTTCGAGCGTCATACGTTTGGGCCGACCTGAATATGAATCCGACGTGGTTTGGGTCGCTGACCAGCCTGCTGCCGCCATCGCGGCACAAACAATCCCCAAAGGCTCGTTCAGCGCGCCTATGTAACTGAAAAACGGGCCTTAACCAACCGGATAGGTGGACAATTCGCCGGGATTAAGGCGGATTTCGGCAGTTCAACAATGGCTTGGTTAAACGCTACCCCGGTCAACCGACGAACTCGTTAAACCGGGAGTTTCGAAACCCGTCAGCGCGCAAACGGCAAACGCTCAGGAGACGTTCGGGCCGTAGGCTACGGCGACCATGCCGCCCGCGACATCGGCGTGGCCTCGCGCGGCGCGGCGTGCAACCGCCGGACGTTCGAGCACCGGCTCGACAGCTTCCACGATCCGCCAGGCATGGCGATCAGCCATCAGCGCGGTGAGCACGGCATGGTTGAGCTTGTGACCGCCACGCACCGAGCGATAGAGGCCGATCAGCGGCAGGCCGGCCAGCGCCAGATCGCCCACCACGTCGAGAACCTTGTGACGGACGCATTCGTCGGCATAGCGCAGGCCTTCGGTGTTCAGCACGCGCGTGTCGTCGAACACGACGGAGTTCTCAAGCGAAGCGCCGAGGGCGTAGCCCGCGCTCCAGAGCTTGTTGACGTCGCCGACGCAGCCGAAGGTCCGGGCGCGGCAGATATCGCGGCGGAAGCTGCCGGCGTCGAGGTCGAAGGCGTAAGCCTGTCGGCCGATTGAAGAATTGGCAAAGTCAATTTCGAGTTCGGCGCGGAACCCGCCTGCATGGGGGCGGAGTTCGCCGAACGATTCGCCCATCTCGACCTGTACGGGCTTCAAAACTTCGATGAACCGGCGAGCTGCGTTCTGCTGAACGATGCCGGCCTGATCAATCGCATCCACGAAGGGAGCGGCGCTGCCGTCCATGATCGGCACTTCAGGCCCGTCGACTTCGATGGTGGCGTTATCGACGCCCATGCCGCGCAGCGCGGCCAGAACATGTTCGGCGGTGGAAACGAGCGGACCCTGGTCGTCGCCCAGCACGGTCGCGAAATCAGTGGCGATGACGGAGGCCGCGATGGCGGCAACTTCACGATCAGCGCGGGTGAAGATGAAACCTGAATTGATTTCGGCTGGTCCGATCGTCACACTGACCGGAGATCCAGAATGAACGCCGATGCCCGTCACGGTGACCTGCGACCGGAGCGTTGTCTGCCGACTCGATTTCATTCCCGATTGCCCAAAGTTTTAGTCATCCCAAGTCGCTGTAACCGAACTGGTTTCGCCTGTTGAGCCGGCGGTGCGACCGTGGATCGTCCCCAAGTGCGAGAACCTTAACCTCTGCAACAAAGAGCGCCACTCACGCTTGTTTACAGATTGTTACCCCAAACTCGCCGCAATCACGCCGCCGGTCTGGCCATTTTCCCGATCCCGGGGGACGGCTTTCACCCGATCCGGGGCAGCCTGTAACGCAAAGATTTTATCAGGAAAAACAAATATTTAATTTACATCCCGGCAACTGCGCGGGCGCCTCATGCAAATGCCCCGGCCTGTGACCGGGGCATTGCCGCATTCAGCGATTGTAACAATTGTCAGTTGGCCTGGCGCCGCAAGAAGGCGGGGATATCCAGATGGTCCTCCCCACCGCCCTGCGGTGCAGCCGGAGCCGGACGTCCGTGCGAATCAAGCCCCTGAGGTGCCGGGCGGCGAGCGTATTCAGATACCGGAGCGCCAGAGCCACCGAACTCGGCGGGAACCGGACGCTGCGGCTTGCGCTCGGGCAACGGCGGCATCGACGGCATGGCCGGGCCGGACGCACGGGCGGCGATCGGCGGCTCGGTTTCCTCGTCGCGGCGGCCGAGGCCGACATTGGCCAGACGCTGCAGCAGCGAAGCGCGCTTCTGAGGCGGATGCTCCTCGGCGGTTTCGCCGCGTGCCTGCCGGATCTGGTTCTGGGCCGGAACCGGCAATTCCTCGAACTGCGGCATCCGCGGCGCGCGGAGCGGCATGCGCTCGGCAGGCTGTGGAATGAACGACGCAGGCGGGGCAGCTTCCTGGAGGTTCATCGGCTCGTCGTGATCCGGGAAGAGCGAGGGCTTCGGCGGAATCGGACGCACGCTGACGTCGCCATAGGCGGCGGGCTGCATCGGCGCCGGAGCCGGACGCTCGGTCGGAGAGACAGCTTCCGCGATGGCAGCAAGCGCCGCGCGGTCGATCTGGTCGGCGGTGGCACGTACCGGCGCAGGTGCGGCAGCGGTCTTCTGCTGCT
The DNA here is from genome assembly GCF_058801645.1 of Afipia sp. GW822-FHT03D08. Classification (NCBI taxonomy): domain Bacteria; kingdom Pseudomonadati; phylum Pseudomonadota; class Alphaproteobacteria; order Hyphomicrobiales; family Nitrobacteraceae; genus Afipia; species Afipia sp. GW822-FHT03D08. The sequence goes on from NZ_JBXANK010000001.1 coordinate 1,715,464, forward strand.
GCGCGCGTTCGGCCATACGCTGGTTGTCGGCGCGCAGACGCGCCGTGAGTTCGGCAAGGCGGCTTTCAGGTGCACCTGAAGTGACCTGCGGCGCCGGAGCGGCGCGGCTGGCAGCGACCGTGTCGATGCCGGTGGCAACCACCGACACGCGGATAACGCCTTCAAGGGTTTCATCGAACGTCGCGCCGACGATGATGTTGGCGTCGTTGTCGACTTCCTCGCGGATGCGGGTGGCGGCTTCGTCGACTTCGAACAGCGTCAGATCCTTGCCGCCGGTGATCGAGATCAGCAGGCCCCGCGCCCCGCGCATCGACGAATCGTCGATCAGCGGGTTGGCGATCGCAGCTTCCGCCGCGGTCAGCGCACGCTTCTCGCCGGTGGCTTCGCCGGTGCCCATCATGGCCTTGCCCATTTCGCGCATCACGGCGCGGACGTCGGCGAAGTCGAGGTTGATGAGTCCTTCCTTGACCATCAGGTCGGTGATGCAGGCGACGCCCGAATAGAGCACCTGATCGGCCATCGCGAAGGCGTCGGCGAACGTGGTCTTCTCGTTGGCGACGCGGAACAGGTTCTGGTTCGGGATGATCAGCAGCGTATCGACCACCTTCTGAAGCTCGGCGATGCCGGCCTCCGCCGTGCGCATGCGGCGCTGGCCTTCGAAGTGGAACGGCTTGGTGACGACGCCGACGGTGAGGATCCCCATCTCGCGCGCGGTCGCGGCGATCACGGGGCCTGCGCCGGTGCCGGTGCCGCCGCCCATGCCCGCGGTGACGAACACCATGTTCGCGCCCGAGAGGTGATCCTTGATCTCATCGATGACTTCCTGGGCGGCCGCGGCGCCAACGTCCGGCTGCGAACCCGCGCCGAGACCCTGGGTGACCTGAGTGCCCATCTGCACGATGCGCTCGGCCTTCGACATGGTGAGGGCCTGCGCGTCGGTGTTGGCGACGACGAAATCGACCCCCTGCAAACCGGCGGAGATCATGTTGTTGACAGCGTTACCGCCCGCGCCGCCGACGCCGAACACGGTGATGCGTGGCCTCAGCTCGCGAACATCCGGGGGTGTGAGATTGATGGTCATGGTTGCCTCTCGATTATGCGCGCGCGTGGGGGCTTGGGCTGCACGCCAAAGCGGTTGATGAATTGGTCCGATCCGGTGTTGAGATCATCAGAAGCCCTCTCGAAGCCATCTGCCGACCTTTCCGAAGTAGCCGTTAGTCCCTGTCATGAGCTGCCGCGTGTGCCGCGGTTCGACGTGTTCAAGGTGTGCGAATTGCGGATAGACCAGCAGGCCGGTCGGCACCGCGAACGATGCACTCTTGGCCTCGTTGGGCAGCCGGCCGAAGCCGAGTGGACGCCCGATACGAACCTCGCGGCCGAGAATGCGGCTGGCGAGATCCGGAATGCCGGTGAGCTGCGATGCGCCGCCGGTCAATACCACTCGCGCCCGCGGCTCTGCCGCAAAGGGGGAATCCGCGAGCCGGTCCCTGACCATCTCAAAAATCTCCTCGACCCGCTGCTTCACGATGTTTGCAATCGTGGCGCGGGATACAATCTGCGGCGCGTCACCGTCGTGACCACCTACCGTCGGCACACTCATGACTTCGCGCGCGTCAGAACCGCCGGTCAGCACGGTGCCATATAACGTCTTGATTCGCTCGGCATCCGCAATGCACGCACCTAAACCGCGCGCCAAATCCATCGTCACGTGTTGTCCGCCGACGGCAAATCCGCTGGCGTGAACACACTGACCGGCGGAATAGGTCGCGATCGTCGTGGTACCCGCGCCCATCTCGACGACGGCGGCGCCCAGATCGGCTTCATCGTCGGTCAGAACCGCAAGCCCGGACGCGTAAGGCGCGCAAGCCATGGCCTCGACGTTGAGATGACAACGCTCGACCACCAGCATCAGGTTTTTTGCCGCCGTCGCGTCGGCCGTGATGACGTTCATGTCGATGCCGAAGTGGCGTGCGACCATTCCGCTCGGATCGCGGACGCCCTTGACGCCGTCCAGCGAGTAAGTGGCGGGCAGAACGTGAAGCACCGTGCGTCCCCGCGGGGTCGCATGATGCATGCCGGCGCTGATGACGCGGCTCATATCGGCGGGCGTCACCGCGCCGCCGCGCAATTCCGAGGAGGCCTCGACCATAGCGCCTTGCAGGCGGCCGGCGGAGACCGACAGCAGCACCGATTCGACGCGGACCTTGGCCATCCGCTCGGCCAGCGCCACGGCCTGACGCACAGCCTGCTCGCATTCATTGAGATCGACCACCGCGCCGGCCTTGACGCCGCGCGACTGGATATGGCTCAGCCCGATCAGTTCGACGGCATGGGTCCGGCCGCGCAGCGCATCGCTCGGCGGGCACGGCTTCAGCCGCGCGATCAGGCAGGCGATCTTGCTGGTGCCGATGTCGAGCGCGGCGACGAGCGCCGTCTTGTTCGGCGGCATCTGCCGGGTCTTCGGGGTTTGAACGCCATCAAGACTGGTCATGCGCTTCCAGCCTTCTTCGGGGTTTTCTTGTCCTTGAGCAGATCATTGCGCGCCTTGGCCGCGTCCTCTGACAGGCGCACGGTCAGGCGATCCGGCAGCCGCATGTCGATGGCGGTGATGTCGCGCGAGAACAGGCCGGTCTCCTTGTCCATCTTGGACAGGGTCGCCAGCGCCTTCTCGACCTCGAATTCCGGCAGGCGAACGTCGACGCCGTCGGCCAGACGCAGATTCCAGCGCCGCTCGCCGACGAACACGATCGCCTTCACCTGCGAGCGCACCTGCGGGTATTGCTCCAGCAGTCCGAGGAAATCCTTGGCGCGGGTTTCGGCACCCTTGCCCACCACCAGCGGCAGCGACACGAAACGCCGCGCCACATAGGGCTCAAGCACCGTTCCGTCGGACGAAATCACCGATACCCGGCCGTTTTCCTGCCACAGCGCGAAGGGCGAGCGCTCGGTAATGTCGATCTGCAAGCGGCCCGGATAAAGCTTCTGCACGGTGGCGTCGGAAATCCACGGGTCGGCCTTCAGCTTGTCGCGCGCGGTCGCGGCGTCAAGAAACAGCAGCGACGAGCGGCCGGTGACGCCGCCGACGGCGAGAATCTCGTCCTGCGTAAGCTGTTTGCGGCCGGTGATAGCGACGCTGGTGATTCGGAAGCCGACGGAATTGGCCGCAGCGTTGCGGGCGTCGCTCAGCGCCCCGAGCACTTCGTCGGTGTGACCGCCCTTGACCACGCCCAGCACGGCGGCGCCGATCAGCACCACGGCGGTCGCGAACAGTCCGAAGCCGCGCGGACGCCGGCGCTCCAGCACGGCGATCCATTGCGGCTCTTCGTATCGGGTGACGTGTGCGGTGTTCGCACGGCGAGCCGCACCTTGCGCGCGGGCGCGCGGACGCTGGGCTGCGGAAGCGCCCCTCGTCTGAGGATTAGATTGGGGCCTCTGCGATCTCACCGATCGAGAGAGGCGTCCTCCACCATCCATTGCACCAACTCGTCAAATGTTACGCCTGCGTGAGCCGCAAGCTCTGGAACAAGTGACGTCTCGGTCATGCCGGGTTGGGTGTTTACCTCGAGGCAGGTCAATCCCCCTGTTCCCTCGATGCGATCGTCGTAACGGAAATCCGCACGGCTTACGCCCCGGCAGCCAAGCGCCACATGCGCCGCCAGCGTTAACCTTCGGACTTCCTGGTAAACAAAAGGTAAAATAGGTGCAGGCAGGATGTGTTTTGATGCGCCCGGAGAGTACTTTGCCTCGTAATCGTAGAATTTGATTAAAGGTACGATCTCGATCACCCCGGTCGGCTCGCCGTTAATGACGGCACAGGTGAGTTCCTTACCCGCGATGTATTTCTCGACCAGAAGCTGGTCGCCATGGGGCCAGTCCTCGCGGAACAGCTCCTGCGGAGGGTGGGCATGGGCCTCGGTGACGATGAAAACCCCGACGCTGGAGCCGTCCGCCACCGGTTTGATGACATAAGGCGGCGCCATGGCGTGCCCCTTGGCCACTTCGGCGCGGGTCAGCGTCAGCCCTTCCGGCACCGGCACCCCCGCCGTCGCCATCACCGTCTTGGCGAGGTCCTTCTGCATCGCCAGCGACGAAGACAGCACGCCGGAGTGCGAATAGGGAATCCCGAGCGTTTCGAGCACGCCCTGAATGGTGCCGTCCTCGCCGGGCTTGCCGTGCAACATCACCAGCGCCGCATCCGGCTTCAACTGTTCGAGAACGGTCGCGATGTTGCGCTTCACGTCGATGCGCGTGACCTTGTAGCCCTTGCGCTCCAGCGCATCGGCGCAAGCCTTGCCAGAGCGCAGCGAGACCTCCCGCTCCGACGACCATCCGCCCATCAGCACTGCGACGTGTTTGAATTGATTCATGATCTCTCCCGATACGCCTACCTACGCTGATTTGAGCCGATGACCAAGCCGCAGCAATTCAGGTATTGTCGCCGCGACACAGCAATCGGAGCCGGCAGCGAGGCTCAACAAGAAGGCTATTTTCATGATCCGAGCCTGGCTCGACCTGTCCGCCATCGGAATTTTCGCCGTCCTTATCGTGCTTTATTTCGGCTTCTCGCTGTTTCTGGCGCTGATCTCTTTTCGCAGCCCTTTGGCCCGGCACGTGCAATCGCTGACCGGCGTGGTCGCGCCATTCTTCGGTTCGGTTGCAATCCTGTTCGCGCTCCTGACCGGCTTCCTCGCCAACGATGTCAGCGAACGCAACCGGCGCGCCCATCGCGCCGTCGAAACGGAAGCCGGTGAAATACACAACCTTCATACGCTGAGCGTGGCGTCGGTCTCGGACATGCAGTCCATTCGCAGGGCGATCAAAGTGTATGTCACATCGGTCGTCACCGACGAGTGGCCGACGCTCGACAGGGGCCAGACGTCGCCGATCACGGGGGCCGCATACGACGACCTGCTGCACGAAGTAAGCGTCCCATCGATCGGAAAAGCGTCGGGCTCTGCCGTCCAATCCGCAATGCTTGGCTCAGCACTGCGCATCGGCACAACGCGAAACGAGCGCGTGGCCATCTCGTCGGACCACACGAACGACCTGAAATGGCTCGTCGTGATCCTGCTGGCGCTGTTCACGCAGGTGGCGATCGCCCTCGTTCACCTCGAACGCCCGCGCGCATTCGCTGCTTCGATGACCGTGTTTTCAAGCGCGGTGATCGTCACACTGGGAATCATCGCACTGCAGGAATATCCGTTCAACGGCGCATTCAGGGTTTCGCCGGCGCCTCTGGCGCAGCTCCTGTCGCTGCCCGAAGCGATCACGCCGCGCCCTCTGAACTAGGGAAGCTGAACTAGGGCAGCGCGACGCCGATCCGCTTGATTTCCCAATGCAGATCGATACCTGAATTCTCCATCACCCGCGCGCGCACGGTCTCGCCCAGTGTCTCGATGTCGTGCCCGGTCGCGTCGCCGGTGTTGATCAGAAAATTGCAGTGCATCTCGGAGACCTGGGCTCCGCCGACACGAAAGCCGCGCATCCCAGCCGCGTCGATCAGTTTCCAGGCACTATGACCCGGCGGATTCTTGAAGGTCGAACCGCCGGTCTTCTCACGGATCGGCTGCGCGGTTTCCCGGTGGTTCTGCACCTCGGCCATGCGGGTGCGGATCGTCTCGGGATCGGTGACCCGCCCGCGATAAAGCGCGGAAGTGAAAATCACCGAGGTGTCGACACCTGAATTGCGATAGACGAATTTCATATCGGCGTTCGAGAACGTGACCTTCTCGCCCGCGCGCGTAATGCCCCGCGCCTCGACCAGCACGTCCTTGGTCTCGCCACCATTGGCGCCCGCGTTCATGCGCAGCGCGCCGCCGATCGAGCCGGGAATCCCGAAATAGAATTCGAGCCCGCCGATGTTGGCGGCGGCAGCAGTCTCCGCCACGCGCTTGTCCAGTGCGGCGGTGCCGGCGCGAACCATATCGCCATCGGCTTTCACTTCCCCGAAGCCGCGTGGCGACAGGCGAATGACCACACCGCTCACGCCGCCATCGCGTACAATCAGATTCGAACCGACGCCGACCGTATAAACCGGAATGTCCTGCGGCAGCCTCATAAGGAAGTAAGCGAGATCGTCCTCATCGGCAGGCGTGAACAGAATCTGCGCCGGGCCGCCGACGCGAAACCATGTGAGAGGCGCGAGGGATTCATTCGCCAGCAGACGCCCGCGCAGATCGGGCATCGCAGACTTCAGATCGGCGCTGATGTCGGGAAAGGCCACTCTATTTGTCCAGCGCCTTCAACTCGTCCGGCAACGCGTAGGCCCACTGCGTGATGTTACCCGCGCCGAGACAAACCACAAAGTCGCCGGGCCTGGCGACATCGCGCACCACCGACGCAAGCTTGTCCACGCCGGGCAGCGGAATCACTTCACGATGGCCGTGCGCGCGCAGACCGAGCACGAACGCATCGCGATCCACGCCCGGGATCGGGTCTTCACCTGCTGCATAAATATCCGCAACGATGACCGTATCCGCATCGTTGAAGCAGGTGCAGAATTCCTCGAACAGCGATTGCAGGCGCGTGTAGCGGTGCGGCTGCACCACGGCGATCACCTTGCCCTTGGTGGAATCCCGCGCAGCCTTGAGCACGGCGGCGATCTCCACCGGATGATGGCCGTAGTCGTCGATGATGGTGACGCCGTTCCACTCGCCGGTGCGCGTGAAGCGCCGCTTTACGCCGCCGAAGCCTGCCAGCGCCTTGCGGATCGCATTGTCAGAAATGCCGATCTCGTGCGCGACGGCGATGGCCGCGGTTGCGTTCAGCGCGTTGTGACGGCCCGGCATCGGCAGCACCAGATCGGAAATCTCGTGGGCCGCATCCGTCTTGCGATGACGGAATGCAACCTTGAATTTCGAACCGCCGCTGAACGGCACCAGGTCGACAAGCCGTGCGTCGGATTGCGGGTTCTCGCCATAGGTAATGATGCGGCGGTCTTCGATCTTGCCGACCAGCGCCTGCACCACCGGATGATCGATGCACATCACCGCAAAGCCGTAGAATGGCACGCCCTCAACGAAAGCCCTGAACGCGTCCTGCACAGCCTCGAACGTCTTGAAGTGATCGAGATGCTCGGGATCGACGTTGGTGACGATGGCCACGTCGGCGGGGAGCTTGAGAAATGTGCCGTCGCTCTCGTCGGCTTCCACCACCATCCAGTCACCTGCGCCGAGACGTGCGTTGGTGCCATAGGCATTGATGATGCCGCCGTTGATGACGGTGGGGTCCATATTGCCCGCATCGAGCAGGGTCGCGACCATCGAGGTCGTGGTGGTCTTGCCGTGGGTGCCGGCAATGGCGATGCAGCTTTTCAGCCGCATCAGCTCGGCCAGCATTTCGGCGCGGCGCACCACCGGAATGCGCAATCCGCGCGCCGCCATCAATTCAGGATTGTCGCGCTTGATGGCGGTGGAGACCACCATCACGTCCGCGCCGTTCACGTTCTCGGCCTTGTGGCCAATGCTGATCTTGATGCCCTTGTCGCGCAGCCGGGTGACGTTGGCATTCTCGGAAGCGTCCGAGCCCTGCACGGTGTAGCCGAGATTGCACAGCACCTCGGCAATGCCGCTCATGCCGATGCCGCCGATACCGACGAAGTGAATGGGTCCGATCTCGCGCGGCAGTCTCATCAATATCTTCCAGTCATGGGGGGACGCCGTCTCAGGCATCCATGGCGTCCTTCAAACAGACGAAGCTGGCCGGGACAAGCCCGGCCAGCTCGGAAAAATACACGATTCTTTTCAAATAGGCCGGAAAGGCCCGACTTCGTCCGCTATTCGGCGGCAGCGGGGCAAACAGGGGCCGGAACCGGCTTCGCGCGTATCTCAAGCCGATAACTCGCCATCGCGAGCACGAGACCAGCCAGCGGCACCAGCGCCGCGATCCATGGCACCGACTCAAGGCCCGGTCCGCGATCGATCACAACACCGCCGAGCCACGCACCGATAGCATTGCCGAGATTGAATGCTGCGATGTTGAAACTCGAGGCCAGCGACTGGCCGGCACCATGCGCCTTGTCCAGTACCCACATCTGAAGCGGCGGAGCCGTCGCGAACGCTGCAACACCAAACAGAGCGGCAAAGGCAACCACTGCAATCTTGTTGTGAACCGCGAATGTCATCAGTGCGAGCACAACCGAGAGTGCGAACAGGCTGCCAAATACGGTAGGCATGAGCCGCTTGTCGGCGAACCGTCCACCGAGCAGGTTTCCGATCAGCAATCCGATGCCGACCACCAGCAGGATCGGCGACACGGCAGCATCGGAGAAGCCCGTCACCTTGGTCAGCAGCGGCGCGAGATAGGTGAAGACAGCGAATACGCCGACCCATCCCAGCACCGTGGTGAGCAGTCCCGCCAGCACGGGGCCGCGCTTGAGAACCGCAAGATCTTCCCTGAGATTGAAGGCTTCAGGCGCTTCCTTGCTGGCCGGCACCAGCAGCGCAATGATGGCGAAGGCAACCACACCAACCAGCGTCACGGCCCAGAATGTTGCACGCCAGCCGAAATGCTGACCGAGCCAGGTCCCGAACGGCACACCGAGAATGGTGGCGACGGTGAGTCCCGTGAACATGATCGCGATGGCCGATGCCTTCTTGTCGGACGCCACGAGCGAGGTGGCGACCACCGAGCCGACCCCGAAGAATGTTCCATGCGCGAAGGCCGTGAGCACACGCGCGGCCATCAGGGTCCAGTAGTTCGGCGCAAGCGCGCAGGCCAGATTGCCGAGGGTGAAGACCGCCATCAGCACCAGCAGCGCCGTTTTCCGCGGCCACCGGGCGGTGGCGATGGTCATGATCGGCGCACCGACCACGACACCGAGGGCGTAGCCGGAGATCAGCAGGCCCGCAGCCGGAATGGAGACGCCGAGATCGGCGCCGACCTGGATCAGCAGGCCCATAATGACGAATTCAGTGACGCCGATTCCGAAAGCGCCGGCGGTGAGCGCATAAAGTGCGAGTGGCATGGAGCATCCCTCAGGCGAATCCGGCCGACCGCCGGCAACTTCGGAGAAGTGGACGCAAAGCCATTCGTGAACTAGACTGCCATAAGTAACAATATTTGTGAAACAAAGTCACAATGGCACGTCAGGACGTCAACCGATCCGGCGAAATGGAAGTGTTCGCCCGCGTGGTGGAACTGGGCGGCTTTTCGGCCGCGGCGCGCGCCTTCCGGATGACGCCGTCCGCGGTCAGCAAACTGGTGGCGCGGCTGGAAACCCGGCTCGGCGTGCGCCTTATCAACCGGTCGACACGCAAGCTGCAACTGACCCCGGAAGGTACGGCTTATTACGACCGCAGCATCCGCATTCTCGACGACATCAATACGGCGGAGCGCGAAGCCGCAATCGGCGCAACCCCGCGCGGCCGCGTGCGGGTCAATACCAGCGTGCCGTTCGGGCTGCATTGGCTGCTGCCGCTATTGCCCGGATTTCTCAAGTTGCATCCCGGCGTCAATGTCGACGTGGCGCTGACAGATACGGTGGTGGACCTGATGGAAGAGCGCGCGGACATCGCCATCCGCGTGGGACCGCTGCGCGAGTCCCGTCTGCTCGCGCGCAAGCTCGGCGAGAGCCGGATGGTCGTGGTCGCGGCGCCCGCCTATCTCGCGGACCACGGAACGCCGCGCACGCCCGCCGATCTTGCCAAGCACAATATGCTCGGCTTCTGCTTTTCAAAGCAGATGGACGGCTGGCCGTTTCGTGACAGCAGCGGCGGCATCGTCTCCGTACCGCCTGTCGGTACTGCGCTGGTCTCCGACGGCGAGGCCATGCAACGGCTGACCGTTGCAGGCGCAGGTCTCTCCCGGCTCGCCCGCTTTCATGTCGATGCGGATATCAAGGCGGGCCGCCTTGTGCCGGTGCTCGAAGACTTCAACCCGGGCGATCTCGAACCGATCCATGCGGTGTTCGTTGGCCATGGCGGACAACTGCCGGCGCGGGTGCGGGCGTTTCTGGATTACCTGGTTGAGCACGTGAAGCTTTAGCTAAATTCCCGCAACCTTTACCGCGAGATCGGCGAGACGTTCCGCGGCATCGAGGCGTCCGACCGAACGCGCGCTGGTCGCCATCGTGGTCAGCCGCGCGGGATCGGCCGCGAGCGTGGAGATTTCCGACGCCAGACGATCCGGTGTGAATTCGTTTTGCGGAATCCGGATCGCGCCGCCCGCGTTTTCCAGCACGCCGGCGTTGGCGAATTGATCCTGATCGATTGCGCCGGGGAGCGGCACCAGAATTGACGGACGACCGATCGCTCCAAGTTCGGCGACCGTCCCTGCTCCGGAACGCGAGACCACCAGATGCGTTGCTGCGAGCCGCGCCGGCAGATCGGCGAAGAACGGCGCCAGTTCGGCTTCGATCTTGAGACGATCATAGACCGCGCGTACGCGGCTCATGTCTTCCTCGCGCACCTGCTGCACCAGACTCAACCTGCGCCACAGCGCCGGCTCAAGTTTCTCAATCGCCGGCGGCACGATGTCCGCCATGATGCGCGCGCCCTGACTGCCGCCGACAACGAGCAGACGCAACGGCCCCGTTGTATCCGGCGAAGCGTAAGGCACCGCAGCGGCAGCGAGGATCGCAGGCCGCATCGGCGTGCCGGTGACCGTCGCTTTTCCAGCCAGCGCCGGATCGCGGTCAAGGACACCAGGCAGCGATGTCGCGATCGCGCTGACCCGCGTCGACAGCAAGCGATTGGCGCGGCCGAGCACGGCGTTGGAATCGTGAATGATCGTCGGGATGCCGAGGAGTTTCGCCGCAATCAAAGGTGGCAGTGTCGGATAGCCGCCGAACCCGATCACGGCTTTCGGCTTCTGCCGTAACAGCAGCGCGAGCGACATCGCGCCGCCGGCCGCGAGCATCGCGCCGGTGCGCGCGAGCGCCCACGGCGTGCGCCCACGGACGGTTTCGCTAGGCACCACATCCATCATGTCGGAAGTGAACATTCCGCCGTAGCGCACCGCGCGCGAGTCCGTCATCAGCCGCACGCGCGCGCCGCGCTTCATCAGCGCCACGCCGAGCGCCTCGGCGGGAAACAGGTGCCCGCCGGTTCCGCCCGCCGCCAGCATGATGAGAGGTGTGTCGGGCATGACCGCCTCGTCAGGCGAAGCCGTGTGCGGCGTTGGCAGCGCCGATCGATTCCATTTCGACGCGCGGACGCTGCCGCGTCAGCGCGAGCAACATGCCGACGCCGTAGGCCAGCGAGATCATCGACGAGCCGCCATAGGAAATGAACGGCAGGGTCATGCCCTTGGCCGGCATCAGGTGCAGGTTCACCGCCATGTTGATCGACGCCTGGATACCGAACATGATCGCAAGGCCCGCAGCGGCAAAGCGCGCGAACATATCCTCACTGGCATAGGCCCGCGACAGCGCGCGGATCACGATGAAGGCGAACAGCGCCAGCAGCGCGAGGCACAGGATGATTCCGAATTCCTCGGCAGCGACTGCGAACACGAAGTCGGTATGGCTGTCCGGCAAGATGCGCTTCACTGTCCCCTCGCCCGGCCCCTGTCCGAACCAGCCGCCATGGGTGAAAGCTTCCATCGCGGTGTCGACCTGGAACGTGTCACCCGAAGCAGGGTCCATGAAGCGTTTGATGCGGCCTGCCACGTGCGGCACCATCATATAGGCGCCGAACAATCCGACCGCGCCCGCGCCCATCAGACCGAACACCCAGATCATCCGCATGCCGGCGATAAAGAACAGCGTGCCCCACACCATCAGGATCAGCATGGTCTGGCCGAAGTCCGGCTCCAGCACCAGCAGCGTGACTGTCATCAGCAGCAAGCCGAGCGCCATCGACGTCGCCGGCATTTCGGGCCGCTTGGCGGATTCGGCGAACAGCCACGCCACGAGAACGACAAAAGCTGGCTTCAGGGATTCCGAGGCCTGAATGTTGATGCCGAGAATGGTGATCCAGCGCTTGGCGCCCTTCACCTCCGGCCCGAACAGCAGTGTTGCCACGACCAGCAGGATGCTGACCGTAAACACAACCAGCGCGGTACGGCGCACCTGACGCGGCGACAGGAACGACACGCCGAGCATCACGATCAGCGACGGCACCAGAAACAGCACGTGCCGGTTGAAGAAGTGAAACGGATCGAGGCCGATGCGCGCCGCCACCGGCGGACTCGCGGCCAGCGACAAGATCACGCCGCCGAGCATGAGCGTGATGAAAGCGGCCACCAGCAGCCGGTCCACCGTCCACCACCATTCGCTCAAGGGTGTGCGTTGCTCGCGGGAGATCATGGGCCGTCCGCCATCCTGGTACCAGTGTCCTTTCGAATCCGAAGTTCGCCAGTCCTGCTGCACGTTCCGTAGCGAACTTCGGATTCGGAAGGACACTGAATAAATATGACTTCTCGTGTGGCCTTGGTTCGCCGGTCCGCAAATTGAGCTAGCTGCACAGCGATGCGGACCTGCGAACCGCCACACGAGCGGTTAACGGGGTATTACTCCCGCATCATGGTTTCCGGAGGGTTAAGGATGGGCAAATACGAGAAAAAATCTCGTCAAAGTGCAACGGGATAACGGAAGAGGCTCGCTTCAGGGAGGCGTCAGGCCGCCCGGCAGCGCGTTGGCGACTTCGCGGAAACGGTCGCCCCGCTTCTCGAAATTCGGAAACTGGTCGAAAGAGGCGCAGGCCGGGGACAGCAGGACAACCGGCTCTCCGACACCAGACGCTTGCGCATCGCGTGCAGCATGCGGCACCGCTTCCTCAAGGGTCTTGCTGATTTCGTGCGGCACATCGCCAAGCGTCGCCGCAAACTCCTGCGCCGCCTCGCCGATCAGATAGGCCTTGCGGATCCGCGGAAAGAATTCGCGCAAGGATTCGATGCCACCGGTCTTCGGCTTGCCGCCGGCAATCCAGAAAATGTCCCTGAACGACGACAATGCGCGCGCCGCGGCGTCGGCATTGGTGCCTTTGGAGTCGTTGACGAACAGCACATTGCCCTGGCGCCCGATCTGCTCCATGCGGTGCGCAAGGCCCGGAAAGCTGCGCAGTCCCTGCTGCAACATCTCGTGACTGACGCCGAGCGCCAGCACCGCGGCCGACGCACACGCCGCGTTCTGCGCGTTATGCAGTCCGCGCAGCGAACCGATCTCATTGATGCTCGCGATCCGCGACCGGGCTCCGCTATCGACGCGAACAATGGTGTCGCCTTCGAGGCAGATGCCGTCGGCCACCGGATGCTTCACCGACACGCGGACGACATTCCTGCCTGCCTGCGCGACGCGATCGGCAATCGCCGCGCACCAGTGATCGTCGACACCGACGATCGCGGTCCCGTTCCGCTGCACGCCCGCCACCAGCCGCTCCTTCACTGCGGCGTAATGTTCGATGCTGCCGTGACGGTCGATATGATCTTCGGTGACATTGAGCAGGATGCCAACGCTGGGATCGAGCGACGGCGTGAGGTCGATCTGGTATGATGACATCTCGATCACATGGACGCGGCCCTTGGCCGGCGGCTCCAGCGACAGGATCGCGGTGCCGATGTTACCGCCCATCTGGGTATCGTAACCGGCTTCGCGCATCAGATGCGCGACAAGCGCGGTGGTGGTGGACTTGCCGTTGGTTCCGGTGATGGCGACGAACGGCGCGTCGGGCGCATGACGTTTACGTTCGCGGCAAAACAGTTCGATGTCGCCGATCACCTCGACGCCCGCCTGCTTTGCAGCAAGTACCGTCCAGTGCGGCTGAGGATGGGTCAGCGGCACGCCCGGCGTCAGAACCAGCGCCGCGAAATTCGCCCAGGAGACCGTCCGCAGATCCGCGGTGATGAAACCGGCCCTCGCCGCTTCCGCAAGTTTCGCCGGCGTATCGTCGCTGGCGATCACTTCCGCGCCGCCCGCCTTCAACGCATGACAACTCGCAAGCCCCGATCCGCCGAGGCCAAACACGGCAACCGTCTTGCCCTTGAAGGAAGTGACAGGCGTCACGCGTTCACCGCAGCTTGAGCGTGGAGAGACCGGCCAGCGCCAGCATCACCGAAACGATCCAGAAGCGGATCACGATCTGCGGTTCGGTCCAGCCCTTTTGTTCGTAGTGATGATGGATCGGCGCCATACGGAAGAAACGCTTGCCGGTCAGCTTGAACGACGCCACCTGCACGATGACGGACAGCGCCTCGACCACGAACAGCCCGCCGATCACCGCCAGCACGATTTCATGCTTCGTGGCGACCGCGATCGCGCCGAGCATGCCGCCGAGCGCCAGCGACCCGGTGTCGCCCATGAAGATCGAGGCGGGCGGCGCATTGAACCAGAGAAAGCCGAGGCCCGCGCCAAGCACCGCGCCGCAGAGCACGGCGAGTTCGCCGGTGCCGGGGACGTAACGGATTTGCAGATACTCCGCGAACACCGCGTTGCCTACCAGATAGGCGATCATGCCGAAGCTCGCGGCCGCGATCATCACCGGCACGATCGCGAGACCATCGAGACCGTCGGTGAGGTTCACCGCGTTGCCGGCGCCGACGATGATGAACATGCCGAACATCACGTAGAACCAGCCAATATTGAGGAGGAATTCCTTGATGAAGGGAATCGATACAGCCGTGACGGACGCGTCGCGGCCGAACCAGACGATGCAGGTGCACGCGATCAGCGCGATCAGTCCTTCGACCGCGAGGCGCGAGCGCCCGGAGAATCCCTTGTCGGTCTGCTTGGAGACTTTCAGGTAGTCGTCGTAGAAACCGACAAAGCCGAAGCCGAGCGTGACCAGCAGCACGATCCAGACATACGCATTGCGCAGGTTGGCCCACAGCAGTGTCGAGACGATCAGTCCCGACAGGATCATCAGCCCGCCCATGGTGGGCGTGCCCTTCTTGGTCACCAGGTGCGTCGGCGGACCGTCTGCACGGATCGGCTGCCCCTTGCCCTGCGCCAGACGAAGCTGGTCGATAATCCAGGGCCCGAACATGAACACGAACAGCGCACCGGTGACCATCGCGCCGCCGGTGCGGAAGGTGATGTAACGGAACACATTGATGCCGGGGATGGTGCCGGCCAATTCAGTGAGCCAATAAAACATTCCAATTGCCTTAGTGTGTGGCGCCGTCGAGCGCGGCCTTTTCGGGAAAACGCTTCTGCAACGCAGTCACAATCAATTTCATACGAGAACCAAGCGAACCCTTGACCATAATCGCGTCGCCGGCGCCAACAGCGGCGACAACCTGCTGTTCGAGAGCAGCGGAATGATCGGCATAGCCGCCCTTCTTGGCGGAAGGAAGGGCCTCCCAGAGATTGAGCATCAGCGGACCACAGCAAAATACGGCATCGATATTATTCGCCTTGATGGCTTCGCTGAGACCGCGGTGCAGATCGGGGCCCGTCGCGCCGAGTTCCAGCATGTCGCCGAGCACCGCGATGCGCCGCCCGCGCGGACCGACACTGGCCTGGCCGAGCACGGTGATCGCTGCCTTCATCGAAGCCGGATTGGCGTTGTAGCTTTCATCGATCAGCGTGGCGGTACCTTCCGTGAGGGTCAGCACCTCGCGCACGCCGCGCCCCGCGGCGGGCTTGAGCTGCGCCAGCGCCAGCGCCGACAGCGCAAGGTCCGCACCTGCGAGGGACGCCGCGGCCAGCACCGCGAGCGAATTCATCGCCATATGCCGTCCCGGCATGCCGATCTTGTAAGTGATGTCCTGGCCAAGAATGCTGGCGTGCACCGCCGAGCATGCGGGATGCAGCGAGACGTCGATCAGCCGCGCATCGGCTTTTTCGTCACTGCCGAACGAGACGATACGTTCGATCTTCGCTGCGTTGGCGCTCTTGGTCAGGCGCGCGAACTGCGGGTTGTCGCGATTGAGCACAACGGCTCCGCCCGGCTCGACGCCCAAGAAGATTTCAGCCTTGGCGTCGGCAATCGCCTCGATGCCGGAAAAGAATTCCAGATGCACCGGCTCAACGGTGGTGATGATCGCCACATGCGGGCGCACCATCTTCACCAGCGGCTCGATCTCGCCGGCATGGTTCATGCCGATCTCGAAGATCGCAAACCTTGACGACGCCGGGCAACGCGCCAGCGTCAGCGGCACGCCCCAGTGATTGTTGAAGGACGCAACCGATGCATGGGTCTCGCCCTGCGCGCCGAGCACCGCGCGCAACGCTTCCTTGGTCGAGGTCTTGCCGACCGATCCGGTCACGGCGATGACTTTTCCGCCGAGCCTGGCCCGTGCCGCGCGGCCGAGGTCCACCAGCCCGGCGAGCACGTCCTCGACCACGAGCAACCGCGCATCCGCGGCGAACTTGTCCGCATGCGCCTTCGAGACCACGGCGAGCCCCGCGCCGTTCTTCAGCGCCGCCTCAACGAAGTCGTGCCCGTCGTGCACGTCGCCCTTGATGGCGAAGTAAGCCTCGCCCGGCGTCAGTGTGCGGCTGTCGATCGAGATGCCGGTGATCGCATCGGGCAACGCGCCGCGCGTCGAGGCCTGCATCGCCTTCGCCATCGCCGCGCTCGTCCACAAGGGCGCACTCATGCAGCATGCTCCGCCAATGCCGCCGCGGCGGCGTCGTGATCGCTGAACGGCAACACTTTATCTCCAACAATCTGTCCGGTCTCGTGACCCTTGCCCGCGATCAGCAGCGCATCGCCCTGTTGCAGGCCTGCGACGGCGGCGCGGATCGCCTCATTGCGGTCGGCGATATCCTTCGCGCCTTTCGCAGCCGCCATGATGGCGGCCCGGATCGAGGCGGGATTCTCCGATCGGGGATTATCATCGGTAATGATGACAGTATCTGCGTTCTCAGCGGCGATCGCCCCCATCAGCGGGCGCTTGCCGGCGTCGCGGTCGCCGCCCGCGCCGAACACCACCACGAGCTTGCGCTTTGTATAGGGGCGCAGTGCTTCGAGCGCTTTCGCCAGCGCATCGGGCTTGTGTGCGTAGTCGACAAATACCGGCGCGCCGTTGCGCTCGCCGACCAGTTCGAGGCGTCCCGGCGCTCCTTGAAGATGCTCAAGCGCCGCGAACACACGCTCCGCATCGCCGCCGGTGGCAATCACAAGTCCGGCCGCAACCAGCGCGTTCTCGATCTGGAATTCTCCGACCAGCGGCAGCCGCACCTGAGTGCGCTTGCCGTCATGCTCCAGCGTCAGCTTCTGCGCAAAGCCATCGACAGCCGCATCGACAAGCCTGATGCCTTCGCCTTTGCGTCCGACCGTGATGATTCGCAGCTTGCGGATGCGCGCGGCATCGATCACCGCCTGCGAATGTTCGTGATCGGCGGCGATGATCGCCGCGCCGCCATCGACGATCAGATCCGTGAAAAGCCGCAGCTTCGCTGCGAGATAGTGCTCGACAGTCGGATGATAATCCATGTGGTCACGCGACAGATTGGTGAATCCACCCGCGCTGACGCGCACCCCGTCGAGGCGGTGCTGGTCGAGACCATGCGACGACGCCTCGAACGCCAGATGGGTCACGCCCTCGCCCGCGATCTCGTCGAGTGACCGATGCAGCGCGATCGGATCGGGCGTGGTCAGCGAGCCGTAGACAGTGCGCTTCGGCGACACGAGACCAATGGTCCCGATGCTCGCGGCTGCATAACCGAGACGCTGCCAGATCTGCCGGGTGAACACCGCTACCGAAGTCTTGCCGCTGGTGCCGGTGACGGCGGCGATGGTCGCGGGCTGACGGGGATAGAATTTTGCCGCGGCGAGCGCCAGCGCGCGTCGCGGATTCGGCACGGCAATAAATGCAACGCGACCGTCGCTCTCCGGAACACGGTCGCTGACGACAGCGACAGCGCCGGACGCAATCGCCTGATCGATAAAGCGCGCACCGTCGGTCCTGGTCCCCGCCAGCGCGAAGAAAACATCGCCCGGCTTCACCACGCGGCTGTCCACGGCAATCCCCGCGACCGCAACATCGGCATGCTGCGCGCCGACCACGGCATCCCCGCTGAAAAGATCGCGTAACTTCATCTCACCCCGGATTTGGAATCATAGCGTATTCTAACCGCAGAACCGGCGCCCGCGCTGCGGGATACGCACGTCCACAAAACTCCGTGAGCGGTTACCGGCTTTCCTTCGATGCCGCAAGAATAAGGCGGTCGGACGGCGGTAAATCGAACCGCGGCACCATCCCGAGCAGCGGGGCGATTCGCTCGATGACCTTGCCGCCGGTCGGGACCGTGTTCCAGCCCGAGGTGATAAAGCCGTGGGTTTCGGGCAGCGGCTGCGGCTCGTCCAGCATGATCAGCAGCTGATATTGCGGATTGTCCGCCGGCATGATGGCCGTGAACGAATTCAGCACCTGCTTCTTGGAATAGCGGCCGTTGACGACCTTTTCCGAGGTGCCTGTCTTGCCGCCGACATAATAACCTTTGACGTCGGCCTTGCGCGCCGTGCCCCGCTCCGCATTCAGCCGCATCATGTAGCGCATGCTGGCGCTGGTCTCCGGCTTCACGACCTGCTTGGCGAGTTGCATCGCATCCTCGCGTGATCGCTTCAGGAATGTCGGCGGGATCAGATAGCCGCCATTGACCAGCGCGTTGATGCCCATCACGGCCTGCAACGGCGCCACGGCCATGCCGTGTCCGAACGCGATGGTGATGGTGTTCAACTCGCCCCAGCGTTTCGGCACCAGCGGCTCTGCGCTTTCGGGCAGTTCGGTGCGAAGCCGCGAGAGCTGTCCCAGTTTGCGCAGGAACGCCTTGTGCGCCTCAACGCCCATCGACAGCGCGACACGCGCCGCGCCGACGTTGGAGGATTCGGTGAAGACCTCCCACATGGGGACAGCACGCCCCAGATTGTGGGTGTCATGAATCTTGAACTTGCCGTAGGTCAGCGGCGCACGCGCATCGTAGAGCGTGTTGACGGTGGCGCGGCCGGAATCCAGCGCCATCGCAAGCGTAAGCGACTTGAACGTCGAGCCCATCTCGAACACGCCGGTGGTCAGGCGGTTGATGCGGGTCGGGTCGTTGGCTTCGCGCGGATTGTTGGGATCGTAATCCGGCACCGAGACCATTGCGATGATCTCACCGGTATTGACGTTCGAAACCAGACCAGCGGCCGCCTTCGCCTTGAACTTGTCCTTGGCCTTGAGCAGTTCATCGCGCAGCGCATGTTCGACGCGCAGATCGACTGCGAGCCGCACGGGCTCCTGTTGCCGGTCCGTGGCGAAGCCGGCCCGATGCAGGTCGGCCAGACCGTTGGTGTCCAGCCACTTCTCGATGCCGGCAATGCCCTGGTTGTCGATGTTCACATGGCCGATCAGATGCGACACCACGGGGCCGCTTGGATACACCCGCTTGTTCTCGCGCAGGAACCCGACGCCGGGCAGACCCAGACGATAGATTTCCTTCTGCTGCGTTGGCGTAATTTCGCGCTTCAGCCAGACAAACCCCTTCTTCGACGAAAGACGATCCCGCACTTCGCCCGCGTCGAGATCCGGCAGCGTTCCGGTGAGAAGCTCGATCGCCTCGTCCTTATCGATAATGCGGCGGGGCTCGCCGAACAGCGACGGCGTCTTGACGTCGGTGGCGAGGATCGTCCCGTTGCGATCAAGGATATCGGGCCGCGCCGTGGCGACGGCATCCTGCGAGGCCGTGCGCCGCGTGCCGTGACCATCGCCGCCGATCGCGAACATGACGAGGCGGCCGGCAATGATAGCGTAAACCGCAGCGAAAGCGATGATCGCAAGGCCGACGCGCGCACGCGCCTTGGCCGAGCGGTCCACGTTCTTTCCGTAAAGCAGCGTGCGGATCAGCCGTTGCCGCCAGGGTTCCGGAGGCCGTGTGATTTGCTCGGTCACTGCGCGCCCTCCGGTTTGGGTATCGAGCCGGTGAGCGATTCATCTTCCGACGCGGCTTTGGCAAGCGCTTCCAGATCGACGCTTTCGATCATGGTCCCGATCGGATCGGGATCGCCCGGCCTCACGAAGCTCGGCGGACGCGGCGGCAGGTTCTTCAGCGAGTCATATTGTGTGGCTTCGATCGAACGCAGCGACAGGTGACGCGAGGCCAGTTCCTGCAAACGTTTCGGCGATTCCAGTTTGGCCCACTCTGCCTTGAGGGCGGCGATGGAATCGCGCTCCTTGCGGATGTCCGCACGCAGCCGGAGAACGCTTTCGGTCCGCACCGTCGATTCCATCTTGATGCGGTAGACGTAGGCCGCGCCGAAGATCAGTGCGCAGATGACAAAGAGGTGGACAAACCGCATGTCAGCCTCCCCTCATCACGTCGGCAAGCTGCGGCCAGTCGAATGATGCGGTCTCCGATTGCGCAGGCGCACCGGTGCGCGCAGCGGCGCGCAGCTTCGCGGAGCGCGCGCGCGGATTGTCCGCGACTTCCTCATCGTCCGCCACGATCGGGCGCTTGGTGAGGATTTCAAAGCTCGGCAACGCCTGATCGATTTCGGGCAGATGCCGCGAACCGCCGCCGCGCTTGCCACGCTCGTTAAGAAAATTCTTGACGATGCGGTCTTCGAGCGAATGGAACGACACCACGGCCAGCCTGCCGCCCGGCTTCAGCATCTGCTCCGCCGCCACCAGCGCCGCGTGAAGTTCATCCAGTTCCTCGTTGACGAAGATGCGCAGCGCCTGGAACGTCCGCGTCGCGGGATGAATTTCATTCGGCTTGGAGCGCACCACGCGCGAGACAATGTCAGCCAGCGCGCGTGTCGTTGTAATCGGCGCTTCCTTCCGCGCCGCGACGATGGCGCGCGCAACCGCGCGGGAATGCCGCTCTTCGCCGAAGATATAAATGATATTGGCGAGGTCGGTTTCGGACGCCTTCGCGACCACATCGGCGGCGGTCGGCCCGTCCTGGCCCATCCGCATGTCGAGCGGGCCGTTGAGGCGGAACGAGAAGCCGCGCTCGGACTGATCGAGTTGCATCGACGAGACGCCGACATCCATGACGACGCCATCGACGGCCGTAATGCCCTGCGCCGCGCAGACGTCCGCCAGATTGGAAAAACGATCCTCGACCAGCGTCAGCCGCCCGCCCGAGGAGTCCACGAGATCGAAGCCGCCGGCAATTGCGGTGCGGTCGCGATCGATGCCGATCACGCGGGTGCCGGGAACTTTCAGGATTGCGCGGCTGTAGCCGCCCGCTCCGAACGTTCCGTCCACGTAAATGCCGCCGTCGCGGGGCGCGAGCGCCTCGACCGCTTCGCGGCCGAGAACCGGAACATGACGTACGGGTGCATCGTCGGGCGACATTTCAAACGCCTGCCGGTGAAAGACGGCCGCATGCCGGCCGGAATATCCGGTGCGGTCCGCAAGATCGCGGCCGAACAGCCCCAGATTGGCCCTTTCCGGCATCCAGATCGACCTGAACGCGGAAGCGCTGGCGATGACGCGCCTTAAATTCGAGGTTCCGCATGGGATTTTCTGGCCAGCCATCGAGCTTTTCGCAGGGCTTTTTGCGCATTTAAGGACCACAGCCGCACCGTTCCGGCGCGACTCTCCACCCTTCATTGGCGGCAGTTATCGTTAAGGAATGGTTGACGCGGAGGATTGCCTTTAAAGAAGGTGTCTTCCGCGGCGCCGGCGAGCAACCCGGCCATGCGCAATGTTCTGGGGGCAAGAACCGGCCATGGAACCCGCGCCGATTGCACCGGAAAAGCATTGCCGTATGACGGGTGGAGTGGATTTGACATTCGCGGCCCAGCGGGCGGCGAGTCCGCGAAGCGAATGTCAGAATCGGACCACTAGCCTGCTACCGCCCTTCTCTCGCCCAGTTTCGAGTCCCTGTATGCCGCGAGGATCGTTTGAGTCTGCTGGATTTGGATCGAAGCGTCAGCGTCCCGATTACTTTCCTGGGGGAACCTGCTGACATGCTGAACTTCGTGCCCGATTCATCCGTCGTGTCGACCGTCACGCCATCGCCGAACTTCGGCGACCGCAAGGGCGTGCTGGCGCCGAACATGATCGTGCTGCACTACACCGGGATGGCCGATGCCGCGAGTGCGATCGTGCGGCTGTGTACGACTGGTACCGAAGTCTCCGCACATTATGTCGTGCTCGAGGACGGCAACATCGTCCAGTGCGTGCGCGAGTCCAATCGCGCCTGGCATGCTGGCGCATCGTCGTGGGGCAACGAGACCGATATCAACTCGCTTTCGATCGGCATCGAGATCGTCAATCAGGGCCACGATCTCGGCTACACCGATTTTCCATTGCGGCAGATCGCGGCGGTGATCGCGCTGTGCAAGGGCATCATGATCCGCCGCGATATTCCGAAGCATCGCATCCTCGGACATTCGGATGTCGCGCCGGGCCGCAAGAAAGATCCCGGCGAGAAGTTTCCGTGGCGGTTGCTGGCGGATTCCGGCGTCGGCCTCTGGGTCGAACCTGCGCCGATCGTGCGCGGCGTGCAGACCATGCTCGGACAATCCGGCGACGATGTACTCGCCCTGCAAAAGCTGCTGGCGAGCTTCGGTTACGGCGTTCCGCTGAACGGACTCTATGACGCGGCCACCATGGACGTGGTCGCCGCCTTCCAGCGGCACTTCCGTCCGGAGCGGATCGACGGCATCGCCGACACATCGACATTGACGACATTGAACGATCTGCTCGCGCTGATGCCGAAAGAAGCGCTCGTGAGCTAGTCCAGTTCCGCGAGACGGCGCAGATAGAGACGCCGCAGCGGTTCAAGGCTGGTGGATTCGAGCGCCTGCGTGTAGGCGGCGCGCGCTTCATCGCTGCATTCCAGCCGCCGTAACAGGTCCGCACGAACAGCAGGCAACAGACCATAGCCGTCGAGTTCGCCGCGCGCGGCAAGAGCATCGACCAGCGCCAGCGCCTTGGCCGGTCCATCGACCATCGAGATGGCGGCGGCGTGGTTGAGTGCGACGACCGGCGACGGCGCAATCCGGACCAGCACCTCATAGAGTCCCGCAATCTGCGGCCAGTCCGTTTCCGCAAAACTTGGCGCACGCGCATGCAGCGCTGCGATCGCCGCCTGCACCGCGTAGGAATTGGGGCGGCCCGGCTCCGACAGCGCCTGTTCGACAAGCGCCAGTCCCTCGGAGATCTGGACGCGATCCCATAGCGTGCGGTCCTGATGCTCCAGCAGTACGATGTCACCCTCCGCTGTCTCGCGGCTGGTGCGCCGTGCATCGTGCAGCAGCATCAGCGCAAGCAGGCCGCGAACCCCGCTTCGCCCCGGCATCAATACATCGAGCAAGCGGCACAGCCGGATCGCTTCGCGTGCAAGGTCCGACCGCATCAGCGCCTCACCGGCGGTCGCGGCATAACCTTCGTTGAAAACGAGATAGACCACCGCAAGCACACCGTGCAGCCGCGCATTCAGCGCATCGTGCTGCGGCACTTCATAGGGAATTCCGGCGAGGCGAATTTTCTGCTTGGCGCGGGTCAGACGCTGCGCCATTGCGTCCTCGCTGGTCAGAAAAGCACGCGCAACCTGCCCCGTCGTCAGGCCGCAGATCGTCCGGAGAGTCAGCGCGACCTGGGTTTCGATGGCAAATGATGGATGACAGCAGGTGAAGATCAGCCGCAGCGCGTCGTCGTCAACCGCGTCCGCCGAACCATCGCCGTCCACCACGTTTGTGCCAAGCAGTTCTACCTCACGGGCGATCTGGCCTTCCTTCGCGCGAAACGCGGTCTCGCGGCGGATACGATCGACGGCCTTGTTGCGGCCGGTGCTGATCAACCATGCGCGCGGATTTGACGGCACGCCGTTCTCCGCCCAGCGTTCCAACGCTGCGGCAAAAGCTTCCTGCAACACATCCTCGGCAAGATCGAAACTTCCGACGAGGCGGATCAGCGTCGCAAGCGCGCGACCCGCCTCATTGCGGAATATGCCTTCGATGTCAGCGATCGTCATCGCCTTGCCCATCAGGACGTGGACCGCGGCATTCTGCTAGTTGTTGTACATGTAGATGGGCCGGACTTCGATCGAACCGACCCGGGCGCCCGGAATTCGGGCTGCAATCGCCAGCGCTGCATCGATATCCTTCGCGTCGACGATGTAGTATCCGCCGAGCTGCTCGTGGGTTTCCGCAAACGGGCCATCGGTGGTCAGGGTCTTGCCGTCGCGCACGCGCACTGTGGTCGCCATCGACGTCGGGTGAAGCCGGTCACCGCCCTTGAAGTTCCCGCTTTGGATAATGGATTGCGTGAACGCGCCATATTCGTCGGTCATTGCCTTGGCTTCAGCCTCGCTCCGTTTGGCTTCATCTGCTTCGCTTCGATAGATCAGCAACAAATACTGCATGTGGGTCACTCCGTTTGACCGGCGCGGTTCGCCGTAACCCTAGACGAACGGGGCGAGGCCCGAACGACATCTTCAGCATAAATTATTTGAGAGGCCCGCCGCACCGCATTTGACTTGACGCGACTGCCGGGAACGCTCATGTCCTCATCTGTCAGTCGGCTGGACGGCCGCTCCGGCAAGGATCGAAAGGTCGCCGGGGAGGAAAGTCCGGGCTCCATCGACATACGGTGCCGGATAACACCCGGCGGGGGCGACCCCAGGGAAAGTGCCACAGAGAACGAACCGCCTTCACTCCGTGAAGGTAAGGGTGAAAAGGTGCGGTAAGAGCGCACCGCGTTTCTAGCAATAGAGACGGCATGGCAAACCCCACCGGGAGCAAAACCGAATAGGGACGGCACAGTGGAAAGTTCGCTCTCGGGCGATAACTCCGCGGGGCGATGTCAGGCCCGCTGTCCGGGTAGGTTGCTTGAGGCGCAAGGTAACTTGCGTCCCAGAGGAATGGCCGTCACGTCTGCGTGGTGCGAACCACTCAGGCCCTACAGAACCCGGCTTACAGGCCGGCTGATACCGGTCGCATGATCCGAAAAAGATCATGCGCAAGAATGAGGGGTTCGGCGGAATACGCCGGACCCCTCGCCAGTTTTGGGCCGCAGTTCCAAATCATTAAAATTGAAACAATCCCCAAGCCCTTCGTTTTACTCGCCGTCTGTAGCATCGCCCCACATGATCGAGGCGGACTGACGAGCAGACGATGCAATTTCGATCCCTCCAATGGCTTGCGGCGGAACGGCTTTCCGATGGTGTCTATGCCGAACTGATCGACGAGCTGTTTGCCGCCGCGCCCTCGGTCGTCGTGGTCGCCATCAGCCAGGGCGTGATCGGCTCGGCCATCTCCCTGCACACCGGCGACCTGACTGTTCTCGGACTGACCATTGCCATCGTCCTGATCTCGATCGAGCGCATTGTCATGATGCGCCGCTATCGTCATGCGGCATCCGGTAAACCGCTCTCCCGTGCTGACGTCACGCTCTGGGAGCGACGTTACGTCAGCCGCAGTATCGCCAGCGCCCTTGTCATCAGCGCGATTGGCGTGCGCTGTTTCATGCTCGCCGATCCGACGATCCACATGCTGGCCGTCGGGATGCTGTCGACATATTGCGCAGGAACATTGATGCGGGTCGCACACCGGCCACGGCTTGCGATTGTCAATCTTCTCATTATCAGCATACCCACCCCTGTCGCCGGCATCATCCATGGCGGGCCGATCTACCTGAGCCTCGCGCTGATGACCGGCATTCTCCTGGTTGGCGCGTTCGACGTCATCCGGCACAGCTACAACACCACCGTCAGCCAGATTACCCTGAAACGGCAGTTCGCGGGGCTTGCACGGCAGGACGCGCTGACCGGCTTGTCCAACCGGCTTGAACTGAACGAGCGGCTTGAACTTGCAATCGGCGATGCACAGCGCAACGGCTGCGGCCTTGCCGTTCACAGCCTCGACCTCGACCGCTTCAAGGCGGCGAACGATCTTTACGGCCATCCCGCAGGCGACGCGATCCTCAAGCAGGTCGCACAGCGATTGTCACGCCTCACGCGCGCCAGCGACATTCTGGTTCGGCTCGGCGGCGATGAATTCGTGCTGGTGCAGACCGGCGTCGCCGAGCGTGAACAAGCCACCGGACTGGCCTCCCGCATCGTCGAGGACATCGGCAGCTATTACAGCGTCAACGGCTACACCATCGAGATCGGCACCAGCGTCGGCATTGCGCTGCTGACGGACGACGCGCTCGCACCGGACGAATTGCTCGCCCGCGCCGATCAGGCGCTCTATCAGGCCAAACGAACGAGAAGCGGCTACGCCGTTTACACGGTGGCGCCGCACCTTGTTCCTTCGTTGAACGACGGCGACGATTTTCAAGACCACAACGCGATCAGCCGCAAAACGGTCAACCTGCGTTAGTCATTCGGCGCCCGGATCAGCCGATGCGCCGTGCCCCTTGCCGGAACAACTCGGCGCTCTCCGGTGCGAACTGCATGGCGGTCAGAAAATCATCGACACGATATCCGGGAAGTCGTTTGCGGATCGCAGCCATTTGAGCACGCGCCTCTTCAAGGCGGCCTGCCAGCGCCAGACAATAAGCAGCTATCGCCAGAATATGCGCGTGGGCATTGGGACGGGCGGCCGCCTTGAGGCCCCACTCCGCAGCCTCATCAAACTGCTTGAGCCTCACCAGCGCCATCGCGCGGGCGCCGAGCATGCCGAACAGCAGTGGATCGAACGGGCTCAGGTGACGCGAATGGTCGGAGAACCGCACGGCAGCCCGCGGATCGCCTCCCTGCGAATGAACGAACGCGAGCGTGTAGTGGCCGAGCGCGAAATTCGGACTGAGGTCGATCGCCTGCTCCAGTTCGACGAGCGACTGATCCTGATGGCCGCGCAGCCACAGGGCCCGGCCCATCGCCCAGTGCGCGCCGGGATCGCGGTCGTCGGCCATCAGGCTTTGACCGGCGGCATCGAAGGCACGCTCAACCTCCGGCTCGCGCCTGGTCCATCCCTGAAATGCGTTCTGGAAATGGGTGAAGGACAGACCGCCATACGCCCGCGAAAAGGTGGGATCGAGATGTACCGCCGTCTGGAAAAACTGTTGCGCGCGCTCGTTATCGGCCTTGTTGAACCGATACATGTGCCACAGGCCGCGGTGATAGGCCTCCCAGGCATCCAGCGAGCTGGGCGGCTTCAGCATTGCGCGGTTTCGCTCGATCATCTCGATTTCGTTCGCGATGGACGCAACGATCCTGTCGCCGATTTCGCCGAGCACAAGAAATGCATCGTCTGATTTCTGATCGAAGACCTCCGCCCACACCACCCGGGCGGAGCGGGTCTCGGCGAGTTCGACGGTTACCGTAAGGCGGTCGCCCCGACGTTGCAGCGATCCGCTGACAACATAATCCACATTGAGCATGCGGCCGGCTTCCTCCGGCCCCACATGCCGCTCGCTCAGGGCGAAGACTGTGCCCTGCGCAATGACAAAGAGACTTCGCAGCTTTGCGAGTCTCGTAATGAGGTCATGAGCGAGACCGCCCGCAGGCCCGCCCGGGGCTATCGAGGCCTCGGCGGTCCGTTCGACAAACGGCATGACGGCGATGGAGGCTCGGCGAGGTGACGTGATGACACTCTCGGCAGGCGTGATGATGCTGTCAGTCCCGGTCGGCGCGATGATCGACAGATCAGCCGCATGAACCTGAGGCTTCGGCGATCCGTCCGCATGGGCCCGAGCTGCCCGCCACGCCTCCCGGATCGGCGCGGAATCGAGACCGTCGGCATCGAACAGCCGCGCCGTCGCCGACAGATGATCTTCACCCTCACGAATCCGGCCGTGCCGGGCAAACGCGTTGAGGAGATTTTCATGAACGCGCAGATCGAACGGCGCGAGCTCCAGCCATTTCTCCAGATATCCGAACACCTCAACGCCAGCTTCGCTTCCGGCGAGCCGTTCAAGCAACGCCGCGTGGCGGCTGCGAAACTGGCGGCGCTGCGCGGTGAGCCACGTGTTGAAAGCAGGGTTGCGATCGATCTCGAAGCCTTCGAGAAATTCTCCGTGACACAACGACGACAGCGCGCGCAGCCGCTCAGGCGGCAGCGCGTCCAGTCCCTCTTGTGTCGCCTGCGCGATCTCGACCGCGTCAACGAAACAATCCGTCAGATCGAACGCGACAGTATCTCCATCGGTCACAACGCGCGGCCGATCCGGCTCATCAACGACACTTCGCAGCTTGCTGAGACACCAGCGAAGCTCGCCGCGCGGATCGCTCGGAACGTCCCACAGCAATTCGCAAAGCTGGCTTCGCGGCACAGCATGCGGAGCCAGGGCCAGATAGGCGAGAAGCGCGCGCACCTTGCGCGACGCCGGCAACTTCAGCGCAGCGCCGTTTCGGGAAATCGTCAGGGCGCCAAGCAATTGCACCTGCAGCGACAAATCACCGCGGCCGGCGCGACCCGATTCCACGTGCTTTTCCACGCCGGCTACCACGCTCGTCTCCATGTGCGGCCGCTACGGTGTGTCAAGGAAATGGCTCAGATGGCCGGATCCAATGCTTGCCCCGCTCGCGGGGCTATCCCAGGACAATCGGAGAAGAACCATGCTGACTTCCGTCGATACCGCTAGCAAGGCACCCATCGACTTTACGGCGGTCAAGGCCCGCCAGCAAGGAGCCTGGTCGTCCGGCGATTACGCCGTCGTCGGCACTACACTACAGATCGTCGGCGAGCAGTTGTGTGAAGCGCTCGACATACGCGCAGGGCAAACCGTGCTGGATGTCGCAGCCGGCAACGGCAACGTGTCTCTCGCTGCCGCGCGCCGCTGGTGCGATGTCACTTCGACCGACTATGTGGGCGCGCTGCTCGAACGCGCCCGGGAGCGTGCGGCTGCCGACCGGCTCAATCTCACGATCCGCGAAGCCGATGCGGAAGCGCTGCCGTTTCCCGATGACAACTTCGACGTGGTGGTCTCGACCTTTGGAGTGATGTTCACTCCGAACCATGACCTCGCCGCGAGCGAACTGGTTCGCGTCTGCAAGCCGGGCGGCAAAATCGGCCTCGCGAACTGGACGCCCGACGGCTTCATCGGCCAGTTGTTCAAGACCATCGGCAAGCACGTTCCCCCGCCTGCGGGTGTCAAGTCCCCCGCCCTGTGGGGCACGCGGGAGCGAATCCAGGAGATGTTCGAGCCCGACGCCTCATCCATTGTCACTGCGCAGCGGAATTTCGTCTTCCGCTATCGCTCGCAGGATCACTGGCTGGACGTCTTCAGGACATACTACGGGCCGGTGCTCAAGGCATTTGCGGCGCTCGACGCCACGGCGCAATCGGCGCTGGAACGCGACATCAGAGCGCTCATTACCCAGTTCAACCGCTCCGGCGACCGCACCGTGGTTGTGCCGAGCGAATATCTCGAGATCGTCATCAACAAGCGCTGAATGCGGACGGGCTGCGTCTCGATTGCCGCAGCCCGTTTCAGCTAACCGATGTCAGGACAAGCAGATGATCGCCGAACCATTCATTGACGCGTTCGACTATGACGAGACCGGCGACGGCCCGAGCATCGTGTTCGTGCCCGGCTCGTGCAGCACCGGCGCCGCCTGGCGGCCGGTGATCTCCGCGTTGAACGGCCGTTTTCGGTGCATAACCACCAGCCTGCTCGGTTATGGCGGAACCAAGGAGCGCCGCACCGCACGCAATCCTTCGATCGCTCACGAGGCCGAACTTATTGAGGCCGTCATCCGGCGAGCGGGCGGCCCTGTCCACCTGGTTGGTCATTCGTTTGGCGGCCTTGCTTCGCTCGCCGTCGCACTGCGCGCCAGGGTGCCGTTACAAAGCCTGACGATCATGGAAGCTCCGGCGGTCAACATCCTGCGGGAAATTGGCGAGTACCGGCACTACCGCACGTTCCGGGAAATGTCCGATGCCTATTTCGCAGCCTTCCGCGGCGGAGACAAAGAAGCAATTTCATCGATGATCGACTTCTACGGCGGCAACGGCACCTTCGCGTCATGGCCGTCCCGTGGCCGCGCCTATGCAATGGAGACGACACACGTCAACATTCTCGATTGGGCGAGCGCTTATGCCTTCGAGCTGTTCCCGCCGGTGCTTGCCGGTATCGATATTCCCGTCATGGTCGTGCGGGGTGCAGAAAGTCACCCGGCCGTGAAACGCGCCAACGAACTGTTGAGCATCTACATCAAGGGCGCATCGCTCGTGACGACCGAGGGCGCTGCGCACTTCATGATCCTGACCCATCCCGAAGACACTGCCCGCGCGATCGCCGATCACATCACCCGCGTTGAAAAGCGTTGCGTGTTCGACGGCTGCGCCGCGGGGTGACGAAGCCGGAACCTTTCGATTCCGGCTTCGCGTTCTTGTGGGACAAGGCCTTACTCGGCTGCCGACATGCGGTCGAGTTCGAGCACCTGCCGCTCGAACAGCGAGCGGTAGATGCCGCCGGAACGCCGTGCGAGCGAGGCATGCGTCCCCTCTTCCGCGATCCGGCCCCGGTCGAACACGAGGATACGGTCGAGGCTGCGCACGGTCGACAGACGGTGCGCGATCACGATCGCGTTGCGGCCCTGGATCAGGCGGTCCATCGCCTCCTGAATCAAGGCTTCCGATTCCGAGTCGAGGCTTGACGTGGCCTCGTCCAGGATCAGGATCGGCGCGTCCGCAAGGAAGGCCCGCGCCAGCGCCACACGCTGACGTTCGCCGCCCGACAGTTTCACGCCGCGCTCGCCCACCAGCGTCTCGTAACGCTTTGGCAGCCGCATGATGAAGTCATGCGCGTTGGCAAGACGCGCCGCTTCCTCGATCTGCGCCATGCTCGCGCCCGGCCGCCCATAGGCGATGTTCTCCGCGAGCGAGCGATGGAACAGGGTCGGCTCCTGCTGCACGATGGCTATCTGGCTGCGCAGCGACTGCTGCGTGGCCTTCGCGACATCCTGACCGTCGATGAGGATGCGGCCGCCAGTTGCGTCGTACAGCCGCTGCACCAGCTTGACGAAGGTCGTCTTGCCGGAGCCGGAGCGGCCGACCAGACCGACGCGCTCGCCGGGCCTGATGCTGACCGCAAGCCGGTCGTAGAGCGGCGTGTCGTGTCCGCGATAGTGGAACGTCACATCGTCGAACACGATGCCGCCGCCGGCGACCTTGATCGGCCTCGCATCGGGCGCATCGGCAATGCCGATCACTTCGTCATGCATCGCCACCAGTTCCTCCATGTCGTTCACCGAACGCTGGAGATGGCTGATGTGCTGACCGATGTCGCCGAGATAGCCGTGAATGACGAAATAGGTCGTCACCACATAGGCCACCTCACCCGGCGTCGCACGGCCCGCGGCCCACAGCAGCAGCACGCCGCCGATCACAGTCACGCTCATCAACACCAGCACGGCATGCTGCGCCGTGCCGACATAGGTGTAGCGGGACCATGTCCGGGTCGCGCGGCGGCGCCACTTGCCGAGCACGCCGCCCAGACGCTCGTCCTCCCGTGCTTCCGCACCGAACGACTTGACGACCGCATTGCAGGTCAACGCATCGGCCAGCGTGCCGCCAACTTTGGTGTCGAGCGCGTTGGACAGTTGCGCGGCAGGCGCGATGTAGTTCGTGGTCAGGGCCACCGTGAGGCCGACATAGATCACCGTCATCAGGGCAATCACGGCACCCAGCACCGGCCAGTGCCAGCCGACAAGGATGGTCGAGCCGAGCAGCACCACCAGCGACGGGATCAGCGCCATCAGGATGGTGTCGTTCAGCAGATCTAGCGCCCACATGCCGCGCGTGATCTTGCGCACGGTTGAGCCGGCAAAGCTGTTGGCGTGCCAGTCGGTCGAGAAGCGCTGGATTCGCACGAAGGCATTCTGCGCTACATCCGACATGATGCGCAGCGTGAACGGGATGATCGCCTTCAGGCCGACGAAACGGGTGATCATCGCCACAAGACCGAGTGCGACGATGGCACCGAAAGCGATCATCGCCCCGTGACGCGCCGCGGCTGGATCGGTTCGCGCAATTGAGTCCACCAGCTTTCCTGCGAACAGCGGCATGAAGACGTCCGCAGCCGCAGCGGCGATCAGGCCACCGGCAACCACGGAGAGCCGCGCCGGCTGATTGCGCCAGTGGCGGAAGACGAATGGAAGCACCGCGCGTAAGGCGGACTTTTTGTTACGAGACAGAGTCATGGCATGTTTCGGCTGCGCAGGCGCAAGCCGACTCCAAATGAGGGACGACGCAGCGGGCAGCGCGGCGCACAATCGTCACGTGTCAAAGAAACAGGTTGTGGAATCTGGTCAGCGAAGGTTCGCGACAACTCGAACCGGACGACCACGGACAGGCCATCGGAGAACCGATGGCAGCCGGCAACCTTGCGCGGAGGACCGCGGGGTTAACCGATGGGGTATCCGAATGCCGAGGCGCGAATGCGCAGGACTCGCGGGGTCGCGATAAACGCAAACTTCAAATCCATGCGATCCTCCCGCGTTCGAGCAATGCTGACTCAACGTTGCGTGAGCCGCTGATGATGTTTTGGGCAATAATTACGGCAAATTTTGTACCGGCTGATTGAAATTCGGCAATGTCCGCGCGACGAGGTGCCGCACTCGAATCTCGACTGTCATTCCGGGGGCGCGCAAAGCGCGAGCCCGGAATCCAGAAGTTGCTTCCGAAGAACTCTTCTGGATTCTAGATCAGTCCGCGGCGCGGACTGTCCGGAATGACATCGTCACAACTTCACGAAATACGGCGTGCGCAGGCCGGTAAAGGGCCTGAATTCCGCGACGACTTGATCTCCTATGCGCAAATCGCTGTCGCCGTGCGCCATCATGCGAAAGCCTTCCGCCATATCGACCAGCAGGATCGCATATGGCACATGCGCCTTAGCGTCCGGCGTCGCCGCGCGGCGAACGATTGTTGTGGAATAAACCACACCCTTGCCGCTTGCCTCGTGAGTCTGCGGCGACGCGTCTCCGCACGACGGACAGAACGCACGGCGGAAGTACCAGAGATGGCGGCACGCGCCGCATGACTGATAAAGGATCGCGTCAGCTCCGTCGGTCCAGCCTTTGAGTTCTGCTACTTCGCTCATCGCACCCGCTCCAGAAACATGCTGACATGAGACGACATCACGCCGCCATCGCCGTGCAGCAGCGCCAGCGATGCGTCGCGCACCTGCCGTTGCCCTGCCCTTCCCGTCATCTGCAATTGCGTCTCGACCAGATGCGCCATCGCACCGCCGCAGCCGCAGTGACCGTAACTCAACAGTCCGCCATGGGTATTAAGCGGAAGCGCACCGTTGATGCCGAAATCGCCGTTGCGCGCACGCGCGGCGGACTCGCCGCGCTGCGCGAGGCCAAGCTCCTCGATCAGGATCGCCAGCGTGATGGTGAAGCTGTCATAGATGCCGGCATACCTGATATTGTGCAGATCGACGCCCGCCTTTTCCTGCGCCCGCTTCAGCGCGACTGCCGCACCGACATCGGACAACGATTTCGCTGCCGTGACGTGCTGATGCAGATGCGCCTGCCCGCAGCCCAATACGCGCACATGATGGTCACTCGTCGGCTCGCGGCTGACGATAAAGGCCGCGCCGCCGTCCGACACCGGGCAGCAATCGAGCAGCTTCAGCGGTGAGGATATTTCGCGCGACGCCAGCACATCGGCCACCGTGATCGGATCGTGAAACTGCGCGCCGGGATGCAGCATCGCGTGGTTGCGCATCAAGACCGCGAATTCCGCCATGTCGGCCTGCGTCAGGCCGTAGTCGTGCATGTAACGCGAGGCGAGCAATCCGTAATAGGCCGGGATGGTCGGGCCGAGCGGCACTTCGTAATCGGGATGGCCGACCTGCGCCAGCGTGCTCATCGCCGAGTCGCGTGCCTGCCCGGTCAGTCGGTTCTCGCCCGCGACGACGAGAATGGTTTTGGCGACTCCCGCCTCGACCAGTTCATGCGCCAGCATCGCCATCGCCAGACCCGTGGCGCCGCCGACCTGAATGGCGTGGGCATAAGACGGCCGCACACCGAAGTGCTCGGCGAACACCGTCGCCAGCATCAAATGCGGCATGGTGGTGGAGTAACCGGTCAGCAGACCCTCGATATCCGCACGCCGGAGGCCTGCATCCGACAGTGCGCCTTCGGCCGCCTCGGTCATCAGATCGAGCGTCGAGCGGCCTTCATGTTTTCCGAATGCGGTCAGTCCGACGCCGCTGATGAAACTCATTCGCCACTCGTGTCATTGAGATACCGTGCCGTGGTTTGCCACGGCTGCCGGCGATCTTCAATGCGCGTCCGGCGGCGGTCCCATCACGTTGGGTTTGCGGACAAAGAAGACCAGCGTGCTCAGCACAAGATAGAAGCACGTCAGCATGAAGAAGGCGTCGCCGAAGCTCATCACCACCGCCTGCCGGTGCACGATCTGCGACAGCTGCTTCATCGCCATCAGCGAGGCATTGCCCGCGCCCTGGAATTTCTGCGTCAGCATATTGAGCGTCTCGACCGCCATCGCGTTGCCCCATGTCACGCGATCATGAAGCCGCGAAATATGAAGATCGGTCCGGTGATCGAGCACCGTGTTGATGATCGCAAGACCCACCGCGCCGCCGAGGTTGCGCGTCAGGTTGAAAAGTCCGGAGGCGTTCTTGAGGCGGTCAGGCGGCAGCGTACCCAGCGCGATATTGTTCACCGGGACCATCGCCAGCATCATGCCGACACCGCGGAAGACCTGCGGCCACAGCAATTCGTAGAAATCGTAATCGCGCGTGATCCAGGTCATCTGCCAGGAACCGATGGCAAAGATGATGAGGCCCGCCGCGATCAGATAGCGCAGATCCACCTTGGTCATCAACTTTCCGACCAGCGGCGCGGTGGCGAACATTGCAATGCCGGAAACGAACATCGTCTCGCCGATCATCAAGGCGCTGTAGCCGCGCACTTCCGCGAGATAACGCGGATAGATGTAGGTGAGCCCGTACAGCCCGATGCCAACGCAGAACGAGAACATGCTGCCAAGTGCGAAATTCCGGTCGGTGAAGGCCCGGATGTCGACAATCGGTTCCTTGACCCTCAGCACGCGCCAGAAGAAGACGAACGCCGAGAACGCACAGACGATGCCCAGCCAGAACACCGAAGGGTCCTGAAACCAGTCATATTGCGGGCCCTCCTCGAGCACATATTCCAGCGCGCCGAGAAAACCGGCCATCGATGCCAGCCCCCACCAGTCGAATTTCTCGAGCAGCTTGAAGTTCGGCTTGTCGAAATCAACCAGCATCCACACACCAATGGTGATGCCGATGCCGGGAACGATGTTGATAAAGAACAGCCAGTGCCATGACATCACGTCGGTGATGTAACCGCCGACCGTCGGGCCGACCGTCGGCGCCAGCGTCGCCACAAGGCCGATAATCGGCGTCACCATCGGCATCTTGGAACGGGGAAAGATGGTGTAGGCCGACGCGAACACCGTCGGAATCATGCCCGCACCGAGAAAACCCTGAACCGCGCGCCAGAGGATCATCTGCTCGATGGTCGATGTCAGGCCGCACATGAAGCTCGCCGCGGTGAAACCCGCAGCGGAGATCGCAAAAAGAAGTCGCGTGCCGAGTGCGCGCGACAGAAAACCCGAAAGCGGGATCGCGATCACTTCCGCGATCAGATATGCGGTCTGGACCCAGGAGACTTCGCTGGAGCTTGCCGAAAGGCCAGCCTGAATGTCGGATAGCGATGCCGAGACGATCTGGATGTCCAGAATCGACATGAACATCCCGAACACCATGATGAGGAACGCGATCAGCCGCCGCGTGCTGATCGTCTCGGGAACGGCCGGCGACGCCGGAATGCCGTCCATGGTTGGCGATGCGGTGTTTGACGACATCACGTTGTCCTAAAGGTCCGCGATGCGGGACCTTATGCTGTTATCGCGCCGCGATCGGATCGACGTGCTCCGGGTTTGGCTTGGTGTTCACCGTCGTGATCACCGACATGCCGGGCCGCAGCAAGTTTTCGCGCGCCACCGAGAACGGCACGCGGATGCGGACTGGCACGCGCTGCACCACCTTGGTGAAATTGCCGGTGGCATTGTCCGGCGGCAGCAGCGTGAACACCGAGCCCGAGGCTGGCGCGAGGCTGTCGACAACGCCGTTGATGGTGCGACCCGACACCGCATCGACCGTGATCGAGACCGGCTGTCCGGGCTTCAGACGGCCGAGCTGCGTTTCCTTGTAGTTGGCATCGATATAGACGTCGTCGATCGGCACCACATTGGCCAGTCGCTGACCGGGCTGCACGTAGTCACCTACACTGACAATGCGGTTGGAGAAAATTCCGTCAACCGGCGCACGCACCACCGTAAACGAAAGATCGCGCACGGCTTTCGCGAGCGCCGCGCGCAGTTCCTGCAACTGGCCTTCGGCTTCAGCCTTCTGCGACTTGATGACGTCGACCTGCGTTTCCGCGGCTTCAAGCGTGGCCCGCGCGGCCTGCACCGCGGCAACGGCCTGATCGCGACCGGCCTGCGACACATCGAAGGTCGCCTTGGAGGCGAAGCCCTTCGTGCTCAGCGATTCCTGACGTTCAAAGTCAGACTGCGCGCGCTTGATCCCGGCCTCGGCCGAAACGAGCTGTGCCCGGGCCTGATCGACCTGGCTCTGCTGGGCTGCGATCTGGCGGCCGATGCGCTCGATGGTGGCTTCCTGCGTCGCGACCTTGGCGCGCGCGCTTTCGACAGCCAGCTGATAGTCGCCGTCGTCGATCATAAAGAGGACATTGCCCGCGCCGACGCGCGCGTTATCGCCCACCATCACCTTGGAAATGTGCCCGGCGATCTTCGCGCCCATGGTGGAGTTGTTGGCGCGCACATAGGCGTCGTCGGTGGTCACCATGTAACGGCCGATGACCATGTAGTGGTAGCCGAAATAGATGCCGGCAAGCGCAGCCACCGCGCCGACGCCAACCAGAACCCTCTTGCGGGTTTTGGATTTCGGTTTGGCGGATTGCCCGACGGCATCATCCGATCCATCCGCCACCGGCGCTTCGGGAGCCGGCTGTTCCGCAGGACGTGAACGCTGCTCGATCTCCGCCGCCGGAACGGCGTGCGATGCATCGGTGTCAGATGCATCAGGCTTGGGGTGGACAACCCTTGCGACCTGGTCTCGGGCAGGCACAGCCATCACTATTTCCTTAAATTCTAAACTCAAACACACGCCCGGCGCCGATAGCGGCAACCCGACCTGCGACAAAATTATCATTGACCGAACGGTTCGGTCAAATGTATTTTAGG
Source organism: Afipia sp. GW822-FHT03D08 (assembly GCF_058801645.1). Lineage (NCBI taxonomy): Bacteria > Pseudomonadati > Pseudomonadota > Alphaproteobacteria > Hyphomicrobiales > Nitrobacteraceae > Afipia > Afipia sp. GW822-FHT03D08. The sequence goes on from NZ_JBXANK010000001.1 coordinate 1,752,465, forward strand.
GCGATACTTGGATACCGTATTATGGGTTCCCGTATTCTTTCCGGCGGCGCGATCCACAGCGGAACGAAAAAACAGACTAAACAAATGGTTACACAGAGCCACCTGACGGTCGCGTCCGGCGACGAAGACAGCGCGAAGCGCCATCAGATCATGGATGGCGCGCGGCGTGTCTTCATGGATCTGGGATTCGACGGCGCCAGCATGAACGAGATCGCCCGCGCCGCTGGCGTCTCCAAAGGCACGCTCTACGTCTATTTCACCGACAAGAACCGGCTTTTCGAGGCCATCGTCGAACAGGAAAGTCTCGAGCACGGCAAGAAGGCATTCAACTTCGACCCGGCGCAGGATGCCGAAACCAGCCTGCGCGCATTCGGCCGCGCCTATCTGGAAATCGTGTGCCGCCCGGATGGCGGTTCAGCGGTCAGAACCGTGATGGCCATCGCGGAACGGATGCCGGATGTCGGCAGGCGTTTCTATGATCATGTTATCGCCCACACCATGCGCCTGCTCGGCGATTATCTTGCAGCGCGGGTCAAAGCCGGGGAGCTTGCGATCGACGACTGCTATCTCGCTGGTGCACAGTTCATGATGATGTGCCAGGCGACGCTGTTTCAGCCTTACGTCTTTCAGGTCAAGCCCGCCCCGACAAAAAAGGAAATCGCAACGGTGGTCGACAGCGCCACGCGCGTTTTCCTCGCCGGCTATCGCGCTTCCAGCAAGAGCTAAAGCTCAGCGCTCCCTGATCCGGGATTCGTCTTCGATCGACTCTTGGTCTTCCTTCGACAGCGGACCGCGCGCGAACATCCGTTTCACGCGCTGCCCGATCGAGCCGGTGACGCCGCCATCGCGCAGCGCATAGCCGCGTGGTGCCGCGCGCGCCGCGATTTCCTCGCCGGACACAGCCGCAGGCTGGCAGATGATGCGTCCGCTGGCGCGGCGCATCAGATCGACGTGAATATGATCGTAGTGATAGACGTTCGATCCCGGCGCCAGCACGGTGTTGAACTGCTGGCACGCGGCGGCCTGCACATCGCGCAGGAAGCCCTGCTCTTCCGGTAAACCTTTCCAGCCATCCTTCACCGAAATGCGCCGCCCGTCCGCCAGCGTGAATGCGGCAATGTCGAGCGCGTTGCCGAAGGCGTGCTCGGAAATATGCGCGCGCGAATTGCCGTTCATGCCGCGGCATGAGTAGGCCGAAATCTGCTTGATCTCCGCGACCGGCGAGCCGAACCAGCGCTGCGCCGCAGGCTGAACCGCGTCCGCCAGCCAGCGGTCGAGCGCCGAGACGATCGGACACGCCAGCGTTGCCGCTGGCTTCACCGCAACAGCGCCGAACCCGTTCACCGGCGAGCCCCGCGAAGGGCCGAGACGCGGCGGCGTGTAAGGCTGGCTCGCGGGAGGATAAGGCTGCGCGGCATAGGGCGCGCGGGTTTGCGGGCGACTGATGGTCGGCGACGCGGAGTCAGGAGCTCCCGCCAGATCTTCCTCATCCGGCGGCTCTGTTCCCGGCGCATTCAACCGCATCGGCGCGCCGGCCTGCTCTGGATACGACGGCGAACGCGCCGCCGGATAAGGCTGCTGCGATGGATAAGATGATGATGGATATGATGGCGGCTGCGACGACGAATAAGACGGCTGATAGGACGGAGACTGCGGCTGCGATGCCGGCCAGCGCGGCTGATTGCCGATGCTGCCGGGCGGACGCAGGTCGTCGGCGTAACCGAGGCTGCTCATCGGCTCGCCGAGTGCCGCCACTTTCAGCGGGAATTCAGCTCCGCACGCGCCAGGGCCGGAAATCGGATCGATGCGGACGAGATCGGCAGTCTCCTTGACCGCACCGGATTTCAGGCACGCCTTCTCCGCCTCAGCCCGCCAGGGTTCGCGTTCGGCGGTCATGAAACCGCGGCCGCAACCCGCCAGCGCAACAAGGACAAGGGAGCCGACGACGAACCAACTCACTCCACGCGTCATCCGCGCAAGTTCACCGAAGATAATTAAAGACTCTTCAACGCATTGTTATTCAAGGTTTTTTAACCATGTTGGCGCGCCGCGGCCGATGATCCGTCAGCAGCTCTGACTTTTTTGAAGGGGGAACGTCTTGGTAGCGTCCGCGTTACATGACCCAGCGTTGAGCCAAGGGAGATTCCCCATGACCATCGTCGGACCTCTGAGCGTCGTTGCAGCGTATGCGTCGTTTATTCTGGTCGGCGCGATCGTGCTGGGCATGTTCTAGAGATATTGTCCGCCAAGCGGATCATCAGATTGAGTGACGCGGTCCACCCTTGATCGCTCACAGGAATCTGCAATCATGGTTCCATGATTTTCCGTCAGCTCTTCGACAGCGTTTCCAGCACTTACACCTATCTTCTTGCGAGCCGCCGCGGCGGCGAAGCACTGATCATCGATCCGGTGCTGGAGAAGGTCGACCGTTACATCCAGCTTCTGCACGACCTCGATCTCAAGCTGATCAAGGCGGTCGATACGCATATCCACGCCGACCACATCACCGGCCTCGGCGCACTGCGCGACAAGACCCATTGCATCACCGTGATGGGCGAGCAGAGCGGGGTCGATGTCGTGTCGATGCGCGTCTCCGACGGCGACAAGATCGACATCGAGGGCCTCAGCCTCGATGTGCTCTACACGCCGGGCCACACCGATGATTCCTACAGCTTCATCCTGCCCGATCGGGTTTTCACCGGCGACACGCTGCTCATTCGCGGCACCGGACGCACCGATTTCCAGAACGGTGACCCGCGCGCGCAATACGAGTCGATCTTCGGACGGCTGCTGAAGCTGCCCGACCAGACGCTGATCTTTCCGGCGCACGACTACAAGGGCGACACCGTCTCGACCATCGGCGAGGAAAAGGCCTGTAACCCGCGGCTGCAGGTCAAGTCGGTCGATCAATACGTCGACCTGATGAACAGCCTGCACCTGCCGAATCCGAAGATGATGGATGTGGCGGTGCCGGCCAACCTGCATATGGGTCTGGCACAGGACGAAGTCGCGCGGCGCGGCTGGGCGCTGACGGCCTCGCAAGCCAAGGACATGGCCGGCCGGTCCGACGTCGTGCTTATCGATCTGCGCGAACGGCGCGAGCGCGAAAAACACGGCGTCATTCCGGGCTCGCTGCATGCGCCTTACCCTGCTCTCGAAGACAATGTGAAACCGGGCGGCGTCCTCCACCAGCTCGGCACATCCACCAGCAATCAGTTGCTGTTCTATTGCGCGTTCGGCGAACGCTCCGCGATGGCCGTGCAGGCCGCACAGGAAGCCGGACTTACCGCGGCCCGCCATATCCAGGGCGGCATCGAGGCCTGGCGCCGCGCCGGCGGCACGATCGCGCCCGAGCGATGACGCGCGGGGTTTGAACCGCCACCTCTTTCGCATCACAATTGCAATGAAAAATCCGGCTGTCAGAGCGCGTGGCGTTGCATCGCCCTGCGAGGGCTGTCAAAAATGATGCCATTGTGCGGCCTTTCAGATTGCTCCCCGAGCAGGTGAATATGTTGATGCGCTCTGCCCTGCTCGTTGCATCGATGCTGTGCGGCCTCGCCTTTGCGCCCGCCCATGCAGAACACATCATCCAGCTCGCACAGGCCGCACCCGCGCAACCGGCGGGCCCCGCACCGGCGCCGGCGGATTCGTCCGCACCGTCCGCGCAAACAACGCCGTCCGCTCCAGCCGATCAGCCTGCGGCAGATCCGTCTCAACAGGCCAGCGACGAACCCGCCGGCAATGTCGCCATCCTCAAAGGCACCGCAACCGTCACGCGCGGCGGCATGACCGGTCCGCTGAAACTGCAAGACGACATCTTCAAGGGCGACGTTCTTCAGACCGGCAAGAACTCGACGCTCGGCGTCACGTTCAGCGATGACACCACGCTCAATCTCTCCGCAAGCTCGCGCGTGTCCGTGGACAATTTCGTCTACCAGGAAGGGTCCAAGGATAACGCGGCGCTTCTCAACGTCACGCGCGGCACCATGGCCTTCGTCGCCGCTGCGGTTGCCAAGACCGGCGACATGAAGATCGAAACGCCGACCGCAACGCTCGGCATTCGCGGCACGACAGGCCTTGTCGAAGTGCCCGAGGGCGCAACGGCCGGCACCGCCAATGCCAGCAATGTCGGGGTCAAGCTTTATCCCGACGCAGACGGCAAGGTCGGCCGCATCGAGGTCAGGGCGCGCGACGGCGCGCCGCTCGGCATGCTGACCCAGGCTGCGAGCGGCTTCACCGTGCGGGGCACGATGGTGCCGGGCTTCGGCATGCGCATGTCCGCGATGCCGATGGTGATGTCCGCGCAGATGATCGCGCGCGATCGCGGCTTCATGCAGCGCGTTCACACCATGCAGGACATCGGACGGCGGGTTGTGATGGAGCAGCGCAACTTCCGTCTGCAAAATCCGAATCGTCCGCCGGCCTTCGGACGGCCCGGCTTCAATCCGAACGCTCCGCAGCGCGGCGGACTCAATCAGCCCGGCCAGCGCCCCGGCCTGAATCAGCCGGGTCAACGCGGCGGCATCAACCAGCCCGGCCTGAACAACAGGCCGGGACAGCCGAACCAGCCAGGCCTGCGCAATCAGCCCGGGCAGCCAAATCGTCCGGGCCTGAATCAACCTGGCCAGCCGGGGCGGCCGGGCCTGCAAAACCCGCCGGGACAGCGCGGCAATTTGCAGCCGGGCACTGGCCAACCGGGGCGCCCCGGTTTGCCGAACCAGGGCGGACTGCAAAGAGCACCCGGCGCACCGGGTCAGTTGGGGTCAAGGCCGGCGCTTCCGAGCCAGCCGGGCCTCGCGAACCGGCCCGCGCTTCAACCACAACCCGGCGTGCCGGGCGGATTGCAGCGGCCATCTGCGGTGCCGAGTGCGCCGGCGATGCAAGGTCCGGCGGGAATTCTCAACCGGCTCGGTGTGCCGAACCGTCTCGGCATTCCGCAGGTGCCATCAGCAGTACCGCGTCCCGGCCAGCCCGCAGTCCCTGCCTTGCAGAAAAAGCTGCCAGGCACACCGAAGGACAAGTTGCCGAAAGAGTTGCTCCGATAGGTTGATCCATACCGCTGCCTCACGCGGGGTGGCGTGCCGCGGACACCGCCTGTAGCATCGTTGTCATGACGCTGCCGGAGTCGCTATGCGCTTGAAATTCATCCTGCTCGGGTTGGCGGTGCTCGTCGCATCGTTCGCCGCCAGTCTTTATGCGATGAACAGGTTCTGGCCGACGACAGTTGAGAAGCCGGTGCTGGCGAAGCTGCCGCCGCTCCCGCCGGTCTCGCGCAATTCCGAAATCCTCACCCCCATTTCCATCTCGATCGCCGCGCTCCGCGACGGGCTCGACCGCGCCGCGCCGCGCAATCTCGGCGGCAAGGCGGACAATCCCGTCAGCCAGATTCTCCAGAACGCCGACATCAACTGGACGGTGACGCGCGGGCCGATCGCCGCAAGCGGCGTGCAGAACGCGCTGTCGCTGTCGACACCGCTCGACGGCAAGCTGACCGTGCTTGGCTCGCTGTCGGCGGCAAGCGGCACGGCGCTCGGCAATGCACTGGGGAACGTGCTCGGCAGCAACGCCGTCAAGCAGCTTGGCAGTGTGAATATCAAACAATTGAATGCGAATGCCGCGATCCACGGCAATGTCGCGATCACCTCAAAGCCCGAAGTCCTGCGGGAGTGGCGGATCGATCCGAAGCTGACCGCACAGGTGACACTCGGCGAAAGCAGTCTCACCATCGCAGGCGCGAAAGTCGCGGTGCCTGCACAGGTCAAGCCGGTGATCGACAAGACGGTCAACGAGCAGATGGCGCAGTTGCAGGCGCGGCTGCGCAACGACCGCTCGCTCGAACAGAATGCGCGGCGCGAATGGGCGAAACTTTGCCGTTCGATCCCGCTGCCTCCGGCGGCGGTGGGAATGCCGACGCTCTGGCTGGAGATGCGGCCGGTGCGCGCCATGGCGGCCCAGCCGCGCATCGATCCCAACTCGGTGAACTTCATGCTCGGCTTGCAGGCGGAAACGCGCGTGCTTCCCGCCGAGACCAAGCCGGATTGTCCGTTCCCGGCAAATCTCGACATTGTGCCGCCGCCGGATCGCGGCCGCATCGCCATCGGCGTGCCGATCGATCTGCCCTTCACCGAAGTCAGCAAGATCGTCGCGACGCAGTTGAAGGGGCGCACGTTTCCTGAAGACGGCAGCGGCTCGGTCGATGTCACGGTGAAAAGCGCGAGCGTTGCCGCCGCCGGTCAGCGGCTCCTGATCTCGCTGCTCGTCAACGCCAGGGAGAAGAAGAGCTGGTTAGGCCTCGGCGGCGAAGCCACGATACACATCTGGGGCCGCCCGGTGCTGGATCAGGCGCAACAGATCCTGCGGCTGACCGATCTCGAACTCGCGGTCGAATCCGATTCCGCATTCGGCCTGTTAGGGTCCGCTGCGCGCCCGGCGATCCCTTATCTGCAACGCGCGCTCGAGCAGCGCGCCACCATCGATCTGAAAACATTCGCCGCGAACGCCCAGCAGAAAATTTCGGCGATCGTCTCGGATTTCCGCAAGAACGATGAAGGCATTCGTGTCGAAGCATCGGTGTCGAGTGTGCGCCTCGGCAGCATTGCATTCGATTCCAGTACGCTGCGGATCATCGCGGAAGCGGAAGGGTCAATCAGTGTCGCGGTGACATCGCTGCCGAATTTGCAGCAGTGAACGCGCAATCGCTGGCGCATAGCTCATCCGCATGTTCGCATAGCTGCAAGCTGCTCATATCAGAGCGTTAATTCCTGCGAGTTCCCGCGTTAACACTCGCGACACGTTCTCTCCACATTTGCTCCTCATTGGAACCGCTTGCGCCCGTGGCCGTTGAGCCGGGCCAGTCGTCGCGCCTGCACAGAGTGCCCGCGCTGAACCCATCTCCAAGAATTCATTGCTGAGGATTTACATCATGAAACGAGTCTTGCTCGCCGCAGCCGCGGCGATGATCCTGATTCATCCCGCCAGCGCACAGCGCGCCAACTACGAGTCGATGGTCGCCAGTCACGCCGCCGCAAACGGAGTTCCCGCGGAACTCGTGCATCGCGTGATCGTGCGCGAGAGCCGCTACAATCCGCGCGCCGTCAGCAAGGGCAATTACGGCATGATGCAGATCAAGCTCGCGACCGCGCGCAGCCTTGGCTACACCGGCACAGCGCAAGGCCTGCTCGATCCCGACACCAACCTCACCTACGCCGTGAAGTATCTCGCCGGCGCGTATCAGGCGGCGGGCGGCAATCACAACCGCGCGGTCTCCTATTATGCAGGCGGCTATTACTATGCGGCGAAACGTCAGGGCCTTCTGCCGCGTCAGCAGGTTCAGGCGCAGGCCGAACCGTCGATCACGCTGTTCGACGCGAACGCGCAGGTGCTGCCCGTGCGGCGGCATCGTCATCATCGCCACCATCACTGATAAGAAAGCAGGCCGGCTTCAGTTTGAAGCCGGCCTTATTTCCGGCTCGGCCGAATGACGCGCCGATGGATCGCGCACATGCGCCACGACATTGTCGTCGGCGAAAACTTTCTTCCAGCCGTCGACATGATCGAGCAGTTGCGCGGCAGGTGTCCGCCGCCATAGCAGGGTGGCGTCTATGCGGTATGACTTGAGCATATCGAACAGCGCATCGGGTCTCTTCAGAGTCATGGCGCGATCGACATCCACCATGAAGCGCTCGCCATACAATTCGGTTCGCCCGTCGATCGCGACGGGCACTCCCGACCAGATCAGATAGCCGCCGAAGTCGTAGTCGTTCAGCACGCGCGACACGCCGCGCTCCTTCAATGCCGCAACGGCCGGCGCAATGCCGGACGGCGGCGCGTATCGGCCGGTCGCCATCACAAATCCTGTTATCGCGATAACCGGCACCAGCGCCGCCACTGCAACCATCGACCGCAGCCGTGTGCCATTCGCCGGCAATATCGCCGGCTGGGCGAAACGCGCCGCCAGCGGCGCAGCCAGCACGATCGGCAGCAGCAACGCCAGCACGGTGGCGTTGCGCGCGCTCGCCAGCGCCATGTGAAGCAGCCCGAGCGCGAGCACGATCCGCATCAAGGGGAGCTTCAATCCTTTGAACAGGATCGCTCCCAGCCCAAGCAGCAGAACGCCCTCGAAAGCACCGAAGCGCGTGAAGTCCGCCGGACGCCATTCGGTGATCATCGACAGCGCAGCGCCGAGATTGAGAATGTTGCGGGCCGCGAGCAGCGAATTCCAGCCATAGGGCGTGATGCAGCTCGCCGCGAGTGCGACGAGACCGAACACGAACCAGCGCATCAGCAACGGAGCGCGTGCAGGACGCTCCACCCTCATCATCGCGTCGAGTGCGATCGCCCCGATCAGCACGAGGCCGAAAATGAAACTGCCGTGAAGGTTTGCCCAAAGCGTCATGAGCGGCAGCAGCCAGAACGGCGGCACACCGCCGCGGTCAGCCGTCGCGATCAAACCCATGACCCAGGCCACTATCACCGGCATGGCGAGCGCGTGCGGCCGCACCAGAAAATGCGGCGACGCTATCGCGAGCGCCGCCAGCAGAAGAATGAGCACGACGGACGTATCCAGACGCCGTTCGAGAAACCGCGCGAGCAGTGCAAATGCCGCTGCGATCGACGCGGCCGTCAGGATGACCGGACCGGCCCAGCCCGCGACAGAAAAAGCGAACGCGTAACAGGCCTGCGCCAGCCACTGCGTCGAGATCCAGGGCTGGCCCTGCATCGTGAAGGAAAAGATGTCGGCTTGCGGAACGGCGGCGCTATCGAGAATCCACTGGCCGACCTTGATCTGCCAGAACGTGTCGGGATCCGCCAACATCCGGTTGCCGAGCGCAAGCAGTCCCGCGTAGACGCAGACGCCCGTCACCAGCGGCAACGACAACCACCTTGCCGGAGCATCGCTGGCCTGCGCCGTCATCGCGCCGCGCCTTCAGGCGGTTTGACGTTGGGCTGCGCGGTATGACGCGCATTCGCGTCGCGGACATGAACGACGACATCGTCGTCGGCGAAGACCTTGCGCCAGCCGTCGATCTGGTCGAGCAGTTGCGCGCCCGGCGTCTTTTTGCGCAGCAGCGTCGCGTCGATCTTGTATCGCTCCAGCAGGTCGAAGAAGCTTGCCGGATTGCGCAGGCCCCTCGCCGCGCTGTGCTCGACCACGAATTTCTCGCCGTACAATTCCGTGCGTCCGTCGATATAGGGCGCGACACCCTGCGAGATCAGGTAGCCGCCGAAGTCGTAATCGTTGAACACCCGCTTCGCCTGATGCTGTTTCAGTGCCAGCACCGCCGCGGCCGGTGACATGTTTTCCGCCGGGCGATACTGGCCCATGGCAAGCGCCGCCACGGTCATGCCGGCCATCAGGACAACGGTCAGTGCTGCCGCGATGCCCTGAGGCTGCGGAAAGGTCAGGCCCGCCTCGCCGTTTCGCCCGCCGAATTGCGCGGCGAGCGGCGCCGCGACCACCATCGGCCCCAGCAGGGCAAAGACGTCCGCATTGCGGATGTGGGCCAGCGCCATGTACAGCAAACCGACGAACAGCACGGTGCGCATCAAGGGCAGCTTCACGCCCTTGAGGAACGCAAGCACGATGATCAGCAGCGTCCCGGCCTCCAGCGGACCGAGGAAACTGAAATCGGCCGGCGCCCATTCGCGGATCAGGGTGAGCGCTTCGCCGAGATTGAGAATGGCGCGCGCCGCCAGCAGCGAATTCCAGCCGTAGGGCGTGAGGCAGCTCGCTGCGAGCGCAACCAGACCGAACACAAACCAGCGCAGCAACAGCCGCAGCCGCAGCCGCGCCGGCGCTTCGGCGTTCAGCACCGCATCCAGCGCGATCGGACCAATCAGCATCAGACCGAGAACGAAACCGCCGTGCAGGTTCGCCCACAGCGTCATCAGCAGGACCAAGACGAACGGCGGCGCTTGCCGCCGCTCAGCCGCCGACAGCAATGCCGCAACCCACGCCACCATCACCGGCAGCGCCAGCGCATGCGGCCGCGCGTAGAAATGCGGCAGTCCGATGAGGAACGATACCGGAAGCAGGATCATCACCGGCGTGTCGCCGAAATAGCGGACCAGAAACCGCGTCAGCAGCGTGTACGTCACGGCGATCGCCAGCGCCGTCAGCGCGACGAGCCCCGCCCAGCCGAACCATCCGTAGACCTGGCTGAAGATCACCTGCGCCAGCCATTGCGTCGACATCCATGGCTGACCCTGCATCGTGAACGAATACACATCGGTCAGCGGCACCGTGCGGTGATCGACCATCCACTGCCCGACCGCGACCTGCCAGAATGTATCGGGATCAATCAGCAGCCGGTTGCCGGTGCTCAGCAGCACGGCATAGACGATAAGGCCGACCCACAGCGGCAGGGTGCAGCGCTCCGCCGGTGCTGCGTCGATTGCCTGTGCGGTCATCGCGCAGCGCCTTCCGGTTTGATTGCTGGATTGGCCGTGGCGGGCTTGCGCACATGGACGACGGCGATGCCGTCGGTATGGATGCGCTGCCAGCCATCGAGCCGGTCGAGAAGTCCGGCCGCAGGCGTGTCCGACGTCAGCAGCGTCGCGTCGATCTTGTAACTGTCGAGCAGGCCGAGAAATCCGTCGACGTCCCGGAGCGCGAGCGCATCGAACGTCTTGACGAGGAACGGCGCGCCATAGAGTTCGCCGCGCCCGTCGAAGAAGGTTGGAATGCCCTGCGTGATGAGATAGCCGCCGAAGCCCGCGTTGTGGAGAACTCGCGATGCCTTGCGGGCCTTCAGCACATCGACCGCGGCAGCCGGTGTCTGGCTGACCATCGGTGAAAAGGTATGGCTCACGGCAAAGGCCGTGGTCGCCACCACGACACCCAGAACAACAGCGACAACGCCGATCCAGCTTCTTGTCCGCGCAACGGCTTCAGCTCTTCCGAGCTGCGCAGCGAGCGGACCCGCAACCACCAGCGGCGTCAGCAGCGCGAACACTTCGATATTGCGGTTGTGCGAGAGTGCCATGTGCAGCAAGCCGAGCACCAGCAGAATGCGCGGCGGCGACAGCACGATGCCGCGCCAGAGCGCCGCGGCCGCCGCCGCCAGTAGACAAATCTCGAACACACCGAGACTGCTGAAATCCGCAGGCTGCCACTCGGCGATCAGCGGCATCGCATCGCCGAGATCGAGGATCTGGCGCGCCGCCAGCAGCGAGTTCCAGCCGTAAGGCGTGATCCAGCTTGCAAACAGCGCATAGATGCCGAATGCCATCCAGCGCAATGCCAGCGAGACTCGTTGCGATGCCTCCGCGTTCCACAGCGCATCGAGCGCAAACGGCGCGATCAGCGCCAGCCCGAGCACGAAGCCGCCGTGCAGGTTCGCCCACAGTATAATTAGCGGCAGCAGCCAGAGTGACGGCGCCCTGCGCGCATCGCTGGCCTTCACCAGACCGTAAACCCACGCCACCATCACAGGCAGCGCCAGCAGATGCGGGCGCGCGACGAAATGATGCGCGGACATCAGCACCGCGGCCATCGCCACGATGATCGCATGCGCCGCCGAAAAGTACCGGCACAGGATATAGACCAGCAGCGCGAATGCCGCCGCCGTTCCGAACGCGGCAAGGATCACAGGCCCGGCCCAGCCGGCCATCGCGTATGAGGCGGCATAGAGAACCTGCGCCAGCCAGGACGACGACATCCACGGCGCGCCAAATCGCGTGAACGAATAGACGTCGGTCTGCGGCAGCGCACGATGATCGATGATCGATTGCCCGACCACGATCTGCCAGTAGGTGTCTGCATCCTGAAGCGCACGATTGCCGCCGATCACGAACAACAGAAACAGCCCGGCACCGAACCACAGCCATGCCGGCACCTGCCCGAGGGTTTTCTCGGCCGTGCCTGGCTTGTGCCCGATGTGATCGAGACCGGCGATGCTCATTATTGATCCTGAAGTGCGGAACCTGTTTCCGCGACCTAACCACCGGCGGCATAATTCCGGGTAAACTCTGGCCCCGGAAACCGGCGTGGAACGGCCTCAAAATCGCTCCCCGGCAAGGTCAACGAACCCTTACCTGCGGCGTTCTGCGTCAATCTTTGCGATGCGAAATGCGCAAACGCGTTCCCACGATGCGGAAAAGCCATGCCACGTCGGGGCTCCGGCCATTGAAACCCCGGATCATCGGGTCTATCGTATTGATGTTCCGAGGGGGGCTCCGGCGTGGAGCTGAGATACCGCGTGATGCGCGGTGACCCTTTGAACCTGATCCGGGTCATGCCGGCGAAGGGACAGGGATGTTACAGAAAGCCACATCTCCGCGAGGGGAATCTTCCGTCAACGTTATCGGTGCGGGCATTGCCGGGTCGTGGCAGGCATTGCTGTTCGCGCGCGCGGGTTATGACGTCACTCTGCACGAGCGCGGTGACGCCGAAATGACGCAGGCGACCAGCCACTGGGCCGGCGGCATGCTGGCGCCATGGTGCGAGCGCGAAGCCTCCGAACCGGTCATCACCCGCCTCGGCATCCGCTCGCTCGATCTGTGGCGCGAACAGCTTCCCGAGACGCCGTTCAACGGTTCGCTGGTGGTGTCGCATCCGCGCGACCGCACAGACTTTGAGCGTTTCGCCAAGCTCACCACCGATCATGAACGTCTCGATGCATCCGGCATTGCAGAACTCGAACCGTCGCTCGACGGCCGCTTTCGCGAAGCGCTGTTCTTTGCCGGCGAAGGCCATGTCGAGCCGCGCGCCGTATTGCCGAAGCTGCATAAGCAACTTGCCGAAGCGGGCGCCGCGATCAAATTCCAGAGCGACTGCGAGCCCGACAAGATCGCCCAAGAAATCCAAAACGGCATCGTGATCGAGTGCCGCGGACTTGCTGCCAGAGAATCTGGCACGCGCGATCTGCGCGGCGTCAAGGGCGAGATGGTGATCATCGAGACGCCGGAGGTGCAACTGTCGCGCCCGGTGCGGCTGATACATCCGCGCTGGCCGCTCTACATCATTCCGCGCGACGGCAACCGCTTCATGATCGGCGCAACCACTGTCGAAGCCGAAGACACCGGCGTCAGCGTGCGCTCCGCACTGGAACTGCTCACGGCGGCCTATGCGGTGCATCCGGCCTTCGCCGAGGCGCGGATCGTCGAGATCGGCGCGGGCCTGCGCCCGGCTTTCCCTGACAACCTGCCGCGCATCGCGATCGACGCGAAGCGCATTTCCGTCAACGGGCTTTATCGCCACGGCTTCCTGCTGGCGCCTGCCCTTGCCGAACTGACGCTCGCCTATGTCGAGCGCGGCGCCATCGATAACGAGGTGATGCAATGTTCCTGATCGTCAACGGCGAACGGGTCGAGACCAAGGCCACGCGCGTCGACGCGCTGCTGGCTGAACTTGAATATGAAGGCACGCATCTGGCCGTCGCGGTGAACTACGACGTGGTGCCACGCGCGCGTTGGGCCGAGACGGCGCTCAACGACAATGATTCAGTGGAAATCCTCACGCCACGGCAGGGGGGATGAAATGAAAAATCTCTCCACGTCGTCTCCGCGAAGGCGGGAACCCATCTGTCACCTCTCCCCGTTTACGGGGAGAGGTCGGAGACTGAGCGCAGCGAAGGCTCCGGGTGAGGGGCAGGTTCACGCGCAGTGCGCTGCCCCTCACCCCAACCCTCTCCCCGCAAGCGGGGAGAGGGAGCAGAAGGTGCTCCCATGTTGAAATTCTACGACCGCGAATTCTCCTCGCGCCTGCTGATCGGCAGCGCGCTCTATCCCTCGCCGAAGATCATGCAGGACGCGATCCGCGCCGCGGGCAGCGAAATCGTTACCGTGTCGGTGCGCCGCGAAACCGCAGGCGGCAAGACCGGCGATCAGTTCTGGTCGCTGATCCGCGAGCTGAAAGTCACCGTGCTGCCGAACACCGCCGGCTGCAAGAGCGTGCGCGAAGCCGTGACCACGGCGAAACTTGCGCGCGAACTGTTCAACACGCCGTGGATCAAGCTGGAAGTGATCGCCGATGACGAGACACTGCAACCCGACGTGGTCGGACTTGTCGAGGCAGCGTCCATCCTGATCAAGGACGGCTTCGAGGTGTTTCCCTACTGCACCGAGGATCTCAGCGTCGCCTCGCGCCTGGTCGATGCCGGATGCAAGGTTGTGATGCCGTGGGCCTCTCCGATCGGCAGCGCACGCGGCATCACCAACCGCGATGCGCTGAAGCTGCTGCGCGCCCGTTTCCCCGACATCACGCTTGTGGTCGACGCCGGCATCGGCGCGCCGTCGCACGCCGCCGAAGCGTTCGAGCTCGGCTATGACGCCGTGCTGCTCAACACCGCCATCGCCAAGGCCGACGATCCGGTCGCCATGGGCAACGCGTTCCGTCTCGCCGCCGAGGCCGGCCGCGCCGGATACCAAGCGGGCCTGATGGGCGCGCGCGATTTCGCCTCTCCGTCAACCCCTGTCGTTGGGACACCGTTCTGGCATGCCGTATCCTGATCGTTTCTATCCCGTGGTCGACAGCGTCGCGTGGGTCGCGCGGCTGACCAAGCTCGGTGTCGGCACGATCCAGTTGCGCGCGAAGGATCTCGATGACGCAGCGGCGCTCGCCATTGTGAAAGAAGCCCTCGCCGTCACCAAAGGCAGGCCGACGCGGCTTGTGGTGAACGACTACTGGCGCGCGGCGATCGACGCGGGCGCGCAGCATCTGCATCTCGGCCAGGAAGATCTCGCGGAGGCCGACGTTCCTGCGATCCGCCGCGCCGGCCTGACACTCGGCATTTCCACGCACGATGAAGACGAACTCGACAACGCGCTCCGGCAAAAGCCGGACTACATCGCGCTCGGCCCGATCTTTCCGACCACCCTGAAGGCGATGCGCTTCGCGCCGCAGGGCATCGAGCGCATCACCGCGTGGAAGCTCGATATCGGCGACATTCCGCTGGTCGCGATCGGCGGTATCAAGCTCGAACAGGCCGAAATGATTTTTGCCGCTGGCGCGAACTCCATCGCCGTCGTCAGCGACGTCACCCAGAACGCCGATCCGGATGCGCGCGTGCGCGCCTGGCTCGAACACGTTGCTCAACCCGTTTAACCGAGAACGCTCCCGCGACCCACAAGGAGGACGCCATGAACAAACAAATCAACACGGCCGATATCAAGCCCGCCGTCACCACCGGCGGCCTGACGTCGTCGCGCAAGATCTACGTGACGCCCGACGAGGCGGCGGACCTGCGCGTCCCCCTGCGCGAGATCATTCTGTCCGAGGGCGCGGGTGAACCCAATCTGCCCGTATACGACACCTCCGGCCCCTACACCGACCCGAACGTCATCATCGACGTCAACGCCGGTCTGGCGCGCACTCGCCTTGCATGGGTGAAGGAACGCGGCGGCGTCGAGGAATATGAAGGCCGCCAGATCAAGCCGGAAGACAACGGCAATGTCGGCGCGTCCCATGCTGCCGCCGCTTTCAAGGCGCACCACAAGCCGATCCGCGGCGTCGGCGATGCGCCGATCACGCAGCTTGAATTCGCCCGCAAGGGCATCATCACCAAGGAGATGATCTACGTCGCGGCGCGCGAGAACCTCGGCCGCAAGCAGCAGTTGGAGCGCGCGGAAGCCGCCCTGAAGGACGGCGAGTCGTTCGGCGCGGAGATTCCCGCGTTCATCACGCCGGAATTCGTCCGCAGCGAAATCGCGCGCGGCCGCGCCATTATCCCCTGCAACATCAACCATGCCGAACTCGAGCCGATGATTATCGGCCGCAACTTCCTGACCAAGATCAACGCCAACATCGGCAACTCCGCCGTGACGTCATCGGTCGAGGAAGAAGTCGACAAGATGGTGTGGGCGATCCGCTGGGGCGCGGACACCGTGATGGACCTCTCCACCGGCCGCAACATCCACACCACCCGCGAATGGATTCTGCGCAACGCACCGATTCCGATCGGCACCGTGCCGATCTATCAGGCACTGGAGAAGTGCGACGGCGATCCGGTCAAGCTGACCTGGGAGCTGTACAAGGACACGCTGATCGAACAGTGCGAACAGGGCGTGGATTATTTCACCATCCATGCCGGCGTGCGCCTGCCCTACATCCATCTCACCGCCAACCGCGTCACCGGCATCGTCTCGCGCGGCGGCTCGATCATGGCGAAGTGGTGCCTCGCCCATCACAAGGAGAGCTTCCTCTACACCCACTTCGAGGAAATCTGCGACCTGATGCGCAAGTATGACGTTTCATTTTCTTTGGGCGACGGCCTGCGTCCCGGCTCGATCGCCGACGCCAACGACCGCGCGCAGTTCGCCGAACTCGAAACGCTCGGCGAACTCACCAAGATCGCCTGGGCCAAGGGCTGCCAGGTGATGATCGAAGGCCCCGGCCACGTGCCGATGCACAAGATCAAGATCAACATGGACAAGCAGCTCAAGGAGTGCGGCGAAGCGCCGTTCTATACGCTCGGGCCGCTGACCACCGACATCGCGCCGGGCTACGACCACATCACGTCAGGCATCGGCGCTGCCATGATCGGCTGGTTCGGCTGCGCCATGCTCTGCTACGTCACGCCGAAGGAGCATCTCGGCCTGCCCAACCGCGACGACGTCAAGGTCGGCGTCATCACCTACAAGATCGCGGCGCACGCCTCCGATCTCGCCAAGGGCCATCCGGCGGCGCAGCTCCGTGACGATGCG
Organism: Afipia sp. GW822-FHT03D08; assembly: GCF_058801645.1. Classification (NCBI taxonomy): domain Bacteria; kingdom Pseudomonadati; phylum Pseudomonadota; class Alphaproteobacteria; order Hyphomicrobiales; family Nitrobacteraceae; genus Afipia; species Afipia sp. GW822-FHT03D08. The sequence continues at coordinate 1,769,109 of NZ_JBXANK010000001.1, forward strand.
CTGTCACGCGCCCGCTTCGACTTCCGCTGGGAGGACCAGTTCAATCTCGGCCTCGATCCGGACACCGCACGCAGCTATCACGACGAAACGCTTCCGAAGGAAGCCCACAAGGTGGCGCATTTCTGCTCGATGTGCGGGCCGAAATTCTGCTCGATGAAGATCACGCAGGACGTGCGCGACTACGCGGCAACCCTCGGCGACAACGAGAAGGCCGCGCTCAATCTCGACGGCAAGCTCCCCGGCGTCGGCATGACGATCTCGGGCGTGATCGCCGACGGCATGGCGCAGATGAGCGAGAAGTTCGTCAAGATGGGCGGACAGGTCTATGTCGAGGCGGAAGCGGTGAAGGAAAGCAACAAGGCTTTCTGATCCTCTTCATTGCAGCCTATCAAACGGCGGGTCGCGCGAGAGCGTAGCCCGCCGTTTTCGTTTGCCTCCAAAAAAATCCCGCTGGCTTGCACTCGCGATAGTTGAACTGCGGCGAGATCTCGCTACGCTGTCGTCGGGGAAGAAGGCGGGCGTTTTCACCAGCTCGCCGTACAGGGCAAGACAAATGATGAATGCACTGAATGCGACCGGCGCTGTTCGCCGGCAGATGACGGCTGTTGTTTTCCGCACCTTGATTTTCGTTGCTGCCACTCTGGCCGCGGCCTGCATCGCCGCCGCGCCGGCAGCCGCCGCAGGCGGCGCCAAACTCACCCTCACCCGTGTCAGCGGATTGCAGTATGCGGGCGTGCAGGCGACGGTAAAAATCAACGGCAAGCAGGTTGCCGGCCTTTGGAGCGGCGCGTCGACCACTGTCGACGTTGCGCCGGGCGCGAACGTCATCACCGTCGATGCATCGACTTATCCGGGCAGCTGGACGCAGACTCTGAACGTCAAGCCCGGCGCGCGCTACACCATCGAAATCTCGCCACACAGCAGTGGGACAGCGATGCTCGGGCTGATCGGCATGGCTATGGAAGCCAATTCGAAGAGCAAGCAAGGCGGCGCATTCCAGATGCGGGTTGTGACGGGAAGATAGCCGAACGCGGTGATGAGCGAGAAGTTCGTCAAGATGGGCGGACAGGTCTATGGCGAGGCGGGCGCCGCGAAAGAGAGCAACAAGGTGTTGTGATAAACATTATCGCCTTAGATGTCGTGGATCATTTTCTCCACGACATCATAGCCTCGATAGCCGTCGACAAAGTCGAATCCAGCAAATATCTCCCAAATAAACCTGCAAAGAGCTTTGGATTCGTCATATCCAGGCTGAAGATGCCGCATCTTTATTAGAAACGCCTCGAGACGCTTAAAAAAATCGAAGATATTTTGATTATCAATAGCATAGTGAGAAAGAACGTATTCGATCTGCTTGGCGAGAATTTCTAAATTTAAAATGATCTCAAGAAATTCGCTCGTCTTATCGTCCATTTGATTTTCAAAGGCATAGAATCCGTCATTTGATTCTCGACCGTGCTCGAATGCCGCCTTAAACGCGTTAACGTCCAATAATCTTTCAACCTCGTCTAGGCTTGTAGAAAGATCATGACGACCACCTTTTATGCTTGCAAAAACAATCTGCCAAAGAATATCCAATTTTACACGGCGATACATTTTTGCCAAATTTGTTTTGATGACAGATCTTCTGCGTCTTTCTGGGACCACCACGACCAGAAAATAGAACAAAAAGGAAATGATCCCACCAGTTAGAAGATTCGTGAGAACGCTGAATAAATCAGGCCACCACTCTGATTTTTTCAGAGCGGCCATAAACCCAAAATCGACAATCAATAGCAAAAGCAGCGCGAGTGAGTTCAACACGAACCAAAAACGCACACTCATGAGAATCTTCACTAACCTTCGCAGGATCGAGTTTGTGTCCGCTTTGTCCACTGTTGCCTCTTAGCAAGCGTAGCCCAGATGGAGCATAGCGCAATCCGGAGTTCGATTCAGGCCCGCTTGTCCCGCATTCCGCTTCGCTTCATGCGGGCTACGAATCCTGTCGCAGATTTGTAATACGCTCCGGCCATGCACAACCTCACACGTCTCGCCGGACTCCTCGGCAGCCCGCTGATGCTGCTGACGGGACGCATCGCCGGGATCACAAACATCTTCGGTGAACTTCTTTCACCCGTGACGGATGTCACGACCGGCGTGTCACCTTAGTCGCGGGGCTTGTCGCCAGCCTCCACGCCCCAAATCACCTTCCCCTCCGGGCCGGCTGGTGTATAGGTCACGCCTTCAAGTCAGACGGCACGTCCATGATCACGTCAAACAAACCCACCCCCGCCACCTTCCTCACCCCGGACGATTTCGTTCAGGACGCACCGTTTGTGCCGGGACAAGCGGCCGCCGCAACGCCTGTCGCCGATCTGATCGACGGTGTCACGGTGACGCCGCTGGTCACGCGCGCCGATCATCGTGGCGGATTGACCGAACTTCTCACCACGCGCCACGGCTTGAGCGAGCCCATCGTGCATGTCTATGAGGTGGAGGCCAAAGCCGGATCGCTCCGCGGCTGGGTGTATCATCGCCATCAGTCCGACCGGCTGGCCTTTACGCGCGGCCGCTTCAGGGTCGTGCTGCTGGACATCCGGCAGGACAGCCCGACCTTCAACAAGCTTTCGGTTCTGATCCTCGGCAAGGAGCGGCCCGGCCTGCTGCGCATTCCGCCTTTCGTCGTTCATGCCGTGCAAAATCTCGGCGAGGACGCGACGTTCACCAATATGCCGACAAGGGCTTACAATCCCCGCGATCCGGACAAGTGCCGCTTGCCGATCGACGATCCGCGCATTCCGTTCAGCTTCCGGGATTGAGGCCGTCATCGCCGGTCAAAGGGTAAGCGCGCGCAATCGTGCGTTATGATATGCTTCGTGCTGACCCGGCACGCCTCGATGGAGCGCACATGCATAACCTCACGCCTCTTTCCGGATTGATCGGCGGCGCGCTGATCGGGCTCGCCGCAGCGATGCTGATGCTGCTGACCGGACGCGTCGCCGGCATCAGCGGCATCTTTGGCGGGCTTCTTTCGCCCGCAATAAGCGATCGCGGCTGGCGGCTCGCCTTCATCGCAGGCCTGATCGCAGCGCCGCTGACCGCGGCACTCGCCACCGGCACGCCGCTCCCCTCACCCGCCATGCCCGCGAGTCTGATCGTGATCGTCATCGCGGGTCTGCTGGTCGGCTTCGGCAGCCGCATGGGCGGCGGCTGCACCTCGGGTCACGGCGTCTGCGGCGTGGCGCGGCTGTCCGCGCGCTCGCTTGTCGCCACCGCGATCTTCATGGCGGCCGCGATCCTCACCGTCGCCGTTGTGCGTCATGGGGTGGGAGGCTGATGCGATGCCGCTCGTTCTCGTGAGTTTCGCCTGTGGATTCATTTTCGGCGCGGGCCTTTTGATCTCCGGCATGACGGATACAGCGAAAGTGCTCGGCTTCCTCGACATCTTCGGCGCGTGGGACGCGACGCTGGCTTTCGTGATGGCCGGTGCGGTTGCGGTCTCAAGCATCGGCTTTGTGCTCGCACGGCGGCGGGGCGCGCCGGTGTTTGCCGCGCAGTCGCTCTGGCCGACGCGCAGGGACATCGACGTACCGCTGGTGACCGGCGCGGCTCTGTTCGGGATCGGTTGGGGTCTGGCCGGTCTTTGCCCCGGCCCGGCGCTGGTCAATCTCGCAGGGCTGAGCCTGCCGGTGATCGTGTTCGTCGCCGCGATGGCTGTCGGCATGCTGGGCCATGATGCCTGGAACAGATCCCGCGCCTCTGCGCGACAGACCGCGCAAGCCACTGTTGCAGCAGGCGGAGACGGCTAGCGCCGCCGATTTCAAAGGCGGCGTCCTTCCGCTGAATTATGGCAGTCATGAAAACGCTGCTAGAAGGGCGGCGTAGCAAATCACTTGTAGCAATTCACCTGTAGCAAATCACTTGTAGCAAATTACCTGGAGTGCAGACGTGGCGAACGACGCGACCACACGGCAACCTCGGAGCGGACCGCCAGGCCCGCAGGGAAAACCCGGAAAGCCGGGACCGCAAGGACATCCGGGCCGGCCCGGGCCGGAAGGTCCGCGCGGCAAGCCGGGGATGCCGGGCAAAGCAGGACCGCAGGGCAAGCGCGGCGAAGCCGGACCGGCGGGCAAACCCGGCGCGCAGGGCCCGCGCGGCGAACAAGGTCCGCAGGGCAAGCAAGGCCCCGTGGGCCCGCAAGGCCCGCGCGGCGAACAGGGGCCGCCCGGCCGCCTGCCTTCTTTCGAGGAAATCCTTCCCTGGCTCGAAACGATTTTCGACGCATGGGAAGATCATCGCCGCAAGCGCGAGCAGGAAGCGAAGGAGCGCGAGGCGCAGGAAGCTGCCTCCCGCCACGCCGCGGCTCTTGCAGCGGGCGCGCTCGACGACGACAGCGATGATGATGACGACGAGCATCACAAGAAGAAAAAGAAGCATCGCAAGGACAAGAAATAGCGACAAGCCGCGACACCTCGCGATATCGAACAAAAGGCCGGACTCGCGTCCGGCCTTTTTCCTTTGAGCGAGCGCAGCGGTTGCGCAAGTTTACTTCAGCGTGATCGCAAGACCGCTCAGATCGGCGTTGGCCATCAGGCCGGTCTGCTGACCGGAGAGTTCGAGCACCGCGCCCTTCTGGTTGGTGAGAACGATCGCGCGTGCGCCGCGGCCCACCGCAATGCCCGCGCCCGCCGCGCCGTAGACACCGGCGACATCCGACGGACGGTTGATGTTGCTCACCCGGCCGCGCAGCACCGTCTTCGATCCGCCGAACACCAGACCGTAGTCGATGCCGCCGGTGGACAGCGCATAGGACCTGCCGCGGAAGTTGAGCGTGCCGGTGCCGCCCGAACCGCCGATGAACCATCCGGCCTTGTAGATGACGAGCGACACGGTGCCGCTGTCGGCATGGGCCGACGACAGACCGGCTCCTATGAGCGCCGTCACGGCGATCAGCGCGGCGCGAATGGCAGATGGCAAACGCATGATGGATTCTCCGGATTGGTGTGGACGAGGAATGAGCAGCGGATGCTGCGAAGCGGGACCGACAAAACCGAATCAACACTAGCCCACGGCGCAGATTCGCAAAACGCCAATGGCGCAAGCGGAACCCTGAAGCAGCAGAATCGATCAACAGATTCGGCGCTGCGGTGCATATCGCCGCGCCGATTTCTGTTGTTTAATCGATTCGGGCGTCACAATGACCGGCGGAGGTTCCTGTGAATCGAGTTGAATGGGATCTGCACGCGGCCAAATTCGAGTCGCTGGTGTGCGACATCGTGACGGACGAGACGAGCGGCCAGATGCCGCGCTTCGTTGCTGCGGCCTGCCGCTCGCGGAAAAATCTTGAGCTGGTCGATCTCGGTTGCGGAGTCGGCAGCTTCGTCAAGAAATTCGGACACCGCTTCGAGCGGATCACCGGAATCGATTTCGCGCCGCGCATTGTCGCGCGTGCAAGGAAGCGGTGCGCGGACCTTCCGAACGCGAAATGGCTCGCGATGGATGTCACCCAGTCCGCCAAAGTCCTCGGCACCGTCGCCGACCTGACGGTCTGTCTGAACGTCATCACCTCGCCGCGTCAGGCCAAGCGCGATGCGCTGTGGTCGACCATGGCCGATGTCACCAAGCCAAAAGGCTTTGCGCTGGTGGTGGTGCCGTCGATGGAGTCGCAACTGATGGTCAACAAGCTCGGCGCGTCGGCGGACAGGATCAAGGCGGGCGGTCTCGTTCACCGTGACGGCGTCTGGCAGAAATTCTACGAGCGCGACGAATTGATCTCCACCGTGTCCGGGACGGGCTTCGAGGTCACACGGATCGCCAAGGTGTACTATCCCTGGTCGGTGGACGGCCTGCGCAAACCCCGGCTGTCCCGGCAATTGCCGTGGGACTGGGGCTTCCTGGCGCAGCGCGCGGCGTGACGCGCGGCATCACCCGCCGCGCGGACATTCTCTGTAGCCGAACTCGTCGATGATCCGCGCGCCGGAGATCGTGCTGAACTCCAGCTTTTCCAAATAGCCATTCGCGACGACGTACTGCCGCAGCTTTCCGTTGTAGGCGTTCAGCATCCGCTGGGTCGAACCGGCGTTGATGACATACCTGTTGGGCCCGCGGCCATGACCGGCGTGAAACAGCAGCCGCGCACTGCGCTCGACGCAGACATTGCGCACCCCGAGAAACAGCGTGCAGTTCGACTGGCAATGACCGCGGATACGAAACAGTTCGCCGCTGGCGTTGGCCTGATCGATGGCCGGCTGGAATTTCTCGATCCAGCCGCCCATGGCGAAGCGGTCCGAGGTGTCGGCCTGCGCGACAGACGCCGCGCAGCCCAGCGAGAGGATGAACAGCAGCGGTGCGACGACACGTTTCATCAAATGCCCCCGATCCCCACTGGCGGTGCGTAACGTTAACTTCCTATCATCCGGCGGCAAGACCATTGCGAACGACAACGGCGAGGCATAGTTTTATTTCAGACATTGAACGCGCGGCGTTGAGTCGGCGTCCAACTGCCATACAGTCAACCGGAAGGGATTATGACAATGTTGGCGGAAATTTTTTTATTGAAGCTTGAAGCCCTGCTCCGGGTCGCGGCAATCGATCGCCGCGCCAGCGATCCAAGGTTCGTGCCGATCGCAATGCCGCGCTCCTGAAGCACTTCGCAACGCAAAAGAAAACGGGCCGGCTCTCGCTGGCCCGTTTTGCGTTTAGCCGAACCGCGCCCGGCTCCGCTCTTTCGCCTTCTCTGCCTCGACCTCACGATCGCGCGCCGGCGCGTGGGTGTGCAGAGAGGTCAGCAGTTTGCGCGCGCTGTCGGAGACTTCGGCGACAGCGCGGTTGAACGCTTCTTCATTCGCCTTCGACGGTGCGTTGAAGCCGGAGAGCTTGCGCACGAACTGCAAGGCCGACGCGTGAATTTCGTCTTCGGTGGCGGGCGGCTCGAAGTTGAACAGCGTTTTGATATTGCGGCACATGAGTCTTCTTCCCTTCACGCCCGGCGCGGGCCTGCATCTCACTTAATTCCCGGCGGTGAGACGCGCAAATTTTAGGCGTGCGTTCGCAGCCGATCCGATTTCTCCTGCGATCCCGCGCGGTTCCATCGGGTTCCAATTCACGAGTTCCATGAACGGGTTATCCCGGAAATTAAGGTCCTGTTAACCCTATCGGCCCACCCTCAACCCGGGCTGAGATCGGAGAACCTTGGATATAGTCTGCGTCCCTGACAGGTGCAGCAGTGGTCAGGAGGTCTCGATGACCCAGGAAATGCACGTACGCGCATCGCAATTATTGCCTGATGCGCCGGCCGTGGCACCGGGCCAGGTGGTCCCGCTGCTCATCGGCGCCACAGTCCAGGAAATCGAACGCGAACTCGTCCTGCAAACGCTTGCCCGCTGTGACGGCAATCGCACCCATGCGGCTCGGGTTCTCGGCGTCTCGGTGCGCACACTGCGCAACAAGATCCGGCAGTATTCGGCAGACGGCGCCGAGGTCCCTGCACATCATTAGCGATGATGCTGGTCCAGGATTATGCCAGACAAAAAAGCCGGAGTTCGCCAGCACCGGTTTACCGTTTGATGGGCGAGAACGATCGGGTTACGGTTCCCTCACCAGGAATCTGATTATGACCCGACCGCTCGTCAAAACCCTTGCCGCCTGTGCGGCCATCGCCATGGCTTACGCCTCGTCGGCACATGCCGCGGGCACGCCGGAGCAGCGCCGTGCCTGCCGCAAGGACGCGATGAAATACTGCCGGGAGTTCGTCCCGGACGTGAAGCGCATCACCGCCTGCATGCAGAAGAATGTCAGAAGGCTCAGTCCGCTCTGCCAGACGCAGTTCAGGTAGGAACGCGGCAGACCCCATGCACATTCCCGCGACGCTGGATCAGGCCCGCAGCACCCTCGCCGTGATGCTCGGCATTGCCGCCACCGAGGGAACGCCGACCGAAATCGACCACGAGACCATCGCCGCGGCCACGCGTTACATTTTTCATCTTGAGCCGCAGTTCGGCCTCGCGGGGCTGACGCCTCTCAGTCCCCACCGGCAGGCCGAACTTGCCGAAGATCCCGCTCTTGCCGCGCAGGCCGTGAGTTTCGCAGCGGTCATGGCGCTCGTCGACGGTACGATCAACACCGCGAAGCTCAGCGGGGTCGTGAAGCTTGCGGACTCGCTCGGCGTCAAGGACGAGTTTGTCCATGATCTTGCGCGCATCGCGCTGGGCGATCTGAAAGACGCCAAGGCCCATATGCTCCTCGCCAATCTCGAAAGCGTGACCGGCCGTACATGGACTGCCGACGAGATGGGCCCGTGGCTGCAGCCCTACGACACCGAGCCCGATCCCGCATTGGCGACGCGATTTCACGCGCTGGCGCGATTGCCGGACAACACGTTCGGCCATGCATTTGCGATGTTCTATCAGGCCAACGGTTACGCCTATCCCGGCGAGCCGACCGCGCTCAATTTCGAATTCGCCGTGCCGCACGATTCCACCCACGTGCTCGCCGGTTACGACACCTCGCCGCGCGGCGAACTGATGACATCGACGCTGACCGCGACCATGCATCGCGTCAACGCCATGTCCGGCCACGTGCTGCCGGTGATGCTGAGCTGGCATCTCGGCATTCCGCTCAACGATGTCGCCGGCGCTGCGACAGGCGCCTTCGAGCCGGAGGAATTCTTTTACGCCTGGGCGCGCGGTGAAGACACCACCGCCGACCTGTTCGCTCCGGAGTGGGATTTCTGGTCGGCTGCGATCCAGCCGATCGACGCCGTGCGCGAAGAAGTCGGGCTGTTCACAGATGATGAAACCTAGACCGGCGCACGCCTAACCGGGACACATGGGATGACTTTTAAGGTCCGACTGAAGTCACTGGATGGCGCGACCAACGAAAGGACATTCGAGGATCGCGCCGACGCCTTTCATTGGGCGAAGGAAGGCCGCTCCTTTATCGGCGATGAAGCCGTAAGTTATCAAATTTACTCTTCGGGCAAGCTCATTGCCGTCAAGAGACGGGACACAGCCGACAAGGCGGAACACCGGGTGCGCATGGCTTCTGCATTTCTCGGCGCTTCTTTAACAGTGATAATTCTGTACGCTATCCTGATCTCGGAATTCGAGTTCTGGGGCCTGATTCTTGGATGGATTCCCGCAGGCACGGCGGCCGTCCTGGCCGGCTACGCTTTCTATCATTCGTCGATCCTGCTGCGAATTCTGCGCGTGATCCGGCACATACCATGATCTGGTGACTTCAACTGCGAGCGCGAGTATCTGCATATGAAACAGATCACCCGATCCAATGTCGTCGCGGCACTGTTGTCGTTCAACGGCGGCTTCGTCGACACCGCGGGCTTCCTCGGTCTCGCCGGGCTGTTCACCGCGCATGTCACCGGCAACTTCGTCACGCTGGGCGCGGCGCTGGTCCATGGCAGCCACGGCATCGTCGGCAAGATCCTGGCACTGCCCGAATTCGTCGCGGTGATCGCGCTTGCCCGGCTCGCCGGCATTGCGCTGCGCGCGCATAGTCTGCCTGCGATGCAGATCCTGCTCGGGGTTAAAGTCGCATGTCTGCTGGCGTTCTTTCTTCTCGCCGTGCAGTACGGGCCGTTTCCCGACGCCAACACACCGATGGCGCTGCTAACCGGATTTGCCGGGGTTGCCGCGATGGCGATGCAGAACGCCGTGCAGCGCGTGCACATGGCCAGCCTGCCGCCGTCCACCATGATGACCGGATCGACCGTGCAGGTCACGCTTGACGCCGTCGATCTCCTCACCGGCACCAAACCCGAGGAGCGTGTGGCGGTGAAAACCCGTTTCAGCCGCCTTGCGCTTGCGATCTGCTTCTTCGCGTCCGGCTGCGCTGTCGCTGCGGTGATGTATGTCTATGTCGGCTTCTGGTGTCTGGCGCTCTCGGTCGCCGTAGGTTTCGCCGCCGCGATAATCCGCGTCGAGGAAACACGCCCGGCATAAACCCGCTTGCGCCCTACCCGCTCCGGTTGCAGGATAAGGACGGGCTGGGGATTGCGTTGTGCGTCGTGTCGCGTTCGCCGTGATGGCCGTCTTGCTGGGCGCAGGCTTGAGCGCGGGCCTTGGCGCGTGCGCCATGCGCGATCCCTATGTGGCCACCCCGGCAACCACAACGTCCGGCAACTGGAAGATCGAGAAGCAGACCGATCGCATCACCGGCGTTCCGGTGCCGAGCGCGATGCTGATTGTCGACAATGCCTCCAACAGTTTCGCCGATTACGCCAAGATGGCTTCGATGCAGCTCACCTGCTTCGATGGCAAGCCGATGGTGCGCTTCGCCTTCGAGTTCAAGGTCGGCACCGACCCGAACTCGACGCTCGGCTATCGCTTCGACGACAAGCCCGGCCACGACAACATCGCCGCGCGCTTTCTTCAGGAATACCGGACCGTCGTGATCGAGGACCGGGCGGCGGTGACGACATTCGCCAACGAACTTGCGACCTCAAACACGCTCGTGATCCGGATCCGCTCGCTCGCCGCGGGACGCACCACCGCCGAATTCAAGCTCGACGGTGCGCCTGCCGCGCTTGAAGCCGCGTTTGCCGGCTGCCCGCTGACGCCTCTTGCGCCGCCGCCAGAGACGAAAAAGAAGAAGCGCGCCGCGAAGGCGTAACCGATGCTGCGATGCATCGTGCCTCAACTATGCGCGGGAAGAACACGGCGCCTCGCGCGGGTGTGTCTGGACGCCTTCAGATGGCCGTCCGAAACTCCTGACGATTCTGATCGCGGAGGATCGCATGCGGTGGCCGCTTCGCCTTGCCCTGATGATTCCGCTGACGCTGTCTGCTGCTGCGGCCCTCGCGGTCGATCGCGGGCAATTCGGCGATGTCCCCGAACACATCCGCAAATGGTTCAGGGATGCGCGCAGTCCGGCCGGTGTGCCGTGCTGCGACGTGTCGGATGGCCATCGCACCGACTACGATGTCCGCGAGGGCAGCTACTGGGTGCCGATCGAGGGTTCGTGGTGGCTTGTGCCGGAGAAGGCGATCATCCGCACCGGCGGCAATCCCACCGGCGGCGCCGTGGTGTGGTATGTCACGATCCGCGGCAACATCGAGATCACATGCTTCGTGCCGGCGGACGGATCGTGAGGAACGCAGGCGTCTCCCGATCGTCATTGCGAGCGGAGCGAAGCAATCCATAGCTACAGGAAAGAGCTGGATTGCTTCGTCGCCAAAGCGCGTCGAAGACGCGCTCATGGCTCCTCGCAATGACGAGTGTTGGTCTTCAGATGCGCCCTATGCCCTGCCCGGATAACTCACCGCCATGCCGGCGCGCACGTCCTGCTGCACGCCATACTGTGCGAACGGATAACGGAATCCGTTCTTCGACAGCGCCTTCATGCCGGCGATGGCGCTGACGAGATATTCCGGCGGTGTCGCCATCAGCATTTCCTCGTCGAGCACGCCGCCGTAGCGGCGCTCGGCGAAACACGGAATCGACAGGCTCGGCAATCGCGTGGTCAGCGCCCGGCCCCATGAGTCCGCGCAGGCGGATTCACCGACCACGCTCCAGTCGAACCGCTTGTAGCCCGACCACTGCAATCCGTTGATGAAATAGATCATCGCACCGGGCGTCGCATAGAACAGCGCGATATCCGGCGGATCGAGCTTGCCGGACGACAGCGGACCGACCGCGAGCGCATCGTATTGTCCGTCCGGCACGCAGTGCATCGCTTCCTGATGCGCTTGCGCATCCTGCTGGGTCGAGAACCACACGCCGGTCATGTGCTGACCGGATTGCCACGCCTCGGTCTTGGCGCCGCCCAGACCAACCACGGCGCGGCACTGCGCGCCGACCAGATCGTCGCTGGTGATGCCGACCGTCCAGCCGATCCGCGCCGCCTGCGCCACGATCTGATCCAGCGTGTGCACCGATTGCGGCCGGCGGATCTTCGGGATCGCTTCCATGTCCTCGCGCCGCGCGAACATCTTCATGCCGAACGGGATCGAGCGAAGCTTCAGCAGCGTGTTGAGATCATCGACGATCGCGGGCCAGTCGTAGGTCATCGCGTTTCTCCCGAATGTTTTTGTTGCCGGCGAGGCTAAATGATTTTTACGCGAAGGCGCACAAAAACGTGCGTCGTCCCCGCGAAAGCGGGGACCCATAACCACCGGATTTTCATTTTGGAAAAATGCGGACAAAGAAGCCGCCGGAAAACGGGACTTAAGAGAGTATGGGTCCCCGCTTTCGCGGGGACGACCCGTTGTAAATTATGCCCGGACGAAGATCGCTCGAGGAAAACAGAAGCTCAGTGCCCCTCGCCTTCGGGCGGATTGTCGTCGCCGATATCGCCGACATGCTTCTGTTCGTAAAGCTGGATTCCGATGCGCTCGACGAGATCAAGCTGGGTTTCGAGGAAGTCGATGTGATGCTCCTCGTCCTTCATGATGCTCTCGAACAGGTCGCGCGAGACGTAGTCCTTGATGCTGTGGCAGTAGGTCGCCGCCTCCTGATAAAGCGTGCGCGCGCCGACTTCCGCGGCGAGATCGCATTCCAGGATTTCCTTGACGTTCTGGCCGATCCTCAAGGGATCCAGCACCTGCATGTTGGGGAAGCCGTCGAGAAACAGGATGCGGTCGGTGAAGCGGTCGGCGTGGTGCATCTCCTCGATGGATTCCTTGCGCCAATGCTTGGCCATGCTCTTCAGGCCCCAATGATTGAGCAGCCGGAAATGCAGCCAGTACTGATTGATCGCCGTCAGTTCGCTGCGCAGTCCCTTGTTGAGATAATCGATGACCTTCGGGTCGCCCTTCATGTTGCACTCCCTTGCGGAACCGTCGCTGGACGGCCCCAATTCAATTTAGAAGCGTTCTAAATGAGATTACGGGCAAGTACAACCCCGGGCCGAAGGACCGGGAGGGGCTGGGGAAATTTGAATGTCGGAAGGTGGTTAGCAGGCGGCCTGAGCCAGCAAGACCACCGGCTGCTGGTCTTCGTTCGCGGCTTCGTGCTGGCTGTGGGGGCATCCCGAGCAGCAGGCCTTGGCGCAGGCGCCCAGAGCTTCGTCCATGATTTTCTTGATGGTTCGGGCGCAACGGCCGCATTCGGCACTGCAGCCAAGGCAGCCGTAGACCTGCCCGGCCGTGCGCGGGAAATCCTTGGCTTGGGTCACAACGTTGCGCACGTCGTGGTCAGTCAGGACGTTGCAGGAACAAACAATCATGGATGTCTGGAGAACCTGTAAGGACTGTTGACCAACAGGTATTAAACCGCAGCCCCCGATGCAAAAGGAAAACAGCCAGTTTTAAGCTATTCCAAACTGGCTAAGCCGCTGCAATCCAATCTAGAATCGATCTAAACGGAACCTGCCTGCAAGGCTCGCGCTGTGGCGCAGCCGCCAAATGCAGGGCGCTGCAGATTGGGTTAAACGTCCGTATCGCAAGAACAGGAGCACGACGGCGTGACGCATATCGGACCTGACGACCTCGGCGCCATCTACGCGCCGCCCACCGACCGCGTGATCGCGAAACAGCTTCCGCGCATCGACCGCCATGCCGCCAATTTCATCGGCATGTCACCGTTCTGCGTGCTGGCGACGGCGGGTCCCGACGGCACCGTCGATGCCTCCCCGCGCGGCGGCAATCCCGGCTTCGTCCGCATTGAAAACGAGACGCGCCTCCTGATGCCGGACCGCCCCGGCAACAACCGCATCGACAGCTTCCGCAATGTGCTGTCGGGCAGCGGCTATGTGCAACTGATCTTCTTCGTGCCGGGCCTCGATGAAACCCTGCGCGTGGGCGGCAATGCAAAGCTCTCGGCCGACGCCGACGTGCTGGCCACCATGATCGAATTCGGAAAGCTGCCGCGCGCCGTGCTCGATATCGCCGTGCGCGAAGTCTATTTCCACTGCGGCAAGGCGCTGATGCGCTCGAAGCTGTGGTCGCCGGAGGCGCGCGTGGCGCGCTCGGCTCAGCCGAGCATCTCTGAGGTCATCCACGAGCAGACCGGCCAGGGCACGCCGGAAAGTCAGGACGCTGTCGAAGCGCGTTACAAGACGCAGCTCTGATCTGCGCCGATACAAGTATCCGCTCATTCCCGCGGAAGCCGGAATCCAGTACTCAATATCTGGGTCCCCGCTTTCGCGGGGACGAGCAGAGAGACAGACATCATCTTGCATCAGGACTCTCCTCTCGTACCGCTTACGTCGCCCTCATACTGAAAGTCCCGTTATGGAAAAGCTGCTGCCGCTCGCGGAAAAAATCGCCGCGTCCCTGATCGCGCGAAAAGAAACCATCGCCGTCGCGGAGTCCTCCACCGGCGGATTGATCTCGGCGGCGCTGCTCTCCGTACCCGGCGCATCGGCCTACTACCGCGGCGGCGGCGTGATCTACACGCCGCGTGCGCGTGCGGCGCTGGTGAACATCACGAAGGAAGAAATGGAAGCCATCGGCATGCGCGGGGCGACCGAGCCTTATGCCACCCTGCTGGCGAACCGCGCGCGCGAACTTCTCAACACCACGTGGGGCCTGAGCGAGACCGGCGCGACCGGCCCAAGCGGCAACCGTTACGGCGACGCCGCGGGGCATTCATGCATGGCGGTTGCGGGACCGCTCGCGCGCGTCATTACGCTCGAGACCGGTGACAGCAATCGCATCGCCAACATGCGCGCCTTCGCGCTTCGCTCGCTCGAGCTGTTCGCCGAAACGATGGATTCCGCGCGCTGAACTAAACTGCCGCGAATCGCAATCATTGCGAATATCCAGCATTTATCGGCAGATTCCGTCGTTCATGTTCCTGAATTAACCAAGGAACCCGCTTCACCTTTCGTGAGCGAATGTTACGGCTGCAAATACAGCATTGTTTTTTGGGAACAAATCCGGCCCCTAAACCTTAATGGTGCATCAACCCGGATTTTCTGGGTTTGTTAACTCAACCCATCGCATTTTGGTCACATATGGCACGTACCTCGCCACCATCATTCCCCACACAGAAGTGAGACAAATGCGAAAATTGCCAATCGCGATTGCGTCTGTTGTTGCCACGCTGGCAATTGCCGTCACTGCACCCGCCTCCGCTCAGGACTTCACTGCGTCCGTCGGCACCGAAACCGCCGCGCCTCAAAAAAAGATTTCGATGTTCCAGTCGGCGATGAGCGAAGTCGCCATCATGCGCTATCGCGCCGCGCTGAAGCTGAAGGCCGAACAGGCAAGGTACTGGCCCGCAGTCGCCAACGCACTGCGTGCGCTCGCCCGCGAACCGCAGGTCAACGAAGCCGCCGTCCGCCGCTTCGCTCCGGCAGCCTCGGCGCTGTTCGCCACCCTCGATGAAGACCAGAAGCGCACGGCGATGGGCCTCGTGCAGAAGGCTGGTCTGCAGCAGTACGCTTCGCTGTTCTGATCATCGGCCACGCGGATCATCCGCGCGGCTTTCGAAAATTCCAGCGGCGCTTCGCATTCGCGAGGCGCCGTTTTTCTTATGCCCGCGCCTGATGATGGCTGAAATCCGGCCCCTCCATTCAGATCCCGTTCAACGCAACTGTGAAACCTTCACCGCCGGGACCCGTTATCTAACGGTCACAACGATGAAAGGTGAAAGCCATGCAGAAGATCGGCGCTAGGAAGATCGTCTTGGCAGTTGCCGCTGCCGCCACTGTCGCAGTCACCGCCCTCGCAGCCCCGGCACCGGCCGAAGCGCGCGGCGGGCGCATCGCGGCCGGCGTGGGCCTCGGCATCCTCGGCGGCGCCATCGCAGGCGCGGCGATCGCAAACAGCGGCGGTTACTATGGCCCAGGCTACGGCTATTACGGTGCCGGCCCCGTCTATTACGGTGGCGCGCCCTGCTACTGGCAGCGTGAGCGCTTCTGGGACGGTTACGGCTGGCGCGTCCGCCGCGTGCAGGTTTGTAACTGACGCAACCGTTCATCGGGCGGCCATTTTTTGGCCGTCCGGGCTTGGAAGAAAGGTACACTCCGGACGGCAAAAGCCGCTCCGGGGCGTTTTTTGTAAAGGTCCGGGGGCCAGAATCCGCTATATTGACGCCGGGACAATGCTGAATCGCCGGTGGGGGATGACGCCGGTACTTTCTAACGGGGGCCAAATCGGGCTATCTTGAGTTCCGTCATTGGCTTCTTGCAGACCAATCGCCTTGCGCCGGGCTGTGGCGTGATCTGAGGAGAGATAAACATGAAGAAGGTTCTTTCAGCGTTCCTCGCGGTCGCGACGATCGCTGGTTCGCTTGCAACCGCGATGCCTGCCGCTCAGGCGCGTGATGGTGGCGCCGTTGCCGCCGGCGTTGGCCTTGGCATTCTCGGCGGCGCGATCGCCGGTGCCGCGATCGCCAACAGCCGTCCGGCTTACGGCTACGGCTACGCTCCCGGCCCCGTGTACGTTGAAGAACCCGCCTGCCGCCTCGTGCGCGAGCGTTTCTGGGACGGTTACGGCTGGCGCGTTCGCCGCGTTCAGGTTTGCGATTGATCTGAATTTCTCACGATTGCGTCGTGAGACATGCGTTTCAAAACCCGGCCTCGCGGCCGGGTTTTTTGTTTTTGAAGAAGCTCCGTCATTGCGAGGAGCGCAGCGACGAAGCAATCCAGCTTGTCTTCTTAAGAGTGGATTGCTTCGCTTCGCTCGCAATGACGAGTTATCGCCCCGCGCTCATGGCGCGCAGCACGTCCGCACTCGGCCAGCAATCGACCTTCAGCCCGGCCTGCTTCTGATAGGCGCCGAGCGCCGCGCGGGTCTGCATCCCTGCCTTGCCGTCGAGTTTGGACGAGTAGAGGCCGATCCGCGTCAGATGCTTCTGCATCGCCTCGACATCGGCGCTGCGCAGTTGCGTGGACGCCGACCACGGCGTCGCAAACGGCTGGCCGCCCGCCATGCGGTCGGCGAGATGGCCGACGAACAGCACATAGAGATCGGAGAAATTGTATTCCTTGATGACGAAGTAATTCTTCGTGGTCAGAAACGCCGGGCCGTAGATTCCCTCCGGCTGCAACAGCGATGCCTCCTGCGCCTGCTCGGCGGCGGACAAACGCAGGCCGCGCACCGGCACGAAGCCCAGACGCAGCCATTCGGAGATCGGCCGGGTCACTTCCGGCACGCCCTGCGAGCAATCGGCGTTGGCCGGCGCGCGGACTTCATAGGCCCAGCGCAGGCCCGGCTCCCAGCCCTTGTTTTTCAACTGCTGGGCGGCAGAGGCAAGCGCATCCGGCACCGAGGTCCAGATGTTGATATGGCCGTCGCCGTCGAAATCGACGCCGTGCTTGGACAACTCGGACGGCAGAAACTGCGTCAGCCCCGTCGCGCCGCCCCATGAGGTGCGCAGATCCTTGCGCGTGACATCGCCGTTCTGGATCAGTTTCAGCGCCTCGATGAATTCGCCGCGATACTGGTCCTTGCGCCGCCCGACATAGGCCTGTGTCGCCAGCACCCGCAGGCCATCATACGGCAGCGCGTAACGGCCGTAGTCGGTCTCGCGGCCCCAGATCGCCAGAATGATCGTGCCGGGGACGCCGAAGCGCTGCTCGATGGCCTTCAGCGTCGCGGCATGCTGCTGCATCAGGGTGCGGCCGTGCGCGGCAAGCCGCGCGATGCTTGCCTCCTTCAGATAATCCGCCGGCACCTGCACGAATTCGGCCTGTGACGGCGCGCCGGTCGATGGACGTCCGGGCAGCAGCAGATCCGGCAATTTGTAATCCGGCTCCAGCCCGCGCGTTTGCGCATCGAACGTCGCGCGCGAGACACCGGCTTTCTGCGCCTCGGGCCAGAGCGAGGCGACGAAGTTCGTGAAGCCGGCGTCGGCGGCGCGTGAAGACTGCGGAATCAGAAACAACGTCATTGCGAAGAGCGCAGCGACGAAGCAATCTAGTCTTTTATCGATCATCGCTGCGGGTCCGATATGGATTGCTTCGCTTCGCTCGCAATGAGGGAAGAAGGAGAAATTCCATGTTCATCCTTCGCTCGCAATGACGGCTTTCGCGTGGCTGCGTCAGTGCCCGTGATGTCCCTTCGTGCCGCCATGCCCGCCCTCGCCGTTCGGCGCCAGCACCGGCCCGTTTGAAATCCGGTCGACATAGGCGATGCCGATGGCGGAGAGGATGAACATGCCGTGGATGATGGTCTGCCACATCACGCCGGCTTCGGTGTAGTTGGTGGTGCGGCCCGCCCCGCCGAGGTTGCCCGCCTCGATGAAGGTACGCAGCAGGTGGATCGAGGAAATGCCGATGATCGCCATGGCGAGCTTGATCTTCAGCACGCTGGCGTTGACATGGCTCAGCCATTCCGGCTCGTCGGGATGGCCCTTGAGATGCAGCCGCGACACGAATGTCTCGTAGCCGCCGACGATCACCATCACCAGAAGATTGGAGATCATCACCACGTCGATCAGACCGAGGACCACCAGCATGATCTGCTGCTCGGAGAAGTCGAACGAATGGGTGATGAGGTGCAGGAGCTCTTTCAGAAACAGAATGACGTAAACGCCCTGGGCCACAATCAGACCGACATAGAGCGGCAATTGCAGCCAGCGCGATCCGAAGATCAGCATCGGGATCGGACGCAGCGAGGTATCGCCTCGTGGTGGCAAGGGGGTATCGGGCGTAAGGGACATGTGTGCTCCGGCTGGCCGTTTTCGGACGGTACTCAGCTAAGGAACATGTCAGATTCTGTCGACGCGCGCTGTCGCGGCGTTTAACCGCAGTGGATTTTCCGATTCGACATCATCGCGTCAGATTTGTCAGGCTGCGGCGCTACTTGACGATCACGATGAAAATCCGCGGGAACCGCAGCAGCACCTTGCCGTCGGACTGAGGCAGATAGCTCGCGGCGATACGCGCGGTATAGGCCTCCAGGAATTCCCGGCGCTCGGGCATTTCGAGCGGATCGAGGAACGGCCGCAGCCCCGTGCCCTTGACCCATTCGACGATGGCCGGGGCATCCTCGAGCACGTGATTGTAGATGGTGTGCCAGATGTCGATCCGCCGGCACAGCGGCCGCAGCGCGTCGTAATAAACGCCGGGCTTCGGCAACTCGCCCCTCGCCTCCAGCGCGTGCGCGAGCTGGGTATGAAACTGCGGCAGGCGCGCCACCTCGCGCATCAGCACATGCGACGGCTCATCCATATTGTCGGGCATCTGAACGGCCATCGCTCCGCCGTCCGGCAGCGCCATGGCAAGACGCATCAGTTGCTTGAGGTGGTGCGGCACCCACTGGAAGATCGCGTTGGCGAACAGCACGTCGGTGCCGGACGGCGGCGCCCAGTGCGAAATATTGGCCTCGATGAAGGTGTGCTGCGGCAGCCGCTCGCGGGCCTGGCGCAGCATGTCCGCGGAGGTATCGATGCCGGTGATCTTCGCCTGCGGCCAGCGCCTGGCAAGAAGCTCGGTGGAATTGCCGGGCCCGCAGCCGATGTCCACAACACCCCGCGCGTCCTGAACCGGAATCTGCGCCAGCAGGTCGCGGGCCGCCCGCGTCCGCTCGTCCTCAAATTTGAGGTATTGCTGCGCATCCCAGTCGGCCATCGTGACGCTCCACGCTTTCGGATGACCTTTCTACGTCACCCGGCAAGCGATGGCCAGATTACCCGAGCGCGACGTCTGGCCTTCAGCGCCGGCTCATGCAAGATCGCTGGCGGCTTCGTTGCGCCCCACCCAGACAAAACCGTTTTCGCGCATGAGACGGATTCTCGCCTGGAGATATCCGTGGCCGATGGTCTCCAGCCGCCGCGTCGGCAGCAGAAAGATACGACGGCGGTCGTCGGGATCGGTCTGACGCACGATCATGCCGCTTTCTTCCATGTCATCGAGATGTCGCGAGACTGTCGCTTCGGTCACGAAGATCTCGAAATAGGTCGCAAGCTCCTTGTGCGTGATCGGACGCTCGGCCAGCCAGCGATGCGCCACGATGCTGAACATCATGTCGGCCTCGAACACGCTGCGCCATGGCCGGTTCAGCACGCCGGCGGCGATCACCGTGCGCCGAAAGTCCGCACGCCACTGAACGTAAGCGACATCGATGGCCAGTGCGGCGCGCTCCTGCGCATCGATCGTGCATTCGCTCTGATGGAATGTGACCGGCGCGGAGGCGCTGATTTCCTCAGACGTCAATGCCTTGTCGTCGTCTGCCATTTGCCCCCGGCCACCCTTGCTGCGCTACCGCGTCAGTTTCTTGTATTTCACGCGGTGCGGGATCACGGAATCCTGACCCAGCCGGCGCATCTTGTCTTTCTCGTAGTCCTGGAAGTTGCCTTCGAACCATTCGACGTGGCTGTCGCCCTCGAAGGCAAGGATATGCGTCGCGATGCGGTCGAGGAACCAGCGATCGTGGCTGATGATCACGGCGCAGCCGGCGAAATCCTCCAGCGCCTCTTCGAGCGCGCGCAGCGTGTCGACGTCGAGGTCGTTGGTCGGTTCGTCCAGCAGCAGGACGTTGGCGCCCGACTTCAGCATCTTGGCGAGGTGCACGCGGTTGCGTTCACCGCCCGACAGCGCGCCGACCTTCTTCTGCTGGTCCGCGCCCTTGAAGTTGAACGCCGAGCAGTAACCGCGCGAGTTCACTTCCTTCTTGCCGAGCAGGATCAGGTCGTTGCCGCCGGAGATTTCCTCCCACACGGTCTTCTTGCCGTCGAGTGCATCGCGCGACTGATCGACGTAGCCGAGATGAACCGTCTCACCGATGGTGATGGTGCCGGCATCCGGCTTTTCCTGTCCGGTGATCATCTTGAACAGCGTGGTCTTGCCGGCGCCGTTGGCGCCGATCACGCCGACGATGCCGCCCGGCGGCAGCTTGAAGGTGAGATTGTCGATCAGCAGGCGATCGTTGAAGCCTTTGCTGAGCCCCTCGAAGTCCACCACGTTGTTGCCGAGACGCTCGGCCACCGGAATGATGATCTGCGCGGTCTGGGTCTGCTTCTCGCTGGCTTGCTTGAGCAGGTCCTCATAGCGCTGATAGCGCGCCTTGGACTTGGCCTGACGTGCCTTCGGGGAGGAGGCGATCCACTCCTGCTCGCGGGCGAGCGTCTTCTGGTGCGCGGCGTCCTCGCGGCCTTCCTGCTCGAGGCGCTTCTGCTTCTGCACCAGCCACTGCGAATAGTTGCCCTCGTAGGGAATGCCCTTGCCGCGGTCGAGTTCGAGAATCCAGCCCGTGACGTTGTCGAGGAAGTAGCGGTCGTGGGTCACGATCAGGATCGCGCCGGGATAGTTGCGCAGATGGCCTTCCAGCCACGACACGGACTCCGCGTCGAGATGGTTGGTCGGTTCGTCCAGCAGCAGCAGGTCCGGCTGGTCGAGCAGCAGGCGGCACAGCGCGACGCGGCGGCGCTCACCGCCCGAGAGCTTGGTGACGTCGGCATCGTCCGGCGGACAGCGCAGCGCGTCCATCGCCTGATCGACCTTGCTGTCGAGATCCCACAGGCCCGCGGCCTCGATCTCGTCCTGCAATTTGGTCATCTCGTCGGCGGTCTCGTCCGAGTAGTTCATCGCCAGTTCGTTGTAGCGGTCGAGGATCGCCTTCTGCTTGGCGACGCCTTCCATGACGTTCTCGCGCACGGTCTTGGTGGCGTCGAGCTGCGGCTCCTGTTCGAGGTAGCCGACCCGCGCGCCCTCGGCGACCCAGGCTTCGCCGTTATAGTCCTTGTCGATGCCGGCCATGATCCGCAGCAGCGTCGACTTGCCCGAGCCGTTGACGCCGAGCACGCCGATCTTGGCGTCGGGATAGAACGACAGATGCACGTTATCGAGCACCTTGCGGGTCGGGTAGGCCTTGGTCAGACCCTGCATGAAGTAGACGAACTGGCGAGCCATCGTGATCCTTTGACGGTTCCGGAAAACCTTCGTTGTGCGGGGAAATTTGCTGCCGTTGATGTAGCGGCGGGAACCGCAAAGGGCAACCGGCACGCCCTCCAAAGGTAGGGTTTTGGAAAGGCTGCCGAGAGAATTTTCCAGCGATCTGAGGCCATTGCCGCGGCGAAACGGCTTTTTAATCGAATCCGCGCAACCTGCCGGTTCGAACCGCGGACAGGCGCGCCGCGACCAATAAGCAAGCGTCACACGAATCAAGAATACAGATCGTCGAGCAGAAGCCATGACGACGCAAAGCACATCGATCACACCCGGCATCGCGGACCTGTCCGCACCCCGCACGGCCTCCTCTTCCAAGGGATTGCTGGCCGAGATCGCCGAATTCTGGCGCACCTTCATCAGGGCGGCCTTCGACCCCTATCACCCGGAACGGCACTATATGCGCGGCCCCGGCCCCGCCTGCGCGCGGAAACTCGGCAAGACCGCGAAGTAAAAATTTCCAAGACAATCGGTCGTCATCCTGAGGTGCGAGCACTTGCGAGCCTCGAAGGATGACGACTGCGCGCCGCTTACGACATGCGTCACCTCTCCCCGCTTGCAGGGAGAGGTCGGATCGTGAAACGATCCGGGTAAGGGGCAAGCCGCGCGTGCGCCCCTCACCCCAACCCTCTCCCCGTAAACGGGGAGAGGGTTGAACCGCGATTTCTTGCGGACATAACAAAGAGAGCAAACAAATGCCCCTGCGCTGCGCCATTCTCGACGACTACCAGAACGTCGCGCTCAAGTTCGCGGACTGGTCATCGCTCAAGGACCGGATCGACATCACCGTGTTCGACAAGCCGTTTGCCTCACAGGACGAAGCCGTACGCGCGTTGCAGGATTTCGAGATCGTCTGCGCCATGCGCGAGCGCACGCCTTTCAGCCGCGAGATGCTGACCGCGCTGCCGAAGCTGAAACTGCTGCTGACCTCCGGCATGCGCAACGCCTCGTTCGATCTTGAGGCAGCGAAAGAGCGCGGCGTCACGGTGTGCGGCACCGGCGGCGTCGGCAACGCCACCGCGGGACTGACCATCGGCCTGATGCTGGAACTGACCCGCAAGATCGGCTTCGAGAACGCGCGCATGCACGCCGGCGAGCAATGGCAGACCACCATGGGGCAGGACGTCGAGGGCATGACGCTCGGCGTCGTCGGTCTCGGCAAGCTCGGCACGAAGGTCGCCACGATCGCCAAGGCGCTCGGCATGAACGTGATCGCCTGGAGCCAGAACCTGACGCCGGAGGCCTGCGCCGCCGCGGGCGTCACCTACGCCAGCAAGAACGAATTATTCGCGACCGCCGACATCGTCACCATCCATGTCATCCTGAGCAAGCGCACGCGCGGGCTCATCACGCGCGACGATCTCGCACGCATGAAACCCACGAGCTATCTGGTCAATACCGCGCGCGGCCCGATTGTGGATGAAGCCGCGCTGCTGGATGTGCTTCAGCGCAGGAAGATCGCAGGCGCGGGGCTGGACACGTTCTCGCAGGAACCGCTGCCGCTCGATCATCCGCTGCGCAAACTCGACAATGTCGTGCTGACACCGCATCTCGGCTACGTCACCGAGAACAACTACCGGCGCTACTACGGCGACATGGTCGAGGACATCGCCGCGTGGCTCAGCGGCGCGCCGGTGCGGGTGATGACGTAGTGTTCACCTCTCCCCGTTTACGGGGAGAGGTCGGATCGTGAAACGATCCGGGTGAGGGGCGGAAGCATCCGTGATGTGGGCAGGTTGCCCCTCACCCCAACCCTCTCCCCGCAGGCGGGGAGAGGGAGAAGATATGTTTCCTCGCAATGACGAATGAACGAAGCCTTCACCCGCGTATCGCGGCCTCGATTGCGGCCACATCGATCTTCTTCATGGTCATCATCGCTTCGAACGCGCGTCTGGCTTCCTCGCCGCCCTTGGCCATCGCGTCCGTCAGGACACGCGGCGTGATCTGCCACGAGATGCCCCATTTGTCCTTGCACCAGCCGCAGGCGCTTTCCTGGCCGCCGTTGTCGACGATGGCGTTCCAGTATTTGTCTGTCTCCGCCTGATCGTCGGTTGCGATGCAGATCGAGAACGCTTCGTTGTGTTTGAAGACCGGGCCGCCGTTCAGGCCGATATAGGGAATGCCCGCCACGGTGAAATCCACCGTGATGGTGTCGCCCTTTTTGCCGGAGGGATAATCGGTCGGTGCCTTGTGCACGGCGTTGACTTTGCTGTCCGGAAATACGCTTGCGTAAAACGTCGCGGCCTCTTCCGCGTCCTTGTCGTACCAGACGCAGATCGTGCTCTTGTTCTTGGCCATGCGGGTTCCTTCCTCGGTCGTTGTCACTCCATCAAGATCGCAAATTTGCAAAAGTTGCATGTCATGCGCAACAAAAAGCCCGGCAAAACCTAAGGTCTTGGCCGGGCTTCTGTTTAACGGATCAAAGATCAGAAGTGATAGTTCGCGCCGACGCGCACGACATGGAAGTCAAGATCGCTGAAGTGCGTGTTGTAAGATGAAATTGCGTTACCGGGAACGCCGGGGGCAGCCGAAGTGATGCTGCTACTTCCAAGATTGACGTAGAGATACTCAGCTTTGAAAGAAACATTTCGCCAGGCTGCGTATTCAAAGCCGCCACCAGCGGTGTAACCGGTCATCACCTTTGTCGTTGGTCCCGTGTAGCAAGCTCCTGAAGCAGGAGGACACGCGGCACCGAAGCCACCACCCGTTGCGGTATAGCCTATGTGTTGCTGAGGGTGGAGTTTGCGTGGACCGAGCCGTAAGCCAGGCCGCCCGTTCCGTAAACGAGGAGTTTGTCAGTCGCGAGCCATCCAGCGCGCGCGCGCAGCGTTCCGAACCATTCAACATTCTGCTCGGCGTTAACCTGCCCGGGCCGACCGATGAGCGCGTAGGGCGTGGCCGCCGATCCCTTGATGTCACTGCCCTGAAAATCCGCTTCCAGACCAATCAGCCAATTCGGCGAGACCTGCCAGTTGTAACCAGCCTGCGCGCCGCCAAGAACGCCTTTGACATCGTATGCAACCGACGCCGCCGGGTTTGGATTGGAAAAGTTGAATACGTTCGCGGATACAACGTCCTTGGGCGCAAAGGTCGCAACCGGATCGTTAAAACCATAGCCGACGTTGAGTCCGGCGTAGAAGCCCGTCCAGCTTGAGACAGCCGCCAATGGAGGCGCTTTTGTATAGGGGCGCGCCGCGATGTCAGCAGCGTGTGCGCCGGTTGCGCCAAGAGCGGCAACCGCAGCAGCGGCCAAAAGCTTTTTCATGAAATTCCTCAAAAACATGCAATGAAATCTGGCTGCACCTTAGGGAGAGTCGAAGGTCGTTACTGTAGCGCGCGGGCAACAGCGTGGAACTCTGTCGATAGGCTTCTTTGACACTGCGAGCCCAAACAAAAATGCCCGCGACAGGCGCGGGCATTTTCATTCGAACTGAAATCCTGATTTACCGGATGGTGACCGGCGCAGGCATCGGCGGCACGACCGTCGGCCCCTGATTGGGCACGCCCATCGACGCGGTCGGACGCGGTGCAGGAGCACCGTTCGCCATCGGCGCGGGCGCAGGTCCGCCCTGATACGGCTGCGCGGACGCCGTCACCGGCTGCGACAGTGCGGGCGGCTTGCCGCCGGGCAGCACCACAACGCGGGTGCCGACCTTGGCGCGGTCGAACAGGTCGGTCACATCTTCATTGAGCATGCCGATGCAGCCGGATGACACGAACTGGCCGATGGTCGAGGGCTGGTTGGTGCCGTGGATGCGGTACACGGTCGAGCCGAGATACATCGCGCGCGCGCCGAGCGGATTGCCGTCGCCGCCCGCCATGAAGCGCGGCAGGTAAGGCTGGCGCTCGATCATTTCCGCCGGCGGATGCCAATCCGGCCATTCCGCCTTGCGGGTGATCTTCTGCACGCCGGTCCAGGTGAAGCCGTCGCGGCCGACGCGCACGCCGTAGCGGATCGCGCGGCCATTGCCGAGGATGTAATAGAGCTGCGTGTTCGGCGTATCGACGATGATCGTGCCCGCCGGCTCCTTGGTCGGATAATTGACTTCCTGCCGGCGCAGGCGCTCGGGCAATTCCTTGCGCGGGCCGGTTTCCGGCTGCTCTTCTGGCGGCAATGCCGACATCACGGAGCGGCCGTTGGCGCCTTGCGCCGTGCCGGGCGCCTGCAGATCGAGCGCGCCCGTCGGCGCGCCGTCCACTGTCCCAGGCGGACGCGGACGGTCGGTAAAATCGGCGCCCTGCGGCGGACCGCGGTCGCTGTAGATCGGGGCGGGGCCGCGATCTGAATAGGCAGGTGCCGGTGCA
The DNA here is from genome assembly GCF_058801645.1 of Afipia sp. GW822-FHT03D08. NCBI lineage: Bacteria > Pseudomonadati > Pseudomonadota > Alphaproteobacteria > Hyphomicrobiales > Nitrobacteraceae > Afipia > Afipia sp. GW822-FHT03D08. The sequence continues at coordinate 1,795,182 of NZ_JBXANK010000001.1, forward strand.
GGACCGCGATCCGAATAGGCTGGCGGCGGCGAATAGGCCGTGGGCCGGCCATAACGCGGATCGTCCGGCGACATCACCGGGCCGCGCGGGTCGAGGCCCGGCTGCTGGTAGCTCTGCTGCTGCGGAGCGGACTGCTGGTAATTCGGCTGCTGCTGATAGCCCGGAGGCGACAGCGCGGTGCCGCGGTCGTCGCCGTCGAGGCGGTCGAAGTCCGGCACGCCGCGATCGTCCCGCGCGTCATAGGGCGCAGGCTGGATCGGCTGCGAATAGCCCGGAGGCGGCGGATAGGACTGCGCCAGTGCGACAGATGCACCCGAGAGGCCGGCCACTGCGGAAACCGCAAAAGCCGTCGTGAAAGACCTGGCAGAAAAACCCTTGGAAAGCCGATTGAACATCATGCCCCTTATATAGCGCGAACCCGCCACCGTATCGTTAACGGCAGTTCGCGCAGGATAGCGGCGCATTCAAGACATTCGTTGGAAAAAAGCGCCCGGAATGGCTGACTTTTTCGCGAGATTGCAGCCGTGCAACAGGTTCCCGACAATGTGACGCAGTCCCCAGCCCCGGCCGAACTTTTTTCGGGCAAATCCATGGCGTGCGGTATCCTTCTCAAGGGGCTTGATTCGTGGCCTTTTGCCCACCCGTCAGCTTCCAGATTTGCGTTTTCCAGCGTTCACATCCGTTCAGTTTTGGCTCGAAGACCTTCGCGCCTCCGCCGCCGAAGGCAGGACACCTCACCATGCTCCCCGGACTCCGACTCCTGTTCGCGACCACGGTGCTGGCGATCTCGATTTTGATCTTCGGCCTCGGCGCGGCCGCGCTGCTGCGCGCGGCGCATGAGGAATTCGCGAGCCTGCCGTCATGGCGGCTGGCGCAGCAGCCGATGCTGGCGCCGCAGTTCGAGATGAGCGGACCGACGCTGGCGATGCTGCGGGTCGAGGCGCTGAACGCGAAGCCGGCTCCGGAGAGAACAATCCGCCAGCAGGCCATCATCCGCGACATTCCGCGCAACCTGCCGGACGCGAAGCCGGCCGAGATCGCGAAACCGGATACCGGCGACGCGGCCAGGAGCGCCGAGCAAACTCCGGCCGAACCTGCTCCGCCAGCAGAGACCGCCGCCGCCCTGAATGCACAGCCCAGCGCCGAGGCTCCTGCGGAGCAGACATCGGCTGCGGACGTCAAATCCCCCGATATCCAGACGTCCGAAGCCGGCGCGCCCGAGACGAAGGTTCAGGGCGAGAAGCCTCAGCAGGCGAAGCCGGCTGAAGCAAGGCCCGCCGACGTGAAGGCCTCCGAGTTCAGGATCTCCGAAGCGAAAGCTGTCGATGCAGTGTCCGAAACTCGCCTGGCTGAACCGAAGCGGGTGGACGCGAAATCACCCGAAGCGAAGCCAACCGAGGCCAAGCCCTCGCAAACCGAAGCCTCCGAACCGCGATCGACGGAGACGGTTGCGTCTCTAGAACGATCGACGGAAGCAACGGCCTCCGCGACGATCCCCCGGCCTGCGGCGAAGAAAGTCCGCCGCGTCAATCCGCTCGCCGTCGCACAGCGGCGTCAGGTCGCTCGCGCCCGCGCGGAGGAACGCGCACGGGCTGAGCAATTGCGGCAGCAGCAAAAAGCATTTCCGCTGTTCGGCGGTTAAGACGGCCCGGCTATGCCGGCCCGGTCGCAACCGGCGGTCCGCCCTGCTCGCCCCACTCCGCCCATGAGCCGTCATAGAGCGCGGTGTCGGCAATCCCGAGCCGGTACAGCGCCAGCGTCAGCACGCCGGCCGACACGCCCGAGCCGCAGCTCGTGACGATCGGCCTGTCGAGATCGACGCCCGCGCCGGTGAACGCCGCGCGCAGTTCCCCGAGCGGCTTCATCGCGCCGGTGCCGGCATCGAACAGCCCCGCATAGGGCACGCTGCGCGCACCGGGAATATGTCCGCCGCGAAGACCCGGACGCGGCTCCGGCACGCTGCCCTCGAAGCGCGCGCTCGGCCGCGCGTCGATCACCTGCTCGGCCCTGGTTTCGAGATTTCCGATCAGTTGCTGCATGCTGCGCACGCGCCTGGCATCGAACGTCGCCTTGAAGGTCGCCGGCTTCGGCTTCACCTCGCCGCCCTCGACCGCGCGGCCTTCCGCCAGCCACTTTTTCAGACCGCCATCGAGCACGCGCACATTCTGGTGGCCGAACGACAGGAACATCCACCACGCGCGCGGCGCGGCGACCCATCCGCCCGCGTCATAGACGACGACGGTATCGTCATTGGAAATGCCGAGCGCGCCGACATCGCGGCCGAACTGCTCGGCGGACGGAAACATATGCGGCAGCGCGCTTGCGTGATCCGACACCGCGTCGACATCGAAGAACACCGCGCCCGGAATGTGCTGCGCGAGATAGTCGTCCTTCGGCAGCGGCAGCACGCCGGGCAGCTTGAACGTCGCGTCGAGGATTTTCACGCGCGGATCGTTCAGATGCGCGGCCAGCCATTCGGTGGAAACGAGAGGATCGGTTGTGGGCATGGGCATTCTTCCTCAATCGTCATTGCCGGGCTTGACCCGGCAATCCATCTTTCAAGATGGACACGCGGCCCGCGTGTGACGGTTCATGATTGAACTAAGTCTTCTTCTCGACCTTCTCGATCGGACCGCCGGCGGCCTTCCATGCGGTGAAGCCGCCGCCGAGATGCGCCACCGGAGAGAGGCCCATGTCCTGCGCGGTCTTGGCCGCCAGCGCCGAACGCCAGCCCGACGCGCACTGGAACACGAACTTCTTGTCTTCCTGAAACACGGGCTTGGCATAGGGACTTTCCGGATCGATCCAGAATTCCAGCATGCCGCGCGGGCAATGGAATGCGCCGGGGATGCGGCCCTCGCGCTCGATCTCGCGCGGATCGCGCAGATCGACGATCACGACTTCATCCTGTCCCACGCCGCCCTGCGGAAAACGTTCGACGGCTTCCGCCGCATTGATGGTCTCGATCTGGGCGTTGGCCTCGTCGAGCAGTTTCTTGTAGCCGCGGGTGATGGTGGAGGGCATTTGGGGGCAGCTCTTTCGTTTCTTGTCATGGCCGGACTCGTTCCAGCTATCCACGTCTTGCCCGCCACCTTAAAGGCGTGGATGCCCGGAACAAGCCCGGGCATGACGAAGAATACAACATCTCACAACGGTCGTCCCCGCGAAGGCGGGGACCCATACTCACTGTCATAGCTTTAAGAGCCGAAGAGCTGGAACGCCGAGAGCACGATAACGATGGCTTAGGGGTTATGGGTCCCCGCCTTCGCGGGGACGACAACATGAAAAATCACGCGATGCCCCTCTCCCCGCAAGCGCGGGGCGAGGGAGAAAACTACCGCGTCAATTCCTTCATCGCGCCCTCCAGGCCTTCCAGCGTCAGCGGGAACATGCGCTCGGAAAACAGCTTGCGGATGATGGTGGTGGATTCCGAATAATCCCAGTGCTTGCGCGCGACCGGATTGAGCCAAACCGTGTGCGGATAGGTGAGCGTCACGCGCTCCAGCCAAGCCGAGCCCGGCTCCTCGTTGACGTGCTCGACAGACCCGCCCGGCACCACGATCTCGTAGGGCGACATCGAGGCGTCGCCGACGAACACGACCTTATAGTCGTGCGGGTACTTGTGCAGGATGTCCCAGGTCGGCGTGCGGTCGGTGAAGCGGCGCTTGTTGCTCTTCCACACGCCTTCATAGAGGCAGTTGTGGAAGTAGAAGTACTCCATGTGCTTGAACTCGGCCTTCGCCGCCGAGAACAGTTCCTCGACCTGCGCGATGTGGCCGTCCATCGATCCGCCGATGTCGAAGAAAATCAGGACCTTCACCGCATTGCGCCGCTCGGGGCGCATGTGCACGTCGAGATAGCCGTGGTTGGCGGTTTCCTTGATCGTCGTGTCGAGATCGAGTTCGTCAGGCGCACCGGTGCGCGCGAACTTGCGCAGGCGGCGCAGCGCCACCTTGATGTTGCGGATGCCGAGTTCGACGTTGCCGTCGAGATCCTTGAACTCGCGCTTGTCCCAGACCTTCACCGCCGAGAAGTTGCGGTTCTTCTCCTGGCCGATGCGCACGCCTTCGGGATTGTAACCGTTCGCGCCGAACGGAGAGGTACCGCCGGTGCCGATCCACTTGCTGCCGCCCTCGTGACGCTTCTTCTGTTCTTCGAGACGCTTCTTGAGAGTCTCCATGAGCTTGTCCCAGCCCATGGCCTCGATCTGTTTCTTCTCTTCCTCGGTGAGATATTTCTCGGCGGCCTTGCGCAGCCATTCCGCCGGAATCTCGGCCTTCTCCATGGCGTCGAGCAGGCTCTCGAGTCCCTTGAACACCGTACCGAACACGCGGTCGAACTTGTCGAGATTCCGTTCGTCCTTCACCAGCGAGGCGCGCGACAGATAATAGAAATTTTCCACGCTCTGATCCGCGAGATTGGCGTCGAGCGCCTCCATCAGCGTCAGATATTCACGCAGCGTAACCGGAACCTGCGCGTCGCGCAGCGATGTGAAGAATTGCAGGAACATGGGACCTAGATCGCCTCCGAAGCCGCTTCCGTCAAGGGCGGGCATCGTCCGCACTGACAGGCGAGAGCAATGAAACTACAGGGTTACGAGCCGCCCGTCTGCCTGCGCGGCTGAGGAAAACCGCCCTGCAAGGCAGGTTTGCGTTCAAAAACAGCACTGGCACCAGCCCGTGTGATAGTTCACAAAGTCCGTCAGAGTTGCTGCACGTTCCTGGCGGACTTTGTGAACTGAAATCACACGGGCAATTATGATTTGCGGGTGTCCCTTTCGATCCGAAGTTCGCTTGGAAAGTGCTGCAAAAACAAGGCGAACTTCGGATCGGGGACACTGGCGCCGTGTGCCATTTCATTTAAACTGTTGTTTGACGCCTCCCGGACTGCTCCGGCCGGAGACAGTTCGCGGCGTTGACCGGGGACGCGCGACACCCCGCAGCGGGAGTCGCAGCGTTTTAAACAAGGGGTTTGGTCCATGGGCATTATTGCTTGGATTATCGTCGGTGCGATCGCGGGCTGGCTGGCCGGCCTGATCGTCAAGGGCGCGGGCTTCGGACTTCTCGGCAACATCGTCGTCGGCATCGTCGGCGCGGTGGTCGCGGGCTGGCTGCTGCCACAGCTCGGCATTCGGCTCGGCGTCGGCATGGTCGGCGAAATCATCAACGCAGCGATCGGCGGCATCGTCGTGCTGGTCATCCTCTCATTGATCCGCCGGGCCTGACGGATTAAACGGCTTCGGGAAGCGGCCGCCCACAAAGCGGTCGCTTCTTGTTTGAAACGAAACGGCGGCGACATTCTTTCCAACAGAACAAACGAACCAGACAAACTCACCAAGGCAACCTTCGATGAAATTTACCGGCACCAAGAATTACGTCGCCACCGATGATCTCAAGGTCGCGGTCAATGCCGCGATCGTGCTCGAACGTCCCCTGCTCGTGAAGGGCGAACCCGGCACCGGCAAGACTGTGCTGGCGGAAGAAGTCGCCAAGGCGCTCGATGCGCCGCTGCTGACCTGGCACATCAAGTCCACCACCAAGGCGCAGCAGGGCCTCTATGAGTACGACGCGGTGTCGCGTCTGCGCGACAGCCAGCTCGGCGATCCGCGCGTGTCGGACATTTCCAATTACATCAAGCGCGGCAAGCTGTGGGACGCCTTCACCAGCGAGAAGCGCCCGGTGCTCCTGATCGACGAAATCGACAAGGCCGACATCGAATTCCCGAACGACCTGCTGCTCGAACTCGACCGCATGGAATTCCATGTCTACGAGACCGGCGAGACGATCAAGGCGAAGCAGCGCCCGATCATCATGATCACCTCGAACAACGAGAAGGAACTGCCGGACGCGTTCCTGCGCCGCTGCTTCTTCCATTACATCAAGTTCCCCGACATCGACACCATGAGCGAGATCGTCGAGGTCCACTTCCCGGACATCAAGAAGCGTCTGGTGCAGGAAGCGATGAAGATCTTCTTCGAGGTGCGCGAAGTTCCGGGCCTCAAGAAGAAGCCTTCGACCTCGGAACTGCTCGACTGGCTCAAACTGCTGCTCAACGAAGAGATGACCGTGGAGCAGCTCCGCGAACGCGATCCGCGCAAGCTGATCCCGCCGCTGCACGGCGCGCTGCTCAAGAACGAGCAGGACGTCCACCTGTTCGAGCGTCTCGCGTTCCTGAGCCGCCGGGAAGTGTGAGCGCGGTCTCTGTTTGCTGAATGGCGTGCGTTCTCGAACGACGCACCATTCCTCAACTGGTCGTCCCCGCGAAAGCGGGGACCCAGACACCCCAGCCCATCGTTCTGGCTTGGCGCTGAAACAGCGGCGCAGGCATCTTGCTTTAACGTGAATTCGGCGATTATGGGTCCCCGCTTTCGCGGGGACGACGCGGAATGCTGAGCGCGCCCGCGCGGGAACAAGGCCCTTGCCACCGGGTCAGAATGAAGCGCGACGCCATGCTGGCCACTGCCGCCCCGCCCGCATAGACTGGCCGCCTCGGATGCGAGGTGCCACGTGACCAAGAAGCACGTCGATCGCCGCCTGACAGCCATTCTCGCCGCGGACGTCGCCGGCTACAGCCGGTTGATGGGCGCCGACGAGGAAGGCACCCACGCACAGTTGAAGGCGCACCGCCACGACCTGATCGACCGGCGGATCAGGAAACATCGCGGCCGCATCATCAACACCGCCGGCGACGGATTGCTTGCGGAGTTCGCCAGTGCAGTTGAAGCCGTGCGCTGCGCGGTCGAAATCCAGCGCGCGATGATTACACGGAACGCGAAGGTGCCCGAGGAGAGCCGGCTCGAATTCCGCATCGGCATCAACATCGGCGATGTGATCGAGGACGGCGGAGAAATCTTCGGCGACGGCGTCAATGTCGCGGCGCGGCTGGAGAGTATCGCGCCGAGGGGCGGCATCTGTATTTCCCGGCAGGTGCTCGATCAGATCGAAGGCAAGCTCAAGCTTCAGTTCCGCGAAATGGGCCGTCAGAACCTGAAGAACATCGCACGGCCGATCGAGGTCTTTGCGATCGACCTCCATGACGGCGCATCCAAGGCGGCGCGCATTCTGACCGGCGCGAATCTTCAACAGGAGATCCGCTACTGCAAGGCGGCGGACGGCGTCCGGCTGGCTTTCGCGAAGGTCGGCAACGGCCCGCCGTTGCTGCGCACGGCACACTGGCTGGGGCATCTCGAATACGACTGGGAACTGCCGATCTTCCGCGGTCTCCTGCTCGAACTGGCCTCGAGCTTTTCGCTGGTCCGCTTCGACGCGCGGGGCAACGGACTGTCGGATTGGGACGTCGGCAACATCTCGCTGGATCACTGGGTGAGCGACATGGAGAGTGTTGCTGACGCGGCGGGACTGGACCGGTTTCCGATTCTTGGGTTGTCTCAAGGATGCGCGGTGGCGATCGCATTCGCGATCCGGCATCCGGAACGGGTTTCGCATCTGATTCTTTATGGAGGCTTTGCCGCCGGCGTCTATAAGAGCCCGAACGTGACGCCCGCCGCACGCGAGCAGTTCGACGCGATGAAAACGCTGATGAAGCTCGGCTGGGGGGCGAACGAGCCAACCTTCCGGCAACTCTTCACCGCGTCGATGATCCCCGCTGCGACGAAGGAACAGATGGACGCCTTCAACGAAGCCCAGCGTGTCAGCGCGTCAGCTGAATGCGCCGTCAGATATCTGGAAACGGTTATCAACTTCGACGTCCGCGATCTGCTGCCGCAAATCAAGGTGCCCACCCTTGTCATGCATGTCCGCGATGACCGAAGGGTGCCGATTGCGGCAGGCCGGGAGCTTGCAGCAGGTATCCCGGGCGCACGCCTCGTCACGCTGCCGGGCAAAAATCATATCCCGCTCGAACAGGATCCGGGCTTGCCGATCTTTCTCGACGAGATCCGCCGATTCCTCGGCGTCACCTGAATTCGCTTGCGCTGCGCGCTGACGCCGCGGGCGCGTCATGCTTCCGCGCGGCGGGCCCATCACATCCTGCGGCGGGCCTTGGCCCTGCGCAGGATGACCATCTGGGATCGCACACCGTAGCCGATGCCAAAACCGGCCACGAACACCAGAACAAGAACGAGTACAGCCTCGGACATGGTTGCCTCATGGCGGAGGCCGCCGATCGCAGTATACCGGCCGACGGCCCCGTCTTGTCGTTAACGGACATGGGCAATTGTCCGCAATCAGACGTTAGTCCGGCGGTTTGCGCGCGCAACGAAACCTGCGTTTAAACCTTAATGCCCGCCGCGCGGGTTAATTCTGGAACAGCCCTATGATGGCTGCTTACGTTGCGTGGCATGTTTCCATAAAGGCACAGTGTTGTCGAAAACCGGTGTTCAACAATGGAACCAAACAGTTGCGCTTGGTTTCCTCATACCCCTCTTGCTAAGGTCGTCCGATTGATTTTTTAAGTCTTTCAAGAGTCGCCGAAAAGGCGGCCGGAAGTGCGGGGTCTGGTGTCTGGTTTGAGCTTTTATCGGCAGCGCACAGTGCGCGCCGCATGTGTTGCCGCTTCTGCAGTCCTCAGCACAACGATGTCGTCTGGTCGCGCGCTTGCGGCGTGCGACACCACAACGCCCTGCGTGACCGGGCCGACCAATCTCGGCGTATTGCCAGGCGGCACGGCCTCCAGAGCAAACTTCATTAGCAGCGACGGATCGGTGGTAGCCGGTACCATCGTCTATCCAGGCCAAACAAACTCCTTCGTTTGGTCCAATGGTGTGATGACCGACATCGGAACGGTCGGGATTGTCGGACTTGGCGCAAACGGAACGATTGTTGCCGGCAACGTCAACACCACCGCCGTCACATGGACGAGCGCTGGAGGAATTGTCGCTCTTCCCTACTATTCCGGCGGCAACTTCTCGATCGCAAACGCGATCAGCGCGGATGGCACGACGGTCGTTGGCTACAGCAATGATGCAGGTGGAGCGAATACCTACGCGGTCCGCTGGGTCAACGGTGTCGTCTCCAATCTCGGTTCATTGGGCGGCATTGCGACCTCGATCGCTTACGATGTGAGCGCAAACGGAAGTGTCATTGTTGGAACATCGTACGCACCGAACGAAGTCAATGTGCACGGGTTTCGGTGGCTCAACGGCGTGATGACCGACATCGGTTCGCTTGGAATTGGCGACACCTACGCGCAGAAGGTCAGCGCGGACGGTTCAACCGTCATCGGCCAGAGCACCGGCATCGGTTTCCGATGGAACAGCGGCACGATGATCCCGCTGCTGCTCCCCGGCGGCTCCGGCTCGGAAGTTGCCGCCGTGACTCCCGATGGCTCGACCGTCATTGGTTCGTCAGATGACGGAAACGGAAATAGTCACGCCTTCCGCTGGAAAAACGGCGTGGTGACGGACCTCACGCCAATGGAAACCAGTCCTTACGTCTATGCGACAGCCGTCAGCAACAATGGCGAAGTTGTCGTCGGGTGGACCGGCATAAACTTCAGTCTGGTCAACACCCGCGCCTGGCGCTGGACCGCCGCGACCGGCAACGTATCTCTCAACACTTTGCTTGCGAATGCCGGGGTCGACATGACGGGCATCGACTTGCGGAGGGCGAATGCGATTAGTGGCGATGGCCAGTTCATCGCGGGCACCGGTCTCTTCAATAGTGCGACTCGCGCCTTCCTCGTGCGCTACGACGACGGCGCCGGCGCGATCGTGGCGGGTCTGACGAGTCCGGACGCGCAACAACAATCGGTCACGTCGCTCTCCAACCAGCGCAGCGGCATGGCGGCCCAGCAGCATGGATTGGCCGCGCCACTACTCGGTGGCGACAGGCCGACATCGGCTGGCGGCGAAGCCGGCGTATTTGCGTCAGGCGGCTCGGCATCGGCGGGCGGAACCGTGCGTTACACATCGGCAAATGGTTTTTCGATCATTGGCGGCGCGGCATGGGCGCGTGAGGATTACGCCAACACTGAACTCAAGAACTCCTGGATCGGGGCTGGCGCTCTTCAGTACGTCTATGATGGATTCGGATCTGCCGTCCGCCCGCTCGTCGAAGTCGGCGGCTGGATCACGCCCAACGCGTCGCTTGCTTTCAGTCGCACTTACGCGAACGGCGCGGGAACGGCGGTTGGCGTCGGCAATACGAGAGGCGATCTTTCTTACATGTATGGCCGCGCGGGCGGAGTGTTCGGAACCGGCGCGACGCAGATCATCCTGTCCGGCGAGTACGGTCGTCAGGAACTCAAGACCGCAGCCTATGCCGAACAACTCGCGGGAAATCCGTTCAATGCCGTCGTGTCCGGCGGCACTGATGCGATGGACGTGGTGAAGATGCGTCTTCAAGGCGCGCGCGATTTCGGAAAGTACGACGCAACGGTTTGGGGGGCATGGGCCGGCGGCTTCAATCGGTCCGCCACCTACGTCACAAGCGTTCCAGGCATCGGCACGCTCTCGCCCGGCGCGTTGAACAACATCGCATGGGCCGAATATGGCGTCCGTATCGGCTACAAAATTTCCGAAACGGTAACCGCCGACCTGGTCGCGAACGGATTATCTGGCGATGCCAATCTCGGGACCAGAATTCACGGCGGCGCAGGCCTGAGAGTTCGGTTTTAAGCGCAAGGCTTCACGTCATGGCTCAAAGCTGTCGCCATCGACACCGAATAACCGGCCTGTCACACGAACACCGGAAAACCAGGGCCGCCGTTATCGCGCGCGCTCGCTCAACTGATAGGTCAGGTGCGCTTTTACCGTCGGCCATTCTGCCGCGGTGATGCTGTACACGACGGTGTCGCGCAGGGTGCCGTTCGGCGCGATCTGGTGACTGCGCAGCACGCCGTCGAGCTTGGCGCCGAGCCGCTCGATGCCGCGCCGCGACTGGTGATTGAAGAAATGCGTGCGGAATTCGACCGCGATGCAGTTCAGGGTCTCGAAGGCATGGGTGAGCAGCAGCAGCTTGCACTGGGTATTCAACGCCGTGCGCTGCACCCGCTTTGCATACCATGTCGAGCCGATCTCGACCCGCCGGTTGGCGGCATCGACATTCATGTAGGTCGTCATGCCGGCGACCTTGCCATCGGCATCCTTCACCGTGAACGGCAGCATCGATCCCGCCGCCTGCAAACCAAGACGACGCTCGATCTCGGATTGCATTGCCTCCGGCGACGGGATGGAGGTGTACCAGAGCTTCCACAACTCGCCGTCCCGCACGGCGTCCGTGAGGCCGGCGACGTGATCCCGTGACAGCGGCTCGAGCCGCGCGTGAGGGCCGCTGAGAGTGACGGGAGAAAGCCAGGTCATTTTATACCCCGCGGAGATTCAAGTTGATGCAACGTCATGGCAATTGTCTGCTCCCTCTCCCCGCGCGCGGGGAGAGGGTCGGGGTGAGGGGCACTGCGTGTTGGGAAAAAGCCCCTCACCCGACCGCGTTGCGGTCGACCTCTCCCCGTAAGAACGGGGAGAGGTTAAGTTCACTTATTCAGAAAATTCAGCGGCAGGCCGCCGCGCGGCCAGTCCATCGCCACCAGTTCGCCCTTGCCGGACAGCGTGATGTACGCGGTCTTCAGCTCCGGCCCGCCGAACGCGATGTTGGTTGTGACGTTATCGCCGGTCGGCACCTGCTCGACCAGCTTGCCGTCGGGCGCGATCACCGAGATGCAGCCCGAGATCAGCGTCGCGACACAGACGTTGCCGGACGCTTCGACACCGAGCGAGTCGTACATCTGATAGCCGCCGAGACCGGAAATCGGCCTGCCCATTTCTCCGCGATAGATCGGCTCAACCGGCGCGATCTGTCCCGGCGCACCGATGGCGAACGCCCACAGCCGTGCCGTCGGCGTCTCGGCGACATAGACGGTCTTCTCGTCCGGCGAGAGGCCGATGCCGTTGGCGGGCAGCATGTGCGGCACAGCTTCCACAAGTTCAGTCGCGCCCTTCTTCATGTAGTAGACGGCGCCGACATCGAGATCGTGCGCGCGGCGCTTGCCGAGATCGGTGAACCAGAGCCCGCCCTCCCTGTCGAACACGAGGTCGTTCGGCCCCTTGAGTTGCCGTTCCCCGCAATGGGTGAACAGCGTCTCGACCTTGCCGTTTGAGAGATCGACACGCTGCAACGAGCCGCCGATATACTCCGACGGACGCGGCGCGCCCGGCATGATGTTGCCGCCCGGACCCGGCGCCCAAGAGAAGCCGCCGTTGTTGCAGAGGTACATCTTGCCGTCGGGGCCGAGCGCCGCGCCGTTCGGCCCGCCGGGAATTTTCGCAATGATCTCCTTGCGTCCGTCGGGATAAACCCGCGTCAGGGTCTGGCGGCGGATTTCCACCAGCACCACCGAGCCATCGGGCATCACCACCGGCCCTTCTGGAAATTCGAGACCGGTTGCGATGACGCGGACGTTGGACATGAAGACCTCCCGGACAGTGTTTTGATTTTGACGCGCGAAAACCTATCGCGCGGATTCAGCGATGACCAGTGCGGGAACGGCAGATCTATCGTGTGAAAAGCCACCAGAGCGGCGCCATCAGAAGAATCAGCGCCAGCGCCATGAGTCCAAGCCGCCCGAGTTTATGAAGCGGCGGCGAGCTGGAAAAATCGCGGGTTGGCTTGCCGTCCAGCCATCGCCTGAACCGTCCCAAAAGCGGGCCGTAATCACCACCGAACCAGTCCAGCATGCGGGCCTCACCATTCGACGACGCAAAATCTATCGGCTCGTGTCCGTTGTGACCAGCGCGAGGACGCAGGGCCGGCTTATCAAACCCCGTGGTCATTCCGGGGCGCGAGCGCTTGCGAGCGAACCCGGAATCCAGCAGTCGCTCAATAAAAGCTGGATTCCGGATCAACGCGCAAAAGCGCGTTGTCCGGAATGACGTGCCAGACATATCAGCCCTTCGCCGAAAAATCCCTCCACACCAGTCCAGCCGCCGCGATGTCCGACAGCGCGTTGCCGACCGCCTTGAACACGGTGATCTCGCTGTCGCTGGTCCTGCCCTTGCGCTCGCCCTTGCACAGTTCATTGAGCGAACCGCGAATATCATCTGGCGCAATCACCCCGTCGCGGATCGGGTCGAGCAGCTCGCCGCTTTCCTTCAGCGCATCGTAGGTATCGAGCCAGACGCGCCCGCGCCGGAACACCTCGTCGTCGGCCTCGCGCATGAACGGCGTGAAGCTCCCGACCAGATCGAGATGCACGCCGGGCTTCAGCCATTCACCCTTGATGATCGGCTTGTGCGCGAGGGTCGCGCAGCTCACGATATCCGCCTCGCCCACCGCGCGCTCCAGATCGGTCGCGACATGGGCGTCGATGCCTCTGGCGCGGAGATCGAACACCAGCCGCGCAGCGCCCGCCTCGTTGATATTCCACACCGCGACAGTCTCGATCGGCCGCACCGCGCGAAACGCATCCGCTGTAAGGCTCGCGATCCGGCCCGAGCCGCAGACCAGCAGCCTGCGCGCGTCCTTGCGGGCGAGAAAGTCCGCGCCGAGCGCGCCGATGCCCGCGGTGCGCCGCGAGGTGATCTCGTTGCCGTCGATCAGCGCGATATGCTGCCCGGTCTCGCCGTCGCACAGCAGATAGCTCGAGAAAAGTCCCGGCAGCGCGCGCCTGCCGTTCTCCGGAAAGATCGTGACGATCTTGATGCCGATAAAGGCGCGCTGCCATGCCGGCATGATGAGAATGGTCGCGGTCGAGCCGTCAGGCTGCCGCATGAAATGGTGGTGCCGCAGCGGCACGTCCGCGCCGACAGTGAAGGCTTCGCGCAGCGCCGGAATCAGGCGGTCGAACGGCAGGCTGGCGCGGGTGCGCGCGGCGTCGATGACGATGGGGGATGGGGTCGCCGGGGTCATTTACAGTTTCCGAGAATCTCGCGGACGCGCTCCCTCTCTCCGCCTGCGGGAGAGGGTTGGGGTGAGGGGCATATTGCAAATAATCACGATTTCGCGAAAGCGCCCCTCACCCGGATTGCTTCGCAATCCGACCTCTCCCCGTAAGAACGGGGCGAGGTGAAGACGCGCTCTGCCCCGCCCTCACCGCGTCCATCAGCTTCTTCCGGAAAGCCCGGTCGCGCTTGAGATGCCATTCGCGGCTCATGGCTTCGTTGCGCGTCTGGAACGGTTCGGTGTGCAGCAACGTCCAGGCCCGCCCGCGTGTCGAGCGCGCCCCGGTGCCGTTGTTATGCTTCGCAAGCCGCTGCGTCACGTCATTGGTCCAGCCGACGTAGGAGATATAACGGCCCTTGTGAAAGGAGCCGAGCACATAGACGAAGGCGACGGGTTTTTTCCGCGTGGGACGCTTCGATTTTGATGAAGAAGCAGAACTCATGGCATGAACCCACCACACGTCGTCCCCGCGAAGGCGGGGACCCATACTCCCTGACGTCGAGTTTGCACTGGATGGTTGAAAAGTTTCTCCCGAACGTTCCGCCCGGTGGTTATGGGTCCCCGCCTTCGCGGGGACGACATTGAATATCTAGCGGCGGCCCGTGTCACTTCGCGGCGGGCGCCTTTGGCGCTTCCTTCGGCGCGTCCTTGGCTGCGCCGTTCGCCGGCTTGCCCAGCGCCTGCACCTGACCTTGCAACTGAGCCACAGTGTTCTGCAGCCCGATCACGGTCGCCTTCAGCGCATCGATCTGCCGGTTGGCGGCGTCGATCTTCTGCTGGCTCTCCAATGAAGCCTTGGTCAGCGACGCCTTGAGGAAATTCACATTGCTCTGGAGACAGCCGGTGCGGCGCTCCATGGTTTTCTCGGCGGTGCATATCTCGATGCCCGGCACGTCCTGCGCCATCGCTCCGTGCGGCATCAGCGTCAGCAACGCAGCGGCAATCAGCAATCTCGTCATGTCCGACCTCATCATTGGCTCAAGGCATCGTGCATGTTTCCGCACGTTCTGCGCAAACTGTCTCATAACGTGACGGGGTAACCAGCCGGGATGTTGCGCGATCTTAAGGTTTGGAACGCGGGTGGAACGAAACGCGCCCGAATCAGCGATTCATACCATGCTAGCCAGATGGCTGACCGACATCTTGTGTCGAATGCACGCAGCACGTCCACATCATGCTGTGCGAGGGTTGCGAAGTTCAATCGAAACGTTGAAAACAGGCGTCAATCGTTAACGCGCCCCAAAGAGAGCGAAGCCCGCAATGACCGACCAGCGAACAGACCTGCCAAAAGACTTGCCAAAAGACCTGCACGGTGTGTTTCCCTACCTCGTCTCGCCGACCGCAACCGACGGCAGCATCAAGACCGATGTTCTGGGCAGGCTCTGCGACGACATGATCAAGGCCGGCGTCCACGGGCTGACGCCGCTCGGCTCGACCGGCGAGTTCGCCTATCTCGGCCGCGAACAGCGCACCACCGTGGT
This sequence comes from Afipia sp. GW822-FHT03D08, assembly GCF_058801645.1. NCBI lineage: Bacteria > Pseudomonadati > Pseudomonadota > Alphaproteobacteria > Hyphomicrobiales > Nitrobacteraceae > Afipia > Afipia sp. GW822-FHT03D08. The sequence continues at coordinate 1,810,498 of NZ_JBXANK010000001.1, forward strand.
GAAGGCGACGGTGGAGGCCACCGCCAGCCGCGTGCCGGTGATAGCGGGGGTAGCATCGACATCGACGGCAGACGCCGTCGCGCAGGCCAGGGCCTATCAGGCGCTCGGTGTGGACGGCATTCTCGCCATTCTCGAAGCGTACTTCCCGGTGAAGGACGCGCAGGTCGAGGCCTACTTCCGCGCCATCGCGGACGCCGTCGATATTCCGGTGGTGATCTACACCAATCCGAACTTCCAGCGCTCCGATCTCACCCTCGACGTGATCGCGCGCCTCGCCGAGCATCCGCGCATCCAGTACATCAAGGATGCCTCGAACAACACCGGGCGCCTGCTCTCCATCATCAACCGCTGCGGCGACAGGATGCGCGTCTTCGCGGCATCGGCGCACATTCCCGCCGCCGTGATGCTGATCGGCGGCGTCGGCTGGATGGCGGGACCGGCCTGCATCGTGCCGTGCGAAAGCGTGAAGCTCTACGATCTGTGCAAGGCGGGGCGCTGGGACGAAGCGATCGCGCTTCAGCGCAAACTGTGGCGGGTCAACGAAGTGTTCGCGCGGTTCAATCTCGCCGCCTGCATCAAGGCCGGGCTGCAGATGCAGGGCTATGCCGTGGGCGATCCGATTGCGCCGCAAACCCCGCTCACGCCTGAGGAACGCAGGATCGTCGAAGGCGTCCTGGGCGGACTGGGCTAGCCGTCCGGCTGGAACCTGCAGCAATCAGGACGTTGAAATCGGCGGCGGCAGGGATCAAGTTAAGGGTCCAGTCCCGCCGCAAACTTGAGGTGCCAGCATGGTCAAGGTGGTCTACGAGATAGTCGAGCACGACGGCGGCTGGGCGTACAAGTTCAACAACGTGTTTTCGGAGACCTTTCCGACCCACGAGGCGGCGCGCGCGGCCGCCACCCGCGCCGCGGCGGAACAGCGGGTGCCCGGCCGGACCGAGGTCATCCAGTTCGAGGACGGCCAGGGCAACTGGCGCGAGGAAACCGTCCGGGGCACCGACCGGCCAGTGACCGAAGTCGTGGACAACAAAAAGGCCCGGTAACCGTCCGGTCCTTTTTGCCGCACCCCGGTTTCCATCTCCGCGCAAACTGGTCTAGAAGACCGGCATGAGAGCGGGCAGAGCACTTCAGAACTGGCTGGATTCGCATGGACTGGGAGCGATCATCGCTGCCGTCCTCGGCATCGTCGTGGTGCTCGCGCTCATCCTCGTCGTCGGCGGATACTATATCGTCCAACCATAAGCTCCGGCCTGCCGCGGTTCGCGGCGGACCCGGCGGCACCGGCCGACATCAACTCCACATCAATTTCAGCGAGATCGACAGTGGCCGCCTCGACCGACATCCTGTTCAGTGAAGCGATCTCGTTCCTTCAGGCCGGCCGCACGCGCGAGGCCGAGAAAACCCTTCGCAAGCTGGTGCGCAGGACGTCCGATCATCCGCTGGCGCTCAGTGTGCTCGGCGCCATTCTTGTCGGCACCGGAAAATACGACGAAGCCGAGCGGTTTCTGCGGTCCGCCGTGAAGCTCAATCCGGGCGCTCACGTCGCGCTGTACAATCACGGGCTTGCGCTCAAGGCACTGGGCCGCCCGGACGAAGCGCTGACACAGTTCACGCAGGCGCTTGCGATCACTCCCGACGACGCCGAAACCCTGAGCAATCGCGGCACGGTCTACAACGATCTGAAAAACTTTGAGGCTGCGCTGGCCGATTTCGACAGGGCGACCGCGCTCCAGCCGAACTATGCGCTGGCCCATCACAACAGAGGCAACGCGCTGTCCGGCCTCGCCCGTTATGAAGACGCGCTGGCGGCGTATCAGCGCGCGGTGGCGCTGATGCCCGGCCTGATCGACAGTTGGGCGGCCATCGGCCTCAGCCTGCAGAAGCTTGAGCGGCACGAGGAATCAGCCGCGGCCTTTGAGACGGCGCGGCAGCGCGCCGAAGCGGCCAACGCGCGCCGCCATTAGCCGCCGCCCGCAAAGGGGCAGCGGCAGAATCGCACTTACTGCTCGTCCCGGAAATACGGCTCGACCGGGCCGGTCAGCTTGATGGTCAGCGGATTGCCGTAGCGGTCCTTGGACGAGCCTGCGGTCACGCGCACCCATCCCTCGCTGACGCAGTACTCCTCCACGTTGTTCTTTTCGACGCCCTTGAAGCGGATGCCGACATCGCGCGAGAGAACCTCGGCGTTGTAATACGGGCTGCGGGGGTCGGTGGAGAGGCGGTCGGGCAATTCGCTCATCGTCATATCCTGCTTCTTGTTATTCTGAAGTTACAGCGGTCTTAAATCACAGCGTCCCGGATGACAGGAGCTTTTCGATGTCGCGGGTCAGCGCGCTGGGCGATGTGGTCGAGCCGTACCGCGCGACGACCTTGCCGGCGCGGTCGACAAGGAATTTCGTGAAATTCCATTTGATCGAGGCGCCGAGCAGCCCCGGCTTCTCGCGCTTGAGGTGATCGAACAGCGGCAGCGCCTTGTCGCCATTGACATCGATCTTGGCGAACATCGGAAACGTCACGTCGTATTTCTGCGAGCAGAACGCCGCGATCTCCTGCGCACTGCCCGGCTCCTGCCCGCCGAACTGGTTGCACGGAAAACCCAGCACCGAAAAGCCGCGCGGGCCGAACGTGCGTTGCAGTTCCTCGAGCTGCGCGTATTGGGGCGTGAAACCGCACGCGCTCGCGGTGTTGACGATCAGCAGCACCTGCCCCTCATAGGTCCTGAGCGGTCGTTCTTCGCCGTCCAGCGTCGCAGCCGAGAAATCGTAGACCGTCGTCAATGGCGCTCTCCCGTCATGCCGCCTGCGTGGGAGCATGAGCTGATCCGAAAACCGGTTCCCGCTCTTCAGGATCATGCTCCTCAGGTGCGGAATCCGCCCTTTTGCTGATTGGCGAGCCAGTCGGACAGCTTCGCCGGGGCTTCCTTCTTGGCGGGCTTCGCCGCTGCCGCCCGTTTCGCCTTGGGCGGGGGCGCCGATGCCGCTTCCGCAGCTTCCTTGGCGAGCCGCAGCGCGCGCAGTTTTTCCATATTGGCGCGCACCGCGCGGCCTTCTGCGTCGTACTGCGCCATTGCGCTGCCGGCGTCCTGTTTTTTGTCGCTCATTGATGTTCTCCGGGACGAGGTGACGATCCCGAAACGGGGGAACCTGTCGCTACTGCGCTCCCTTTAACCGATCCGGGCTGCCCTGTCTTGCGCTGCGAAAGTAGCCCCAATGGGCTAATTTACCCGATATTGGCAAGGAGGCGCCAAGGCCTGCTAGAGTCGAAGCCTCGGAAAGCCACAATTGTTCAACATTTTGCGGCAGACTTGACGGCTTTCCGCGACCGGAAACCCGCGATCGAGAAACCCATTGGCGATCAGGACAACATATCTCGTGCTGATATGCGGCGCAGGCACCCTTGCCGCCGTGGGTGGATGGCTGCTCGGCGACCAGTTGTTCTTCCAGCGCGCCTCGGCGTCGCTGACGCCGGACGAGCCCGTGTTCGAGGCTCGGTATCCGGTCTCCAACGCGATGATGAAGCAGGACCGTGTGATCGCCTCGCCTGCGCCTCCGACGGAGAACACTGACACCGGCTTGCCGAATGACATGGTCGAGACCGCGCGCGCCTGGCTCAACGCACCGGTGACACTGCCGCGCCGGCTGATCGCGAAATCCGAGAAGCCGTCGCGGCTGTTCCTGAACGACACCCAGATCGCCGGCATCAAGAAGCGGCTCAACCTCACGCCGGCGCAGCAAAAATACTGGCAGCCGGTGGAAAGCGCGATGCGCGAGGTCACGTTGCAGATCGAGGACTACCAGAAGCGGCTGAAGAAGGATCGCGACGATTCGTTCGACACCGAAAGCGACGCCATCACCCGCCTGAAGACCGCGACGCGCGCATTCTATTCGCAACTGAACGGCACGCAGAAGAACGATCTCTCGCTGCTGGTGCGCATGGCGGGCCTTGGCCCGGCGTTCGCCGAACTCACCGGCACCAAGATGACGAAGAACGAGCCTGAGAATTCGCGGTGATCTCCCGCAACGTCATTGCGAGCGAAGCGAAGCAACCCACTCTTCAAAAGAAAGTATGGATTGCTTCGTCGCTCCGCTCCTCGCAATGACGGCTAGTTCCTGAATTCGTTGGTCAGTTCGCCGACGCCGTCGATGGCGACGGTGATGGAATTCACCGCCTCCTTCATCACGCCGACGCCGAGTGACGTGCCGCAGGCGATGATATCGCCGGGCAGCAGCGTCATGTCGTGCGAGATCTTGCTGACCAGCTCCTGCGCCGAGAAGATCATGTCCGAGATCTTGTAGGACTGCCGCTCAGCGCCGTTGAGAACGGTGCGCACCGTGAGCGACGCAGGGTCAATACCGGTCACGATGGCCGGGCCGAACGGGCAGAAGTCGTCGAAGCCCTTGGCGCGCGCCCATTGCTGAAAGGTCGGGTCCTTGTTGAGAATGTCCGCGGCGGTGATGTCGTTGACGCAGGTGTAGCCGAGAATGAAATCGTCGGCCTCTTGGACCGAAACCGCGCGGCAAACCTTCCCGATCACGATGGCGAGTTCGCCCTCATAGACCACCTTGCCGTCGTACCAGGCGGGCTTCTGCACCACCGCATTGGGTGAAGCCGCTGTGGTCGGCGCTTTCAGAAGATAGAGCGGCTCCGGCGGCTCGGGCTTATCCAGCTTCGCCGCCAGCGCGTGAAAGTTGTTCCACAGCGCCACGATCTTCGACGGCGTGGTGGGCGCCAGCAGTTCGACATCGGCCAGCGCGAGCGTTTTGCCGTTCGCCTTCGGGCTGTCGAACATGTCGCCGTGATGCACGGTGATGTTCTGGCCCGACAGCGTGCCGAACCCGATCTGATCCTGATGGCGAAAGCGAACCCAACTTGTCACGATTGAAACTCCAGGAGAAAGAAGGATGCCGGCATCTCTTCACCTCGCCCCGCTTGCGGGGAGAGGTCGGAGACGAGCGAAGCGAAGTCTCCGGGTGAGGGGCTTTAGCTTCGGGAGCGACTGCAAAGTGCCCCCTCACCCCACCCCTCTCCCCGCAGGCGGGGAGAGGGAGCACGACGCGCAAGCGTCGCGCTACCCGCCATGCCATCTCAATAAAGCTCGGCGACCTTGGCGCGCTGCGCCACCAGCGCCAGCACGATATCGATCGACGGCGTCGGGATTTTCGACAGCGTGCCCATCTCCTGGACCACCGTGACCAGCGGATCGATTTCCATCGGCCGGCTGCGTTCGAGATCCTGCAGCATCGAGGTCTTGTGCGCGCCGACCTTGCGCGCGCCCTCGATTCGCCGTTCGACATCGACGCGGAATCGGATGCCGAATTTCTCTGCGATGGTCTGGGCTTCCACCATCATCGACTTCGCCACCGCCCGCGTGCCCGGATCGCTGCCGATCACATCGAGCGTGGCATGGGTCAGCGCGCTGATCGGGTTGAAGCAGACATTGCCCCACAGCTTGAGCCAGATTTCGTCGCGGATGTTCTCGAGCACAGGCGCCTGGAGCCCGGCCTTGACGAACATCGCCGACAGCGCCTCGACATCGGCGCTCTTCTCGCCGGAGGGCTCCCCGAGCGGGAAGCGGTCCCCATAGACATGGCGAATGACGCCCGGCGCTTCGATCTCGGTCGCGGGATAGACCACGCAGCCAATGGCGCGCTCCGGTCCAAGTTCTTTCCACTGACGGCCGCCGGGATCGATGCTCTCCAGCGCCGAACCTTCGCACTCGTTGCCGTGCTTGTAGAAATACCAGTACGGAATGCCGTTCACCGCGGTGACGATGCGGGTTTTCGGCCCGAGCAGCGGCTGCATCGCATCGATCACACCGGTGATCGAATGGGCCTTGAGGCAGATGATGACGAAATCCTGCGGACCGAGTTCGGCGGGATTGTCGGTGCAACGCGGATGAACCACCCGCTCCTCGTCGCCGATCAGGAGCCTCAACCCGTTGGCCTTCATCGCTGCGAGATGCGCGCCGCGCGCCACCAGGCTGACGTCAGCGCCCGCCCGCGCGAGCTGCACGCCGAGATAGCCTCCGATCGCGCCTGCGCCGTAAATACAAATCTTCATGGTGTTTCCCGAAATATCGCGAAGCGAAAAAAGATCAGAGCGCAATCACACCACCGGGGAGATCATGTGATCGCGCTCTGCAGGGAGAACCGTCAGACAACAAACGCAGGTTGGGTCGCTTCGAGTTCGGGAATTGCAATAAGGCCATCCACGGCGTTGATATCGCGGATGCTGATCACACCGATCAGTGTGTGGTCGTCGATCACCGGCACATGCCGGATGTGATTGTCGATCATCAGTTCGCGCACCTGTTCGATCGAGTCGGTGGACTGGCACGACACCAGCTTCTGAACCGAGATCAGCGCGGAAACCTTCATGGCAAGGCCGGCCTGCCCGTGCTCGGAGACGGCGCGCACCACATCGCGTTCAGAGAACATGCCGACGGCAACATTGCCCTCGGTGCGGCAGACGTCCTTCACGACAAGCGCGCCGACATTATCGTTGCGCAGCAGCCGCGCGGCAGTGGCGACAGTTTCGTTCATGCGGACGGTGGCGATACGGGTGCTCTTCCTGTTCAGGATGTCTCCGACTCTCATCACAACCTCCTCGCTGGTGGGGATGACCTTCCCGTGGACGGTTCATGCTGGAGGACAGCCATGTCCTCTCTGATGGGCTGAGATTGGTATACATTATGCCAAGAGTCAATCGGAACGAATTCCTAATTGCTGTGGTATCCCACCGGCGGACCTGGCCGGTTTTCGCGGACGAAACGGCGGCCATCATGCCGTCACCACTCCGCCCTTTGCGGCGGAGTTCGTCACCACTTCGCCTTATGCAGCGATGCGCGCCGTGATCCGATGCCAAGACGTTGAAAGCGCACAGCAATCGTCTCTCTTATGCTGGAAGTGGAAGAATGATGCGAAATCAACAGATGCGATGCGTTTCCTCGTCATTGCGAGGAGCGTAGCGACGAAGCAATCCAGTCGTCGCGTGATGATGATTTACCTGGATCACTTCGCTGCGCTCTCAATGACAAAGCGGGATCAATCGCAAACAAAAATGCCCGGGACGAGCCCGGGCATCTTGATGAATCGCAACGAATGAAAAAGAGCAGCGGTCCGTCGTCGCGCGATCACTCGTGCGAGCTACCCCTTGAGCACATCCACCAGAGTCTTGCCGAGGCGCGCCGGCGACGGCGAGACACGGATGCCGGCTGCTTCCATCGCGGCGATCTTGGATTCGGCATCGCCCTTGCCGCCGGAGATGATCGCTCCGGCATGGCCCATGCGGCGGCCCGGAGGCGCGGTGCGTCCGGCAATGAAACCGACCATCGGCTTCTTGCGTCCGCGCTTCGCTTCGTCCTTGATGAACTGCGCGGCGTCCTCTTCCGACGATCCGCCGATCTCGCCGATCATCACGATCGACTTGGTGTCGGAATCGGCAAGAAACAGTTCGAGCATCGATATGAAGTCGGTGCCCTTCACGGGATCTCCGCCGATGCCGACCGCGGTGGTCTGACCGAGGCCTTCGGCGGAAGTTTGATACACCGCCTCATAGGTCAGCGTGCCGGAGCGCGAGACGATTCCGACGTTGCCCTTCTTGAAAATATTTCCGGGCATGATGCCGATCTTGCATTCACCCGCCGTCATCACGCCGGGACAATTCGGACCGATCAGCCGCGACCTCGAACCGTCAAGCGCGCGCTTGACGCGCACCATGTCGGTCACCGGAATGCCTTCGGTGATGCAGACGATCAGCGGCACTTCGGCGTCGATCGCCTCGCAGATCGCATCCGCAGCGCCCGGCGGCGGAACATAGATCACGCTGGCGTCCGCGCCGGTGGCCTCACGCGCCTGCGCCACCGTGTCGAACACCGGCAGGCCGAGATGGGTGGAGCCGCCCTTGCCGGGCGAGGTGCCGCCGACCATCTGCGTGCCGTAGAGCGCTGCCTGTTCGGAATGGAAGGTGCCGTTTTTCCCCGTAAAACCCTGGCAAATCACCTTGGTATTGCTGTCGATGAGGATGGACATTACGCGGCTTCCTTTCGTGTGGCGCGAACGATCTTCTGCGCGGCATCGTCGAGATCGTCTGCGGCGACGACATTCAATCCGGATTCGGCAATGACCTTCTTTCCGAGTTCGACATTGGTGCCTTCGAGGCGGACCACCAGCGGCACGCCGAGACCGACCTCGCGCACCGCGGCGACCACGCCTTCGGCGACGACATCGCAACGCATGATGCCGCCGAAGATGTTGACCAGGATGCCCTTCACGTTCGGATCGGAGGTGATGATCTTGAACGCCGCGGCGACCTTTTCCTTGGTCGCACCGCCGCCGACATCGAGGAAGTTCGCCGGCGTCGCGCCGTAGAGCTTGATGATGTCCATGGTCGCCATCGCGAGTCCGGCGCCATTGACCATGCAGCCGATGGTACCTTCGAGCGCGATGTAGTTCAGGTCGTACTTCGACGCCTCGATTTCCTTCTCGTCCTCTTCGGTGAGGTCGCGCAGCTTCATCAGTTCAGGGTGACGATACAGCGCGTTGGAATCGAAATTGATCTTGGCGTCGAGACAGCGCAGGTCGCCCTGCTTCGTCACCACCAGCGGATTGATCTCCAGCATCGCCATGTCGGCGGCGACGAACGCGTTGTAGAGCTGCGAGGTGAGGATCGAAGCCTGCTTGGCGAGATCGCCACTCAGGCCAAGAACCTGCGCAACCTTGCGACCGTGATGCGCCATCACGCCGGTCGCAGGATCGACGGAGAAGGTCACGATCTTCTCCGGCGCATCGTGCGCAACCTTCTCGATGTCCATGCCGCCTTCGGTGGACACCACGAATGCGATCCGCGAGGTTTCGCGATCGACCAGCATGGAGAGATAGAATTCCTTTTCGATGTCCGAGCCGTCCTCGATGTAGAGCCGGTTGACCTGCTTGCCTGCGGGTCCGGTCTGCACGGTCACCAGTGTGCGTCCGAGCATTTCCTTGGCGAAGCTTGCGACCTCATCGATCGACTTCGCCAGCCGCACTCCGCCCTTTGCGTCTGCCGGCAATCCTTTGAACTTGCCCTTGCCGCGGCCACCAGCATGGATCTGCGATTTCACGACATAGACTGGACCCGGCAACGACTTTGCCGCAGCGATCGCTTCATCGACAGTGAACGCGGGCGCGCCTGCCGACACCGGCACGCCGAAATTCTTCAGCACCGCCTTGCCCTGATACTCGTGAATATTCATCGCAATCCTCCCGTCATGACCGAGGTCAAGAACGCCCGTTTTCAGGGCTTATGAGATTAAATCCCCGTCTTGTATTATGTATACCAGAGATTGCCCCACTCATCCGGTATGAGTCAATCGGGTCAGGAAAAGAAAAACGCGCCCATCCGGAGATGAGCGCGCTCTTGAGGCAGTCAGGTCGTTGCGCGTCAGGCCGTCGCCATCGATTTCTCGACCACTGACTTGCGCCAGGGCTTCAGCACGATGATGGCAAGCAGCGAAGCGAGAATGTTCGCGCCGGCCGCCACGATGAAGACCATGTCCCACGTGCCCGAGCTTTGCTGCATGTAGTTCGCGGCAGGCACAAGCAGCGCTGCCGTTCCTTTCGCGGTGTACAGCAGGCCCGCATTGGTGGTCGCGAACTTCGATCCGAATGTATCCGTGCAGGTCGACGGGAAGAGCGAGTAAATCTCGCCCCAGGCGAAGAACACGAAGCCCGACAGCAGCACGAACCAGACCGGATCGTGACCCCAGAGGTACAGCAGGTAGATGCCGATGCCTTCCATGCCGAACGCAATGAACATGGTGTTCTCGCGGCCGATCATGTCGGAGATCCATCCGAAGAACGGCCGTGTCAGACCGTTGAGCACGCGATCGATCGTCGCGGCGAACGTCACCGCGGTCATCGTCATGGCCATCAGCGTGACAGGAACGCTGTCGACCTTCCAGTCAACCGCGATCGGCTTGAGGTTCGCAGTCACCATCAGTCCGCCCGCGCCGACGATAACGAACATGAAGTACATCAGCCAGAAAATCGGATGCCGAAGAACTTCGGTCGGCGCGTAGTTACGGCGCGTCTGCTGAAGCGCAGCATTCACCACCGGCGGCGGCACCTGTCCTGTCTTCGGTGCGAACATCAGGAACGAGAGGATCACGATGATGATGCCCTGCCCCAGACCGAAATAAAGGAAGGTGTTCTGGAAGCCGTCGTTCTTGATCATGGCCTGGATCGGCGCGACCGTGAGCGCGGAGCCAGCACCAAAGCCGGCAGCGGTGATGCCCGCGGCAAGACCGCGCTTGTCGGGAAACCACTTGAGCGCGTTGCCGACGCAGGTGCCGTAGACGCCGCCGGCGCCGATGCCCGCGATGATCATGCCCAGGTAGAAACCGTTGAGCGTTGTGGCCTGCGCATTGATCGCCCAGCCGATCGCGCAAAGAACCCCGCCGACGAGAACAACGATGCGCGGACCGTACTTGTCGACGAACCAGCCTTCGACCGGGACCAGCCACGTTTCGAACAACACGAACAACGTGAACGCCCACTGGATCGATGCGCGATCCCATCCGAATTGTTTCTGAATGTCGGGGACGAAGAACGTCCAGCCGTATTGATAGTTCGCGATCATCACCATGGCGCCAACGCCGATCGCCAACTGGACCCAGCGATAGGTATCGCTGACGCGCGCAGCCGCCGGGGCCGCCGTATGAACCGTATCCGTCATCGTTCCTCCGAGTGCGCCCTTGCTCTGTTAAAGTTCGGCAGACGCTACAGGCGCGGAGGCTGGTATATGATATGCCAGATTGCAAGAGGTATTCGAGGGAACTGTGACTTTTTAGCTATGCACCTCCGACATGGGTTTGCACAAGAAAAATGGCCCCGGTGATTGCCGGGGCCATTCAATAGGACAATCGTCTTTCAGAGAAGCCTTGTGACGGGCGCCAAATATCCGAAACGCAGACGCTCTTTCTCTTTACTTACATTGCCGTTTTCGGTGCGCGCGACGACAGCCGCGCCCAGCCGCTCGAGATCAAAGGCCAGAACAGGGCGATCAATCCCAACGTCATGATAGATCCGACAAGACCGTTGGAGAAGAAGACGCCGAGGCTGCCCTGCGATCCAAGCAACGCTTGCCGGAATGCTTCCTCCGCCTTGTCGCCAAGCACGATGGCAAGAACCAGCGGCGCCATCGGATAGTTACACTTCTTCATGACGTAACCGGCCACGCCAAACACCATCATCATTACGACATCGAAGGTGTTGTTGTGCACCGTGTTCGCGCCGATTGCGCAGAGGACGAGAATGACCGGCGCGATGATGCTGAACGGAATGCGCAGGATCGCAGCGAACAGCGGCACGCAAGTCAGCACCACGATCAATCCGACGAAATTGCCGAGGTACATGCTGGCAATCAGGCCCCATACGAATTCCTTCTGCTCGACAAACAGCAGCGGTCCGGGCTGCAATCCCCAGATCAGCAAGCCACCGAGCAGCACCGCAGCCGTCGGCGACCCCGGAACGCCAAGTGACAACATGGGCAACAGCGCAGCCGTGCCTGCGGCATGCGCCGCAGTCTCGGGCGCGACCACGCCCTCAATTTCACCCTTACCGAAATTCTTGCCCTGCTTCGACATGCGCTTGGCGATGCCATAGCTCATGAACGACGCGGGCGTCGCACCGGCCGGCGAAACACCCATCCATACACCGATCAAACACGAGCGCAGTGACGTCGCCCAATAACGCGGGAGTTCTTTCCATGTGTCCCACACCACCCGTGCGTTGATCTTGGCCGGCTTTCCTCTGAAATTGAGCCCCTCCTCCATCGTGAGAAGAATCTCGCCAATTCCAAAGAGCCCGATGACCGCGATCAGGAAATCGAATCCGCTGAGCATTTCGGAGAAGCCGAAGGTCAAACGCAGTTGTCCCGTGATGCTGTCAAGACCAACCGCCGCCAGCGCGAAGCCGATCATCATCGCGACAATTGTCTTGAACGGCGGCTCCTTGCCCATGCCAATGAAGCTGCAGAAGGCGATGAAGAACACCGCGAATTTTTCTGCCGGGCCGAACTGAAGCGCGAATTTTGCCACCAGCGGCGCCACCAGCGTGATCATGATCACGGCAAATAATGCACCGACGAATGACGATGTGAATGCCGCAGTGAGTGCCTCACCAGCCTTGCCCTTCTGCGCCATTGGGTGACCGTCGAACGTCGTGGCCACGGACCACGGCTCGCCGGGGATGTTGAACAGCACCGATGTGATGGCGCCTCCGAACAACGCGCCCCAGTAGATGCACGACAACATGATGATCGCCGAGGTCGGAGGCATGCTGAACGTCAGCGGCAAAAGGATTGCCACGCCGTTCGCGCCGCCGAGACCTGGCAGCACTCCGATCACCACACCGAGAACGATCCCGATCACCATGACCAGGATGTTGAACGGCTGCAGTACCGTCGCGAAGCCGTGAAACAGATTTACGATTTCTTCCATGTCAATGTCCTCAGCCGCAGCGGGAATTTAGAGACCAAGCAACTCTTCCAGCGGGCCTTTTGGCAGCGGAATGAGGAACCATTTTTCGAAGAACAGGTAGACTGCTAACGGCGTGCCGAGCGCTACGGCAGCAGTTGTAGTCCACGGGTATTTGCCGAGCCACTTCATGAACAGAGCAATGAGAAGCACCGAGGCGACATAGATGCCGAGATAGGGGATGCTCAGACAGTAAATGGTGGTCGGCACGAAGACGGAGAGGACTTGGCGAAGCTGTCCCCAATCCGCGAAGAGCTGACCGTCATCAGGCTCCATCAGAAGCTGGATGCAGTTCACGCAGCTCGCCAGCACAATGATGATGCCGATGTAGAAGGGAAAGAATCCGGATTTGGGACCGTCCGCCCCCCATCCAGCTCCCGCTTTCATGCTCCCGATAATCGTGATCACCCCGAACAGGATGCAGAACACGCCAACGCCGAACTCCGTCCATCGATGCGACGGCCCGCGCTGACCAACCCCAGAAGAATGCTCGCTCATATTTTTCCCCACGCTGAAGCCTTTGCCGGCGGAACCTGTCCGCCGGCAGCATCTGTCGTTGAAATTATTGTGGTGCAGCCAGGAAGCCGGCGTCTTTCATCAATGCCTGGTGCCGCTTCTGTTCGTTATCGACCCATGCCGAATACTCAGGACCGACCATCATAGTCTGATTGAAGGCACCATCCTTCATCAGGCTTTGCCATTCCGGTGTTTCACGAACTTTCTTGAGCACATCCACATAATAGTCGACTTGCTCCTTGGTCGCCTTCGGCGATGTGAAGAATCCGCGCAGCATCACGTACTCGACATCGAGCCCTTGCGACTTGCATGTCGGAATGTCGCCCCATGACTTTCCATCGGCGACTGCGTCCTTGTAGGGGAGCGGCTTCGCGTCGAACACGCAGAGCGGGCGGACGGCTCCGCCACGCCATTGCGCGACGGCTTCGATCGGATTGTTGACGGTGGAATCGACGTGCTTGCCGACAAGCTGGACCGCCACTTCGCCACCGCCGCGATACGGAATGTAGGTGAACTTGGTGTTGGACGCCTTCTCGATCGCTACAGTGATGATCTGGTCTTCCTGCTTCGATCCTGTGCCGCCCATCTTGAACTCGCCAGGCTTCGCCTTCACGGCCTCGATATAGTCCTTCACGGACTTGTACGGGCTGTCCGCATTCACCCAGAGGATGAACTCATCCAGCGCCATCATCGCGACCGGCGTCAGATCCTTGTGGCTGAACGGAATGCCGGTTCCCAATGGGGTCGTGAAAAGGTTGGAGAGGGTAATCACCAGCTTGTGCGGGTTGCCTGCTGAACCTTTGACATCAAGGAAACCTTCACCGCCGGCGCCGCCGGCCTTGTTCACCACCACCAACGGCTGCTTCATCAAATTGTGCTTGGTGATGATGCCCTGGATGGTGCGGGCCATCTGGTCCGCGCCGCCGCCGGTACCGGCGGGAACCACGATCTCCACCGGCCGGGTCGGCTCCCATGCCGCCGAGGCGGGACTGGATGCGAAACCCAGCGAAGCTCCAACTCCCAGTGCAAGACCTAACCTTCGATAAGACGACAACATCATTGCGTTTCTCCCACCCGTTGTTTCACGCCGCTCAACGGCGGCTTAATTCCAAAAATCTGCCTACGGCAGCCTGCGGAGTTCGATCCCTGGTGACGTCTGTTCGTCTGCCTCCAGAAACGTTCGTGAAGAGTAGTCACGGCTGAATCCGATGCACGCTGCATGGCAACTTCACAGCCACGTCGCCGCAACGGGGCAGCCAGGATCGTTGTGGGGAAGTTCGCGCCAACAGCCATGGCCACGCCATCCGCCTTTCGGCGCGGCCGCCTGGACACCGTGAGAACGGTATCAGCCATGGTCCCTCTCCCAAGGCGCGCTGTTCTATTGAAAACCGACAGCTGCTGCCTGAAACGCATCGTTGTATGCGATATGCCAGGACACAAGAGTTATTCCAGACACCACAGTGCGGCACTGCACTATTGGCCAGTGCGCGCGCTCAACAAAAAGCCCCGGAAAACCGGGGCCTTTCACAATGTCATTTAAGACGATGCTCGCGATTATCTGCGATCGCTCAGTACCTTAATCCTCAGAGTCCGAACCGCGGCAGATCGCCATTCTTGGCGGAAATCTGGGCGCTCTTCATCAGGAAATTATCAACGAAAGCAATCAGCTGACGGAACAGCCCGTTGGAAGAAGCAAAGCCGATCGAAGCAGTCTTGGACATGGGAGGGCCTTTCAGAACCGATGAATTCAGCGCTGGCATCGCGCTGCGTCATGGCCAATCTAGGTATACCAGATGCCAGACTCAATACGAGATTCCGCATGGCAGCATTTGCGTTAGTGCATCGCAGCATCGCCCTTGGACGCGACGAAATGTCTCAACTTTCCCACACAGTATCAATGACTTGAAGGTATCTAAAAACCACAAAAAAGGCCGGCGAAGTTCGCCGGCCTTTGGTCTCGCAAGTCAGATGGCTTACTCGGCTGCTTCGACCTTACGGGGTGGCGAAAGAGCACCCGAATTGTGAATCTCCGCAACCTGATTGTCATTAAAGCCGAGAACCTGCTTCAGGATTTCGTCGGTATGCTCGCCCAGCAGTGGCGAGCGCGTCACCACGGTCGGGCTGTCCGATAGCTTGATCGGATTGCCGACCGAAATGTACTTGCCGCGGGTCGGATGATCGACCTCGACGAGTGTACCGGTGGCATAGAGAGACTTGTCCTCGGAAATTTCCTTCATCGACAGAATCGGACCGCACGGAATGTCGTCCTTGTTGAGAATTTCCATCGCCTCGAACTTGGTCTTGGTCATGGTCCACTGTTCGATGCGTCCGAAAATCTCATTCAGACGCGGCAGACGCGCCGCCGGCTTGGCGTAGTCCGGATGCGTCTTCCAGCCGGGCTCGCCGATCACGTCGCAAATCTTTTCCCAGACCGGAGCCTGCGTGATGAAATAGAGATAGGCGTTCGGGTCGGTCTCCCAACCCTTGCACTTCAGGATGCGGCCGGGCTGGCCACCGCCGGAATCGTTGCCAGCGCGCGGCACAGCATCACCGAACGGAATGCCTTCGCCGAACTGGCTGTATTCCTTGAGCGGACCGTGGGCGAGACGCTGCTGGTCGCGCATCTTGACGCGCGTCAGATTGAGCACGCCGTCCTGCATTGCCGCAGTAACCTTCTGGCCCTTGCCGGTGGTCGAACGCTGATAGAGAGCGGTAACGATACCGAGCGCCAGATGCAGGCCGGTGCCGCTATCGCCGATCTGCGCACCTGTCACCAGAGGAAGACCATCGCGGAAACCGGTGGTCGATGCAGCACCGCCGGTGCACTGCGCGACGTTCTCATAGACCTTGCAATCCTCGTAGGGACCGGGGCCGAAACCCTTGATCGAGGCGACGATGAGCTTCGGATTGATTTTCTGGATGGTTTCCCAGGGGAAGCCCATACGATCCAGCACACCCGGACCGAAATTCTCGACCAGCACGTCGCACTTCTTCATCAGCTCGGTGAGGACTTCCTTGCCCTTCGGGTTCTTGGTGTCGAGCGTGATCGAACGCTTGTTGTGGTTCAGCATCGTGAAATAGAGGCTGTCCGCATTGGGGACATCCATCAGCTGGCCGCGGGTGATGTCACCGACGCCGGGACGCTCCACCTTGATCACGTCGGCGCCGAACCATGCCAGCAACTGCGTGCAAGTCGGTCCTGACTGGACGTGGGTGAAATCGAGAATCCGAACGCCCTTCAGCGCCTGTGTCATCGTGTAATACTCCGTATCGGTCGACGCCTTCTGACGCCGAGTGCGAGGACTGAAATCGGCAGGAAGCGACATGCTCCCTGCCGTGTGACCAGTTATTTCTTCTTCAAGACGCTTTGAGGGTTGAGATTGCCAATGCGGCCGCTTTCGCTGCCTGCAGCGGGATCGATGACCGCATTGATGAGTGTCGGCTTGCCCGAATCCATCGCCGCGTTAACCGCTCGCTTCAACTCGTCGGGAGTCGTCGCGTTGACTCCGACGCCGCCGAAGGCCTCCATCATCTTGTCGTAACGTGCGCCTTTCACGAACACCGTAGGTGCCACGTCCGGGCCACCCGAGGGGTTGACGTCGGTACCGCGATAGATGCCGTCATTGTTGAAGATCACGACACAGACCGGCAGCTTGTAGCGGCAGATCGTCTCCACCTCCATGCCGGAGAAGCCGAATGCGCTGTCTCCCTCGACCGCGAGCACCGGCTTGCCGGTCTCAATCGCAGCGGCGATGGAGTAACCCATGCCGATACCCATGATGCCCCAGGTGCCGACGTCGATGCGCTTGCGCGGCTGATACATGTCGATGATGCCGCGCGCCAGATCGAGTGTATTTGCGCCTTCATTGACAAGAATCGCGTCGGGACGCTCCTTGATGATGGTGCGCAGGACGCCGAGGGCGCCGTGATAGTCCATCGGCGAGTTGTTGTTCATCAGGCGCGGAGCCATTTTGGCAACGTTGTCGTCGCGCTTGGTCTGGACGGTTTTGATCCAGTCCGCCGGCGGGGTCTGCCAGTTACTGCCCATGCCCTGCACGAGCGCCGAGACGCACGATCCGATGTCGCCGACCACTGGCGCGACGATCTCGACGTTGGAGTCCATTTCCTTCGGTTCGATGTCGATCTGGATGAACTTCTTCGGCGCGTCGCCCCACGTCTTGCCCTTGCCGTGCGACAGCAGCCAGTTGAGGCGCGCGCCAATCAGCATGACGACGTCGGAGTCCTTCAGCACCGTGGAGCGTGCCGCACCGGCGCATTGCGGATGCGTGTCGGGCAGAAGGCCCTTGGCCATGCTCATCGGCAGGAACGGGATGCCGCTTTTCTCAATCAGAGTGCGGATCTCATCATCGGCCTGTGCGTAAGCCGCGCCCTTGCCAAGGATAATGAGCGGCTTCTTCGCCGATTTGAGCACGTCGAGCGCGCGCTTCACCGAGTCGGGAGCCGGAATCTGCGCCGGCGCCGCATCGATGACTTTCACCAGCGACTTCTTGCCGGCGTCCGCATTCATAACCTGACCGAACAGCTTCGCTGGCAGATCGAGATAGACACCGCCGGGACGGCCCGACACCGCAGCACGGATCGCACGCGCAACGCCGATACCGATGTCCTGCGCATGCAGAACACGGAACGCCGCCTTGCACAGCGGCTTCGCGACCGCGAGCTGATCCATTTCTTCGTAGTCGCCCTGCTGAAGATCGACGATTTCGCGTTCCGACGAGCCGGAAATCAGGATCATCGGGAAGCAATTTGTCGTGGCGTGGGCGAGCGCTGTGAGGCCGTTAAGAAAGCCCGGCGCCGACACTGTCAAACAGACGCCCGGCTTCTTCGTCAGGAAGCCGGCGATCGACGCGGCATAACCGGCATTCTGTTCATGGCGGAACGAAAGAACACGAATGCCTTCCGCTTGCGCCATGCGACCGAAGTCCGTGATCGGAATCCCCGGCACGCCGTAGATCGTATTGAGGCCGTTAAGTTTGAGCGCGTCGATGATCAGATGAAAACCATCTGTCAGCTCCTGCTCTGCATCATTCGCAGTCGTCGCCTCTAACTTACTCGCTGCCGTCAGCATCGGTGGCCTCCCTAGTCTCTTTTTTTGATCGTCTGGTCTACGTAAAGATTTCCTGTCCATGGGTTTCGACGTAGGTCGCAAGCCCAAGCGTGTGATCGCGGGCGCGCTTTTCAGCGAGCTCGGTGTCGCGCTCCTCAAGCGCTTCGATGATGGCAAGATGCTCCGGCAAAGACACCGCGGTGCGGTCGGTCCGCCCAATCGTCAGTTGCCGGTAGCCACGCACGTGCAGAAGGATGTCGTTGGTCATATCGACCAGGACCGGAGATTCACTCAGCGAAATCAGCGCCTGATGGAACGCGATGTTCGCTTTCGAATACTCTTCGATATGATCCTGCGGCAGCCGGTCTTTGTTGAAATCCTTGAAGAAGTTGCGCAGCGCCGAAATGTCTTTCTTGCGCGCCGTCGTAGTGATGAGACGCGCGGCCATGCTCTCGAGCGCAGCCCATGCCCGGATCATGTCCACGATTTCGGCCTTGGTCTTGCGCACGACCACGATGCCACGGCGTGGAACCGTCTTGACGAAACCGTCCTGCTCCAGCATCGCGATCGCTTCGCGGATCGGCGTACGGCTGACACCCAGATGTTCCGACAGCGCGCGCTCGTCGAGCATCACGGGCTCGGGGCTGGCGTAGATGTCCATTTTGAGAATGGCTTCTTTCAAAGCGTCATAGGCCTTGTTTTTGAAACTTGCCTCAGGCGCAATGCGAACGATCGCAATGTCCTGCTCATTCAATGGTGCCTTTGAGATTTTCTGAGTAGCCATGAATCATCTCCCTCTCTTCCAGAGGGGCTGTATACCACGGAAGCGTTGCTTAGGTTCTTGGCATACCAGATGCCAGCATGTCAAGCAACGCGCCCGGTGCCGCAGGGCCTAGTGAATAGGCTTGACAAAGATGGTTCTTGGCATACCAAATGCCAAAGATGGACATTTTGTCTCTGCACGCTTCAATCCGTGCGGGCAAACGCCAAGATGTGGTGATCTAAGCGCTCGGGAACGACCGTCCGACAACCCGCGCGCAACCAGATTTCAAAAATGGACGTGACAGGAGGAAGTGTAATGGCTCATTCGCAGGACGCAGCTCGCAAGATCGACGTCGGACAACAGGCAAAAGCTGAGGTTCGGAGAATTCTCGACGCCGTAAAGGCCGACAAGCGCACCAGCCTGACCGCGCCGGAAGGCAAACTGGTCTGCGATGCTTACGGAATTCCGGTCCCAAAGGAAGGCGTGGCAAAGTCCGCCGCCGAGGCCGCTAAGATCGCGACCGGCATGGGTTTCCCGGTGGTGATGAAGATCGTTTCCCCCGACATTCTCCACAAGACCGAAGCAGGCGGCGTGATTGTCGGCGTGAAAACAGCCGCCGACGCTGAAAAGGCTTATGAGACGATTCTGGCAAATGCCAAGAAGTACAAGGCCGATGCCAAGATCGAAGGCATCCAGGTTCAGCAGATGCTGCTGGGCGGCACCGAAGTCATCGTCGGCTCGATTACCGACGGCTCATTCGGCAAGCTGGTGGCCTTCGGCCTCGGCGGCGTTCTGGTCGAAGTGCTGAAAGACGTCACCTTCCGCCTCGCGCCTGCAACCAATGCCGATGCGCTTTCCATGCTCGATGGAATTCAAGCCCACGAAATGCTGAACGGCGTTCGCGGTGGAGATCCGGTCAACCGCGAGGCTCTGGCGGCTATCATCGTCAACGTTTCGCAGCTCGTTAGCGATTTCCCTGAAATCGTGGAACTTGATCTCAACCCGGTTTTCGCCACCAAGAAAGACGCGATCGCCGCAGACGTGCGCATTGTCGTCGATTTCGACTACAAGCCGCGTCCTGCTCCGCGCTCGAATGACGAAATCGTCACTGCGATGAACCGCATCATGATGCCGAAGGCGGTCGCGGTGATCGGCGCGTCGTCCGAAGCCGGCAAGATCGGTAACTCGGTGATGAAGAACCTCATTAACGGCGGGTACAAAGGCCAGATCTATCCGATCCATCCGAAAGCGGATGAGATCATGGGAATCAAGGCGTACAAGAGCGTCAAGGATGTGCCCGGCGTCATCGACACGGCGGTATTCGCCATCCCTGCCAAGTTCGTCGCCGCAGCACTCGCCGAATGCGGCGAGAAGAAAATCCCCGGCGCCGTGCTGATCCCGTCGGGATTCGCCGAGGCTGGCGCGCCCGAACTTCAGGAAGAGATCGTCGCGGTCGGCAAGAAATACGACATCCGCCTGATGGGGCCGAACATTTACGGCTTCTACTACACACCGGCCAATCTCTGCGCGACCTTCTGCACCGCTTATGACGTCAAGGGCCACGCCGCTCTGTCATCGCAGTCGGGCGGCATCGGCATGGCCATCATCGGCTTCTCGCGGTCCGCCAAGATGGGCGTGTCGGCGATTGTCGGTCTCGGCAACAAGTCCGACATCGACGAAGACGATCTGCTCGCTTTCTTCGAACAGGACCCGAACACCACGATCATCGCGCAGCATTGCGAGGATCTGAAAGACGGCCGCGCCTTCGCGGAAGCCGCCAAGCGTGTCTCCAAGAAGAAGCCGGTTGTCGTCCTCAAGGCTGGCCGCACCTCCGCCGGCGCGAAGGCAGCGTCGTCGCACACCGGCGCACTCGCCGGTAATGACAAGATCTATGAGGACGTACTGAAGCAGTCTGGCGTCATTCGCGCCCGCTCGCTGCGTCAGCTTCTCGAATTCGCTCGCGGCATTCCGGTGCTGCCGACCCCGAAGGGCGAGAACGTGCTCATCATCACCGGCGCAGGCGGCTCAGGCGTGCTGCTGTCGGACGCCGTGGTCGACAACGGTCTGTCGCTGATGGCGATGCCGCCGGACCTCGATGCGGCGTTCCGCAAGTTCATTCCGCCATTCGGCGCTGCTGGCAACCCGGTGGACATCACCGGCGGCGAACCGCCGATCACCTACGTCAACACTGTGAAGCTCGGCCTGTCGGATGACCGTATTCACTCGCTGATCCTCGGCTACTGGCACACCATCGTCACGCCGCCGATGGTCTTCGCCAGGAACATGGTCGAGGTGAAGAAGGAGATGGAGGCCAAGGGCATCAGCAAGCCGATGGTCGCCTCGTTGGCCGGTGACGTCGAGGTCGAGGAAGCCGCTGAATACCTCTATCAGAACGGCATCCCGGCTTACGCGTACTCGACCGAACTTCCGGTCGAAGTGCTTGGTGCAAAATATAAGTGGGCACGCGGCGCCGGCCTACTGTAAGTTCTGACAATGGGTGCCGCCCTCCAAAGGCGGCACCCGCTTTATTCCCAGCGCGACCTTCACTTCTATCCGCGGGCCGTAGGTAGGCGATGAAGAAAAGCGTGATCCGGCGAAAATCTGTCGAGCCCCGTGTCGGCATTGAGACAGAGACCGAAGGCCGGGATGGCGGTGTTCAGTCCGTCGACCGCGCCCTGACATTGATAGAGACCCTTGCCGAAGACGATGAAGGCTACCGGCTCACCGATCTGGCGGTGCGCACCGGCCTGTCCACATCAACCGTACACCGTTTGCTGACGACGCTGGAAAAGCGCCGTTTCGTGCAATTCGACCGCAGCGAAGCCAAGTGGCACATCGGCGTGCGCACCTTCTCCGTCGGCTCGACGTTCGCGCGGCGGCGGAATTTTGTCGCCCATGCCATGCCTTACCTGCGCAAACTTCGAGACCTGACGCGGGAAACCGCGAATCTCGCGGTTGTCGACGACGAAACCATCATCGTTCTGACGCGCGTGGAAAGCCGCGAGATCATGCGCTCGCTCACCAAGGTTGGCGGCCGCGTGGCGATGGTGGCCTCCGGGGTCGGCAAGGCCGTTCTGGCGACCTATTCCGATGAAGATGTGAGCGCGATCATCCATCGCCAGGGAATGCCGAGGCTGACGGAGAAATCCATCGTGCGGCCCGGCGAACTGTTCAAAGCGCTGCAAATAATCCGGCAGCAAGGCTATGCGGTGGATGACGAAGAAGCCCGCATTGGACTTCGATGCGTTGCCGCCGTGGTCTACAACGATTGCAGTGAGCCACTCGCCACGATTTCAGTTTCCGGCATGACCTCCCGCTTCACCGACGAACGCCTGCCGGTCATCGGTAACATCGTGCGCGACGTCGCTGCCGAACTGACGGTTGCGCTTGGCGGAATCATGCCCCCTGCTGCGCGAAAAAGCTGACTGCCGCGCGGCCCGGCTCGCCAAAACCGTTTTCACTTTTACTTCATCCTAGGCATTTGATAGCGCGAGAGATTTTTGCGCGGGCATCGTATCGCGGGAAACAAATTGAAGGCCGTTGAGCCGGCCAGCACGCTTCGCGATGATTGCATCCGAACTTAACCCATTCGAGGTGTGACATGGCGAAGATGCGGGCAATCGATGCGGCGGTGCGTATCCTTGAGAAGGAAGGCGTCGTCTGTGCTTTCGGCGTTCCGGGCGCCGCGATCAATCCTCTGTACTCGGCACTGAAAAAACGCGGATCGATCAATCACATTCTCGCGCGCCACGTCGAAGGCGCGTCGCATATGGCCGAAGGGTATACCCGGGCCAAGGCGGGGAACATCGGCGTCTGCATCGGGACGTCGGGCCCGGCTGGCACCGACATGATCACGGGATTGTATTCGGCTATCGCGGATTCGATCCCGATCCTGTGCATCACCGGACAGGCTCCCCGCGCCCGCATCTACAAGGAAGATTTCCAGGCTGTCGACATCGAGTCGATCGCCAAGCCAGTGACGAAATGGGCCGTCACCGTGCGCGAACCAGCCTTGGTGCCGCGGGTTTTCAGCCAGGCATTTCACATCATGCGGTCCGGCCGCCCTGGTCCGGTGCTGATCGACCTGCCACTCGACGTGCAACTCGCCGAAATCGAATTCGACGACGAGACCTATGAGCCGCTTCCCGTCTACAAGCCAGCCGCAACGCGCAAGCAGGTCGAGAAAGCACTTGAAATGCTCAATTCTGCCGAACGCCCGCTGATCGTGGCGGGCGGCGGCGTCATCAATGCCGACGCATCCGACCTTCTCGTCGCGTTTGCCGAGATCGTCAATGTTCCCGTGGTGCCAACGCTGATGGGCTGGGGCGCAATCCCGGACGATCATGTTCTGATGGCCGGAATGGTCGGCCTTCAGACCAGCCACCGCTATGGCAATGCGACGATGCTGGAGTCGGACTTCGTGCTCGGCATCGGAAACCGCTGGGCTAACCGCCACACCGGATCAGTCGAAACCTACACCAAGGGCCGCACGTTCGTGCATGTGGACATCGAGCCCACACAAATCGGCCGCGTGTTCAATCCAGATTTCGGCATCGTCTCGGATGCCAAGGCAGCGCTTGAACTATTCGTTACGGTGGCGAAGGAGTGGCGCAAGGCCGGAAAGCTCAAAGAGCGCCAGGCGTGGCCCGCGGCAGTACAGGACCGCAAGCGCACCATGCTGCGCAAGAGCCACTTCGATAACGTGCCGATCAAACCACAGCGCGTCTATGAAGAGATGAGCAAGGCGTTCGGTCGTGACACCTGCTACGTCAGCGTGATCGGATTGTCGCAGATCGCCGGTGCGCAATTCCTTGGCGTCTATCGCCCGCGCAACTGGATCAATGCCGGACAGGCCGGCCCGCTCGGCTGGACCCTGCCCGCAGCGCTGGGCGTCCGTGCCGCAGATCCGGAACGCGAGATCGTCGCACTGTCCGGCGATTACGACTTCCAGTTCCTGATCGAGGAGCTTGCCGTCGGCGCGCAGTTCAAGCTGCCTTACATCCATGTCGTCGTGAACAATTCCTATCTGGGTCTGATCCGTCAGGCGCAGCGCGGCTTCGACATGGACTACCACGTGCAGCTTTCGTTCGAAAACATCAACGCACCGGAGCTTGGCGTTTACGGCGTCGATCATGTCGCTGTCGCCGAAGGTCTCGGCTGCAAGGCAATTCGCGTCACCCACCCCGAAGAAGCGCAGGCGGCGTTCGCAACCGCCCGCGAGATGATGGCGGAGTATCGCGTCCCGGTCGTGGTCGAGTTCATTCTCGAACGCGTCACCAACATCGCGATGGGCACCGAGATCGACAATATCGTCGAATTCGAGGAAGTGCTCGACCTGCCGCTTGATGACACGCCAGCAAGTCCGGAAAAGACATCCCGCGGCAAGCTGCTGCCCGTCTAACGACCAACAGGAAAAGGACATTCCGCCGTGCCAAAGTTTGCAGCCAATCTGACCATGCTCTTCAACGAATTGCCGTTCATCGACCGTTTCGCGGCAGCAAAGGCGGCCGGGTTCGCGGGCGTGGAATATCTGTTTCCCTATGACTACGAAAAAGCGGTGCTTGGCGAGCAGTTGCAGCAGCATGGTCTCACCCAGGTGCTGCATAACCTTCCGGCAGGCAACTGGGGCGCGGGTGAACGGGGAATCGCAATCCTTCCCGATCGGGTCGCAGAATTCCGCGATGGCGTCAGCCGCGCCATCGAATACGCCAAGGCACTGGACTGCCGTCAGGTAAATTGCCTTGCCGGCATTACACCGGCCAGTTCCGACTCTGCGGAGCTTCGCGCCGTGTTGGTGGAGAATCTTCGCTACGCGGCAGATGCTCTCGCGAAGCACCGTATCAAGCTGCTGATCGAGCCGATCAACACCCGCGATATTCCCGGCTTCTTCCTCACCGGAACAGAGCAGGCACTCCAGATCATTTCGGAAGTGGGCTCCGAGAACCTCTTTGTTCAATATGACATCTATCACATGCAGATCATGGAGGGTGACATCGCTCCAACCATGAAAAAGCATCTCGGCCGTATCGCGCATATCCAGCTTGCAGATAACCCCGGCCGCAACGAGCCCGGCACCGGCGAAATCAACTATCCCTTCCTGTTTCGCTATCTGGACGAGATCGGCTATCGTGGCTGGATCGGCTGTGAGTACAAGCCGAAGACCACCACCCTGGACGGTCTTGGGTGGTACGAACCGCATACGGTCGATGCGTAATTAAAAACGAGGGAGATCAAAGAATGACCGATATCGGGTTCATCGGCCTTGGAATTATGGGACGGCCGATGGCGGGCCACCTGCAAGCCGCCGGACATCGCCTGTTTGTTCTGGAGAAATCCGCTGCCTCCAAGGACCTCGTTGCCGCTGGCGCCACGGCGTGCAAATCAGGCAAGGAGATCGCTGAGAAAGCCAGCGTCATCATCCTCATGGTCCCCGACACACCCGACGTTGAATCGGTACTCTTTAATACCGGCGGCGTTGCGGAAGGACTTTCGAAAGGCAAAATCGTCGTCGACATGAGTTCGATTTCGCCGATCGCGACGAAAGAATTTGCAAAAAAGGTCAATGCGAAAGGCGCTGATTATCTGGACGCGCCGGTCTCCGGCGGAGAAGTCGGCGCGAAGGCTGCATCGCTGACCATCATGGTGGGCGGGCCGCAAGGCGCATTCGATACCGTCAAACCGCTGTTCGAGAAGATGGGCAAGAACATCACCCTGATCGGCGGTAACGGTGACGGCCAGACCACCAAGGTCGCCAATCAGATCATCGTGGCACTCACTATCGAGGCCGTCGCCGAGGGTCTGCTGTTCGCCTCGAAAGCTGGTGCCGATCCAACTCTGGTCCGGCAGGCGCTGATGGGAGGACTTGCCACGTCGCGCATTCTCGAATTGCACGGGGAGCGCATGATCAAGCGCACATTCAATCCCGGCTTCCGCATTGAGTTGCACCAGAAAGATCTCAATCTCGCGCTGGAAGGCGCGCGGGCACTCGGCGTATCTTTGCCAAACACCTCGACGGCGCAACAGCTCTTCAATGCCTGCGTCGCCCACGGCGGCAAGGCCTGGGATCACTCCGCAATGGTGAAAGCGCTGGAAACAATGGCCAACCACGAGGTTGCAAAGGGCTAAGGTCCGCGACAATCACCATTGAGCTGATTTTGGCGGCGCGATGAAGAAACACCGCGCCGCTTTTTTATTCGCGCCGTTATAGACTGGTCTACTGGCAAATCGTCTCGATGGAGAACACGTAGGAGAGACGCATGATTCTCGTGACCGGAGACGCTGTAGCCAGACCCGAAACGTTCGACGAAGTGCGCCGGCTAAGCCTGGAACATGTTCATCGCTCACGTACTGAACCAGGCTGCATTTCGCATGCCTTGCACATCGATTGCGTGAATCCGCTGCGCTTTGTGTTTGTCGAGCAATGGGCCGATAAAGAGGTGCTGATGGACCACTTTCGGGTCCCGGAGTCACGCGGTTTTGTCAAAGCCCTGCGCGGGCTGCTCGCTGAACCAACCGACAATCCAGATCTACGACGCGGCGCCTCTGCATTTGCTATAGCAGCGCGGCGCGGAGGCAAACCTCTAGTCGGCGGTCCATCCACCGTCGATCATCAGGGACGAACCGGTCATCAGCGCAGATGCATCGCTGGCGAGGAAAACAATTGCCCCCATCAGATCCTCGACTGTGCCAAGGCGACCGAGCTTGATCTTCTGTAGTACACTCTCTTTGAACGCCGCATTTTCAAAGAAAGGTTTGGTCATTGGCGTCTCGATGAAGGTCGGGCACAGCGTGTTGACACGGATCTTGCTGGCTGCAAGGTCGAGCGCCATCGCCTTCGAGAAACCCTCCATCGCCCATTTCGACGCGCAATAGAGCGAGCGATTGACGCCGCCGACATGCCCCATCTGCGACGACATGTTGATGATCGAGCCGGATACACCCGCCGACACCATCCGTCGCGCAACGGACTGGGCGGCGAAGTATGCCGCCCGCACATTCAGATTCATGACAGCGTCGAAATCCTCCACCGGCACATCGGTGAAGGAATTGGGCCGGTTGGTGCCGGCATTGTTGACGAACGCGTGATACGGCTCGCGTGCCTCCATCGCGGCACGAAACGCAGCGACGTCCGTCACATCGAGCGCAAGCGTATCTGCCGAGAAGCCTTTTATGCGAAGCTCCGCAGCGACTTCATCAATCTCGCTGGCAGTGCGTGCACACAGTGTGACATGGGCACCCGCTTCCGCCAGAGCCGTCGCCGCGGCGAGCCCGATGCCTCGGCCCGCCCCGGTGACAAGCGCACGCCGCCCGTCAAGCCGGAACGCCGGCGTTGTGGGCAAAGCGCTCATTCCGCCGCGCTCGCATAAGGCACGTTGCGCCCGCCATAGCGACGCACGCGAACATTGGCCTGCTCGGCATGACCCGCAAAGCCTTCAAGCATGCAAAGCCGCGAACAGTACTCACCGATCATCGCGGAGGCTTGATCCGTCAGGACGCGCTGATAGGTCACGGTCTTGAGGAACTTGCCGACCCACAGACCGCCAGTGTAGCGCGCCGCCTTATTGGTCGGAAGCGTGTGGTTGGTGCCAATCACCTTGTCGCCGTAAGCCACATTGGTGCGCGGTCCGAGGAACAGGGCGCCGTAGTTGGTCATGTTCTTCAGGAAATAGTCCGGATCACGGGTCATCACCTGCACATGCTCGGAGGCGATGCGGTCAGCCTCCCTCACCATCTCTTCTTCGGAATCGCAGACGATCACTTCGCCGTAATCTTCCCACGCCTTGGCCGCGACCGCGCCAGTCGGCAGTATCTTCAGAAGGCGCTCGATTTCGGCCATTGTCTCGCGTGCGAGTTTTTCCGAGTTGGTGAGCAGGACCGCGGGCGAGTTCGGCCCATGCTCTGCCTGTCCCAGCAGATCGGTGGCACACATCTCGCCATCAACTGTACCGTCGGCAATCACTAGCGTTTCAGTCGGCCCGGCGAAAAGGTCGATACCGACGCGGCCGTAGAGTTGCCGCTTGGCTTCCGCCACGAAGGCGTTGCCCGGCCCGACCAGCATATCGACCGGCGCGATCGATTTCGTTCCGATCGCCATCGCACCGACAGCCTGAATTCCGCCGAGGCAATAGATGACATCGGCACCGGCTAGATGCTGGGCGGCGACGATGGCGGGAGCCGGCTTGCCCTGGAACGGCGGCGCGCAGGTGATGATGCGCGAAACGCCGGCGACCTTTGCGGTGATGACCGACATGTGTGCGGATGCCAGCAGCGGATACTTGCCGCCCGGCACATAACAGCCGACGGAATTGACCGGAATATTCTTGTGGCCGAGAACGACACCCGGCAGCGTCTCGACCTCGACATCCTTCATCGAGTCACGCTGGTGCTGGGCGAAATTGCGCACCTGCTCCTGCGCGAACTTGATGTCGTCGATGTTCCGCTTGGAAAGCTGCCCGACGCAGTCTTTAATTTCCGCATCGGTCAACCGGTAGTCCTTGCGGTCCCACTGGTCGAACTTCACCGACAGTTCGCGAACCGCGTCGTCGCCACGCTTTTCGATATCCGCAAGAATCCCTTCGACTGCGGTACGGACCTTCGTATCGTCTTCCGCCCGTTGGGCGGCATCACGGCTTCGCTTGAGATACTTTGTCATCGGGTGCCTCCGCGATTACTTGATTGCCTGAGGATTAATTGGCGACCCGGCCGCGCCCGGCAGATGCATCGGCGGGGCGGTGAAGAAGAATTCATAGACCTTGTCCTGCGCGCAATCCTCCGCGAGTTCTTTCAGATAGAAAATTTCGCCCATGGAGATTCCGATTGCCGGGATCACCACCCAGTGCCACGGCTGGTTTGCTTCATTGGTCTCGTTCGGGCGAACCTCGCATCCCCAGGTGTCGGTACAGATTGCGGCGATATCCTTCTCGCGAATCCAGTAGCAGGTTTCGAACGCCATGCCCGGCGCATCGCCACCGGCGTAGCCCGACCAGTCTTTCTTCTTCAGGCATCGCTCCTGGTGGCCGGTGCGAACGATGACGAAATCGCCCTTGCGGATTTCAACGCCCTGATGCTTCGCGCAGGCATCCAGATCCGCATTGGTGATCGCATAGCCGTCATCGAGCGACTCCACCCCCTTGAACCGGGCGACATCGAGCAGCACGCCACGGCCCGCCATTTTGTCGCGCGTGTGCTCGATGCCGAGCTTCTTCGCGCCGCGGGCGTCGACCAACTTGGCATCGTAGCCGTTGTACATCTTGTCATCGAGGAAGATGTGGCAGAGGGCATCCCATTGCGTCGACGCCTGACAGGGCATGTTGATCGCATCGTCAGCGTAACGCAGATACGGCGAAGGAACGTCCTGATTGCCTGCTGCGGCATCCGTGCCGGTCGCCAGCATGGTGTGAATTGGATTCCAGCGGCCTCCGAACAGGCCGGACTGAATCGGCTCTTTCAGCGAAAGGCCAAGCGCAAACACCTTCCCTTTCTTGATGAGCTTGCCGGCATTTATGACATCTTCAGGACTCACGTTATTGAGCGTTCCGATCTGATCGTCAGCACCCCACCGGCCCCAGTTCGAGAGTTTCTTGGCAGCTTCATAGATTGCAGCTCTGTCGACTTTCATGGAGATATTCCTTGCCTTATTTATCGAATGATAATTTTGTCGGCGAGCGACCGCCCGAAGCAGCTTCTTCAGGCTACACCGAGCAGTAACGCTCCTTGATTTCATCGTCGGCCAGCAGTGCGGCCGCAGTCGCGTGATGCACAACCGAGCCCTGGTCCAGCACATAGGCGCGATCGGCGATATCGAGCGCCAGTTCGACGTTCTGCTCAACCAGCAGAATCGTTGTTCCTTCCGACTTCATCTTCCGGAACAACTCGAACATCTCGTCGACGAGCACGGGCATGATACCTTCCGAAGGCTCGTCCAGCATGATGAGATCGGGCTTCGATATCATCGCACGCGCAATCGCCAGCATCTGCTGTTCGCCGCCAGACATTGTCACGGCTTCCTGATCCAACCGCTCCGCCAGACGGGGAAAAATTTCCGCGATCTGAGCAATGCGACGGACTTCTTCCTTCTTCGCAGGCGACGCAACAAGGCCGAGCCGCAGATTCTCACGCACAGTCAGTCCCTGCACGATGCGGCGCTCCTCTGGAACATATGCCAAACCGAGACCGAAGCGGACGTGAGCCGGCTGGCCCAGCACTTCTTTGTCCTTGAACACCACCGATCCGCGGGTCTTGTCGAGTAAACCAATGATCGATTTTAGTGTCGTGGTCTTGCCAGCGCCATTGCGGCCGATCAGACAAACGATCTCGCCCTTGTTCACCTCAAGGCCGATATCCTGCAACACATGGCTCGCGCCATACCAGGAGTTGAGATTTTCCACGCGCAACATCGCTTCAGTGCTCCCGCTGGCCAAGATAGACTCGCTTGACCTGTTCATTCTGGCGGACTTCCGTTGGCGTTCCCTGAGCAAGCAGTTCGCCGTGGTGAAGCACCAGCACCCGGTCGCTGATACCCATCACCAGCTTCATCTTGTGCTCGACAAGAATGACCGTGCGCTCCTTCGATAGCTTCACGATCAGATCCATCATCACGCGGGTTTCTTCGGGGCTCATGCCCGCCGTCGGCTCATCCAGCAGTAGCAGACGCGGATTCGCGGCCAGCGCCATCCCGATCTCAAGCGCACGCTGTTCACCATGCGCAAGTTCCTTGGCCAACCGCTCGCGGCGATCCCAAAGGCCGACCAGCGCGAGCAGCGCATCCGCCTTCTCAATAAGACCCGGAAGTCTGGAACGAGGACGCCAGATATCGTAGCGCGACACAAAGGCCTGCAATCCGACGCGCACGTTCTCCCGCGTCGTCAACAGCGGGAACACGTTGGTGATCTGGAATGACTTTGCGATCCCCATGTGAGCGAATTCGTGCTGCGCGATATTCGTCACATCGCGCCCCTCGAACTCGACCTTGCCGCTGGACGGAGGAAACGCGCCTGATAGGAGGTTGAAGTAGGTGCTTTTGCCGGCGCCGTTCGGGCCGATGATGGATGTGATCGCATTGCGCGAGAATTCAGCAGAGATGTTGTTCAGGGCCACAAATTTCCCGAACGACTTGCTCACGCCGGTGGTGCGCAGGATGACCTGCGATGTATCTGTCGAAGTCATCATTTGTTGATCCGCTTCAAGATCGTTCCCCAGATGCCCGCCGGGAAAAACAGGACGCAGATCATGAACACCGCGCCGACGATCAATTGCCAGTGAACGGTCCACAACGACACCAGATTTTCCAGCAGCAGGAAAACCGCGGCGCCAACGAATGGACCGAAGAAGGTGCCCATCCCGCCTAGCAGCGACATCATGACAACCATGCCCGATGTCTCGATGTGCAGGATTTCGATCGGCACGATGGACAGGTGCAACGCCATCAATGCGCCGGCCAGACCGCAGAATGCACCAGAGAGGATGAATGTGATCAGCCGCGTGAGCGTGACATTATACCCCGATGCGCGCGCGCGTGCTTCATTCTCGCGAACGGCCTCGATCACAGCACCGAACGGCGACGCCAGAATTCGCGACAGGACGAAGAGCGCCATGATGACGAATGCCGCGACGACATAGTACCGCGTCAGCGGATTGATAAAGTCGAATTTGAAACCGAGGATGTCGATGACGCGAACGTTGATACCGCGCAGGCCGTTTTCGCCGCCGGTCCAATCGACCGCTTGATAGAAGAGATAGAAAACGCACTGCGACAGGGCCATCGTCACCATGGCGAAGTAAATGCCCCGAGTGCGGATCGCCAGTGAACCGATCGCGGCGGCCATGACGGTGCCGCCGAGAATGCCCATCCCAATCGCGACGTACCACGGCCAGCCGAGATGAACGATGGCGATGCCGCAGAGATAGGCGCCGGTGCCGAACAGCGCGGCGTGACCGAAGGATAGCAGCCCGAGGTATCCGAACAGCAGATTGAAGCCGACGGCATAGAGCCCGTAAATCAGGATGTTCACCGCCAGCGCGGTGAACGGCATCACCAGCGGAAACACCAGCACAAAGATGCTCGCCAGGATCGCGCGGTGACGCTTGGCGAAATCGAACCAGCTCGCCGATGCGACAGCCGGCTGGGTCAGGGTCTGAGAAAGCTCATTCATTACTTTATACCCGCCTCAGCTCATGAGACCCGCGCGGCCGAAGAAGCCTTGCGGACGGATGAGGAGAACAATTGCCATCAGGGCGAAGATTGAAACCTTGGCCATTTCGGGCGCAAACAGCGACGTCATGCTGACGACCACGCCAACCAGCAGGCCGGCGATGACCGCGCCTCCGATGGAGCCCATGCCACCAACCACGGTGACAACAAAGGCCTCGGCGAGAATAGTCGCTCCCATTTCCGGAATAACGCCTTGCAGGGGTGCCGCGAGAAGCCCGGCCAACGCGGCAATTCCCGAGCCGATCCCGAATACGAATAGCCATACCCGTGCCACATTGACGCCAAGCACGCGAACGATCTGCGGATCGCGTGCGCCGGCACGGATAATCAGACCAAAGCTGGTACGCTCAAGGAAGAGCCACAGGCCAAGCAGAACCGCTGCCGCGACGCCGATCACGAACAGACGATAGAGCGGGAAGTATCGACACCGATATTGACAGCGCCCTGAAGGAGCTCCGGCGTATCGAATGGATAGCCGCTCTTGCCGAAGGCAATGCGGATCAGTTCAACCATGACGTAGCTGAGACCAAACGTCAGCAGCAGCGGATAGTCGATGCCGCGGCCGTAGAGCGGCCGGATCAGGAACCGTTCGACAACAAGTCCGATAGTGCCGACAATCAACGGGACGGCAACCAGACAGAGCCAGAAGTTCCCGCCCAGCGAGAGAAGGAACAGTCCGACATAAGCTCCAACCATATAAAAGGCGCCGTGCGCGAAGTTCACCACGGTCAGCATGCCGAAAATCAACGACAAGCCGATGGCGAACAACACGTAGATCGCGCCAAGCGCCAACCCGGTAAAGAGTTGCAGTGCGATCAGATCAAAGCTCAGGCCGGCCATAGTTATCTCCAAGTAAGACGCGCGCCCCGCGAGGGACGCGCGTCTGCTGGTTCACAGTTCAGGACTTGTGGCCGAGCGCTTCGCAGGTGCGCAGGTTCTTTTCGCTTGGCTCTTCAGTCGCCAGCACATTGAACACGTCGGACTCGCCCTTCTCGGGTTTCGATTTTGACTCGATGATCAGAACCGACTGCACGGCCTGGTGATCGCACTTGCGATAATATTCAGGGCCCTTGTAGTAATCGTACTTCAAGGCTTCGACAGCAGCGATGACTTTGTCTGTGTCGAGGCTTCCGGCGGCCTTGGCGCCCATCAGCAGCGTCTTGACGCCGGCATAGCCCAGCGCGCCGTAGTCCGACGGCACCTTGCCGCCGTGCATTTTGCGGAACCGATCGTTGAACGCCTT
Source organism: Afipia sp. GW822-FHT03D08 (assembly GCF_058801645.1). NCBI lineage: Bacteria > Pseudomonadati > Pseudomonadota > Alphaproteobacteria > Hyphomicrobiales > Nitrobacteraceae > Afipia > Afipia sp. GW822-FHT03D08. The sequence continues at coordinate 1,843,812 of NZ_JBXANK010000001.1, forward strand.
TGCAGAGGCAACCTTGTCTTCGATGCCCCAGTAGTACGAGGTTCCGCCGATGACGCCTTCGAATGCCTGCGCGCCGGCAGCGATGCGGCCCGTATAGAGCAGGATCGGCGCAACGATCTTCATGCTCTTCTTCATGCCGAAATCGGTTGCCTGCTTGAGCGCGATCTGCTGATCGCGGCCGAAGTTGCTGATGACGAGAATGTCCGGCTTCAAAGCCTGAATGCGCGGCAACAGTGCCGAGAAGTCCGTGGTGCCGAGCGGATGCCGGATATCGACAAGGCTTTCGATCCCCAAGGCCTTTCCGGCTTCCTGGAAGCCGCGCACCATTTCATGGCCATAAGCATAGTCCGCAGTGAGGAACGCGACCTTCTTGCCGAACTTCGAGAACGCGTAGCGTCCGACAGCGCCCGCGGTCAGATGCGGCGTGAGCGCTTCGTGGAACGTGTACTTGCTGAAATCCTTGGCCTCGTTGATTTCGTCCGACTGGCTGATCGAGTTGTAGATGATCTTGCGCTCTTTGGTGACGTTGTTCACTGCAAGCTGAACGGAAGCAGACAGGCTGCCGACGATGAAGTTGACCTTTTCCTTCTCGATCAGTTCCAGCGTGCGGGTCGCCGCTTCACCAGGATTGAGCTTGTCATCGCGGACCAGCAACTCGGCCTTGCGGCCATCGAGACCACCGGCCTCGTTGAATTCGGCAATAGCAACTTCCGCTGCGCGCACCTGGTCCTGGGCTTCGGTGCCGTAGGGACCGGTCAGCGGAACGGGAAAACCAACCTTGATCGTCGCTTCCTGTGCCTGAAGAAGATTGATGCGAAACGGCGAGGCCGCCAGAACGGCGCCAGCACTGGCTGTGGTCAGCAGGCGGCGGCGCGAAATCGAGTTAGAACCTGTCGTCTTCTTGGCCATGTATTCCTCCGAGGTTGATATTGTTTTGTAGCGTCGGTCAGATGCGCCCGAGAGCGGTAAGAATGACTCTTGGCGTTAGCGGAATTTCGGTCACGGTGACATTGAACGGCGACAGCGCATCATTCACTGCGTTGGCCACAACGGCGGCGGCCGCCGCGGTCCCGGCTTCTCCAGCCCCCTTGGCGCCAAGCTCGCCATCCAGCGTCGGAGAAACGATATGCCCGACATCGATATCCGGCATTTCGCCTGACATCGGCACCAGGTAGTCCGCCATGTTGGCGTTGGTGAGCTGTCCGCGTTCATCGTAGATGCAGTGTTCGTACAGCGCTGCGCCAAGTCCCTGCACCACGCCGCCGCGGATCTGTTCGTCCACGAGTTGCGGATTGATGATGGTGCCGCAGTCCTCGACAACCCAGTGCCTGAGCAGCTTGATAAAGCCGGTGCGGGGGTCGACCTCGAGCCAGGAAGCCTGAATGCCGTTGGTGAATGCAAACGGATACTCGCGCGGCACGAAATGGCGTGTCGCCATCAGCTCGGGCTGGAAGCCCGGCGGCAAGGTATCGGGCCTGAAGTAAACGATTCGGGCGAGCTCATGCAGCTCGATACGTTGCTGACCGCCCTGAACGTCAACGACGGCGTTGTCAACGATATCCAGGTCCGCCGGCTTGGCCTGTAAAATAGCAGCCGCGACATCCAGAATGTTGTTGCGCAGAACCTTGGCCGCCTGCAACGCGGCTTCGCCGCCGATGCCGGCGCCGCGCGACGCCCAGGTGCCTCCGCCGTAAGGCGTGTTGTCGGTATCTCCAAGAATGACTCGCACGCGCTCCATCGATACGCCAAGCACGCTGCCGACGATCTGCGCGGTGAGGGATTCCGATCCCTGCCCCTGCTCGGTGATGCTGGTTTGGCAGATTACGCGACCTGTGGCGTCCAGGCGGACGGCGACGCCATCCTGCGAGGAAATCCGCGCCCCGCCAACGCCATAGAACGCTGCGCTCGGGTTAGTCACCTCGATGAAGCTGGCGATGCCAATGCCGCGATAGATTCCCTGCTTGCGCAGGGCCGCCTGCTCGGCGCGCAGCGCACCGTAATTCATCATCGCGTACAATTTGTCGAGCGAGGCGTGATGCGACAGCGCCTCGAACTTCAACCCGGATGGCGAACCGCACGGATAGGCGTCATCGCGGATCAGGTTGCGTCGCCGAATTTCGAATGGATCCATCCCGATCCGCTGAGCGGCAAGATCGACCAGACCCTCGGTGATCGAGCATGCGATCGGATGCCCCACGCCGCGATATTGGCAGGTGACGTTCTTGTTCTGGAAAACGACGCGGGTCCGCGCCCGATAGTTTTGTGTCGTGTAGGGTCCACCGACCAGATTGACGACCTGATTGGCTTCGATCGCGCTGGTGCGCGGATACATCGAATACGGACCGATACCGGTGACGTCGTCGATCTCGAATGCATTGATCGTGCCGTTTTTGCTGACGCCGATGCGCGCCTTACAAACGTGATCTCGCGCGTGAATGTCGGTGTTGAAGCTTTCAACCCGATCCGCAACGAACTTGATCGGGCGGCGCAGCAGCTTCGACAGCGCCAATGTCGCCATTTCGTCCGCGTAGATATGGACCTTGATGCCGAATGAGCCACCGACGTCCTTGCAGACAACCCGAACCTGCGCCTCATCAAGACCGAGATGCTTGGCGGCAATGTTCTGCACCATATGTGGCGCCTGGGTGCCCAGATAAACGGTGAGACGCTCATCGCCGCTGTTCCAGTCCGCAAGCACCGCGCGCGGCTCGAGCGTGACACCGGTGTGGCGGCCGAACACAAACTCGGCTTCCACGACCTCGTCGGACTCACTGAATGCCTGATCAACAGCTCCGGCATCGAGATTACGCTCGAAAGCCAGATTATCGCCGAGATCGGGATGGATCACCGGTGTTGCAGGATCGAGCGCCGTGCGCATGTCCGTCACCGGCACGAGCTCTTCGTAATCCACCGAGACAAGTTCGGCGGCGTCCTCGGCGAGCGCGCGGCTGGTCGCAACAATGGCGGCCACCGCTTCCCCCTGCCAGCAAGCCCGGTCGACGGCGATTGCATGCTGCGGCGCTGACTTCAGGCCCTTGAGATGCGACAGGACACCAACCCACGGCGAAATGACCTTCGCGAGCTCCGCACCGGTCACAACCGCGATCACGCCGGGCATTGCTTTCGCCTCGGTCGCGTCGATCTTCAGAATCCTGGCATGAGCGTAAGGCGAACGCAGAAATACGACGTGCGCCATGCGCGGAAGCGTCAGATCGCTGACATACTGGCCGCGACCCTGCATGAGCCGTCCCAGGTTGGGGCGGGGCACCGTCTTGCCGATATATGAATTCGGGCGGTCGAGAACGGAAAGACCGCGCTGCTTCATTGAGCTATCGTTCATCGCACCCGCCCCGCGCGTGCGCGTGCCGTAGCTTCCACGGCATCGACGATTGCATGATAGCCCGTGCAGCGGCAGTAATTGCCGGACAGATGCTCGCGGATTTGCTCTCGGTCAGCTTGCGGCTCATGCTTCAGGATGTCCTGCGCCGCCATCAGCATCCCCGGCGTGCAGTATCCGCACTGAAGAGCATTGCGATCCTGAAATGCGGCCTGCAAATCAGAAATCTCGCCGCTGTCCGACAGACCTTCGATCGTTTCAACGGACGCGTTCTCCACCTGCACCGCCAATAGCAGGCAGGCTCGCACAATGTCACCATTGACGCGAACGGTACATGCACCACAAACGCCATGCTCGCAACCGACATGCGTTCCGGTAAGGGACAGATGCTCCCGCAGGAAATCAGCCAGATTGAGCCGAGGAAGCACGCTCGCGGACACGCGCTCTCCGTTCACGATCAGGGAGATCGGCATTAGATCAGTCATGCGAGCTTTCTCGTTTCGAGATCGGGCCGGCCGAGCAACGTCACAACGCACTGCTCCAGAAGCTGACGCGCCAGATAGCGGCGCATGGAAGCCGAAGCCTGCTGATCCTCCTGCGGATCAAGCTCTTCATCTAGGGTAGCCTGTGCGTCGGTAAGCATCGATGCCGTTACAGGCTTTCCGATGAGATGCTTTGATGCGCCTGCAAGCATCGGTTTGTCGCCCACCGCAAAAAAGCCGAGCCTGAGATCCGAGAGCACGTCCCGCTCAAGAACCCCGGATGCCGCCAATCCCACGATGGCGTAATCGCCCTTGCGACGCGCATATTCGTGAAAGAAGTGGACGGAGTTCGGTGTTGCGACAGGAACCTCGACCGCAACCAGCAACTCTTCTGGCGACAGCAATGTTTCGTAGATTCCCGTAAAAAAGTCGGCCGCGGGGATGCGGCGCTCACTGTCCTTACCGCGCACAACGATGGATGCACCAAGCGCGATGACGCACGCCGGAAGTTCCGATGCCGGATCGGCATGCGCCAAGCTGCCGCCGATAGTGCCCCTGTTGCGAATCGCCGGGTGAGCAACATGCGCGATAGCTTCGGTCAGAAGCGGAGCGTGTTTGGCGATGTCCGGGGACTTCTGAACATCGACGTGCCGGGTGAGCGCGCCGATCTTGAGAACGCTATTGGTTACGGAGACCCCGCGCAGCTCGGCAATGGCGCCGATATCAACCAGCAGCGAGGGCGCCGACAGCCTGAGATTCAAGGCCGGCATCAAGCTTTGACCACCGGAGAGCACTTTCGCCTGATCGCCGTGCAAAGCAAGCAGATCCAATGCGTCGTCGACGCTTGAAGCACGCGCATAGTTGAAAGCCGAAGCTTTCATTCCGGCAACCTCCCCTCGCCTCATTTTATGATGGGCTTGGATTTTATTAGAGGGTGCCGCGCACCAAAGGTCAAGCCTTGTTTATCGAACGATTATTTCGCTGCCATGAACAGGTCGTGACGTGGACGGCCGGACATCAAGGCCATTCACCCGCTCCTTATGGATAAGCGAGATACGACAAATCAAAGACAGGGTTACGGAATTCACAATTGGAAGATCCGGGAAACGAAGGCTTTCGCGTTGCACAATTTCCTAGCGCCGAACCGCTGGTCGCCTCGCGCGCCGTTGAGATATTCGCTGCGCACCAGTGCGTTTTTGAAAAATAAGAAGCGCCCCTTCGGCTTCCATCTTGAGAATTTCAGCGAATAAAGCCGCCGCCGGGGACATCACCTTTCGCGCCGGCTCGATCAAAACGAACTCGGAATAAAACGGCGGCTCATCGAGCGGCCTGACATCGAAGCGATCCTCATCCAGGTCCGAAACCATCATCACAAAGGGCAGAATGGCGACCCAGTCGCTCGCTGCGACAAATTGCAGCGTGCCCATCATCGCGTCGAGTTCGAGGCGCTGCGCGACGGTAACGCCATTGGCGGTGAAGTACGTTTCGATGTTGCGGCGGCGGGTGTTCTGAGGACCGGGCAACACCACTTTGAGCGGATCAAGGTCCGAAAGCCTGACCGGCTTCAGATTGCTTTTGGTCCGCTTCGCGCTGACAAGCATCTCCCGATCGCGCGCAAGAAGGCGATGCGATATCCCGGTTACCCCCTCAAACGCCGGCACAATGGCGAAATCCAGTTCGCCTTTCAGGATCATGTCGGTCAGAACGCCCGAATAGGCTTCAGTGACGCTGATCTCGGAGCCCGGGGCGGAGGTCAGAAACCTGTCGAGCGCCGGAGCGAGCAGCGATCTGGTGAACGTTGGCATCAGACCGACGCGGATCGCTCCGCGGACATGATTGACCGCGACACTTTGCTGCGCCGCCTCCAGCTTTTTCAGAACGTCCACGCACTCGCGATAATAGAGTTTCCCGGCGAGTGTCGGCTCGATGTCACGGCCATTACGCTCGAGCAACGCTGCCCCGAGTTCGAACTCAAGCTGCTTGAGATGCTGAGAAATCCCGGACTGGGTCGCGCCCTCCCGTTTGGCAGCCGATGTGAATGAGCCCTCTTCATAGACCGCGACAAAAGACCTGATCTGGCGAAGCGAAATCATCCATCAACTTTCTTAATGCAATTGAGTAGGAATAATCATTTTTCTAATAGCCCACAATCGTTACTCTTGCGTCCAGAAACAAACGTCTCGGGAAACGCACAATGAAGCTGGGCTTTTTCACCATGCCGATCCATCCGCTGGATAAGGACTGGCGGCAGTCGCTGGCCGAGGATCGCGAGGCCTTCCTGCTCGCCGACGAACTCGGATTTACCGAGGCCTATGTCGGAGAGCATGTTACCGACAAGGCCGAGAACATCACGTCCTGCGTGACATTTCTGGCTTGGATCGCTGCCGCGACGAAGCAGATCAAATTGGGCACCGGCACCGTGAATATGCCCAACACGCATCCTGCAACGGTCGCAGCAACCATCGCGATGCTGGACCATATGCTCGATGGCCGTTTTATTTTCGGCATCAGCCCCGGCGGTCTTCTTTCCGATGCGGAACTGTTCGGTAATCTCGATTTCAACCGCAACGAGATGTTCCTCGAGGCGATCAATCAGGTGCTTGGCATCTGGTCGGGAGAGCCGCCGTACAATCTGCAAGGCAAGTACTGGACGGTGTCCACGCAGCGAACGCAGATCAAGGAAATCGGCCAGGGCTACATCCCTCGCCCGCTGCAACGACCGCATCCGCCAATCGTCGTGACAGCGGTCGCGCCCTTTTCAAAGGGCGTTACCGAAGCGGCCGTTCGGGGATGGGACCCGATTTCTGCAAACTTCCTGATGCCCGCATGGGTCAAAAGCCACTGGCCGAAATACGTTGAAGGCTGCGAGCGCGGCGGTCGCCCCGCAGATCCCGCAAACTGGCGTGTCGCCAAGAGCGTTTTCGTGGCTGACGATGCCGCGACTGCCAAAGCCTATGCCACCGATCCCAACGGTCCATATGTGAACTATTACCGCTCATTGTTCACAAAGCTGAAGAAGAATGGACGGATCGAACTGTTCAAGACGCGCCGCGATCAGCCGGATGACGAGGTGACGCTGGAGATGATCTGCGACAAGCTGATCATCTATGGCACGCCGGACAGCGTTGCCGATCAGCTTCTTGCTTTTCAGAACGATGTCGGCACATTCGGGACGCTGCTCTATGCCGGCAAGGATTGGAAAGACCGCGAACTCGGGCGAAGATCCATGATCCTGACGGCGGAAAAAGTCTTGCCGCTGGTGAACGCAGGTTCGCCCAGACAGGCCAGAGCCGCAGAGTAGTTGCTAGAGCAGGAATCTCCATTGGCCCTCACCGATCGCGTCCCCTACCAAGCCCTCATCGATCGCCCCAAGCTGGTCCTTCCCGGCGGCAAGAAGCTGGCGGTCTGGATCATCCTGAATGTCGAAGAATGGCGGATCGAAAATGCGATGCCGCGCACGGTTCTCAGCCCACCGATGGGGCAACCGCTGCTGCCTGACGTGCCAAACTGGGCGTGGCACGAATACGGAATGCGCGCGGGCTTCTGGCGCCAATTGAAAGCGCTGACCGACCGGAACATTCCGACCACGCTGGCCATCAACGGCAATGTCTGCACATCGTATCCGCGCGTCGCGGCAGCGGCGCGCGATGCCGGATTCGAGTTCATGGGGCACGGCTTCCTTCAGGGACCAATGCACAAACTCGACAACCAAGGCGACGCCATCAAGCGCGCTGTCGACACCATTGCGAAGTTCGCCGGCAAGGCCCCGCGTTCGTGGGAAAGTCCCGGATTGACGGAAACCAACGATACGCTCGATCTTCTCCGACTGAACGGGATCGAGTACGTCGCGGATTGGGTGATCGACGATCTTCCTCAGGACATCGATACCCCGCACGGCACAATCACGACGATTCCTTACACTGTCGAGACCAACGACATCGTCGTTCACGCGCTACAACACATGGCGTCGGATCAGTTCATGCGCCGATGCATCGACCAGTTCGACCGGCTGTATCTTGAAGGCGAAGAAAACGCTCGTGTCATGGCGATCTCAATTCATCCTTACATCACGGGCGTTCCGCACCGGATCAAGTATCTTGAGCAGTTGCTCGACTATGTGATCGGCCATGACGGCGTTGCCTTGATGACTGCGAGCGAAATAGGCGACTGGTATCGCGACCAGATGGCCAAGGCTTAAAATCCGATTGGAGTTCAAACATGATCCGAGCCGCCATTGTCGGACTGGGATGGTGGGGACAGACCATCGCCAGCAATCTTGCGGCCAGCGAGGTCATCAGGCCGGTGCTAGGCATCGATCCCCTGGAGCCCATGCGCGCGAAAGGTGCCGCGCTGGGGCTTGAAACTTCCGGCCGCTTCGAGGATGCTCTGGCGCGCTCCGACATCGACGCCGTTATCCTCTGCACGCCCCAAGATCGCCATGCGGCGCAGATCGAAGCCGCCGCCAAATCCGGCCGTCATGTGTTTTGCGAGAAGCCACTTTGCACGACCGGAGCCGATGCAGAGCGAGCCATTGCCGCTGTCAGAAAGGCAAACGTGCAACTCGGCATCGGACATGAGCGACGCTTCGAGCCCGCCGTGATCGAACTGCGCAAGCGGTTCGCAGATGGCGAGTTCGGCAATGCGCTCGTGCTGGAGGGCAACTTCAGCCAGGACAAGTTCCTCAATCTGCCGCCGGATAACTGGCGCCTGTCGAATACGGACAATCCCGTCGGCCCCCTCTCGGCAACCGGTATTCATCTGGTCGATCTTTCGATCGCGATTCTCGGAAAGCCCACTCACGTCTGGGCGCGACTGGCCACGCTCGGGAGCCATTTTGCAAACGGGGATACGCTCTCGATCACCATCGGTTTCGAGAACCGAACGACGGCTACTCTGAACGCGGTGCTCGCAACGCCATTTATGGGTCGGCTCGCGCTGCTGGGATCAAAGGGCTGGATGGAAATCCGCGACCGGACCCATCCGGAGAGCCCGACCGGCTGGGACGTCACACGCGTTCAGCGCGATCGGCCACCGGAAACCGCTTACTATCAGCCCCACCCTGCGGTGAGGGATAATCTGGAAGCTTTCGGAAGGGCGGCGCTCGGCGGAAGCCTGTATCCCGTAACCCATGAGGAAATGCTGATGAACGTTCGCACGTTCGAAGCCATTCAGCGATCAGCTGCCAGCGGCGGCATTGAGCCGGTTTGATTTCACCGCCGGCCGCTTGGCAACATTGTTGGACACGCGTGCAAATCCCGCAAGATAGCCGTCGATCGCATTCGCGATCATTTCTTCCTTTTCCTGAAGCGGCTCCATCTCGTAGATGTACCTGCGAACGCCGTAATAGAAAATGCCGCCGTGGAAGACCCACGCCATTTCGATCTCGGATGCCGTCGGCTTGGCCTGCGTCGGCAGACCAGCTTCGAACCTGACTTCCTTGATGATGCGCGTCAGGATCTTGTCCCGCACAACGCCGACATACCAGCGGTTGATGTCCAGGCCCTTCAGGCCGGAGAACAGATAAATTCGAAGCCATTTCCGCGTGAAGATCACGTTGGTATAAGCTTCGTAGAACTGCACAAGGCGCTCGCGGATGGGCCGCGAACGGTTGGTGAGAAGCTTCTCCCAGCCGGTGTCGAGCGGCTCGAGATAGACCTTGCGGTAGACTTCCTTGATCAGTTCTTCCTTGCTCGGGAAGTAGCGATACAGCAGCGGCTGGGTCACACCCAGCCGGCGCGCGAGTTCGCGCGTGCCACCGTTAAATCCCTCTTCGGAAAAGAACTCTGTCGCCTTGCGAACGAATTCCTGACGCCGGTCCTCGGGAGACAGGCGCTTCTGCTTGACCCGCGCAACCGATGGTGACGGTTTCTTTTTCATAAAGACCTGCTGGGGTTATGCCCCAGGAACAAAGTGACCAAAACTTCCGCGTGCAAACAGCAGCGGCTCCGCACGGTTGTAATCATAAGCCTCTACGGCACCAAGGAAAATAACGTGGTCGCCCCCGTAATAGCGGTCCGCGCTGCGGCACTGGAATGTGGCGACCGCATCCGCAAGAACCGGCGCATCGCCAAGACCGGGTTTCCAGGACACCCCAGCGAACTTGTCCTCGGCCCGCGTGGCAAACTGCTTTGCCAAGCCCTGCTGGGATGCTCCGAGCACGTTGACCGCAAAATGGCTCGCGTTCTGAAAGATATTCATGCTTGGAGAGTAAGATACCAGGCTCCACAAGACGAGCGGCGGATTCAGCGAAACCGACGCAAACGAATTGCAGGTCAGGCCGGCCTGCCGGCCATCCGGCGTTGCCGCCGTAATCACCGTCACGCCGGTCGCATAGGACCCCAGCGCGTTCCGGAAATCTCGCGGATCGATCGGCGAACTGTCGCTCGACAATTCGTTCCTGAAATCCGTCGGGTTCTGCGATGCAACCATCACCGAGCCTCAGAGGGTCAGGTTTTCGGACGGCAAGTCCAGCGCAACGCGACCATAGTTGGTTCCGGCAGCATCGAAGCTGAACGCGATATGAGCGTTGATCGCGTGAGCATCGCGGAACTGCCGTTGCAATGCGCCGGTCGTGTAAAGGCCCCGCGCGCCGCTCGCCGAAAACAGCGTCGAGACCGCTTCGGTGCACAGATTGACCGCATATGCCCCATCGCGCCGGTATTTGGTTTTTTCCGAGAGATCGGGGACAGTACCATGGCGGGCATCAGACATGGCTTCAATGCACGTCCGGCGCATGATGAGACGTGCCGCATCGATTTTTGCGGAGGCTTCAGCGATCTTGATTTGCGTCGTCTGCAGGTCGCCAAGTTTTGCGCGGTTGTAGGTCGAAGCGCGATGCTTGGCGATCCCGACATAGTCATCAAGGCACGCCTGCGCATTGCCCAGGCCCGCGCCTGACAGGACAAACGGAAACAGGGAGAATACCGGCAAGGCGTAGAGCGCCCCGGGATTCACCGCGCTTCCAGGTGTCGCGCCACCGGCAACGTCCTTGACCGCAAGCGTCATGTAATCCGGAACGAACACATCCTTAGCTTCGACGTCGTTCGATCCGGTCCCCTTCAGGCCGGTCGAACTCCATGTGTCGAGAATCTTGTAGTCGGACTGCTTCAACAGAAATATCCGGTATTCCACGCCATCCGCATCGTCCTCGGACGACACGATGCCCGCAAGCATGTTCCACGTGCTTGAATCCACACCCGACGAGAACGGCCAACGGCCCGACAGGGTATATCCACCGGCGACTTTCGTAGCGCGGCCGGCTGGAAACACAAACGACGATGCAATGAGGGCATCGACATTTTCGTTCCAGATCAGGTCCTGCGCGCGCGCATCGAACATGCCGAGCATCCAGTGATGGCTGGCCAGGTTCGCGAGATTCCATGCGACCGACGCATCGGCAAGCGCGACAACATCAGCGAAATCGACCAACGCGACATAATCAAGCTCGGAGCCGCCGACCCGCTTGGGCTGGAGAATTCGGAACAAACCGGCTTCGTGAAGCTCCTTCTCAGTTTCAGGCGGAAGGCGCCGCATCTCTTCGGTCTTGGCAGCGCGTTCACGCAACATTGGAACAAGCGCGCGTGCCCGCTCCAGCATCTCTGAGTATGCGCCGTCCTGACCGTTCGAACGCCGATCCAGATCAAGCTTATGGACAGTCCCTGACATGCTCGCCTCCCTGAAACTATCGCGCCGCAGCTTTTCTCGGAGCATTTGGCTTGATATGCGGACGATCGAGATAGAGCGATGCTCGCAGTCCTTCGTCGTCCTGAGTCGCAAACTCGGACAGCAATTTCATCTCCGGAATACGCGAACGATCCAGCGTATTCACATCCGGCCAGTCAATCTCAACCAGATTGCCGGCGGGGTCCCGCAGATACATCTGGACGCAGCCGTCCGGCAGTTCGTTGACTGCATTGCGGAACGCCGAGAAATCGAGCGCTCCGATCGCTTTAGCCTTCTCATAAGCTGCATGAAAATCGTCAACGTCGAGCGCGAAGTGCTGATAGACCGGAACACTATCTTCGAGTTCGAACAGATGAAGTTGAAGATCTCCGCAGCGCAGATACTTGGTCTTGAAACCGAAATTGTAGGTCGGGATCAGCTCCATGCCCAGCACGGTCTGATAGAAACGGGCGGACTCTTCGAGGTTCTTCGCGCCAATGGAAAGGTGGTTGAAACCAAGGACTTTCATGTCTTCACTCCCGCGAGCTTGTTGAGCTTTTTATTTTATCACCCGATAAATAACGCAACAGAACTGGAATTGCAAGCATGGCGCAGCCCAGTGCGCCGCACAAAGCGCGCGGCGTACTGATCTATCCCTGCCAAATCTCGAAATTCCCGATGCGAAGCTGGCCTTTAGACCCTTCGCGGTAGCCTAGTCTGGCCGGCCCAGCGCCCTCAAAATCTGCGCTCGCAACGAGCGCGGACGATGAATTCCGCACAATGCAGCCTGCAAATCCCGAACACGCTCAGCATTGCTGCCGGCCCGGCTTCCATCCGCATTGATGAAACTGTTCTCGAATCCGATCCTGCAATGGCCGCCCATCGCGGCTGCGGCGACCAGCGACGCCGTCTCGGATGCGCCAAAAGCGCAAATCCACCAATCGAAGCGTTCCGCGCCGCCGTTGTCCCGAACCTTCGCAACGAATGGCGCGAGTTCAGCGGGATCGCTTTCCTGAGCCACGGCATATCGGCCAAGCGGGAAAATGACGGAATGCCGATGACCGGGGATGACCCCACGCTTCACGAGATCGAGCAGATGGTCGAATTCATTTGCAGCATAGACGATGTGCTGAACGGCAATGCGCTGCTCGTGGGCCCATCGATACAGGTCCGCAGCAGCACTTTCCGCGCTCGCGTCCGGGATCAACTCCTTGGTCGCGATGCTGACTGCCTCGGGGCGAACGGCTCGTACCACGGCGATCTGCTCGTCGGGGCTGAAGATGCCGACCGCTTCGGTTGTAATCTGAACGACGAACTCCGGACCAGTGAGCTGCCGCACCGCTTCGGTCGCGGCCAGATAGCGCGCCGCATCAAGCGTATGACGACCGTCCGCATCGCGAACGTGCATATGAATGGCTTGCGCGCCCGCACTCTTGCATGCAAGCGCATCCGCTGCGATTGCCTCAGTTGTCAGCGGCAGATTTGGATGCTCTGCATGGCCTTTGCGCGCGCCATTCGGCGCGACCATAATAGTCAGATCGGCCATGCCAGCCCTACCCTTCAATGACGGTGCTCAAACCGAGCGAACGAGAAGCAAAATGCGCCGATTGCTCTACGACTTGAGTTTCGTCCGGTCAATTCCATGCATTGTCTCAAGCACGGCACAGACCGCTGCGGTGTCCTGTTCCCGGCGTCCGAGTGCCGCCCCCGCGTGGTAGACTTGCGATGCCGCCGCATAGACCGGCAGCGCGCAGTCGAGATCGGCCGCGAAGGCATTAATGATCGAAATATCCTTGAGCTGCATGCGGATTGTCGCCGTCGGCTCGTCATAACGCTCGTCGCGCATCAAAGGACCACGCATCTGAAACATCCGCGAAGTGCCCGCGCTGTCAGCAAGCGTGTCATAGACGACGGCGGGATCTATGCCTGCCTTAATGCCCAGAACCATGGCTTCCGCTGCAGCAACGTTATGGATCGTCACGAGATGATTGGCGATGTACTTCATGATACTGCCGCGTCCGAATGGTCCAAGGTAATGCTGCACACGGGACATGCCGGCGAAAACCGGAGCGCAGCGCTCGAAGGCCGCCTGGTCACCGCTGCCCAGGATCACGAGATCCTTGGCAACCGCCTGCGCACCCGTTCCGCTGATCGGACAATCGAGGAGAACCTTGCCGTTATTCTGCATGACATCATGCGCGGCCTGCTTGATGTCGAGAGGCAATGTGGAGCATTCGATAACGATCTGTCCGGTCCCTGCGGCCTGAGCGATACCGTCGACGCCGTTAATCACCGCGGTCAACGCCTCGGCCTTCGGTAAAGACATGATGATAATCGGCGCCGCTTCGGCAACGGCGCGGGGAGACATCAGCGCCTGCCCGCCCAGCGAATTGAGACGCTCAGCCGCCGACGGCACGGGATCGTAACCAACGATGCTAAAGCCCGCTTCGCGCAGATTTCGCGCCATTGCGGTGCCCATAATTCCGACGCCAACAATACCAACGTTCCGATTCATCCCGCGCGCCTCTCGTCAACACGATGGTTGTGAGGCGCGCAATATCAGCAAGTGTCTTGGCCTGACAACAGCAAACTGTCGTCGCTGAATCATCAAATCACTCAGGATGCCGCCGCCGCGCAGTTCGTCAGATCGCTTGCTGCGTCTTTTCTTCAAGCAACTTGACCATGACAAGGAGCGCCCGGTTCACCGGCGTCGGAATGGAGAGCTCCTCACCCTTCCGGACGACATAGCCGTTCAGGTAGTCTATTTCGGTTTTCTTGCCGCGCGCCAGATCCTGCGCAGTGGAAGAATACTGATTTGGCATCGATCCCGCCAAGGCCAGCACAGTTTCGTCGATGTTCTCCGGTACGGCAATGTCCAGCGCCGATGCCACTTCCGTGCATTCGCGTACAACGGTCCTGACCACCTCCGTGACGCCGTCGACCTCGAAAAGCCGCCTATAGGGCAGTTGTGCGACCGCCGACAACGCGTTGTAGGCACAGTTCGTGATGAGCTTGAGCCACAACTCATTGGCGACCTTGTCGGAGACTGCGGTAGGTACGCCAGCCTGTGTAAAGGTTGCAGCGACACTCGCACTAGAAGGCGAGGCGCCGATGATCAGTTCGCCCCTGCCATGATGCTTGACGTGACCGGGGCCAGCCATTTCGGCCGCGACGTAGACGATCGCTGGAACAGCAATCTGATCGATCGTGGCTTGCAAGCGCTCTGCGTTGTCAACACCGTTCTGCAAACACAGAACCACAGCACCTTGCTTCAGGTGAGGTGCGATCAGACGTCCAGCGGCCTCTGTATCAGCCGATTTTACACAAAACAGAACGACATCCGCCTCCACAACACCGATGGCGTCAGTCGTAGCGGCTACCCGCACGTGATCCTTGAAATCGCGGTGCTCAAGGAGGAGACCGTGCTGCCTGATCGCCTCCACATGCTGGGACCGCCCTATCAGGGTCACCCTATGCCCGGCCCTCGCAAGCATCGCGCCGAAATAGCAACCGACGGCTCCGGCGCCCATAACCGCAATTTGCATTGCCTTGCCTCGAACCAGTTAAGACCGCTCGCATTTAGTCACGATTTGAGCCGGCGGGCAAAGAACGAGATTATCTCATCGTGCGCGGCATTGGTCGGCTGCCCAGCCTCGTCGGTGAGATGAGCGGCGCTGTGGGGGGTTGCAAAGAACGGCGGCAACTCAGTGGCGGCGGCGCTGTCGGGAAGCAGGCGAGCAACGAAGCGTTCTCCGAGAGCTTCGGAGAAAGCACCGTGGCGACAAACGACACCAGCATGCGCGACAAATCGTGTCCGCCGAAAGTCCAGTTTCCGGCAGGTACTTCCTCGACGATCACGATGCAGTTTGCGCGCTTCTTGGAATCTTCGGGAATTTGCCCGCACTCGGCAGCCGCCTCGCCCGGCTTGTAGAAGCCGGCGTCATGGAGCGGAGAGAGTATCGCGACGACGGGCAACGCGCGCGGGTCGAGTATCCGCTCACCGACATGGGCCAATCGCTTGGCTTGTCGTTCACCGCGCTAACTGAATGGAGTGACCGGTGGATCGGCAACGGCTCCGGACCGTTGGCGCTCCGTTGAGACCGTCATCACTCTCCCACCACCGCGCCGGTCGGGAAAGAGCACAAAATAGCAGAAGACGGACGCCGGCCCGGCTTCTGCCTCCTCAACTTATCGCCGCCTTCAGCGGCGCAAAATCCAACCGTTCACGCCGATTTCAGCACGCTGGTATCAATGGGCATCTTGCGCAGGCGCTTGCCGGTTGCCGCAAAGATCGCATTGGCGATAGCGGGAACGATCGCCGATGTTCCGGTCTCGCCCATGCCGCCCGGCGGCTCCGTGCTTTTAACGACGTGAACTTCGATAGCCGGTGCCTCATTGATGCGCAGTATCTGGTAGGTATCGAAGTTGCCCTGCTCGACACGGCCGTTTTTCAGCGTGATCTCGCCGTAGAGCGCCGCTGTCGTACCGAAGACGATCCCGCTCTGGATCTGCGCCTGGACCGTATTGGGATTCACCACCGTGCCGCAGTCGACCGCACAGATGACCCGGCGGACCCGAACGGCGCCGTCTTTCGACACCTCGACTTCGGCCACGTGCGCCATGTAGCTGCCGAACGAGAATTGCAGGGAGATGCCGCGGCCGCTTCCCTTTGGCAACGCTTGTCCCCAGCCGGCTTTCTCGGCGGCGAGATCGAGGACCGCCTTGGCGCGAGGTGACTTGTCTAGCAGCGCTCTCCTGTAGGCAACTGCATCCCGTTTGGCTGCCGCCGCCAGTTCGTCGATGAAACTTTCGGTCACAAAGACGTTGTGGGAAGGACCCACACTGCGCCAGAACGCTGTCGGGATGCCCGGCGGCTCCACGCGTACATATTCCACGTGGAAATTCGGCAAGTTGTAGACCAGATCGATCGCGCCTTCCGTCGTATCGGGATCGAGTCCATCCTTGAAAGCCGGCGGCAGCCACCGCGCGATCACGGAAGAGCCTGCAAAACGATTCTTCCAGGCGACCGGCATGCCCTTGTCGTCCAGCCCGGCCGAAATGCGATCGAACCAGTAGGGCCGATACATCGCGTGCTGGATATCCTCCTCGCGGGTCCATACGACCTTCACAGGACCGTCCACATGTTTGGCGATTTCGACCGCGCGAACCGCACCATCGGCCTCCAGCCGCCGGCCGAAACCACCGCCGATGAGATGATTGTGCACGATGACCTTTTCCGCGGGTAGGCCCGCCGCCTTCGCCGCCATCGCCTGAACGCGGGCAATTGCCTGGTTGCCGATCCAGATTTCGCACTCGTCCTTGCGCAGATGCACCGTGCAGTTCATCGGCTCCATCGTGGCGTGCGCCAGGAATGGCACTTGATAGATAGCTTCCACCTTGGTCGCGGCACCTGCCATCGCCTTATCGGCGTCGCCGAGATTTTGCGCGACAGGTCCTGAACGGAGCGTCGCCTGCTCGAGTTCGCGGGCGATGTCCGCCGTGGCGAGTCCGGCATTGGGGCCATCGTCCCATTCGATCTTGAGCGCAGCCAGCCCTTTCTTTGCCGCGCCCATATGGTCCGCAACCACCGCAACGGCGTCGTCGAGCCGGACAATCTGGCGCACGCCCTTGACCGCCTTGGCTTCCGCGTCATCCACGCTCTTCACGCGTCCGCCGAAGACAGGCGATTGTACAAGCGTCGCGACTTTCAGGCCGGGCGGACGAACATCGATGCCGTAGACCGCAGTCCCGTTGACTTTTCCCGGTCCATCGAGCCGCTTGGCTGGTGTCCCGATCAGCTTGAAATCCGCCGCCGGCTTCAGCGCGACGGCCTTCGGCACAGGAAGTTTCGCAGCCTCCGCGGCAAGCTCTCCATAAGTCAGACGCCGGTTCGTCTGCGGGTGCACCACCTCGCCATCCTGCGTGCGGCAAGATTCCGGATCGACCGCCCAGCGTTTGGCTGCAGCCGCGACCAGCATGGATCGCGCGGTCGCACCGGCCTCGCGCATCGGCTTCCATGCGCCGCGCATCGCGTTGGAATTGCCGGTCGCCTGCACGCCGAGTAACGGGTTGGCATAAATCTTTTCGTTTGGCGGTGCATGCTCCAGACGCACCTGCTTCAAGCTCACGTCCAGTTCTTCCGCGATCAGCATTGGAATCGAGGTATAGGTGCCTTGTCCCATCTCGACATAAGGCATGGTGAGAACAACCTGACCGTCGCTTCCGATACGAATAAAGGCGTTCGGCGCGAAGCCCTCTGGCGAAGCTGCTTCGCTTTGCCCAAGAGGCAGGCTGAGGCTCAACATGAAAGCGCCAGCGGCGGCGGTGGTCGCGAGGAAGCTGCGTCGCGACAAAGTCGCATCGGGGATGGAAGACGCGATATGATCGAGATTCATGTCAGCCTCCCCTATGTTCGCGCTGCGAGTTTGATGGCTTCGCGGATGCGGACATAGGTGCCGCAACGACAGATATTGCCGCTCATCGCATCGTCGATATCCGTATCGGTCGGTTGCGGCTTGTCGGCCAGCAACGCGGATGCCGACATGATCTGTCCCGACTGGCAATAGCCGCATTGAGGCACTTCATGATCGAGCCAGGCTTTCTGGATCTTGGCGCCGGCAGGCGTCGCGCCGATCGCCTCGATCGTCGTGACCTTCGATGTGCCAAGGCTTTCGATATCGGTAATGCAGGAGCGCGTTGCAACTCCGTCGACATGGACCGTGCAGGCGCCGCACAGCGCCATACCGCAGCCGAACTTCGTACCCGTCATACCCAGAACGTCGCGCAACACCCACAGCAGCGGTGTATCGCCATCGACGTCGACGTTATGTGCTGTCCCATTAACATTGATGGTGAAGGCCATTTGCGCTCTCCCCTCTGACGTGATCGCACTTGCCGGTCATCACTGGCCGGTGCGTAACAACAGGTCGTAGTCCCGTGGACAGGTGAATAATTGCCGCTTGCTCGACACAGGTCAACGACGCCGTTCTGCCGGCAGTCAAAGGAATTTCCGCTCACACCGTGTTGAGCTTTCCTTCCGGACCGGCACTGAACCGTGCAACAAGAAAATCGATGAACAGACGGACCTTCACAGCCAGATGCCGCGTCGGCGGGTAAATTGCGTAGAGTGTCAACGGCGGAGCTTTGTAATCGTCGAGGACGGTCCGCAACTTGCCCGCACGCAATGCAGCGCCTGCAATGAATGTGGGCAGAAGCGCTACGCCCCGTCCCTTCACAGCCGCGTCACACAGGACTTCGGCATTGTTGGCGCATAACAGCCATGACGGCTGGATCCAGTAATCGCCGTCCCTGCCTGTGAGTTTCCACTGATTTCCGGTGAGCAAGAAGCCATAGGTGAGCGCTGCATGATTGCGTAACGCGTTTGGATGAGTGGGAATGCCGTGGCGATCGAGATAGGATGGCGACGCACAGATGACGCGCTCGATCGGGACAATCTTGCGCGCGATGAGACTTGAGGATTCCAGATCAGCGATGCGAAGCGTGACATCGAACCCGCCCTGCACCGGATCGACCTGTTCATCGCTCAGAACCAGATGAATTTGAAGTTCGGGATTCGCCTCCATGAAGTCGGCGATCGCAGGGCCAAGCTGCAACGTCCCGAACGACATCGGCGCATTGACGCGAAGAAGTCCTCGCGGCGTGGATTGCAGATGCGCAACCGCCTGATCCGCGGCATCGATGTCCGCGAGGATGCTTAGTGCGCGTTCGAAATACATCTGACCGTTTTCGTTGGGACTCGCGTGACGCGTTGTCCGGTTGAGCAATTGAACGCCGAGGCTTTGCTCCAGTTCGCTGACGTATTTGCTGATCGCCGAGCGCGATAGCCGCAGGTGTCGCCCCGCCTCGGAGAAGCTGCCGAGTTCGACCACTTTGACGAACGCCCGAAGGCTGGCCAGCTTGTCCATGTGATTGATCCCCGGAGAACGGCATTCGATGACCTTGAAGATTGTCATCAGATCATAGACAGAGATGCCATAAAAGAGCTGATTGTCTTCAAACGAGCGTCGACCAATTATTCCTGCAACAGAGGCTGATCCGCCTCATACGCAGGAGAAGACACCATGTCCGGCATTCACCACGTCACCGCTATCGCTGGTAACGCATTACAAAACTACGACTTTTACACCCGCGCCCTTGGACTTCGCTTCGTCAAGAAGACGGTCAATTTCGACGATCCAGGCACCTATCACTTTTATTATGGCGACGAGGCCGGCAGCCCCGGCACGATCCTCACGTTCTTCCCCTGGGAAGGCGCGGCGCCCGGCCGCGGCGGCGTGGGCCAGACCCAGCAGACCGCCTTCCGCGTTCCGGCCCGCTCGCTGGGCTACTGGACGCATCGCTTCATCGAGAAAGGTATCGCCCACGAAGCGCTGGAAAAGCGGTTCGGCGAGTCCGTACTGCCGTTCACCGACCCCGATGGCATGAGCCTCGCGCTGGTCGGCGTTCCGGGCGCGGAAAACGAGGCAGGCTGGAGCAACGGTGATGTGCCGGCTGAACACGCGATCCGAGGGTTCCATGGCGTCACCTTGCTGCTCGACAACGCGGCCCGGACCGGTGCGATCCTGACCGACGTGTTCGGCTTCGAGGAATCTGCTCGTGAGGGATCGGTGATCCGTTTCAAAGCACCTGGCCTCGTCACCGGCGGCTTGGTCGATATCTATGAAGCTAAGGGCTTCCTGCCTGGGCGGCAGGGAACCGGATCGGTTCACCACATCGCGTTCCGGGCGAAGGACGATGCCGATCAGGCCGGCATGACAAAGAAGCTGATCGAGAAACATAGCCTGCATCCGACAGAGCAGAAGGACCGCAACTATTTCCGGTCGGTCTACTTCCGTGAGCCCGGCGGCATCCTGTTCGAGATCGCAACCGATATTCCCGGCTTCGCCGTGGACGAACCGGTGGCAACGCTCGGTCAGGATCTGAAACTGCCGAGGTTCCTCGAAGCCCACCGCAAGGAAATCGAGGCCGTGCTGCCTCCGCTTGGAAAGGCTGCGTGATGAGTAACGACTTCATCCACCGCTTCGAGCCGGGAAACCGGCTCGAAGCACCACCGCTCCTGCTGCTTCACGGCACGGGCGGCGACGAGAACGACCTGCTGCCGCTGGGCAAGACGATCTCGCCGGGATCGGCACTGCTGTCGCCGCGCGGCAAGGTGCTCGAGCATGGCATGCCGCGCTTCTTTCGCAGGCTGGCCGAGGGCGTGTTCGACGAGGACGACGTACGACGTCGCGCTGATGAGCTTGCGGATTTTGTTGAATCCGCACGCGCGCGCTACGGCATCGCTGCGCCTGTCGCGCTTGGCTACTCGAACGGTGCAAACATCGCGGCTGCGATGTTGCTGCTCCGGTCGGATGTTCTTGCGGGAGCAATCCTGCTGCGTGCGATGGTGCCGCTGTCGCAACCGCCGCAGGCCGATCTCAGGGACAAACCGGTGCTGATCGTGTCAGGCAAGCTCGATCCGATCATCCCCGCGACCAACTCGGCGCAGCTAGCAGCGCTGCTGACGAAGGCTGGTGCGAATGTTCAGCATCCGGTGCTGCCCACCGGACACCAGTTGTCGCAAGCCGACCTGACCATCGGCCAGGAATGGATCAAGGCCGTACGTTTTCTTCAGGCGGACAAGGCGGCGGCCGTCTGAGGATTCTAAGGCAGCGACAGGATGCGTCCGTAATGGGCGCATCCTGTCGTTGTGAATCGCTCCCAAGATTCAAGCATCACTGTTTGCGGCTATAGATATCAGCCCACACCATAGTGGCGGCAAAAAACGCGAACAGAAGGATAACCGGGACGATAGCGAGAATGGTGTCTGTGGGCATGGTCTTCTCCAGTCTTGTGGAGAAGCTTTTACGCTTGTTGATCAAGTGGCCATTTGAGCCAAGTCAAAACCGATACATGCTCAGGCCGCGGTCAGGTGATCCAGCCGCTCTGCGCTAAGCAACCTCACACCATCGGGCACGATGAGTATGGTTTTTTCGCGCGCCAGTTTCGTCAGTGTCCGGCTCACCGTCTCAATCGTCAGTCCCAGGTAATCCGCAATGTCCTGCCGTCCCATCGGCAACGCAACCGTGACCGACATCGGGCCGATTCTAGCGTAGCGAGCCTGAAGGTTGACAAGGAAGGCGGCAACTTTCTCTTCTGCCGTCTTGCGGCCTAACAACAGCATCTGATCCTGTGCGAGGCTGAGCTCATGCCCGGCGAATTCGTGCAACCTTCGCAGCAGATGCGGCTTGCCGTCGATGTAAGACAGGAACGACGAACGCAGGAAGCGACACACTTTGACGGGTGTGATGGCCTCAGCCGTCACGCCGTAACGATCCATCAAAGCAAGGCCGAGAAAATCGCCAGGCAATGCAAATCCCATGATCTGACGCCGACCATCGGGCAGCGACTTGTAAAGTCGCACGACACCTTCGGTCACATTGAAAACGTGGCTGGCAAGCGCCCCCTGATCGAACAGCATCACCTTGGGCGCAAAGGTCGTCGGCTGACTGATGCGCTCCAGCGCCTCGAGCTCGGACAATTCGAGAGCGCCACAAACGCTTACCAGGCGAACGCTGCATTCGGCGCATCCGGCACTGCTTCGATTGTGCTTGCATGGCTCGCCCGCCGCTGTGCACTGTTCAAACCTGTCCATCGATGCCGCCCGTGTTGACCTGTCTCTCTATATATACGCAATCGTCCAGCATTTTTGATCTATGTCAAAGCGCCAGATAGTTGATGCACATCAATGCCGGAAGGGCCGCGAACCGTCCAATCTGCCGTTTTACTGGATACGGTCGGCGGCGGGCTCACTTGGCGATGGATCAGCATTTTCAAGCGCATTCGATCGGCCTAAAAGACGCAAAGTCCGCTTACCCGCTGGTCTATCTGCATGACGCCAGCATATCGCTGGAAGAATGGCTGCGCTTCGCTCGGCGTCGATGCCGCCAACCATCGGATCGCACCGGCCTGATCGCCATCCGGGATCGCCGTGGCCTTATTCATGCACTATTCGGATACCGGATCGATATCGATCTGCGGGCACGTAAAAAACTATGTCTTGGCAATCTCGTGGTCGCACGGATGCCTGGCCAGTTGATCGACGAAGCCATTATCGCCAGCGCAAACGAACTTGCCGCCCGCTTCTCCTGCCAGACCATCAGCCTCGAACAACCCTTCAGCCGCAGGACCGGCGTGCCGGGCGCCTGCCCCACCGCCTACGACCTATCGGCCAGCCGCATAAGTTTTATCCCGAGCACACGACGCCACTGAGCTGCCCGGACTGCGAGCGCAAGTGCCTTGGGGCGTCGATCCTGCCCTGCGTCGTTGCAATTCCCAGTTCAAGGCTGTCCGCAATCCGCCGCGCACGCTCCATAAAATGCGCAGCCGCGGCCGGTGGACATACCTCCGCAACCGTGCCCTCGAACAGTTCAAGCCAGCGGTCGAAATGTGCCCCGCTTACCGGGAGAGCCATATGCATCCTCATCGGCTGTCCGTGATAACGGCCGGTCATGAGCGCAACCGAAGACCAGAACGCGCAGAGTTTTGCGATATGATGCTCCCAGTCCGTGACCCTCGTCGCGAAAATCGGTCCGAGCACAGGCTCAGCCTGGATGCGCTGATAAAACAACCTGACGAGGCGCTCGATCATTGGCTCATCGATGCCGGTTTTTGTCATGATATCGGCTGTGATCCGCGCCCGGCGCTCAGGTCCACCTGCTTCCAAATCACTCATTTTTCGATCCTCAATGGGCCGCGGCTCACGCAGCCGGTTGAATTCCAAAATCCTCGGGGCGAAGAACCAGGTCGGCCAGCGTATAGCGGTCGAGCGTTGCAATAAAAGCCGCCAACGCCTCATTCAAAACGCCCCGCAAGCGGCAGCGCGGCGTGATCAGACACCTGTTTTCGGGCGAGAAACATTCGACCAGCGCAAAGTCCGGCTCGGTGGTCCGAACCACGTCGCCAAGACTGATCTTCTCAGGGCGCCTGGCCAGCTCGAGTCCGCCGGAGCGTCCGCGCACCGCCTTCAGAAAACCGGCGCGCGTCAGCTGGTTCACGACCTTCATGAGGTGTGCCCGGGATATTCCATAGACCTGCGCCGTTTCCTCGATTGTGATCAATGCGTTGCGACGTGCGGCGGCATAAAGCAGTACGCGTAGTGCGTAGTCCGAGAAATTGGTCAATCGCATAGCGGCTTCTGAATCCAGATTGCTGAATAAGATATATATAAAATATTTCTTTATGGAAGCTCAGATCCGCATGCCGCTTCAGCTTTTTCGGAGGCTAGGCGACAGGATTTAGGACTGATGTCTTTGCTCTGGCGCAAAGACAACGGCGATCATTGGCATAGCCTAAGAGAAGCAACCCGAGGTGCTGCAGCAGTTTTAATAGACTTCCAGGTTCCAAAGTCGGGGCGTAAGCTTGGTGCGCTCATCGACACGGCCAGCGCGCATTTGATTTTAATTGCAGGGAGCCAGCCCAAATTGGCTGGAACGGGCGATAGTGATGATGGGGCAACTTACAAAAAGCGAGCGACAGCTTGCGCTGTTTATTCTGCTTGCCGTCAGTCTTTGCGGACTGGCGCTGGGTGTCGCGGGAAGGGATGACATCCTTGGCGCGCACGGCTTGCTGATCGTGCTGGCCGCGCTTGCCGGAATCTTCAAGATCATCTCGGTCTATTACGAGCCGGAGCCCAGCGACGAACGCTTGGCCCACTACTACGACGATCCGACCAAACTAGGCATCATTCTGGCTATGGTCTGGGCCGTGTTCGGCCTGTTCGTCGGCGACTGGGTGGCGTGGCTGCTGGTCAAGCCCGAACTCACATTCGATGCCGGATGGTCGAGCTTTGGACGGCTGCGGCCGGTCCACACCACGAGCGTCATCTTCGGATTCGGCGGCAACGCCCTGATCGCGACTTCGCTTTACGTCCTGCAACGCACATCGCGCGCCCGGCTTCCCGACCAGCTCAGCTCATGGTTCGTGCTGCTCGGCTACAACCTGTTCTGCGTTCTAGCCGTTACCGGCTACATGATGGGCATTACGCAGTCGAAAGAATATGCGGAGCCGGAATGGTACGCAGACATCTGGCTCGTGATCGTTTGGGTGGTCTACTTCGGCATCTACCTGCGCACGCTGGCCCGGCGTAAAGAGCCGCACATCTATGTGGCCAACTGGTACTACATGGCCTTCATACTGGTCGTTGCGATCTTGCATATCGTCAACAACCTGGCTGTGCCGGTGTCCTTCGGCCACGCCAAAAGCTACTCGCTGTTCGCCGGCGTGCAGGATGCCATGACGGAATGGTGGTACGGCCACAACGCCGTCGCGTTTTTCCTGACGGCAGGCTTTCTCGGCATGATGTATTATTACCTGCCAGTGCGCGCGGGCCGGCCGATCTTTTCCTATCGCCTGTCAATCATCAGCTTCTGGGGCATCACATTCTTCTACATGTGGGCGGGATCGCATCATCTGCATTACACGGCATTGCCGCAGTGGGTGCAGACGCTGGGCATGACCTTCTCGCTGATGTTACTCATACCGTCATGGGCGTCTGCGGCCAACGCGCTGCTGACACTGAACGGCGCCTGGGACAAGGTTCGCGACGACGCCACGCTGCGTTTCATGATGGTGGCAGCGGTGTTCTACGGACTGACAACCTTCGAGGGATCGTTTCTGGCGATCCGCTCCGTCAACTCGCTCTCACACTACACTGACTGGACCGTCGGCCATGTCCATGCCGGGGCGCTCGGCTGGGTGGCGATGATCTCGTTTGGCGCGATCTACGCATCCGTGCCGTGGTTGTGGAAAAGCAAAACCATGTATTCGCCGAGGCTTGTCGAAGTTCACTTCTGGCTCGCCGTTGCTGGCACGATTGTCTACGTCTTCGCAATGTGGAATTCCGGCATCATTCAGGGACTGATGTGGCGGACCTATAACGAGAGCGGCACGCTGGCCTACTCCTTCGTCGACTCGCTGGTTGCCATGCGGCCCTACTATATTGCCCGCGCGATTGGCGGCCTCCTGTTCCTCATCGGCGCAATGGTCGGTTGCTACAATATCTGGATGACCATCAAGACGGCGGCCTCAAGCGTTGAGCCGGAAACAACGGGCGATCGCCCGGC
The DNA here is from genome assembly GCF_058801645.1 of Afipia sp. GW822-FHT03D08. Lineage (NCBI taxonomy): Bacteria > Pseudomonadati > Pseudomonadota > Alphaproteobacteria > Hyphomicrobiales > Nitrobacteraceae > Afipia > Afipia sp. GW822-FHT03D08. Next base: position 1,869,416 of record NZ_JBXANK010000001.1, read on the forward strand.
AGTTGCCGCAGTGCCTGCCCTTCAGGCGGGAGAATAAACCGATGTTCGGACTGCATTACAAACTTGAGCGGAAAGCCATCGGCCTTGTTCTGGGCATTGTCATCGTGTCCAGCATCGGCGGACTGGTCGAGATCGCCCCGCTCTTCACGATCCACCAGACCGTCGAGAACGCACCGGATATGCGCGTCTACACGCCGCTAGAGCTATCCGGCCGCAATATCTACATCCGCGAAGGCTGCTATGCCTGCCACTCGCAAATGATCCGCACGCTGCGCGACGAAGTCGAACGCTATGGTCCCTACTCTCTGGCCGTCGAGTCGAAATACGACCATCCGATGCTGTGGGGCTCAAAGCGCACCGGTCCTGATCTGGCACGTATCGGCGGCAAGTACTCGGACGAGTGGCACGTCGCCCATCTCAACAATCCACGTGACGTGATGTCCGTCTCGGTGATGCCCGCCTATGCCTGGCTATCACGGACCTCGCTAAGGACGGATGACATGGGGTTGCAACTGAAGGCGCAACGCGCAGTCGGTGTCCCCTACACCGATGACATGATCGCGAATGCCGCGGCCGACACCTACGGACAGGCTGCACCGGACACTCCGTTCGCGGAGGGCGTGACGAAGCGGTACGGCGCGGCCACCAATGTTCGCGCGTTCGACGGCAAGCCGGGCGATCTGACCGAGATGGACGCGCTTGTCGCCTATCTCCAGATTCTCGGCCGGCTGACAGATGCCGCGTACAAGCCCGTTGCGGAGGCGAAATAGTCATGGATGTCGAGCACAACACGCTGGTGTGGTTTTCGAAGTCGTTCGGATTGTTCTACCTGATCGCGCTCTCGATCATCGTCTTGGTCTACGCCTACTGGCCGTCGAACAGAAAAAGCTTCGATCGCGCCGCGACTTCCATTTTGCGCGATGAGGACAAGCCATGGCGGTAGAAGAACGCGATCTTCATACCGGTTATATGACCACCGGACATGAGTGGAACGGCATCAAGGAATTGAATACGCCGGTCCCTCGTCCGGTCTATTTCTTCCTCGTCCTGACGGCCCTGTTCTCGCTCGGCTACTGGGTATTGATGCCGGCGTGGCCGATCGGTGTGACCTACACAAAGGGACTGCTTGGGCTTGATGACCGGCAGAACCTGCAGGATACGCTCAAGCAGGCTGCGCTCGGCCGCGATCAATGGGCGAAAAAGATCGAAACCGACAGCTATGCGACCATTCAGGCCGATCCGCGGTTGATGAATATCGTTCGCCAGTCAGGACGGACGTTGTTCGGCGACAACTGTGCCGCCTGCCATGGCTTCAACGCGAAGGGCGGCCCAGGCTTCCCTGATCTCACCACCTCGTCATGGCTATGGGGCGGCGATCCTGCAGCCATTGCGGAGACGATCCGCGTCGGTATCAATTCAACGCATCCGGACACGCGCGTCTCGCAGATGCCCGCATTCGGTCACGACCAGATGATTCCGTCGGCCGATGTCGACAACGTCGTCGCCTATGTGCAGACCTTGTCCGCCCCCTCTACCGCGAAAGACGCAAAGCCGGGGCAGATCGAGGCTGGCAAGACCGTATTCGCGGCGACCTGCGCCGCCTGTCACGGCGACGACGGCAAGGGCAAGACCGACCTCGGAGCGCCCAACCTGACCGACAAGTCCTGGATTTATGGCGGCGACAGGCAATCCATTCTCAATACTGTCTGGAGCGGCCGGCAGGGCCGCATGCCAACGTGGGAAAGCCGCCTGACACCGCTCGACCGTAAAATTCTCGCGCTTTACCTTTTCGACCAACGGGCGACCGGCCAATGATGGACGCTGCAACATCCCCTGCCCGGCTGAGGTTGAAGCCATTCATCATGCTGGTGACTGGGCTCGGCCTTATTCTGCTTATTGGTGCGAATGCGCACCTGCTTTATGTCGCTGTAACCTCGCAGCCGGAGTGCGTCGATCACGTGCGTCGTGGTGAGGCGAGCGAAGGAAATAACAGCTTCAGCGCGGCGAAGTCGTCCTGTTCGCCAAAAGCCGCGAAGCCAACCAAACTATCGGCGGAGTAACTTCGCATGACCATGATCCCGAGCCTTGTGCCACCACTTCCGGTCAAGAACCGCTGGAATCGGTCATTGGCCCCATCCGACGCTTTCACATGGCTGGCGGCTGGCTGGCGTGATCTCGCCGTGCAACCGGCTTCGAGCCTTGCATATGGCTTGATGATATTTCTGGTATCGATCGCAATCGTTATCGGGTTATTCCGGTTTGGATGGGACTACATCCTGTTTCCGGCTTTCGCCGGGTTCATGGTTGTCGGTCCGATTCTCGCCGTCGGCCTGTATGAGAAGAGCCGGCGGCTGGCCGCTGGCTTGCCGGTAAGCCTCACGCGGATGATTTTCGTCAAGCCGAAGTCCGGCGGGCAAATCTTGTTCGCGGGGGTGCTGCTGTGTCTGCTGATGATCACCTGGATGCGCGCCGCAGTCATCGTCTATGCATTGTTCTTCGGTCTGGTGCCGTTTCCCGGCCTCGATCACATCGCTTCGATGCTGTTCACCACGCCCACCGGTTGGGCGATGCTTGTCGTCGGCAGTGCCATCGGGGGACTGTTCGCGGCCTTCTCGTTTGCAATCAGCGCATTCTCTATTCCGATGCTTCTGAACGAACGCGTCGATGCGTTGACAGCCATGGGAACGAGCACAGCACTGGTCTGGAACAACCTGCCGGTGATGCTGACATGGGGCGCCCTTGTCCTCGCTTTGTTTCTTCTTTGCCTGGCCACCGGGCTTGTCGGACTGATCGTGGTGTTTCCTGTGCTCGGGCACGGCACCTGGCACGCCTATCGAGCCGTTTCAGCCGGAGCATCGTAAAGCATAGCCGCCGCGAAGGCCGCGCTACGGCGCGGAGATGGAGTAGCCGATGAGTTGCTGCGCACCCGGCGCCGAACTCGCTCTTGCGATAACTAATCCGCATATCGCGGATGACGAACTGCTGCTCGCCAGCCATGTTGTCAGCGACGGAATTCGCCAGACAGATCTGTCCATACCTTCGATTCATTGCGGCGGCTGCATCCAGAAGATCGAGACAGCGCTTTGTGCGCTTCCCGGCGTCGAGCAGGCGCGCGTCAATCTGTCGACGAAACGGGTCTCGGTCCGCTGGGAAACCGACAAGCCGCCACCGCCCTTCATCGAGACGCTGGAGAGGATTGGCTATCACGCTCATCTCAACGATCTCGACGCGGATGGCCAGGATGAGACGCTGACGGAGCTGATACGCGCGCTTGCGGTGTCCGGATTCGCAGCCAGCAACATCATGGGACTATCGATCGCGATCTGGGTCGGCGCGGAGCCGGATACCCGCATCATGTTTCATTGGCTGTCCGCGTTGATCGCCTGTCCTGCATTAATTTATTCGGGCCATGTATTCTTCCAGTCCGCCTGGAGCGCGTTGCGTCATGGCCAGACCAATATGGACGTCCCAATTTCCATCGGCGTGCTGCTCGCATTTGGAATGAGCCTCTATGAGACGATCACCCATGGCGTTCATGCCTACTTCGATGCATCCATCTCGCTGCTGTTCTTTCTGCTAATCGGCCGGACGCTCGATCACATGATGCGAGAGCGTGCTCGTGATGCCGTCAACGGGCTTGCTCGCCTTGCCTCGCGCGGAGCGCTTGTCGTTCACGACGACGGCGCGCATACCTATCTGCCCGTAGGCGAAATCCAGCAAGGCATGATCCTCATCCTGCCTGCGGGCGAACGCGTGCCGGTCGATGCTAAAGTGATCAAGGGAACATCGGACATCGATTGCGCCATCGTTACCGGAGAGAGCCGGCCGCAACCGGCCGTTGCAGGCGCAATGCTTTCAGCCGGAACGCTGAACCTGACGGGACCTCTGACCATTGTCGCCACCGCGGCTGCGAAGGACTCATTCCTCGCGGAAATGGTACGAATGATGGAAGCTGCCGAAGCAGGCCGCTCCGTGTATCGCCGTATCGCCGACCGCGCGTCGCGGCTCTACGCCCCCGTCGTGCATCTCACCGCTTTGCTGACACTCATCGGCTGGATGATCGCCACCGGCGATGCACACCGGGCGATAACCATCGCGATTGCAGTTCTGATCATTACGTGTCCATGCGCGCTTGGTCTTGCCGTTCCCATGGTACAGGTCGTTGCGGCTCGCCGGCTGTTCGAACACGGCATCATGATCAAGGACGGCGGTGCGCTGGAGCGCATGGCCGAGATCGACACCGTGGTTTTCGACAAGACCGGCACACTGACCCTCGATCGCATGAAACTCGCCAATGGCGAGTCCGTCGATCCAGCTACGCTTGCTATCGCAACGTCGATCGCATCACACTCCCGTCACCCCTATTCACGCGCCATCGCCGCGGCCGGTCGAAACAGCGGTGTTGCGCCATTGGCTGTGACCGGGATTTCCGAAATTCCGGGAGCTGGTCTTGAAGCCCGCATTGGTGAAACACAGTACCGGCTGGGCAGACCCGATTGGGCCCTGACTGATGGATCTGAGCACGACTCGTCCTCCGGTGTCGTATTGTCGGAAAACGGACGGCTGCGAGGCGCATTCCATTTCGATAGCGATCTGCGGCCGGACGCTTGCCAGAGCGTTGCGGAGATTTTGTCCCAGGGACACCGCGTCGAGATCATATCAGGAGATCGCGACGAACCTGTGCGCCACCTCGCCGCTACGCTCGACGTCGCCTATCTCGCCGGCGTTTCACCTGGTGGCAAGACGGATCACATAGCAGTGCTGACGGCTTCAGGACGGCGCGTGCTGATGATCGGCGACGGCCTCAATGACACACCAGCATTGGCCGCCGCCCACGCCTCCATGGCGCCGGCTTCCGCGGCCGACGTAAGCCGCAATACCGCCGATCTGGTGTTCCTGCACGAAAGCCTGACTGCGGTGCCTCTGGCAATCGGTGTTGCACGCCGCGCAGGACACTTGGTGCGTCAAAACCTCGCTCTCGCAATCGGCTATAATGTGATTGCCGTGCCGATTGCTATTCTCGGCCATGTCACGCCGCTGATTGCCGCCGTGGCGATGTCGGCTTCCTCACTGATTGTGATCGCCAACGCCCTGCGTCTGACGGGCTCACGCCCTGACAAAAAGCTGCGCGCGGATAGTCCCGTCGCCAGCCACTTGTATGCGCTTCGGGTGGAGGAGGCGCGATGACTGATTTCTTCTATCTGATTCCGATCGCGCTCGCACTTGGAGCCGCAGCACTCGGAGCTTTCATGTGGTCGCTCAGAAGCGGGCAATATGATGATCTTGCCGGAGCGGCCGAACGTATTCTGTTTGACGAACAGAATGGCCCGGGAAAGGCCACCCCGCCTCCACGAATCGAACACGTGGACCGCGCCGGCAATTGACTGGACAATTCCCGTTCAATCACCTGCCGCACGATTTTGCTGGCGCCCCGTGATATTCGAAAATAGTCGCCAGTGCTTCGTTCCAAGCGGACCGAAGCTAATCAGCTCGCTTTCAGCTTTGAAGCGACTACAGTTCTCGGGCGTTTCACGGGGCGTGAGTGGTCGCGCGTGGCAACGCGCTTCACCTTCTTCACGTCGGCCCTTTTCACGTCGCCCTTCTTCACCTCTATTTTCTTTGTCCTCTTCACGTCCGATGCCGCCTGTTTGGTGCCGTGGCTGTGTCTTGCAAATTCCTCGCCATCGACCGGCGCGACATGCGGCGGGTCCCTGCCGAGATACGGGCGCCCGATGCCAAACCCCCTCCCGTTCGCATCGACCCACTTCCAGAGTTTGTCGGAGGAAGCCCATCGCTGATTGCGCGTCCCGCCGTCGACACTCACCACATCGGCCGCGAGCCCATGCCCATAACCGCCGCGCAAGCTGCCGCCATGATACGACCTGTTGCTCGCCGCCTTAAGACCGCTTGCGATCGACTGACGGTAGTCGTCACGGAATCCGCTGGTGATGCCGGGCGAAAGACCCGCGGCCTCCGCCGCGTGAAGCATATGAAACAATTTCAGCTTGAAGCTCCGGTCCATCCCGCCGATCACATAGTCCTGCATGGACATGCGGACTCGTTCCGCCGCCTTCGGGTCCTTCCATCCGAAATCCTGATCGACCAGCTTGGTGAACGTTCTGGTCACGGTCACCATCTTGCCTCTGCGCTTGACGGTAACACTCCTCCGTTCGGGCACCTTAATGGTGTCTTCCTTGAGCGTCCTCTCATAGAGAGCCCACAGATATCGATCGACGCATATCTCCATCGCCAGGCACTCGTCGACAATTTCTATGGAGTCCATAGCCTTGTTTGGTTCGCCGATTTGGACGTCCAACGGATCCACGCTCGCGAGTTGCACAGGCGCTGGTGGCGTTAGCGGCACATCCGGCGAATTGATCGAGGCAGCTTTGACAACCAGGATCTGCCTGTCCAAAGCGATGAGTGCTTCGGCAACTGCGTCTGCAAGTTCGCCCATCGCGGCATCGGTTTGCGCAAGATCGTCATTGAGCACTGAGCGTGGCTGTGATCTACCCCCGAGCTGGTATTCCGTGGAGTGAGAGCTGATATCCTCGCGCGGAGCGGCGACGGCTGTTTGGGGTGCTTCTGACCCCGTCGCCAGCAGGCCGACAATCCCGGTCGCAAAAACGGCGGATCGCAGCACAGGGGTTTGCACTGAAGGTCGCTGCAGGTTCATCATTCCAGCCTCATCGGAACCGGACTGCACAGCCAAACATGCGGACGCCCTTGATTGTTCGAGCAAGGTTATGGCCACGCAATGGCCTAACCGGGCGGCCCCTACCCTTTTCCCGGGAGTGTTGCCTGTAAGCAACGGCGTCGGATGGCAGGCCTGCGAGCGCTCGCCGTCCGTTTTGCGCCAACTTCAACGGCGAGCATGCTTGTTTCTCACGAGTCGGATATGTGAGGTTGGTCACGGCGGCAGACACGCGCTGCAACGGGGAATGGAATGGTGGATCGATTGACGTCGGCGAAATCCACTACGGCGATGCGTCGTTGGGGACCATCCGCCGTGGTGATGTTTGCAGCGATGGCCGCACTGCTGACCCCGACCGCCGACGCCGCAGCGAAACCGGCACGCCGCGCGCAACCTGCCGAGACCGCAGCGCCGCGCGAGGCAGGCGAGCCGATCATGGCAATCGTATCGATCAAGAGCCAGCAGGTTACGATCTATGACGCCGAGGGCTGGATCATGCGCGCGCCTGTGTCGACCGGCGTCAAGGAGCGCGAAACGCCCGCTGGCGTCTTCGCCATCGTCCAGAAAAACAAAGACCACCGCTCGAATATGTACGACGATGCCTCGATGCCGAACATGCAGCGCATCACCTGGAACGGCCTCGCATTGCACGGCGGACCGCTGCCCGGCTATGCGGCCTCGCACGGCTGCGTGCGGATGCCTTTCGGTTTTGCTGAGAAGCTGTTCGACATGACCCGTATCGGAATGCGGGTGATCATTTCGCCGGACGATGCGGCCCCAGCCGACTTTTCTCATCCGTCGCTATCGCTATTCGTGCCGAACGCGGAGGTCATCGCGGCTGCTCCGGCAAAGTCCCAGACGCTTTCACGCGAGGCCGCGGACGCCGCCATGGCGGCCGAGGAGGCCAAGAAGACTGCCGCCACAGCCGCCCGAGAATCCGCTCTGCTCGCAACGTCTCTGCGTAAGCTCGAACGGCTCAAGGCGCGGGCCGACGCCGAGGTTGTGTCCGCCGATAAAGCCGTGGCCACCGCCAAGACCGATCAAGCCAGGGCGAAGGCCGAGGAGCGCCAACAGAAGGCTGCCGCCAAGGCAGCGGAACTGGCGGCCCGGTTCGACGCCGACAACGCGAACGCCTCATCGAAGCTCGATGCAGCCAGCGCCGCGAAGGAAGCCGCCAAGACGGCTCAGACAAAGAAAGCCGACACGGCGAAAGCGGCGCTGGATGCAAAGCTCGCTGTCGAGCCGGTCTCGATCTACATCAGCCGCGCGACGCGGACTCTTTATGTCCGGCGTAATACGCACAAGCCGGCGCCGGACGGCGGCGGCGAAGTGTTCGATGCGAGCATCGAAGTTCCAATCGCGATCCGCGATCCCGGCAAACCGCTCGGCACGCACGTGTTCACGGCAGTGGCGCGCAACGACGCAGGTCTGCGCTGGACGGCCGTCTCCATCGACAACAGCGATGGCGCAAAAAACGCACTCGACCGCATCACCATCCCGAAGGAAATTTTGGACCGCATTGCGCCGACCGCATTGCCGCGATCCTCGATCGTCATTTCAGACGAGCCACTGAGCGAAGAAACCAACTATCGAACCGAATTTGTCGTCGTGCTGAGCGACCAGCCTCAAGGCGGCTTCATCACGCGCAAGCCAAGCGAGGTTCTGATGGCGGACGACAACGGCTGGGGCAGCGGCCGGCAGGACGACGGCGGCTTCGACGCCTTCTTTCAGCGCAATCCGAATCCGCCACCGCGCCGGGGCGGCGGCCAGTTCTACGTTCCGATGCAACGAGGCTGGTGGTAAGACGCGGCCCGGCGCGCGTTAACCTGGCTGTCCGACGTTGCGCCGGGACCGAAGACATCTCTCAATGCGCTCTCAACCTATTGATATGGTTGGTGGTGCACGCAGTGATTACCCAACCAGTCTCGCGGCGGAAATGGGACAAATAATGGGAAAATCGCGCAAATAGTGCGATTCGAATTTGCAAAATGCAGAAAACCCCCTGCGGCAGAGGCCAATTTTGCGGAATCCGGACAAAAAAATAATTGGGAAAACACATCGTAGAATTGGGAAAATCAGCCAAAGAAATGGGAGGCTTTCCCAATATTTTTGATTCGCGATTCGTGAGTGCACAATCTTTGCACATCAGGCTTGGGGGGCGCTTTGAGCACGCTGGCCATCAAATACAAAGACCCGCGCAAGCTCAAACCTCGCCTCAAGAATCCCCGTACGCATACGCCCCGGCAGATCAAACAGATTGCCGCCAGCATCCAGCAATTTGGTTTTATCAATCCCGTCCTGATCGATGGCTCGGACGGCGTCGTAGCGGGCCATGCGCGGATTACAGCTGCCATATCCCTAGGCATGGCGGACGTTCCGACTGTCAGGGTCGACCACCTCAGCCCAACCCAAATCCGGGCCTATGTTATCGCCGACAATCGGCTTGCAGAGAATGCGGGATGGGACCCTAACCTGCTTGCCCTTGAACTGCAGGAGCTTTCCGTCCAGCCGAATTTCGATGTGACGGTCACTGGTTTTGAGATGGCCGAGATCGATCTGATCGTCGGCCAGGCGGGCGACAGTGGACCAGACGAGGAAGATGCCCTCCCTGAGATCGATCGCTCCCTTCCCGCGGTATCGCGGCACGGAGACTGCTGGCAGATCGGCGACCACGTTCTACTATGCGGAGACGCCCTCAAGCCGGAAAATTATAAACGCCTCCTCCAGGGCAAACGGGCACAAGCGGTGTTTGTTGACCCGCCCTACAACGTGCCGATTGCAGGCAATGTTTCTGGTCTGGGCAAAAAGCAGCACCGGGAATTTGCGATGGCATCAGGCGAGATGAACCGGCAGGAGTTCACGAACTTCCTGCGGCGCGCCTTGAAGAACCTCGCCGCGTTCAGCGTCGACGGCTCAATCCATTTCGTATGCATGGACTGGCGGCATATTCGAGAATTGGCCGATGCTGCCGATGATGTATATACGGAACTCAAGAACATCTGCGTCTGGTCGAAAAGCAATGCCGGTATGGGTTCCTTATACCGCTCCGCTCACGAGTTCGTTTTTGTCTATAAGAATGGCCGCGCCAAGCACATCAATAATGTTGAACTGGGGCGCTTCGGACGAAGCAGAACAAATATTTGGCATTATCCCGGCATGAGCAGTTTCGGGAAGGACCGGGACACCGCGCTTGCCGGGCACCCGACACCGAAACCACTTGCACTGGTCAGCGACGCCATTCTCGATTGCTCAAAACGAGGCGGCATCGTTCTGGATGCGTTTGCCGGCAGCGGCACCACATTGCTCGCGGCTGAAAAGACCGGCCGGCATGGATACGGCATTGAACTGGATTCGCATTATGCTGATCTCATCATTCAACGGTTCAAAGAGATCTATAGCCTGAAAGCCATACATGTAGAATCTGGCTTGAGTTTCGATCGAGTTAAGGCCACGCGGACGGAGCACGACAAGAATGGTCAAGCGGGTACAACGGCTAACATCAGAGCAAAAAAGTCGGATCGACAAAAAATCCTCGAAGGAAAAGCAAAGGCCTCGCGCAAGAGCAACGCACGACACCGACGCTCCGGCCGAAAAGAAAGATAAATATTCGGTTGGACGCGGCAAGCCGCCGAAACATACCCAATTTAGAAAAGGCGATGGCCGACCTCGACCGGGTCGCCCCAAGGGCAGCAAGAATATCGTTACTCTCGTAATGGAAGCTGCGCGCGATCAAGTCACCGTCGCCATCGACGGGAAACGGCGGAAAATATCTAAAGCACAAGCAGCGGCGATACATTTGGCAAACGCAGGTGCAACGGGAAATGAAAAGCTATTATTGAAATTCATCGACGTGATTGCAGACATCGAAGCGCGTGCCGAGGCAGCCAGACCTTCCGAATATCCTTTTAGCGATACCGATCAAATAGTGATCCGGGCAATCTACAAGCGCCTGCGGCCATACGATCAGCGGGAGAGCGACTGATGACTCTATCTCCGGCAAGGATGGTGGCCGAAATCTATCGGCAGGATCTGCTTGCATTCATCCATCGTTCCTTTCTTGAGCTCAATCCAGCGGCGACATTCGAATACAACTGGCATCAGGAATTAATTGCTCGAGCCCTCGAAGATGTTGCCCACGGCAGTTGCAAACGTCTGATCATCAATGTTCCGCCGCGGCACTTGAAATCTCACTCCGCATCCATCGCGTTCCCTGCCTGGTTCCTGGGACACTTTCCGGAGAAGCAGGTGGCATGCGTCTCTTACGCCCAGGATTTTTCCGATACTCTGGCCCGACAGTCTCGTCGCCTCATGGGCAGTGCATTTTATCAGGCCCTGTTCAACACCAGAATTTCTAGCAAAAGAGACACCGTAGCTGATTTCGAAACCACACAGGGTGGCTTCCGGTTCTCTACGTCGGTCGGAGGTGGATTTACGGGTCGTGGCGCAGACGTCATCGTGATCGACGACCCTTTGAAAGCTGATGAAGCATTGTCTGACGCACGACGCCAAGGCGTGAACGAATGGTTCAATAACACCTTGCGCAGCCGTCTCAACAAGCAAGTCGAAGGTGCGATCATCATAGTCATGCAGCGATTGCACGCCGATGATCTGGTCGCCCATGTCCAGAAGATGGAAAACTGGCGAGTGTTATCGTTCTCGGCACTCGCCGAAGAAGACGAATCCTATGAAATTCGAACACCGTACCAAACGACCCAGTTTCGTCGAAAGGCAGGAGATATTCTTCAACCATCCCTGATGCCGCGATCGTCCCTAGATACGCTTCGCGCGTCAGTGACGCCATATCATTTTGCTGCCCAGTATCAACAGAACCCGCAACCGCCGGAAGGCCACATCGTCAAGCGCGAGTGGCTAAAATTCTATACGGCAAACGAAAAGCCTGACGATTTCGGAACAATTCTTCAAAGTTGGGATACAGCCGTGAAGGATACTGAAATTGCAAATTTCAGCGTCTGCACGACTTGGGGGGTTAAGGACAAAAAAGCTTATTTGCTAGACGTTTTTCGCAAAAGACTTTCATTCCCCGATCTAAAGAAATCCGTCGAAAGCCAAGCTGAGCGTCACCATGCGACGGTCGTTTTGATTGAAGACATGTCATCCGGGTCTTCTTTAATCCAACAACTCCGCTCCGAAGGCCTTTCGAAAGTGCAGGCCGCGCCGTCCTTGGACGGTAATAAGATCATGCGATTGTATGGCCAAACGTCGGTGATCGAAAGCGGGTTCGTTCTATTTCCAAAGGCAGCAGATTGGCTCGATACCTACTTAACCGAACTGCTTTCATTCCCGAGCTCCAACTATGACGATCAGGTCGATTCCACGGTCTACGCATTAGCTTGGATCGCTCAAAATCCTAGATGGTCCGGCAATCTCATAAAGCAACCGTGGTTTCATTATTACAGCGAGCTACCAGAGGATCAGCAGTATAAGCGCGTTTTTATGTCTTGGGACACTGCCCTTAACGATGGCGGGCAGAGTGACTGGACTGTGTGCACAATTTGGATGCGACTTGGCGACAAATATTATTTGCTGCACGTAGAGCGGGGCATCTACGAATACCCCCAGCTGTGCAAAGTGTTCGTCGAACTCGTACAAAAGTACGACCCAGAGCAGATCCAGATGGAGGAAACTGCAATAGCAAAAGCACTCAAACGCGAGCGCGGCTTACCACGGCGCGCGTCAATTAAACTTCAGCCTATCGAGCAAGATCGAAGAGGTCGGCTCTATACCCAGCAATCCAAATTTAAAGATGGCAATGTGCGGTTTCCCAAACAAGCTTCGTTCATGTCTCTGGTCGAAAGAGAACTTCTCAGCTATCCGCACGGCGAAACCGATGACATCGTAGATAGCATCAGTCTGGCTCTCCAATACGGTGGTACGGGGTATGACACCACTTTGGGTTGGGTAGGATGAGAAATCTTAAAATCTAGCGACTACGCTGGCATTTCTGCGATCCGGAAGTCTCGACAGGCATGCCTGCTATTAATCCAAGTCCGTTAGATGAGCCGTTTCCTCAGCCGTTAAGCTTATGCGAACGACGTAATAACTCATGTTCATTTTCTGGTCTTGATTTACATCGGCTGAGAAAAGCGTGCCGAAGCCTTTGACTTCTGGCATCGTCCGTTGAACGCGGCAAAGCGCATCACAATGGCTGCCCCACGCGTAACTGGTTAATATCTTGCGATGGCACCTTGGCTTCGACAGTTGATTGATAGGTCTCTGGAACGATCAACATCAGCGGCTGGTTGGCATTGGCTCCCCCAACCGCATGGATTTCCAATTGGTGTACAACGCCATCTTGAAGAGCTCGTATGTCGATGCGTTGAGTTGTTCTCCGGCAGCAACTTTGTACTCGACGAGCTCTGCATACTTTCCCTGAATTTCTCTGAGCTCTTTCGCGACCTTACTTCGGACGTCTGATATGCCTCACGCTACTTAGTCGAAATTACCTTCCATTGCATCTGGCAAGGGACCGCCGGTAGCCCAATCAAGCAACTCCACCGTATGAACAATCGGAATAGCCGTGCCGGCGCCGATTTGCGTTATGCACCCGAGATTGCCGCTCGCGATGATCTGTGGCTTCAGCTTTTCGATATTGGCTACCTTGCGCGACCTGAGCTGGCCGGCGATCTCGGGCTGCAGAACGTTGTACGTGCCTGCCGAGCCGCAGCAGATGTGGCCTTCTGGAACATCACTAACAACGAACCCCATTTGAGTCAGAAGGGATTTCGGTTGATCCACGATGCGCTGACCGTGCTGCATCGAGCAGGCCGAATGATATGCGACCAATTGCCCTGTAGCTCTAGTCGGGCCTTGAAGTCGAAGTGTATGAAGATATTCCGAGATATCTTGTGCAAGCTCGGACACGCGCGCAGCCTTGCTAGCATACGCCTTGTCCTCGCGAAGCATGAACCCATAATCTTTGACGGTCGTTCCGCAACCCGACGCTGTGACGATGATGGCATCGAGTCCATTCTCGTCTAGCTCGCGTGTCCAGACATCGACGTTGCGCCGAGCCGCATCCAGGGCTGAATCTTCATAACCCATATGGTGCACAAGCGCGCCGCAACACCCCTCACCACGCGGACTTGTCACCTCGATGCCGTGACGCCTCAACAACCGGATCGCAGCGTCGTTGATACCGGGAGCGATGACCTGCTGGGCGCAGCCTGTCAGGATCGCAACCCTGCCGCGCCGGTTTCCTTCGTTCAATTCCGGAGGAGCATGTTTACGCGGCCTCAAAGCCGGAGCGAGATCGATCATCGCGCCGAGTTGTGTCCCGCCGGGGAGCCGAACCAGCCATTTCTTTATCGGCCTGACAACCGATGCCGCGAACAGCGCAGGCCTGAGCCATTTCGGATTCGGCAACACCGCGGCCAGTGCGCTCCGCAGAACACGATCGATCAAGGGACGTTTGTAGGTCTCTGTAATGTGAGCCCGCGCATGATCCACCAGATGCATGTAGTGGACCCCTGAGGGGCATGTGGTCATGCACGAAAGACAGGAAAGGCAGCGATCGATATGCTTGACCACCTTCTCGCTTGCGGGCTTCTCATTCTCGAACATATCCTTGATGAGGTAAATTCTCCCGCGCGGACTGTCGAGTTCATCTCCCAGCAACAGATAGGTCGGGCATGTGGCGGTACAAAAACCACAATGAACGCAAGCACGGAGAATTTTCTCCGATTCACGCATGTGCGACTCGGCAAGCGCGACCAGCGAGAAGTTCGTTTGCATGGAATTCCTGTTTCTATCTCAGATGCCGGAATACATTCTTCCGAAATTGAGAATACGGTCGGGATCGAACGCGAGCTTGATCCTTCGGGTCAGCTCAGTAAGCGCCGGTGAAAGCGGCTCGAATACATCCACGGTGCTTCTCACCTGGGGCGATGCGCGCAGAAGCGTCGCGTGACCGCCGAGACCGCGCATCGCGTTCCGGACAACCGTCGAGCCCGCATCTTCCGATGCGTTGACAGCGAGCCAAACCAAACTGCCGCCCCAATCGTAGAAATGACGCGCATCCAGCACTCGTTTGATGTGGTCAATGACGCCGGGCGCCTTCGAAGGGGCCAGCGAAAGCCGCCATATGGCGCTCTCAGCAGGATCGACCAGCCACCGCGCATCCCGCACGTCCGACCAGACATCCGTGCCGACCGTCTCTTCCAGAAGATCTGCATCTCCATATGGCCGCCAAAGCTTGGCGATTTCCCCGCAACGATAGATCACGGACGATTCGAAGCCTTCGACGCGGACGATGGTCAGGGGTTCGGACACCACTTCCTTCGGCAGGTGCGCTGCTGCGGAAACGGAGAATGGAGATCCCATGGCCGCCGTCAATGCGGCAATCGCCGTCGCATCGTTCAATCCGCGCAGGACGAGCGAGGATGTCGATTCCGGTTTTGGCAAAACCTTGAAAATAACTTCACTGAAGACACCGAAGGTGCCCCACGCTCCGCAATTGAGCTTGACCAGATCGAGACCTGTCACGTTCTTCATAACCCGGCCGCCAGACTTCACGATGTCGCCGCGGCCATTGACCAGCCGTATGCCGATCAAACTGTCGCGGCAGGCTCCAGCCATGACCCGTCGCGGACCAGAAACATTTCCGGCCGCGATTCCGCCGATCGTCGGCTCGTGATCGCCACCCAGAAGCGCCCGATAATCCATCGGCTCGAACGGCAGCATTTGATTCCGGCTTGCCAGTGTCTCGTTGATCTCGGACAGCGCGGTTCCGGGAAGAGCTCCGATCACCAACTCTGTCGGCTCATAGATCGATACTCCTCGCATGCGCTGGGTTGTAACGGATGTCGCATATCCGTTCGGCCTGCCTATTTGCGATTTGCTGCCTGCTCCGCGGACGACGAGCGGTGCATTCCATGCGCCCGCCATTTTGATCGACTCGGAGAGACTCTTTTCGTCGTGCGGCTTCAAATCTCCTGACATGGGAAATTTCGTCCAGCGTTACGCTTGATTTCAGCAGTCAATAGGAAACACCTTGTCTCTGTTGAGTAACGATTTTGGATCAAACGCTTCACGCAAGCGCATCTGCTGGTCCAAATCGATCCTGTTGAATTGATATCTCATCAGATCGCGCTTCTCCAATCCGACACCGTGCTCTCCCGTGAGACAACCACCGACTTCAACACATAACTTGAGAATGTCGTTGCCTGCAGCTTCCGCTTTCGACTGCTCCGCCGGATCGTTGGCGTTATAGAGAATAAGAGGATGCATATTCCCATCGCCGGCGTGAAAGACGTTAGCTACACGCAATCCGTAGCGCTTCACGATCTCGGTGATCTGCGCCAACACGTAGGACAGCTTCCCCGTCGGCACGGTACCGTCCATGCACAAGTAGTCCGCAACGCGCCCGGTCGCGCCGAACGCCGACTTCCGCCCCTTCCATATGGCCGCTGTTTCAATCGCGGATCTGCTCTCCCGCACCGTCTGCACCCCGTTGGCTCGCGCGATCGATATGATCCGTTCAAGCGTCGCGTCCATTTCCGCCTTCGAGCCCTCCACTTCGATGATCAGAAGCGCTTCAGCGTCGAGCGGATACCCCGCCCTGGAAAAGGCTTCGCAGATTTCGATCGCGGCCTTGTCCATGTACTCAATCGCGACCGGAATGATTCCAGCCGCGATGATTTCCGCAACTGTGTTGCCAGCTCCATCGCATGAGGAAAATCCGAACAGAACGGGGCGCGCGGCTTCGGCAGATCTCAGTATCCGGACGGTAGCCTCGGTCACGACCCCAAGCTGACCTTCAGATCCAACCACGACACCAAGCAGGTCCAAACCGCCGCTATCGTGACTGTTTCCGCCAAGGTCGATGATCGTTCCGTCCATAAGCACCATTCTGACGCCGAGAAGATTGTTGGTCGTCACACCGTATTTCAGACAATGCGCACCGCCCGAGTTGTTGGCGATATTGCCCCCGATGGTGCAAGCAAGCTGTGACGACGGATCCGGCGCGTAGAAAAAGCCCCTGTCCGCGACCGCCGCGGTGATTTTTAGATTGGTGACGCCCGCTTCGACGCGTATGAAGCGATCATCATAGTTGATCTCCAGGACGCCGGTCATTCTTGAAAGCCCAAGAACAATGGAGTCCTCGGTCGGAATTGCCCCTCCTGCAAGCGAGGTGCCCGCGCCGCGTGGCACGACCTTCACATCGTGGTCATGGCAAAACTTGAGAACAGCACTGACTTCGTTCGTCGATGCCGGCAGCACAACGGCCAGCGGCATCTTGCGGTAGGCGGTGAACGCGTCGGTCTCGTACGCCCTGCACTCATCCCTGTCCGTGACAAGCCCATTGGACGAAACAAAGCGCGCCAGATGTTCCACGATGGCTTCACGGCGATCGAGTATGTCCTTGTTCGGCTCGGAAAACATGATCGCGTTCAAGAGCATCCCCTTCATCGGAACACGCGGCTGGGCACTTCAAGGTTCGAGAGAGAATCTTCCATCTCGTCCAACACGGATCTTGATGTCAGTGCACGCTCCAGCCTCTAGCCAGGAGCCAAGACACGCTCCGGGTGTCCGGACCATTTCCATGCGAGCGTCGGCCTGGAAATGCCAAGCATCATTCCATCGAGCGCACTCGGATGAAGCCAGATCTGTTCGGGCTCCCGGCCTTCCTGCTGCTCCTCCCGCGAATCCAGGGTGAGGCCGGCGCCGTCCGCCCGTGCTGCCCGCTCAATGCTGCCTACTTCATGGCTCTCAGCGTATGCCATATAGAATGACGCGCGCTCACGCTCGTAATATCGGCCCATCGTCTTGGACGCATCGGTGGGGGTGATGACTTCGAATCTATCGAGACGATCCGGAGAAAAGAGAGTGAGAACGCCGGTATATCCGAAGAGCTCCGACGTGATCGTAACAAAGCTCTCCTTGTTCAATCCGAAGACGCGCGAAATTTGGTTCACCGCGGCGGCTTGGTCCGCCGCGAGCAATGTGACTTCGTAGAAGAAATCCAGCTTTCCTGCCGGCTTCACGTCGCGTAGCGGCGAGATCACAAAGTGCACGGGGCTGCCTTCGATCTCGATGCGAATGAAATCCTGGTCACCCTCTGTGATGTGCTGGGCACCGGCATTGATCGCATTGCTGGCGAGGCCGGACATATCCAACGATGTCGCTCCGGCGCCGAAAACATGAGACCGCCCGCGCCGGACCAGTTCATGCTCCACAATCCCGGTGCCATCCGGCTCCAGAAGTTCGACTTCGCCTGTTCCTACGCGCAGCGTGGTCCGTCTGGCCCGAAGCGCCTTGATAAGGTCCGAGGAAATCTCCTCGGCGCCCAGTCTGCGGCGCCAGGTTTCCGCAACGCTCTTGGCGTCCCGCGTGGCAATCTGCACGCGATCGATCGTTGTCAACATCCCAAAAATCCCTTGTTGGCATTCTAAGGCAAGGCGCGATTGCTTCCGGTCGATCTACCGCATTCGTTATGTATCTCCGCGACGAACAGCCCGCGGCCGATGGCGTGATTGCCATCTCTTCGTTGTCACGCTTTCGCGCCAAACATGTTTTTCCAGGATTCCGTGCCCGGTTTTGCTTCCCACTTTTTCGTCTCGGACATGACGGCCAACCCCTCCTGCACAGCGGGACGAACCTTGATGGCGTCAAACCAGCGCTTGAGATTGGGATACGTGTCAAGCTCCTGTCCCTGCCATCGATAGGGCCGAATCCAGGGAAAGGTCGCAATATCCGCGATCGAGTAGTCGCCAGCGAGATATTCGCGGTCGGCCAGGCGACGATCGATCACACCATAAAGCCTGGCGGCCTCCTTCGTGTAACGCTCGACGGCATAAGGAATCTGCTCTGGCGCATAACGCCGGAAATGATGAGCTTGACCCAACATAGGTCCGGCGCCGCCCATCTGAAACATCAACCATTGAATGACTTCCATCCGTGCCCGCGCATCGGACGGCAGCAACTTGCCGGTCTTCTCAGCAAGATACAGAAGGATGGCCCCCGACTCGAAAACGGACAGCGGCTTCCCGTCCGGGCCATCATGATCGACAATGGCCGGGATCTTGTTGTTCGGACTGATCTTGAGAAACTCGGGGCCGAATTGATCACCCTTGGTGATGTCAATCGGCAGAACCCGATAATGCAGGCCGAGTTCGGCCAGCATTATCGTGATTTTGTATCCATTCGGCGTGGTCCAAAAGTAGAGGTCAATCATATACCAACGTCCTGCGAAACAGCCGAATGGATAATGTCGTTCGATTTAAGCCTTGGGCTTGTCGAACAGAATGCCTGGATTGAGCACCCAGTTTGGATCGATCTCGCGCTTGTTGGCTTGCATCATGCGGATGAAGCCCGGATCGATCTCCTTGTCATACCAGGGCCGGAAGCTGCGTCCGACGGCATGGTGATGCGTGATGGTGGCGCCGAGTTCGAGCAAGGCGTCGGAAGCCACCTTGTTCAGGGCCGCATAGTGCTCAATGTTCTTCTCGTGAGAAGACGGAGCCATGATCGAGTAGTACGGCGCCGGTCCATCCGGATAAAGGAACGAGAAGCGACGGCAGACAATGCCTCCACCGCAAATCTTCTTTTCCGCTTCAGCCACCCGCCGCATGACTTCCGTGTCGAGCGCCTCAAACTTGTCCCACGTATAGGCCGTTTCGAAGGTGAAGCTGACAATGCCCATGGCCGCGCGAACGTGCATGAGATAGGGCAGATAGCGGAACTGGTTGCGCCAGCTGCCCTGCGCGCCCGATCGGCTGGTTTCGAGAGCATCGCTGCCCGTTCCGGCCTTTTGCTTCACCGTACCGCCGAAATCCCTGCAGATTTCCAGCGAGCGATCCAGCCACGCATCGACCGGATGATCGGCCGATTCATAGCCGATCAGCAGCACCGATTCCGTGCCATCGCCAGCTCCATAGAAGAACGCGTCCTTCTCATCGAGATAGCGGCAGTTTGCGGGATAAAGACCGGCCTGGGTGATCTGCCGAACGGCCTTCGCACCCTCGTAGAAAGTCTTGAACGACACAGAGGCGTTGGCGCGGAACTTCACCCGGCCCTGTAGACGCATCCAGGCTTCGGTGATGATTCCAAGCGTACCTTCTGATCCGATGAAGGCGCGATCTGGGCTCGGACCGGCGCCCGAGGCCGGCAGCCGGCGGTTCGTGATCGTGCCGGTCGGCGTGACGACGCGCAGACTCTCCACCATGTCGTCGATATGAGTCAGATGCGTCGCATAGTGACCGGAAGAACGGGTCGCGATCCATCCACCGAGTGTTGAGAACTCCCAGGACTGCGGGATGTGGCGCAATGTGAAGCCGTGCGGCTTTAGCTGCTCCTCGAGCGAAGGACCGAACGTGCCACCCTGGATACGAGCAGCACGCGAGGTCGGGTCTACCTCCAGAACGCGATTGAGATTCTCGAGGTCGATCGTGACCACGCCCTTGTAGCTGCTGTCGTCCGGTGGATTGATGCCGCCCGTGACGCTTGATCCGCCGCCGAAAGGCACGGCCGCGTAGCCATTTTCACCGCACCAGTCGAGAACGGCCGCAATGTCTTTCTCGTCACGAGGATAGGCCACGACATCCGGCGGATTCGGATACTTGCGCTTGTAGATCATGGCCAGATCGCGGAAGCTCTTGCCATAAGTATGCGAGACGCGATCCCACTTTTCCGTCGTGCAGAAGCTCGCAAGGGACGCCGGTGGCTTGATCCGCGGAGCGCGCAACTCGATCTCGTCAAGAGTCGGATCCGGCAGAACTGTGAAATCGCTCATTCCGAGACGCTTGGCGACGCGTTCGTGCATCGACTTCACTTCAGACTCGGGAATGTCTTGGCCTTCGTAACCCCAACTCCAGAACTTCCTACGCTGCCCTTTTGGCATATTCAGGGGTGCATTCATTGCTTCGCTCCTTGTCCTCGCTTGTGTTGAACCAGAAAGTCAGTCCGACCCGATTCGTACGGCCCGATAATCGGGAGGGAAATCTTTGGTCGACTACTGGCCAATCCAGATTGGTAATACCAATTAATGCCCGGCGAGTTTACTTGTCAAGCGTATCTTCAATCGCCGATCGACAATTTCTTCGCTGCCGCAGGCCTTCTTGCGAGACCATGGCCCCATCAAGCGGGCGTGGCAGAGCAAACCCGCCGGCGTCCGCGCAACGAAGCTCTGGAATTTCAACTGGCGGGAGAAAGCCGCGAAGCCGCGATGACCTTCGCCGCTCAGCTATTCATTTGAGTAACGAACTTGGTGTTCAGATAAGCCTCCATGGCTTCCGTCCCGCCTTCGGAGCCGTAGCCGGAGTCCTTGATGCCACCGAACGGGGTTTCAGGCAGCGCAAGACCATGATGGTTAATCGACATCATTCCGCTTTCGACGCCCGTGCTGATGGCGCTAATGACGGAGGCCGATTTGGTATAAGCATAAGCAGCTAGGCCAAAAGGAAGACGATTCGCTTCCACGATGGCTTCATCGATCTCTGAGAAGACGCTGACAGGTGCAATTGGACCAAACGGCTCTTCATTCATGATGCGCGCGTTCAGCGGGACGTCCGTAAGCACGGTCGGCTCAAAGAAGAATCCCTCGTTTCCTATCCGCTTGCCACCGGCCCTGATGCGGCCGCCGCGCGATGTGGCGTCCGCGATCAGTGCCTCCATTGCCTCGATACGGCGATGATTGGCCAACGGACCCATCTGACTCGCGGCGTCGAGACCGTTGCCAATCACCAGATTCTCTGCAGCCGATGTGAAGTGGTCGACAAATTCCTCGTAGACACTCTTGTGCACGATAAAACGCGTAGGCGAGACGCAAACCTGACCCGCGTTCCTGAACTTCGCCGCCGACAACAATTTGGCGGACTGCGCAACGTCAGCGTCACCGAACACCAGCGCCGGCGCATGCCCTCCCAGTTCCATCGTCACGCGCTTCATATGGGATCCCGCCAGAGCAGCGAGTTGCTTGCCGACCTGGGTCGAGCCTGTGAAGGAAATCTTGCGAATGATGGGGTGAGCGATCAGATACGAAGACACCTCGGCTGGCACGCCGAAGACCAGGGTGAGCACGCCGGGCGGCAGACCGGCATCGGCATAGGCCCGAACCAGAGCGGCACAGCTGGCCGGCGTCTCCTCAGGTCCCTTGAGAATCACGGAGCAGCCGGCCGCGATCGCAGCCGAGATTTTGCGGACAGCCTGATTAATCGGGAAATTCCACGGCGTGAACGCCGCCACCGGACCGACCGGCTCCTTGATCACGACTTGCTGCACTGCTCCGGAACGTGAAGGAATGGCGCGGCCGTAGGATCGGCGAGCTTCCTCGGCAAACCAGTCGATGATGTCCGCACCCAGCAGCACCTCCAGCTTCGCTTCCGCCAGGGGCTTTCCCTGCTCGAGGGTGAGAATGCGAGCGATTTCCCCGGCCCGCTCCCGCAATTTTTCGGCAGCCGACCGCATCAGCTTGTAGCGGTCGAACGCGGACGTCTTGCGCCATATGCCGAAGCCGCGCGATGCGGACTCCAGCGCGCGGTCAAGGTCGTCGATGGAAGCGTGTGAAACGCGCCCAATCGCGAGCCCGGTTGCCGGATTCAGCACGGCGCCCGACTTGCCCTGCGATCCCTCGCACCAGGTCTCGTCGATGAACATTTTGATATCCGGATAGGCCTGTTCCTGATTCATGGCGATGTCCAACGGCGCGTGATGAGAATTGGGTCTGGAAGGACTAGACGGCTAGGCCGGCTGTTTCGGCATATTTCTTCAAGTCATGCTTCCGGATCTTGCCGTTTGGCGCGACCGGAAGTTGCGACATCACGATGATCTGCTGAGGCTTCTTGTATCGCGCAAGCTGTTCCTCGATAAGCGTGAACAGATCGTCCGTTTCTATGCAGCTTCCAGGAACAGGCTCAACAAAGGCGACGATCTCCTCGTTGCCTTCAATCGATCGCCCGACGACCGCAGAGTTGAGAACCATCGGATGCGTGTTAAGCACCGCCTCAATCTCCGGCGGATAAACATTGAACCCGGAACGGATGATCAATTCTTTCGATCGCCCCTGCATAATCATTTCGCCGCGCGCGTTGCGGCTGACGATGTCTCCGGTCTTCAAGTAGCCGTGCTCATCGATAGCATCTGCGGTCAGTTCCGGCTGACCGTAGTAGCCAAGCATCACATTCGGCCCTCGTACGAGAAGCTCGCCAGGCAAACCGTCTTCGACCTCGTTACCGTCCGCTCCGACAATCTTGATCTCGACTCCGGAAATGGGCGGGCCGATATTGATTTCGTCGCTTCCCTTTGCATATTGGGTTCGGCTGATCGTGGGTGACGTCTCTGTGAGACCGTAACCGTTGTGAAGAACGACCCCAAACACGCGTTCGACGTTTTGGCGCAATGAAAGGTCGAGCGGAGCCGTGCCGGTGTAAACATATCGAAGCGTGTTCGGTGTAAGTTTAAGGCCGGCTTGGTCAACGTGAGCGACGATGCGCGCCAGTAACGCGGGAACGGCGGTAAATATCGTGAGCGTCTTGCTTAAGATGGCTTCGATGGCCTGCGTGAGCGAGAATCTGGGCATGATTTTCAGATGCGCGCCTGCGAACAGCATGCCCTGCATGAGCGTCAGTCCATACGAATGGGAAATCGGCATCACGCATAGCGAGACGTCGTCCGGACGAATTGTATCGGTTCTTTTCCCCCGGCACGCGACAAACGCCAGACTACGATGACTGAGCATCACCCCCTTTGGGCGGCCGGTTGTGCCCGTCGTGTAGATAACAACGGCGACCTGTCGGGAGGGATCCTGGTGCGTCCGCTCCGCAACCGAGTTCGCATCGAGATCTCCGACTTTCACCTTCCCTATGCCGGTGAACGACTCGATGTCCGCATTCCGGCGACAAGCATGAGCATCAGCCTCGGATGAAACAGTATGGGTATAGAACACACGCCGTGGCCGGCAATCACGCTCTATCAAATTCAGCTCGTTCTGGCTGAGACGTGCATTGGTGATGACCGCCCAGGCGTCGAGCCGGCTTGACGCATAAAGCAAGACGATTGCAGCAATCGAATTTTCACACACGATCATGACCCGATCGCCTGGACGAACACCGAGCCGACTCATTTCAACGGCGACCAGTTCAACGACGTCTATCAAGCGGCGATAGGACCAATCGACACCGCGCTCGTCAGTAAACGCAACCCGAGAGGCGTCGCCCTTGGCGCCCTCATCGAGTATCCCGTGAATGCGGGCGGGCAAATTCGATATCAGATCCATGTTGTCAGCCTGTTTCTTGGCCGCTGCTAAGTCCGAGCCGCATCCGCATTGCGCCATCGGCACGTGGACACGGCTGCTGCTTAAGTCTGCAGCTCCATATTGGTACTACCAATTTGGTCTTCTCAATTGCGCGATGTCAAGCGGTATTTCTTGGACCGCGCCTGTTCGCCGGTCCGTCTTTTAGCGTCCGGGGGGCAGGAGTTCTGAGCGGCTATTCCGCCGCCTCCCGGACATAACGGTGGGTCGGCGTTCGCATCGTCACCAGTTCCTCGGCAGAGGTGGGATGCAGTGCCATCGTCGCATCAAAGTCGGCCTTGGTTGCTTTCATCTTAATCGCGATAGCGACAGCCTGAACGATCTCGGCAGCTTCCGGACCAACGATGTGGCAGCCGAGAACACGGTCGGATATTTGGTCGACGATCAATTTCATCAGAATGCGGCCTTGGCTGCCTGACAGCGTGGCCTTGATCGGCCTGAAATCGGTCTTGTAAACATCCACATGCGTGAACTGCGCCCTCGCTTCGGCTTCAGTCAGCCCGACTGTTGCGACCTGAGGCTGCGAGAACACCGCTGTTGATATCTCGGCATAGTCAACGCGCACAGGCCGCTTGCCAAACACAGTATCGGCGAAGGCATGTCCTTCGCGAATTGCGACCGGCGTCAGATTGACCCGGTGGGTGACGTCGCCCACCGCATAAATGTGCGGCACGCTGGTTTGCGAAAAACCGTCGACGGCGATGCCGCCGTTGTCCGGATTGAGCGCCACGCCCGCCTTTTCAAGCCCAAGGCCCTTGACGTTGGGATGACGGCCAATGGCAAACAGCACCTGGTCAGCAGCGATCGTTGTTTCCCCGGACAGATGCGCGGTAAAGCTCTCACCGTGCTTCTCGACCTTGGTCACCGTGCAGCCCGTGAGAACGCAAATGCCCGCCGCTTCGATCTCTCCGCGGACATGCGCGCGAACGTCCTCATCGAATCCCCGCAGGATGTTATCGCCGCGATAGACGAGCGTCACTTCGGTGCCGAGACCTGCGAAGATGCTGGCGCACTCCAGCGCGATATAGCCACCGCCCTGGATTACGATGCGCTTCGGAAATGCAGGCAAGTGAAAAATATCATCCGACGAGATGACATGCTCGATACCGGGAATCGCCGCGCCGTGATTGGGCGCGCTTCCGGTGGCGATCAGAATGTATTTCGCGCGCACCTTTTCGCCGGTCGACAGCCGAAGCGTGTGCGCATCCTCGAACACCGCACGTGCCTTAACGACACTGGCGCCGGCCTTCGCGGCATTGCCGGTATAGGCCGCTTCGAGCCGGGCAATTTCCCTGTCCTTGTTGGCGACCAGCGTCGGCCAGTCGAATGTCGCGTACGGAATGTTCCATCCGAAACCCGCGGCGTCTTTAATTTCCCCGTGGACGTGCGCAGCATAGGCAAACAGTTTTTTCGGCACGCAACCGCGAATCACGCAAGTGCCGCCCATGCGATACTCTTCGGCAAGCATGACCTTGGCGCCATGATTGGCTGCGATCCGCGCGGCGCGAACGCCGCCCGAACCGCCGCCGATAACAAACAAATCGACGACGTAGTCAGCCATGACGGTTTGGGGCTTGCTGGTTTGCCCGGTGGGATCCAAAGGCTTCAACATTTATCAACCTGATAGCAAGGAACTGTGCGCGAAGAGCATTTTTCGGGGTAAGGTGGCTTAGGTCCTACCAATTCGGTATACCAGTCTTACATGCTCGGTGAAGAGCAATCAAGCGACAGCCATGCGGGCCGCGATTTGGTTTGTGGATTCGGGGCGCCCGGTCCGGGCCCGGCGCGCAAAGCACCTGTCATGTCATCGCCACTCGAAATAAGGTGAATATCACTCAGATTCGTGACTATTGGAGAGGCCGGCATGAAAAGGCTTGACGTACCAGTCTCCTCACGAGCGCAGAAAGAGCAGACGCAGATGACCGAGCGAAACCGAACCGACAAGCCTGAGGCTCCCTCGAACGCCATTGGAAAAATCCTTTCGTTTATCCGTGAACGCCGCTATCAACCCTCCGAGCGCCTGCCGTCCGAACGAGACTTCGCGGAGAAATTCGAAACAAGCCGGGGCGCCGTCCGTGAGGCGCTGGCCGCTTTGGAAGTCATGCGCGTCATCGAGAGACGGCCCAACTCGGGCATCTATCTGCGAAACTCGGATGAAAGCAGCATCGAAGCTCTCGTCCTTCACGCCGAGTCCGGCCTTCCATTCCAAGCCAACGAGATCGCCGATGTCTTCGAGGTGCGGCGTATGCTCGAAGTACAGGCCGCTCGGCTGGCCTGCACCCGCAGGACGCCTGACAATATCCGCGATCTGCGCGCGATTTTAACCGCCACCGAGAAGCGTCTTGCGAAGAAGCAGACAATCGAGCTGGAAGACGAGGCATTTCACCTTGCGATCTTCGCTGCTACCAAGAATGATATCCTGCTTCGCGTTGTAAAATCATTCTACGAACTGTCCCGGCAGCGTCGCCGTGTTTATTTTTCCGATCACAGTCGCGGTCGCCGCTCCTATGAGGATCATTGCGAAATCCTTGAAGCCATCGAGGGACGGCGCGTCGGCCAAGCCGAACAGAAAATGAATGAGCACTTGTCTCAGACAATCGAAACCTGGCAGACGCTTCTGGGAGAGCCAAAGATACCCGTAAGACGATAAGCTTTCTCTGCAAGCTCGCGCCGCTCAAGCGGTACACGCTGGTTCCGGGCGCCTTGGCGCCCCGAACCAGCCCTAAGACAGATGCCGCCTACCCCTTCAGGGCCCCTGCCGTAAGTCCCGCGACGAAATAACGGTAGCAGAACGTAAAGATTACAAAGAGCGGTAATGCAATGAGGGATGCACCGGCGAGGATTTCGCCCCAGCGCAGATCCTGCGCTCCCAGCATCGACGCAAGGGCGACCGGAAGCGTCTTGTTTTGGTCGCTCATGATGAGAATGAGAGCGAATACATAGTCGGCCCAGGACAGCAGGAACGAAAAGATGCCGACCGTGATCAGACCCGGCGCGGAAAGCGGCAGGACAACCTTGATAAATGCGCTGAACTGCGAACAGCCATCCACCATTGCGGCTTCTTCCAGGTCAAATGGCATCGACTTGAAGAAACCCCACAAAAGCCAAACGCCCAAAGGAAGCGAGATTGCGAGATGAGCGACCAGCAAGCCCCACAGGCTGTCGGAAAGACCCGCCATGCGGAACAACGCTGACATCGGAATCGCGAGCATCAATGGCGGGAACATGTAGGCGAACAACATCGACGCGACCAATGTTGTCTTACCGCGAAACCTCAGCCGCGTCGCGCCATAGGCTATAAATGCCGAAAGCGTCGTGGAGACGATAATCGTCGCCATCGCCATCAGGGTGCTGTTGAGAAAATTGGCCGTGTAGTTCGTGAGTTCCAGCAAAGACCTGTAGGACGACAGATCCGGCGGCCAGAACACCAACGATGTGTCGAGAA
Organism: Afipia sp. GW822-FHT03D08; assembly: GCF_058801645.1. NCBI lineage: Bacteria > Pseudomonadati > Pseudomonadota > Alphaproteobacteria > Hyphomicrobiales > Nitrobacteraceae > Afipia > Afipia sp. GW822-FHT03D08. The sequence continues at coordinate 1,896,821 of NZ_JBXANK010000001.1, forward strand.
ACAACCGTTGCGGCGCCCGGAGACTGGATATGATCATCCAGTAAATCGGGAAAAACGAATATACGCAGATTAAAATGACAGCCGAATAGAGTGCGATGCGGCCGGCAAGTTTCTTGACCGGCCCGCTCACCCAGCCGAACGATTTCTGCCCGGATACAGGCGATGATATCTCCGTCGGCAAAGGCTCAGACCTGGATGAATGGCGAAGGAATGGCTTCTGCCGCGGATCGGAAACAGCCGCAACGACGGAAGGGTGTGAATATTGCTGTGTCACGGTCATCGCCCCTGCTTTGCTTCGTCGATCGGAAAGAATCTGAGATAGATCAGAATGATGGACGCCAGCAAAAGAAACGAGATCGTTGCAACCGCCGCTCCGCCCCCGAGATCGAATTCCAGGAACGCGCGTCGATAGGCCAAGATCGGAAGCGTCTCGGTCTGGTTCAGCGGCCCTCCCTTAGTCAGCAGCCAGATCACGTCGAACTTGTTGAACATCCAGATACCTCTCAGCAGAATGACCACAATCAACACAGATCGAAGTCCCGGCAGTGTGATATGCCAGAACTGTTTCAGGGCGCCGGCTCCATCGACCCGGGCGGCTTCATAAAGCTGAGCCGGAATTGTCTGTAGACCGGCAAGCACGCATGTCACCACGAACGGTGTCCATATCCAGACACTGACGAGAACAACCGTTCCCTTCGCAGTCGCGGAGTTTGCGCCCCAGTCGAACATGCTGGATCCGAACGACGCGAGGACACTCTTGATAAGCCCATAGTTTGGATCAAGCATCCATTGTGCGATGAGACACGCAACAACCGTCGGCAAAAAGTACGGAACTATCGACAACGCCCGTACAATCGTCTGCCCGACGAACTGACGATTCAGAACGAGCGCAATAGACACGCCGAGCACGACTTGCGAAATAATCGCAAAAATGGAAATCACCAATCCATTCATGAGCGCGGCCCAGAAGCTCGGGTTCTTGAGCGCGGTCAGGTAATTATCGAGCCCGACCCACCGCGGCGGAGCGATAAACGACTCCGCCGCGTAGAATGAGAGCTTGATGGAATACAGGAGTGGCCCGCCGACAACGGCGCCGAGTATCAAAACACCCCCGACGAACAAGCCAATAATTCGCCAATCCTGCCTCATGAAGAACCTACTTTCCCGCCAACAACTCAGCCTATCGCCCGTATGCGATCGGCGGCCGTTTTCACACAGTCGGCCGACGACATGTTCTTGAGCACCTTGTTTTGCAGCATTTCCGGCATGATGTTGCCGTCAAATACCTTGCAAGGCCGCAGATCGATCGAAGGCCCGATCAGATCGACGGACGAAAGCCTGACCTTGCTCTCTGGATCGATGAACGACTTCATCTGCATCATCGTTGCCCAATGCTTCTGAATCATCGGGTGTTTCTTCCAGCGAGGGTCTTCATAGACATCCAGGCGCACAGGCTGGAAGTTCATCCAGGCGGAATGCAACCAGTCGATATAGTGTTCGTCGATGAACCATTTGAGGAACTTCATTGTTTCCTCACTCTGCTTGGTCTTGAACGCGACGAAGCCATCGAAGGCGAAGGGCAGCGCAGACTGTTTGCCACCGCTATCCGGCGCAGCGAAAATTCCGTACTTGTCTGCGAGTTCCGGATTTCGTGCTTCGAGCGCTTCGACCACTCGTCCCGAGTAAAGTGTATGCGCGACCTTCCCTGTAACGAAGAGACTCATAAGCTCCGCGTAACCCACCGTGTTCAATCCGGGAGGCATTGTCTTGTAGAGCTCGCCGAAAAGATCGAGGAAGCGGCCTGCGCGGCCGGCGTTCTCCGGCGCATCCAGAACAACGTTCCACTTGTCGTCGTAGAACTGCGGAGCTTCCGCAAACAGATTGCCAAAACTTGCCCAGTTGGTAGCGCTGTCGCTCGCCAGAGGAATAACGCAACCGCCGCGTTCGATATTTCCGTCTTTTGAAACGGTCAGCGCCCGGCAGTTTTCGAGATACTCTGCCCAGGTGGTCGGGACTTTCAGACCCTTCTCGGTATAGAGATCCTTTCGATAGTAGCACGTCACCAGGTTGTAATCGTAGGGATAGAACCAGTTCTCACCCTGGTACGTCCACGCACCCATCTTGCCCCACGAATGCTGCTTTACAAGCTCCGTCATCGGAAGAAGATGACCACCACGGGCGTACTGAAGAATATGAGCGATATAACCTTGGGTAGAAAGGTCATAAGGCGTGCCCGCATTGATCGCCGCCATGGTCTTCGCATAGGCACCGCTGATCGGCGTCGAATCGACAATGATCTTGACGCCGAACTTGCTCTCGTACGCACTGCAAGCATTTCGCAGGACAGTCTGGCTATCGGCCGCGGTCTCATTGTTCAGAAATCTAAGCGTTACCTTTGCCTGCGCATTGACGTAAGGAGCCGCAAAGGAGCTTGCTGCCCCAGCCATAACAGCCGCAGATGTTTTCAGGAAGTTTCGCCGATTAAAGCTGGAAGACTTATTCTTGAATTTCCATTCGCTTGGATTGTACTTGGTCATGATTCTCCCTCCCTTTGTTAATTTCTTTTATCGATTTTGATTGCCTCAATGTTTTTCCGCCGTCGCGCGAGAACAAGTGCAGCTGCTGCGCCGGCAGATAGACGGAAATTCTGTCGCCGGCCGCGAGCACGTCGTCACGCGCGAACACCGCACGAAACTTCTGATCGAATATCGTCCCGAGAACATATGTTTGCGCACCGATTTGCTCGACGAGGTTGACCACCATCTCGATGCCAGATGCTGAATCAGCGCGCGTAATGTGTTCTGGCCGAATACCGAATGTTACGTTCTTCTCAGTCTCGGAGAACTCACCATCTGGAAGTTCGAGCACCAGTTGACCTGAACGAACCTTCATTCCAGCGCCGTCGCGGATCAACTCACCCTCAGCAAGGTTCATCTCGGGTGAGCCGATAAACGCTGCCACGAAAGCGTTGACCGGCCGGTCGTAGAGATCAAGTGGACTGCCGACTTGCTGAATCCAGCCGTCTCGCATGATGACAATCCGGTCACCGAGCGTCATGGCTTCGACCTGATCATGCGTCACGAAAATCATCGTGGCACCAAGCCTGGCATGCAGCGTCGCAATCTCCTCGCGGGTTTTTACGCGTAACTTGGCGTCGAGGTTGGAAAGAGGCTCGTCCAGCAAGAAAACGTCGGGGTCGCGAACGAGCGCGCGACCGAGCGCGACGCGCTGCATCTGACCGCCCGACAACTGTCGCGGCTTCCGCTCAAGCAACGGCTCCAGACCAAGACTCGACGCAGCGCTTCGCACACGACGATCGATCTCATCCTTCGACTCGCCCCGGACACGAAGGCCGAACGCCATGTTGTCGTAGACGGTCTTCTGAGGATAAAGCGCGTAGTTCTGGAACACCATCGCGATGTTGCGATCTTTCGGCGGCAACGCGGTTACATCCCGCCCGCCGATCAAAATCTTGCCGGACGTCACATCGTCAAGACCGGCAAGCATGCGCAGCGTCGTCGACTTCCCGCAGCCGGATGGCCCGACAAAAACAATCAGTTCACCGTCGGCAATATCCAATGAGAAGTCCTGAACGGCCCAAGGCCCTCGATCTCCGCCAAAGGATTTCGATACATTCTGGAGAGTGACCCGCGCCATATAGAAAACCTCACTTCGCGTTGCCTCTAATTATTATCGTTACGCGGGAACTAGCCACATAACCGTCATCCAAATTGGACAGACCATTTTGGTCTTCCATACGTCCCCCTTTATCGACTGTCAAGCAATCTCCCCGCTCAGCATCAGCAAAATCCGGATCGACCTCAATTTTGTTTGGTTTGACCAATTTGGTAAATCCAATTATAGATCCAAGAAACATGCGATCTCTCGAGAGCAGATTTCGCCGTATAAACTGACAAGGAAATGTCATGGCTGGACCTCTGGTTGGTTACCGAGTGCTCGATCTCTCAAGAATTCTGGCGGGGCCATGGTTGGGCCAGTTGCTTTCTGATCTCGGCGCGGAGGTCTGGAAGATCGAACGTCCGGGCACCGGCGACGACACGCGGCAATGGGGTCCTCCATTCCTGAAGGACAGAGACTCCAACGACACGACCGAAAGCGCCTACTTTCTCAGCGCTAACCGCGGCAAGCATTCGATCTGCGTCGACATCGCAACCGAGGAAGGCAGCGAAATTGTACGCTCGCTGGCGCAGCAAGCCGACATCGTGATTGAGAATTACAAGGTCGGCGACATGCGACGGTACGGACTGGACTACGAGTCCCTCCGGAAACTGAAGCCGGATATCATTTATTGCTCCATCACCGGTTACGGTCAAACCGGTCCGATGAAGGACGTCGCAGGATACGACATGGCCATTCAGGCAACCGGCGGCCTGATGAGCATTACCGGTGAGAGCGACAACAAACCGGGTGGAGGACCTCAGAAGGTTGGCGTTCCGATCGTCGACATTCTGACTGGCATGTACAGCGCGACGGGTGTCCTTTCGGCACTGCTGCATCGCGAACGCACCGGCGAAGGCCAACACATCGACATGGCTTTGCTCGATGTTCAGGTGTCCGTGCTTGCCAACCAGAGCTTGAACTATCTTACGACGGGGCGTTCGCCCAAGCGTTACGGCAACGCGCATCCGAATATCGTCCCCTATCAGGTATTCAAGACAAAGGACGGCTCATTCGTGCTCGCGGTCGGCAACGACCAGCAGTTCAGAAAATTTTGCGCGACGGCGGGATTTGCGGAACTGGCCGCCGATACCCGTTTTGCCACGAACACCGACCGGCTTCATAATCGTGATCAACTCATCCCGCTTCTCGATGTCCATCTGGCCAAGCAGACGACGCATCACTGGGTATCGTTGCTGGAACCGGTCGGCGTTCCTTGCGCGCCGATCAACACGCTGGATCAGGTGTTTGCTCATCCGCAAGTGATCCATCGGGAGTTGCAGATCAATCTTCCGCATCCTTCCGGCGCCATTACGCCTCTCGTCGGCAACCCGATCAAGTTCTCGAAAACGAAGATCGAATATTCGAAGAGCCCGCCGCTTCGAGGTGAAGACACCGAACAAGTTCTCAAAACCGTGCTAAAGTTTGATCAGGCGAAAATTCAGAGGCTCAGCGACCGCCGGATCGTCGATACTGGAACGCATCCGCAGCATTCCAAATCCGGGCTGCCCGAATAATCCGGGTGCATTGTTGGCAACCACGGACGTCCGCGCCGATACGCCAGGCCGAATATCTGGCAGCGGAGAGCCTCACTAGTGACCGAGGGCCCAGACCGTCTTTTCAAAGGCCGATCTTTCTTGTGGCGACATACTCGCCTTCCAATGCTGCAACCCTTTCGCCGACCAGAGAAAAACGGCACAGGCTGCCGCAACAAGCATGACCGTAAACACACGAGTGATCACCGAAGCACCTCTCTGTTGACGCCAGAGTCGCTGTTCTTATAATTGGACATACCAAAATGGTAATCCAAACTGACCTAAAAACAATGGCAAAAATTCGTCGCCGCAATCGCAAACGACTGACGCTACGCACTTCATGCCAGATCAGCCGCACCTGCCAGCCGCACGCGTTCCCAGGGGATTCGAAAATGAAACTATCCGGATATGATTACATCATCGTCGGCGCGGGATCCGCTGGATGCGTGCTGGCTTCGCGGCTGAGCGAAGATCCAAATGTCAACGTTCTGCTGATTGAGGCCGGTGCTCCTTCCGCGTCCATCTTCGTCCACATGCCCGCTGGCATTCGGGTTCTCTATACGAGCCCAAAATATAACTGGCAGTTCTGGACGGAGCCTCAGGCAAATCTCAACAATCGAAAAATTTACATTCCGCGTGGACGGGTTGTGGGCGGCTCGTCCTCCATCAACTCCATGATTGCAATCCGGGGCAATGCCTGGGACTACGACTCGTGGGCCGCGCAGGGCCTACCGTCATGGAGTTACGAGAACCTGCGCCCCTATCTTAGAAAAATCGAGGACGCGACTCTAGTCACCGGGGAGAGAGATCAGGATCGAGGCTACTCCGGCCCTATCCGACTGTCCTACGGCACTCTGCAACACCCCATTTCGAAAGCATTCATTGAAAGCGCGGTGTCGGCCGGCTTGCCGGAAAACAACGGCTTCAACGGACCGTCCCAGGTAGGCGCGGGCTTCTACGAACTTACCATCGCAGAAGGAAAGCGATCCGGAGCCTTCAAGTATCTTGATCGAGCGAAGGGACGGCGTAATCTCACTCTTATGGCCAACTGCAGAGTTCGCCGGATCGCTATGGAGGGAACGCGGGCGCGGGGCGTTGTGATCGAAAAGGGAGGACGCGAGGTCACCATCCCGGCGGAGCGCGAGGTGTTGCTGACATCCGGAGCCATCAGCTCACCACAGCTGTTGATGTTGTCGGGCATCGGTCCGGCGGATCACTTGCAGTCGCTTGGTATCAAGCCTGTTCTTGATTCCGCAGGCGTCGGAGACAACCTGCAGGACCATCTCGACTGCGCGATCCGCATGGAGGCATCTCAGCCGGTCACGCTGACGCCTTATCTCGGCTTGATCAAGGGAGGCCTCGCAGGAGCGCAATACATTCTTCGGGGTACCGGCCCTGCAACCTCCCAGGGGGTCGAGGCCGGCGCCTTCTGGGGACCCGACCAAGGTTCGTCGCTGCCGGAGTGGCAAGCTCATCTGATCGTCGCGCTCCGGAATCCTCCACCTAATGAACGCATCGCTCATGGCTTCGCGATACGCGTTTGCCAGCTTCGGCCTAAGAGCCGTGGGACCCTGCGATTGCGGTCGGCTAATCCATCCGACACTCCAGCTATCGATCCCCGTTTTCTCTCTGACGAGTCGGATTTCGTCAGCATGCAGGAAGGGGTTAGACAACTGTGCGGAATCATCGATCAGCCGGGTCTGAAAAAATTCGTCAAACGAAAAATCGACATCGATGCGTTTACCAGTGTCGATTCCCGAAAAAAATGGATTCGCGCGCGCGCCGAAACGATCTACCATCCTGTTGGCACTTGTCGCATGGGCGAAGACAGCAACGCTGTTGTCGATGGCCAATTGCGAGTCAGGGGAATCGACAACCTGAGAGTCATCGATGGTTCAATCATGCCGACTGTGATCAGCGGAAATACCAATCTGCCGATCATGGCCATGGCCGAGAAAGCTGCCGAGTTGATTGCAGGTAACAACAAGACGAGCCAATTTCAGGCGCACAACAGCAAAGCCCGGTCCGCCTGACTCCCGCTATCCGGCCCTAACATTTTGGAATGCAGAGCACACGGCTTGGCGCTCGCATCGCGAGGATGAATCATGACTGAGCGGCTAGAGCCGTATCGTGTAAAAGCTTACAACACCGCCAAGCTGTCGGAAAATAAGATGCACGACGACTCCGTGGCCCTGAAATATGGCTTCAAGGGCGGATTGGTGCCCGGCGTCGATGTGCTCGCCTACATGATCCACGTTCCCGTTGCGAAATGGGGCCGGGCATTTCTCGAACGAGGATTGATCGAAGCGCGCTTCGCCAAGCCCGTCTATGACGGCGAGATGGTGCTGGTTCAGGCCGAGGAGTCCGGCGAAGTGATGGCCCTGACTGTCGGAAGCGGTGAAATAGCAGCAACCGGAACAGCCTTACTCGCCGCCAAAGCGCCGTCATTTTCTCTCGCTGACTATCCCGACACCGCGCCTGTCGAGACGCGAACGCCTGCCGACACCAACTCCTATCGGCTCGGTAAGTGGCTCGGCACCGCCCCAAGATCTTGGCAAGGTGAGGTAGGCGCGGAGTATCGCGCCGAGGTGCGAGACGCTGAACCAATTTATGCGCGCGAAGGTCTCGTCCATCCAGGCGTGCTACAACGGATCATGAACAGAGTCCTTATGGAAAATGCTCTCCTTGGACCATGGATTCATGTCGGCAGCCGCATGCAGATGTTGTCAGCCGTGGCGGACAGCGACAACTTGGCCGCCCGCGCATGCGTAACAGCTAATTACGAGAAGAAGGGTCATTTGTTTGTGGAATTAGACGCACTTATCGTGGCCAACCAACGCATTCCTGTCGCCCATTGCCAACATACGGCAATTTATCAGCCCCGCGCAGAGGCCTTATGAGGTGCCATGCCAACCTCAAATCCCCAAAATGGGTGAATCGCCCACTGTTGACTGCCTGAATGATGTCTGCGGGCACCTTAACTGCTCTATTTTTCTGCCATCTCCAGTTCACGAACGACATAGAGATTTTCGATTTCCAGGGCATACTTCTTCTGAACGTTGGCGCGGCGAACTTTCATCGTCGCGGTCACTTCGTCATCGTCGTGATCCAGCTCTTTCGTCAGAAGATGGAATTTACGAATTTGCGAAACCTGCGCAAGCTGACCATTCGCCGTATCGATCTCTGACTGAATCAACTCACGGAGGCTTTCGTTCTCGGTGAGATTCCTGAAGTTGGTATAGGCGATGCCCTTCTCTTCCGCCCACTTGCCGGCGAGGTCGTAATCGATCTGGATCAACGCTGAGACATACTTGCGCGCCTCACCGATGACGATGCATTCCTTGATAAAAGGGCTGGCCTTGACGGTATTCTCGATTTCCGACGGACTGAGATTCTTCCCGCCAGCCGTGATCATGATGTCCTTCAGGCGATCCACAATGCGGAAGTGGCCATCCTTGAACTCCGCGACGTCGCCGGTATGCAGCCAGCCATCGCGGATTGCGACATTGGTGGCTTCGTCGTTTCGATAGTAACCGACAAAAACCGTATCGCCGCGCAACAGCAGTTCGTTGGAATCTCCCAGCCGCGCATCCATTAAGGCGATGCCATAACCGACCGTCCCCACCCGCCGATCCGTCAGCACTTGCCCCAGCGCAATCCCGGAGCTTTCCGTAAGACCATAAACTTCGATCAGCGGCACACCGATGGTGCGGAAGAAGTGCACGATAGCCGGCGAAATCGGTGCGGCACCCGTCATAGCAATGCGGGTTTTGCGCAACCCGATAAAATTCTGCAGCGCCCGAAAAATCAGCCAGTAAGACAGGCCGAACCTGATCCTCTCAGACAATGTCCTGTCCGCGGCGTTCTTCTCCGCAAACGGCTCGCACGCAGCATAAGCGCGTTCGAACAGCGCCCGGCGAATGCTTCCGGCTTCCAGCAATTTGATATGGATCGACGAATGCAATTTCTCCCAGATACGTGGCACGCCGAGAAACATGCTTGGCGCAACCTCGCGCAGGTCTTCCTGCACAGTGCGGATCGATTCTCCGAAATTGACCAGCGAGCCGAGATAGATCGGCACCATCACCGTTGTCATCTGCTCTGCGACATGGCACAGCGGCAGATAGGACAACAGACTTTCATGTCGCGACAAGTCAAGACGATCCACCGAAGCCATCGCCTGCGCGCGGATATTCTTGTAGCTCAGCATCGCGCCTTTCGGCTTTCCCGTTGAGCCCGAGGTGTAGATGATGAGTCCTATCTGCGCGAGTGTCTGCCCATCGATCGTCGCATCAACCAGCCCGGCATGGCTCGTCTCGAAGTCAGCACCGAGAGCTTCGAGCGCATCGAACGATATGACCTGATCGGCGGGATAGTCCCTGATCCCTTTGGTTTCGATCACGATGATCCGCCGAAGCCTTGGAAGTTCGTCGCGGCGTTCCAGAACCTTGTCGACCTGCTCCTGATCTTCGCAGACGATGACTTCGGATTCGGAATGCGCCAGAACGTAGGCCACTTCATTCGACGGGCTCGTCGGATAAACGCCGACCGCGATCCCATCGACAATGTTGGCGCCGAGCTGCGCCAGCACCCACTCGATCCGGTTTTCGGACAGGATGGCGACATGGCCGCCTTCGTTGAGCCCAAGCGCGCGAAAGCCGAGACCCACATGGCAGGCGCGCTGGTAGTAGCGCTCCCATGTCGAGGGATTCCAGATGCCAAATTCCTTTTGGCGGATCGCCACATCTTCCGGCGACCGGCGCGCATTTTCGCGCAGCATCTGCGGCAGCGTGAACTCTGGAAATTTATCGCTCATGCAATCCTCACACAGCCTCAGGACAGCCAGCGCTTGCGGCGCTTGTAATGCTTGATCCCGCGAAAGCCCTTTGTCTCGGCATTTGCCGCGCCCACGCCGAGATAGAACTCGCGAACGTCCTGGTCGCGGATCAGTTGCTCCGTTGGCCCATCGGTCACGATCTTTCCGGATTCCATGATGTAGCCGTAGGTGGAGACGGCAAACGCCACCGCGGCGTTCTGTTCGACCAGAAGCATCGAAACTCCCTGCTCCCGGCTGATGCGCGCGATGATGGTGAAGATTTCTTCCACCAGTTTTGGCGACAGTCCGAGCGACGGCTCATCCAGCAGCATCAATTCCGGCTGCGCGATCAGCGCGCGGCCGATGGCCAGCATCTGCTGCTCGCCGCCGGAGAGATAGCCGGCGCGGCCGGTGCGCCGCTCGAACAGCCGGGGGAAATAGGTATAGACAAGATCGAACGGCGTTTTCGCTCCGCTGCGGCCGGACATTGCATATGTCGCAGCAGTCAGATTTTCCTCAACCGTCAGATCCTCAAAAATCCGTCGCCCTTCCATCACATGGAAGAGTCCGCCCCGCACCAGTTGATGCGGAGCGAGACGCGATACGGAATTGCCCTTGAACAGGATTTCACCTGTTGTGACCTTGCCATCTTCCAGTTCGAGCAGATTGGAAATGGCCTTCAGCGTGGTCGACTTGCCTGCTCCATTGGAGCCCAGCAATGCGACCACCGCTCCCTTGTCGACTTTCAACGACAGGCCGCGAAGCACCTGGACCGTCTTGTTATAGACGACCTCGATATTATTGACTGAGAGAAGGTCATTCTTCAGCGAAATCGCTGCTTGTTGATACTGCGCTTGCTGCATTTCAGCAAAGAGATTTTCTGCGAGCATGCTCGTCACTTCGCAATCTTGATCCAGTCGGAGACCGGCTTCATGGTCTTGTTCGCGCCGTCATATTGATAGACGCGGCCGACGGGCACCGTGTTGCCGGGGATCGAGATCGGCACGCCGATGATGCCGCCGGTGTCGAAGTCCTTGATGGAGTTCAGCGCCGCTTTCATGTTCGTTGCGGTGAGATCCTTCTTGGCATCGAGCGTGCGCTTTACAGCCTCGATCATCAACATCGCGGTCAGAAAGCCCTGCGTATAGTACGTCGGCTGATATTCCCGGTGCAGCTGCCGGATCTTGTCCAGCATCGGTGAAGATCCCTCTGTATCAAAATAGTATCGATATGGCATCACGCCCATGTAGCCGTCAGCGACTTGAGCCGAATTCGCCCAAATCCCATTATCCATCGACCAGAATGTGCCCATGAACTTGCTCTTGAGGCCCAGCTGCTTCATCTGCGCCATGAATTCCGGCAGTGGTGCAAGAACGTAGCCGTGGAAGATGGTGTAATCCGGATCGGCACGACGCAGCTTGAGTACTTCGGTGGAGACGTCGATGCTGGTTGGCGGCGTCGCGATCTTTGCGACGATCTTCAATCCCAAATCACCCGCACGCTTTTCGGTTGCTGTAACCGGATCGCGGCCGAACTCGGTGTCCGAGTTGACCAGAGCGATCCTCGCGCCCGGCTGGGTCTTGGCGATGTATTCCAGCAGAATGCCGATCATTTGCGAATAATCGGGTCCAGGAATGAATTGAAAAGGAAATTCTTTCGGATCGTTCAGCTCGGTCGCGAAGGACGTTCCAGCCATAAGAATATTGCCGCGCCGGTTCAGTTCGGCATTGACGGTTTTTGCGAAGCCCGTGGAATCTCCGTAATAGAGGCTTATCTTCTCGCTGGCGGTGATCCGGTTAAATGCTGCAATGGATTTATCAACTGCGTAAGAGGTATCCTCGGGTATATATCTGATCTTACGACCATCGATTCCACCGGCGTCGTTGATGATCTTTACATAATCCTGGAATCCTACGTTGAGAGGAATACCAGCAAATCCAAATACGCCCGTCATCGGCATCGACGCGCCTATTACAATATCATCAGCGGCCCACGCCTGCATATTGATTCCAAATGCCAGGCAACCTGCTGCTGCGTAGGATAGAATTTTTCGACGCCTCGGAATGTGTTTCATTACTGTGTCTCCCTGTGTGTTATTTCTTGAATGGCCATAAATGAAAGAAACGTCTGACGCGGCGCCAGATTTCGGCGAGGCCCTGCGGCTCGAACAGCAGAAAACCGATGATCAGCAAGCCGAAAACGATTGTCCGGATCGGCGACAGTTGCGCCACCGCATTCGGAATGAACGTCATGTAGGACACCGCAATCTTGAGAATCTCCGGCACCATGGTCATGAAGATCGCGCCAAGGATCGCGCCGAGGATCGTGCCCATGCCGCCAACGATGACGGCGGCGAGGAAGAAGACCGAATAGATCAGCGGAAAGCTCTCCGGCGTCACGACGCGGAAGAAATACGCCCACATGCCGCCCGCGACGCCGGCGTAGAACGACGACAGTGCGAACGAGAGCAGCTTGTATCTCAAGAGCGGAATGCCGAGCACTTCGGCGGAAATATCGCGATCGCGGATTGCGATAAAGGCGCGGCCGATCCGGGTCCGGAACAGGTTGGCCGCGGCGAATACGGCGAGCGCCGTCAACGGTATGAACAGCCAATAAAGCTGGAACGGACGCGCCAGATCGTAACCGAACAGCCGCGCAGGTGGCATGCTCAGCCCTTGCGTACCGCCAAGGAATGCAGGGCCATTGGCAAATATGAAGTGCAGTATGAAGGATGCGGCAATGGTCGCGATGGCGAGATAAAGGCCCTTCACGCGCAAACTCGGCACGCCGACAACAAGACCGACGGCGGCGGAAACAAATCCCGCGACAACGAGATTAATGAAGAACGGCGTACCGATCCGGATTTCCAGAATAGCGACAGTGTATGCGCCGACGGACATGAAGGCCGCTTGGCCCAGGCTGACGAGGCCGGTATAGCCGGTGAGAATGTTCAGGCCGGTCGTGCTGACAATGTGGATCGCCACCAGACAGGCGAGATAAATCCAGTACTGATCCACGAAGAATGGAAACAGCACCAGCGCCGCGAGCAGCGCGACCATCATTAGACGCTGCACGTTGGTATCGAGCAGCGATTCCGCCTGGGCGTAAGTTTCGTGTACCGCGCCGATCCGCATCAGAGTCGCTCAATTTCAACTGTGCCGAACAACCCGTAAGGACGGATCATCAAGGCAACCACCAGAATGCTGAAAGTGACGAGCAGCTTGTATTCGCCGCCCATGTAGGTTCCGACCAGCGCTTCAACGACACCAATCGCGAGGCCAGCGACAAGCGCACCAGCGATCGAATCCAGACCGCCTACAATGACAGCGACCAGCACCGAGAGGCCGAACACGCCCATGTTTGGTGAGATGCCGCCGATCGAGCCAATAAGAATACCCGACCCGGCTGCCGCCATCCCTGCGACAATCCACGACACCGAGAACACCGCTGGAACGTTAATGCCGCAGGAGAGCGCCGCGCCTTGATCCGTTGCCGTCGCGCGGAGCGCAACGCCACCTCGCCATGTCCGGAAGACCAAAAGAAATACAGCGATCAGGATAGAAGCAATCGCAAAACACACGGCGATCTTCGGCGAGACATAAGCATCGCCGATGAAGATCGGCTTGGATGGCAGGAAACTGGGCAGCGTCCTCGGATCGCCACCCCAGATGAACTCGACAAAACCGATTAGCACCGAGCTCAGACCGACCGTAACCATGAACACCGAAATCGGGCTCTCGCCGAGCATCGGACGGATCAGGACGCGCTCGAAGACGCCGCCAAGAATGCCCCCACCCACCAATGTCAGGATAACAGCGAGCCAAATCGGGAGCGTCAGGGAAATCGTTAGACCGAAGAAAAAGTAAGCACCGAGCATCAGCATTTCGCCGACGGCGAGATTGATCACCTTCGTCGCCTTGTAGATCAACACGAAGGCAATGCCGGTCAGCGCAAGCAATGCGCCCGACCCCAATCCCGACAGCACCACCTCGAAGAGAAACAGCCAATCCATCACGCTGCCCTCTCGCCTGCGATCCGACGCGACAGATCGCCGACGTCCCCCGAACCGAGATAGGCCGCAATCACGTTCGGGTTGTTCTGGATTTCTGCGGGCTTTCCGGCCGCGATCACCTGCCCGAAATTCAGCACGACGACATGGTCGGAAATGTCCATCACCAGACCCATGTCGTGTTCGACCATCAGAATGGTGACGCCCCACTCCTCCTTCACATCGAGGATGAAGCGCGCCATGTCTTCAGTCTCTTCGCGGTTCATGCCCGCCACCGGCTCATCGAGCATCAGCAGGCGTGGCTGCATCGCCAACGCACGGGCCAACTCGACCCGCTTGCGCAGACCATAGGAGAGCGACGCGACCGGCTGGTCACGAATATGTTCCATCTCAAGAAAATTGAGAACCCGTTGCTCGATCTCGGACCGCAGCGCAAGCTCCTCGCGCCGCGCGCGGCCGAAGTACCACAACGCATCGAGCACGTTGGTCTGCATGTGCGCATGACGGCCGAGCTTGATATTGTCCAGCACGGTCATGCCGCGAAACAGCGCAATATTCTGGAATGTGCGAGCGAGTCCGATCTTGGCGCGTGCAGGTGGGTGCAGCTTGCTGATGTCCTCGCCGGCAAACTCGATCGCACCCGCCGAGGGGCGATAAAAACCGGAAATGCAGTTGAACAGCGACGTCTTGCCGGCGCCGTTCGGGCCGATCACCGCCGTGATCGATCCCGGAGCAACTGAGAACGAAACATTGGTCAACGCCTTCAAACCGCCAAATGACAACGACAGACCGTTGACGTTCAAGTCAACGGAATATGATTCCGCTTCTCCGGACAACTACCCCTCCGTTAAATTTGGCGCTTTGCACGCTCTTAGGACTTATTGTTTTCGACGCTATCTCCGCATGATCCAAACGAATTTCATTTGGATGCTCCAACAAGTTCTTGGGCGAATTGCATCTATGGAGTTAACCGCTCTTATTCATCGAATCTTTCTCCTGCATTTCATCTCTGAAAAGCACGAGATGTCGCAAAGAACGTCTGAAAGATTCTGGTGAGTATCTGCATATCGGCGCAAACCGTCAGTTGACATGCAGATTCAGCAACGCTGTTCGAATGTCGTCGCTTGTGAGTTGCCAGTCATTTCCCAGGTTCGCAACGATCTCTTTCATGAATCCATTAGCGAGAGAGAGTGCCTTCTGCGAATCGCCAAGATACTCACTAAGAATCGCTAGAGACAGTTGCATCGGCGCATCGCCTTCGTAACCCCACTCGAAGAAGCCGCCATCATACGTTTTAATCTGGAGAGCCCGATCCAACGGTCGCCCATCGACAGTCACTTCCACGCCGTTAATCGTTCTCGAACCTTCAAACGTACTCATGTCCTTGCCCTTGTGGTTTCTTCCCCGCGAGCGAATAAAAATCGCTCAATGAAAACCCGTCATCCCCCCGCTCACAGCTGCTGGGGAAACCCTCGATATGCCAAAAATCCACCGTCGACCGGCAGCTCTGCCCCATTGATGTATGAAGCCGCATCAGTCGACAGAAACACTATTGCTTCAGCGACTTCAGGAAAAAGCCCAGTACGACCCAAGGGGACGGACTGCAAAAGTTTTGGACGTAACTCCGGGTCCGCAGATGCAACGGATGTGCGCATTGGCGGCATCCAACCGGGAATAACGGCATTCGAACGAATATTGTCCTTTGCATAGCGCCCCGCCGCAGATTTCACGAGCAGGAGTATCGCCGCCTTTGCGGCGTTGTAGCCCATGTGAACGTAATCCGCGCCGATCTTTCCAGCGATGGATGACGTGGCAACAATAGAACCGCCACCCGCCTGCGCGATCACCGGCGCAGCATGCTTAATGCCAAGGAATGTTCCACGAGCATGGATCGACATCAGACGATCGAAATAATCTGTATCCATGACATCGGGAATCATTCCGCTGATTCCCGCATTGCTAACAAGTCCGTTGAGTTTGCTATAAGTTGACACAACAGATTTCACGGCATCAATCCACTCCGGCTCATTACGGACATCTAGATGAACGGTTGATGCGGATCCGCCGTCAGACACGATCGACTGAGCAACGCGGGAAGCCTCTTCGTCGAGTATGTCACCAATCACGACATTGGCTCCCTCTTTGGCCATAAGGCGAGCCGTACTCTCTCCAAGGCCACTTGCTGCGCCCGTCACAAGGAATGTTCTGCCTTTTAACCTCATCGACTCCCCTTACTCCGCGTTGACATCGCCGGAACTCATTCCACCGATAGGCCCTTTGTTGTTGAGTTAGCTGTTACGTTTGACGTTGCCTTTGCGTTTGACGTCCGGAAATACCCAGATGGCAAAAACCACAAACATGCCGACCCCCAATGCCACTGCGGCGGGTGGGTATAGTCCGATGCGATAGTCATAAAACGCGATGCCGGCAGCGACGAGAAGAACGAGAGTCGAAATCACAAGCTTTATCTTGACCAACATGACCTTCTTCCTCGCTCACAACGACAGTGCATTTGCGAAATGTGCGGATTGGCCCAACATCATCACTGCCGCTGCTTGAATACAGAGCAAGACCAGCAATCCCGCGTAACTGTCGAGCCACCGCTGTGGAACGACGTTAAAAATGGCTGGCGCAAAAAGAAATATCCAACTCCCCATCAGGATGATGCTCGATAAACGAAGGGTGGATGCGGCAAATACAACCGTTCCTATCAGCAACAGGACCAGCAATATTGCGTTGCCAATCACGAGGCCAAATCCCAACGGCGCTGAACTATTTGCGCGAGCACCCAACGGCAGCAGACCAGAAATAATCAACCCGCTAAGAGAACAAGCCGCCCAAAGAATAGCGAAGCATCCAAGTGACCTGAGGTCCGGCTCAACCGAACGAGCAACCGAAAGCACAGCTTCCATCGCTTTCCTCCAACGTTACGAGGGCACTTTCGGTGGATTATCTGCCGGCCACTGCAACCTTGGGAGGAAGCTTGTCAGCTGCCTTCGCTGTTCGCCGCAGATTTGACTTCACATGTTCCCAGCTATTGCCATTGAAAACGTGACCAAAGAAGCCGCGGTCAAGATCGGACGTACCGTAAACCCAATCAAAGATCGGCGTCCCGATACCCATGTTGACCTCCATCATGATCGAGTGATCATGATGGGCTCGATGGTGTCTGCGGGCAGTATTGACGATGGGGCAATACACGAGGAACCAGTTGTCCTCGACATGGCAGCAGAAATGAACGAACTCGTACCACATATAGCTGCCAATCACGCTCGCCATCACCAACCAGCCGGCGTTCGATGAAATGAGCAAACCCACGATCACCGCGCTGGGCAACGCAATGAGAAGCATCGTCGCCATTGTGAATGGGGGAAAGAAGGTCACGCGCCAATCCATATGATCGGCGAAGCGCATCTCGTCGTCCGTAAAGAACTGATGATGCTGCAGTGTGTGGCGGTTGTAGAGCTCCCGCAGCGCTCCATTACGCGCAGGCCGATGAAGCCACACACGATGGGCCCAATATTCTCCGAACTGATACGTCAAGAAAACAGCAGGAATGACGCCCCACTGCCACCAAGCAACGTCGCTCAAATTAGCAGAGCACACGTAAATGATGGAGAAGCCGGCAATAAAGATAACCGAGACATGCAGCCAGCCGTTGTACCACGTCGCAATCTGCTGACGATAAGTCGCGCGGAAAGCACGCTGCCTGTTGGACATAGATGAGTTTCGCAGTTCCATGGCGCTACCTCCGATCGAATACAGCCGGCCTATATGCCGACATGTGAAATATCAGTTGTCGTCAGACAATACGGTCGTGCCAATACGCTGTCAAGTTGGATTGCAACTAATTATTAATCAGCCGCCTTCGAAATGTTTGTGTCGTTGCGATCGGACAAATGTGGGCTAAATGTGTTTTTGGATATCGAACAAGAAAGTCTCTTTTGATGCTTCGCAAAACTGACGTCCGCCAACGGCAAAAGCCTGTCGCCCCCGAGAACGCCGACGCTAATTCAGACATCAGTTTAGCTGAACACGCCTACCGCACCTTGGAGGAGCTGATCATCACCTTGCGACTGCAACCGGGGGCAGCTCTTTCCGAACAAGCTCTCGCCAGTCAATTGAACATGGGAAGAACACCGATCCGCGAAGCTTTGCGACGATTAGAACGCGAAGGACTTGTTCTCATTCTCCCTCGCAGGGGAGTCCTTGTGAGCGAATTGAATGTTCACAAACAGCTTAGTCTTCTGGAAATGAGAAGGGAGACGGAGCGTTTGCTTGCGCGACTATCCGCTGAACGCGCTACCCCTGAACAGAGAATGGAGTTCGCCAACATTGGCTTGAGTTTGCGGAGTTTCAGCGATGATGACGATGAGACGCTATTTAGTCGTTGGGACAGCCGTCTAACCGAACTTGAATACGAAGCTTCTCAAAATGAATTTGCTGCAAAATCCATGGCACTCATGCATGGCCTATCCAGACGTTTCTGGGTAAAATATCATAACAAGCATGCAAGTCTCGCCGAAACTGCCGCCCTGCATGCCAATCTGGCTGAACAAATCGCTCGAGGCGATACGAGCGCAGCAGCAGCGGCCTCCGACGAATTGTTGGATTACATCGAAGAATTCACTCGAAATACGGTGGCTTGACATCGACACTACCCGCTTGACGCTCCTATGAGCATTAGCGAATTCCGCCGGCAAGCCGTAAAATAGTATCGATGCAGCCAAACCTCTGCCCTGCGGCATGTCGTTGTGCTGAGGGAAAGCACGCCTGATCCGTGAGTCCGGTCTGGATGAAGCGCTCTGGTGGGCCAAATGTAGACAGGCTGGCGCTGCCGAATGTCGAGCTTTCCGAGAAAATTCCTGCCGAGCTTTACAAGGGAGTCGCGGCAATCTTTTTCTTGTGATGCGGTTGACGAAAAAATTGCGCTAAAGTGAAGGCGGAGGTCCGAAAAATCCAATCATCTTGATCAAGCGACCGTCGGGCCCGATTTCGCCGACGTCGATCGATGTATCTCCAAATGTGGCGTCAGCGTGCACTAGACGCCAGAGAAACCGTAGCACATTGTGATGCGTTTCAATGCCGCTCATGAACTCGAGATGCGCACCGGGACGCCCCATCTGCACTTTGGCGATATGACGTGAAAGATTTTCACGTCCCAAAATCTCGACATTTGGGTCCACATAAATACCGTTGTCAGCCCAGCAGGCGGCCAGCAATGCGTCGCGATGGGTGGTATCAGCCTCATTCCAAGCTGCGGCATATTTCTTCACTTTCTCGGCTGTATCGCTCATTGGCTTTATCTCTCCGTTCTTTTGAATGATAAGGTGTTTCATTGTCGTGCTTTAACACGAAGCACGCCAGTTGCCCGCCAAATTACGTCATGACGATCACTACAGCGGAGACTATTAGGTGCCGCTATCTTCTGGCACTAGGGGGTGCGCTTGATCGCTTGCTCAGCAACCTTCTCGACGTTGAAACCGTCATAGTTGTCGAAGACGCCCATAAATCCCGCAACGGTCCCGTCGCGCATCCAGTCGCGCTGGAGCTCGCAATACATCTGGACGCGGCTTATGAGGTTCGCTCCAGCCTGCTCGACGCGCCGCAACGCTGCCTCATGTGCAGTCACGGAAGTGCCGCCTACGGCGTCAATCGGTACATATACCTCAAAGCCCTCCTGAATTGCATCGAGAGCTGGGAAGGTCAGACAGGCCTCGGTCCAAAGCGCGGTCATAATGAGTTTTCGGCGGCCGATCGCCTTCACCGCCTGCTTGAAGTCAGCATCTTCCCAGCTATTGATGGAAGTTCGGTCATAGGTAGGCAGATGACCTATTACATCCTGCAAGTCTTGGATCGGTGGTTTATTACGCCCAGTCGCAACGTTAACCGTCGAATGGACGATAGGAAGGTTGTAGTTTACTGCGGCCTTAGCAACACTGACGATGTTAAATACGAGTTCCTCGCGCGGCATCGAACGGATCGAAGAAACTTGGATCGGCTGATAGTCGATAATAATGAAAGCAGCGTTCTCTGGCGTGAGGAGATGATCGGTTTTAGGATTTCGAATTACTTCGCTAGTCATTAGCAGGTCCTTTCCTCGATTGGATAAATCGCGCAGGGAACGGGCAAATGCCCTTGATCATATGGAGGAGCGAGCGCGGTGCCCCTCCGCTAGAAGGGGCCAACCCCAATGGGAAATCCGCTCCTGAATTGCCTTGCCACCGCTGTGAAGAAGTGACCGCCGCTGAGGCCGACGATTCGGTCATATCCGTGGATTCCTGGCGGATTCATCATTTTTACCCGTCGCTACAGGGATCGTTCCGCCAAGCGCCAATGTTATTTCGATGGCGACCTCCTGGACGAGCTTACCGAGTATAGGCAATCGATCATCGGGAACCCGCGACGCCGTACCTGAGACGGAAATGGCGGCGAGCGGCTCACTGCAATTGTCATAAATTACGGCGGACACACAGCGCAATCCAATCTGCGCTTCCTCGTAATCTACGGAATAGCCGCGCTGGCGAATGTCATGTAGAGA
Source organism: Afipia sp. GW822-FHT03D08 (assembly GCF_058801645.1). NCBI lineage: Bacteria > Pseudomonadati > Pseudomonadota > Alphaproteobacteria > Hyphomicrobiales > Nitrobacteraceae > Afipia > Afipia sp. GW822-FHT03D08. The sequence goes on from NZ_JBXANK010000001.1 coordinate 1,917,400, forward strand.
TTTGCATAGGTCTCCGGCGCGGACGATTGACCTTGATGTCAACCTCGGCATGCCTTCTCGGTGAATGATCGCGAAAACGTCTTCCTCGGTGTAAGTAGAGAGCAACGCTTTGCCAAGTCCCGATGCAACCATTGGCACACGACCACCGACTTTGGTTACAGAGCGCATAATCTCGCGGCTTTCGAGACGGGTGAGGACCAACATCGCGCCGTTGTCGACGACGGCGAGATTTACAGTTTCGCGCGTTTGGTCTCGCAGCTTACGTAGATAGGGGATGACCTGCGTTAAGAAATTTCTTCGGCGAACGAATGTCGCGCCGACCGCGAAGCTCTGAGCACCAATATGCCAACTAGCTTGCCCGCGGTCGAATTGTACAAAGCGGCGCCTTTCTAATGTGATGAGTAAGCGGTGAATCGTTGACCGTGACAAACCTGTGCGAATGGCTAGGTCCGTCAGCCTATAGCCCTCATCGTCCTCGGCCAAGGTCTCGATCAGCAGCATTGCGCGATCAACCGATTGCACGCCACTGTCTTTAGCGTGTGCTTGATAATTGGATTGATCACCGGACTCGGACTGGAGTTCAACGTGCTTGCGCCGGGCAATATCTCTTTTCATCGCGTCGAATTCCGCCAATGGAATATGAAGGTCGCCTGGCCAGTCCAACTCTAGGCGAGGGAATTCCCAATGTGCTGCATTCACACCCTCGCGCGAAGGACACAAGGACGATATCAGTTATTCCAAAACCTTGTTTAACGGAGCTTTGTGGTTGCTCCTTTACCTAATATTACTAGATATTTGGCACCGACTGCCTTCGCAGACGCAAGCTTAATTTGGACAAGAACGAATTCTGCGAGCAATACACCGTTATGGATAGAATTCGCGAGATCGGCGTTTTTACAAGAGTGGTCGAACTCGGCAGCTTCTCTAAGGCTGCTGACGACCTCACAGTTTCTCAGTCGACTGTAACGAAGAGTATTGCCCAGCTTGAATTGCAACTCGGGGTACGGTTACTCAATCGCAATACGCGTGGTATCAGTCTCACCGAATTAGGATCATTATATTATGAGAAGTGCAAAGCGGCTTTGCACGAACTCGCCGAAGCTGAAAACATCATCAGCCAGAGACGTGTTCAGCTTGAAGGTACATTGCGAATCTCTACATCGGTTGCGTTTGGTCGACGCATCGTAACTCCTCTGCTTATTGATTTCATGAATCGTAATGCTAGTCTTCGAATTGATCTAAGTTGTGATGACAACTACGTAGATCTTGTCTCGCAAGGCGTCGATATCGCACTCCGCATGGGCCGACTTGCAGATTCGTCACTTGGGGGAAGATACCTCGGTCGCAATCCATGGGTTATGGTGGCTTCACCAGATTACGTCGAAAATCGTGGGGCTCCCTCTGAACCAGCTCAGCTGAATAAACACGACTGCATCGTTTACACGACCGTGCAGGGGGATGCTGTCTGGCACCTCCAGGAGTCAAATGGCATTTCTTTTCCTGTTTATGTTTATGGAAGATTGCGATCAAATAACCTTTCAACAGTCCTGGCAGCCACAGAAAATGGACTTGGAATTTCTATCTTGCCCCAATATGTCGCACAGAAGGCCCTTCGCCGTGGCCAACTCGTGCAAGTTTTAATAGATTACATTTTACCGGAGCAAGAATTACATGCGGTGTTTCCCTCGCCAAAATTGGTATCTAACAATGTTTTGTCTCTGATCAATTTTCTCAAACCGAAATTTCAAGGCGATTGGTGGTTTGATCTGTCGGCTTAGTGTTGGCGGAAATCCGTCAACTCCAAGCAAATCTTGGCTCGGGCTGCCAAGACAATCATGGGCTGCAAGTTTCCCAAGGCCACTTTCGCTTGCACGTCAGCATCGTCATCTGATTTAAGACATACAAGGTTACGGGAAGCAATTTCACTCACGACCGAACATGTTTCGTCACAAGAGTTGCTTTCGAATTCAGCTGCGAAAGCTCTAGCGCTTTAGGCGCAATATCCCGCAAGACCTTTGCTTGCTTTCAAAGCGGCGCTGAAGAAGAATCGAGAGGCGCAACAGTAACGGGAATTTCCTTGGAGACGATAAGCAATTTGCCCTAGGGGCGACCTACCTCGAAAACTGGCACATCAAAGAATTCAGAATGGAATGATCAACCGTCTCATCATCAAAATGCCGCCTCGGTACCTAAGTTTTTGACGGTAGGGCAACGAATGGACCAGCCTTACCGCTAAAGTTTGCGGATCGATGAGAAGCGCATGGTGAAGACCGGGCTCCTCATCGACCCTGCCAGGGTCACGCTCATTTCTCTCACGCAATCGACTTTTGATGGAAAGAAATCACCAGAGAACCGGACGGTATCACCTCTCTTCATTGCAGCCAGAGACTTAAAGAGCTGACTCTCCGGATCGATCAAGGTTTTGTCAGAAAAATCAGATACGGCGTTGTTCCAGGTCGATACCTGCAAGTTTGGGGCAAGCTCGAGGGTAACCACACCTTTGCCATCCCCATTTGTTGATTGATCCGCAACCTTCGCGATCCAGCCGGAAACGTAATTGCCTTGGAGGGCGTTGCAAACCGCCTGCTGTCTGCTGTTGCGAAGACCTCCTGCAGCCAGCTCATTTGCGGCCGCAATAAACTGGGAGCGCGCCTTTGTGACGGCCTCAATAAAACGGGCCTGATCAGAGGGAAGGGGCACGCTCGGAGCTGGCGGAGGAGCGCTTTTCCCGCCGCCGACCAGAGCTCCGACAACGATAAATCCAAGTGCACAGCCCAAGGCCGCCTTCACCGCAATATTCATGGACCATCCCCGCTTACTACTCGATTTGCCCTCCCGCCGCCTCATGAACGACCCGGCGTGGACAGGTCAGCACATCGCTTCCCTTATTACCGAAGTCCACAAAACCCTCGGCTGCCGCGATCACTATCGGTAGGGTCGGTTAATATAATCCTATTTTGGGATAATCCGTTTTCGGGATCAGATTACTTGCCGCCGATTCACGGCCTTGGCGGCAAATGCAGAAGACCCTCAAATCCGCAGATTATGCCCGGCTGATCGACCTGCTTGTCGCAGTGCGGAAATCAGCGGACATTCGCCAGCAGGCGTTGGCCAAAAAACTCGGCCGCCCTCAATCTTTTGTCGCAAAGTATGAGAATGGCGAGCGTCGCCTTGATATCATCGAGTTCACGGCCATTGCGCGCGCTCTTGGCGCCGATCCCGTTAAGCTTTTTAAGGACCATGTTGCCGGAAAAGGCGCGCCGAAGGCCACCCCAAAGCGTCCGACCAAATAGGTCGTAGAGCCTTGGGCTCTTTCGGATCATTTTGTGATCCGGACCGGCTGATAAGAGCCACTAGATTGCTGCGTTTCCGCTCGACTTCCCCGGCACGTGGAGCGTCACTGTCGCCGTAAATCGGAGGCAATGATGGATCGCAAAGTTACCGAACAGGCAATTGGCCTGATCTTGACCGAGATTGGTATTCGCCTCGGCGAGGCCGCACGGATTGCCAAGGCTGCCGAGGCCTGCGCGCTGGCCGGTAGTGTAAGTGAAGGAGTGAGAGTTTCGATGGATCTCGAGCAAATGTTCTACGAAACGCACCGGTTGCAGGACGCAGCTTCGCTGCTCAACCGTTTGTCGGGCGAATAGGAGCTCTCCAAATCTCAAGGCTCCCCTGCCCGTCAGCAAATGACGGGCCTGCGGCCATGGCAGCACAAGATGCTGTCGCTTACCTCGGCCGCGTCAACGGGATCATTGAACGCTCGACCTGGGCGACCGCATTCAATCGCGCCTGAACCAATTCACGCGTCAAAAAGCAGAGGTTCGCCCATCGAATGTTATGGAATTTTGTTCACTGATAGGCTTTCCGACCAAGCTTATCAGGTCTGAGGACCGACTACTACGAACACCTAGCCAACAACGCCGGTGTTCGAAATTGTGTCGTCGATTCCATCGAACTCGCATGGGAAAGGCGGCCCGGACGGTTCAAGAACGTGGCCACGGCCCGCAGGCGCACGTGGCCAGTACGAAGGCGCGACGGATAACCGCGATCATCTGGATCGTTAAAGAACGCTGCATTGAGATCGAGACGAAGCACCGGCGCGCCGTCGGCCATTTGGCTATCGACCACTTTAGATTGCCTATGGAGTTAATTGTCTCTTTCGGCGAAACTGGGGGCCCGCTCCGGGCTCCTCGCCCAAAAGGCACCTGCGCAAAAGAGAGAGCTGACTTCGTCTTTCTCATTATCATGATCGACCCGTAACTATGAAACGCCGCGTCATGATCGTAGACGGACCGCTGGCCTTGGGCATGAGGCGCTTTTGGGCTGCCAAGGCGAACGAAGTGGGCACCGATATTCTTACGTTGCCTCTGCTCGCGGCGCGCCTGGCCGGAGGTTTCAGCCGCGCCGCCGACAGAGAAGTTCTCTCCACGGTAGTCGCGGCGGCGCTTCGCGCCGACGGCTATTCGCAGATCGATAAGGTCAAGAATCTCCCCGGGATGGTCCGGGCCGCAATGCAGACGCTGAATCACGCATGGGGTGCGGATCTGGACCTGACGGCTCTCGCGCCCATATCCGGACGGCTCGCCGACCTCGCCCTCTTGGAGCAGAGAGTGAGCGAAGCGCTACCCTATGGAGCCATGCTGCCGCGCCCGTTGCGGGATGCCGCGGTCGAGCGCGTCCGCTTTGCCTCAACGCTCTTCGGCAGCATCTCGCTGGAAGGTCTCGTCGATGTCGAGCCTGTATGGCGGCCTCTCCTGGTTGCACTCTCGGCGCATTTGGAGGTCTCGTGGAGTGCGCCGGCAAAACTAGGGCGAGACTGGTTCCCTGGTCAAGTTTCGGTGCCCACCACGGAGTCTCCAAAAGTCATCCGCGGTGAGCTGAGTGCAGATCCCAGGGCCGAGGTCGTCGAAGCGCTCAGGTGGGCGCGCCAGCTTCTCAGCTCGGGCGTCAGTGCCAGCGACATCGCCATCACCGCCGCGTCGACACCAACCTGGGACGAACACATGCAGGTGTTGGCGGGGCACGCCGAATTGCCGATCCATTTCTCGCACGGACTACCCGCGCTCGGCTCCTGGGAGGGACAGTCCTGCGCGGCCCTCGCCGACGTACTCGGGAACGGCATCAGCCAAGAGCGCGTCAGACGCCTGCTAGCGCATTCTTCGTCAACCGAGGCGGCCGCCGTGCCCGCCGACTGGGCTGCAGGTCTTCCGCGCAAGGCCGGACTTCTCAACGTCGACCAATGGCGGCGAGCGCTCAGCTACGCGCGAGATCATCGCTCGAACCCGGACGCAGCCGAACGAACACTTCCTCCATTGCTCGAAGCGTTGGCACCTGGGCTTGCAAATGCAGACCAGGCCGGAAAGGCGTTTCTTGGCGGAGCAAGCCTAGGTTTGTGGCGCGATGCGCTCCGAAATGCACCTCCGGCCGCAGTTGCTCTGTCGCTCGACAGCCTGCGCATCCGGGACTCTCGGCATCCAGGAAACAGCGTCGTCTGGTGCCCGGCTTCCCATCTGATCGGTACTCCGCGGCGCTGGATGCGTCTGCTCGGTGTCGCCGGAAGAAGTTGGCCACGGTCGAATGCGGAAGATCCCCTTCTGCCGGATCATATCCTTCCACGCCGTCTCCTCGTACCCAGCTCAACCGCCGAAAGAGACCGCTCCTGCTTCAAGCTGCTTGTTTCGAGTCCTGCCGAGGAGATCGTTCTTTCGCGCAGCCGTCGCTCGACCGAGGGTGGTCTCCAATCCGCCAGCGCGTTGTGGCCGACCGCGCTTCCGACCCGGATTTGCACACGAAGCCGCATCCCAGAGCATGCCTTCAGCGAAACCGATCGCCTACTAGCGCGAGCGGCCGAGGCCGGAAAGTCGGACCGCATCAAGGCCGCCTCTAGTTGCTGGCGGGACTGGAACCGGGAGGACGCAACCGCCCACGACGGTACGGTTCGCGCGGGACATCCGGCGGTTCGCCGCGCGGTGACGCGCATTCATTCGGCGACTTCTCTTGAGCTTATGGTGCGTGATCCGCTCGGCTTCCTTTGGAAATATGCACTGGACATGCGCCCCGTTGCGCTCTCCGAGGTGCCCCTTGCCCTGGATCACCTCGCCTTTGGCGAACTTATCCACGAATTGCTCGCACGCACTATTAGTGCGCTCGAGCCTGCGCCAGGTTTCACCCGCGCATCACACGATGAAATCGAGTTCGCACTAGCAGCCGCGGTTGACCACGTTTTTCGGCATTGGCCACTCGAACGGCTGGTCCCTCCAACCCTACTCTGGAATCACTCGCTTGATGAAGCCGCTCGACGCAGCTTGCGAGGACTGACGATCGACACGAGCTTCGAGACAGATACGACGAGTTGGAGCGAGGTGAGCTTCGGCCTTACTTCGGCCCGTGACGAAAAGCAGTCCCCTTGGCCGTCCGAGGGCGAAATTTTCGTCGGATCCTCAAGATTGAAGCTCACCGGGCGGATCGATCGCGTCGATATCGCTGCCGGAGGCCGCGGGGTGAGAATCTCCGACTACAAGACCGGAGCGACGCCGCGCCGGCCGGACAAGATCGTGCTCGACCGAGGCAAAGAGCTACAGCGCGTGCTGTATGCAATAGCTATCAAGCAACTCGTTCCGGACACGTCGCAGATCATTACGCGACTCATCTACCTCGACGGAGAATCGCCACCTTTCTCGCTCAGCCGCGATGCCTTGGAAGCGGCTGCGGACGATGTGACGCGCTTCCTCGATAAGGCCTGCGAATTGCTCGAGCGCGGACATGCATGTCCAGGACCGGCCGCACGAGAGTCATATAATGACATGCGCCTCGCTCTTCCGGCCGAACTCGACGCATATCTCGCGCGCAAGGCTAAGGCTTTCGGAAACCTCGCTCGCGACCTGGATGCACTCTGGAGCACGCCATGAAGCTTGCAGATCGCGAGCAACGGCTAAGAGTCTTGACGGATCTCGATACGACGTTGCTCGTCGAGGCGGCGGCGGGGACGGGCAAGACCTCACTTATCGCGGGCCGCGTGGCCATGCTGCTTGCCCGCGGCGCGAAGCCCTCTCAGGTGGCCGCCATCACGTTCACCGAACTTGCCGCAGGCGAGTTGGCGCTACGCATTCGAAGCTACGTCGCGCGCCTGCTCGCGAAGGAAACCCCCGACGTGCTGAAAGACGCCCTGCCGACAGGCTTGAGCAGGGAAGAGAGGGAGAATCTGACTTCCGCGGCCGAGCATCTCGATGAGATTAGCACGTCGACCATTCACGGATTTTGTCAGGAGATCATCCGATGTTACGCCATCGAGACCGCCTTGGATCCGGGGTCCCGCGTAATGGACGCCCCAAGCGCCAAAGCAATGTTTGAGGGCGTGTTCCGATCATGGCTTACCGATCGCCTTTCCGGGAAAGTCGGAGCAGACGATTCGGTCGTCGTGCTCTCCCAACACGATCCCTTGAACGTCGTCGATCTCGTCAAAGGTCTGGCGGATCTCAAGCGTGACCATCCAAGGGCTACCACCAGAAAAGCAGACTTCACGCGTCGCACCGACATCGAACTTGTCGAAGCTGTCGACGAATTCGTCCGATGGTTCGCCGCCAATCCGGAAGAGACTCGCACCGCAGCGTTGCTGCGGGACCTTCAATCCCTGTCGACCTTTTATTTCGACTGCTTCAAGTCCGAGCCCACGTTCCGCGAACTGTGGCGACTGGGCGTTCCGCCGCGCGTCGATGCCATGGAAAAGAAGAGTTTTAGGCTCCTTTCCTACCGTCGAAAAACCGCTTGGTTCCGGAGTTACGGAGCGAGCCGAGGCGAAGAACTCAATCGGGAGGCCGAAACCCTCTTCGCGAACGTAGAACGAGCCTACCGCGAGTTGCTCGGTCAGATCGCAGACGGCCTGGTAAATGCTCTTTCCATTGCGCTCGATGATGTCATCGCAGCCTACGCTAGCCGCAAGCAGGAAGCGGCGGTGCTGGATTTCGACGATCTTCTCGTCATGGCTCACGAGCTAGTCCGCCAACACGAACCCGTACGAATGGCATTGAGTCACAGGTTCCGGCACATACTAGTCGACGAATTCCAAGACACCGACAGGATCCAGGCGGCGGTCATCTTTTCGATCGCCGCGGAAGACAGACCTCAGTGCTGGCAGGACGCCGCGCTTCGACCCGGCTCGCTATTCCTGGTCGGCGATCCGAAGCAGGCTATCTACAGATTTCGCGGTGCTGATATCGAGGCGTACAACGAAGCGCGCGCGACGGTGGCCGCTCAGACGAGGGGGGCCATCATCGAGATCACGGCGAACTTCCGCTCGCAGAAGCGGATCATCGAGCATGTAAACCATTGCTTCGAACCGGTTCTCCAGGCGCGGGGACAGCCTGGGTACGTACCTCTCACCTCCACGCTCGGCCCTGCCGAACACGGCCTTCCATGCGCGGCGAAAGTCACCGTCGCGCTACCCCAGGCTCCCTCCGCCAACAGTCAACGCGATGCGGAAGCCGCCCTAGTCGCGGATATCTGCCGCTGTCTAATCGGCTCGATCCGAGTGAGGCGAACGGATGGATCGATCACACTTCTCGAAGCCGGAGACATCGGACTTCTGGCGCCGACGGGCAAGGACTTGTGGCGGTATGAAAGAGCGCTCGAAGGCCAGGGACTGATCGTCGCCTCGCAGGCAGGTAAGACGCTGCTGTTGCAGCAGGAAACGCAAGACATCCTCGCGCTGCTTCGTACGCTTGCCGACGCGCGCGACACGCTTGCCTTCGGCGCATTCATGCGCGGGCCCATGGTCGGGCTGACGGACGAGGAATTGCTGGATATCGCCGAAGAAGTGCGATCCGCTGCGGGCGGAGCCGGCACGGCCAACTTCGATGTCAGGACACCTCTGGAACAAATCTCGAATCCAGTCGCAAAGAAGGTGCTGGAGGTGCTTCAGCATCTGCGGCGTCGTGTCACAAGAACCACCCCGCGCATACTGCTCTCCGAGGCGATCGAACGCTTGCAACTCCGCGTCGTTCTCGCCGCTAGACATCGAAGTCGAAGCGCGCGAGCGCTCGCCAACCTCGACGCCTTGATCGACATGGCGCGCCCCTACAATGTGTCGGGTCTTCAGGCCTTCATCAGGGATCTGCAGTCGGATTGGGAGACCCGCGAGCAACGCCCCGAGGGTCGCATCGACGCGTCGAACGAGGCGGTGGAGTTGGTCACGATCCATTCCTCGAAGGGGTTGGAATGGCCAGTCGTGATTTTGATCAACACGTCCACTGAATTCCCGCCGCCACCGCGCTTCATCCATCGCCGGTCCGACGACACGTTGCATTGGATTCTCGGGGGAGTAATGCCGCCGGAGCTTGCGGCCGCCCGCGACGAGGAGAAGCGGCAGCAGACGCTGGAACATCAACGTATGTGGTATGTAGCGTGCACGCGGGCGCGCGACCTGCTCATCATTCCGCACTTGCCCGAGGCTTCGGCACAATCGTGGTCCAGAATCGTGGATCTGAGCCACAACTCACTGCCTGAAATCGACCTGACGGCTCTCTCCCCGCCGACTTCACCGAAGGAAGTTCGGCCTACGAACGAACAAACCCGGGACGCGTTCGAGGAAGAAGCAAGAGCCGTCGCGAGCGCGTCCCCGCCGTTGTCTTGGAGAACTCCTAGCACTCATGATCGCGATCGAGCGGAAGCCTTGACGATCGTCGAGAGCAGCCTTGACGATACGTTCCAGTTTTTCCCACCGATCGCCGGCGGTCGCATTCGAGGCATCGTTCTGCACAAGCTGATGGAGGAATTCCTGACGGGAGAATTGGGTGACGATGATTTTGACCGAGTTGAGGTGCGTGCGGCGGATCTACTCCTAGAACTCAAGAATATGGAAGGGCCGACATCCTCAGCAGATCCGGATCCTGGAGAGATGGCACGGACGGCGATGCGCACGCTCAAGCTTGATGACGTCGCGGCACTACGGCAACATCTAGTTCCCGAGATGTCCGTCTGGTCCGATTCAGGCGACGGTCAGTTGATTGCTGGACGCGCCGACGCCGTCGCGATCCGAGGAGAAGAAAGCTTTGCTATCCTGGATTGGAAGAGCGATGTAGCTCCTGGTCGACAGGATAGATCCGACCATATCGCGCAACTATCCGACTACGTCACCGCGATTGGCGTTTCGCGCGGCGCCATTGTCTACATGAGTCTTGGTGAAGTCGTGTGGGTGAGTTCGACCGCCAAATGATAGGTAATTCAACGGAGCCAAAATATGGCGAAGATCCTTCCTTTTGACGCAGCGATGAAAGCCGCGGGGAATTGCCCCTCCCTGATGATTGCCAACGGCTTTTCGATCAAATACTTCCGGTACTCCAACTTGCTCGAAAAGTCTGGTTTGGACGAAGACGGCCCGCTGCGAGAACTATTCAATGTCCTTGCAACGGTTGACTTTGAAATCGCCATCCGAGCGCTCGAAGACGCGGTGTTGGTCGAGAAGACCTACAATAAGGACAAGCGAGCGACAGCCCTATCTTCCGAAGCCGAGAAGCTCCGTGGAGCCCTCGTCCATGCCGTAAGGATTACCCATCCCGCGCATCGCGAAGATATCGCGGCCGAGATACCGGCATGCATCAAGTTTTTGTCCCAGTTCGACACGATCTTCACTCTCAACTATGATTTACTGCTTTATTGGGTCACCTTGGATGACACAAAGCAATTTCGCGACGGATTTGGTTTGGCCGAAAAGAGAGATGGCTTTTTATGGCATTTCAAGACCGACGCTCATTGCAACGTGTACAATCTGCACGGCGGCCTACATCTGTTTAAGACTGAGGAAGACGAACTAGAAAAGCGAATTGACGAAGGCAGCGGCGTGATCGACGCGATCGCCTCAACCGTCACACAGACAAAACGTTTGCCCCTTTATGTGGCCGAAGGCACCTCCATTCAGAAGCTCGCCCGTATTCATGCGGTTCCATATCTACGTCATTGCTACGATAAGCTTCGTACGGCCGAAAACGCATTCTTCGTCTACGGCCATTCTGCGAGCACGAACGACGCGCACATCTACAACGCGCTGTTCAAATCAAACATCAGCCATTTATACTTTTGCGTACACAAGCCGACCGCTGACATCGACGCTATCGACGGCGAACTAGCGCGCTATCAGAAGCGTAACGGCTCGAAGATCGAATACTCCTTGGTCGACGCCGAAACGGCGAATGTGTGGGGTTAGCTCTGCGCCAAACGGGAAATCGGCGAGGCGTCTTCTCGCACGGAGCGAGGAGCCTCCGCGCCTTCGCAGGCAGCACAATAGGTCCGAGGCCATGGTCTATCCACGATCCTGCCCCCGGTATCGCCCTCACCGTGTTCTGATCGCCAGAGCTCGCTGAAATGGCCGCCAAGCTTGGCGATGCGTTCCCGAGGCGCAACCCATATTCGATTGAAGGAATCGATCGACGAGTCAAGCAAGCAATCGAGAGATAGCTCGGCGATCATCGCGGTAATGAAGCCGAGCTCGATCGGACCATACAACTGATAGTGGGCACCGCACGCAGGCTCTTCTTGATTGGCGCCTGCTCCATCAGGCCAATCCACTACCTTGAACGACGGTGCACCTGTTCGGCCTACGTGGCATTGTAGGCAACCGCTTCTCTGGGTGATCGCAACGCCGTGCCCGGCGGAGGCATGCGCCTCCGTCCAGCCATATACGATTGGTCTATCTCTTCCTTGATTTACATGCCAGCGATTGAGCGCTGAATCGGCCGCCCAACTACCCGTTGCCGAAACGATCAAGTCAGCCGCGGTCGCAAGATCATGATCGGAGGCAAGCAGGTGGTGCAGGTCACAGGTGCGATACTCGATTTGAAGATGAGGAAAATCGGCTTGCAGCCGGTCGGCCAAGGCCTCTGCCTTATTGCGGCCCACCGCTGGTGCGCCCAAGGGATGCCGGCCGACATTCGGCCAGCTAAGCGTATCGTAGTCGATCAGAACAATCCGTCCAACGCCAGCTTGCGCCAGCGCGAGTGCGACCGGCGCGCCAACCGACCCACACCCAACCACGATCACAATGGCCGCAAGCAAGCGCCTCGTCCGAGGGTCGCGATCTCGGCCATGAATCCAATTCGCGTCCGCCCGCTGCACCGAAGTCCTGACGACGGAACCACCTCCGAAGAAGCGACTGAGAAGGACCTCCTTGGGTGTCTGGCCACGACGAAAACCCTTGGATAGAGGCTCCGCGGCAGATCTCGCATGACCTTTGAGACGTTTCGGGTTCGGTGCTTTGACGCCGATCAAAGCGGGCCCGCCCCTACCTATAGCTCCCAGCACCGCGACGACGTGTTCGGGCTCGCGAACTGCGACGTCCTCGATGACCATCCGTGCGTCGTCTCCAGCCGCAGCCGCCAAAGCCAGCAGATCTAAGGATGTCTCGGGATATTCGGCAGGAAGCGGCGGATCTTCCAGCCAAATGAAGGCGGCGTCCTCAGTCTTGACACTCACAGTATCGCTGAATCGACGGCGCACCCAGCGTTCAAGCGACGGGGTATCTTCGCCGACCACTTCCAACCCCTTTCCTCGCCACACCTGCACGAGCCTAGACGGTGGCGCAGGCGCCACCAGGCTGTAGAAGTGCGAGCCTTTCACGTGCGCCTTGTAAGCCCAATATGTTAGAAATTCTTCGCGAAAATCCCGCTCGATGATAGAACCTTCGAGCAGCTCTTCGACAAGTCGAATCGAGCGATGAAGCAGGTTCGCAGCGACGGCAGAAGGATCATCGGGATCGTACTCTGCCAGATTTGGCAGCAGGCAGAGAACGCCGTCGCTTTCGACGTGAGGCCAAGTCATGAAAACCGGATGATCGACGAGCGCGGTTCTGACCGGGACTGCCGGAAACGCCGCCGTTGCGAGGACATCGATGTGGCGCGTCACGCCGTCAGAAAAGACCACACTGACTCGCCACGCCGCGACCCAGCGGCGCGAGGGATAGCAACCGCCAATCGTCGCCCGGTCGAGACGTTCGGGCGCCTGCCCCGTCAATTCGCGCAGGGTGGCTTCTAAGTGGAGTGCCGCCTGCCGCCAACGGAGCGGGAGCGCTATTTCACGCATGGCGGCCCCCGCCTGCACTGCTGACAGCGGCGGCAGCGGCGGCAGTCTGCGAAAGCAGAGCCCCCGACGTGATGATCGCCGGGGCAGCGACGGCGGCGCGCTTTTCTTCCTCCAACCGCTCGCTGAAGAAGGTGGTGGCAAAGACCTTGTCCCAACACTTGAGCGCACGTTCGCGCGTGCAGTCTGCGTCGAAGAGAGGCTGCAAGTCGTCTATCGCCTCGATGAGCTTGTCGCGGAAGCAGCGCGCGCGCGCATCATCGGAGCCGTTCGTGATGTAGTCGCCGGGCGTGACGGGGTGCTTGACTTGCAGATCCCAGTTAAGCCGACCCTTGATCGCGACCATCGTATCGTAGAGTGCTCGGTCCTCTCGCTCGTCGTGCCGGAAGCGCTCGACCGTCAGTATCGAGATGCCAAATCCGCTAAGGATACCGCTCCGCCAGCTATCGCGGCTGCGAGCATATTTCTTCAAATCGCGATTGATCCGACGGAGCTGAATGCCATCGGCCGACTTCGCCCGCTCGTCTTCGTACCAGTCCGAGACGTCCCGTGCATCGGAGCGCTTCCAACCGATGCTCGCCGCCAGTTCGTAGTGGACCACGTCACCAAAAACGGTCGACGTCGTCACGCGCCGATAGACCGGCAGATCGACATGATACCCCTTCTCATAATACACTCGCACGCAGTTCGACCGAACCTCGGGCGGCTTCTTGAACTTGCCGTCATCAACAGCGTCGCGGACCATCTGCCGCGCCTGAAGAGCGGTCATCTCCGCCCCACGATCTCCGACCAGGTCTTCCTTCCGAAAGTAGACGCCGTCGTCGATGTCGTAATCGTTGTCCGGATCACGCGTCATCGTCTTCATGGCGTAGCTGCCCTGCTTGACGAACTCGAGTGGCGCCGGCTTGCATGCATCGGCGAGTCCATTGCGCAAGCGGGTGCGGTTCGCGTTGCGTCGGTCGCGCATCGCATCCTGCTCGTTTTTCGGCAGGTTCACTTCCTGATCGTGATAAGCACGAACATCTTTGGAGCAGTCGAACATCACCTATCCTTTCTGGTATGAGGTTGCAGAGCGGTCCCAAACCGCCCCGGTTTCCGGCATCGCCGGCAGTTCGCTCATGAGGCGTCGGATCATCCGGCCATCATCACTTTTCGGATCGTCACAAGCACTCTTGGTGAGATCGGCATCGTTGTGCGCCTGGCCGATCAATCGATCCATTGCCTCCGGCCGAGTGTCGTCGAGCGCTAGGAAAGGCATCATGCTCGCCGGCACCGGCTTATTCGGAAACCGCACTCTTTGGATGGGACGCCCACAATTGCTGATGGCGTTGGCCAACAGCCGGGCCATGTGGTCGAACGCGAACTCCTGCGCCGATATGCTGAGCGGCGCCACGTCGGCGCCAAGGGTCCAGTCCAGCATTGATCGATGGGCGCTCCCCGCATCGAGATGATCTCCTTCGGGCCGCGGACAGGTTCCCAGCGAAAAGATCTCGATCGAGCGGTCTGGTGCCGCGATCGTCAGCGCATCGACGAGTCCGACCATAATCGGGTTATTGGCCCACAACCCACCGTCCGCGAAAACTTGTTGCGGTCCACCCGGTGCGTTCGGATCGTCGATGGCGGCGAGCGAGCGATAGATCGGCGCCGCGGAGCTCGCCATGCACACATCGACCAGAGGGTAAAGATCGTCCCGAGGACCACTCTTCGGCGTCTTCTTGAACACCCACGCGCGGTGGTCACTCATCAACACGGCGGGAATGGATAGGGAGATGCCCCGGCGGTCGAAGATATCTTGCATGGTCGCGTTACCGAGCACGGCTTGCAGCGCGCCACGAAGCGCCTTGTCGCCCTCGCGGACGAATCGGTTACCTTGCGTGGCCCGATAGACCGCGCTGGCCTTCCCTGAGATCCGATGCGGGAAGATCTTCGGTCCATGGTCACGATAGAGCTGCACCACCTCGGCCATCGGCCGACCTACCGCAAGAGCGGAAGCGACAATCGCTCCAGTGCTGGTACCGGTGATCAGATCGAACCCACGGCCGAGATCGAGGGCAGCCTCTCCCCTGATTCGAGCAAACTGACCGGTGAGGCGCGCCAAAAACGCGCCAGTATAAACGCCTCGCATTCCGCCGCCATCAAGACTTAGAACCCGATATGGTCGCGTAACCTGTTGATGTTCTTCAGGTGTTCCCACCTATTTGCCCTCGTTAGATGATGGACGCGGTTGCTATATGCTCTCCGTCCGTCCATAAGATATGGTGGCGTTATCTTAACTCGTCAAGTAACTAGACACGATTCAGAGACTTGAATCGGCTTTTTTGGAGGATTTTATGGTGGACGACGGCGATCAATTGCGCTGGGGCGTTCGCCGACGCCTCGAATTCATCGATTTCCGCCTCTTCTGGGACGGCCGCTTCAATCGGAGCGACCTCGCGAACACATTCGGCATTTCGACACAGCAGGCGTCGGCCGACATCGCCCAATACGAGAAGTTCGCGCCCCAGAACTTGAGCTATGACCGGGCGGAGAAGGCATACACCCGTTCGGACGCGTTCTCGCCCGTCTTCATCGGCGAGACCATTGAGCGCTACCTGCTGCAACTGGTCGCAATCGAGAATCACTGGATGCGGCCAGAGGACACTTGGTTCGACACCATCCCGCCTGTCGAAGTTCTTACGCTGGGCCAACGATCGACCGATCCGACTGTGCTGCTTCGTGTCCTGGACGCCATCCGCAAAAAATTGGAAATCGATATCGACTACGCGTCACTGACGGGCTCGATACAACCGGCACGAACAATCACCCCTCACGCACTTTCACATAGCGCCGGCCGTTGGTACGTCCGCGCTTGGTCGCGGGATCACAATGATTTTCGCGACTATAACCTCAACAGAATTCTGTCCGTGTCCGCACGTCGGCGCGCTTCGATCGACGCGGCTTTGGATTTCGAGTGGGTTCATATCATCAATCTCGTCATAGTTCCGAACCCCGAGCTGCCAGCCGAGCTACAAGCTCGCGTTGCCGCGGAACATGACATGACAAACGGCCGCCTCGTTCGGCCTTGTCGTCTCAGTCTCAGCTTCTATCTCATGAGCGAATATAATCTGGATGTTGCGCCCGGTATCTTGATCGCACAGAAACAGCAGATAATTTTGCAAAACAAAGACGAGGTGACTCAAGCTCGGGCGCTGGCACGAAAGATGTCGATCGAAGCGCTCGCTAGAAATTCACAATCGCGGCCTTCGGCATGATCCAACATAGATCTCAGTTCCTCGAATCTTCCGCGCATTGTCAGCCATGGCTATAGTAGCAACATTGCTTTTCGGAAGCCTCGCACGCGCGGATCACTCTGAAGGATCCGATACCGATCTTCTCATGGTGAGCCTCAATAAGGACACTCGTCACGTTTCTGTGGGCCACCTTTCCCTGTTTTTGTATCCATGGCCTCAACTGCAGCAGGACGCGCGCGAGGGCGATCTGTTCGTCTGCCACCTGGTGCGGGAAGCAAGACCGCTCATCGATCCTGACAAGTACCTCGTGAAGCTACAGTCTGCTTTCCGATTCCGATCAAGCTATCAGAGCGATATCGATCGAGCCGTTGATCTTGGGATGTATCTCGCCCGATTCGGAGACGAACTGAATTCAACGCTTCTGACTAAGCGAGCACTCTGGTGTATCCGAACTATCCTCATCGCTCGAAGCGCCGAACGTCGCAATCCTGTTTTTGCACCCCAACGCCTTGCCGAGGAAACCGGATCTGCCGCGGCGCGAGAACTTCTTACAAACCGGCACATCCATCGCGAGCGCGCGGCGGTGCAACAACGCCTTCGTAGCTTTCTCAAGGAAGAAGCACATCTTAGTCAATTTCTTGAAACCGCCGATCGCGACAATTTCAGGGAGAGGTTTGACGCGACCTCGAACAGGGTAGCATTGCAGACGCTGCGGCAAGACGAAGACAGCCGCTACTGATTTCCGACAGATCGTCGGAGAAAGCAGATGTCTTGAGCGAGCCGGCGCGCCAGCAAAGTTCAGCGCGACAATTCGAAATACCCCAAAGTCTGCCGGCTCGTGAAGTAATTTCCGTTCCACCCGTGAGCGCGACTGTTCGACAGCCTCAGTATCGCGGCCCCTTCGTACGAACCACCGCCACCCTGTCCAATGTTCTTGGGAATCACACGATAGACATAATACAGGATGGGTCTTCCCGACTCCGGATCCCGCTTCGGCTGCACGACCAGAGTTTCGGAATCCGAATCGCGGGAGAAGACCTCCATGCTAATTCGCAGCAGATCCTGCTTGATGTGAGCTCTGGCGGGGACGGTCCCGCTCTTTCCGGCACCTTGCCAATGGATCGTCATCTTCCATTCGCCGTTCAGGTCGGGAAACACCCATCTATCGAGTACGGGAAATACCGACCATATCCACTTCCAACCGACAGTTACCAATAAGAGAAGCAAGAGGTTCAACCCCGTAGCTCCCGAAAGCGCTATTCCGACACTCGATCGAAGAGTCGTTCCGCTGCCGAATTGCCAATCGAAGGCCAAGATGGCGGCCACGCAAACGCCGTAGAACACAGCGATCGCGCCGATCACCCGAGTGATAGGAAGAATGGTAATCACCCCAAGTCCTCGAAGATCACTTCTGTGGCCGAGCGAAAAACGGCAATCCCGAATCCCTCACTGGCTATTCCCGACGCAATCACCCCTGGCATCGCCGATCCGAAGAGAGCTGCCAAATAACGCCCTCCAAAACGTTTGGACCTGTCGATTTGGGCGTGAGCAGCGATCGGGGGAGAGAAGTATTGGGCCACTCTGATCAATTCCCAGTCTGAAGACAGAATATGGAACCCATCGTGATGTGCGCTGCTGTGCGATGCAATAGCAATCAATCGCCGCACCAGATCCTTCGCGTCGCGTTGCTCGGGGACATTCGACAACGGCACCAGCGGCAATTGCTCCGGCGAGTCGCAGACGACGAGACCTATACCCGAAAAGTCGGCTGTCCTTTGTCCGACCACCGCCCGGAGTATCTCAAGCAATCCTTCGGCCGAAAGGCTAGGGTCGGGCAGAACCATCTTGTCCAAGCATGATCGTATTGGAACTACTCCTTCTAAAGCAGATTTCCCCGCACGAGTTAAGCGCATTCCCGACGATCCCCGCCGATCCATTCCGCTTCCCACGATGGCTGCGCCGTCGCCTTTAGCGCAATGCCAGTCGGGAGACGCCAATTCCAATGTCAGCTTTCGCCGCGCGAGCGGCATGGCATCTTCCGGCGTGCTTCTCGGCGTCGTCGCGAGTCATCGGCGTTGCTGCGTAGGTAGCCGTTGGCGGCCCTATTCCGCATCTAACACGGAAATACTCTCGATCACACACTGGCTGGCTGAGCAACTAGGATTCGAAGCCAACATTCCCTCCCTAGCGCCTCAGAAAGGACTGGCAATAAGAAGCAAATCGAGCATTGCTACGCCCGTTAGCCGTCTGAAGGCGGCTTCCTGAGATTGCCCCGCCGAACGCGGGGTTGAGGTCGTGCGGCAGATAGTGCCGCTGCTATCTCAGGAGATATCTGTGAAAAAAGCCAAGTCCAAGAAAACCGCAGCGAAACACATAGCAACGCTGCTTCGCACCACTGCTCCCCATTCCGCACAGCAACATAGAAAGCCGCTCACTGGGCGGACCAGCCCAATCTCGGCCCCAGCTAAAGCATCGCCAAATCGAGAAACCAAACACGACAAAGTGCTGGCGATGCTTCGCTCCAAACAAGGCGCAACAATAGCGGCCATGATGAAAACCACCGGCTGGCAGCAGCACTCCGTGCGCGGCTTCCTGACCGGTGTGGTGCGCAAGCGGCTCAAACTGGACCTTACCTCGGAGAAGCCAGGCAAGGACCGGATCTACCGTATTAAAGTAACACGACCGTTGGCAGCCAAAACTGCCATCACGAGCGCCATGGCTTAGTCATGGGTCGCACGCGCCGCTCGAAGCGGCCTTTGAGAAACTCGGTCGAGAGCGAGATCGCGCAGTTGCGCGGTCTCGATCTACGTGGATTGCAAGCCCGCTGGAAGATCACCTTCCGTAAACCTGCCCTTCCTCATTTGCCAAAACACCTATTGTTCGGTGTCCTTGCGTACCGGCTGCAGGCTGACGCTTTCGGCGATCTCGATGCAGCAACAAAAGCTGCTCTTGAACGAAGCGGCGAGACCAAATCCCGGAGCGTCGTTGCCTCACAGCTTGAAGCCCATGATCGGCGGCAGACCAAGGCAGAAGCCGGCACGGTTCTGATGCGGGAATGGAAGGGGCGTCAGCATCGCGTCATGGTGATGACCGATGGGGTTGCCTGGAACGGAAAGACCTACAGGAGCCTTTCCGCGGTGGCCTTTGCCATGACCGGAACGCGTTGGAACGGTCCCAGATTCTTCGGCCTGCGAGACGGCACTATCGGCAAGAAAGTCAAGGATTGACCGATGAGCAGCCACCGCAAGACCATTCGGTGCGCGATCTATACTCGCGTTTCAACTGACGCTGGCCTGGATCAAGATTTCAACTCTCTTGATGCCCAGTACGAAGGGGCATCTTCATACATAAAAAGCCAAGCCCATGCTGGATGGACGCAGCTTCGCAGGCGATATGACGATGGTGGTTTCTCCGGAGGATCGACTGACCGACCTGCGCTTCAGCACCTCCTTGCTGATGTTCAGGAAGGAAGAATCGACGTCATCGTCGTCTATAAGGTCGATCGCCTGACGAGATCGTTGGCCGACTTCGCTAAGCTCGTTGAGCTTTTCGACAAGCACGGCGTTTCGTTTGTGTCGGTCACGCAGCAGTTCAATACTACGACATCCATGGGACGGCTGACACTCAATGTGTTGCTGTCCTTCGCCCAGTTCGAACGCGAGGTCACGTCGGAACGCATTCGAGATAAAATAGCAGCTTCCAAGCGCAAGGGACTTTGGGTCGGGGGCGTCGTTCCACTTGGCTACAGGGCTAAAGATCGCAAGATCACCATTGTCGAGAGTGAGGCCAAGACCGTTCGTCATATCTTCCGTCGCTATCTCGAACTTGGAAGCATCGGTACGCTCCTTGAGGATCTACGAAAGAGCGGCATCACCACGAAGCGCCGACCTCTATCGACCGGCAAGATCATTGGAGGCATCCCGTTCGGCCGGGGACCGGTTGCTCATCTTCTCCGCAACCGCTTCTATATTGGCGAGGTCAAATACAAGAACGAGATCCTGCGAGGCGAGCAAAAGCCAATCATTGATCGCAAGCTGTTTGATGCCGTCCAAGCCAAACTCGACCAGCAACGCCAAGCAACCGCCAAAGCCAGAAATAACTCCGAGGCTCTACTCATGGGCCGCATATTCGATGACCGCGGCAACCGGATGACACCGACCTCGAAGCTCAAAAAGGGGGTTCGCTATCGCTACTACATCTCGGGCAACCTCTTACAGGGTCAGCCCCGTAACGTCGGCAGTGTCCCACGTGTGCCGGCCCCACTGATTGAGAAGCTGGTGATTGATGGTATTCGGAAACGCCTGAAGCAGACCGAGCTTTCCTCATCAATCGTCCGCGATCACATTGCACGTGTTGAAGTTGGCTTGAAGACGTTGAAGGTTGAGCTCTCGGCCCACGCGGATCAACTAAAGGCCAAGGGCAGATCAAGATCCGCCATCACTATCCCCTGGTCCAAACCGCCCTCCAAAGTCGCAAGAGAAATCATCCCACCGGCAAAATCATCACAACGCATGGATAAAAGACCCATCCGATCCGAAACGCGAGCAAAGCTCGTCCAGGCGATCGCTCAAGGTCGACATTGGGTCGACGAACTCATCTCGGGCAGCGTCACATCTACCCAACAAATCGCCTCACGCGAACAATGCAGCCTGCGGCAAGTCAATTTGACCATTTCCCTGGCATTTCTATCTCCAACCTTGGTCAAGGCTGCTGTAGACGGACAGCTTCCGAGAGGAGTTGGAATATCGACCATTCGCGATTTACCCGAGCTCTGGGCAGCCCAACACCGAAGCCTTGGCCTACAGCCCTGATTGGCTGGGGAACAGGATTTTCCAGCCACAGAGACAAACCGCCAAAATCAAACGTATGCGGGTCTCTGAAACCGATTGAGCCGCCAGGTAGTTTCAGAAAGCCCGCCAATAGCGGGCTTTGCTCGTCGATCTCGCGATATCGCGGATATCGAAGGACTGCGTGGTGGGCCCGGCAGGACTCGAACCTGCAACCAGACCGTTATGAGCGGTCGGCTCTAACCATTGAGCTACAGGCCCCGCCGGCTCGTTCCGAGCAACGGTGCAACCTCCCATACAATGACCGCAGCAAGCGGGCAACCTCACGCCACCTCGCCCGCCAGCTCATCGATCGCATTGTACGCCTGATCCAGATCGCTCGCCGTGGTGCTATAGGGCGGCATCAGATAGACCGTGTTGCCGAGCGGCCGTATCAGCAGGCCGCGCGCGAGAAATCCGCGATAAAGCCGCGGGCCGATGTCGGCCAGATAGCCGGCATCTTTCGCCACGATGTCGAGCGCGGCGATGGTTCCGATCTGGCGGACGTCCGCGAAACGCCGGTCGCCGCGAAACCGCGCGAGCCGCTCTTTATGCATCGCCGCAAGCGAATTGATGCGGTCCATCACCGGCTCGCTCTGCCAGATTTCCAGATTGGCCAGCGCGGCCGCGCAAGCAATGGGGTTCGCGGTGTACGAGCTGGAATGGAAGAACGTCTTGCTGCGGTCAGTGGAATAATGTGCGTCGAAAATCCCGGCCCGGCACAGGGTCACCGCCAACGGCACCGATCCGCCGGTCAGTCCCTTCGAATAGCAAGCGATATCGGGCGCAATACCGGCCTGCTCGCATGCGAACAGCGTGCCGGTCCGCCCCCATCCGGTCATGACTTCGTCCGCGATGAACAGCACGTTGTGCACCTCGCACACGCGTTTCATCTCCGCCAGAACCGCCGGCGGATAGATCAGCATGCCGCCCGCACCAAGAATGAGCGGCTCGACAATCAATGCTGCGACGTCGCCGCGCTTGCATGCCGCATCCAGCGCATCGAACGTCGCCTGTTCGCGACCGGATACGGGGAACGGAATTCGTTCGACGTCAAACAGCAGCGGATCGTATGGCGCGTTGAACACGCCACGTTCCCCCACCGACATGCCCCCAATGGTGTCACCGTGATAGGCGCCTTCGAGCGCGAGGATGCGGCTGCGTTTGGCGCCAAGATGACGCCAGTAGCCCAATGCCATCTTGAGCGCCACTTCGACCGAGGTCGATCCGCTGTCGGAGAAGAAGACATATTCAAGCTCCGGCGGCGTGATCGCAACCAGATGCCGGGCGAGTTTCTCCGCCGGCTCGTGTGTGAAGCCCGCGAAGATGACCTGATCGAGCTTGTCGACCTGATCCTTGATCGCCTGCACGATGCGAGGGTGACGGTGGCCGTGGGTCACCACCCACCAGGACGATATCCCGTCGAAGATGCGGCGGCCGTCGGCGGCCTCCAGCCATGCCCCCTCGCCTCGCGCGATCAGCGTTGGGTTGGGTTGAACGGCATGCTGCGTGAACGGATGCCACACCGGTGATCTGGATGTCATCAGGTCACGTCCTTCAGAAAGTCGCCGGCGTTGAAGTGCTGCGCGAATGCCGCACGCAGGGTCTCACGTGTAAGCGAAGCGAGATGTGGCAGCCTGCCAAGACGTTTCACTTGCCCCATGCTGGCGATCACTGTTTCCGACTCCCGATTTTCATCGCCAATGAATGCGATGCCGAGCACCGGAATGTCGCGCGCGCGCAACGCTTCGATCGACAACAAGCTGTGATTGATGGTCCCGAGCGTCGTGCGTGCGCACAGCACGACCGGTGCGCGCCACCGCGCCATGACATCTATGTATGTCAGGTTCTCAGTCAGCGGCACCATCAAACCGCCCGCCCCTTCGATCACCAGCGGCCGGTCGACTTCCGGCAAGGCAAGCGCGCCCGGATCGATGGTGACGCCATCAAGTCTCGCAGCAAGATGCGGCGAGGCCGGCGTCTTCAGCCGATAGGTCTCGCGCAGCACGCGCTCAGCAGAAAGGCCCGACAGCCGCTGGACAGCATCGCGATCGGTTTCCTCCTCGATGCCAGCCTGAACCGGCTTCCAGTAAAAAGCATCGAGAGCACCGGCGAGGGCCGCGGAAAACACCGTCTTTCCAATTCCGGTATCGGTGCCGGTGACGACAATACGGGTGCTCATGCCGCTTTCCGCATATCTTCGGCCAGAGCCTCGAATAGCGACGCAACCGTGGCTTCATCGACATTCAGCGTCAGCGCGATCCGCAGCCGTGCCGTCCCCTCCGGAACAGTCGGCGGGCGAATGGCGCGAATATCGAAGCCGCGTTGTTGCAGAGACGCCGCAACGGCGACTGCAGCACGATCCGCACCGATGATCACAGGAAGAATCTGCGAACCAGATGGCGTGACATTGCAGCGGCGGACGAGTTCGTCGCCCGCAAACCGGACCAGCCGCGCAAGCCGCTCGCGACGCTCCGGGTTGGTTCGGGAAACATGAATTGCGGCACGCGTGATCGCGGCCACCAGCGGCGACGGCGCAGTGGCGAAAATGAAAGGACGCGCGCGGTTGACGAGAAAATCGCGAATTGTGCGCGGCGCGAGGATGAAGCCGCCGACGGTGCCGAGCGCCTTTCCGCAGGTGTGCAGGGTGATAACGTTGTCGCGACCCTCGAATGCCGCGGCAAGTCCCCGTCCCTGCGGACCGAGCACGCCGGTGGCATGTGCTTCATCGACGACAAGCATCCCGTCATGACGATCGGCGACAGCCAGAAGTCCGGCGATGTCCGGGCTGTCGCCATCCATGCTGTAGAGGCTTTCGGCCGAGATCCATGGCCGCCCCTTGCCGCCGGCCGCGCGCCAGCGGACGATTGCAGCATCGAATGCATCGACGTTGTTGTGCGGAATACTCACGGCCTGGGCGCGTCCACGCCGCATCCCTTCATGGACGCTTGCGTGAATCAGTTCGTCATGGACGACAAGATCGCCCTGCTGCGGCAGCGTCGAAAATATCGTGAAGTTCGCGACATAACCGCCGCCGAAATAGAGCGCTGTCTCCGCGCCGAAATAGGAAGCGGCCTCGTTTTCGAGCGCTTCATGCTCGTCGTGATTTCCGCGCAGCAGCCGCGAGCCGCCGGAGCCGACCGGAACGCCCCGCGCAATCGCGTCGGCTGCGGCGCGCTTCAGTTCATCTGACTCTGCGAGCCCCAGATAATCGTTCGATGTGAAATCAAGTCCCGCTCGGCTGCGAAGTGACCTCAGCCGGCCCTTGCCTGCGAGGTCGCGCAAATCGGCTTCGAACTTCTCATGCATGCATCAAATCCCGTCTGCAACGATGGAGGTTGGATGCGGGCACATGCCGCAAGTTTACAGCTTTTGATTCTTTTCATTGACGAGAACCACGCGCGGCTGATGGTGCCGTGCCTCGGCTTCATCGAAATTTGCATAAGCGACGATGATCACCTTGTCGCCCATCATCGCCAGCCGCGCGGCGGCGCCATTCAAGCCGATAATGCCCGAGCCCGCTGGCGCTTCGATCACATAGGTCGAGAAACGCGCACCGGTGTCGATATTATAGATGTCGACCCGTTCATTGACCAGAAAACCGGCGGCGTCGATCAGGGTGCGATCGATCGAAATCGAGCCCTCGTAGTGCAAATCCGCTTCGGTCACCCGCGCGCGGTGGATCTTGCCCTTCATCATGGTGACTTGCATCGGCCTGCCCTGGTTCCGGCGCGGACGCCTCGCGCGCAAGTCCGTTAGGACGGGCGCTGGCCGGGGTCAAGACTTTAGGGGCAGATGGCTGTCAGGCAAAAGCCATGCGCCGGCGGGCGCGCAACAGCAGTGTCACGACAATGGCGATGTTCAATGCATTCCAGCCAACGCCATTCAGGAACGCGGCGGCGTAGGATCCGGTCGCGTCGAAAATCACGCCGGAAATCCAGCCGCCGAACGACATGCCGATAACCGATGCGAAGATGACGATACCGACGCGGGTTGCGGCCACGCTGGAGGGCATCGATTCCCGGATAATGATGGCGTAGCTCGGCACGATGCCGCCCTGAAACAGGCCGAACATCGCGGAGATAATGTACAGCGACGTCAGCCCGTCGAAAAACAGATAGAACATCAGCGCGACGCCCTGCGCGATCGAGCCGACCAGCAGTGTGCGTAACCCGCCGATACGGTCGGCCAGGAAACCGGAGCCGATCCGGCTGACGATTCCGAAGGCGAGCATCAATGACAGCATCTCGGCGCCGCGCGCCACGCCATAACCAAGATCGCCGCAATAGGCGACGATATGAACCTGCGGCATCGACATTGCCACACAGCAGGCGATAGCCGCGATGCCAAGCACGGCGGTGAGCGCATTGGTGCCGATCTGCAGATCGACGCGCGGCGGCGGCGCATCTGCGTGCGAGCGCACGGTTTCACTGCCGATCTGCCAGCGCAGAACTGCGACCACGATCGCCATAACGATCGTACAGCCTATTCCAATCGCGATATGTGTGGCGCGCCATCCAGCATATGCCGTGCCGCGTTCGACAACAGTGGGCCAGAATGTGCCTGCGATGTAGTTTCCGCTGGCGGCGATGGTGACGGCCACCCCGCGATGGCGATCGAACCAGTGCGATGCCTCGGTCATCAGTGGCCCGAAGGTCGCGGCGGCGCCGAGCCCGATCAGGAAGTGCATCAGGTTGAATTGCCACAGCGCTGCCGCATAGCCGGCACCGACATAGCCCAACAGCATGGCGACGATACCGATTGCGATCGCAGGCACAATGCCAAAGCGGTCCGACAGCTTGCCCATTGCCACACCACCGAGACCAAACCCGAGCATGGTGCAGGTGAAGGCCAGCGACGCCGCACCCCGGGTCGCGCCGAAGTCGGCCTGGACGATGGGGATGACCACCACCACCGACCACATGCCGACGCTGCCGATCGAGCCGATAATGAGGGCAATACCCAGCCGTACCCACGCCGCGCGTGAGTCCGGCGTGAAACCCGCTGGATGAGAGGCAGAATCGATGGAAACCGGCACGGACGCAACTTCGTCGGCCTTATGCTGCCGGTCAAGTCATTCTCCGAATGGGGGTTATGCGAGAATAACATCCTCCCGCACACGACATTTTCGGCCGTCGGCTTTCCCGTTAACTCTTTACTAACCATAAACTGGGCAAATTTTGCCGGGTGAAGTCGAGTGTCGTCGGGTCGCTGAACGGGGGAAATGCCCGTGGATGCCAGTGCGGTGCCTCACTTTAGGAACGGTGGCCCTTCGGCCGCCGCTCAAACCTTTGGGGCTCGCGAGCGACATACGCGGGGGGAAGCGGCGACAATGGTTGATGTAACAGCGGGCCAGGGCAGTGCAGCAACCGGCTCCGGATTTCCGAGTTTCAGCGACATCGGCACAATGCTCCGGCGCGGCGACCTCGCGCTCGCCTTCGGTGTTCTCACCATTCTCGTGGTTCTCATCCTGCCGCTGCCGGCGGTGGTGCTGGACCTGTTTCTGGCGATCTCGATCACGCTCTCGATCCTGATCCTGATGACCGCATTGTTCATTCAGACGCCGCTGGAATTCTCGGCGTTTCCGACGATCCTGCTGATCTCGACCATGCTGCGGCTGTCGCTCAATCTTGCCTCCACGCGCCTGATCCTGTCACACGGCCATGAAGGCACCGCTGCCGCCGGACACGTCATCGAGGCGTTCGGCAACTTCGTGATGGGTGGCAATTTCGTCATTGGCATCATCGTTTTCACGATCCTTGTGATTGTGAACTTCGTCGTCATCACCAAGGGTTCGGGCCGCATCGCCGAAGTGGCGGCGCGCTTCCACCTCGACTCGATGCCGGGCAAGCAGATGGCGATCGACGCCGACCTCTCCGCCGGCCTGATCGACGAGAAAGTGGCCAAGCAGCGCCGCAAGGAGCTTGAGGACGAAAGCGGGTTCTTCGGCGCCATGGACGGCGCCTCCAAGTTCGTGCGCGGCGATGCCATCGCCGGCCTGCTCGTCGTGTTCATCAACGTGATCGGCGGCATCATCATTGGCGTCGCCCAGCAGGGTATGGGCTTCGCGGATGCAGCCCGCACCTACACGCTGCTTACCGTGGGCGACGGCCTTGTCACACAGGTGCCCGCGCTGATCGTTTCGACCGCCGCCGGCCTGCTGGTCTCGAAGGCGGGCGTGACCGGCGCCGCCGACAAGGCGATGATGAAGCAGTTGTCGGGTTATCCGCAGGCGCTCGGCATGTCGTCCGGCGTGATGCTGGTGCTGGCGATGCTGCCCGGCATTCCAATGCTGCCGTTTCTCGCGCTGGGCGGCGGCGCGGGCTGGCTGGCCTGGAACGCACGCACGCGCAATCGCGCGGTCAAAGTCGAGGAAGCCCGCGAAGCTGCCGCGCCAGCCGCGGCCGCTGCGGCCGCAGCCGCCGCCGAAGAACCGATCTCGAGTGCGTTGAAGATCGACGACCTCAAGATTGAGCTTGGTTACGCGTTGCTGCCCCTGGTCAACGGACCGGACGGCACCGACCGCCTCACCGACCAGATCAAGGCGCTGCGCCGCTCGCTCGCGACCGAGATGGGCTTCGTGATGCCGGCCGTCCGTATTCTGGACAACGTGCAGCTCGAGGCCAACACCTACGTCATCAAGATCAAGGAAGTCGACGCCGGTACCGGCCGAATCTGGGCGAACCAGTTCATGGTGATGGACCCCTCCGGCAATCAGGTCACCATTCCAGGCACCCACACCACCGAGCCGACATTCGGGTTGCCTGCGACCTGGGTCGATGCCTCACTTAAGGAGGAAGCCTCGCTGAAGGGCTACACGGTGGTTGATTCCGCGACCGTTCTGTCCACGCACCTCACTGAACTGCTCAAGGGCAATATGTCTGACCTGTTGTCCTATGGCGAGGTGCAGAAGCTCCTGCGCGACCTGCCCAAGGAACAGGGGGAACTGGTCAAGGATATTGTCCCGAACCAGATCACGGTCTCCGGGATTCAGCGCGTCCTGCAACTGCTGCTGGCCGAACGTATTTCGATCCGCGACCTCTCCACCATTCTTGAAGGCATCGCCGATGCACTCGCCTTCTCGCGCAACCCGTCGACGCTGGCCGAACATGTGCGAAGCCGTCTGGCGCGGCAGATCTGCGCGCAGAATACCTCGATGAACGGCTACCTGCCGCTGATTGCGCTGAGCGCCAAGTGGGAGCAGGCGTTCGCGGAATCACTGATCGGCACGGGCGACGAACGCAGCCTCGCGATGCAGCCGTCAAAACTGTCGGAATTCATGACCGCGGTGCGCGACCGTTTCGAGCAGGCAGCCCGTGAAGGCGAAGCGCCGGTGCTGGTGACGTCGGCCGCAATCCGGCCATTCGTGCGCTCGCTGGTGGAACGTTTCCGGGCCCAGACGACTGTCTTGTCACAGGCGGAAATCCACCCCCGGGCGCGCCTGAAAACGGTCGGAAGCATCTAGTCAGGCGCTGGATTTCGTAAAAGCGTCTGCGGCAAATTGGTCACAGACAAGTTTTTCATGAAAATTTGGAAATCTTCACAGATCAGCGCCGCCCGATCAAACACACTAAGCACTTGAAAATACTTCAATATTTTTGAGTGGTTTACGGACCTCTCGGAAGTTCAAGACATTTCACTCGTTTGTGATCGGTGCTTGGAAACGAATCCCTGCCAATTACGTTGGTTAGAGCGTGGGGTTGAACCCACGGGCATGAGGGCGAGACAAACGTTCGACTGCATGAAAAGGCGGCGGGAGGTTTGTATGAACCATTCGTTTTACAGCGCGGACCGTATGACTCATTTGAAGATCGTCGTTGTGGCGCTCGTCGCCGCAATCGGTGTTGCTGGTCTCGGAATCTCTGCTCGCCTTTCGGATAACGGCCTTACCCAGACGGCTAAGATTACAGGTCCGGCCGTGAAGGCCAACAAAGCCGTTGTCATAACAAGTTCGGAGCAGTCGGCGATCCGCTAACGAATTCACCAATTCACAAGGCTCTCTTCCCCGCCCCCCGAAGTCGCCTTGTGAAGCTCAGAAGACCCCAAGTCTGAGAACAGAAAACGCCCGCTCCCCACGGGCGTTTTTTGTTGCGCGCATTTCAGGACATCAGCGCGGCTGCGCAGGAAGCGCCGGCACACTTTCGATCAGCTTGCCGGTGTAGACGATCGGCCCCGTGGCAACGCCGGTGGGCGATCCGCCTTCCGGCTCAATGGTCACGGCATAGGTGGCCTTGTTGATCGTCTCGTTATCGTAGGCCGCCAGTCCGGGGCGGATCGTGAAATCGCTACCACCTATCACACCGAGCGAACGCGGACGTTGCAGCTTGTCCGAGACCAGCCAAAGCTCATAGCTTTTGCCCGGCTCCGGCGCAGCGCTAACCTTGCGC
The DNA here is from genome assembly GCF_058801645.1 of Afipia sp. GW822-FHT03D08. Classification (NCBI taxonomy): domain Bacteria; kingdom Pseudomonadati; phylum Pseudomonadota; class Alphaproteobacteria; order Hyphomicrobiales; family Nitrobacteraceae; genus Afipia; species Afipia sp. GW822-FHT03D08. The sequence goes on from NZ_JBXANK010000001.1 coordinate 1,946,908, forward strand.
ACGGTGAAGTTCTTCGTCGCCGTATCGACAGTGAGAATGAAAGCCGGCGCGGCAGCGTTCTGCTGGAGCACAGCGACAAACTGCGCCGCCGGCGCAGGTGGCTGCGCGGGCGCCGCAACTTCAACGACCTTGATCTGCGGCTTGACCCGCAGTTGCTCCGGCAGCAGTTCAGGGCGATTGGCCTGAAGCGCAATCACAGCGGCAAGCGATGCTGCAACCGCCGTCATGACCCAGCCGAACGCCGAACCGCCGCGCGTCCGCGCGGGCAATGGAACGACATTGGAAGGCGCCGCCACCGGCTCGGGGATGATGTCGGATGCCGCCGCGGCCGCAATCGCAGCGGTGTCCGCCGATGCATCGGGTGATCCCGCAACCGCAACAGTTCGCTCGGGCTCGCCCGCCTGCTCGGCAATCGTGGGCATCTGCTCCGGCTGTGGAGCGGCGACCGGCTCTTCCGGCTTCGGCTCTTCAACCGGCTCCGGCTGAGGTCCGACCAGGCCCAGCGCTGCGCTGATGTTGTCCCACAGATGTGCCGGCGGCTCGATCGGCGCAACCATCTGGTGCAGCGGACTAAGCTTGCGATCCCACGCATCGACCACTTCCATGAAGCCGTGATCGACGATCATCATGGTCTCGACAAGCGCGCGCTCGTCGGCACTCAGCGTGCCGAGCGCATATTCCGCCGCGAGCGCGATATGGTCTTCGCTGTAGTTCATCTCATCCCAAACCAAGGCATCCGCGAATTTCGATCATGCTGCGCCGTAACCAGGTCTTGACCGTGTTCAGCGGCGTATTGAATTTTTCCGACAACTGTTCGCGGCTCCAACCGTTGTAGTAAGCCAGCAGCACCATTTTCTGGCGCTCCGGATCGAGTTGCCCGACACACTCCAGAATCCGCTTCAACTCCTCGGTCATTTCACGCCGCGCCAGCGGATCGGGAATATCCGACGCGACCTCCATGGCCACCGGTTCGTCTTCGATCGACGCCTCGCTGCGTTTACGCACGACATCGATCGCCCGGTTGCGGGCGATTGAAACCATCCAGGTAATCGGAGAAGCCAACGAGGGGTTGAACTGGCCCGCACTGTGCCAGATCTTGACGTAGGCTTCCTGGACCACCTCCTCGGCAAGATCCTGACGCCTCAATATACGGAGCACCACGCCAAAGAGTTTCGCCCGTGTGGCGGCATAAAGGCGCTCAAATGCAGCCTCGTCCCCCTTCGCAACCGATGCGAGCAGCCAGATCAACTCAGCCGGCGTCAGCATTAAACTTCCTCAAAAAAAACGTCGCTCTATGGTACCGAGTCGGAAATCGAAGCCGCCCTCGCCGTCTCGTATCACATCTTGCCCGTATCCGGTCCAGCTTCCCGCTCGGCCTCAAGGCGCGAAAAAGCAAAACCCGGACCTTCCGGCCCGGGTCTCATATCACGGAAACATCTCGCAAAAACCAGCCCTGTGAGTTCAGGCACGGGACCTGCGGCAATGAGGCAGTTTCACCAAGGTGGACGGGTTCCGGCAACCGCCGGGCGCACGCCAGATCTCAGGCCATCGCCCCGATCCGCGAACGCATCAAGCCGATGCTGTCGAGATCGGCCTGTTCACGAGCGCTTTCCTCGGCGCGCTCACGCGCCTGATCGCGCTCATCGAGCAGTTCGACCTTCTTGAGCTCTTCAAACGCCTCGCCCAGCACGGCTTTGGCATCTTCAAGCTGAACCCGCAGCTCGTCCGCGGAACGGGTCAGATTTTCCCGGCGCTGAATGGCTGCCTTGGCGTAGGTGGGATAGGCGAAGTGCGTGGGATCATTAATGCCAGCGCGGTCCTGCTCGTGCTGGATTTCGCGCTCCAGGTCGACCGACATGCGCTGGAAGTCGGCGATCATGCCTTCGATCTGCGCAACCCTTCGGCGCTTTTCGTCGACCTGAAACTTCTTCAGGCGGATCAGCGTTTCACGTGACTTCATCGACTCGTACTCCCCAGAAGTCCCAACCACAAAGCGGGACGGAACCGGCATCCCCCCAAGGGCCCCTCCGGTCAAACACAGATGGCGGGATCATGGCGCGACAAAGTTAGCGTTCCGTTTCCAAGGTTTGCAGGATTTGCTCCAATCGCCTGTATCCTTCGCCGATCCCTGTGGACTCATCCTTGGCCTGGCGCAGGAAGGTTTCGAGCGGCTCGTGCAGCCGGATGGCTTCATCGACCTCCGGGCTCGACCCGGCGCGATAGGCGCCGAGCCGGATCAGTTCTTCCATGTCGGCATAGGTGGCCATGACCTGCCGGGCCCGGGTGACGCTCGGAAGATAGGCCGGGTCCGCGGACCGCGGCATGGTTCGGGAGACTGACTTCAGGATGTTGATCGCCGGGTAGCGTCCGCGCTCGGCAATGGAGCGCTGCATAACGATATGGCCGTCGAGAATACCGCGCACAGCGTCGGCGACCGGCTCATTATGGTCATCGCCGTCCACCAGAACCGTGAAGATGCCGGTGATGGTGCCCTCGCCAAGCCCAGGCCCCGCCCGCTCCAGGAGTTTCGGCAGTTCGGTGAACACGGTGGGCGTGTAGCCTTTGGCGGTCGGCGGCTCGCCGGCGGACAGACCGATTTCACGCTGCGCCATCGCAAAACGTGTCACCGAGTCCATCATGCACATGACGTCTTTGTCCTCGTCGCGGAAATACTCCGCGATGGCCAGGGTCAGGTAAGCCGCCTGCCGCCGCATCAAGGCCGGCTCATCCGACGTGGCCACCACCACGACCGAACGCGCCAATCCCTCTTCGCCGAGATCGTCCTGCAGGAATTCCTGCACCTCGCGGCCGCGTTCGCCGATCAGTCCGATGACTGAAACGTCGGCATCCACGTTGCGCGCCAGCATCGACAGGAGCACCGATTTGCCGACGCCGGAACCTGCGAAGATGCCCATGCGCTGGCCGCGGCAGCAGGTCAGGAATGTGTTGAGCGACCGCACGCCGAGATCGAGTGGCGGTCCCACCCGCTTGCGAGAATGCGCAGGCGGCGGCGCGTTCCGGTAGGTCATCGGCGACGGGCCTTGAATCAAGGGTCCCTTTCCGTCGATCGGCTCGCCCATCGCATTGACGACACGTCCGAGCCACGACGCCGACGGACGCACCTGGCTGGCAGCGTTGGCTATGACCGCGCGGCAACCGCGGCGGACGCCCTCCAGTCCTGCAAAGGGCATCACAACGGCATTGTTGCCGGTGAAGCCGATCACCTCGCATGGGATGAAGCGGTTGTTGCCGGTTTCGACAACGATGCGCGCGCCCACCGACATCGCGTGGATTGGCCCCGCGATCTCAACCATGAGGCCGCGCACCCCAACAACTCGGCCATAAATATTGACGCCGTCGATATCGGAGATCTGTTCGGCGAGGGCCTTCATTGCGAAAACCTTAAGTTTCCGCGATTCCAGCGCTTCCCCTTAACCCCGTGTTTACCCGCATCGTTAATCATTGCGTCACTGTCTTTGATGACTGAGAGCGCTCGACCTTCAGAACAAAGGGGTGAGTCGCAGGAGTCGGTTAGGCCCGCCTCTTAATGTGGAACTTGAATGGCTAGGCTACGAAAAGCTGCTTACACGCAACATCTTAGTGCGATTCGACAAAAATTGCACGATAGAGCTTGCAGACACGAATCAGCATTTGTTAACCATATGTCGTCAGGATCCGAATCAGTTGTTCAAAGGCGTTTTTCCAGTGCCGCGAGTAGGCGGCCGGCCTGACGCCCGGAGCGGCGACTATAGGGGACTGGCATGCGCGTATTGCTGATAGAAGATGACAGCGCCACTGCGCAGTCGATCGAGCTGATGCTCAAATCCGAGAGCTTCAACGTCTACACGACGGATCTCGGAGAAGAGGGCGTCGACCTCGGAAAGCTTTATGATTACGACATCATCCTGCTCGACCTGAACCTCCCGGACATGTCCGGATATGACGTTCTCAAGCAGCTGCGTGTCTCGAAGATCAAGACACCCATTCTGATCCTCTCCGGCCTCGCCGGCATCGAGGACAAGGTCAAGGGTCTCGGCGTCGGCGCCGACGACTATATGACCAAGCCTTTCCACAAGGACGAACTGGTCGCCCGCATTCACGCGATCGTCCGCCGTTCCAAGGGACACGCCCAGTCGGTCATCCAGACCGGCGATCTGGTGGTCAATCTCGACACCAAGACCGTCGAAGTCGGCGGCCAGCGCGTCCACCTGACCGGCAAGGAATACCAGATGCTGGAGCTGCTCTCGCTCCGCAAGGGCACCACCCTCACCAAGGAGATGTTCCTCAATCATCTCTACGGCGGCATGGACGAGCCCGAACTCAAGATCATCGACGTCTTCATCTGCAAGCTGCGCAAGAAGCTCGCGAACGCTTCGGAAGGCCGTAACTTCATCGAAACCGTCTGGGGCCGCGGCTACGTGCTGCGCGAGCCACACGACGACGAAGTCCGCATTCCTGCCTGACACGGGTTGTATCGAGAGCCAGTGCGGCTCTCACCTCCCAGACTGGACCCCGCCGCAAATGGCGGGGTTTTTGTTTGGGTCAGAACGGCAGTCTCGTGAATGGCAGCCCGGAGTTTGCCTGTGCAAACGCAGTCAAGGTTGCAGCCGTCCATACCGCAGCGACAACCACAATAACGGCTACGCCAAGCGACGCACCGAAAATGCTGGCCATCAGGATTCCAGCGAGCGGAACGGCCTGCATCATATGAGTCGCCAGAAAATGCGGTACCCGCCGGTCTCCAACGGTCAGTGACCAGCCCGTGACCGGCATTCGCGATGCATTTGCGATTTCAAGACCGTTGTGATGATCGAGGGCGCCGCCCATGCGGAACGCCGTTATCAGCGTCAAGATGCTGCCGCCTATCAACCCGATCCCGAGCCCCCATTTGACCGCCGGCGCCAAGGCCGGTTTCGGGTCGATGACTACCGCACATCCAACCACTGCGGCGGACAATGTAATGACCACCGCACCTGCAGCCATCAGGACATACATCGCAGTGTAAAATCCATTTGAAAGATTGAAATGCGAGGCCTGCTGCCTCGCAGCCTGAATGAGGATGTAAATCATTTCGAACGTGGTCGCGCCAACCGACGAAACGGCGACAGCGAAGAGGACCTTTCCCCATTTCGCGGAAAGATCGACTGCGCTCAGCGACAGCGCAAGCGTCGCGAAATGGATCGCGAGCGAAGCTTCGAACTTCAATGGTTTCGCCCATACGCTTTCGCGATCGATGATGCGGCCGTCGACCATGTAAAGCACCAGCGTCAGGGCGAAGAGACCGCCAAGCGCGTAGGTCAGATTCCACCACAAGTCCTGCGTGCGACCAAGCTCTGACACGGATGCCTCCTCGCTTGACAAGAAGGTAGACACTGTCTACTTTCCGAGTCAAGCGAAAGGATGCGCGAGATGTCCCAAGACCGGCTCAAACGTCACTATGGATCGCTTGCAGTCGTCACGGGTGCGTCGGACGGAATCGGTCGCGCATTTGCGGAGAAATTAGCGGAAGCAGGTTTCGATCTTTTTCTGATTGCCCGGCGGCAAGTCGAACTGAAGCTGATCGCAGACTCGCTTCACCGGCGGCATGGAATAAATGTCGAGATCTTGCCTTTGGATTTGAGTGCTCCGACATCCGCATCTCGTTTGCTTGACGTCCTCCGCAAACGCGAGGTCGGGATATTCGTCGCGGCCGCGGGCTTCGGAACATCGGGGCAATTCATACACAATTCCGTAGATGCCGAGCTTCAGATGATCGATGTTAACTGCCGCGCAGTCGTCGAATTGACCCACGGAATCGGCATCGGAATGGCCGGGCGCGGGCGCGGCGGCATCGTTCTGTTCGGATCGCTGGTCGGCTGGCAAGGGACGCCGGCCGCCGCGACTTACGCCGCGACCAAAGCATTCATTCAAACATTCGCCGAAGGCATCGGCGACGAACTACGCGCATTCGGCGTCGATGTTTTGTCCTGTGCACCGGGTCCTGTCGATAGCGGATTTGCTTTGCGTGCCAATATGCGGATGGGAGCCACTGACTCTCCACCGCAGATAGCAGCGGAAAGCCTCGCCGCGCTCGGCCGCCGCCGAACTGTGGTTCCGGGCCGAGTTGGAAAGATGCTGACGCGCTCGCTCTCACTCTTGCCACGCCAGTCGCGTGTGGGGATCATGGGGAAAGTCATGAGGGGAATGGTAAGATCCAGTGGCCAAGGCGTCGAAAACAAGAACGGGAAATCTGCGTGAAGATTGCGTCGCCGAAGCGCTTTCGATCATTGCGACGGACGGAATCGACAAGCTCAGTCTTCGAGAAGTCGCACGGCGCCTGGGCGTGTCGCATCAGGCTCCCTACAAGCATTATGAAAGCCGGGATCACCTGCTCGCGGAAGTTCTGAAAGGCGCATACAGCCAATTCGCGAACTATCTCGATTCGCAGCTAAAAAAAGGATCGGCGAACGAGAATCATCTCCGCGCAATGGGCGAGGCTTACATCCGCTACGCGATGTCGCATCCGCTCGAATATCAATTGATGTTCAACACCGATCTGCCCGATCCATCCGGGCATCCCGATATGCTCAAACAGGCCCATCATGCGTTCGACATGTTGCGGGATGCGTTGCGAAGCCGCGCGAAAACATCTCAACGTCCGATGGCCGCGAAGGAAATCGATCACCAAGCATTATTTGTGTGGTCGACCCTGCATGGCTTCGTCAGCATCATGCGCTCCGAGGTCGCTGCTGAACTGAAAGTTGGACCCAAACAATCGGCCGCGACGGACGTTCTCTCGCACATCGGAAGAGCGATCGGGAGTCTATCCACGAAGTAAGCAGTGCGGATCCGAGATCGCTTGTCCCCGCGCGCGCTCTATCGAAGTTTCAGTTCCGCGCCAAAATCTTTGCCTGGCTCGCGCCCAATCCCGGAACCAAGGACGGCGACGACACCCGCGCGGGGTTCGGGGCATACACACCGCGAAGATCCGGGCAGGCCCGGTACGCGTCGGTCAATCCGATCACGGTTTCCGCAGCACCCAGGAAAAGGAAGCCATCAGGTTCATTGATCTTCTGCATCCGCCCGAACACGTCGATCTTGGTGGGCTGATCGAAGTAGATCAGCACGTTCCGACAGAAGATGATGTCGAAGATTCCGAAGTGGGAGAAATCCTGCAACAGGTTGGCCTGCTGGTAGCGGACCATGGCGCGGATATCGGGATTGAGCTGCCAGACATCGCCGACCTGCTTGAAATGCTTCACCAGCAACTGGATCGGCAGTCCGCGCTGGACTTCGAACTGGCTGTAGATGCCGGCCTTGGCCTTTTCGAGAACTTCAAGCGACAGATCGGTCGCAACGATCTCGGCGCGCCAGTCCGGCGGCAAGGCCTCCTTCAGGAGCATGGCGAGCGAATAAGGCTCCTGCCCGGTCGACGCAGCGGCACACCAGATACGCAGGCTGCGGCGGTTGGCACGCGCCTTCAGCAGTTGCGGCAGCACGGTATCGCGGACGTTTTCGAACGGCACCTTGTCGCGAAAGAAAAACGTCTCGTTGGTCGTCATCGCCTCGACAACGTCGACGGTCAATGCTTCCGAACCAGACTTGATCTTCTGCACAAGTTCGCTGATGCCCGAAATGCCTGCCTTGCGGGCGAGCGGCAACAGACGGCTTTCGATCAGATACTGCTTGTCGGACGACAACAGCAGGCCGGAGCGATCCTTCAGAAGTTTGCGCAGATACTCGTAATCCAGTGGTGTCACCCGCGAACTCCTGAAAATACCCGAACAACCTTGGGAGCGATCTGGTCGAGCGGCAGGATGGCCGCACAGACACCAGCATGGGCGACCGCGCCCGGCATGCCCCACACGACACTGGTGGCTTCGTCCTGCGCGATGACGTTGCCGCCGGCGGCGACGAGGGTCTTGGCGCCCTGCGCGCCGTCCGACCCCATCCCGGTCAGTACCACCGCGAGGATGCCGGCCTGCCAGATCTCGGCCGCCGAGGCGAACAGCGGATCTACCGCCGGTTTGCAGAAGTTGATCTGCGGTCCGTCATCGAGAGCGATGACCGTATTCGTACCCGAGCGCGCAACACGCATATGGCGGCCGCCCGGAGCGAGATAGATCTGCCCTGCCTTGACGATCTCACCATCGACCGCCTCGTGAGCAGGACGGCCGCTCGCGCGCGCCAGATGCTCGGCGAGAATGGTGGTGAAGGTCGGCGGCATATGCTGGGTAATGAGGACCGGATACTGGTCGATTACCGGCCCGATACCGGCGACCAGATTCATCAGTGCCTGCGGGCCACCCGTCGAAGAACCGATCACCAGGACGCGCGGCACCACTGCGGTGAACGGCCGTACCATGAGCTTGGTCTGTGCGACCGGCGGCATCGTGCCGGTGGCCGTCCGGGGCAACGGCGCCCGCACCGGCTGCGCTGCCGGCGCCAGCGAAGGACTGGGAACGACCGCCGGACGGCGCAGGCGGATGCCGAGGTGACGTATCTTTTCGATGAGGTCGCGCTTGAAGACGTCCGCGGCGGACATCTCGCGGGTGCTCTCTGGCTTTGGAATGTAGTCGGACGCACCGAGCGACAGCGCCTTGAAGCTGATCTCCGCGTTCCGGCGGGTCAGCGTCGATGCCATGATGATGACGAGATTGCGCTTCTTCTCAAGCAGCAGGGGCAGCGCCGAGATGCCGTCCATATCCGGCATCTCGATATCGAGCACGACCACATCCGGATCGACACGGACGACCTGGTTGACTGCATCGAGTCCGGTGCGGATCGAGGCGACAACCGTCAGGTCCGGCTCCGCCTCGATCCAGCGGGAGATCAGCCCGCGAATGACCGCAGAATCGTCGACGACCATGACGCGCAGTGGCTCGTGCCGCTGTGCGGACGAGCCCGGTGGGGTCAAAACTGCAACGCTCATGAAAAACCAACTCTACGCAACCGAACGGCGACAACACGACGTGACTTCAACAGATGATCCGGATTCAGCGCCGCCCGAGAGTTCAGCGCAGAGCTTCAGATCAAACCGACTTCATGAAATTTCGCCGTCACGATTTCCTTGTCGAACGGCTTCATGATGTATTCATTGGCGCCCGCATGAAGAGCACGGGCGATGTGAGCGACATCGTTCTCGGTGGTGCAGAACACCACCTTCGGCTTGTCGCCGCCCGGCATCAGACGCAGATTGCGGAGGAACTCGTAGCCATCCATGACCGGCATGTTCCAGTCGAGCAGGATAGCGTCCGGCATTCCGCGCTTGCAGACTTCCATGGCCTTCTCGCCATCTTCAGCCTCGACGATCTGGAAATCCAACCCTTCCAGAATGCGCCGCGCGACCTTCCGGATGACGCTTGAATCGTCAACGATCAGACATGTTTTCATGTTAGCCTCTTTTTCCTCAGGTCCCGTGTGGGCCGCTGTCACGGGGCTTTGCGTTATTTCCCAAAACTGTTCTTAGGCGGCGAGCATGTCCGGATTGATTTCCAGAACGCGGTCGACATCGAGAACAACCATCAATTGCCCTTCGAGCCGGTGCACGCCGCCCGCCATTTTCGCCATGCGCGGATCAAGATTGACCGGGTTCACCTCGCGGCTGTCGTCCGCAAGCTTGAGAACCTCGCCGATACTGTCGATCAGGAGGCCGTAGGATTCACCACGCAGGTCAACACCCACCGCCATCGGGACCTTGCCGTCCTCGTTCTTGGGCAGGCCGAGACGTGCGCGCATATCGATCGCGGTGACGATCCGGCCGCGAAGGTTGAGAACGCCCGCGACGTCGGCAGACGCCAGCGGGACTCGCGTCAGCCGCTCCGGCATGAACACGTCCTGAACCCGTGAGATCGGCAGCCCGAACAACTGTCCGCCAATCATCGCGGTGACGTATTCGGTGATTCCGCGGTCAGCGCCGTCGACATTTGTATCCATTGTCATGTTCCTTACGCCGCCTGCTTGACGTCAGCGGTTTGTTCTTTCAGGGCGGCGATCAGTCCCGGCCGGTCGAATTTCGCGACATAGTCGTGGAAGCCCGCCTGGCGGCCGCGTTCGATCGCCGCCGGTGACACCACCGACGACAGCGCGATGATCGGCATCGCTTCCATGCGGCGGTCGGCGCGGATCGCTTCGGCGAACTCGAAGCCGTTCATGTCCGGCATCTCGATGTCGGTCAGAACGACGTCGAACTGATTGCCGGAGCGCAACACCGAAAGCCCTTCGTGTCCGTTCTGCGCGACCGTGACCCGATACCCTGCCGCCTTCAGAACGGGGGCGAGCATGTTGCGGAAGAACGCGGAGTCGTCGACCAGGAGAACGGTCTGGGCGGTTGCCGACAGACGCATTTCCTTGCGGCTGAACCAGTCGGCGAACGCCATCGGCAGGAAGTGACCGACGTCGATCACCTCAGTCGCCTGGCCCTTAACGACCGCGGAGCCCAGCACGCCATCGCGTGTGCTTGCCACTTCGATGCTGAGCTGCTCCTCGACGATATCGATGATTTCATCGACCACGAGACCCATCGAGCGCCCGTCATCGGCGAACACCAGGATCGGCTGCACGCCGCTGTCGCGGATCGAGACGCCTTCGATCTCGACCAATGGCATCAACTGCTCGCGATACTGGACCATGTGACGGCCGTTCGACATCTCGATCTTCTCGACCGCGATTTCTTCAAGCCGGGTCACCAGCGCCAGCGGCACCGCCTTGGGCTGAGACGATCCCGCGCGGAACACCAGCAGCGAGGTCAATTGAGCATCGGAGTTCGAGCGGGTCGAAGCGTTCTCGTCACCGATTTCGCTCTGTGTCGCGGCAGCCGTACCGAGCGACTGCGCGATGCCGTTCGGATCGATGATCATGATGACGGCACCGTCGCCGAGAATTGTGTTGCCCGAGAACATCCCGATGTGGCGAAGCTTGGTGGACATCGGCTTGACCACGATTTCCTCGGTGTGGAAAACGCCGTCGACCACGATACCGAAGGTCTGGCTGCCGACCTGGGTGACCACGATGAAGCCGTTCTCCGGATCGATCGACGCGCCGTCGTCGATCTTGAGCAGCTTCTTCAGATGCATCAGCGGCAGCAGCTTGTTGCGCAGCCGCAGAACCGGCGTGTCCTTGATCCGCTCGATGCGATGATCGGAATTGGAGCGCGCGCGCACCAGTTCGACCACGGACAACTGCGGGATCGCGAAGCGATCGCCGGCGGCTTCCACGATCAGCGCGGACACGATCGCCAGCGTCAGCGGGATCTTGATGGTGAAGCTCGACCCCTCGCCCGGCACGGACTTGACGTCGATGGTGCCGCCGATCTGGTCGATGTTGGTGCGAACCACGTCCATGCCGACGCCGCGGCCCGACACGCTCGTAACCGCCGCAGCCGTAGAGAAGCCCGGCGCGAAAATGAACTTGTGGATCTGCGCCTCGGTCATCTTCTCGACGTCGGCTTCGGTGACGAGGCCGTTCTGTACGGCCTTCTGCTTGATCCGCTCGGTGTTCAGGCCGCGCCCGTTGTCGGCGATGCAGATGATGATGTGACCGCCCTCATGATAGGCGGAAACGCGGATCGTGCCCTGCTCCGGCTTGCCGGCGGCGACGCGGTCGGCGGTCGTCTCAAGGCCATGATCGGCGGAGTTGCGGACCATGTGCGTCAGCGGGTCCTTGATCAGGTCGAGCACCTGGCGATCGAGCTCGGTGTCGGCGCCGTGCATCTCCAGTTCGATCTGCTTGCCGAGTTCGCTGGACAGGTCGCGCACGATGCGCGGCAGCTTCTGCCAGGCATTGCCGATCGGCTGCATCCGCGTCTTCATGACGCCTTCCTGCAACTCGGCGGTAACGTTGGAGAGCCGCTGCAGCGGCACCTTGAATTCGGAATCCTCGTTGCGGCGGCTGATCTCGAGCAACTGGTTACGCGTCAGCACCAGCTCCGACACCATGGTCATCAGATGTTCGAGGGTGTCGACATTGACGCGAATGGACTGGTTCGCGATCTTGTCGCCTTCCGCGGTATCGTTCTCGATCACCGGCTTCTTCGGCTTTGACGCGGCTTTCGGCGCGTCGGCCTTTGGAGCGGGCTGCGCAACCGGCGCAATCGACGGCGATGCGACTTCGATTTCGGTTTCGCGGAAAGCGCGCTCAAGCTCGTCGAGCGAAACTTCGCCGGGACGCAGTTCGCGTTCCAGCGTCTGATCGACCATCATGCCGACGGTCACCGGCTTGGCTGCAACCGGCGCAGGTGCGGCAGGCGCAGCTTCCATCGCGGCCATGCCCTGCTCGACCATATGATGAAGCGCGTCGATCAGATCGACATCGGCGCCTTCCGGCTCCGCTTCGGTTGCCTCAAGCTGGCCGAGAATGTCCTTGATGCGGTCGATGGTGCTGAGGATCAGCGTCACGGCTTCGCCGGTCACCGGCATGCCGTCGCGGAATTTTCCCATCAGCGTCTCAGCTGCGTGCGCGAGCGCTTCGAGCCGCGGCAATCCGAGAAAGCCGCAGGTGCCTTTGATCGTGTGAACGAGCCGGAAGATGTTATCGAGAATCTTCGCGTTGTTTGGATCCTGTTCGAAACGAACCAGCTGGTTGTCGACAGTGTCGAGACTTTCGTTCGTCTCGGTAAGAAACTCACGCAACAGATCGTCCATGAATCAAGCCTTCGCGCAAACGGGCACGCAACACACGTCTCCCGGAATGCGGTCAGTTTCGACGCAAAGCGTTTAATATTGGTTGAGCATTTGGAAAAGAACGCGCTGAACAAGACGCTAAGGCGCCCGCCCCGGAGTTGGATGTCTCCGGGTGCCGCCGTTCATTAAGAGTTTATGAAGATGGGATCGGACCACTAGGCCGCAGTCACCACCACGGCGTCGGGTTCAGCAGCCAGCGACACCTTCAGCTCGCAGGCCTGCGCCAGCAAGGCGGTATAGTAAGGCTGCACCGCATGCGCGGACACCGAACCGGCGTTGTCGAGGTTCAACTGCGCCGCGACGTTCTGCGGCTCGCGCGCATTGGTGCCTGCGGCGCGAATGCGAAATCCCATCGTGTCGCCCTCGCCCACCGGATCGACGATCAACTGGCCGCCACGCGGGATCGCCTGCTGCGCGATGACGAGCATGTTGAGCAGCAGCTTGACCCGGTTCTTCGCCATCAGCACGTGCGGGAGGTTCCAGACTATCTTAGTCTTCTCGTCCTCGAGATGATTGCGCGTCATCTTCTGCGCTTCGCCGAGATCGATCTGGGAGCCGGCAGACCCTGCGGCGCCATAGGCGATACGGCAGAACTGCAACCGCGCGGAGGTGGATTTTGCGCTCTTGCGGATCAGATCGAGCGCGAACTCCTTGTCGTCTTCCTTGTTGCTGCTGTCGAACACCTCAAGACCGTTGACGATGGCGCCGACCGGGTTGATGAGATCGTGGCAGACGCGCGAACACATCAACGCGGCGAGTTCGAGTGCATCGGGTGTGGGACCGGGAGTTGACGTGCCAGACATGAATTTCCTCGGATTTTCCAGCGATTTCCTGCGATCAAGATGGCCGCAGGGTGCTGACGCGGCGAATCAAGCGTGCTTTATGGTTTGATACACTGCGGCTGGCCCTGCGGCCACCGAGGCGCGACACGAACCACAGCGGATTGAAGACCGATCCATGACCGAAACCCCTGCGATCGACCGGGATGCCGCTGCGGCTCTGATGGAGCCGTTGACGGACATCGTCGTGCAGGCCGGGGCGGCAATCCTCGCGGTCAGCCGCGCCACCATGCTGGTCGAGGGAAAATCCGACGGTTCTCCCGTTACGGAGGCAGACATGGCGGCCCACCGCATCATCGCGGACGGCCTGGCGAAACTCGCGCCGGATATTCCGGCCCTGTCCGAGGAGCGCACCGACCTGGCCGCCCGGCCCTACAAGAACAGCTTTTTCCTGGTCGATCCGCTCGACGGCACCAAGGAGTTCGTGGCCGGACGTGACGAGTTTACCGTCAATGTCGCGCTCATTACCCACGGCGCGCCGGTGCTGGGCATCATCGCAGCCCCCGCCCTGGGACTGCTCTGGCGGGGAATTGTCGGCCGGGGTGCCGAGCGCCTTTTGATGACCAAGGACGGCAAGGCGCGCTCGGCCCAGCCGATCCACACCCGCCCTCATCCCGGCCCGCGCACGGCCTGGATCGTGGCCGTAAGCCGGTCGCACGGCGATAAACGGACCGAAGCATTCATCGCCGCCCGGCCCGGAGCGATCCGGCAGGCGCTCGGCTCCGCGGTCAAGTTCGGCCGGATCGCCGAAGGCGGCGCCGACATCTACCCCCGGCTGGCCCCGACATCCGAATGGGACGTGGCCGCAGGGCACGCGGTGGTGACTGCGGCGGGCGGACGGATCACCGACAGCAAGGGCGCGGCGCTGTGCTTCGGAGAGGCGCGCGAGGACTTTCTGGTGCCCGAGTTCATTGCGTGGGGGGACCCCGCCGCAGCCGATCAGTAAGCCGACAGCGTCTCGAGAAGCGCCGGCCATTTGCCGTTGGCCTGTTTGACCACTTCCTCAGGATTGGCGGCAAAGGCGTTGCGGTTGTCTTCGCGGCTGAAGAGATACAGCCGCTCGCCGGACACCAGCCACAACCGCGCCTGCCCCACGACGGTCTTGCCGCGCGCCACGTCGACAGGGTCATAGCCGCCGAACCGGGGTCCGTAGATATCCGGATGGCTGAGGAAAACGGCGCGGTTGGCTTCGTTCCGGAAACGCCAGACGGCGCCATCCTTGGACGCCTCGATGTCGGGCTGCCCCCTGGCCGCCTCGGCATCGGTGAAATAGGCCACAGGGTCGAAGCCATCGATGGCAAGGCCGCTATGGCGGTTCACCACCACCCGTTCGGTGACCGCGGACGCGCTGGTATACGGCCCGGCCAGCCCGGCAAGGACCGCAAGACAGGCGATTCCAAGGCGTTGCCCTTTATTTTCTTGCCGCCGTGCCGTCATAGTTGATGCCGATAAACAATCGAGTCGGGGACGTGGGACCGCAGCCTATGCCATTGCTTCTCAGCAAGGCGTTAAGCGATGGACATGAAATCCGGCCATCTGGTGGTCCAAGGGGTTCTTTCATGACCTTTGCTTCGCGCCTCGCGGCGCTGGTGTTTGCAGCGATGATTTCCCTGGCCGTGCCAGCCTCGGCCCAGCAGCGCGCCTCTAATACCTATGGGCCGGACGAACTGGTCGGCGCGGGCCACAGGTTCTTCGGCAACGTGTCGCGCGGACTGGCGTCCGTGATCGAGCGCGCGGTGAGCCAGTGGGGTCTGCCCAACGGTTATGTTCTCGGCGAGGAAGGCAGCGGCGCTTTCGTCGCGGGACTGCGCTACGGCGAAGGCACGCTCTACACCAAGAACGCCGGCGACCTGCGGGTCTACTGGCAGGGACCGTCGGTCGGCTTCGACTGGGGCGGCGACGGCGCGCGCACGATGGTGCTGGTCTACAACCTGCCCGCGACCGACGCGATCTATCAGCGCTTCGCCGGCATCGACGGCTCTGCCTACATTATCGGCGGCTTCGGCATGACGGCGCTGACGGCGAACGGCATCGTGCTGGTCCCGATCCGGTCGGGTGTCGGCCTGCGGCTCGGCGCCAATATCGGCTACCTGAAGTTCACGCCGCGCGCGACCTGGAACCCTTTCTGACACTTTCCTGACAGGATGACCGGGGCATCGCCCGCCTGCCTTCAGGGAGGCGGGCTGATTCACGTTAACACGCTGTCCCGCTAGCTTTTTCCCCGCCCGCCGTGGCATGGTAAAAAACGATTTAATCTAGCTCAGGGGTCACACATATGGTCGAACCGATCATGTATTTGGCGATCGGTTTTCTGGTCTCGATGCTGTTCGGTCTGATGATCGTGCCGCTGGTCCATAACCGTGCGGTCCGGCTGACGACAAAGCGCCTCGAAGCCGCGACCCCGCTCTCGATGGCCGAGATCCAGGCCGACAAGGACCAGTTGCGGGCCGAGTTCGCGATGTCCGCCCGCCGGCTCGAAATGAGCGTCGAGCAGCTCAAGAACAAGACATCGAGCCAGCTTGCCGAACTCGGCAAGAAATCGGATGCGATCAACCGCCTCAAGATCGAACTCGGCGAGAAGAACGCCGCAATCTTCGCGCTGGAAGCGCGCGAGAAGGCGCTGAAGGATCAGTTGCGTGCGACCGAAGAAGAGTTCAGCGCCAAGACGCAGTCGCTGCGCACCGCCGAACAGCAGCTGTCCGACAAGCAGGGTGAACTCGGCAAGCTCAACAGCGAACTTTCCCAGCGCTCAATGACGGCGGAAAGCCGTCAGGTCGAACTGCTCGCGGTCCGCAGCCAGATCGAAGCGCTGCAAAGCCGCGTCAATGACGCCGAGAAGGAAGTGTCCAGCAGCCGGCAGCGCCTGACCGACCATCGCAACGAAGCCGAGATCGCGACCCGCGAACTCAGCGACGCGCGCGGAAAGGTCGAGGATCTGAGCGGAAAGGTCACCGACCTCGATCGCCAGCTCGTGGTGCAGACCAAAGAAACCGAAATGCTGTCGGCGCGCGTCACGGATCTCGAGAACCGCCTCGCCTTGCAGGGCAAGATTCTCGCCGAGCGCGAATACGAGAACACCCTGTTGCGCCAGCAGGCCGAGGCTGCGAAACAGACCGAGCAGAAGCTGCGCGAAGACATGGCGTCCGGCACCGGCAATTCCGCGGCGCTGGAGAAGCTCCGCGCGGAAAAGGCTTCGCTCGAAGAACAGCTCACCGTCGCCCGGGATGAGCGCGCCAAGTTACAGCGCGACATCAATCTCATTCAGCAGCAGGCGGAAAGCTCGTGGTCCACCGAGCGCATGGAAAACGCCCTGCTGCGCGAACGCATCAACGACATCGCAGCCGAAGTCGCCAAGCTTGCGGTGACGCTGGAGGGCCCCGACTCGCCGATCGAGGCGATCCTAGCGTCCGAGGAGCAAAAGCCCGCGATCAGCACCATCGTCAAGGCGACCACGGCGAACGGCGCTGCCCCAAATGGCGCTGCAGCGCCTGGCCCCGCCACCGAGGCGCGCGGCACGCTGGCGGAACGGATTCGGGCCTTGCAGGCACATGCCTCACGGGCGCGTCAGCCGGGATAGATTGACATTCAGCATCTACGGCGGGATTTCAGCCGAATTCTGAAGCACACGGGCCGGCCGCGCTTGACACCCCTGCCCCTGCTTCCGTAAATCCCCGCTCCGAAAGATATCCGGTGGTTCCGGGCGCATAGCTCAGCGGGAGAGCGTTCCCTTCACACGGGAGAGGTCCAAGGTTCGATCCCTTGTGCGCCCACCATTTCCAAAAGACATTTCAGGAAACATTTTAAATTGCGCCGCGGCAGCGGCTGGAGAGTGGCAATGACGGCACTCGACACTTCGCTGCAGGACGGCCCCGCTCGCGCGGCTGTGTCTCATCCCAAACTGATCATTGCCAGCTTCGAACCGCTCGACCAATCCAGCCACTGGCTGAACGAACTCGTGTCCTTCAAGACCGAGGGAAGCGCGCTGGAGATGTCTGTCGCAATTCTCGCGCTCCGTTCCGCCGATGCGGATGTTGCGGCATCTCTGTCCGCCCAGGCCGTTCTCAGCCCTCTGCCCGCGTTGGACGTCACTGACGACAACTACGTCACCGAACTTGTTGCCTACAGCGATGCGGAACATATTCTGGAACCGCTGTGGGCCCGGTTCGAAGAACTTGCCGCGCAAGACCTGATCTATTTTCCGCGTGGGCATCCGATCCTCATTCGGGGCATAGGCTCGTGGCTCGCCCGGCGTCCGCCAACGCTGCGCCCGAGCGTGTTCTTCCGCATCATCGGCGACGAACTGACCGATCTCGACACCGGACGCTACAGAGCCAGAGCCGCCCTTTACCGGCTCGCATGTTCCGATCTCCGCACGCGCCCCGGACAAGAGCGCGTGTTCTTTCTGGTCAATTCAAAAGCAAAGGCGCGCACCGTCTCGCGCGTGTGTCGCCGGCGGCCATTCATGATGCAACACCATTTCGGCCGGACCTTCACCGATTTGCCGGACGCAACGCCAACGACTCCGGCCATCTACGTGCATCTGAACAACAGGTCGGGCACGCTTGCCGAAAATCTGAGCGAGATTGTTCAGCGCGTGACCCGCGCCGAGCCGAGGGTCAGGTTTCTCATCAAGATCCCTGCCAGGTTCGCGAACTCCATCGCAAGGCTGAAGCGGAAGGCAGCCTCATCCGTCGAGATTATTTCCCACGAACAAGGCATCGAAGATTACTTCACCAATCTGACCCGCGCTTCTCTGGTATGGCTGGCCTATGACGCGCAGCCGTACAGAGCATTAACGTCAGGCACGTTCACCGAAGCCGCAAGTCTCGGCAAACCCGTCGTTGTGCCGCAGGACACATGGATGGCCGAGAAGATCGCGGAGGGCTACGGCGTTGGGGTGATGTTCAACGACTCTGCGGTGCGAACAGTCGCGGACGCGCTTCTGAGCGCGGTGCGCAATCCGGATCTCGCCGCCGCCGCGCGTGCGATTGCTCCACGCCTTGGCGTCGAGACAGGTTGCCGCCGGTTCATCGAAAGTATGATCGCGCTCGCCAAAACCACGCCGGATATCGAGCCGGACTATCAGATCGGCGGCGAGATCGATTTCGGCAGCTCGCTCGACTCGCGCTGCTTCATGCGGAATGGCTGGGGACCCACCGAGACGTGGGGCGTCTGGACTGTGGAGCGCAGCGCTGAACTCGCGTTGCCGGTTCAGGCAAAAGCCGGCGATCGGCTTGTCCTGAATGCGCTTGCCCATGCGTTTCTGGGAAAACAACGTGAACCCGTTCGCGTTCGCGTGTTTGCCCGGGATGAGCAGATCGCAGAGTGGGTTTTCGAAGCTGGAAGATTGAATCAGCCCCGGTGGCTGACGGCGTCGCTTCCGCCCCAGACAGACGAAGCGTCCGGAGACGCCGTGACAATTTCGTTCGAGATCGACGCGCCGCGATCACCGCTATCCGAGGGGATGTCGGCCGATCCGCGAACTCTTGGATTGGGATTGTCGCGATTGTCCTTAACCGCAGCCACGTAGTACGTCGCGTCAGATCAATCGAACGCGGCCTTGACCGTGGCGTATTTGCCGCCGAGCGTGGTGCCGAGGCCATTGACCGCGGCGACAATCGCGACCGCGATGCCCGTCGCGATCAGCGCATACTCGATCGACGTCGCAGCTCTCTCGTCGCGGATAAAATCAATCGCCTTCTTCATCGGATCAGCCTCACTGCATTTCTTGCACATGACGGCTTCGCGATAAGAGCATTAGATGAAGCCACGGCTAATCTAGCGGCAAGAAGCTGCCGAAGACTTAACTCAACCTTTACATGATACCGCCGAAAGCAAATCGGCAAACGGTTTGCGTCGTCAATCGTGCCGGACCGATTTCAGAGCCAGCAGCGCCAGAAGCTTCATGCGTTCCGGATCACGCTCGCCTTGCGACGCAAGCTCGACAATATTTTTCGCCAGCGCCTGAACCCGCGCCGACCCAACCGGAAACGGCAGGGTCTCGACCGCCTCCTCAAAGGCCTGCGTCATCGCTGCAATGGTGTCGGGGCTGAAGGACGAGCCCTGAAAGACGTTCATCTCAGGAACCCCCGCGAGAATGCTTCTACGTATTCAACGCAGAAGCCTCGCGCGAGGTTCCTTCCATTATTGTCGGTTACATCACCACTTCGATCAGCCGCGGCCCCTTTTCACGCACCGCGTTGGTCAGCGACTTTGAAAAGTCCTCGGCGGTGGTGACCGACTGAGCGGACACGCCCATACCTTTCGCCAGCGACACCCAGTCGAGGGTGGGATTGTCGATATTCAGCATGTCGAGCGCCTTGCGTCCCGGCTCGCCGGCATCGACGCCTGCAAACTCGCCCTTCAGGATCTGATAGGTGCGGTTGGCGAAGACGATGGTGGTGACATCGAGTCCTTCGCGCGCCTGTGTCCACAACGACTGAAGCGTGTACATCGCGCTGCCGTCACCGACCATGCAGATCACCTTGCGGTCCGGGCAGGCAACCGCGGCGCCGGTCGCGACCGGGGTCGAGAAGCCGATCGAACCGCCCATGTTCTGAAGCCAGTCATGCGGCGCCGCTGCCGCCGTCGGCGGAAAAAAGCCGCGGCCGGTGGTGATCGATTCATCGACCACGATGGCATTCTCGGGAATGGCCAGCGCGATCGCCTGCGCGATGGATGCGTGCGTCAGCGCGCCGGTCGGTTTCGCGAGTTCGACAAGCTGCTGCGGTTTCGCGTCGCTCGCCTTGGCGCCGAGTGCATCGGCCAGCGCGTGCAATGCCGCCACCGAATTCTCGCCGGACTCGCACATGCGATGAACCTCACAGCCTTCGGGCTTCAGCAGGCTCGGCTTGTTCGGATAGGCGAAGAACGCCACCGGGTCGTTGGTCTCGACCAGAACGATGTGGCGGAAATCCTTCAGGATCGGCAGCGCCTGCTCGATCACATAGGGAATGCGGTCAATGGAGAAGCGGCCGCGGCCGCGCGCCATGCGCGGATTGTAGGTCTGGCCCATGACCTTGCAACCGGTCTTGCCGGCGATGCGCGCGGCGAGGGCCAGTCCTTCTTCCGTGAGGGCCTTGCCGGTCAGCAGCAGCAGCGTCTGCTCGCCGCTGCGCAGAACGCGGGCCGCCTCGTCGACCGCCTGCGGCGAGTAACTGGCGCGCTGCGAATCCTCCGGCACCTGCGCGATGCCGTCGGCTTCGTTCCAGGCGGTGTCGGCCGGAAGGATGAGTGTCGCGATCTGTCCGGGATGGCTTCTCGCCGCGGCAATGGCGGCGGCGCCGTCGCGCGCGATGGACTTCGAATCCGGCGAGGTGCGGACCCACGCCGACATCGGCCGCGCGAGACCTTCGATGTCCGAGGTCAGCGGCGCGTTGTATTCGATGTGATAGGTCGCATGCTGTCCGACGATGTTGACGATGCCGGAATGCGCCTTCTTGGCGTTGTGCAGATTGGCGAGGCCGTTGGCGAGACCGGGCCCCAGATGCAGCAGTGTCGATGCGGGCTTCCCGGCCATGCGGTAATACCCGTCAGCGGCGCCGGTGACGATGCCTTCGAACAATCCGAGCACGCATCGCATCCCCTCGACACGATCCAGCGCGGCGACAAAATGCATCTCCGATGTTCCCGGATTGGTGAAGCAGACATTCACATCGCCCGCGACCAATGTTCGCACCAGACTTTCCGCGCCGTTCATCATTCCACTCCCGCTCAAAGCTTTTTGTTGTGACGCCTTGTTGTGGCGCCGTTAGATGAACCATCCTTATGACAGTTCGTCAAAGCCTGCGGTAGATTGGAACGGCAGCGCGACCGTGCAGGCGGGGCATGTCTCGCAGAAGTCACGCCCCCGGCGGATAATGGGCTGCCCCGAAGCCTTTCACGCGTCCGTGGGTTGCGAAGACAGGCAAATTGTGGCCTTTCTCGCAGAGTTCATGGCACCTGTTCCCGGTTCGCCAACATTTCCGCCCCGGTCTGACGATCTCTTATGAGGATTCTAATGACGCGCCTTTTGACCGTAATTCTTACCGCAGCGACATTGCTCGGCGGCACCAGCCTCGTGATGGCGGACGCCGAGTACAATCCGCTGGCCGATCTTTTCAGCTTCACGAACCGCAGCGGCACCGGCCCGATACCGCGCACCACGGTCGGTTTCCTGGGCAACTATGCACCGGGCACGATCATCATCGATACCAAGGAACGCCGCCTGTATCTGGTTCAGGAAGGCGGCCGGGCCCTGCGTTACGGCATCGGCGTCGGCCGCGACGGCTTCCGCTGGGGCGGTGTCCATCGCATCACCGCGAAGAAGGAATGGCCGAGCTGGACGCCGCCGGCGCAGATGCTGCGCCGCCGCCCGGACCTGCCGCGCCACATGGTCGGCGGTCCCGACAATCCGCTCGGTGCGCGCGCGATGTACCTCGGCTCGACGCTTTATCGCATTCACGGCTCCAACGAGCCGGAGACGATCGGTCAGGCTGTTTCCTCGGGCTGTTTCCGCATGGTCAATGACGACGTCATCGACCTGTACGATCGGGTGCGGGTCGGCGCGACGGTCATCGTCAAGAACTAGGATTCGGACAGGATCGGCCTCGGCTCGGTCCCTGCCGCAAAACTCTGCAAAGGCCGGCCCTCGTGGCCGGCCTTCTCGTTTTCTCACCGGCTGCCCTGTGCGCTCTTGCATGCGGGCGGCATGACGGCTAGCTCATGTCTGTCATGGAAACGTCATCGGCAATAAGACGGCTGATACCGGGGATCGTCCTTCTGGGCAGCCTGACGCTCAGCACGACATTGTGGTCGCCGACCCTCGCCGAAGGACCCAATATCAGCGCACGCCAGCGCAATGAAAAGAAAGCTTTCACAGACAGCCAGATCATTGACGGCTTCATGAAGACGGCGTTCGGCGCGGAGTATCATCTCGCCGGACGCGTTGATCGTATCCGCAAATATCACATGCCGGTGCGCGTCTTTATCAACGGCTCCACCCGCGCCGACCGGCAGAAGCAGATCGGAAAGGTTGTCGGCGATATCGCAAGGCGCGTGCAGCATCTCGACATCGCGATCACACCCAGACGCGACGACGCCAACACCATCATCACGCTGGTCCGCGACCGCGACCTTCAGAAAACCATCACGTCATTCTACGGCGCAGAGAAGGCCAAGGAAATTCACGACACGCTGGACCCGCAATGCCTTTCCGGATTTCGCAAGAACGACAACTATGAGATCCAGCATTCGGACGTCATCCTGACGGTCGACAACAGCGACTTCGTGTTCCTCGACTGCGCCTATGAGGAACTGCTGCAATCCCTCGGGCCGATCAACGACACCGATTCGGTGCCATGGACGATGTTCAACGACGACGTCTCGATGGGCTTCTTCGACATCTACGACCAGTACATCATGAACATTCTTTATGACCCGCGCATCAAGGCCGGCATGACCGTCGACGAGGTCCGTGAGGTGCTGCCGGCCCTTCTGCCGGACGTGCGGGCTTGGGTCGCGAAGGTCAACAACCTGCCGCGGTAGCCTTGCATCGCCCGAGCGCGGCTTTGCGCTTCGTCATTGCGAGGAGCTCTTGCGACGAAGCAATCTAGCTTCTTCTTTTTATAATGGATTGCTTCGCTTCGCTCGCAATGACGTCGAGGTCGCCTAAGCCGTCTTGTCGAACAGTTCGCGGCCGATCAGCATACGTCGGATTTCGCTGGTGCCGGCGCCGATCTCATAGAGCTTGGCGTCGCGCAAGAGCCGCCCGGTCGGGTAGTCGTTGATATAGCCGTTGCCGCCGAGCAACTGGATCGCGTCCAGCGCGCACTGGGTCGCACGCTCCGCCGCGTACAGGATCGCGCCCGCGGCGTCCTCGCGCGTGGTCTCGCCGCGATCGCAGGCCTTCGCGACCGCATAGACATAGGCGCGGGACGCATTCATCGTCACATACATGTCGGCGACCTTGCCCTGCACGAGCTGGAAGGTGCCGATCGGCTCGCCGAACTGCTTGCGTTCGTGGATGTAGGGCATCACCACATCGAGGCAGGCCTGCATGATGCCGAGCGGTCCTGCCGCCAGCACGGCGCGCTCATAGTCGAGACCGGACATCAGCACGTTGACGCCGCGTCCGACATTGCCGAGCACGTTCTCTTCCGGGACTTCGCAATCCTCGAATACCAGTTCGCAGGTGTCGGAGCCGCGCATGCCAAACTTGTCGAGCTTCTGTGCGGTCGAAAATCCCTTCATGCCCTTCTCGATCAGGAACGCGGTCATGCCGCGCGGGCCGGCCGCCGGATCGGTCTTGGCGTAGACCACCAGCGTCTCGGCAACAGGACCGTTGGTGATCCACATCTTGTTGCCGTTGAGGACGTAGCGATCGCCCTTCTTGTCGGCGCGCGTCTTCATCGACACGACGTCGGACCCTGCGCCCGGCTCGGACATCGCCAGCGCGCCGACGTGTTCGCCCGAGATCAGCTTCGGGAGATACTTTCGCTTCTGGGCTTCATTGCCGTTGCGGCGGATCTGGTTGACGCACAGGTTGGAGTGCGCGCCATATGACAGCCCTACAGACGCCGAGGCGCGGGAGATTTCCTCCATCGCAATACAATGTTCGAGGTAGCCGAGCCCGGAGCCGCCGAAATCTTCCTCAACAGTCATGCCAAGCAGACCCAGCGCGCCCATCTTGGGCCAGAGGTCGCGCGGGAACTGGTTGGTCTTGTCGATCTCTTCGGCACGGGGCGCGATCTCGTTCGCCGAGAAATCGCGCACGGTTTCGCGGATCGCATCCGCGGTCTCGCCGAGATCGAAATTGAACATGCTGTGTGCGTTCGGAATCATCAGGTTCTCTCCCCGGGTAGCTTTTGCCAGCCCCTTGTTTGGCGGACCATGCCACGGGCCGGTTGCGGGGAGAAGGGCCGCAAGCGCCGGAACGCGCCGGCCCCGTCTTGCGGCAAATCTGCCCCTGGATGCCGGGCAGATGGCCACAAAGCGGGACGCCGAAATGTCTTGTGCCTGACATTTCGGCGGGCAATTTGGTCAGGCGTCGCTGCCTTACGCCAGCGCGCGCGAAGCCTCGCGCACCTTGCGGGTCGATTCATCGACCGAGCGGGTCGCCTGCGCGATATCGGTCATGCTGGAGTTGATGTCGGTCACGCCCTTTGCCGCGACCTGCATGTTGGACGAGATGCTCTGCGTCACCGAGGCCTGCTCCTCGACCGAAGCCGCGATTGCCGCCGAAATCTCGTTGATGCGGGAGATCGTCTGCGTGATCGCCTCGATGACATTGACCGCGCTGGTCGTGGTCCCCTGCACTTCGGCGATCTGAGCGCTGATTTCATCGGTCGCCTTTGCAGTCTGGGTCGCGAGGCTTTTGACTTCCGATGCCACGACAGCAAAGCCCCGGCCCGCCTCGCCCGCGCGCGCCGCCTCGATGGTGGCGTTCAGCGCCAGCAGGTTGGTCTGTTCGGCAATGTTGTTGATGAGCTTGACCACATCGCCGATCTTTTGCGCCGCGATGGCGAGACCCGAAACGATGGCGCTGGTCTCGTTGGCCTGTTGCACCGCCTGCAGCGAGATGGATAGCGCATCCGACGCCTGGCGGCTGATTTCACTCACCGAAGCTGCAAGCTCCTCCGCACCCGAGGCAACGGCCTGCATGTTGGACGATGTCTGCGTCGATGCGCTCACCGCCGACGTCACCCGCTCGGATGTGGAGGTGACCGCCTCGGTGATCTGCCCGAGGTCGATGTCGATGGATTTCTGCACCTCGCTGCGGCGGATGCGATCCTCGACCTGCGCCGTGGTGTCGGTGGCGAACTTGACCACCTTGACGAGCTTGCCATCCGCGCCCCGGATCGGATTGTAGGAGGCCTGAATCCAGACCGTCCTGCCGCCCTTGCCGACGCGCTTGTATTCGGCAGCCTGATAGTCACCCCGGCGCAGCGCATCCCAGAAGTCGCGATAGGCGGCGCTGTCGCGATACTGAGGCTCGACGAACATGCCGTGATGCCTGCCCTGGATCTCGTCCAGCCGGTAGCCGAGCGTCTTCAGGAAGTTCTCATTGGCGGTGATGATCGTGCCGTCGAGATTGAACTCGATCACGGCCTGCGACTTGTGAATGGCAGCGATCTGGCCTTCGTAATCGGCGCTCTTCAGCTTCTGTTCGGTGATGTCGGTGGCGAACTTCACCACCTTGTACGGCTTGCCGCCGCGGCCCATCAGCGGGTTGTACGACGCCTGGATCCAGATCTGGCGCCCGCCCTTGGCGATGCGGGGAAACTCGCGCGACTGGTGCTCTCCGCGGCGCAGCGCGTCCCAGAATTCGCGATATTCGGGCCGGTCGCGCAGTTCGGGGTCGACAAACATGCTGTGGTGTTTGCCCTGAATTTCGTCCAGCCGGTAACCCATGGCAGTTAGGAAATTCGGATTCGCGGTCACGATCGTGCCATCGAGGTTAAACTCGATGATCGCCTGAGATTTGCTAAGCGCATCGAGCTTTGCCGCAAGCTCCTGAGAAGACTTGAACAATTGCATTTTCCATGCCCCTGGGTCAGATCGACGCAGCAAGGCTAGGGTTAACTGGTTAAGCAACTTTTACGCGAACATGTTTGTAATGGTTCCCTCTGATGGAATCCGCATTGTCCTACCGCCTGACGCTTTGGAGCGACAAAACTCCGGCTTGCTGCGGCGGTAGCGACGCGATGTAATTCTCCTAAGCAAGCCTCCGGGACCAACCCACGGAAGCACGTCAAAGGGAGACACCCGATGCACGGAACGCTCGATCCTGCGCGGCATTCGGAACTGAACGCGGCGCGCGAGAAGGCCTATTCCACGCCGATCGAGCAATTCAATCCGGGGGACCCCGACCTTTTCCGCAACGATACGTTCTGGCCGTACTTCGAACGGCTGCGCAAGGAAGACCCGGTTCACTACTGCAAGGACAGCCAGTTCGGCGCGTACTGGTCGGTGATGAAGTACAACGACATCATGCATGTCGAGACCAACCACCAGATTTATTCGTCGGAGGCGAGCCTCGGCGGGATCACGATCCGCGATGCAGCGCCCGAGTTTCGCCGGCCGATGTTCATCGCGATGGATCAACCGAAGCACAGCGCCCAGCGCAAGACGGTCGCTCCGATGTTCACGCCGACCCATCTCGACGAACTGGCCGGAACCATCCGTCAGCGCGCGGCCCAATGCCTGGACGCACTGCCCCGCAACGCGACCTTCGACTGGGTCGACCGGGTCTCGATCGAACTGACGACCCAGATGCTCGCAACCCTGTTCGATTTTCCATGGGAGGATCGCCGTAAGCTCACGCGATGGTCCGACGTCGCGACCGCCCTTCCCGGCAACACCGACATCATCGCATCGGAGGATGCGCGGCAGGCGGAGTTGCAGGAATGCGCCGCCTATTTCTCGAGATTGTGGAACGAGCGGATCAACGCTCCGCCGAAAAGCGATCTTCTCTCGATGATGGCGCATGCCGAAGCGACGCGGGACATGGACCCCAAGACATTTTTGGGAAACCTCATTCTCCTGATCGTCGGCGGCAACGACACCACCCGCAACTCGCTCTCGGGCGGCCTCTACGCGCTGAACGAAAATCCGGCCGAATACCAGAAGCTGCGCGGCAACCACGCGCTGGTCGACAGCATGGTGCCGGAAGTCATTCGCTGGCAAACGCCGCTGGCCCATATGCGCCGCACCGCGCTGCAGGATACCGAACTGCGCGGCAAGCAGATCAAAAAGGGCGATAAGGTCGTGATGTGGTACGTCTCGGGCAACCGCGATGACGAAGTGATCGAGAACCCCGACAGCTTCATCATCGATCGCGCCCGGCCGCGCCAGCATCTGTCGTTCGGCTTCGGTATTCACCGCTGCGTTGGAATTCGCCTGGCGGAATTGCAGTTGAAGATCGTCTGGGAGGAGATTCTCAAGCGCTTCGATAACATCGAAGTGGTCGAGCCGCCGCATCGGGTGTATTCCAGTTTCGTCAAGGGCTACGAGACCCTTCCGGTGCGGCTGGCATCATAGCAAAGCCGGCATCCGGCAATAAGAATCGGGGCGTCAAACACGCTCATTACGTATGGGACATAAGGAAGCGAACGATGCACGGAACAATCACCATGGCCCGCGACGAGCGCCAGAAGGCAGCACGCGAGAAGGCCTATTCGATGCCGCTGTCGGAATTCCACGTCGGCGCGCCTGAACTGTTCCGCAGCGATACGCTGTGGCCCTACTTCGAGCGGCTGCGCAAGGAAGAACCGGTGCACTACTGCACGACCTGCCCGGTCGGCGATTACTGGTCGGTCACCAAGTACAACGACATCATGCATGTCGACACCAACGCCGCGATCTTCTCGTCCGATGTCAAATACGGCGGCATCAGCCTGCGCGACGTCGGCGAAAACTATAGCTGGCCGAGCTTCATCGCGATGGACGAGCCAAAGCACGGCCCGCAGCGCAAGACCGTGCAGCCGATGTTCACACCGGTGCATCTCGATCGCCTTGCCGTTCTCATTCGCGAACGCTCGGCAACCATCCTGGACAACCTGCCGCGCAACGAGACGTTCAACTGGGTCGATCGCGTCTCCATCGAACTCACCACGCAGATGCTGGCGACGCTGTTCGACTTCCCCTGGGAAGACCGCCGCATGCTGACGCGCTGGTCCGACCTCTCCACGGCGCTGCCGAAGAGCGGCATCTACGAGAGCGAAGAGCAGCGTCTGCGCGAGCTTGGCGAATGCGCCGACTACTTCACCCGCCTGTGGAACGAGCGCCTCAAGAATCCGGGCAACGACCTCATTTCGATGATGGCGCACAGCGATGCCATGCGTCACATGAACCGCGACGAACTGCTCGGTAACCTGATCCTGCTGATCGTCGGCGGCAACGACACGACCCGCAACTCGATGAGCGGCTCGGTGCTGGCGCTGAACGAAAATCCCGACCAGTACGACAAGCTGCGCGAGAACCATGCGCTGATCGACAGCTTCGTTCCCGAAGTGATCCGCTGGCAGACTCCGCTGGCGCATATGCGCCGCACGGCGCTTGTCGACACCGAGATCGGCGGCAAGAAGATCAGAAAGGGCGACCGCGTCGTCATGTGGTACGTCTCCGGCAACCGCGACGGCGAGATGATCGAAAATCCCGACAGCTTCATCATCGACCGCGCCCGGCCGCGCACGCATATGTCGTTCGGCTTCGGCATCCATCGCTGCGTCGGCATGCGGCTGGCCGACCTTCAGCTCAAGATCATCTGGGAAGAAATCCTCAAGCGGTTCGACAACATCGAGGTTGTCGGCGAACCCAAGCGGATCTACTCGAGCTTCGTGAAGGGCTACGAGGAACTGCCCGTTCGCATCAACGCCTGATTGGTGCATTATTCAGCATGACAAAAGTCAATTCCCTGAAACTGCTGGACGCTGTCATGTCGGCGCCCGGCTTTCCAAAGTCGTCCGGAATGCACATCGTGCACGCCGAGCCTGGCCGTGTGACCATCGCCCTGCCGCGCAAACCTGAACTTCTGCAATTCGCCGGTCATTTTCATGGCGGCGTCATCACAGCGCTCGCGGACCAGGCGGCGGGCGCGGCAACGACAACGGCGCTGCCGGAAGGCAAGATTGGCGTCACCGTCGAGATCAAGGTCAACTTCCTCAGCCCCGCCGACGGCGACGAACTGATCGCGCATGCGAAGGTTCTTCAGGCCGGCGGGACTATCAGCGTTGCCACGGTCGAAATCTTCACCAAGGATGCAAAATCAGAACGCAGATGCGCGTTCGCGACGGCTACAATGCGGGCTGTCGATCTGCCAAAGCCATTCACATGACACATCACGAGCAAGATTTTTCCGATATCCGCGAATCCGTTGCAAAGCTTTGCGCGCAATTCCCTGGCGAATACTGGCGCAAGCTGGATCGCGGGATGACGTACCCGAAAGAGTTCGTGCAGGCGCTGATCGATGCCGGCTATCTCTCGGTGCTGATCCCCGAGGAATACGGCGGCTCCGGATTGAAGCTGTCCGCCGCGGCGGCCATCCTGGAGGAAATCCAGCGCGCCGGCTGCAATGGCGGCGCCACCCACGCCCAGATGTACACCATGGGCACGCTGCTCCGGCACGGCAGCGAAGAACAGAAATCCAAGTGGCTGCCGCGCATCGCCAGCGGCGAGTTGCGGCTTCAGGCCTTCGGCGTGACCGAACCTACCAGCGGCACGGATACATCGTCGCTCAAGACTTTTGCCAAGCGTGAGGGCGACCACTACGTCGTCAACGGCCAGAAGATCTGGACCAGCCGCGCCGAATATTCCGACTTGATGATCCTGCTGGCCCGTACCACGCCGAAGGAACAGGCGGCGAAGCGCACCGACGGCCTGTCCGTCTTCATCGTCGACATGCAGGAAGCGAAGAAATCCGGCGGGCTGACGATCCGGCCGATCCGCACCATGATGAATCATGCGACGACGGAAGTGTTCTTCGACAACATGAAGGTGCCCGCCGAAAACCTGATCGGCGAAGAAGGCGGGGGCTTCCGCTACATCCTCTCGGGCATGAACGCGGAGCGCATCCTGATCGCGGCCGAGTGCGTCGGCGACGCCAAGTGGTTCATCAACAAGGCCAGCACCTATGCCAAGGAGCGCACGGTGTTCGGGCGGCCGATCGGCCAGAATCAAGGCATCCAGTTTCCGATCGCCAAATCCTACGCCAACATGCGCGCCGCCGAACTGATGGTGAAGGAAGCCACGCGGCTCTATGAGGCCGGCAAGGATTGCGGGGCGGAAGCCAACATGGCCAAGATGCTCGCCGCCGATGCCTCCTTCGAAGCCGCGAACGCCTGTATCCAGACCCACGGCGGCTTCGGCTTTGCCGAAGAATATGACATCGAGCGCAAGTTCCGCGAGACGCGGCTCTACTCGGTCGCCCCGATCTCGACCAACCTGATCCTGTCGCATCTGTCCGAGCATGTGCTCGGCATGCCGCGCTCCTATTGAGAGAGACCATGCTGCCGCTTGAAGGATTAACCGTCGTCGCCGTCGAGCAGGCCGTCGCAGCCCCGTTCTGTACCTCGCGTCTGGCAGACGCCGGGGCAAACGTCATCAAGATCGAGCGGCCCGAAGGCGACTTCGCCCGCGACTATGATGCGGCAGCGAAAGGCCAGAGCAGCTATTTCGTCTGGCTCAATCGCGGCAAGAAGTCCGTCGTCATCGATCTGGCGACTGATGACGGACGCCGATCTCTCGAGAAACTGATCGCCAGCGCCGACGTGCTGGTGCAGAATCTCAAGCCTGGTTCGATGGACAAACTCGGATTTTCCCGCGAACGTTTGCTCAAAGACTATCCCACGCTGATCTCCTGCACCATCAGCGGTTACGGCGACGACGGCCCCTATGCCAGCCGCAAGGCCTACGATCTTCTGATTCAGGCGGAGTCCGGATTGTGCTCCGTGACCGGCGGACCCGAAGCGCCTTCGCGGGTCGGCGTGTCGATTGTCGACGTCGCAACGGGCGCTGCAGCCCATGCTGCCATCCTCGAGGCGCTGATCGCACGCGGACGAACCGGCAAGGGCCGTGACATCCGCATCTCGATGTTCGACGTGATGGCCGACTGGCTCACGGTGCCGCTGCTGAATGCCGAGAACGGCAACCCACCGAAGCGCATGGGTCTGGCGCACCCGTCGGTCGCGCCCTACGGCGTATTTCGCTCGAAGGATGACAACGAAATCCTGATCTCGATCCAGAGCGAGCGTGAATGGAAGGTTTTCTGCGCCAAGGTGATCGGCATGCCGGATCTTCCAAACGATCCGCGCTTCGGCAGCATGGTGGAGCGGGTCAGAAACCGCAAACTGACCGACGACACGGTTGCCGCTGCATTCGCCAAACTGACGCGCGATGAGCTCATGAAACGGCTCGCCGATGCCGACATCGCTTTCGCCGAAGTGAACACGATGGAAGGTCTGTCATCGCATCCGCATCTGCGCCGCATCGATGTCGATTCACCGAACGGGGTGGTGAGTTATCCCGCACCGGCGGCCATCATTGTTGGCGAGACACGGACCTATGGGCCTATCCCGTCGATCGGCACGCACAGCGTCGAAGCTGCATTGAAAACGAGCAAGACATCATGACCGCAAAGCCCGATATCGATCACCTGCGCCAGTGGATCGGCCGCACCCAGGTCGCGTCCGACGTCATCACGACGCAACTGGTGAAGGGCCTGCGCGCCACGCTGTTCCTCGACATCGGCAATCCGGCTGAAGGCGATGCCGCGCCGCTCACCACGCACTGGTGCCTCGCGCAGCCGGTCGTGCCGATGAGCGAGATCGGCACAGACGGACATCCGGCCCGGGGCGGATTTCTGCCGCCGGTGCCGCTGCCGCGCCGGATGTGGGCCGGCGGCCAGATCGAATTCATCGATCCCTTGCGCGTCGGTGACACGGTAACCCGCTCGTCGCGCATCTCGGATGTCACGATGAAGACCGGCAGCACCGGGGCGCTGTGTTTCGTCTCCGTAGAGCACACCATCACGACGCCGCGCGGCCTCGCCATCCGCGAGCGCCATGACATCGTCTATCGCGATATGCCGACGGCAAGCGACGCGAAGCCCGCCGCATCGCCCGCACCTGCTCCGGCGGGAAAAATACGCGAAACCCACATGGCCGATCCGGTTTTGCTGTTTCGTTATTCGGCGCTGACCTTCAATGGTCATCGCATTCATTACGACCGCGACTATGTCACCAAGGTCGAGTTCTATCCCGGCCTGATCGTGCACGGCCCCTTGCAGGCCTCGTTGCTGATCGAATTCGCCGCACGCCAGCGCGGCGGCAAGGCGCCCGCGAAGTTTGTCTATCGCGGCGTGAACCCGCTGTTCGATGGCGCGGAATTCAGCGTCAACGGCAACGAGAAGGACGGCGGCCTGGAAGTCTGGACGGCGAACGCCGCAGGCGCGCCGACCATGAAGGGCACCGCGAGCTGGTGAAGAAAACGCGTCATTGCGAGCGAAGCGAAGCAATCCATTCTTGAAATAAAAAGCTGGATTGCTTCGTCGCTTTGCTCCTCGCAATGACGAGTCAAACTGACGTCCTACTTCTTCCCGAACATCTCGCGCATGCCGGCCTGAATCTTGGCCATGCCGCCGATCCAGCGATCGTAGTTGTCGGTCTTCCTGCGCATGTAGTCGAGCACCTGCGGATGCGGCAGGATCAGGAACGTCTCGCGGTCGATGCCCTCCAGCGCGCATTGCGCGACCTCTTCCGGCGTGAGATTGCCGTCGTTGGACTGCGGCCCCTTCGGCATCCCCCTGATCATGTTGGTCTCGACTCCCTGCGGGCAGAGGATCGAGACGCGGATGTTGTGCGCCTTGTGCGAAATCGCGAGATTTTCCGCAAAACCTACGGCGGCGTGTTTGGTGGTCGAATAGGCGGGGCTGCCGACCTGTGACAGCAATCCGGCCGCTGAAATCGTATTGAGGAAATATCCGCCGCCGCGCGCCTTCATGCGCGGGATCAGATGGCGCGCCGCATAGACGTGCGCCATCACATTGACGGCCCAGCTCTTCACCCATGGCGCATCCGACGATCCACCGGCATTCTCCGACAGCGGATCGAACTCGCCGATGATACCGGCATTCGAGCAGAACAGCTCGATCGGCCCGAACTGCCTTTCGGTTTCATCGATGACGTGGAGAATGTCGCTCTCCTTGCCGACGTCGCAGGCGAACGATGCGCCGCCGATGGCGTCCGCGACGGTCTTGGCGCGCGCGCCGTCGAGATCGGCGACAACGACCCTGGCCGCGCCCTCGCGATGGAAGGTTTCAGCAAGCGCCTGGCCGATGCCATTCGCGCCGCCGGTGACGACGACGACTTTTCCTGCAACTTTCATACGGATGTTTTAGAAGGGAAAGGTGGAGAGATCAATTGGCCTGGAGTCCGGCCTGCAATGCGAATGCCCGTTCAGGCCGTCATTGCGAGCGAAACGAAGCAATCCACGTTTGAAACGGAAAGAAAGCTGGATTGCTTCGTCGCAAACGCTCCTCGCAATGACGAAGGGAAAACTCTGCTCAGGCTGCAACCAGAACCATGTCGAGAACTGCGGTGTAGTGCAGCGCAGCAGCCAACAGCACGAAGGAATGCCAGATTGCATTCTGAAACCGCAGCCGCTCCCAGGCGTGGAAGACCACGCCGAGTGAGTAGATCAGCCCGCCTGCCGCGATCAGCCACAGCGTCGAGTTCGGCAGCGAAGCCACCAGGCTGTCATAGGCGATGACACCGCTCCATCCCATCGCGAGATAGAGCCCGACCGATAGACGATCGAACCGGCCGGGCAGAAAGATCTTGAGCGCGATACCGGCTGCGGCGACCGACCACACGCCGATCAGCAGCGCGGTCGACATGAAACGATCGTTCATCTGCGCGAGGAACGGTGTGTAGGTGGCGGCAATCAGAATGTAGATCGCGGAGTGATCGAAGCGGCGCAGCAGCCATTTGGCGGGCGAGACGGGCCACAGATTGTAGGTCGCGGACAGCCCCAGCATGGCGAGCAGTCCTGCGACGTAAACCGACACCGAAACGATTTCCTTGGTCGAGGCATACAGCGCGGCGAGAACGACAAGAGCTATCGCGGCGATCAGTCCGAAAGCAATGCCGAGCACATGAACGACGCCGTCCGCGATCAGTTCGGCGCGATCGTAGTCCCAGCGCACCACGCCACCGCCGGCGACGCGGGCATGAGAGCTGAGTTGCTTCAACCGGAAGATCGTCATGGGCACAGCCGGGGTTATCGGTCCACTTTACATAAGCAACAATTATAAACCTGGTGACGGTCAAAGAAACCTGAAAGGGAGGGATCAGGATTCAAACCGGAAACTTGATTTCCGCCCCATAAATCTCCAGCTTCATAAAACTGTCGCGCGGCGCTTTCCTTACGTCATTGATCCCCTCAGTCCGATAAAGTCTTGATCGAATTATGGCACCCAGCTTTTCGGACATTGTCGAAGAGACCCGCCTTTCCATCCGGTCTCTGATCGATTACGGCGAAAGCCTGTTCAATCCCACCGTGCGGCTTGGCGTCACAGGCCTGTCACGCGCCGGCAAGACCGTCTTCATTACTGCGCTCGTCCACGGCCTCTTGCGCGGCGGCCGCTTCCCGGTGTTCGAGTCACTGGCGACGGGGCGCATCGCCCGCGCCCGGCTTGAGCCGCAGCCCGACGACGCGGTGCCGCGCTTTGGCTACGAGGGGCACGTCCGCACATTGATCGAGGACCGGCAATGGCCCCACTCGACCACGGACATCAGCGAACTGCGGCTTGTGATCGAGTACCAGCGGCAGAACGCGGCGGCGCGCACGCTGACGCTCGATCTCGTGGACTATCCCGGCGAATGGCTGCTCGACCTGCCGCTCCTGAACAAGAGCTACGAGCAATGGTCGGCAGAGAGCCTCGCGCTCTCGCGGCGCGAGCCGCGCGCGCGGCTGGCAAAGCAGTGGCACGCGCATCTTGCCACCCTTGAGCCGAAGGAGCGCGAAGACGAACAGGCAACACTCACCGCCGCGAAACTGTTCACCGACTATCTGCGCGCCTGCCGCGATGAACGCTTCGCCATGAGCCTGCTGCCGCCCGGCCGCTTCCTGATGCCGGGCAATCTTGCAGGCTCGCCTGCGCTCACTTTCGCGCCGCTGGATGTGCCGCAGGATGGCGCCGCGCCGGACGGCTCGCTGTGGGCGATGATGAGGCGGCGCTACGAGGCCTACAAGGACGTGGTGGTGCGGCCGTTCTTCCGCGATCACTTCACGCGGCTCGATCGCCAGATCGTGCTGGTCGATGCGCTCGCGGCTTTCAATGCCGGTCCGGAGGCATTGAAAGATCTCGAAGGCGCACTGTCCGGCATTCTCGATTGTTTCAACATCGGGCGCAGCACATTCGTCAGTTCGCTGTTCCGGCCGCGCATCGACAAGATCCTGTTCGCCGCCACCAAGGCCGATCACCTGCACCACACCAGTCACGACCGGCTCGAAGCGATCCTGAAACGCATGGTCGAACGCGCCGCCTCGCGCGCCGAGTATGCCGGGGCATCCGTCGACGTGGTCGCGCTCGCCGCCGTGCGTGCGACACGCGAAGCCATGGTTCAGCAGGGCCGCGAGAAACTGCCCTCGATCCTCGGCACGCCCGAGGAAGGCGAAATGTCCGGCGACGAGGTGTTCGACGGAGAGACGGAAGTGGCGACCTTCCCCGGCGACCTTCCGGCCAAGCTCGACGACCTGTTCAGCGGCGATGGCACATTCCGCGGCCTGTCCAACACCGCATCCGACCAGACCGACTTCCGGTTTCTGCGCTTTCGTCCGCCTTTGCTCGTCCGCGAGGGTGGCGAAGAGCCTGCGCTGCCCCATATCCGCCTCGACCGTGCGCTTCAGTTTCTGATCGGAGACAAGCTGCAATGAGCGACAAGCCGCATCACCGCAAGCCGGCCGCGTTCAAGCTCGACGATCCCCGCGTCATCCTGATGGATGCGGAGGACGATCCCGCGCGCCCTGCGCGCGGCAAGGTTCACATCACCCCGGAAGCCGATCCCGCCCTGCTTCCGGTCCCCATCGACGAACCGGCCGCCCCTGCCCGCAAGGGCTTCGGCTGGGGCGGCGTGTTCTGGACCGCGCTCGCCGGTCTGGTCATGCTCGGTCTCGGTCTCGGCATTTCCAATCTGGTCGAGGACCTGTTCAACCGCAGCACCAGCCTCGGCTATATAGGGCTGGTGTTCGCGATCCTCGCCGTCGTGGCGCTGGTGGCCATCATCGCGCGCGAGGCGCTGAGTCTGGCGCGTCTGGAGACCATCGAGAAGCTTCATGCGCGCGCCAACGCGGTGCTGCTCAGCGACGACCGCAAGGAAAGCGACGTCATCGTCCGCGACCTGCTCAAGATCGCCCATGACAATCCGAGGCTCGCCCGCGCCCGCGCCGCGCTCGAAGAGCATGGCCGCGACATCATCGACGGCGCCGACATGGTGCGCCTCGCCGAGCGCGAACTGATGACGCCGCTCGATCAGGAAGCGCGGCGGCTGGTGTCGAGCGCCGCGCAGCGCGTCTCGCTGGTCACCGCTGTCAGTCCCGGCGCGGTCATCGACATGCTGTTCGTGTTCGCGGCGGCGCTGCGCCTGGTGCGGCAACTGGCGCGGCTCTATGGCGGACGGCCCGGCACGCTCGGCATGATCCGGCTGGTGCGCCATGTCATCGCGCATCTGGCGCTGACCGGCGGCATGGCCGCCAGCGACAGCCTGATCCAGCAGATGCTGGGGCATGGCATCACCGCGAAGCTGTCGGCCAAGCTCGGCGAAGGCCTGCTCAACGGGTTGCTCACCGCGCGGCTGGGCCTCGCCGCCATCGACGTGACGCGGCCGCTGCCGTTCGAGGCGCTGCCGCGCCCGGCGCTGTCGGACCTCGCCAAAGACCTGCTGAAGCGTGTGGGCGGCGACGATCAGAAATCCTGAGCCGCCTTCGCTCAAATGGAAAACCTGAGGCATTTCAAAGCCAGAGACATCGGTGAACCTGTTGTCCGGGTCGCGCGACCAATCTGCAAGGGGTGGATTTCCGTCAACCCGCGCAGATCGCGCACTTCAGGAGTACGACCATGTTTCGCAAACTTGCTCTGGCAATTGCCGCGTCCGCTGCCCTCGGTGCAGCCGCCCTCGCCCCCACCTCCGCGTCCGCCGGCGGCTGGCATGGCCATTACTGGGGTCATGGCTGGGGCCACGGCTATGGCTTCGGCTTCAGCCCGGTGATCGTGAGCGGCGGCTATGCCGATGACGGCTGTTACGTGCAGCGCCGCATTCGCACGCCTTACGGCTTCCGCTGGCGGACTGTGAACGTCTGCTACTGATTTCGGGCCTGGCCTGAATCGAAAATCCCGGTCGCGTTACGCGGCCGGGATTTCTCGTCAGTTCAGCAATCGCCATTTGTAGAACGGCGAATCCGGAGGCGGCGACAGTTCAGGCGTCCATCCGGTAACTGTCTTGAATGCGAACGGCTCGATCACCACACCGCGCCATGTCCGATC
Source organism: Afipia sp. GW822-FHT03D08 (assembly GCF_058801645.1). NCBI lineage: Bacteria > Pseudomonadati > Pseudomonadota > Alphaproteobacteria > Hyphomicrobiales > Nitrobacteraceae > Afipia > Afipia sp. GW822-FHT03D08. Next base: position 1,984,425 of record NZ_JBXANK010000001.1, read on the forward strand.
AGCTTGTCCCACGAGACGCAGCACGCCCGGGGTCTTCATCTCGATCACATTGCCGTCGTTGGGTGCGCTGTCGACATACAGCCCGATGCCGGATGTCATGGCCGCGCTTGTGGTATCCCTGAATCCGATGAAGCGGCTGCGCTCATTCACCTGCACCACCGGAATGCTGTCCTTCAGATGCCAGCGCAGTTCCGCGTAAATCCGGTAATCGAGTGTCGCGATCCATGTCGCGCCAACTTTATCGGCGACGGCTTTTGCCTGTCTGGCGATCTCGCCATAACCCGCCTCTTTTGCAATCGGGTCTTGTTTGGCCGCGACCGCGAAATTGCTGACGCTGTAGTAATAGAAAATCGCAACATTCAGCACGGCGCCGAGAATGATCGCAGCCCTCGCCCATGGCTCAGCGGTGCGAAGAATCCAGTTTGAGCGCTGCTCCTTGCCGATCTCGACAAGGTTGATAGCAGCGGCAGCAAAGGCGAACGGCCAGATCAGCATTGGCCAGGTGTCGCCGATCCGCAGCGAGAAGGATTTCCAGAGGAAGTAAGCGAACGGCGCGAGCGTGCAGGTCGAAATCAGAATGAACGCCGGATTCTGCTGACGATAACCGCGCCACGCCAGCATCACCGATCCGGCAAGCGCAACCGGGAACAGGATCGGGCCGACCAGCGCCAGTTGAAGTCCTAAGAAATCGCCGACGGTCCGCGCCGAAATGCCATGATCCGCACCGGCGCGGATGAACTGGAATTTGAACGACGCCCAGTCGTGTTGCCAATTCCAGATCAGCACCGGCGAGAACACCAGGAGCGCAATGACCAGCGCGATCCACGGATACGGGCTGCGCAGCCAGCGCATCCGCCACGGCGGCACCAGCAAAAACGCCAGTATTGCCGGAGCAAAGAAAATCGCAGTGTATTTCGACAGCAGCGACAAACCGCCGAACAATCCCGCCGCGAGCCACCAGCAGCCGTCATTGCTTTGCGTCAACCGCACCAGCGACCAGACCATCGCGAGTGAAAACGGGATCAGCGCGACATCGGGCAGAATGCGCGACGCGAACAGGCCGTACTCGGGCGCAACAAGCGGCATCAGCACGGCGAGAACCACCGCGCTGCGATCGCGCGTCAAACGCCAGACGATATCGCCAAGGAGCGCGGCGGCGATCCACATTGCCAGCAATCCGCCGAAGCGTGCGCCGAAATTGGTATCCCCGAAAATCGCCGTTCCGAACCGCACGACCCAGGCGATCATCGGCGGATGATCGAGATAGGAGAGCACGTTTTCCCTGGAGAACGTCCAGTAATAGGCTTCGTCCGTACGCAGATCGGCCGTGGCGGCGTACACCACCTGCAATGTCACAAGAACAGCAATGGCAGCGGCCGCGACAAGCATCGCGCGCGGCGTCAGACGCCCGGGCTCTATCGTTCCGGCAGTGTTCGCTCTCCCCATGCGGTTAGCTTTTCCGCGACCGGGCCGGTGAAGTCAAACACACGTTTGCTTCACCGTCTTGTCAAACGATCGCACGATCATCGGCCATGGCGCTGCCGCAACATCTCCGTTAGGATTCTGCCGCCTCCGGACGATCCGGGCGCGATATGGCTTCGGACCCTTTTCAGCATGGCAGAGACCGCTGCATCACCCCTTCGCCGCGTCATCCGCGGCATCGGAATTCGGCAGGTGCGGCTGGTCACCGGCCTTGTCCTGTTTGCCTATGTCATCAGCCATTTCGCCAATCACGCACTCGGCAATGTCTCGCTCGGCGCGATGGACGATGGCCTCTATTATCATGCGGTGTTCTGGAAGAGCTGGCCGATGACCATCGTGCTCTACGGCTCGGTGGCGATACATCTGGGCCTGGGAATCTGGGCGCTCTATGCGCGCCGGCACTTTCGCTGGACCGGCGTCGAACTTACACAGCTCGTGTTCGGCCTCAGCATCCCGGTGTTCATCATCAGCCATGTGATCGGTGTCCGCCTGGCTGCATCCTTGTTTGGCCATGAAAAGGATTACCCGCAGGTCTTTTTTGCCTACTGGGTCTACCGCCCGGAGATGCAATGGTCGATGTACGCCGTGCTGCTGGTGTCGTGGATTCACGGCTGCATCGGAATTTACTTCTGGGTCCGGGGAAAACCGTATTTCAAGAAGATTGCATCGCTGCTCCTGGCTCTCGCGGTAATCCTGCCGACGGTGTCGATGCTGGGCCTCTATCAGGCCAGCCGAACGGTGCAGGTCGCAAGCACTGCTCCCGAATGGCGCGCAGAGATTCTGTCGCGCGAAAAGATCGGCACCCCCGCCGAGCAGGTCACTCTCGAACAGATCAGTTCGTACACGTTGTACGGGTACTTCGGCCTGATCGGCCTCGCCCTTGTTGCCCGCGGCGTCCGTGCGCTGCTGGAGCGCCGCCGCGGCCTCGTCAGGCTGTCCTACGGCAACGGCAAGACAGTCCGGATCCCGGTCGGCCTGAGTGTCCTTGAGGCCAGCACGCGCTTCAACATTCCTCATTCGAGTGTCTGCGGCGGCCGGGCGCGATGCTCGACCTGCCGCATCCGCATCATCGGCGATTGCAGCGCGTTGCCCGAACCATCGAACCGCGAGACCTTTGTGCTGGATCGCGTCGGCACCGGCGGCGATCCCGCCATTCGCCTGGCCTGCCAGCTACGCCCTCACACCGATCTTGCGTTCTTCCAGATCTTTCCCGCGCATACGGATGCGTCCTCGGCTGCAACCATCAGGCCTGCGCTTCCGGGCCGGGAACGCTACGTCGTCAGCATGTTCGTGGACATGCGCGGATCGACCAAACTCGCCGAAAAACTTCTGCCGTTCGATACCGTTTTCATCATCAACCGCTTCCTGACGGCTGTCTCACAGGCCGTGGTCGAATGCGGCGGACAGCCGAACCAGTTCGTCGGCGACGGCCAACTGGCGCTGTTCGGCCTGTCCACCAATCCGCAGACGGCCTGCCGGCAGGCGATCGAAGCCGCGTCGCGGATCGCGATTCATGTCGATGCGCTGAATGAATTTCTCGGTGACGACGTGCCGGAACCGCTGCGGTTCGGGATCGGCATTCATGCCGGCGAGGTCATCATCGGCGACATCGGGTCCGAGGAACACACCGTCTTCACCGCGCTGGGCGATTCCGTAAATGTCGCTGCGCGCCTGCAGGACATGACCAAGGCCCTGTCCTGCGAGGTCGTGGTGTCCGGGGACGTGCTGAAAACGGCAAATCTTCCGGCGACCAATTTGCCGCAGGTCGAGGTTCCCATCCGCGGCCGGGTCGAGCCGCTGATCGTCTACACGGCCGAAAAAGCCGGAATGCTGTCGGATCTCGTCGCCGATTTCGCAGTTGCAGCAGCGTGAAACCGCCAAATTCGAGCAAAGTTTGAGCGAAAGCGGCCGGCGCCATCGCCATTTTCGCTATCAAGGCTCGCACTTACCGCGTATCCTGCGTGCCGTTGGACACGCCCATCCGCGGGGTTCGACACTTACTATGGGTCTTACCCTCTGGAGACTACGGAATGGCTAAAGGTACTGTGAAGTGGTTCAACCCGACGAAGGGCTACGGTTTCATTCAGCCCAGCAACGGCGGCAAGGACGTGTTCGTTCATATCTCGGCAGTTGAGAAGGCAGGTCTTTCAACCCTCAACGAGGGACAGTCGGTCGAGTACGAAGAAGTCGCAAACCGCGGCAAGACCTCCGCGGAAAATCTCAAGGTTTGATAGGAAGGTCCGATTCAGAAGAACTGGATCGGACCTTTGATTGTGATCTGCGACGCGTGATCAGCCCTTCTCATTAACCCCAAGGGCCACGCGGTCTGCCACTCGCATTTGCCGGCGCGGCTGCGAAGTTTCCGCGCGGCCCGAGTTCGCCAGCAAGGCGCTGCAACTCGCGGACACGGTTCTCGGTCGACGGATGAGTCGAGAACAGGTTGTCCATCCCCTGCCCCGACAACGGATTGATGATGAACATGTGCGCGGTCGCAGGACTGCGCTCTGCATCCATGTTCGGGATCTGATGCGCCGCGTTGTCGATCTTGAGCAGCGCGGAGGCCAGCGACATCGGCTGCCCGCAAATCCGCGCGCCCATATTGTCGGCTGAGTACTCGCGGGTCCGGCTGATCGCCATCTGCACGATGGTCGCGGACAGCGGCGCCAGGATCATCATCGCCAGCGAGCCGACGATGCCCGGACCATTGTCGCGGTTGCCGCCGAAAAACATCCCGAACTGCGCGATCATCGAAATCGCACCCGCGATAGTCGCGGTGATCGTCATGATCAGCGTGTCGTGATTCTTGATATGCGCCAGTTCGTGCGCGATCACGCCAGCGAGTTCTTCACGGTTCAGCATTTGCAGCAAGCCGGTCGTCACCGCCACCGCGGCGTGATGGGGATCGCGCCCGGTCGCGAACGCGTTGGGCTGCGGATTGTCCATCAGATAGACCTTCGGCATCGGCAATTGGGCGCGGCCCGCAAGCTCGGCCACCATCCGGAACAGTTCCGGCGCGCTGCGCTCATCGACCTCCTGGGCGCCGTGCATCGACAGCACCATGCGGTCCGAGTTCCAGTAGGCAAACATGTTTGTGGCGGCGGCGATCACCAGCGCCACCACGGCGCCGCCCGCTCCGCCGATCAGATAGCCCACCCCCATGAACAGGGCCGTCAAGCCCGCCAGCAGAACCGCAGTTTTGAAATAACTCATTTCCTCCTCCCAACCGGCGCTTTGCCGGGGATACTTCTCCTCCATCATAAATGGTGAGGACGAGTGGCCTCCTTCAAGATGAGGTCCTGCGGCGGCGCGTCGCGCGTCGTGCCCTTGAAACCCGGATGCCATGTTCCAGCCGCAACCGTCACCCGGCGAAAGCGGGCAGCTCAGGCCGACATTCTCATTTATTACATGATTTTCATCATATAATAAGGTCCGAGAGAGGGACCTCAGATGACAATCCTGAATATCGGCGGCGACGAGTTGACCTCAACCCGCAAGACTTCATCGCTCGCGCGCATCAGCGTGCTCGCTGCACTGGCTGCGGTCGGGTCCTTCGCGACAAACATTCTGCTGCCGTCCCTGCCCTCAATGGCGAAAGCGCTCAACGTCTCGACTGCCGCAGTCTCGTCAACGATCAGCGTGTATCTCGCGGTCTTCGCCGTTGGACAGTTGATCGTCGGTCCCTTGTCCGACCGTTACGGGCGCTGGAAGCCCGTCATGTTCGGACTTGGCATCTTTGTGCTGGGAAGCATCTGGTGCGAATTCTCTACCACACTGCCGATGATGCTGGTGGGCCGCACCATTCAGGCGCTCGGCGCATGTGCCGCCTCCGTCCTGTCGCGCGCCATCGCCCGCGATCTGCTCAGCGGCGAAGACCTGACAAAGGCGCTCGCCTTCATCATGGTCGCAATGTCCGCCGCACCCGGCTTTTCGCCGCTGATCGGCGGGTTTCTTGATGCCACCACCGGATGGCGTTCCGAATTTCTCGTGGTCGGCCTGTTCGGGGCCGCCGTCGCATTTTGCTATTTCAGATACGTCGGTGAAACCCATCGGCCCGACGGCAAGATCTCGATCCAGCTGAGCGCGATCCTGCGCGGATACTGGGGTCTGCTCACCGACCTGCGTTTCATCGCGCCAGCCGGAGCGATGGGGCTGTACATGGGCGCACTGTTCGCGATGTTCTCGGTCTCGCCGCGTGTCCTGATCGACGGACTGGGATTCTCGCCCATTCAGGTCGGAACGTTCTTCGCGACAACGGTGCTGGCGGTTTTTGCATCAGGAATGGCGGCGCCTCGCGTGGCGCTCAGGCTGGGGCACGCACGCGCAACCATCATCGGCCTTTCCATCGCGACGCTAGGTGGTCTGGTGCTGCTGGCTGCCCACTGGACCGCCCCTTCGATCTGGACCTACTTCATCCCTGTCATGATCTTCCTGACCGGATTCGGGATGGTCGCCCCGCTCGTGACGGCGACGGCGCTTCAGCCGTTCGGCGATCGAGCCGGCCTTGCCTCGGCGCTGCTGGGATTTCTGCAAATGGCCGGCGCGTCGATCGGCGTGGTGCTGACCGCATCGATTGCGAGCCCGACCCTTGCCGTTGGCGTCGTACAGGCGGCGCTAACCATGCTTGGATTGATTTTGTACCTCGCCGGGGAGCGCCGGGCTTGAACCCGAAAAGTGGAACCGGTTTCGGGACCGATCACGCCTCATCATAAAAGATAAACGGTGTGCTTGAGCGGTCTCCAAGACGCGCTCAGCAGGACGCGCCCCATCCCTTGGGGAACGGGATCATCGGCCAGGCGCCGGAATCGGCTCCGGATCCGGAACAATCGGACGCCTTGTCGCCCGGCTCGAGCACGCCGCCGCAATACGGGCAATTGTTGTCGTTCGCTGCCGACGGCACGCCATCAGTCGCGTCGATGACCTCGTGGGCGAAAAAATTAACCACCCGGAGGCGCGGAATCACTCGATATGCAGGCATGCTCATCCCTCTTCATCAGAGGCTGCATCATGCCTGCGAGATCATGCCGGTCCGTTCAGGGGAACACTCAAATTTTAGCGGTCCCGCGCTTTCTGACAACGAGATGAAACGGGTTCCGAGAATGCTTAACGAGAGACAATCAGACCGCGGCTGGTCACGACGACCCAGCGGCCGTCCTGACGGCGGATCGCATCCACCCGCCCGATCCCCGGCAACGGATCGCCCGGAATCACGTCGAAGATTCCAGGGCGGCCGCTCACCGTGGCAATGCCGTCGGACACTTCGCGAAGTGTCCAGCCTTCAACCACCGGAAGCCTGCCGGGCTGCGCAGCCGCAGGCTTGATCGAGCCGGTGGTTTCCGGAGCAGCACTCGCGGCCTGTACGGGCGCCGGCGCCTTCAGCTTTTCGACGGCCTCGCTCAGCTTCGCAAGCTTCGCGGCAGGCTCGGCCTGCGCCTTCTCGACACGATCGATCCGCTCCCCGATCTTCGCAGATTGCGCAGCGCTGCTGATCTTGAGCGCGGCGAGGTCCGCGTTGATTTTCGCAATCGCGCTTTCGACCGAACGCGCCTGCTCGGCAGCGCTTGCGGCTGCAACAGAAGCGTTCTGATCGCTTTTCAGGTAATGCCCGGCGCCCACTGTCGCGAGCGAGCCTCCGATGGCGCCGACCGCGGCGGCGATGGCCACAATCGCGGCCATCGAGAGCCGGCGGCCTGTGGCAGGCGCGGCATTGAACTGCTGCTCGCGCGCGGCGCTTTCATTGACGATGTCTTCCCAGGAACTGTGCGGCGACAGGCGCTGCAAGGTGATTTCCTTGGAAGGCTGCCTGGCGACCTGCGCGGAAGCGCTGTCCTGCGGCGCGTCGGCCGCCTTGGCCTCGTGCCGGACCATATCGCCGGCATCCGGCACCAGCGATGCTTCGCCGTGATTGCTGGAATCCTTGATCTCGCCGTCAGCAATGGGGTCGGTCATGAGCGCTAACTCCGAATGGGTTTACTATTTGGTAACCACGAATTGGTTGACAATTCGTTACCCGGGGCATGATCCCGAAAGTGGAAACCGGTTTTCGGAACAGATCATGCCCAGACAGGAGAGCGCTTCGCGAAGAGAGATCGAAACTCACGTCCGGCACGCGCTCCGTCCGTGAGTTTTGTATCAATTACAAAATGAACCCAGTATTTATGAAGTTCGACTTGTGCTCGCGTACGATGTCATCGAGTAGCCGCTTGGAATCGTCGGTCTGCTTTGCCGCGATCATCGAGCGGATCGAGAACGAACGCAGCGCGTCGGTGACCGAGAGCGTGCCTTCCGCCGAATCCTTGCGGCCGGTGAACGGAAACACATCCGGTCCGCGCTGGCATTGACAGTTGATGTTCACCCGGCAGACCTGATTGACCAGCGGGTCGACGAGTCTCCCGATGGTCTCTGCGTCTTCGCTGAAGATCGAGACCTGCTGGCCGTGCTCGGAGGTGATGACGTAGTCGAGAGCCGCATCGATGTCGTCGAACGCCATCACTGGAACGATCGGACCGAACTGCTCTTCGCGATACAGCAGCATGCCTTCCTTCACCGGATAAACCACCGCGGGATAGAACAGCGTGCCGCTGCTCGCGCCGCCGCCCTCGTTGATGACCCTGGCGCCCTTCTCCGTGGCGTCGGCCACCAGCCGCGTCATGTGCTCGACCTTGCCCAGTTCGGGCAACGGCGTAAGCGTGACGCCCTTGTCCCACGGCATGCCGGCCTTCAGCTTGGCAAGCTCTTCCGTGAAGCGCGCAAGAAATTTGTCCACGATGGAGCGATGCACGATCAGCATCTTCAGCGCCGTGCAACGCTGGCCGTTGAACGACAGCGAGCCGAGCAGGCATTCTTTCACCGCAAGCTCGATGTTTGCATCGGGCAGCACGATGGCCGCGTTCTTGGCATCGAGCCCGAGAATGGCGCGCAGCCGGTTGACCTTCGGATGCATTTTCTTGAGATGGTCCGCAACGCGGCTCGAGCCGATCAGCGTCAGCACGTTGACCTTGCCGGACTCGAGCAGCATCGGCACCACCTCCGAACCCTTGCCGTACACCGTGTTGATCACGCCCTTCGGGAAGGCGCTGCGGAACGCTTCGAGCAAGGGCTGAAACAGCAGCACGCCGAATTTCGGCGGCTTGAACACCATGGTGTTGCCCATGATCAGCGCCGGGATAAGCGTCGCGAATGTTTCGTTGAGCGGATAATTGTAAGGCCCCATGCAGAGCACGACGCCAAGCGGCGTGCGGCGAATCTGGCCGATGGTGCCTTCGACAATCGTGAACCGCGAATTGTCGTTGTCGAGATGCTTCAGCGCCTCGATGGTCGCTTTCATGTATTCGACGGTCCGATCGAACTCCTTCTGCGAGTCCGGCAGCGTCTTGCCGATCTCCCACATGATGAGGTTCACGATCTGCTCGCGGCGCGCCACCATCTGCCGGGTGAAATCCTGCATGCAGCCGATACGCTGTGCGACCGTCATGGTCGGCCATTCGCCGCGCCCGCTGTCGTAGGCGGCGACCGCCGCATCCAGCGCAACCTTCGCCTCGGGAATGCCGCCGACCGGATAGCTGCCGAGTTCAACCTGCTCCAGCGAGCCGTCGGGCTTGCGCACGCAGATTGCCGAACGCACGGTCTCCACCGCTCCCGTCCACGGCCTCAGTTCTCCGTTCACCAAAGTCTCGCGCTGGTGGACCGGCGGCGGCAGGCCGCAATCCTTCAGACGGTTTTCCTCGGGAAACAATTCTTTCAACTGCTGCGACGTGAGCATCGGACACCTCATCGATTTGGCGTGGTCCGCACATGCCTGGCGAAAATTTGCCGGGATTGAACAGGGCGGATGACCGGCGTGAATCATCCGGTCTTTTGAAGGGACCAGACTAGTCTGCCAGACGAATGAGTCGAAATGATTATGTGGCTGACTTTTTTATGAGCAGCTACCGCCGTCATTGCGAGCGAAGCGAAGCAATCCACTTTTTTTGGAGAAAGCGTGGATTGCTTCGTCGCTTATGCTCCTCGCAATGACGCACACGAGAATGTGAGCCTATCGCCGACAAATTCAGCGCGCCTAGCCGCGGTAAATCCGCTTGAACTGGCGCTCGGCCGACGCCATCGCGCCCTTGAGGTCTTCGCGGCCGGAGCAATAGTTCGCGAACATATCCACCACGACGAAATCCGCGATCGCGGCCGCGGCGCTTTCATTCAGCGTGCCGATGCCGGCCGGGGTCGAGGCCAGCTTGGCGACGTCACGATAGGGCGTGTTCTTCGGATCGACGGTCCAGATCGGATTGGCGTCATAGGCGAGCAGGAAATGCGACAGATAGCCCTGCGCCGCCTCGATCCACGGATTGAACTGCGGTCCTTCCATCAGGAACGCGGTGAATGCCTTGCAGGCCTGCGGGTACTTGGTGAAATTGAAGATCAGGATCGGGAAGCCGAGATGCTGCTCGCGCACCTGGCCGCTGACGCCGACCGGCAGATGTGCGTGATCCATGTCCGCGGCGATGGCGGGATTCTCCTTCTTCGCCGCGACATAGATCGAGATGCCGTTGGTCGTGAGATGAAGCTGGCCGGCCAGAAACGCCTTGTTGTTGGAGCTATCGTTCCACGAGATGACACCGGGAATGAAGTTCTCGTAGAGTGACTTGACGTACTCCAGCGCTTTCGCCGTCTCTGGCGAGTTGATGATCACCTTGTTGTCCTTGTCGACGGTGTAGGCATTGTGCGCCCACATCGCCCACGCGAGCCAACCGTTGGCGTCGCCTGTGGCGTGGCCGAGCGCCATGCCCGCGGGCGTGCCATTCGCCTTCAGGCCCTTGATCAGTTCGCGAAATCCGCCGAGGTCTTTCGGGAATTCCTTGAAGCCGCACTTCTGCATGGCGGCGACACGGTAGTTCACAAGGCCGCCGCTCGCAGCCACCGGAATGCCGAGCCACTTGTTGCCGCGCTTGCCGTAGGCCACACCCGAGGGCGCCCAGCCGCCGTACTTCTTGCCGAGATATTCGGCGACGTCAGTCACATCGACGCACTTTTCGGGAAACAGATGCGGCAGGGAGTAAAGCCCCCACACCATGTCGAGCCCCTGCCCGGTGTTGGCCGCGACCGAAGCCTTGGGCTGAATGTCATCGAACGATTCATTGGAGATGTTGATCTTGACGCCGGTCGCCTTCTGGAAGGCATCGACGATCTTCATGAAGGCGACATCCTCGGCCTCCACAAACCGTTTCCAGCGCAGCATGTTGATGGTGGCGCCGGCTTCCGGCTTCCATTGGGCGGTCTGCGCCCAGGCCTTGGCGGTGCCGAGCATCTGGTCGGCTGACAGGGTTGCCGCGGCGGCCAAAGCCGCGGCGCTTCCTTTGAGCAGAGATCGTCGATCCGGCGTGAACTCGGTCATAGTCGTCTCCTCCCTGATGATTGGCCGTTGGCCGGCCAATGCTTTTTCAAATCAACGTCTGCGTGTGCGGAAATCCCTCTTGAATAGGCATGGCAAGCCGCGCCCCGGCACCGACGATGTAATCATCTGCGCGGCGCACGATCAATGCGCGGTGCACGACAGTGCAGAGCACAAATCGGTGTGACACTTTAGCGAGGTGATTTCTTGAGACGGACGTTTCGGCCTGTGCGCGGCGGCGCGCGAGCAACCGTGACGCCATCCAGATGGAGACGTCAGAGATCGAGAACGACGGCCCCAGACACGGCATCGGTGATGCCACGGCCTTCGCCCTGATCCTCGAGGACGGACCGGAAGCTGTCGAGTGTCTTGATCATCGCGGGGCGTGCCGCAACCAGTGCGTCCTGACTGGGCCACGCGCCGATGAGGCAGAACGTTTGCTCGCCGGTCTGTATGATGAAGCCGCGCTCAAGGCCCGGCCATTTGGCCTTGCCGTTCCGGTGCGCATCAAGGAAGGCGGCCTGTTCGCCGGACTTCACCTTGAACTTGACGACATTGTAGACCTGCATGATGCGCTCCAAAAATGTGTTGGAGAAAATCGCACTTAATTCAGCGGTGAGCACGCTGATAGCAGACTGGCGCTCCCTAGGGGAATCGAACCCCTGTTTCAGCCTTGAGAGGGCCGCGTCCTAACCGCTAGACGAAGGGAGCAAGCGCGGACAAGGGAATAGCCTCGAAACGGGGCGACTGCAAGCGCATGCCACAGCCGCGGCGTGCTTTCGGCTGTGATCCGACGCGAGCAGGACATCCTGTCCCGGCGCTCCTTGCCTCAAGGCGGTGGCAGGCCTTTCGTCCCCGACCACCCTCTTTTTCCTGCCAAACCGCTGTCATCCAGTTCCCCGGCTTGCCGGTTCGATGTAGGACCTTCGCATGACCCGCAGAGCCACATTGCAGGACTGGATCGCCGCGCATCCCGGCGCGGTGTCGCTCGCCACATTGGCTGTCCCCTTCGCGATCCTTGTGATCTCGGCTCTGGAAACGGGTCCTTCGGCGTTCTCATCCCATTTCGCAACCGGCATAAAGGGTTTCCTGAACTACGTGGACGCCTTCTTCATTTCGGCGTCGTTCATCGTGTTCTTCGCGGTCATCCTCATCCTCGAGCGGCTGCGGCCAGCCGATCCCGATCAGGCCCTGCTGTCGCGCGGACTGTTGTTCGACACCGGATTTGCGGTCGTCTCGCTGCTGGTTCATTTCCTGTTCGTGTCGCTGTTCGCCCTGTTGTTTCTGAGTTTCTTTCAGCGCCACCTGCCGCCGCTCTCGGGCCTGATCGGACACTGGCCGAACTGGCTGCGCGTGGTTGTCGTATTTGTCGCGGTGGATTTTGCCGGGTGGCTCAGCCATGTGATCCGTCACAAGGTCCCCGCCCTTTGGCATTTCCACGCGCTGCATCACTCGCAGAACGCCATGAACTTGATGACCGAGTTCAGGCTGCATCCGTGCGATCTTCTGGCCCGGACTCTCACCATGTCGTTCGTGTTTGTGCTGGTGCTGGTGCCGATCGAGCAGGCGTTCGTTTTTGTGCTGCTGCAGAAATATTACCTGATGTTCCTGCACGCGAATGTCGATATCGGCTATGGACCGCTCGACCGGCTGTTCGTGTCGCCGCGTGTCCATCGCCTGCACCACGCGATGCGCTCCGATCTGCACGATCAAAATTATGGAGTCTATCTTTCGATCTGGGACACCATATTCGGCACCTTCCGTCAGGTGCCCGACCGCGCGATCGAAACCGGCGTCGAGGGTTTCCCCAGCGAGCCAACCGGAGCCTGGGTGCAGATGCCTCTGACCTTTCTCCGCCAGTTCGCCTTTCCCGTCACGCAAGCCGCGCAGACCCTGCGCGACGCGTTTACGGTTCGTGAGCGAACCTGAGCCGTCCCACCGGCTTCAGGGTCTTCGCGTCATAGGTGCGGATTTCGGTCGTGCCGCCGATCTCGACCGTCACCGCCAGCCGCTCGCCCGCGCTCGCCGTGGAGACGATCCGCGCACCCTTCGGCAGGGTCGCCGTCACATCGGTGATCTGAACGCTTCCATCGGTGCGGAAAAGACGGTAGCCGATGGCAACCAGCAGAGCCCCCACCCCGATCGCCGTGGTCAGGCCGGCAATCAGCATCATCCGGCGCACCCGCGCGATCAGCGCTGCTTGCTCGGGGGTCGGATCGGGCGCAACAGTTTCAGTCATGCAGCAGTCTTCCGAAAATAAGCGTCACGAGGTCACGGTCGAGGGCGATGAAGGATCGCAGCGGCTGGACCGCGTGCTGGCTGTCCGCAGCCCCGACCTGTCGCGCTCGCGCCTCAAGGCGTTGATCCTCGCGGGCCAGGTCAGCGTGGGACCTGCCCCGGTTCGCGACCCCGCTTATCATGTCAAAGCGGGCGATACGATCACAATCGACGTGCCCCCCGCCGCGCCCGCCGAGCCCGAAGGCGAGGACATCCCGCTCGACATCGTGTTCGAGGACGACGACATCATCGTCATCGACAAGCCGAAGAACCTCGTGGTCCATCCCGCCGCCGGGCACGAGACCGGCACGCTGGTCAACGCGCTGATCGCCCACTGCGGCGCAAGCCTGTCCGGCATCGGCGGGGTCAGGCGGCCGGGCATTGTCCATCGGCTCGACAAGGACACCACCGGATTGATGGTGGCCGCCAAGAACGACCGCGCCCACCAGTCGTTGTCGGCGCAGTTCGCCGACCATGGCCGCACCGGCCAGATGCGCCGCGGCTACATGGCCTTTGTCTGGGGCGTGCCGAACCGGAAAAGCGGCACCATCGATCAGCCGATCGACCGGCATCCGCACACCAGAGAGAAAATGGCGGTGCGTCAGGGCGGCCGTGACGCCGTGACACATTGGGAGGTGATCGAGAGCTTCACGGGTAAGGACGGCAAGCCGGTCGCCGCCCTGCTCGCCTGTCAGCTCGAGACCGGCCGCACCCACCAGATCCGCGTCCACCTCGCCCATCTCGGCCATCCGCTGCTCGGCGACGACGTCTACGGCTCGGGTTTCAAGACCAAGGCCCGCCAGCTCGGCCCCCAAAGCCAGGCGGCGCTGGCCGCTCTTGGCAGGCAGGCCCTCCATGCTTATTTGCTGGTCCTGGAGCATCCGGCGTCCGGAGAAATTCTTCACTGGGAATCGCCGCTGCCGGAGGATTTGGTCCTCCTTGAGGCCTCCCTTCGTAGCACAGACTAAAGGTGGTGCGCTAAAAAGCCGCATGGTTACAAACCTTTAACCCGGGTCACGGGTTCGTGACCCCGTTTTGTTCTTCCCTCCTCGTCGGGTTTTGGAGTATGTTGCACCTGCGCTCGGGATCGTCCCGGCGCGGAACATTGCAGTGCTTCTGGCTTTGACACAGCAGATGGCCTGCCTCGCCCGCCGCTATCGGGGGCGTGAACTCTGGAGGGCGCACCATGGCCCGTGCCGCTACTTTGCCGGTTCTCAACGGAGAATCCGGTCTTGCACACTACCTGACGGAAATCCGCAAGTTCCCGATGCTGGAACCGCAGGATGAGTACATGCTCGCCAAGCGCTGGCGCGAGCACGACGACCGCGACGCCGCGCACAAGCTCGTCACCAGCCATCTTCGGCTCGTGGCCAAGATTGCCATGGGTTATCGCGGCTATGGCCTGCCGATTTCCGAGGTTGTCTCCGAAGGCAACGTCGGCCTGATGCAGGCTGTCAAACGCTTCGAGCCCGAGAAGGGCTTCCGTCTGGCCACCTACGCGATGTGGTGGATCAAGGCGTCGATCCAGGAATACATCCTGCGTTCGTGGTCGCTCGTGAAAATGGGCACCACCGCGAACCAGAAGAAGCTGTTCTTCAATCTCCGCAAGGCGAAGAGCAAGATCTCCGCGCTTGAAGAGGGCGATATGCGCCCCGAACAGGTGAAGCAGATCGCGACCCGCCTCGGCGTGACGGAACAGGACGTGATCGACATGAACCGCCGCCTCGGTGGCGACGCGTCGCTCAACGCTCCGATCCGTGACGACGGCGAACCCGGCGAATGGCAGGACTGGCTGGTCGATACCTCGCCCAACCAGGAAGCCATCATGGCGGAGAACGAGGAGTTCGATCATCGCCGCAGCGCGCTGACCGGCGCGATGGGCGTGCTCAACGACCGCGAGCGCCGCATCTTCGAGGCGCGTCGCCTGGCCGAGGAGCCGATGACGCTGGAAGATCTCGCCGCCGAATTCGGCGTGTCGCGCGAGCGCGTGCGGCAGATCGAGGTCCGCGCCTTCGAGAAGGTGCAGGCGGCGGTGAAGACCGCTGTCGCCAAGCAGGAGCACGCCGCACTGGAAGCGGCGTACTGATCTCTTCCGCATAACAAGTTGCGAAAGCCGGCCTTCGGGCCGGCTTTTTTGTTGTAACCCTCTCCCCGCATGCGGGGAGAGGGTGGCGAGCATCGTCAGATGCGAGACGGGTGAGGGGCTGTCAACTTCACAATGACCAACGCCCCTCACCCGCCCTCGTTTCACTCGGGCACCCTCTCCCCGTAAACGGGGCGAGGGAAACGTAGCATCCCGCCCCTCATCCGGAATAATTCTTGCAAAGCAGGGAGCGGCGGCACGATGCTGCGGACCACGGGGCAAGGACCGATCATGAAACAGGGATGGAACATGCAGGCACACTTTCGGCGGCTGGCGATTTTGACGTGCCTGCTCGTCTCTGCATCCGCCAGTGCGCAGACATGGCCGACAAAACTGATCAAGGCCACCATCCCGTTCGGCGCAGGCAGCGCGACGGACGTGGTGCCGCGCATGTTTTTTGATCGGCTGTCGGCTGAACTGGGGCAATCGATCGTGGTGGAAAACCGCGCCGGCGCCGGCGGCACGATCGGCACCGCCTCTGTCGTCCGCTCCGAACCGGACGGCTATTCGATCCTCGCCCATTCCTCGGCGATCACCATCGCGCCGGCGATCTTCACCGAACTCACCTACGATGCCACCCGGGACCTGTCGTCGGCGCTGATGATCGGCTACAGCGCGAATGTGATGATCACCTCGCCGTCGAAGCCATGGAAGACCGTGCAGGAGTACATCGCGGCCGCGAAAAAGCCGGACGCCGCCGCCAGCTTCGGCTCGGTCGGCATCGGCAGCGCCGTTCACATCAGCGCGGAAAAATTCCGTCTCGCCGCGGGCATCACGCCGACCCACATTCCGTATCGCGGCGGCTCGGAAGTCATCACCGACATTCTCGGCGGCCGGATCGATTTCTATTTCTGTCCGCTGGCCACCGCGCTGCCGCTGATCCAGAGCGGTCAGGTGCGCGCCCTGCTGGTCTCGACGCCGACGCGCGTCGCCGATTTGCCCGACGTGCCGTCGCCGCCCGAGGTCGGCCTGAAGGACGCCGACAGCGCGATCTGGTTCGGCGTGTTCGTGCCGTCGAAGACGCCGAAGGACGTTGTCGACAAGCTCTATGCCGCCGGCACGAAAGTTCTGGCGACGCCCGACATGCAGCGCGACCTGAAGAAGCTCGGCGTCGAGCCCTGGCCGATGAAGCCCGATGAGATGGACAAGCTCGTCGCAACCCAGACCCTCGCCAGCGCCGAACTCGTCAAGGCGGCCGGGATCAAGTGATTTGGTGAAGCTCGTGCCGGCTTCGCGCACGCGGTGCTCACGACCGCTTTTGCGTGCGGCGCTTGCGCCGACGCAGTAATTCCGCGTAGGCGAAATCGATCGCAGCGCCCTGCTCGAGCCATCCGAGCAGCCGGTGGCGGAAAGCAGTTCGACAAGAAAACGCCGGACCGGTGCAGCACCGCGCGCGGCGGCACGCGCCGTCAGGACACGTGCGATATGCGCGGAGGAAATCCATCTCCGCGCGCGCAACAACGAGTTCGCAATATGCGAAATCTCGCGCCGTATGCTCGGCGCACGTCTCGCCGGTCAGGCGCGCATTCTCCGCGCCGCTGAAACCATAAGGACCTTCCAGCCTGAACCGCGCCGTCATGGGCAACGCTCCCGTTGATGGATTTGATGAGTGGAATGAGCGCGCACGCGCCGTCTGTCGCACGCATCGCGCACGGCGGCCTCGCCTCATATGGCCCCCTCGCAAGCATGAGGGGACGGAACGCCGAAAGGCGCACTTGAGTGGAGTGACGCGCAGCGGACATGCCGCAGCGCGCATCGCCTTTCGGCGCTCCGCCGCGGCGATTTTTGGCAACGGGATCGTTCTTCCGGGACAGGACGGACGCTTTCACGCCCCGATCCGGCGGGCTTTCGCCTGCCTTCATCCTGTCCGCGTCCAGCCACTGAAGGCGGGGCCACGTAGTTGGCCCGGACGATGACCCGAAGCCTCCCGGACACGAGGGAGAACGTCTCTCCCGCGCGCGCAGGCGCCGCATCCCGCCCCGCGCATCGAAGCGTCCCAGGACACGCCCCTCAAGTGAGGCGGGATGGCGTGAAGATGGATCAGGCGGCGGAGAATGTCAAGGAATATTTTCCTATATCGATTGAGCCTTGTTGAGGATGATGACTCATAATCAAGTGAAGATGCGCAATGTCCTCCCTGGTCAGGCCTATCTCCACCGCGCCGAACTCCGGCTTCGTCGTGAAGCTAACTAATTTCGGTCGTCCCCGCGAAAGCGGGGACCCAGTCTTAAGATCCACTGCTTCATTGCTTGAAGAAAGAATGGATCTCCGCCTTCGCGGGGATGACATCGAGTGCGTGGTGCGCGCTGTTCCTTCACCTCGCCCCGTTCTTACGGGGAGAGGTCGGATTGCGCAGCAATCCGGGTGAGGGGCTACTTCCTCGAAAGTCGCGCCATTGCATATGTTGAAATCGCGCCCCTCACCCCAACCCTCTCCCCGCAAGTGCGGGGAGAGGGAGCAGCCCCTACTCCACCTTCGCACCGGCGAACTTCACCACCTTCTCCCACTTCTCCGTTTCAGAGACGATGATCTTGCCGAAATCTGCGGGCGGGCCGAGCAGCGGCACGCCACCGAGTTCAGCGATTTTCGCCTGCATCGCAGGCTCGGCGAGAATTGCGTTGATCTCCTTGTTGAGCTTGTCGATGATGGGCTTCGGCGTCTTCGCCGGTGCGCCCATGCCGAACCATGCGCTCGCTTCATAACCCTTCACCGTTTCACCGACGGTCGGCACATCCGGCAGCAGCGGCGACCGCGTCTCTGTCGTCACCGCGAGCGCACGGAGCGTTCCCGCCTTGATGTGCTGGATCGCGGACGGCAGATTGTCGAAGATCACCTGCACGCGGCCTGCGATCATGTCGGTCAGCGCAGGCGCAGCTCCCTTGTAGGGGATATGCGTCATTTCGATGCCGGTCATCGATTTGAACAACTCGCCGGACAGATGCACGGACGTTCCGTTGCCCGATGACGCCATGTTGACCTTCCCGGGATTGGCTTTCGCATAAGCAACGAACTCCGCAACCGTCTTTGCCGGGAAATCCGCGGGCACGACCATCACGTTCGGCGATCGCAGAATGCCCGCCACCGGCGCGATGTCGCGGATGAAATTGAAACTCAGCTTCGTATAAAGCGAGGCGTTGATGCCGTTGGCGGGATTGACCAGCAGCACCGTGTAGCCGTCGGGATCCGCATTCACCACGGATTCGGTGCCGACATTGTTGCCCGCGCCCGGCTTGTTCTCGATGATGAACTGCTGACCCAGCCGCTCCGACAGCCGCTGGCCGATCAGGCGCGCGAGAATGTCGGTCGCGCCGCCGGGCGGATAGCCCACCACCCACTTCACCGGACGCGTCGGATAATCCTGCGCCGAAGCGCCGCTAATTGAGATGAGTGCAGCAAAGCCCATCGCGATCAGACCGACCGCGGCGCGTCGTGAAGCCATGTCGTGTTACCCCTTGTTCTCTCCCCGGCTGCCGCGACTTGGCGCGCGGTCAGCATGTGTTGATGGACAACACGCGAGCGTAACAAACAAAAACGAGAGCGAACAAGGAGCGCGATGCGCGCATCGTGCTTATGGCAGCGCACAACGCGTCGGGAACAGAGTACCGGGTTACAGATAGTCGCGGAAGTAATCCGCCAGGCTGTCGTCACTGCCCGTCATGCCGAAGTCGATCGGCTGCTCCAGCAGCAGCGCGCTGGCCTGCGTCTTGTAATCCGGCGAGACGTCGTCAACGCCGGGAAGCGGCTGACGCAGGATATCCAGATAGGATTTGTAGTTGTCCAGCGAGCCGCTGAAGATGCAGTTGCAGACGCCGGGATCGGCATAGACATATCGCGGCGTGCCGCCGGCCCTGTGGATCACGAAGCGATGCGGCGGCAATGCCTTCAGCGCGCGCTGGCCCGCCGCGTCGTTGGCGAGCTGGATGCGGAACCCGGCCGAGCGCAGATAGAACGCGTTCTTCTCAAGGAACGGCTTGCTCGGCGTGACATGCTGAGCCACCAGCGGCCACGCCAGCATCACCACTATCATTGCCGCAAGCGAGACGAGCGCACGCCAGATCCGGGATATCGTTATCGGAAACATCGTTTGATCCTTCGCAAGACATAAACAAAGTCATCTGGGAGTCATAAACGCGGTCAGTTCGTCATGAAACGCGGGGCGCCAGGCCATCACGTCTCCTTGTGCGCTGCGTGAATTGTGTCGCGGGAACACGGGACGCAACGCCATTCGCGTTCACGATTTTGTCGCAGGTGTGAAAGCATGCATCGCACCGCGCGAATTGTCGAATCGCAGGCACAAGATGTGGTGCGATTGCGGGGGCAACCCGTCAAAGTGCGCTGCGGAATCTTCATCACCTTGAAGGAAATGTGACTGGAGCGTTTCCAATTGCACATCGCTGTATGCGCATTGCAAATCGCGATGCCGACTCACATCTGCCCCATTGCGGAAGCATGGTCCGCCCGCTCACCGGGAGCGCGATTGCAGAAGCATCATCCGATGCAATCGCACTCTGAAATGTCCGAAGAGGAGAAGTGCATGGTCGGTCGCCCGCAGGGAAACCTCAACGAAAAATTCGATCCGGATTACGTCGCCACGTTGAGAAAAATTCTCGACATCGCCGTCGAGCAGATTGCGCAGGAGAACCGTACGCCTGCGACCAAGGCGAAGATGGCCCAGACAATTGTCCGGCGCGCCGCCGACGGCGTGACCGATGCCAACGACCTTGTGTCGAGCGCCGTGCGCGTCGGGGAGACCCGCGCAGCGTGAGATCCGACATCTGATGAGAGATAATAAGCCCGCAACACATACAGCCGTCATCACCGGGCTTGACCCGGTGATCCATCCAGAATGAGTCTTGAGGAAGATGATGGATTGCCGGGTCAAGCCCGGCAATGACATTCAGGGAAGTGACGGGCTCAGTCGCCTTATGACAAACCCACGATCAGGACGCCGCGCTCTTCGGCGCAGCGTGTGATTTTTCCACATCAAGCCTTGGCGCATTGGTGGCGAACTGCTCGTCCTGCGGCATCGACGGCAGAACGCCGCTGGTCTTGGCCTGATCGATCACCTGCGCCAGAAGCCTGAGGCCGAGCGGCGCCAGCGCCCGCTCCCACAATTCGCGCGCGGTCTCGTTCTTCTTCACGAACACCCAGTCCTGCGCGGCGATCGCGCCCGCATCGAGCCGGTCCGACAGGTGATAGATCGTGCCGCCTGCGATCGCGTCGCGCTCCTTGATGGTCCATTCCACCGCCGCGATGCCGCGATGGCGCGGCAGCAGCGACGGATGGTAGCCGATGCCACCATGCCTGGCGGCCTTCAGCGCACCATCGCTCACCATCGCATGGCTGTGGGCCGTGACGATCAGGTCGGTGCCCGGCGCGATCTCCGAAGCCACGATGAGCTTGGGCTTTGCCTGCACCACGACCTCGACACCGGCGGCACGGGCGGCCGCGGCAAGACGGTCCTCGCCGTCCGCGACCACGACACGGATCACCTCGATGCCGTGACCGCGCATCATGTTGAACGTCTCGACGCCGAAATGACGCGAGCCAGCGAGAGTTATTTTCATCGGATCACTGCCCCCAGGCCGTGAATGCTTCGTTGAATGCACGCTCGCCCGGCGCGCCCTTCTCGATGGCGATGATCGAACGGCGCTGGTTGGCGTAGACCAGCGGAATATCGAACCACGACCGCTCCTTCAGAAGCTGAAGATTGCGCGCCTTGTCGGCCTCGACATTCGACAGCCCGACCAGGAAGAATCCGTCGGTGACTTTCACCGCGAGTCCCGCCAGCGGCGTACCGCGCGCCTGCTCGTTGGACTTCATCAGCACGCCGGGGACGTTGGCGATGGTGGTGCCGAAATCCGGCGGCAGGACGAAGGTCAGTTCCGCGGTGTGGCTCGCAGGCAGCGACGCATCGGTGTTGCGGCGGATCGAGAGCGACATCTTGATCTTGCGCTCGGGAATATCGATGTCGGCGCGCACGCCGATATCCGGCGGCTGACCGGCGGGCACCTTGACCGCTTCGGTGCGCCAGATCACGGAGCCGACATACTGCTTGCCCTGCGGCGCCGAGGGGTCCTCGTCATAGAGCACCACGCGCTGCGCCACGGGCGCAATCTGCGCCGAGCCGGGCTGGCCGACGCGGTCGGTGATCTTCGGCCGCGTGCCGGCGGCATCCTTCGGCGCGGTGTCGGCCTGCTGCGCAGGCTTGGTGAGCGACTTGAACAGCGAATAGGCTTTCGGCCCGCCCCACACCGCGCCGCCGATCGCGATGATCGCGACACAGACCGCGATGGCGGTCTTGAGCGGAAAGCCGCGCTTCTCCGTTTCGGGTTCGTCGCGGGAGGCACGCGCGCGCGGCGAGCCGTTCGGCTGATAGCGTCCGGCTTCCTCGATGGATTCGTCGTAGCTGTAAGGCGCCGTACCACGCTGATCGGGAAAATCCTGAGCCTGGCTGCGCCGAGCGGAACGCGTCGCGCCGCCGAGATCGTTGGCATCCGCAACCACATCGCGCATGCCCGAACCCTGCGGGGGGCGGCGCTGCGCACGTGCGTCCTGCGTGAACTCGTCGAGCATGCGGGTGTCGTCGCTGCGCTGATCGCGCGCACGGACATCACGCATCGACGACGGCAGGCCCGACTGAACCGGCGGCTGCGCGCGGGTCAGCGGCGGGGGTTGATCGCCGCGCAGATTTCGCGGCGGGCGCTGGTCGGGCGCTCCATTGGCCTCGGGCCGTGAAGCGGGCCGGCCGGGGGCCGGCGGCGGAGCGTTTCCGGTTCGCGCGCTGCGGGCGCTTTCACGTAGCGCGTCACCCGGACGCGGGCCGTCCCGCCTGCCGGGAAGCGGCGCGCGCGGCTGGGCTGACGGCGAAGGTGGCGCAGCGGGCGGCGGCGGCGCGGGAGGACGCTCGGGCGGTGGTGCTTCGACGCCTGGCGCGGCCTGATGCGCGGCGGCGCGGCGGACGGCATCGGCCTCGACCCTGCGCACCGCGTCCTCGAGCGCCAGCCGCTCGCGCGTGATTTCGGCTTCACTCAACGCAGGCTGCACCCCGCGCAACTGGGAAATCAGGGCCGTCCGCGCACGTTCATAGAGCGCACGCCGTTGCTCGCCGGGAGCACTGGGGTCCAGTCCGGCGATGGCGCGGGCTATGAGCGGGTAGTAATCAGCCATCCTTGTCCAGTCTGCAGGATTCTCCGCGAACCCTGTACTTAAAAAACGTCAATCAACAGAACACAGTCCACCCATGACGGGCCATGTTTTGTTCAGGCCTCGAACGGGTTTTGCACGAGGATCGTATCCTCGCGTTCCGGGCTGGTGGAAAGCAGCGCGATCGGGCAGCCGACCAGTTCCTCGACCCGGCGAACGTACTTGATGGCCTGTGCCGGCAGGTCCGCCCACGACCGGGCATTGGCCGTCGGCTCCTGCCAGCCTTCGATGGTCTCATAGATCGGCTCGACCCGCGCCTGCGCGCCCTCGCCCGCCGGCAGATGATCGATCTCCTTGCCGTCAAGCTTGTAGCCGACACAGACCTGGATCTCGTCGAAGCCGTCGAGGATGTCGAGCTTGGTCAGCGCGAGGCCATGAATGCCGCTGGTCCGCGCGGTCTGCCGCACCAGCACCGCATCGAACCAGCCGCAGCGGCGCTTGCGCCCGGTGTTGACGCCGAACTCCTTGCCGCGCTGGCCGATCAGTTCGCCGATCTCGTTGGTCAGTTCAGTCGGGAACGGTCCCTGTCCGACGCGTGTGGTGTAGGCCTTGCAGATGCCGAGCACATAGCCGACCGAGCTCGGGCCCATGCCGGTGCCGGTCGCAGCCTGCGCCGCCACCGTGTTGGACGACGTGACATACGGATAGGTTCCGTGATCGACGTCGAGCAGTGCGCCCTGTGCGCCCTCGAACAGGATGCGCTTGCCCTCGCGGCGCTTTTGATCGAGCAGACTCCACACCGAATCCGCGAACGGCAGCACGCGCGGCGCGATCGCCGTCAGTTCTTTCAGGATGTCCGCGCCGTCGATCTCCGGCAGATTGAGGCCCCGGCGCAGCGCATTGTGATGCGTCAGCAGACGATCGATCTTGTGCGGCAGCGTCTGCGGATCGGCGAGATCCATCAGCCGGATCGCGCGGCGGCCGACCTTGTCCTCATACGCCGGACCGATGCCGCGCTGGGTGGTGCCGATGGCGTTGGCCTTGCTGGCGTTCTCGCGCACCGCATCGAGTTCGCGGTGCAGCGGCAGGATCAGCGTGACGTTCTCGGCGACGCGCAGATTGTCGGGCGAGATCTTCACGCCCTGTCCCTGCAGCTTGTCGAGTTCGGTCAGGAATGCCTGCGCGTCGAACACGACACCGTTGCCGATCACCGACAGCTTCGACGGCCGCAGCACGCCCGAAGGGAGCAGCGCGAGCTTGTAGGTGTTTCCGTTGATGACGAGCGTATGGCCAGCGTTATGGCCGCCCTGAAAGCGAACGACAATGTCCGCCTGTTCCGACAGCCAGTCGACGATCTTGCCTTTTCCTTCGTCGCCCCACTGGGCGCCGACGACGACAACGTTAGCCATTTCCAGACATTCTCCCGCAACCCGCAAATCCGCTGGTGTTCCAGCGCCTTGCAGCTTGGGCCGCTCGCTTGCGAGGCATGTCACCGGATAACGGATGCGCGCATGGGACGCAAGCGCCAACGGCTGTTGACGTATGTGCCAGATGGGGTGCAAATCATTGATATCCCCAAATAATTCCGGCCAGCCCCGACCTTCCCTGCAAAGCCAATAATCCGCCATCGACATGAACGATCCCGCCCCGCGATCCGCGACATCATGGCTCATGAACAGGCCATATCTGCTGCTGTCCCTGTCGTCCCTGTTCTGGGCGGGCAACATCGTGCTGGGACGTTTCATCGCGGCGGACTTTCCGCCCATGGCGCTGTCCTTCCTGCGCTGGGCCTTCGCCTGCCTGATCGTCCTGCCGTTCGCGTGGCCTCATCTGCGGGCCGAGTGGCCGGTGCTCCGCAAGCATCTGCCGATTCTGACGCTGCTGACCCTCACGGGCCTCGCCGGCTACAACGCCATCGCCTATCTCGGGCTGCGATACACCGAAGCATTGAATGCGCTGCTGATCCAGTCGTCAGGGCCATTGATCGTGGCGCTGTGGTCATTCGTTCTGCTCGGCATTCGCCTCACCTGGCCGCAAACCATCGGCATCGGCATTTCACTGCTTGGCGTCCTCACGATTCTGTCGCGCGGCGATCCGGTCGCCCTCACCTCGATCCACCTGAACAAGGGTGATCTGATCTTCACCACCGCGCTGATCATCTTCGGGCTCTATTCGGTACTGGCGGTGAAACGTCCGGCGATACACCCGCTGACCTTTATGGGCTTCACCTCCGGTTATGCGACGGTGTTGCTGATCCCTGCCGTGATCGCGGAGGCTGCGAGCGGTCACACGCCATCGCTCTCCGTGAACAACGCACTCACGCTGGCTTATGTCGCGATATTCCCGTCGATCCTCGCCTATCTGTTCTTCAACCGCGGCGTCGAACTGATCGGCGCCAACCGTGCCGCGCCGTTTTTCCATCTGATCCCGGTGTTCGGATCGGTGCTCGCCATCGCCTTCCTCGGCGAGCGACCGCAGCTGTTCCATGTTGCGGGCTATGCGCTGGTTCTGACCGGTGTCGTCATCGCCGCGCGGCGCACATCGGCGGTTGCTGAAGCTTAAGTCATAACATTTCAGCGGTCACGACTCGCCGCAAGCACACGATTTGCTCGCTCTCCCCGCAGGCGGGGAGAGGTAAAAAGATCAGCGCGATGGGCGTCCAGCGCAACGGAGCAATCCGGGATTGTCGGTTGTGAAAGGTGCGAAACACCGGCACAACTTGACGCATCCTCTTTCCCAAAGACCCATGACCGTCGCTGATCCGCCCTTGCGCCAGTCCTCGCTTGCTTCACGGCTGGCGAACCAGCCCTACCTGCTGCTCAGTCTGATGGCGCTGTTCTGGGCCGCGAACATCGTGCTCGGGCGCTTTGTTGCCGGCCATGTTCCGCCGTTCACGCTGACATTCCTGCGCTGGGCCGGAACCTTCCTCGTCGTCGCTCCATTTGCGTGGACCCATCTGCAACGCGACTGGCCAACCATGCGCCGGCACATGCCGCTGCTGCTGGTTCTGGCGCTGACCGGCTTCGCGCTCAACAACGCCCTGTCCTATTGGGGACTGCAACACACACAGGCGCTGAACGCGCTGCTGATCCAGTCGTCAGGACCGCTGTTCGTGGCGCTGTGGGCGCTGGTGCTGTTCGGCGTGCGGCTGTCATGGATGCAGGCGGCCGGCATCCTCGTGTCGCTGATCGGCGTACTCGTCATCATTCTGCGCGGAAACCTTGCTGCGCTGGCGGACATCCAGATCAACGCCGGTGACATCAGTTTCGCCGGCGCGCTGTTCGTGTTCGGACTGTACTCCGCTCTCATGACGCGGCGTCCGAAGATCAATCCGCTCTCGCTGATCGCGTTCACCACGGGAGCCGGAGCGCTGATGCTGTTGCCGCTGGTGGGATGGGAAGTCTCGATCGGCGACAGGCTGACACTCGACACGCTGACGATCGCCACCGTCATCTTCGTCGTGATCTTTCCCTCGACGCTGGCTTACATCTTCTTCAATCGCGGGATCGAACTGATCGGCCCCAATCGCGCCGCGCCGTTCTTCCATCTGGTGCCGGTATTCGGTTCGGTGATGGCCATCGTGCTGCTCGGCGAGAAGCCGGAACTGTTCCATCTGGTCGGTTACCTGCTCGTGCTGGCAGGCGTTGTCACCGCATCGCGGCGCGGGTCGGCCGGGAAACGTCCGGCTTCCTAGAATCGCACCACTGGCTGGCAATCCGGCGCGATTTCGCGCAATCTCCGGCTCAAGTGCCGGCGTCGTCACCGCCTCGGTGACCCGACGACCGCACGTCAAAAAGAGCAGGGCGGAGACACCATCAATGAACTTCCTGAAATCAAGAATATCGCCAATGACCTTGGCGCTCGCCATCGCGGCCGGCGTTCTGGCGGCCGGACCGTCGGCGGCGCAGACGGCGTGGCCCGCACCGGGCAAGAACATCACGCTGGTGCTTCCGTTCGCGGCGGGAAGCGGCACCGACAGCACGACGCGCCTGATCTCGAAAGAACTGGCCACGGCGCTCGGCACCAATATCGTGATCGACAACAAGCCCGGCGCCAACGGCTCGATCGCCGCGAGCTACGTCGCGCGATCGGAGCCGGACGGCTACACGATTTTCGTGACCACCAACACGTCACATTCGGCCAATCCGTATCTCTTAAAGAACATGACGTACGATCCGATCAAGGATTTCACGCCGATCGCGCGCACCGGCGACCTGCCGTTCATGCTGGTGATCAATCCGGAGATCCCGGCGAATTCGGTCGCCGAACTGGTCGCGCTCGCGAAGAAAGAGCCGGGCAAGTACTCCTACGCCAGCGGCAGTTCGTCGGCGATCGTGTCCGGCGCGACGTTCGCAACCCTTGCCGGCATCGACCTGCTTCACGTCCCCTACAAGAGTTCGCCGCCCGCCCTCACCGACGTGATCGCCGGGCGGGTGTCGATGATGTTCGTCGACGTTCCGACCGGCCTGCCCCATGTCAACGGCAAGGCGCTGAAGGCGCTGGCGGTGACGACGATCAAGCGCTCCGCGCTGCTGCCGGATCTTCCCACCATGGACGAAGCCGGCGTGAAGGGTTTCGACATCACCTCGTGGCAGGGCTATCTCGGCCCGGCCAACCTGCCGAAGCCGATCGTGACCCGGCTGAATGCGGAAATCCGCAAGGTCGTCGAGCGGCCCGATATCAGGAAGGAGCTTGCCGACCGCGGCATGGAAGCTTTCTCCGGCACGCCCGAGAGCTTCGACAAGTTCCTGAAAGAGCAGCTCGTGGTGTGGGAAAAGCTGATCCGGGAAGCCAAGATCGAGAAGCAGTAAACTGTCTTTCCCTCCCCCTTGTGGGGAGGGTGCATAGGCGGCCCTTGGCCGCCGTTCCCTTGGTAAAACGCCGACGCTCTGCATCGGCTATGCCGTAAGGCCAGTCGGGTGGGGTGGATGACAGGCCACGGAACATAGCCCCCCACCCTGACCGGCTGCGCCGGTCTTCCCTCCCCACAAGGGGGAGGGAGAGAGCGAGTTACGCCGCCCGCACCTTGCCGAGGAATTCGTCCACCGCCGCGCGCAGCATGCCCGACTGCTGGTCGAGATCGCGGGCGCTGGAGAGAACGTCCGATGCCGCCGTGCCGGTCGCCGCCGCGGCCGAGCTGACGCCGCCGATGTGATCGCTGATCTCGGTCGATCCCGCCGCCACCGACTGGATGTTGCGTGCAATCTCGCGGGTCGCAGCGCCCTGCTCTTCGACGGCGCTGGAGATGTTCATCGTGATCTCGCTCATCCGCGCGATGGTTTCGGTGATGCCGCCGATCGACACCACCGCGTCGCTGGTGGTGGCCTGCATGGCAGCGACCTGAGCCGAGATTTCCTCGGTGGCCTTGGCGGTCTGGTTGGCCAGCGCCTTGACCTCGGAGGCCACCACGGCAAAGCCGCGGCCGGCTTCGCCTGCGCGTGCCGCCTCGATGGTGGCATTGAGCGCGAGCAGATTGGTCTGCGCCGCGATGGAGTGGATGAGCTGCACCACTTCGCCGATCTTCTCGGCGCCGCTGGAGAGAACCTGCACCGTCGCATTGGTGCGCTCGGCATCGGCCACAGCCTTGGTGGCGATCTCGTTCGACTGGTTGACCTGGCGGGCGATCTCGGCGACCGAGCTGGACAGCTCTTCCGCCGCTGCCGCGACCGTGCCGACGTTGCTCGATGCCCGCTCCGACGCCGAACCCACGGTGGCTGCACGGGCGCTGGCATCGCGGGCCGACGCGGTCATGGATTCCGCGGTCGTCTGCATACCGGCCGCCGACGTCGCCACGGAGCGGACGATGCCGTTGACGCTGCTTTCGAAGTTGCTGGCAATGCTGTTCATCATCGCCTGCCGTTCCGCAGCGGCACGTTCCTTGGCCGCAGCTTCTTCCTGCTCGAGTCCGCGGATGCGGATCGCGTTGTCCTTGAAGACCTGCACGGTCGTGGCCATCTTGCCGATTTCATCACGGCGGCCGATGCCCGGAATGTCGTCTTCGAGCTGGCCATCCGCCAGCGTCTGCATGCGGGTGCCGAGCAGACCGAGTGGACGGGTGATGCTGCGGCCGATGAACCAGGCCACCGCGCCGGAGACTGCGCCGATCAAGACAGTCGCCGCAATGAGCGCCCAGACGATGGGCATCAGCTTGGCGTCGAGATCGTCGAGATAACCGCCGGTGCCGACAAACATGTTCCAGCCGGGAATTGCGACCGCGTAAGACATCTTGCGGATCAGTTCCTTGGTGCCGGGCTTTTCGTATTCGTAGCGCAACGTGACATCGCCCTTGGCGGCAACGCCGTCGCGCAGTTCGCGCGCCAGCTTGCGGCCGTTGGTTTCGACATCGAGCTGATTGCTGCCGATCTTCTTCACGTCCGGCGTCGCGACCGTAATGCCGTCCATCGTATAGACGAACATGTAGCCCGTGCCGTTCTCGTAGGTCATGGTCTGGGCGCGTTTCGCGAATTCCGCGATCGCAGCTTCCTTGGTCATCTGTCCGGCATCGACCTGCTTCTGCAGTCCGATCGCCATGTTGCGCGCGGTATCGACCAGCGCGTGGGTCTGCGCTTCACGCCCGTTCACCAGCTCCCGCTGCATCATATAGGCTGAGTAAAGACCGGCTGCGCTGAGGCCAAGCAAAGTCACACCGACCAAAATTCCGAGTTTGGCGGTGATGGGCAGGTTGTTCAAAAATTTCACGATGAAGCTCCGGGGCGGGCCACGCTTCTGCGCGGATTCGTCCAATCAATTATCGAAATTTCCTTTCGGGTTGGTTACACCCGCTATTGCAGAAATTGCCCCGAAAGATTCCAGGCAGCGACGCAAGTCCGGCAACGATGATGCTGACTTGGCCGTTCTCGCCGCGCGATCGTATCAAACCGTCAGAATGACGAGCCGCCCGACAGTAAGCCCGGCGCCCGCTCACGAAATGGATTTCTGAGCGTTGTGCCCGGGGTGTCCGCAGGCGCCGCACCAGCCACAGGAAAAGCATAGCCAACGATTGTCTTGACCACGACGCGATCGGACGCCGGCGTCAGGCCATAGCCCACGCCAAAGTTCACATCAAAATCGCCGACCTTGAAATCGGTCACCGCGAAAACGGTGTGCTGCTGATTGCGAAGCGCCGCGAAGTGCCCGATCTCGCCGAAGTCTGCATAGTATTCGAGACCGAGTTGCACATCCTGCGCGACCTTCTTCGCCACCCGCGCCGCCGGAGTGAAATCAGCCACGCCAAGGCGGCCAAGCCCGATGCCCACAATCGGGTTCACGATGAACTCGTAGTCGCCCTTTCGCATCCCGATGATCGGACGAATCTCGAGCCCCCAACGGGTCTGCGCGAATTTCGGCATCTCGTAGCTCAGCTCGAAATTGACACCGTAGAAGAAGTCCCGCTGAGCCGCGCTCGGCGAGACGAACAACGATCGGAGTTTGAAGCCGTCGGAGAGGAACTGACGGTCCTGCACGGCAAACGGCAGATAGAGGCCGAGCTCCCACCACTCCGTCATGCCGTAGGCGAATTCCGGCGTACCGTTGAGACTTCCATCCGACCTGAAACCACCCGGGAAGGGCGGCAGCGGTTGTCCGCGCGCGACATAGTTCAGATGCTGCTGGATGGTGAATTGACCTACGGCAGCGATCGACGCGTCATAGACTTGGATCTCATCGGTCGCGTGGGCGACCGTGCAGGCGCAGCCGAACGCAACCCCCACGCCAGCGAGCAGCCGCCACGCCGTGCGATGGGACCAGCTCGTCGTCGGGCAACGCGCCCCGTTCGCTCCCGCCGTCACCCGCATCGGCCCCGTTGAAAAGCATAATTTAGAACGATTCTAAATTACGTCGCCGTGGCCGTTGCTGTCAAACGCGAAAGGCGGCCGCAGGACTGCAGCCGCCTTTCAAATTGAAATATCCTTCAGGACAATACGTCCCTCAGAACGTCAGCGCTTTCGCCTGCTTGACCTGCGGCAGCGCCGCCACCTTCGCGAGGACATCGGCCGGCACCGCACCGTCGACCTCGACCAGTGCAATGGCGTCGCCACCCTGCACATTGCGGCCGAGATGGAAGGTCGCGATGTTGATCTTGGCATCGCCGAGCAGCGAGGCGAATTTGCCGATGAAGCCCGGCTTGTCCTCGTTGGTGATGTAGATCATCGACTTGGCGAATTCAGCATCGACCCGGATGCCCTTGATGTCGACCAGGCGTGGCTTGCCGTCGTGATAAACCGTGCCGGATACCGAACGCTCCTGCCGTTCGGTCGCGACCGTCACGGTAATCAGACTTTCATAATCGCTGCGGGCGGCACGTGTCACCTCATCGACCACCATGCCGCGCTCCTTCGCCACCACCGGCGCAGAGACGACATTGACGTCGCCCAGCATCGGCCGCAGCAGGCCCGTCAAGGCTGCGGAGGTCAGCGCCTTGATCTTCATGTCCGCGACCGCGCCCTCATAGGTGATCGTGACCTTGGTGATGCCGGTTTCGGTCAACTGGCCGGCGAACGAGCCGAGCTTTTCGGCCAGTTCGATGAACGGCTTCAGCTTCGGTGCTTCTTCCGCCGTGATCGAGGGGAAGTTGACGGCGTTGGAGATCGCACCGGTCAGCAGATAGTCCGACATCTGTTCGGCGACCTGCAGCGCGACGTTTTCCTGCGCTTCCGTGGTGGATGCGCCGAGATGCGGGGTGCAGATGACATTCGGATGACCGAACAGCACGTTGGTCTTGGCCGGCTCTTCCACGAACACGTCGAACGCAGCGCCCGCGACGTGCTTGGAATTCAGCGCATCGACCAGCGCCTGCTCATCCACCAGACCGCCGCGCGCGCAGTTGATGATACGCACGCCCTTCTTCATCTTGGCGAGCGAGGCCGCGTCGATGATGTTCTTGGTCTTGTCGGTCAATGGCGTGTGCAGCGTGATGAAGTCGGCGCGCTTGAACAGGTCGTCGAGTTCGACCTTCTCGACGCCGATGTCCTTGGCGCGCTCCGGCGACAGGAACGGATCGAACGCGATCACCTTCATGCGCAGGCCGAGCGCGCGGTCGGCGACGATCGAACCGATGTTGCCGGCGCCGATGACGCCAAGCGTCTTGCCGGTGATTTCGACGCCCATGAAGCGGTTCTTCTCCCACTTGCCGGCCTGGGTCGAGGCGTCGGCGGCGGGGATTTCGCGGGCCAGCGCCAGCATCAGCGTGATGGCGTGCTCGGCGGTGGTGATCGAGTTGCCGAACGGCGTGTTCATCACGATGATGCCCTTCGCCGTAGCGGCGGGAATCTCGACATTGTCGACGCCGATGCCGGCGCGGCCGATGACCTTCAGGTTCTTGGCCTTCTCGAGAATCTTCGCCGTCGCCTTGGTGGCGGAGCGGATGGCGAGGCCGTCATAGTTGCCGATGATCTCGGCAAGCTTGTCCTTGTCCTTGCCGAGTTCCGGCTGGAAATCGACCTCGATGCCGCGATCCTTGAAAATCTGCACGGCGGCGGGAGACAGCGCGTCGGAAATGAGAACTTTGGGTTTGGTCATGGGATGTGATCCATCTTTCGTCATTCCGGGGCGCGAGCCTTGCGAGCGAGCCCGGAATCCAGACGAGGTTAAAGGGATTTGTAGTTGGATTCCGGGTTCGCGCTACGCGCGCCCCGGAATGACAAGTCAGGCCGCTTTCGCGAGCGAAGCCTTGGTCTCGGCGAACGCCCAGTCGATCCACTGCGTCAGAATCTCGACGTCCCTGGCCTCAACCGTCGCACCGCACCAGATGCGAAGACCGGCCGGCGCATCGCGGTAATGCGCGAAGTCGTAACCGGCGCCTTCCTTCTCGACCGCCGCGACCAGCTTCTTGGCGAAGTCAGCCTGCGCGTCGGCAGAGAGCGCGTTGATCGCCGGATCGACGACCTTCAGGCACACCGACGTGTTGGAGCGGATCGCCGGAT
This sequence comes from Afipia sp. GW822-FHT03D08, assembly GCF_058801645.1. Lineage (NCBI taxonomy): Bacteria > Pseudomonadati > Pseudomonadota > Alphaproteobacteria > Hyphomicrobiales > Nitrobacteraceae > Afipia > Afipia sp. GW822-FHT03D08. The sequence goes on from NZ_JBXANK010000001.1 coordinate 2,016,772, forward strand.
CGGCGGCAAGGAAGTCCACCCACGGCGTCTTCGCCTTCCAGTCGGCGAGCACCTTGGTGTTGGCATCGGCACGCGCGATCAGCGCCTTGAGACCGCCAACGGACTTCGCCCAGTTCAGCGCATCGAGATAGTCCTCGACGCAGAGCATCGACGGCGTGTTGATGGTTTCGCCCTCGAAGATGCCGGCATTGAGCTTGCCGCCCTTGGTCATGCGGAAGATCTTCGGCAGCGGCCACGGCGGCGTGTAGCTCTCGAGCCGCGCGACGGCGCGCGGCGACAGGATCAGCATGCCGTGCGCGGCTTCGCCGCCCAGCGCCTTCTGCCAGGAGAACGTCACGACATCGAGCTTCGGCCAGTCGAGCGGCTGCGCGAACGCGGCGGAGGTCGCGTCGCAAATCGTGAGGCCTTCGCGGTCAGCCGCGATCCAGTCGGCGTTCGGAACGCGCACGCCGGAGGTGGTGCCGTTCCAGGTGAACACGATGTCGGAATTCTTGTCGGCCTTCGACAGATCGGGAATCTCGCCATATCCGGCGTGGAGCTTGACCACGTCCTTGAGCTTCAATTCCTTGACGATGTCGCTGACCCAGCCTTCGCCGAAGGATTCCCATGCGATGGTGGTGACCGGGCGCGGCCCGAGCAGCGACCACAGCGCCATTTCGACGGCGCCGGTGTCGGACGCAGGCACAATGCCGATCTTGTAATCGGCAGGCACTTCAAGCACTTCGCGCGTCAGTTCGATCGCGAGCTTGAGTTTGGCCTTGCCGACCTTCGCGCGATGCGAACGGCCGAGGGCTGCGTCCTTGAGATTTTGGGGGTTCCAGCCAGGGCGCTTGGCGCAGGGGCCGGAGGAAAAATGCGGCACGTTCGGCTTGGCGCCGGGCTTCGCTACAGTCATATTCTATCCTTCCAGATAGCTAGCCTCCCGTTGGGGGGAGGTGTCCCGCCGCCGTCAATATGGAAGGTTTCGGATTTCGTCAAGAAACTTTGCCCCGCGCGGATCACAAAGCCGGGATGCAGGGCGTCCCTTCCCGCCGGGTCAGGCCGGCCGCTTCCACTCTGCGAGCGGGATATTCGGCATCTCGAAACGCTGTGTCGTGCGGGTGTACCAGCCGCCTTCCATGCGTCCGATCAGATCGAGTTTCTCCGCGTCGACATACTGCCGCGTGGCATCGATCACGGCGTGATCCTGCACATGAATCATCAGGATGCGGCCGAGCACGAGGCTGAAGCCGCCGAGCGCGACCTCCTGCATGAACGTGCATTCCATCGAGACCGGCGAGGCTTCGATGCGCGGCACCTTCACCTTCTCCGATGGCACGAGTTTCAGGTCCGCCTCTGCCGGTTCCTCGACGCCCTTGGGAAATGCGATCGAGGTGATCCGCATCTGCTGGGCGAGACTGTAAGGCACAAGATTGACCACGAACTGTTCGTTGGCGCGAATGTTGGCGCGGGTGTCCTTCGGCTCGCCGGGCCCTTTGCTGCCGATTCCGACGCCGACTGTCGCGGGCTCCGATCCGAACACATTGAAGAACGAGAACGGCGCGGCGTTCACAGCGCCGCTGCTGTCACGCGTGGTGATCCATGCGATCGGCCGCGGAAGCACCGTGGCCAGCAGCAGCTTGTAGCGTTCGCCGGCCGTCATTGCTTCGAAATCGAATTGCATGGGTTCTCCTCGCGCAAAGCCGCCCTCGGCAACGCCGCCGTCTTGAGTGACTTGCAATTCGCAAGCCGGATCAACGCGGCCAGACTAGATGCTTTTTTGGAACTTACAACGCTGGACGGAGATTCACCTGCGCATGGGCGATCTGCCCTCTCTGTCAGGACCTGTTATTCCGGCGCCGCGCCGACCGGCGGTCCGCCCGGCGGACGGTGCAGGAAGGTGATGGTGGCGAAAGCCCCGACCCACGATCCGACCGCGGCAAAGGCCACATAGATCCAGTTCTCGGTGTAGCTGATCACCGCGTAGGACGAGAGCAGATACCAGATGCTGCTCCAGGATGCCGCGGGGACGCGTTTGCGCGCCACCACCGCCGACGTGAACATGACATAGACGGCATCGGTCGCGGCGGTGGCGAGCAGAACGGCGATGGCGGTCAGGGGATTGATGGCCGGCATGGGCGCTTCCTCGGCTGGATGACGAACCGGCCACAGCTTACCCTGCATTCGCCGCCTTCCGTCCCCGGAATCAGAGGCCGAGCCGCTTTTCGGACTCGCCGATCCAGCGCCGCACGGCGTCATAGCCGTCGAGATGAAAGCCGCCTTCGTGGGCCGCGCGGGTGTAGGCCAGCAGCGCCACATCCGCGAGCGAGAACACGTCCTCGACCAGGAACTTCGTTTTCTGCAAGTGGTGCTCCATCAGCGCCAGCGCGGCATAGCCCCGCTTGACCTTCTCCGGATCGAGATCGCCCAGCGACTTGCCGAGATAGACCATCTGAAACCGGCAGACCGCGATGTAAGGCTCGTGGCTGTACTGCTCCCAGAACAGCCACTCATCCATCTTCGCCGACAGGAACGCCTCCGCGGGGATCAGGTCCGTGCCGCGCGCCAGATAGCGGATGATGGCATTGGATTGTGCCAGCGTGCGACCGTCGTCGAGTTCGAGCACCGGCACCTGCCCCGCCCCGTTCAGCTTGAGAAACTCGGGCGTGCGGCTTTCACTTTTCATGGTGTCGACATCGATCCAGGTGTAGCGGCGCGAAAGCTTGTCGCACACCCACTTCACTTTCAGGCAATTGCCGGATTTCAGATCGCCATAGATCTTCATGACCGCACCTTCCCGATGGCTGCCGCCTCCGAATGGAGCGATAGCCCAACAGGCAAAACGGCCCCTGTCAACGACAGGAGCCGCAAAAGAGAACTTCGGAGAAACGGTTTGGTCAGAACCTGTAGCCGAGACCGCCGCGTACGGTGTTGATGTTGGTATCGATGGGACCGGTGAAGCGGATGTATTCCCATTCGGCGCGGCCGAACACGTTTCCAAACAGCATCACTTCGGTGCCAAGACCCATCGTGTATCCGACCTTCAACCGGCCGTGCTGATTTTCGGAAGCTGTGTACGTGACGGGGCCGTAAGCGTTTGTCGGCGGCGGACCGGGATTCGTGCCCTGCGCATCGATCACGTTGGTTCTCGTGCTGTCGGCGAGTCCGAACGCAACGCCGCCAAACAGATAAGGAAGGAAACTGCCGATGGCGTATGCGGCACGGCCACGGAACGTGAGAATGTCCGTGAACTTGATGGACGCCGACGACGTCACGAGCACATTGTTGTTGATACCGTCCGAGGTGGTGAACTGGCGCCCCATGCTGCCGGCTGCGGCGCCCCCGAAGTTACCGTGCATATAGCTCGCATCGACGCCAAGCACGGCGTCGCCCCACTGCGCGTTATAGCCGGCGAAGCCGCCAAAGGCGCTGCTCTGATGCGAAACCTTCCCGCCGATCACCGGCCAGCTCGAAACCTGGAATTCCTTTTCGATCGTCGTCAGCGCCAGTTGTTGCGCCGTCATGTTGCTCGTCGCACCATTGAAATTGTGGTCGGACGAGCCGTAAGCCGCCTGCCCGCCGGCGTAGAAGCCCTGCCATCTGACATAGCGCGGACTTTCGCGGAGCATTCCGCGCAGGACCGGCAAGTCCTCGGGATAATCTGCGGCCTGCGCACCCTGCGCGGCTGCCGCCATCATCATCGCCAACACGATCCGACGCATCACGAAACTCCCGTTACCAACGCTTAACTACGTTCGATCATGCCGCGTTAACCCTAATCATTCGTTATCGCCGCGCACTCTGCGCAAAAGAAAACGGCGCGGAAAAATCCGCGCCGTTAAAGTTTGGCAGGAGAGACGAAGCGAGAAGAAATCCAATCAGCCCTTACGGATGAGAGGCATCATCGGCGGAGCGTAAGCCGGCACCGGATCGATCGCCCAACGGATGCCGAGTTTCAGATCATGCGACGTGAGATGCTTGAAGGTCGTCGGATTGTTGATGTTGTTGGTGCCGTCGTAAGCGATGACGTCGCCGGTGATGCCGTCACCCATGTCGAGGTAACGGTAGGCCAGTTCGAGCGTCAGGCTCGGATTGATCTTGTAGGCAAGGCCGGCGTGAACCGCCCAGGCGAAATTCCACTTCGATGCATCTGCTGCGTAAGCGGAGCTTGGCCCACCGGCGAAACCACCGTTGCTCGTCGTTTGTCCGACGTCAGTGTAGTTTGCCATCGTCACGCGAGCGGCACCGACACCGGCACCGATGAACGGTGTGATGCACCACCAGGTTCCGAGATCGGCATAGGCGTTGGCCATGATCAGCCATTCGGACTTGTTGCCGGTATACTTGTTGAAGCCGTTTTGCACGGCACCGCCGCCATTGAAGGTGTTCACTTCGTAGCCGTTCAACGTCGAACTCGCGCGGTATTCACCGGTTACGTCCGCGCGGAACCAGTTGTTGAAGCGGTAACCTGCGCCGAGACCGAAGATGCCCGCGCTGTTGAAATCCGCCTTCTGATTCTGGCTAGTGAGACCGGCTTCGAGCGCGTTGCTCAGGTGCTGGACCTTCTGGTTGCTGAAGCCGATATCGCCGCGCAGATACCAGCCGCCGAAGTCTTCCACTGGAGGCGGAACATACATTGGAGGGGGCGGAAGATCGGCAGCGAGCGCGGCCGAGGAAATGAATGACGCAGCGCCGGCAGCAAGAAGATTCTTCAGAGTACGCATTGGTCCGGTCCTTTCGCCGGTGAGGCAGACAAAAGCCTCACGCTCAAAACTCATGGGCGGACCATGGCACCAAATGTTTAAGCGGCACTTAACCCTAATTCTTAACCGCGATTTTTAATCTGGCTTAAGCGAGACGGTAAACATTTACACAACGCGCGAGGCCTGGCGCGCCGCAAAATCCTAACGATGTGTTGATGATTGAGTCAGCGATGCTGACGTAGTGGCGGCGAAGTCTGCTTCGGACTTTTCCGTCATTGCGAGCGAAGCGAAGCAATCCATTCTTCTATCCAGGACATGGATTGCTTCGTCGCTGCGCTCCTCGCAATGACGAGACAAATGCCAGGCACGAGGCCCGGCATGACGTCGATAGTTGTGCAACTTAAAGTGCGAGCGTCAGAGCTTGTGGCGCTTGATCTGCGGCAGGAAGATCGCAAGCAGGCCGATGGCCGGAAGCCAGGCGCAAACCTGATACACGAAATCGATGCCCTTCCAGTCCGCCACCTGACCGAGCACGGCAGCGCCGAGACCGCCGAAGCCGAACGTCATGCCGTAAAACAACCCCGAGATCATGCCGAGACGATGCGGCATCAGTTCCTGCGCATAGACGATGATCGCAGGCGTTGCCGACGAGATGATGAATCCGATCAGGATGCTCAGCACCGCGCTGGCGAACAGGCCGACATGCGGCAGCGCCAGCGTGAACGGCAGCGCGCCGATGATCGAGAACCAGATCACATACTTGCGGCCGAACCGGTCGCCGAGCGGACCACCGAAGAACACGCCGACCGCGCTCGCGGCGAGAAACAGGAACAGATAGATCTGCGACGCCTGCGTGGTGATGCCGAATTTCTGAATCAGGAAGAACGTGTAGTAGCTGCCGATGCTGCCCGAGTAGAACGCCTTGGAGAACAGCAGCACCATCAGCACGGTCAGCGCAACCAGCGTCCGCGCCGATGACCGCTCCTCGTCGGCCACGGCATGGCTGACCTTGCGCTGTGCGACGCGCGGCCTGTACCAGCGCCCGATCTGCCACAGCACAACGATGGCGAGCGCGGCAACCAGCGAGAACCAGGCGATGCTGCCCTGCCCGAACGGCACGACGATCAGCGCCGCGAGCACGGGACCGACCGCGCTGCCGATATTGCCGCCGACCTGGAACACCGATTGCGCCATGCCGACCCGGCCGCCAGAGGCCATGCGCGCGATGCGCGAGGATTCCGGATGGAAGACCGCCGATCCGGTGCCGACCAGACCGGCAGCCAGCAGGATCACCCAGTAATGATTGGCGACGCTGAGCAGGATCAGGCCAGCGAAGGTGAAGCCCATGCCGAGCGCCAGCGAGAACGGCTTTGGATACTTGTCGGTGTAGGCGCCGACGAACGGCTGCAACAGCGACGAGGTGAACATGAAGGCCAGCGTGATCATGCCGATCTGGCCGAAGTCGAGCGCGTAGTTGTCCTTCAGGATCGGATAGACCGACGGGATCAGCGACTGCATCAGGTCGTTGAGGAGATGCGAGAAGCTGATGGCACCGATGATAGCGTATGCGGGTGCGCTCGAAACCGGGGCGGGGGCCGCCGGAGCATCCACAACGATCGGTGCAGCGAGGGTGTCTTCCGACAGGACAACGGGCTTGTTCACGGCAGATTCCGGCAAATTCAAAATCGAATGGACTTCAAATACAAATTCGGCGGCGAGGTCACCAGTCGCGATTCCCCATGGCTGATGTGCCGGATTGATCAGACTGGCGGCAAGTCGCGCAGACCCCGTCATCCTGAGGTGCGAGCACTTGCGAGCCTCGAAGGATGGCGGTGATATCTGCGTCCTGCATTCGCGCATCCTTCGAGGCTCGCCGCAGACGCGGCTCGCACCTCAGGATGACGCGGCACTGTGCAAAATGGGTCCCGGCCGGAGCCTGTCATCGGACGACGCTTTGCGCCGATCCGTTGGCCGGGACGACGTAGAATTTTAAGCCGCCGCGGACGCCGTCCCAAGCGCCGAGACGATCATGTCCACGGCTTCCTCGACCAGGTCGCGATTGTCGCCCTCGCCCATCACGCGGATGACCGGCTCGGTCCCGCTGGGGCGGATCAGCAAACGGCCGCTGCCGTTCAGGCGTTTCTCCGCATCGACGATCGCGGATTTCACGCCGGGATTGTCGAGCGGCTTGCCGGTGCGGTAGCGCACGTTCTTGAGAATCTGCGGCATCGGCTCGAAGCGGTGGCAGACCTCCGACACCGGACGGCCGAGGCGCTGCACCACGGCTAGAACCTGCAACGCCGCGACGAAGCCGTCGCCGGTGGTTGCGAAGTCGGACATGATGATGTGGCCCGACGGCTCGCCGCCGAGATTGTAGCCGCCCTTCTGCATCTGCTCGAGCACATAGCGATCGCCGACCGGCGTGCGCAGCAGCTCGATGCCCTGCTCCTTCAGATAACGTTCAAGGCCGAGATTGGACATCACGGTGGCGACGATACCGGGCTTCGCCAGCCGTCCATCGTCCTTCCAGCTCTGCGCGATCACGGCGAGAAGCTGGTCGCCGTCGACCACATGGCCGCGTTCGTCGGTGATGATGACGCGATCGGCGTCGCCGTCGAGCGCGATGCCGATGTCGGCGCGCATCTCGCGCACCTTGCGCGACAGCGCTTCCGGCGATGTCGAACCGCAGTCCTTGTTGATGTTGAAGCCGTCCGGCTCGACGCCGATGGAGATGACGTCCGCGCCCAGCTCCCACAGCGCTTCCGGCACCACCTTGTAGGCCGCGCCGTTGGCGCAATCCACCACGACGCGCAGGCCGTCGAGGCTGAGATCGCGCGGCAGGGTGCGCTTGGCGAATTCGATGTAGCGATCGTGCACGCCGTCGATGCGGCGGGCGCGGCCGAGACTGGCGCTCTGGGCGAGACGCTTGTCGAGGTTCTCGTCCATCAACTGTTCGATCTGCGTCTCGACATCGTCGGACAGCTTGAAGCCGGCAGGGCCGAACAGCTTGATGCCGTTGTCGTCGAACAGATTGTGCGAGGCGGAGATCATCACGCCGAGATCGGCGCGCATCGATTTGGTGAGCATCGCCACGGCCGGCGTCGGCATCGGGCCGAGCAACAGCACATCCATGCCGACAGACGTGAATCCGGCCACCATGGCGTTTTCGATCATGTAACCGGACAGACGGGTGTCCTTGCCGATCACCACGCGATGACGATGGTCGCCGCGCTGAAACACCAGACCAGCCGCCTGCCCGACCTTGAGCGCCAGTTCCGGCGTGATCAGGCTGTTGGCACGACCGCGGATACCGTCGGTCCCGAAATATTTGCGCACCATGAATTCCCCTGTTCCGCCGAGTCTCTGGCCAGGCTCCGAAAAACACCTGCTTGGCTCTGGCGAACGCCCCATTCTAGCGGAGAGCTCGTTATAAAGCCTCTGGGGACGGGATTTCTTCAAATAATATGATGAATCATTACCGCCGCCCGGCAGAGGCGACGGCTCCTATGTCATTGATTTATAACGTGTTGTCCGCACTGGACGCTCCAGCCGGAAAACCGGCCTGGGGTTTTAGCCCTTCCGCCTGCTGTCCTCATCGTGCCTGGACGGCGACGGCTGGGTCACGCTGACCGGGTCGGAGCCCGGAAATGATTCTTCCAGCCCGGCCTCAAGGTCGTCGTCGAGCTTCTTCTTCTCCGGGTCTTTCGGCTTGTTCGGGTTTTTCTGCTTTGTGGCGGCCTCGGCCATGATGTGCTCCTGCGTGGGTTCGCAGGGATAACGTCCGGGGATGCCGCCTGTTCCGGATTTTAGTCCTTCGGACGAGGTTCGGCGTGCGGGTCCGGCTGGGTGAGTTTGACGGGGTCGGAGGCGGGAAAGGTCTCTTCAAGCGCCTCGTTCAGTTCGTCGTCCAGTTTGCGCTTTTCGGCTTCAGCCTTTTTGACGGCTTCCGGATCGGCCTTTTTCGTGGTCATGACGATCTCCCGGCATGGCAGGTGTTTGCACACGCTCCAGCCATGATAGATGATTGTCGCAACAAAAAATTCAATGAGGACGCGTCCATGAAGAACATTACCTGCATCGAGGACCTGCGGCAGATTCACAAGCGCCGCGTGCCGAAGCCGTTTTTCGATTACGTGGACGGCGGGTCCTATGCGGAAGAAACCCTGCGCGCCAACATCAGCGACATGCAGAAGTTCAAGTTTCGCCAGCGCATCCTCGTCGACATTTCGAAGCGGCAACTCAACACGACCATTCTCGGCGAACCGGCTGCGCTGCCGCTGATCCTCGCCCCGATCGGCTCGGGCGGGCTTCAGTATATGGACGGCGAAATCTACGCCTGCCGTGCTGCGCAGAAGGTGGGCATTCCCTACACGCTTTCGACCATGTCGATCTGCTCGATCGAAGACGTTGCCGCGAATGTCGAGAAGCCGTTCTGGTTCCAGCTCTATGTGATGAAGGACCGCGGCTTCGCGAAATCGCTGATCGAACGCGCCATCGCCGCGAAGTGCAGCGCGCTGGTGCTCACGGTCGACCTGCAAGTGCTCGGCCAGCGCCACGCCGACGTCAAGAACGGCCTGACAGTGCCGCCGAAACTCGCGACGCTGAGAAACCTCATCGACTTCGCCACCAAGCCGGCCTGGGTCATGGGTATGCTCAAAGGAAAGAGCCGGAATTTCGGCAACATCACCGGCCATGTGAAGGGCGCAGGCGATCTCGGCTCCACCTCGGCGTGGGTTGCGTCGCAATTCGACCAGTCGCTGAACTGGAAGGATGTCGAATGGATTCGCTCGATCTGGCCCGGCAAACTCATCATCAAGGGCATTCTAGATGTCGTCGATGCGCGTGAAGCTGTGAAGACCGGCGCGGAAGCCATCGTGGTCTCGAACCACGGCGGACGTCAGCTTGACGGCGCACCGTCTTCGATTTCGGTGTTGCCGGAGATCGTGCAGGATGTCGGCTCGCAAACCGAGATCATGTTCGACGGCGGCATCCGCACCGGCCAAGACGTGATGCGCGCGCTGGCGCTGGGCGCCAAGTCCTGCATGATCGGCCGCGCCTATATCTATGGCCTCGGCGCGGGCGGACAGGCTGGCGTGGAATTGGCGCTCGATCTGATCGGCAAGGAGCTCAGCACCACCATGGGCCTCACCGGCATCAACCATATCGGCGAGATCGATCGCCGCGTGCTGACGGACTATATGCAGACCAATGCGGTGAGCAGCCCGCGGAATTGAATCGGGGATTGATTCCTTTACCTCTCCCCGCTCGCGGGGAGAGGTCGGAGGCTGAGCGCAGCGAAGTCTCCGGGTGAGGGGCCTCTGCGTTCCATTGGCGAAATGCCCCTCACCCGCTCGCTTTGCTCGCGACCTCTCCCCGCAAGAACGGGGAGAGGTGAAGTTCACATCGGCGGCGCGAGGCCGTCGTTGCCCGCGACGGTGCGATCATCGACCGCGCCGTTGGTCATGCAGGTGTTACTGACAACTCCAGGACGTGGTCACCTTGTCCTCGGCCATGGTCGCCGTGCAGTTTTTCTGCTCAATTTCGTTCGAGCCCGGCGTCTTCAGCTTCACGAAACCGGCAAGTTCGCGGGGACCGCGACGGAGCATACTGATTTCCGTGACGGTGATGTTCTTGGCAGCAAAGTCATCCTGCATGCGCTTCTTGACGTCTTCGATGAACGCCGGGTTGAAGCCCTGCGCACCCTGATAGACGGTGGTGGCGCTGTAGATCACCAGCGCGAGCGCGGCGAGCACGACGAATTTTCCGGTTCTGTTCACAGGCATCCCTTCATGCTGAAGGCGCCCCTTTAGCGTCGCACGGTGAGAATCTCAAGCTGTCCCGGTGTCGCGGATTCAGACTCGTGTCAAATCCGCCTCGACCAGCGCGCGCAAGTCCGGGGTCACTGCGGGACGCCTGCCAAACCACAATTCAAACCCGCGCACCGCCTGATGCAGCAGCATGCCGAGACCGTCGGCGGTTCTCAGGCCGCGTGCTTTCGCGGCTTTCAGCAGATCCGTCTCAAGCGGCACGTAGACCAGATCGGCGACCGTCGCGCTTGCCGGAAGCGCGCCGACATTCACATCGAGCGGCGGCTGCCCCTTCATGCCGAGCGATGTGGTGTTCACCAGAAGGCCTACACGCGGGAGCACATCGCCAACGGCATCCCATGCCAGCGGCTGCACATGTGCGCCGAACTGATCGGCCAGCACCTGCGTTCGCGACGCAGTGCGGTTGGCCAGATGCACACGCCTGATGCCGCGTTCGATCAATCCGAAAATCACCGCGCGGGCCGACCCGCCCGCGCCGAGCACCAGCACATCTTCGGTGCGATCCCAGCCCGGCGCACTGGCGTCGAGATTGCCGATGAAGCCCTCGACATCGGTATTGGTCGAATGCAGTTCGCCGCCATTGAAGTAGAGCGTATTGGCCGCGCCCACTGCACGCGCACGCGCATCGGGCGCCGAGAGTGCGAGCGCCTGCTCCTTGTGCGGGATGGTGACGTTCGCGCCCTTGTAGCCGCGCTCCGCAAGATGTCCGATGAAATCCGCGAACGCTGCCGGCTCCACAGCTTCGATGCGATAGTCGCCGTCGATGCCGAACGACGTCAGCCAGTATTTGTGAATCAGCGGCGAGCGCGAATGCGCGGCGGGCCAGCCGATCAGACATGCCGCAGGTGTCACGCTCACAAATCGGGCTCCGGTTCGACCAACTCCACATACGAATTGGTATGTGGATTGGTCAAATCACGCAGCCCCCGGCGCTGTCAAATCGTTTGATCCAGCCGCTTGATCTCCGCGACGGCGCTTGCGATGTCCGAGCGGTATTTCGCCTGCGGCGGCCGCGCACCATAGGACAGCAGCGTTCGCCGCACACTTGGCGATGCGCCGGTGATGAACACCCGCACGCCGTGACGCCGCGCCTTGACCGCGATCTGCGCGATGGCATTCGCCGCGGTGGAGTCCAGCAGCGGCACCGCCTTGAAGTCGATCACCAGCGCCTTGTAGCCGGACAGGCGATCGAGCACCGACGCCACGGCGGCCACAGCGCCGAAGAAGAATGCGCCGCTGATGCGATAGACCATGATGTCGCGGTCGGCCGCGAGGGCGGGATCGTAGGGTTCGCGGTCGCCGTTTGACCTGTCGGCCTTGTCGTCGACGGTGAGCGGCGCGTAGGTGTCGATGCCGGTGATCTGCGACATGCGGTGAATAAACAACAGCGCGCCGAGCGCGAAACCGACCACAATGCCTTCGGTCAGATCGCGGAACACGGTGAGCAGGAATGTCGCGAGCAGCACGACGGCATCGCCCCATGACGAGCGGATGAGTGTCGCGAACTCATGCTTCTCCGCCATGTTCCACGCCACCACGGCGAGCACGCCTGCGAGCGTCGCCAGCGGAATGTAACTCGCCAGCGGAGCAGCCAGCAGCATGAACGCCAGCAGGAACACCGAATGCAGCATGCCGGCCACCGGCCCGCGTGCGCCGGCGCGGACATTGGTGGCGGTGCGTGCGATGGTGCCGGTGACGCAGATTCCGCCGAACAACGCCGAGCCGATATTGGCGAAACCCTGCGCCACCAGTTCAGAGTTGGAGCGATGACGGCGGCCGGTCATGCCGTCAGCGACCACGGCGGACAGCAGCGACTCGATGGCCCCGAGCAATGCGAACGCCATCGCGTCGGGCAGCACCGCCTGAATCTTCGCCCATGTGATAACGGGAAGCGACGGGACCGGAAACGACTGCGGAATGCCGCCGAAACGCGTGCCGATGGTTTCCACCGGCAGCGACAGCAGCGCCGCTGCAGCGCCGGTGACGACGACCGCGATCAGCATGCCGGGCCAGGTCGGGCGCAGCCTGTGAAGCCCCGCGATGATGGCGATGGTCGCAACCGAGATCGCCACCGCGGCAACGTTCGTAGTGCCGATGGCGCGTCCCAGTGTTTCAAGTTTCGGGATCAGTTCGCCCGGTTCCTTGCCCGCAAGCGTGAGGCCGAGCAGATCGCGGATCTGGCTCGCGAAGATGATGACGGCGATTCCGGCGGTGAAGCCCACCGTCACCGGATAGGGAATGAACTTGATATAGGTACCGAGCCGCAGGAATCCGGCGGCGACCAGAATCAGTCCGGCGATCATCGTCGCCAGCAGCACGCCATCGATTCCATGGCGCGCCATCGATGCCGCAACAAGCACGATGAACGCACCGGCGGGGCCGCCGATCTGGAAACGGCTGCCGCCGAGCAGCGAGACAAGAAAGCCGCCGAAGATCGCTGCGTAAAGTCCACGGTCAGGCGTGGTGCCGGAGGCGATCGCAATCGCCATCGACAGCGGCAACGCAACAATGGCGACGGTCAGGCCCGCGACCACATCGGCGCGAAAGACATCGAGGCCGTAGCCCTCGCGCAGGACCGTGACGAATTTCGGAGTAAACAGTTCGGCGAATGTCGGCTGCGGCTGGCTCGGCTGTGCGCTCGATGCGTCCATGTGTTCTGCGCCCGCGTGTCATGCCGGCGTGTCGCCGGCTTTTAACTTTGCGGCGGCTCCCTGAACCGCACGCCCCGGCCCCCGCCCTCGCTCCTGGCGTTGTCGCCGATCAGATCCACGCCGGCCCGGTTCAGTGCGTCGACAACCTTGGTCAGAGAGTCGACAACACCACGAACAACGCCGCCGCTGGCCTCCATCCGCTGGATGGTCGGAAGCGACACACCGGACATTTCCGCGAGAGTCTTTTGGTCGATGCCCAAAAGAGCCCGCGCGGCCCGCATCTGCGAAGATGTGATCAATGACAAAATTCCATCTTGAGAGACCATAATGCAAGTAAAAAACGGCCTTAATGATGTATTATACATCATCCAAAGCCGTTTTGTAGGCTGATTTTTGCAAAGATCGCGGCGGTTTCACCTCTCCCCGTTCGACGGGGAGAGGTGAAGAATCTCGCATTTCACGCGAGACGTTTGCGAGACGTTGCCTTATGCCGCCGTGCGATGCGCGGCGATGATCTGCTCCGCCGCGCGGCCGGTGACTTCCGACATGTGGTCGAACTGCCGGGTGAAGCCGCCGGCTCCCGCTGTCGCCGAGCGCAATTCCACGATCAGATCGCCGATTTCGGCTTCGGGCATCATCGCCCGCACCCGGTCCCAACCGGTCCAGCCCTCGCGGGTATCGAATCCGAGAATCTGGCCACGCCGCCCTGACAGGATGGAGTTGATCTTCGCGGTCGCATCGGTCGGACAGACGATCTCGACCACATGGATCGGCTCCAGCAACACCGGCGCGCATTGCGGCAACGCTTCGGTGACACCGATACGCGCCGCCGTGCGGAACGCCTGATCGGACGAGTCGACGCTGTGATACGAGCCGTCGGTGAGCGTCACTTCGAGATCGATCACCGGGAAGCCAAGCGGCCCGCGCATCATGCCGTCGCCGACGCCTTCTTCCACCGCGCCGATATAGTTCTTCGGCACGGCGCCGCCGACGATCTTTTCGCGGAACACGACCCCGCTGCCGCGCGGCAACGGCTTGATGTCGAGCACCACGTCGCCGAACTGGCCATGGCCGCCGGACTGCTTCTTATGACGCCCGCGCTGGGTGATGGTCTTGCGGATGGTCTCCTGATAACCGACCGGCGGCGCATGCTGCTTCACGGTGACGCCGAAGCGGTCCTTCAGCCGTTCGACCGCGACGCGCAGATGCATCTCGCCCTGCCCCCACAGCACCATTTCGTGTGTGAGAGGATTGTGGACGACGCTCAGCGACGGATCTTCCTCGATCAGACGCGTCAGCGCCTGCCCAAGCTTGACGTCGTCCTTGCGGTCCAACGCGGACAGTGCCGTCGCCAGAACAGGCGGCGTTGCCACCACATCGGCGAGTGCAGCGGGCGTGGTCTTGCCCGTCGTCAGCGTCTCACCGGTGTGGACCGGATCAAGCTTGCCGAGCGAAACCGTCTCGCCGGCAGCCGCGGATGCACGCTTGCCGTCGGCGCCGCCATTCGGCACGGCAATTCCCGAGACCCGGCCGCTTCCGCCGCCGGACGACTGCACGGTGTCGCCGTCGGTGATATGCCCGCGCAGGATGCGCGCCAGCGACAACTTTCCGCCATGCTGAAGATGCGTGGTCTTCATGACATAGGCGAGCCCCGTCTTCTCGTCGTCAATGCCGAGGCGTTTGGCGGTGGCCGTGACATTGGGAGCTTCATGGCGCAGCGCCTTCATCAGCCGCAGCACACCGTTCTCGCGCGTCGCGCAGCCGAGCAGCACCGGACAGATCTGACCCTCGCGCAATTCGTTGGCGAGATCGTCGAACACCTCGTCGCGCGGCGGCGGAATATCCTCAAGCAACTGTTCGAGCAGCCGGTCATCATGATCGGCGAGTTTCTCCAGCATGCTGAGCCGGGCTTCCTTCTCGCGATCGAGATCGCCTGCCTCAAGGTCGATCACCTCGGACGGCATATGCTCGCGATAGACAAAGGCGCGCTCCAGCGCGAGATCGACGAAGCCTGCGATGAGATCGCCCTTCCAGATCGGAATCTGCCGCAGCACCAGCGGCGTACGCGAGGCCGGCTGCAACGTCGCCAGCGTTTCGCGGATGCGCTTGTTCGCCTTGTCGATCTTGTTGAGGAACAGGAAGCGCGGAATCCCGAGGTCTTCGAGCTCGCGCATGATGATCTGCAATTGCGGCAGCTTGCGCTCGTCGGCCTCGCACACGATGACCGCGGCATCGACAGCCGGCAGCGCGGCACGCATGTCGTGCGCGAATTCAACGGAGCCCGGACAATCGATGAAGGTGTAGCTGTCGCCCATGAAGGTGGTGGTCGCGGCTGTCAGCCCGACACTCATGCGATGGTTACGCGCCTCCGGAGACTGATCTCCGACGGTGTTGCATGCTTCAACGCTGCCTGCTTTGGGAATGGCCCCGGTCCGGGCCAGGATCGCTTCAAGTAATGTGGTCTTGCCACTCTGGAACGGGCCCACCAGCGCAATGCACCGGGGACCACGGGGACTTCTCAGGTTGTCTTGTCCCATTTGCCGTCTCCTCATGGAGTACGGCCCGCATCGAGCACTTCCCGGCGAAGGGTTCATCCGGTCGCCGCCGGAACGCTCTCACTTCATAGCTACGCGCATTCCGCTCGCACCGCTCCCACTTCTGCGGAATGCGTTCACGCGGGTCGGCATCAGGATCGTCTCAAGGCGCGGTACGGTTGGCAAGCGGGAAACATGCCGCTGCGCAGCATCGCGCGATCACCTAAAATTGCTGTCCCATTGGAGACATTATCGAAAACAAAGGCCCGCCAAGGCGGCGGGCCTTTGCAAAAAATATTCTGTGCGCGAACCTCAGAAGCGGCCGGGACGCAGTTCCATGCTCTGGACGCCGCCGGCGACGCTCAAGCCGGTCTGTCCCTGCACGCTCAGCGGTTGCAGGGCGAAGGAATTGGCCGAACCGCCGAGCATGGCGTTTCCGCCGAGACCGACGCCCACCGCGGCGCTGGCGTCGACGCCGGCGTAATTGCCGGACAGGTCGCCCATGCCGATACGCGCGGTCGGTGCGAACACCGCCCATGACAACGCGGTCTCAGTCGTGATGCCGAGATCGACGCCGATCTTGGTGATGCGCGCGGTATAGAGATCGTCCGGGCGGCCGTCGGCGCGGAAGACGCATCCGAGATTGGTGACCGAACCGACAATCATGCCGACATTCGGACCGCCGCGGCATTCAAGCACGCCGACCTGGGTGCGCCCTGACTGAGCATGAACGAGGACAGCCGTCGCGACGAGGGCTGCCGAAGCAACGGACAGGACGGTGGAAAGGCGGCGCATGGGATGTCTCCGGCTGTATGGCGCGAATTGAAGGATCGATGCGAAAAAGACCGTGAAAGGTCCGCGCATCTAGTCATACCGGCGGGTAATGTTCAATTCCCGCCCTGCCGATAGCCCTTAAAGAGCAACAAAAAAGGCCCGCATGTGCGGGCCTTTTTCATTCCGGTTTGTTAACTCAACCGCGATGGTGGTGGCGGCGATGCTTGCGCTTCACCAGGCCGGCCGGCTCAAGTTCGAGGCCGACAACGCCGCCGGCCACGTTCAGGCCGGTCTGGCCCTGCAGGCTGAGCGGCTGGAGCGCGTAGGAATTCTGCGAGCCGCCCCACATCAGGTTGCCGCCGCCGCCGAGACCGAAGGAGACGTTGCCGCCGACGCCGCCGTAGTTGCCGGCAAGATCGCCGCGGCCGAGACGCTGGGTCGGGGCGTGCACCGCCCACGCAAAGCTGGTGTTTTCGGTCACGCCGAGGTCGACGCCGACGCGGGTGACATGCGCCAGATAAGGCTCGGGACGGCGGCCTTCGCTGCGGAAAACGCACTCAAGCGTGGTTTTGGACGCGACGACCATACCGACGTTCGGGCCGCCCCGGCATTCCAGCACGCCGACCTGAACGGCCTGCTGTGCGTTCGCCGTGGCGAACGAGGCGACGAGTGCCGCGAACGCGGTACCGAGAACTGATGAAAGACGCATGGAATTCAACTCCGGATTGCTTGTTTTGATAGGCGCGCGGACAAAAGGGAAGCGCCGTGTCAAAAACATGGCAGCCTGCTTATTTCCTATCAAACTGCCGACATTATTCAGTAGTGTTGCCTTATCGCAGGTTTCCGCCAACGCTCGTTGCCGGTTTGCCTAGCAAGAAGCTCACCAAAGTGTCTTCTGCACGCGCGCCCAGAAGCTCCGATCCCATCACAGTCAGGTGACCGGTGTCCCGAAACAGCCAAAGGTCGCCATTCATCACCTCGCACACATTCGGGCAGAGGTAATCTTCCGGAAACAGTGTCGTCACTTTGTCAGGATACAGCGCCTTGATGCTGCGGAAAGTCTCATTCCATGGCGCCGTCTGCGTTCGCACTTCGGCCAGGGTCGGAGGAGCGCAATCCGGCGGCGGGGCGATGGACAGACGCCTGATTTCCGTTTCGTACTTTTTGCAGTGGGTCAGCACTTCGCCGCCGATCAGCAAGATGCGCCGGTCCGGGCCACCCATCTTATCAATCGTCCGGGACAGCGCCGCCGCAATCGCTTCGCGGTACTGATTGTCGGTGTTCGCCGGCAGCGGGCGGCCATCCTCTCCGGCGAGATTGCGATAGGACCGCCACGCCTGTGCGATCAACACTGGCGCCGCGCTGCTGCGTACCTTCTCGAATGTAGCGTCCCGCTCGGCGGCACAACGCGCCGCGGTGGAAGCATGGCCCAGCCGGATGCCGTCGAGCATCAGGCACCCGCCGTAAGCGTAGGATTCGCCCCGCATGCCAAGCTTGAGCAGCAGCGGCTGCAACGCGGCGACATACTGCTGTGCATAGGAGTCGCCGATGATCTGCACGCCGAGCGGTCCGGCCGTGTCGCCAAACACGCATAGATACTCCGAGCACGGCGCGAAGGCGAAAGCCTGCTTGTGCATGACCGCTCGCTGCGCCTCGTTGAAGCGCCATGACCAGCCATCCTGACGGAAGGCTGTGTGCGCCGGAACAGCGACAACGGCAATCGCCACACCGCAGGCACCGAGAAGTTTCCAGAACGGCCTCACCTCAGGCGCACGCGACCGGAATGGCACTTCGACCAGACGATGAAGCATCGTCGCCAGACCGAACATCACGGCAAGGGCCACGAGTTTGACCCAGACCACCTCCATCCAGTCGCCGATGACATGGCGGCCGAAAACGATCACGGGCCAATGGCACAGATACAGCGAATAGGAGATGGTCCCGACCCAGACGGCGGCGGGGTTGCCGAGAATGCGCAACTGCGTGGAGCCGCGGCCACCGTAGATCGCAAGCGCAGTCCCGGCGGCAGGGATCGCAGCGGTCAGTCCCGGGAACGGCGTCGCCGCCGTGTAGAAGATCATGGACGCGAAGATCAGAACCAGCCCCATTGCGAACATCGCAATAGCCTGTCGAGGTCCGGGAGATCCGCGCCGCTCGGCCAGAACCACGATCGTCCCGAACGCAAACTCGAACACGCGGAAGGGGGTCAGGTAGAAGGCGGCCGCAGTGTCGCGCGGCAGCCAGAGCTGGGCCGCGATCAACGAAGCAGCCGCGAGCGTCGTGATCGCGACAAAAAGGAAAGCCGAGTGCTTCGCCCTTGTCAGGAGCAGCAGCAGCGCGGGCCAGACCAGGTAGAACTGTTCTTCCACCGACAACGACCACAAATGCAGTAGCGTGCGCTCGTCGCTCGAGGCGGCGAAATAGTCGTGCGCCCCTTTCCAGAAACGGATGTTGACGATGGAGAACAGCGACGAGACGACGTCGCCGGCCAGGACACGCAACTGCTCCGGCGAAGACAGCACCAGCCCCACTGCGAACGAAGCTGCGATGGTGACGAACAGCGCCGGGAAAATGCGCCGGATCCGGCGATCGTAGAAAGTCAGCAGCGAGAAGCGGCCATCCTGCAGATCGTTCAGGATATTTCGCGAAATCAGGTAACCGGAAATGACGAAGAACACGTCGACACCGACGAATCCTCCGGGCAGGGCCGAGAACTTGAGATGACAGAAGATGACGCCGAGGACTGCAATGCAGCGCAGGCCATCGACGTCAGGGCGATAGACGCCGTGAGCGAAATGTCGAGGCGCGGTCACGACAGCAGCCTCGACATATCATCAGCGCCTCAGCGCAGGTTTCCGCAGAAACGCTGGATGCGCTTGCAGGCTTCCTCGAGGTCCGAGGTCTTCGTCGCGTAGGAGATGCGGAACGCCGGGCCGAGGCCGAATGCGGACCCCTGCACCACCGCGACGCCTTCGGTCTCCAGAAGCTCGGTTACGAAGTCCTCGTCGGTCGCGATCTTTTTCCCCGATGGCGCAGTCTTGCCGATGGTGCCCGCGCAGGACGGATAGACATAGAACGCGCCTTCGGGGCGCGGACAGTCGATGCCGCTCGCCTGATTCAGCATGGCGACCACGAGATCGCGGCGCTCCTTGAACACCTTGTTGTTCGCCGCGATGAAGTCCTGCGGACCGTTGAGCGCCTCGACGGCCGCCCACTGCGCGATCGACGACGGGTTCGAGGTCGATTGCGACTGGATGGTCGCCATTGCCGAGATGAGCTGCTGCGGCCCGCCCGCATAACCGATACGCCAGCCGGTCATGCAGTAGGCTTTCGATACGCCGTTCACGGTCAGCGTGCGATCGAACAGTTTCGGCTCGACCTGCGCCGGGGTGGTGAACTCAAAATCGTCGTAGACGAGATGCTCGTACATGTCGTCGGTCATCACCCAGACATGCGGATGCTTCACCAGCACGTCGGTGAGCGCCTTCAGTTCGGCGTGGGTATAGGCCGAGCCGGTCGGGTTCGACGGCGAGTTGAGGATGATCCACTTGGTCTTCGGCGTGATCGCCTTCTCCAGCGCGGCCGGCTGCAGCTTGAAGCCGAACTCCGCCGTGCAGACCACCGGCACGCTCTCGCCGCCGGCGAGCGCCACCATTTCCGGATAGCTCACCCAGTACGGCGCCGGGATGATGACCTCGTCGCCGGGGTTCAGCGTCGCCATCAGCGCGTTGTACAGCACCTGCTTGCCGCCGGTGCCGACCGTGATCTGGTTCGGCTTGTAGGTCAGGCCGTTCTCGCGCTGAAACTTCGCGATGATCGCGTCCTTCAGTTCGGGAATGCCGTCCACCGCCGTGTACTTGGTCTTGCCGGCCTCGATGGCATGGATCGCCGCCAGCTTGATGTTGGCGGGCGTGTCGAAGTCGGGCTCGCCTGCGCCAAGGCCGATGACATTGCGGCCCGCAGCTTTGAGCTGACGTGCTTTATCCGTGACCGCGATGGTCGCGGACGGCTTCACACGGTCAAGCGCAGCGGACAGAAACGGCATCGTGTTCTCCTAAAGGATGCTGAGGGTCGCGAAGGCCCGGATTCGCGGGTTTTAGCGGGCGGGGCACCCTAAAACGGGCGACGCTGCATCGCAAGAAACTTCGCCCGAAACACACGAAATTGCGCCGCAGACTAAGGAAACCTTAAAGCGCCCGCCTTAGGGTCGATGCGCCCAGGGGCCGATGTGCCCGCGCCCTGTAACATTCGTAAATCCTGGCGAGAAAATGAGCCATATCTGGCAAGACCTGCGGACGGGAAACTGGCTCACGCCGGCCCGTATCCGCAACTATGCATTGCTGGTCCTCGCCATTTCGGTGGCCGGACTGATCGGGCTGCTCGCTACCTCGGACCACATGATCGACCGCAACGGCAAGCCGATCGGAACCGATTTCTCCAATGTCTACGCGGCCGGTGTCCTGACCCTGTCAGGCAAGGCGCCTGACGCCTACGATCCGAAGCTTCAGCACGCCGCCGAAATCGCCGTGTTCGAGGGCCGCGATGTCCCGTTCTTCGGCTGGCACTATCCGCCGTTTTTCCTGATGGTGGCCGCGCTGCTGGCGCTGATGCCTTACGGCTTCGCGCTCGCGTGCTGGCTCGCGGTGTCCCTCCCCGCCTTCATGGCAGCCGTCCATTCGATCGTGCCGAGGCGCGAGACATGGCTGGTCACGGCGGCATTTCCGGCAGTGTTCGTCAATGTCGGCCACGGCCAGAACGGATTTTTCACAGCGGCCCTGCTCGGTGGCTTTCTCACCTTGCTGGACCGGCGCCCCGCACTCGCAGGCCTGTGCCTCGGCCTTCTCTCCTACAAGCCGCAATTCGGAATCCTGATTCCGCTCGTGCTGCTCGCGACCGGCCGCTGGACCACGATCGTCAGCGCCGCCGCGACCGTGATCGCACTGATCGCGATGTCGACGCTGATGTTCGGCATGAACGTCTGGCACGCCTTCGCCGAGTCCGCGACCTTCACACGTACGATCGTACTCGAGGCCGGCGGCACCGGCTGGGAGAAGATCCAGTCGCTGTTCTCCGCCGTGCGGATGTGGGGCGGCGGCATCGATCTCGCTTACGCTGCGCAAGCCGCGCTCGCGCTGATGCTCGCGGTGACGATCATCAGGCTGTGGCGCTCGCAGGCAGCGTTCGAACTGAAGGCCGCGGCGCTTGCCATCGCGAGCCTGCTGGCGACACCCTATGTGCTGGACTACGACCTCGTCGTGCTTGGCATCGCCATCGCGTTTCTTGCACGTCACGGCTTCGCACGCGGCTTTCATCCTTATGAAATATCGCTGCTCGCACTGGCCTGGGCTGCGCCGTTCCTGACCCGCAGCATCGCGGGCCTCAGCGGCATTCCGCTCGGCCTCTTCGTCATGATCGCGCTTTACGCCATGACCCTGCGCCGCGCAGCGAGCGACCTCGGCATTCATGCAATCGGGAGCAGCCGTCTTGTCAAAGCTTGATCGCGTCCGCGACGAAATCGATGACCTGTTCCCGCACAGCGCGATGGTGCGCAACCGCTCCATCGCAGTGCTGCTGCCCTGCTACAACGAAGAGACCGCCATCGCCGGCGTGATCGACGGCTTCAAGCGCGCGCTGCCCGGCGCGCGGATTTACGTCTACGACAACAATTCCACCGACGGCACCTATGAGGCCGCGGTCGCTGCCGGCGCCATCGTCCGCCGCGAAACGCTGCAAGGCAAAGGCAACGTGGTCCGCCGCATGCTGGCCGACATCGAGGCCGACATCTACATCCTCGCCGACGGCGATGCGACCTACGACCCGACCGCCGCCGGCGCGCTGATCGAGGCGCTGGTGACACGCAATCTCGACATGATGGTCGGCACCCGCAACGGCGGCGACGGCGCGTTTCCGCGCGGACACCGTTTCGGCAATCACCTGTTCAACCGCATTCTCGCAAATATGTTCGGCGACGGGTTCACCGATATTCTCTCGGGCTACCGCGTGCTGTCGCGGCGCTTCGCGAAATCGTTTCCGGTCACGTCCAGCGGATTCGAAATCGAGGCGGAACTGTCGGTTCATGCGCTCGATCTCAAGATCGCCACCGGCGAGATGCCGCTGCCTTATGCGACGCGGCCCGAAGGTTCGCAGAGCAAGCTGCGGACCTATCGCGACGGCACGCGAATCCTGCTGACGCTGATCAAACTCTACAAGGAGACGCGGCCGCTGCGTTTCTTCAGCACGATCGGCGCCATGCTGCTGCTGATCTGCCTTGGCCTCGGTGCGCCGCTGATCGTCACGTATCTGGAAACCGGCCTCGTGCCGCGTTTTCCCACCGCGATACTCGCCGCCGCCATCGCGCAGCTCGGCTTCCTCTCTTTCGCCATCGGTCTCGTGCTTGAGGCCATTGCGCAGGGCCGCCGCGAAGCCAAGCGCATGCGCTATCTCGATCTTGACGCAGTTGCGAACAAACCCTGACGATCACGGATTACCGGCATTTTTTCACGCCAAATTGCGTGAAATTGACGTCCGCGCGCATGCTCCGCAGAATAAAATCTCTCATGGCTGCGCGGCTGTGAGCGATTTGACTTTTTCTAACGCAAAGGCCTTGCGGCGAGGGTCCCGGAACCTCATTGTTACACCGGCCTGGGGGCAGGCAGGGGTGGCAGTCCGGTTCGCGCCGCATGTCTCCGGCGGTACTTTCGAAGGCCTGTATGTACAAACTTTACTCGATGCAGCGCTCCGGCAACAGCTACAAGGTCCGCCTTGCGCTGGCGCTGTTGAATGCGCCGTATAAAGCCATCGAGGTCGACATTCTGCGCGGCGAAAGCCGCACGCCGGAGTTTCTCGCGCGCAATCCGAGCGGACAGGTGCCGCTGCTCGAAGTTGCCGATGGACGCTATCTCGCAGAGTCCAACGCGATCCTCTGGTATGTCGCGATCGGCACATCGCTGGCGCCGGAAGACCGCATCGATCGCGCGCAGGCGCTGCAATGGATGTTCTTCGAACAGCACGCGCTGGAGCCGAGCGTCGGCGCTGCATATTTCTGGCTGGTGCTGGTACGCGGCGGCCGCGACCTGCAGACCCATTCGCTGGAAGACTGGATGGAGCGGGGCTACGCCGCGCTGCGCGTGATGGAAAATCACCTCAAGACCAATGACTATTTCGCGGCCGGGCATCTGACCGTCGCGGACATCGCGATGTATGGCTACACCCACGTTGCCAACCAGTGCGACTTCGATCTCTCCGGCTATCCGTCCGTGAAGGCCTGGCTGAAGCGGGTGGAAAGCGAGCCGCGCTTTGTCTCGATGGCCTGGAAGCCCGCCGAAATCGCGGCCCCGGAAACGGCTCCCGGAACCGAAACGGGTCTGACTGCCGAGGCCTAAACCAGCCGATTCGCGGCGGGATAGCGGGCATAACCTGCTGATTTTCCTCATCTTGCCTCGCTTCCGCCACGTTTGACCGCGGCGTGCCGCAATCTCGACAGCGATTCCTGACACATTCCGGGCAGTGGTGATTCGCCGCCCGATTTTGAGGATGCCCGACCATGATCCGGTCGCCCGTTTCAGGAATTGGTTTCGGACTGCGGTCCGCGCGTGTTGCATCGTTCCGACTGACGAATGCCGTCGCCGCCTCGCTCGCGGTGGCGTCGCTGTCGTTGTGCCTGCTCGTCACCGTCACGGCGTTGTCGATCAAGGTCGTGGCCGCCATGCCGATCGCCGGCTGAGCCACTTTCCCCTGCACACCGAGACTGCCCCGCGGCCGCGCGATGACGTGCGCGGTGGAGATAACGGATGAAAACGTCTCTCGTTGTGGTTTCAGCGTCGCTGACGCTCGCGATCATCCTCGTCGCAGGATTCCTGATCGCGACGCAGGCGCGCGGCCATGACATCTATGACGGCGGCATTCACCATTTGTGGAAAATAAAGAACGCACCGGCGGCGATGAAGGCAAAGCCGATCGCGTGATTCCAGCCGAGCGGCTCCTTCAGATACAGCACCGAGAATCCGGCAAACACGATCAGCGTGATGACTTCCTGCATGGTCTTGAGCTGAGCCGCCGAATAGACCGCGCTGCCCCAGCGATTGGCCGGCACCGCGAGCCAGTATTCGAAGAAAGCGATGCCCCAGCTCACCATGATGACCAGCGGCAGCGAATGATCCTTGAACTTCAAATGGCCGTACCAGGCGAAGGTCATGAAAACGTTGGAGGCGAGCAACATCAGGATCGGCAGGAGAAACGGCGAGACCGTCGTGGGCATGGGTGTCCTTTCGGGTAATGATCTGGCGAGCTAAGGTTGAACCGCGGGTTGTAGCGGCACGGCAGGAACGGGTTGGTCTGGAAGCGTTTCCGGCATCCATAGGTAAAACAGCACGAGAGCGGTCCCGGCAACAGCGGCGAGAAAGTAGAATGCCGCACTGTATCCGGCGGCCATGATAATCATTCCGGCGACCGCCGTGCTCAATGCGCCGCCCAGACCGGCCGCCGTCGCAATCGCCCCCTGGCTGACGTTGAAATGGCCGGTGCCTCTGGTGAGGTCCGCCACCACCAGCGGAAACATCGCGCCATAGATCCCGGCCCCGATGCCGTCGAGCAGTTGCACGCCGACCAGCCACGCGGGATTGTCGGAAAGCGGATACATCGCTCCGCGAAAGGCCAGCACCGCCAGCGCCACCGCGAAAATCGGCTTTCGCCCCCAGACGTCGGCCTTCTTGCCGACAACGATCGCCACCGGCACCATCACAAGCTGAGCGGCGACGATGCAGGCGGACATCAGCGTGGTGCCGAGTGCCGGATTTGCCAGCGCCAGCTTCTGCCCGACCAGTGGCAGCATCGCCGCATTCGAGAAATGAAACAGCACGGTGGCAACTGCGAAGATCAGAAGCGGTCGGCAGGTCAGGAGAACGCGGAATCCGGACGCCCTGTCCTGTTCGCCGCCATGCGACACATCGGCCAGCCCCCGCGCCATGCGATCATCAATACTTTCGGCCGGAATCGACAGCGTCGCGAAGATGCTGGCGACGGCCATCGCGGCGAGCAGCCAGAACACCACGACAGGTCCATAGAAATAAGCCAGCCCACCCGCGAGGATCGCAGACACGGCGTTTCCCGCGTGATTGTAGGCTTCGTTGCGTCCGATACGTGCGGCAAATGCTTTGGGCCCCACGATACCCAATGCGATAGCGGCGACCGCCGGCGCGAAGATCGCGGCGGATGCACCCGCGACAGCCTGTGTCGCCGCGACCAGCCAGAACTGCGGGACCAGTGGCAGCACCAGACAGGCAATCGTCACAACGATGGCAGCGGCAACGACAAGGCCCCGCTTGGCCTTGCTGATGTCGATGAGTGCGCCGGCCGGGGTTTGCGCCGCGATTCCGGCCAGCCCGGCAACCGACATGACAGCGCCGATGCTGGCTTCGTTCCACTTCTGCTCGGTCAGGAGATAGATCGCCAGATATGGCCCAAGTCCGTCACGGACATCGGCCAGAAAGAAGTTGAGCGCGTCCAGGGGCCGCTGGGCTTGCTGGGCAGCGATGGGTGGCACCTGGTGGGCTTCCTTCTACGCACCATCGGAAATGTCCGGTGATGAAAATGGTTCCCGCCCTGTGGACAACTCGGCCTGTCACAGCCCTGTTACGGTCAGCCTCTAGGTTTCAATGGCGTGTGGTCCGCCCCCCGTCATCGATCACGCGCTCAAGCGGCCCTGGTCGCGTAAATCCCCTCTGCGCCGTATCCGACCGGGGCCGCGCTTTTTTTACCACCTGAACTGCCGCCCTGCCCGTTGCGGGTTTCGCTTTCGCCGGTCGCACAGCGTCCGGTATAATACGGGTTCAATGCACCAACGAGCTGGCCTTCCTTGAGACTGACAAGCACTTCATGATCCGAACTATCTGCACCAGCGCCCTTCTCGTTCTCATCGCCCTTCTGCTGCTGCCGTTTCAATTGGCCGGCATCCTGTTCAACAGCAGACTTCAGCGCATCGTGCCGAACCTGTTTCATCGCGCCGCCTGCGCGATCATCGGTATCCGCATCACGCAGGTCGGCGAGCGCACGCGCGAAAGCCCGGTGCTGATCCTGTCGAACCATGCCTCGTGGCTCGACATCACCGTGCTCGGCGCGGTGGCGCCGGTGGTGTTCGTCGCGAAGTCCGAAGTCGCGAACTGGCCGCTGTTCGGCCAGTTGGCGAAACTGCAACGCACGGTTTTCGTCGAGCGCGAACGCCGCCACAAGACTGGCGATGCCGCGCGCGCCATGGGCGACCGACTGCTCGGCGGTGATGCCGTCGTGCTGTTTCCGGAAGGCACGTCGAGCGACGGCATCCGCATCCTGCCGTTCCGGTCGGCGCTGATCGGCGCGGTGCATCACGCCATCGGCGATTCCACCCATCACGATCGCGTCACGGTGCAACCGGTATCGATCGCCTATGTCCGTTATGGCGGCGTCCCGGTCGGCCGTGCGCTGCGCGACAAGGTGGCGTGGTACGGCGAAGCCGAACTGGTGCCGCATCTGCTGAACATCCTGGCGACCGGCGCTGTCGACGTGACTGTCAGTTGGGGCGAAGCCGTTGCGTATGGCATGACTGCGAACCGCAAGGACATCGCGCGGGATGCCGAAACCGCAGTGCGGCGAATGACAGCGCGCGCTTTGCGCTCGCCTCCGGCGCTGCCGTCAGGTACGGAAGAAGGACTGCCTCCGGCCGTCCCAGCCTTCGACCAAACCTGACAGGTAAGATCATGGAAATCAGAAATCTCGGCGGCTCCGGCCTGCGCGTGTCCGCCGTCGGCATCGGCTGCAACAATTTCGGCCAGCGCAGCGATCTCGAGACTTCGCGCAAGATCATTCACAAGGCCATCGACCTCGGCATCACGCTGTTCGACACCGCGGACATCTATGCCGGGCGCGGCGGCTCGGAGACCGTGCTTGGCGAAGTGCTCGGCAACCGGCGCAAGGACATTGTGCTGGCGACGAAGTACTCCAAGGCGATGAGCGACGACGGCACCAGGCAGGGCGCATCGCGCCGCTACATCATGACCGCCGTGG
The DNA here is from genome assembly GCF_058801645.1 of Afipia sp. GW822-FHT03D08. NCBI lineage: Bacteria > Pseudomonadati > Pseudomonadota > Alphaproteobacteria > Hyphomicrobiales > Nitrobacteraceae > Afipia > Afipia sp. GW822-FHT03D08. The sequence goes on from NZ_JBXANK010000001.1 coordinate 2,044,278, forward strand.
AAGACAGCCTGCGCCGCCTCAAGACCGATTACATCGATCTCTACCAGCAGCATGATTTTGATCCGCTGACGCCGATCGAGGAGACGCTGCGTGCACTGGAAGACCTGATCCGCCAGGGCAAGGTGCGCTACATCGGCTGCTCGAATTTTCCGGCGTGGCGCATTGCCGAAGCGCAGTTCACCGCGCGCGGCATCAACACTCATGCCTTCGTGTCGTGCCAGGACGAATACAGCCTGATCGTGCGCGATATCGAGAAGGATCTGCTGCCGGCAGCGCAGGCCTACAATCTCGGCCTGCTGCCTTTCTTCCCGCTGGCCAGCAGCCTGCTGACCGGAAAATACAAACGCGGCGAGAAGCCATCCGCCGACTCCCGGTTCGGCAAGGTGACGTCTCTCGGCGAGCGCTACATGACGGACAGGAATTTCGACATCGTGGCGAAGCTTCAGGACTTCGCCAATGCCCATGGCAAGACGATGATCGAGCTGGCGTTCTCGTGGCTCGCAGCGCGGCCGCAGGTGTCGAGCGTGATCGCCGGAGCGTCCAGCGCCGAACAGATCGAGCAGAATGCCAAGGCGATCAACTGGAAGCTGACTGCGGACGAGATGGCGCAGATAGACAAGATCACGCTGGGCTGACTGTTTCACTCGCTCCCGTCATTGCGAGCGAACCGAAGCAATCCACTCCTGAAAGCTGGATTGCTCCGTCGCTTGCGCTCCTCGCAATGACGGCTTTCCTCCAATCTTGCGCTAAACCACCAGCCCCTGCATCGCTTTCACCGCCCCGCTGTCGGGAAACACCGCCTCCGCCAGCACGCGCTCGCCGAGGCCGAGGTGATCGCGCAGCACACCCTTGATGACACCGCGCAGATCGGTGGTCGGCTTGAGATCGCGGCTCTCGTAAAGATTCGCCAGCTTCAGTCCCGGCCAGTCCGAAATCACCCGCCCGCCGTTGACCGCACCGCCCGCGAGCAGCGCAATCGTGCCGGTGCCATGGTCGGTCCCATCGGTGCCGTTGATCCGCGCGGTGCGGCCGAATTCGGTGGCGACCACGATCACCGTGTCGCGCCAGCGCTCGCCGAGACCGCTCTCGAATTCCGCCAGCGCGCCGTCGAGTCCGCTCAACAACTGCGCGAGTCGCCCGACCGGCCCGCCCTCATTGGCGTGGGTATCCCAGCCGTCGAACGCCAGTGCCGCGATACGCGGACCGTCGTCCGCCGCCATCAGGCGAGCCGCGCCCTTCGCCGCGAGCCGCATCGCGCCTGCGCCGTTCATGCCGGGCTTCGGCTTCATGGCATCGTCGCGCGCCGCGATCTTGTCGATCTGCAGGCCTTGCGACAGCGCAGCCGCCAGTGCGGGATCGCGGTGGGTATAAAGATTCATCAGACGCATCGCGGTGTCGTCGGCGGCCTGCGGCAATGTCGGCGGCACCCAGCCCACCGTCGGGGCGGCACCGCGCAGCACCAGCGGCGTTGTGGGGCCCACCGCCAGTCCGCTCATCACGCGCTCGCCGCGCGGCAGTGCCTCCAGCGCGCGATTGAGCCATCCGCTTTGCACGCGGCCCGGTCCGCCGAAGCCGCTCTCCAGCACGTCCTGCCCGTCGAAATGCGAGCGCTCGCGATACGGGGTCGCCACTGCATGAATCACGGCGGCTTTCTTGTCCCGGTACATCCGCGCGAATTCCGGCATCGACGGATGCAGCGCGAAGAAGGAATCGAGCGCGGTCGCGGCATGCGCGCCATCGAGCGAGAGCGCGATCGATCCGTGCAAGGCTGCATAATCGGGATCGCCGATCGGCGCGACAGTGGCGAGACCATCAAGCGCGCCGCGCAGGATGATGGTGACGAAGCGCGGATCGCGGCCGTCCCTGGCGCGTGCGAATTTCGGCAGGTAGGCCCAGGCGGCGAAGGTCGCCGACCCGAGCAACAGCGAGCGGCGCGTCAGCCCGCGCGCGGTATGGCTTTCGCAGCAATCGGTCGGAAAGCTGGACATGCTCATCTCCTCTGGAATTCGGGCGACATCAGCAAAAGCGCGAACGCCTGCTGTTTTGATTCCGCGCGCTCGATGGTCTGCCGCGTCTCGGTCGAGGCGGCCTCGCCCGCCACCACATCGAGCAGCGCGCGGGGATCGATACTGTCGGCGATGCGCGACGAAATCTGCGAGGCGATGTCGAGCCGCAGCTTGATGTTTTCAGGCGCGGCCCAGGCTGCATTGGTGTCGGCGAATCCGTTCGGTCCGGCAGGCGTCCACAAGGGCTGGCCGAGCACATTGAGCCCGCCGAGATAACGCTGCGGCTCTTCGGGGATGCGCCCCATCATCCGCCCGCTCGCCACCAGATATTCATACGGCATGCGGATCTTCGTCATCGGGGCGCGCCATGCCTCATCCGCATCCACCAGCGCCAGCGTCATCGCGCGCAGGTCGCCGCCGGTCTTCCTGAAGGTGGCTTCGAGCTTCGCCACCAGCGCGGGCGGCGGATCGTCGGCTATGAAATGACGCACGAATTTCGTCGCGATGAATTTTGCCGTCGCCGGATGCCGCGCGATGTCGGCAAGCGCCGCCTCGCCCTGCGCCAGGCCAGTGTCCTCATAAACCTTGCCGAGCAGCTTCTGCGGTCCGGGCTCATGGGCATTGGCGTTGAAGATGAAGGTGCCGGGCGCGCCCAGCTTGGCCTGCCGCCCGGCGAAGGTCCAGCCGGTGATGATGCGCGCCAGCGACGTCACGTCCGCCTGGGTGTAGCCGCCGTTCACGCCGAGCGTATGCAGTTCCATGATCTCGCGGGCGAGGTTTTCGTTGAGGCCCTTCTTGCGATTTTGCCCGGCGCGCGAGTCCGGCCCGATCGACTGCTGGTTGTCGAGAAAGAAGATCATCGCCGGATGCTGCTCGACCGCGCGCAGCATCTCGCCGAAATTGCCCAGCACATGCGGGCGGATCGCTTCGCGCTCGAACGCGCCGGACCACATCCGCGCCAGTTCACCCTTGTTCGCGGAGATGCAGAAATGATTGGACCAGAACGTCACCAGCCGTTCTACAAAGCCGCATTCCGCCATGGTGGCGCGCTGCAGCCGGGCCAGCGCCTCGGCGCGGAATGTTTTCTGGATGATGTTGAGCGGCTTCGGCGGTTCCTTGGGCGGTGCTGCTTTTGGCGACATCGCATCTGGCACTGCGCCGTTGGACATCATGTCCGTCCTTGACTCGCCCTGTATCTCGCCGCCCGCCGCAGCTTTCGTCTCGGAAGGCTTTCCGGCAGATGAGGATGCCATCGCTTCGGCAGTCCTCGCGGCGTTCTCGCGCTGCTGCTTCACGTCTTTCTGATAGTCGAACACCGCCTGCGCCAGAACAGGCGTCGGCTGCAAACCGGGCGCATCGAGCAGAGCCGCGTTGGGCCGTCCCAGTTCCGCCTTCACGAAGCCGCGCGGATCGGAAGCTGCACTGGAAAAATCGCTGGCCGCACCGCCGCGCGCGCCGAATCCGAAGCGGTTGAGTGCGACAAGAGCACCTTGCGGGTCACGCGCCATTGCTGATTCTCATGCTTGAAGCCGCCAACGGATTGGCCAACTCTGAATCGATCGCGTAAATTATGCGCTTCCGGGGCATGAACGTCACATGAAGGATTCGGCAGAATCGTGAACGGGATCGTGACAAAAACGTCAGAAAATCCCGCAACGCAGCGGACGCTGAGCTGCGCACGCTGCGGTACGCCCTTCACCTGCGACCTGTCGGGTCATTGCTGGTGCATGGACGAGACCGCGAAGCTGCCCATGCCCGCCGAGGGTGAGGATTGTTTGTGTCGGGCGTGCCTCCGGGCGGCGGCCAACGAGCCGCAGTAACCCCATCCGTCATTCCGGGGCGCGAGTGAAACGAGCGAACCCGGAATCCATGTTTTTCATTTCTGGATTCCGGATCGGCCCGCTTCGCGAGCCGTCCGGAATGACATTGGACTATACCGCATACCCGGGCGAATTCCGCGCCATGCCGCCGAAGGAATCGAGCAGTTTCTCGCGCCAGGCATAGACCGGATCGTCTTCCTTCAAGAGCTTGAACGGGCTGGTGGCACGCGCCCACTGGAACGGGCCGAATACGATGTAGTCGGCATAATTCGGTGAGGTGCCGCCGAGATAAGGCTGCGTCTTCAGCGTCAGGCGCATCGGGTTCAGCGCGTTGCGAAATCCTTCGACTGCCTGATCGCGATTGGCCGCGGCTTCTTCCAGTGTTTTACCCAGACGCGCTTCCCGCGTCTTGCGGAAATAAGCCTGGTCGGCAGGACGGAGCAGGCCGTGAATGTCTGCTGCGATCATCGGAAAGATGCCGCCAAGGACAACCGTATCGCCCCACCAGTTCAGCATCCGGCCCATGGCGCGGCCGCCTTCGCCGCCGAACAGTGACGGGCGGTCGGGATAGGTGTCTTCGAGATAGTTCGCGATCGCCCACGAGTCCGCGACGGACGTTTCGCCGTCGATCAACACCGGCACCTTGTCGGACTGATGCGGCGCGATGGCGTCCTTTTCCGAAAAGCGCCAGGGGATCGTTTCAGCCTTGATATCCTTGTGCGCCAGCGCCATACGCGTGCGCCAGCAGAACGGGCTGAACACACGCTCGGTTTCCGTGCCGCAAAGTTCGAACAGTTTTCGTGTCATCCCTCACCTTGTTGATTTTCGCTTGCTGATTCCCCCTCCCCGCGTGCCGGGAGAGGTTAAAAGGACTCAGGCCTTCACGACTGCGGCGGTCTGACCGAACAGCACCTTCTTCTGCTCGTCGGTGAAGGTTTTGCCAAGGCTGGGGTTCACCGTCGGGCCGACCGCGTAGGCGCGAACCGTCGCAGGCCGGGCGCGGATGGCCTCGAACCAGCGCTTGAGATGGGGAAAGTCCTCGAGCTTCTGGCCCTGCCGCTCATACGGCACGATCCACGGATACGCCGCCATGTCTGCGATGGAATAATCGCCCGCGACAAACTCGCGATCCGCCAGCCGCTTGTTGAGCACGCCGTACAGACGGTTGGTTTCGTTGACATAGCGGTCGATGGCGTAAGGAATCTTCTCGGGCGCATAGTTGCTAAAATGATGGTTCTGGCCGAGCATCGGGCCGAGGCCGCCCATCTGCCACATCAGCCACTGAATGACATCGAACCGCTTGCGCAGATCGGAGGGCATGAACCTGCCGGTCTTCTCCGCCAGATAGATCAGGATCGCGCCGGATTCGAAGATCTTCACCGGCGCGCCACCATCGGCCGGCGCCTGATCGATCATCGCCGGCATGCGGTTGTTGGGCGAGAACGCCAGGAATTCCGGCTTGAACTGGTCGCCGGTGCCGATGTTGATCGGATGAATTGTGTAGGCGAGGCCGGTCTCTTCGAGAAACATCGTGATCTTGTGGCCATTCGGCGTCGGCCAATAATAGAGGTCGATAATCTTGCTATCCTTGTCGTTATCTCTGGATGCAGGGCGTCGGCAGGCGACGCAAAGTCAATGCGATTGCATGAACCTTGCGCTTCGCGCCTGCGAAGTCAATGCCGCGCCGCGCATATCAAGTAAATTTCATTGCCCGGAGCCGAGGCTCGTGAAAGATTTTCATCGCTTCACTCCAAACAAGAAACAGTCCCTCTCACGTCCTGACGATAGAGTTCCGGAAAATCCCGACTCGGGATCAAGAAAGGTCGACAATGACGAAAGAATTCGCACGGCGTGATTTCCTGAAACTTTCCACCGCAATGGGGCTCGCCGCGACAGGCGGCTTCTCATGCATGGGCGTTGCGAGCGCGGCGCCGATCCAGGTGCCGACCATCGACAAGCTGTCGATCCGCGTGCTTGTCGACCAGCAGCACGATCAGTTCCTGAAAGGCTCGACCGTGAACGGTGTCGTGCACGAGGGTCCAGGCGGCGGCCGGAGCGCGGACGCGCGCAACGTGCTGCATAACGAATGGGGCCTGTCGCTGTTCCTTGAATCGCAGCGCGAACAGGAAGCGCGGAACATCCTTCTCGACTTCGGCTACACCTCGCCGGCGATCATCAACAATATCGGCCTGCTGAATGTCGACCCGTCGAAGATCAACGCACTGATCGTCAGCCACGGCCATATCGACCACTACGGCGGCCTGATCGGATTTCTCGACAAGTACCGCAGCGTGCTTCCCGCCGACGTGAAGCTTTATGCCGGCGGCGAAGACAATTTCTGTCATCGTGTGAGCCGCACGTCGACCGGGCAATACGGTGAGTTCGGCATTCTCGACCGCAAGCAGATCACCGCCCAGAAGGTGCAGACCGTGCTGTGCGAGACGCCGACCGTGATCGAAGGCCACGCCTTCACCACCGGCAAGATCAAGCGCAACAGTGTGGAGAAGATTCTTCCGAACAGCTTTGTCGACTACACGCCGGCCAGCGCGGGCTGTGACTACGGCCACTACACGCCCGCCGAACTGCAGGGCAAGTTCACGCCGGACGAACATGTCCATGAACATGCCACCTGCTTCAACATCCGCGGCAAGGGCCTCGTGGTGATCAGTTCCTGCGGCCATGTCGGCATCGTCAATTCGGTGCGGCAGGCACAGGAAGTCTCCGGCGTGCAGAAGGTTCACGCCATCGTCGGCGGTTTCCATCTGGGCCCCGCGCCCGCCGACTACCTCAACCAGATCGTCGGCGAGATCAAGGCGCTCCAGCCGGACGTGGTGATTCCGATGCATTGCAGCGGCTTGAACTTCCTGCTCGAAGCGCGGGAACAGATGCCGGGCAGCGTCATCAACGTCTCCACCGGCAGCCGCCTGACGTTCAGCGCGTGAGCATTTTCCATCCTCTGACACGCAGCGCGGCCATCATGGCCGCGCTGCTGTTTGGCGTCCTGACTGTATCCCCCGCATCGGCCCAAGGCTCCACGCGCTCCGCCGCCGAACTGATGGATGCGGTGATGTGGAATCGCGAGCCGATCGGCGGCGCTTTTTCGCTCAAGGACCAGACCGGCAAGACACGAACCGACGCGGATTTCCGTGGCCAGTTGCTGCTGGTCTATTTCGGCTTCACTTATTGTCCGGACATCTGCCCGACGGATCTTCAGCAAATCGGGCTGGCGATGGAGCAACTCGGCGACGATGCGAAGCACGTCCAGCCGCTGTTCATCACCCTCGATCCGGAGCGCGACACCGCAGAGCATCTCGCGCAATACGTCCCGCTGTTTCATCCGCGGCTGCTCGGCCTGACCGGCGGCAACGCCGATATTGCGAAAGCAGCCGACGCCTATCGGGTTTACTACAAACGGGTCAAAACCGGCGACAAGCCTGGCGACTACACCGTGGACCACTCCGCCTTCATCTATCTTGTCGACCGCGATGGAAAATATCTTGGCTTCTTTCCGCCCGGCACGGATGCGCCGCGGCTGGTCGAGATGATCAGGCCGCATCTGGCCGGAAAGCCCGAACGATAGCGCGGCCGGGAAACCCGCCTGACCTGGAACAACTGGCTTTTTCAGAGGTTCAACGCCGGGGCGATAGCAACCGGAGGAACCGTCATGAAGAAATTTGTTGTTTTGTTTGGTGCTGTAGCGATGCTGGCCAGTACAACCTACGCGCAGGCTGCGGAATTCTATGTCGTTCAGGACACGTCCACAAAGAAATGCACCATCGTGGACAAGAAGCCGACAACGACAACGACGGTCGTCGTTGGCGATGGCAAGGTGTTCACGACCCGCACCGAGGCAGAGGCGGGAATGAAGACCATCAAGGTCTGCTCGAACTGATCGCACACAGGGAAGGGGATATGTGTCCCCTTCCTTTTTTCCTCGAGAGAACGCGCGCCAGGACCGCAGGTGGCGCCGTTGAGGCGTGACGTCCTATTCCACTGCGGCCTTCTTCGGCTCCACGATCTCGAAGCCGGTGGAGAATTCATCGAGCATCCCGAACAGTTCGCGCAGTTTCAGCGGATTGCCGCCGACCGACACATCCCCCGTCAAGACGCTGCCGAGGAAGGTCCGCTGCTTGAGCGTGATGGCATCGAACGCGGCGCGGGTCAGGGTCACGCTGGCGTCGGCCTTGTCGGAGAGCTTGCCCGCGGTATGCGTCAGCGCCGAGTTCTCCAGATTCATCACATAGGTCTCGTTGAGATCGGTGAAGGTCCAGTTGATGACGATGGTCTTGCCTTCGGCCTTTGCTGCGTTGAGCCGCACGCCAAGGAAATCGAACGCCAGATCGATCGAAATGCCCTTCAGCAGTTCTGCATTGACCAGCGCCGGCGGCTGCGGCCCGACGCCATTGCGCAGCTCAAGCGCTCCCAGCAGATAGGCATTGCGCCATGTCGCTGCCTCGCTCTGATAGCCGAGTTGCTCCAGCGCATCGGCGCCAAGCTCGCGGGCCTCTTTATTTGCTGGATCGGCGAAGACCACCTTGCTCATCACGCTGGCGACCCAGCGATACTGCCCGGCCTTGTAATCGTCGCGCGCGCGTTTGATGGTCGCCTCCGCGCCGCCCATATACTCGACCTGCTTTTTCGCCTCTTCCGTGCGCGGCAGTGGGTTGAGATCGGCCGGATTGGCGTCATACCAGCCGAGATAGAACTGATAGACCGCCTTGGCGTTGTGGCTCAGCGTGCCGTAATAGCCGCGCGAGGCCCAGTCGTTTGCGAGCGATGGCGGCAGCTTCAACTGCTCGGCGATTTCCGTCGACGTCAGGCCATGGTTGAGCAGCCGCACCGTCTGGTCGTGGATGAACTTGTAAAGGTCGCGCTGCTTTTTCAGGAACGAGACCACGCGCGCGTTGTCCCAGATCGGCCAGTGATGCTGCGCGATCACGATCTCGGTCCTGTCGCCGTAGCGCGCAAGCGCATCGTTGATATAGCGCGACCACAGCCGTCCGTCGCGAATCTCCGCGCCGCGGATGGTGTAGAGATTATGCATGTTGTGGGTGGCGTCTTCCGCCATGTTCAGAAGTTTGAACTGCGGGAAGTACATGATCATCTCGCTCGGGGCTTCCGAACCCGGCACCAGATGAAACTCGATCTCGACGCCATCGACGGTGCGCTTCTCCGACGCCTGCTTGATCACGTCGTTCGGCGGGATCAGCGAAATCGAGCCGCGCGCCAGCGCCTTGCCCAACCCGGTGTCGATCTGCGCCCGGTCGCCGACCGGCAGCGCGCTGCCGAACTGATACTGCGCGCGGCGTGACATCGCGTTGCCGGCGATGACGTTCTCCGCCACGGCATGCTCCATGAAGCCGTCCGGCGCGATCACCTTCACCTTGCCGGTCTTGGCATCCTCCTCGGTAATGACGCCCTTGGCTCCGCCGAAGTGATCGGCATGGCTGTGGGTGTAGATCACTGCCGCGACCGGCTTTGCGGGCCGGTTCTTCAGATAGAGATCGAGCGCGGCCTTCGCGGTCTCGTTCGACAACAACGGGTCGATCAGGATCAGGCCGGTATCACCCTCGATAATGGTGAGATTGGCGATGTCCAGTCCGCGCACCTGATAGACGCGCTCGGTCACCTTGAAGAGGCCGTTGATGGCGTTGAGCTGCGCCTGCCGCCACAGGCTGGGATTGACCGTAGCCGGCACCTGATCGTTTTTCAGGAAATCATACTGCTTTGTATTGAACGCCGGCTTGTCAGTCGGGCCTGGAATGATGCCGTCCGGCAGCGTCGCGATGAAGCCGCGCCTGGCATCTTCGAAATCGGCGCGGTCGCTGAACGGCAGCGTCCTGAGGAAAGCGTCGTTCACTGCGCGGCTCGCGGGCTCGGCATCCTTGGACTGCGCAAATGCGGAGGAAAGCGGTGCGGCGGTAAACAAAGCGGCGGCCAGCAGGCTGGCGATGCGCGATGACGACATGAAACACTCCCGGCTGCCGCGTGGTCCTCGGCATGCGCCACGCGTTGGTTCCAGCCTATCAGGACAAACGCGTAAATTTCATCGCAAACTTCGTCCACGGCGGCGAAGAAAATGCCCTTTTCTCTCCGCACTCCGCGCCCCATATTCCGCTCATGGCGAAGAACCCCGATTCCGCGAAGAAGCCTCCCAAAACCCCGAAATCGAAAGCCCATCGTCCCGATGTGCAGCCGATCGGCCCTGCGCTGGCGGAGCTTTTGAACCCGGCGATCAACCGCGGCGATGCAGGCATGGGCTCCGGCACCGGTTTGCAGCCGCCGCCGGACAATTCAAAGGACCGGCGCTCCGGCGGCGAGGCCGCGATCCATCGCGCGCGCAAATCGACGCCGAAGGGTTTTGTCGAGGGCGAGCCCCGCCCGACCCCGCTCCAGCCCGCTCCGCAGCCAGCCGGTGCGAGCCGCGGGTTCGACGAAGCCCCGCAGGCCAACTACGGCACAAGCGCGCCGATCCCGACCCTCGATCCTGAGCTGGCGAAGCAGCTCGGCTATGATGTCGATGACGACGACTCGTTTCGTCCGGCACGCAACAAGATGGAATCGCTGGGCGTGCAGGCGACCGCCGACGCGCTGGAAAACCTGATCCGCGACGGCCGCCCTGAATTTCGCAAGAATGACGGCTCACTGAAGGTCTGGACGCCGCATCGCCCGCCCCGCCCGGAGAAATCCGAAGGCGGCGTGCGCTTTGAGCTCAAGTCCGCCTATGAGCCGAAGGGCGACCAGCCGACCGCGATCAAGGAACTGGTCGAAGGCATCCAGCGCAACGACCGCACGCAGGTGCTGCTCGGCGTCACCGGCTCGGGCAAGACCTACACCATGGCGAAGGTGATCGAGGCCACGCAGCGCCCCGCGATCATCCTTGCGCCCAACAAGACGCTCGCGGCGCAGCTCTACGGCGAGTTCAAGAGCTTTTTTCCCGACAACGCGGTGGAATATTTCGTCTCGTACTACGACTACTATCAGCCCGAAGCCTACGTCCCCCGCACCGATACCTACATCGAGAAGGATTCCTCGATTAACGAGCAGATCGACCGGATGCGCCACTCGGCGACGCGCGCGCTGCTGGAGCGCGACGACGTCATCATCGTCGCCTCGGTGTCGTGCATCTACGGTATCGGCTCGGTCGAGACTTACACCGCGATGACCTTCGCGATGAAGCGCGGCGAGCGGATCGACCAGCGCCAACTGATCGCCGACCTGGTCGCCCTGCAATACAAGCGCACCTCGGCGGATTTCACCCGCGGTACCTTCCGCGTGCGCGGCGATGTCATCGACATTTTCCCGGCGCACTATGAAGACCGCGCCTGGCGCGTGAACATGTTCGGCGACACCATCGAGAGCATCGAGGAGTTCGATCCGCTCACCGGCCACAAGCAGGACGAGCTCGAATTCATCAAGATCTACGCCAACTCGCACTATGTCACGCCGCGGCCGACGCTGATCCAGGCCATCAAGGGCATCAAGAGCGAACTGAAATGGCGGCTCGACCAGTTGAACGCGCAGGGCCGTCTGCTCGAAGCGCAGCGCCTTGAACAGCGCACCACCTTCGATCTCGAAATGATGGAAGCGACCGGAAGCTGCGCCGGCATCGAAAACTATTCGCGCTATCTCACCGGCCGCAAACCGGGCGAGCCGCCGCCGACGCTGTTCGAATATGTGCCGGACAACGCGCTGGTGTTCGCGGACGAAAGCCATGTCAGCGTGCCGCAGATCGGCGCGATGTTCAAAGGAGACTTCCGCCGCAAGGCGACGCTCGCCGAATACGGCTTCCGCCTGCCCTCCTGCATGGACAACCGTCCGCTGCGCTTTGAAGAGTGGGACATGATGCGCCCGCAGTCGATCGCGGTATCGGCGACGCCCGGCGCCTGGGAGTTGAACGAGTCCGGCGGCGTGTTCGTCGAACAGGTGATCCGCCCGACCGGACTGATTGACCCGCCGGTCAATATCCGCCCCGCCCGCACGCAGGTCGACGATCTGGTCGGCGAGGTCCGCGCCACGGCGCAGGCCGGCTATCGCTCGCTAATCACCGTGCTGACCAAGCGCATGGCGGAAGACCTCACCGAATATCTGCACGAGCAGGGCATACGCGTGCGCTACATGCACTCGGACATCGACACCATCGAGCGCATCGAGATCATCCGCGACCTGCGCCTCGGCGCATTTGACGCGCTGGTCGGCATCAACCTGCTGCGCGAAGGCCTCGACATTCCGGAATGCGCGCTGGTCGCCATTCTCGATGCCGACAAGGAAGGATTCCTGCGCTCTGAAACTTCACTGATCCAGACCATCGGCCGCGCCGCGCGCAACGTTGACGGCAAGGTCATCCTCTATGCGGATCAAATCACCGGATCGATGGAACGCGCCATCGCCGAGACCGATCGCCGCCGCGAGAAGCAGGTTGAATACAACACCGCCCACGGCATCACGCCGGAAAGCATCAAGCGCGACATCGGCGATATTCTCGGCAGCGTCTATGAGCGCGACCATGTGCTGGTGGAAATCGGCGACGGCGGCATGGCCGACGACGCGGTCGCCATCGGGCACAACTTCGAGGCGGTGCTGGCCGATCTCGAGACCCGGATGCGCGAAGCCGCTGCCGATCTGAACTTCGAAGAAGCCGCACGCCTGCGCGACGAGGTCAAGCGCCTGCGCGCCACTGAGCTGGCCGTGGTGGACGATCCGACCATCAAGCAGCGCGGCGTCGCGGCGAAGGCCGGCGCCTATGCCGGCAAGAAGAAGTACGGCGACGCTGCGAATTTACCGGCGCAACTGGACAAGGCCGCGGCTAAAATGAAATCGCGCGCGCGCAAGCCGACGCTGGACGAGATGGGTCCGGGGATGGAAAGCAAGATTTTCCAGCCCACCAACTCACGCCAGTCCGGGCCCGAATTCTCCGGCCGCTCCACCGGCGGCGCGCCGGGCAAGCGCGGCGGATGGAAGAAGAGGTAGGCGAATTTCGCCTCCTGTGGCGGCATGGCGGTTGTAGAATCCGTCTCCATACAAAGCGGGATCAGACCATCCCGCCTGCTTGTCTCGCTGGACGCCGCTCCGCGCATCCTCCTGACGGCCCGCTTCCCGAGAGCACCATGACACCTCTGTCCATCCTCGACCTTGTGCGCGTCACGGAAGAAACCGACGCACGCGGCGCGCTCGACAACGCCCGCGATCTTGCCTCTCACGCCGAAGGCTGGGGCTATCGCCGCATCTGGGTGGCCGAGCATCACAACATGGCTGGGATTGCCAGCGCCGCGACCTCGATCGTGCTCGCACATATCGCCGCCGGAACGAAGACCATCCGCGTCGGCGCAGGCGGCATCATGCTGCCGAACCATGCGCCCTATGTGATCGCCGAGCAGTTCGGAACATTGGAGCGGCTGTTTCCCGGACGCATCGATCTTGGGCTGGGCCGTGCGCCGGGGACCGATCAACTCACGCTGCGCGCGTTGCGGCGCTCGCCCGAAGCTGCGGACAATTTTCCTCAGGACGTGCTGGAGGTGCAGGCCTTCCTGGCGCCCGCCGGTCCGAACCAGCGCATCCAGGCGGTGCCCGCTGCCGGCACGAACGTGCCGCTGTGGATTCTCGGGTCAAGCCATTTCGGCGCGATGCTCGCCGCCGAACTCGGACTTCCATATGCATTCGCCTCGCATTTCGCACCCGACCAACTGATCCCGGCGCTGGAGATTTATCGCAGCCGCTTCAAGCCTTCGGAGCAGCTGGACCGGCCCTACACCATGGTCGGCGTCAACGTAATCGCAGCCGAAAGCGACGGCGAAGCGCGGCGGCTCGCAACGACGCAGCAGATGTCCTTCACCAATCTTTTCCGCGGCGCGCGCGGCCTCAGCCAGCCACCTATCGATGACATCGAGACCTATTGGACGCCGTCGGAAAAGGCGCAGGCCATGCGCATGCTCGCACGCTCCATCATCGGCTCGCCGCAGACGGTTCGCGCCGGGATCGATGCGCTGGTGAAAGAGACCGGCGCCGACGAACTGATCGTGGTCTCCGATGTCTATGACCATCCAACACGCTTGAGGTCGTTTGAGATGATCGCCGACGCGGCCCGTTAACGGAACGACGGCACAACGTCTGCGTGATGACAGATTTGCCATCCCCCCTCGCCCCCTGCTAGGTCATCGTCAGATTTCCGACCTGGGGGACTGACCAAATGGCCGACGCCGATCTCGATGCGCTCATCCGGCAGCTTGCGAAGCAGCAGCACAAGACTCTGACCGCCGCCGTCAAGAATCAGCGGGACCGCTACGCGGCCCTCGCCGCCAAGGCGAAGGACGCGCAGGGCAAGCAGCTCAACAGGCAGCTTGCAAAGGATGCGCTGGAGATCGGCACTTCAACGGTGAAGCGGCTGCAGATGTCGGCGGACAATGCCGCCTACAGCCACGCACGATCGATGCGGCAGGCGATTGACGCGGCCAAGGAGGCCGCGAAGAAAGCCGTGAAGGAGACAAAGGACGGCAAGCCGAAGACCTCTTCGAAGAAGGGCACGAAGAAAAAGCCGGTGAAATCCGGAAGCTGAATGGAAGTTACGCCGCCCTGCTGCAAGTCCTTGAAGATGGATTGCCGGGTCAAGCCCGGTAATGACGGGCGGATGCCTCAATGGCGATAGCCGAAACTGGCGAAACGTAGGGACTCATCACAAATCCCGCCGCCGACGTTTTTCGTCGCCACGTTTTTCGCCTGAATTCTCAGTTCGCACCGCGTCATCGCGGGCTCTCTCCGAGAAAACTCGGTGCGCCGGACAGGACGGATTGCAGCGATCATGCTGTCTCTGGTTAAGGACAGCGGTCCCATCGTCCCGTCGGGAGCTAAAGCATATTAGCACCGGTCATCATCCTGTCTATCTGGAACCCAGGTGTTCCACTTAACATGCGTCTACAGGACGCATTTATTTCCGAGACGCGAATGCAATCGATGACTGTGACCTCCTCCCCCATCACCTATGACGACTTCGCCAAGATCGACCTGCGCGTCGGACGTGTTCTTGAAGTTCAGCCGTTTCCGAAAGCGCGCAACCCGTCGTGGAAGGTGCGTGTCGATCTCGGTGAGCTTGGCGAGAAATGGTCGAGCGCGCAGATCACCAACTACACGGCGGAGCAGCTTGTTGGTTCACTGGTGATATGCGTGAGCAATTTCCCCCCGCGCAACATCGCGGGCTTCATGTCCGAAGTGCTGATCCTCGGCGCGCCTGACGCTGGCGGGAAGATCATCCTGCTGTCGCCGCGCAAGGATGACTCCGGCTACGACATCGTCGCACCCGGCGCGAAGGTTTACTGACGCGTGACCCGCAGAATCTACTTTGCCAGGACGCGGGCGAGTTCGATGAGATTGGTGGAGATCGGCTTGGTGCGTCCGGCAATCTCGGCCAGCGGCGTGCGCGTGATTTCCCCGCGCTGCTCGCCGATCAGCACACCCGACACGCCTTCGGCCAGCGACGCGAGCGCAGCGACGCCAAGCCGCGTCGCCAGCAGCCTGTCGAAAGCCGTCGGCGGCGCGCCGCGCACGACATGGCCAAGCACGGTGGCGCGCAATTCGAATCCTGCCATACCGCCGTTACTTTCGAAATATTGCATGATACGCGCGGCATTCTCCTTCACGCCTTCGGCGAGCACCACGATCGCATGGGTCTTGCCGCGTTCATAAGCCGCGCGCAGCCGCTCGGCGATCTCAAACGCAGACACTTCGAATTCAGGTGTCGAGATAACCTCAGCGCCGCCGGCAAGGCCCGCCATCATGGCGAGATAGCCGCAGTTGCGCCCCATGGTCTCGACCAGAAACGCGCGGGTGTGCGACGAGCCCGTGGTCCGCAGATTGTCGATGGCTCCGACCGTCACGTTGATGGCGGTGTCGCAGCCGATGGTGACATCGGTGCCGTAAAGATCGTTGTCGATGGTCGATGCGATGCCGACCACGGGAAAGCCGACGCCATGCAGCGCTGCGGAGCCCGTCTGGGAGCCGTTGCCGCCGATCACCACCAGGGCATCGATGCCGCGCGTCGCCAGATTGCGCAGCGCTTTCGAACGGCCGCCTTCCTCACGGAATTCCTTCGAGCGGGCACTGCCGAGAAACGTCCCGCCGATCTGGATGATTCCGCCGACATCGCGCGCACTGAGCCGGGTCATGCGATCGTCGATCAGGCCCTGCCAGCCTTCACGCACACCATAGACCGCGATGTCGCGATTGAGCGCGCTACGCGTCACCGCACGAATCGCCGCATTCATGCCGGGGGCGTCGCCGCCGCTGGTCAGAATCGCAATTGCTTTCATGAAATGTGCCCCGTGAACCGGATCACCCGGACTCTATGATGCCTCCGGCAGAACGACAACGCATGACGCAACAGCCCGTTCCTAACGACGGCTTCCGTTTCGGGAGCGGGTCTAGACAGACTTGGCAGGGCCCGTCATCGGCTGACCGTTGGCCGCCAGCAGCGCGCGCAGATCGCGAATGGGCGGAAACACCTCGACATTCCAGTCCGCCCCCTGGGCATCGTGCGCACGCTGCTCCATTTCGACGATTTCGCGATCCTCGGCGAAGATCCGTTCGGTGAACCAAACCAAGGCCGGCCACGCAAGATCGAGCAGACCAGGTATTTTCGGACGGCGCACTGACAGCAATCCAAACGTACGATTGAATTTCTGCTCGGCATCCACCGGGGTATAGGCGATCCACAGGTGCATTACCGGCTCGTCGCCGGAGGTCCAGATCCGCAATGTCTGATAGGGATACTCGGTGCGGATCGTCATCAGATCCTGACTGACTTTGGAAGCACCGCGGCGGCTGCTCAGGATCAGCGCTTCGCCGAGCGGCTGGCTGCCTTCGGTGCGCGCAAAGCTGTAATCGACTTCGATCCAGTCCTCGCCCTTGCGGCGGCCAAGATAGCGCGGCGCGATCTTGCCCATCTGGCGGCGATGCAGAAACTGATGGTTCATGTCCATCAGGTTCTCGTGCATGAACGTATAGTGACAACGAACCTGCTTGCCGAAGCGGCGGGTCTTGAAAGCCTTGTCATGCGCCGAGCCAAGCGGGCCCAGCTCGGTTATCGCTTTCGGATCGCCGGGCCAGATCAGGATCAGGCCGTCCTGCTCGCGGCAGGGATAGGCGCGAACGCCGTTCGGCAGCTTGTCCTTGCCCAGATAAGGCACATCAATGCATTTGCCGGACGCGTCATAAGTCCAGCCATGGTAGCAGCAGCGCACCGCACAGCCTTCCACGACGCCCTTCGACAACGGCACCTGCCGGTGGGCGCAGCGATCCTCGAGTGCAAAGACCGCTCCACCGTCCTTCGGACGGATGAGGACGATGGGCTCGCCGGCGAATTGCGCAGCATAGGTCTTGCCGGGCTTGAGTTCTTTCGACCACGCCAGCGGGTACCAGTGATCGGGATGTGAGCCGATGCGGCGAAGGTCGATGTCTGGTGGCTGGACGAGTTGGCGGGTGGGCAAATCGAGAGTATCGGACATGAGGCCCCTTGGCATTGCTAAGTCCAGAGCTCGCGCCTGGACTGGCGCAAATATAGCGCCTGATTGGGTTTGTCTGGAAGTTGTGGTTTCATCGTGACCGATCACGTCATCGCGCCTTGGCGGGGGTAACGGTTTCTCATATGACTATTGTTGACTCCGGCTCTCGACGGACACATGACGATGCATCTGCGACCGGCCAGCCTTTGCGCATTTCTTGTCCTGTTTTGCGTTGTGGCAGCACCTGCTGATGCCGCAAAGAAAGCCGACAAGCCCGCCAACCCGGCGGAGCCGATGGCGCAGGATACGTCGCTCAACAATGTGAAGGATGCGCCGAAGGCTCCGTCGCTGGCCTGCGAAGGATCATTTGCGAAGGATGCGACGCACGCCAAGCTGGTTACCGAATTTGGCACGAAACACGTCGTGTTCAAGGACGTCGAAGTCACCAGCGGCGTCCTGACCAAGGCGACTGTCATTTTCGACGATGATCCGACCCGGCGCTTGGTGATCTACTGGAAGGACGACAAGGCCCGCGCCAGACCCGCCTCCATCTCGATCGAAGCGCCTTCGACATGGACCGGCCCCGGCGGCGTTCGCAATGGCCTGTCGCTGAAAGAACTGGAGAAGCTCAACGGCGAGACCTTTAGCATCACCGGATTTGGCGGCATCGGCGGCGGCGAAGTGTCGAAACTCAGCGGTCCGTTCGTCAACTTGGCGGGGGACTGCACGCTGAAGATTCGTTTCGAGCCCGGCATTGCCAGTCCATTGCCGCCGCGTTTTGCGGCGGTAACGGGAGACCAACTCATCGTCTCGAAGAATCTGCTTTTGCGCCGGGTGCGCCCACAGGTTTTGCAGTGGAGCCTCAACTATCGGTAAATTTTCGCTGCGTCGCCGTCCGTAAGCGACGGATGCCGTCGCGAAAATCGTCGGCACATTAGAGAGACTTCGTTAAACCTCGCATCGCATGCGGCTTGATCCTGCGGCGGTTCCCACTTACGGAACCGCCAGCTTGGGGAGACAAACGCAATGAACGATCATCGGTCCGAACAGTGCGTGCGGACTTTTCTCGACGCTTTCTATGCCGGTGACGCGCCGCGCATGGAGCAATGCTGCGACGACGCGTTTACCTCGATCACCTATGCGCCCGTGGAAATTTTTCCGCATCTCGGCCTCAAGCAAAGCAAGGCGTGGATCGCAAAGGCCATACAGATCCAGCGCGAGCGCTATTCGAGCAGGCATCACATCATCGATTTTGTGATCGCGAATGAAACGCACGGCGCAGCATTCGTGCAGGCGACTCTGACCAAACGCAGCGATCAGCGTATCATCCGGCTCAATATTGGAGAATTCTTTACACTGCGCGACGGCCTCATCGTCGAATATCGCTCGCTGTTCGATTCCTTCGATCTGGTACAGCAATTGATCGGTGAAGATCTGACCGGTGAATTCTCCATCCGCGTCAGAAACGCGATGCGGCAGTAGCACGCCGCGCTGTCCCGACCGGGTCTCACCGCGCCGCCGAGACGCCAAGCTCCCTCACCAGTCCGAACCACAGCGCGGTCAGTTCGCGCGCCGCGGGATCCTTGCTCGGCTTCAGCCGGACGGCGGTATGCACCAGCACAAGCTTCGACGCCGGATCGACGAAGATCGCCTGGCCATTGGTCCCTAGCATCGCGAACATGCGGCGCTTGGCCGGCATGATCCAGGTCTGGTAGCCATAGCCATAAAACGGCGTCGCCACGCGCGGCGCACGGAACGAACCTTCAGGCGCGGTGGTCGCCTCGATCACCCATGCTTCCGGAATGATTCCGCCGCCGTCTCGCGCAAGCAGAAGACCAAAGCGCGCATAGTCGCGCAGCCGCGCAGCGAGACAGCAATAGGCCTGCTCCTGATTGTGCCCGTCGACGGTCCAGCTTGCTTCGTCTTCCGCGCCCATCGGCTTCCAGATTTTTTCCGACAGATAATCCGACAGGCGCTTGCCGGTCGCAGCCATCAGCACAAGGCCGAGCGTTTCGGTCTGCGATCCCGCATAGGCGAATTTCGTCTCGGGCGGCGCGGCACGGGTGTTGTAGCGGCGGAGCAGGTTAGCGGCGCTCGGCAGATCGGAGCGGCGCAGGTCGCGGCTGAACGCAAAGGCATCATCGGTGCCGTCGTATCGTTCGGAAAATTCGATCCCCGCGCTCATGGTCAGGAGCGCGCGCAGCGAGGTCTGGCCGTAGGCGCTGCCTTTCATTTCCGGCACATAGTCCTGCGCCTTGTCCTCAATGGAGCGGATCTTTCCTTCCTTGATGGCAATCCCGACCAGCATCGCCACCATGGTCTTCACCATGGAGTTGGACAGCAGGCGATCGGTGTCGCGGCGTCCGTATTGATAGCGCTCGAACAGGATCGTCGAATCCCTGACGATCAGCAGTCCCGTCGTGGGATGCCGGGCAAGGTACTGATCGATGGTGCGGCGCTCGCCATCGAAGTCATAGGTCCAGGCCGTACGATCGCAGTCGCGGGCCAGCGGCGAAGGCGTGGCTGGCGGAAACACCGCATGGGCCGGAAGCAGTTTGTCGAAATTACTGAATGTCGCGACCATGTAGTTCTGCTTCGTGCGGTCGGCGATGGTGCCAAGCGGATAGTTTTCGGCGGCACCATAGGCCTCGGCATCCGGTCCGGAACGGGAGAATGACGGCTCGCAGGCCGCCTTTGCGGACGCGCCACCGGCCAGCAGCACGCAGACGCATGCCGCCGCACCTAACGAATACAGAGCGGATGAAAATGTCATCGGTGTCTCGGAGATTTGCTGAAAAGCCCTTCGTGATTATGCAGCGAGGATGGCGCGGGACGGTCCGGCGTTCAAGCGGATGAACCTGCCGGCCCCCTCGCCCGACCAACCGTTGTCCGGGAGTTAGCCCCCGGATCACGGGGGATATGATGAAAGCAGTTGTTCTCGCCGCCTTAGGGACCGTTGTCGGTCTCGTTCTCGGCGCCGCGGCCGGCATCCTGGCCGGAATCGCCTGGGTCAGCATTTTCGGGATCAGCGATTTCGAAGGTTACAGCGCGATGCTGGTGTTTTTTACCTTTGCCCCGGCCGGCGCCCTGTTCGGCGGACTTACCGGCGCGATTTGGGCTGCCTATGCCGCGTCACGCGCACGAATCCGCATGGAAGGCGACGCCTAGAGCCGGATCAGCCGATCGCCTGCCACTGCTTTGGGCGCTCCACACGCCTTGATTGAAATTTAAGCCGAACCCGCGCTTTGGGCATTTGTGCATTGCAATATCACGAGTGGTTAATCTGCTGAAATCCATTATGACCCGTATCATCAAGTGGAATTTCAGCTTTCTGGCACGGCGTCAGCGCGGACGCCCTTAGACCGTCTGCTGTTTGTTAAGTTACATTTCAGGACTTCAAAAAAATGACAGAGCACAGTCTCTGGCGTGTATCGCGCGCGTTTCACCGCGCGCTGAGTGAGCGTCAGGCCGATCAGCTTGAATCCGTCCTCGACGACAATGTCGATTGGGCGATCTATGGCCCGATCGACATGTTTGCCTTTTTCGGCCCCCGGCGCGGCAAGCGGGCCGTGGTCGATGTCGTCCGCGAGATTTCCAGCATCGTGACACTCCACCGCAGCGAACGGGAATCCATCATGCTCGGCGAGGACTCGGCTGCGTCGATGATGCGGTATTCGCTGATGCCGGAAGCCAACGGCAATCCGATCAGTGTCCGCGTCGCCCTGTTCGTCCAGTTCAAGGCGGGACGCCTGAGCAGCCTCCGCGCCGTGATCGATACCTTCGACCTCGTCGAACAGACTCTTGGCCGCCAGATTCATCTGCCGAAGATCGCCTAACCAAGTGTATAAATGCTGGATGACAAGCCCCGCCCGCGCGGGGCTTTTTGTTTGGGCAGGATAACGCGCGACGATCACAGCGGCTTGAACCCGCGCAACACAATTGCGACAAACACCATTGAAAGATGATCGCCGGAAGTCGCGACTGCTGCGTCGAAAGACGATATTAACCTGCATAGCGCCTGATCAGCCTGATCGATTTGCCGGACGCAATGCAATGACGCCGAAAATGCCGCAGCCAGCGAAATCCCCAAGGATCGTGACCGCACTTGCGGTTGCTTGCGGAGTCTGGGCTGCCGTAGCCGGGCATGCACGGGCGGAAGACGGCACGCCTGCGGAAAACACCGAGACAGCCGCGCCGGAATTCGTCGAACCGGCGGATCTCGACTGGAGCGTGCTCAACAGCGATCCGAGATCGCTTTACGAATCCCCCGCTGCAATCGATCGCAAGATCCGCGCCGCAATCGACGACCCGTGGTCGTGGAGCCGCACCGACAAACCGGACGGCTCCTCCGCCGTCGCGATCAAGCAGCCGATTACTCCTTTCTGGGACACCCGCGTCGGCGCGGACCTCAACGTCACAACGAAGATGCCGATGACATCGTCGGAAGTGCTCGCGG
The DNA here is from genome assembly GCF_058801645.1 of Afipia sp. GW822-FHT03D08. NCBI lineage: Bacteria > Pseudomonadati > Pseudomonadota > Alphaproteobacteria > Hyphomicrobiales > Nitrobacteraceae > Afipia > Afipia sp. GW822-FHT03D08. The sequence goes on from NZ_JBXANK010000001.1 coordinate 2,066,050, forward strand.
AAAAAATCGCGCACAACAATCAGATTTCGCAATCATCCGGCAGCGCATGGGCCGCGATGACCGCGCCGGGCGTCGGCTCGATCTGGGACAAGACCGCCATCGAGGCGCGCACCGATCCGTCGCAGGAGCAAAGCAAGTTCGGAACGTCGCTGAGCAAGTCGCTGCCGTTCGGCGGCGATCAGTACGCACTCACCCTGCAGCACGGATACAATGTCACGCAGCAAACGCTGGTGCCGGTGTTCGGCCTCGGCGCGTCATCGCGCATTTATGAAATCGATCAGTCCGCCAAGCTCGGCATCGCCGAAACCGGCACAAGTTTCATCGCAGGCCAGACCCACTCAAGCGCCGACGACAAATGGCTGCGCCGGATTGGTGCGGAGCAGAAACTGTTCGGCGGCGTCACTGTGACCGGATCGGTCAGCGAAACCCCAAGCGGCGCTCCAAACAGCAGCCTGACCGCCGGCTTCAAGACACGCTGGTAGGTTCAACTTAACCGGGTGGCTACCATCCCGGCCTTTCCCGTTTTGTCCACTGTATGAATGCGCCTTCGCCGCATCCTCGCCGCGTTTCGGTCACGATCGGCTGGACACTTATACCGGTACTCGTCGTGCGGGGGACTCCGCGCTCGCTCAACCTGCGAAACAAGGAACAGCCGATGAACGCTTTGCCAGCAGAAAAGTCCGAAATGACCGATGAAGACAAGACCCTCGCCGCCGTCACCGACGTCGAAGCGGGCATTCGCGACTTCGTCCGCAAGGATGTCGCCTACCTTCGGCGCACGCCGGCCGCTCCTGGCACCGAGACACCTTCGGACGCCACCGCCGAGGCCGCTGTCAGCAGCGTCAACACGCTGATCCACCGCGTCGCAGGAGCTTCGGTCAGCGAAATCGAAACGTTGATTGCGGAGCTCGAAGGGCTGCGCACGCTGATGCATAATGAAGGTCAGCGCATCCAGCGCGAACTGGCGGGCTATGCTCAGCTCGGGCAGACTGCGATGAAATCAACGCGCATGATCGCCGACAATCTGGCGCAGTGGAAACGCTCGGCTCCCGAGCCGCGCCAGGACTAAACGATACTCTGACCGCGGCACGATCCCGCCGGACCGTGCCTTGGTAACCTCCCTGAGACTTGCCGCCCCTCGGACAGAGCGGGCGGCATTTTTCTGTCAGGAGATGGGGCGCCGCGCCGCGAACACCGAGCCCATGAACGAGAATGCCAGTTCGCCGCGCTGATTGACGCCGGTGTTGTAGAAACCGACGAAGCCGAATTGCGGCCGCGACGCCAGCGGGCGCTTCGACGTGATCTCGGAAACGTAGGTCAGCGTATCGCCCGCCAGTACGGGCTTGAGCCATTTCAGTTCGCGAAATCCCGGCGACGGTCCCGACACGATCGGCTTCTCGCCGCGCGCCGCCAGTTCAGCGGCTTCACGCTGGAAGCTGGCCACCGTGAGCCGCATGTAAGTCGCTGCCACATGCCAGCCCGAAGCGGCGAGACCGCCGAACACGGAATTGCGCCCGGCTTCCTCGTCGAGATGAAACGGCTGCGGATCGAACTTGGCGGCGAAGGCCTTGATGCCTTCGGGCGTGAACGTGAACGATCCGAGTTCGCGGCGATCGCCGATATTCATGTCTTCGAAATATGGCATGGCTTGTCCTACTTCGCGCCGGCCGCGGCGCGGCGCAACACCATCAGAGGCAGCGTCGCCAGCATCAGCGTCTGTCCCGATGCGTTGCGCATGTCGTTCTTGATGTAAACGAACCCGACGTCAGAACGGCTCTTGGATTCGCGCGTCGAGACGACATCGACGGATATCGTAAGATCGTCGCCGGGCCGCAATGGCGAAACCCAGCGCACCTCATCGACACCGGGCGAGCCGGCGGAGGCGATGTTGTGGATGAAACCGTCCCAGCAGATCCGCATCAGCAGCGAGCACATGTGCCAGCCTGAGCCCGACAGCCCCTTGAGGATGGTGCGGCCGGCGGCCTCCTCGTCCAGATGCATCGGCTGCGGATCGAACTCGGAAGCGAAGGCGATAATATCGTCGCGGGAGACGTGGTGCGGGCCGAATGTGCCAAAATGGCCGGGCTTGAAGTCTTCGAATGTCAGTTTCATCGTTTCTATCGTGCTGTGGATAGGCGCAGTTTGGCCGTTATTTGAGGACACCTCAAGCGGTGCGTTTCGCGGTCAGCTTCCGTCCTTTTCGGCGATATGCGACAACCTTCACCATCCGGAGTGATTCAGCCGGTCGCTGATTCGCCTACCGTCCTCGATCTTTTGCGCCTCATCTGGAGAAAACCCATGTTTCATTTCCAGGATCTCTTCCAGTGGGACAGGTTCATCACGCCCACCATCATCAAGGTCTTCTACTGGCTGGTGATCGCACTGATCATCCTGTTCGGCATCGCCGGAATATTCTCCGCGCTGACCCTGATGGCGATCAGCCCGTTCGGCGGCTTCATCCAGTTGCTGTCAGCACTGGCAGGCATTGTCGTCGGAATCATTTTCTCGCGCATCAGCGCCGAACTGATCCTGATCATATTCAGGATCAACGAACATCTCGGCGCGATCCGCGACCAGGGCCGCGACCACGAACGGTAGATATTTTCCCGCCGTCACCCTGAGGTGCCGGAGCGAAGCAACAGGCGTTCGAAAGAACGCCGTTCTTCGAACGGCTATGGGCCTCGAAGGGCGATGGCCTTCTGTTTATCCGTCATCCTTCAAGGCTCGCAAGAACCCGCACCTCCGGATGACGGACCGCCGTGCAATTACGTATTGAACCGGAAGTGCATCACGTCGCCGTCGGCGACGACATATTCCTTGCCTTCCAGCCGCAGCTTGCCGGTGTCGCGCGCGCCAGCTTCACCACCATTCGCGATGTAGTCGTCATAGGCGATGGTTTCGGCGCGGATAAAGCCTTTCTCGAAATCGGTATGAATCACACCGGCCGCCGCAGGCGCCTTGGTGCCCTTGGTGATGGTCCAGGCGCGGGCTTCCTTGGGACCGACCGTGAAATAGGTGATGAGATGCAGCAACTCGTAACCGGCGCGGATCAGGCGGTCGAGACCAGCTTCTTCCAGTCCCAGCGTGTCGAGGAAGTCCACCCGCTCCTCGCGTGACAGCGTCGCGATCTCGGATTCGATCTTGGCGGAAATCGCCACCGCGACCGCACCTTCCTTTTTCGCATGCTCGAATACCTGCTGCGAGAAACTATTGCCGGTGGCGGCCGCGCCTTCCTCGACGTTGCAGACATAAAGAACAGGCTTGGACGTCAGAAGACCGAGCATGCGGAATGCGCGCTCTTCCTCGGCCTTGCGCTCGAGGAAACGCGCCGGCTTTCCGTCGCGCAGCAGCTTCAGCGCGCGCTCGACCAGTTCGAGCTGCTCCTTGGCGTCCTTGTCGTTGCCCTTGGCCTTCTTTGACAGGCTGTCGACGCGTTTTTCGAGGCTGTCGAGATCGGCCAGCATCAACTCGGTCTCGATGGTCTCGATATCGGCCAGCGGCGCGATCTTGCCTTCGACGTGGGTGATGTCGGAATCCTCAAAGCAGCGCACCACATGCGCCACCGCATCGACTTCGCGGATGGTGGCGAGAAACTGGTTGCCGAGGCCTTCGCCCTTCGACGCGCCTTTGACCAGACCCGCGATGTCCACGAACGTCAATTGTGTCGGAATGATCTGCTGCGACTTCGCGATCGCCGACAGCTTGTCGAGACGCGGATCAGGCACCGCGACCGCGCCGACATTCGGCTCGATGGTGCAGAACGGATAGTTCGCCGCCTGTGCCGCCGCCGTTTCCGTCAGCGCGTTGAACAGTGTGGACTTGCCGACGTTGGGCAGTCCGACGATGCCGCATTTGAAACCCATGATCTTCTTTCGACTTTGACGTGCGGTGACCGCTTCGATTTCATTTCGTCATACGCGGGCTTGACCCGCGTATCCATCTTCTTTGGAAAGATGGATCGCCGGATCAAGTCCGGCGATGACAATCATTTTTTGGGCGACGGTTCGCTGTCGTCCTTCGATGTGAATCCCTTTGCATCCATTGCAAGATGCACCTTGTTTGCAAACGACGCGTCCTGCCCGGTGACGATAAACGCCGCGTTGTCGGCAATCGCCTCGCACAGCGCGCTGACCCAGGGCATTTCGCTTTTGGCGAAATCGGACAGAACGTGCTGATGCACCAGATCCTTGACGCCGGGATGCCCGACACCGAGCCTCACGCGGCGATAATCGTTGCCGACATGCGCGGAGATCGAGCGAAGTCCGTTGTGTCCCGCGATGCCGCCGCCGATCTTGACCCGCAGCTTCGCGGGCGGCAGTTCGATCTCGTCGTGAAACACCGTGATGTCGCCGACGCCCATCTTGAAGAACTTGGTTGCCTCGCCGACAGCGTTGCCCGACTCGTTCATATAAGTCGTGGGCTTCAGCAGAATGACGCGCCCGTTGCCGAGATTGCCTTCGGAGGTCTCCCCCTGAAAGCGACGGCGCCACGGACCAAATCCGTGACGCCGTGCGATCTCGTCGACAGCCATGAACCCGATGTTGTGCCGGTTGCCCTGATACTTCGCGCCGGGATTCCCCAGTCCGACGAACAGGCGCATGGCACGGGCTCTCCCGGCCGCTTACTTCTTCTTGTCGGCAGCAGGCGCCTTGGCAGCAGCAGCCGCGGGAGCCTTCGCAGCACCAGCCGCAGGAGCAGCCGCCGCAGCACCGGCCGCAGGAGCAGCACCGGCCGCAGGCGCAGCACCACCGGCAGCAGCCGCAGCCTTCAGTTCTTCGTTGTAGCCCGACGGCGGAACGATGGTGACCAGTGTCGCGTCTTCGCGGGTGAACAGCTTCACGCCGTTCGGCAGCTTGATGTCGGTGATGTGCAGCGAGCTGCCGATATCGAGCTTGCCCACGTCAGCTTCGAGATACTGCGGGATGTTGTCCGCCGGCACTTCGAGGTCGATGTTGTGGGTCACGATGTTGACCGTGCCGCCGCGCTTCACGCCTGGCGAGGTTTCCGAATTCAGCACGTGCAGCGGAACGCTGACGCGGATCTTGGAGCCTTCGCCGAGACGCAGGAAGTCCACGTGCAGCGGGAAGTCGCGCACCGGGTCGAGGCTGAAGTCGCGCGGAATCACGCGGTGCTTTTTGCCGTCGAGTTCGATGTCGTGAATCGTGGTCAGAAAACGCCCGGCCTGAATGCGCAGGCGCAGTTCAGCGTCATCGAGCGAGATGGTCAGCGGGGGCTGGTTGTTGCCATAGATCACTGCCGGGATACGGCCAGCGCGACGTTCAGCCCGGGCGGCCCCCTTGCCGGCCTTCGGACGAGCGGTCGCCTTCAATTCCTTGACGGTCGCCATTGTTAAGTTCCTCAAGATTTAAAAGTGAAGGGCCGCAAAGCGGCCCGGTTCTACATCGCGGCGAGCCTCCAGGGGTGCGGGGGCCGCTGACGTGGCGGGTTCTTAGCCCCAAAGGGCCAGAAACACAAGGAAATGAGCGGATTTTAGAGCGGCTTTTTCCGACGCCGGGATCAGGCCATCAGCCCTCAGATTGAGGAAATTGCCGGCGTTCCACCTGGCGACAGCCCTGCCAGCCAGTCTTCAGAGTCTGCCAAGGCATACAGCGCGTCGCGCTTGCGGAGCAGGTCCGCGCGCTCGTTTTCGCTGGTCGCCGATGCGGCCATCTTCTCACAGCGCGCTGCCCATTCGCGCAGTTCAGCGGAATTATTGTTGAGCATCGAAATATCCAATCAGACGTGAGCGCCCCTCCTGAGCCAATATCGCACTGAACGAACCATGTTACAAGACTTAACTAATTGAAATTATAGGAGTTTTTTACTAATTTTGGGATTCCGCAGCGGGGTGGGGAACTTTGTCCACGTGAGTGAATTGAGTAATTTACTAACCCATCGTCTCGCCAAGACCTTGGCAGCAAAGCGCCCCCCACAGGAGGCTAAAATGAGCGATTTGCGCGGCGAACGCCTGCAGATCATGCTTTCGCCTGAGGAATTGTCCGCGGTCGACGACTTTCGCTTCAACCACCGGATGCCGACCCGGGCCGCCGCCGTGCGGGAACTTCTCAAGCTGGGTCTGGCGTCTGCCGGCACCGTGACCCGTACGGGAATGAAATCCAGCGACTATGGCGTGCTCGGCAGCAGCGCCAGCGGACCCGGCGTTGGGGACGGCACTGACGGTGCTGATTAGCATCAGGTCACTTGTCGCGCAGCGGTTGGCGGCACACGCCGGACCGCCGCCCACGCGTTCCTGGAAGCAGCAACGAGCGGCCGCTCAATCAGATAATAAACCGCCACTCCCGCCACGACGCTGCCGAGGCAACCTGCAAGAATAAACTCGCCGGTCAGCAGCGGCTGTGCATCCAACCCCGACAACATGACCGCGCTCTTTACAACGGAGAGCACGACGCCGTGGGTAAGATAAATCGAATAGGATGCGTCGCCCAGCAACATCGGCAAGCGCCAGACCCTCAGTTTCGGCTCAAGAGAGAGCGCGCCGGTCACGATCAGGAACGCCGGCAGGCCCCAGTGAAACAGTCGCGCGAAGCCGGTACTGGCCGCCGAAAGCATCCCGGACGTCAACAGCAAACCGCAGCCGACGGCGAGCAGGAATACGGCAACAGCCGGGCGCGGCAACGCGTTGCGCTCATACATGATGCCCAGCAGACATCCGATCATGAACTCGATGAGCAGCGGGCTGGTGTAGGTCAGCCCGATCGGCCCCGATGGCGAGACCAGCAGCGGCAATGCCGCCAGCGCCCCCAGGATTGTGCAAACCAACAACGCGCGGTGTCGCCTCGCGATGAAAAGAGCGAAAGCAAACACCGCATAAAAGAACATCTCGAAATTCAGCGTCCATCCGGCAATCAGCAGCGGTTGGATTTCTCCCGTTCGCGGCGAGACGAACGGGATGAACAGCAGGGACCGGACGAGATTCCACAGCGAGGGCACTGTTGCGGGATCGCGGAAGATCAGCCAGCCGCCATAGAGCAACAGCGTCATCGTCCAGTAGAGCGGCACGATACGGATGATCCTGGTCACCGCGAAGGATGCCGGCGTGGTTCGCTCCGACGCCGTGGTGATCCACATGATGAATCCGCTGATGACAAAGAAAATGTCGACGCCGGCCGCGCCGAACGGCAGTCCACCGAAATTGAGATACTCCTCCGCCATGCCGTCGGCATGGAAAAACACCACCATCAGGGCGGCGGCGGCGCGCAGGTACTGGATCGACAGAATCTTCGGCATGGCCGGGGGCTGCGCTCTTTTACTCAATCGTTACCATCGCTACTCAGCTTTGATTAAAGATGCAGCCGGAGGAAGGCACGGTTGCGTGACGAGAGCCGGTAACCGCCGTTAAGGATAACTGTTAAGAGTCGGGAACCTGTTTTTCGCTACATCTGTGGAGTTGATACCTAACGCCCCGCAGAGGACGGACATGGCTGCTTTGGCAGAACTTCCGCAGACGTCGCGACGTCTGCTTCTCGCATCGGATTGTGAGGACCAAAGCGAAGACCTCGCGCGCATTCTGAGGAATGCAGGCAGCGTGGAAACGATTTCCATTTTCGACCTGCCCGATCATCCGGCCAGCGATTTCGCCGGTGTCATTATCGACATCGATCTCACCTCGGCCACCGCCGTGCAGCGCGTGCGCAGCAAGCTCACCGGCAAGGACTATCAGCCCCTGCCCCGGCTGTTCGTTCTGGCCGACGCGCTTCACCACGGATCGGCGCAGGCCTGGGCGCTCGGCGCCACCGACACCATCCAGCGGCCGTTTCATCCGGAGAGCATCCTGCACCGGATCCGCCAGGTCTTTCCGGAGACGCCGGAAGACGAACGCACGACCGACGCGCGCATCCTGAGCACCGGCGTCACCGCCGCGCTGGTCGTGATGTCGAAAATCTTCCGGCGGCTCCCCGCCGGCATTCCACTTTCGTTCGACGATGTGATGCAGGCGGAAACACAGATCCTGCGCGCGCTGAAACGCTGCTCGCTGCGGCAGTGGCTGATCGCGGTCAACAAGCATCACAACAAGAGCTATCGCCACACCCTGCATGTCACCGGCTATGCGGTTGCCTTCGCCCATCATCTCGGCATGCGCGAAGACGACCAGCGCCGCCTGACCCGCGCGGCGTTGCTCCACGATGTGGGCAAGGCGTTCATTCCCGTTCCGATTCTCGAAAAAATCGGCGTCCTGACCGACGAGGAGAACGCCGTTCTCGCGCAGCACACCCAACTCGGTTACAACGCGCTGAAAGAGCAGCGCGGATTTCCCGGCGAGGTGCTCGACGTCGTCCTGCACCACCATGAAATGCTCGACGGCACGGGCTACCCGAAGGGCCTTGAGGGAGAGCGCATCAGCGACATCGTCCGCATCATCACGCTGGTCGATACCTACGCGACCCTGCTTGAGCCCGACGCCGAAACATCCGCGATGACGCCCGAACAGGCCTACGGAATCATGGAATTGATGGGGGGCAAACTCGACGGCGCGCTGCGCCAGGCCTTCCGCCCGGTGGCGCTCGGGACCTGAGCGTCCGCATTTCCTTCGTTGATTTATCCTGCCGACACGATTAGGTGCACTTGCAACTAATTCGGGACGCGTGCCGGCATCGCATCGGCCGCGCAGGAGGACTCCCATGCCGATCGAAACGCTGACCCGCCGCGCATTCATGACAGCCGCCGCAGCATTTGGCGCGAGCCTGTCCGCTCCCACCGGTCTGGCTGCCCCGGCCTGGGCGCAGGCTGCCTACCCCGCGCGGCCGGTTCACCTCATCGTCCCCTACGCAGCCGGCGGCGGCACGGATTTCTTCGCGCGGCTGGTGGCGGCGTCGATGAGCGGCACACTCGGACAGCAGATTGTGGTGGAGAACCGCCCCGGCGCCGGGACGCAGATCGGCGCCGAAGCTGCGTCGAAGGCCGAGCCCGATGGTTACACGTTCCTGCTTGGCGACACCTCGACCTACGCCTCCAACAAAAGCCTGTACCAGAAGCTTCCGTACGATCCGCAGAAGGACTTCGCGCCGATCTCGCTGACCGGACGCTTCGCCATCGTGCTGCTGGTCAACACCGACAAGCTCAATGTCAATTCGGTGCAGGCCCTGATCGATGCCGCGAAGAAAGCGCCCGGCGCCATCGACTATGCGAGCGCCGGTGTCGGCTCGCCGTTCCATCTGGCCGCGGAACTGTTCGCGCAGTCATCCGGTATCAAGCTCAATCACGTTCCCTACAAGGGCGCGGGCCCGGCATTGCAGGATCTCGCCGGCGGACAGATCGGAATGATGTTCGTCGATTTCGCCACAGCGCGGTCGCAGCTCAACCTGAAATCGATCAAGGCGATCGGCGTGTGTTCACCGGGCGAATTCTATGGATTGCCGGGAGTTCCCGCCGTTGCCGCCGCGGTTCCGGGCTTCGAGGCATGGGCGTGGCAGGGCTTTTCCGCACCGGCGAAAGTCTCGCCCGACATCATCGCGAAGCTGCGCGAGGCTTATCTCAAGGCGGTCAACGATCCCGCGATCAAGCAGAAGCTGATCGATGCCGGGATCGATCCGTTGCAAAGCACGCCGCAGGAGATGGCGGGCTATGTCGCATCCGAAACCACCAAGTGGGAGAAGGTCATCAAGACCGCGGGGATCAGACTGGACTGACGCGTTCGGCTTCCTTCGCGTCCCGAAGCTCGCTCAAACCGCGAACGAACATCTCGACCGCGAAAACGTAGCTCTTTTGATATTCGATCGGGCGGGCGACCGGCGCCGACATTTCATTGATGACGAATCCGCGAACCAGGCTCTTGAGGATGCGGATCGCATGCCTGGCGGCCTCGCCACCGATTCCTGCCTCGCCAAAAACGCGGAGTACGACCAGAGCCAGTTGCCCCGCCGCCTTCTGATACTCGGGATTGTCGACATCCGGGTCGCGAAACGACGCAATGGCCAGGCCGGGACTGCCAAGCGAAAAACTGCGCATCGCATGCGCCATCGCACGGATCGCATCCAGGCACGTCTTGCCTTTGACAGCCTGTTCAATCTGCCGCTGAAGTCCCTGATAGCCCGCGATCGCCAGCGCCTGCTTCATCTGCGGGATGGTATCCACCTTGCCGAAGAAGGCCTCCATTTCCGTGACAAGGTCGGCGGCGATCTTCTTGTCCCATCGCGGTGCAGGCGCCTTGATGACGCGTTCAACCTCGGAGAAACGTGTGCGATCGAATGGAGTCACAGCTAAGCCTCGCAACCAGATCGAGATTCTGGACCGGATTGGTCAACGTCCTTGGCGCAAAGCCGAAGCGTTTCGATTCAAATGGTCGGCATGGGCCGTCACAAGACCCTGACCCCTGCTTTCCCAAGCTGTGACTGCTTCTCAGGCGTGATGGCCTTTCGCCATGCGTCTTCCGCGCCGGGTTCGGGAAGGAAGCGGCCGAATTCGATCATCTGCGGTGCGTCGATGTCCTGGATGTAGAACCAGACATCCTCCGCGCCAACGCCCGCGGCCGCCCGCACCTTGTCGGCCGCCTCGCCCATCAGCTTCTGTTTCACATCGATTCCTCGCCCCGAACGGATCATGCCGTGGACGAAAACGTGCGGATGCGCGTTAGGCTTGCCGCCGATGAAATGTTCGCCGTTCTCGAGGGCGCGGAAGATCACCTGCGCAAAGAACGCCGGCGCACCGGTTGCGGCATGATGGGCCGCGGTGATCGCCTCGGCGATCTGCCCTTTCTGAGCGGCTGAGAGCGACAGGTTTGCCGTCGTCACGGTGTATGTCGGCATCGGTTCCTCCGGATTTATGCAGTATCCATTCTGCCCGCGGAAAGTGACGATATATAGATGCATATGCAAGCTTTATTTATTGTATATGCATCTAATGTCGCGTAGGCTGTGCCGATGTTCACCGATTGCTACTGTACCCAGTTTCGCCGTTCCTCGCGGGCCTTGACGCGCCTCTATGATGCCGCGCTCAAGGATCACGGCATCCGTATCACCCAGTTCTCGCTGCTGCGTGCACTGCGCCGCCTCGGTGGCGCGGCGACGTTCAGCGAACTCGCCGAAGAGGTCGTCCTCGACACCACCACCATTTCCCGGAACGTGAAAGTTCTCGCGGCCAACGGCTGGGTCAGCTTTCAAAACACCGACGACGGCCGCGAGAAAAAGATCCGCCTGAGCAGCGCCGGCGGCAGGAAGATCGATACCGCGACATCAAGCTGGCAGGTCGCACAGGACCAGATCCTTGGGTCCGCCAAGGAAATCTTCGCCGCCCGCAAGGGCGATCCGCTGATCGACACACTTGAAAAGCTTCAGGCGCTCTCTGGCGCAACCGATCCTGAAGAGCCGGTTGTCGAGCGCAAAACGCGCAGGAAAGCCTGACGCCACTGCCACGCGCGATTTATTTTTCACGACAAAGGAATAAGCCTCATGCCGCTCGTACGCATCGATCTCGCCAAGGGAAAGTCAGCCGAGCACCGCAAGGCCATCGGCGAGATCATCTACACGGCGATGATCGAAACCATCAACGTTCCCGCCGACGACAAGTTTCAGGTCATCACCGAGCATGCGCCGGAAGATCTGAATTTTCCGAAAAGCTATCTCGGCATCGAATACAGCAAGGACATCGTCTTCATCCAGGTCACGCTGAACGGTGGGCGCACGGTGGAGATGAAGAAGGCCTTCTACAAGCGCATCGCCGACGACCTGCATGCGCAACTTGACATCCGCCGCGAGGACGTCTTCATCAATCTGGTGGAAGTCGCGAAGGAAAACTGGTCGTTCGGCAACGGCATCGCGCAGTACGCGTGACGGCTCCGGCCTCACGTCTCCGCGACGGGACCGAGCTTCTTTTCCAGCGCGGTGATGCGCGTCTTCAGTGCCTCGTTCTCCTCGCGGGCGAGGCGCGCCATATCCTTCACCGCCTCGAATTCCTCGCGCTTGACGAGATCGAGGTCGCGCAGGATGCGCTCGGCCTGGCTGCGCACCACGGTTTCGATCTCGCGCTTCACGCCCTGCGCGGCGCCCGCGGCATCGTTCATCAGGCGAGCGATCTCGTCGAAAAAGCGGTTGCTGGTCTGGGTCATCATGAAACTCCGAGGGCCGAATACCGTGTTTAGCTTGCCCAGACAATGGTGATGGCCTTGCCGGGACGCAAGATGTAAGAAACACGTGAATTGTTAAACGCGCATTCCTGTCGCAAACCGGGGCTACTTTTCGCGGAATAGACGCCAGGATTCGCGCCCCCCGCCGGACACCGCCAGTTCATGTTTCTGACCATCGCGTTCCCCGTCTTCGACCCCATCGCCATCGCCATCGGGCCGATCGCGATCCGCTGGTATGCGCTCGCCTATATCGGCGGCATCGTTCTGGGGTGGCTCTATGCGCGCAAAATCATCCGCAGTGAGCGGCTGTGGGGCGGCAAGGCGCCGTTCACGGTGACGGATTTCGACGATTTCATCCTGTGGGTGACCCTCGGCATCATCCTCGGCGGCCGCACCGGTTATGTGCTGTTCTACAATCTGAGTTTCTTCACCCAGCATCCTGCGGAAATCTTCAAGCTGTGGACCGGCGGCATGTCGTTCCATGGCGGTTTCATGGGCTGCGTGATCGCGGTGCTGCTGTTCGGATGGAAGCGGAATATTTCCGTGCTGTCGCTCGGCGACGTGACCTGCGCGGTCGGCCCGATCGGCCTGCTGCTCGGGCGGCTGGCGAACTTCATCAACAGCGAGTTGTGGGGCCGCACGGCGGATGCGAGCGTCCCCTGGCGGATGGTGTTTCCGAACGGCGGACCGCTGCCGCGTCACCCAAGCCAGCTCTATGAAGCGGGTCTTGAGGGCGTTGTTCTCTTCATCATTCTGGCGCTGCTGATCCGGGGCGGCGCGCTGAAGCGCCCGGGCCTGATCATCGGTGCGTTCGCCGCGCTCTATGGCGTCGCGCGCATCGTCAGCGAGTTTTTCCGCGAACCCGACCAGCAACTGGGATTTCTCTGGGGCGGCCTGACCATGGGCATGATCCTGTCGGTCCCGATGATTGTCGCCGGCCTCATTTTTATCGGGGCTGCATGGCGCCGCGGGCCGCGCACGGCGGGTGACGGCGCTGCCAAAGCGGCTTAATAACGTAAGATCATATTTAAATTAGCGATTCCCGATTTCCGAAAGTTCGCCGTGTCCGATTATTCGCCGCTTGAAACCCTGATCAGAAAGCAGATCGCCGCGAACGGCCCGATGCCGGTGTCGCGGTACATGCAGATTTGCCTGACGCATCCGGAATACGGCTATTACCTCAAGCGCGATCCGCTCGGCCGCGACGGCGATTTCATCACCGCCCCCGAAGTCAGCCAGATGTTCGGGGAACTGGTCGGACTGTGGGCGGCGTCGGTGTGGAATGCGATGGGCATGCCGCAGGAGGTCAAGTTCATCGAACTCGGACCCGGCCGCGGCACCATGATGGCGGACGCGCTGCGCGCGGTGCGGATTCTGCCGGCGTTCCATGATGCGATCACCGTGCATCTGGTCGAGGCCAGCGAGCGGCTGCGCGACAAGCAGCGCGAGAAGCTTGCCGATGCAGCTTATGTCGAGTGGTACGACCGGATCGAGGACATCCCGGACGGACCCGCGATCATTCTGGCCAACGAGTTCTTCGATGCGCTGCCGATCCATCAGGCGGTCAAACAGGAAACCGGATGGCACGAGCGCGTTATCGAGATCGATGACGACGTTCTCGCCTACGGCATCGCCAAGGACCCGATCCCGCGCTTCGAGGTGCTGCTGCCTCCGCTGGTGCGTGCCGCGCCCAATGGCGCGATCTTCGAATGGCGGCCCGACAACGAGATCATGACCATCGCGCGCCGGCTCCGCGATCAGGGCGGCGCGGCGCTGATCATGGACTACGGCCATCTGCGCAGCGATGCGGGCGATACCTTCCAGGCAGTCGCGCGGCACAACTACACCAACCCGCTGCGCAACGCCGGCCTTGCGGACCTCACCGCACATGTGGATTTTCAGGCGCTCGCCCGTGCCGCCGAGGATGTCGGCGCGCGCGCCCACGGCCCGGTCGAGCAAGGCGTATTCCTCAAGAGCCTGGGCATCGAGACCCGCGCGCAGGCGTTGATGAAGAATGCGACCGAAGACGGCCAGAAGCTGATTACCGCAGGATTGGCCCGCCTCACCGGCCCGAGCCCGGAAGGAATGGGCTCGCTGTTCAAGGTGCTCGGCATTTCGCACCCCGCCATCGCAACGCTCGCAGCGCTGTCCGAGCAGGACACGAAATCATGACATTTACGTCGTCGCTGTTGTCGGCTGTGCCGGGTCTGCGCCACGCATTCTTTTCGCGCGAGGGCGGCGTCTCGGCAGGCATCTATGAGAGCCTCAACGGCGGCATCGGCTCGCATGACGATCCGGCGCATGTCATCGAAAACCGCCGGCGCATGGCCGAGCATCTCGGCGTCGCGCCGCCGCAATTCCTCACCGTATTCCAGATTCACTCGCCGGATGTCGCGGTCGCCACCACGCCGTGGGACACGGCATCGCGCCCGCACGCCGATGCGATGGTGACGAAAGTGCCGGGACTGGCGCTCGGCGTCACCGCCGCCGACTGCGGACCTATTCTCTTTGTCGATCCGCAGACACGCGTGATCGGCGCCGCGCATTCCGGCTGGAAGGGCGCCATCGGCGGCGTGCTTGAAAATACGATTGCCGCGATGGAAGGCCTCGGCGCATCGCGCGCAAACATCATCGCCGCGATCGGCCCGCTGATCCGGCAGCAGAGCTACGAGGTCGGTGCGGAATTCGTTGCACGCTTTTCAGAAGGCGCGCCCGACAACGCGCGCTTCTTCGTGCCGTCAACACGCGCTGGCCACGCGATGTTCGATCTCGCCGGCTATATCCGCCAGCGGCTGGAGCGTGCGGGCATCCTGATGATCGACGATGTCGGCATCGACACCTATGCGGACGAGCGCTTCTTCAGCTACCGCCGCACCACGCACCGCAAGGAACCGGACTACGGCCGCAACATCCACGCCATCGTGCTGGACGGCTAAAAGCTCGGATTTGGCTCAAATACCGGCGGCCCTGGTCGCCGCTTGCAAACCCTGCCCGCAGCCTGCCCTAGACGTTAACGCTCATTAACGATATCGCTGGACCGAACCTCGCCGGGCAGGGCAAAACCCGCCGGCGAGACATCGGGGCGGGCATGGATTTCACCGGGCGAACAATCACTTGGGCAGCGCTGCGGGTTGCGCGGGCGCCCCTGTTGCTGGTCCTGCTGAGCCTGACTGCCGCCTGCACCACCAACGGCTCGGGCCCGGTTGCCACCACCTCGTCGTTCGGCCCCACCGTCGCCTTTGAATCCGTGGACGGCCCGCCGCCGCAGGTTTTCGACCGGCTGGTTCGAGCCCTCGAAACCGAATCCACCGCCCGCAGCTTCACCATCGTGTCCCGCGAAGCGCAGGCCTCCTACCGGGTCCGCAGCTATCTGTCTGCGCAGGTCCGGCGCGGGAGGACCACCATCGCCTGGGTCTGGGATGTCTACGACCGGGATCAGGAACGCGCCGTCCGCCTCAGCGGCGAGGAACCCGCCGGCAAGGGCGGCCGCGACGCCTGGGCCATGGCAGATGACCAGTTGATGCGCCGAATCGCGCTCGCCGGCCTGAACGGCCTCAATGGGTTGATCAGCGGGACCGCCCCGGCGCAGGACCCTGCCCCGGCCGCGCCCCGAACCTCCGGTCCTGCCATCGCGCAGACCGACGAGAATCGGCCTGAATCAGGCCCCGGACGAATGCAGACGCTGGCGTTCAGCGCCCATTAGGGATGCGGACGCAGTTCTGAGCCGGTTTTTGCAGGAAAAACCGAGGCTTTGTATTGCCAGCCTCGTCATCTCCTTGTTATCACGCGCGCCTGCGAAGACGTCAGGCTCCGGTTCCGTTTCATAGGCAGCGATATGTTGAAAAGCGTTTCCCCCACATCGCGAGGAGAGGCTGCAATTTCAGCGAAGAATGGCTCCATCAAGCTGGTAGCCGGCAATTCGAACCCCGAATTGGCTGCCGAGATTTCCTCCGTGCTGGGCGTGCCGCTGACCAAGGCCAGCGTGCGCCGCTTCGCCGACATGGAAATCTTCGTCGAGATTCAGGAAAACGTCCGCGGCTCCGACGTCTTCATTATCCAGTCGACGTCGTTTCCGACCAACGACCACCTGATGGAATTGCTCATCATCACAGATGCGCTGCGCCGCGCTTCCGCGCGCCGCATCACCGCCGTGATCCCTTATTTCGGCTACGCGCGGCAGGACCGCAAAGCCGGCGGCCGCACCCCGATTTCGGCCAAGCTGGTGGCCAACATGATCACCCATGCCGGTGCGGACCGGGTCATGACGCTCGATCTCCATGCCGGCCAGATCCAGGGCTTCTTCGATATCCCGACCGACAACCTTTATGCCTCGCCGCTGATGGTGCGCGACATCAAGGAGAAGTTCGACCTCGCCAACGTCATGGTCGTGTCGCCGGACGTCGGCGGCGTGGCACGCGCACGCGGCCTCGCCAAGCGGATCAACGCGCCGCTGGCCATCGTCGACAAGCGCCGCGAACGCGCCGGCGAATCCGAAGTCATGAACGTGATCGGCGATGTCGCCGGCTACAACTGTATCCTGATCGACGACATCGTCGATTCCGGCGGCACGCTGGTGAATGCCGCCGACGCGTTGCTCAAATACGGCGCCAAGGAAGTCTCGGCCTATCTCACCCATGGCGTTCTGTCGGGAGGTGCGGTCGCGCGCGTCACCTCATCCCGGCTCAAGGAACTGGTGATCACCGACTCGATCCAGCCCACTGAAGCGGTGCGTAAGGCTCCGAACATCCGCGTGCTCTCGGTCGCCACCCTGATCGCCGAAGCCATCGGCCGCACCGCATCCGAAGAGTCGGTGTCGAGCCTGTTCGACTGAACGGCCCATTTTCAAAAATATTTTTTCTCGCCCTGCACGCGCAATGAGTCTGCGCGACTCGTGCCGCGCGAATCCGATTCCGTTTTGTTCTCACACCCGTCGGATTTGAAACACGAGTCAGCCGCGCGTAAGTTCATGCGCGGACTCATGAATTGGCGCGACGATGCATTTCATCACCGCATGTCACGCTTACCTGTTGAAGAGACAGGAAATTAACCCTTTGCCTGTGGACGGGATTCGTGGCGGCGTTGCGCGTCTTGCGCAAATCACCGATCAATCTTGTCACAAGGTTGCCGTTGCGGCGCACGATCCGAAAGCCGGGTCGTCATGATCGTAAACGGAGAACTTGCAGCGACAGTTCTCGCTCGTTCTTTGCGTTTCGTTCAGGCGTTTCACATCCCACACCAGCAGAGGGTGAAGGCAGCATGTCCCATCTGGACATCATAACGGATTCGCAAAGCAGCCCGCTTTCGGTCGTCGAGGAGATCGCATCCTCCAACGACTGGTCGTTCGAACGCTCGGGTCACGACGAAATCACCATCCTCACGCAGGGACAGTGGACCGACTACCAGTTGTCCTTCACCTGGATGGGCGACATCGACGCGCTGCATCTGGCCTGCACATTCGATATGAAAATTCCCGAGGCGCGGCGCAGCGAAGTGCAGCGCCTGATCGCCGCGATCAACGAGCAATTGTGGATCGGCCATTTCGATGTCTGGCTCACCACCGGATCGATCATGTACCGGCAGGCGCTGATCCTGCCGGGCGGCATGACCGCCACGCCCGCGCAGTGCGAACTGATGCTCGAAGGGGCGCTGCATGCCTGCGAGCGCTACTATCCGGCGCTGCAATTCGTGGTCTGGGCCGGCAAGACCGCCGCGGAGGCCATGAGCGCCGCGATGTTCGATACCGCAGGCGAGGCGTAAGGCTTCACTTCATCCAGGGCGCGCAACACACCCGAGATGTCGTCCCCGCGAAAGCGGGGACCTATCTTTCGATCCGCGCACGCTGCGACAGCTTGTTGCGCCCCCGCTCATTCAATAGAACTCTGTGGTTATGGGTCCCCGCTTTCGCGGGGACGGCCCGAGTGGATTGAGTCATGGCAACATCAACTTCCTCCGACGCGCTGAAAAACTTCACAGGCTCACTCGTGCTCGCGGGTGCGGGCAAGATGGGCGGCGCGATGCTGTCCGGCTGGCTGGACGGAGGACTCGACGCCAGACGCGTGACCATCATCGAGCCATTCCCGTCGGACGACACCCGCGATTTCGTCGCGCGCGGCGTGCGGCTGAATCCCGAGACGAAGGACATCGGCACCGCTGAAGTGCTTGTACTCGCGGTGAAACCGCAGATGTTTCGCGAGGCCGGACCGCAGTTGAAGCCGCTGGTGGGCTCATCGACCCTCGTGGTCTCGATCATGGCGGGAACCACCATCGCGGCCCTCACCGAGGTTTGCGGCGGCAAGGTGATCCGCGCCATGCCCAACACACCGGCCGCGATCGGACGCGGCATCACAGTCGCGGTGCCGGCGGACGGCGTTGCGCCGGATCAGCGCGCTATCGCCGATGCGTTGCTGCGCGCCACCGGCGGCGTCGAATGGGTCGACGACGAAGCGCTGATGGATGCGGTGACCGCCGTATCCGGCTCGGGTCCGGCGTATGTGTTCCTGCTTGCCGAAGAACTCGCACGCGCCGGCGTCGCCGCCGGATTGCCCGAAGCACTGGCGACAACGCTGGCGCGGGCAACCGTCTCAGGCTCCGGCGAACTGCTCCGCCTGTCGGATCTCGACAGCGCGACCCTGCGCAAGAACGTCACCTCGCCGGGGGGCACCACGGCAGCCGCACTGGAAGTGCTGATGGGCGCGAACGGCTTTCAGCCGCTGCTGACGAAAGCGATTGCGGCTGCGACGAAGCGCTCAAAGGAACTGGCGAAGTAATCAGACCGGCACGCGCACCGTCGCCCGCAGACCGCCCATCGGGCTGTCGCCGAGCGTGATGTCGCCGCCATGGGAGCGCGCGATGTCGCGGGCAATCGCAAGACCGAGGCCCGTGCCGCCCTCGTCCTGATTGCGCGCATCGTCGAGCCGCAGGAACGGCTTGAAAACTTCCTCCCGCATCTCGACCGGAATGCCCGGACCGTCGTCATCCACCGTCACCGTCAGATAGCGATGATCGCGATGGCCGGTGATCGCAATGGCATTGGCGTGACGCCCTGCATTCGACACCAGGTTCGCGATACAGCGCTTGAAGGCCGCGGGCTTCACGATCACCACCGGCATGCCGTGGAACACAACCGTCGCCGCGTGACCATGGCGCTCGGCGTCGCTGCGCAATTCTTCGAGCGCCTGCTCCATGTCGGTCGGCTGCGCCTGCTCGCCGCTGTCGCCGCGCGCGAAGGCCAGATACGCCTCCAGCATGCCGCTCATCTCATCGACGTCCTTGCGCATGCCCTCGACTTCCGGGCTGTCGCCGATCAGCGCCATCTCAAGCTTGAAGCGGGTCAGGATGGTGCGCAGATCGTGGCTAACGCCGGCCAGCATCGCGGTGCGCTGCTCGATGCTGCGCTCGACGCGGGATTTCATTTCCATGAAAGCGAGCGCTGCGCGGCGAACCTCGCGCGCGCCGCGCGGACGGAAATCCGGCACCTCGCGGCCCTTGCCGAAACTCTCCGCGGCATCCGCCAGCCGCAGGATCGGCTTGATCTGGTTGCGCAGGAACAGCACCGCCACGATCAGCAGGATCGATGACGTGCCCACCATCCAGAAGATGAAGATCTCCGAGTTCGACGCATAGGCCGCGCTGCGCTGGGCGAAAATTCGCATTACCGTGTCGTCGAGCTTGATGCGGATTTCCACCAGCGACGAGCGGCCGACGGTGTCGATCCAGAACGGGCGCGCGATCTGGCGGCTGAGCTGCACCGACAACGTTTGATCCAGCAGCGAGAAGAACGGCTTCGGCCCCGGCGCCGGCATGTCATTGACCGGCAGGAAGTCCACCACAAGGCCAAGCCGCTGCTGCGCGATGCGCTTGATCTGGGTGCGGTCCTTGTCCTGCGGATAGGACCTGTAAACGTCGATCAGCGCGGAGATGTCCTGCACCACGGCGGCGGACAGCCGGCGGGTCACCGTGTTCCAGTGCCGCTCCATGAACACGAAGGCGACCACCGATTGGAGGATCACCATCGGCACGATGATGATGAGCAGGGCGCGGGCATATAGCCCCTTCGGCATCAGCTCCTTGAACCATTGGCCCAGCCATTCGCTGGCGCGTGACACGCGACGCGACGCGGTACGAATGAACGTGAGACCTGTGTCGAGCGTACTCATAACAATGCGCCCGGTCCGGTCACGGCGACGCCACGAGACGATAGCCGATGCCGCGCACCGCCTGCAGGAACAGCGGATTGGCCGGATCGCGCTCGATCTTGCGCCGCAGGCGGTTGATCTGAACGTCCACCGCGCGCTCGTTGACCGAGCCGTCGCCGCCGGTCAGTGCGCCGCGCGGCACGGTCTCGCCCGGCGTCGCGCTGAGAATACGCAGCATGTCGCGTTCGCGGTCGGTGAGATGGATGATCTTCTCGCCGTCGCGCAATTCGCCCCGCTCGAGATGATAGACGTAGGGCCCGAACGCGACGGACTCGATCGCAGGCGCCACCACCGGCGCAGCGCGCTTGAGAATGTTGGCGATGCGCAGCACCAGCTCGCGCGGCTCGAACGGCTTCGCCACGTAGTCGTCGGCCCCGATCTGCAAACCTTCGATGCGGCTCTCGGCTTCATGCCGCGCGGTGAGCATGATGATCGGCACTGCCGACGATGTGCGGATCGAGCGCGCGAGATCGAAGCCGGTTTCGCCCGGCATCATCACGTCCAGGATCAGGAGATCGAAATGCAGGCCGGTCAGCTTGGCGCGCGCGTCGGCGGCGCTCATGGCCGTGGTTACGCGATAGCCTTCGCCGGAGAGAAAGCGCGACAGCAGATCGCGGATACGGCGGTCGTCATCGACCAGCAGCAGATGCGGCGCATCGTCGGCCATCTGGCGGCCTGCTCGCTCCCGTATCGAGGTTTCTGTCACCTTGAATCCTTCACCGTCTTGCGGCTGCTCCGGAGAATTTCCTCCAGCACCTTGTCGGGATCGGTGTGGTCGATCATGCCCAGCAAAAACCGCCGCACGCTGTCGGCGTTCTCCGGCCCGATCGAGTCGAGCGCGCGGGTGATGCGCGCCGTCTGCAATCCGGCCAGTTTCGCTACAAGGGCCTCGCCCTTCGCCGTGGCGAAAAGAAGACGCTGCCGCCGGTCATTGTCGCCAGCCTTCTGAACGATATAGCCCTCGTCGAGGAGTTGCTTCAGGACACGTCCGAGCGACTGCTTGGTGATCCGCAGCACGTCGAGCAGATCGGCCACCTTCAGACCCGGATAGCGGGTCACGAAATGGACCACGCGGTGGTGGGCCCGGCCGAAACCGAACTCCTCCAGAACATGATCGGCGTCTCCGACAAAGTCCCGGTAGGCGAAGAACAGCAGTTCGATGATGTCCCAGCGCAAAGGGGTGGCCCCCGGCGTCGTGGGGCCGGTGGCGGCGTCAGTCGAATGCGCTCCTGCCTTCATAAATTTTATGTCAGCCATATTGACGTATATAGGTCTCAATGTTACAAAAATCGCAAGGACGACGAAATATTAGTTCGTTTCGTCGGTTATCCTTGATCCTTAAGTTCGCACAGAACATGCAGCGACGACGGGTCCAAGGACGCAATTTCTTTCTACGTGCGATTGTCGAGCGGCATTTCGGCAAACATACTGGACTTCGCGCCTTCCGCCAAAGCGGAAACCGGCCCTCGGGCCGGCGGGCCGGTGCCAGACCTCAAATCGACCAGCCCGCCGCCGCGTGGACTGAATTCAAGCCGGGAGAAGACCCAATGGGCATTTCGGGAGTTTCGTTCGAGAAAATCGATGGCACCGTTCTCATCGATTTTGAAACGCGGCCGACGCCAACTCCGACGCCGGATCAGGAGCGCATCGCCAAGCTCGCGGATCTCGGCTTCGGCCGGGTCTTCACCGATCACATGGCGGTGGTTCACTACAAGCAGGCGCAGGGGTGGCACGATGCTCGCGTCGAATCCCGCGCGAGCTTCCTGCTCGATCCGGCCACGGCAGTCCTGCACTACGCCCAGGAAATCTTCGAGGGCCTCAAGGCCTACAAGCGCGACGACGGCGGGGTGAACCTGTTCCGTCCCGACGCCAATGCGCGGCGCTTCCGGGATTCGGCCGATCGGATGGCGATGGCTCCACTGCCGGAGCATGTGTTCATCGAAGCCGTGGAGCAACTCGTGCGCATGGACCGCGAGTGGATTCCTGGCGGCGAAGGCAGCCTCTATCTGCGGCCCTTCATGATCGCGACCGAGGTGTTCCTCGGCGTGAAACCATCGGCGGAATACGTCTTCGCGGTGATCGCCTCCCCGGTCGGCTCCTACTTCAAGGGCGGCCCGGCCCCGGTGTCGATCTGGGTGTCGGAGAACTACACACGCGCCGCGATCGGCGGCACCGGCGCCGTCAAATGCGGCGGCAACTACGCTGCGAGCCTGCGCGCGCAGGCCGAAGCGATGCAGAACGGCTGCGATCAGGTGGTGTTCCTCGATGCGATCGAGCGCCGCTATATCGAAGAACTCGGCGGCATGAACGTCTTCTTCGTGTTCGACGATGGTTCGCTGCTGACGCCGCCGCTCGGCACGATCCTGCCCGGCATCACGCGGGACTCGATCATCGCTTTGGCAAAGGCGGCGGGCAAGACCGTGCGCGAGGAACCCTACACGATCGACCAGTGGCGCGCCGATGCTGCGAGCGGGAAACTGAAAGAAGCCTTTGCCTGCGGCACCGCGGCGGTGATCTCGCCGATCGGCAAGGTGAGATCCACGAGCGGCGAATTCACCATCAACGGCGGCGCTGCAGGCCCGGTCGCGATGGGGCTGCGCAAGCAACTGGTGGACATCCAGTACGGCCGCGCGGCCGACCCGCACAACTGGATCAGAAAGGTCCTGTAGCAAGCCTGGAGTAATCAGACGCTCTCGCGTGAATTGAGCACAATAAATCGTAATGGCCGGGCTCGTCCCGGCCATCTACGTCTTCAAGACAGCAACTTCAAAAGACGTGGATGCCCGGAACAAGTCCGGGCATGACAATAACGATTACAGTGCCTCAGCCGGAATCCAGAACACCTCGCCGTCAGAGTCTTCGGTGTCGAGCCACAGCAGCGGCAGGTTGGGATAGGCATCGCCGAGCAGGTCGCGGCCACGGCCGATTTCGCACAGCAGACCGCCGTCCGGATTCAGATGGTCCTTCGCCTCGTCCAGAATCCTGCGCACGAGGTCGAGGCCGTCGTCGCCGCCATCGAACGCGATGGACGGTTCATGCAGGCATTCGCGCGGCAGGCCCGCCATGCCTTCGGCATCGACGTATGGCGGATTGGTGATGATGAGGTCGTAGCGCGCATCGCCGATGGCGTCGAACAGATCGCCTTCGTAAAGCGAAATCCGATCCTCAAGACCGTAATCGGCGACATTGCGCGCAGCGACCGCCAGCGCATCCGGTGAAATGTCCACTGCATCGACGGTGGCATTGGGGAAACTCTGACACGCCAGAATAGCAAGGCACCCCGAACCGGTGCACAGATCGAGCACCCGTGTGATATTGCCCGGATCGTCGATCAGCGAGCCGCCCTCTTCCTCAAGGTCGCCGCCGAAATGCGAATCCAGCAGTTCGCCGATGAAAGAGCGCGGCACAATCACCCGCTCGTCGACATAGAACGGCAGACCGCGCATGTAGATCTTGTTGACGAGATACGCCGAGGGCTTCCGCGTGGTGATGCGCTTGTCGATCAGCGCAAGAAGCTTCGCGGCCTCATGCGACGTGACCCGCGCATTCGCGAACATCTCGAACTGATCGGGATGCAGATGCAGCGTCTCGCACACGATAAACGCCGCTTCCGCCACCGGATCGGTGGTGCCGTGGGCGAACACCAGTCCGGCCTCGACAAAGCGGCTGACACCGTAGCGCATCAGGTCGAGCAGCGTCAGCAGTTCGCCGGGCAGCACCTTCGGCGATGCTGGCTTCAAAAGCTTCTTCGTTGCCGTGCGCGCCGCGCCGCGCTTTGCGGAGGCCTTCTTCGCGGGTGCCTTCGCTGTCGGGGATTTTTTCGCTTTCTTCGCCATTACTTCTTCCACCGCGCTGCTGCATTGTCGTCATGAGCCTGCGCATCGACCCACACCTTGCTGTCCGCGCGTTCCTCGGATTTCCAGAACGGCGCATTGGTCTTGAGATAATCCATCAGAAATTCCGCGGCCTGAAACGCCGCCTCGCGATGCACCGACGCGGTCAGCACCAGCACGATGTTGTCACCGGGCACGACACGGCCATAACGATGGATCACGGTGACGCCGGTCAGCGGCCAGCGCGCAATCGCCTCGGACACATGCCGTCCGATCTCGGCCTCCGCCATGCCGGGATAGTGCTCCAGCGTCATCGCGGCGATCGCCTGAGCGCCCTCACCGCCGCGGCAGATGCCGGAGAAACTCACCACCGCGCCGATGTCGGTGTTGCCCCGGGTCAGTGCCGCGATTTCCGCGGCGATGTCGAAATCGGCGGACTGAATCCGGATTGTGACGGGCGTCGTCATGGGGAGGTTAACCGCCGGTCATCGGCGGGAAAAACGCGATCTCGCGAGCACCGGCGATCGCGGTGTCAGGCTTCACGTGGGTGTGGTCGATGGCGGCGCGTATGGTCTTCGGCGAAGCGAAAGCGTTGGCATATTCCTCGCCGCGCGCCACCAGCCACTGCATCAGATCGGAAACAGTGCGCACGCTCGCCGGCGGCTCCAGCGTTTCCTCGGCCTTGCCGACGCGTTCGCGCACCCATGCGAAATATAGAACCTTCACCGGTCTTCCTCGGTCAGATGATGGATACCCGCGCGGAGGTAATCCCATCCGGTGTAGATCGTGAGAATGGCCGAAATCCACAACAGCGTGATGCCGATCAGCACGGTCGGCGGCAGGATCATTTCGCCCGCCTCGCCTGCTATCAGAAACCCGATGGCCACGAGTTGCACCGTGGTCTTCCACTTCGCCAATTGTGACACAGGTACGCTGATCCGGATGACGGCGAGATATTCGCGCAGACCCGACACCAGAATCTCACGGCACAGGATCACGATGGCCGCCCACAGCGACCAGCCGCGAATGGTTTCGTCCGCCGCCAGCATCAAGAGGCAAGACGCTACCAGCAGCTTGTCGGCGATCGGGTCGAGCATCTTGCCCAGCGAAGACTGCTGGTCCCACATCCGCGCGTAGTAGCCGTCGAGAAAATCGGTGACGCCCGCGGCGATAAACACGAACAGCGCCACCCAGCGCAGCCACAGCGGCGCGCCCATGATGGACTGCGCATACATGCAGCCGATCACCACCGGGATGGCGGCGATCCGGGAGTAAGTCAGGATATTGGGCAAAGACAGCGAGCGCTTTGCTGGCTTCGGGGCGACGACACTGGTCATGACCTTACCAATACTGCGAAAGTGGCCGCGTCAACAGCCCGGCGGGCGCATTTCGCCCAACTCTAAATGCGGGCAACGGCGGGAGGTTCAGCCGCTGCCGGGATGGAAGAAATCGAAGATTTTACGTGCACTTTCAGCGCTCACGCCCGGAACCTTGCCGAGATCGGCCACCGAGGCCCGCTCGATTTCCTTCAGGGTCCCGAAATGATGCAGCAGGGCACGTTTACGTGACGGGCCGATGCCGGGAATTTCCTGCAATCCGGCTTCGCGGATGTCCTTCTTGCGCAGCTTGCGGTGCGAGCCGATGACAAAGCGATGCGCCTCGTCGCGCAGCCGCTGGATGAAGTACAGTACCGGATCGCGCGGCTCGAGCTTGATCGATGGACGGTCCGGCATGAACAGGGTTTCACGCCCCGCGTCGCGGTCCGGTCCCTTGGCCACCGCGATCAGCGAAACGTCGGTCAGGTTCAGTCCGGTGAAAATTTCGCGCGCGGCATTGAGCTGGCCCTGGCCGCCGTCGATGATCACAAGATCGGGCCATTGCGGCACGGCGTCGTCACTCGGCTTTTTTCCTTCGGCTGCGTCATTGATCAGGCGCTTGAAGCGGCGCTGCAGCACCTCGCGCATCATGCCGTAGTCGTCGCCCGGAGCTAAGCCTTCCGACTTGATGTTGAACTTGCGGTACTGGTTCTTCAGGAAGCCTTCCGGCCCCGCGACAATCATCGCACCGACCGCGTTGGTGCCCTGGATGTGGCTGTTGTCGTAAACCTCGATCCGTTTCGGCACGCGCGGCAGACCGAGCGCCGTCGAAAGGCCCTCGAGCAACCGCGTCTGGGTCGCGGTGTCCGCGAGCTTGCGGCCGAGCGCCTCGCGCGCATTGGTCAGCGCATGCGCGACAAGCTCCTTCTTCTCGCCCCGCTGCGGCGTCGAGACCTCGACCTTGGACCCCGCCTTGACGCTCAGCGCCTCCGCCAGCAGATCCTGATCGTCGACACGATGCGAGAGCAGGATCAGCTTCGGCGGCGGCTTGTCGTCATAGAATTGCGCCAGGAACGAGCCGAGCACCTCGCCAGCCTCGATCGACTTGTCGGCGCGTGGGAAATAGGCGCGGTTGCCCCAGTTCTGCCCGGTGCGGAAGAAGAACACCTCAACGCACGAATAGCCGCCTTCCTGATGGATGGCGAACACGTCCGCCTCTTCCACCGTGCGCGGGTTGATGCCCTGCTGCGACTGGATCGCGGAGAGCGCGGCAAGACGATCCCGGTAGAGCGCGGCACGCTCGAACTCGAGTTCGTGCGCGGCCTTCTCCATCTCGCCCGCGAGTTCCTGCTTCACCAGCCGCGAGCGGCCGGAGAGAAACTCATTCGCCTCGCGCACCAGTTCGGTGTAGCCGGGAAAATCGATCTCGCCCGTGCAGGGCCCCGAGCAGCGCTTGATCTGATACAGCAGGCAGGGCCGCGTCCGGCTCTCGAAAAATGAATCGGTGCACGAGCGCACCAGAAATGCGCGCTGAAGCGCCGTGATGGTGCGGTTGACCGCACCGACCGACGCGAACGGGCCGAAGTAACGGCCGGGCCGGGTCTGCGCGCCGCGATGCTTGACGATCTGCGGCGCCCAGTGATCGCCGGTGATCAGGATATAGGGAAAAGACTTGTCGTCGCGCAGTTGCACGTTGAAGCGCGGGCGCAGTTGCTTGATGAGATTGGCTTCCAGCAGCAGCGCTTCGGTCTCGGTCGCGGTGGAGATCATTTCCACATTGGCGGTCATCGCGATCATGCGCGCAATGCGCGCCACCTGACCGGTCGGCCGCGCATAGGATGCGAGCCGCTTCTTCACGCTCTTGGCCTTGCCGACATAGAGCACGTCGTTGGCCGCGTTGAGCATGCGGTAGACGCCGGGCGAGGTCGGGGCGAGTTTCACCGCGCGCTCGATCGCCGCGCGGCCGATGGCGAGCGTGCCTTCGCTGGCGACGTCCGCGGAATCGTCGATCGGTTCCGGCAGGCGCGCTTCCTCGTCTTCCTCGGCGGGAATCGAGGCCGGGTCCAGATCCTGTCCGCGCAGGTTCCGCGCGGAAGGCTCCTGCGGAGGCGCGTCCGGCCCCGGTTGATCCGGCGGCTGCGTCGGGTCGGAGGTGTCGTGAATCATGATCAGAATTTAGGAACGAGGAGCGATTTCATCCAGCAGGCACGGCCGCATCAGGGAACCGGATTCGGCGGCGGCACTGCCCCGCTTGTAACACTTTCTTAAGGATGTGAATGCGGTGGCGGGCGGCCTTAACGACCGCTTAACGTAAAACTCTCGATAAATTTTACGCAGAAAAAAGGTGGAATTCCGTAACCACACGGATCCGCAATGCCTCGAAAGACCCAACAACGGCCACGCCGGCGCGCGCGTGAGGAGAGTTAAGATGAGCAAGAAAATTTTTGGCGCGATCATCGCCGCCGCAACATGCGTGACCGCGTCCGCGCAAGCCGCCGACATCTATGGCCGCCGCCCCTATGCGCAGCCCTATACGGTCGCCCAGCCGCTCGCCAATAGCTGGATCGGACCGTACATCGGCGGCAATCTCGGCTACGGCTGGGGCGATGTGTCCAACAACGGCGCGAAGCCGTCAGGCGTCCTCGGTGGACTTCAGGCCGGTTACAACTGGCAGAACGGCGCGTGGGTCGCCGGCATCGAGGCCGATCTTCAACTCAGCTCGGCCGACGATACGTTCGCGCCGTGGAAATTCTCGAACCCCTGGTTCGGCACCGTGCGCGGCCGCGTGGGCTACGCCTTCAACAGCATCCTGCTCTACGGCACCGGCGGTCTCGCGTTCGGCGCGCTGAAGGCGCAGTTGCCGGGTGGCCTCTCGGAATCCAACACCTCGGCAGGCTGGACCATCGGCGCGGGCGCTGAATTCGCGCTGAACCAGAACTGGTCGGCTAAGGTCGAATATCTCTATGTCGATCTGAGCGACAAGAACTTCCTGATGACGGGCATGTCGAACGGCTATCAGTTCAGCACCGTCCGCGTCGGCGTCAACTACCGCTTCTGATCCGGACCAAATCCGCGATCCATCATCCCGGGCCTTGCGCCCGGGATTTTTGTTTCGGCCATGACGCCTGCGACATGCTCAGGGCGAAATCACGAGATTGACCGCCTTCGGTCCCTTGCCCTTTTTATCGGGCTCGACTTCAAAAGTGATACGCTGTCCTTCGATCAGGTCCTTCAGACCCGCACGCTCGACTGCGGTGATGTGCACGAACACATCGCGTCCGCCGTCATCCGGCTTGATGAAGCCGTATCCACGCTCGGCATTGAAAAACTTGACGACACCCATCATGGCCATCGGGAAACCCCTCCCCGCATTGCACCTCCGGTGCGCAACGCGCACCGGCTAGGCCCGGCATTCACTGCCGGAAAGCGGCGGCCTTGAAGGGCGCCTCCCAAAACCGGAAACACCCGAGGGCCTCTCGTCATTCCGCCGCGGCCATTCGCGGGCGCGGAACGTAAAAGCCGACCTTCACGACTGTAGCATAATACGGTTCCCGCCAAATTGGCCATGACGCATTTGGGTAAATCGTGCAGACAAATTCCAGGCACGCGCCAACCTCACGCGTGCAGTGCATCAGGCCCGCACGGCCTCGATCCGGAAGCGGCCAGCCCCGCCCAGTCCCAACGGCTTTTCGAGTTCGTGCAAAATTGCCTTCAATTCCCCGGCCAGAGTCCACGGCGGATTCACGATCAACAGTCCAGCAGACACCAATCCGGAGTCGGGTGTCTGCGGCGCGACGCTGAATTCGACACGCAGGCATCTGGCGTCACTGCTTCCAGCGTTCGCCACGCGCGCCACATGTTCGGCCAGTGTGTCGGTGGCGCGGCGTTCTTTCACCGGATACCAGAGCATGTAGATGCCGGTCGGCCATTTCGCGTGAGCTGCGCTGAAGCCGTCGGCCAGCCGCTTGAACTCGTCGCGGCTCTCGAACGGCGGATCGATCAGCACCAGCCCGCGCCGCTCGTTCGGCGGCACGAATGCCGGCAACCCGGTCCAGCCGTCGAGATCGACCACGCGCGCCTGCTCGTCACGGCGCAATGCGCTGATCAGTTGCTTGCGCGCATTGGGCTCCAGTTCGCAGGCGACCAGCCTGTCCTGCGGCCGCAGCAGCGCGCGCGCGATCAGCGGCGATCCCGGATAGGCGGTGAGATCGCGCTGCGGATTGAACGCGCGGACGATGTCGAGATAGGGCGCGACCAGCGCCATCACCGGTTCGGACAACCGCGCCTGCATCAGCCGCGCGATGCCCGTGCGCCATTCGCCGCCGCGCTCGGCTTCGCTGCCCGTCAGGTCGTACAGCCCGGCGCCGGCATGGGTGTCGATCACACGAAACGCGGCGGGCTTCTCGTGCAGATAGGTGAGGATGCGCGCCAGCACGATGTGCTTGATGACATCGGCGAAGTTTCCGGCGTGGAATGCGTGACGGTAGTTCATGGCGCGACAGTTACGACATCGCGCGATGAAAGTAACGAGTTGCGTGAGTGAATCCGTCATCCTGAGGTCCGAGCCCTTGCGCTCGAAGGATGACTACTGCGGTCGCCCTTCGAGGCCTCCGCTACGCTTTGGCAACTCAGGGTGACGGGGCAGAAACTATCCCCCGCGCACGGGCGGCATCGCGACCTTGTCGCGGCGGCAGGACCGGCGGTCGATTTCCTCGCAGGCGCGGAACTGCAAATCCTTGCTCATGCAGATGCGCACTTCGCTGAGGCGTTTGCTGTCGCACTGCACGGCAATCGCCGAACTCGACAGACCGGGATTGGCCTTGATGAAGGCGTCCTCGATTTCGCCGGGCGTCACCAGTTTGGTGTCAGACAATTCGAGATAATCGGCGGGAATCTTCACCGCCGCGCGGGCCTTGCGGATGGTTTCGAAATAGGCGCGCGCGCCCAGCCCCGAACAGGTGCCGTGCTTGTCCCATTCGTTGTAGATCAGGCCCGGCGCCGGCATCAGGTCGAGCATCGAGGTCATGACGTTGCGATCCAGCCGCGGCGAGGGCCGCTGGCAGTAGTTCGGAAAGCCGCGATCGTATTGCGGCCACAGCCCGTGCACGACGAAGGAAAACGGACGGCCGGCGCACTGGGCCTGGATGGCACGTCCGGAATTGCCGCGTTCGTGCGCAGCCTGGCAGAACGACGGCGACCACGACAGCGACAGCACATAGAAATCGAATTCGCCGGGTGCGTTCTGGCGCTTGTCCTGCGCCGATGCCGAACCCGCCGCCATGCCGGCCATCGCAAGGCCGAGCAGCGGAGCGATCAGCCAGCGATACGAACGAAGACAAAAACCAGATGAAAAAGCAGCAGCCGACGAACCGGACCTGAAACCGAACATGGCAACGCCCCCCAACTATATCCGCATCCTCCGGGCAGATCGGATGTGCGGATAACCCCTGCTCAAGCCTAGTCAGGCCAAAAGAACATTTCAAGAACAAAATCGCCCCGTCCACTGAGCGGACGAGGCGACTGGCGATCAGATGATTCGCGAGGCTTACGGACGCGCGGCCTTGCAGGACGGGTTGTAAGCCCAGTTGCGGTCGAGGCCGACCACGCACCATTCGACACCTGAGTCGAATCCGGCGAAGCCGCCGTCCTCGATGACCGAGAAGTGCACCTGCCGCGCGCGGCCGTCGTTCAGCATGGCGCTGGCGGTGCAGAAACGGCGTGGAATGCTGTCATTCGCCCAGGCCCGGAAGGCAACCTCATGAACATTGGCAAAACCGGTGATTTCGAGGGCGGAATTCCAGAACTTGCCCTCTTTTTCGGCGAACTGCTGGGTAATGGTGCCGAGCACCTCGTTGCAGGGACGCATGGCGCCGTCGTAACGCGGGCCGGAGAGCCAGAAATTCCGCTCCAGCACATTGGCAGCCTCCGCCGCCGGGCTGAGCGTCATCAGGCCAGCTACGGTGCCAAGCGCCAGGGCAACAGTCAGTTTGCGAAGTGTCGAGAAAAGGTCGCGCATGGGAGCGGTCCGCCGGAATCCGGGATGATGTTGTGCCGGAAGGTGCCGCGAAGCCATCAGCCGGTCAAGTGCAGCGCGGCAACACTTGGCCGCCAACCCCTGCCGAACCGCACGGGCATTCTTTCCATGACAGCCCGGCCGCCTTATGGTGTGGACGAGATTCCATGGGAGACGACGATGCGGATAACAGGCAAGGCGATTCTGGCGACGGTCTTCGGAGCGCTCATGAGCGCACAAGCCAGCGCCGCCTGGTTCGACATCGACACGGTGCCGCCTTTCAAGGGCAACGACACCGGCGGCATCATCGCCTACTCGCTCTACAAGGAAGGCGCGGACGTCAAGGCGATGGCCCTCAATCACTGCGCCAGCTACGGCAAGTCGGTGAAGCTGACCGGCGTCGATGCCCAGTACGGCGGCTACATTTCCTTCTCCTGCGTCTGGGTCCATCCGGGTCATCTCAGCCGGCCGCTGCGCGTCGGCTACTAAGCTCCGTTCAGGAGACCGCCCATGATGCGAGTGCTTCCGCTCTTTCGTGTCATGGCACTGGCGATTGTGGGCGGCGGACTCACCGCTCTTCCGGCGCTGGCCGACCCCGTTGAAATGCCGAGCCGCAAGCCAGGGCTCTGGGAACTGAAGCTGGACAAGGCCGGCGCCCAGACCATGCAGCAATGCACCGACGCCACCACCGAGAAAGAGATGGCGGCGACCTTCGGCCCGATGGCCAAGGAGATGTGCTCCCGGCACGAGATGGCGAAAACCGCGACCGGCCTGGTCGTCGATTCGACCTGCAAGATCGGCAACATGACGTCCGTCTCGCACACCGAGTTCAACGGCGACTTCAACTCGGCCTACACGGTGACGACCACATCGAAGAACAGCGGCGGTCCGGCGGGCATGCCGGCCGAGACCACCAACGTCCTCGAAGCGAAATGGATCGGCGCCTGCAAGGCGGATCAGAAGCCCGGCGACATCCTGATGCCCGGCGGCATGAAGATGAACATCAGGGACATGAGGGCGATGCGGCCGAAGCAGTGATTGCGTCAGGCCTTCTCTAAACACGTCGTCCCCGCGAAACCGGGGACCCATACTCCCTGTCGTCAAATTTTATAAGAGACGCTGCCGTCTGCGTCTCATCGGATGGCTCGGTGGTTATGGATCCCCGCTTTCGCGGGGATGACGACCGAGGGTGTGTGGATTTCGTTACTTCCCGATCTTCCAGGGATCGTACTTCTCTTTCGAATCCGGAACGTTCTTCATCGCGGCCTTGGCGGCGGCTTCTTCGCGCGCCATCCGCTTCTGCGGATCCTCGCCCTTGGCCTGAGTTCCGCCGCTCGTATCGGGGCGGCTCCTGCCCTGCGCATGGGCCTGTCCGGCGAGCAGCATCACAGCCGCGGCGGCAATCAATACGAGTCTCATCGGACGTCTCCGTTGGGGCGAACCGCCGGAAACCTAGCCCCGTTCAAGGCTTCAGAACAATCAGAAATGCTCAAGATTCGGAGAGCCGCATGCGCCGGATCAGTTGACGCCGAACCGCCTTTCGAAAGCCGCGACATTGATCACACCGCGCCGATGGGTGCCGTCGCCGATCTTGCGGGAACCGTCCCACGCTTCCACGTCGAACAGGACGCTCTTCGGATCGATCTGCCGGACACGCGACGACACGCGCACGGTGCGTCCGACCGGCGTCGCCGCCAGATGCCGGACGTTCACCTCCATGCCGACGCTGACATAGCCTTCCGGCAGCAGGCCGGCGATGGAGGCGGTGCAGGCCTCCTCCATGTGCAGGATCATGACCGGGGTCGCGTAGACCGGCGGCATGGTCGCGAGGAAATGCTGCACCGTCATGTCATGCGTCACGGTGACGACCGTTTCGCCGGTAATGCCGACGGCGACTTTTTCAAGCACGTTCATGTTTGGGCTACTTCGCTGCCGCCTTGCGCTCGAGGAAGGTCTTGCCGCCCTTCATCTTGTGGGTCAACGGCGCTTCGTTGATCTGCACCGTCACGGCCTCCGCATCCACGCCGAGGTTCTTCACCAGAGCCTGGGTGATGTCGAGCATCATGCCCTTCTTCTGTTCATCGGTTCGGCCCGCGGCCATGTTCACGGTTACCTCTGGCATGTTCGTTTCCCTTTTTCTTTGCGACAGAAATTGTCAGGCGTGAAACTTCAATCCATCGACGATCTTGTCAACCACCTTGCGCTCGGCGCGGAACGCCAGCCCGACCAGATTGAGGTCGGCGCGAATGACCGCCTGCACCGCGGCGCGGTTGGCTTCGTCATGCGTGGTCTTGAACATGTCCTCGGTATAGACGGCGGGCTTCACATCGCGCGCCAGCGCTCGTTCGAGCGCACGCGACAGCGCCGGCCGGTCCGCGCCATAGATCAGGATCGGCTGACCGATCAGCGCATGATAGCGCGTGCCGGACCTGTCTCCGTAAGGCTCGCCGACACATTCAGGAAACGCCGCCGCGATGCCGCTGGCGAGGAACGCCGCGACATTCAGCTTCTGCCAGGTTTCCAGATCGGAGCGGATGACGAGGGCAACCTTGGTGTCGAACTGCATGCCTGACCGTTATTGTTTTTTATTCGTTGGCCCAAGGCACATTGTGGCGCGCGAGAACTTCGCGCACTTTTTCGACAAGCTCGCTTTCCTTGCAGGCGATCTGCGCTTGCGTCTGCTTCTGCAAATAATCGTCGCGATTGCCGGTGTCTCCGGCGAGCTCAGCGCCGATAATCAGATCCTTGATCTGAACCTCGCCCTTCGCCTTCTCGTCGCCGCCCTGAATGACGACACAAGGCGAGTTGCGCCGGTCGGCATATTTGAACTGCACGCCGAGATTGTTCTTCGGATTGCCGAGATAGAGTTCGGCGCGAATTCCCGCATTGCGCAACGTGGCGACGAACTTTTGATACTGCGCGATCTCGTTACGGTCCATCACCACCACGACCACCGGACCGAACTCCGGCGTGGTGTCGATCTTGCCGAGCAACGTCAGCGCCGCCTGCAACCGCGACACGCCGATGGAGAAACCGGTCGCCGGAACCGGCTCACCGCGAAAGCGCGACACAAGCCCGTCGTAGCGCCCGCCGCCGCCGACGGAGCCGAAGCGCACCGGGCGGCCCTTCTCATCCTTGGTATCGAGCAGCAGTTCAACTTCATAGACAGGCCCGGTGTAATATTCGAGGCCGCGCACGACAGAAGGGTCGATCTTGATGCGGTCGGAATAACCGGCTGTGTGCACGAGTTCTGCAATCGTCGTTAGTTCTTCATAACCGGCTTCGGCGCTCGCATTTCTCTTTCCGTCTACATCCTTCCCCGCAAGATCGCGAATCTCACCCAGAATTGCGTGGATTACTAACCACTGAGCGTCTGCGCCCGCCTCTGTTGTATTCGTTCGCGATAGTCCGGCTGTCGATTCGATGAAGTGGACGAGCAGATCAATTGCCGGCGGCTCTAGTTCCGCGCCTTTGGTAAAATCGCCCTTACCTTCTTCCCCACCATCCCATCGCCCTGTCCCGAGGAGCTTGCGGACTTCCTCAACCGGAAACTTATCCAGCTTGTCGATCGCGCGAAGAACCGTGAGCCTGCGGCCCCCATTCTCATCGCCGCCAAGCCCGATGCTTTCCATCACGCCATCAAGCACCTTGCGGTTGTTGACCTTCACCACATAGGAGCCGCGCGGAATGCCGAGCGCCTCCATGGTGTCCGCCGCCATCATGCACATCTCGGCGTCGGCAGCAGGGGAAGCGCTTCCGACCGTATCGGCATCGAACTGCATGAACTGGCGGAAGCGGCCGGGGCCCGGCTTCTCGTTGCGGTAGACATAGCCGTTGCGATAGGAGCGATAGGGCTTCGGAAGCATGTCGAAATTTTCTGCCACATAGCGCGCCAGCGGCGCGGTCAGGTCGTAGCGCAGCGAGATCCACTGCTCATCATCGTCCTGAAACGAGAACACGCCCTCGTTGGGCCGGTCCTGATCGGGCAGGAACTTGCCGAGCGCGTCGGTGTATTCCATCGCCGGAGTTTCCACCGGCTCGAACCCGTAGCGCTCATAGACCTCGCGGATTGTCTCCACCATCTGCCGCGTGGCGGCGATTTCGGCGGGGGTGCGATCCACAAGGCCGCGCGGCAGGCGCGCGCGCAGTTTCTGGGGCTTTTTGGGCTTTTTGTCGGACATGGAACGAAGCGGCCTATGCAGCACAACTGGCATTATTTGCGTGTTGTGGACTATCAGCCGAAGCATCAAGCGGCAAGTCTACGAGGCCGTCATACGCGGGCTTGACCCGCGTATCCATCACTCAAGAAAGATGGATGGCCGGGTCAAGCCCGGCCACGACATTTCATTGTGTTGTCCTTCCCGTAAGAACGGGGAGAGGGGGATCAGCTAATTCACCAGCACGGCGCCGTCGCAGCGCACGCCGGTGACCCAGACGTCGGCCTG
This sequence comes from Afipia sp. GW822-FHT03D08, assembly GCF_058801645.1. NCBI lineage: Bacteria > Pseudomonadati > Pseudomonadota > Alphaproteobacteria > Hyphomicrobiales > Nitrobacteraceae > Afipia > Afipia sp. GW822-FHT03D08. The sequence continues at coordinate 2,101,931 of NZ_JBXANK010000001.1, forward strand.
GCCAAGACCCACGCCCAGCGTCTGCAACACCGAATTGAGCAGCGTATCGATCGAGCCAGTCGCGCCGCCGATGATGCCGGCAACCAGCGCGCCGATGCCGGGGATCGGCAGGCCGAGCGGTCCGAGCTGCACGCCGAGTTGCAGATCGCCCAGAAGGCTCGACGTCAGCGACGAGGTGAACGACGTCGTGTTCACGGTCTTCTTGGTCTGCGCCTGAATGTCGGCGTAGCTGAATGTCACGCTGGTCGGCGAGGTATTCGCCATGGTCGCATGCGCCCGGCCCGTCACCTGGATCGCGCCAAGGTTGACGATGTTGACCGCGGGCGGGTTCGGCGCGGTGGAGAAATTCGTCATCATCGCGGAGGTCACATCGCCGATCCACGCGTCGACGATGCCGGGCGAGACGCCGAGCGTCACCGTCGAGGTGCTGACGTTGGGATACCCGCACGAAATGGCATTGAGTGTCGCGGTGCCCGCCGCGATCTCGACATAGACCGGAAGGTTGACCACCGACACCGCGCCCGAACCGACAAGCTGGATCTTCAGCAGCACGCGCGTCTGCGCCGTGTGCACGCTCGCGCCCAGCGACCCCACGGTGATCCAGCTTGTTCCCACCGGCCGCTCGCCGACGGTGGCCTGCAATGTGACACCCGCGATGCCCGGCAGCGACAGGTTCACATTCGCCGCGATCTGGTTGGTGCCGTTGGCCAGCGCCGCCATGGCCGAAAGCAGATCCAGCGCCGACACGCTCGCGCCAACCTTCGGCTTCTGCCCGACGGTGAGATTGGAATACGGTCCGACGCTGATCAGCGACTTCGGCGTGATGCGGGTGGTGAGGCTTGAGATCGCCGACGACAGGCTGGAGAGCGCTGCGATCGCACCGCTGTTGCCGGCCGCGGCAGTTTGCAGCGCTGCGACGATGTCGGTCACCTTCAGGTTGCTGTTCAGCAGCGTATCGTAACTGACGCCGGTCAGGTTGACCCGCGTCGCCAATGCCCCGAGAAAATCGAATGCGTCGATCTTCGCGCTCAGCAGCGCGTTGTAATCCATCGCCGACAGCGACAGCGTGGTGCCGAGCATGCCGCCCAGCAGCGAATTCAGCAGCCCGCCGTTGAGCGACACCAGCCGCGAGCCGATGGCGAAGGTTGCGAGCCGCGTGGTGCTGGCGATCGCGGTCGCCTTGAGATTCCACTGGCTGTCGCCGGTCAGCACCTTGCCGAAATACAGCGGCGTCATGGTCTGCATGGTGACGCGCACCGCGTTGGCAGGTGTGGCCGCCGCCACGAAGCGCTGCTGCGGCGTCAGGGACGCATTCGCCGTGTAAACACCGGGTTCGACAGCCACGAGCGACTCCGGTGGATAATTGTTCTTGGCGACTGTCGCCGCAGCAGCGCGGGACGCATTGGAAAGGTCGCTCGCGGCGACAAGCGCCGCGAGGTCGGTGGCGCTCTGGGTCCGCCGCTTGTCGGCGAAGATGGCGCCGACATCGACGCCGAGCGCCGCACAGGCGATCACGAGCAGCAGGCTTGCCGCGCCCATGATCGCGATGTTGCCGCGGTCGTCGGCGGCGAAACGCCGGAGCAGATTGTGCATCACAACCTCCCTGAACTTTTCTTGTTCAATATCCTCCGCGCGGAATCGCCGCGGAGCGCACGATGGAAGGCGACGGCATCGGCACGAATGCCGGGAGCGAATAGATGAACATGCCGGAGGCGTCGTAATTGACGGAGACGACGAAGACGTTGGCATCGGAGCCCGACGTCGCGGCGTTTACGGTAAGCTTTGCCGGATCGATCAGAGGGTAGGTATTGACGTTGCCGGTGACGTAGCTGCTCGCGAGCGTGCTGCGCTCACTTTCACTCAGTCCAGCGACCGAGGATCGTGCGGCTTCCGCAGCCAGTTGCTGCACGCCGTGGACCACCGCCAGATACGAGCCGTACATGATGATGCCGAACACCATCATCAGGAAGATCGGCGCGATCATCGCGAATTCGACGGCGATGGCGCCGTCCTGCGCGGCGCGGAATTTTTCCAGCAGTGTGCGGGCCTGGTTCATGACAGGCATTTGCGCATACAACCTTTAAGGGCAAGCTAATTCATTCCACTACTAATGGTAGTAGTATTGTCCGACTGCAGTCCGTGCCTTCACTTACGGGCGACTATGCGCCGCGATGCGTTCCGAATGACCCCGGAAACTGATAGGCTCGCTGCCTAAGAAGAAAATTTGCTCCTTGCCGGAAGGAACGACCTTTGAATATTCAGCACCCTCGCCCGACTGTCGCGACGCCGAACGATCTTGACGCCTTCTGGATGCCGTTCACGGCCAACCGGGCGTTCAAGGCGCGGCCGCGCATGCTCGCCGGCGCCAAGGACATGCACTACTTCACCGCCGACGGCCGCAGCATCCTCGACGGCGCCGCCGGCATGTGGTGCAGCAATGCCGGCCATAACCGCGATCCGATCGTGGACGCGATCCAGAAGCAGGCCGCGACCCTCGACTACGCGCCGCCGTTCCAGTTCGGCCATCCGAAAGCCTTCGAGCTTGCCAGCCGCATCGCTGCGCTGGCGCCCAAAGGCCTCGAGCACGTGTTTTTCTGCAACTCCGGTTCGGAAGCGGTCGATACCGCGCTGAAGGTGGCGCTGGCCTATCACAACGGCCGCGGCGAGGCCGGACGCACCCGGCTGATCGGCCGCGAGCGCGGCTATCACGGCGTCGGCTTCGGCGGGATTTCCGTCGGCGGCATGGTCAACAACCGCAAGATGTTCGGCACGTTGCTGACCGGCGTCGATCACCTGCCGACCACTTATGACCGCGAAAAGCAGGCCTTCACCAAGGGCGAGCCGGAATATGGCGCGCATTTCGCCGATGAGCTCGAACGCATCGTCGGCATCCATGGCCCCGGCACCATCGCCGCCGTGATCGTCGAGCCGATGGCTGGCTCCACCGGCGTGTTGGCAACGCCGAAGGGTTATCTGCAAAAGCTCCGCGCGATCTGCGACAAGCACGGCATCCTGCTGATCTTCGACGAAGTTATCACCGGCTATGGCCGTCTCGGCTATGCCTTCGCGGCGGAACGCTACGGCGTGCTGCCGGACATGATCACCTTCGCCAAGGGCGTTACCAACGGCGCCGTGCCGATGGGCGGCGTCCTGATCCGCGACGAGATCCATGATTCCTTCATGAAGGGCCCGGAACACGTCATCGAGCTGTTCCACGGCTACACCTACTCGGCCCATCCGCTGGCCTGCGCGGCCGGTCTCGCCACCCTCGACATCTATCGCGAGGAGGGCCTGTTCGAGCGCGCCCGGGCGATGGAACCGAAATGGGCCGACGCCGTGATGGCGCTGCGCAACGAGCCGAACGTGGTGGACATCCGCACCGTCGGCATCACCGCCGGCATCGATCTCGCGCCCAACAAGGACGGCCCCGGCAAGCGCGGCTTCGAGGCGCTGGACTCGGCGTTCCATGACCACGAGCTGATGATGCGCGTGGCCGGCGATACCCTCTGCCTGACCCCGCCCCTGATCATCTCGGAAAGCCAGGTCGGCGAGATTATGGACAAGATCGCCAAGGTGATCCGCGCGGTCGCCTGACCTCATCCGCCTCTCCCCGCAAGCGGGGAGAGGCGTGCCTTAATTCAATCGGAAAACAACAACTTCGCGCCGAATCAAACTTGATGCTAAGCTCGCTCCGGTTCGGGGTTGGGCAGGCTTCATGATCCGCATTTCGACGATTTTCATCGCCATCTGCATGGTGCTGATCGCAGCGTCGCTTGGCCTGATGCTGTACTCGCTGGCAGGGCTGAGCGTCTCCGAGTCCGCTATCGTCGCGCTGACCGCGCTGACATTTCTGATCCTCTACAACGCCGTGTCGATGCGCCTGCGCGATCGCACCGATGTCGGCGGCCAGATTGCAGATCTGTCGCGCGGCACCGCGGATCTCGCGCGCCAGGTTGCCGAGTTCGGCCGCCGCATGAGCGCCATCGAGACCCGCCTGTCGGCGATCGACGCTAGCGGACAGGAGCGCGTGCAGACCGTCGCCAGCGAAATCAGCGAACTGGGATCGCTGGTCAAGCAACTTGCTTCGTCTGTCGCCGCCCATGACGACCTTCTCGCAAACGCCGTCAGCACGCTGGCCGAGCAGCAGGCTGCCGAGCCGGCGAACATTGCGGCGGCCGAGGCAAATCCAGCGGCGCCGGCAACCAGCGCCAGCACGCCTGCGCCCGCCAAGACGGCTGGCGCACAGCCTGCATCCGCCAACCTCAACAATACCCAGCTTCTCGTGGCGGTGAGAAACGCCATCGAGGCCAACCGCGTCGATCTGTTTCTCCAGCCGATGGTAACACTGCCCCAGCGCAAGGTGCGGTACTACGAAGCCGTCGCACGTGTGCGCGACGACAAGGACCAGTTGCTGACCGCAAACGATTTCGTCGGCACAGCGGAAGCCGCCGGCCTGATGGGCCAGATCGATCACACCGTGATGCTTCGCTGCGTGCAGGTGCTGCGGCGGCTGATGGTGCGCTCGAAGGACGTCGGCGTGTTCTGCAACGTCTCGGGGACGACGCTGAGCAACCCCTCGGTGTTCGGACAGTGCCTCGACTTCCTCGAAGCCAACCGCATTCTCGCGCCGTCGCTGGTTCTCGAATTCAAGCAGAGCACATTCCGCCATCTCGGTCCGGTAGAGAGCGAGCATCTGGCAACGCTGCAACGGCTCGGCTACGGCTTCTCGATCGACAACGTCACCGACCTGCGGCTCGATCCGCGTGAACTCGCCGACCGCGGCGTCAAGTTCATCAAGGTGCCGGCGGCGATGCTGCTCGACCAGAAGCAACTGTCCTCCGCCGACATTCACGCCGCCGACCTGTCTGATCTGCTCGGGCGCTTCGGGATTGATCTCGTGGCGGAGCGGATCGAAGGCGAGCGGGCCGTGGTCGATCTGCTCGATTACGACGTCCGCTTCGGCCAGGGCTTCCTGTTCGCGCCGCCGCGTCCGCTGCGGCCCGAGGGCGCAGCTGCGCCAGCGGAACATGCCGCACCTGCGGCTTCCACGGTTGACGCCCAGGTCCGAAAAGAAGAAAACGCCGACGTCAAGTTCGACGCGAGAGCCGAGGCTCCTCGTGTAACCGGCAACGCCGCGCTGGCACGCCGGGCATCGGCGCAGAAATAACCAAAGTCTCCGCAGAGAAGTGATCCTTTTCCATGAAGCTGCCTGACGCCGCCGCGTTGCGATTCGCCGATCATTTGCGCGACCTCACCACCGGCGTCGACGTCATTCTGAGCGACGTCTGGGGCGTCATTCACGACGGCCTCACCGGTTTTGTCCCCGCCTGCGAAGCGCTGCAAACCTTCCGCAAGCAGGGCGGCACGGTGATCATGATCACCAACGCGCCGCGCCCGGCGGATTCCGTGCAGCGTCAGCTCCGCCGGATGAACATCTCCGACGACACCTATGACGCCATCGTGTCGTCGGGCGATCTCACCCGCAGCTTCGTGGCGTCACACAACCAGCAGGCGGTTTTCCAGATCGGGCCGGAGCGCGACAATCCGGTATTTCGCGGGCTCGACGTGACGTTCACGACCATCGAGAACGCCGACTACGTTACCTGCACCGGCCTGTTTGACGACGAGACCGAAACCGCCGAGGATTATCGCGGCGTGCTCGAACAGGCGCGTGCCCGCAATCTCACCTTCGTCTGCGCCAACCCGGACATCGTGGTCGAGCGCGGCGACCGGCTGATCTATTGCGCCGGCGCCATTGCCGAACTGTACCGCGACATGGGCGGCGAAGTGATCTTCTACGGCAAGCCGCACCGGCCGATTTACGACCGCGCGCTTGAGCTGGCCGCGGAGAAGCGCGGCGCATCGACGCCGCTCGATCGCGTGCTCGCCATCGGCGATTCCGTCCGCACCGACCTCAACGGCGCGAATGGAATGGGACTGGATTGCCTGTTCCTGACCCGCGGCATTCATGCCGTGGACTTCGAAGGGCTTGATGTCGCCGACGAATTCTCGGTGCGGCGGCTGTTCGGCGACGCCAAGCCGCCGTTCGCGCTGATGCGCGACCTGACGTGGTGAAACCGCACGGGCAAGATCGGATGCCCTGCGGTTCGTGATCTGAGGTGCAGCATGATGAAACTGGCTTTCCCGATCTTTCTGACGGTCGCAGCCGGCGCGAGTATCGTGATCCAGCAGGTCCTCAACACCAACCTGCGGACAGCACTCAGCTCCGCGGTGTGGTCCGGTTTTACGAGCTATTTCGTCGGGCTCATCTGCATGGTGGTTCTCGCCGTTGTGTTGCGCGATCCCGTGCCGCAGATCGCGACGGCCGCGCGGATTCCGTGGTGGGCCTGGAGCGGCGGCCTGTTCGGCGCCATCTTCATCGGGCTCGCGATCGTGCTGATACCCACTCTGGGAGCTGCGACGTTCATCGCCCTCCTCGTCACCGGACAGATGCTGGCATCGGTGACATTCGACCACTTCGGCTGGCTGGGGCTCGCGCAGCGCTCGATCGATCTGCCACGCCTGATCGGCGTCGCAATGCTGATCGGCGGCGTCGTTCTGATCCGGCGATGACGGGCGAGCCGGCGGATAGCAAAATGCCCGGTGCGAACACCGGGCATTGAAATTCTGCGAATGATGGTGCCGCGGCTTACGCCGGCGCGTGATCCGGGAACACCGCCTCGATCTTGGTCTTCAGTGTCGCGGCGTTGAACGGCTTGACGATGTAGTTGTTCACGCCGGCCTTCTTGGCGGCGATGACGTTTTCCGTCTTCGATTCAGCGGTGATCATGATGAAAGGCGTGGTGGCGAGATTCGGATCGCCGCGCACTTCCTTGAGCAGATCGTATCCGGTCATCGGCTCCATGTTCCAGTCGGAGATCACAAGGCCATACTTCTTGCCGCGCATCTTGCTGAGCGCAGCCGAGCCATCGCTGGCGTCATCGATGTTTTCGAAGCCGAGTTGCTTGAGCAGATTGCGGATAATGCGGATCATCGTGTTGTAGTCGTCCACAACCAGAACCGGCATCGACAAATCCATGGCCATCGCTGTTTTTCTCCCTCGAACGCAGCAACCGGCGTGCGTTATCAACATTTTGCGGGCAGCTTCTGCCACCCGCAGCCGGGGCGAACCTAGCACCGGCGGCTTAAACAGCCCGTTAATCGGACCACATCGGGATTATCTTAAGTTGCGCCGTTAAGGCCTTATTCAGCAGCTTGACTCCGATGGCACGCCGGGGTCAGGTCCGGCCCGATTTCTTCATTGTCTTCCTACCGGTACCCATGACGACAAGCTTTTCCGTCATTCGCGACGCCACTCCAACCAGCGCAATTGTAAAAGGCGCTGTGGTGGCAATGGGCAACTTCGATGGCGTCCATCTCGGCCATCGGGTGGTGATTTCTGCGGCCATCGATATGGCGCGCAAGCTCGGCAAGCCCGCATATGCGGTGACGTTCGAGCCGCATCCGCGCAGTTTTTTCAGCCCCAACACACCGCAGTTCAGGCTGACCGATGAAGCCGCCAAGCTGCGCCTGCTCGCCGGCACCGGCCTCGACGGCGCAGTGGTGATGACGTTCGATGGCGCCCGCGCCGGCACCACGGCACAGGATTTCATTAACCACGATCTCATCGGCCGGCTCGGAATCAGCGGCATCGCCGTCGGTTACGATTTCCATTTCGGCAAGGGCCGCGCGGGCTCGCCGTCGCTGCTCGCCAGCGAGATGCCGAAGCTCGGTGTCGAGGTCCACGTCCAGGCTCACGTCGATATTCTGGATCGCCCGGTCTCCTCCAGCGCGATCCGCATGGCGCTGGCTGAAGGCCAGGTCACCGAGGCGACTGCGATGCTCGGCGCGCCGTGGTTCATTTCGGGCGAGGTCATTCACGGCGAGAAGCGCGGCCGCGATATGGGCTATCCCACCGCCAACATCCGTCTCGACAAGAACTGCGGCCTCAAGCATGGCATCTATGCCGTGCGGGTCGGGATCGGCGACAAGCGCTTCGACGGTGTCGCCTCCTTCGGCCGCCGTCCGACCTTCGACAACGGCGCGCCGCTGCTGGAAATCTTCCTGTTCGACTTCAAGGGCGACCTTTACGGCCAGAAGCTCGATGTCGCGTTCGTCGGCTTTATCCGCGACGAACTGAAGTTCGACGGGATCGACGCCCTGGTGCGCCAGATGGATGACGACAGCGCAAAGGCCCGCGCCCTGCTCGCCGCGGCCCCGGATGCGTTTCCGAAGCTCGGAATTGTCAAGAATTGAGCGGCTTGCGGGCCTTTCCGATGCCCCCCATGCCTGCTATCTAGACGTCATGTTGGCGCAGCGCACCATAATCGGCATTAGCGGCCCGGCTTCCGTCTGAGCACACGCTCGGCGCAAGACCGGGATCGATTTTCATCGCTGCACATTACGTGCGCGCCAGCGCCATTCGAGCCAAGCCAGAGCATCATGTCCGACAAGCCCCAAAAGTCCGTTGCCCCCAAAGCCGACGGCAACGATTACTCCAGCACTCTTTATCTGCCGCAGACCGAGTTTCCGATGCGTGCGGGCCTGCCCCAGCAGGAACCCAAAATTCTGGCGCGCTGGAACGAGATCGACCTGTACGGCAAGCTCCGCGAGGCCGCGAAGGACCGCGCGAAATTCGTGCTGCATGACGGCCCGCCCTACGCCAACGGCAACATCCATATCGGCCACGCGCTCAACAAGATCCTGAAGGATGTGGTGACCAAGAGCCAGCAGATGCTCGGCTTCGATTCCAACTACGTGCCGGGCTGGGACTGCCACGGCCTGCCGATCGAATGGAAGATCGAGGAAGAGTACCGCGCCAAGGGCAAGAACAAGGACGCGGTGCCGATCGTCGAATTCCGTCAGGAGTGCCGGGCGTTTGCGCAGAAGTGGGTCGACATCCAGCGCGAGGAATTCAAGCGCCTCGGCGTGGTCGGAGACTGGTCGCATCCGTACATGACGATGACCTTTCCGGCCGAAGCGCAGATCGCGCGCGAACTGATGAAGTTCGCCGCCAACGGCACGCTGTATCGCGGCTCCAAGCCGGTGATGTGGAGCGTGGTCGAGAAGACCGCGCTGGCCGAGGCCGAAATCGAATACGAGGATTATACCTCGGACGCGGTGTGGGTGAAGTTTCCGGTCAACGCCGCGCACGGCCGCCTCGCGAAGGCCTCGGTGGTGATCTGGACCACGACGCCGTGGACGCTGCCCGGCAACCGCGCCATCAGCTTCTCGCCGAAGATTTCCTATGGCCTGTACAAGATCACTGACGCGCCCGCCGACAACTGGGCGAAGACCGGCGATCTCCTGATCCTCGCCGACAAGCTCGCCGAGGACGTGTTCAAGCAGGCGCGCGTGACGTCGTACGAGAAGGCCGGCGATGTCTCCGCCGATATTCTCGACGCCATCGAGTGCAGCCATCCCCTCAAGGGCTTTGCCGGAGGCTACGAGTTCACCGTGCCGCTGCTGGCCGGCGATCATGTCACCGACGACACCGGCACCGGCTTCGTGCATACCGCGCCGAGCCATGGCCGCGAGGACTTCGACGTCTGGACCGCCAACGCGCGCGAACTCGAAGCGCGCGGCATCAGTTCGGTCATCCCCTACACCGTCGACGCCGACGGCGCGCTGACCGAACATGCGCCGGGCTTCACCGGCAGGCGCGTTCTGACCGAGAAGGGCGAGAAGGGCGACGCCAACGAGGCTGTCATCAAGGCGCTAATCGAACGCGGCATGCTGCTGGCGCGCTCGCGCCTCAAGCATCAGTATCCGCATTCGTGGCGCTCGAAGAAGCCGGTGATTTATCGCAACACCCCGCAATGGTTCATTGCGATGGACAAGGATATTTCCGACCACGGCAAGGCGAAGCCCGGCGACACGCTGCGCGCCCGCGCTCTGCAGGCGATCAGCGTCACGCGCTGGGTGCCCGAGCAGGGCCAGAACCGCATCACCGGCATGATCGCTGGGCGCCCCGACTGGGTGATCTCGCGCCAGCGCGCCTGGGGCGTGCCCATCGCCGTGTTCGTGCGCGAGAAGGGCGACGGCTCCGCCGAGATCCTGCAGGACGAGGCCGTCAACAAGCGCATCGCGGACGCGTTCGAGAAGGAAGGCGCGGATGCGTGGTACGCAGACGGCGCGCGCGAACGCTTCCTCGGCTCGCATGCCAACGAGGAATGGCAGAAGGTCAACGACATCTGCGACGTCTGGTTCGACTCCGGTTCGACCCACGCCTTCGTGCTGGAAGACCCGGTGCACTTCCCCGGTCTCGCGGGCATCAAGCGCAAGGTCGATGGCGGCAACGACACCGTGATGTATCTCGAAGGCAGCGACCAGCATCGCGGCTGGTTTCATTCGTCGCTGCTGGAAAGCTGCGGCACCCGCGGCCGCGCGCCCTATGACGTGGTGCTGACCCACGGTTTCACGCTCGACGAGAACGGCCGCAAGATGTCGAAGTCGCTCGGCAACACCACCGAGCCGCAGAAGGTGATCTCGCAGTCCGGCGCCGACATCCTGCGGCTGTGGGTCTGCGCGACCGACTATGCCGACGATCAGCGCATCGGCCCGGAAATTCTCAAGAACACCATCGAAACCTACCGCAAGCTGCGCAACACCATCCGCTGGATGCTCGGCACGCTGCATCACTTCAAGCGCAGCGACACGGTGTCCTACAGCGAGATGCCGGAACTGGAGCGGCTGATGCTGCATCGCCTGTCCGAGGTCGATGCCATCATTCGCCCGGCCTACGCGAACTTCGACTACAAGACGGTGATCGCGACGCTGGCGAACTTCATGAACACCGAACTGTCGGCGTTCTACTTCGATATCCGCAAGGACATGCTGTACTGCGATCCGCCGTCGTCGGTGAAGCGCAAGGCCGCGCTGACGACCGTGGACATCCTGTGCGACGCGATCCTGAAGTGGCTCGCGCCCGCCATCAGCTTCACCGCCGATGAAGCCTGGACCATGTATCGTCCGGACGCCGAACCGTCGGTGCATCTGACCACATTCCGCGACGACCTTGACCGCTTCCGCGACGACAGCCTTGCAAAGAAGTGGGAAACCATCCGCGAGGTGCGCCGCGTCGTCACCGGCGCGCTGGAAGTCGAGCGCGCGGCCAAGCGCATCGGGTCGTCGCTGGAAGCCTCGCCATTGGTCTACGTGTCCGACAAGGCGGTGTTCGCAACGCTGTTCGACGTCGATCTCGCGGAAGTCTGCATTACGTCGAACGCCATGGTCACGAACGAAGATGCTCCGGCGGGTGCATTCACGCTGGGCGATGTCCCGGGCGTGGCCGTCGTCGTCGAAAAGGCCGTTGGCACCAAGTGCGCGCGGTCGTGGAAGATACTTCCCACCGTCGGGAGCGATCCCGAATATCCGGATGTCTCGCCTCGCGATGCGGAAGCGCTGAGAGAGTGGAAGGCGCTGGGAGTCGGTGTGTGAGCCCTCTCCTCCGCTCCGGTGTGATCGCCGCCGTCATAGCCCTGGTGCTCGATCAGGCATCGAAGCTCTGGCTGCTGAACGTGTTCGAACTCGGCCCGCGGGGCACGGTTGCCGTGACGCCGTTCTTCGATCTGGTGCTCGCCTGGAATACCGGCATCAGCTACGGCTGGTTCCAGGATTCGGGTCCGGGGGGTCAGGCCATCCTGCTGGCGATCAAGGCCACGGCGGTGATCGTGCTGGCGGTCTGGATGGCGAAATCCGGCACCCGTCTCGCCGTCATCGGTCTCGGGCTCATCATCGGCGGGGCCATCGGCAACGCCATCGACCGGCTGGCCTATGGCGCGGTGGTCGATTTCGCGCTGTTTCACGTCCAGATCGGCGGAAAAACCTACAACTGGTACGTGTTTAACCTTGCGGACGTGGCCATCGTTGCCGGAGTTGCCGCCCTCCTGTATGACTCCTTTATAACCCCCGGCGCCGCAAAAAGGCCCTGATAACCGGGGATACGCGTGAGTTATAGGCCAGTTGGCTCGCCACCTGGCCCTCGGCAATCTGGCCTGCGGCGACATGCCCAAGAGGACATGGCCGCGCCGTTTGATAACGGATTTGGACAACGGATCAGGATGAACGCAATGACGGGCGGCATCGGTTCAGGTTTGCATCTCTCATCGCGCCGCGCGACGCGCGCGCTGCGGTTCGCCGCCATCCTGCTTGGCGTCGGTCTGGTGCTCGGCGCCGGCCCGGTTCGCGCGCAGGACGCTGACGAAGAAGATGACGGCAAGACCTTCGAACAAAAGCTGATGGACAACCTGATGAGCGGCCTCGGCGGCAGGAAGCTCGAGGACGGATCCATCGAGTACCGCGAGCGCTCGCCGCTGGTGGTTCCTTCCAAGGTCGATGCTCTGCCTCCGCCCCAGAGCGGAAAGCGGAAGCTGGCCCCGAACTGGCCGAAGGATCCCGATGAAGCCGAGCGCAAGGCCGCTCGCGAAGCCGCCAAGCAAAAGGCGATCAGCCCGGAAGAAGCGCGCCTGCCGCTGATGCCGAGCGAACTCAACAAGCGTGCTCCGCGCAGCAGCAAGTCGGCGGACAACAATGCGCCCGGCGGCAACAATGCGAACGCGCCGCTGATGATGATGCCCTCGGATCTCGGCTACAGCGGCGGCCTGTTCTCCAATGTGTTCGGCAGCAGCTCGAAGACGGAAACCGAGAAGTTCACCACTGAGCCCGAGCGCAGCGAACTCACCCAGCCGCCGACCGGTTACCAGACCCCGTCGCCCAACTTCGCCTATGGCGTCGGCCAGTTGAAGGCTCCGAAGGAAACCTGCGACGCAGCTACCGGCAAATGCGAAAAGCGCTGGGACTGAGCTTGGGCTGAACTTCCTGGCCGCGCCGTCATGGTCGCGGCCCCGTGATCGCGATCCGCCCACCATTGATTTTTCAGAGGTGCGATCGTTTCAGATCCCGCAGCGTCGCCTCTCGCGGATTTGAATGTTTTCCGGGCGATAAATCTGCGATCCGGTAGAACATGATGATGATTTCCCGCCACCATATCGTCCGGGCTCTCGCTGCGCTCGGCCTTCTGCTCGCGCCGGCCGCCATTCACACCGCGGCGGCGCAGACCGCGCCGCAACGGCCGTCGACCTTCACACTCTCGAACGGCCTCAGCGTCATCGTCATTCCGGATCGCCGCACGCCGGTGGTCACGCAGATGATCTGGTACAAGGTCGGCTCAGCCGACGAGATGCCCGGCAAATCGGGCCTCGCGCATTTCCTCGAGCATCTGATGTTCAAGGGCACCAGCGCGCATCCGGCCGGTGAATTCTCCCAGTTGGTGGCGCGTATCGGCGGCAACGAGAACGCCTTCACCTCCTACGACTACACCGCCTATTACCAGCGCGTCTCGCGCGACAAGCTTGCGGCCATGATGGAATTCGAGGCCGACCGCATGACCGGCCTCGTTCTCAAGGACGAGAACGTGCTGCCCGAGCGCGACGTGGTGCTCGAAGAGTACAACATGCGCGTCGGCAACAGCCCGGATGCGCGGCTGACCGAACAGATCATGGCGGCGCTGTATCTCAACCATCCCTATGGCCGCCCGGTGATCGGCTGGCATCAGGAGATCGAAAAGCTGAACCGCGAGGACGCGCTCGCGTTCTACAAACGCTTCTACGCGCCCAACAACGCCACCCTCGTCATCGCAGGCGACGTCAGCGCCGACGAGGTCCGCCCCATGATCGAGGCGGCCTATGGCAAGATTCCACCGCAGCCGGCGATCCCGCCGCAGCGGATCAGGCCGCAGGAGCCGGAGCCCGCCGGGCCGCGCACCGTGACGCTGGCCGATCCGCGTGTCGAACAGCCAAGCCTGCGCCGTTACTATCTCGTCCCGTCGTCCGTCACCGCAACCCCTGCACAGGGCGCTGCGCTGGAAGTGCTGGCGCAGTTGATGGGCACCGGCAGCAACTCGCTGCTCTATCGCGCGCTGGTGGTCGACAAGCCGCTCGCGGTCAGCGCAGGCGCTTGGTACCAGGGCACGGGCGTCGATCCGACCCAGTTCGGCATTTCCGCCTCGCCAAAACCCGGTGTGGAATTTCCGCAGGTCGAGCAGGCCATCGATGAAGTAATCGCCAAGCTTGCGACCGATCCCGTGCCGGCCGAAGAACTCGAGCGCATCAAGACCCAGATGATCGCTCAGGCGATCTACGCACAGGACAGCCAGACCACCCTGGCGCGCTGGTACGGCGCCGCCGTCACGGTCGGCCTCAGTGTCGACGACATCCGGGCATGGCCCGATCGGATTCGCGCCGTCACGGCCGAACAGGTTCGCGACGCTGCGCGGACATGGCTCGAGAAAAAGCGGTCCGTGACCGGCTATCTCATCAAGGATACGAGCGCGACGACCGCCAAGCGCGAGGAGAAACGTTCGTGATCATCACTCGCCGTCACCTGCCCCGTCTCGCCGCAGCCTTTCTCGTCGCCACGTCATCGTTCGCCGCTCTCATGACGCCGGCATCCGCCGCCGCGAAGGTTCAGCGCGTGGTGTCTCCCGGCGGCATCGAGGCCTGGTTCGTCCAGGACGCGACCGTGCCGCTGGTCGCGATGGAATACGCCTTCGCCGGCGGCTCGACACAGGACCCCGCCGACAAACCCGGCATCGGCGCTTTCACCGCCAACATGCTCGACGAAGGCGCCGCCGATCTCGATTCGAAGACATTTCACGAGCGCCTCGAACGGCGCGCCATCGAGATGAGCTTTTCGGTGACCCGCGACTATCTGCGCGGCTCGATGCGGATGCTCAAGGAAAACAGCGACGAGGCTTTCGGCCTGCTGAAGCTGGCGCTGACAGCCGCGCGCTTCGACAGCGAGCCGCTGGAACGTGTCCGCGCGCAGATGCTGTCCAGTGCACGGCGCGAAACCACCAATCCGGTGTCGATTGCGGGCCGCAAGTTCTGGGAACAGGCCTACGGCAACCATCCCTATGCGCGGCAGCCGAACGGCACGCTCGAAAGTCTCCCCACGATCCAGTCCGCCGACCTGAAGGATTACGCGCAGCGCGTGATCGCGAAAGATACGCTCAAGATCGCCGTGGTCGGTGACATCACGCCGGAGGGGCTCGGCAAGCTGCTCGACGATACGTTCGGCTCCCTGCCCGCCAAGGGCAACCTGACTCCGGTGCCGGAGGTGCAGGCCGCCAAGCCGCCGCTGCATACATCGGCCATCGTGGACGTGCCGCAGACCTCGGTGAATTTCGGCGGACCCGGCATCGCGCGCAACGATCCCGATTTCATGGCCGCCTACATCGTCAACCACATTCTCGGCGGCGGCACGCTGTCGACGCGGCTTTACAAGGAAGTCCGCGAGAAGCGCGGGCTGGTCTATTCGGTGTCGGAATCCCTGATCTGGATGAAGAAGTCGTCGCTGTTTGCAGGGTCCACCGCGACCCGCGCCGACAAGGCGAAGGAGACGCTGGACACCATCACCGCCGAAATCGCGCGCATGGGCAACGACGGCCCGACCCAGACCGAACTGGACGAAGCCAAGTCCTTCCTCAAGGGCTCGCAGATGCTGGCGCTCGACACCTCGTCGAAGTTCGCCACCGCGCTGCTGCAGTATCAGCTCGACGACCTCGGCATCGACTATATCGAGAAGCGCAATGCGCTCGTCGATGCGGTCACGCTGGAGGACACCAGGCGTGTCGCCAAGCGTATCTGGGGTCAGGGACTCTTGAGTGTCAGTGTCGGCCGTGCAGCACAGGCCGCGGCTCCGCCGCAGGCAACAGGCGTTGCGCCAAAGGCGAACTAGAACTGCCTACTTGAACAGCGGCGTGCCCGGCACAAAGGCATCGAACGCGGCCCAGAACTGCTGCCGGTAGCGATCCTGCTCCTGAAGGATTTCATGCTTGGAGCCGGCGATCACCAGATGCGATCCGGCGCGCAGGTGATAGGCGAATTCCTCGATCGCGGCGGTCGAGACGATGGTGTCGCTGCTCGCGGCCATCATCAGGATCGGCAGCCTGATCTGCGAGGGATAGCTCGCCTCACGGAATTCGACGATCGCCCGGAACGCGCTGTCGGCCCACGCCACCGTCGGCGACGCGATGCCGAGCGTCGGGTCTTCCTCGAAGATCGCGGCGTTGCGCGCATAGCGTACCGGGTCCGAGGTCAGCGGATTGTTGACGAAACTGTTGGTGCCGGTGAGTTCGCCGTTGCCGCCGGGTACGTAGCGGCCGCCCATGCCGAGCCAGCGGAGCGTGCGCACAAACATCCGCGTCGGTAATTTTGTCGCATAGCCCGGCAGGTCGATCATCGGCGCGGACAGCACGATGCGGTCGAACCAGCGCTTGCCGGCATGCGCCACCCGCAGCAGCACGGCGCCGCCCATCGAATGGGCAAGCGCATAGTAGGGCGGCGGACAGTCCGGCAGCATCACCTGCTTTACGAAGGTTTCGACATCGACCTCGAAATCGGAAAACCTGTGGACGTAGCCCTTGCGGGGATCGCGCAACTGCCGCGACGAATGTCCCTGCCCGCGCCAGTCGATCATCGCCACCGCGAAGCCGCGCTCGCGCAGTTCGCGCACGGTCTCGAAGTATTTCTCGATGCTCTCGGCCCGCCCGGTGAAGACGCAGACGGTGCCCTTGCGGCCAGCCGGCGGCTGCCAGCGGGCAAAGCGCAACTCCGCGCCATCGGGCGTCTTGATGGTGCCGCTGACGACATTGTCGGGAACGGGATTGGCGGGGATGGAAACAAGCGTCATGCGGGGCCGATCAGGCGAAAGGAATCATAAAATTCGGAAAAAGATATTGCGGGCAAAAAGAGGGGCCGGGAACCCTCTTGAACCCCGCAAGGCCCCTCCCATATCAGTTTCGTGCAGGCCAGTTAAGGCTGCACGCAGAACGAAAACCCGGCCCAATGGCGGGTTGTCTGCTCTTTGAAAAAGAGTGGCGCGTTGTGCAAGCGAGACGGTCTTGAGGACGTTGCTCACGCAATGGTCCGTCCCGCCTGAAAAACGCGCTGGTCGCTCAATTGGAGGACTAACATGCGTACGTTTGACCTGACCCCCTTCTACCGTTCCACCGTCGGCTTTGACCGCCTCTTCTCGCTCCTCGATCAGTCCGCCAGCGAAAGCTCGCCGGGCTATCCGCCCTACAACATCGAGCGCACCGGCGAGAACAATTTCCGGATTTCGGTCGCCGTCTCCGGCTTTTCGCAGAATGAAATCTCGATCGTCGCCAAGGAAAACACCCTGACGATCAAGGGCGAGAAAGCCGCCAATGAGAACAGCCAGTCCAGCGAAGTGCTTTATCGCGGCATCGCGTCGCGCGCCTTCGAGCGCCAGTTCCAGCTTGCCGACTTCGTGCAGGTGAAGAACGCCACGCTCGAGAACGGCCTGCTCCACGTCGATCTCGTCCGCGAGATTCCCGAAGCGAAGAAGCCTCGCCAGATTCCGATCACCACGTCGGCCCCCGCGCCGCAGGTGACCGAGCAGGCCGCGGCCTAACCGTCCGGCTTTATCGAACCTCCCAAACTACAAACGCCCCGGTGCCCCGGGGCGTTTCTTTGCCGCGTCATGGTGAGACGTGACGTCACCGATGCGGAAGGTCACTCCAGCGACTGAACGTCTGGCATCGCCTGCGTCGGCCATAGTTTCAGCGTCGATGGTGCCGGCGTGGACGCCTGCGGCGCGGCCGCTGCAGCCGCCCCGACCGTCGCTGCTGCCGCAGATTTGTTCTCTGCTGTGGCGGGCTTCGCGGCCGGTGAAGGCTCCGCGGAGGGAGCCGTTGCCTGCTGCGCCGGAGCTGCCGTTTGTGGCGTGGTCGCCGTTCCGGCTGGCGCCGGGGTCCGGCTCGCGGCCTTCGATCCGGGGCGCTGCGCACCCCTCGGGACGGCGTTCGGCGGGCGGGGCACGTTTCGCAGGTCGAGCAGGGCTCCGCGCCGGTTTTCATAGCCCGCATAGGTCGCAGGCGGCGGACCGGGCGGACCATAAACCGCCATCATCCGCTCATCGACGGCCTGAGCCGGAATAAACCGCATGATCTGGCCGGTGCGGGCATCGATAATCAGGCGGCCGTCGTCGCCGTTCCGGTCGATGGCCGCGATGGTGTAGATCCAGCCGCGCTGGGTGACCCGGCCAAGCGGGGAGTAACCACTCGAACGCAGGACGGTCACGACCTGCTCGGGTGGCAACATCGGGCGACCTCCCAATGTCGAGCGCTGATAGCGGGTCGAGGGGATCGCGGCATAAGGGAGTGGTGCATAGGGCCGCTGGGCGTAAGGCCGCTCCTCATAGGAAGGCCGCTCGCTGGGCGGTCTTTCGTAAACGGGCGGCGGCAGCGGACGGTCTTCGTCCTCCAGAATTCGCGGCATGGAAATATGGATGTCACCCACGATCGGAAAATCGTCGGCGGCGAACGCCGGAGGCACGAAAACCAGTCCGGCTCCCAAGATCGCGCTGGCTGCGGCAGCCCGTCCGATCATCTGTAGTGTTGAAAACGACGTCATCGCCATTGGCCTCCCATTCTGGGTCCCAATCCGTCCCCGGATTCCCAAAAATCCTGGGGCAAACGTGATTTCCGATTTCGGCGGAGCTAGGACCGGATGGCGGCGGCAATGCCTTAATCCAGCAGCGTTTCGCGGGAGCTGCATGGCCTGCGCAGCGCATCCCAGTGTCCCGAATCCGCGGCTCGCCGCCTTCCGCCGCGCTGCCGTAGCGGGCTGGGGATTCGAAGGACACTGGACGATATTGATTCCAGTGTGGTTTCAGTTCGCAGGTCCACGAACGGAGCGCGCATCAGGGTTTCCGTGGAATTGCGAACCACTACACTGGGAGGACTCTCACGCGCTTGTATGATAGGAAAAAGTTTGGCAATCTCGGCATTAGGACAGGACTACTGTCCCAATTTCCGGGTAATCTCGGCACGGCGTTTGCAGCGCCGGTAATATCAGCAGGCCGCATGGCAGCCGGAAACGGCACGCGCGAACTGCACTTTCTAAAGCGAGGCTCGTGACAGCGCGAGCGGTGGCCCCGAGGACTTCCCGAAGGGTTCCGCGAACGCCGAAGCTGCGGCCAAAATGGGTAAAAATAGACTGCCTCTAAATCCAAAGAGGCGTGAGGATGAGAATGAGCGGGTCAGAGTTCGAGCGGAATCAGATCGAGGTGGATGCGCCGATGGCGGACCCGGCCTTGAAACCGCGCGAGCATAACTGGCGTCCGGAAGCCGCGGGTCTTTACGATCCAGCGCTCGAAAAGGATTCCTGCGGCGTCGGCTTCATTGCCAACATCAAGGGAAAGAAGTCGCATCAGATCGTGTCCGACGCGATCAGCATCCTTTGCAATCTCGAACATCGCGGCGCTGTCGGCGCCGACCCGCGCGCCGGTGACGGCGCGGGCATCCTTGTGCAGATTCCGCACGCCTTCTTCGCACGCAAGGCAAAGGAAGCCGGCTTCACCTTGCCCGGTCCCGGCCAGTACGCCGTCGGCCAGATGTTCATGCCGCGCGAGAAGTCCTGGCGCGAAGTCATCAAGGGTATCATCAAGGACAAGATCAAGTCGGAAGGACTGAAGCTGTTCGGCTGGCGCGAAGTGCCGACCGACAACTCCTCGCTCGGCGTCACCGTGAAGCCGACCGAACCGACCTGCATGCAGGTCTTCATCGGCTGCGGCGACTGCGCGGACGAAGAGGACTTCGAGCGCCGTCTCTACATTCTGCGCAAGGCGATCTCGAACGCGATCTATCAGCGCCGCGAACGCGCGCTCGCCGGCTACTATCCGGTGTCGATCTCGTGCCGCACCGTCGTCTACAAGGGCATGTTCCTCGCCGACCAGCTCGGCAAGTACTATCCCGACCTGCACGAGCCGGATTTCGAATCCGCGCTGGCGCTGGTGCATCAGCGTTTCTCGACCAACACCTTCCCGGCATGGTCGCTGGCGCATCCCTACCGCATGGTCGCGCACAACGGCGAAATCAACACGCTGCGTGGCAACGTCAACTGGATGGCCGCACGTCAGGCCTCGGTCTCCTCCGAGAAGTTCGGCGAGGACATCGAGAAGCTGTGGCCGATCTCCTACGAAGGCCAGTCGGACACCGCCTGCTTCGACAACGCGCTCGAATTCCTCGTGCAGGGCGGCTACTCGCTGTCGCACGCGATGATGATGCTGGTGCCTGAAGCATGGGCCGGCAATCCGCTGATGAGCGAAGAGCGCCGCTCGTTCTACGAATATCACGCAGCGCTGATGGAGCCGTGGGACGGCCCCGCCGCGATTGCCTTCACCGACGGCCGCCAGATCGGCGCGACCCTCGACCGCAACGGCCTGCGTCCGGCGCGCTATCTCGTCACCAAGGACGACCGCATCGTGATGGCGTCCGAAATGGGCGTGCTGAAGATTCCCGAAGACCAGATCATCACCAAGTGGCGCCTGCAGCCCGGCAAGATGCTGCTGGTCGACCTTGAGCAGGGCCGTCTTATCCCCGACGATGAGATCAAGGCGGAGCTTGCCAAGAGCCATCCGTATCGCGAGTGGCTGGACCGCACCCAGATCGTGCTCGAGGAAATGGCGGACGCGCCGGCCAAGGCTGCGCGCTCCAACCTGTCGCTGCTCGATCGCCAGCAGGCGTTCGGTTACTCGCAGGAAGACCTCTCCGTGCTGATGACGCCGATGGCGTCGACCGGTGAAGAAGCCGCGGGCTCGATGGGCACCGACACGCCGCTCTCGGCGCTGTCGAGCAAGCCGAAGTCGCTGTTCACCTACTTCAAGCAGAACTTCGCACAGGTCACCAACCCGCCGATCGATCCGATCCGCGAAGAGCTGGTGATGAGCCTCGTCTCCATCATCGGCCCGCGTCCGAACCTGTTCGACATCGAAGGCCTGTCCAAGACCAAGCGCCTCGAAGTGCGCCAGCCGATCCTGACCGACGCGGATCTGGAAAAGATCCGTTCGATCTCCGACGTCGCCGACAATCACTTCAAGTCGCGCGCGCTCGACACCACGTTCCACGCCGGCCTCGGGGCCGCGGGCATGGAGCAGGTGCTGGAAGAGCTGTGCGGCCGTGCTGAAGCCGCGGTGCGCGAAGGCGTCAACATCATCATCCTGTCGGACCGCGCTGCGGGCTCGGATCGCATTCCGATCCCGTCGCTGCTGGCGACCGCTGCCGTGCATCATCACCTGATCCGCACCGGCCTGCGCACTTCGGTCGGTCTCGTGGTCGAATCCGGCGAGCCGCGCGAAGTGCATCACTTCGCGTGCCTTGCAGGTTACGGCGCCGAAGCGATCAATCCGTATCTGGCATTCGAATCCATCATCGCGATGAAGGATCAGTTGCCGGCCAAGCTCGACGACAAGGAAATCGTCAAGCGCTACATCAAGTCGATCGGCAAGGGCCTGCTCAAGGTCATGTCGAAGATGGGCATCTCGACCTATCAGTCCTATTGCGGCGCGCAGATTTTCGACGCCGTCGGCCTGAAAGCGGATTTCGTTGCGAAGTATTTCGCCGGCACCCACACCCGTATCGAAGGCGTCGGCCTTGCCGAGATCGCCGAGGAAACCGCACGCCGTCATACCGAGGCATTCGGCGACGCGCAGATCTACAAGACCGCCCTCGATGTCGGCGGCGAATATGCCTACCGCTCGCGCGGCGAGGACCATGCCTGGAACGCCGAGACGGTGTCGCTGCTTCAGCATGCGGTTCGCGGCAACTCGCAGGAGCGTTATCGCGCCTATGCGAAGGTGCTGAACGAGCAGTCCGAGAAGCTGCTGACCCTGCGCGGCCTGTTCAAGCTCAAGACCGCCGAGGAGGACAAGCGCAAGCCTGTGCCGCTCGACGAAGTCGAGCCCGCCAGTGAGATCGTCAAGCGCTTCGCCACCGGCGCGATGTCGTTCGGCTCGATCTCGCGCGAGGCCCACACCACACTGGCAATCGCGATGAACCGCATCGGCGGCAAGTCCAACACCGGCGAAGGCGGCGAAGAGGCGGATCGCTTCAAGCCGATGGCGAACGGCGACAGCATGCGCTCCGCCATCAAGCAGGTCGCATCGGGACGTTTCGGCGTGACGACGGAATATCTCGTCAACTCCGACATGATGCAGATCAAGATGGCGCAGGGCGCGAAGCCCGGCGAAGGCGGACAGTTGCCCGGCCACAAGGTCGACGCGACCATCGCCCGCGTGCGCCATTCGACTCCGGGCGTCGGCCTGATCTCGCCGCCGCCGCATCACGACATCTATTCGATCGAAGATCTGGCCCAGCTCATCTACGATCTGAAGAACGTCAATCCTGACGGCGCGGTCTCGGTCAAGCTGGTCTCCGAAATCGGCGTCGGCACGGTTGCCGCCGGCGTTGCCAAGGCGCGCGCGGATCATGTGACCATCTCCGGCTTCGAGGGCGGCACGGGCGCGTCTCCGCTGACCTCGATCAAGCATGCCGGCTCGCCGTGGGAACTCGGCATCGCCGAAACCCATCAGACTCTTGTGCGCGAACGCCTGCGCAGCCGCATCGTGGTTCAGGTCGACGGCGGCTTCCGCACCGGACGCGACGTTGTGATCGGTGCGCTGCTCGGCGCGGATGAAATGGGCTTCGCCACCGCGCCGCTGATCGCGGCGGGCTGCATCATGATGCGCAAGTGCCATCTCAACACCTGCCCGGTCGGCGTCGCGACACAGGACCCGGTGCTGCGCAAGCGCTTCACCGGCCAGCCCGAGCACGTCATCAACTACTTCTTCTTCGTCGCCGAGGAAGTGCGCGAGATCATGGCGTCCATGGGCTTCCGCACCTTCCAGGAGATGGTCGGCCAGAGCCAGATGCTCGACCAGGCAACCCTGGTGGCGCACTGGAAGGCCAAGGGTCTCGACTTCTCCAAGCTGTTCTTCAAGCAGCCTGCCCTGCCCGACCAGAAGATCTATCACTCCGAGGCGCAGGACCATCATCTGGAGAACGTGCTCGACCGCACCCTGATCAGGGAAGCGCAGGCGGCGATCGACCGCGGCGCTCCGGTGAAGATCGAGGCTGAAATCCACAACACCGACCGCAGCGCAGGCGCGATGCTGTCCGGCGTTGTCGCCAAGACCTATGGCCACACCGGCCTGCCGCTCGACACCATCCATGTCAGCCTCAAGGGCACGGCAGGACAGGCGTTCGGCGCGTGGCTGGCGCGCGGCATCACCTTCGATCTCGAAGGCGAAGGCAACGACTACGTCGGCAAGGGTCTGTCCGGCGGACGCATCATCGTCCGGCCGCCCAAGAACTCCGGCATCGTGCCGGAAGAGTCGATCATCGTCGGCAACACCGTGATGTACGGCGCCATCGAGGGCGAGTGCTACTTCCAGGGCGTCGCCGGCGAGCGTTTCGCCGTGCGCAACTCCGGCGCGGTCGCCGTGGTCGAAGGCGCAGGCGATCACTGCTGCGAATACATGACCGGCGGTATCGTCGTGGTGCTCGGCAAGACCGGGCGCAACTTCGCAGCCGGCATGTCCGGCGGCGTGGCTTACGTCATCGACGAAGACGGCACGTTCGAGAAACGCTGCAACATGGCGATGGTCGATCTCGAGCCGGTGCTGTCCGAGGAGATGATCAACCAGAACGCCTTCCATTCGTCCGGCGATCTCGAGGCGCATGGCCGCGTCGACGTGTTCTCCAATCTGCTCGGCGAGGACGTCGAACGGCTGCATGTCCTGATCACGCGGCACGCCAAGCTCACCGGCTCGGCGCGGGCGCAGCACATCCTCGCCAACTGGAAGAAGTATCTTCCGATGTTCCGCAAGGTGATGCCGGTCGAATACCGCCGCGCGTTGAAAGAAATGAAATCGCGCGAGCCGGAAGAGCCGAAAATCGCGATCGGGGCGTAATGTTTGGTGTCCCGTCACCCTGAGGTGCAAGCCGCATCGCGGCGAGCCTCAAAGGGCGGCGGGATGAACAGTCATCCTTCGAGGCGCGCAAGAGAGCGCACCTCGGGATGACGTGAAGTGAGAACTTAGATTCAGGGGCGTCAGAGTCACCATGGGTAAGCCTACAGGTTTTCTTGAGATCGAGCGTCACGACCGCAAGTACGAGCCAGTCGCGGAGCGGGTGAAGGATTTCAGGGAATTCGTCATTCCGCTGAGCGAGAAAGACACGCGCGATCAGGCCGCGCGCTGCATGAATTGCGGCATCCCCTATTGCCATGGCACCGGCTCGGTTCAGCCCGGCACGCCCGGCTGCCCGGTCAATAACCAGATCCCGGACTTCAACGATCTCGTCTACAACGGCAACTGGGAAGAAGCCTCGCGCAACCTGCACTCGACCAACAACTTCCCCGAATTCACCGGGCGCATCTGCCCGGCGCCGTGCGAAGCCTCGTGCACGCTGAACATCGACGACAACCCGGTCACTATCAAGACCATCGAATGCGCCATCGTTGACCGCGCGTGGGACAGCGGCTGGGTCAAGCCGGAAATCTCAGCGACCAAGACCGGCAAGAAGATCGCCGTGGTCGGCTCCGGCCCCGCAGGCCTCGCCGCCGCGCAGCAGCTGGCGCGCGTGGGTCATGAAGTCCACGTGTTCGAGAAGTTCGCCAAGGCCGGCGGACTGCTTCGTTACGGCATTCCCGACTTCAAGATGGAAAAGGGCATCATCGACCGCCGTGTGGCGCAGATGGAAGCCGAGGGCGTGACCTTCCACTACAACACGCCGGTCGGCGGCAATTATGCCGGCGCTGTCGAGCCGCAGGACCTGCTGAAGGTCTATGACGCGGTGGCACTGACCGGCGGCGCGGAAGCCTCGCGCGATCTGCCGATTCCCGGCCGCGACCTCGACGGCATTCACTTCGCGATGGATTTCCTGCCGCAGCAGAACCGACGGGTCAGCAACGAGCCGCTCGGCGATGTCCGCGAAATTCTCGCAGGCGGCAAGGACGTGGTTGTGATCGGCGGCGGCGATACCGGCTCCGACTGCATCGGCACCTCGATCCGCCAGGGCGCGACCTCCGTCACCCAGCTTGAAATCATGCCGGCCCCGCCGGAGCGTGAGAACAAGGGCCTGACCTGGCCGAACTGGCCATTGAAGATGCGTACCTCGTCCAGCCAGGCCGAAGGCGCGGTCCGCGAATACGCCGTGCTGACGCAGAAGTTCTCCGGCCACGATGGCAAGGTCGCGAAACTGCATTGCGTTCGCGTGGACGACAAGTTCCAGCCGGTGCCGGGCACCGAGTTTGAAATCAAGGCCGAACTGGTGCTGCTGGCGATGGGCTTCGTCCATCCGGTGCACGAGGGCCTGCTGAAGAAGCTCGGCGTCGAACTGGACCCGCGCGGCAACGTGCGTGCCTCGACCAATAACTACCAGACCTCGGTCGCGAAGGTGTTCTCCTCGGGCGACATGCGCCGTGGTCAGTCCCTTGTGGTCTGGGCGATCCGCGAAGGCCGCCAGTGCGCCGCCGCGATCGATCAGTTCCTGATGGGATCGACCACGCTGCCGCGCTGAATTGGGATGCGCCGTCACCCCGAGGTGCGAGCCGCATCGCGGCGAGCCTCAGGATGACGAACATCCCGTTTCTGGATCACGTCTCATGACCGCCCTCATCTACGTTGCAGCAGCCCTCGCCGAAATCGGGGGCTGTTTTGCGTTCTGGGCGTGGCTGCGGCTGGACAAATCCATCTGGTGGCTGGTCCCCGGCGTCATATCGCTGGTGCTGTTCGCTTACTTTCTCACCCTCGTGCCGAGCGATGCGGCCGGACGCGCGTATGCAGCGTATGGCGGCGTCTATATCGCCGCATCGCTCCTGTGGTTGTGGGCCGCGGAAGGCGTGCGGCCCGACCGATGGGACATCGCGGGCGCAGCGCTCTGCCTGACCGGCGCTGCCGTCATCCTGTTCGGACCGCGTTCGGTTTAACCACCCAAAACAAAAAAGCCCCGTCCGATGACGGGGCTCTTTCGCTTCGCATCATCCGGCGCTGCTGTTCAGCGCGCCGTTACTCGATGACGCGAATGACACGCCGGGTGCGCGGCTCGACGATCACACGCCGATCATTCACCACCGCATAGTTATACTCGGTGTGGCTCGGCACCGGACGCAGTTCGACATAATCCGGCAGCGGCTCACCAACCACCACACGCTCCTTCACCACGACCGACGGCCCCGGCAACCCTGTGACCGATGAAATCACAGCCGCCGGAATATCGACCGCGGTTCCGACCGCCGCGCCGACAGTTCCGCCAACGGCGCCGCCGACCGGGCCGCCAATGGCGTGACCCGTCGCCGCGCCCTCGCGCGCGCCCTGCTCCGTCGCGGTCTGCGCGAGCGCCATGCCCGGCGTGAGTGCGATTGCCGCGACAGCCATTGCCATACGAATCTTCATGTCATCCTCCTCTTCACGTTGAGAGGCTGACCAACGACCCACGGCTCGGGGTGTTCCGAAAAATGATCCGGGGAACCGGTGAAAACGTAAGCAGGAACCCGGCGTGTATCGAGAGGCTCAGTTTTTCTGAATCCAGAACTGATACATCGTCGCGAAGGTCGAAGGGTTCTCGGCTTCGAATGCCGCCCAGTTGGCGAGATCGGTTGCCGTCCTGTCGTCCGGAAAGCGCCGCAAATAACTGGTCCGCGCCGGCGTCTCGAAGCCAAGAAATGTAAAGCCGATCTCGCGCAGAAAATCCGCGATCTGCGGAATGGAAAACTGGTGCTCCTGCACATGGAACAGCAGGTCGCGGCACTCGCTCATGCTGAAGAAATCGCTGAAGCCTGTAATGTTGTGGAGCGGATCACCCGGCGCGCGGCCGGCGAATTCCGCCCGCAGGCGGCGGACTTCAGCGACCGAATAGTCCCTGCCCTGCTGCGCCAGATACGCGCGCGCGGCATTGATGTCGGCGCGCGCCGTCGCACTATAGAGACCGATATGCATCAGCCCGCCAGGACGCACCAGACCGGCGAGCCTGCGCCAGCCCGCCAGTGGATCTTTCAGATGATGCAGCACGCCGCTCGAATCGACGACGTCGAACGTCTTCTCGTTTCCCAGCGCCAGAATATCCGCCTGCGCATAACGCAGATTGGCCAGTCCCAATTCTTTGGTCTTCCGGATCGCGTAGCTGAGGCTACTGAGACTGAGATCGATGGCGAGGATGTTGGCGGACTTGAATTGCAGCGCGCGCTGGATCGCATGTTGCCCGGTGCCGCAACCCGCGACCAGGACATCGAGCGCACGATGTCCGAGCGGCTTGTACGGCACACCGGGAAACCGCATCCCGATATAATGATCGACCGGCAATGGCTGGACTTCCGCGGAGATGCTGCTCCATCGCGGATAGGGATTTTCCTCGTACTGCGCGCGAACCTTTTCCGAGACATCGTCCTCGATCGCGGTCAGCCGCTCGATCCCGGAACGGACCGCCTGTTCGTCGCGCGGATCGATAACCTGCTGGGCAATCAGCGGGGTCACTGAAGCGGGCCAGGATCGCTCCGCAAGCTGTTCGGCGCCGGGAACCGAATGCAGCGGCAGATAGCTTGCAAGAACCGCGAGCCTGATCGGCGCAACCGCTTCATTGCGCGTGATCGCCCCGGCAACCTCATCGCGAAGCCGGTCGAGCTGAACCGTCTCGTCTTCGGTGACGTCGAAGACGTACTCGTTGATGAAGCCCTGTTGGCCGAGCGCCGACGCCAGCGGCAGCCACGCCTCAAAGGCCTCGAACGCGCCTGACGCAATCTCGCTCAGCAATGCGCGGCGGACGGCTGTCAGAACCCGCTCGATTTCAACTGTCGTAACAGGCGAGGTGCCGAGCAACGCTTCCAGCAGGCCGTCGCCATGCAACAGTGCGAGATCGTCACGCGTAAATAGCTCGGCCAACCGGGCGGAGCCTGCATGCGATAGCCGCTCGACACAGCGCGCCATCGCCGGACTGCGAAGCAGGATCACCCCCGCCGCAGCCGACAGATCGCGCGGGCGGCACCATGGCTCGCGCAAGGCGCGCACCAGAAGCTGGATGATGTTCGGATCAAGTTTGACCACCGCAGGATCGAGCGAGCGAAGCGCCATCACGAATGTCGACCTGAGCCCTGCGGTGTCGTCCGTCCGCAACCCGTCGGCGGCGATTGTCAAAGCTTCGCTGGAACGTCCGTGAAGCAGCAGCAACGCGGCGAGGTTGTTGTGCGCACCGGGGAAATCCGGACTGATCTCCAGCACCTTGCGATTGTGGACGATCGCTTCATCGTCGCGTCCGCAATCGGACAGGACGCGCGCCAGATTGTAATGCGGCTCGGCGCTGCGCTTGTCCGATGCGATCGCTCTTCGCAACAGATCGATGCCGGTGTCGCTGTGACCCAATTGATGCGCAAGCAGACCGAGATAGCCGAGCGCACCGGTGTGACGGGGGTTGGAAGCAAGCACATCGCGATAGTCCGCCTCGGCCTCGCGCAGCCGTCCGGCCTGATGATGCGCCATGGCCTGGTGGAACAGGGTTTCTTCGAGCAGGCTGGATGAGCGCGTGACGCCCTTGCCGGATTTTCCTTCAGCCCGGCGTTGTTTTCTGTTCACGATCTCGACCTGACGGAGTGTTCTGGAGCAGCCGCGCGGACCCTACTGCATCGACCGGATGCGATCCAGATGCGGTGATGGTTGGGATTACCAGCGTCCGAACAGGCCGCCGAAGCCGAAGCCCTGTGAGCCGATATTGCCCGGAGGCCGAAGGAAACCATCACGGAAGCCGTCACGCGGCGGCCCCGAACGTTGACGCTGCTGCGGCGGTGCTGAGGGATTGAACAGTCCCTGGACGACGACCTGCTTCTTGGGCTTCGGCTTCGACGGTGCGGCGGTCCCGTCGGACGGCGCGCTGGCCACCACCGGATCGCTCGGCGGCGCGCTGAGCGCACCGACTTCGCGGCGCGGCCACGAGAAATCGTCCGCACGTCCTGCAGGTGCGGCAAGCGGCTCGCCCTTCACCAGCGTGCGCGCGGCAAGCGCATCGACCGACGCCGGCCGCGTGCCGACGCCGCCAAGCAGTTCGTCGGTGCCGACCTGCGAGGCCACCAGCGGCATCACCGGTCCCATCAAGGGACGCGGGCCCGCTTCACCGGGACGGATATTGGAATCCGGCGCAAAGGTTTCGCTCGGCACGGCCAGCGGACCATCGGTGTGGGCGGCAAGCACACGGCGGATTTCGCGTTCGGTATAATGCGCCAGCTTGCGCGCACCGGCCTTGGTGAAGAAAACGCCGTCAGCCGAACGCAGGCGGCGGATCTGGCCCTCGAAGTCCGGGCCCTGTTGCGCGAAGCGCCCGGCATCATCGACGAAGCCATCCCAGACATCGACATAGGTGATGCCGGCCTTGCCTGCGCCGTCGCGATAGAGCGCATCGAGGAACAGCATGTCCGATGTGGCCTTGGGGCCGCGAACGGCGGGCAGACCGACCCACAGCACCGGCACGCCCTTGGACTTCAGGACCGCGATCATCTCCTCGATCTTCTTGGCGTAGAGTTCGACCCAGCGCTCTTCGCGGAAGTCGTACATGCCGCCAGCCGAGCGTGACTTCTCCGGCGCCATGACCTGGGGCGCGTCATCGTCGTCGGGAGCGACCTCCGTATCAGACGGCTTGTTGTCCGCGGTCTTGTTCTCGGTGTCGGCAGCAGGTTTATCACTGGCGGGCTTGTCGGCCGGCTTCGCCGCCTCGGCCTCGTTTGGCTTGGCTTCGTTAGGCTTGGCCTCGTTAGGCTTGGCGCGGGAATCCTTCTTCGTGTTCTTCTTGTCCTTGTCGCCCGGCTTGGCGTCGGTCTTCTTCTCGACGACCGGCTCACGAATGGGGATGCGATCGTGCAGGCCGAGCATCACCACGATGACGTCGGGTTTCTCGGTGGCGAGAATTCCCTTCGCCGCCGCGGCCCAGTCCACCGGGTCGCCCTTCGGCTGATACTTGATCAGACCCGAGACGGTCTTGTGCTTGCGGATCACGCCGAGGTCCGGCGTTTCCGACAGCGCATCTTCAAGGCCGTAGGCAAGCCAGTCCGCCATGGCGTCGCCGAGCACCAGCACGTTACGCTCTGCGGGAGCATCGCGCTTGGCGGCCGCGGGCGCACGTGACGAATCCACCGGGCGCGGCGCCTGTGGCGCGGGGCCGAAACTGTCACCGAAAGGCGAGAAGAAACCGCCGCCGCCGCGCTGCGGAGGGGGAGCTGGCCGCTGCGGGCGGCCGAAGCCGAAATCGAAAAACTGCGCCGAGGCCGGCGCAACAATGCCGAACAGCATGGCGCCCGCGACCGCAAGAACGGTCAGAGGTCCGCGCTCGGTAAACACGCGCAGGAAAGACGTCGGTTTCGGCCTGTTCGGTGTCGACATGGATCTTGGTCGCTCGCGCAGTGGCCGCGGTTGCATATCCGGGCAAATAATACGCCCCAAAACTCCGGCAATGGGCCCATAAACCGGGGTCAGGCCGCATCCGTCAAGTGGGCCCGGAAAATGTCAACTTGAAGGTGACCGGCCCGGCTGGATTGGCCGGGAAACCTGTCCAAAACCAGCAGGTTACCGCCCGCGCAGCCGCTCCAGCACGCCGGACGAGGCGAACCCGTCGGCAGGCGCCCCGATCGAGGCCTGGAAGCTGCGCAGCGCCTTTTTGGTTTCGCCGCCGAGATTGCCGTCCGGCTCGCCGCGATAGAAACCGCGCTGGGCGAGCAACTGCTGCAACTCAAACCGCTCGTCGCGGGACAGCACCCGCTCCTGCCGCGGCCATTCCTGCACGAACGGGGTGCCGCCGCGCAGCCGGTCGGCGAAGTGGCCGATGGCGAGCGCGTAAGCCTCCGACGGATTGTAGCGCATGATCGAACGGAAATTGCCGAGCATCAGGAATCCCGGACCGTCCGCACCGGCCGGCGCAAGGAGAAACGCCTTGTCGGTGTTGCGCGGGAACGGTTTGCCGCCGGCGCGCTTCACGCCGAGATGCTCCCACTGCGCGATGGAATAATTCTTCGCGCGGTCGGCATGCAGATAGTTGAAGCCCTGCGGCACCTCGACTTCATAGCCCCAGGTCTGTCCCGGCACCCAGCCGTCCTTTTTGAACTTCGCCGCGGTCGAGGCGATGATGTCCGGAATATCGTCCACGGTGTTGCGCTTGCCGTCGCCGTCGAAATCCACCGCGAACTTCTTGAACGCGGTCGGCATGAACTGGGTCGCGCCGAACGCGCCGGCCCATGAGCCGCGCATCTGCTGCGGCGTCAGATCACCGTGATGCAAAATCTCAAGTGCCGCGAGAAACTCGTCCTTGAAATAACCCTGACGGCGGCCGACGCAGGCCAGCGTCGCGGTGGAATTCAAGACGCTGCGGTCGCCGCCCTGCGTGCCGTAGTTGGACTCGATGCCCCAGATCGCCGCGATGATGTAGCGGTCGACGCCATAGGCTTTTTCGACCGCGGCAAACGTCGCCGCGTTCTTCGCCAGAACTTCGCGCCCCTTCGCGATCCGCGCATCGGTAACCAGAATGTCGAGATAATCCCACACCGACTTGGTGAACTCGGGCTGCGAGTCCATCAGGTCCATGATGCGCAGGTCCGGCGACAGGTCCGCCGTGAAGCGCTCGAAGCTTGCCTGCGAGACGCCGCGGCGCGCGGCATCGGGCCACATCCCGGCGATGCAGCGGTCGAAGTTCGCAGCCGAATTGCGGATGGCGTCCGCCGTCATCAGCGGATGACCCGACGCGCCGTCTTCGCCGCTCCATTCCTTCGGAGCCGAGGCCTGCGCCATCCGGCGCGGCGCGGGCTGCGTCTGACGCGGCGCCTGCGATGGTTGCTGCTGCTGGATCGAGCCGGTGACATCGCTGCTCCACGGGAAGGTGAACCCGCCGCGCCCCGACGCGCTCTGCCCATGGGCCGGACCCGCCAGCATTGACGCCGCGCCGATCACCGACATGGTCAGGACTGCGCCTGCGGCCATCCGCCACGCGCTCTCTTCACGCTCGATCCGTGCCATCGTATTCCACACCCGCTCAAGACTATCCCGGATACAGGAGGCCCGGACAGGGTTTCCACCCGATTAACAACGCAGCATTTTTTGGCGGCGAGATGACGCGGGCATCTAACCAGCGGGCAAATTCGCCCCTCACCCCAACCCTCTCCCCGCTCGCAGGGAGAGGGAGCTGCTTCGTGCGTCCTTACCTCTCCCCGTTTTACGGGGAGAGGTCGCGAGCGAGAGCGAGCGGGTGAGGGGCGCCTGCGAATGCCCGCCACAAAAAATCCCCAACTCACTCACGCAGCGTTCATCCGTTCACCTTTAGGGAACTCCTTAGCCATCCAGCAGTTTTTCAAGCCTTCAAAACCTGCTACCACCCTTCAAGTTCTTTCCAGCCCCGCCTCCAACGCTTCTCCTGCCTCAAAGAGCCTCATGAAAATCCGCAAAGCCGTGTTTCCCGTCGCCGGTCTTGGCACCCGCTTCCTCCCGGCCACCAAGGCCATGCCGAAGGAAATGCTCACCGTGGTGGACCGCCCGCTGATCCAGCATGTGGTTGACGAGGCGCTGGAAGCGGGCATCGAACACCTCGTATTCGTCACAGGCCGCAACAAGGGCGTGATCGAGGATCACTTCGACCGGCCCTATGAGCTTGAGGACACGCTGCGCGAACGCAACAAACTGAAGGAAATGGACATCCTCGAGCGCGACCAGCCGGAGGCCGGCGCGACCTCGTTCACCCGCCAGCAGGCGCCGCTCGGGCTCGGCCATGCGGTGTGG
Organism: Afipia sp. GW822-FHT03D08; assembly: GCF_058801645.1. Classification (NCBI taxonomy): domain Bacteria; kingdom Pseudomonadati; phylum Pseudomonadota; class Alphaproteobacteria; order Hyphomicrobiales; family Nitrobacteraceae; genus Afipia; species Afipia sp. GW822-FHT03D08. Next base: position 2,134,532 of record NZ_JBXANK010000001.1, read on the forward strand.
TGCGCGCGCGACATCATCGGCAACGAGCCGTTCGCCGTGCTGCTGCCGGACGTGCTGGTGAAGAACACCCCGAGCGGTCTGAAGCAGATGATCGACGCGGCCAACGCGGCGGGCGCGGACAAGGCCAACATCATCGCGGTCGAAGAAGTGCCGATGGACCAGGTCCACATGTATGGCGTGGTCGGCGTCGGCAAGAGCAAGGGCGACCTGTTCGAACTCGACGGCATGGTCGAGAAACCGAAGAAAGAGGTCGCGCCGTCAAATCTCTCGATCACCGGGCGTTACATTTTGCAGCCGGAAATCTTCAAGGTGCTGGAGACGCAGGAGCGCGGCGCGGGCGGCGAAATCCAGCTCACCGACGCGATGCTGGGCCTTGCGAAGTCACAGCCGTTCTACGGCTTCAAGTTCAAGGGCAAGAGCTACGACTGCGGCTCGAAGTCGGGCTTCCTCGCGGCGAACATCGCCTACGCGATGGACCGCGAGGATTTGCGCGGCGACCTCTTGAGCGAGATGAAGAAGTACGTGTGAGCGAGATGAAAATGCCTTCAATAATAGGAAATATATTTGGGTGGCTCGACACCATCTAGCCCATAGGCGAAATAATACTTGCGGGCTGCTGCCCATCCTCGAACGAAGCTAGGCATTCTAGGCTTTGGGTCAAACTTGGAAGTAGAGTATTTTGCTGAGTTATACCAAGAACCCAAGATTAGCTCGTTGGAACTAAAGGTTTTGCTTATCCCTAAAATTTTGTAACGCTTGTAAAGCGCCTGCTTAACGGTTGAAACGAACCAACCATCTAGCCGCGCCAAGGCATCAGGGTCGTCTAGTAAAGCGTAAAAGCCCATGAAGCCCTTCATGCTGGAGAGCTTTTTTCCGTTCCTAACAAATTGGAACAGCTGGCCTTCCGTCAGCCCTCCATATAAAATATTCCGCGTTTCTGAAATTAATCCCATCAAATCCCAGTCGTAACCCGGTCCGACACGCTTCGAAACTGAAGCGGGCGGGACCTTGTCGATGTAATGCAATAGATAGAGATTGATTAGGCGCGAAAGCGTTCGATGAAGTCGACGCTCAATGCTTGAGTGCATCATCAAGCCGTTAATGGAAAGACCGTATCCCAAAAATTTCAGATCGGGGATCGATTTGAATTCTTCATCACCGCCGTTTGAAAGAATGCGTATACCGGGAGATTTTCCCCCGTTAATTCTCAGCCCGCTATTGCGACAATGAGATGTAAAAACATCGTATGCCCTCGTCGCATCTTCGTACGAATACAAAACAACCACTGTATCATCAGCATAACGAGCGAATTGCCCATTGATCGCCTCAAGTTCGCAATCGAGCGGATGGTTTGCAAGATTCGATAACGTCAGAGAAATAGAAGAGCCTTGCGGAGTTCCTATTGTCCGTTTTTCATATGGACCGGAAGAATAATTGGTCTTATCTGCGCTGCTATGATTTAGGAATGAAAAGATAACCTTTCTTTCCGTCCCTGACAGGAGGATGAATTCGGGCCTATTGAGGAGTGACTTAATATACGAGTGCGGGATAGTGTCGAAATACTTCTCAAAGTCCAATTGTAGAACGAAGTTCCGCTGAGGACGAACTGCGGACTTGAGCTTCAAAAGTGCGTCGAACACAGTCCGATCCGGCCTGTATGCAAAAGAATTGCCTGATTGCTTTTCAATATTTCTCTTTGTCAGTCGCCTATTGAGCACAGCTGAAACTGCCGAGTCAGGTATGGTGAACTGCATGATATTGCGTTTGCTACCATCTGGTTTCGGCAATTCAAACTTCAGAGCTGGCTTTGGTTCATAGGTGCCAAGTTGGATTTTATGCCAAATGGTCTTAGCTATAAAATTAGCATTTCTTTTGCAGTAGACTGGATCAAAATGTTTGTGCGCAAACGCCACGGATGCCGGCTTAACGGTGGTAGCGTACCCGGTTCGCTTTGTATATTTTAGCGCATACTCTTCATTCTTCAGTTTCTTCTTTTTGGCGCGATTGATCGATCGTTCACACAGCTGTTTTATTTTTTGCTTTATGGCGTTCTGCATGGCGAGGGCGGCGGGTGGCCATTTTAAGTAAGGGGGTTCCGTTCTGCGGTTTCCCGCTCGACGTACGAACTATTAGCAGGACCAATAGCTCCTCACGATCACTGCCGCGACCGTTACTGCGAACCACCCGCCTAGGCTACTACGCCCTATAAACAGCCTGCTCTATGCTCAATTGTAGTTCAATGTGTTTGCCGCCTTCTCCACAGCAATAAGAGGCTCGTCGAAAGCTTAGGACAAATCATGCAATACGCGATGGTGTGGGACATAGAAACAATCCCCGATTTTGAACTCATGGCAGAGGTTCAAAAGATCTCCGTCGCAAAAGCCCGCGAAGCGGCGAGGATGGAGTTTCCCAAACTTCCTTTTCATCGAATTGTTTGCATCGGCGCGGTGGTTTGCTCCCGCCTGGATTCAGGCGCATGGAAGATAGACTCGATTGGGGCGCCGAGCATTGAAGACCGCCCCGAAGGTGAACTCGTAAGATCCTTTATCGAAAGAATTGAGGAATTGAGACCTCAACTAGTTACCTTTAACGGCAGCACTTTTGATCTTCCTGTTCTGCGCTATAGAGCGATGGCAAATCGAATTGGCTCCCGCGTATTTCAGACAAAGCCCTATTTCAATCGTTACACAGAAGATGCAATTGATTTGTGCGATGTGCTTTCTTCCTTCGATGGAAGAATGAAAGTAAGCCTCGACCTGACATGCAAAATTATGGGGTTGTCGGGGAAAGGTAGCGGAATATCCGGTGCTGACGTTGAGCGATTTGTTGCAAACGGCAAAATTCGAGACGTAGCAGAATATTGCGAAAGTGACGTTGTGAACACTTATAGGGTCTGGCTGCGCTATGAACTCTTTCGAGGAGCCTTGTCAAAGCAGGAATTTGACTTGAGTGAAGAACAACTCAAACAACATGTTGTTGATCGAGTAGCTACCAAACCTCATTTGGCGCGCCTTTTGTGAGCAACCAAGTTCAGGTCTTGACAAGAATCTTTTTAGGCTTATATTCCTATTGCTTCATTCGTGAGGGGCGCTTCTAGAGGCGATCCTGAGTGGAATGAAGCGCGGCGCCCGCGCGCGTGGTTCGCAGCCACACGTCCGGGAGGCTGGGGTCACCGTCCGGGCCAACTACGTGGCTCTGCCGTTCGCCGGCTGGACGCGGCGAGGACGAAGGCGGCGAAAGCCGTCCGGATCAGGGGTCGAGTAACCTCCCCCATCCTCACCCGGAAGTACGGTCCCCTCGCCCAAAGACGCCGCAGCGGATGTTTGCCGCAGCTCTTGCTGCGCGAGAATCCGCGCGTTGCGTATTGCGCAGGCGCAGGCCTCGCTCACGCGCAACGTTGGTGGAGCGCCGCAAGGCGATGCGCTCTTTTGTTCGCGGCCTTCGCAAGCGGCGAACGATCGGGCGACGACAACCATGTTGCGCCTGGCGGCGCTCCATCTCCCCTCATTCTACCGAGGGGCAAACTCAAAGCTCACCTCGCGCAGATGTTGCGCGAGAACGATTGGCGTGGGCGCAGGAATTTTTGAGGTGGCTATTTGAAAATCGAATCGGAAGCACGTCATTGGTCGCTGAGCGCACCCGCATATCCAATGTCATAGCCGGGCCCGATTGCCGAGGCACAGTGCCCAATCCATCGAGATCACCGGGACAAGCCCGGTGATGACAAACTGTGAATGGCGCGAGATGTCGCATCACACTCAGTTGTCGTCCCCGAGACAGAACAGGAAGCGCACACGCCGGGAACGGGTTAGACAAAACGCGTACCGATGCGTTGGTGCCGCAGCCAGAAACCGGCAAAAGAGGCTGCGTCCATCGTCCCCGTTGCGGCCGGTTGTCACCCGGCGCATGCAGGGGGCAACGCGCAGGCCTGCGGACGGTTCACGTTTTTGTGTGGAATTTTGCCGTAACGACGGGGTCTTATCCGCGTATCTACCGCACAGGCGCAAAACGCCGCCAGTTCTCATGAGGTCACCATGGATCGCATCCAGTTCCGCCGCACCGCCCTCGCCCTCACCGCCGCCGGCGTGCTGGCGCTCGGCTGGTTCACCGTGCCCTCGCGCGCCGCCGAGGAAGCCTTCATCATTCCCCCGCCGAGCGCCGACATCGCGCCCGCCGAAGGCCTGAAGACGTTCGTGCTCGCGGGCGGCTGCTTCTGGGGCGTGCAGGGCGTGTACCAGCACACCAGGGGCGTCACCAACGCGGTATCGGGCTATGCAGGCGGCAAGGCCTCGACCGCGAACTACGAGGCGACCACGCGCGGCAACACCGGCCACGCCGAGGCCGTGCAGATCACCTACAATCCGAAAGAGGTGTCGCTCGGCAAGCTGCTGCAGATCTATTTCTCGGTGGTGCACGATCCGACCCAGCTCAACCGCCAGGGCCCGGACACCGGCACGCAGTATCGCTCCACCGTGTTCACCTCGGACCCGGCCGAGCGCAAGCTGGTGCAGGATTACATCGCGCAGCTCAACGGCGCGAAGGTCTACAAGAAACCGATCGCGACCACACTCGAGCCGCTGCAGGGCTTCTATCCGGCGGAAGATTATCATCAGGACTACCTGACGCTGCACCCCAACCAGCCCTATATTGTGTTCAACGATTTGCCGAAGATCGAAAACCTGAAAAAGATCTTCGCCGAGAACTATCGCGAGAAGCCGGCGCTGGTGCGCGAGGCCAAGGCGACGAACTAAACGCGACGAACCAAAGCCGCGGCACGCCATCGTTCGGGCGAGCGGCATTTGAGAATCAAGACCAAAGCGGCGGACCGGACCGGTTCGCCGCTTTGATGTGAGACCCACACCAACGAAAGGAGCTAGCGAAGTGACCGACATCAAGACGACAACCGGCTCCGGCACCGTGCAGAAGTCCGAGAGCGAGTGGCGCAAGGAGCTGACGCCGATGCAGTACGCCGTGCTGCGCGAGAAGGCGACGGAGCGCCCGTTCACCGGCGAATACGACCATTCGTTCGATCCGGGCACGTATGTGTGCGCCGGTTGCGGACAGCCGCTGTTCGAGTCCGATGACAAGTTCGATTCCGGCTGCGGCTGGCCGGCGTTCTCCGCGCCCGCCGCCGAGAGCAGCATCGCGGAAGAGCGCGATGTCTCGCACGGCATGGTCCGCACCGAAGTACTGTGCGCGAAGTGCGACGGCCATCTCGGCCACGTCTTCCCCGACGGACCGGGACCGACGGGATTGCGGTACTGCATCAACTCCGCGGCATTGAAACTCGAGCCCAAGTAAACCTCGCGTCAACGCGCCCCTTCCTCAGAGAAAAAATAGATCCGCGCGGCTTGTCTCAGGCCGCGCGGCTCCTATCTCTGCGGTCCGTTCGCGTTGCGAACGGTAAAAACGCCAACAAGAAACGCGTCCAAAGAACTTCTGTATTCAAGGAATGCCCATGTCCACCAGATCGCGCCAGACCGTGCTGGCCCTCGGCCTTGCAGGCCTTCTCGTCGACGCTGTCGCGTCCCATCCCGCCTTCGCCATTAACAAGGTCACGCTGTTCAAGGTCGTCTCGCCCCAGAACGAAATCGTGATCGGCCTCACCAAGGCAGAACTCGCGCAGATGAAGGGCAGGACGCCCGAGGTCGTTGAAACAGCGCTGCGCGGCGCGGGCACGCTTCAGGTCTGGCAATATGGCGTCCGCCGCGGCGTCAGCGGCGTGCCGGAGCACGCGCCGGTTCGCAAGATCGAGATTTCCGCCGACCCCGCCACCCACATCGAGCACTACACCTCGTCGCTCAAGGTTGTGTCGATCACCGATGAAATCATGACGGAAGCGATCCAGTAGCGCCGTCTGCCGGCCCCTCATGATCCGGCTTTTGCGGGTGAAAATCCGGCAAAAGCGCGCTCTGCAAAATGTTCAAGCCGCCATGCGAACCCGCGGCCGCTGCGGCGCGGATTTCATCGTCCTGTAATTCATTGAAATTCAAGAGATTATTCGGTCCCGCCCGCGGGCCCGCCATGCCATTCATCATAGGCCGCATGACGGGTCGCAATTGGCGAAAAAAGGCCTATATTAAAGTTTCTTCTGGAATGAATGACTCTAGGCCGCGTGGCTCTCCCGAGGGACCCGCCTCCGGCCATCCGTTTCCATCGAATCCCAATCGAGAAGGCCGAGATCATGGCTGCGTTCAATTACAACACCGAAGCCGAACTCTTTCCTGCGGCGATCCGCAAGAAAAAGCGCGCCGGCTTTGCTTACCGCCGGTTTCCGACCGCAGCCGAGGCCGTGCAGTTCGCGATCGAACAGCTTCCCGCAGACAGCCTGAACGGGGCGTACCTCCAGGTGGACGAGGCCCGCTTCGACCAGAGCGGCATCCGCACGCTGTACGAGAGCGAATTGTTTCCGCTCGAGCGCAACCGGCCGGAGCCGGTGGCAGCGCCTGAGGACGAGAAGCAGACCGCGACGGGCTGATCCCGCGCCGCCGCTTTAACGCTCCATCGTTACAACGTGACGACATCGGCGCATTCAGGCTTACCTTTGCGCGCATGATCCGATCCGAAAACCGGTTCCCGCTTTTCGGGGTCATGCGCCTCTCGGCTGCCTGTCCATCCAGCGCTTGAGGATCCGCATGTTGCGCATATTGGCGCGGAACATGACGTCGAACGCGTCGCCGGCGAACGGCACCAGGCCCACCACCCCGTCCAGCGCGACATTGCCGAGCATCCGCGCCACCACATGCTTCGGCGCGCCGAGCGCCCTCGCCTCGCGCACGATCCACAATGAGATCGCGGTGGTGAGAAGATCGCCGACCACCGGAACCAGACCGATCAGGCCGTCGATGCCGTAGCGGATGTTGGTGCCCGGCAGCACGAAGGCGACATCGAGCAGCTTCGACAATGCATCGATCCGCGCGAAACGCTGCTCGCGCGTGAGCGGGCCGAACGAGATGCCGCCGAGCGCGCCGCTCAGATTCTGAAAATCGACGCCGGGGCCGAACGGCCCCGCTGCGCCGAAGCCGCCGGGATGAACTTCGTTGCCATCCTGATCGATGATGGGCGGACGCGTCCGGGGGCCACTGCGGCGGGAGGCCGTGCGGTCGAAGATGTCGTCGGTCATTCTGGCGCTCGTCATTGTTGGTGGCACCCCGTTTAGCACAGGCCTGCGCGGCGTTCGCACAGGCAGCAGCCCTACATAGGAACGCGCGATTGCGGCGCAAGTTGCGTCAAGATAGCGCGGCCTGAAAGGAACTGTGCGCCGGAGCGCGCCACCAACTATGAATCGCCGGGCGCGCGGGGGCTTTTCGCCTGAACGGACGGGCCGGGCCGCCGACGATCGCCGCTGCCGGCGCGGCCGTTCGCGGCGCGATAGATTTCAAGGCTTAAATGGGCCTGAGCGCGCCGCCGTTGCGCGTCCTGTCCGGCGCGCAGGGTGTTGGCCAGTCCCTGCGGCAGGGCGTCGGGATCTTTGGATGACATTGTATCCTCCGGATGGTGTTTGCGCAGGCATCAGAAGCGGATCGTACGGCACGTCACGCGACGGTATTGCGACCTCCTCGTAAACAAGGGTCATTATCTGATGCCGGGAATCAGCATCGCCACGCGCGCGCGATAGCGGCGGTATTCGTCGCCGAACAGGGCGACCAGATCGCGCTCTTCGAGATAGATGCCGACGAAGATGTAGGCCGTGGTGACGGCTGCGAACAGCAGATGTCCCGCAGTCATGGTCGGCGTCGACCAGAACGCAATGATGAAGCCGAGATAGATTGGATGCCGGATCAGGCGGTAGAGTCCCGGCGTCTTGAACTTCATCGGCGCGACCACGCGTCCGGCGAAGTGGCTGACCACCTGCGTCAGGCCGAACAGCTCGAAATGGCTGATCAGGAACGAGCTGTAGAGAACGATCAGCCAGCCGAGCATCATGCCGCCGATGGCGAGGTTGGCCAGCAGCGGGGTCTCGATGTCCCAGACGATGGCCGGGATCGGCCGCCACTGCCAGAACAGCAGCGCCAGCGCGAGGCTCGCCAGCAACACATAGGTGCTGCGCTCGATCACCGGCGAGGCGAACCGCGCGAACAGCCGCTTGAAGCCCTGCCGCGCCATGCCGCTGTGCTGAACGGCGAACAGCGTGAGTAATGCGAGATTGATGCAGACGGCAGTCAGCGCAGAAGTCTCGGCGCCGGTGTCGATCGTCTTCGGCACCATGAGGCCCGAGACGAAACCGATGGCATAGAGAAACGTGCCGAAGAAAATCATGTAGGACAGGCCGCCGTAACACAGCGCCAGTGTCCTTCCGACGAAATTGGCAAATGTCGAGTGTGAGCCCTGCTCCCGTTCGATGGCCGTCGACATGGTGTTGCTCCTCCTGAAAATGTCCGGTCCTGAAATCGGCCCCTGTCTCGCTCAGCCCGCACCTCGCATTTACCCATGGCCGCAAGTGAGCGTGTGTGAGGTAGCTCACAGTTCCCGGCCCGGCCTTCATCACTGCGCCGTGAGCGTTTTGTGCGCGTGGTGCGGGCCGCGCGCATCGTGCCGCCGCCTTCACCAGACACCGATCCGCTCCAGCCGCTGCAAAACGATCTCCCGCATCCGGGCGTTGACGCGCGCAAGCTCCTCCCGCGGCGCGGTGCGGCTTGGCTCCTTGAGCTGGCACACCATGTCGGGTCCCTGGCAGCGCCGCGCGCGGCGGCAACGCTTCACGGGACAGTCGAGCCAGTTCTCGCAAGCATCCGACAGCTTGCGCATCATGTTTTCGATGCCTGCGTCGGACAGAAGATAGGCGCGCGTCTCGTCGGAGAATTCGGGAAACGCCTCCTGCGCATCGCCGCCCTCCTTCGTCTCTTTCGCCGTCTGTGGTCTCGTCTTTTGCATGTGGATCCCTTTCCTGTGAGCAGATGTCCTTGCGGGCACGCGGGAGCGTTTTCCCGCGCAAAAACGCGGATGTCCGATCAGCGATGTCGTCAGACCGTGCACCTCTCCTGGAAAGAGAGGGAGGAGGAGCGCCGAAAGACGCGCCTTCAATTCAAGTACGCGGCCGGCATCGTGTCGCCACGAGAGGCTGACCGCGAAACGCCTTTCGACGCTCCGCCGCGGCGATTTCTGTCCTCGGGACCGCACTTCCGGGTGAGGATGGGGGAGAAACTCGACCCCTGATCCGGCCGGCTTTCGCCGCCTTCGTCCTCACCGCGTCCAGCCGGCGAACGGCAGAGCCCCATAGTGAGCCCGGACGGTGACCCGAGGCCTCCCGGGAGCGGAGAAGGACGTCCCTTCTCGCGCGCGCAGGCGCCACATCCCGCCCCGCGCTATCAAGCGTCCCTGGCAACGCCCCTCAAGTGAGGCGGGATGGATAGGAATATAATCCATATAGGAAATTTGTCAAGACAGATTTGCCGCCTCGACCTGAATCTGTAGGCTACTGCGCACTTAAAAATTTACTGCTTTGAACAAGGTCATCCATGCCCAGAATTTCGGACCATTTCAAATTAGATAAGACGCAAGCAGAACTCGACTTCGTCAATATCAACACCAACAAAGACACTCGCCTATACGTCGACCCCTACGCAATCGAGATTCGCGATGATGAATTGTCCGACGAACTCAAGTTTCATATTACGACATTCTTTGAAGATGTCCTGAAATCGCTGCGGAAAGGGGATGCGACAAGAGCACAGTATCTAACGGAAAACCTCCATGAACCACGTGAAACGTTCTTAGGAGTTTCAAAGGGAAAACCCAGGGGAAGAGGCGTCGGAAGAGAACAGGCCGACAAAATGCTCTCGAAATTGACTTCGAGCCGAGCATACAAAACGGGCCTTCTCACCGACTTAGCAGAGACTGGCCTCTTCATAAAAAATATGCATCGCGACAAGATCTCCGACTTAACAACCAATTTAATTCGCGGACCCCTCATTCGATACACACAAGAACAATGCAATCTTTTGGAAATTCCTTTGACGAATGACGTTGCCGTAGCACCCTGCTGGAATCCAGACCATAGACGTTGGGACTCTGGATATCACAACCTGCCACTTATCAAAGGAAAGCCAATAATTTTTGTACCAAAAGTTATCGTTCGACGAGCGCTCTCACTTGAAGGACCTGAATTTTACAATCATCACATGCTAACTTTCTTACAAGCCGAACACTTAGCAGCCGGCACAGGACTTGTGAAAATTCTTAAAAACGGAACGCGTGTAGTCCCCAAAAAGTCTTTGAAGAAAGTTCATCCTTATTCCAAAGATAGCATTGCCGACTTCATCTACGACAACAAGCACGTCTTAGACCTGTACAAAAACGCAAAGGGCACCAAGGGGTCTCTTTCGAATACAGACTTTGACGAGGAATATAGACCTGAGGATTTTTGTGACTACCTCGCGAGAGAGCTTGCAAAAATCCCATCTGGGAAGAACGACGCAGATAAGTATCACAAGTTCATGACTGGCGTTCTGACATTCCTGTTCAGTCCGCACTTAATCTCTCCAAAGGTAGAGCAACCGCTCCACGACGGACGCAAACGAATAGATATCGTATATACTAATTGGTCTACCGATGGCTTTTTCTCCGCGATTAAAACTGCCGAGCAAACCAGAGCTAGATTCGTGATTGTGGAATGCAAGAATTATTCTGAGGACATTAAGAACCCAGAATTTGACCAACTCACCGGACGATTTGGCCATAGCCGAGGACGATTTGGAATCATTTGCTGTAGAAAGAACTCAAATAAAGCCACGATCTTGTCGAGAAGCAAAGATGCCGCACTGGATGGACGAGGCGTCGTTATTGTTCTCGATGACACCGACATTCTAAAATTACTTACGGCTATCAAAACCGGCAATCGACGGGGCGTCTCCGTTTACTTGGATCAGAGGTACAAAGAAATAGCATTCTAATTTGACGCCTACGTTTATTCATTCCGATTGGAAAAGAAAATCATGACAATCGACGTAAATGTAATCCTACAGAATGATGGCGGCCCCTTTTCCTCGACCGAAGTAATCGCTGCTCTATCGCATATCGAGCGATTGTCTCGCGACGCCGCCGTCTATGCGATAGGGCGCATAGCTTCAGATTTAGAACTCCCACCCACGATACAAGATGCGGCTTTCTGGAGAATTTACACTGAGCCTAATGGACTATTCTGGATAGATTCTATTGAGCTCGGCTCGATTGATATAAAGGGAAAGATAATGACTGCCGCGATCACAGCCATACTGACTGCTACAGTCGGCGCAAGCATTAACGAAGGCTGGAAACAAACCAAAAGCCATCAACACATCGTTGCAGCGCTCCCAAAAATTGAGAATTACATCATTGAATCGTTTCAAAGCCTGATGGATCGCGAGAGACCTTCAACTGACCGCAACATAACGATAGATAGAGTTGCTGTGATTCGTGACGAGCGGGCTCAGAGGATCAAGATTTCGATTCGTATCCGAAGATAGTGCTAGCAACATGTGCAAGACATCCTCCACATCCCTCACATCGCCACCTTGATCTCCATCCCATCTCCGACCCCGCTCGCTGCGCCTTCGACAGCATCCGGCTTCTGCCAGTCGCCTTCGTAGGAATAGACCTTCGGGCGCGCGGGCGCTTTCAGCTTGAACACATAGGTCGGGCCGTCGCCGATGGTCACCGCCAGCGTGCGGTTGTCCGTCGCGCGATAGATCTCGACGCTGGACGTGGCCTGCATGCGGCCGTTCGTGAGCGTCCAGTCCGGCACATCGTAGGGCGACGACCTGCGCGTTTCCTTGTCGCTGCGCAGCTCCATCACGATCGTCTTGTCCTTGCCGGGTGCGGCGACGCCCGGCGGCAGGCGGATTTGCACGCTGAGCGACATCGCGCTCTGATTGCTGGTGTCGATATAGTCGCTGGTGCGGATCGTCTCGAAGATGACGCCGCCCGCGATCAGCGCCGCGATGCCGCCGAGCGTGATGAGAAAGAAGCGTTTGCGCTTCGCGATGTCCTCGCCGTAGCGCTTCGACATCCGATAGCCGAAGACCCCGCCGCCGATCAGCCCGAGCGGCGCGCCGACAATGGCGCCGAAGATGGCCGACGAGCCTTCCATATGGCGGACGCCGAACAGCGGGCCGAGTTCGGCGAGGATCACCGATCCGGCGACCATGCCGATGATGCTCCACAGAGCGACGATCAGAAACGTCATGCGTCATCCGCCCCCGGACTTTCAAACCGGAGCAGACTACACCACGCGCGGGACTTTCCGCCACGCGGCGATCCTCGCGTCAGATGGCGATATGCGGAATTCGTGCGGATAACTGGCGCGTCACGCCACGCGTTTCGGCTTTTCCAGCCCCGGCAGCGGCTTGGCTTCTTCCGGCTCGGCCTGATCCGGGTCGGCGTGATCCGGGTCAGCCTGGCGGATGCTGTAGCCCTGCTCGAGCACGCGCTCGGGCTTTCCGGTCTCGTCCTCAATCATCGCATCGACCACGAGTCCGGCATCGTCGGCATAGTGCCAGACATCGTTCTGCGTCGGCAGTGCGCGGCTGACCTGAACGTCATCCACAAACAGCGCATAGGACATGGGTTGCTCCTTCGACGCGCCGTCCTGAGAACCGGGTCCACAACGGCCGTCACGTCACAGGACAATCAACGCGGAAGCCGCGCGCAGGGTTCCTGCATCCGAAGTGCGTCTGTTCAGTTCAGCACCATCGCGAACATGAACAGGATCGCCAGCCCGGCGAAGGCATAGCGAAGCGGACGGTCTTCCGCGATCTTCTCGATCAATTTCATGTTTCAGGCCCCGTCGGAAAAAAAGACAAAACCGAGGCAGCGAAATTGTTCCCGCACTCGTGACACGATTTGAGCAACCATCCGGCTATGGTCGCGTTATCGTTCCTGTCGAAGACAAGGAGTCGGTATCATGAGGAAAGCAGTATTGATCGCGGCTGCGGTCGCCACGCTCGGCGTTACGCTGGCGGCTGCGCCCGCCGAGGCTCGCTACTATCATCGCGGCGGCTGGGGCTGGGGTCCGGGCATTGGCCTCGGCCTCGCTGCCGGCGTACTTGCGGCCGGGGCCTATGGCGCCTACGGACCGTATGGCTACGGACCGGGATACTATGACTATTACGGTCCGCGTTATGTCTACGGGCCGGGGCCATATGCGTATTATGGACCGCGCTACTATTACGGCGGGCCGCGCTACTACCGGTCCCGCTACTATCGTTATTACTGACGCAAAAGCCCGGAGCGAACCTCCGGGCTTTTCGCTGTCAGGCGCGCCCGGACAGTTTGGCGCGATAGACCTCCGCGCCCTCCTCGTCGTTCACGACGATGGCATAACCTTTTTGCGCCAGCGACGGCCGCTCGCGCAGCAGCTTGCCCGCCATCTCTTCGGCGACCTCGCTGGCCTGCACCGCGTCGTCCAGATCCTGGTTGCCCTTGTCGGCAACGCTCTTGCCATCCGCCAGATTGAAATGAAATCGCATCAGACTGTCTCGCTGCTGTGAGTTGTCCGCCTTGGCGCCGAACGAAAAAGCCCCGCCATCGGCCAACGCCTTTGACGGGGCTCTTCGTGCCTGCATCCCTTTCGAGGTGCCTGCACTTGCTGGGATAAACGCGCGGGCGCGAGTCCGTTCCGTTCCCGTTCATTTTATTTGCGGCAACGTGCCTTCCGCCGCACGGCCCGGGAACTATCTCAAGGCTGGCCGGTTGGTCACGCGGTCAGATAAGGATTGAGATCATGAAAAAGATTGCAGTTGCACTGGCGGCGGTCGCGACCGTTGCCGTGATGTCGGCTCCCGCTGCCGAAGCCCGCGGCGGACGTAACGCTGCCGCGATCGGATTCGGCCTTGCCGCCGGCGCGCTTGTTGCCGGCGCCGCAGCCGCCAATTCCGGTTACTACGGCGGTGGTTATGGCTACTACGGCGGCGGACCGGCCTATTACGACTCGTATGCTTACGGCGGTCCGGTTTATGTCGAGCCGGTCTACGGCCCGGCTTACTATCGCCAGCGCGCCTATCAGCGAAACAACAGCAACAATCCGAATCCGGTGGATATGAATCCCTACAATCCCTGGTAACGGCGCGTTGCGTTGAGACGAAAAGCCCGGAGCATGCTCCGGGCTTTTTGTTGTGCGGGTTTGGCTCATACGCCGCCCGCCGTTATGCGCACGACGCATTAAGTGTGTTGGACGCAAGCATTGGACCCGCGAATTGTTCTCTTGACTGCGCGAGAACAAAAAGAGAACATGCGCGCCACTCATCAATACGGAACATCGCTATGTTGGATCGCCTCGCCTCCGGCCCGCCGCCGGAATCCGAGCGGCTGGATGCTGCCGCCGATCAAGCCATCGCAGCCTGCGGCGGCGATATGCGCTCGACGATCCGCGCGCTGATCCTGGCCAACGAGTTTCTGGAGTACGAGCTCTGCGAGATGTTCAAGGCGGTGACCAACGGACCCGGGAAGTTTTCCGGCGACCGCGCCGACTGGTTCGATTGACGGCGCCGGTAAACGAGCGCCGGACCCTCCGGCCCGGCGCGATCAATGCTGCCCGCTTGTCTCAACAGTCATGCGCAAGCATGCGCAGGCATGCGCTACTTCTTGCCGCCCTTGCTCTGCTGATAGCTCGAGCCGCCGCCCTTCGGCGTGTTCTTGTCCGCCTTCGGCTTTTTCTTTTCCTTGTTGCCCTTGTCCTTGCCTTTGGCCATCGCATCCTCCTGTTGCCGTCCGCCGCAAAGTGGCGATCCACGTCGCGGGCGACGCGATCAGCCTAGCAGGTTGTTGATGAGGTGCACCGGAAAAGATGCCGCGGGAGCATCAACGATGCTTGAGAGGCCGGGAGCGGATCAGGCCGACTTGCGCAGCGCAGGCTCGGCCTCGAGCGGCGTCGCGTCGAACACCGCGTAGCCGTTCTTGCCGTCCTTCTTGGCAGTGTAGAGCGCCCGGTCGGCCGCGGCCAAGAGACGCTCGGCCTGCAATCCGATCTCGGGCCGCCACTGCGCGACGCCGATCGACGCCGACAGCGCCAGCGGCGCGCCGTTCCACTGCACCGTCTCGCCCTGGCAGGCTTCCAGCACATGGCGGGCGACCATCGCCCCCTCGCGCAGCGTGGTTGCAGGCAGCACCACGCAGAATTCGTCGCCGCCCATCCGGGCCAGCAGATCGCCGGTGCGCAGCCGGCTGCATGCCGCGCGGGTGAACAGCCGCAGGCATTCGTCGCCGGCGGCATGGCCATGGCCGTCGTTGATATCCTTGAAGCCGTCGAGATCGATCATCAGCAGCGCGAACACCTCGCCGCTGCGGCCGGAGCGCACGCATTCCTCGTCGAGCCGCGCCAGCAACTGGCGGCGGTTCGCCGCGCCGGTGAGATCGTCGAACAGCGCGAGATCCGCGACCTCGGCGCGCAGCCGGTCGATGGTCATCAGCAGGAAGCCGAAATTCCACATCATCGACAGGAACACCAGCCCGAGGATGAGCATCGCCTGAAACTGGTTGAAATCGATCAGCGACACCGGGCCGCCGACATGCAGCAGCGCCGCGATGGAGCGCACGACATACACCCCGAACATCAGGATCGCGATATAGCCCGACATCCGCGCACCGGGATAAGCGGTGCCGTTCTTGCGGGAAAACAGCAGCGGCAGCGTCATCATGATCGGCACGGCCTGGCTTGCCGAGTAGATCAGGATGCGCATCACCATGTTGTCCTGCCAGACGAAGTACGCCAGGCCGAAGAAATTGAACGCGACGATCGCAAACGTGAAGCGCCACGACACCGGCACGCCGTAGAAGCGCCGGATGCCCATCGAGGCGAGGCAGACCGCCAGAACCAGAATGGAGCCGCCGATCAGCAGCGGAATCAGCAGAAGCAGCCTGGATTCCGGATCGATAAAACCGCGCGTCATCGCCACCGCGGCGCCGAGTGCGGCGACCAGCGCGCCCGCGGTCCAGAACCGCGCGGCATCGTGATTGGGATAGCTGCGGACGACGTAGACCCACACCGTCCCGATCGCGACGAAGTTGACGACGAAAACGATCCAGAGGGTCGGGACACTCAGCATGAACGGGTCCAGGGTGCGCGGTGACCCGCGTCTTGTGCCCTGTCCCTCTGATCGATCACTGCCCGATGCATGAACCCGCTCCTCAATCCCGCAAATGCAGGATCCGCCTCCCCCGAAGCCGGATGCATCCTTGCAGGGGCGGCCTTAACGGAGTCTGACCTGTGCCGGATAAACCGCGCCGTGGTTGTGAATTGATGAACAATGCGGCCGCGCGCCCAAAATGAAAGCCAATCCCGCACGCGCGCAGCCGTTTGCGAAAGCAAAACGAAAGACTTTTGCTTGCTGTTAACCCTGCGCATGCGGCCGTCATCCACAGGAAAAAAGCGGGCGCGATGTCACCAAGTCGGCACAATGCTGAAAAACAGGCGACAAATTTCAGCGAATCGGTTCGGATTGGAATCGAGGCTGCGCACTGGCCTATCGCCGAGCATGCCTCGTGACGTTGACGTCAACTCGAACCCATGAGGATGCCATGGCGAAGAAAGCCAAGAAGGCGAAGAAGGCAGCGAAGAAGACAGTTAAGAAGGCCAAGAAGGCCAAGAAGAAGTAGTTTTATTTATTTGAAGTGGCTCGGGCGGAGTCGCTTCGCCCGAGCTTCTGATGTCCGGGCGGCTCGCAAATCATCCGTCCCACTGAAGCCGCGCCATCAGCGCCCGGCACCTCTCCCTCTCTTCCAGATCTCTCTCTTTCCAGAGATCCCCCGCTTCTCCGGCGGCGCTTGAATCCCCCACCCGATCCCGATAAGACAGCCCCGCGCTCATCGCGCCGTAAGCGTCTCACGTCAGGCAACGCATTCAACTGAGGCCGACCGGTCCGGAGGAATGCCATGACCCGCAGGACGCCTGCATCACCGTCATCGCCCGACTTTCGCGATCGGCCGGCTGTTTCCAAAGAGTGATCTGATGACAACGCTTTCCCAACCGCCAACGCGCGGCAAATTGCCCGCGCGCTATGCATCGATTGTCATGCCGCTGGTGCTGTCGGTGCTGATGACCTTCGTGGTCTCGGCGATTTCGACGCTGAAAAGCCTCGGTCCGACGCCCGCCTTCCTCGACACATGGCCCGCCGCCTGGGCGATCTCGTGGGTGGTCGCGTTCCCGACCCTGCTCGTGGTGCTGCCGCTGGTGCGGCGGATCGTGGCACTGGTGGTGGCACCGCCGCCATCGAACTAACCTGCCAATAAAAGGCGGCCCTCGCGCCGCCTTTTCCGTCATTCAAACCGTTTCCGCAAACGAGGCCGCCATGCCGGCCGCGGTCATGCGCCGCAACACTTAGGCATTGACCTAACTTTCGACATCGCTATAGTTAGCCACATGACTAACCAACAGAACCGCCTCAACGATACGTTTCACGCGCTCGCCGATCCGACCCGGCGTGCGGTGCTGGCAAAGCTGACATCCGGCCCCGCCACTGTCAGCGATCTCGCGCAGCCGTTCAGCATGGCGCTGCCGACATTCCTCCAGCATCTCAAGGTGCTGGAGGAATGCGGCCTGGTCCGGTCGAAAAAGGTCGGACGGGTACGGACCTGCCAGCTCAAACCAAGGCCGCTCGAAGAGGCGCAGGACTGGCTCGGCGCGCAGCGCACGCTCTGGACCAGACGGCTCGACCAGCTCGACGACTACCTGAGACACCTCAACGCCACGGAGAACCGAAAGTGACTGCGTACAAAATCGACCCGAAACTCGATCTCGTCCTCGAACGGGTGATCGACGTGCCGCCCGAACTGGTCTGGAAGGTCTGGACCGAGCCGAAGCATTTGATGCCATGGTTCACCCCCAAGCCCTGGCAAACCGTGGACTGCGAAATCGACCTGCGGCCGGGCGGCATCTTCCGCACCGTGATGCGTTCGCCCGAAGGCAAGGACATGGACAACGCCGGCTGCTATCTCGAGGTCGTCCAGAACCGCAAGCTGGTGTTCACCGATGCCCTGTTGCCCGGCTATCGCCCGCGCGACGGCGGATTCTTCACCGCCTTCGTGACCATGGAGCCGGTGAAGGGCGGCACGAAATACACCGCCATCGCCATGCACAAGGATGAAGCCGGCCGCAAGACCCACGAGGACATGGGCTTCCACAGCGGCTGGAACACCGCGCTCGATCAGCTTGTCGCTTACGCCAAGACGATTTGAACACCGCGCAGGAACGCCGCGCGTCAAGAAAGGGCAGCATGCGTGCTGCCTTTTCCCTTTCCTGCTCTTGCATCCGGGACTGCAAGTCCCTCGTAAGGATGACGTGCGCGCGTGAACCGCGTCACATTCAAGAACCGAAACAGGACGTAGTCTCCACCCGTCGCCACACCTGACAGGAGCGCCGGATATGACAGCCCTGTTGACCGCAATCGCGCTTTGGCTTTCAGCCAACTTCAGCCTGCCTGCATTGAGCGAGCCGCCGAAAGTCGAACTCGTCTCCCAGGCGAAAATCATGGCCATCCGCTACCAGGCTTTCAGCGTGGAGCGGCGCCGTGACATCAATGCCATGCCGCCTGTGTCAGACCCGCGCGACACCGTCGCCATCTACGACGACAGCAGCCGCACCATCTATCTTCCCCTGTCATGGACCGGCGGCACGGCGGCCGACCTGTCGGTGCTGGTGCACGAGATGGTGCATCACCTTCAGAACATCGGCGGCATCAAGTACGAATGCCCGGCGGCGCGGGAGCAGCTTGCCTACCGCGCGCAGGACAAATGGCTCGGCCTGTTCGGGCAGGATCTCGAGCATACGTTCGATATCGACCAGTTCACGCTGAAGGTCAGCACATCCTGCGGGTTCTAGACAGCAGCGGTCACCGCCCAGCGAGGCGGTCGGCGAAATAGGCGATGGTCTTGCGATAGATCGTCGCCCTGTTCCACTCGCGCATCGCCTCGAAATTCGCGGAGCCTTCGTGATAATCGGCGCCGCCGCGGAAGCCCGCGGTCTTGAGCAGGTTCGCCGTTGAAGCCAGCACGTCCGGAACGCTGTGACGCAGATCGACATGGCCATTGCCGTCGAAGTCGACGCCGTACTTGATGTAGGACGACGGCAGGAACTGAGTCTGGCCGAGTTCGCCGGCATAGGCGCCGATCAGATCGCGCAGCGGCAGATCGCCGCGCTGGACGATCTTCAGCGCCGCCAGAAGTTCGCCCTGAAACAGCTCGGTGCGGCGGCAGTCATGCGCCAAGGTGGTCAATGTGCGGATCACCGGCATCTTGCCGATGTCGCCCTTGCCGAAATCGGATTCCAGCCCCCAGATCGCGACCACGATTTCCGGCGGCACGCCGAACCGCTGCTCGATGCGCGACAGCAGCGCGGCATGACGCTGCAGCATCGCCTTGCCGGTGTTGATGCGCCCCGGTCCCACACGGGTCGAGACATATTGCTCGAAGGTCTTGTTGAAGGTGCCGCGCTGGCGGCGATCGAACGACAGCACCGCCGGGTCCTGCGTCACGCCCGCGAACGCCTGGGAGATGACGCTCTGCGAAATCCCCGCCGCCGCGGCCTCCTGCGACATCGCGGAGACGAAGGTCTGAAAATCGCCGCCACAGCGGGCGGCATTTGCGGGGGCTGCGAGGGAGAGTGCGGCGGCAATCACGGCGAGGCGAAGTCTGAGCATCATGAACTCCGTTTCAATATGAGCGCGAGTCTACACATCAAGGCCGGGCTTGTCCCGGCCCTCCATGCCTTAACTTTCATTGCTTTTGAACAACACGCGGGACGCGGACGCCCGCCTACTTCGGCACCGCCTTCAAAAACGCCCGCAGCACAGCGACGGAATTCTCCGACGCCAGCTTCTCGAAGGTCTGCATCTCGTTCTCGCCTGCGCCGCCGCCGGCAAGGTCCGACAACGAGCGGAACGCCAGAAACGGCACGGCATTGGTCGCCGCCACATGGGCGACGGCGGCGCTTTCCATGTCCAGCACCTGCGCCTTGAAGGTGTCGAACGCCCAGGTGCGAAACGCGGCATTGTCGACAAAGGCGGTGCCCGAGACGCCATTGCCGCCGACCACCACTTTCGGCGGATGAACGAGACAGGCGGCCTCGATGCAGCGCTTGAGTTCGACGTGAGAGGTGGCCGTGCGCGCGATCTCGAACAGCTTGGCGTCCACCGGAATCCAGAACTGCCGCTCGGGTTTGTCCACGCCGTCGCGCGGTACCTTGACGCCGCGCGCGAAGATCATCCCGTAATTGGGAAATTCCTGCTTCGACCACGACGGCAGTTGAAAGCCCTGCGGCGTCTCGCGCGCCAGAATGGTTTCGAGATACTGGCCCCACTGCTGCGAAACCACGACGTCGCCGATGTTGAGCGACGGATCGACCCCGCCGGCGATGCCGGAAAACAGGATGGCGCGCAGATTGAACCGGTCGATCGCCATCTGCGCCGTCATCGCGGCATTCACCATCGAGACGCCCGACAGCACCAGCACGACATCGTGCCCCTCGACGCGGCCGGTGACGAAATCGACGCCCTTTTCCTTGTGCGAGACCGGCTGCTCCACGACGGCAAGCAGCGCCTGCCATTCCGGCTCGAAGGCCGAGAACAGCGCGATGCGCGGCGCGGTGTCGATCGGCTGGCTGGCCGCGCGGGCAGCAACAGGCATGAGGGCGAGAAGCGAGATCAGAAGCAGGCGCAGGACAGGCATCGGGCTACCGCATTGATGACAACGACCCGACATTATCCAAGATGCGCGCGCTCTGCTACGCTTCACACAGATTTGCTGCGCCGATATGCGGCGCGCGACACAATCGCGCTCACAAACGAATCTAAATTAATAGCCGCGCTGTTTCATCTCGCCCGTGCCCGAAAAATCCCGGAGAAGCCACGTGTCCCATGCCGCCCTCGCTCCGAATTCCGTCGCCGTGATCACCGGCGGCGCCTCCGGCATCGGCCTTGCCGCCGCCAGTCATTTCGCAAAACTCGGCCTGAAGGTCTGCATCGCCGATCACGACGACGAGAAGCTGGCGCGCGCAGCCGAGCTGCTGACCTATGTCGCGCCCGGCGGCAGTGACAGCATCATGTCGCTTGCGGTCGACGTCAGCCATCGCGCGGACATCGAGAAGCTGGAAGCCGCCGTGCTCGGGCGGTTCGGCGGCACCGACGTGCTGATGAACAATGCCGGCATCCAGCCGGGCAGCGCGATGTTCGGACCGCTCGATGCGTGGCAGCGCGTGCTCGGCGTGAACCTGTGGGGCATCGTCAACGGCACGCAGGTGTTCGCGCCCAACATGATCGCGCGCAGGCGGCCGGGGCTGATCATCAACACCGGATCGAAACAGGGCATCACCACGCCGCCGGGCGATCCGGCCTACAATGTCGCCAAGGCCGGCGTGAAGGCGTTCACCGAGGCGTTGCAGCACGAACTGCGCAACACGCCCGATTGCCGGATCAGCGCGCATCTGCTGATCCCCGGCTTCGTCTTCACCGGGCTGACCGCGCGCGGGCGCACCGAGAAGCCCGCGGGCGCGTGGACCGCGGAGCAGACGGTGGACTTCATGATCGAGAGTCTCGCGCGCGGCGATTTCTACATACTCTGCCCCGACAACGACGTGCCGCGCGCACTCGACGAGAAACGGATTCTCTGGGCCGCCGGGGACATCACCGAGAACCGGCCGCCGCTGTCGCGCTGGCATCCGGATTATGCGGAGGCGTTCAAGCGTTTCGTGGACGGCGTGACGTAACAAACGCATGCGCTCAGCATGCGGCTACCCGTCATCCAGAGGTGCGAGCACCGCAGGCAAATTTATGCAGCCTGCGTAAACTTGGCTGCGCGAGCCTCGAAGGATGACGGATCGTGACATGCCGTCGCCCTTCGAGGCCTCCGCTTCGCTTTGGCACCTCAGGGTGACGGCGCGTTGTGCTCCAGGTCAGCGCTTAAGCGTTGCCGATGAAAATGCCGGCCGCGAGCACCAGCGCGCCGCCGAGCACCACCTGAAACGCCGCGCGCAGGAACGGCGTTTCCATGTAGCGGTTCTGAATCCACGCGATCGCCCACAATTCGCAGAACACGACGATGCCCGCGATCGCCGTCGCGGTCCAGAACTGCGGGATCAGATAAGGCAGGGCGTGGCCGAGACCGCCCACCGTGGTCATCAGCCCCGATGCGAGGCCCCGTTTCAGCGGCGATCCGCGCCCGGAGATGACGCCGTCATCATGCGCGGCTTCGGTGAATCCCATCGAGATGCCGGCGCCCACCGACGCCGCGAGGCCGACGGTGAACGTGGTCGAGGTCGATTGCGTCGCGAACGCCGTGGCGAAGATCGGCGCCAGCGTCGACACCGAACCGTCCATCAGGCCCGCCAGCCCCGGCTGCACCCATGTCAGCACGAACTGACGCCGCGCCTTGGCGTCTTCCTCGCCGCGCGCGCCCCCCGTCAGCGTGGTGACCTGAAGCTCTTCTGCGCGATGTTCGTGCTGACGCTCCGCGGCGGCGAGATCGCCGAGCAGCTTGCGCGTGTCGGGATCGGTCGAGGCCTGCGCCGCGCGGACGTAGAAATTGGCGGCATCGTCCTCCATCCGCTCGGCCTCGGCGCGGATGCGCTCGAGGCCAAGATTTTCCACCAGCCAGGTCGGCCGGCGCGAATAGTAACCCGCCACATGCTCGCGCCGGATCAGCGGGATCACCTTGCCGAAACGCTTCTTGAAACGGTCGATCAGCAACTGGCGATGGCCGTCTTCCTCCGCCGCCATCTCGTCGAACATCGCCGCCGTCGCCGGATACTGCGCGCGCAACTGTTCGGCATAAGTCGCGTAGATGCGCGCATCGTCCTCTTCCGATGAGATGGCAAGCGCCAGCACCTCGGCTTCGGAGAGATCGCTGAACTGCCGCCGCGCGGCAAAGCCCTGAAACATGGGGTAAACTCACTTTAGAACTATTCTAAAGTGAGTTTTAGCGGGGTTTGGGGTGGGAGGCAATGGTCGTGGCGATTGGCTGCCAAGCAAAATTCGCGCGTCTGTATGCGCAGTCTGACATTCTCACGCGATGGAGCGCTATGCTGAGTGCCGAACCGATCGTCCCGCTCCTCCCTCAGCTTTTGAAGGTTTTCCGTGCTGACGATGACTCGAACACTACGGCTCTCGGACGAAGCCGCAATCGCCATTCCGGTGCGCGTTTTCATGCCGGTGCAGGAAGATAGCGATTGGTCATGCGTTTTTTCGATTGGCTGGCCGGAGCGAACATTGGAGCGCAAGGTGTTCGGCATCGACGCCATCCAGTCTCTGGAACTGGCGCTGCGCATGATCGGCACCGAGTTGTACACGAGCGAGTATCACAAGGCCGGACGTCTGATGTGGCTCAGGCCCGGCGCGGGCTATGGTTTTCCCGTACCCAACATCATACGTGACACATTGATTGGGGAAGATCGGGATTACTTGTAAACCAAAACGGCGGACCTTTCGGTCCGCCGTTTTGTTTCGAAGCGCATGCCCGGCACGCGCCGCGGCCGTCAGGCCGCTTTCCGCTCGTGCTTGCCTTCGCGAATTTCCTCGATGATCTTTTTCGAGAAGGCTTCGAGATCGCCCGGATTGCGCGAGGTGATGACGCCCTGATCGGTCACGACCTCGCTGTCTTCCCATTTGGCGCCGGCATTGATCACGTCGGTCTTGATTGAATTATAGGACGTCATCCTGCGGCCCTTGGCGATGCCGGTCTCGATCAGCAGCCACGGCGCATGGCACACGGCGGCGACCGTCTTGCCGGAATCGTAAAACGCCTTGATCAGCGCCAGCGCGTCCTTGTTGACGCGCAACAGATCAGGATTGATCTGCCCGCCCGGCAGCACGATGGCGTCGTAATCGTCGGCCTTCGCGCCCGAGAGCGGCTTGTCCACCTTGACCGGGCGGCCCCAGTCCTTCTTGTCCCAGCCTTTGATCTCGCCGCTTTCCGGCGAGACGATATCGACCTGCGCGCCCGCGGCTTTCAGCCTGTCGCGCGGAACTTCGAGTTCCGATTGCTCGAAACCGTTGGTGGCGAGAATGAGGATTTTCTTGCCGTTGAGCTCTCCGGCCATGTTGGTCTCCTTTTGAATGTGTGGATCGGAGACAACGTGGAGAGGCGGAGATGGTTGCGGGGGAGGACGGGGGTTTGGGCGAGGTTTATGAGCTTGAGACGCCGTCGCTCTCCCTGAGCCGGCGGATGCCGATGAAGTGATTATGCGAGGCGGCGGTGAAAATAAGTTATATCGATACGAATAGGTGCGTATTAAAGCTAGGGGAATAGCTTTTTTTCGTCCAAACACTTGTAATCGGAAGCAATTTAATGGCTCATTTTAAGATGCAAGAGAGGGATCTGGACCTCTTTTTGCTTGAAGAGTTTTACAGCAATAGCGAATTTTGTGATTGGTTCTCAAAAAAACTAGGACTCCACGGCTATTCATTTGCGTCTGCTGAACATTCGGTATCAGCAAAAGCAAACGCGAAATGGGGCGAAACAGATGTTCTCGTTTTTCTAAAAAAGAACGAAGAGACGCTTGCTGTTCTCATTGAAGATAAAATTGCCGCCGAATTCATGGAGCGCCAGGCGGACCGCTATCATGAGCGTGCTCGCGCGATTCTCGATGATGGCCGTGCTGGGAATTATAAGACAGTTCTCGTTGCACCCTCGGTCTATATCGCAACTGTTCCGCAGGATGACAAATGGGATAAGAAGCTAACCATTGAAGACTTGCGAGACTGGTTTGCCACCTCAAGCACTCCACATGCCTGTTGGCGTAAAGAAGCGTTGAGTGAGTGTCTGTCTCGCGTTGATCGAGTTGTGAAGATTGGAAGACAGGAGACTTTGCAATTTTCGCAAGAGTTCGCTTCGTTTTTACGCACCCAACCGGGGGACTTTAGTCACAAGCCGACTGACGATAATTGGGGCCTCATTATAACTTTCCCAAAGAGGCCCACGAATATGCAGTTCACTTGGAAAATTGGAAAAAGTTGTGTCGATTTGACATTCTGGGGACCATACGTTGGAAAGGCGCAGCATATTCCTATCCCCGTTAATATCAGACCGGAGTTCGCTCACAGTAAACAAAAAAGCGATATGTTTAAGATCGATGTTCCTTTCGTCGATGTATCTACACCTCTCGAAGGTCAGCATGAAGTTCTCGCTGCGGTAATGACCGCGCTTTATGAACTTATTGCATTTGCGGGTCTTGTATCGCTTTCTGATTGAAGGATAGGTTTTGCAATTAAATGAAAACGGCGGACCTTTCGGCCCGCCGTTTTGCATTCTAGTCCCCGCCTTCGCGGGGACGACATCGTGAGAGGCGCTCAGTTATCAAGGAACGAGCGCAGCTTCCGTGACCGGCTCGGATGCTTCAGCTTGCGCAGCGCCTTCGCCTCGATCTGACGGATGCGTTCGCGCGTCACCGAGAACTGCTGGCCGACTTCTTCCAGCGTGTGGTCGGTGTTCATGCCGATGCCGAAGCGCATGCGCAGCACGCGTTCCTCGCGCGGCGTCAGTGACGCCAGCACGCGGGTCGTGGTCTCGCGCAGATTGCTCTGGATCGCCGCGTCGATCGGCAGCACCGCGTTCTTGTCCTCGATGAAATCGCCGAGATGTGAATCCTCCTCGTCGCCCACCGGGGTTTCGAGTGACAAGGGCTCCTTGGCGATCTTGAGAACCTTGCGCACCTTCTCCAGCGGCATGCCGAGCTTTTCGGCGAGCTCTTCCGGGGTCGGCTCGCGGCCGATCTCGTTCAGCATCTGGCGCGAGGTGCGCACGATCTTGTTGATCGTCTCGATCATGTGCACTGGAATGCGGATGGTGCGCGCCTGGTCGGCGATCGAGCGGGTGATGGCCTGACGGATCCACCACGTCGCGTAGGTCGAGAACTTGTAGCCGCGGCGGTATTCGAACTTATCAACGGCCTTCATCAGGCCGATGTTGCCTTCCTGAATGAGATCGAGGAACTGCAGGCCGCGGTTTGTGTATTTCTTGGCGATGGAAATCACGAGACGCAGGTTCGCCTCGACCATTTCCTTCTTGGCCTGACGGGCTTCGCGCTCGCCCTTCTGCACGCCGTGCACGATCTTGCGGAATTCGCCGATCTCGAGACCGGTGAGGCCCGCAAGCTGCTGGATCTCGTGGCGCAGTTCCTTGATGCGGTCCTTCTCCACCGCGACGAAATTCTTCCAGCCCTTGGCGGCCAGTTTCGAGACGCGGTTGAGCCAGCGCGGATCGAGCTCCGAGCCCTGATAGTTGCGCAGGAAATCCTCGCGGCCGACGCCATGGCTGTCGCCGAGGCGGAACAGGCGGCCCTCGAACGACACCAGCTTCTTGTTGATGTCGTAAAGCTGCTCGACCAGCGAATCGATGCGCGCCTGGTTGAGCCGCAGCGACTTCACCTCGACGACGATCTCGTCCTTCAGCTTCTTGTACTTGCGCTCCTGCGCCGGCGAGAGCGTCTCGTTCTGAAGCTGGTTCTGGATGTCCTGCTCCTGAAGACGGCGCAGCTTCTTGTACTCGGAGGCGATCTTGTCGAAGGTCTCGACCACCTTCGGCTTCAGCTCGGCCTCGATGGCCGCGAGCGACATCTGGTTCTCGAACTCGTCGTCCTCGTCCATGTCCGCTTCGGCGGCGGCTTCGCTGGGGTCCTTCGCGGCGGCGTCGCCTGCGGGCGCGGGACGGAACGGCGTCGGCGACGGCGGCGCGGCCGGCGCGGCGGCAGCCTGCGCGGCGGCGATCACCTGCACGGTGCCGTCGGCATTGATGATGGCGTTGGTCGGCTGACCGTCAGGACCCGTGGGGCCCGCGATCATCGCCGGGTTCATGTTGTTCTTGGCGTCGGGACCGGCGTAGGTCGCTTCGAGATCGATGATGTCGCGAAGGAAGATCTTTCCTTCGTTGAGTTCGTCGCGCCAGATGATGATGGCCTGGAAGGTCAGCGGACTTTCGCAGAGGCCCGCGATCATCGCCTCGCGGCCGGCCTCGATGCGCTTGGCGATGGCGATTTCGCCCTCTCGCGACAGCAGCTCGACGGTGCCCATTTCGCGCAGGTACATGCGCACGGGATCGTCGGTGCGCTCGCCGGGCTCGGACTTCTTGGTTTCGGTGACGGCCTTGGAGGTGACCTCGACGAGTTCGTTATCGGTCTCGTCGTCGGCCTCTTCCTGCTTCTCCTCGTCCTCGTCGGCGGCGTCGTCGGACTCGGATACGTTGATGCCCATGTCGGAGAGCATCGCCATGATGTCTTCAATCTGTTCGGGCGAGGTGGTGTCGGACGGGAGCACTTCGTTGAGCTGATCGAAGGTCACGAAGCCGCGCTTCTTGGCCTGCTTGATCATCTTCTTGACGGCGGCATCGGACAGATCGAGCAACGGCGACGGAGCGTCCGCGCCATCTTTCTCAGGAGTGTCAGCGGCCTTCTGATCCTTGTCTTTGTCCTTGATCGCTGCTGTCTTTGCCTTGATGGCCATTCACTGCTCCTGAAACGCGCTCACGACGTAGGCCCACGGCCTGCGTTGAATCTGACTACCGCCAGTGCCCCGTATCCGACGTTCGTTCAACGTCAGAACCGGATCACTAGGTGCGGAAAGGGCGGCGCTTTTGAGGGCACCACCCGGGCCGAAGATGTAGGTATGGCCGAAGGCCGTTAAGCTACGATTAACCCTGTTTTTGCGGGTAAAAACCCGGTTTGGCGAGTCTTTTTAAGGCCTTGGCGCCGACATAAAACCCCGGCGGAGGCCTTGCCGCATCATTTTCGTCACACGCTGCGCTGGAACCGGCCGGAAGATTCGCCGAAACCCTCAATCAGCGCGTCAAGGCCGTCCACGTCAGCAAGCCGGGCTTTCACATCGCGCAGCCAAGCCTCATTGGACTCGCTGCTGTCCTGCCCCAGTGCCTGCTCGGCATCCTTGAGTTCTCTAAGTAAGGAGTGGGATTGGCGATGCAAGACAACAAGTTGATGCCAGGTCGAAAGAACATCCTCTGCCGCAGCGCCGGCCTGCGTCCCCCAGACGCTCTTGGTGGTCAGTGCCCGCTCAACCCTTTGAATCTGCTCATCATATCCGTTTGCCGTGAGCCAGGTCCGGATCCGGGTCCGTTCGGTCTCCAGATCGTTGGTCGGGCCATAATTCGCAAAGGCCGTCACGATCCCGGCGCGCAGCTTGTGGGCCTCGGGATGGGCCAGCTCCAGGGCGGTGATTTCCTCCAGATGATCGTGCAGCAGCCAGGGGTGGTTGAGCAGCGATTGCAGGATCAGGGCCTCCCGCCGGGAGATGGAACTGCGCTGGCCGCGCATGATCGAGGAACCCGCCAGTTGGGGGCTCGCGACCTGGTAGGGCGACCGGTTGATGGTGCGCGGGCCTGTGGATAGTCCGCCCCGCGCGTCGCTCCGTCCGGCCCCGCCGGGCGCAAACGGCGGGCGCTGCTGAAAACGCCGCCCTGATTCGCCGCCGAAGCCGCCCTGATTGGGGCCCCGGAAACCGCCGCGCGCGCCGCCCTGATACCCGCCCTGATAGTTTCCTGGCGGCGCGAATGCATTGCGCAGCCGCTCGGAAAAATCCTGCTTGTAATAACGCCGCACCACCTCGTCGCGGATGCCGTTGGTCAGTTCGTTGATGCGCGCTTCCAGCGCCGCGCGGCGCTCTGGCGTGGCGAAGCTGCCGCCTTCGATCTCGCGCGACCACACGATGTCCGCCAGCGGCTTGGCCTGCGCGATCACTTCCTCGATCGCGCCCCGCCCGCCGGAGCGCGCGAGATCGTCAGGGTCCTGTCCTTCCGGCAGCAGCGCGACACGCAGGCTTTTTCCCGGCTTGAGATGCGGCAGCGCCAGATCCGCCGCGCGGAATGCCGCGCGCTGTCCGGCGCCGTCGCCGTCGAAACACAGGATCGGTTCATCCGCCATCTTCCAGAGCAGCGCGAGCTGGTTCTCGGTCAGCGCGGTGCCGAGCGGGGCGACCGCTCCGGGAAAGCCGGTGGTGACCAGCGCGATCACATCGACATAGCCTTCGGCGACGATGAGCTGCGCCCCATCATGGGCGGCCTGCCGCGCGGTGGCGAGGTTGTAGAGATTGTCGCCCTTGTGAAACAGCGGCGTCTCCGGCGAGTTCAGATACTTCGCGGGCACGTCCTTTTCGAGCGCGCGGCCGCCGAAGGCGATGACGCGGCCCCGCGCGTCGGTGATCGGAAACATCACGCGATCGCGGAAACGATCGTACGGCACCGGGATGTCGTCGCCTGCGATCAGAAGCCCCGCCTCGACCATGTCCTCGACCGGAATGCCGAGCTTGCCGAGATGCTCCTTCAGCGCAAAGCGTTCGCCCGGCGCGTACCCAAGACGAAACTGCAATTGCGTCGCGGGCGAGATCGCGCGGTCGCCGAGATAGCCGCGGGCTTTCGCACCATTGCGCGAGGCCAGCGTGTCGGCGAAGAATTTCGCGGCGAGGTCCATCACATCGTACAGCGTCTTGCGGCGCTGCTCGTGACGCGCGGCGTCAGGCGTCACCGCCGGAAGCGGCATGCCGGCCTGCGAGGCTGCGACCTCCACCGCCTCGATGAAGCCGAGGCCTTCGGTCTCCATGATGAAGTCGAAGATGTTGCCGTGCTTGCCGGAGGCGAAGCAGTGGTAGAATCCCTTCTGGTCATTCACCGTGAACGAGGGCGTCTTCTCCTGCTTGAAGGGCGAGAGTCCCTTGTACTCCTTGCCCGCCCGCTTCAGCTTCACGCGCTTGCCCACGACTTCCGAAACCGGAAGCCGGGCGCGCAGTTCTTCGAGAAATTGGGGCGTGAATCGCATGGAATCGGGCAGCCTCTGCAACCGACCATCAATATAGGCTTCCTGGGTCCATCCCCCAATGAAAGCCGGATTGTCCCGGCTATTCACAGCCCTTATGGTCCGGCCCCGGTTCCGGATTACTCAACGAAAGCAAGAAAATATGGCTCCCGCTCCGAAATCCCTCCTCCAGATCGCCGGTGCGCCGCTGCATCCGAGCGCGCTCGATACATCCGCCCTCGTCATCATCGACGCCCAGCTTGAATACACGAGCAAGGGCAACCTGCCGCTGGACGGTGTCGATGCCGCCATTGTCGAAGCCGCCAAACTGCTGAAGCTGGCGCGCGAGCGCGGCGTGCCGGTGTTCCATATCGTGCAGCACGCGCCGTCGGGCCGCCCGCTGTTCGCAGAGGACGGGCCCACCGCCGCGATCGTGCCGCTGCTCACACCGGCAGCGGGAGAAGTCGTGGTGCGCAAGACGCTGCCGAATTCGTTCGCGGGCACTGATCTCGACGCACTGGTGAAGAGCACCGGCCGCACCGAACTGATCCTCGCGGGCTTCATGACCCATATGTGCGTCAGCGCGACCGCCCGCGCCGCGCTCGACCTGAAATACCGCACCACCGTTGTCGCCAACGCCGCCGCGACGCGCGACCTGCCCGATCCGCTCGGCGGCATGATTCCCGCCAGCGTCGTCCACCGCGTGGCGCTGACCGAACTGGCGGATCGTTTTGCGATTGTCGTGAAGGACACCGCGGCACTGACGGCCGTGTCGTAACCTTACGACTCCACCTCGTCGAACCGGCCGGACTTGATCCGCTCCCGGTTCTCGAGGGACCAGTTGTAGACATACATCCACGCCTCGACGACGGTGCCATCGGCCAGCGTCATTTTCTGAAGCTTGCGCAGATACTGGGTCGGCTCGGCATCGTCCGGGCCGCAACCCTCGTAAGCGTCGAGCGCCGTCAGAATCTCCGGATCGCGCAGTTCGAAGACATCTCCATACGCCCACTCATCCGGCTGGGTGGACGGAACGACGCCCGGATAGTGCGTGATGCGATAAAGGCGGCCGTTGTAGCGCGCCTCGCCGAGACATGTGGCACTGGCCGCCAGCTTCGCCGCCCATGGATGCCGCGAACCACGCCTCAGGGTGCCGTAGACAAACAAACGCTCGGTCATTGCAACTGTTGTCCGGGCTTCTTAGCCGGCCTTGGATTCGGGAACCTCGTCACTCACGATGACGAACTTGTTCAGCACCATCTGCCCGAAGGTCGTCGAGATTGCAACGTCTGCCGCATCACGGCCGGTGGCCATCAGGATGCGGCCGATCCGCGGCTTGTTGTGCCGCGCATCGAAGGTGTACCACTTGCCGGAAAGATAGACCTCGTACCAGCCGGACAGATCCATCGGCGCGGGATCGGGCGGAATGCCGATGTCGCCCATGTAGCCGGTGACATAACGCGCCGGGATATTCATGCAGCGGCACAGCGTCAGCGCCAGATGCGCAAAATCCCGGCAGACGCCCTGCTGTTCTTCAAAGACATCGAAGGCGGACTTGGTCGGCCGCGCCTGCTGGTAGTCAAACCGCACATGGTTGTGCACCCATGTATTGATCGCCTGCACGCGCTCCCACCCGGGCGGCGTGTTGCCGAACTGCGACCACGCGAAATCGGTGAGGCGATCCGTCTCGCAGTAGCGGCTCGCCATAAGATAAAGCAGCACTTCGTCGGGCAGTTGCTCGACCGGCATCTGCTGCGCTTCGGGGACGACCGCATCCGGCAGGCCGGTGTCGCGCACCAGCGCGTCGCCGCGAAACGTGATGCCGCCCGGCGGGGCCGTGAGCCGCCCGCAGATGTTGCCGAAGCTGTCGTGATAATAGCGGATCCGCACGTTCGGCTCGGTGATGATCGTCTCCTCGCCGACAATGTCCCTGGCGCGCGAGGGATGAATCCGCATCATGATCACCATCGGCGTTTCGGCGACGGCGCCGTACGAAATCTCGAATCCAACTCTGATCAGCATGCAGCGGCTTCCTCCAGATCTTCCCCGACCGAGAGGACGTGAATGGTGACGTCCATGCCAAGGTGGGCGTCGGCCGGCCCCATATAAGTGCCGTGCAACGGGACGGCCTGTTGCGGATCGCGGGCCACCGCCACGCGAATGAGATCGCGGCTGCCGACAATGCCGTTGGTCGGGTCGAACTCGATCCAGCCCGCCCCCGGCAGATAGGCCCGCACCCAGGCATGGGTGTTGCCGCCGCCGACATAGCCATGGGCCTCGTCGCCCGGAATGAAGATGTAGCCGCTGACGAAGCGCGACGCGATGCCGAGTCGTCGCAGCGCCTCGATCATAAACAGCGCGAAATCGCGGCAGGTGCCCGACCCGATACTCAGGGTATCCAGCGGATGCTGGGTGCCGTGCTCGTGGCGCTTGCGATAGCTGAACGACTCCCGGACGCCATGGGTCATGCCGACCAGCAGGTCGATCGTTTTGGTGCGGCTTCCGGCGCTCAGAAACTGCCGCGCCCACGCCGCCAGCGCGCCGTCGGGATCGCTGTATTGCGGGGTCATCGACGGTGCGAGGTCGGTCAGTTCGTCATGATCGTAGAAGAACGGGTAGTAATAGGCCTGGTCATCCGGGGTCAGGACGATATTCTTGAGCGGATAGTGATCAACGGTGACGGTCGAGTCGAACACCAGCCGGTCCGACACGGTGTCGAAATCGGCGATGGCGACGCTGTTGCCGAAGACATCGTGAATGCGGCGCAGCGAAGACGGCTGTGGCCAGATGTCCAGCCGCTCCGACAGCACACGGATGTCATGACCGTCGCGCGGGCGCAGCATGATCCGGTGTTCGCCGAACGCCACCGGCCGGTCGTAGCGATACTCGGTCTTGTGATGAATCGTCAGCAGGGGCATCGTCTTGTTCTGGCCGATTGAATTCGTCTGCGAATCGTACATGCTGTTTTTGCTGCATTTCCGGCTAATTGTTGGGCTTGAATGCCGCTGTGATAGGCAACGAAAGCAAAATGGCCCTGCCCGCTCCAGCCGACACCTTACGACTCCTTGAGGACGACGAAGTTCCGCCTGTGCTTGAGGAAAATCCCGGCAGCCGCTCGCCGTTCTTTTTCACCTGCGATCACTACGGCCGCCTGATTCCGCGGGCGCTCGGCGATCTCGGCGTCCACGCCGGCGAACTGGAGCGGCACATCGCATGGGACATCGGCATTGCCGAGGTCGCGACCTGGCTTGCGAAGGAAATGGACGTGCACCTGATCGCGCAGCGCTATTCGCGCCTCGTGATCGACTGCAACCGGCCGTTCGACAGCCCGGGCTCGATCCCGCTGATCAGCGAGGCGACGGAAATTCCCGGCAATGGCGGGCTCACCCGCGAGCAGGTCGCGGAGCGGCGGCGCGCGGTGTTTCTGCCCTATCACTCACGCATCGCGCAGGCGCTCGACGCGCGCAAGGCCAGCGGCCTGCCGACCATTCTGGTGTCGCTGCATTCGTTCACGCCGGTCTATGCCGGCATCGCCCGGCCCTGGCACATCGGCACGCTGTACAACCGCGACGACCGGCTGCCGCATCTGTTGCGCGACAAGCTGCGCCTTGAGGGAGATCTCGTGGTCGGTGATAACGAACCTTATGCGGTGAGCGATGCGACCGACTACACCATTCCTGTGCATGCCGAAAAGCGCGGGCTGATGCATACCGGCATCGAGATCCGGCAGGATCTGATCAGCGACCAGTCCGGCCGGCATCAATGGGCGGAGCGGCTGTCACGTCTCCTGCGCGAGATCGAGGAAGGCCTGCACGCGAGGAAACTGATGCCCGCCGAATGAGGCGCAGGTCAGCGACGAAAGCGTCATCACTTTGCGGCCACGATCCACGATCCACTACCTCTCCCCGCATGCGGGGAGAGGGAGGAAAACCGCGATCCAATCGACCGTCATCGTCTCGTCTAGCCCTTGATCGCGACGAAATACGCGATGCCCCAGATCGCGATCGCAGACAGCCAGAGAATCCAGACGCCGGGTGTGCGCGTCTCCAGCACCGCCTGCGACGGATTTTCCGGATTGACGTGAACCTCGACACTCTTGCCGTTGGGATATTTCTTCGCGACACGCTCCATCATCCAGCGCGATGTGGATGAGACCTGCCCGTCGTAGGACGCCTGCGAGCTGGTGTAATCGATGCCGTTGTAGCGATAGGAATACAGCACCTTTGACTGGAATTTGGTCGTGCCGTGCGAGTGGCCTTCTTCGGGCGCCGCGCGAAATTCCTCAAGACCGGAGGTCTTGATCCTGCCCTGCACCACCGGCCATTTTTTCGCAAGCGACGCCTGACGCTGAAACATCAGCGCGAACAGCGCGATCGCGGCACCGAATGCACCCAGCGCCACGGTCATGCCCGACATTTCGGGGCTGGCTAGTCTGGTCGAGACGAAATCGGTCAGCTTGTGAAAGCCGATCGCCGAGCCGAACACCAGCACGACCGCTATCGCCACCATCCAGCCGATGCAGCCCCACACTCCCTTCGGCATGTCGCGCTCAAGCACGGCCTCGCCGCGCTTGTTGGGATTGTAATAGACGGTCACGGCGTTGCCGACAGGATAGCGCGCGAGTGTTTCCGCGACCTCGAAATTTCCGCGGTCCTCACCGATGGTGATGCGGTTGTTGCGGTAGGTCTGCCCGGCGACGGAGTATTCGTAGGTAACGTTGGCGAAGTTGCGATCCTCGAAACGGTGCCCCGCCTCGCGCTCGCTGTCGATCACCTTCACCTGTCGCACCTCGGGTTTCGAGATGACGACCTTGCCCGGCGTGCTCGGCCAGTCGCTGGCGGCGCGGACTTCCAGATATTTGTAGATCGCCGCGAATACGATGAGGCCAACCGGCGCCAGCAGCATCGCATAAACGAACCACGGAATATCCGGCAGCATCGGTTACCTCGCCCGCGTCAGGGC
Organism: Afipia sp. GW822-FHT03D08; assembly: GCF_058801645.1. Classification (NCBI taxonomy): domain Bacteria; kingdom Pseudomonadati; phylum Pseudomonadota; class Alphaproteobacteria; order Hyphomicrobiales; family Nitrobacteraceae; genus Afipia; species Afipia sp. GW822-FHT03D08. The sequence continues at coordinate 2,169,186 of NZ_JBXANK010000001.1, forward strand.
AAGCCACATGCCGCCGCCGATCATGAAGCCGCCGGAGATGCGCGACACCAGCCGCACCCGCCGCGCCGACAGCAGCTTGCCCGCACGGCCCGCCAGCAGGGCGTATGCGCCGTCGGACAGCGCCGCGATCACCGTGAAAGTGATGCCAAGCAACGCCACCTGCGGCAGGTGATCCTGATTCATATCGACGAACTGCGGAATGAACGCGCCGAAGAACACCAGCACCTTCGGATTGCTGAGCAGCACCAAAAATCCCTGAAGGAAGAATCCGCCGCGCGGCGGCGGCGGCGCGTCGGTCGCCGACAGCGCGCCGGTCGAGCGGAACAGCTTGATGCCGAGCCAGACGAGATAGGCAGCACCTGCGAACCGCACCCACTCGAACCAGTAGCCCATGGTCGCCATCAGCGATGTCAGGCCCACGGCGATGATGCCGATGATGATCACAAGCCCCACCTGCGCCCCGGCAATGTTGGTGAGTGCCGCGCGCGTGCCGTAGCGAAGACCGTTGGCAATGACGAGCGTGACGATCGGGCCCGGCAGGATCGCGAGTGCGACACAGGCGGCGACATAGGCAAGATAGACCTGAAGCGACATGAAATTCCCCGATGCGAGAGACCGCATCAAAGGATCAGACGCTGCGCAAATGCAACCGGTTCAATTCCACCGCAAATGATTTCGGGCGACGCTTGACAGGCAACCATTTGGTTGCCTATTATTCTGACCATGGACGAGGTCTTCAAGGCACTGGCGGATGCATCGCGGCGCTCACTGCTGGACCGGCTTCACGTCCGCAACGGGCAGACATTGCTGGAGCTTTGCGATGGTCTCGCCATGACGCGGCAGGCCGTGACCAAGCATCTCGGGATACTCGAAGACGCCAATCTCGTGACCACGCTCAGGCACGGCCGCGAGAAACTGCACTACCTCAATCCCGTTCCGATCCACGAGATCGGAGAACGATGGATCAGGAAATTCGAGCGCAGCAAACTCGCCGCGCTCAGCGAACTCAAACGTCAACTGGAGAAGCGTGATGCGTAAACCCGAATTCGTCTATGTGACCTTCATCAAGACCACGCCGGAGAAACTCTGGCATGCCCTGACTAATACGGCATTCACCGAGAGCTACTGGTTCGGCTGTAGCCTGCATTCCGACTGGAAGGTCGGCTCCCGCATGCACATGGACAGGTTCGGCAAGGTGGTGAACGAGGGCTTCGTGCTCGAATCCGATCCGCCGCGCCGGCTGTCCTATAGCTGGCTGTCGGTTTTCGACGCGGAGATGATCAAGGAGCACCCTTCCCGCGTGACGTTCGTGCTTGAGCCAAGCAACGGCGCGGTCAAGCTCACCGTGACCCACGAGGATTTCGCCGAGGACAGCAAAACATTGCCGAGCATTTCCGAAGGCTGGCCGCTGGTCCTCTGCAGCCTCAAGAGCATTCTTGAGACCGGCAAGCCGCTTGATTTCGAAATGCCGCGCAGCGCGGAGAGCGCGTGATGGACATCGGCAAATTCAAACCCTCGCTGGTTTACACGATCTACATCGCCTCGACGCCCGAGAAGGTGTGGGAAGCGCTGACGTCCGCCGAATACAGCCGGGACTATTTCTCGGGCTTCGGCGTCGAGGTCGAGGACAGAGTGGGCGGCGCGTTCGTGCTTCGCGCGCCGGACGGATCGGTCCACATCAGCGGCGAAGTGGTCGCCTACGACCCGCCGCGCAAGCTGGTCATCACCTTCAACGTCAACTGGCCCGGCCTGATCGAGGCGCTCGGCGAAACACTGGTGACCTACGAGATCGAACAATCAGGAGAGTCGGTGCGGTTGACCATGACCGAGGCGAACGAGCGCGAGATCGATGAGGACATTCTGTCCGGCGGACGCGCGGGCTGGCCTGCCATTCTCTCCAGCCTCAAGAGCGTGCTGGAAACCGGCAAGCCGCTGTCGATCAAGATGGAGCCGCCGAAGCGAATGCTGGAGGCGCTGAAGCGGCTCGGCGTGAAAGTGCCGGGGATGTAACTCCCTCGCCCCGCTCTTGCGGGGAGAGGGTTGGGGTGAGGGGCAAATCCCGCACCAAACAAATAAAAAACCCCTCACCCGGATTGCTCCGCAATCCGACCTCTCCCCGTAGAACGGGGAGAGGTGAAAAAGCGACTACCCCAGCGTCCGCAATTCCCGCCGTAGCACCTTGCCGGTGGCCGTCATCGGCAAGGTGTCCGCGAACTGGATGTGGCGCGGATATTCGTGGGCGGCGAGTTGCACCTTGACGAAATCCTGAATGTCCTTCGCCAGCGCGTCGCTCGCGGTGAATCCCGGACGCAGTACGATCCACGCCTTGATCGCTTCGGTGCGGATCGGATCGGGAATCCCGACCACCGCGGACATCGCCACCGCCGGATGCTTCATCAGGGTATGCTCGATCTCGGCGGGACCGATGCGATAGCCCGCGCTGGTGATGACGTCGTCCTCGCGGCTGACGTACCAGAAGTAACCGTCATCATCCTGCACGCCGAGATCGCCGGTGAGGAGGAAACCGTTCGCATATTTCTTCGCAGTGGCCTCCGGGTTCTTCCAGTATTCGATCATGGTCACCGGATTGGGCGCGCGCACCCCGACAATGCCGCGTTGATTGCGCGGCAATTCCTCGCCATGCTCATTGACAATGCGCACATCGAATCCCGGCGTCGGCTTGCCCATCGAGCCTGGCTTGATCGGAAACAGATGGGAATTGTTGGCAAGGACCAGATTGCATTCGGTCTGGCCGTAGATCTCGTGCACATCGACGCCGAAGGTGGCGCGCACCCACTCGATCAGTTCGGCGCCGAGCGACTCGCCGCCGGAGAAGATGCTGCGCAGCTTCACGCCACTATGTTTGACGTCGGCCTGACGCATCAGCTTCAGTGCGGTGGGCGGCAGGAACACATTGCGCACGCCGTGATCGGCCATCAGTTGCATCGCTGCCTGCGGCTCGAATTTTTTCGCGCGATAGCCGAGCATCGGCACGCCGTGATACCACGCCGGGAACAGCGCATCGAACAATCCGCCAATCCAGGCCCAGTCCGCCGGCGTCCACATCAGGTCGCCGGGCTTGGGAAAGAAGTCGTGCGCCATCTCGACATTCGGCAGATGGCCGAGCAGCACGCGATGGGCGTGCAGCGCGCCCTTCGGATTTCCGGTCGTGCCTGACGTATAAATGATGATCGCCGGATCGTCGGGGCTGGTATCAACGGTCTGGAAATCCTCGGACGCATCCTCGATCGACTGCCAGAACGATTTCGCACCGGCATGGACCGCGCCGCTGGTGACATAGATGTCCTGCAGGTGAGGCAGGCGCTCGCGGATCTTCGACAGCTTCTCCCAGCCGCCCTCGTCGGTGATGACCGCCCGCGCCCCGCTGTTGGACAGGCGATATTCCAGTGCGTCCTCGCCGAACAGGGTGAACAGCGGAACGGAGATCATGCCGGAGCGGAACGCGGCGAGATGCGCGATCGGCAATTCCACCGACTGCGACAGGAACACCGCGACGCGATCGCCGCGCCTGAGGCCATCGGCCTTCAGGACATTGGCAAAGCTTTTCGACAGCGCGCTGATCTCGTCGAACGACAGCTTCTGCGTGCCGCCGTCCTCATCCACATAGATCAGCGCCAGCCTGCCGGAGCCATCCGCATAGCGGTCGCAACACGCGGTCGCGATGTTGAAGCGCGCCGGAATGTCCCAGCGGAAGTTGTTGTAGAGATCGTCGTAGGTGTCAGCTTGAGGGAGCATGGCGGACATTTCCTCCGCGGCGGATGGTCCACCGTCTTTTTTACCTCTCCCCGTTTACGGGGAGAGGTCGAAGAACGAGCGTAGCGAGGTCTTCGGGTGAGGGGCAATCGCTGAGCCAGCCCTCACCCGCTCGCCTGAAGGCTCGCGACCTCTCCCCGCAAACGGGGAGAGGTGAAGAAAAGCAATCAACCCGCCAGCGCGGCCTTCACGAGGCCGCTGGCCTTGCCGAAATCCATCTGGCCGGCGTACTTCGCCTTGAGCGCGGCGATCACCTTGCCCATGTCCTTCATGCTGGCGGCGCCGGTCTCGGTCACGATGGCGGCAATCGCGGCCTTCACCTCGTCGTCCGACATCTGCTTGGGCAGATAGGCGGAGATCACCGCGATCTCCTCGCGCTCCTGCGCCGCGAGTTCGGCGCGGCCGCCCTTGTCGTAAAGCTCGACCGATTCCTGGCGCTGCTTGATCATCTTTTGCAGCACGCCGAGAATGTCCTCGTCGCTGAGCGGCGGCTTGCCCTGCCCGCGCGCCTCGATGTCCGAGTTCTTCAGCGTCGAGTTGATCATGCGCAGCGTCGAGAGCTTGCGCTCGTCCTTCGCCTTCATGGCGTCCTTGACGGCGTTGTTGATGGCATCGCGCAGCATCGGTCTCTCCCTCGCGGCAAATCGGATTGCCGTTCATTTAGGGCGTTTTGCCAGCCCGCACAACCAACGCCGTCACATCTCCAGCCAGTCGAGCAGCGCATCCGTCACCGCCTGCGGCTTCTCGAGTTGCGTCAGATGACCGCAATCCTGGATGGTGACCAGCTTCGCACCCGGAATGCCGTTCGCGATCTCGCTCGACGCATCGGGCGGCATCATGTTGTCGGTGTCGCTGGTCAGCACCAGCGTCGGGCACTTGATCGTCGCCAGCGTTGGACGGGAGTCGATGCGCCCCGAGATCGCCTCGAGCTGCCAGACGAAGGCATCGGGACCGACATCGTCCGCCATGTCGAGGACGATGCGGTGCAGGTGCTCGTCGCGCGCCAGCGCGGGATGCACGAAGTTCGCAAACAGGCGATCCATCACGGCACGATAGCCGCCCTGCTTCACTTCGTTGATCATCGCCCGCCGCTTCTCGGTGAGCTCCGGCATTTCGGGCCGCGCCGATGTGTTCAGGAAGGCCAGCCGTGAAATGCGCTCCGGAGCCTGCCGGAACATTTCAAAGATGATGTAGCCGCCCATCGAATGGCCCGCGAGCGAAAAGCGCAGCGGCGCCTCGGCAAGGATGCGCCGCGCGATTGTCGCCATGTCGCCGCCGCGGGCATGGTTGGCGATGACCACCGGACCTTGCCGCCACAGCGACGGAATCTGCGGATCGTAAATCCGCGGCGAACATCCAAGACCGGGCACCAGCACGACGGGAAGCGAATTGAGCATGCGAACCTTCCTGTTCCGTCATTGCCGGGCTTGACCCGGCAATCCATCACTTGAAGAGCTTTTCCTAGGATGGATGCGCGGGTCAAGCCCGCGCATGACAGCCTGAGTATGTCTCACATATCGCGAGGCCGAATCCTCTCCACTACGCCACGCCGCGCTTGCGGCCTTCCCAGTACGGCGCACGCAGCGCCTTGCGGTCGATCTTGCCAAGACCGGTCACGGGAATGACCTCGACGAAATCGATGGTCTTCGGCGACCATGGCGCGCCGCGCTTGTCTTTCACATGGGCCTGCAACTCGGCGACGCCGCTGTTGGCGCCGGCTTTCAGCACCACGAAGCCCTTCACTGCCTCGCCCCACTTGTCGTCGGGGATGCCGATCACGGCGGCGGACGCCACCGAGGGATGCGACATCAGCGCATCCTCGACCTCGCGCGGATAGATGTTGAAGCCGCCGGAGATGATCATGTCCTTGGTGCGGTCGACGATATAGAAGTAGCCCTCCTCGTCCTTCACCGCGACGTCGCCGGTGTGCAGCCAGCCGCCTTTCAGGGTTTCGGCATTCGCATCGGGACGTTTCCAGTAACCGTCCATCACCAGCGGACCGCGCACGCAGATTTCGCCGGGCTCGTTGACGCCGACCTCGCGCATCTCCGCATCGAACAGCTTGACGTCCACGAACGGGCTGGCGCGGCCGCAGGAGCCGAGCCGCTGCGGCTTGGTCTCGTCATGGTCGATCTTGCGCATCGAGGTGATGCATTGCGGCGCTTCGGTCTGGCCGTAAAGCTGCACGAACACCTTGCCGAAAATCTTCATGCCCTCCAGCAGGCGATCCGGCGACATCGGCGCGGCGCCATAGACGATCATCTCCAGCGATGACATATCGTGACGCTTGCGCAGGTCTTCGTTGTCGATCAGCGCATAGATCAGCGTCGGCACCAGGAAGGTCGAGTTGATCTTCTCCGCCGCGACAACGCCCGCATAGATTTCGGGCTCGAAGCCCTGCACGAGGCGCATCAGGCCGCCGCGCATCATCACCGGAAACAGCGTGACACCGGCGGCGTGGCTGATCGGGGTCGCGGCGAGGAAGCGGATCTGCTCGGGCCAGTCCCAGTCCGAATAGAGCAGCAGCGTCATGGTCACCAGCGCGCGGTGCGGCAGCATCACGCCCTTGGAGCGGCCGGTGGTGCCGCCGGTGTAGGCGAGAAACGCGATCTCGTGGGACGAGCTTTCATCGACCAGCGGCGCGGCTTTCACGGTGGCGAGGTCCGGCATGATGTCGCGCACGCCGTCCATCGGCCCGATCGAGTAGAGATTCTTGAGCGACGGCACCCGGCTCTTGATCGCCATGCCGCGCGGGCCGAACTTCGCACCCTCCACGATCAGAAGATCGATTTCGGCATCCTCGATGATGAAGGCGTGGTCGTCCTCCGCCGCCATCGGGTGCAGCGGCGTGTAGCGCACGCCCATCACCAGCGCTGCGCAGATCGCAGCCCAGGATTCGGCGCGGTTGCTGGCCAGAATGGAGAGCGCACTGCCCTTCTTGAGGCCGAGCGAGCGAAACAGGCTGATGAACCGGCCGATGGTGTCGCCGAGTTCGCGGTAGGTCCACCGCACCTTGCCGTCGGCAATGGCAGGCTGGTCGGCATACCGGCCCACCGCATTGACGATCAGATTCCCGATCGTTCCGCCCGAATGAAGGTGATGCAATTCCGGCGCGGTGCCCGTTGAACTCATAAAGTATGTCTCCTGCCTTACCGCGGTACATCGTGTCGCCGGGTGACCGCGTGGAGGCGCAGATTAGGGTTCTCTTGACACCTGTCAATTTTTCCAGAAAACGCCAAAAAACCTGATGAAATATACCTGTTCCGCCTTTGACGCGCCGCGGCACAGGGGTTATGTGATGGGCTTATGACCACATCAGATAACTCCTCAGCCTGGCCGGACCTCAAACCGACCGCGCTCCTCGTGCTCGCCGATGGCACCGTGCTGGAAGGCTTCGGCCTCGGTGCGGAAGGCCAGGCCGTCGGCGAAGTCTGCTTCAATACGGCGATGACCGGTTATGAGGAAATCCTCACCGATCCGTCCTACGCCGGGCAGCTCATCACCTTCACATTTCCGCATATCGGGAATGTCGGCACCAACGATGAAGACATCGAAACGGTGAACATGGCGGCAACGCCGGGCGCACGCGGCGTGATCCTGCGCGCGGGCATCACCGATCCGTCGAACTATCGCGCCGCCAAGCATCTCGATGCATGGCTGAAGGCGCGCGGCATCATCGGCCTGTCGGGCATCGACACGCGCGCGCTGACCGCGCTGATCCGCAGCAAGGGCATGCCCAACGCCGTGATCGCCCACAACAAGGACGGCAAGTTCGATCTGCACGGCCTCAAGGAAGAAGCGCGCGAATGGCCCGGCCTCGAGGGCATGGACCTCGTGCCGATGGTGACCAGCACCCAGCGCTTCAACTGGGACGAAACGCCGTGGGAGTGGAACAATGGTTTCGGCAAGCAGGACAAGCCGGAATTCAATGTCGTCGCCATAGACTACGGCATCAAGCGCAACATCCTGCGTCTGCTGGCGGGCGAAGGCTGCAAGGTCACGGTCGTCACCGCGAAGACCTCCGCCGAAGACATTCTGGCGATGAAGCCGGACGGCGTGTTCCTGTCGAACGGCCCCGGCGATCCGGCGGCGACCGGCGAATACGCCGTGCCTGTCATCAAGAAGGTGATCGAGTCCGGAACGCCGACCTTCGGCATTTGCCTCGGCCACCAGATGCTCGGCCTCGCCGTCGGCGGCAAGACCATGAAGATGCATCAGGGCCATCACGGCGCCAATCATCCAGTGAAGGACCTCACCACCGGCAAGGTCGAGATCACGTCGATGAACCACGGCTTCGCGGTGGACAAGACCACGCTGCCAACGAACGTCACGCAGACGCATATCTCGCTGTTCGACGACTCGAACTGCGGCATCGCTCTGGACGACAAGCCGGTGTTCTCGGTGCAGTACCACCCCGAGGCGTCACCCGGCCCGCGCGACTCGCACTATCTGTTCAAGCGGTTCGCCGACCTGATGCGCGAGAAGAAGCGGGCTTAGTTCGCAAGCCCGCTTCGCCTTACGGCTTTGCCGCGCTGAGTTCGGCCCAGTCGAACTCCTCTTCCAGCCGGTGAAACGCGTCATCGCCGATTTCACCGGAATCGCGCATTTCGAACAGCACACGTCGCGCGGCATCGATCGCCTGCAACCGCAAAGGATCGGCAGGCAGTTCGCTCGACATCAGACCATCCGGATTGCTTTCGGCCTGATCGAGCAACTGGCGGTATTCAAGCCGCAGCAGTTCCGCCTCTGGCGAGGTGTTGCCGTCGATCGCTTCCAGCGCTGCATGCAAGGCCGCGCGGCGCGCCCAGCCGATCTCCTGACCGACCGGATCGCCGTCATCCAGCGCAAACCAGTCGATCAGCGGCCGCAGCGTCAGCCCCTGAATGACGAGCGTGCCCAGCACCACCCCGAAGGCGGTGAGCAGGATCAGATCGCGATAGGGAAAGCCCACCGGCAGGGCGAAGGCAGCCGCGAGCGTGACAATACCGCGCATCCCGCACCACGAGATCAACAGGCTGCTCTTGACCGATGGAACGTCGGATTTCCGCTTCGGGTTGTAGCCGTAGCGCAGGAGCTTCGCGCGCACGACGGTGATGTAACACATCATCCAGACAATCCGCACCACGATCACGGTCACCAGCACGATGCCGGCGACGATGCAGTACTGCTGGCGGACCGACCCGTCGCCCAGCCCGCTCCAGATCGGCCGCAACTGCATTCCGATCAGCACGAACGCCATCACATTGAGAAGAAAGACGACCGTTTCCCACACCGCATAGGACGGCACGCGCATTCGCGCCGAGGTGAGCATCGGCACGCTGCGTGAGATGACGATGGCATAGACCACGATGGTCAGAATGGCCGACAGTTGCAGCTTCTCGGCGATGATCCAGACGACAAACGTTGTCGCGAACTGCATGATGATCGCGGTTGGCACGTCGGAGATCCGCGTCAGCAGCGGCATCACCACCCGCGCCAGCACATAGCCGGCGACGACACTGCCGATCAGCGACAGCGTGAGCGCCGGGGCGATGCTCTCCAGACTCAATGATGACGCCATCGCTGCGCCGACGGCGATACGATAGATCAGCAGCGCGCTGGCATCGTTGAGCAGGCTTTCGCCCTCCAGAATCTTCTGGATGCGGTAAGGCAGCCGGACACTGCGCAGGATCGCCGTCGCGGCGGCGGCGTCCGGCGGCGCAACGATGGCGCCGAGCGCGACCGCCGCGGCCCACGGCATCTCCGGCACGAACCAGCGCACCACGACGGCGACAGCCACGGTGGTGACACCGACCGCAGCCACCACCAGCATGGCGACCGGAAGCCAGTTGTCCCGCAGATCGCGGGTGGACGTGTCGAACGCCGCATCGAGCAGCACCGGCGCGACGAACAGCGCCAGCGCCAGATCCGGCTCAAGCGTCCAGTTGGGTGAACTGGGCAGGAACGCAATCGCGATGCCGCCGAGCGCCAGAAAGGTCGGGTAAGGCACCCCAAGACGCCGCGCCAGGCCCGACAGCAGCATGGCGCCCATCAACAGGCCGATCAGCCATTCGAATGCGTGCAAGAAACGTCTCCACCCCGCCCCGCGAAAGCGGGACACCTTATTAGCATGGGCCGAAGACAGATCGGAATGAAACAAAACGCCCGCTGCGAGGCGGGCGTTTTTCCAGAGCGCGACGTTTTTGGAAATCAGGCTTCGTTGCCGCCTTCCTGACGGCTGGCCTCGAACAGGAACCAGGTGCGCCGTTCGGTTTCGTCGATGAAGTTCTCGAGAATGCTGGCGGAGGCCACATCCTCGGCGTCGTCGCAGATCTTGTGCGCCTTGCGCATCGCGGCGGCGACCTTCTTGTTGTCGTTCATGAGTTCGCGCAGCATCTCGCGCGGCGGCACGAACTTCTCGTCATTGTCCTTGATGGTCTGCAGCTTGGCGATGTTGCCGATGGAGCGGATGGTACTGCCGCCGATCTTGCGGACACGCTCCGCCAGCACATCGGTGGTCGCGAAAATCTGATCGGACTGTTCGTCCAGCAGCAGGTGATAGTCGCGGAAATGCCGCCCGCTGATGTGCCAGTGGAAGTTCTTGGTCTTCAGATAGAGCGCGAAGGCATCGGCCAGAAGCGTGTTGAGGGCGGCAGACACCTTGGCCACGTCTGCGGTGTCGAGGTCGGTGGGCGTATCGAGATCGGGGGAAACGCTGGTCCTGGTTTTGCTCACGGCGGGGCCTTCCTGCTAGGAGATACAGATCGGGCGATGGACAGGGATCGCCAGACCTTCTAACGCCTCCCTGTACCCGCCAGTTCCCGCATGGGAACATCTCATTTTGATGCATGATTCCTGAAAACCGGCTTCCCGCTTTCAGGATCCATGCCAATCCGGACAGGCCGATGGACGACTGGATCGACTATTACGATTCAACGCATACGATTTATGTCAGCAAGCTGCACCGCGACGTGCATTTTCGCGTCATCGCCAGTGATATTCTCGCGTATGTGCCCTCGCCCGACGCCGTCGTGCTCGATTATTCCTGCGGCGAGGCGCTGTCCGCCGCGCAGGTCGCCGCCGCCTGTCAGAAACTTATTCTTGCCGAGCCCGCGCCCGGTGTGCGCGGGCGGCTCACCGCCCGCTTCGGCCCGAACCCGAAAATCGAGGTCCGCTCCCTCGACGACCTCCAGCAATTGCCGAACGGTTCTGTCGATCTCGCGGTGATGATTTCGGTCGCGCAGTACATGACGCCGGCCGAACTCGACCGCGCCTTCGGCCTGATGCGCCGCATCCTGAAGCCGGGCGGCAAGCTCGTGCTCGGCGACATCCTGCGGCCGGAGGTCGGCGCCGCCACCGACGTGATCGCGCTGCTTAAACTTGCCGCCAAAAACGGCTTCCTGACCGATGCGCTGTGGGGCCTCGCGCGCACGGCGCTGTCGGATTACTGGCAGTTGCGCCAGAGCATCGGGCTGCAACGCTACGGCGAAACGGAGATGATGGCGAAGCTGAAGGCCGCGGGTTTTTCGCCTTCGCGGGCCAAAACCAATGTCGGCTACAACCCGGCCCGCATGACCTTCGTGGCGACGGCGCCGGACATGGCGAGCAAAAAGCCCGAAACTGCATAAAAATGCCGGTTAATTGCGGCCTTAAAAGCCTTTCACCGCTCGGGAATCTGGTCTAAAGACACCCCCGCGCGCATGGCCCCCCAAGCGCCGGGTTCAAAGGACGCGCGAACGCGCGCCCTTTTTTTATGCCCAAATTCCTGCTCGGCTTCCTGCCCGTGAGACTTAATGCCTAAAAGAACCGACATCTCGACGATCCTCATCATCGGCGCTGGCCCCATCGTGATCGGCCAGGCCTGCGAATTCGATTATTCCGGCACCCAGGCGGTCAAGACGCTCCGCGAAGAGGGCTACCGGATCGTCCTGGTCAATTCCAATCCGGCCACCATCATGACGGACCCGGAACTGGCGGATGCGACCTATATCGAGCCGATCACGCCGGAAATCGTCGCCAAGATCATCGAGAAGGAACGCCATGTCCTTCCCGGCGGCTTCGCGCTGCTGCCGACCATGGGCGGCCAGACCGCGCTGAACTGCGCGCTGTCGCTGCGCCGTCAGGGCACGCTGGAGAAATTCGACGTGGAGATGATCGGCGCCACCGCCGACGCCATCGACAAGGCCGAAGACCGCCAGCTGTTCCGCGAGGCGATGACCAAGATCGGCCTCGAGACGCCGAAGTCGCGGCTCGCCAATGCCTCGGCGCTGAAGAAGCAGTATCGCGACGAGTATCTCGCCCAGAAGGAAAAGCTCTCCGGCGAGGCGCTGGCAGAACATGAGCGCCAGTGGGTGCTGCATGAAGGCGACCGCCGCAAGCGCTATCAGGAATACGCGCTCGGCCAGGCCATGATGGCGCTGTCCGAAATCGGCCTGCCCGCGATCATCCGTCCGTCCTTCACCATGGGCGGCACCGGCGGCGGTATCGCCTACAACCGCGAGGAATTTCTCGACATCATCGAGCGCGGCCTCGACGCCTCGCCGACCAACGAAGTGCTGATCGAGGAGTCGGTGCTCGGCTGGAAAGAGTACGAGATGGAAGTTGTCCGCGACAAGAAGGACAACTGCATCATCGTCTGCTCGATCGAGAATCTCGATCCGATGGGCGTGCACACCGGCGACTCGATCACCGTCGCCCCTGCCCTGACGCTGACCGACAAGGAATACCAGATCATGCGCGACGCCTCGCTGGCGGTGCTGCGCGAGATCGGCGTCGAGACCGGCGGATCGAACGTGCAGTTCGGCGTCAATCCGGCGGACGGCCGCATGGTCGTCATTGAAATGAATCCGCGCGTGTCGCGCTCGTCTGCGCTGGCCTCGAAGGCCACCGGCTTTCCGATTGCGAAAGTCGCGGCCAAGCTCGCAGTCGGCTATACGCTGGACGAAATCGCCAACGACATCACCGGCGGCGCGACGCCGGCGTCGTTCGAGCCGACCATCGATTACGTGGTCACCAAGATTCCGCGCTTCGCGTTCGAGAAATTCCCCGGCGCCTCCACCACCCTGACCACCTCGATGAAGTCGGTCGGCGAAGTGATGGCGATCGGCCGTACCTTCCAGGAGAGCATGCAGAAGGCGCTACGCGGACTGGAAACCGGTCTCACCGGCCTCGACGAAATCGAAATCGAAGGCCTCGGCCAGAGCGACGACAAGAATGCGGTGCGCGCTGCGCTCGGCACGCCGACGCCCGACCGGCTGTTGCAGGTCGCGCAGGCGATGCGGCTCGGCTGGACCAATGAAGAGATCTTCGCCTCGTGCAAGATCGACCCGTGGTTCCTCGCCGAAATGCGCGGCATCGTGGAGATGGAAGACAAGGTCAAGAAGCACGGCCTGCCCGGCAACGCCCATGGCATGCGCACGCTGAAGGCGATGGGCTTCTCCGACGCGCGCCTGGCGGTGCTGGCCGGCAAGACCGAGGCCGAAGTGAAGTCACTGCGGCGGGCCATGAACGTGCGTCCGGTGTTCAAGCGCATCGACACCTGCGCCGCCGAATTCGCCTCGCCGACCGCCTACATGTATTCGACCTATGAAGCCCCGTTCGCCGGCAAGGCCGCGGACGAAAGCGCCCCGTCGGACAAGAACAAGGTCATCATCCTCGGCGGCGGTCCGAACCGGATCGGCCAGGGCATCGAGTTCGACTATTGCTGCTGCCACGCCTGCTTCGCGCTGCATGACGCCGGCTATGAGACCATCATGGTCAACTGCAATCCGGAAACCGTGTCGACCGACTACGACACCGCGGACCGGCTCTACTTCGAGCCGCTGACCGCCGAGGACGTGCTGGAGATCATCGACACCGAGCGCAGCAACGGCAAGCTCCACGGCGTCATCGTGCAGTTCGGCGGCCAGACCCCGCTGAAGCTCGCGCATGCGCTGCAAGCCGCCGAGGTGCCGATCCTCGGCACCTCGCCCGACGCCATCGACCTTGCCGAAGACCGCGACCGTTTCAAGCGCGTGCTCGACAAGCTGCGCCTGAAGCAGCCCAAGAACGGCATCGCCTATTCGGTCGAGCAGGCGCGCCTCGTGGCCGCTGATCTCGGTCTGCCGCTGGTCGTGCGTCCGTCCTATGTGCTCGGCGGCCGCGCCATGCAGATCATCCGCGAAGAGTTCCAGCTCGGTGATTACCTGCTCGGCACCCTGCCCGAGCTGGTGCCCGCCGACGTCAAGGCACGGTATCCCAACGACAAGACCGGCCAGATCAACACGGTGCTCGGCAAGAACCCGCTGCTGTTCGACCGCTATCTGTCCGACGCGACCGAAGTCGATGTCGACTGCCTGTGCGACGGCAAGGACACCTTCGTCGTCGGCATCATGGAGCACATCGAGGAAGCCGGCATTCACTCCGGCGACTCGGCCTGCTCGCTGCCGCCGCATTCGCTCGAGCCTGCGGTGATCGCCGAACTCGAACGCCAGACCCGCGAACTCGCGCTCGGCCTCGATGTCGTCGGCCTGATGAACGTGCAGTACGCCATCAAGGACGGCGAGATCTACGTGCTAGAGGTCAATCCGCGCGCATCGCGCACCGTTCCGTTCGTCGCCAAGGTGGTCGGCATTCCGGTCGCCAAGATCGCCGCCCGCATCATGGCCGGCGAGAAGCTCGCCGATTTCAAGCTGAAGCCGCGCAAGCTCGACCATGTCGGCGTCAAGGAATCCGTGTTCCCGTTCGCGCGCTTCCCCGGCGTCGACACCGTGCTCGGACCGGAAATGAAATCGACCGGCGAGGTCATGGGCATCGATCGCTCCTTCGCCGTCGCCTTCGCCAAGAGCCAGCTCGGGGGCGGCACACGCGTGCCGCGCAAGGGAACCGTGTTCGTGTCGGTGCGCGAAACCGACAAGGCGCGCATCCTCGACGCGGTGAAACTGCTGAGTTCGCTCGGCTTCAAGGTGATCGCCACCTCGGGCACCCAGCGTTTCCTGGTGGAGAACGGAGTACCGGCGGAAAAGATCAACAAGGTGCTGGAAGGCCGCCCGCACATTGTTGACGCAATTACCAACGGCGAGGTGCAACTCGTTTTCAATACCACCGAGGGGCCACAGGCGCTGGCTGACAGCCGCTCGTTGCGACGCGCTGCCCTCTTGCATAAAGTGCCATATTACACCACTCTTTCAGGTGCACTGGCGGCCGCGCAGGGCATCCGCGCCTATCTGGGCGGGGACCTCGAGGTCCGTACCCTGCAAGGTTACTTTCCCGATCTCTGAATTGTTAGCCGCTTAGCTTGGCCGGCATAGTATAAAGTGGGACTTGCGGCGGGAACCGCCCGCCGCGGCGATGTTCCTTTTGTCCCCCAGCGGCCGGTTGCCAACGGGATCACATCGAAACGTTTCGCGGCCACGGCAGCGCCGCCCGCGAAACTGAAGGACGACGACGAAATGGTTGAAAAGGTACCGATGACCCAGAGCGGCTACGCCGCACTGGAAGTTGAACTGAAGCAGCGCCAGTCGGTGGATCGCCCGCGCATCGTCGAGCAGATCGCCGAAGCGCGTTCGCACGGCGACCTGTCGGAAAACGCCGAGTATCACGCCGCGAAGGAAGCGCAATCGCATAACGAGGGCCGCATCGCGGAGATCGAGGACAAGCTCGCGCGCGCCGACATCATCGACGTATCGAAGCTCTCCGGCGACACCATCAAGTTCGGCGCGACCGTCACCTTGATCGACGAGGACACCGAGAAGAAGGCGGTCTGGCAGATCGTCGGCGAACCCGAAGCGGACGCCAAGAAGGGCCGCATCTCGATCACCTCGCCGCTCGCGCGCGCGCTGATCGGCAAGAAGAAGGGCGCGTCGGTCGAAGTCGTCGCACCGGGCGGCGCCAAGGCTTACGAGATCACCAAGGTGGACTGGAAGTAATCTGCCTGTTTGCAGCAACGCTATTCAACGAAAATGGCCGGGACACCCCGGCCATTTGCTTTTGTTTTGCTGTAAGGTTGAGGTGTTGGCAGCAATGAGACACGCGATGCAGCGCTTCCGCCCGACAATGCTGATGCTGGCCGTTGCGCTGACTGCCGCAACCGGCGCGCATGCCGCCGAGATCGAGATCCCGCCGCCCGGCAAACCGAAAGAACTGTCGGTCTACGTCAACCAGCCGAACTGCATGCGCTGGACCGACGACTGCGTGAACTGTACGCGCGGCGCCGACGGCAAAGGGCCGACCTGCTCCAACATCGGGTTTGCCTGTCAGCCCAAGGCGATCCGCTGCGTTGGCACGGACATTCCGCAGAGCGAGCCGGAGAAGAAGTAGCGGTTTCCAGCCGGAAACCAGGGCACACGCGCAACACTGCGCTTTGCGAATTATTCCGGATCGGCCCACGAAATCGTCATTGAGTCGGGCGTGGACCGTCTTTCACTTGGCCGGACGGCGCGATAACAAAGTGTGTGGAATTAAACAGGGGGATTTCCATGGACTTCAGATTTCTCGCGCCGTACCAGCCGCAGCTTCTCAGTGTGCTGCGCATCATCACCGGCCTGCTGCTGTTTCAGTACGGCGTGGCCAAGATCTTCAAGTTTCCAGTGCTGCCTTACTTCGCCAACATCCCGCCGTTGATCGTCGCTGCCGGCACGATCGAACTCATCCTTGGCGCGCTGTTGATCGTCGGATTGTTTACACGACTGACCGCCTTCATTCTCTCAGGCCAAATGGCGTTCGCGTATTTCCTCGGTCACATGTTCAAGAGCGGCGCGCCGGTCTGGCATCCGCTGAACAACGGTGGCACCGCGGCGATCCTGTTCTGCTTCGTCTGTCTCTATCTGGCGAGCGCTGGTGCAGGCCCATGGAGCGTCGACGCCTCGCGCGGCAAGGCCTGATCTCTCAAACCGTCAGAACATGACTCCGGTCATGTCCTGAGAAAGAACACGACAGTCAAAACCGCGCCGACGGCCATCACCGCGGCGCGGATTATCTTTTCCGGCACCCGGCGCGCGAGCGTGACGCCGTAATATCCGCCGACGGCGGACGCGGCGATCGTCACCAGCGCCTGCGGCCAGTGTACAAGACCGCCGGCGATCAGCAGCGCCGCCGACATGATCTGAATCAGAAATGCGACAACAAGTTTGGTCGCGTTGGCCTTGTGAAAATTGCCGCTTTCGAGGATGGCCAATGCCGCGAGCATCATGATGCCGGTGCCGGCTCCGAAGAATCCGCCATAGATCGCGACCACCATCATCAGCCCGTAGGCTGCGATCCGTGCGCCCGCATGCTGTCCGCGCGACCAGGGTTCGACAAAGGTCCGGATCTGGTTGCTGAACGCGAACAGCAAGGTGGCCAGCAACAGCAGCCACGGCACCAGCGGACGGAAACCGCCATCGCCGATCCAGATCAGCAAAAGCGCACCTGCGCCTCCACCAATCAATCCGATGATCGCGAACGGAATCATCTCGCGGAAATAGCTGCGGACTTCGGAGCGATAGGCCGCGACGCTGGTCAGGTTGCTGGGGGTCAAAGCAACTGCGCTGGTGGCGTTGGCATCGAGCGTCGGCAGTCCGCAGGCGACGAGCGCTGCAAAGGTAATGAACGTGCCGCCACCGGCGACAGCATTGACGGTGCCGGCGGCGAATCCCGCCACCGCCAGCACAACGATCTGAAATAAAGTCACGTCAGCCCCATTACGCAATTGCCGGGGTAGCGCCCGGCCCTCAGCTTTTAGAGACTCGCGCTGCGCGGGAGAATGCCTCCGCGCTGATGAGGCACCATGCCGAAACGCGCACTCTGCCGGGGCGCTTCAGTTGTGCGGAACTTTCAGTTCGAGCGGGACATCCGGCGCGTTCTTGGAGTTGTGCAGCACCAGCGAGGTTCGCACGTTGCGCACATGGGGCGCGGCGGTGAGATGCGAGACGAAGTTCTGGAAGGTCGCCATGTCCGGCGCGACGCATTTCAGGATGAAATCGATCTCGCCCGATAGCATCCAGCATTCGCGTACCAGCGGCTCGTGGCGGACAAATTCCTCGAACGCGCGCAGGTCCGCGTCGGCCTGGCTGGACAGATGCACCGAGGCGAACACCGTGACGTCGAAACCGAGGGAAGGCGGGTCCAGCAGCCCGCGGTAACCGCGGATATAGCCCTCCTCCTCCAGGGTGCGGACCCGGCGCAGACAGGGCGGCGGCGAAATGCCCACCCGCTTGGCCAGTTCGACATTGGTGATTCGGCCATCAGCCTGAATCTCATTGAGTATTTTCAGGTCGATTTCGTCGAGGCTCTTTGACACGGACACCTAATCCCCTGGCGACCGGATATTTCCGGCCTTTTGCAAAACTGTTCTAGCCAGCGGCACGGCTTCGCGCAATTTTATTTCGCGCCATATGCTATCTCATGGCTAGCTGGGGAAAATTTCATGATAGGGGTTGCATATCTTGCATAGCTCGCAGGATGGCCTACATTCGGAACTGATACTTTTAACGCCCCAGCGATGCCTTTGCGGGCATTTCTCGCCTCTTCGCTGATCAATCCATGCAACAAACTCCTAAGGGTCGGGCTATGGCCGCTCCTATTCATGCCAAGGTTGTCATCATCGGTTCGGGACCGGCGGGTTACACCGCCGCGATTTACGCCGCACGCGCCATGCTCGAGCCCGTGCTGATCCAGGGCATTCAGCCCGGCGGCCAGCTCACCATCACCACCGACGTCGAGAACTATCCGGGATTTGCCGACGTCATCCAGGGCCCCTGGCTGATGGAGCAGATGGAGAAGCAGGCGGCGCATGTCGGCACCAAGATCGTCACCGACCATGTCAACAAGCTCGAACTGGGCCAGCGTCCGTTCCGCATTTCCACCGACAGCGGCGACGTCTATCTGGCTGACACGGTGATCCTCGCCACCGGCGCGCAGGCGCGCTGGCTCGGACTGCCTTTCGAGGAGAAGTTCAAGGGCTTCGGCGTCTCGGCCTGCGCCACCTGCGACGGCTTCTTCTACCGCAACAAGGAAGTGTTCGTGGTCGGCGGGGGCAACACCGCCGTCGAGGAAGCGCTGTTCCTGACCAACTTCGCCTCGCAGGTCACGCTGGTTCACCGCCGCAACAGCCTGCGCGCGGAGCGCATTCTGCAGGACCGCCTGTTCAAGCACCCGAAGATCAAGGTGATCTGGGACAGCGAAGTCGCGGATATCCGCGGCCAGGACAATCCCTCCAAGGTGACCCACGTCGTCCTGAAAAACATCAAGAGCGGCGCGGTGACCGAACACGCCGCCGACGGCGTCTTCGTCGCCATCGGCCATGCGCCGGCGACCGAGCTCGTCGCCGGCCAGCTCAAACTGAAGCCCTCCGGCTATATCGAGATCGCACCGCATTCCACGGCGACCTCGGTGCCCGGCGTCTTCGCCGCGGGCGACGTCGCGGATGAAACCTATCGCCAGGCCGTGACGGCTGCGGGCCTCGGCTGTATGGCGGCGCTGGAAGCGGAACGCTTCCTGGCGCACAGCGCCACCGAACGCGCAGCGGCGGAGTGACCATGCCTCGAACACGCGATGGATTAAGCGATATGGACTGGGACAAGCTGAAGGTCTTTCACGCGGCTGCGGAAGCGGGAAGCTTCACGCATGCCGGCGAACAACTCGGGCTGTCGCAGTCGGCCGTCTCGCGCCAGGTCAGCGCGCTGGAGCAGGAACTGGCGGTGTCATTGTTTCACCGCCATGCCCGCGGACTGATCCTCACCGAGCAGGGCGATCTGCTGTTCCGCACCGCGCATGACGTGTTCATGCAGTTGCAGGCGGCGCGCGCCAAGCTCACCGACAGCCGCGAGCGGCCGAGCGGCGACCTCAAGGTCACCACCACGCCGGGCGTCGGCATCAACTGGCTGATCCCGCGGCTGGGTGAATTCACCGCGCTGTATCCGGATATCCGCATTTCGCTGATCGTGACCGACGAAGAACTCGACCTGTCGATGCGCGAGGCCGACGTTGCGATCCGCACCCGCAAGCCGACCCAGCCGGATCTCATTCAGCGCAAGCTGTTCTCGATGGGCTTCCATGCCTATTGCTCGCCGGAATACGTCAAGCGGCACGGTACCCCGCGCACGCTCGATGAACTGGACGCGCACCGGATCATCGTGCTCAGCGACCAGAACGTGCCGCAGCACCTGCAAAACCGGAACTGGCTGATCGAGGCCAACACCAACGGTTCCGGTCCGCGCGAGCCGGTGTTCAAGGTCAACAACATCCTCGGGCTGGTGCGCGCCTGCCAGCAGGGCCTCGGAATCGCGGCGCTGCCGGACTACCTCGTCGAGGACAACAACCGGCTGGTGCAGCTCTTCAGCGAAGCCGACTCGATTCAATTGGATACGTATTTTGTGTATCCCGAAGAATTGAAGTCGGTGGCGCGCGTGCAGGTTTTCCGTGATTTTATCGTGAGTAAGGCGCAGCGCTGGCCGTCCTGACGGCCCTCGTGAGCGGGTTCAAACGAACGTTTGAGCCCGCATCCTGAGCATGACTGACATACCGGGATCGGAGTTGTCCGCATGGGAAATCGCGGACCATACTCTCCCCACACTGAATGAGCGTTCTGCGCACTGTCCCCCTCCTCCAGCGGAACGCGCGCTCAGTTATCCCTCTTGGAAGGTGATTGTGTCGGCCTCACGTGGCCAAAAACTAAACAGGCCGGGCTCTTTAGCCCGGCCTTTTTTCATGCGCATGTTCCCGTGCTATCGCGCATCACCCGAACAACTTCGAATGAAGCCTCTTATGATTGAAGCTTCATGCGCGCCAACCGCAGCGCATTGCCGATCACGCTGACCGACGACAGCGCCATGGCCGCAGCGCCGATCATCGGCGACAGCAGAATCCCGAACACCGGATAAAGCACACCCGCCGCGACCGGAATGCCGGCTGCGTTGTACAGGAAGGCGAACGCCAGGTTCTGGCGGATATTGCGCATCGTCGCCCGCGATAGTTGCCGGGCTTCCACCAGCCCCATCAGATCGCCGCGCAGCAGCGTAATGCCCGCGCTTTCGATCGCCACATCGGTGCCGCTGCCCATGGCGATGCCGACATCGGCCGCGGCAAGCGCCGGAGCGTCGTTGATGCCGTCACCGGCCATCGCCACCACGCGGCCCTCGCCGCGCAGCCTTGTGACCACGTCGCCCTTGCGCTCGGGCAGAACGTCGGCCTCGACGTCGGTGATGCCGAGCGTCCTCGCCACCGCCTGCGCCGTCGTCACATTGTCACCGGTCAGCATGACAATGCGCAGTCCGTTTGCACGCAACTGCTTCAGCGCTTCCGGCGCACTCGGCTTGACCGGATCGGCAATCGCAATGACGCCGACGGCGCGGCCATCGACCGCGACATAGATCGCGGTGGCCCCGCGCTCGCGCTGGGTGCGTGCATCGGCTTCCAGTGTCTGAATGCCGACGTTCGACAACTGCATGATCGCGGCATTGCCGAGCACGACCTTGCGGCCACCGACGGTGCCCGTCGCGCCCTTGCCCGCGGGGGAGTCGAAGTTCTGCACATCGCGAAGTTCGATGCTCTCTTCCTTCGCGGCATTCAGGATCGCGAAGGCCAGTGGATGCTCGCTGGCGCGCTCGACGCTGGCGGCCAGCCGCAGCAGTTCACCCCGATCAAAGCCATCGGCCGCGATCACAGCGACCACCTTCGGCTTGCCTTCGGTCAGCGTGCCGGTCTTGTCGATCACCAGGGTGTCGACCTTCTCCATCCGCTCCAGCGCCTCGGCGTCGCGAATGAGAATGCCCGAGCGCGCGCCGCGGCCGACGCCGACCATGATCGACATCGGAGTCGCGAGACCGAGCGCGCAGGGACACGCGATGATGAGGACAGTCACCGCGGCAACCAGCGCATAGGTGAATCGGGGCTCGGGACCAAACACCGCCCATGCCGCAAACGCCGCGAGCGCCACCGCGATAACCACCGGCACGAACCAGCCTGCGACCTGATCGGCGAGCCGCTGCACCGGCGCACGCGAGCGCTGCGCCCGCGCAACGAGATCGACAATGCGCGCCAGCATGGTGTCACGGCCGATCTTGTCGGCGCGGACCACAAGGCCGCCGCTCTGGTTGACAGTTCCGCCGATCACCTGTGCGCCGATCGCCTTCTTCACCGGCATCGACTCGCCGGTGACGAGGGACTCATCGACCAGCGACGATCCCTCGGTGACGATGCCATCGACCGGGACCTTTTCGCCCGGCCGCACCCGGAGCAGATCACCCACCGCGATGGCGTCGATATCGATGTCCTCGTCGCCGGTCTGCGAGACGCGCCGCGCCGTCTTCGGCGCAAGGCCGAGCAATGCCCGGATCGCGCCTGACGTGCGCGCCCGGGCGCGCAGCTCGAGCACCTGACCCAGCAGGACGAGAACGGTGATAACGGCGGCAGCTTCGAAATATACCGCGACCGCGCCGTGATGATCGCGGAATGCGTCCGGAAACACCTGTGGCGCCAGCGTCGCGACCACGCTGTAAATGTAAGCGACGCCTGTGCCCATCGCGATCAGCGTGAACATGTTGAGATTGCGCGTTTTGACCGAATGCCAGCCGCGCTCGAAGAAGGGCCAGCCGGCCCACAGCACCACCGGCGTCGCCAGCGCGAAGCCCAGCCAGTTCGATGTCTGTGTCTCCAGCAGATGGATACCGCCGAGATGCGCAGCCATGTCGATGACGAACACCGGCAGCGCCAGCGCGAGACCGATCCAGAAGCGGCGCGTCATGTCGATCAGTTCGGGATCGGGCGCATCATCCAGCGAAACGGTCTCGGGCTCGAGCGCCATGCCGCAGATCGGACAGCTCCCCGGCCCGACCTGTCGCACCTCGGGATGCATCGGACAGGTGTAGATGGTGCCTTCCGGCATCTTCTCTTCAGGCTGTGACGATTTCGGCGCGAGATACTTTTCCGGATCGCCTTCGAACCTGGTCCGGCAGCCCGCGGAGCAGAAGAAATAATACTGACCTTTGTACGCAAAGCGATGCTTCGCGCTCGCCGGATCCACGGTCATCCCGCAGACGGGATCGAGGATGCCTGCGCCCGCCTGATCCGCTGCGTGCGAATGACCATGCGCGCCGTGATGACCATGCGCGCCGTGATGAGCGTGGCCGTACTCAGGCTTGCCGTGGCTGTGACCGCCGGAACCTTGATTGCCATGTCCGCCGCAACAACCGGCCTTGCCGCTTTCCTGATGATCCGATGACGCCACGATTCCAATTCTCCACTTGCAACTTATACCCTATAGGGGTATATAGTACGGTATGCGACAGGAAATCAAGTCATCGTGCCTGAAGAGGCTGAAACGGATCGAAGGCCAGGTTCGCGGTCTCGCGGGCATGGTGGAAGACGATCGCTATTGCATCGACATCGTCACGCAGATCGCCGCCGCCCGTGCAGCGCTGCGGCGGGTCGAGGAAGAGGTGCTGCGCGATCATGTCGCGCATTGCGTTGAGCACGCGATCTCGTCGGGCGACAAGGCGGACCAGCGGCGCAAGATCGCCGAACTGATGGATGTGGTGAGCCGGGCTGACCGCTAGGGAAACGACAGCCATCGTGACGTATTCAGAACATGGTTGATCGCGTGTTAGCTGTTCAGCATCGGCTATTGACGATCTGTTCACGACAGTAACGCCTGCGCCGCAGCCATTTTTTGATTTGTTCGCCTCGCGTACACACAACATCCGATCCTTGCCGATCGAGCGCGCCTGTATCGATCAAACGCCAGATCGGGAATTTACGCGTTCTTACGCAATTCCACTTACCTGCCGAGGTAACCGTTTGTTTCTCGCGTGCAGGCTGTTCGATGTTCAAGGTCTACAATTGTATCGCCACCGCCCATGATCTCTGGCTCGTGGGACTCGCGGCTGTGATCTGCACGCTGGCTTCGCTTGCCGCCATCGGCCTGCTGCGCCATGCCCGTCACGCGACGCGCCAGATGCGTCCGGTCTGGCTTGCGATCTCGGCGATCTCGACGGGCTTCGGCATCTGGTCGACGCATTTCATCGCGATGCTCGCCTATTCGCCCGGCATTCCGAGCGCCTACAACATCGCACTCACCGGTTTGTCCCTTGCCGCTGCGATCCTGCTCACTGCAGCCGGTCTTGCCATGTCGATGCAGCCCAAATGGCGGCTCGGCCCGTGGCTCGGCGGCGCTGTCGTCGGCGGCGGTATCGCCACCATGCATTATCTCGGCATGGCGGCTTTCCAGATCGGCGGCGTCATCCTGTGGGATTCAACACTCGTTGCCGCATCCATTCTGCTCGGCACGCTGATCGGCGCAGCGGCGCTGCCGGCTGGTTTGCGGGGCGATTCACAGCGCTGGCGGATTGCGGGTGCGGTACTTTTGACGCTGGCAATTTGCAGTCATCATTTCACGGCGATGGGCGCAGTCGCGATCATTCCCGATCCGACCGTCACGATCCCGCAATCCGCGATCCCCACCAACTGGCTCGCCATTGGCGTCGCCGTCTCGAGCTTCACGATTATTCTGCTGGCGATCGGCGCCGCAGCCCTCGACATTCATGACCAGCGCCGCTCGATGCTTGAAGCCGAGCGCATGCGCGGTCTCGCCAATGCCGCGGTCGAAGGCCTTCTGGTCTGCGACGGCGACGTCGCTGTGACCGTCAACACCAGTTTCGCGCAGCTCGTCGGCTCAACATCGGACAAGCTGATCGGTACAAACCTGCAATCGTACATTCCGGACGCGGGTGCGCGCGCGAAACTGTTCGCCGCCCCGAACCAGCCGGTGGAGGCCGATCTTCGTCACGCCGACGGATCGATGATTCCGGTCGAACTGATCCTGCGTCCGATCGACTTCGCCGGGCAGGCGCATCACGTCATCGCCGTGCGCAACCTGCAGGCGCGCAAGAAGGCCGAGCAGCACATCCGCTATCTCGCGCATCACGATGCGCTGACCTCGCTGCCGAACCGCGGCACGTTCCATGCGCGGCTCGATCACGAGATCGCCGCCACCATGGCAGGCGGGCAGAAGTGCGCCGTGCTCTGCTTCGACCTCGACAGGTTCAAGGAGGTCAACGATCTGTTCGGACACGCGGCCGGCGACAAGGTCCTTCAGACCGTCGCCTCACGCGTCACCGCGATCCTCGACAAGACATGCATGGTCGCGCGCCTCGGCGGCGACGAATTCGCGGTCCTTGTCCCCGGACTGTCGAACCCGGCCACGGCCGGACGGCTGGCTGAGCGCATTATCGAGGCGCTGCGTTCCGACGGTGATAAATCCGACAGCGAGAACATGACGTCGTGCAGCATCGGCATCGCGATCTGCCCCGACGATGCGGACAATCGCGAGACATTGCTGACCCACGCCGACACGGCGCTCTACCGCGCCAAGATGGAAGGCCGCGCCACCTACCGCTTCTTCGAAGCGAAAATGGGCGCGGAGGTTCACGACCGCCGCGTGCTGGAGCACGATCTGCGGCAGGCGGTGTCGCGCGGCGAGTTCAATCTGGTCTATCAGCCGCAGCAAGACATTCAGAGCAGGACCGTGGTCGGCTTCGAGGCCCTGCTGCGCTGGAATCACAGGACCCGCGGCTCGATCTCTCCGGCCATTTTCATCCCGATCGCGGAAGAAACCGGCGCCATTCTCGGCATCGGCGAGTGGGTTCTGCGCGAGGCCTGCAAGCAGGCCGCGAGCTGGCCGCAGCCGCTGACCATCGCCGTCAACGTGTCGGCGGTCCAGATCTACAACGAGAATTTCGTGCAGCTCGTGCATGAGGTGCTGCTGGAAACCGGCCTCGCCCCCGGCCGGCTCGAACTCGAAATCACCGAGACCGCGCTGGTGCGCGATCTCAACCGCGCGCTCACCACACTCCGGCGCATCAAGGCGCTCGGCGTGCATATCGCGATGGACGATTTCGGCACCGGCTATTCGTCGCTCTCCAACCTGCGCGCATTCCCGTTCGACAAGATCAAGATCGACGGTTCGTTCATCAAGTCGGTCAACACCAACGAGCAGGCCGCGACCATTGTGCGCGCCGTGCTGGGCCTCGGCCGCGGTCTCGGTCTGCCGGTGCTGGCGGAAGGCGTCGAGACACCGGCGGAGCTGGCGTTCCTGCAATCCGAACTGTGCAACGAGGTTCAGGGCTATCTGGTCGGGCGGCCCGCCGCGATCGGAACCTTCGCGACGCTCACCCACCCCGGAAGCGGGCCTGCAACAGGCGAGGAAATCCGCGTCCTGCTGGCGCAGTCGGCCTGAGACTTCGGATTTTGGGGGCTTTGGGAGTGGTACAGTTGGGTGGGATCGAACCACCGACCTCCGGATCCACAATCCGGCGCTCTAACCAGCTGAGCTACAACTGCATTTTTCAATCTATGGCAGCCGGCCGGCTGCCCCGCCGAGGGCGGCGATTTCGCGGGAAACTAGGTGCAACGCCGCGCTTTGGCAAGACGCTTTGACCTGCCGAAATCGCGTCGCCAACAGCCCCTTAGGGTGACCGTGGCGACAGAAACGGTTCAGTGGCGCGGCCGCGCCTTTGCCAGGAACAGACGCCTCAATCAGACGCCGGGCTTGAAGGCCTTTGCCGCGCCGGCGGCGATCGGCTCGACGGCGGCAGCCGCAGCCTTCTGGGTCATGGCCGCAAGGTCCTGGGACTGCGCGGTCAAAACCTCGAACTGCTTGCGGGCATGGGTGTTCATCAGTTCGAAGGCCTCCGGCAGCGATTTCACACCCATCAGGCTCTGGGTGAAGGCAAACGCGGCTTCGGTGTTGGTCTGGGCCATGCCGATCATCTTCGAGGTGAAATCGCCGGCGCCCTTGGTGGCCTGCTCAACCAGCGCCTCGAGAGCCCCGTTGTTGGAAACGGCTGCGTCCTTGAACTTCTGATAGCCGTCACGGGCCTGGACCATGCCCATCTCGGTGAACGCGCGAAGCTGCTCAGGAACCTTGAAGGGGACGACAGCAAATGGATCGTTCGCGCTCATAGGGCAGTCCTCGTGTCTGGAATTGAAATCGCCGGAACGGCGCAACCGGCCGCGTGAGGCCTACAGGCCGGACGCCGGTCCGTATCTATTTAGCACTATATGGAAGATTTTGTGCGATGCAACAAAATACCACGGGGCCGTCCGCATGCCTGATCCGGCGCAAGCGCCGGATCTATCCTCCAAATTGCCGGGCTAGCCACGGACTATTTGGGCTTGGCGGCATCCATGGCGGCGCGGGTCACAACCTGACCCATTTCGCTGGCCTGCTCGGCCAGCGCCCGCATCTGGCCCTGAACGTATTCAGTGTGGAGACGCATCACCTCGGTGAGGTCCTTGGCGTGAATCAACTGCTGCGCATAGGCCAGCGAGGTCTGCACGTTCTTTTCCGCGAACGCGATGGCCTTCGCGCTGATTTCCTTGGCCGCATCGCCGGAGCCGCCGAGTGACGCCCCGCCGAACGCCGCCGCCGTCTGCTGCGCACTGCTGATGAAAGTATCGAATGCCTTGCGTGCCTGTTCGAGGCTCGCTTCCGCCATCGACCGCATTTCCTTCGGAATCTCGAATTGATTGCCTGACATGTCGCACCCTCTCCTGTTGGGTCTCTGAGCGGACCCCGTTGCTCCGCAATTTACCGCCGGGCGACATCTCACCTATGACGCAGCGCAACGACAGTTCCTGCCCGTCCATCGTGAACGTTTGAGCACCTTTTGCAACACCCAACGTCCGAGCGGCGCTGGGGTTCAGTGTGCCGGCGAGTTAACGTTATCGCCGGTTTGGATGGGTAGTGTCACACCCCACCGGTGGACCTTGTGGCAGCCGCGCCATACTAATCATTTGTTAAGGCTGTCCGATCCACCTCCCGCGCCACAATCGGCGCTACGAAAGCGAGACACAGACCCGTTGTCCAAGACGAGCGAAGCCGACTTCCAGCTCCATGGCATCCGCGATCCGCGCCTTGCGGTTCACGCGACAAGCAGCTTGCCTGCGTGGGTCTGGTCGCTCAACGGCGCTCGCATTCTCTGGACCAACACTATCGGAGCGCGGCTGTTCGGCGAACGCAACGCCGCCGCCCTTGCCGAGAAAACCATCGGCCCCGCCGATCCGCGGCGCCGCCAGGCCGCACAGCTTGCAGCGCGGTTGTCACCGTCAGGCGCACCACGGCTTGAACGGCTGCGCGGATTCGGCGCGCCGCTCGGCCGCCTGCTGACATGCTCCTGCGCGCGGCTCACCTTCGCGGACGGCACCGTGGGGATTCTCATTGCCGCCGCCGATCCTGTCGGCCGTCCGATGCCGCTCACCGAGCGGCTCGCGCATCTGGTCGACAGCATCACCATGCCGGCGATGACCTTCACGCCGAACGGCGCACTCGCCGGCGCAAATGAAGCCGCGAAAAACTTTCCGGGATTGTTCAATGATCTGACCGGGCCCGGTTTCGATGACGCACGCAACGGCGCGCTGCGTAACGGACAATCGGTCCTGCAAGTGGACTCCAGCCGGGTGACGGTGCATCGCGTCGGCAGCGGAGACGGCACCGCGCTGGTCGCATTGATCGACGCTGTGATCGTGCCGAAGCCAATGCCGAAGCCGACGCCTGTGGTGCTCGCTCCCGAAGAGCCAGAGCGCGAGAGTGGTGT
Source organism: Afipia sp. GW822-FHT03D08 (assembly GCF_058801645.1). Lineage (NCBI taxonomy): Bacteria > Pseudomonadati > Pseudomonadota > Alphaproteobacteria > Hyphomicrobiales > Nitrobacteraceae > Afipia > Afipia sp. GW822-FHT03D08. The sequence continues at coordinate 2,197,487 of NZ_JBXANK010000001.1, forward strand.
TGAACGGCCTGCGCCTGCCGCGCCGGTCGATTCCGCTCCGGCTGAAGCGGCGGCGGAAACCGTCGCAGAGACGCCCGGTCAAGCCGCCGCGCCGGCCGAAGTCACACCGGTCGATCTTTTCGAATCGGTGTTCGATGAATCGTCAGAACCGGCGGCACCGGTCCAGACCGTCGCGAACACCGAAACTCGGCCTCAACACATCGCAAGTGAAGAACCCGCGCCTGCCGTGCACGCCGACGCGCCGCGCGATGAACCTGCACATCATGACGCGCCCGCAGAAAACGTCACCCGAATCTATATCGACGACGAACGCTATAAAACGGCTTCTCCGCTCGGCGCCGGCGATGGGTCCGCAACGCTGCTTGAGATGGACCGCCCATTGACGCCGCGGCGGCATCCGCTGCGCTTCATGTGGCACATGGATGAAGACAGCCGCTTCTCGCTCGGCTTCGATGAGTTCACCCGCCTGATCGGCGCGCGCACCGCCGCTGCGTTCGGCCGGCCCTGGGGCGAGATCGCCGATGCGCTCGGCCTCGACCCCGAAGGCCATGTCGCGGCTGCGATCGCGACCCGCAACACCTGGAGCGGCATTGTCGTGAACTGGCCCGCCGATGGCGCAGGCGCGCGGCTGCCGGTGGAACTGTCGGGATTCCCGATCTATGACCGCGCCGGGATTTTCCTGGGGTATCGCGGCTTCGGCATCTGCCGCGACGTTGAAGGCATGGCACGGCTGGCCGTGCAGCGCCGTGATGATATGCTGTATTCGTCTGAGCCGCCCGCAGCGGCGCAGCCGAGCGAACCACCGCCGCATGAGGTCACGAGACCGGAGCCGGTCGCCGAGGACGTTGTGAACCAGCCGCCATCAACTCCGTCAGAGACGGTGGTGCATGCCGCGGACAGCGTGCAAGATAACTTCCCGAGGGACAGTTTCCCGAGAACCGAGCAGAAGCCTGTGGTGGACACTCCGCAAAACGTCGTGCCATTTCCAGTCGCCGAGCCGAAATCGCCGGCGCTGACGGCGGTCGAGAGCAACGCCTTCGACGAACTGGCGCGGCGGCTGTCCGCGCGCCTCGAGAATGGAGCAGAGAACGAAACGCTGACCGACGCCTCGGTGGCCGAACTGTTCGCCGCTGACGATACGCCGCAGCACCAGCCGGTGTCCGAACCGCCTGCGCTTGAACATCCCCCTGCCTTCCTCCAGCCCGAGCCGGTGCTGCCGCGCGCCAATGCCGCGCAGGATTCGCAGTTGCTCGATCGCCTGCCGGTCGGCGTGCTGGTGTATCGGCTCGACCGGCTGATCTACGCCAACAAGGCGTTTCTCGCCTCCACCGGATATGACGACCTTCATGCGCTGACCGACGCCGGCGGCCTCGATGCGCTGATTGTCGAAGCCGGTGCGGGATCCGCCAGCAGCACGTCCGAGACCGGCACGCCGGTCGTCATCGCGGCCACCAGCAAGAGCGGCCCCGACAGGGGCGAGCCTGCCGACGCGCGGCTGTTCGCCATCACATGGGACAACGAGCCGGCGCATGCGCTGGTGTTCTCAGGCCCGCGCACCGAGCCCCGGATCGAACCTGCACCCGTCTTGACGATCGCGCCGGTCGCCGTCGCCAGCGACGACACCACGCAGGCGGAAGAACTCGGCACCATTCTCGACAACACCGCCGAGGGCGTCATTGTTTTCGACGGCCAGGGCCGCATCCTCTCCTGCAATCGCAGCGCCGAAGTTCTGTTCGGCCGCGAGGACAACGAGATGGCCACGCTCCATCTCACCGATCTGTTCGCGGCCGACAGCCAGCGCGCGGTGCAGGATTACGCGAACGAGGTCAGGGCCGCTGCCGTGACGGGTCTGCTTCGCCACGGCCGCGACATGCTGGGACGTGCGCGCGACGGCAGCGCCATCCCGCTGTCGGTGACAATGGGCCGGACACGGCCGGACGGCGCGCGCTTTTTCGCGATCTTCAACAGCCAGTCGCAAACCAGGAAAAGCGAAGGCGAACTGACTCAGGCGAAGCGGCAGGTCGAGCGCGCTGTGAACGCGCGAGCGGATATCCTCGGACGGATCAGCCATGAGGTCCGTATGCCGCTGAACGCCATCATCGGCTTCGCCGACGTGATGATCGACGAGCGCTTCGGCGCGCTCGGCAACGAGCGCTATGTCGAATACATGAAGGACATCCGCGCCTCCGGGCAGCGTGTGATGGCGATCATCGACGATCTGCTCGATCTGTCGCGCATCGAAACCGGCAGGATGGAACTGTCGTTCGCGAGCCAGGACCTCAACAGCATGGTCGAGCAATGCGTCGCGGTGATGCAGCCGCAGGCCAATCGCGAACGCATCATCATCCGCACATCGCTCGCCCACGCGCTGCCGACCGTAAAGGCCGACGCCCGCGCGCTGCGCCAGATCGCGCTGAACCTGATCGGCAACTCAATCCATCTGGCCAATGCCGGGGGACAGGTCATTGTGTCGACCGCAACCACCGACTTCGGCGATATCGTGCTGCGCGTCCGCGACACCGGCCCCGGCCTCAACGACAACGAGATCGCCGCCGCCATGGCGCCGTTCCGCACAACGGGCGCGTCCGATCAAACCGCCGACGGCTCGGTTGTGAACCTGTCGCTGACCAAAGCGCTGGTCGAAGCCAACCGCGCGCAATTCCACATCAAGACCGCGCCGCATTCGGGCACGCTGATCGAGGTCGTGTTCTCGCACGCCAGCGCGATCGCCTGATCGCCACTCTGGAATCTCTCTAAATCAGCGATCTCGCGACATCGCGTCGCGTGAATGTGCACGCCCTCTGCGCTACAGAACCGGCACCGCGCGCTGCAACGCTCAGCGCCGCGATGCTCATCAAAGCTGCCGGAGCCCCATCATGTCACGATCTCGTATTCTCGTCGCCGCAACCGTCGTCGCTTCCGCGATGACCCTGAATGCGGCCGCATTCGCCCAATCCGGCGAGGTGAACGTCTACACCTATCGCGAGACCAAGCTGGTGCAGCCGCTGTTCGACGCGTTCACCAAGGATACCGGCATCAAGGTCAATGTCGTTTCGGCGTCCTCCGGTCTTGAGCAGCGAATGAAGGCCGAAGGCGCCAACAGCCCCGCCGACGTACTGCTGACGGTGGACGTCGGCCGCATGGCGGAAGCCGTCGAGGCCGGTGTAACGCAGCCGATCAAGTCCGAGGCGCTCGACAAGATCGTGCCGGCGCAATACCGAGATCCCGACGGTCACTGGGCCGGCATCTCGATGCGCGCGCGCGTGATCTACGCCTCGAAGGACCGCGTCAAGCAAGATGCCATCACCTACGAAGAGCTCGCCGACCCGAAGTGGAAGGGCAAGATCTGCATCCGCTCCGGCCAGCACATCTACAACAATGCGCTGTTCGCGGCCTACGTCGCCCACCACGGCGAAGCCAAAGCCGAAGAGTGGTTGCGGGGCGTGAAGGCCAACCTCGCGCAGAAGCCCTCCGGCGGCGACCGCGAAACCGCGCGCGATGTCGCGGCTGGCAAATGCGACATCGGCATCGGCAACACCTATTACTGGGCGCTGATGATGAACAACGATCCGGACAAGAAGCCATGGGCGGAAGCGACCAAGGTGATCCTGCCGACCTTCGCCGGCGGCGGCACCCATGTGAATCTCTCCGGCGTGCTGCTGGCGAAGCACGCGCCGAACCGCGCCAACGCCGTCAAACTGATCGAATGGCTGGCCGGCGAACACGCGCAGCATCTCTATGCCGACGCCAACTATGAGTATCCGGTCCGCGCCGGCGTCGCCGTCAACCCGACCATTGCCGGTTACGGCAAGTTGACCCCCGACACGCTGCCGATCGCGAAGATCGCCGCCAGCCGCAAGGCCGCCTCGACGCTGGCCGACAAGGTCGGGTTTGATAATTGACGCTGACCGACCGATACAAAAAGCTCCTCACCCCAACCAGCTTCCCGCAGACGGGCCGAGGAGGTTCGCCGCGCATGGCGATGAGTCATGTTCATCGTTCCCTCCCCCCTTGCGGGGGAGGCGCGAACCGGTCTTTGTCGCGCAAAGCCGAATTCTCGTGATAGCGCGCATCGCAGAGCCCGCCGTCTCGGCGCTGGCGGTCTTCACGGCGGCGCTTGTTGCATTGCCGGTGCTGGCGATCGTCGTGATCGCGGCACAGCCCGCGCCCGGTCTGTGGTCGCATCTTGTCGACTACGTGCTGCCGCTGGCGCTGCGCGACACAGCCGCGCTGCTGATCGGCGTCGGATCGATCGCACTGCTCGCAGGTGCGGGCACAGCGTGGCTGGTGTCATCGCACGATTTCCCGGGACGCGGATTGCTGCTCTGGCTGCTGCCGCTGCCGCTGGCGATTCCGACCTACATTGCGGCTTATGTTTATGTCGATCTGTTCGAACCGCTCGGCCTCGTCCATCGCACGCTGATGCTGTGGCTTCCGCCGCGCGATGCGCTGGCGTTGTTACCGAACCTGCGCTCCCTGCCGGGCGCGATCTTCATCATCGGCATTGTGCTCTATCCGTATGTCTATCTCTCCGCGCGCGCGACCTTCCAGTTGCAGAGCGCGGAATTTGCCGAAGCCGCACGCACGCTCGGCGCCGGACGCTGGGATGTGTTTCGCCGCATCTCGCTGCCGATGGCCCGTCCGGCGCTGGCGGTCGGCCTCGCTCTCGTCGCGCTGGAAACGCTAAACGACATCGGCGCCAGCGAATACCTCGGGGTGCGGACGCTCACAGTCTCGATCTTCACCACATGGCTCAATCGCGGCAGCCTCGCCGGCGCAGCGCAACTGTCATGCCTGGTGCTGGTGATCGTCGGCGGACTGATCGCGCTGGAGCGCTATGGCCGCCGCAACGCCATCACGGAATTTTCGTCCGAGAGCCCGCGGCTGACCCCGCGCACGCCCTTCACCGGGATCAAGGGCTGGCTGGCTTTCGCCGCATGCGCCCTGCCGGCGTTGCTCGGCTTCGTCGTGCCGCTGCTGTTTCTGCTGTACCAGAGCATCCACCGGTCATCGGTGACGATGGATACCGCGATCTGGCGCGACGCATTCAGTTCGATAAGTTTCGCGGCGCTCGCCACCCTCGTTGCGCTGGGTCTCGGACTGGCGACAATTCTTGCAACGCGCTGGCGTCCCGGTTCATGGCGCGCGTTCTCGGCCAACATCGCGCAGACCGGGTACGCATTGCCGGGACTGGTGCTGGCGCTCGGCCTGCTCTCGCCGGTGCTGACGATCGACAACGCGCTCAACACGTTTGCCGCGTGGCTCGGGCTATCGCTGCCTGGCCTGGTGCTGATGGGCTCGGGCGCGGCCGTGGTCACGGCCTATGTGATCCGCTTTCTCGCCGTGCCGACGGGATTTCTGCGCGCCGGCTTCGAGCGCATCCCGTTCGACTATGACGACAGCGCGCGCAGCGCTGGGGCCGGGCAGATCACCGCCATGCGGCGGATTCACCTGCCGCTGCTGCGCCCCGCGCTACTCGGTGCCGCGATCGTGGTGTTCGTCGATTGCCTGAAGGAATTGCCGGCGACGCTGCTGCTGCGTCCGCTCAATGTCGAGACGCTGGCGACCTCGATCTATCAGTATGCCAGCCGCGGCAGTTTCGAGGACGGCGCCCTCGCCGCGCTTCTGATCGTGGCGGCGAGCATCGGCCCGGTGGCGTGGCTGACGCGGTTCTCCGATATTCCGCAGGGCCCGGCATAATTTGTGCTGAACTGGCTGTGCTTGGGCCCGCCGCAGCGGTATAGTGTGCGCGATGATGGATGCTCTGAAATATCGGGTCGCAGCCCTCGCCGCTGTGCTTTGTCTGGCGGCGCCTGCCGCTCAGGCCCAGGTGGCGCCGATCCGCTACTGGATTCCGGGTGGACCTTTCGGATTGGGCGGCGACACCACGACGCAATATTGGGGAAGCGCGCCGGATGAGGACGGCTTCCGCAAGGGCTTTTCTTTCAGCAGCTACAGCATGCCGGTGAATTCATTCACCGGCGGCTTCGGCGCGGGCGCATTTACTGCCGGCAGCGGATTGTCGTCCGAGGGCGCGCAATACGCCTACAGCTTCAAGGGCCTCGGCGACACGCCGGTCACATTTTTCGGAGGCGTCAGCTCGCTTCGAACGACGCCGGACGTATTTACGTCGCTCGTCACGCCGGGCTTCGAGCGGAGCAGCACGCTTGCCACCAGCATCAATGCCGGAGTCGAGTTCAAACCGACCTCGAATATCAGTCTGTCGCTTTCAGCCGGGTTCGTGCAGCCGTCCGCGACGCTCGACACCGACATCCGTTCGCAATTGCTGTCGGCGCAAAGTCCCGGCTTTCTTGGCCGGCGATAGCGTCAGATCGCGCGGCCAATAAGGCCGCGCTGCGCCGTCATGATGGTTCAGGCGCTCAGGCGTTCTTCAGCGCGACGCGGAAGGTCGCTTCGGTCTTCGCCTTCACCTCATCGAGCGTGACGCCGTCGGCGAGTTCGATCAGCGCCATGCCGTCCTTGCCGTGCTTGTCGATGGTGAACACTGCGAGATCGGTGACGACCATGTCGACGACACGCTCGCCGGTGAGCGGCAGGTTGCAGCGATGCAGCAGCTTCGGACCATCCTTTGCGGAATGCTCCATCACGACGACGACGCGCTTGACGCCGGCGACGAGATCCATCGCGCCGCCCATGCCCTTCACCATCTTGCCGGGGATCATCCAGTTTGCGAGATCGCCGTTCTCGGCCACCTGCATCGCGCCCAGGATCGACAGATCGATATGGCCGCCGCGCACCATCGCGAACGAATCCGCACTTGAGAAGTAGCTGGTGTCGGGCAGTTCGGTCACGGTCTGCTTGCCGGCGTTGATGAGGTCGGGATCTTCCTCGCCCTCATACGGGAACGGGCCCATGCCGAGCATGCCGTTCTCGCTCTGCAGCGACACATCGACGCCGTCGGGAATGTAGTTGGACACCAGCGTCGGAATGCCGATGCCGAGGTTGACGTAATAGCCGTCGCGCAGTTCTTTCGCGGCGCGCGCTGCCATCTGTTCGCGGGTCCAGGCCATGGGGCTCTCCTTAAGGAATCTGTTATGCGCGCTTGCGCGTGGTGCGCTGCTCGATCCGCTTCAGCGCTGGATCGACTGCGATGATGCGCTGAACGAAGATGCCCGGCGTGTGGATGTGATCGGGATCGATCTCGCCCGCAGGCACCAGATGCTCGACTTCCGCGATGGTGACCTTGGCGGCGGTCGCCATCATCGGGTTAAAGTTGCGCGCGGTCTTGCGGTACACGAGGTTGCCCGCGGTATCGCCCTTCCAGGCGTGCACGATGGCGAGATCGGCAACGAGGCCCGTCTCAAGGATGTACTTCTCGCCGTTGAACTCCTTCACTTCCTTGCCTTCGGCGATCAGCGTTCCGACGCCGGTCTTGGTGTAGAAGCCCGGGATGCCCGCGCCGCCGGCGCGGATGCGTTCCGCCAGCGTGCCCTGCGGATTGAATTCGAGTTCGAGTTCGCCCGCGAGATACTGCTGCGCGAACAGCTTGTTCTCGCCGACATAGGACGAGATCATCTTCTTGATCTGGCGGGTTTCCAGCAGGCGGCTGAGGCCTATGCCATCGACACCGGCATTGTTCGAGACAACCGTCAGGTTCTTGACGCCGGTTTCGCGCAACGCGTCGGACAACGTCTCGGCGATACCGCAGAGGCCGAAACCGCCGGACATGACCATCATGCCGTCTTTGACAACGCCATCGAGCGCGGACTTCGCGTCGGGGTAAACTTTGTTCATGGGGGTGCAACCTGATGGAGGAAAATAGGCGGACAAGCCGACTATTAGGCGGAATCTTCGAGGCGCGTCAATCGCGGCCCGGCGCCCCGCTCTGCCCCCTTTGCGGCAGCCCCGCCCGGAGCGTTGCCTTGTCCGAACACCTTCGAATACCTTTGGTTTTGGGGCGCGATTGCAGGGGTCAGGGCTTGGGATGGCCTTGAAAGCGTCAAGAAAAACAATCAAGTTGCAGTGGCTCGGCGCAGGGAAGCCCGCCGATGCCGCACACCGCAACCATACCGGATGAACTCATTGACGATGGCCCAAGGGATAAAGCGCCTCGGGATGCCGGTTGCGGCATTTCTCGCTGCCGCGCTGATCGGCCTGATCGCCATTTCCTGGATGATCGACCAGAACGCCGTGCGGCTTTCGGTCGAAAAACAGATTCGTGCGGCGACCGGTCTCGACCTGATGGTCAACGGCGACGTCCGCGTCTCGGTTTTCCCCGGCAGTTCCATCACCCTGCGGCAGGTTGGATTGAAAGGCGCGGGTTCGCGCGGCAGCGGCATTGCCGATGAACCGCTGACCGTCGATGAACTGACCGCCAACCTGCGCCTGCTGCCGCTGCTGATGCGGCGCTACGAAATCGCCGACGTAACGCTGCAAAATCCGCGGATCAACGTGAAGCGCAGTGCCGATGGCCGCAGCAACTGGGCCGGCATTATTGAAACACTGGCGCGCACCGTGAAGCCCGGCGTCGACAGTCCGGTGTCGTTCTCCGAAATCCTCATCAAGGACGGCGTCCTCGCCTATCAGAACGACGCACGCGACATCGCCGAGACCGTCAACGGGATCGACCTGTCGCTGGCGTGGCCGTCGATCTCGCGCTCCTTCGCCGCCACCGGCCAGTTCAACTGGCGGGGCGAACTGGTCGACGGCAGCCTCAGCATCAACGACTTCATCGCCGCGCTCTCCGGTGACCGTTCCGGCATCAAGGTCCGGGTCGCGAGCGCGCCGCTCAAATTCGCTTTCGACGGCGCCATCGCCAACCGCACCAGCCTGCTGATGGAAGGTACGCTGAGCGCCGACAGCCCGTCGCTGCGCAACGCCATGCGCTGGGCGGGACAGGCTCCTCCCGGCACCGGTGGACTGGGACGCTTTTCGCTCAAGGCCCGCACCAATGTGGTGGGGGAATCCATAGCGCTGACCAACGTCAATCTGGAACTCGACGGCAACACCGCCGAAGGCGTCATCACCTACAGCAACAACGATCGCCAGACCGTGCAGGCGACTCTCGCCGCCGAAGCGCTCGACTTTTCGCCTTACATCGAAACCATCCGCCTGCTCGCCAGCGGCGCCCGCGACTGGAACCGGCAACTGTTCGATCTGCGCGGCCTCTCCGCGACCGATCTCGACATGCGCCTGTCGGCCGCGAAGGTCACCATCGGCACCTCCAAACTCGGCCGCACCGCGCTCGGCGCCAATCTGCGCAACGGTACGCTGGCGCTGAGCATCGGCGAAGCGCAAATCTACGGCGGCATCCTCAAGGGCTCGTTCGGCATTACCCGGACCGATCCCGATGCGGATGTCAAAGCCCAGTTCCAGTTCACAGATGTCGATCTGGCAAGCTGCATTCAGGAACTGTTCGGCGTCAACAAGCTGACGGGGCGCGGCAATCTCAACTTCGCGCTGGAAGCCAAGGGCGCCAGCCCGTTTGCGCTCGCGCAGTCGCTCGACGGCACCGCGACGCTGACAGCGCATGACGGCGCGATCAGCGGACTCAATGTCGAACAATTGCTGAAGCGTCTCGAGCGCCGCCCGTTGTCGGGCGCCGGCAATTTCCGCAGCGGCTCGACGCCGTTCGAGACGCTGAATATCGCGATCCGCTTCAATGACGGCGTCGCTACCGCCGAGGATGCGCGGATCGAAGGCCCGACCACCCGGGTGCTGCTCACCGGCACGGCGTCGGTGCCGTCGCGTGAATACGATCTGAAGGGCGTTGCCAGCCTTGTGGTCGCAAGTGATATGCCGCCGGCGTTCCAACTGCCGTTCGTGGTGCAGGGCCCGTGGGACGATCCACTGGTTTTCCCGGATTCGGATTCGCTGATCCGCCGCTCGCCCGCCTCGGCGCCGCTGCTGGATTCCCTCAAAGACCGCAAGACGCGCGACGCGGTGAAGTCGGTGATCGATCGCTTCACCGGCGGCAAGAAAGCCCCTGCCGAGGCTGTGGCGCAGCCTCAGGCCGCAGCCCCTTCGCAAACCAGCGCGCCCGCCGTTGTGTTACCGACGCCGGTTCTGCCTGCGCCGATCGCGCCTGCCGCGGAAGCACCTGCTCCGGCAGCGTCCACCGAGACGCCTCAGAATTCTGCGCCACCTTCGACCTCGGAATCAAAATCCGACAAGGCAGATTAATCAGCACGACGCCGATGAGGCGCACGGCCTAGACTAGAGCGGCGCGGCGCTCTTGCCCTGCTCGTTCGACAGTTTCGAGGCCAGCGATGCCGCCACGATCACCACCGCCACTGCCGCGACAATCAGCGTGCAGATCGCGTTGATCTCCGGCTTCACGCCGAGCCGCACTTCCGAATAGATCCGGATCGGCAGCGTCGCCGATCCCGGCCCGGTGGTGAAGCTGGCGATCACGAGATCGTCCAGCGACAGCGTGAACGCCAGCATCCAGCCCGCGGCAATCGACGGCAGCATCAGCGGCAGCGTCACCGCGATGAAGGCCTGCACCGGCGAGCAACCAAGGTCCATCGCTGCCTCCTCGAGACTGCGATCCAGCGTGCTCAGCCGCGACTGCACCACCACCGCCACGAAGCACATGGTCAGCGTGGTATGCGCAATGGTGACGGTCCAGAATCCGCGCCCTGCATCGATCGCCACGAACAGCAGCAGCAGCGACAGCCCGGTGATGACTTCGGGCATCACCAACGGCGCGTAGAGCATGCCTGCGAACAGCGTGCGTCCCTTGAACCGCTCGCCGCGCGCCAGCCCCAGCGCCGCCAGCGTGCCGAGCAGCGTTGCCGCAGTGGCGGAGCAGAACGCCACGCGCAGGCTCATCCAGGCCGCAGACAGCATCGCCTCATCATTGAAGAATTCAGCGTACCAGCGCAACGACCAGCCGCCCCACACCGTCACAAGGCGGGAAGCGTTGAACGAATAGATCACCAGGATCGCAATCGGCAGATACAGGAATGCCAGCCCCAGCGCGATCGAGGCGAGATTGAATGCGGAGAAATGGGTTTGCCGCGCCGCCATCAGTGCTGCTCCAGATGGCGGCGTTGCAGCTTCTCGTAGACCAGCAGCGGCACCAGCAACACGACAAGCAAGACGACGGCGATCGCCGACGCCACCGGCCAGTCCTTGTTGGTGAAAAACTCCAGCCACAATGTCTGGCCGATCATCATCCGGTCGGAGCCCGCCAGCAGATCGGGAATCACGAACTCGCCGACGATGGGGATGAAGCACAGCAGCACGCCCGCGCCGATGCCCGGCAGCGATAGCGGAAACGTCACCAGCCAGAAAGCCTTCAGCTTTGAGGCGCCGAGATCGGCGGCGGCTTCCAGCAACGCATCGTCCATTTTCGACAATGTCGCGTACAGGGGCAGGATCATGAACGGAAAATATGAGTAGACGATGCCGAGATACATCGCCGCATCGGTCGAAAGCCAGACCAGCGGCTTGTCGATGATACCGAGCGCGAGCAGCGCCTTGTTGAGCAGGCCGTCATGCTGGAGCACGTTGATCCAGGCATAGATGCGGATCAGGAACGAGGTCCAGAACGGCACGATCACCAGCATCATTGCGATCGGCTGCCAGCGCTGCGGCAGCCGCGACATGCCGTACGCCACCGGATAGCCGATCAGCAGCAGGATCGCGGTGGATGTGATCGCGACCACAAGGCTGCGGACATAAGAGAAGATATAGAGATCGTCCGACGCCAGCAGCTTGAAGTTGTCGAACGACAGCGCGCTCATTGCCGATTTGAACGCGTCCCAGCCTGCGGCCAGATCGAACACCGGGACATAAGGCGGCTGCGCGATGGCGGTCTGCGACAACGCGATCTTCAGCACGAAGCCGAACGGCACCAGAAAGAACAGCACCATCCAGAGATACGGCGCAATGGCTGCGAGCCGCGCCGGCCGGGTGAAGATGCGCCGGCCGCTCATCGGTCCAGCACCACGACATCGTCAGGGGTGAATGAAACGGTCACCCGCTGTCCGCTTACAAAGCCGTCCGCTGCCGCTCGCGTCGCGTTCGCCGCGGCCACGCGCAGCACCGCGCCGCCATCGAGTTTGACCGTGTAGACCGACACACCGCCGAGGAAGCCGGTGGATGTCAGTTCGCCGTTGAATGTGTTGACGGCGGATCCACCTTGCACCGCCTTGGATATCCGGATTTTTTCCGGGCGGATCGCAACGCAGACGCTGCTCGTTCCCGATGACGGCGCATGCGACGCGACGATCGCACCCGCACTCTGCGTCGCGATCGTGAAGTGCCTAGCCTGACGCGCGGCCACCTGTCCCTCGATCAGATTGATGTCTCCGACGAAACCGGCGATCCATCGCGAATTCGGTGCTTCATACAATTCGCGGGGCGGCGCGACCTGCACCAGCTTGCCTTTATCCATGACACCGATCCGGTCGGCGACCGTCATCGCCTCTTCCTGATCGTGAGTGACAATGATGAAAGTCATGCCGAGACGGCGCTGCACCTCTTTCAGCTCGGCCTGCGTGCTTTCGCGCAGTTTCTTGTCGAGCGCCGCCAGCGGCTCGTCGAGTAGCAGCACCCGCGGACGGCGGGCCAGCGACCGCGCCAGCGCCACACGCTGGCGCTGGCCGCCCGACAGTTGATCGGGGCGGCGCTTCTCAAGACCCTCGAGCCGGACCAGCGCCACCATCTCGGCGACGCGGGCGGCGATCTCGTCTTTCGGCAGTCCAGCGCGCTTGAGACCGAACGCGATATTGCCTTCGACGGTCAGGTGCGGAAACAGCGCGTAGTTCTGGAACATCATGTTCACGGGCCGCTCATGCGGCAGCACATGCGCGATGTTCGCGCCGTCGAGATAGATCGCACCTGCATCCGGCGCTTCGAAACCCGCCAGCATGCGGAGCAGCGTGGTCTTGCCGCAGCCTGATGGCCCCAGCAGCGCGAAGAATTCTCCGGCGGCGATAGCGAGCGACAGATCGTTAACCGCCGTGAAGCCGCCGAAGCGCTTCACCACCGACGCGATCTGGAGCAGCGGGTTTTTAGCAACGCCCGCCGTCATGCCGCCGCCATGAATGTTTCAAGCGCCTTGCGATCCTGCCGCGGCATCGTCAGGCCGAGTTTGGAACGCCGCCAGAGAATGTCGTCGGCGAAACGGGCAAATTCTTCTTTCATCAGATAACGCACCTCCACGCCGGTGAGGTCATCGCCGAACCTCGGGCCGAGGTCATCCATGCTTTTTGCCGCACCCAGAATCCGCTCGGTCCGCGTGCCGTATGAGGCGATCAGCCGCCGGGCATGATGTTCGCTCAAAAATGGCCAGCGCCTGCGCGCACTGTCCACCTGATCGTCGAATGTGTCCCACGAGAAATCGCCGCCGGGCAAAGGTTCGTCTGCCGTCCAGGACGGCGGCATCTTGAGAAACGATGCAAGCCGCGCCAGCGCGATCTCCGCGCGCCGCCGTGCACTTGTCGTTGCACCGCCGATCATCGTCAACAGAGGTGCTCTGCGGGATTTCCGGCCCAGTTTCACGATGCCGTCGCGATGCCCTGTGGCATTGCAGCCGGCCATCGCATGCACGACATCGGCGGCCTCGATCCGCACCCGGAAATAGCGGCTCGCGGCCGCGCACAGATAGGCGATGTCGTCCGCACCGGCCGAGGTCATCGCCGGATCGCCGGTGAAGCTCCGCTCGGACGTGCCGATCAGCGTGAAGTCGCGGTGAAAGGGAATGGCATAGACCATGCGGCGGTCGTCGTTCTGGAGCACGTAGACATCGTCGCCATCGAACATCCGCCTCACGACGATCTGGCTGACCCTCGCGAAGCTCGCTTGAACGGCTGGCAAATGCAAGACGGTTTCGGCGACCGGCCGCGTCCACGCCCCGCTCGCATTCACCAGCGCCCGCGCTGTGACGGTTTCGCGCTGGCCGCGGTTGACCACCGCGAGCCGCCAGACCTCTGAGCGTTCGCCCCACACGCAGCGGGCGCCGGTGCGGATCGCAGCGCCGCGCGCGGCCGCATCGACGGCATTCAGAACGACAAGCCGCGATTCATCGACGGTGCAGTCGGAATAGGCCAGCGCCAGCCCGAGCGACCGGTTGAGCGGATGACCCGCCTCATGGATGGTCAGGTCCAGCACTTCGGAACGTGGAAGCGGGCTCCTCGCGGCAAGGCGGCTATAAACAAACAGCCCGCCGCGCAGCATGGCCGGAGGCCGTTCATCGGAATGAACCGGGAGCACGAAACGGGCCGGCCGCACCAGATGCGGTGCGTTGCGCAGCGCGATGTTCCGCTCCGCCAGCGCCGCACGCACGCGCAGCACATTCCCCCGTTCAAGATCGATGAAATTGCCGTGCATCAGATGGGGCGCGGCGGCCGCCGCGCCATTGCCGAGGTCGGTCTGCTCGAACAAAGCCACCCGCAGACCGCGCCCGGCAGCATCGCGCGCGATGCTCGTGCCGTTGAGGCCGCCCCCGATGATCGCAATGTCGACATCAGCCATGCCGCGATGATCTCCGATGGCGATCATCGCAAGTCAAGCCCGAGGATTAGTGACGGATGTTCGTCAGCCTACCCTGCGCGGGAGGTTCGAGACGTTGGAAACGCTCTTGGTGCGGCCGATCCACTCTGCATAGGTCTCGATCGGCGCCGGCTTGCCAAGGAGATAGCCCTGCACCTGATCGCAGGCCTCATCGGCGAGGAAGGACAGCTGTTCCTGGGTTTCCACGCCTTCGGCAACAATGGAAATGTTCAACCCGTGGCCAAGACCGATCATCGCGCGGATAATGGCGGCCGATTGCGGATTGCGTCCGAGATTCATGACAAAGGCGCGGTCGATCTTGATCTTGTCGAACGGGAACGCCTGCAAATAGGTCAGCGAGGAATAGCCGCTGCCGAAATCGTCCATCGCGATCCGCACGCCGAGCGCCTTCAGTCGCCGCAGCAACGAGAGCCCGCGGTCGAAATCCTCGATCAGCACGCCCTCAGTGATCTCAAGCTCAAGCCGGCCGGGCGCGAGACCGGTTTCGATCAGGATGGAATGGACCAGCCCGACGAGATCGCCGTGCATGAACTGCGCCGGCGACAGATTGACCGAGATTTGCAGATCCTTCGGCCACGACGCCGCCTCGCGGCAGGCTTCGCGCAGAATCCACTCGCCCATCTCGACGATCAGGCCGCTTTCTTCCGCCAGCGGAATGAAGTCGCCGGGCGGAACGAAGCCGCGCACCGGATGAGTCCACCGCGCCAGCGCCTCGAAACCGAGAACGTGATCGGACTTCATCTTGTGGCGCGCACGGGCCTGCGGCTGATAGTGCAGCGACAGTTCGCCGTTCCTGATCGCAGTCGACAGATCCTGATGCAGCGCGCGGCGGTCGCGGAGCTGCTGGTCGAGCTCCATATCGAAGAAGTTGATCGAGCCGCGCGCCTTCGTCTTGGCCCGGAACAGGGCGGCGTCGGCGTTGGTGAGCAATGTTTCGGCGTCGCGGCCATTGCGCGGATACACCGAGATTCCGATGGTGAGACCGATGCGGACTGCGCGCCCATCGAACATGAATTCGGTCTGCATTGACTGCATCAGGCGTGTGGCGAGCGCCTTGGCGGAATCGGGCTGAAGACCGTCGATGATGAGACCAAACTCGTCGCCGCTGAGACGCGCGACGACGCCGCCGGAAATGACCGATTCAAGACGCCGCGAGAATTCGATCAGCAACTTGTCGCCGACCTCGTGGCCGAACACATCGTTGATTTCCTTCAGCCGGTCGAGATCGAGCGAGAGCACCGCGAATTCCTCGTCGGTGTCCTCGCAGGCGTCGATCATCTGCTCCAGGGCCTGCAGGAACGCCGCACGGTTCGGCAGTTCCGTCAGCGCATCGTGATAGGCCATGTGGGCCATGCGCGACTCGGTCTCGCGCCGGTCGGTGATGTCTTCGCTGGTCTTGATGAGATATTGCGGCTCACCGGCCTCATCGAGAACGGTCACACGGCGGGTCAGGAACAGACGCAGCCCGTTTTCGGTCTGGATCGGATGTTCCTCGGTGACGACGCCCTTCTTGCGAACGGCATCCTCGTCGCGCTTGAGAATAAACTGCACGTCGGCCGGGTTATAGATGTCCTCGAGCGTGGAGCCGATCACATCCTCGCGCCGGCGAGTCAGCATGGCTTCGGCGGCGCGGTTGGCGAGCACGTACTGGCCATCGCTGAGCCGCTTGACGACGAGCGAAACCGGGATGTTGTCGACCACTTGTTCCAGGAATTTCTTCGCGCTCTGGACTTCCCGCGACAGGGACCGGCGATCGGTCACGTCCTCGAACAGGGAGACCAGGAATTCCGGCTTGCCTTTCTCGTCGCGCGCGATCATGCGGTTGCAGGCGATCAGGCGTCTGCCGCCCTTGTGCTCGATGGACAATTCGGTGCGCGTCTGCCCGGTCGGAGAAGCGATCGCGTCGCGGTCCGCCTCCGTGACCATCTGCGCCGCTTCCGGCACGTAAACCTTCTCCGCGGTCTGGCCGATGATCTGATCGCGGCTCAGTCCGGAGAATTGCTCGAACGCGCGGTTGGCGAGGATGTACCTGCCGTCCTCGATGCTTTTCGCCGCGACACAGACCGGAATGTTGTCGATGACCGATTCAAGGAAGTGCGTGGTGGTCGCAAGCTGCCGGGACATCTTGCGCCGCGCGGTGCAATCCTCATGGGTCGATACAATTCCGCCGTTCGACAGTTCGCGATGCTTGACCAGGATCGAGCGTCCGTCCAGCAACTCGCAGACATGCCCCTCCGGGCTTTTGACGTTGCGATAGTACTCGTCGATGTCGTCGCACAGCATGCCTCGCGTCGCACGCAGCGCGGTGAGATCGCGGCCGGTCATACCGGGCACGAGGTCCGAACGGGAGAACCCATACATTTCCAGATAGCGGTCGTTGCAGAAGACAATGCGTTTGCGCGCATCGACCATGACGATGCCGGTCGTCAGGCTGTTGAGCGCGCTGGAAACGAAAGCCGCGCGCCTGATATTGGAGTGACGCGCGCGCCGCAGCGCGCTCGAAACCCAGAGGATGATGGCGGCAAGAAACGCGGCGACCACGAGGCCGCCCATCGCCACCTGCCAGACGAGCGCGGTGTTCGAGATTTCCAGAGCCGTTGCAGAGAACGAGCCATCGGGATTGGCGACGATCTGCGCGGCGGCGCTGCCCGGCGCCAAAATGGCGCAGAGACATACAGCGACCCACACCGGGCTCGCTGTGGTCGCTCGTGCTTGCTTCTGCCAGCCGGTCATTACCATTCCGCGGAATTCTTCATCCCGCAGTGTCTGGCTGTACCTCTTTGGATCGGGTAAACGCGTAATCGCGGTCCGTCATATTGTGACTTAAATGCGGGCAATTGGCCGCTTATGCTTAACCAAGCGCTAACGCGGACAGCATCGCAAAGCGGCGCGCTGAACATAGAATGAGCAAGAAACGAATCGTTCCGGCAAGGCGAAGCATCCATGGACAGAATTGAGTGTGTTGTGGTCGGCGCCGGCGTCGTCGGGCTCGCCGTTGCACGCAAACTGGCGCGCGCGGGTATTGAGGTCGTGGTGGTCGAGGCCGCCGGGGACATCGGCACCGGCACATCCTCGCGCAACAGCGAGGTGATCCACGCCGGGATTTACTATCCGGCGGGCAGCTTGATGGCGCGGATGTGCGTAGCCGGCAAACAGGCACTCTATGCCTATTGCGACGCCCACGGCGTACCGTACCGGCGCTGCGGCAAGCTGATCGTGGCGACCGCGGCCAATGAGGACGAGAAGCTGGTCTCGATCAAGTCGCACGCCGAGGCCAACGGCGTCGACGATATGCAGGTGTTGTCGGCTGCCGAGGCGCGCGCGCTGGAGCCCGCTTTGCATTGCACCGGCGCGTTGCTGTCGCCATCCACCGGCATCGTCGACAGCCATGCCTATATGCTGGCGCTGCGCGGCGAGATCGAGGACGCCGGCGGCGCACTCGCATTTCACGCACCGTTCAAGCGCGCGAAAGCCGTGGCTGACGGTTTTGAAGTCGAGATCGGCGGCGATACGCCGATGACACTTGCGTGCCGCATCCTGATCAACTCGGCCGGGCTCAATGCGCCTGCCATCGCCCGCGCCATCGACGGCATGCCCGCCGACCACATTCCGGTGAGCTATTACGCCAAGGGCAACTATTTCAGTTGCAGCACACGCGCGCCGTTCTCACACCTGATCTATCCGGTGCCGGAGCCAGGCGGCCTTGGCGTGCATCTCACCATCGATCTCGGCGGTCAGGCCAAATTCGGCCCCGACGTCGAATGGGTCGACACGCTCGATTACGCTGTCGATCCGGCACGGGCCGAGCGGTTCTATCCGGCGATCCGCCGGTACTGGCCGACGCTCCCCGATGGCGCGCTCAGCCCGAGCTATTCGGGAATCCGGCCCAAGATCGTGCCGCCCGCCGTGGCGCGGCAGGATTTTATGATCCATGGCCCGCAGGACCATGGTCTTGCGGGGCTGGTCAACCTGTTCGGGATCGAGTCGCCCGGCCTGACCTCATCCCTCGCCATTGCGGACGACGTGGCTCAACGCGCCGGAGCGGTGTAGCCTCTCGGCCACACGCACCGCCTACCTCGCAAGGGCAGCTGTTGCCGTTACGAGCCTCGCGTTGCATTGAGTGGGATTCGGGTGTGGAAAAGTCAGTGGACCGTTGCGAGCTTGATACGCTCGATCTGGTCCTTGAGCACCAGCTTGCGGCGCTTTAGTTCGATAATCTGGAGGTCGTCGGTGGAAAGATGCTGGAGAGCATCGTGCAATTCGTTTTCCAGAACTTCGTGTTTACGTTCCAGTTCAACGAGATGCGCCTGAATCGCCATAGAAGTCTCCTTTGTGAGTGGACCTCAGATCGGATCTGGACGGCCAAGTCTACATGACCGGAGCCGTCTGTCGACAGCGGAGTCAAAACCAGCGTTCAAAATTTTCGTACACAAAGGAAACGAATTGTGAGGGAACCCGCCCCACGATACCGTCGCTGGTACACCACTAGAGTTGGTAACGATTTTCTGCAATGACGGGTCATGCGGAAGCGTTCTGAGACACTTACCTGAAAGTCTGGGCGAATTCAGTCAAATGACGGTTATGGTAGATCAGGACAACAACGAATACGCGCTTGAACTGGCGCAGTTGCAGCAGGAGCATCGCGACCTGGACGCCGCCATCGAGGCGCTGCATCAGTCGCCCGCACCGGACCTGCTCAGACTGCAGCGTTTGAAAAAACGCAAGCTTCAGTTACGCGACCGGATTTCATTCATCGAAGACCAGATCACGCCTGACATCATCGCCTGATCTTGCGTCATGACGCCGCGGCATGATTTCAGAGCGCAACCTGCGCGCGGCCTCCGCGCCGCAATGCCTTTCGCGCATACATCGCGCGGTCCGCGGCCTCCATTACATCGGCGGCGCTGTCCGCGGTACCTATCAGCGCAATGCCCGCGGATGCGCCGGCGACCACAGGCCGGCCCTTGAAAACGAATGTGAGCTGATCGATGGCCTGCTCCAGAGCAGCGGCCTTCGCCAGCGCATCGGCCTCGGTGAGATTCCACAGCAGCAATCCGAACTCGTCGCCGCCGAGCCGGCCCACCACATCCGACGAGCGCACGTGACGCATCAGAACTGCGACCACGCCCTTGAGCACGATATCGCCGGCGGCGTGACCGAAGGTGTCGTTGATCGGCTTGAGGCGGTCGACGTCGAGCACGATCAGCGCGCCGCTCGCCTTGTAGCGCCGGATGTAGGCGATCGAGCGGTCAAGCTCACGCTCAAAGCCGCGGCGGTTGTAGATGTTCAGCAGGAAGTCGGTGTCGGCCCAGGCCTGTAGTTCGTCGATCCGGGCCTCGGCAGCGGCGAGTTCCGCCTTCAGGGCCGCGACCTGCCGCCTGGCCTTGGCCAGCGGATCGGCCGACGGCTTGCGCGCGGGCTTCGGCGGAGCGGATTTTGCGGTTTTGCTCCGGCCTGCCGGTTTCTTCGCCGCCCGCCCCCGTGACGCCATTTTGCCGCGCGCTTTCTTCAAGTTTCCGCCTCTAATCCGCTTGACCGGCACGGCCATTGACCATGAAAGGATAACGGATTCGCGCAAGCTTGCCACGCAGGGGCGCAACCCTATAATCCGCCCTCTTTTTCCGGCCCTTTTTGAAGATTCCAGATGACCACCCCCGTTGCCATTATCATGGGAAGCCAGTCCGACTGGGAGACCATGCGCCATGCCGCAGAGACCCTGACCGCGCTCGGCGTCGCCCACGAGGCGCGCATCGTCTCGGCACACCGCACCCCCGAGCGGCTCTACGGCTTCGCCAAGGGGGCCAAGGCGGCCGGGTTCCAGGTCATCATCGCCGGTGCCGGGGGAGCTGCGCATCTGCCCGGCATGGCAGCCGCCTTGACGGAACTTCCGGTGTTCGGCGTGCCGGTGGAGTCCAAGGCCCTGTCGGGCGTGGATTCGCTGTACTCCATTGTGCAAATGCCCGCCGGAATCCCGGTCGGCACCTTGGCGATCGGAAAGTCGGGCGCTATCAATGCCGCCCTGCTTGCCGCAAGTGTGCTGGCGCTCAACGATGCCGGCCTTGCAACCCGGCTTGCGACATGGCGCAAGCAACAGACCGAGGCCGTGAGCGAGCGCCCAAAGGAAGAAACTAAGTGACATCTTCAGGTCGGGTGACGCTGAAACCAGGCGACACCATCGGAATTCTCGGCGGCGGACAATTGGGCCGGATGCTCGCGCTCGCCGCAGCACGCCTCGGCCTCAAGGCGCAGGTGTTTGCGCCAGATCCGGATTCGCCGGCCTTCGATGTGGTGCAGAACGCGACCTGCGCGGAATACGCCGATGTCGAGGCGCTTGAACTGTTCGCATCCGACGTCGCCGTCATCACCTACGAATTCGAAAACATTCCCTCCTCGACCGCGATGATCCTGTCGGCCCGCCGCCCGGTGCTGCCGGATCCGAAGGTGCTGGAGACCGTGCAGGACCGGTTCGCGGAAAAGAATTTCGTGAGCAAGCTCGGCATCGCCACCGCGCGCTATGCCGATGTCTCCTCCGCACAGGAATTGAAAACCGCCATCGGCCAGATCGGGCTGCCCGCCGTGCTCAAGACCCGGCGCTTCGGTTACGACGGCAAGGGTCAGGTCGTGGTCCGCGAAGGGGACGATCCGGAAACGGTGTGGGCCGATCTCGAAACGCGATCCGCGATCCTCGAGGCCTTCGTGCCGTTCGAGCGCGAGATTTCCGTGGTCGCAGCGCGCAGCGCGAGCGGCGAGGTGGTTTGCTACGACGTCACCGAGAACGAGCATCGCGACCACATCCTGAAGTATTCGCACGCCCCGGCGCGTATTTCCGATGAGCTCGCGGCACAGGCCCGCGTGATCGCGGAGAAGATCGCAACCGCGCTGAACTATGTCGGCGTGCTGGCGGTGGAACTGTTCGTAGTGCCCGGCAAGGATGGCCCGAGCCTGCTGGTCAACGAGATCGCGCCGCGCGTCCATAATTCCGGCCACTGGACGCTGGACGGCGCGTCGGTGTCGCAGTTCGAGCAGCACATCCGCGCCATCGCCGGCTGGCCGCTGGCGCATCCGGTGCGGCATGGCGACGTCACCATGACCAACCTGATCGGCGACGACATTCTCGATTACGGCAAGTGGCTGGGCGTCCCCGGCGCCACTGTGCATCTTTATGGCAAGGGCGCGCCGCGCCCCGGCCGCAAGATGGGCCATGTGACCGAGGTCAAGGCTCCCCAAAACCAGAAATAAAAAGGCTGCCGCGATCGCTCGCGACAGCCTTGGTCTTTGAAGATCAGGCGTTACCTGCCCGCGACGATCCCTTCCGGCTCGTCACTCAGCCAGCGATAGACAACGCCGCCGATGACACCGCCGATCAGCGGCGCGACCCAGAACAGCCAGAGTTGCTGAATGGCCCAGCCGCCGACAAACAGGGCGGGACCGGTGCTGCGTGCCGGGTTCACCGAGGTGTTGGTGACGGGAATGCTGACCAGATGGATCATCACCAGCGCAAGGCCGATGGCGAGCGGCGCGAAGCCGGCCGGCGCCTTGCCATGGGTGGCGCCCATGATGATGAACAGGAACATCGCCGTCATCGCCACTTCGGAGACGAAACAGGCCAGCAGGCTATATTTGCCCGGCGAATGGTCGGCATAGCCGTTGGACGCGAAGCCGCCCGCGAGATCGAAACCGGCCTTGCCGCTGGCGATCACGTACAACAGGGCCGCGCCCAGAATCGCGCCGATAACCTGAGCGATGATGTAGGGAATCACCTGTCCGCCGGGAAAGCGGCCGCCGGCGGCGAGCCCGACCGTGACGGCCGGATTGAGATGGCAGCCCGAAACATGGCCGATGGCGAACGCCATGGTGACGACACTCAGACCGAAGGCAAACGAGACCCCGAGCAGGCCGATGCCGACCTGCGGAAAAGCCGCCGCAAGGACCGCGCTGCCGCAGCCTGCAAATGTCAGCCAGAACGTGCCGATGACCTCGGCGGCGTATTTCTTCGCATTCATGTTCACGTCTCCCCTGAATCGTGGTGTTGGCTCACCTCAATGGCGGGAACCGTAGAAATGGGAGTCTTAAGCCTTCCTTCTGAATTCCCCCGAATCGCGGGCCCGGCCCGTCTAATTTGCCCCGGAATCATGGCTTTCAGGCCCGTGAAAAAGGCCATCCACAGGTGGACATTCCCGGTTTGATCTGGTACATCCGCGCCTTCGATGAGAAGGGCGTGGCCTTTAGCCGGTCCTTCGTCGTCTCCAGAATTTCATGATTGAAACCAAAGAGGATGCCGCGTGCAGGTTCTCGTCCGCGATAACAATGTCGACCAGGCTCTCAAGGCGCTGAAGAAAAAGATGCAGCGCGAGGGCATTTTCCGCGAGATGAAGCTCCGCGGTCATTACGAAAAGCCCTCCGAGAAGAAGGCCCGCGAAAAGGCTGAAGCCGTTCGCCGCGCCCGCAAGCTCGCGCGCAAGAAGCTGCAGCGCGAAGGTCTGCTCCCGATGAAGCCGAAGCCGGTGTTCGGCGCAGGTCCGGGCGGCGACCGTGGTGCAGCCGGTGGCCGTGGCGGCGCAGGTGCCGGTCCGCGCGGGCCGCGCTAAGCGATCTCAACAGTTTTGAATATGAAAACGCGGGCCTTGCGGCCTGCGTTTTTGTTCTGAGCGGTGCGTCTTTTTACCTCTCCCCGTTCTCGGGGAGAGGTCAGAGATTGAGCGAAACGAAAACTCCGGGTGAGGGGCAATCGCACAAAGACTTTTGCCCCTCACCCCAACCCTCTCCCCGCAAGCGGGGAGAGGGAGATTTCAAACGTTCAGATTCACCCAGACCGCTTTCGGCTCAGTGAAATTAGCCAGCGCTTCAGTGCCATGTTCGCGGCCGAAGCCAGAGTCGCCCGCCCCGCCCCATGGCAGCCGCACATCGGTGTAGCCATAGGTGTTGATCCAGACCGTGCCGGCCTTGGCCTTCTTCGCAAACCGCTGCGTGCGTCCGATGTCGCGGCTCCACACACCTGCCGCGAGACTGAACGCCGTGCCGTTGGCGATCCGCACCGCATCGGCTTCATCTTTGAACTTGATGACACTGACCACCGGGCCGAAGATTTCTTCCTGCGAAATCTGCATCTCGTGCTTCACGTTGGCGAACACCGCCGGGCTGATGTAGTAGCCACGGTCGCCGACATGCCGGCCGCCGGTGACGAGCGTCGCGCCTTCCTTCTGGCCGATGTCGACATAGTCGAGGATCGACTTCATCTGCTTCTCGGAAATCACCGGGCCGAGCGCTGTCGTCTTGTCGGCGGTGTCGCCCATGCGGAGCGCTTCGGCGCGGGCGGTGAGGCGCGCGACCACTTCGTCATAGACCTTCTCATGCGCCAGTACGCGCGAACCCGCCGAACACACCTGCCCGGCGTTGAAGAAGATACCCGCCGCTGCAGCTTTGGTCGCCGCATCGAGATCGGCGTCGTCATAGATCACGTTGGCCGACTTGCCGCCGAGTTCGAGCGACACGCGCTTGAAGTTGCCCGCCGCGCCTTTGAGGATTCCGCGGCCGACGCCGGGCGAGCCTGTGAACGTCACCTTGTCCACGCCAGGATGATTGACCAGCGCATCGCCGACCACGCGGCCGGGACCGGGCACGATATTGAGCACGCCCGGCGGCAGACCCGCCTCAAGCGCAAGCTCGCCGATCCGCAGCGCTGACAGCGAGGTCAGCTCGGCAGGTTTCATCACGATGGTGCAGCCGCAGGCCAGCGCGGGCGCCAACTTCCACATGCCGATCATCAGCGGGAAATTCCACGGCACGATCGCGGCCACGACGCCGACCGGCTCGCGCACGGTGTAGGTCAGCGCATCGCTGCGGGTCGGCACGGTGTCGCCGTGAATCTTGTCGGCCCAGCCTGCGTAGTATGTCAGCGTGTCGATGGCGGCGGGAAGATCCTGCCGCAGCACCGCCGCGATCGGCTTGCCGGCATCGCGGCTTTCCAGTTCGGCAAGTTCATCGCCGTGCTGCTTCATCAGTTCGGCGAGCCGGAACAGGATGTGGCCGCGCTCGGCAGACCGCATGGTGCTCCAGACGCCTTCGAAGGCGCGGCGCGCCGCAGCGACAGCGCGATCGACATCGGCTTCGCTGCCTTCGGAGATGGTCGCGATCACCTGTCCTGTGGCGGGATTGAGGGTGTTGAAGGTCTTGCCGGAGACGGACTCGACGTGCCGGCCATCGATCAACAACTGCTTGCGGAGAATCACGGCAGCGTCGCGGGACGTCTCGTGGGAATAGTCATATGCAATTGACATCATATTCCTCCTGTTGCTTTCCCAAGCATGATTGCCAAAAATAGAGCAGTAAATATGATATGATGTGCAAATGGCGCGCAAGCATATGAATCAAATTTCATAAGAGGACGGAACGATGCTGCAAATCGAGATCGAACCCGTCTGGCGCTTTCACAAGGAAGGCAGCCCGCAGACCGCCGTCGTGATGCTCGGTGTGCTCAACGAAATCCGCACCACCGGCAAGCTCACCAGCGCGGCACACCACGCCGGCCTGTCCTATCGGCATGTGTGGAATCTGGTCGAGCAATGGTCCGAGTTCTTCGGCGTGCCGCTGGTCGAAACCCATCGCGGCAAGGGCACGACGCTGACGGCTTTCGGCGAGAAGCTGGTATGGGCCGGGCAACGGATGCAGGCGCGGCTCGGACCGCAGCTTGAAAACCTGGCGCAGGAACTCGCCACCGAGATCAAGCCGTTCCTGCATCAGCGCCCGTCAGTCATTCGCGTGCACGCCAGCCACGGCTTCGCGGTCTCAAGGCTGCGCGAGCTGCTCGACAAGGAACCCGGCATCGGTGTCGATCTGCGCTATGTGAGCAACCAGAACTCGCTGGTATCGCTGGCGCAGGGTGCCTGCGATCTCTCCGGCGTGCACATCCCCCGTGGCGAGCTGCGCGCGCAGGCGATCAAGGCCTGCCGGGAGTGGCTCGACCCGCGGGAGGATCGCGTCATCAGCTTCGTGACCCGCGAGATGGGCCTGATGGTGAAGTCCGGCAATCCGCTCAGGATCGGATCGCTGAACGACCTCGTCGAGACCAGGGCGCGCTTCGTCAACCGCGACCACGATTCCGGCACGCGCACGCTGTTCGATCATTTGCTGGCCCAGCACAAGATCGACGAAGCGAAGATCAATGGCGCGCAGCAAATGGAGTTCACGCATGCCGCTGTCGCCGCCTACGTGGCGAGCGGCATGGCGGACGCAGCCTTCGGCGTCGAGGCGGCCGCGAAGCAGTTCGGACTGGATTTCGTCCGCCTGCTGACGGAGGACTATTTCTTCGTTTGCCGCCGGGCGTTTCTCGATACCGAGCCGATGCAGCGTGTGCTCGATATCATGAAGGGACAGGCGTTTCACGACGCCGTCACGCTACTCCCCGGCTACGTCGCGGTCAGCCCCGGAGCGGTCAGCACGGTCAAGGAGTTTCTGGACATCGTCGGCCCTGCCACCAGCCCGCTCGTTAAGATTAAGCCTTAACCAATTATTAATTCTGCGTTTGCGGGCCACCAAGACCAGACCTAGCGTGCCTTGGAAAGCTGTTCGCCAACCCAGGTGCGTGCCATGACCAACAGATCTTATGGAGCGCTTGTCGCCTCTCTCGGCGTGGCAGCGCTTATGCTTGTTTCGAACGAGGCATTTGCCGATCCGGCTGCTGTGCCTGGCGGAGGATCTGCTTCGGCGCATCCAGCTTTCCGTCCGTCAGCCGGCCGGCCAATGCAGCGGCACCGGGGACACTACGCCAGAACTTTCTGGCCCGGCGTTGGCGGCTATTTCTATGAACCACCTTATGCCGAACCCGGCATCGATGTCGCGCCGCCGCCGGCATCAGGTGATGTCCGTTACACCTACTCCTACGATGTCCCGTGGGATTGGACACATCGATTCCCACCGGCTGTCGCACCGTCCGACAGACCTTATGTACAGGAATGCACCAGGCAGACCGTCAAGGTCCCCCGGCGTGAAGGCGCCGAGGAAACCGTCAGCGTGAACATCACGCGGTGCTATTAGGCGGACCCTAACGGGCTTTGGCGCGCCGCTCATTTCAAGCTGTCCGCAAGACGCCCGCGTCTGGCATGTGGCGGACGTGCCATCCGTTGTTACACGCCTAGTTCGACTGCTCAGGCACCACCGCGTGAAACACCGACTTCGCGGCCGAAACCACATCGTCCGTCACGGACGAGAGACGGCCCTGTTTGGCGCGCAGATCCATGGGACGTGGCGGAATCTCGGCCGGCGGCGTCAGCCGCAAGCCATCGTCGGCCCGGATCTCGGACGGTCCTGATATCGGCTCTGGAAATGGCTTCGGCGGCGCGACCGCGGCTTCGCTGGGTCCCGGTGCGACAGTCACTGCAGGCGGCAGTGGCTGTACGGCTGGCTGCTGCGCGGCAGGCGCGTAGACCACGCTGTTCACCTTCGCACGCTCCTGGCCCTGCGCGCCTTCGGATGCGCGCGGCTGTTCGGCGGGCTGGTGCGGACCCGACCTGCGCAAGCGCTCGATGGCAGCCCGTGCGAGGTCATTGGCATCGCGCTTGTCGTCAGGCGCGGCATTGGCTTCGGCTGGCAGCGATGCGGCCGCAGGCTTTGCAGCGGCCCTCTCGCGCTTCTCGGCAGCAGCCTTGTCGGCAGCAAGCTTTTCACCAGCAGCCTTTTCGCTGGCGAGTTTCTCTGCGGCGGCTTTCTCGGTGGCAGCCTTCTCAGCCGCAAGCTTCTCGGCGGCCTTTCGTGCGTTCTCGGCCCGGTCAGCCGCTGATCGCTCGGCGGCAGCTTTTTCGAGGGCAAGCTTTTCCGCCTTGAGTCTGGCGGCCTCGGCCTTCGCGCTCTCTTTCGAGACCTTGTCGCCGGAGTCTTCTGCTTTCAGCGTTTGCGGGGCGGCATCCTTCGAGGTCCCGGCGGGGGCCGAGATCGCAGCTTTCGGCTTGTCCGTTTCCGACTTGGCGTTGATGTAGTGGGTGACGATATACGCACCGACCACGGTCGCCACGATCGACGGAATAACCTCTAAAAAATACTTGGTGAACAGTTTCTTGATCATGGCCACTCCCCGCGCGACGTTGCATGCGGGAACTTTTGGGCCGATTGAGGGATCAACTGCGACGGATCGGTGGCAAATGCCGAGAAACCGCCGGGTAACGGCTTTGTCAGGGCGTTACCCGGCGTCTGGCCGATGGGACGAAGCAGCTACTTCGCCTTCGCGATCCCGGTCACGGTCATCTGCCCGTTAACCTTCTCGGCGTCGAACTTGACCTTGTCGCCGGCCCTCACCTGCTTCAGCAGTTCCGGGGTCTGGACCTTGAAGACCATGGTCATCCCCTCGTCCATATCGAGCTTCTTGATCGGCCCGTGTCTGAGGGTGATCTTCCCTGCGGCCTCGTCGATTTTCGTGACGGTTCCGTCGATCGGAAGCGACTGGGCAAGCGCCTGCGTCCCGCCGATCAAACCCGACAGCGCCATGATGCAGGACGTGACATGTACAAGTTTCCGCATGTTTTTTCCCTTGTTGTCTGTTGCGGTTATTTCACGACGACGGTGCCGATCATCCCGTCCTCGCGATGACCTTCGATCAGGCAGGAAAACTCGAACGTCCCTGCCTTGGTGAACCTCCACACGATTTCGCCGGACTTCTTCGGTGCGAGCTGAATCCCATTGGGCTCGGCGTGCTCCATGCCGGGATTCTTTTTCATCGCTTCGGCATGCTTGAGATTGGCCTCCGTGGTGGCGAGCAGAAATTCGTGATCCTCGTGACCGTCGTTGCGAATGACGAAGCGAACCTGCTCGCCGCGCTTCACCTCGATTTTCCTCGGCTGATAGAAACGGTCACCCATATCGACGACGATGTCCCGCGACGGCTTCTTGGGATCGCCGGGTTCTCCGGCGGCGTAAGACAAGTGGTTGTCGTGTGCCAGCGCGCCGCCAAGCGGAGCTGGCAGCAACAGCGCCAGCGCGGTTGCCATCATGACGATCCGGCATTTTCGCAAAGTCTGCATCTTCAGTGTCCTTTATGGTTCATGGGAGGTTTGATGACTTTCATTTCCATCGCCGGTTTTGATGCCGGCGCGGGTTGTTTCAGTTTTTCGGCTGGAGGTGCGGCCGCGCTCGCGACCTCGTAGGCAACCGTTCCGGCCGGGTTCCTGTAGGGCGGCGGGTCGGTGTAATCATTCGCCGCGAGCCCTTCACGAATTTTGACTGTGGTGAACATGCCGCCCATCTCGATCGGGCCGAACTGGCCGAAGCCGGTCATCATCGGCAACGTGTTATCGGGCAGCGGCATTTCCATCTCGCCCATGTCGGCCATGCCGGCGCTTCCCATCGGCATGTAATCCGGCACAAGCTTGCGCACCGACTTCAGCAGATCGCGCTTCTGCACGCCGACGAAGTTGCGGATGTCGTGACCCATCGCATTCATGGTGTGATGGCTCTTGTGGCAGTGGAAAGCCCAGTCGCCCGGCGCGTCCGCAACGAACTCGAACGCGCGCATGCTGCCGACCGGCAGATCGATGGTCACTTCCGGCCATCGCGCCGTCTCGGGCACCCATCCGCCATCGGTGCAGGTCACGAAGATTTCGTGCCCATGCAGATGCATCGGGTGGTTGGTCATGGTGAGATTTCCCATGCGCACCCGTACGCGGTCGCCGAGCCGCACCGGCAACGCGTCGATGCCGGGAAATACCCGGCTGTTCCAGGTCCACATGTTGAAGTCGGTCATCTCCGCGACTTTCGGGAGATACGACCCCGGCTCGATGGCATAGGCGCTGGCGAGAAAAACGAAGTCGCGATCGACCGGCATGAACTTGCGGTCACGCGGATGCACGACGAAGAATCCCATCATGCCCATCGCCATCTGCACCATCTCGTCGGAATGCGGGTGGTACATGAACGTGCCGCTCTTCTTCAGCACGAACTCGTAGACGAACGTCTTTCCGGGCTTGATGTGCGGCTGGGTGAGACCGCCGACGCCGTCCATGCCGTTCGGCAGCAGCATGCCGTGCCAGTGGACGCTGGTGTGTTCGGGCAATTTGTTGGTGACGAAGATGCGGACCTTGTCGCCTTCGACCGCCTCGATTGTGGGACCCGGCGCCTGGCCGTTGTAGCCCCACAGATGCGCCACCATGCCTGGCGCGAATTCGCGCTTCACCGGCTCGGCGACCAGATGGAATTCCTTCCAGTCGCCATTCATGCGCCACGGCAACGTCCAGCCATTGAGCGTCACCACCGGCTGATAGTCCGGCCCGCTGGAAGGAAACAGCGGCGGCTGCATCGTGGTCGCTGTCGACGTCGGGGCTTCGGGAATGCCGGCCGCCTGAACACGGCCGCTGACGGCGCTTGCACCGGCCAGCACCGCCGCCGATCCGAGAATTGCTCTGCGAGAGATCATTGGTCGTCCTTTCAATGCTGAGGTGCTTCGGCGGATGCGCCGGACATGGCGCGCGCAGGTTCGCTGCGTCCGGGAACGCCTCCGACCATCACCGCCGTGTTGAGATTTGTCGTGGCCAGCCAGAAATCCCGCTTCGCCTCGATCGCTGCCGTGGTCGCGGCGATGCGCTGACGCGCCTCCGCCAGCAACGCGAACACATCGATCAGCATGCCGTTGTAGCGAAGCAGGGTCTCGTCCGAGATGATCTTGCGCAGCGGCAGGACCTCGCGCTGGTAATGGATCGCGATGTCGTAGGCCGACCTGTAACTGCGATACGCATCCCGCGCTTCGGAACGGACATTGACAGCCCGCTCCATCAGGCGGTTGACCGCATTCATGTACGTGGCCTCAGCCTCCCGGACGCGAACCTCGCCGAAATCAAAAACCGGAATCTGCAATTCGACGTCAAAGCCGCGGTCGCGTAGTTTTTCGCCGGTCGCTTTCTCCCGCGTCGTCTTTCCGGCAAACCCGGCATCGAGCACGTTGATGAAACGCGTCGCCTGCGTCAGCCCCCAGGATTTTGCCAGCGCATCGAGTTCGATCCGCCCGATCTGCAAATCGACGTGACGGCGAACCGCCTCGGTCTCGATGCCGGGCAACGATTGCGGCCGTGACGGCAGCGGCGGCAACGCGGCTGCCATTTTGAAGGCCAGATCGTCACCCCATAGCCCCATGGCGCGGATCAGCGACTCCCGTTCGCTCGCGGCCCGCTGACGCGTCGCGGCGAGCTGCGCGGTGAGATCCGCGTAAAACACCTGCTCGCGCGCCTGATCCAGCTTGTTCATCCCGCCGGTTTCACCGAGGCGGATGGCGAACTTCGCCGCGGTTTCCGCGCCGGACTGGGCCTGCGCCAAAAAGCTTGCGAGTTCGCTGGCTGAAACCGCGCGATAATAGGCGCGCCGGGTGTCCGCCGCGATTCGTAACGTTTCGCTCAGGGCGATGGTCTGCGCCTGCCGGAAGCGGGCCGCCGCAATCTCCGAACGGACAGGCAAAGTCGCAAGTGCGAGCACGTTGGCGACAATTCTTCGCTCGACCTCGACCTCCACGGAGCCTGCGATCCGCGACAGCGAAATCGCGGGATTCGGCGGCAGACTTGCTTCCACCGCCCGCGCCTCTTCGATGGCGAGTTCATTGTAAGCCGCCTGCAAGCCGCGATTGTTGAGCAGCGCGATCTGAACCGCGGCATCTGCCGACAACGGTTTCGAGAGCAGCCGCTTCACTGTGCTCCGGGCGGCCGACATTTCGTCCGGCGTGCGCAATGCAGCGGCGTCCTTGCCAAGGTCCCGTAAGACCGTGGCGGTGACGACACCCATGCCGCCGTCCGGCGAGAACGATGCACAACTCGACAACAGAATGGCGGCGCTTGCCACCATCCAGCGGCCTGCTCGACGTGAAGTGAAAGTCATGAAATCCTGAATTTGCATGACGCACCTACTCGCCGGATTTCGGAGCGGGCGTGACCTGCTCGTTCTGCTTCTTCCAGGCAGCAGGGGCCACCGGCCTCTGGCTCGTGTAGCTCCCGATCGTGGAGCGATAGTCAACGCGCGATGTACGCGCGGCCGGGTCCGACGGATCAGGTCCAGCCGAAACAGAAGGTACGGTGTTGCAACCTGCAAGAAACAGCAGGGCAACCAGCAGGAATGGAACGTTGAATCGTCGTGGCACGAGAGTCCCCGCCGCCGAACCAACGGCAGCGAGCCTCGCCAGATCTTGCGCGGGCATCATATCCTCGAATGTCAAACGGCTTCGAAGGCGCGCGGCTGTTCAGCCGCAACGCCGGCGATCACATCGACAGGAGGACGATCGGAGGACGGTAGAGGAGCTCGGGCGCATCGCCGGAAATTCCGGCGTCGGAAGATGCGATGATCGATGCAGGAATCATCGCTCGCGGGGTCAGCTCAAACAGGCTGGCAGGAAGCGCGCTGACGCACATCACGCCGCAACAGACCGGCGCGCTGCCGCCTTTCAGGCCCGTGTGATCGGTATTTGTGCCGGCATCACCGGCGTTCGCCATGGCACTATGATCATGACCGTGAGCGGCATGATCCTGATGCGCCGCGGCGTCGTGCTGGTGCACGGAATGCTGGGTCTGCGCGACAACCGGCGATCCGTCCGTCAGGCAACGACCCGCCATGACGCTGTTGCCGAATGCAAATCCGGCGACCGGCATCAGAACGCAAAGGGCATACAGCGCGACGAGAACGCGCGCCGCGTTGACCCTTGTTGCTCTGGTCAGCCTGTTCAACATTCGAAACCGGTATCCAATAACGGCCGCACGGACGGCGGCCGTTCAGTTTTCGAGGAGTACCGTCAGATCACGACGCGCGCAAGACGCGCCGGGAACCTGATGCGGCATCAAGGTACCAGCACCAGGAAGATAAACATCGCGAACACCAGCATGTGAACCAGCCCGAACAGGATGTTGGTCCGCCCCGTTCCGAACGTCATCATGCTGACCAGCATGGTCATCGCCAGCAGCACCATATCACGTGCGTCGAGGCCGAGCACCAGCGGCTTGTCCAGCACATAGGCCGCGATGGCGACCGCGGGAACGGTCAGACCGATGGTCGCGATCGACGATCCGAGCGCCAGATTGATACTCTTCTGCAAGTCGTTCTTCCGTGCGGCGGCGAGCGCAGCGATGCTTTCCGGCAGCAGGACGAGCAGCGCGACAACAACACCCGCGAAGGCCGGCGGCGCGCCGATGGCCGCAGCACCCGCATCGACCACCAGAGAAAATTTCTTGGCGAGCAGCACGACAGCCACCAGCGACACCAGCAGCAAGGCTATACTCAGTATCATCTCGCCGCCGGATGCAGAGGCATGATCGGCGGCTTGTTCCTCGCTCTCGACAATGAAGTAGTCGCGATGACGGATGGTCTGGGTGTAGAGGAAGACACCGTACAGCACGACGGTGACAACGCTGACAAAGCCAAGCTGCGTTGCCGAATAGACCGGTCCGGGCGTGGACAGCGTGTAGTTCGGCAGGATCAGCGTGATGGTGGCGATAACGATCAGAACACAAAGATAGACGTTGACGCCCGTGACCTGGAAATCCTGCTCGCGATAGCGAAGCCCGCCGGCGAGAATGCAAACGCCCACGAGGCCGTTGCACACGATCATCACCACCGCGAACACCGTATCGCGTGCCAGCGTCGGCACGGACTTGTCGCCGAGCATGATGGTGGCGATCAGCGAGACCTCGATGATGGTCACCGCCAGCGTCAGCAGCAGCGTGCCGTAGGGCTCGCCGATCCTGTGGGCGATCACCTCGGCATGATGGACAGCGGCAAACACGGTGCCGAACAGAATGACCAGCAGCACCGCCGCGAAGGCAAACCCTGCCGCTGTATGACTGAAACCGATCCCCGGAATCATCGTGCTCGCGAACAGCAAAACGGCCAGCGCGGGATAAACCCAGGCTGACCGCGGCATGTGTGTATGGGCACTCATTGGTTCACTCTACCGGCACGATTGCAAAAGGCATAGCTGGCGCAGAGGAAATTTGCGCCCGGAAGCGGGATACCGTAACCAAAGAGGACTATTTCTCGGAAGGAAACGCAAAAATGTTCTCTCATGTGATGATCGGGACGAACGATCTCGACAAGGCCAAGTCATTTTATGACAAACTGCTGGGGACGCTCGGCGTGCCGCCCGCGATCGTCGACCGGCATCGTATCTTCTATCGCACCAAAACCGGGACTTTCTCGGTGTCGAAGCCGATCGACGGCAAGCCCGCCACCCCGGCCAATGGCGGGACGATCGGATTTGCTGCCGCCTCGACTGCGGAAGCCGACGCCTGGCATGCGGCCGGGATCGCGAACGGCGGCACGACATGCGAAGATCCGCCGGGCATTCGCGAAGGCGGCGGTGTAAAGCTGTACATCGCCTATCTGCGCGATCTGGACGGCAACAAGCTCTGCGCAATCCACCGGCTGCCAAGGGAATAATAAAAAAAGAGGCCGTGCGCAGCGCACGGCCTCGATTGTTTCGGCGAATGGAAGGCGGCGTCGCCTTACATCGCCTTGACGATGTTTTCGGTCATCTTCTTGGCGTCGCCCAGCAGCATCATCGTGTTGTCACGATAGAACAGCGGGTTGTCGACACCAGCGTAACCGGACGCCAGCGAGCGCTTGATGAACATCACGGTGCCGGCCTTCCAGACCTGCAGCACCGGCATGCCATAGATCGGCGACTTCGGATCTTCTTCCGCCGCCGGGTTGGTCACGTCGTTGGCGCCGATCACGAAGGCGACGTCGGCCTGCGCGAATTCCGAGTTGATGTCTTCGAGCTCAAACACCTCGTCGTACGGCACGTTGGCTTCGGCGAGCAGCACGTTCATGTGGCCGGGCATGCGGCCCGCCACCGGATGAATCGCGTACTTCACCTCGACGCCTTCCTTCTTCAGCGTATCGGCCATTTCGCGAAGGGCGTGCTGCGCCTGCGCCACCGCCATGCCGTAGCCCGGCACGATGATGACCTTCTGCGCGTTCTTCATGATGAAGGCCGCGTCGTCCGCCGAACCGAGCTTGACCGGCTTCACTTCGCCGGTTCCAGCGGCGCCGGCCGCGGCCGTCTCGCCGCCGAAGCCGCCGAGGATCACCGAGATGAAGGAACGGTTCATCGCGTGGCACATGATGTAGGACAGGATCGCACCCGAGGAGCCGACCAGCGCGCCAGTGATGATCAGCGCCGAGTTGCCGAGGGTGAAGCCGATGCCTGCCGCCGCCCAGCCCGAATACGAGTTGAGCATCGAGATCACGACCGGCATGTCCGCGCCGCCGATCGGGATGATCAGCAACGCGCCGAGCACCAGCGCGATGATGGTGATGAGCCAGAAGTCCACCTGGCTCTGCGACACTACGAGGCCGTAGATGAAATAGACCAGCGCCAGCGCCAACACGATGTTGATGATATGGCGTGACGGCAGGATGATCGGCGCACCGCTCATGCGCCCCGACAGTTTAAGGAACGCGATCACCGAGCCGGTGAATGTGAGAGCGCCGATGGCGACGCCGAGCGACATTTCAACGAGGCTCGATGCATGGATGTTGCCGCGGGTGCCGATATCGAACGCGGCGGGCGCGTAGAACGCACCGGCTGCGACCAGCACCGCTGCCATACCGACCAGCGAGTGGAAGGCTGCGACCAGTTCCGGCATCGAGGTCATCGGCACGCGGCGGGCAATCACCGCGCCGATGCCGCCGCCGATGGCGATGCCGAGGATCACGAGGATCCAGCCGGTCGCGCTCGTCGGCGGATGCGCCGCCAGCGTGGTGGCGATGGCGATGGCCATGCCGATCATGCCGAAGAAATTGCCCTGGCGTGACGACGCCGGGCTCGACAGACCGCGCAAGGACAGGATGAAGAGGACGCCAGCGACGAGATAGAGCAGCGCTGCGAGATTCGCGTTCATGTTCCCTGCCCCGTCACTTCTGCTTTTTCTTGTACATCGCCAGCATGCGCTGGGTCACAAGGAAGCCGCCAAATATGTTGATGCATGCAAAAACCAGCGCGACGAAACCGAACGCGCGCGCCCAGAGCGGACCGTCGTCGTTGCCGACCAGCGCGACGCCGGTCGCCAGCAGCGCGCCGACCACGATGACCGACGAAATCGCGTTGGTCACCGACATCAGCGGCGTATGAAGCGCAGGCGTCACCGACCACACCACGAAATAACCCACGAAAACCGCGAGAACGAAAATCGACAACCGGAACACAAACGGGTCGACAGCCTCAATTCCATGCATGTCGGCTCTCCTTATGCTTTCGGCTGGAAATTCGGATGGATGACAGCGCCGTCCCTGGTCAGCGCGGTGGCCTTCACCAGTTCGTCGTCCCACTTCACGGCGAGCGACTTGGCGGCCTTGTCGTAGAGCGTCTCGATGAACGACAGGAGGTTGCGGGCATAAAGGCTCGACGCCGATGCCGCGACCTTGCCGGCCAGATTGGTGTAGCCGACGATCTTCACGCCGCCGACATCAGCCACTTCGTTGGCCTTCGCGCCCTCGACGTTGCCGCCGCGCTCGACCGCAAGATCGACCAGCACGGAGCCCGGCTTCATCGACGCCACCATCTCGGCGGTGATGAGTTTCGGCGCTGGACGGCCCGGGATCAGCGCGGTGGTGATGACGATGTCCTGCTTCTTGATGTGTTCAGCGGTGAGCGCGGCCTGCTTGGCCTGATACTCTTTCGACATTTCCTTGGCGTAGCCGCCGGCGGTCTGCGCGTTCTTGAATTCCTCGTCCTCGACGGCGAGGAACTTGGCGCCGAGACTTTCGACCTGCTCCTTGGTCGCCGGACGCACGTCGGTCGCGGTGACCACAGCGCCGAGGCGGCGGGCGGTGGCGATCGCCTGCAATCCGGCAACGCCGACGCCCATCACGAAAACCTTCGCAGCGGGCACGGTGCCGGCCGCAGTCATCATCATCGGGAAGGCGCGGCCGAAGGCTTCGGCCGCTTCGACCACGGCGCGGTAGCCGGCGAGGTTCGCCTGCGAGGACAGCACGTCCATCACCTGGGCGCGGGTGATACGCGGCATCAGTTCCATCGCGAAGGCGGAGACGCCGGCATCGGCCAGCGCCTTCAGCGCGGCTTCGTTGCCGTAGGGGTCCATGATCGCGATGACCAGGGCGCCCTTCTTGTATTTCGTAACTTCGGAGGCTTCCGGGCGCTTCACCTTGATGACGATGTCGGCGTCCTTGACCGCGTCGGCGCTGACGACAGCGCCCGCGGCCTCATAATCCGCATCCAGCAGACCGGACTTGATGCCCGCGCCCGGCTCGATCGCGACATCGATCCCCAATGCCTTGAATTTCTTGACTGTGTCGGGCGTCGCCGCAACACGCGGCTCCGCCGCATCGACTTCCTTGGCTATCGCAATTTTCATGACGCCTCCCGCAGCCGTTCGGCCGCGCATGACTTAATCACCGGCTACGCCGCCGGTACAACGAATTCAATCAGGTGAGAAAGATCGCCATCAGGGCGACGATGGCGATGACGGCAATCGTGCCGTACTTCGTCATCATGAGAAAACCTTCGTAGGTCTGCTCGTGCGCGGGATAGTCCATGCCATCCGCCGTGGTGTACGCAACTTCGTTATGGTCAGACATCAATCCCCTCCAGCGCCATTCCCAATTGTGACGCGAATTAGCCCAATTGCGAGACAAGGGCAACTTTCGTCGTAGGCCGATTCCAAGGATTAAACACGTCCGCATGCAAGCCATGCAATGGCCCCGGCGGAAATTTCCGCGATGCGG
The DNA here is from genome assembly GCF_058801645.1 of Afipia sp. GW822-FHT03D08. Classification (NCBI taxonomy): domain Bacteria; kingdom Pseudomonadati; phylum Pseudomonadota; class Alphaproteobacteria; order Hyphomicrobiales; family Nitrobacteraceae; genus Afipia; species Afipia sp. GW822-FHT03D08. The sequence continues at coordinate 2,234,666 of NZ_JBXANK010000001.1, forward strand.
AACGGAAGTCCGCCCCGCCGGGCCATTGCCTCGATAATAGAGGCTACCCCATCTCCTCCAGCTCGGCGATCAGGTTTTCGATCACCGACAGCCCGCCGTCCCAGAATTTGGGATCCTTGGCATCCAGCCCAAACGGTTGAAGCAGTTCGGAATAATGCTTGGTGCCGCCGGCCGACAGCATCGCGAGATAGCGGTCGGCAAACCCCTCCGAGGCGTTCTCATAGACCGCATACAGCGAATTCACGAGACAGTCGCCGAAGGCATAGGCGTAAACGTAGAACGGCGAATGGATGAAATGCGGGATATACATCCAGTACGTCTCGTAGCCCGGCTTGATCTCGATCGCCGGCCCGAGGCTTTCGCCCTGCACGCTGAGCCAGATTTCGCCAATGCGCTCGGCGGTGAGTTCGCCGTTGCGGCGCTCGGTGTGGATCGCGCGCTCGAACGAGTAGAACGCGATCTGGCGCACAACCGTGTTGATCATGTCCTCGACCTTGCCGGCGAGCAGCGCCTGGCGCTCCTTCGCGTTTTTGGTCTGGGCCAGCAGCCGCTTGAAGGTCAGCATCTCGCCGAACACGCTGGCGGTTTCCGCCAGCGTCAGCGGCGTCGGCGCCATCAGCGCGCCCTGCCTGGCGGCGAGCACCTGGTGCACGCCATGGCCCAGCTCGTGCGCGAGTGTCATCACGTCGCGCGGCTTGCCCTGATAGTTCATCAGCACATAGGGGTGCGCCGACGGCGTGGTCGGATGCGAGAATGCGCCAGGCGCCTTCCCCGGCCGCACCGGCGCATCGATCCAGCGGTCATCGAAGAAGCGCTCTGCGATGCCCGCCATCTGCGGCGAGAAATCGCCATAGGCTTTCAGGATCGTGCTCTTGGCGTCATTCCATCCGATCTGACTTTTTGACGCGAACGGCAGCGGCGCGTTGCGGTCCCAGTACGGCAGCGTCTTCTTTTTGAACCAGCGCGCCTTCATCTTGTAATATCTGTGAGAGAGCCGCGGATACGCCGCGCGCACCGAGGCGACCAGCGCATCGACGACCTCGCGCTCGACCCGGTTCGCAAGATGGCGCGAATCCGCGATGTCCTGAAAGCCGCGCCAGCGGTCGGAGATTTCCTTGTCCTTGGCGAGCGTGTTGGTGATCAGCGCGAAGGTGCGCTCATTGGCCTTGAAGGTTTTCGCCAGCGCCTGCGCCGCGGCCTTGCGCTTTTCCGGGGCGCGCTCCTGCAACAGCGTCAGCGTCGGCTCGATCGCGAGTTCCTTGCCCCCGACCTTGAAGCGAAGCGCCGAAATGGTCTGATCGAACTGCCTGTTCCAGGCGCCGTAAGCCGTCTGCGACTTCTCATGGAACAGTTGCTCGACGCGGTCCTCAAGCTGATACGGCTTGTCCTTGCGCAGATCCTCGATCCAGGGCCGGTAGTGATTGAGCGACGGCACCGCCATCGCGCGCTCGATCACCTCGTCATCGACACGGTTGAGTTCAAGCGCGAAAAACAAAAGATGGGTCGAGGCCGCGGTGATGCGCTCGGACACGTCGCCGTAGAACTTCGAGATCGCCGCATCGACCGTATTGCCCGCGTGCGCGAGCCCCGCATAGGACGCCAGCCGTCCGGCAAGATCATCAATCGCCTCATAGCTCCTGATCGCCTCGGCCAGCCACTCACCGCCGTTCGGCGCCGCGACCTGCTCCGCGATCTTGCCCTTATAGGCGCTCTCGAACGCCACACAGTCGGCATCGAGCTTATCGAGATCGCGTGCCACCTCCGGCGCATCGATCGCCGTATAGAGGTCGGTCAAATTCCACTCCGGCAGCTTGGCTGCCTTGCCTGACGCGCCAGCCGCCTTTTTGGCGGAGGTTTTCGCCTTGGAAGCGGTTTTGGTCGCAGGTTTGGATTTTGCCGGAGATTTGCGGAGAGCAGATGTGCGCGAAGCCATATTTCAATCCGTGATGTTCAAGAGCTTACAGAACGCGTGACGATTGCAGCGGTTGTGGACAAAGCCAACTCTTAATAGGTCGTTAATCGGCATCGGCGAGAGTGCCCCGATTCGAGACATGTTGTTGAGATAGTCCAGAGTTGCGGGGAATGCCATGGTTGCCACCATCCTGATCGCCGACGACGATGCCGTACAGCGGCGCCTCGTCGAGAATATGGTGCAGCGCTGCGGTTACGACGCCGTGACAGTGGACAGCGGTGATGCCGCCCTCGCCCATCTGATCGATCCCGACACGAAACCCGTCGATGCCCTGGTGCTCGATCTCGTCATGCCTGGCCTCGACGGCATGGGCGTGCTGGCCAAGATTCGCGACATCGGCCTCGATCTGCCGGTAATCGTGCAGACCGCGCACGGCGGCATCGACAACGTGGTGTCGGCGATGCGCGCCGGTGCGCACGATTTCGTGGTGAAACCGGTCGGCATCGAACGTCTGCAGGTGTCGCTGCGCAATGCGCTCAACGCCAGCGCGCTGAAAGGCGAACTTCAGCGCATCCGGCATCGCCGCGAAGGCAAACTCACTTTCGCTGACATCGTCACCCGTTCCGAGACGATGAATCATGTCATCGCGATGGGCAAGAAGGCCGCCGGGTCCACGATTCCGGTGCTGATTGAAGGCGAATCCGGCGTCGGCAAGGAACTGATTGCACGCGCTATCCACGGCTCCTCCGAGCGCAGCGCCAAGCCTTTCATCACGGTGAACTGCGGCGCGATCCCGGACAATCTGGTGGAGTCGCTGCTGTTCGGCCACGAGAAGGGCGCGTTCACCGGCGCCACCGAACGCCATGCCGGCAAATTCGTTGAAGCCAATGGCGGCACGCTGTTCCTCGACGAGATCAGCGAGCTGCCGCTGGCGGCGCAGGTGAAACTGCTGCGCGCCTTGCAGCAGGGCGAGGTCGAAGCCGTTGGCGGGCGCAAGCCGGTGAAGGTCGATGTACGGATCGTATCGGCGACCAACCGCAATCTGCTCAATCAGGTGAAGGCCGGCGCATTCCGCGAAGACCTGTTTTACCGGCTGCATGTGCTGCCGCTGACAATTCCGCCGTTGCGGACGCGCCGCGAGGACATCCCGCATCTGGTCCGTCACTTCATGGCGCGCATCGCCGCCGAAGAGAACCGGCCGGTCACCGGCGTCAGCGGCGAAGCCATGGCGCTGCTCGGACAGATGCCGTGGCCGGGCAATGTCCGTCAGCTCGAAAACGCGGTGTACCGAGCGATCGTGATGAGCGACGGCGGCCAACTCGGACCGGATGACTTTCCCCAGGCCGGCGGAATGTTCCCGGTTTCGCCCGACGCCGAACCGGTGATTTTGGACAGCCCGCCCTCCTCGCCGACGGATATGGTTTCCGGTGTTGAGATACCAATTGCCCCTGCCCCTGTGCCCCACAAATTTGCGCCGGCGTATGGCACCCTGGCCATGCTCGGTGAAGATGGCGAGGTCCGACCGCTTGACGATATGGAAGCTGAGACCATCCGCTTCGCCATCGCCCATTATCGCGGACAAATGTCCGAGGTTGCGCGGCGGCTGAAGATCGGCCGCTCGACGCTGTACCGGAAAATCGATGAGGCTGCGGCCTCCGGCAGGGAACCTGTGGACCCTACGCGCTGACGCGCGAATCACCGTCCCATGGAACGAATCCACGGCTTTTTCGCTTCTCTCATTGAACCGTTGCGGTCCGGTGACAGACGGAGGAAAAGCGCGCGGCAATGCGCGCAAATCGTTGCAAGAAATGCCGAATTGAAGTCATTTCTCTGGAGTTGACTTCGAGTTGATCCGGCGGCGACTGGCCGCGTCAAGCTGGCGCGTGTACCGTTTCGCAGTGTTTTCAATGCGGGATTGCGTAGCAAAGTCCGATCAAGCCGGCGCTTTTGCAACAGGTACTGACGGAAACCAACATGAGCTGTTCCATGCCGGGGCAGTGTCGTCCAAGGGGTGCGAGAATGCATGACTTTTCGACCGGCCACCGCAAGGGCCCGACAGGCTTCGACCGGGTCCTGATGGCTGTTGCAGCCACCTTCCTCACCATGGCCGCCACCAGCGCCATGGCTCAGTCGGGTCCGGCAAAAAGCCCCGCAGATCTCGCCATCGACGCTGCCGTTCCGCTTCCCGAACCTGCCAACGTACCGCCGCCAACCGCGAGCGACTTCAAGCCCGACGCCGCAGCAGCCGCGCCTGCCGCAACGGCTCCGAAGAAAGACGAAGCTGCAGCACCGGCTGCCGCTCCTGTCACCACCGCAACCGTTCCTCCCGCTGCGACAGCGCCGACCGCAACGCCGCCAGCCACCACGCCGCCGGCAGCCGCAGCAGCAGCGCCGGCCGTTGAGCCCGCCAAAGCCGCTCCCGCTGTTGCCGCCGCCGATCAGCCGGTCGCCGAGAAGCTGCGCGACCTGATCGCCACCAAGGGCGCGCGCTATTTCGACCGCAAGAACGAGCGCACCGCCGTCGAGAATTTCTACAAGGACCGCAACTACGCGCCGCTCTGGAGCGAGTCCGGCGCCGCCACAGCGCGCGCCAAGAGCGTGATCACGCGTCTCAAGGACGCGGGCAGCGAGGGCCTCAATCCTGCCGATTATCCGACACCGGATTTCGCTGCCGCGACCACGCCCGATGCACAGGCCGAAGCCGAACTGCGTCTGACCGAAAGCATGCTCGACTACGCGCGCCACGCCCAGAGCGGCCGCATGCACTTCTCGCGCGTCAGCGCGGATATCTCCTATCCCGAACATCCGGTCGATCCGGTCGAGGTTCTGATCAACGTCTCGACCGCAAAGGACGCCTCGGCGGCGCTCGAGGGCTATAACCCGCCGCATAAGGGCTACAAGGGCCTGAAGGCGAAGCTCGCCGAACTGCGCGGCATCACCGAAGACACCTCCAAGCACATCGCCGAAGGCGACACGCTGAAGTTCTTCAAGCCGACGAAGAAGAACGCGAACCCCGTCGTGATGGAAGACGAGCGCGTGCCGGCGCTGCGCGCGAAGCTTCACGTCACCGAAAACGCCGACGACAAGCGCTACGATGCGGCGGTTGCGGACGCGGTTCGCAAGTTCCAGTCGAACAACGATCTGAAGGCGACGGGCGTGCTCGATAACGCCACCGTCCGCGCCATGAACGGCCCGAAGAACGACCGCAAGATCGACATCGTGCGCGCCAACATGGAACGCTGGCGTTGGCTGCCGCGTGAGCTCGGCGCGAAGCAGCTCGGCGATGCCTATGTGATCCTCAATATTCCTGATTACACGCTGAAGCTGATGCACAACGGCAAGCAGGTCTGGACCACGCGCGTTGTCGTCGGCAAGCCGGGCAAGCACGCCACTCCTGAACTGACGGAGACGATGAAGTTCATCACCGTCAACCCGACGTGGAACGTGCCGCCGTCGATCATCTACAACGAGTACCTGCCCGCGCTCGCGCAGGACCCGACCGTGCTCGACCGCATGGGTCTCAAGCTCGCACGCGCCGCCGACGGCAGCGTCCGCATCTCGCAGCCGCCGGGCGAGGCCAACGCGCTCGGCCGCATCCGCTTCAACTTCCCGAACAAGTTCCTCGTCTATCAGCACGACACGCCGGACAAGCACCTGTTCGCCAAGGAGGAGCGCGCCTTCAGCCACGGCTGCATGCGCGTGCAGAATCCGGATCAGTACGCGGCGAATCTGCTGAGCATCGCGCTGCCGAAGGAAGGCTACACGCCGGAAAAGATCAAAGCGCTGTACGGCCGCAGCGAACTCAACATCAACTTCCCGACGCCAATCCCGGTCAATATCACCTATCAGACAGCGTTCGTTGACGACGCAGGCAAGCTCGAGTTCCGCAAGGACATCTACGGCCGCGACGCCCGGGTAATTTCGCTGCTCAAGGGCAGCGAGGGCAAGGAGATGGAAATGGCCGTCTCCCACGCCCAGCCGAACTATGTCCGCCCGACCAACGTCCGGGTTCCCGGCGACAGCTTCGCCAGCAACAGCGGCATGGGCTTCTTCGAACGCCTGTTTGGAGCGCCGACCCCGCCGGCGCCGGTCCGCGGCCAGCGCCGCGTGGTTCGCTAAGCGACGGATTCGGCTGAAAACGGGTCCATTTTACCCGGTTTTACAAGTTCCAGGGCTCCGCCAACCGCGGGGCCCTTTTTGTTAACCATCGCCCACAAAGCATTCCGCCCCGGATCGGCCTACCGGCCCTTTTTTGCCATACTCGCAGCGGCATACTGGCCTTCACGGGCCTGTGACAGACTTGGGCAAGAGTGATTAAGACTTGGGATCGCTAAAGACTTGGGCAACTAAAGACTTGGGCAGACGAGACTTGGGAAGCTGACTGAGAGGCCTCAGGCAGGGATTGGTAAATATCGATTAACCCTCCTGCCTTAGGACTATGTTCATCCTCTCCCGTTGCGTGGGGTAGCGGGGGATCACCTAACAGACTGACGGCTGACGGGATTCTGAGTGGCGGGCGGTTTTCCACGCAGCATTGGCTTTGAATGGCTTTCGCGCACCTCGGTGCGCGTCGGCCTCGCCTCGCTGCTGCTGGTCGCGACCAACGCCCGCTCCGTCCACAACGCCACCGCCGACGGCGACACCCGCACCCTCTCCTTCCACCACACCCATTCCGGCGAAGACCTCACGGTCACCTTCAAGCGCAGCGGCCGCTACGACGAAGCCGCGCTGAAGAAGCTCAATCACTTCCTGCGGGACTGGCGCAGCCAGGACTCCACCACCATGGACCGCCGGCTGTTCGACATCGTCTGGGAAGTCTACCGCGACGTCGACGGCAAGCAGCCGATCCAGATCATCTCCGCCTATCGCTCGCCCGCCACCAACGCCATGCTCCGCCGCCGCTCCTCGGGAGTGGCGCGTCACAGCCAGCACATGCAGGGCCACGCGATGGATTTCTTCATCCCCGGCGTGCCCCTCGAACAGATCCGCTACGCCGGACTTCGCCTGCAACGCGGCGGCGTCGGCTTCTACCCCACCTCCGGATCGCCGTTCGTGCATCTCGACGTCGGCAGTATCCGCCACTGGCCGCGCATGACCCACGACCAGCTCGCGCGCGTCTTTCCCGATGGCCGCACCGTGCATGTGCCGACCGACGGCAAGCCGCTGAAGGGCTATGAGCTTGCACTGGCCGACATTCAGCGCCGCGGCAATGGCGAGGATGTCGCCGCGCCGTCGAAGTCGAAGACTTTCCTGGCCTCGCTGTTCGGCCGCAAGACCTCGGATGACGAGGAAGAAGCCGGCAACGACGCTGTGACACAGGGCAAGGTCACGCAGGTGGCGATGGCCGCAGCCGACAAGGCCAAGGACGCTGCGCAAGCCACCGTCACCGCCGCCGAGAAGGTTCTCGAACGCGTGCCGCTGCCCCGCGCGAAACCCGCAGGCGCAGCGTCCTATCAGGTCGCTTCGGCCGAACCCAAGGCCGTCGCCCTCGCGAAAGCCCAACCTGCGCTTAAACCAGTTCCTGCCGACGAATACGCCCCGCAATCTCCCATCGACATCATCAACGCCCGCGGTTTCTGGGATAACGAGCCGGCGCCGAAGCCTGCAGCAGCGCAGGCGCAGATCGCAGCACTCAAGGCCCGCGGCGCAGTCGTCGCCGCCGATCCGCAGTTCACCGCCAGCCTGCCGCAGAACGTCTCGCAGGCGCTCGCCTATGCGCCGGCCAATGCTCCGCTCGACCGCGCCCAGATCGTCGCCGCCAGCGCGCCCGTTCCGCGCAGCAACTCGCGCGTCGCGGCGCTCGCTCCCAATCCGATGTCCGGCGCGGAGATCAAGGTCAACGATGCGGCGATCGGGAAAACCCGCCAGGGCCCGATCGCGACCTCGGCGCGGATCAAGCAGGCCTCCCAGACCAACGACATCTGGATGCGCGCGATGATCCTCGCGCCCAGCGCCAGCACGTCGTTGTCGGTCTCGTCGCTCGGCGATCAGGACATGACCGTGATGCGCGTCCACTTCGTCAAACCGAACACCGCGGTAGCGATGACGTTCTCGGAAGATCCGCAGATGGGCATCGTCTGCGAGAAGTTCACCGGCCCGGCGACGGCGACGCTGTCGACCACGTCGTTTGCGATGCGCACCGCCTCGCTGCGGTAAACCGTCATTGCCGGGCAATAGCCGTTCGAAGAACGGCGTCGCTTCGCTCGCCTATGACCGGCAATCCATCTTCTTCTCTCATCTCTGGATGGATGCGCGGGTCAAGCCCGCGCATGACAGACAGTATGCGTATGCCTCACAGCATCCCCAGCGCCTGCATATACGTCTCCAGGATCGTTTCCTGCTCCTGACGCTCGTCGGCATCCTGCTTGCGCATGCGGATAATGGTCCGCAGCGCCTTGACGTCGAAACCGTTGCCCTTGGCCTCGCCATAGACGTCCTTGATGTCGTCGCTGATGGTCTTCTTCTCTTCCTCGAGACGCTCGATGCGCTCGATGATGGCCTTGAGCTGCCCCTTCGCGAAGCTGTGCGCGGTGTCGTCGTTGTCTTTCTCGGCAGGCATGGCCATCGGAGATACTCCTGAACTCGATATGAGGCTTTAGGGAAGCGTGCGCGGAGGCACGTCATCGGCGGGTCACACTCAAGAGTGGGGGCTGCTCCGTCAAGGCGGAGTCGCGGTCATCCACAGTGACCCACAGAAGAAAGAAAAGCCGGCGCTGGCGCGCCGATTTCGCTTGCGTGTTTCAGTGACCGGCGTGGCTCTTCTTCAGCGCCGCCTGCTGCTCCGGCGTCGCGTCGGTCTGATAGGTCGCCTTCCAGGTCTCGTACGGCATTCCATAGACCGCCTCGCGGCTGTCGTCCTTGCTCAGCGCCACGCCCTTCGCGTCGGCGGCCTCCTTTAGCCAGTTCGACAGGCAATTGCGGCAGAAGCCCGCAAGGTTCATCAGGTCGATATTCTGCACGTCGGTCCGTCCGCGCAGATGCTCGACCAGCCGTCGGAAAACCGCTGCTTCCAACTCCGTCCGGGTCTTGTCATCCATGGCCATGGTCATTTTTCCGCCATTTCATCCGTCGTATGAGCCGTCCCATAAGGGCTTCTAACATGGGACCGTATCCGGTGATTTTCCATATGGCGGAAAAAAGCAAACCAGCCCACATCGCAACGCGGCAAGTGGCCTATTAATGCTTGCGCACGGTTTGGCGAAACCGCCAAGCCCCCTTATAGTGACGGGACCTGACCGGACATGAAATCTCAGCTTTTTGCCGATCATGGTCAATGTGTTACGCGAAATCAACGAACGGTTGATAGTACCTGGTATGACAGCCACAATCTCCCGCCGCATGACGCTTTCCCGCACGATCACCGCCGCCCTCACGGGGCTTGTCGCGCTGATCGGGCTGTGTGCGTGGAGCGCGCCCGCAGCCGCGGATTTCCGGCTCTGCAACAACACGTCGAGCCGGGTCGGCATCGCACTTGGCTACAAGGACAACGAAGGCTGGGTCACCGAGGGCTGGTGGAACGTGTCATCCCGGGCCTGCGAAACCCTCCTGCGTGGAACGCTTGTCGCACGTTACTATTATATCTACGCCATCGACTATGACCGCGGCGGAGAGTGGTCGGGGCAAGCCTTCATGTGTTCGCGCGACAAGGAATTCACCATCAAAGGCACGGAAGACTGCCTGGCGCGTGGTTTCGACCGCACCGGCTACTTCGAGGTCGATACCGGCGACCAGCGCGCATGGACCGTGCAACTGACCGAATCCAACGAACAGAACCCGCGCTCGCCAAGCCTTCCCGGCATGCCGAATGCACCGGGGGCTGCACAACCCGGCGCACTTCCCGGTGCAGCTCCTGGAAATCCTAAATGAGACGTCTGCGACGCATTAAAATTCTCGCCACGCTTGGACCGGCATCGTCGGACAGCGCCTCCATCCGCAAGCTGTTCGAGGCGGGCGCGGACGTGTTCCGCATCAACATGAGCCACACCCCGCACGACAAGATGCGTGAGCTTGTGGCGACGATCCGCAGCGTGGAAGGCAGTTACGGCCGCCCGATCGGCATTCTGGTCGATCTTCAGGGGCCGAAGCTGCGGCTGGGCAATTTCGAGAACGGCTTTGTCGAACTCAACAACGGCGCGATGTTCACCCTCGATGCCGATCCGGCGCCGGGCAACAAGACCCGCGTCCATCTTCCCCATCCTGAAATTCTGAAAGCATTGCGGCCGGGCCATGCTCTTCTGATCGACGACGGCAAGCTTCGCCTGATCGCGGAGGAGACCTCGCCTGACCACGCCCTCGTGCGCGTGGTAACCGGCGGAAAAATGTCGGACCGCAAGGGCGTCAGCCTGCCCGACACCGATCTGCCGGTGTCCGCAATGACACCGAAGGATCGCGCCGACCTCGAGGCAGCGCTGGAAACCGGCATCGACTGGGTTGCACTGTCGTTCGTGCAGCGCGCCGAGGACGTGATTGAGGCCAAGAAGCTGGTGCGCGGCCGCGCCTCGATCATGTCGAAGATCGAGAAGCCGCAGGCGATCGACCGTCTCGCCGAAATCATGGAGGCCTCCGACGCGCTGATGGTTGCGCGCGGCGACCTTGGCGTCGAATTGCCGGCCGAACGCGTGCCCGGACTCCAGAAGCAGATGACGCGCATGGCGCGGCGCGCCGGCAAGCCGGTGGTGATCGCGACACAGATGCTCGAATCGATGATCACGTCACCGGTGCCGACGCGCGCCGAAGTCTCGGACGTCGCCAACGCCGTGTTCGAAGGCGCCGATGCCATCATGCTGTCGGCGGAATCCGCCGCGGGCAAATTCCCGGTCGAGGCGGTGCTGACCATGAACCGCATCGGCGAGGAATGCGAACGCGACCCGACCTATCGCGGCGTCATCGCTGCGCAGCGGCCCGATCCTGAAGCGACCGCAGGCGACGCCATCGCCGATGCCGCGCGCCAGATCGCCGAGACGCTCGATCTCTCCGCCATCATCTGCTGGACCAGTTCAGGCTCCACCGCGCTGCGTGTTGCGCGCGAGCGGCCAAGGCCGCCAGTGGTCGCCATCACGCCGAGCGTCAATACCGGGCGCAAACTGTCGCTGGTGTGGGGCGTGCATTGTGTGATCGCGGAAGACGCGCACGATCAGGACGACATGATCGACCGCGCGGGAAGCATCGCGTTCCGTGACGGGTTTGCGAAAGCCGGCCAGCGCGTGATCATCGTTGCGGGCGTCCCGCTCGGCACGCCGGGCACGACCAACATGGTGCGTATCGCCTATGTCGGCCCCGACCGCGAAGCCGACATCTGACGCCAGTTTGGCTCTACTTCGCTGACTGGCCCGCCGTCTCCTGACCCGGGTCACGGGGAATTCCATTTTCCAGTCAACGCGTCCGACTGAGGACCGTAGAGACGCATTGTCAGGTTGAATGACCATTCGAGACCACAACAATTCCGTTGTGAGCAAAGCACGATCGGCGACGAGTAAAAATCCTGTTGTGCCGGCATGCGGCCGGGCACCACCTCCGTGGCACCCGGCGAATGCCGGAGTCAGGCAGCCTTGTCGGTATGAATGACCGTATCGCGGAGTTCCCGCGCGTTGCGGGTCGCATCCTCGACAGTCCCCTGCGTCAGCTTCATCATACGCTGGGCTTCTTCACCGTACTGGGTGAATGCGGTTTGCCAGAACTGCGCGTACACCTGCTGCAGATCCTGCAACGAGCGGCAATCGTGGATCGAGCGGAATAACTGGGCATCCTCGCGGAGCCTCATCCCGACAAACTCGGACCATTCCTTGCCGACCGACTGCATGTTGGTGCTGACCTGCGCGTTGAACTTCGCGATTTCGTTCAGCATGGTTCCGTTCATCTCGCTGACGCGCGCGAGATCGGGAAACGGAATCGTTTCCGCGACTTTGCTGAAAGCATTGTCATTGTTCGATGAGGTTGTCATGTCCGACCTTCATTCTGCTGGAGCGAGAAAAGGACGCGTATAACAACGACACTCGATCATCGATCGATGGCAGCAGTATGATGTTCAGCGCATCGTGATCAAAAGAGAAACTTCTCCTCCGATGCACGTGCATGTTGCGCGTGCGAGCCGAGCGAACGATCTATCGCGGCGTGGCGGCCGTGCGGAGTTCGTTCCGAACCACCAGCCAGCCGAACAGCAGCATATCGCCGAGCAGGACAAGCGATCCGATGCCTGCATAAGGCTCACCGGCCTTGTTGCCCGCGTGCAGCATGGCAACACCCACGGTCAAGGCGATCGTGCCGACGATCCAGATCCAGACCTGCGCCAGCGCGATACGCGAAACTTCCAGCGCCGGATGAAGGCGATAGAAAATCCCGAACAGAAACAACGACACCCAGCCCAGCAGGTTGAGGTGAGCGTGCGCGGGCATGGAGGAATGGTCCTGCGACATCGCCATGACGATGCCCCAGGACATGCCGATGAGAACCGCGATGACAGCGGCGAAAAAACTCAATGACGAAGCTTTCACGGAAATCTCCAATCAAAATCAAAATTGAGAAATGCGGCACGCGCCGCTGCGAAAGACGCCGAACTAGCAATGGCGGGATCAAAAATCAACGTGCGCGGGTCCGTCGCCACCAAAATTGCTTGCAGTTGCGTGGCAATCTGCCCCGTGGGCGTGTCAGTGACGGCAGTCCGAGCGAATCAATCAGACCTGCGCGCGGTGGCCGAGACCGCCTGCGCTTTTGCGGATATCGCCTCGATCTCCGCCACGATCAGGTCTGTTGCATAAACCTGCGGCATGTGGCCGCCATTCGGCAACACCACGAGTTTCGTCTGCGGCACAGCCTCCGCAAAGGGGCGGGAATGAATATCGGTCGAAACCGTCTTGTCGGCGTCGCCAGCGATGATCGTCACCGGAACCCGGATCGACGGATAATTCGGTGACTGCTTCGCCACTTCCGCCTTCAGCGTCGTGAGATCCCGAGCATTGTCGAGAAAGACCTGCGGCCGCAACACCATGCGCACCGCGGTCGCATCGATATAGCCGTCGGGCATCGTCTGTGGCGCGAAGACATAACGCGTTCCGCCATCAACGAGAAACATGCCCAGCGGCAGCGTGATCGTATAGGCGAGCAGCGGGCCGATCACCGGAATGGTCGCGATCCTGTTGAACCGTCCGACCCCACCCGGCCAGGGATACGCCACCGGCGACAGCATCATGATGGCCGCGACCCGCTTGGAATATTGCATCGCCAGCGCCGGCATCATCGCGCCGGCCCACGAATGACCGACGAAAATGGCCTGATCGACACCGAGCTTGCCCAGCGCCTCGTCGATCATCCGGGCCTGAATCGCGGGCGTCGAATCCTCGGTGCGGTCGCGCGTGCTCCAGCCGTGGCCCGGCCGGTCGATCAGGAGGACGCGATGATCTTTCGCCAGCCGCTCGCCGAGCGGCTGGCGCATGGTTTGCAAGCTCGAACTCGCGCCGTGAATGAGGACGATCGGCAGACCGGGCGCGTAAGTCGGGCCCAGTTCGACGACATGAAGCCGCGCTCCCTTGACGTCCACAAACTTGCCCTGCGCCGGATAGGCGCGTTCGAGCACAAGAACGCCGGCCTGTGTGACCAGCGCCAGCACCGCCAGCGTGACCACAGCCGCCAGAACAATCATGGAAAGAATCCGGGGAATTTTCTTCACGGCGGGAAATACGAACGACCGATGAATAGGTTTCACGTCAAAACAAACCGGCCGGTATGCCGGTCAGAATACAATAAATGACTGGTTAAATATCGCGGCCTTCAACCTTCTCGGACAGGGTCTTCACGAGATCGGGGACACGTTCAAGGTACGGGTTGATGGCAAGCGCCTTGCGGAAGGCGTCCAGCGCGTGCTTTTCGTCGCCGGTCTCCTGCATGATCATGCCGAGACCCGCCAGGGCGCCAAAGTGGCGCGGTTCGCGGATCAGCACCTGCCGGATATCTTCCATCGAGCGGCTGTAGTCGTTCTGAAGGTAATAGATCGTCGCGCGCCGGTTCCAGGCCTCGATGTAATCGGGGCGCAGCTTGATGACCGCATCGAGCAGTTTCAGCGCCACATCGGTATCCTTGCTGTCCAGCGCAAGCTTGGCCCGCGCCATCAAGAGCGCCGCCGTATCGCTCGGCGTCGCGGTCCATACCGCCCAGATTCGGGCTTCGACGGCCTTGGCGCTCTCCTGATCCGGCGCGGCCTTCAGCGCGCCGAACAGAAAATCGAGATTCTTGGCCTTGTCGCCGATCACGCGCGGGAGCTTGGCGGGCGGCTGCGGCAGTTTCTTCTGCTTGCCTGGCGGGGTGATTTGCGGAGCCTGTGCCGCGGCGGGGGTCGCAGCGAACGCCACGAGCGTCAGAGCGACGATCGCGAGTTTCAGGACAGCCGTGGTCCATTCCGTCTTGGATGCCATGACGGAAAGTCTAAACGCGGAAAGCGCCGCGTGCAAAGCACCAGCGGCGTCAAACGGCTGTGATATGGGGGAAGTTCTGGGCTAGACCTGCCAGCCGCTGGCGGCTGGCGACATCATCGAACAATCGGGCGGCGAATCAGCCCTGGCGCGCCTTGAAGCGGCGCTGAACCTTGTTGATGACATAAACCCGGCCCTTGCGGCGGACCAGACGGTTGTTGCGGTTACGGCCGCGCAGGGACTTCAGCGAATTACGGACCTTCATGGGACAATGCTCTCTGGAAGGCCGCGTTGCAGGCCGAGTATGAAACCGTTGGTTGATGGGCATATCCCGCAGGCCAGGCCGCGCGGGACAGGGCGGTTTCTATGCCATCGGTGGCACAAATGTCAATCCGATCAGGCAAATTCAGCCCCCTGCAACCGGGTCAAATTGCCCCGAACGGAACCCGGTTTCGGACTTTTCCCGGCCCAAATGTCTCTCTAATCAAACATCTAGAACCGTTCGCGTCCCCCGTCCTTCATCTTCGGCGGCGCATGCGTTAAACACGGCCTTGGCCCCACCCGGAAGGCAGTTTTGGACCCTTTGACCGCTGAAATGACTAACAATCGTCCGGCGGCCGCGAAAGCCGTCCCCCTCCCCGGCACCGCGGAGCCCGGATTGTCCGGCCGTCTGCCGCTGCCCGCAGGGGTCGATCTCAACCGCATTGAATGGGGGGCCGCCCTCCCCATCCTGTTTTACCATCTGGTCGCGCTGCTCGCCTTCATCCCCTGGTATTTCAGTTGGACCGGGGTGATCGTGGCCGTCATTGCTGCCCGCCTGAGCGGATTGCTCGGCATCAATATCGGCTATCACCGTCTGCTGACCCATCGCGGCTTCCGCTGTCCGAAATGGTTCGAGCATGTGCTCGTGGTCATCGCCATTTGCTGTGTGGAGGATACGCCGGCCCGTTGGGTCGCTGTGCATCGCCGTCATCATCAGCACGCCGACGAACAGCCGGATCCGCACAGCCCGCTGGTGAACTTCCTGTGGGGGCACATCGGCTGGCTGATCATCAAGAATCCCGAGCTCAACCGCCTCGGAATCTACGAGCGCTACGCCAAGGACATCCTGCGCGATCCCTTCTATGTCGCGCTCGAGCGCAACTGGCTTCAGCTCAAGATCATCCTCATTCAATGGCTGGTGTTTTTCGGCCTCGGCTTTCTCGCTGAGCTGGCGATGGGCGGGACTGCGATGCAGGCGTTGCAGTTCGGGCTGAGCATCCTGATCTGGGGTGTGTTCGTGCGCACGGTGTTCGTCTGGCACCAGACCTGGGCGGTGAACTCCATCACCCATCTGTGGGGCTACCGGAACTACCAGACCGACGAAGACAGCCGGAACAATGTGGTCATCGGTCTCCTTGCGCACGGCGAAGGCTGGCACAACAATCATCACGCCGATCCGCGGTCGGCGCGTCACGGCCACAAGTGGTGGGAGTTCGACACCACCTGGCTGACCATTCGCCTGTTCGAGAAGCTCGGACTTGCGACCGATGTTGTCGGACCAAGTCCGTATGTGATGAAGGCAGCGGCCATCGCGGGCCAGACCATCACGACGCACGGGCCTGACGGCACCCCGACCCACTAGACGGCGCGCGTCTCCGGTCCAGCCAATCAAAAGCCCGCCCCGGACAATCCGGAGCGGGCTTTCTGCAATCCTTGAGACCGGCTGCTATTGCTGCGGCACGTTCGCGGTCTTGACGACGTTCGCCCACTTGTCCATCTCGGCATCCACAAACTTCGTGAAGTCCGGGCCGGAAAGCTTTCCCGGCTCGACGCCCTGTCCGGCAAACTTCTCGCGCGTTGCGGGAGAGGCGAGGATCTCCTTCATGGCCGCGACCAGCTTGGTGTAGGCGGGGTTGCCATTCGCGGCCGGCATATAAAGGCCGAACCACGCGGTCGCCTCGAAACCTTTCACACCGGCCTCGTCGAGGGTCGGCACGTCGGGCAGCGATGCGGCGCGCTCCTTGCTGGTCACTGCAAGTACGCGGATGGTGCCACCGGACGCTGCGGGCAGCACCGTCGGCAGCGTGTCGAACATGATCGGAATATGTCCGCCAATCAGGTCGTTCATCGCAGGCGCCGCGCCCTTGTAGGGAACGTGCACGATGTCGACGCCGGCCATCTGCTTGAACAGTTCGCCCGACAGATGATTGGCGCCGCCGATGCCGGCGGAGCCGAACGAATACTTGCCGGGCTCCTTCTTGGCCATCGCGATCAGTTCGGCGACGTTCTTGGCGGGGAAGTTCGCCGTGACAACGAGTGCGTTCGGCGCGCTCGCCACCAGAGCGACCGGAGAAAACTCCTTGCGCGGATCGAACGGCAGTTGCTTGTAGAGACTCGGGTTGATGACGTGATGCGTCGCGGTCAGCAGCAACACGCTGCCATCGTTCGGCGACTTCGCCACCAATTCGGAGCCGATGATGCCCGAAGCTCCGGCGCGATTCTCCACAATGGTCGTGACGCCGAGCTTCTCGCCGAGATACTGGGCGACAAAGCGCGCCAGAATGTCGGTGGTGCCGCCGGCCGGGAACGGCACGATGATCTTCACATTGTTGACGGGAAACTGCTCATTGGCGCTGCCGGGCGTGGTGACCAGCAGGAACACGGAGCAGATCGCGGCAAATAGTGACTTCATGATTTCAACCTGACTTGAGTTTGTATGGCGAGCATGGTCCTCGCCAGCGGGATCGATCCAACCGTTCAGGGCTGACGCAGCAACTTGGCGCGCTCAACCAGCGAGCGTTCGGAGAGATAGAATTCGCCGGCCCACTGCTGATATTCACCGGGCGGCTTCTGCCACTCCGTCTGACCCAGGGTCACCAGCAGCTTCTTGTATTCGTCGCTGTCGGCCGCGGCCTTAAAGGCCTTGTACAGCCTGTCGACGACGGCGGCCGGCATTCCCTTCGGTCCGACCAGTCCATACGGCGCAGGGTAAACCAGATCGTAGCCGAGGCTCTTGGCTGTCGGCACGCCGGGCAGTGACGCCACCGGCTGCGGATCGAACGACAGCAGCACGCGCATCTTGCCCGATTCGACATAAGGCAGAATGGTGCCGATGGCATCGACCGTCGACATGGTGTGACCGCCGAGAACCGCGGTCACGGCTTCGCTGCTGCCCTTGTATCCGACATGGGTGATCTTCACGTCCGCCATTCCGGCGAGCGCTTCCGCGAGCAGATGCATGGTGGTGCCGGCGCCCGCGGTCGCGACCGTCAGAACATCGGGATTCTTCTTTGCGTAAGCGAAAAAATCGGCAGGTGTCTTGAGCGGCGAGTCGGTGTTGACCGCGAGCACAAAGGTGTAGCCGCCGAGACCCGTGATCCAGGTGAAATCCTTGATCGGATCCCAGTCAACTTTCTGCATGTAAGGGTAACGCAGCAATCCCGCCGTCGCCGCCGCGATGGTGTAACCGTCGGGCGCCTCTGTTTTGGCCATTGTCGACGGGGCCAGCGTTGCGCCTGCGCCCGGCCGGTTTTCAACGATGATCGGCTGCCCGAGATCCTTGGCAGCAAGTTCAGCAAGCTTGCGGAACGTGGTATCCGTCGCCCCGCCCGCAGCGAATCCGACCAGCAGTCTGATCGGCCGGGTCGGATAGGCATCCTGAGCTATGGCGATCTGCGATGTCGCAGCCATCACGCCCACTGCAACCAATGCAGAGCGCATCACATCTAAATATCGCATTTACGTCTCCCTCTTGTTCCGGATTGTTTCCGGTTATTGATCTGTCGGTTATCGCGAAGCGCTGGAAACGCTCCACGATTTGCGCATGTTCAGGGCATCAACATCGAATCCCGCAAGCTGCTTGTAGCGGCGTTCGACATCCTGCAACTCGGCTTTCGCATCGCCATGCGCGCCGCTGCGCGCCAGCGCGCTTACGCGCGCCATCACATCGCCTGCCTGCCGCCGATTTGCGAGCTGTACTTCGCTCGCAACCGGCCGGCGCTGCGCGTCATAAGCGCGCAATGCGTCATCGGTGGTCGCAGCGGTCGCCAGCTCATAAGCCAGCACCCGCGCATCAAGTATCGCCTGCGACGCACCGTTGGAGCCGAACGGATACATCGCGTGGGCAGCGTCGCCGAGCAGCGCGCATCGCCCGAAAATCCAGCGCGGCAACGGATCGATGTCCGCCATCGGATACTCGTAGGATTCCGATGACGACGACACCAGATGATGCACATCCAGCCAATCGAAGCGGTAGTCTTTTACAAACTCCGCAATGACACTGGTCGGCACCGGCAGATTCCAGTTGCCGAGTTCGGTCTCGGCGCGCGTCGTATCTTTCGGTCGAACCAGCAGCCAGTTGATGACGCCATCCGCGATCGGATAGACCACCACGCGCTGGGTCTCATCGCCGATAATCACCATCGAGCGTCCGGAAAGAAACGGCCCGGCCTTGGTGACGCCGCGGTACATGACCCAGCCGTTCGATGCGAGCGGCGTGACCGCGCCATAAAGACTGTCGCGCGACGGCGAGCGGATGCCGTCAGCGCAGATCGCAACATCGGCCGTATAAGACACCGGACGATCCTCAATCAGATCGGTCGCGGCGATGGCGGCCTTGTTGCCCGTGGCGCTGATGCCCGTCACCCGCTGCGCGACGCGGATCGTGGACGCACCCAGCCGTTCGTGCACGGCATCAACGAGCAGCCGTTGCAGCGTGCCCCGATGAATGGAGTATTGCGGCCATTTGTAACCGGCGTCTAACCCGCGCGGCTCGGCCCAGATCAACTGGCCTCTGGGATCGTAGTAAGCCAGCTCCTTGGTCGGCACGCCCACTTTCGCGAGCGCATCCCCAAGGCCCAGTTCGCTCAATTCACGGACGGCGTGCGGCGGCAGGTTGATGCCGACGCCCACGTCGCGAATTTCACGCGCTGCTTCCAGCAGGAGAATGTCGCCCTGGCCGGCGGCGTGCAAAGACAACGCCGCCGTCAGTCCGCCAACTCCCGCGCCTGTGATCGCGATCGACATCGCGCTTCAACTCCCGGTCAGGCTGCTGCGGCTGCGCGCGGGAATTCGACCATCGCCTCGCCGACAGCGACCTTGTCGCCGTTCTGGTTCTTCACCAGCACGTCGATCAGCACGAAGCGCGAGTTCTTGGTGGTCTGCTTCGCCTTGATGATGCCTTCCGGCTGGATGGTATCGCCCGGCTTCACCGGCTTGACCCAGCGCGTTTCCAGACGGCGATGAATGGCGCCCGCGGGATAGGCCCAGTCGGTCAGCATCCGGGTGATCAGCCCGAAGTTGTTCATGCCGTGCATGATGATGCCGCCGAAATTGGTCTTGCCGAAATCGCCCTTCATGTAGTTGTCGTCGAGATGCAGCGGGTTGTAGTCGAGCGATGCATCGCAGAACAGGCGGATGGATTCGCGCGAGACCGAGAACTTCGGGCCGTCGATGCTGTCGCCAACCGAGAGGGTTTCGAATGTGGTCGTCATGTTTGAACTCCTCGCGTTACATCGGCCGGATGGTCTGGCCGCGGCCGGAACAGATCACGTCGCCGTGCTGGTTGAAGAAGACGTTGTCGTGGACCACGAACAGCCGCTCGCGCTTGATGAACTTGTCGAGCGCGCGAGCCTGCAGCGTAATCGTGTCGCCGGGCCGTGCGGGCTTATTGTAGCTCCAGGACTGGCCCGCATTCACGGTGCCGGGTGAGCGCATCCAGTCGTCAGCCTCGGTGCAGGCGAACATCAGCAGGATGTGAATCGACGGCGGCGCGATAATGCCGCCCCAGGGCGTGGTCTTGGCATAAGCCTCATCGAGGTAAAGCGGGTTGGTTTCACCGACAGCCTTGCACAGGAGCGCGATGGCTTCCTTGGTCAGCAGGTAGGGAATCGTCTTGCGCGGTTCACCCGGAACGATCTCGTCCCAGACCTTTCGCAAATTTTCGTCCTTCCAGAAGTCGGTCTCGAAAGCTTGTGCTTGCGCCATGGCAATCTCTCATCTATGTTCATCAGGCGAACTTTATAGTCACTGTACGAACACTATGGTCCGGCTTTTCGATCCTGACAAGTCCGGTTTTGAGAGGATGTCTGAATGCCCAAGGAGAGTGACGGTTTCGTCCGCGCCATCGCGAGAGGATTTTCCGTGGTCGAAGCGCTGGGACGGCCGCCGGGACGGCACACGCTGTCGGAGACCGCGGCGTTCGCGGGGCTGACGCGCGCAACCGCGCGGCGCATGCTCGCAACCCTGGTGGCGCTGAAATACTGCGAAGCTGACGGCCGTTACTTCAGCCTGCGTCCGCGCGCGCTTGGCCTCGGATTGTCGTATCTCAACGCGCTGCCCTACTGGGGTTATGCCCAGCGCGCGCTCGAAGACCTGCGCAACGAGATCGGAGAATCCTGCGCGCTGGCGGTGCTGGATGAAACCGAAATCGTGTATGCGCTTCGCCTGCCGGCGCGACGCATCCTCTCCGCCAATCTCGGCATTGGAAGCCGCCTGCCCGCGCATCTGATCTCGCTGGGACGTGTGCTGCTCGCCGCACTGCCGCCCGACCAGCGTGCACGATATATCTCCGAGATCGAATTCAAGCAGGTGACTCCCCGCACCCTCACCTGCCCGATCAAACTTGGTGAAGAACTGACGCGGGTGGAGCAGCAGGGCTATGCCTGGATCGACGGCGAACTCGATCCTGCGATCTGCGGCATCGCGGTGCCGGTGCGTGACCAGGCCGGCCATGTCGTGGCCGCTGTCAGCATCAACACCATTTCGGGCACTGTGACCGAGGCCGAAGCCAAGAAGAAATTTCTGGTCGCGCTCAAGCGCACCGCGCAGGATATCCGGACCCAGACCACCGCCAATGGCTGACCCGACGTCAGGCGGCCTTTTTCCCGAACGCCTTCCGCAGCTCGGACTTGGCCGCTTCGAGCTTGCGCTTGCGAGCTGCGGGCAGATTCTTGCCAGCGCGGTTGATGTAAAAATTCAGCATCGACATCGCCGACTGGTACGGGCTGGCCTTGCGGCGATGGCTGCGCTCCGCCGAGCGCTTCAACGAACGCGCGATGGCGACAGGACTCCGCTGCTTGAACAGATGATGCTTGAGATCGAGCGCATCGCTGGTGGCTGTGACACGGCCCGACCATTTACGGACGGAACGCTTGGCCGACGTGCGCCTCTTACCTGCCTTCCTTGAGGATGCTTTCCCTGCAGATAATGTCTTTCGCGTCCGTCTTGCGGACGATTTGCGCGCGGCTTTGGCCATGGTAGGTCCTCGGTCGGAATACAGGTTTGCCGACAGGACAAAGCATGAGCATCGAAACAGTTCGCGCGTTTTTCGCGAAAAATGCGCCCGATATTACCGTCATTGAATCGGACAAAAGTTCCGCCACGGTGGCGCTGGCCGCCGAAGCCTTTGGCGTAACACCTGCGGAGATCGCCAAAACATTATCATTGCGCGTGGGTGACCGCGTGCTGCTGGTGGTCACCTGCGGCACCGCCCGGCTCGACAACAAGAAGGCGCGCGCGGTGTTCGGCGGCAAGCCGCGCATGCTCAGCGCCGAGGAAGCGCTCGAGGCCACCGGCCATCCGGTTGGCGGCATCTGTCCGTTCGGACTGAAAACGCCGCTGCCAGTCTATTGCGACATTTCACTGAAGGCCTTCAGTGAAGTCGTGCCGGCTGCCGGCTCGATCAACAGCGCCGTTCGCATCTCGCCAGCACGCATGGCCGAACTGACCAGCGCCGAGTGGATCGACGTCAGCGAAATCCGGGAGCAGAGCGAAGTGGCATGATGGCGTGAGCGCGCGCTACTCCACCCTGCCGATCTTCTTCACTGCCGCGATCAGCCGCGCGCTGTCGGCTTCGACGAATTTCGTAAACTCCGGAGCATCGAGGTAGGCGACGGGGCTGCCTGCGGTCTCGAATGTTTTCACTACCTCCGGCGCGCGCACCGCCTCGCCCATGGCTTCGCGCAGCTTGGTCATGATCGGCGCGGGCAATGCCGTCTGCGCGAACAAGCCCGCCCAGATGTAGAACTCGACGTCCTTGTACCCGAGCTCCTGAAACGTCGGCACGTCGGGGAAACTTGCGACGCGCTTTGCGCCCCATCCGGCCAGCACGCGCATCTTGCCGTCATCGACCTGCGCGCGCAGCGTGCCCGGCGCCGAGGCCACCGCCTGCACCGTGCCGGTCAGCAATCCCGTCAGTGCCGGGCCTGCGCCGCGGAACGGCACATGCAGCAGCTTGATCCCGGCGCTGGCCGCAAACATTTCCATCGCGATGTGCAGCGTCCCGTAGGGACCGGACGAGCCATAAGGTATCTGGCCCGGCCGCGCCTTCGCGTCCTCGACGAACTCCTTGACCGTTTTCCATGGCGCGGATGCGGGTACCGCCAGCATGGTCGGATCGGCGAGCACCCGTGCCACCGGCGCAAACTGCGACATCTCATAAGCCACCGGGCGGTCGAACAGCCGGTCGGCTTCCGGCAATACCGCCAGCGACGAGAGTGTCATCAGCAGCGTGTAGCCGTCGGGCTCAGCGCGCGCAGCCGCAGCATTGCCAACCGAACCGCCGCCGCCGCCGGCGCGGTTATCGACAATCACGGGTTTTCCCAGAATGCGCTCCAGCGCCAGCGCCACCGGCCGCGCCGCGAGATCGGCCTGCCCGCCAGCGGGGAACGGTACGATCATGGTGATGTTGCGCGACGGCCATGCCGCCTGCGCATTGGCGTTGCCGGACAGCGTGTGCAATGCAACCTGTGACAGCGGCACAACTGCAGCCGCTTTCAGAAGCTCGCGCCGATTCATGATGCCTCCCTGAGAATTTGTTTTTATTCTTTGTCGCCATACCCTGAAGGAAGCGCAGATGACGATCAAGGCTGTTGTATTCGATGCTTACGGCACGCTCTATGACGTGCAGTCGGTCGCCGCTGTCACCGACGAGGCGTTTCCCGGCTATGGCGAGCTGATCACCCAGATCTGGCGCCTGAAGCAGCTCGAATACACCTGGCTTCGCTCACTGATGGGGCGCTACGAGGATTTCTCGGTCATCACGCGGCAATCGCTGACGTTCACCCTCAAGGCGCTCGGCCTGACGTTCGATGAGAAGGCCTTCGAGCGCATCATGGAGAAGTACGTCCACCTCGATCTTTACCCCGATGCGAAGGAAGCTCTTGCGGCGATGAAAGACCGCAAGCTCGCGATCCTGTCGAACGGCAGCACCGATATGCTGAACGCGCTGGTGCGCAACACCGGCCTCGATACCATTCTCGACGCCACCATCAGCATCGACACGACGAAGGTCTTCAAGCCGTCGCCGCGCACTTATGACCTGATCGAATCAAATCTCAGTGTGAAACCGCATGAGGTGCTGTTCGTCTCCTCCAATCCGTTCGATGCCTGCGGCGCCAAGGCGTTCGGCCTGAACGTGGCCTGGATCGAACGCGTCACACCACGGGCGATGGCTACCGAATTTGTGAAAGCCGACCTCGTGCGGCCGTTGTCGATGTTCAAGGCGATCCGCATGCAGATGGATGAATTCGGCTGGGAACCGGACTATCGCATTGGCGCGCTGGCGGATTTGCCGAAACTGCTCGCCGCACACCCCTAAATCGCGGGCAAGCCGCAGGTGTTGCCGAATTGATTCGCGGGCACTGTCTTCGCAGTTCAGGCATGCCGCCGGAGATCGATAAGCCTTCCATCTGGCACGATTGATGCTTCGCATTTCCTCAAGGAGGTGATGTGATGCGATCAGTCATTTTCTTGTTCCTGACAGTGGGACTGCTGATAACCCGCGTCTGCTTCGCGCATGATGCGGATGGACGTCCGAACTGGATCGCCGAAGGGGCCTACAGAGGTTCCGATGGCATTCACTGTTGCGGACCGAGCGATTGCGAACAGTTGAGTTCCGACGAGGTTCAGGTTCGGCCCGACGGAATCTGGCTGACGCGATTCAAGGAACTGGTTCCGTTCGAGCAGGCGACGCCAAGCGAGGACGGCAAGACATGGCGATGCCACAATCTCTCGGGTGAGAGGCGGTGCTTTTTCATGAAGTACGGCAATACGTGACAATGCCAATCGCGCGCGGCTGATAGCCCGCGCCGGTTGATGTGCCGCCGGACGCACGACGTGCGTCCGGAACGAATGCTCAAATGCCGAGCGCCACGCCATCCTTGCGATGGTCGGTGGCGCCGAGCAGAACTCCGCGTTCGTGATCGATCCAGATCGCCTGACAGCCGCCGAGGGCGACATCGGCCCATTTCACGTCGTGCCCGCGCGCCGCGAGCTCCGTGCCGATCTCTTTTCCAAATGTCGGCTCCAGCGACAGCACGCCCTCGAACGCGAACGAGCGCGGCGCTTCGGATGCGGCCTGAATGTCCATGCCGAGGTCGAACACGTTGGAGAGAAAGTTGCCGTGGCCGGTCGCCTGATAATGGCCGCCCATCACGCCGAACGGCATCATGCAGCGTCCGTTCTTCATCACCATGCCCGGAATGATGGTGTGCATCGGCCGCTTGTTCGGTCCGAGCGCATTGGGGTGACCGGGCTGAAGCCGGAAGCCCCAGCCGCGGTTATGCAGCAGCACGCCGGACTTCGGCGCATAGATGCCGCTACCGAACGGCTGGAACAGTGAATTGATGAACGACACGGCGTTGAGATCACGGTCCACCACGGTGACGTAGACCGTATCCTTGTGCTCGATGTCGTCCCAGTCGACAGCCGCGCTGGCCCGCGTCATGTCGATCTTGCTGCGGATCGCGCCGATATATGCGTCGGAGAGAAAATGCGCGGCATCGACCTTGCCGTGTGCGGGGTCGCAGAAGAACGCATCGCGCGCGCGATACGCCGCTTTGGTCGCTTCCGCCAAGAGGTGCACGCGGTCAACTTCCGCGAGCGCCTTAATCTCGTAGCCCGCCAGCGTGCGCAGGATCATCAGCGCCGCCAGACCCTGCCCGTTCGGCGGACATTCGAGAATGTCATGGCCGCCGTAGCTCGTAGAGATCGGCGTCACGTCTTCGGGCTTGTTCGCGGCGAAGTCTTCCACGGTGTGCACACCGCCGAGGCCTTGCAGCACGCTTGCAAGCTCTTCCGCGACCTCGCCCTCATAGAATGCCGCGCGGCCTTCGCGCGCGATGCGGCGCAGCGTCTTGCCGAGTGCCGGCTGGCTCCGCCGGTCGCCAATCGACGGCGCGACACCGCCCGGGAGATAATGCGCTGTTGCCGCCGGATTGCTTTCGAGTTTCGCACGGTTGCGCGACCAGTCCGACGCCACGCGCGGCGTGATGCGGAAACCGTTTTCGGCGGCATCGATGGCCGGTTTGAAGATCTCGTCCAGCGATTTGCTGCCGTGCTTCGCAGCAAGCCTGCACCATGCATCGATCGCGCCCGGAACGGTGACGCCTTCGATCGAGGTCGGTGTGAGCGCCTTCGCGCCCTTGGCCATTGTGACAGCGAGATCGGTCTTCGCGGGTGTACGGCCCGAACCGTTCAGCGCAACCGGCGTGCCTGCCTTCGGCGAATAGATCACAAAGCAGTCGCCGCCAATCCCGGTCATCTGCGGCTCGACCACGCCCTGCAAGGCGACCGCCGCAATGGCAGCGTCCATCGCATTGCCGCCGGCTTTCAGAATGTCGAGTGCGGCGAGAGTCGCCTGCGGGTGCGAGGTCGCGGCCATGCCGCGTTCCCCCACTGCGATGGAGCGGGACGGCGAGATGAAATTGCGCATTCAGGGAAACCTTCGAGGATGGAAACTCATGTTACGCAGACTTGGTCCGCCAATCCAGTGCGGAACAGGAACGTGATGGACTTAGCGGGCCGCGCGTCTGGTGCGGCCAAGCTTGTCGGCGAGAAAATCCGCCAGCACTTCGACACGCGCGGGGCGCGGGCCGCCCGGCGGCATCACCAGATGCACGGCGCCCTCGGGCTGTTTCCAGTCCTTGAGGATGACTTCGAGTTGTCCCGACGCAATGGCGTCGCCGACAATGAAATCCGGCAAATCGGCGATGCCGAGCCCGGCCAGCAGCGCCGGCATGGTGGCTTCGCCGTTGTTAACGCGCAGTTGCCCCGACGGCCGCACCGTCGCCTGCTCGCCCGCCGCATTGACGTAGTGCCACACGCCCGGCGTCGAGAGATATGCGTAGCCGAAGCATTTGTGCTGAGCGAGATGCATGGGATGCGTCGGCCGGCCGTACTTCTTCAGGTAGGACGGCGCCGCCACCGTGTAGCGCCGCATGTCGCTCAACCGGCGCGCAACGAGCGATGAATCCGGCAGGCGCGCGATGCGGATGCCGGCGTCGAAGCCGTCGCCGATCAGATCGACCATGGCATCGCTCAGATGCAGGTCGATGGACACTTCGGGATAGGCGCTCAGAAACTCCGGCAGCAGCGGCGCAATGACCCGGACGCCATAGGTCATCGGCACAGCAAAGCGCACCACACCGCGCGGCGCGGACGATTGCGCCAGCGCTTCGTTCTCCGCCGCCTCGCCGTCCATCAGAAGTCGTGCCGCACGCTCGGACAGTCTCTGGCCGGCATCGGTCAGCGCCAGTTGCCGCGAGGTGCGGTTGAACAGCCGTGCGCCGAGCCGGTCCTCAAGACGGCTGACGGCCTTGGAAACAGTCGCCTTCGACAGCGCCAGTTCGGTCGCGGCTCCTGCAAACGACCGCATTTCCACGACTTTGGCGAAAATCGCCAGCGCTTCGAAGTCCGGAAGCCTGGGCATGCGAGCCATCCCTCATGTGTCAGATATGGAAACAATGAGTTTCCATAGTTTCTATTTATGCACCATTCGGGAGCGCTTATCCATAACCCATCGAATTCGAGGTTACCCACGGCGCACCACGCACCCGGCGGTCACCTCAAAGCACATTCAACGAAGGAATATCCCATGATCGAACTTCGGCCATTCAACAAACTCGGCAGCGCCAATCACGGCTGGCTCAAGGCAAAGCACCACTTTTCGTTCGGCAGCCACTACGACCCGAACAATATGAATCACGGCAGCCTGCGCGTCTGGAACGACGATGAGATTGCGCCGAACACCGGCTTCCCTGCGCATCCCCATGCCAACATGGAAATCATCACCTTCGTTCGCGAAGGCGCGATCACTCATCAGGACTCGCTCGGCAACAAGGGCCGCACCGAGGCCGGCGATGTGCAGGTGATGAGCGCAGGCTCGGGCATCCGCCACTCTGAGTATAATCTTGAACCGGTGACGACTAAGATCTTCCAGATCTGGATCGAGCCGACGCAGGAAGGCGGACAGCCGTGCTGGGGCGCCAAGCCGTTCCCGAAGGCCGACCGCTCCGGCAAGTTCGTCACCATCGCCAGCGGCTTCAAGGCCGACAACGATGCGCTGCCGATCCGCGCCGACGCCCGCGTGCTGGCGACAACGCTGAAGGCCGGCGAGACCGCTGAGTATGCGCTCGGCGAGACGCGCTACGGCTATCTCGTTCCGGCGGCCGGCAGCATTGAGGTCAACGGCGTGCGCGCCAACGCCCGCGACGGCGTCGCCGTCCAGAAAGAAGCGTCGGTGAAGGTCACCGCGCTCGAAGACACCGAACTCGTTCTCGTGGATGCGGCTTAAGCCGCATCCATTCTCTCTCGCCAATCCCCATTCAACCCTGAAAACTGAAGGAGGCCATCATGGCCAAGGTTCTTGTTCTTTACTATTCGGCTTACGGACACATCGAAGCGATGGCGAACGCCGTCGCCGAGGGCGCACGCGAAGCTGGCGCGACTGTCGACATCAAGCGCGTTCCCGAACTGGTCCCGCCCGACGTCGCCAAGGCGTCGTACTACAAGGTCGATCAGGCGGCGCCCGTTGCCAAGATCGAGGATCTTGCGAACTACGATGCGATCATCGTCGGCACCGGCACCCGCTTTGGCCGCATCTCGTCGCAGATGGCCAACTTCCTCGATCAGGCCGGCGGCCTGTGGGCGAAGGGCGCATTGCACGGCAAGGTCGGCGGCGCGTTCAGTTCATCCGCCACGCAGCACGGCGGCCAGGAGACCACGCTGTTCTCGATCATCACCAACCTGCTGCACTTCGGCATGGTCGTGGTCGGCCTGAACTACGGCTTCGCCGGACAGATGGGTGTCAAGGAAGTAACCGGCGGCTCGCCCTACGGCGCGACCACCATCACCGATGGTGACGGCAGCCGCCAGCCGAGCGCGAACGAACTTGCCGGCGCCCGTTATCAGGGCAAGACCATCGCGGAAACCGCGAAGAAGCTGCACGGCTGATCGAAGCGGTATAGACACGCAACAATAGGCGGCGCTGGCAACAGCGCCGCCTTTTTTCATGCTCCCGCATCGAAAAAACCGAAAGAGCAAAAAGGAAAAGACACGATAGGTTTGGCGAAAGCCCGCGTCTCAAAAAGAGGCCAATATGACATTTTCAGGCGTAACAGGAGACTGCCTGGATTTTCCGCGCAAATAACGGCACCCGCCCATGTCATCGAAACAGTGGACGAGCTATCGTATCAAGGGTGTCACCCGATTAGCCGGCTCGTTTTCGGGAAGCTGAAAGGACAAAACGATATGCCTATGGTCAAAACCAAAGACGGCGTTGACATTTTCTACAAGGACTGGGGCTCCGGTCAGCCCATCGTGTTCAGCCACGGCTGGCCGCTGTCTGCGGACGACTGGGATCCGCAGATGCTTTTCTTTCTCTCCAAGGGTTTTCGCGTCGTTGCACACGACCGGCGCGGCCACGGGCGCTCCACCCAGGTGGGCGACGGTCATGATATGGACCATTACGCCGACGATCTGGCCGCCGTCGTCACTCATCTCGATCTGAAAGATGCAATCCATGTCGGCCACTCGACCGGCGGCGGCGAGGTTGTGCATTATCTCGCACGTCACGGCACAAGCCGGGCTTCGAAAGCAGCTATTATCTCTGCGGTGCCGCCGCTGATGGTCAAGACCGACGCAAATCCGCTCGGTCTGCCCAAGTCCGTGTTTGACGATCTGCAGGCGCAACTCGCTGCCAACCGCGCCAAGTTCTATCGCGATCTGCCGGAAGGGCCCTTTTACGGCTTCAATCGGCCTGGCGCGAAGCCCAACGAAGGCAATATCGGCAACTGGTGGCGTCAGGGCATGATCGGCGGCGCCAAGGCGCATTATGACGGCATCGTCGCTTTCTCGCAGACCGATTTCACCGAAGACCTGAAGAAGATCGACATTCCCGTGCTGGTGATGCACAGCGAGGACGATCAGATCGTGCCTTACGTCGCGTCCGGCCCGCTTAGCGCCAAGCTGCTGAAGAAAGGCACGCTGAAAACCTACAAGGACTATCCGCACGGCATGATCACCACGCATGCGGACGTCATCAACAACGATCTGCTCGCCTTCATCAAGGGCTGACGGCCAATCAGCCGCAACGCGAAAGGCCCGCTCAATGAGCGGGCCTTTTCTGTTTGAGAATACTATGACGCCTTTTGCAACTCGCTGACGTCGTTGACCGGCTTCTTCAGATGAACATGCGTGTCGACATGATCGATCCACGCCACCGGAACAAAATGGTGCTGCCCGTCGGGTGAACTGCTCTTCGTAAGCTTGATCCTGTCGCTACCTTCAAGATGATCGACCTGACCGATATTTTTACCGGTGGAATCGATCACGTCCATATGTTCCTTGATTTTCGATACGTCTGCCATGTGCAACTCCCTTGCTGTGCCCCTATCAACGAGACAAATCGAAAAATGTTCGGCTGCTGCGGCATTTTCGGCATCCGAAGGAACCCATCGCAGGTCAGACTGTTGTTGGTCCATCACCCCGGAGAACATGACGATGGACAAGGATCGGATCACAGGCGCAGCGAAAGACGCCGCAGGAAAAGTTGAAGGTGCATTCGGCCGCGCAACGGGCGACGCATCGACCGAGGCGTCGGGACGTGCGCGCGAGGCGGCAGGAACCGTGCAGAACCTGTACGGCCAGGCGAAGGACGCGGCACGCGATATCGGCGATGCGGCAAGCGGATACGCCAAGGAGGCACTCGATACGGGCAGCGATATTTATCGCGACGGTAACAAGGCGGTGGCCTCTGCCGTTCGCGAGCAACCGCTCGGCGCCCTGCTGATCGCAGGTGCGGTCGGTTTCGCGCTGGCCTTGATGCTGAACCGGCAGCCCCGCAGGCGGCCGCTGCGCGGCTACTACTGATACGGAATCGGACTGAACGAAAGGCGTGCGTTTCGACGCGCGCCTTTCGCGCGTGCGCAGATTGAGAATGTTTTGCATTGCACTCTGAGTCCTCCGCTGCTCGCTCCAACGAATGGACGAGCGTGTTCGCGTTGTGCCGCCTCGGCGTCCGCGATATAGGGAAGTCCTATAGTTTATTAGGGATGGGGCTTTGCAATGTTCCGATTTACTGGATTGGCTGCGGCTATCATTGCCGCCGGATTAACGATGAATGCCTCTGCCGCGCACGCAGGCAAATGGGAAGACGGGCTGAAAGCTTTTGCGAAGAAGGAATACGCCGCCGCCGCGAAGCTGTTTCGACCGCTGGCGGAAAAGGGGAACGCCGTCGCGCAGTATCGTATCGCCCTGATGCATAAAATGGGTCTCGGAGTTTCCAAGGACCGCAAGCAGGCCCAGAAGTGGGGCCGCCTCGCGGCAAAGCAGGGCAATGCGGACGCTCAGGTGTTGCTCGGAAGCCTGTACTACACAGGCGAAGGCAAGGAATCCGAAGACATCGAGAAGGCATACATGTGGTACGACGTCGCCGCGATGCAGGGGAATGATGAGGCCAAGAAAGAACTCGCGGCCGTGTCCAGCCAGCTCAGCTCCCAGCAGATCGCAGACGCACGGGCAAGAGCGCAGAAGTGTGCATCGTCCGGCTACCAGCAATGTGATTGATCCGACCGCTCAGCCGGTCATTCTGACTTGCGAATACAGCCCGGCCTCGCGCCGGGCTTTTGCTTGGCCCGCTCAACGCTTATTTGCCAAGATGCCGGCGCACCGCGGCGACAGAGGGGCCGACCTCATCGATTGCGGCGGCAAGATCCTGCGGCGATACACTGAGACGGTAAGCCCAGTAGCCGGTGGAGGCGTCATCCGTCGTATCGATCACAGGTGCGGGACGCGCACCGAGATTCGACGACAGCACGGATGCGACTGTCACAAGGCGGAGCATGCCTTAAAATATCACGGAACCGCCCTTCCCGCATGCGGCCGCGCCTCTCAGCGTTAATGAACCTTGAAATTTCCTTGAGCCCGCATCGGGTTCGGTTGCTATAGTCGGCCTCCGAAAGTATCGCTCGAGGCACGACATTGGCTCAACCGTTCATCGTCTCCATTCCCCACAAACTGGGGAAGGAAGAAGCGACTCGCCGCCTGAAGGCCGGACTCGGCAACGTGCGATCAGAATACGGAAAGATTCTTCAGATCAATGAGGAAATCTGGAGCGGCGATCGCCTCGCATTCCAGTTGACCGCGTTGAAGCAACAGGTCGGCGGAACGATCGAGGTGGCGGAAGATTACGTCAAGCTCGAGGTGATGCTGCCCTGGCTGCTTGCAGGTCTTGCGCATGGCATCCAGGCGACGATCCGCTCCCGCGCCACGCGAATGCTCGAGAAGAAAACAACGGACGTGTGATCCTCCCGCGAACAAAGGCCCGGCATTGCTGCCAGGCCTTGATCACATGAATCATCAGCGGTTAAACTATCAGCCGCTGCTGGCTTTCAGCTTCAGCCAGGTGGTGCGGACGTTTTCCTTGACCTGTCCCCACTCGCTGGCGGCCACATCCCAGTTCACGATCTGGCGGGATATGCCGGCGGATGAACCGCTGGCCACTGTCGATGTCGCCATCGAGTCGTGAATGTAGACCACGCCAATGGTCAGCAGGCAGCCCAGCACCATTCCCAGAAGAGTTCGCATATGATCGTCCTCCAGCACATGCAACGCCGTAAGGCTGCGAGAGTTCCAGACACGAAAACGCCCGCCGATCAAATGACCGGCGGGCGCGATTACCTGTAGGAAGATCACCAGCAGAAAGAACAGAACCGGTCGCCCTGCGGATTCAGCAAGCGATACACCAGCGAGACGCGATAGGCCTCGTTCACAATCTGATGGACGTTGGATGCCGCGGCGAACGAGTTGATCGTAACACTGCCAATCGTTCCGCCGAAGCCTGCTCCGCCGATCGGGAGATGGCTCCATGTGTAGGTGTCCCGCAGATATTCGCCGCGGATGGACAGATCGTCGGTCGCCTTGAATTCAAACCCGCCGCCGATGGAGGTGCCGATCAGGTTCTCGGGGGCAAAGGTCTGTGTCACCGACGCTGCACCAAGGAGCGGCGCACTCGGCGGCGAGATCGTGAAGCCGCCGGCACTCGATCCGATGCTGCCCGCGACCGTGCCGTAGGACTTTCCGTAACTGAAGAACCCCGAAAGTTGAGGCGTGATGACAAAGCCGCCCATCAGACGAAGATGATTCTTGCTCTCGACGGAAAGGTTGCCCGCCATCGCCAGACCAACGCAGGAGGTTGCTGTTGGAAATATGTAGCACGTCATGTTGGCACCCGAGGGACCTCCGAATTGGCCGGGGCTCTTTCCGTTCGCAAGGCTGGACAGCGAGTTCAACTCAAAGTCGCCTTCGATACCCAGCCAGAACCTGTTCCACTGCGCGCGATAACCGATAAGAAGATGATTGCCGGTGCGATCCATTTTTCGCGAGAAGCCCTCTTGCCTTGAAAAATCCGTGCCAGCCGTGGTGTTGTCGTCGACGGTAATCGTCATACCGCCTTCCTGCTTGACCTCGTAGTTGTTCTGGGTGATGCCGCCGCCCACATAGAAGCCGGCCCATGTGTTGGCATAGAGCCTCGGATCGGTCGTGAACGACTTCCAGTTGAGAGCCGCGGCCGCCGACGGCGAGACATTGGGATCGAAGCGATAGATCAGCGACGCACGAATGGTTTCGTTGGTCACTTTCACTTTCTCGCTCGGAGACGTCATCGTCACGATGTTGCCGTTGACGTTGGCTTGAACAGTCGCGCCGCTCGTCACCACATCGGTGTACGTATCCTTCAGATATTCGAGCCTTGCGATGAGGTTCTCGCTGGCTTTCACCTGAATGCCGCCGCCGATGGACGTACCGATCAGGTTTTTGTCCGGAGCGAACGAGTTGCCGGACACGATGACAGGTGCAGACGGGCTGCTCCCCAGCGCGAAGCCGACATGAGAACCGACGGTGTCGCTTCGGCCGAACGCAGCGCCGCCGCTGATAAACGCCATCAGTTCGGGGGTAATGGCAAAGCCGGCGACACCGCGCAGATGCCCCCTGGTCTCGACCGAACCGAACGAGGTCGGGCTTCCGCAGATATAATTGCCGGTCGTGCCGACGCCGCAATAACCGGGCTCGGGTCCGAACGGAATTGATGCCGGGACACGGTCGCCGAACGAATAATCGCCCTCCGCGCCGAACAGAAACCGCTCGTACTGCCAGAGGTATCCACCGAGGATGTGACCACGATTGAGATAGTTGGTGGAATCCAGCCGAACCGGTTCGTTCGACGGTTGGCCGGGCCCGCCGGGTACAAGCGTTTGATACGCCGTTCCCTGGTCGAGCGATTTCTTTTCGCGGCCCCACCCCGCACCGAAGTAGAAGCCGCCCCACGACCACGGATTGACAGCCGCAGGGACCGCCGGCTGGGCGGCCATTGCGTCGCGCGCGGGCGAATTCTGGATCGCCGCGGCACGCTGCGCTGACGATTGACGGTCGGATGTTTGTGCGGATGCGGGGAGCGCCGAAAAGGCAAGTAGCGCAATCGCCGAAAACACGGCTGTTTTGGTCATGAAATCCCCCAGTTCCCCGGGGAATCCTATTGCGACGTCTGGAAAGGGACAATCTGCGGCAGGTGCCAGCGGCGGATTCAGATACGCGCTGTCTCCACAATGCCACGAGACTGCGTGTATTGAGAAGCGATGGTGGGCGCGACAGGGATCGAACCTGTGACCCCCTCGATGTCAACGAGGTGCTCTCCCGCTGAGCTACGCGCCCTTAAAAACCATTAGTGCCGGGATGCGTCCCTATATCGGCTTGGATCGCCGCAGGCAAGGACGGGAAGACGTGTTTTGGGGGCAAATTAACCCCGAATCGATGGCCCTCAGGCCGCCAGCATCTTGTTCACTTCGCTGACCAGTTCGCGCAGATGGACCGGCTTGGACAGGACCTTGGCGTTTTTCGGCGCCTCGGAGTCCGAATTCAGCGCCACGGCGGCAAAGCCGGTGATGAACATGATCTTGATATCGGGATCCAGTTCAGACGCGCGGCGCGCCAGCTCGATGCCGTCCATTTCCGGCATCACGATGTCGGTTAGAAGCATTTCAAAAGGCTCTTCGCGAAGCCTCTGATAGGCTGACAGCCCGTTGTCGTAGGACGAGACCTGAAAACCGGCATTCTCCAGCGCCTTGACCAGAAAGCGGCGCATGTCGTTGTCGTCTTCGGCGAGGAGAATTTTGTGCTGCATGGCCTGTCACTGGTCGTCTGATCGTGAATGGAGAAGTCCCCGCCGCCTATTTGGCCGATGGAGAGTAAATTTCGGGTGAAGGCGAAGTTCCTATTGGCAGATCAGTTAGGTTTGCGGACAATGATGTCGAACAAAACACCTGCTTTTCCGGCGAAATGTGTTGCCCGGGCAGGCATTTCAACAGCGGTGAGCATAACACCGCAGATGAAAATGGCGAGGAAAGAGGTGGCAATGACCCAGTTCGAGGACGAGTTGTCGCCTCCGTTCGAGATCATCGAGCCGGCCGTCTGGCGCGCGCCGATCATCTTCAACTCACCGCATTCAGGATCGGTCTATCCGCGCGAATTTCTGGCCGCTTCCCGCATCGATCAGGCGGCGCTGCGCCGTTCGGAAGATTCGTTCATGGACGAGATCATCGCGGATCTCACCGGCCGAGGATTTCCGATCGTGCGGGTGAATTTTCCGCGCTCTTATGTCGACGTCAATCGCGAGCCCTATGAGCTTGATCCGCGCATGTTCGCCGGACGGCTGCCGAGCTTCGCAAACACCCGCTCGATGCGGGTCGCGGGTGGCCTCGGGACGATTCCGCGCGTGGTCGGCGACGGTCAGGAAATCTATTTCGAACGCCTCGACGTCGAGGACGCACTGAACCGCATCGAGTCGCTCTACAAGCCTTATCATCGCGCATTGCGCCGCCTCATCAACAAGGCACATCAGGCCTTCGGCACGGTCATTCTGGTCGATTGCCATTCGATGCCATCGGTCGGCGTCACGCGCGATGAGCCCAGACGCCCCGACGTCGTGATCGGCGATCGCTACGGCACGAGTTGCGCGAGCCTGCTGCCAGATGTGGTCGAGGAAACGCTCACCGGTCTGGGATACTCGGCGGGCCGCAACAAACCTTACGCCGGCGGCTTCATCACCGAGCACTATGGCAACCCGGCCAGCGGACTGCATACAATCCAGCTCGAACTCAATCGCGCAATCTACATGGATGAACGGCGGCGCGAGCGTGGCCCGCAATTCCGCAAGGTCGCCGATGATTTCATGGTGCTGGCGGAGGCGCTGGCCGCGATCCCGCTCGACAGCCTCGGACCGTTCCAGGCGGCGGCAGAATAAATTTCCTCATGCGAATCTCCTCGCACAGGAGGCCTCGGCGTTGCCGCTCCCCCCGCTCAAGAAAAAAGGGCCACTCGCGAAAGCAAGTGGCCCAAGTCTAGGGAGGAAACGCCCAAGGAGGGCAGCAATAACGCGAGGCGTTATCGCACCGCAACAATATGCAGCCGCAGCGCACTCAGAGCAAGTATTTTTAAAGAATTAGTCATGCCCTCAGCGCATAACAGACTTGCGACCTTCCACTCAACTAAAAACTACATTCTTCTGATATAACAATAACTTATCGAGAAATATGACAAGCGGACGGTGCCAAAAAAGCATGAAAGCGCGCCCAAGAAATGAATAATTAATTCTATTCATGGGCGATCAGGCTTTCATTTGCACCTTCGCTTTGGAATCGGAAAGTAAGGAATGAACACTCCGGTTAGTGGCGCGCTGTCAGAACTTCAGGCGATTGCTCCCCTGTCTGGACTCTTATAGGGCCGTAACAGGTTCGCACTTACACTCCATCGGCTTCGTGGTCGCTCTAAAGGAATCCCCGTGACGGTCATCGACTTCACCGCTTTTATCGGACGACTGGCGACCGCCTCGGGCGACACCATCCTTCCCTTCTTCCGCACCTCGCTCAGTGTCGAGAACAAGAATACTGGACGCGATCTCGATCCGGTCACCGAAGCCGACCGCGCCGCCGAAGCGGTGATGCGCCGGATGATCAAGGACAGCTTTCCACTTCATGGCATTGTCGGCGAGGAGTTCGGATCCGAACGCGCCGACGCGGAATATGTCTGGGTGCTTGATCCGATCGACGGCACCAAGTCTTTCATCGCCGGCCTGCCGATCTGGGGCACACTGATCGCGCTGATGCACAACGGCACGCCAGTGTTCGGCATGATGCATCAACCCTATATCGCCGAACGCTTCAGCGGCGACGGCGGCTCCGCGCGCTATGACGGTCCCTCCGGCAAACGCAAATTGTCGGTGCGGCGCTGCGCGTCGCTCGCAGAGGCGACGCTGTTCACCACCAGTCCGCGGTTGATGAAAGCGCCGGACCGCGCGCAGTTCGAGCGCGTCGAAGCCGGCGTGCGGCTGTCCCGCTACGGCGGCGATTGCTATGCCTATTGCATGCTTGCCGCCGGACATCTCGATCTCATCATCGAGACCGAGCTGAAATCCTACGACGTCGCCGCCCTGATTCCGATCGTCACCGGTGCAGGCGGCATTATCACCACGTGGGAGGGCAAGCCCGCGCAGTCAGGGGGCCGCATCGTCGCAGCGGGTGACAAGCGCATCCACGACGAAGCGCTGAAGATCCTGAATACCTAAGACGCCGCAGCTTTCGGCATCACACCTTCGCAAACATTCTGAGGTGATCCGCAAGCTGCTGCACCGGGCGGGGCAATGACTGCCGGCCGCGCGTGCAGATCGCCAGCCTGCGGCTGGTCCAT
Source organism: Afipia sp. GW822-FHT03D08 (assembly GCF_058801645.1). Classification (NCBI taxonomy): domain Bacteria; kingdom Pseudomonadati; phylum Pseudomonadota; class Alphaproteobacteria; order Hyphomicrobiales; family Nitrobacteraceae; genus Afipia; species Afipia sp. GW822-FHT03D08. The sequence continues at coordinate 2,271,977 of NZ_JBXANK010000001.1, forward strand.
GGATCGATCATCCTGATTGTCTTGATCTTGATTGAGCGGCTGTAGCGGCGCGCCGCGGCCTCAGGAATGATCGCCACGCCGACGCCGGCTTCCACCATCTGGCAGATCGCATCGAAGCTTCGTAGCCGCGCCCGCACCCGCAGACGGACTCCGAGTTGCGCAGCATGAGTGGCGATATGGCTTTGCAGCGCGCTGACCTCGGTCAGTCCGACGAAATCACGGGCAGCGACGTCGCGGAAATTCGTCTGACGGCGCTGGGCAATCTCGTCGTCCGGCCGCGCGATCAGCACCAGACGATCGTCACAGAACGGAAACCGGTCGAGCCACTCGGGCAGCATCGCATCGACCGCGAGACCGATATCGGCCGCGCCCGACGCCAGTGCCGTGGCGATCTCCACGCTCTCGCGCTCCTCGACGTCGACGCTGATCGCCGGATATTTCGTCAGAAACGACGCGAGCGCCTTCGGCAGATGCTCGCTCGCGCCGGACGTATTGGCCAGCATATGGATGCGCGCCTTCAGGCCCCGCGCATAGGCGCTGAGTTCGCCCTGCATCGCCGCCATCTGATGCAGCACGATACGGGCATGATCGAGCAGGCTTTCGCCCGCGGCCGTGAGCCTGACGCCGCGCCGCTGCCGCTCCAGCAGCGGCACGCCCAGCGCCGCTTCCATGCCCTTGATGCGCGCGCTGGCCGATGCCAGGGCCAGCGCCGACCGCTCGGCGCCATGGGTGATGCTGCGCGCCTCGGCAATCGCCACGAACAGCCGCATATCCACCAGATCGAAATGCATGGCCAGGGCCCTTTACACTGCCTTCGCCAGAGCCGAAGGCTTACTCCATATCCTCCAGATTGTGCAGTTTGCCGCCCTCGGTCAATGTACGCGCCATGTCCAGCTCCCTCTCCGATCCGATTCTCCTGATCGTCATTGCCGCGGTCTTCCTGCTGGCGGGCTTCGTCAAAGGCACCATCGGCATGGGCCTGCCCACCGTGGCAATGGGTCTCCTTGCCACGCGGATGCCGCCCGCGCATGCGCTCGCCATCGTGATCGTGCCCGCCATCGTCACCAACATCTGGCAGACCTTCGTCGGCCCCTATCTGCGCGACATCGTACGCCGGCTGTGGCCGCTGATGGTCGGCACCGTGCTCGGCATCCTGTCGGGCGGGGGCCTGATGACGGGCCCCTACGCGCGCTACGGCACCATCGTGCTCGGCGTGCTGCTGGTGATCTACGCCATCATCGGACTGTCCAGGGTCCGCTTCAGCGTGCCGCGCGGGAACGAGAAATGGGTTGGCGGCATCGTCGGGCTGGTCACCGGCGTGATCTCGGCGGCGACCGGGGTGCAGGTCATTCCCTCGATGCCCTTCATGCAGGCCATCGGGATGGAGAAGGACGAACTTGTCCAGGCGCTCGGTGTGTTCTTCACCACCGCGACCGTGGCGCTGGCGTTCAACCTCACTGGCGCGGGGCTGCTGAATGCGACCGTCGCCATTCCCGGCCTTGTTGCGATGGTGACCGCCTTCGCCGGCATGTACCTCGGCCAGCTGCTCCGCTCGCGCATGGATGCGGATACGTTCCGGCGCTGGTTTCTGATCGCGATGCTGCTGCTCGGTATCTATCTCGCGGGCGAGATGGTGGCGCGAATCCACAGCGAGACGGCGGTCCCGGCAACGCACTGACGCGAAAACCGGTGCCCGTTGGCTCTGACCGTGCTAGGCGTGCTGCATGATCCGGGTCACACGCGACATCACCATTGACGAGAAGGACCTCGACATTGCGTTCGTTCGCGCCTCAGGCCCGGGCGGACAGAATGTCAACAAGCTCTCGACCGCGGCGCAATTGCGCTTCGATGTCGGGCGCATCGCGCTTGAACCGGACGTGCTGACGCGGCTGACAACGCTTGCAGGCCAGCGCATGACCAAGGACGGCGTGATCGTCATTCACGCCCAGCGCTTCCGCACCCAGGAGCGCAACCGCGCCGACGCCATCGACCGGTTGCTGGAGCTGTTGCGCGAAGCTGCCGTTCGCCCGAAACCGCGCCGCGCCACGCGGCCGACCCTCGGCTCAAAGATGCGCCGTCTCGACGGCAAGAAGCGCCGCAGCGACGTCAAGGCAAAGCGCAATACGCGCAGTTTCGACGATTGAGAATTAGCGGGTAAAACATACCTGTTCGGCCGTACAATCGAGCCGATCCCCGGGTAAAATACGCCGGATCATCGAATCGCCCCGGAATTCCCATGCCCGTCCGCCAGCTCCCCATTCAAATCGTCAACCGCATCGCCGCCGGCGAGGTGGTTGAGCGGCCCGCGAGCGCGGTGAAGGAACTGGTGGAGAATGCCATCGATGCCGGCGCGTCGCGCATCGATATTTTCACCGAAGGTGGCGGACGCCGCCGCATCGCCGTCACCGACGACGGCGCAGGCATGACGCATGACGATCTCGCGCTGTCGGTCGACCGTCACGCAACATCGAAGCTCGACGACGAGGACCTGCTGCGCATCCGCACGCTGGGCTTTCGCGGCGAAGCGCTGCCCTCGATCGGCGCGGTGTCAAAACTCAACATCGCCACCCGGCACGCCAGCGAGCCCCATGCATGGACGCTCAGTGTCGACGCCGGAGCGAAGTCCGATATCGTCCCCGCCGCCCTGACTGCCGGAACGCGGGTCGAGGTCAGCGATCTGTTCTACGCGACGCCAGCGCGATTGAAATTTCTCAAAACCGACCGCACCGAGGCGGAAGCTGTTCGCGAAGTCGTGCGCCGTCTGGCGATGGCGCGGCCGGATATCGCGTTTTCATTGTCCGGCGAGGAGCGCGCGCCGGTCACATGGGCGGCGGCGCTGCCCGGCGCTCCCGGCCGTCTGACACGGCTCGGCGATATTCTGGGGGCGGATTTTCGCGCCAGCGCCATCGAGGTGCGCGCCGAACGCGATGGTGTAAGCGTCGAAGGCTTTGCGGCCGCTCCATCGCTCACGCGCGCCAACGCGCTCGGACAATATCTGTTCGTCAACGGACGGCCGGTGCGTGACAAGCTGATCCTCGGGGCAGTGCGTGCGGCCTATGCCGATTATCTGCCGCGCGACCGGCATCCTGTGGTGGCGCTGTTCGTCACGCTCGACACCCAGGAGGTCGATGCCAACGTTCATCCGGCGAAAACCGAAGTACGTTTCCGCAATGCCGGGCTTGTCCGCGCGCTGATCGTGCATGCGCTGAAGGACGGCCTTGCCCGCGAAGGCAGGCGCACCGCTGCGAATTCCGACGGCGCCGCGATCATGGCTTTTCGTCCGGGAAGCATTCCGTCCAGCCGCGGCTGGGACTGGCGGCGCTCGCCGAGCTTCCCGACGGCTCCCGCCGCACCCGCCTATACCAACGCATTTGCCTCGAACGCTTTCGCGGAAGCCGCACAAGCCGCGTTCGATACCGGCGCACCGACAGCCGACGTTCGTCATGAGCCGACATCTGCGACAAGCCTGATCGACAGCCCGCTCGGCGCAGCGCGCACCCAGATCCACGAAAACTACATCGTCGCCCAGACCCGCGACGGCCTCGTGATCGTGGATCAGCATGCCGCCCATGAGCGCATTGTCTATGAACGACTCAAGGCGTCGCTCGAACGCAACGGCGTGCAGCGGCAGATCCTGCTGATCCCCGAAATCGTCGAGATGGACGAAGCCACAGTCGAAAGGCTTGTGGCGCGCGCGGGTGAGCTGGAGAAATTCGGGCTGAGCATCGAGTCGTTCGGACCCGGCGCGATTGCCGTACGCGAGACGCCGTCACTGCTGGGAAAGACCGACGCCGCGTCGCTGCTGCGCGATCTCGGCGAGCACATGGCCGAATGGGACGAAGCGCTGCCGCTCGAACGGCGGCTGATGCATGTCGCGGCGACGATGGCCTGTCACGGCTCGGTGCGCGCGGGGCGCATTCTCAAGCCCGAGGAAATGAACGCGCTGCTGCGCGAGATGGAGGTGACGCCGAATTCCGGCCAGTGCAACCACGGTCGCCCGACTTACGTCGAACTGAAACTCGCCGACATCGAGAAGCTGTTCGGGCGGCGATAAGCCGCCAAAATCGTAACGGCAAAACGGTGACGATCTTCGCTGCAAAAGGCAAAGTGGTGGACGAATTGCGATGTCCCGGCGAATTCAGATTCAGCGTCGAAAAATTCTGCTGAGTTCACTTGACACGTTACATCTGAATGAAAATTCAAGTTATGGCAGCGCCGTCGCCCGCAGAAATACAAATTCCGTATCGTCATAGGCGCGGCGCTCGAGTTCCTCGAAACCCTCGGGCGCTTTGAACGCCGCCGCCTTCGATTCCTCGACCACGACGAGCGCCTCCGGCGTCAGCCATTTGCCGTCGCGCAAGGAGGCCAGCGCCTTGTCGGCCAATCCGCGCCCATACGGCGGATCGAGAAACACCAGCGCGAACGGCTCGACCGGATAGGCCGGGCCGAGATTGGTCGCGTCGCGGCGATAGACCTTGGTGACGCCGCCGAGCCCGAGCGCTTCGACATTGTTGCGCAGGAGCGCCCGCGCCTCCGCGCCGTTGTCCACGAACAGCGTGAACGCCGCGCCGCGCGACACCGCCTCGATACCAAGCGCACCGGTGCCCGCGAACAGGTCGAGCACCCGCGCGCCGTCGATCGGGTTCTCATACGCATGCATCAGAATGTTGAACAGCGACTCGCGCAGACGATCCTGCGTCGGACGGATGTCATTCGACGAAGGCGAGGCGATGTTACGGCCTCTCAGACGACCACCGACGACACGCATGCTAGACTCCGAGCATGATCTTATCGGAAAACCGGTTCCCACTTTTCCGGATCATGCTCAGTCTTCCGTGACGCCGTCTTTGGGCTTCAGATCGCGCTTGCCCTTGTAGCCGCGTTGCGGACGGCGCGGCGGGCCGTAGCCGCCGGCTGCTTCCTCGTTACGCGCACGAGCTTCGTCGCTGCCCGCACGGGTCACAAGAATCTTGCGGCCCTTGCGATCCGCGATCAGTCCGCTCTTCTTTCCCGCAGGCTTGATGCGGCCCTTGATGCGAGGCGCGTCTTCGTCCTCCGCGGCCTGCTTCACCGGCTTGTCGAACTGCGCGCCGGACATCGCGACGATCTTCTCGCCGAGCTGGTCGCGCAGCACCCGCGACTTGATCTCCTCGACCTGGCCTTCCTCGATCTCGCCGAGCTGGAACGGCCCGTAGGAAATGCGGATCAGCCGGTTCACTTCAAGTCCGAGATGCGCCATGACGTTGCGCACTTCGCGGTTCTTGCCTTCGCGGATCGCAAACACGATCCAGACGTTGGCCGCCTTGTCGCGCTCCAGCGTCGCATCGATCGAACCATACTTCACGCCGTCGACCTCGACGCCCTTTTTCAGTTCGTCGAGCTGGGCCTGCGTGACTTCGCCGTGGGCGCGGACGCGATAACGCCGCAGCCAGCCGGTGTCCGGCAGTTCCAGCGCGCGGGCGAGCCCGCCGTCATTGGTCAGCAGCAGCAAGCCTTCGGTGTTGAAGTCGAGCCGGCCGACGCTGATGAGGCGCGGAAGTCCCTCAGGCAGATTGTCGAACACTGTCGGACGGCCCTCGGGATCGTCGTGGGTCGTCATCAGGCCGCGCGGCTTGTGATAGAGAAACAGCCGCGTGCGCTCGCGCTCCGGCAACGGCTTGCCGTCGATGGTGACGACATCGTTGTCGGTGATGTCGAGCGCCGGCGAATTGATCACGCGGCCGTTCACCGCAACGCGGCCCTGCACGATCCAGTCCTCGGCATCGCGGCGCGAACATAGCCCCGCGCGCGCGACGATCTTGGCGATGCGCTCGCCGGTCTTTTTCTTTTCCGGTGCCGCACGCGGCGCGCGCCGGTCGAAATCGGGTTTGCGCTCGCGGTATGCGCCGCGACCGCCGAACGCGGGCCGCTTGGCGAAGACCTTGCTGTCGTCCTCGTTGTCGCGGCGAGGGCGTTCACCGGCTTCACTGCGTGGATGCTCCTGCCAGTCACTGCGGCCACGCGGTGCGCGGTCCTCGCGCGGCTTGTCAAAGCGGGGGCGCGAAAAACGCGGACGCTCGCTGGAATCGCGATCGCGGTCGCCACGGTCGAAACGGGGCTTGTCGAAACCACCAGCACCTTCACGGCGCGGCGGACGGCTGTCACCGTCGCGCGAGGGTCCGCGCTTCTGCCAGGGCTTGTCGGCACCGCGGTCTTCACCTCGGCTGAAATCCCTGCGCGGTCCGCGATCCGGCGCACCACGCGCGGGCCGGTCGTCACGGTTGAAGCGCGGGCGCTCGTCACGCTGCGGCCGGTCATCCCGGTTGAAGCGGGCGGGACGTGCATCGGCTCCCTCGCCGCGCGGCGTGTAGGGCCGCTTCTCGCCGAACTTCCTGTCTCCGAATTTTTTATCCTGGAAACGTCCGGCACCTGCGCTGCGTGGTGCGCGGTCGTCGCGATCGCGCGGCTTGAAGGAACGGCCTTCACCACGATCCTCACGCGGCTTGAACGGGCGCCCTTCGCTGCGATCACCACGCGGTTTGAAGGAACGGCCCTCTCCGCGATCCTCACGCGGCTTGAACGAACGTCCTTCGGGACGATCGCCACGTGGCTTGAACGGACGGCCTTCGCCACGATCCTCGCGCGGTTTGAATGACCGCGCTTCGCCCCGATCCCGCGAGCCGAAGTCCTTGCGCGGACCGCGATCCGGTCCGTCCTTGCGGAAATCGTCGCGCTTGCCGGCATAGGGCTTCGGCGCATAGGGCCGCTTGTCGCCGGACGGACGCTTGTCGCCAAACTTGCGGTCACCGAATTTCTTGTCGCCGCGCGGGCCGCCCGATCGTGCAGGCCGCTCGTCGCGCGAACTTCCTCCGCCGCGCGCGCCTCCACCGGGGCGGTCTCTGCCGCCGGCCTTGTAGCCTCCACCCGCTCCGCCTTCACGGCGCGGCGGACGGCCGTTGTTTTTATCGTTGTCGCGGGGCATGAATGATCTCTCAGGACGTTGGGCAGAATATCGGACTGTCGCACAACGTGAAATTGGCTGGCGGCACGCGCCCTTGTAAATCAGGGCGCATTTTCGCGCAAAACCGGTTCTCGCGTTTGCTGAAGGCGTCGTACTAACAGAGTTTATTGCCGGAAACGAGGCATGACGGCACGATCTTTCATGGATTTGGCGCTGAAACAGGCCGAAATCGCCGAAACCGCCGGGGAAGTGCCGATCGGTTGCGTCGTCGTGCGGGGCGGCACGGTGATCGCGCAGGCCGGCAACCGCACCCTCACCGACCGCGATCCGACCGCACATGCCGAGATTCTGGCGATCCGCGAGGCCGCCCGCGTCACCGGCAGCGAACGTCTGACCGATTGCGATCTCTACGTGACGCTGGAACCCTGCACCATGTGCGCGGGGGCGATCTCTTTCGCCCGCATCCGGCGGCTTTACTATGGCGCGGCCGATCCGAAGGGCGGCGCGGTGGACAGCGGCGTGCGATTCTTCGCCTCGCCGACCTGTCATCATGCGCCGGAGATTTATCCCTCAGTCGGCGAAAGCGAAGCCGCTGCGCTGCTGACGAATTTCTTCAAGGCGCGGCGGTAAGCCAAACCGTCATTGCGAGCGAAGCGAAGCAATCCATTCTCAAGTCAAGGATGGATTGCTTCGTCGCTATCGCTCCTCGCAATGACAACGCTCGTGGCCGTGGCAAGAAACCGCAATATTTCAAATCAGATTGATCTTCATGCCCTCATGCGAGGCGTCGAAGCCAAGCCGCGCATAGAAGCGCTGCGCATCGACGCGCCGCTTGTCGGTGGTGAGCTGCAATTGCTTGCAGCCGCGGGCACGCGACTTGGCGATCATCGCCTCCATCATCTGTTCGCCGATGCCGAGCCCGCGCAGTGAACGGTCGACCCGCACACCTTCGACCTTCGCAATCCAGCTGCCATGATAGGACATGCCGGGAATGAAGGTCAGTTGCAGGCACCCCATCGCCGTGCCCTCGTGATCCCACACATAAAGCGTGTTGTTGGGGTCAGCCGCGATGGCGTCGAAGGCGGCACAATACGCCGCCATGTTACTGGAGAAATCCTCGCGCCCGCGCGCGATCTCATCATCCGCCAGCATTTCAACAATCCGCCGGATGTCTTCTCGCCTTGCCTCCCGTAATGCCATCAATCCTGCCCCTGAAAGAATTCAAGTAGTGCGCTGGCCGTTGCCTGCGGATTTTCCTCGGGAAGGAAATGGCCCGCATCGATGGCGTGTCCACTGACGTTCGTCGCCCAGTTACGCCAGGTGTCGAGCGGGCTCGAAGCCGAGGACGCAATGCCCGCCCCGCCCCACAGCGCCAAAAGCGGCACCGTGATCTTGTTGCCGGCTTCAACGTCGGCCTTGTCCTGCTCGAAATCGGCATAGGCCCCGGCGCGATAATCCTCGCACGCCGCATGAATGCGCAGCGGATCGCGAAACGCCGTCAGGTAATGTTCGACCGCTCGCGGATCAAACGGATTGGGCGCATCCTTCTTGGCCCAGCTTTTGAAGGTGCGGCCGAAATAATCGTCGGGATTCGACGCGATCAGGTTCTCCGGCAACGGATGCGGCTGCGCCAGAAACGCCCAGTGATAGATCCGGAGCGCGAAACCGCGGTCCATCTTCGCCCAGTAATCGTAGGTCGGCAGAATATCGAGCGTCGCGAAGCGCGACAGCCGCCCGGGATGATCGAGCGCCAGCCGATAGGCGACGCGGCCGCCGCGGTCGTGACCCGCGAGGCCGAAATGCACATGGCCGAGCTTTTCCATCGCCTCGACCATCACCTGCGCCATCGCCCGCTTGGTGAACGGCGTATGGTTCTCGTCGGTCTTCGGAACGTCCGACCAGCCGTAGCCGGGCAAATCCGGGATCACGAGCGTGAACCTCGAAGCCAGCATCGGCGCGACGCGATGCCACATCACATGGGTCTGCGGATAGCCGTGCAATAGCAACAACGGCGGTCCATTGCCGCCGATCCGAGCAAAAATGCGCCCGCCGCGTGTGCTGATCCATTCGGATTTGAAGTCAGGAAAAAGATCGGCGAGGTCGGACATGGGATTTCTGTACCCTGTTATTATCCCGGCTGATGCGGGGACCCATACTCACTGAATTCGATGATCTAAAGTCAGTCCTGCAACAACACCGCACCGCGGCGAAAATTTCAGCTCGATAACGTGGTTATGGGTCCTATGCGTGCACGAAACAGCACCCGGTTTAGGACTTCTGCTCCCGCGCCACCGCCTGCCAGCCGATATCGCGGCGGCAGAAGCCTTCCGGCCACCGGATTCGATCGATGGCCTCATAGGCCCGGCGTTGCGCCTCGCTGACGGTCTTGGCGGTTGCGGTGACGTTCAGCACCCTGCCGCCGTTGGCGAGAATTCTGTCTCCATCGGCCTTGGTGCCGGCATGGAAGATCTCGACGCCTTCGATCTTCGCAGCATCACCAAGACCTTCGATGACCGTGCCTTTGGCATAGTCGCCGGGATAGCCTTTGGCCGCCATCACCACGGTGAGCGCGGGCTCGGGATACCAGCGCAGGTCGAAATGCTTCAATTCACCTTCGACCGAAGCAAGCAGTGCCGGCACGAGGTCTGACATCAGGCGGATCATCAGCACCTGCGTCTCGGGATCGCCGAAGCGCGCATTGTATTCGATCAGCTTCGGGCCATCCCTGGTGATCATCAGGCCAGCGAACAGCACGCCCTTGTAAGGCATGCCCATCGCCTTCATCGCGCGCAGCGTCGGCAGGATGATCTCGCTCATCGTCCGCTCGCGCACCGCGTCGGTGAACACCGGCGCCGGCGAATAGGCCCCCATGCCGCCGGTGTTCGGTCCCTTGTCGCCGTCGAAGGCGCGCTTGTGATCCTGCGCGGCGGCCAGCGGCAACGCGCTGTCCCCATCGCACAGCACGAAGAACGAGGCTTCCTCGCCTTCCATGAATTCCTCAACGACCGCTTCCGCTCCGGCGGCAGTGAACAGCGCATCGACGGCGGCTTCGGCCTCATTCAGCGTCATCGCCACCACGACGCCCTTGCCGGCAGCGAGACCGTCAGCCTTCACGACAATCGGCGCACCCTGCTTGCGGATATAGGCTTTCGCGGCGTCCGCATCGCGAAACCGCTCATAGGCCGCGGTCGGAATGTTGTTCGCCTTGCAGATATCCTTGGTGAAGCCCTTGGAGCTTTCAAGTTGCGACGCAGCCTTGCTGGGCCCGAACGCCTTGATGCCGGCTGCGGCAAGATCATCAACGATGCCGGCTGCCAGCGGCGCTTCAGGGCCAACCACCACGAGGTCAACCTTGTTCATCTTGCAGAAATCGATCACCGCCGCATGATTCGCGACATCGAGGGCGACGCACTCCGCGTCCTGCGCGATGCCGGCATTGCCCGGCGCGCACCACAGTTTCGTCAGCAGTGGCGAGGCCGCCATTTTCCACGCCAGCGCGTGTTCGCGCCCGCCGGAACCGATCAAAAGGATATTCATGGATAAGGGTCGAACCGGCGTTTCTGGGATGATAGAAGGGTTTAACATGGTGTTTGATCACCGCAATAGATTCGAGTCGCGATGAAAGCCACTGCCGCCGAACCGCTGCCCAATTCACCGGAATTTACCGTTTCGGAGCTGTCCTCGGCTCTGAAGCGGACGGTTGAGGACGCCTACGGCCATGTGCGGGTGCGCGGCGAAATCTCGGGCTTTCGCGGCCCCCATTCGTCGGGCCACTGCTATTTCGCCCTGAAGGACGACAGCGCCAAGATCGAGGCGGTGATCTGGAAGGGCGTTCATGGCCGGATGCGGTTCAAGCCGCAGGAAGGCCTGGAAGTCATCGCCACCGGCAAGCTCACCACTTTTCCGGGCTCGTCGAAATACCAGATCGTGATCGAGGCGATCGAGCCGGCCGGTGTCGGCGCGCTGATGGCGCTGATGGAAGAGCGCAAGAAGAAGCTCGCCGCCGAGGGCCTGTTCGATGAAGCGCGCAAGCAGCTTCTGCCGTGGCTGCCCGAAGTCATCGGTGTGGTGACCTCGCCTACCGGCGCCGTGATCCGCGACATCCTGCACCGGCTGGAAGACCGTTTCCCGCGCCGTGTGCTGGTGTGGCCGGTGCGCGTTCAGGGCGAAGGCTCCGCCGAGCAGATCGCCGCCGCCATTCGCGGCTTCAACGCACTTGAAGAGGGCGGCCGGATTCCCCGGCCTGACTTGCTGATCGTCGCACGCGGCGGCGGCTCGCTGGAAGACCTGTGGTCATTCAACGAAGAGAGCGTGGTGCGTGCCGCGGCGGAGAGCATGATCCCGCTGATTTCAGCGGTGGGCCACGAGACCGACGTCACCCTGATCGATTTCGCCGCCGACAAGCGCGCACCGACGCCGACCGCGGCGGCCGAGATGGCGGTGCCCGTGCGCGCCGAATTGTTCGTCGAGGTCTCATCACTGGAACGTCGCGCCATGCTGTGCTGGCAGCGCGGCCAGGAACATCGCCGCAGCGAACTGCGTGCGGCGGCGCGCGCGTTGCCGAAGGCGACGGACCTGCTCAACATTCCACGCCAGCGTCTCGACCGCGCCAGCGCGCAACTGCCCCGTGCCTTGCGTGCCAACGCTCATGTATATGAGCGGCGGCTGTCCGCGATCGGCGGACGGCTGACGGTCACGGCACTTCGCGCGCAGATCGATCGCGGCAAGGAGAAAGTCGCGCGGCTCGCCACAAGCGCGCGGCGCTGCGCCGATCTGCATATCCAGCAGCGCGAGACGCGGCTGAAGTATGTCGCGCAGCTTTTGAATGCGCTGTCCTACAAGGGCGTGCTGGATCGCGGCTTCGCACTGGTGCGCGACGAACACGGCCAGCCGCTGCATGCGGCGGCCCATGTCGGTTCCGGCCAGCATCTCACCATTGAGTTCGCCGACGGACGCATCGGCGCAACCGCAAATGGCGAGGGAACAGCCGCGGCGAAGCCGAAAGCCGCTCCGGCAAAGCCTGCATCGAAGCGGACCACCGATTTTGGCGTTAAAAAGGTTCAGGGCGACCTTTTTTGAGCTGCCAGAGAGGGTTCAACGCCTCTGCTGCCGGCTTTGCTGGCATGATCTCTCCGAAAACCGGTTTCCACTCTTCGGGATCATGCCTATATTTGAGCTATCTCTCCGGACGACAATCTGCCGGATTCCACAAGGACAGTTATCGTGCTCAATAAATTCGGGCCTTCCGGCCAGGGCGAAGCGCAGGTCGAGTATCTCGACGGCGATTTTCGCGTGACCTCTCCCGGCTCCTACGTCCGCTGCGCCATCACCGGCGAACACATTCCGCTGGACGAGTTGAAGTACTGGAGCGTCGACCGGCAGGAAGCCTATGCGACGCCGGAAGCCGTGTTGCAGCGGCACTATCCCGCGCAGTTGAAGAAGGCCTAAAGATTTATCGCGCGCGCTTTTGCCAGCCGCGCCGTCACGAAATCCCGCAACGCTGTTTCATCGTCGAACCTGAGCGTGACCGCGAAGGTCACGATGCGATCTGCATCGGCCTTGAGGCGTGCATCGCTGCGGATGCGTGCCATATCCTTTTCGGTGGTCACCAGCTTAAGTGTCTTTGCTGCGGCGTCCGACACCAGCCGCCCGATCTCGTCCGGCGTGAATGGATGGTGGTCGGCGAAGGCCCTTTGCTCGATCACGTCCACGCCGCTGGCACGCAACGTCGCAAAGAACCGCGCCGGATCGCCGATCCCCGCAAACGCCAGCACGCGCTGACCGCGCAACGCATCGACCGAGGCTTGACCCGGCACGAGCCGCGCTCGCAACACGGGTGCGCCGCGCTTCGCCAGCACTGCTGCGATATGATCGGCCGCATCACCTCCGCCGATCACAATCAGCGCGTCGGTGCGTGCGACCTGCGGCTCGACGGGCGCGCGCAGCGGACCGGCCGGAAATACACTGCCGTTGCCGATGCCGCGCGCAGCATCGATCACGATCAGCGACGCATCCTTCGCAAGCGCCGGATTCTGAAAGCCGTCGTCCAGCAGCACGACACTCGCACCGGAGGTTCGCGCCAGTGACGCGCCGGCGACACGGTCGCGCGATACGATGACGGACACATTTGAAGCCAGCATCAAGGGCTCATCGCCAACATCGGCAGCGGAATGCGACGCCGGATCGACGCGCAGGGGTCCCTGCTGCGTTCCGCCGTAACCACGGCTGACCACGAACGGCTGCTCGCCCAGCTCGCGCAGGAGTTTCACAAGCGCGAGCGTCGTCGGCGTCTTGCCTGCACCGCCGAGATGATAATTGCCGACGCAAAGAACCGGAATTCCTGCAGACGCTCCGGCGCGCGACATCCGCTGCGCGGCAATCGCTCCGTAAATCGCGCCAAGCGGCGCAAGCAATCGCGATAGCAATGATGGCGGCCGATACCAGAAGGCCGGCTCACGCATCGGAGCCCCCGCTCTCCAGCCGCAGTTGCAGAAGATATGGCTCCAGCGCTGCGAGCGTCTTGTCGAGCGCGCCGCCAAGCCGGCTGACAACGGTTTCCGCCGCACCGACCGAACGCTGCCGCGCAATCGGGTTCACCAGGAGATGCCCGAGCGACTTCACGAAGTCCTCGCCGGTCTCGGCGCGAATAGCCCCCCCGGCCTGATTGAGCGCGTCGTAGATGTCGCCGAAGTTGAACACGTGCGGTCCGTGCAGGATCGCAGCACCCAGCTTGATGCCTTCGATCGGGTTTTGCCCGCCGTGCGCCACCAGCGAACCGCCCATGAACACCACCGGCGCCAGCCGGTAAAACAACCCGAGTTCACCCATGGTATCGGCGACGTAGATGTCCGTCCCGGCGCCGGGCAGTTCGTCCTGCGAGCGCAGGGCCACCTGCATGCCGCCATCAGTCAGCATCCGCGCGATGGCCGCGCCGCGATTGGGATGACGCGGCACGATCACGCTCAGCAATTGCGGCATCCGTGCCGCCAGACGCCGATGCGCATCGAGGATGATTTCGTCCTCGCCGGGGTGCGTGGAGGCTGCGAGGAACACCAGCCGGCGCTGCGTCGCCTCCCTGAGGCGCTCCAGCTTCTTCACGTCTGCGGGCGGCCCCTCGACATCGAGCTTCAGATTTCCGGATGTCACGACGTTCGGACAGCCCAGCGCCGCGAAGCGTTCGCCGTCGCGGTCGGATTGCGCGAGGCAAAGATCGAAGCACTCCAGCAGTGTGGAGATGGTGCCGCGCAGTTTCTGCCAGCGCGGAAACGAGCGCGGCGACATGCGGCCGTTGATGATGACCATCGGGATGCGCCGCTCGGCGCTCGACAGGATCAGATTGGGCCAGATGTCCGACTCAATGAAGAGCGCCAGGCCCGGCTTCCAGTGATCGAGAAAGGCTGACACAAAGCGCGGCGAATCGAACGGGATGTATTGATGAATGACGTCGGGCGGAAACCGCCGCGCCACAATAGCGGCCGAGGTGACCGTGCCCGAGGTCAGCAGGATGCGGACATTCAGCGCCCGCAGCCGCTCGATCAGTCCCGCCGCCGCAAGCACCTCGCCGACACTCGCGCCATGAATCCAGATCAGCGGTCCGGGCGGGCGCTCCACGCTGGCAACGCCGCGGCGTTCGCCGAGCCGCTCGGGATCTTCCTTGCCCTGCTTCAGCCGGCGCGCGATCAGCGGCGCTGCGAGCGGCGCGGCAAGAGCCGACAGCCGCCGGTACGCCGCAAGCGTCGCTGGGAGCGCGCTAGGCATGAAGACCCTCGTTCGGGAGACCGACCAGGTCGTAGGCGCGGCGCGTCACGTCGTTCAACCGCTCTTCGAGTTGCAGGCGCAGCTTCTGCATCGTCTCGGTGTCCGCATCGCGCGGCACCCAGAGAATCTCGCCCGCGGCAATGACGCCACGCCCGAATGGCAAATGAATGACCGAGCGGTCCCAGTTGTTGAGGCGTTTGAACCGGCTGGTGGCGATCGCCACCGGCAGGATCGGCCGTCCGGACTCGCGCGCCAGCATGATAATGCCGAGGCCCGCCTTGCGCGCAACCTTCGGCACATCCGCGGTCAGCGCCATGTTGATGTTATCTTCCAGCGTCCGCAGCATCATCTTGAACGCGCCGACACCACCCTTGCGGTGAAACTCCGTTCCGTGATCACCCGAGCCGCGCACCGTCCCGACGTTGAGGCGTTCCGCTGCGATCGCATTGATTTCGCCGTCGCGATGACGGGAGATCAGGACCTTGGCGGAATACTGCTTCAGTTTCAGGAACGGCATCATGAAGTGCTGGCCATGCCAGAACGCGATGATGACCGGCATATCCGGTTCGATGCACTTGTAGACGTTCGGCGGGTCGAGCGTGAAACGGTTCGTCCACCACACAAAACGCAAAAATTCCGCCGCGGTCGTACCCGCAGCACGCTGCACCCATCTCGATCGGCCGAGATCTCGAAGAAATCGTTTCAATGGGCCGACTTTGAATCTTGGCCGGGATC
The DNA here is from genome assembly GCF_058801645.1 of Afipia sp. GW822-FHT03D08. Classification (NCBI taxonomy): domain Bacteria; kingdom Pseudomonadati; phylum Pseudomonadota; class Alphaproteobacteria; order Hyphomicrobiales; family Nitrobacteraceae; genus Afipia; species Afipia sp. GW822-FHT03D08. Next base: position 2,287,410 of record NZ_JBXANK010000001.1, read on the forward strand.
GAGCAGCCGGTGGAGATGGACGATGAAGTAACGCATGTGGGCGTTGTCGACGGTTTGCTGGGCCTTGCTCTTCCAGGCCGCATAGGCGGTGGCGTAGTTCGGGAACAGGCCGACGACCTCGACCTTGTCGAGATCCTTGAAAGTCACGTGATCGAGGTCGAGAAGCTCGCCGCCGATCACAAGGTGAAGCAACTGCGGTTGCACAGTTTCGGACATGAGGTGCTTTCCCAAAAAGCAAGGACCGGCCGATGAATTCAAGCAAAAACCATGCTCGCAATCACCACGGAATCGGGTTTTCCCGAAAATGTTTCACGATATGCGCGTGCCGCGCATGCCCCGCCGCCACCAGCAACCCGTGACGAACGTCGGTCTGATTGTAAACCAGACGTTCTCCGGCCAGTGAGGTCATTTCCCCGCCCGCTTCGTGCACGATTAAATCGGCCGCGGCAAGGTCCCAGTCACGGCTATGCCCGGCGGCAAATGCGGCATCAAGCCGCCCATCCGCCACCCGCACCAGCCGCAAGGCGAGAGATCCGATTCTCGGATGAAGAGTTTCGCCCTCGCGCATGCCGCCGAGACGCTCAACCAGGGGTTTGGGCCCCGCAATCTTCGGAAAATCGATCGCGGCGCCGGGCGCGGCTGTTATCCGCGCTCCGTTCAGCACGGCGCCCCGCCCGCGCGTTGCGAAAAAGAACTCATTACTCGCGGGTGCGAAGACCGCGCCGAGCAGCGGCGATCCGTCTGCAACCAGCGCGATAGAGACCGACCAGTCGTCCTGCTTCGCGAGATAGGCGCGGGTGCCATCGATGGGATCGACGATCCATGTCAGCGATTTGCCGAGCCGCGACGGATCGTCAGCGCTTTCCTCAGAGAGCCATCCGTAATCCGGCGTCGCGGAACGCAACCGCGTCTCGATCAGGTCGTTGACCGCGATGTCGGCCTCGGACACCGGCGACGACTTGCCCTTGATCCAGGTTTTCAGCTCGGTGCGAAACAGATCGAGCGCCAGCGCACCGGCTTCGCGAACCACGCCAGCCAGGAGTTCAGCGTCGCGCGTCAGGGCGGTATCGCTGATCATATCGGAATCAGCGACCGGCAATCGTCAGTTCCCCCACGCGCACGGTCGGCGCGTTGACGCCGTACTTGAACGCAAGGTCGTTGGCGGGAACCATCGATTTGAAAATATCCAGCAGGTGACCCGCGATGGTCACTTCGCTCACCGCATATGTCAGTTGGCCGTTTTCGATCCAGAAACCGGCAGCGCCACGGCTGTAGTCGCCGGTCACGCCGTTGACGCCGGATCCGATCAGGTCGGTGACATAGAAACCTTCCTTGATATCGGCGATCAGCTCAGCGGGCGAAAGCTGACCGGCCTCAAGGTGAAGATTGTACGGTCCGGGCGAGGGCGACGACGAGACACCGCGATGGGCGTGCCCTGTGGTCGCGAGGCCAAGTTCGCGCGCGGTCGCGGAATCCAGCAGCCATGTCGTCAACACACCGTCGTCGATGATGGCCTGCTTCTTGGTCGCCACGCCTTCGGAGTCGAAGGCCTGCGACCGCATCCCGCGCACGCGCAGCGGATCGTCGATAATGCGAATTCCTTTGTCGAACAACTGCTGACCGAGACGGTCCTTCAGAAAACTCGTCTTGCGGGTGATCGATGTCCCGTTCACCGCGCCGACCAGATGACCGACCAGCGAATTCGAGACACGCGGGTCGAACACCACCGGCGCCTTGCAGGTCGCCACCTTGCGCGGATTGAGCCGCGCCACGGTGCGCTCGCCCGCACGCTGCCCGACGCTTGCCGGCGATTCGAGATCGGAGCCGTGGATCGCCGACGTGAAATCGTAGTCACGCTCCATGCCGGTGCCTTCACCCGCGATCGCCACCGTCGAGATGCTTTGGCTCGAACGCAGATAGGATCCGTGAAACCCGGTCGAGGTCACAAGCACCATGCCGCCGATCCCCGCGGAAGCAGAGGCGCCGCCGGACTTCGACACGCCCTTGACTCCGAGTGCCGCAGCTTCCGCTTCCAGCGCACGCCGCTCCAATTCGTCCACAGAGGGCACCTGCGGATCGAGCAGATCGAGATCGGGAAACTGCTTCGCCAGCAGCGACGGATCGGCGAGACCGACGTACTCATCGTCGGGCGCGACCCGCGCCATCGCAACCGCGCGCTCGGCGAGCCTTGCAACATCGCCGCCGATGTCGCTGGTTGAAACCACTGCCTGCCGCTTGCCGACAAACACGCGCAAGCCGACGTCGTCGCCTTCCGACCGTTCCGATTCTTCGACCTTGCCGTCACGAACCTCAATGCTCTGCGCTACGCCGCGCACTGCGATGGCATCCGCCGAGTCAGCGCCCGCACGCTTCGCCGCTTCCACGAGACGCTGCGCCAGATCGCTCAACGCGGTCTGATCGAGCAATCCGGATGTCGTTGATTTCGGTGATGGCGACAATGACGCGTTTGGTGAAGAGTTCACAAACAATTTCCCGAGGCTTGGATACGAATGCAACACATCATGAGATGTGCCTGTTTTACGCGGACTTCAAGCGTTTTCGAGGCCCGCGAGGCAGATATTTCACGTGAGGCGAACATCGGATTCGGGGCGCTGGCAAGGTCTCGTCAATCATCCGCGCCAACGTCTCGTCAATCATGAGAACTGAAGCAAACACAGTGAGAGACGATTAACCAGCCTTCTTAAGCGGATTCGGACGCGGCTCTGGCATGCTCCTCCCATCGACCGGGAACATAATTCCGGCGTGGGAGATAAAGCCGTGAGGCGTCAATTCGGAGTCGGCGGGGTGCAACCCGTCGGGTCGAGCTGCATGTTGCAGCTCGACCCCCATTCTTTGCCGGTCAGCTTTGAAGCGCGCGATGGCCGCGCCGATGGCGGCGTCAGGCATATCGAAATCAATCGCGAACGCGTCACCGTGCGCCGTGCCGTCGGCGGCATCCGCATGGCGATCAATGTCCGCGTCAGCGAATTTCTCGGCATCGCCTGCCGCGAAACCAATGACGGCCGCGCGCTGGTTCTGGTTCACAGCGATCCGTCCTTGTCGGTGCCGCTGCTGGTCACCGCGGACGATCTGCATCTGGATATGGCCTGGCAGATGTGGGGCGATCTGTTTGCGTTGCCGCAGATCGAAGACGAAACGGGCGACACCCGCGAGCCCGCGCCGCGCCGCCGCCGCCGCAACATCATCAAGGATCGCCGTCCGAAGTTTCTCGTGCGCCGCAAGGCGGGCCGCCCTGCGGTGGAGCAATCCATTCATCGCGGCGAACGCGAGATCATCGCACGTCACTGAAATCTACAAACTTCGCAGTAGGGCGTCGGCGAGCAATCCGGCGAACAGCAGCAATCCCGCGTTGCGGTTCGATTTGAACAGCCGCAGGCATAGCGCTGAGTCATCGATCCGGATGGTCCGCACCTGCCAGACCAGATGGGCGGCGAACGCCGCCAGTCCGATCCACGCGAACCATTGCGAGCTGCCGCGCCACAGCGCGACGCCGATCAGCACGACAGCAATGCTGTAGAAAATCGTCAGCGCGAGCTGCGTCCGCTCCCCGAACAGCAGCGCCGTCGACTTGATGCCGATCAGCACATCGTCCTCGGTGTCCTGATGCGCATAGATCGTGTCGTAGGCGATCACCCACGCGATCGAGCCTGCGTAGAGAAAAAGCGCCGTGGCATCGATCCGCGCCAGGATAACCGCAAATCCCATCAGCGCGCCCCATGAGAACGCGAGACCCAGAAACACCTGCGGCCAGTAGGTGACCCGCTTCATGAAGGGATAGATCGCAACCACCACGAGCGAGCCGATGCCGGTGAGGATCGCAAAGCCGTTGAACTGCAGCAGCACCGCGAGCCCGATCAGCGCCTGCAGCACGAGAAATGCTGCGGCCTGCCGGACCGTCACCTGTCCGGCCGGAATCGGCCGCGACCGGGTGCGCTCAACCTGTGCGTCGAGCTTGCGATCGGTGATGTCGTTCCAGGTGCATCCCGCGCCGCGCATGACCACCGCGCCGATGAAGAACAGCACGATAACCAGCGGCAGTCCGCGCACGTCATGCGCGATGCCCGCGGCCAGCGCCGCCGACCACCAGCAAGGCATCAGCAGCAGCCACCAGCCGATCGGGCGGTCGAAGCGCGAGAGCCGGAGATAAGGCCGCGCCCAGAGCGGGGCATGGGTATCGACCCAGTTGGCGGTCGAGTCGGCGACGGGGGCTGCGGCGTTGCTCATCGCAACCCTTCTCAGATCAGCGGGTCAGGACGTTGCCGTTGAGCGTATCGAAAGTGCTGCCGCCACGCTTGGACGGCTTGGCCTCGGGCAACGTTGCGGAGCCGAGCGCTTCGCTCAGGCTCGGGCCTGCAGGTCCTGCCTGCTGCTGCTGCGCCGCTGAACAAACCCGCTGCTGAAGCTGGGTGTAATTGGCATGCCCCTTCTTCATCTGCTCACCGACCTGAGGAGGGATGCCGCATTTCTGCGCGTTGGCATCGACGAACTTGATCATCTTCGCGTCGGCCTGCACGAAATTCCCGATCAGCTTGCAGGCTTCCTGCGGTGTTGCCTTCCGCTTCCCCGCGGCCTGAACCAGCTTGCCCTTGGCTTCCACATCCGCGCGCAGCGGCAGGAAGCCCTTTTGACACTCTTCCGCGCCCGGCGGCGGACCGGCCTGTTGCTGGGGTGGCCCGCCGAAGCCGCCGCCGCCAACGGGCGGAGCACCGGTACTAAAGGCGCTCGGCGACGGCTGCGGTCCGACCGGCGCAGCGGTTGCACCGTTGACGGGCGGAAATGGCGATGTGGCGGGCGCGCTGTTCACCGGAGGAAACGGCGATGCATTGCTCGCTGGAGCCGGTGCGGCCTGTCCTGGCAGCGGTGCCGGAAAGGCGCCCTGTGCGCGGACATCCGCAGCATGCAGGACGAAGGTGGCGGCAGCCAGCAATGCGATAGAACGGTAGGCGGTCACGGATTTTCCTCCGGCGGGTTCCAATGCGGATTTGCCACCACAGCAAGGTGGCTTTTACGATTCTCGCCGCCCCTTAACAACCCGCTGAATCTGGCAGCAGCGCGGCGGCTCGTCATGCAAACGGCTGCCAATCCTGAATCATTCGGCTAGAAGTCTGAAAAATGAATGGATTGGCGTGATGCCCAAACTCGATTTCCGCAGCCCGCGGCTTTTTGTCGATGCACCGCTTGCGGCCGGTACCGGTCTCGCGCTCGACCGCGATCAAACCAACTATCTCGGCAATGTGCTGCGGCTCGCCGCAGGCGATACCGTCCTGATGTTCAACGGCCGCGACGGCGAGTGGCAGGCTACTCTCGCAGGCCGCAAACGGCCGGACCGCGCGGAGATCGTCAGCCAGACCCGGCCACAGGACGGCCTGCCCGATCTGCATTACGTGTTCGCCCCGCTGAAGCACGCGCGGCTCGACTATATGGTGCAAAAAGCCATTGAAATGGGCGTTTCGGCGCTGCGGCCGGTGACTACCCGGTTTACCCAGGCAAGCCGCGTCAACGTCGAGCGGATGCGCGCCAATGTCATCGAGGCCGCCGAGCAGTGCGGCATTCTCTCTCTCGCCGAGGTGCACGACCCCGAACCGCTCGAGCGCTGGCTCGGCGCGCGTAATGGAGCGCGACTGCTGGTGTTCTGCGATGAAGACGCTCCGACGGCCGACCCTGGCGCCGCCCTTGCACAGGCGGGCAATGGCGGCGCCAGCGGTATCGATGTGCTGATCGGACCCGAGGGCGGGTTCGCGGAAGAGGAACGCGCCCTTCTCCTCAAGCAGCCCCGCCTGGTGCAACTGTCGCTGGGTCCCCGGATTCTGCGCGCCGATACCGCTGCGGTCGCGGCGCTCGCCGTGGTACAGACCGCGCTCGGCGACTGGGGCTGACCAGATGCACGCTGAGGTTGCATTCCGGAAGACCTCTCATTAAGCCCTTTTCCGGATCGTCGTCGAAAACCGGGTATTCCCGTGTTAAGGGACTGCCGATTCAAGCCTTTTACATCTCGTTGGATACCGAAGAATGAGCCAGACCAGTGCCGCAACCGCGACCGGGTCCGCCGCACGGGCGGAGGCCTTGCTGCAGACATTTGCGCGGGCTGGCTACACCCATGCGCGCCCGCCGATCCTGCAACCGGCGGAGCCGTTTCTCGATCTGTCCGGCGAAGACATCCGAAAGAGCCTCTATCTGACCACCGACGCCAGCGGCGAGGAACTCTGCCTGCGGCCGGACCTCACCATTCCGGTGGCGCGGGACTACCTCGCCTCGTCGCGCGCGGGCGCGCCGGCCGGATTTTACTATCTCGGCCCGGTGTTCCGGTATCGCGGCGGAGCGGCCAGCGAATTCAACCAGGCCGGCGTGGAATCCTTCGGCCGTCAGGATCGCGCGGCTGCCGACGCCGAGATGCTGGCGCTCGGTCTTGAAGCCGCCGCAGCGTTCGGCGTGACCGGCATAGATATCCGCACCGGCGACGTCGCCTTGTTCGCCGCACTGATCGACGCGCTCGACCTCTATCCGGTGTGGAAGCGGCGGCTGATCAAGGATTTCAACCGCAAGATCTCGCTCGCGCAGGATCTCCAGCGCCTGACGCTGGAAACCGGCAAGACCCGCAATGAATATGAAGGCGTTCTGGCCGCGCTCGCAGGCTCCGACCGCAAGGCGGCGCTGGCGCTGGTCACCGACCTGATGTCGATCGCAGGTACCAGCAATGTCGGCGGCCGCACGGTGTCGGAAATCGCCGACCGCTTTCTCGAGCAGTCCACACTGAAGGGCGGCGCATTGCCGCTTCATGCGCTGCAACTGATCGAACGTTTTCTCGGCATCGCCGGCGAGCCGGATGACGCGGCCGCACAACTGCGCACGCTCGCAGCGGACGCGAAGCTCGATCTGGGCGCCGCCATCGACCAGTTTGAAAGCCGCACCGGCTTCATGGCTGCGCGCGGCATCGATACCAAGGCAATCCGCTTCTCGACGGCATTCGGCCGCGGCCTCGACTACTACACCGGCTTTGAATTCGAGCTGCACGCCAAAGGCGGCGGCTCGGAGCCGCTGGTCGGCGGCGGACGCTATGACGGGCTGCTGACCCGGCTCGGTGCGCGCGAGCCGATCCCGGCCGTGGGATTCTCGATCTGGATTGAAGCGCTTTCGCAGGGGAGCGCCGCATGAGCACGCCGTTCGTTGTCGCCGTCCCGTCCAAGGGACGTCTCCAGGAAAACGCCGAAGCCTTCTTTGCGCAGGCGAACCTGACGCTCTCGAAACCGCGCGGCTCGCGCGAGTATCGCGGCACCATGTCCTGCCTCGCCAATGTCGAGATCGCCTATCTCTCGGCCAGCGAGATTGCGGCGCAGCTCGCGCGCGGCGCGGTGCACATGGGAATTACCGGCGAGGATCTGATCCGCGAGAACATTCACAACGCCGACAAGCGCGTCATGCTGATCGAGAGTCTCGGCTTCGGCAGCGCCAATGTCGTTGTGGCCGTGCCGCAGGCGTGGATCGACGTTCGCACCATGGCGGACCTCGACGATGTCGCGACCTCGTTCCGCGCCCAGCACAATCACCGCATGCGGGTGGCGACCAAATACATCAATCTGACGCGCAATTTCTTCGCCAGCCACGGCGTGGTCGATTACCGCATTGTGGAAAGCGCCGGTGCCACCGAAGGCGCGCCCGCGGCGGGAACGGCTGAACTGATCGTCGACATCACCACCACCGGCGCAACGCTTGCCGCCAACGGACTGAAGGTGCTCGACGACGGTGTCATGCTGCGCAGCCATGCCAACCTCGTCGCCTCGCGCGACGCCGACTGGTCGGACAGCGCGCGGGAAACCGCGCGGGTTATCCTCGATCACATCGCGGCCAGCGCCCGCGCCCGTAAATACAAGGAAGTCCGCACCCGTTTCGCGGCCTGCAACGACGCCCTGCTCGCCGAGGCCCACAGCCGGTTCGGCGTGGTGTCGCCGTTCGGCGGGCCGACCTCATCGGGCATGGTGACGCTGCACTGTCCGCCGACGCAGCTCTACGCGCTCAGCAGCTTCCTGCGCGACTATGGCGCCGAGACGGTGTCGATCGCATCGCTGGAATATGTGTTCGACCGCGACAATCCGCTTTTCGCCAAACTCCAGACATTCCTGGGACAATAAGGTTCGGAGATTGCGGCGGCGCACGCTTGCCGACACACCGTGGCGACAGCAACCGGCAACTACCATATGATACTTGAGCGCGCGTGATGCCGGATGACATCATGCTCCCGAAGGATGCTGAGGAAACCAACCCGATGACGCCGAGCGCCGATGTATCGAACCTGTCAGGCAGCAGCCGAACTACCGCTGCGCAAGGCCTTTCGATCGTGGTGCCCGCCTTCAACGAAGCGGCGGGTCTGGCGCGGCTGCACGAACGTCTCTGCGCCCTCGCCGCTGCGCTCAAGCAGAAGTACGGACTTGCCTGCGAAGTCGTCTATGTCGACGACGGCTCGACCGACACGACGCTGAGCATCGCGCGCGGGCTGCCGCCGACCGCTCTCGACGTGCAGGTGGTGTCGCTGTCGCGCAATTTCGGCAAGGAAGCGGCGCTGATGGCCGGGCTCGATCATGCCCGGCGCGGCGCGGTGCTGTTCATGGACGGCGACGGCCAGCACGCGCCGGAACTGGTGGAGCGGCTGGTCAGCCACTGGATCGATGACGGCTATGACGTCGTCTATACCGCGAAGGCGCATCGCGACAATGAATCGGTCCTGCGGCGCATGGGCGTGCGCACCTTCTACGCGCTGATCAACTGGGGCTCACGGCAGAAAATTCCCGAGGATGCCGGCGACTTCCGCCTGCTGTCGCCGCGAGCGGCAGCCGCGCTGCGTCAGCTTCCCGAGCGCAATCGCTTCTTCAAGGGCCTCGCAACATGGATCGGCTTCAAGCAGATTCGCGTCGACTACGAACCCGAAGCGCGCGCGCATGGAGTCACCAGCTTCAGTCCCGGCCGCCTGCTCGGTCTGTCCATCGAGGGACTGACGTCGTTCTCGGTTGCGCCGCTGCGCGTGGCGAGCCTGCTCGGGCTGCTGCTCGCGTTCGTCGCCTTCCTGTTCGGCCTGTCGATACTTTGGGAAACGATTGTCGACGGCAAGTCGGTCCCCGGCTATCCCTCGCTGGTGGTCGGCCTGATGACCATCGGCGGCGTGCAGCTCATCATGATCGGTGTGGTCGGCGAATACATCGGCAAGATCCTGTCCGAGATCAAGGCACGGCCGATCTACTTCGTCGCGGAGCACAGCGTGAAAAGCGCCGACACGTCTGCTGCCGCCGACAAGACACCGCAGACCGCGGCTGAATGAGCGTGGGTTCGCCGCCGCGCCACATCTGGTTGTGCGCCGACGATTACGGCATGAGTCCCGGCGTCAATCGTGCAATCCGCGATCTGATCGTTCAGAAAAGGATCAACGCCACGTCCGTCATGGTGGTCGGCGCCGCGGTGGATCGCACCGAGATCGAAGCCCTGACACAGGCGGTTGCGGCCAATCCCGACTGCGCGATCGGATTGCACGCGACGCTGACTGCGCCGTTTCATCCGCTGACCATGCACTTCAACCCTCTCAATGGCGGACAGTTTCTGCCCCTCGGCAGGCTGCTGCGTGCGAGCCTGCTGCGGCGGCTCGACCCGGAAATCATTCAGGCCGAGTTGCTGGCTCAGATCTCCGCCTTCAGACAAATGTTCGGCCGCGCGCCGGGTTACGTCGACGGACACCAGCACGTGCAACTGTTTCCGCAAATTCGCGATGCGTTTCTCGTCGCGGTAAAAGAGGCTGCGCCCGGCGCGTGGGTCCGCCAGTGCGGCCGCTCGTTGCCGCTGGCGCAGCGGCTCGACAGCCCGAAGGCGCTGCTGCTCGATGTGCTGAGCGAAACGTTTCGCAGGAAGAGCGCGCGCGCTGGCATCGCCTTCAATCCGGGATTTGCCGGCGCGTATGACATGGTGCGGGGCCGCGAATTCGCCGATGCGATGAAAGGCTTTCTCGACGGTCTTCCCGACCGCGGCCTGGTGATGTGCCATCCTGGCTTTGTCGACGAAACGCTTGTCAGCCTCGATGACGTCACGCATCAGCGCGAACGCGAATTCGCGTTTCTGAGCAGTGACGATTTCCCCCGCCTGCTGGCGGCAAACAACGTGACGCTCGACCGTGCATGATGCGCTCCCTCTCCCCGCTCGCGGGGAGAGGGTTGGGGTGAGGGGCCGCCTAGATCACTCGAAATTCAAACGCCCCTCACCCGGATCGCAAGGGCGATCCGACCTCTCCCCGTAAACGGGGAGAGGTGAGAAGGCGCTTTTTGTCGCACCGCAAGCGCCAACTTTCCTAAATTTAATTCACGCCGGGACTTACCCCGACACAATGCAGCGTTACATCTTTCCGCGCATTCGCATGCCGGATGCTTGAGGAGGGAATCATGACACCGCAGGAACGCCAACTGGTTGACGATCTGTTCGACCGTCTCGCCAAGGTCGAGAATTCACCGCGCGAGCCGGACGCGGAGGCCGCAATCATGCAGGGTTTGCGCCGCGCACCGAATGCTGTCTACGCCCTCGTGCAAACCGTGCTGGTGCAGGACGAAGCGCTCAAGCGCGCCGAGGCCCGCATCCAGGAACTCGAAGGCGGAGCGCAGCAACCGCAGCCCTCCGGCGGATTTCTCGATTCGATGCGCGATGCGATTCTCGGCCCCGGCCAGGGACGCGGTTCCGTACCGAGCGTTCGTCCCGGTGACGGTACGCAGCGCGGTCCGGTCTGGAACAGCGGTCAGGCGCTCAATCAGGCCGACGCCCGCATGGGCGGCGACCCGCGCATGAACGATCCGCGGATGAATGATCCAAGGGCCGGCAATCCCGGCGGCGGGATGTTCGGCGGTGGCGGCGGCTCGTTTCTCGGAACGGCGGCGGCAACCGCGGCCGGCGTGATCGGCGGATCGATGCTGATGAACAGCATTCGCGGCATGATGGGCGGCGGCAGCCAGCAGAGCTTCGGCAGCAGCGCTGACTCCGGCGGCAGCAAGATGCCATGGAGCAACGATCAGTCCTCGGGCAGCCTCGCACGCGACGCCGGGCTCAACGACGTCGGCAAGAGCGGCAACGACAGCCAGCGCCAGAGTTCCTACGATCAGGCGCAGGCGGACGCCGATCAGGACCAGGATCAGGACCAGGACGACGACGAGGATTACGACAACTTCGATGACGGCGACAGCGATTACGCCTGATTGAACTCGCAGCCAGACAAACGAAAACGGCCGCTGAAACAGCGGCCGTTTTTTTTACGAGTCCGGTTCTGCTCAGATCACGATGACTTTGGTGCCGACATTCACCCGGCCGTAAAGGTCGATGACATCTTCATTGCGCATCCGGATGCAGCCCGACGACACCGCGGTGCCGATGGTCCATGGTTCATTCGAGCCGTGAATGCGGTACAGCGTCGAGCCGAGATACATTGCGCGGGCGCCGAGCGGATTTTCCGGACCGCCTTCCATGTGGCGCGGCAGATCAGGACGGCGCTTGAGCATTTCCGGCGGCGGCGTCCATGCCGGCCACTCCTTCTTTGCCGAGATCGTCTTCACACCCGACCACTCGAAGCCGGGCTTGCCGACACCGATGCCATAGCGCAGCGCCTTGCCGCCGCCCTGCACCAGATACAGAAACTTGTTCGGCGTATCGATCACCAGCGTTCCCGGCGCATGCCGGCCATCGTACTCGACGACCTGCTTTTCGAACTTCGGGTCCATGCCTGGACGGCCCGGTTCGATGCCGACGTCGCCCTGCCGCATCTCATAACGATATTGCGGGTCCATCGGCGGCAAGCCGCCGCGCGAGGGCATCTGCTCATAGCGCTGTTCGTAGCGCGGCGCCTGATAGTTCGGATCGCCCGACTGTCCGCCGCTGAAAAGAAACTCGATCAATCCGCCGCCCATGTTGGAGCTGGACCGCTCGTTATAGGCGACGCGGATCGGCATCGGAGGCGTTGAGGTCGGCTGCGCGTAAATCACGCGCGGCTCGGGGACAGGCATATCGTCATCGTATGCGAAGGCCTGCATTGGACTGGCGCCGAAACACACCGCGCCGGCGACAAGCGCGAGGGAAGTTTTTCTGAACATCGACGTACTCTGTACTGTTTCGTCGTTGACGCGCGGACAGCGCGCCTGAACACGAACATTTAAGGTTAAAAGCGCGTCGGTTTGGTAAACAAAACCGGCTTTCGGATTCACCACGTCAGCACCGGCAGCGTGTTCTTCGCGACAGCGTTTATTTTCGATAAACGCGCGCCCTGCATGGTTAACCGTTGGTATGCGCCATCGGGTACTTCATTGAAGCAACAGTTCCACGCGAAACCTCGCGTTAAATTACGCCGGGTTACAAACGCCTCATCAGGGATGGGGAAACCAATGGCCGTTCAGCGTAAACGATTCCGTATTGAAACGATTCAGTCCGGCAGCATGCCGATAATCGATCACGATGAGAGCGAGATTATTCCGCATCATCATCAGATCATGAGCGAGCTGCGCGCCATTCGCGCGCAAATGGCATCGCATCACCGCGGCCCGGTCGCGGAGCAGGATGAAAATCCGTCAACTCACGAACTGACCGAAGCGCAGCAACTGCTCGGAAGCTACCGCGCGCAGATCGAACAGTGCGAGAAGCTGAAGGTCGAACTCGATCTCATTCACGATGCCATCAACCGCACCAAGCAGGAAATCGCTGTGCTTCATGGCAAGAGCTTCAGCGGCGACGAAATGGCGAAGGTCACCGGCGAACTGGGCGCCGTCGTCGGCGGCACCGAGGAAGCCACCCAGCAGATCCTTGAAGCCGCCGAGGCGATCGATCAGGCCGCAAGCGCGCTTGGCAAGACAATGTCGCCGGATCAGCAGATCCAGCTCAGCGAGGAAATCCAGGATCGCGTCGTCGGCATTTTCGAGGCGTGCAACTTCCAGGACCTCACCGGCCAGCGCATCAGCAAGGTGATGAACACGATGAAATTCATCGAGCATCACATCAACGTCATGATGGAGATCTGGGGCGGCGTCGACGCCATCAAGCAGCACGCGCCCGCCATCATCGACACCCGCGTCGGCGATGCCCGGCTGCTAAACGGCCCGAAGAGCGCGGATGAAGAGGGCCACGTTTCGCAGGACGACATCGACGCGCTGTTCAACTAACGCGGTCGACATCTCTGATTCAAAACCCGGAGGCCTGCCTCCGGGTTTTTTCGTTCAGGATGGCCGCCGAAGCAGCACGAAACACGCCAGTGCGAGCAACGCCACGCCGATCAGCAGTTCCAGCGCCACCTGCCCCGACCAGCGATCGATCACATAGGCCAGCGCGAACGGCGACAGCGCCTGACAGATTTGCGCCGGGCGCGCGATCCGGCCCACCACGCGCCCATAACCGACGGCTCCGAACAATGTCAGCGGCAACGCTCCGCGCGCGATGGTCACGACGCCGTTGGCGGCGCCGAACATCAGCGCAAACACCGTTGCAACGCCGGGCGAGATCCCGGCCGCGACGAGCAGAATGAACGCACACGCCATCAGCGCCATCGCGATCCGCACCAGCCAGAGTGGATGCAGCCTGCCGCCTGACATGAAGTCCGCGATGCGCGTCAGGACTTGCGCAGGCCCGAACAGCGCCCCGATCATCACCGCGGTGCCTGCATCGATACCGCCCCGCTGCAGGATCGTCAGCAAATGCGCAAGCGTTCCCGATTGCATGATGGCATGGGCCGCGAACCCCGCAGCGACCAGAAGGAACGGCATGCCGATCGATGGAATGATGGCGGCGGTTTTGACGGGGGCAGCGCCCTCCGCCACCGGCGGCGGCGCATAGATGGCGTTGCGCGGCAGCGCGAACGCATAGAGCGGCGCGACAATGAAAGCCAACACGCCGGCGAACACGAAATAAACGCTGCGCCAGCCGCCATGGGCGATCAGCATCTGGGTTGTCGGCCATGAAAACGTCGAGGCAAGACCGCCGACGAATGTCACCAGCGTGATCGCTCGCCGCGACGACGCGCCGAAAATACGCGTCAGGGCGGTGAACGCAGGATCGTAAAGGGTGCAGGCCATCGCGATGCCAAGCAGCACCCAGCCTGCGAGATAGAGCCAATAGTGACCGGCGAGCGGCAGGATCAGGAGGCCGAGCGCGCCGATCAGCGCGCCACCCGCCATCACGTAGTGACCGCCGTGCCGCTCCACCAGGTGACAACTGAAAGGCGAGGTCAGCCCCGAGACGCCAAGCCCGATTGAAAATCCAAGGAGCGCCTGCGCCAGCGACCAGCCATGGGCCGCGGCGATGTGGGGCATCGTCAGCCCGGGCGGGTAGAACAGCGCGCCCCAGCCCAGGACTTGTGTGATGCAAAGAACGATGACGGCGCGGCTGGGCCCGGAGCGGAGGACTTGCAGCCCGGCCATTGCGCGTTCACGTCCCCGACGTCGAGAATCATCTGTTATCGGGAACAATAAACCAATGCGCTATGCGCGCGGTGCGCAGCGGACATACACCATCGTGCCATAACGGCTGGCGGCATCCTTGTCGATGAACCGCGTCATCAGCACCCGTCCGTCGAACGAGACGATCTCGCGGTCCTTCTCGCCGCCGACCGGACCGGCCGGACCGATATAGTTCTTGCCGCTCTGGCTGCCCTTCAGGCGCAATTCCTGCGGGGTAGCTTCGTCCGGCAGATGCATTATGACACCGCCGGTGGCGCCTTGACCGATCACGTAGGGGTTCTTGCACTGGCCGCGCGCCGCGGCTTCGGTGCGGGCGCGGTCTTCCGGCTTGTGGAACGAGGCGAGACCCCAGCGGCCGACAATTTCATCGGCCCGGATGGTGGCCGGCACGTCGGGTGCGACGCCCGGCTCCTGCACCGTGGGCTGCGATCCGCCGCCGAAGCCGCTGAACCCACCGAAACCACCGCCACCGCAGGCACCGAGAAAGCCCGACAATAACGAAATGGCTGTCAACGTAACGATTCTGGAGCCTTTGGTACGCTCACTCACTGTGGTCATGGTGTCTCCCGGCAAGAACACTTGGCTGGCTGCCAGACCGACAGACCCGCCGTCACACTGCGTGAGCTGACCCCCGTCAATACGCAGCGTTCCCCTTTATGGTTTCCAGATCATCCTATATTGGCCTCACCAAGGCCTTAAGAGCCTTGCTTGACAGGATCGATACCAACCCATATTCCCGACCCCGTCATTAGCACTCTTGGAGCGCGATTGCTAAGGGCAAGGCTTCGTCCCCTCAAGGGGTTAGCTGAGCCCATTATCCACGGCCCGCGCCCCGCCGCACGTCAAATCTTACCTAACCAACGCCCAAAGGACATCCGATGGCCAAGACAACTTTTCGCCCGCTGCATGATCGTGTCGTCGTCAAGCGCATCGACGCCGAAGAGAAGACCAAAGGCGGCATCATCATTCCTGACAGCGCCAAGGAAAAGCCTTCGCAGGGTCAGGTCGTCGCCGTCGGCCCCGGTGGCCGCGACGAAGCCGGCAAATTGATCCCGATCGATCTGAAGGCCGGCGATACGGTGCTGTTCGGCAAGTGGTCCGGCACCGAAGTAAAGCTCGACGGTGAAGAACTCCTCATCATGAAAGAATCCGACATCATGGGCGTGCTGAAGTAACGCACGTTTACACGCTGTCATGGCCGGGCGTAGCCGTTCGAAGAACGGCGTTCTGGAAAACGCCTATGTCCCGGCCATCCCGACAAGATGAGCACCGCGCCTGATTGACCGGGATCACCCGGACAACCCCGGTGATGACATCATTCGACATCTCAATTTGGAGGAATCCCCATGGCTGCCAAGGACGTAAAATTTTCCGGAGACGCGCGCGACCGCATGCTGCGCGGCGTCGATACCCTCGCCAACGCCGTCAAGGTGACGCTGGGCCCGAAGGGCCGCAACGTCGTGATCGACAAGAGCTTCGGCGCACCGCGCATCACCAAGGACGGCGTCACCGTCGCCAAGGAAATCGAGCTTGAGGACAAGTTCGAGAACATGGGCGCGCAGATGCTGCGCGAAGTCGCCAGCAAGACCAACGACACCGCAGGCGACGGCACCACCACCGCCACCGTGCTCGCCCAGGCGATCGTCCGTGAAGGCGCCAAGTCGGTTGCCGCCGGCATGAACCCGATGGATCTGAAGCGCGGCATCGACATCGCCGTGACTGCAGTCGTGAAGGACATCGAGAAGCGCGCCAAGCCGGTCGCCTCCTCCGCCGAAATCGCACAGGTCGGCACCATTTCGGCCAACGGCGACTCCACCATCGGCTCGATGATCGCCAAGGCGATGCAGAAGGTCGGCAACGAAGGCGTCATCACTGTTGAAGAAGCCAAGTCGCTCGACACCGAAGTCGACATCGTCGAGGGCATGCAGTTCGACCGTGGCTATCTCTCGCCCTACTTCGTGACCAACCCCGAGAAGATGACCGCCGAGCTGGAAGACGC
Organism: Afipia sp. GW822-FHT03D08; assembly: GCF_058801645.1. Lineage (NCBI taxonomy): Bacteria > Pseudomonadati > Pseudomonadota > Alphaproteobacteria > Hyphomicrobiales > Nitrobacteraceae > Afipia > Afipia sp. GW822-FHT03D08. The sequence continues at coordinate 2,303,880 of NZ_JBXANK010000001.1, forward strand.
TTACGTGCTGCTGCACGAGAAGAAGCTCTCCGGCCTCCAGGCCATGCTGCCCGTGCTCGAAGCCGTGGTGCAGACCGGCAAGCCGCTGCTGATCGTCGCTGAAGACATCGAAGGCGAAGCTCTCGCAACGCTGGTGGTCAACCGTCTGCGCGGCGGCCTCAAGGTCGCAGCCGTCAAGGCGCCGGGCTTCGGCGATCGCCGCAAGGCGATGCTGGAAGACATCGCGATCCTGACCGGCGGCCAGCTGATCTCCGACGATCTCGGCATGAAGCTCGAAAGCGTGACGCTGAAGATGCTCGGCCGCGCCAAGAAGGTTGTGATCGACAAGGAAAACACCACCATCGTCAACGGCGCCGGCAAGAAGGCCGACATCGAGGCGCGCGTGAACCAGATCAAGGCGCAGGTCGAGGAAACCACCTCGGACTACGACCGCGAGAAGCTTCAGGAGCGTCTGGCCAAGCTCGCCGGCGGCGTCGCGATCATTCGCGTCGGCGGCGCGACCGAGATCGAAGTGAAGGAAAAGAAGGACCGCGTCGAGGACGCGCTCAACGCAACCCGCGCGGCCGTTCAGGAAGGTATCGTTCCGGGCGGCGGCACCGCGCTGCTGCGCGCCAAGAAGGCCGTCGGCCGGATCAACAATGACAACTCCGACGTGCAGGCCGGCATCAACATCGTGCTGAAGGCGCTGGAAGCTCCGATCCGCCAGATCGCCGAGAACGCCGGTGTCGAAGGTTCCATCGTTGTCGGCAAGATCCTCGACAACAAGACCGAGACCTTCGGCTTCGACGCGCAGAACGAAGAGTATGTCGACATGGTCGCCAAGGGCATCATCGATCCGGCCAAGGTGGTTCGCACCGCCCTGCAGGACGCGGCCTCGGTCGCCGGTCTCCTCGTCACCACCGAAGCGATGGTCGCCGACGTGCCGAAGGAAGCAGCACCGGCAATGCCGGGCGGCGGCGGAATGGGTGGCATGGGCGGAATGGGCGGCATGGGCTTCTAAGCCGGACCGTACGCCTCGACGACATCATCAAAGGCCGCCTGCGGGCGGCCTTTTTTATTGGCTCATATTCAAGAATCACCGCGACAATCCGTCCGGGTTTTGAGATTGTCCGCCGTCTCCACATTCGCCATCCCGATTCAGGATCGAAACTCATGCGCGCATTGATGATTGGCTGCACCCTCGCCCTGGTGGGAGCAGGACCATGGCCGGCAGCCCAGGCTCAGACCGCCAAGGACGCGAAAGCCGCGCCGGCCGCGAGCGAGGTCCGCTATTTCAATGCACTCGGTGATCTGCTTGGCGACCTGCCGGTCGATGCGTTCATCAAGGAGACGCGTCAGGGCGGCAAGCTCGTCGCATCGACACTGGACGTTTGCTACTCCGTCTCCACGGCCTCGGACCGGAAGGACCGCTTTGTCATCGACCTGAAGGTGGAAGGCGAGAAGCTCTCCGGCAGCGGACAGAGCATCGAAAGCAAAACCCCGGTCACCGTCAGCCTGACCCGCAAGGGCAGCAAATCCGTTTCGTTCGACGGCAAGATCACGGTGGGCAGCCATCTCACCTCGGTATCGTCGCCGGACAACGCCGATGTCGACGAAAAGGAATTCCAGCAGTCGCAGGTGGTCGACGACGATCTCAGCGAGACGCCGAAGGACTTCACGCAGGTCTCGCCGCAATCGGTGGCCGTCCGGGTGAAGCGTGAAAATTTCGCGCCGCTCGTCAAAAGCCTCAAGGGTCAGAACGTCCAGATCGCGCTCGACAGCATCGCCACCGACTGCAACGCGCTGCGCTCGGGCCATCAGGTGTTGCGCCTGTTTGTCGATCCCGCCCGTGCGCCGGCTCTGATCGCGAACCTGAAGGCAGCTCCCGGCGTGGTCGCTGCGGGCTGGACTTCCGGTACTTACGATATGGAGCGCGCGGTCCGTTTCCCCGCCGGCGACTGGAGCGAGGGCGGCAAACTGAACCGCGACAAATTCACGGCGGCTCTCACCGCCCTGGCCGCGAAAGTCATGTCCGCGAAACCTGCGACGTCGACATGGAACGAGGCCACCGGCGAACTCACCTTCACGCTGAAGCGTCCGAGCCAGCTCGCGCCGGCGCTGGAACTGACCGAGACGCTGGAAATCACCGCGCTGGTCAGCCCGGACAAGCCGGGCGGCTCGGATCGTCTGATCGTCTGGCTCGGCGTTCCCTCCAGCAAAACAACCGACGAGACGGCCGCGCCTCAGTTGCAGTTCTCCGAGGATTCCGGCGGCGAGGAAGAAAGCACATTCAACGACGACGATGGAATGATCAAAGCCATCGCGGCCGAACTGAAGGGCCAGCGCTGGGACACCGACAAGGCATCATGGAAATAGCCCGCAGTCCCGCCGGTCACAGGATTCGATAGCGCATGGCGCGCTACGACGCCGTCATCATTGGCGCAGGCCTCGGCGGCCTGACCACCGGCGCGATCCTTGCGCGCGCGGGCCGCAAGGTCCTCGTGATCGAGCGCAGCAATTCCGTCGGCGGCGCTGCCTCCAGCTACAAGGTCGGCGACCTGTTTGTCGAAGGCTCATTGCACGAGACCAGCGATCCGCACGATCCGCGCGACCCCAAGCACGATCCATTGACGCGCGCAGGCGTGCTCGATGCCGTGACATGGATTCCATCAGGCACGTTCTATGAGGCGCGCGGCGGACCGGTCGGTGCGCCGCTGACCCTGCCCGACAATTTCGATGCCGCCCGGCGTGCACTGGTCGAGCGGTTTCCCGAGGCCCAGGGCGGCATCGACCGCCTGCTCGGCGAAATGGAGCAGATCGCATCCGCAGCGAGCATGCTGTCGCGCGGTGCCGGCGCATTCAAATCGCCATCGCAGACATTCGGCGCATTGCGAAACCTGCTGCCCTCGATCCGGGACTGGAATCTGTCACTGTCGCAGAAACTTGACCGCGTCTTCGGAGCCAACGAAGCGATCAAGGCGGCGGTCGCCGCCAACCTGTCCTACTACCACGACGATCCGGCCACGACCTGGTGGTTGTTCTTCGCCGCCGCACAGGGCAGCTACCTGCTCAGCGGCGGGCGCTATGTGCAGGGTGGATCGCAGCGCCTCTCCAGCGCGCTGGCGCGCGCCATCAAGGCGGCGGGCAGTGATGCGATCCTGCGGCGGACCGCCAGCAGCATCGGTGTCGATGCCCATGGCCGTATCGTGAGCGTCACCCACACAGCCAGGGACGGCAGCGATCCGCAGACCGTGGAGACCACACGTGTCGTCGGCAACGCTGCGCCCGAAACGCTGGCCGGATTGCTGCCCGAAGCCAGCGGCGCGAAGCTCACCGCAGCCTATGGCGATCGCCAGCGGTCGATCTCGCTGTTCATGCTCACGCTCGGCCTGTCAAAGCCGCCGCGCGAGGTCGGTGTCAGCAGCTATTCGACCCAGTTGCTGCCCGGCTGGATGACCAGCCTGAACGATTATGCGCAGGCGACCGCGCTGATGGCGGACGAGCCTCTTGAGCGGATGCCGCCGCTCGCCATCGCCGACTACGCCGCGATCGAGTCAGGCGTGCCGGCGCCGCCCTACGTTCTGTCCATCGTCGGCCCCGACCGGCTGTCGAACTGGACCGGCGGCGATCAGGACAGCTACCGCGCCAAGCGCGCGCGCTGGCAGGATGCGATCGTGGCCTATCTCGAGGAGCATTATCCCGGACTGACGCAAGCGACCATTGCGTCGACGTTCAACACTGCACTGTCGGTGCAGCAGTATCTCGGCGCGCCGCAGGGCGCCGTCTATGGATTCGCACCGCTGACGCCGCGCTCGCTGTCCAGCGCCTTGCGGCAAACACCCGCCACGCCAGTGCCGGGACTGTATCTGGCCTCGGCCTATGCTGGATTCGGCGGCTATACCGGCGTGATCCAGTCTGCCGGCGCCTGCGCCGACATGATCCTGCGCGAGAGCTAGAGCGCGCTCAGTTCGTGCTGATACGGAATCGCAGTGTCGCGGCTCCGATGAACGAGACGAAATCGCCCTGCCGTTTCCACGTGGCGGCGGCGCCAAGCGCATTGATCAATGCATCATCAAGCTGCGCACGCTCCGGCGTGCAGCCGCGGTCTTCCATCGTCCCCGGCACGAAGATGACGGTGTCGTTCGCCACCGAGAACTGCCCCTTGCCGGATTTGCACCACAGATCGAGCTGCGCCTCGCCGTTGTCGCCGATCTCAAGCGTCGGAATTTTCTTCGATCCCGGCTGGGGACGCGCCTCGAGAGTCATTTCCGCTCCGAACGGAAACTCGCTCGCCGCATGAGCCTGACCGACAATGCCGACAACAAGAACAAGACCGGCGAGAGCGTGTCGCAGAACCGTCATGGATGACCTCACGAGTTTCAAACCGCGCGCGGTTCTAGACGTTCAGGACTGCTTTTTCCAGTGTGCGCGCTGCTCAAATTGACGCGCAGAACGCGGACGGAAAAGCCAAAGAAAATCCCCGCGGCTTGCGCCGCGGGGATGCTTTCGCGCGTTACGGCAGCGATGGTTTACTTCAATACCATCGCCGTGAACGGATAGACGTAGGCCTGCAAGGTCACAAGGACGCCAACGAGACACGCCAGCACGATCGAGTGCCAGAACACGTAACGCAGGATCGATCCTTCGTGGCCGTACCAGTTGGTCGCGGTGGAAGCCACAACGATGGACTGGGCGTCGATCATCTTGCCCATCACGCCGCCGGACGAGTTCGCCGCAGCCATCAGGATCGGCGACAGGCCGAGCTGTTCCGATGTGATCTTCTGCAGGTTGCCGAACAGCACGTTCGAGGCGGTGTCGGAACCGGTCAGTGCCACACCCAGCCAGCCCAGCAATGTACCGAAGAACGGATACAGCACGCCGGTCGCAGCGAACGCCAGACCGAGCGTCGCATCAACGCCCGACAGGCGCGTCAACGTGCCGATCGCCAGCATCGCCGAGATCGTGATCAGCGAGATCGCGCAGACCTTGATGGTACGGCCGTATTCGCCGATCAGCTTGGCAGGTGAGAAGCCCATCAGGATGCCGGAGACGATCGCCGCAATCAGCATGCCCGTTCCGGTGAACGACAGATAGGTGAACGAGAACACGGCACCTTCCGGCGTCGGCTTCGCAGCCACCGGCGGCACCTTGTTGATCATGTTGTGCAGATCGGGAACGGGATAGTTCCAGGTGAAGATCGAGTTCGCCCAGGTTTTGAACGCCCCGTTGCCCCAGATCAGCATCACGATGCAGACGATGATCCACGGCAGCATCGCACTCCAGAGCTGGGACTGCGTCAGCGGCGTGGTATCCAGCGGCTTGGTCGGCGCCATGGTCGCGGCCGAATCGTCGTTGCCGCGAAGTGCCGGCGACGTCCACAGCACTTTCGGCTGCCAGACCTTCAGGAACAGGATCAGCGCGCCCATCGAGATCAGCGACGCGCCGATATCGACGATCCATGGATTGATGTAGTTCGAGATCACGAACTGCGGAATCGCGAACGAGACCGCGGTGACCAGAATGGCCGGCCACACCTGCATCATGCCGCGCCATCCGGCGAAGGCCCAGATCACCCAGAACGGCACCAGCAGCGAGAAGAACGGCAACTGCCGTCCGACCATCGCACCAAGGACATAGGGATCGAAGCCAGTCACCGACGCGAGGCCCTGGATCGGTGTGCCGAGCGCGCCGTAAGCGACCGGCGCGGTGTTGGCGATCAGGGACAGACCCGAAGCGGCCAGCGGCGAGAAGCCGAGACCGATCAGGACCGCGCCGGTGATCGCCACCGGTGTGCCGAAGCCGGATGCGCCTTCAAAGAAGGCGCCGAACGAGAAAGCGATCAGCAGCAACTGAATGCGCCGGTCGGTGGTGACGCCGCCGATTGCCCGCTGCAACAGTTCGAAACGACCGGTCTCGACCGTGATCCGGTAGAGAAAGATGACGTTGAGTACGATCCAGCCGATCGGGAAGAATCCGACGACGACGCCGAGCAATGACGCACGGATCGACATGCCGGCCGGCATGGTGAAAATGACAATCGTGATGATGTTGGCGACGATCAGCGCGATGATCGCAGCGATATGCGCCTTGACCTTGCCGCTGGCGATCAGCACCAGAAGCGTGACAACGGGGATGGCGGCCGCGATCGTCGACAGCGCGGCATTCCCCAGCGGATTATAGATTTGATTCCACATTACAGTTTCCTCCCCCACGTTATTGTTGGCGACGCCTGACCAGAGCGTGGTTGGTCAACGCGTCTGCATGCCGGAGAGCACAACCATGTGATGAAAACCGTGAGCGCGGGCCGAGGCCCCAAAACGCTCACAATGCCAAATGAAACGGGCTCCCCAGCCCTTTCGCCGTCCGCGGCATGCTAGAGTGATTGCCGCACAATGGACAAGATGTCGCAGGAAGGGGATTTTGCGACTTTCGTCTAGTGTTTGAAAATTCCCAATACCTTTCAGGGCCTTGCCGCCCACCTCAGGAGAAAAAATCTGTGAATGGGATCGGCTCGACCCTCAAGACGGTGTGGCGGATTGCAGCACCCTACTTCCGCTCCGACGACAAATGGGCGGGCATCGCCCTGCTGACCGCGGTGATCGTGATCGAACTCGCGACCGTCGGCATCAACGTCCTGCTGAACTCGTGGAACAACCGTTTCTACAACGCGCTCCAGGAGCGCAACTGGGACAGCTTCGTCTCCGAGATCATCTACTTCACGGTGATCGTCACGATCTTCATCATCATCGCGGTGTACCAGCTCTACCTCAATCAGTGGCTGCAGATCCGCTGGCGCAAATGGATGACCGAACGCTACCTGGGCGAATGGCTCAGCGACGCCAACCATTACCGGATGCAGCTTCAGGGGGACGCCGCCGACAACCCCGACCAGCGCCTTACCGATGACGTCAAGCTGTTCGTCGACCGCACTTTGAACATCGGCATCGGGCTGTTGAACTCGGTGGTCACGCTGGCGTCGTTCGTGGTCATCCTATGGACCTTGTCGAGCGCAGCGCCGCTGCACCTGTTCGGCAGGGACATCGACATTCCGGGCTACATGGTCTGGGGCGCACTGATCTACGCTGCCCTCGGCACGTGGCTGACCCACCTGATCGGCTGGCCGCTGGTCGGACTGGATTTCAGGCAGCAGAAATACGAGGCGGATTTCCGTTTCAATCTCGTGCGCGTCCGCGAGAATTCCGAACAGATCGCCCTGCTCGATGGCGATGCCGCCGAGCGCCAGCGCCTGCTGACGCGGTTCGGCGCGGTGGTCGAGAACTGGCTCGGGATCATGAGCCGCACCAAGAAGGTGACGGCATTCACCGCGAGCTATTCTCAGGCCTCGGTGATCTTTCCTTACATCCTGGTCGCGCCGGCATACTTCGCGGGCAAGATGCAGCTCGGCGGCATGATGCAGACCGCATCCGCCTTCGGCAGTGTGCAGGGCGCGTTGTCGTTCTTCATTTCGACCTATCGTTCGCTGGCTGAGTGGCAGGCCGTGGTCGCCCGCCTCAATGGCTTCGAGGCCGGGATCGACGCAGCGAAGGCGCTCGCGGTGAACCCCAACTCGATTCAGCCTGTCGCCGCACAGGGCGCAGACGTCATTGCCCTCGACCACCTGCTGCTCACTTTGCCGAACGGCAAGCCGCTGGTGCAGGCCTCCGGCTTCAGGCTGAAAAGCGGTGAGCGCACGCTGGTCACCGGCCCCTCCGGCTCCGGAAAATCGACGCTGTTCCGCGCCATCGCGGGGATCTGGCCGTTCGGCAAGGGCGCGATCTCGATCCCGAAGGGCGCGTCACTGATGATGCTGCCGCAGCGGCCTTATTTCCCGGTCGGCTCGCTGGCGTCGGCGATCACCTATCCCTCCCCGGACAATACCTACAGCACGGCACAACTGGCCGATGTTCTGAAACTCGTCGGGCTTCCTGATCTCGCCACGTGGCTTGACGAGGAAGGACACTGGAACAGGACGCTGTCGCTCGGCGAACAGCAGCGGCTCGGCATCGCACGCGCGCTTCTGCACATGCCGCAATATCTGTTCCTCGATGAAGCCACGGCATCGCTGGATGAGCCGTCCGAAGAGCAGCTTTATCGGCTGATCGTGGAAAAGCTGCCGCAAACCACGATCATATCGATCGGACATCGCAAGACGCTGGAGGCTTTCCACCAGCGCGAGGTGTCACTGGTCCGTTCCGGGCAGCAGTTCACGCTCGGTGAAGGCGAGCGGGTCGCGACCGTTTAGAACCAACGCTCCGGCCACTGCTGGCGCCGGACCCAGCGATGCCAGACGCATGCGAACGCCGCGAGCAGCAATGCTCCGGCGAGAACCGGGGCAACGATGAATGTCCACGGCAAATTGAGCGACACCACAAGCAGCGGATTGATCCCGGCCGGCGGATGAAACGTGCCGGTGAGGAACATCGCCAGGACAGCGAGACCGACCGCAAGGGCTGCCGCCCATGGCTGGGGACCCATCGCATGCACCACCATCAGCCCGACCAGGGTCGCCACCAGATGACCTCCGATCAATGCGCGGGGCTGCGCCGGCACAGCATCCGGTGAACCGATCACAAGCGCGATCGATGTCGCGAACGGAATGACGGCCAGCGGATAACTCAGCCTCGCCGACAGGAATTCCATGACGCCGATCGCCAGCGCGGAGCCGAGGCCCGCGATAACTCCAGCTCTCAGTCTGCGCTGTCCCGCTTCATCGAGAAATCCGCACGATCTGTCTCGCCAACTCCTGCTCACGACCCACCTGCTCATCACCGAACAAAAAGAAAAGGGCGGCAGATTTCTCTGCCGCCCTTAGGTCCTTCAGATGAAGGAGATTACTTCAGAGCGCCAATTACTTCAGGGCGCCAAGGGTCACGTCAGCCGAGAGCTTGGCGATGAACTGGTCGCCGCACCACTTGGAGCCGAAACCACCCGGGTTGATCGCGCTGAACGAACCGGTCTGCTGGGCGGTGTAGTCGCTGGTGAAAGCGTTACAGCCAGCCTTCGACAGGTCGGTGCCCGAGTAGCGGAGGTCGAGGGTGAACACCTTGTAGGTGAAGCCGATGCCGACGTTCCAGGTGTTGTAGTCATCGTACTTGATGCCGTTCGGGAACGGACCGGCGAAGCCGGGGGCAACCACGTTGGTGCCGTAGAACGCGTCAGAAGTACCGAGCCACTGGCGGCCGAATTCACCCGACACATAGGCGCCGATGCCCGTGGTGCCGAACAGGGTGCTCGGCGCGGTGAGCTTGGCGGTGATCGAGGCGTAGGTGCCGTCTGCACCCGAATTCAGGAAGCTCGGCGTGTAGTAGACGTTGCCGCCCATCGCGAAGTAGTCGTTAAAGGTGTAGTTCACCTTGCCGTAGACTTCGTAGAAGCTGACGTCCTTCTTCATACCGTTGAAGCTTGGCGTAACGACGTTTGAGCCGGGAGGGCAAACAGCCGCACCGCCTGGACCACCGAAGCTCTCCGTGCACTGTCCGCCTGGATACAGGTAGCCCCAGACACCGAAGTCGAAGGCAAACGCGCCGAACGTCGGGCGGATACCGCCGTACACGTCGATTTCAGCGGCAGCGCGGTTGGTGAAGGAAATGCTCTCACCGGCGACACCGGCGTAAAGCTGCAGGTTCGGGTTGATGTTGTAGCGCGGCTCGAAGTAGGCGGCGACCGAAGCGTTCTTGTTCGACTGGGTGATACCGCGGAACACGTAGTTGCTCATGACCGCTGCGCCGAAGGCGACGTCCCAGGGTGACACGACCTCAACCGGCGGCGCCTTCTTGTAGACCTTGCCCAGATCGGCAGCCGACGCCGAACCCAGACCCATCGCAGCGACCGTAACTGCTGCGATCGACAAACTTACTTTCTTCATGACGATCCCCATCATCGTTTACAATTCAGTCCGATTGCCGAAGGTCCGAGAGACAAGCGTTAATCGACTGCGCGAATTCGTTTCGTGGCATCAATGTGATGGGCAATGCCATTTGCGTGAAGCAAAAAACCCAAGCAACTGCCGCCTTTTTAGGCGTTTCAGGGCTTCAGGATGATGTTCTGCCGCAGTGTTGCATTCCGACAACAAATTTCAGCCCGAATTCGCCCATCCAGCCGAGAGTTCCCGGCATTTCCGCCCGGTTCTCCCTCGATATCCCCACAGGGCCCTTCTGGACCCGGCTCCGATTCGCGCCCCTGAGCGCACGAAAAAAGCCGCAGCGAAACCGCTGCGGCTTTTCCGAAAGGCACCAGCAAACCCGCCGAAGCGTGCCCTGATCTCAGTTGTTGCTGTCGTCGCTGCCGGAGCCGAAGCCCGATGACCAGCTGGGGGTCGAAGCCGGAGCCGGGCTGGACCAGCTCGATTCGGACGCCGGAGCCGGCTCGGCGGCCGGAGCAGCAGCGGGCTTCGGAGCGCGCTTCTTCGCAGCCTTCTTAGGAGCGGCCTTCTTCGGCGCAGCGGCCTTTTTGGCGGAGGATTTTTTCGCCGACTTCTTGGCGGATTTCTTTGCGGATTTTTTGGCCGCCTTCTTGGCGGACTTCTTCACAGCTTTCTTCGCCGACTTCCTGGCGGATTTCTTCGCGGCCTTCTTTGCCGATTTCTTTGCAGCCTTCTTGGCGGTCTTCTTGGCCGCCATCAGCTTTTTAGCTTTCTTACCCTTGGATTTCTTCTTCTTACCTTTAGCCATTGTGGTCCTCCTGTTTCCGCCGGCCGCATCTCAGCCGGCGTTCAGGCACTCCCAACGCGGGGGCCCTTCATTGATCTCGTCAATAAATCCGGTCGAGGACCGCCTGTCGCCCAGTCGAGCAGCTCAATCGTATGCACCACAGGGACTGACGTTCCATCGGTACTTTCCACAGAGCCGATCTGCACCATGCAGCCGATGTTGCCGGCAGAGACAACGTCCGGCTTCGTCGATGCGATGTTGGCGATCTTTCGTTCGCGCAGTCGCTTCGCAATGTCGGGCTGGAGGATGTTGTACGTTCCCGCCGAACCGCAACACAGATGACTCTCCGGCACATCTTTCACCACGAATCCGCTCTTGGAAAGCAATTCTTTCGGAAGCTGCGTGATTTTCTGTCCGTGCTGCAACGAACATGCGGAGTGATACGCGACGACGAGATCGTTTTTGCCTTGCGGCCACGCGATGTCGAGACCTGCAAGGTACTCGGTGATGTCCTTCGCAAGGGCTGAAATACGTGCGGCTTTTGCTGCAAACACGCGGTCTTCTCGCAGCATGTAGCCATAGTCCTTGATGGTCGTGCCGCATCCCGACGTGGTCACGAGGATGGCGTCGAGACCGTTCCTGTCGATCTCATTTGTCCACACCTCGATGTTCGCGCGTGCGCGTTTCAGCGTATCGCCATCGTGGCCCATGTGATGAGTGAGAGAGCCGCAGCACTGCTCATCGGCCACCAGCACCACCTCGATGCCCTGGCGGGTCAGCATCCGGATCGCCGCCTGGTTGATGCCGGGAGACAGAACCTGCTGGGCACAGCCCTGCAGCAGCGCAACGCGGCCGCGCCTTTGACCCTCGGCGGGGAAGACCGTGCCACCGGATGGCCCGGCCGCAGGCAGGCGTGCCGGTGCAAGCGCGAGCATGGCGCGAAGACGGCCGAAGAACGTCGGCGTCGTCCGGCCCGCAGGCGAGGCCGGCAGCAAGGCTGCAAACGGTCGGGCGAGCTGCGCCGCCATCATGCTCACCCGGAACAGGCCGGGGCGAGGAAGAACATAAGCGAGGACGCCGCGCAGAAACCGCTCCGGCAGCGGCCGCGCATACTCTTCCTCGACCTTGACCCGCGCCTGATCGACGAGGTGCATATAGTTCACCCCCGACGGGCAGGTGGTCATGCAGGCGAGGCACGACAGGCAGCGATCGATGTGCTTGACCACCTCCTGCGTCGGCTTGCGGTCGTTCTCCAGCATGTCCTTGATCAGATAGATCCGGCCGCGCGGGCTATCGAGTTCGTCGCCCAGCAGGACGTAGGTCGGACAGGTCGCGGTGCAGAATCCGCAATGGACACAGGCACGCAGGATCTTGTCTGCTTCCCGGATGTCGGGATCGGCGAGTTGGGCGAGGGAAAATTCGGTCTTCATGGGTTGCCGTTCCGGATCATGTGCGCACCATCCGGCCACGATTGAGAATGTTTTTCGGATCGAAGCTCGTCTTGACGCGACGGCCGAGCGCAGCGACGCCGGCGTCCTGCGGATGAAAGACATCGACCGTATTGCGGACCTCGTCGGTGGCGCGAATGAGCGTGGCGTGGCCGCCGACCGGCTTCAGCCGCTGCCGAAGCAGCGCCGCATGGGCATCGGCCACAGGCGGCAGCGCCGCCCAGATCAGCCCTCCGCCCCAGTCGTAGATCACGTCGCCGCCGGTCTCGCGCGCCAGCGCCTGACCGAATGCGCCGCCGGAAGCCGGCGGACAGACGATGCGCCAGACCGGCCACGCGCCCAGCGATCCCGATGCCGCGAAAGGCGCGACGTCGCGGAGCGATGCCCAGACCGCCGCGGAAGCGTCGTCCTCGATCATCTCGGCGGTCCCGAACGACGCGAGCGCCTTGCTCACCGAGCCCGCGCGATGAGGCACCGAGGCCCCGATGCCTTCGAGACGGATCAGCGTCACCGCCTGCTGCGATGATCCAAGACCGGCGAGCCCGCCCCCCGTATCCCGGAAGACCGACAACGGAAGGTGCGCCACACCGGACACGTCATAGGGCGATCCGAGCGCTGCGGTCATGGCCCGGTTCGCTACGGCGTCGTCGAGGCCGCGCAGCACCAGAGTCCGCTCGGCTTCTGCTTTCGGCATCACCTTGAGCGTCACCTCGGTCATCACCGAGAGGGTGCCCCACGATCCCGCGAGCAGCTTGCAGAGATCGTAGCCGGTGACGTTCTTCACCACCTTGCCGCCGGTCTTGAACGAATCCCCGAAGCCGGAGACCGCGTTTGCGCCCAGCAGATGGTCGCGCACGCCGCCGGCCTTGATGCGGCGGGGGCCCGCAAGTCCGGCCGCGATCATGCCGCCGACCGTCCCTGCCCCGCGCGGCGTACCCAGCAGCACCGAGGTATCCATCGGGTCGAATGCGAATTGCTGGTTCTTGGAATCGATCAGCGACAGCAGATCGGCCATCGGTGCCCCGGCCTGCACGGTGACGATCAGCTCATTCGGCTCGTAGGACGTCACCGCGTTCAGTGCGGACAGATCGAGCACCGCATTGGTGGCCATCGGCAGTCCAATGGCACGCTTGCTGCCGTGCCCGACGATCTCAAGCGGCTGTTCGGCGGCGAGCGCATCGCGCACCGCCTGCTCCACATCACCGGCATCGCGTACCTTCAACGTATCCACGCCCTGTCCTGTCTCGTTTGCATGCGAAGCTGACCCGGCGAGCGGTTCTCTCGATCCTGGGTCATGGGTTTAAAATCGCGGAATATCAGGGAAGGCGAGCTTGCCGCCATGGACGTGAACACGCCCGAGTTCGGCGCAGCGATGCAGGGTCGGAAACACCTTGCCGGGGTTGAGCAGCCCCTGGGTATCGAACGCACATTTGAGCCGCTGCTGCTGCGCCAGATCGATATCGCTGAACATCTCGGGCATCAGGTCGCGCTTCTCGACACCGACACCGTGTTCGCCGGTCAGCACGCCGCCGAGCTTGACGCAAAGCCGCAGGATGTCGGCGCCGAAGGCTTCTGCCTTGTCCATCTCCTCGGCGATATTGGCATCGTAGAGAATGAGCGGATGCAGGTTGCCGTCGCCGGCGTGGAACACGTTGGCGACGCGCAGTCCGTACTTTTCGGACAGGTCGCGAATCCCGGCCAGTGCTTCCGGCAGCTTGCCGCGCGGGATTGTGCCGTCCATGCACAGATAATCCGGCGACAACCGCCCGACCGCCGGAAACGCCGCCTTGCGCCCGGACCAGAACAGCAGCCGTTCCTGCTCGGAATTCGATATCTGCAAGGTGGTCGACCCGCATCCGCGCGCGATCTTTTCCACACGCTCGATCAGTTCATCCACCTCAGCTTTCGGCCCGTCGAGTTCGATGATCAGGAGCGCCTCGACATCGAGGGGATAGCCCGCGTGCACGAAGGCTTCCGCGGCGACGATGGCGTTCTTGTCCATCATTTCCATGCCGCCCGGTATGATTCCCGCGCCGATGATGTTGGCGACACATTGCCCGGCGGCCTCGATCTCCGCGAAGCCGACCATCAGCGCCCGCGCGGTCTCTGGCTTTTGCAGGATGCGCACCGTGACTTCGGTGACGACGCCGAGCAGCCCTTCAGAGCCCGTGATAACTCCCATCACGTCGTAGCCGTCGGTCTCCGGCGCCTTGCCGCCGATCCGCAGGATTTCGCCGGTGATCAGGACGAATTCGCAGCCCAGCACGTTGTTGGTGGTCATGCCGTATTTCAGGCTGTGAACGCCGCCGGAGTTTTCCGCGATGTTGCCGCCGATCGAGCAGGCGATCTGCGACGACGGGTCGGGCGCATAGTAAAATCCCTCGTGCGCGACAGCCTGGCTGATGGCGAGATTGGTCACGCCCGGCTCGACCACCGCCACGCGGTTCTCGAAATCGATCTCGCGCACCCGCTTGAACTTGCCGAGCCCGAGCAGCACGCCGTCCGCCAGCGGCAGCGAGCCGCCGGACAGCGACGTCCCCGAGCCGCGCGGCACGACCTTGATGCCGTTGTCATGGCAGTATTTCAGGACCTGCGAGACCTGCTCGGTGGTATCGGGCAGCACCACGACCATCGGCGGCTGGCGATAGGCCGTCAGCGCATCGGACTCATAAGGCTGCATTTCCCGTGCGCTCGAAATCACGCCTTCACCCGGCACGATCTTTTGCAGGGCTGCGACGATCTCGTCACGGCGGGCGAGCACTGCCTGATCGGCGTCAGGCATCATGATGGACATACGCGCACTCCAAAAAACGGCGCGTCGTATCACGCCTTGCTGTTCTGATATATCAGCATGTCTTGCACTATTTGAACAGTTCCAAACCGGAATAGCGAATCTGAGTTCGCCGCATTTCACATGCCTGGAGACATTCGGGTTCGAGAAAACGTGAGGATGGACCGGGCGGCGTCTATCCGACCAGAGCACCCAGCTCCCGCCGCACAGGCATTACCGGCATCACCGCCTGCACCACGAGGCCGCGGGCGCGGGCATCGAGCACACCGACAGCCCGCAGCGCGAACAGCGTGATCGCCTGCACCGAGTCGCGCAGCTTCACCGGATCGTCGATATCGTCAGGCGCCAGCGGGCCCACCAGCGATTCGTGGAGCGCCCCGATCAGGGCCGTCGCGGCCAGCGAAATGTCCTGCGCCGGAAGGTGCCCTGCCCGGACCGCAGCCTCGATGCGCGTTTCCAATTCGGCGGCAATCTCGCGGCGGCTGGCGATGCGGGATTCGGTGACATCGACATCGACCGGCTCGGCGAGAATGCCCCAGGCGAGCTTGCGATTCGACACGACATGCACGGCGATGGTGGTGACAGCCGCGGCAAGCGCCGACGACGGCCCGGGTGCGGCATCGGCGGCGCGCCGAATCGCGGTGAGCTCCGCCCGCGAAACATCCGCGATCAGTTCGGAGATCAGGTCGGCTTTCGAGGGAAAGTAGCGATAGACCGTGCCCGCGGCGACATTGGCCCGGGTAGCGACCGGCGCGATCTGAACCGCAGCCATTCCGCCTTCAGCAGCCGCATCGCGGGCTGCCGCAAGGATGGCGTTGCGGCGTGCCGCAAGGCGTTTAACGACCTGATGAGTTCGCCTGTAAACCATTGATGGCGTTCGTCTCCCAAAAAGAAGTGAACACCAGTTCAAAAGCGGAGACAAGCATTTCGATGAGTCGCGATTCAAATTCGCAGTGCAGCAAAAAGATACTTCGGTTTCGGTGCGATTGCCTGCGAAATCCGGCCCGGCTTTTTCCCAAATCAGCCGCTGAATCCGAGCGCGCGCGCCAGTG
This sequence comes from Afipia sp. GW822-FHT03D08, assembly GCF_058801645.1. Classification (NCBI taxonomy): domain Bacteria; kingdom Pseudomonadati; phylum Pseudomonadota; class Alphaproteobacteria; order Hyphomicrobiales; family Nitrobacteraceae; genus Afipia; species Afipia sp. GW822-FHT03D08. Next base: position 2,319,799 of record NZ_JBXANK010000001.1, read on the forward strand.
CCGCCACGGCCATGCCGGTGATGACGGCGACGAACTCATTGCGCCGGATAATGGTGATCGCGATCGCCGCACCGATGGCGAACAGCACGACGGCGCCGCCATTGACGGCAACCGGAAGGGACGCGGCAACGATGATCGAACCCGGCAGCGCATCCAGCATCCGCCGCACGCGCGGGGTGATGGTGACGTAGCCCATCAGCCAGTAGCCACCGAGACGCGAAGCGACCGTCACCGCCGTCATCACCGCGAAGGCGATCATCACATCGGAGCGCATGAACTCGCTCATGCCGCACCTGTGGGCCCTGCGGCCTCAACTGGCGGATCCTCCATCAACCCGGCGCTGATCGCACCGGACAGCGCGCCGGCAATGATGAACCACCAGCCCGGCACCAGCCAGTGAACGCTGAGCGCCACAGCACCCGCCACGGCCCACGGGATCGCCCGGCGCGGGCCTTTCCAGGCCGGCACCAGCATCGCCGCATAGAACGCCGGCACCACCAGATCGACGCCGTACTTCTTCGGATCGCTCAATTGCCCGGCGAGCAGATATCCCGGCAACGATGAGACGAACCAGAGGACGTAAAGCACGATGCCCCCGCCGACGAAGAACGATGCATCGGCGCCGCCATGATTGCGGTAGCGCGTGGCGGCGAGCCAGCCGCCGTCGGTCACCAGCAGCATCGACGGATACGACTGCCACCACGGCAGCGTGCCGAACCATGGGCGCAGGCTGGCGCTCATCAGCGAGAAACGGATGTTCACGGTCGCCGTCAGCAGCGCCAGCGTCGCGATCGAAGACACCGTCAGCGTATCGGGCCAGGATGAGACCGCGACGAACTGCGACAGCCCGCCGTAAACGAAAGCCATCATCACCTGCACTTCGGTGAGGGTGAAATTCTTCTGCGCGCAGAGCGCGCCGAACGCCATGCCGAAGGCCAGCGTGCCGGGCAGCATCGGCGAAATGGCATAGATTCCCGGCGCGATGCCTTTGCGCGACCAGTAGGCCGGCGCGTGGAAATGATCCGGGTGGGATGTAGCAGGCGTAGTCATCTTTGCATCTGCGTGAACGCGCTCTTGCGTGCGGCGGATGTGAATACGCGTCAAGCCATGCGCGTGCGGGCCTGCCCCTCGTTTCCAACAGATCATCTGCGTGCAAACAAAAAGGCCGGTCCAAAGACCGGCCTTTTCAATTCGATATGGCGGGCGCTTACGCCTGCGGCTGCGGCTCGAGACCGGCGTCCGGACGCGGACGCGGCTTGCCGGCGGGCGGCACCGCCGAGGTGCGCGGGCCGGTCGGCTCCAGCACCGATTCGCGGTTCGGCTTCTTGCCGGCCAACAGATCGGTGATTTCGTCGCCCGACAGAGTCTCGAACTCGAGCAGGCCCTTCGCCAGGGTTTCGAGGTCGGCGCGCTTCTCGGTGAGAATGCGCGTCGCTTCCTTGTAGCCCTCTTCGACGAAGCGGCGGATTTCCTTGTCGATCTTCTGCACGGTTGCCTCGGAGGCGTTCTGCGTGCGTGACACCGACATGCCGAGGAATACCTCGTCCTGGTTCTCGCCGTAGGACACCGTGCCGAGTTCTTCCGACAGACCCCAGCGCGTGACCATCATGCGGGCAAGCCGCGTGGCCTGCTCGATGTCGGACGATGCACCGGAGGTGACCTTCTCCTTGCCGAAGATCAGTTCTTCCGCCACGCGTCCACCCATCATGATGGCAAGACGCGAGGTCATCTGCTCGAGCGACATCGACAGCTTGTCGCGCTCAGGCAGTTGCATGACCATGCCCAGCGCACGGCCGCGCGGAATGATGGTCGCCTTGTGGATCGGATCGGTCGCGACGACGTTGAGGCCGACGATGGCGTGACCGCCCTCGTGATAGGCCGTCAGCAGCTTCTCTTCCTCGGTCATGACCAGCGACTTGCGCTCCGCGCCCATCATCACCTTGTCCTTGGCCTCTTCGAACTCGGCCTGGGTCACCATGCGCTTGTTACGGCGTGCGGCGGTCAGTGCGGCCTCGTTGACGAGGTTCATCAGGTCGGCGCCGGAGAAACCCGGTGTGCCGCGTGCGATGGTCTTGAGGTTGATGTCCGGCGCCAGCGGCACCTTGCGGACATGGACCTTGAGGATCTGCTCGCGGCCGACAACGTCCGGATTCGGCACCACGACCTGACGGTCGAAACGGCCGGGACGCAGCAGCGCGGGATCGAGCACGTCCGGACGGTTGGTCGCAGCAATGAGGATCACGCCCTCATTCGCCTCGAAGCCGTCCATCTCGACCAGCAACTGGTTGAGGGTCTGCTCGCGTTCGTCATTGCCGCCGCCAAGGCCGGCGCCGCGATGACGGCCGACCGCGTCGATTTCGTCGATGAAGATGATGCACGGCGCGTTCTTCTTGGCCTGCTCGAACATGTCGCGCACGCGGCTTGCGCCGACGCCGACGAACATTTCGACGAAGTCAGAACCCGAGATCGTGAAGAACGGCACATTGGCTTCGCCGGCGACCGCACGCGCGATCAGCGTCTTGCCGGTACCCGGAGGACCGACCAGCAGCACGCCGCGTGGAATACGTCCGCCGAGGCGCTGGAACTTGCCCGGGTCGCGCAGAAACTCGACGATCTCCTGCAGATCCTGCTTGGCTTCATCGACGCCCGCGACGTCCTCAAACGTCACGCGGCCATGGGCCTCGGTCAGCATCTTCGCGCGCGACTTGCCAAAGCCCATCGCCTTGCCGGCGCCGCCCTGCATCTGACGCGACAGGAAGATCCACACGCCGATCAGCGCGATGAACGGCAGCCATGACACCAGCAGCGACACGAACCACGGCACGTTGTCGCCCGGCGGCTTGGCGGTGATCGACACCTTGCCGTCGTAGAGGCGCTTGATCAGCGTCGGGTCGTTCGGCGCGTAGGTATGGAAGGTCGAACCGTTGGTGAAGGTGCCGTTGATGTCCGGCCCCTGGATGACCACGTCGCGGACGCGGCTCTGGTCAACCTCGGTCAGAAGCTGGGAGAACGAAATGTCCTGCGAGGCGGCCCGCTGCCCCGGATTCTGGAACAACGTGAATAATGCCAACAGCAGCAAGACGATAATGACCCAGAGGGCGAAATTGCGCAGATTGGCGTTCATTGGGCTTCCTTCGTGACCGCATGGATCGCGGCCTGATGTCCTTGGGTCTTCAACACGTTTTCGGTGCGGATTGCATTACAATCTAGGTGTGGTGCCCCCGGATGCCAAGGGAACCTCTCGGGACTATTTAACGCATCTTAACGCCATTCCGGGTGAAATAAGGGCGGTTTGGCGGGGCTGTTTCAACAGTGGTTAAGGCAAACCAGCCATCCGCCGGCCGCGCCGCGGCGCCGGGCCGATGTGGATACGCTGGTTCTGGATGCTGATGAGGGCTCCGGCCAGCGTCTGCTTCAGTTGAACGCCCCGACCCGGCTTCTTCCCGGCCGTGGCCCTGTCCATCGCCTGTAACAACGCCTCGACCTTGCCGAGTTCCGCCGGCCCCTCATGACCGGCGCGGTCAATCGCGCGGATCAGCAGCCTCACCCGGATTTCATCGGACAGGGCCGCGAAGGCCGCGAGGTCGAAACTGCCGGAGGCCGCGCCGTTGATGCTGGCCAGATAGCGCTCGGCGCCATCGGTCATGACTTCGAGCGCGGTGTTGGCGCGGGCGAGACGTGACGCAAGCCGCGCCAGCCCCCGCGCATCGGCACCTTCCGCCGCCAGCACCGGCATCAGCGCGCGCAGCCGCGGGCGGGTAAAGCGCGGATCGTGATTGGTCGGGTCGTCGGCGAAGGCGATTCCGGCTTTCGCAAGCGTCGCGATCAGCCGGGATTTCGGCACATCCAGAAACGGCCGCGCCAGAACCACGCCGCCGCGGTCCGACTGCCGCGCCATCGCCGCCAGCCCCGCGATACCGCTGCCCCGCGACAGCCGCATGATCACGGTCTCGGCCTGATCGTCCCGGGTGTGCGCGGTGAAAACGTGGGATGCGCCATGACTCGACGCAGCGCGCAGCAGCAATCGATAACGAGCATCGCGCGCGGCCGAGGGTAATCCGGTTTTGGGCTTCTCGCCGCGCCAACGAAGGGTGCGATGTTCAATGCCGAGCGCCGTCGCAAGTTGTTTGACATCGCGCGCCTCGCGCGCGGCCTCCTTGCGCAGGCCGTGATCGACGGTGATCGCGAGAAGACGCGGGCCCTTTTTCAGCGCGCGCCGCCAGCGCGCGGCCAGCCACATCAGGGCCATGGAGTCCGGGCCGCCGGAGACGGCAAGCACCACCGCCGGCGCGGCCTTCCAGTCGGCGAACAGGCGTTTCGCGTCCAGAACTGAAACAGGCGACGTTTCGGCGGAGGGCATAGTGTGTAGAAGCCCGGTTTTATCCCGACGGGGAAGAACTGCAGGCATCAGATTAGACGTTCCACCCCGTCATTGCGAGCGAAGCGAAGCAATCCACCTTTAAGGAGAATGGATTGTTGCGAGCGCTCCTCGCAATGACGGATTGATACTAGCAGCCGACCCGCTTCTGCTCGCGGGCCACACCCTGCTTCACTCCGTTCGAGGCACGGGGATACTTGCGGGTGACTTCGCCGAACGCGGCGCAGGCGGCTTCCTTTTCCTTCAGCGCCGCGAGCGACTGACCGAGACGCAGCAGCGAGTCCGGCGCTTTCGCCGAGGTGTCGAACTTCGTCGTCACACCAAGAAACGCTTCGGCAGCGTCGCGGTACTTTTGCCGCTGGTACAGGCTCTCGCCGAGCCAATACTGCGAATCCGGCAGCAGCGCGTCTGTCGGATATTTCTGGGCGAAGTTGCGCATCGTCTCTTCCGCAAGCGCGTAGTCCTTGCGCTGGATGTAGCCGATGCCGAGATCGAACTCGTCACGCGGTGTCGCCGACGGCGGCAAGGTGGTCAGCGACGCGGTGGTGTTCGGAGCCTGCTGCGGCACGGGACGCTGCGCCGGCGCGCCATAAGGATCGCGCGGACCGCCGACATTCGACAGATCAAGCGGCTCGCCTGCATCTCGTCCGCCCGGCGCACCGACCTGACCGCCGGAGAGAGGCGCCTGCCCGCCGCCCAGCGCGCGGGGCACACCCGGCGCATTCGGATTCTGGCTTGGATCGAAGGCATCGCCGCGGCGGCCGCTGCTGGCGACAGGTGCTGCGATCACCGCCGGGCCCGGACCGGCGGGCGGCTGCTGGTAACCAGGATTGGGCTGGTAGCCAGGATTAGGCTGAGGCTGAGGCTGCGGCGCGGCAACGACGTTCGGTGCGACGGGGCGAGGCGCTGCGGCCTGACCGGGCTGCGCCGGCTGGGCGCCCTGCAACGCCCGCAACTGCTCTTCGAGCTGGCGGTTGCGATACTGCAATTCCTCATTCTGGCCGGTCAGCGTGCGAAGCTGATTTTCCAGCCGCTCGATGCGCATTTCGGGATCGAGATCCTGCTGCGCAACCGCGCCGACAGGCAGCCACGCGGGCGCGAATGCGAGCACCGCACAGACGAAGATTTGAAATCTGGATGACATTTTGACCCGAAAAACAGTAAGGGCATCGCTTTTCAAAGCGACCAAGATTGAACGGTTCAGTACGCCAAAAATATGGCTTCCGACAGCGGCGCGTTGCTTCAGCACGATCGCTTTCGAGGTCATACCTGCACCCGCTCCAAAACAAAACGGCGCCCGCAGGCGCCGCTTTTAGAAGCTATCGACCAACGCTCTTACGAGCTGGCGTTGAGCACGGTCACAGCGCGGCGGTTCTGCGACCAGCACGAGATGTCGTTACAGACCGCGACCGGGCGCTCCTTGCCGTAGGAGATCGTCCGCATGCGGCCCGGATCGATGCCGCGCGAGGCGAGGAAGCTGCGAACCGACTGTGCACGCTTCGCGCCGAGCGCGATGTTGTACTCGCGGGTGCCGCGCTCGTCCGCATGACCTTCGATCGTGAAGGAATAGCGGTTGTACTGCTGCAGCCACTGCGCCTGCTTGTCCAGGGTCGCGATCGCCTGCGGCGACAATTCGGTCTGGTCGCTTTCGAAGAACACGCGGTCGCCGACATTGACCACGAAATCCTGCTGGCTGCCCGGCACTGCCGCGCTGGCCATGGCATCGCCGCCGACTCCGGTCTTGTTGGCGCAGGCGCCCATCGACAGCGCCACGGCCAAAACGGCGGCAAGCTTCAATCCCTGGAGGATACGCATCTGATGTTTCATTCCGGAGCCTCCACGCTCTGGTTCTGATGACTAGGGGTCCGGTCTACAGCGGCTTGGTTAAGCGAACGTTCCGTCAACCTTGATGAGGCGTTGCCGGAGACACTCAAATGCCTCACATCCGGCAAAACCGGTCCCGATGGTTAATGCGGTATGAATATGGCGCGACGGTGAATGCGCCAAGCAAAAAGGGCCCCCGCCAGCGGCTGGGGCCCCTTATTCATGGGAATTTTTGTTGTTACGCGATGACGGCGGCTCAGGACCGCGGAGCGATGGTCGCCTTGGCAAACGGAAACTGCGGCAGGGTCAGAACCGGCGCCGACTCCACAAGCGGCTGGCTGCGTTCGAACAGCTTGCGGCGTTCAAAGAAGCTTGAGCGGAAATAAGGATAACGGGCAAAGACCCGCTCGCGCATGGCCGCATAGTCGACCGCCATCAGGCAGATCGGCTTGGTGAGGCTCGGATAATCCCGCGGCTCGCTGATCGACTTGTGCAGAAACACCCGGCGGTAGAAGGCCTGATGTTCGGCGCGCACGCTGGCCAGCCCGATGTCCGCATCGAAGTACTCGCAGGCCATGTAGGCAAGGCGCAGCGTAACATACGGCAGTTCGGGGGAGCGGGCTTCGCGATCGGGATCCGCAACAAACCGTGTCGGATCGATCAGCACCCGGCCCTTGGCGATTTCGGGTTCGAGCAGATCGGGGAAAACCCCCAGCGACGGACAGGCCGGCGTCTCCGGTGACGATACCGTGATGCGCAGCGAACTCATCAGTACGCCATCGCGATACACGCCAAAATTCCAGGAGTTCGGAAGATCGTCGTACTGGTCCTGAACCATCTGCCGCGCATTGGGTACGATGGCCCCTTCGCGCAGATAGGCGCGATAGCGCAAACGATAGATCTGTTCTTTTTCGGCCTGCGTTTCCGCAAGCCTGTAGTCCACAGCTTCCAGCGGATAGCTGATCCGTTCCGACGGACGGCCGGTCGTTCGGACAGCAGAGACCATTTTCGATGCTCCGATGAGCGATACGACGGTACCGCGCCACATGAAAAGAGGTTAATACCTTCTTAACGAAATCGCAAAGCGTTGCATGAGTTAACCTTAACCCGTTCAACTGTGCGCGCGATTAATTGGCATTGCAGTCATGTCGGTTGCGGAGATGACGTTCGAGTGCTGTGCGCTGTCAGCGCAGAGTCTGCCGGATCGGGATAACGTCCTTGCTGACAGTGCCATGCGAGGCCTTCAGCAGTTCGCGCACCCGCGCCGCCGGGACTGGACGGCTGAACAGGAAGCCTTGCGCTTCGGTGACAGTGCCCTCGGCGCTGATGAGCTCGAGCTGCTCGTTGGTCTCAATGCCCTCGACCACAACCGACATGCCGAGATCGGCGCTGAGGCGTGCGACGCCGCGCAACAGCGTCAGCGGCCGCTGGCTGCCGATATCCTCAAGGAACGAGCGATCGATCTTCACCTTCTGAAGCGGGAAATTGTGCAGATAGCTCAGGCTTGAATAGCCGGTGCCGAAATCGTCGAGCGAGATGCGAACGCCGGCCTCGCGCAACTGCGTCAGCACGTCGAGAGTCCACTGCGTGTTGCGCAGCAGCGACGACTCGGTGATTTCAATTTCAAGCCGGTGCGCCGGCAGCCCGGAGACCTCGAGCGCATAACGGACTTCGGTCATCACATCGCGCTGATGGAATTGCTGCGGCGAGAAATTGACCGCAACGCTGACCGGATCCGGCCACTTCATGCACTCCATGCACGCCTTGCGCAGAATCCAGCGGCCCAGATCGACGACGAGACCCATGTCCTCCACGACCGGAATGATCTCGGCCGGAGAAACGGCGCCGCGCGTCGGATGATTCCAGCGCAGCAGCGCTTCGCAGGTCGAGATGCGGCCCGACTTGAGATTGACCAGCGGCTGATAATAAAGCTCAAACTCTTCATGCGCGAGCGCGTGACGCAGATCCAGTTCGAGCACGCGCCGCGTTTCGACCGTGTGCGCCATTTCCTCGCGGAAGAAGCAGAAGGTGCCGCGGCCGTCGGCCTTGGCGCGATAGAGCGCCATGTCGGCGTTCTTGAGCAGGATATCGACGCTGGTCTCGGCCGACGTCATCGCGATGCCGATGCTCGCGCCGATCTCGACCAGATGATGGTCGATCTCGTAACGCTCGCTGAGGCGATCGACGATTCTGCGCGCAAGCGACGCCGCGTCCTCGGTGGACTGGATTCCACGCTGGAACACCACGAATTCGTCGCCGCCGAAACGCGCGACGAAATCCTCCGGCCGCAGCAAGCGGCGCAGCCGCGCCGTCACCGCGCAAAGCAGCTTGTCGCCGCTCGGATGACCGAGAGTATCGTTGACCTGCTTGAACTGATCGAGATCGATGAACAGCAGCGCGGAGAGAGGCGCACGGCTCGAGTTCAGCATCTGGCCAATCTCGTCGCGGAAGTGCACGCGGTTTGGCAGCCCCGTCAATTCGTCGAACCGCGCCATATGGCCGATCTTGGCCTCGGCATTCCGGCGCGCGGTAATGTCTTCGACCAGGACGACCGTGCCGCCATCCGCCATCGGCTCGAAGGTCCATGCCAGCGCCCGCTCTTCGGTACCGGTGGAATAGAGTGTGACGATCTCGGCCTGCTGCTGTCTCGCAGTCTGGGCGATGATGGTATCGGCGTTGGCCCCCGTCAGCGTGCCGGCCTTGAGACAGGCGGCAACGACTTCGGCCGCGGACGCGCCAGAACCGATCAGATCGGTCTTCAGCCCCATCATGTAATGGAAGCGATAGTTCATCACGGCGAGGCAGCCGTTTGCATCGAACATGCAAAGACCGTGCGGCATGTTGTTCAGCGCAGTGTCGAACTGCGCGGCGATCGACGCCTCGCGCTCGTTGGCCAGCAGCGCCTTCACGAAAATCGAATGCAGGCTCAGGTTGATGTCCTTCAACCCGAGGAAAAACAGCACCAGCAGACCCGCCAGCCCGATATGGTAAAGATCGCCATGAACCGCGAGCGCGAGGGACATCGGCCCGCAGGACAGCAGGATGTGAAGCTGGACGATACGCGGGCGGCCGTAATTGCGCGCAGCACCGCCGCCGGTATAGGCGATTGTCACCGTCGTACAGAGCATATGGGCGATCGGATCGTCGGTGCCGAGCAGCACGATCGCGCACCAAAGTCCGAGCACTCCGGCGTAGAGCATCGCGCCAAGCATGTAGCGCGGCTCGAAATCGGCGGCCTGTTCAGGGGAAAGAACCGTCGTGCGCTTCTCGTATTTGCGCATCTGGATCGCGCGGGCGATACCGATGGTGATGATCAGCACCGCGCAGGGCCAGATCGGAGCGTAGCCGGTCTTGAGCGCCGTCATCAAAGCCGCAGCGGCGGCACAGATAGCCCCGAACAGCATCGGCCAGGAATTCTGGCACATGGAATCGACCAACGCCGCGTAGATCGACGGCGACAGGGTCTCTTCGTCTGGGCTCTTCTTTTGATGAAGCAGTTGCATTTGGGCGCGCGCACGTCCTTTTGAACGGCTCAAGCTTTACCCACCGCAGATGAAGTCTTTCTGAGGGAACATCGTTACTTATGTCTTGCCGAGATCAGCCACGGACAAAATCTGCCAATAAATTCAGCAGAATAACAAACCCTGGCGGCCGGGCTGAAAAAACCCGGCCAGGATTTTAAGACTTCGTTTACGAAAGCAGCGGCGACCAAGCCGGGTCGGAAGCAAAGCCCGGTGTCGGCACCTTCTGCTCGTTGCGTCCGGAAATATCCACTGTGTAAAGCGACGGCCCGCCCCCCGCTTCGCGGAAGAACATCACGACACGGCCGTTCGGCGCAAAGGTCGGTCCTTCGTTGTGAAACCCGGAGGTGAGGATGCGTTCGCCCGAACCGTCCGGCTTCATGATGCCGATCGAGAACTGGCCACCGCCCTGCTTGGTAAAGGCGATATAGTCGCCGCGCGGCGACCAGACCGGCGTCGAATAGCTTCCCTCGCCGAACGAGATGCGCTGGGCCGCGCCGCCGTTTGCACCCATCACATAGATCTGGGGCTTGCCGCCACGATCGGACTCGAAACAGATCCGCCCGCCATCCGGCGCATAGGACGGTGACGTGTCGATCGCCGGCGTGTCGGTCAATCGCGTCATCGACTTGGAGCGCAGATCCATCACGAACAGGTTGGAGTTGCCGCCCTGCTGCATGCTCATCACGATGCGCTGGCCGTCAGGCGAGAACCGCGGCGAGAACGACATGCCGGGGAAGTTGCCGACGATCTCGCGCTGGCCGGTCTCAACGTTGAAGAGATAGACGCGCGGATCGCCCTGGCCGAATTCCATGTAGGTGATTTCCTGCGTGGACGGCGAGAAACGCGGCGTCAGCACGAGGTCGGCGCCGCGCGTCAGATAGCGCACGTTGGCGCCGTCCTGATCCATCATCGCCAGGCGCTTGACGCGGCGATCCTTCGGGCCGGTCTCGTCAACGAACACCACGCGGCTGTCGAAATAGCCCTTCTCGCCGGTGAGGCGTTCATAGATCTGGTCGGAGATGATGTGCGCGATGCGGCGCCATGATTCCGGTGATGTGAAATACTGCTGACCGGTGAGCTGCTGCGCCTGCGGCACGTCCCACAGGCGGAATTCGGCCTTAAGGCGGCCATCGCCCTGCCGCGTGGCGCGGCCCGTCACCAGCGCCTGGGCGTTGATCTGACGCCAGTTCGCGAACTGCGGCGGCACGTCAATGTTGGAGATGCGCTCGATGAAGGCGGCCTGATCGATCGGCGCGAACAATCCGCTGCGCTTCAGGTTGTTGGTGATGACCTGCGCGATGCCGGCTGCGACCTCGTTGTCGCCCTGCGTCCCGGGCACGAAATTGGGAATCGCAATCGGGATGGGCTGAAAGTTGCCTTCGGTGACCGTGACGCGCGCCTGCGCGAATGCACGGCGCATCGGCGTCGCGAGCAGCAATCCCGCAGAAGCGGCTCCCGTCATCATATGCCGCCGCGTTAGCTTCAATTCGGGCGTCGCGATCAACGTCTTTGATTTCGCCTGCAAAGTCTTGGCCTGCAACTCGTCCGGACCTTCGTTGTTCAAATCTCGCATCCTATCCAAATTTCATTCCGGCACCGTTGCCGTTCACGCCATCCAATTTTCGTGTCACGAAAATTTCTCGGTAAATGCCGGCTCGAAGAATTTCCACTCGTCGAAGAAAGCGGGAGGCAGGTTGTACGGCTGGCACTCGATGATCGCGCGCAGTGCGCTGTCCTGATAAACGCGGAAATAGCCGGTCGAAGCACTGGAAAGCGGCACCGGATTGGCTTCCAGCATGCCGTCGCGCTTCAGCTTGATGGTGAAGACCGCTTCCACCTTCTGCGCTTCGACGCCGCCATAGGGCTTCTTCCAGCACCGCTCCACCTGCTGGCGGAACATGGCGCCCCACGTCGCGGAGTTGTCGGCAGCCCTGCCCTTCGCCGTGCCAAGCGCGGCCTGCGAGTTCAGCGCGGCGCCCGTGATGGACTCACGCGAGGGATCGCGCTTGTCTAGCAGGGCTGCGATCTTCGACTGGTCGAACGTGCGTTCGGTCGGCTGCTTTTGCGGCTGGGGCGGCGCAGCCTTGACCTGCTGCGGCTTCGGAGGCTTCTTGGCCTCTTCCTTCTTCAGCGCTTCGGCGATCGGATCGACTTTCGCCTGATCCGGCTTCTTCTCCGCCTGCTTCTGCTCTTCCTTCGGCTTGCTCTCGACCGGCTTCGGCGGATCGGGCTTTTTTTCGACCGGCTTTTCCTCGGGCTTCGGTGTCGGCGGCGGAGCGGCCTCGGTCACGACCGGGGGCTTCTTGTCGTCGATCTTGCCGACGGCATCGTCCACCGGGGGCTTGGCCTCGGCGACCTTCTCGACCATCGGCTTCGGATTTTCCTTCTTGCCGGTTTTCATTCCCTGCATCGCCTTGGCGAACTGATCGGCGGAAATGATATCGACCGGAACGGAATCCTCCGGCATCGACTCGAAGGCTTTGGTCGAGAACGAGACCATGCCCCAGCCAATCACCAGGGCATGCAATGCGACAGACGCTGCGACGGTCTTGTCGATCTTCACGTCAGTTTCCCTGCTCGACCTCGGTCACCAGAGCCACGCGCTTGAACCCTGCGGCGGACAGGCGTCCCATCACGCGCATCACCGTACCGTAATCCACCTTTGTGTCGCCGCGAACAAAGATGCGCTCATCCATGCCGCCGCGCGCCTGGGTAATTGCCGTCAATTTCGGCACCAGTTCGTTCATCGGGATCTCGGTGTTGTTGAGAAACACCTTGCCGGTGAGCTGGACCGAAACCGTCAGCGGCTCCTTGTCCTGATCGAGGCTCTTGGCCGCGGTCTGCGGCAGATCGAGCGGCACGCCGACCGTCAGCAGCGGCGCGGACACCATGAAGATGATGAGCAGCACCAGCATCACGTCCACCATGGGCGTGACGTTGATCTCGGCCATGACGTTGGCGCGGCGATAGCCGCGGCGTCCGCCGCCGCCCGATCCGCCCCCGAGGCTCATGCCCATGACGAATATCCCAAGCCGTGGTTCAACCCGTTCTCCTTCACGCGCGCTCGTCGATCTGGCGCGACAGGATCGCCGAGAACTCGTCGGCGAACCCTTCAAGCCGCTGGGCCTGCCGGTTCACCTCCGAGGTGAACTTATTGTAGAAAATTGTCGCCGGAATTGCGGCGATAAGGCCGATGGCGGTGGCAAATAGCGCCTCGGCAATGCCGGGGGCGACCACCGCCAGGGAGGTGTTTTTCGACGCCGCGATGGACTGGAAGCTGGACATGATGCCCCAGACCGTGCCGAACAGGCCGACGAACGGGCTCGCCGAGCCGACGGTCGCCAGCACCAGCAACCTGCGGTCCAGCCGCTCGACCTCGCGGGCAATCGACACGCTCATCACCTTGTCGATCCGCATCTGGAGACCGGCAAAGGAGCGCGAATTGCTCTCGAACGAGCGCTTCCACTCGCGCATCGCGGCCACGAACAAGGCGGCCATCGATTGCGTCGGCTTGGCAGCCAGCGCGCGGTACAATTCGTCGATGGATTGACCCGACCAGAACGCCTGCTCGAAACGGTCCATGGCCTTCTTGGTGCGCGCATAAAGCAGCATTTTATCGATGGCGATGGCCCAGACCCACACCGAGCACGCCAGCAAACCGAGCATGATCGTTTTCACGACAAAGTGCGCATGCCAGAACAGCGAGATCAGCGACACGTCAGCGGAGGCCAGCGGAAGGGCCGACTGCGCTACGTCTGCTGGATTCATGATCGGTATCCTCTCAAGGCGATTGTCACTTAAATTCACGCGCTAACGCGCTGGTCGCGGTCGCCGCAAGGCAATGACCGCCGCAGCGAAAGCGCCAACGCTGCCGATCGCCCCGTTCCGGTCTCGTGTCGCGTGGGATGGCCTGTCCCGAGGCCGGGCTCTGAATCCCCTGCTAACGTGTCAAAACGAGGGCTGTCAGCCCATATAACCAAACGCTAATCAGGGTTAAGGCGGGGTTACCGCAGGGCATTCAGGGCCCGAAAATGCCCTCGAAACCAACCCTGTGGCACAGCGGGACCGCCGGTTCCAGCCCCGATCACGGCGGAGGCGCGGCAGCGCCCCGCAGCCGTCGTACCAGCGGCGTGAGTAACTGCGGCGACAGGTAAATCGGGAACTGGGCCAGCGCGAAATAGAGCCAGGTCAGCCCCGGCAACGCCCCGTCCACAGCGGCCAGCATCAGGCCCATGTTGCGCTGGGAGGCCATCAGCCCCAGCGCAAGCGCACGCGCGAGGCCGGCCCTGCGGAACACCAGCGTGGTCACAGCCAGCAGCGCCGCAAACAGCGCGAAGGCCAGCACGAGGAGACCAAAGACGAGCAGCGGCGCCGCCCGCACGCTCGCGGCGACCGGCTCCATCACCGCGCTGACAAACACCAGCAGCACCAGAATGTTGAAACCATCGAGCGGCAGCTTTTGGCGGGCGATGGCCTCTACGCCGGCAAAACGGCGGATCACCGCGGCGACAAGAACCGAGCCAAAGAGGATTACAAACAGTTTCAGCCCGAGAGCCAGCGGCGAGAGCGTGAGCCCGTCTCCGAAAAACAGCCAGGCGAACAGCGGCGCGCTGAGCGGCACCAGCGCGGTCCCTGTGACGAGCGTGATCAGGACCAGCGTCGAATCGAGGCCCATCAGCGCCACCAGCGCAGGCGACGCCATCATCGGCGAGGCCACCGCCTGAAGCATCAGGCCGAGAAACAGATCCGGCGCGGACTTGTCCAGGCCGCCGATCGTGCCGGCGAGGCCGAACAGCAGCGGCACCGCGAAACTGCTCCACAGCGTCGCAGCGATCACCAGTGCCGGCCGCGCGAGATAGCCGCGCATCGCCGCGACATCCACCCGCATGAACGACATACAGAGCAGAACGAATATCGCCTCGGTGACATAAGGCTTCAGCAAAACGCCGAGCGACGGAACGGCGATGCCGATGAAAACCAGCGCCGCAATGGCCCGCGCGCCCTGACGGCCAAGCCAGGCGAATGCCGCCACGGGAACGGCAAATGAATGCCGCATGATCGCAGACATGATGACTCCCGGAGGCCCCGTAAATCGAAGCCATGAATCGATGAGACAGATCGATAAGAGAGAGATGATTGCAGTGAGTCGGAGGAAGCGGTCGAGCATGCCATGAGCGCAAACCGGCGCTCGCACGCGACCGCGGGGATCAGCCTACCAAATGCCGCTGCACGAGACGGCTCGCCACCAGCGGCGGCGCGGTGAGATCACGTTTCTGATCATGCTGTATTAAAACCCATCCGGGCTGCGATGGCAATTGGCCCGGCCACGCGTGGCTGCTTTGTTTGTGGCGCAGGATCGGATTTAATCGGCGGATGACATCCACCGTCCCCACCACAACAACATCAGGCGCGTCCCGGCGCGGCACGTTCACCTCGTCGATTCTGATTCTTTCGAATCTCGTACCGCTGGCGGGCATCATGTTCTGGGGTTGGGACACCTTCGTCCTTTTGTGCCTCTACTGCCTGGAAACGGCGGTGATCGGCTTCTGGACCATCGCGCGGGCCGCAACGATGGCCCGCGATCCGGGATCGGCGACAGGCCGCAGCATTACCGGTGCGCTGGCGATGGCGGGATTCTTCACCGTGCATGCCGGATTGTTCATGTCGGTGCACATGCTGTTCATCTACGCACTGTTCGCGGGGCCGTGGATGGGGCGCATTCACGACGCGCGGGACTTCATCCGCCTGATCGTGATCGGCAAGGACCTCTGGATTCCGCTGGTCGCGCTGTTCGTGGGACAAGGCGCGATCTTCATCAACGACGCGGTCAATCGCTTCGTGTTTGGGAAGGTGCCACTGACCAACGCCGACACCGGCGAGATCATGGGCGAGTTCTACAAGCGCATCGTAATCATGCACGTCGCAATCATGGGCGGCGCGTTCATCGCGCGGGCGATCGGAACGGCCGCGCCGCTGATCATTCTGGTACTGCTCAAGATCGCGATTGAAATCAGGTTTCAGATGAAGGCGAAGGCTCTTGGTTCACCGCAGCCTGCCAACCCGTGATGCAGTCACGCAAAACAAAACCGCCCACCTGATCGACAGGTGGGCGGCTTCGTGAGCCAGTCAGGGAGACGGGGCTTGTCTTATCCCTGCGAAGGCTGATCGTTCGGCGGCGTCGGGCGCTGCTTATGCTGCGCCATGAAGGCGTCGAATTCTTCCTTGTCCTTGGCGTGCCGCAGGCGATCGAGGAAGTCCTTGAACTCGGTCTGCTCTTCCTCGAGACGGCGCAGCGTCTCCATGCGGTAGTCGTCGAAGGCACGGTTGCCGCTCGAAGGTGCGTAGTAACCGCGGCCTTCCATCCGGCTGCGCATCCGCTCCATCTTGTACTGCATGCGCTCCATCTTGTCGGCCCAGCGGCCGTGACGATCGTGAGACCAGCAACCCATGTTTCTGCTCCAGAGTGAGTAAGCGAGGGCGGCCAGACCCAGCGGCCACCAGATGATGAAACCGGCA
Source organism: Afipia sp. GW822-FHT03D08 (assembly GCF_058801645.1). NCBI lineage: Bacteria > Pseudomonadati > Pseudomonadota > Alphaproteobacteria > Hyphomicrobiales > Nitrobacteraceae > Afipia > Afipia sp. GW822-FHT03D08. The sequence continues at coordinate 2,336,041 of NZ_JBXANK010000001.1, forward strand.
ACGATCAGGATGATCCGCCCGGGGTGAAACCGCGGCTGCCAGTCGTGCCGCGAGTCGTAGTTGTCGTGATGCGGTCCGGCCCAGTCCGGGCGGCCCCATCGGTCGAGACGTGCAGTGTTGGCGTTTGCGGTGTTCGCCATAGGCGTCCTCCCAGTTTTCACGTTCCCGTGAATGTAAATAACATTTACATAGATAAAACATCCCGGGATTTTGTCAAGCGGGCCCCCTCAGGGGTCGCGCAAATTATTTGGATGGCCGGTGATGCTGGTCGGTCGGGAACCCGAGGCCCTTGAGGTAAATCAGCACGCCCGCTTCCAGCAGGTCCTCCGCCGACATCGGCAGCTTGCGGCGCGCCGCATCGCCGCGTCCGAACAGCGACGCGATGCCGTGCGACATCGACCAGATGTGGAGCGCCATCATCATCGCCGGCGGGCGCGGCACGCCCGGAGGCGCCATCGCCACCAGTCGTTCGGACGCCGCACGGATGATGGCGAAAGCGCGTTCGGACGCCACCAGCAGCGCGGGATTGGCCTCGAGCGGCACGCCGGATTCGAACATTGCCGAGTAATATGCGGGGTTTTCGCGCGCGAACGCGAGATAGGCCTTGCCGACGCGCTGGAACGCTGTCGGCGTATCGGGGCGGCCATCGTCCCAGGCCGCAGTGAGTTGCGATTCGAATTGTTCGAAGCCCTGCTGCGCGACACTGGCCAGCAGCTCGTCGCGATCGCGGAAATGGCGATACGGCGCCGCCGGGCTCACACCGGCCGAGCGCGCGGCCTCGGCGAAGGTGAACCCCGCCGGGCCCTTGTTCGCAATCAGATCGAGCGCGGCCTGCACCAGCGCCTCTTTCAGATTGCCGTGATGGTAGCCGCCTTCGCGGCGGCCGCGGTTCTTCCAGCTCATCTTGCGTATCTACTCATGTAAACTCCTTTTACATGAGTAGGGCCCCGGCGTCACTAAACCTTTGCCGCCGCTGGCGAAGGCCCGCAGATCAAATCGACGGTTCCTTTGGCGACGGCTTCCAGCTCTGTGCGTGGCACGCGAGCACGGGACCGGATCGCCAGCGCCTCGACGGTCGATGCGGCGATCTGGGACAGGATCTGCACATTCGCCGTCGGCGGCAGTTCGCCGGTCTCGATCGCAGCCTGAAACCGTTTTGCGAGCGTCCGCTGCGTCGAGCCAAGCGCCCTCTGCACAAGGGGGCGAATCTCCGGGTCGGCCATCGCCTCGGAGGTCGCCGTCATCACGGTGAAGCAGCCGCGCGGACCGTTTTCGCCGGCGAGATAGACGTCGAGCGCCGTGGCGTAGATCTTTTCCAGCATCTGCCGCAGCGTCAGCCCAGGCGCGAAAGCAGGGGCGAACTTTTCCGCCATCTCGGCGCGATAGCGTTCATAGGCCTTGAGAAACAGCTCGCGCTTGTCGCCGAACGTCCCGTACAGGCTCGGCCGATTGATCCCCATTGCCTCGCTGAGATCGTCCAGCGAGGTCGCAGCGAAACCGCCATCCCTGAAGGTGTCCATGGCTTTGCCGAGCGCCACATCCGGCTCGAAGGCGCGCGGACGGCCGCGCTTTTTCGGTGCGCTGGAGGCGGCTTTCGCCGGCTGAGGCTTTTTTTGTACCATATCGCAAATAATTCTCTTGACCGCATTTAATTTGTGCGGAACGGTATAAAAATCAAGGACGGACCGGTTTCAACAAGGAGACGCACCATGAAGCTCTATTTCTCGCCCCTCGCCTGTTCGATGGCAACCCGCATTGCGCTCTACGAAGCCGGCGCCGACGCCCGCTATCTCGAAGTCGATCCGAAATCCAAGAAGGTGCTTCAGGACGAATCCGATTTCTTCTCGGTGAACCCGCTTGGCCTGGTGCCGACCATCAGCACCGACGACGGTCTCGTTCTCACCGAGAACGCGGCGATTCTTCAGTATGTCGCCGATCGCTTTCCCGATGCAGGCATCGGATCAGGCGCGGGTATCGAGCGGAGCCGGTTGCAGCAGTGGCTGTGTTTCATCGGCACCGAACTGCACAAGGGGCTGTTCGCGACCCTGCTCGACAGGAAAGCGCCCGCTGACGTTCACGCTTACGCGCTCAAGAAGGGACTTTCGCGACTCGACTATCTCAACAACTACCTCGAAGGCCGTGAATTCCTGCTCGATCATTTCAGCGTCGCCGATGCCTATCTTGGCACCATCCTGAACTGGACCATGGCGACGCCGCAAATCGATCTGACGAAGTGGCCCGCGATCAACGATTACCTCGCCCGGTTCAAGACGCGCCCGAGCGTGATGAAGGCTCTTGCCGAGGAGTTCGAACTCTACAAAGCGGAGATCGCGCGTCACAAGGCTGCGGCGTAACGGAAGACGTCATTGCGAGGAGCACTTGCGACGAAGCAATCCACTTTTGCAAGAGTGGATTGCTTCGCGTCGCTCGCAATGAGGGACAATCAATCCAGCAACCGCCGCTCAGATTCCTTAAGCGCACGCGAAAACACTTTCGCATCATTGAAGGCGCGCGCCAGCACCAGCGCCCCCTGGATTTCCAGCACCGCATGCTCTGCCTTGCGGCGGGCGGCGCTCTTGTCATCGCCGTGACGGCGCAGTGCGGCGGCCAGTGCATCGACCCACCCGGCAAAATAGACCTTCACCTTTTCGCTAAACAGATCGCGGGACGCCCCGAGCGCGACGACGCCGACGAGACAGACCCGCTGTCCCGAACGGAAATAGTCATCCGCCGCGGCATACATGTCCGCGATGCCCTTCACCGGATCGGACGCGGTGCGCAGCGGCGCATAGATATTGTCGGCAAACCAGCGATCGATCGAGGCGAGCACTTCATTCGCCATCTGCTCTTTTCCGCCGGGAAAGAAATTATAGAGACTGCCCTTGCCGAGGCCGGTCGCATCCGAGATCAGCGCGAGCGTCGCACCCTCATACCCGTGCGCGCGGAACACTTCGGCCAGCGAAGCCAAGATGTCTCCGCGTGCAGCTTCGGTCTTTGCCATCGCAGCCCTCGCCGGCTAGCTCACTTCGGAACCGGCGCAAGGCCGGGAACATCCGCAGGGCGCGGGCCCGGCGCGGCCCAGTGAAAGCGGCGCTCGCTGTCCTTGATAGACACATCGTTGATGCTGGCTTCACGGCGCTTCATCAAGCCGTGTTCATCGAATTCCCAGTTTTCGTTGCCATAGGACCGAAACCAGTGCCCGGTATCGTCATGCCACTCGTACTGGAAACGCACAGAGATAAAATTTCGATCGAACGCCCACAGATCCTTGATCAAGCGGTACTCGTGTTCCTTCGCCCACTTGCGCGTGAGGAATTCGACGATCGCGGCGCGGCCCTGAAAAAACTCCGAACGGTTACGCCAGATGCTGTCTTCGGTGTAGGCGAGCGAGACCTTGACTGGGTCGCGCGAATTCCAGGCGTCTTCCGCCATGCGCGCCTTCTGCGCGGCGGTTTCTCTTGTAAACGGCGGCAGGGGCGGACGCGACATGGGAGGACTCCTGTTTGTACCGATAGGTACAACTTGTACCAATTAGTACAATCCGTCAAGCGCCAAGCCAAAAGATCGCAATGAAGTGAGGGAAACTCAGGCCGCGTCCTGGTCGGCTTTCATGGCGATGCGCAGCGCCTTCGGAATCGGCCGGGCGCGGCCGCCGGACACAAACGCGACCTTGACCCGCGCCTCGACCAGCACATCGTCGCCGCGCCGGACTTCCTGCGCCAGCGTGATCGACGCGCCCCGGATGTCGGCGGGCACGGTCACGACATCGAGCACGTCGTCCATCCGCGCCGGCTTGAGATATTCGATCTGCATCGAGCGGACCACGAAGGCGAAACCCGGCGCTTCGTTCTGTGCTTCCGCGAACAGCGCATGCTGATCGGCGCCGAGCAGCCGCAGATAATTGGTGCGGCCGCGCTCCATGAAGCGCAGGTAGTTGGCATGATAGACGATGCCGGTGAAATCGGTGTCTTCGTAATAGACACGCACCTGCATCACGTGCTTGCCGTCGCGGATCGATCCGTCGAGATGAATGGTCATGTTGCAGCTTTTGCGCAAAATGCCCGCCGGCGCAAGCGGCGCGCGGCGCTATGAGATGGCCGCAGGCGCGCCCAGCGTCGCGACGCTGTAGCGCGTGACCTTCAGCCGGGCCGGCTCAACCCGAACCCATAGGCTGTGGTCGAAGCGCCGAGACCGGCGATGAAACGGAGAAAATGTCGGCGTGAGATCATGAACGGTTCATCGTGATGCACCCCGTCCATGTTCATGAATTGGAGCGGAATTACGGTTCCCCGTCGTTCTCATCTCCATTGAATAGTCCGAACTGCGATGGATCGCGCGACGGCTCGGCGAGGCCGAGATGCCGGAAGGCGTGCGATGTCAGCAGCCGGCCGCGCGGCGTGCGTTGCAGATAGCCGCACTGAATCAGGAACGGCTCGATGATGTCCTCGATGGCGTCGCGCGGCTCCGACAGCGCAGCCGCCAACGTCTCGACGCCCACCGGCCCGCCGCCGTAATGCATCGCGATGGTTGTGAGGTAACGGCGATCCATCGCATCGAGCCCGGCCTTGTCGACTTCAAGCGCGCCGAGCGCATTGTCCGCAATCTTGCGGTCGATCGCGCTCGCATCCGCAGCCGAGGCGAAGTCGCGCACCCGGCGCAGCAACCGTCCCGCAATGCGCGGTGTGCCGCGGGCGCGCCGCGCGATCTCGTTGGCGCCGTCCGCCGTCATGCCGATGCCCAGCACGCGCGCACCACGGACGACGATCTTCTCCAGTTCTTCCTCGGTATAGAAATTCAGCCGGATCGGAATGCCGAAACGATCGCGCAGCGGATTGGTGAGCAGCCCCGCCCGCGTGGTCGCGCCGACCAGCGTGAATTTGGCCAGGTCAATTTTCACCGAGCGCGCCGCGGGTCCTTCGCCGATGATGAGGTCGAGCTGGAAATCCTCCATCGCCGGATAGAGCACTTCCTCCACCTGCGGACTGAGCCGGTGGATCTCGTCGATGAACAGGACGTCGCGTTCTTCGAGATTGGTCAGCAGCGCGGCGAGATCGCCGGCCTTGGCAATCACCGGACCTGACGTCGCGCGGAAACCGACGCCGAGTTCGCGCGCCACAATTTGCGCCAGCGTGGTCTTGCCGAGACCCGGCGGGCCGACAAACAGCACGTGGTCGAGGGCCTCGTTGCGCTTACGCGCCGCATCGATGAAGACCTGAAGGTTGGCGCGCGCCTGCTGCTGTCCGACGAACTCGGACAGGTTCTGCGGACGCAGCGAAGTGTCGCCGATGTCGTCGGCGCGGCGCTCGGGAGTGACGATGCGGGGCGAAGTCATGCGTCTCTCACTTTGACAATTCCTTCAGGCCCAGCCTGATGAGTTGCGCCGTCTCGGCCTTGTCGCCGGCGTTGCGCGAGGCCGCGGCTATGGCGGCGGCCGCCTGCGGCTGACCATAACCGAGATTGACCAATGCGGAGATCGCATCGGTCACAGGACGCGGGGCGCGATTCTCGTCGAGTGCGCCCGACAGATGCACCACCGCCGGATCGACCGTGCCGAATGCGGGAGTCTTGTCCTTGAGTTCGGTCACGATGCGCTCGGCCACTTTCGGGCCGACGCCCGGCGTGCGCGCCACCGCCGCCTTGTCGCGCAGCGCGATCGCGTTCGCGAGGTCCGAGGGCGGCAAGGTCGAGAGCACCGCGAGCGCCACCTTGGCTCCGACACCCTGCACGGTTTGCAGCAGCCGGAACCATTCGCGCTCCAGATCGCTGCGGAAACCGAACAGCTTGATCTGGTCTTCGCGGACATAGGTTTCGATAGAGAGCACCGCGGCTTCGCCCGGAGGCGGAAGCGCCTGCAAGGTGCGCGCCGAGCAATGCACCTGATAGCCGACGCCCTGCACGTCGAGGATCACATAGTCCTCGCCGTAGGAATCGATCAGGCCTCTAAGTTTTCCGATCATGCGCCGGCGACTCTCAGCTTCAGCATCACGCTCTGGCGATGATGGGCGTGGGTGATGGCAATCGCCAGCGCGTCGGCGGCGTCAGGCGTTTCCGGATTCGCTTTCGGCAGCAATACGCCGAGCATGACGCGGATCTGGTTCTTGTCGGCGTGCCCTGCCCCGACCACGGTCTTCTTCACCTGGTTGGGTGCATATTCCGCCACCGCAATCCCGAACATCGCCGGCGCCAGCATGGCGACGCCGCGCGCCTGGCCGAGTTTCAGGGTCGAGGCGCCATCCTTGTTGACAAAGGTCTGTTCCACTGCGGCCTCCAGCGGCCTGAAATCGCCGAGTACACGGGCAAGGCCTTCATGAATCGCCAGCAGGCGCTCTGCCAGCGGCAACGTCTCGCGGGATTCCACCGAGCCGCAACCGACATAGATCAGCCGGTTGCCGTCGATGTCGATCACGCCCCAGCCCGTGCGGCGGAGGCCGGGGTCAATTCCAAGAATGCGAATCGCGCTCGTTGCCATGCGCCGATCATACGCGAATCCGCCCCCGGCGTCCGGGGGTCACAACAGGGTCCCACGCAGGATCAGCAGCGCTGCGCTGAAATAAATCATCAGGCCGGTGACATCGACGAGGGTCGCGACGAAGGGAGCGGACGCGCTGGCGGGATCGAATCCAACCCGTTTTAATGCAAAGGGGAGCATCGAGCCTGACACCGAGCCGAAGGTCACCACGCCGACCAGCGCGGTGGCCACCGTTAGTCCCACCAGCACCCAGTGCTCACCATAGTCGTAGATTCCGAGCTTCTGCCACGCTACGACCCGCGCAAAGCCTATCGCCCCGAGCAGCCCGCCGAGAATGAGCCCCGTCGGCAGTTCACGCAGCATCACACGCCACCAGTCCGCCAGTTTCACATCATGCAGCGCCAGCGAGCGGATCAGCAGCGACGTCGCCTGTGACCCCGAATTGCCGCCCGAACTCATGATCAGCGGAATGAACAGCGTCAGGACCAGCGCCTTCTCAAGCTCGCCCTCGAAATGCTGCATGACGCTGGCGGTCAGCATCTCGCTGACAAACAGCACCGCCAGCCAGCCGCCACGTTTGCGGATCATGTCGAGAAGCCCGATCTGCATGTAGGGCTCTTCGGTCGCCGACATGCCGCCGAACTTCTGCACGTCCTCGGTGCTCTCCTCGATGATCGCGTCGATGATGTCGTCCACGGTCACGATGCCGAGCAGATGCCCGGCCTTGTCGATCACCGGCACCGCGAGCAGATCGTGCCTTGTGATCACACGCGCCACCTCCTCGCGATCAATCAGCGGGAATGTGGTGATAGGATCGTGGGTCGGGACGAGAGTGAGGATGTTCGCCGACGGCTCGCCCGAGATCAGCCGGCGCAACGTCACCGCGCCGACAAGACGCCGCGTGACGGGGTCGAGCACATAGATCGCATAAACGGTTTCGCGCGAGCGCTCGACCTGGCGGATATGCTGAAGCGTCTGCTCGACGGTCCAGTTGCCGGGAACGCTCACGAACTCCGTGGTCATCATCGCGCCGGCGGTGTTCTCCGGATAGGCAAGCAGCCCGACGATCGCACCGCGGGACACATCATCCAGCCCGGCCAGCAACTCCGTCTTCGCCGGCTCTTCCAGTTGCTGCACGATGTCCGCCGCCATGTCGGCAGACATGCCAGCAAGCAGGGGCGCGGCGACATGACGAGGCAACGCCTCGATAATCTCGGCGCCGAAATCGAGTTCAGGCTTGTCGAGAATTTCAATCGCGAAGTCCCGCGGCAGCAGCCGCACGACATCGGCGGCATCGGACGGCGGGAGCTTGTTGAGAATTTCGACGGTGTCGGCGGCGTGCTCGCCGATCAGGGTCGCGGCCAGAACAGCCGCATTGAAAGCGCCTTCCCGCGCTGCGTGGGTATCAGTCATAGCTCACCTTCAGGTTCTGCCGGCAACGGCAGCGATCGGTGAGCTGGGCGCTCTAGACCACTGGGACCGTTGTCGGCGAAATACGTGGACTGTCGCTTGGCATAGTTGATTGGTTTCCAGTGATGGGCGCCGAACGCGAACGAACGCACCCTCGCGGCTGACATGATCCCTCAGCAGGGCTGCGTCAAGAAAAAATCGTCAGGGTGCATGCGGCCCTTAAGCGCTCATCTTGGCGGCGAGCGCGTCCGAGACCTCGAAATTCGCATAGACGTTCTGGACGTCATCATGCTCGTTCAGAAGGTCGAGCAGCTTGAACAGCTTTTCGCCAGTCTCGTCATCGACCGCGATGGTATTCTGCGGCTTCCAGATCAGCGCGGCCTTGCGCGCTTCACCGAACTTGGCCTCGAGGCCCTTGGCCACTTCGCGGAAAGTTTCGGGTGAGGCATAGACCTCATGGCCGTCCTCGCTGGATGCCACGTCATCGGCGCCGGCTTCGATCGCCGCTTCCAGCATGGCGTCGTCGGAGGCGACCTTGGCGTCGTATTCGATCACGCCGACGCGGTCGAACATGAAGGACACTGAGCCGGTTTCGCCGAGATTGCCGCCGGACTTGGTGAAGTAGGAGCGGATGTCGGAGGCGGCGCGGTTGCGGTTGTCGGTCAGCGCCTCGACGATGACTGCGACGCCGCCGGGGCCGTAGCCCTCGTAACGCATTTCATCGTAGTTCTCGCCATCATTGCCGATGGCCTTCTTGATCGCGCGCTCGATGTTGTCCTTCGGCACGTTTTCCGCGCGCGCTGCCGTGATCGCAAGCCGCAGACGCGGGTTCATCGCCGGGTCCGGGGTTCCCAGCTTGGCCGCCACAGTGATTTCGCGCGCGAGCTTGCCGAACATCTTGGACCGCATGGCGTCCTGTTTGCCCTTGCGGTGCATGATGTTCTTGAATTGGGAATGTCCGGCCATAGGGGTCTCTCGAGAATCAGGGAACGCAGGCATCCTTAACGTAAGTGCCCGGCGGCGCGGCGTTATAGGCCCGGAACGGCGAAATTTAAAGGCAGATCGGCCGATTTTGGTAAGGCGGTGTGGGATGCCAGCCCGCTTGGCAGGCAAGAGTTAACCATGAGTTCATGCCGGAGTGCGATACTGCCTAGGTACTGATCATATTTCAGAGATTCCCTTATGGCGTTCGGACTTTTTCGGAAGCGGCTGCCAGAACAGGCGCAGCCGGACATTACCTCTGACGCGCCGGTAGCGGCACCGGAACCCGCTGCCGCCTCCGATCACGATTCAGCCCGCGAAATCCTTGAGCTGCTTGAGCTCGAACTGGTCGCGATGATTCGCCAGCTTGAGCGGGCCGCCAATTCCGTCGCCAGCGGCGCGCAATCCACCGCCACCACCCTGTCCGCCATCCGCCATCGCGCCGACGCCCTGACCGACCGTACCAGCGATGCACAGGCCACCGCCGAGACCTTCTCGCAGGCTGCCGAGAAGTTCACCCAGTCGGCTCACGGCATCGGCGCGCAGGTGCGTGACGCCAGCAAGCTTGCGGATGAAGCCAGCGAAGCCGCGCGCGAAGCCAGCCTCAATGTCGAGCGGCTGCGCGAGTCCTCGGCCGCCATCGGCAATGTGGTCAACCTGATCGCGACCATCGCCAAGCAGACCACTTTGCTCGCGTTGAACTCCACCATCGAAGCCGCACGCGCCGGGTCCGCCGGCCGTGGATTCGCGGTCGTGGCATCCGAAGTAAAGGCGTTGGCTGTCCAGACCCAGAGCGCCACCGAAGAGATCAAGCAGAAGATCGACGCCCTGCAGCAGGACGCAGCGACATCATTCGACGCGGTCCATCGCATCACCGCGGCCATTGATGCGATCAAGCCGGTGTTCGCGCATGTCAACGGCGCAGTGGCCGAGCAGAACGAAACCACCGGCGAAATCACGCAGAACGCCGCATCGGCATCGCAGTTCATCGCCTCCGTGAGCAGCAGCAGCGCGGAAATCGACAGCGCAGCCAAGGAAGCCGAAACCCACGGCGAAAGCGTCGCCCAGGCCGGCAAGGCCGTGACGATGTTCGCCGAAAAGCTGAAAACCCGCTGCGCGGTCCTGCTGCGCCAGAACGAAAACGAAGAGCGCAAGGCCGAGCGCATGCCGTGCCGGCTTCAGATCGAGATCGCGACCCGGCCCACCCCGATCAAGGCCGAGGTGTTCGAATTGTCCGTGGACGGCGTCCTGATCAGCGGTGCGAGTGCAGCCGCGATCCCCACCCAAGAGATCCTGAAAGCGACGCTGGAAGAGATCGGCGCATGCAGCATTCGTATCAGCGGGCATACCGCTGCCGGCGCTCTCGCTGAATTCGTATCACCCGACGCCGTGCTCAAGGACAGGATCGAGGACAAGGTCTGGAGCATCCACGACGAGTACACCGAGTTCGTGACGCGGGCGATGGAAGCCGGCGATGCCATTACCAAGATCTTCGAGAACGCCGTCGCGAAGGGCGATATCAGCCTCGAGGATCTGTTCGACGAGGATTATGTGAAGATCGAAGGCTCCGACCCGGTGCAGTACCGCACCCGCTTCCTCGACTGGGCCGACCGCGCGCTGCCCGAAATCCAGGAAGCAATGCTTGCGCGCGACGCCCGGGCCGCCTTTTGCGCCGCGATCGACCGCAACGGCTATCTGCCGGTCCACAACAAGATGTACTCGCATCCGCAGCGCACAGGTGATGTCGCGTGGAACACCGCGAACTCACGCAACCGCCGCATATTCAACGATCCGGCTGGACTCGCCGCAGGCCGCAACACCCGCTCCTATCTGATCCAGAGCTACGCCCGCGACATGGGCAACGGCAAAACCATCATGATGCGCGAGGTCGACGTGCCGATCCGCGTCCGCGGCCGTCACTGGGGCGGTTTCAGAATGGCGTACAAGATCTAAACTCCAGTTGGCGCGAAAATCGCGCAACGTCATTGCGAGGAGCGCAGCGACGAAGCACTCCAGCTTCTTTCCTGTACTCTGGATTGCTTCGCTTCGCTCGCAATGACGAGCTACCAGAAGTCCGGCACCGCGCGTTCCAGCAGCGGGCCGATCCGCACTGCGGCGACGCGTGTGGCAAGACCCGTCACATCGTCGGTCTCCACTGCAAGGCCGCTCAGTGTCCCGACCCCGTCCGCGGCCTCAAAACGTCCAGCCGGATAACCGCGCAGAAAACGTCCCAGCGGCTCTTCCTTCTGCATGCCGATCACCGACTCATAATCCCCGGTCATACCGGCATCGGTCATGTAAGCGGTCCCGCCGGGCAAAATGCGATGATCGGATGTCGGCACATGGGTATGCGTGCCGACCACGATGCTGGCGCGGCCATCGCAGAAATAGCCGATCGACTGCTTCTCGCTGGTCGCCTCGCCATGAAAATCAACCAGCACCGCATCGGCGGCTTCGCGCAGCGGGCAGGCGCTCAGTTCGCGATCAAGGATGGCAAACGGATCGTCGAACGGCTGCATGAAGACGCGGCCGATGGCATTGATCACCAGCGCGCGCTTGCCGCTCCTTGTATCGATCAGCGCAGCGCCGCGGCCCGGCGTGCCCGGCGGAAAATTCGCCGGACGGATCAGACGCGGCGCGCGATCGATGAACACCAGCGCCTCGCGCTGATCCCACGAATGATTGCCGAGCGTGATCGCATCCGCGCCGGCTTCCAGAAATTCGTGATAGATCGCCTCGGTGATGCCGAAGCCGCCCGCAGCGTTCTCGCCGTTCACCACAACGAGATCGAGTTTCCAGTCGCGGATCAATCCCGGAAGAGTTTCGTTGAGGGCCACGCGGCCGCTGCGCCCCACCACATCGCCAACAAACAGAATTCGCAAAATTATAATCTCCGCAGATCGATCAGCTCGCGTTCCGTTAGCACACAATCGAGCTGCTCGTCGTGCGGAAGTCGCGGCACGGTCTCGATTTCCTGCACTGCAAAAGCGACACCGATGACGGTAACTTTCTTGATCGCGCGAAGATTTTCCAGCGTGCGATCATAGTAACCGCGACCGTAGCCGATGCGGTGACCGGCACGATCAAATGCTGCCAACGGCACCAGCACGATATCGGGATCGACATCGTCCGCGTCCGACGACGGCTGAAAAATGCCGTAAGGTCCGCGCACGAGCCCTTCATCAGGCTGCCATTCACGAAAGATCAGCGCGTGATTGCGAGCGATGATCACCGGCAGCGCCAGCGTAGCGCCCTTGTCCGCAAGCGCGCGCATCAATGGAAACGGATCGAGCTCGCTGTTGATCGGCGAATAGCCCGCGACAATCGTACCGGGCGGCAGTTCAATCGGCAGGGGCGCCGCCGCGATAACCTTCGCGGCATCGGCACGCGCTTCCACGCTCAGTGCGTCGCGCTGCGCCAGCGCTCCGCGCCTGAAATCATCTTTCAGATTGTCGAGAAACCGGTTTCCATCCACCGCGGAGAGTCCTTGTCACCTCTCCTGCGGGGAAGAGCGCGGAGGCGAAAAGAAAGTGCGAAGCCACGATGGCCGTTGAAGCACTCGATCCCGGAGCACCTACGAAAGTAGGTGGGCACCATGTGACCGGATCCACGGATCCGGTCAGGGACAGTTCCCTGAAGGATCGATAAGGCCCCGGGGATATTATGGCTTCTGACGCGCGACGCAGCCTCGCACGGACAATGTAACCACGATCAAGGCTCACCGCCAGCGGCACGCGGACGATTAAACGTGGGTATTAACCGATTGCGATTCCGTTGCGGGCCGGGCGATTCAGCGCCTGCGTCATCTTTTCGATCCGGTCGGACGCCGAATTCAGCGCATTGGCGACCGCCGATTGCGTCGCCCGGGCACGGTCCGCGGCCACGACGCGGACGTCGCGCAGCGCATTGAGTTCTTCCTCGAGCGCGCGGATTCGCTGCCCTGCGTCAACGAGTTCGTCGGCGACGGTGAGCGCCGCCATCACGGTCAGGCGGCCGTCGCCGATCTCGCCGAACTTGCCGCGCAGGCTGGCGATGCGGGCCTCCAGGCTTTCCGCCAGCCGCAGCAGCCGGCTTTCCTGCCCAGCTTCGCAGGCCATGCGATACTGCCGCCCGTTGATGGTGACGTTGATGTGGCTCATGGAGCTTCTCCGGAATCGATCACCGAGCGGATGGTGTCGATGGCGACATCGAGGCGTTCGGCGATCTCGCGGTTGGTTCGCTCCAGCGCGCGAGAGCGCACCAGCGTTCCGTCCAGTTCGTTGGCAAGCCGCGAGCGATCGGCCCCCAGAGCCTGAATCCGCGCGCCCAGTTCATCGTCCGCGCGGTCGAACTCCCGCCGCCGCTCAACGGCGCTTTCGAGCGCATCGAGCGCCGCCGCCAGCCTGCGGGTCGCAAGTTCGATGTCACTCACCCCGGATGGGGCAGGCTCAGGATTGGCAAGACCGTTGGTACTGCGATCAGTCATCACGGAACGGACGCCCTTCAAACTCTGGCCCGGCATGAAAAGCGGCGGACCGGCAAGCATTTAGGCGGATAAATTTACGACCCGGAAGAGCCGCGCGCAACGCTGGCCGCAAGCTATGCACACAAAGCGAAAACTCAGGGCAGAAAGGCTGCAATGCCCTTGGACTCAAGGGTTTCGCGATGCTATCCACCCCCTAGAACGCTTCCCCGGCCGTGGCATTTTTGAGACATGCGGCCACTTCCCACACCGAATTTCAGGCGGACATCTCATGACTGTGCGTGTCGACCCTTCCCGTATGGCCAATGCGATTCGCGCGCTCGCCATGGACGCCGTCGAAAAGGCGAAATCGGGCCATCCGGGCCTGCCCATGGGCGCTGCGGACGTGGCCACCGTGCTGTTCACGCAGTTCCTGAAATTCGACGCCAGCGACCCGGCATGGCCGGATCGCGACCGATTCGTGCTCTCCGCCGGTCACGGCTCGATGCTGCTGTACGCGCTGCTGTATCTGACCGGCAATTCGTCGATGACCATCGAGCAGATCAAGAATTTCCGTCAGCTCGGATCGATCACGCCGGGGCACCCTGAAAATTTCGTCACGCCGGGCATCGAGACCACCACCGGCCCGCTCGGTCAGGGCATCGCCACCGCGGTCGGCATGGCGCTGGCGGAGCGCCGCATGGCGGCTGAATTCGGCGGCGACATCGTCGATCACCACACCTACGTGCTCGCCTCCGACGGCGACCTGATGGAAGGCATCAGCCAGGAAGCCATCGCCTTCGCCGGACATCTCAAGCTCAACAAGCTGATCGTGCTGTTCGACGACAACGGCATTTCCATCGACGGCGCGATCTCGCTGTCGGATTCGGTCGATCAGGTGAAGCGTTTCGAGTCGGCCGGCTGGGCTGCAGAACGCGTCGACGGCCACGATCAGAAGGCGATTGCCGACGCGCTGACCCGCGCGCAAAGGTCCGATCGCCCTACCCTGATTGCCTGCAAGACGACAATCGGCTTCGGCGCGCCGAACAAGGCGGGCTCGGAAAAGTCCCACGGCTCGCCGCTCGGCGCCGAGGAAATCGCCGGTGCACGCAAGAACCTGAAGTGGGATTCGGCTCCGTTCGAGATTCCGCAGGATATTCTCGACGCCTGGCGCGCAGCCGGATCGCGCGGCAAGGACGCGCGCACGGCATGGACCAAGACGATCGGCACCAAGGACGCTGGCGTTCGCTCCGAGTTCGAGCGCCGCATGAAGGGCGATCTTCCTGCCAAGGCCCTTTCCGATGCGGTGGCGGCGATGAAAGCCTCGCTCGCCGCGAGCCCGAAGGACATCGCCACCCGCACCGCCTCCGAGCATGCGCTGGAAGTGCTCTGCGCCGCCGTGCCGGAGATGATCGGCGGTTCCGCCGACCTCACCGGGTCCAACAATACCCGCGTGAAGGGCATGGTCGCGATCTCCGCCAACAATTACGGCGGCCGCTACGTCAACTACGGCATCCGCGAGCACGGCATGGCCGCTGCCATGAACGGTATGGCTCTGCACGGCGGCCTGATCCCGTATTCGGGCACGTTCCTGGTATTCTCGGACTACCTGCGCCCGGCGCTCCGCCTCGCCGCATTGATGGGCGAGCGTGTGATCCACGTTCTCACCCACGATTCGATCGGCCTCGGCGAAGACGGTCCGACGCATCAGCCGGTCGAGCATCTGGCGGCGCTGCGCGCGATCCCGAACTGCAACGTGTTCCGGCCCTGCGATACCGTCGAGACGCTGGAATGCTGGCAGCTCGCCCTCGAAGCGAAGGAGCGCCCCAGCGTGCTGGCGCTGACCCGCCAGAATTTGCCGCAATTGCGTCTGGCGAACGACACTGAGAACAAGTGCGCCAATGGGGCCTATGAAATCTCCAAGGCCGACGGCGAGGCGAAAGTCGCGATCTTCGCCTCCGGCTCCGAGGTCCCGCTGGCCGTCGAGGCACAGAAGCTGCTCGCCGCACGCGGCATTCCGACGCGGGTGGTCTCGGTGCCCTGCATGGACCTGCTGCTGGAGCTTCCCGCCGACAAGCGCGCCGCCATCATCGGCAAGGCGCCGGTGAAGGTCGCCGTCGAGGCCGCCATCCGTCAGGGCTGGGATGCGATCATCGGTTCGGACGGCATTTTCGTCGGCATGGACGGCTTCGGCGCCAGCGCCCCCTACAAGGACCTGTACCGGCATTTCGGGATCACCGCGGAAGCCGTGGCGGAGGCCGCGCAGGCCCGCCTTTAACCGCATTTCCGTGCGAGCCGGGACCGGTTCGCATGGCAAGAATGCGCGAAATGAGGGCCCGGAGCCGGATGGCTCCCGGCGCGATAACCTTGGCCCAAGTTTGGGGATTCAAGTGATTGCATCAAAACGTCATTCGGGGCAAAAACCGCCTCGAAAATCGTCATTTCCGAACCGTTGAGGAGAACTTGAGAATGGCAGTCCGTGTCGCGATCAATGGATTTGGCCGTATCGGCCGCAACATCCTGCGGGCCATTTATGAATCCAAGCGCACGGACATCGAGGTGGTCGCCATCAACGATCTCGGGCCGGTCGAAACCAACGCCCATCTGCTGCGCTATGACTCGGTGCACGGCCGGTTCCCGGGCACCGTGACCGTTGAGGGCGACTCGATCAGCCTCGGCAACGGCAAGATCAAGGTGACCGCAGTGCGCGATCCGTCGACCCTGCCCTGGAAGGACCTCGGCATCGACATCGCCATGGAATGCACCGGCATCTTCAGCGCCAAGGCCAAGGCTTCGGCGCATCTGACCGCAGGCGCCAAGCGCGTGCTGGTCTCCGCGCCGTCGGACGGCGCGGACGCCACCATCGTCTACGGCGTCAACCACGACAAGCTCTCCAAGGATCATCTCGTCGTCTCCAACGGCTCGTGCACCACGAACTGTCTTGCGCCGGTCGCCAAGGTGCTGAACGACACCGTCGGCATCGAGACCGGTTTCATGACCACGATCCATGCCTATACCGGCGACCAGCCGACCCTCGACACCATGCACAGCGATCTCTATCGCGGCCGTGCGGCTGCGCTGTCGATGATCCCGACCTCGACCGGCGCTGCGAAGGCCATCGGTCTCGTGCTGCCGGAATTGCAGGGCAAGCTCGACGGCGTCGCGATCCGCGTGCCGACGCCGAATGTCTCGGTGATCGATCTCAAGATCGTCGCGAAGAAGGCGACCACCAAGGAAGAGATCAACGACGCGGTCAAGCGCGCGGCCCAGCAGGAGCTGAAAGGCATCCTCGGCACCACCAGCGATCCGAACGTCTCGATCGACTTCAATCACGATGCCCACTCCTCCACCTTCGCCTTCGACCAGACCAAGGTGCAGGGCGGAACGCTGGTGCGCGTGCTGTCGTGGTACGACAACGAGTGGGGCTTCTCGAACCGCATGGCGGACACCGCCGCTGCGATGAGCAAGCTGATCTGATCTCACCGGCCCTCGCCGCAACCCGTTAGTCGCAACGAGTCCTGATGTCCGGATTTCGCACCCTCGATGATGTCGACGTGAAGGGAAAGCGCGTGCTGCTGCGCGTCGACCTCAACGTGCCGATGGACAATGGACGCGTGTCTGACACCACGCGTCTGCAACGCATCGCCAAGACCATCATCGAACTGTCGGAAGCCGGCGGCAAAGTCATTATCCTTGCGCATTTCGGCCGGCCGAAGGGACCGGACCCGAAGGACTCGCTGAAGCCGGTCGCCACCGCGCTGGGTTACGTTGTGAAGCACCATGTCGAGTTCGCGCCCGACTGCGTCGGCCCGATCGCCGAACAGGCCGTCGCCGGCCTGAAGAATGGTGAGATCCTCTGTCTTGAGAATACCCGCTTTCATCCCGGCGAAGAGAAGAACGATCCGGCCTTCGTCGCGCAGCTTGCGAAGCTCGGCGACATCTGGGTCAACGACGCGTTCTCCTGCGCCCATCGCGCCCACGCCTCGACCGAAGGTCTCGGCCGCGTGCTGCCGGGCTATGCCGGCCGGACCATGGAAGCCGAGCTCGACGCGCTCGGCAAGGCGCTCGAGGAGCCGGTGCATCCGGTGATTGCCATCGTCGGCGGGTCGAAGGTCTCGACCAAGATCGATCTTCTGGAAAACCTCGTCGGCAAGGTCGATGCGCTGGTGATCGGCGGCGGCATGGCCAACACTTTCCTGCACGCCCAGGGCGTCGATGTCGGCAATTCGCTTTGCGAAAAGGATCTCGCCACCACGGCGCTGCGCATTCTCGTCAAGGCCAATTCCACCAACTGCGCGATCATCCTGCCGGTCGATGCGGTGGTTGCAGAAAAATTCGAGGCCAACGCGCCGTCCCATGCCTATGGCCTCGACGCGATTCCCGCCAACGGCATGATCCTCGACGTCGGGCCGCAGTCGATCAAGCGCATCGATGCCGCCATCGACGACGCCGCGACGCTGGTGTGGAACGGGCCGCTCGGCGCGTTCGAAATGTCGCCGTTTGACCGCGGTACGGTCCAGGCCGCCAAGTATGCAGCAGCACGCACCAAAGCCGGCAAGCTGGTGTCAGTCGCCGGCGGCGGCGACACCGTTGCGGCGTTGAACCACGCTGGCGTGGGCCGCGATTTCACCTACGTTTCGACCGCAGGCGGCGCCTTTCTGGAGTGGATGGAAGGGAAACCTTTGCCCGGCGTCGAAGTTTTGAGAGTACGCTAAATTTTCAACGGATCTGGCGCCCTTGGCGCTGCCTTCAAGACGACGGAGAACACGCACCCATGGCCCGCATCACGTTGCGTCAATTGCTGGATCATGCCGCCGAGAACGACTACGGCGTGCCGGCATTCAACATCAACAACATGGAACAGGCGCTGGCCATCATGGAAGCCGCCAATGCCGTGGATGCGCCGGTGATCATCCAGGCCTCGCGCGGCGCACGCTCCTACGCCAACGACGTGATGCTCAAGCACATGATGGACGCGGTGACGGAAATCTATCCGCACATTCCGGTCTGCGTGCATCTGGATCACGGCAACGAACCCGCCACCTGCATGACCGCGATCCAGGCCGGGTTCACCTCGGTGATGATGGATGGCTCGCTCAAGGCCGACGGCAAGACGCCGGGCGACTGGGACTACAATGTCGGCGTGACCAAAACCGTCACCGACATGGCCCATCTCGGCGGCATTTCGGTGGAAGGCGAACTCGGCGTGCTCGGCTCGCTCGAAAGCGGCGAAGGCGAGAAGGAAGACGGTCACGGCTTCGAGGGCAAGCTCTCCCACGACCAGCTTCTGACCAATCCGGATGAAGCCGTGAAGTTCGTCAAGGAAACCCAGGTCGACGCATTGGCGATCGCGATGGGCACCTCGCACGGCGCCTACAAGTTCACCCGCAAGCCGGACGGCGACATCCTTGCGATGAACGTGATCGAGGAAATTCACCGCAAGCTGCCGAACACACATCTGGTGATGCACGGCTCGTCGTCGGTGCCGCAGGATCTGCAGGACATCATCAACAAGTTCGGCGGCCAGATGAAGCCGACCTGGGGTGTGCCGGTCGCCGAAATCCAGCGCGGCATCAAGAACGGCGTGCGCAAGATCAACATCGACACCGACAACCGCATGGCGATGACCGGCCAGATCCGCAAGGTTCTGCAGGAGAATCCGAGCGAGTTCGATCCACGCAAGTATCTCAAGCCTGCGATGGAAGCGATGACCAAACTCTGCAAGCAGCGCTTGCAGGAGTTCAACACCGCAGGCCAGGCCAGCAAGATCAAAAAGGTTCTGACCACCGCCCAGATGGCGCAGCGTTACGCCAAGGGCGAACTCGACCCGAAGATCGCCTGACGTTCAGCATGAGGGCGGGACACGATCCCGCCCCTTTTTTGGCCGCAGTCCGGTGATCTGTTCCGACCTCACACGAGCATCACACCGCCATCATGGCCACCAAACCTCCCCCGCCGCGCCCCGCGCCTCGTCTCTATCTCGCAACGCCCGTCGTTGCCGATCCCGCGCAGCTTGTGTCCGAACTGCCGGCGTTGCTTGCTGCGGCGGACGTCGCCGCCGTCTTGTTGCGCCTTGCGCCTGGCGATGAGCGCAGCATCATCCAGCGCGCCAAGGCGCTTGCAAAGCCGGTTCAGACGGCCGGTGCGGCACTGCTGATCGATCAACATTTCGGACAGGTCGCGCGCTCCGGCGCGGACGGCTCGAACGTCAGCGGCATCGAGGCCATGCAGGAGGCGATGCCCTCGCTGAAGCCGGATCGCATTCTCGGCGTCGGAGGCCTTGTCACGCGACACGATGCGATGGTCGCCGGTGAAGCGGGCGCGGATTACGTGCTGTTCGGCGAACCGGATGCCAATGGCGAGCGCCCCTCTGCGGACGCGATCTGCGAACGGCTGGACTGGTGGGCCGAACTGTTCGAACCTCCATGCGTGGGCTTTGCCACAACGCTGGATGAGGCGCAGATGTTCGCGGCGGCGGGCGCGGATTTTGTTCTGGTGGGCGATTTCATCTGGCAGGATTCGCGCGGCGCGCAGGCCGCTCTCGTCGAGGCCGGCCAGGCAGTGGCGCGCGGCTTCGAGGCGTCTCTCGCGCACGCCACGGTCACGGGAGGATAAGCCGCGATGACCGCGCTTCGCCGTGCCACGCCCCTCGCAGCCGCTCGTGCAAGACTTCTTGCATCGGCCGTTGCCGGTGTTGTGGCGTTCTCGGCGAATGCCCTCGGGCAAGGCGCTCCCAATCCTTTCCCGGAGCCGATCAAGCCGGAAGCGCCCGCTCCGAAGTCCGCAGCGCCTAAGGCACCTAAGGCAGCGCCGCCGAAGGCGGCTGCGCCGAAACCCGATGCACCGAAACAGCAGAAGAAAGGCGCGCCCGAAAAGACTGCGGCGCCTGCTGCTCCGGACGATCCGAATGCCGATCTCGCTTACGGCGCCTACCAGATGGGCCTTTACCGTACGGCCTTCAACATCGCATTGAAGCGCGCCCAGGAAACCGGCGATCCGAAATCGATGACGCTGCTCGGCGAACTCTATTCCAACGCGCTCGGCATCAAGCGCGACGATGCCAAGGCAGCGGAATGGTACAAGCAGGCCGCCGACCGCGGCGACCGCGAAGCAATGTTCGCACTCGGCATGATGAAGATCGCCGGACGCGGCGGTCCCGCCAATCGCGACGAAGGCGCGCGGCTGCTGGCATCGTCCGCCAAGCTCGGCAAGGCCGCGGCCGCCTACAATCTCGGGCTGCTCTACCTTGAAGGACAGGTCTTCCCGCAGGACATCAAGCGCGCCGCCGAACTGTTCCGTCAGGCGGCCAATGCCGGAAACCCGGAAGCGCAATACGCACTCGCGACTTTCTACAAGGAAGGGCGCGGCGTGGAGAAGGATCTCGCCGAAGCCGCGAAGCTGATGCGCGCCGCAGCGATGGTCGACAATCTCGATGCCGAGGTCGAGTACGCCATTGCGCTCTACAACGGCACCGGCACGCCCAAGGATGTGCCTACCGCCATCGCGCTGCTGAACCGGGCAGCCCGGCAGAACAGTCCGATCGCGCAAAATCGCCTGGCGCGCATTCTCGTCGACGGACTCGGTGTTCCGGTCGACAAGGTGCAGGGCTTCAAGTGGCATCTGATCGCGAAGACCGCCGGAAACGGCGATCCGGACCTCGACGCCAAATTTGCGCAGTTATCTCCGATAGAAAAAGCGAAATCCGAAGACCTCGCCAGGAAATGGTTCGGCACGAAATGAGCAATAACCACCGCCATTACTCTTGACGCGCCAGCGCTTATCCCGCAACACCAGCCCCACACTTCATCCAGCAAGCCGAGACAATGCTTCATTCAGCGCTCATCAACGTCATGGTCAAGGCCGCGCGCCGCGCCGGCCGCAGCCTCAAGCGCGATCTCGGCGAGATCGAAAACCTTCAGGTGTCCCTGAAGGGTCCGGCCAACTTCGTATCGCTCGCCGACAGGCGTGCGGAGCAGATGCTCTACGACGATCTGACCAAGGCCCGTCCGGGTTACGGCTTTCTCGGCGAGGAAGGCGGCACGCGCGAAGGCACCGACAAGGCGAACACCTGGATCGTCGATCCGCTCGACGGCACGACGAATTTCCTGCACGGCATTCCGCAGTTCGCGATCTCGATCGGATTGCAGCGCGAGGGCACCATCATCGCGGGCGTGATCTACAATCCCGCCAATGACGAACTCTACATCGCCGAACGCGGCAAGGGCGCATTCCTGAACGACCAGCGCCTGCGCGTCGCCGGTCGCAAGCAGCTCAGCGAGTGCGTGGTCGCCTGCGGCCTGCCGCATATCGGGCGTGGCGATCACGAACTCTCCCGCCGCGAAATGGCCGAGATGCAAAATCGCGTCGCGGGCCTGCGCCGCTTCGGCGCGGCCTCGCTCGATCTTGCCTTCGTCGCCGCCGGACGCCTCGATGGATACTGGGAGCGCAATCTCCAGCCGTGGGACATCGCAGCCGGGTTGATCATGGTGCGTGAAGCCGGCGGCGTCGTCAGCGGCATCGAGGGCGGCGACACCGCAATGGCCACCGGTCATGTCGTCTGCGGCAACGAGACAATCCAGCGTGAACTGGTGAAAATTCTCAAGCCGCTCGGATAGCGGTTGTCATAGCCTGCGAAGACAGGCGTGAACGCCCTATGGTCCCGGCCATCCCGATCACATGAACACCGTGCTGGGTTTATCTTCTCTCCTCGGATTGGGGAGAACGAGCGTTCGATCCACCCTGAATTACCGGTGAGACAAATCCTTCCCGGAAAAGCCGGATCATATCCTCGCCTCAGCAATTGACCGAGAACGCGATTGTTACCCGCGCCAGTTCGGGCGTGGTTCCGCTGTTGGGGTCAAATCGGCGATGGTGTCTTTTTTCCCGCCCCCGCTGTGCCATATTGATGCCCGACACGTTCCACGGACAAGGATTGAATATCCGCCATGGCAAAGACTCCCGCCTCCAGCACTGCAGCCGATATCGTTGTCACAAAACTGTCGACACCGCGCATCTTTCTGGTCCGGATGCTGGTGTTCCTCGTTCTGTGCAGCCTGCTTGTTGTCGTGCTTTACAAGCAGATCTGGGTGGCGTTTCTCGCCAATCCTGGACTCAACGCGCTGATCGCCGGCGTGCTGGCCATCGGTATCATCCTCGCCTTCCGGCAGGTGATCCGGCTTTATCCTGAAATCTCGTGGGTCAACAGTTTCCGCATTTCCGATCCCGGCCTTGCGGTCGATCGGCGCCCCAGACTGCTGGCGCCGATGGCGGCGATGCTCAGCCACCGCACCGGCGGACGCATGAGCATCTCGCAGCAGACCATGCGCCATATGCTGGATTCGATTGCGACCCGTCTCGATGAAGCGCGCGACCTGTCGCGTTACATGACGGGACTTCTGGTCTTTCTCGGCCTGCTCGGCACATTCTGGGGCCTGATCGAGACCGTCGGGTCGGTCGGCAAGGTGATCGAGGGGCTGAAGGTCGGCGGCGATGCCGGCTCGGTGTTCGACACGCTGAAGGAAGGCCTCGCCGCCCCGCTCGGCGGCATGGGCATCTCGTTCTCATCGTCGCTGTTCGGTCTCGCCGGCTCGCTGATCCTCGGCTTTCTCGATCTGCAATCGAGCCAGGCGCAGAACCGCTTCTACACCGACCTCGAAGACTGGATGGCGGAGACCGTGCAGGAATATTCCGCCGACGGCCACGCGGTGAACGGCGATCTCAATCCGGCGCTCGACCGGCTGCGATTGGCTGTCGAGGAAATGGGATCGAACCGCACCGCCACCACCGCGATGGCCAATCTCGCCGAAGCGATCCAGGGCCTCGTGCATCATATGCGCACCGAGCAGCAACTGATCCGCGAATGGGCCGACGGCCAGGGCGAGCAGAACAAGGAAATCAAGGCGCTGCTGGAACGTCTCGCGCGGCAGCCCGAGACCAACTGAACGGAGACAGCCTATGGCGCTTTCGCGTTCACGCCGCAGCGACAGCGGTTTCAATTACTGGCCGGGCTTCGTCGACGCGCTGTCGACGCTGGTTCTGGCCATCGTGTTTTTGCTGTCGGTGTTCCTTGTGGTGCAGTTCTTCCTGTCGCAGGAGGTCACCGGCAAGGACAAGGCGCTTGAGCGGCTGAACGCCCAGATCGCCCAGCTCAACGAGCTCCTCTCGCTGGAAAAGCTCGGCAAGCTGAACCTCGACGATCAGCTTTCGCAGATGCGCGCGGGGCTTGCATCCGCCGAGGCCGAGCGCGACCGGGTCAAAGGGCTGTATGACGGTCTCGCCGGGGCGGGCGCGAGCGCGCAGGGCCGCGCCAACGAACTCGGCAAGGCGCTCGACTCCGAGAAGCAGGTCTCCGCGCGGGCACTGGCGCAGATCGAGGTGCTGAACCAGCAAATCAGTGCGCTCCGCCGCCAGTTGGCGGCGCTGGAGGAAGCGCTCGACGCATCGGAAAAACGCGACAAGGAATCCCAGACCAAGATCGCCGATCTCGGCCAGCGGCTGAACGTGGCGCTGGCCCAGCGCGTGCAGGAACTGTCGCGCTATCGCTCCGAATTCTTCGGGCGGCTGCGCGCCATTCTCGGCAACCGCCCGGATGTGCGCATTGTCGGCGACCGTTTCGTGTTCCAGTCCGAAGTGTTCTTCGACACCGGGCAGGCGCTGCTGCTGCCGGAAGGCCGCGCTGAACTCGACAAGCTCGCCACCGCGCTGATCGATCTCGACAAGCAGATTCCGGCGGAGATCGCCTGGGTGCTGCGCGTCGATGGTCATACCGATGTTCGGCCGATCAACAGCCCGCAGTTCAAATCGAACTGGGAGTTGTCATCGGCGCGCGCCATCTCGGTGGTGCAGTATCTGGTTTCGCTCGGCGTGCCGGCCCAGCGTCTGGTCGCGGCAGGATTTGCGGAATTCCAGCCGCTCGATCCGGAGAAGACCGAGGAAGCCTACAAGCGCAACCGCCGCATCGAACTGAAGCTGACCGAGCGATGATCCGCTTGCTGCGATCATGAGTGCATCGTTCACGCTGCGGCCCTACGTCGCCGAGGACGAGGACGCGGCGATCAGCCTGTGGCTTCGCACCTGGAGCCTGGCCTATCCATCGATCGATTTCGCGCAGCGGCTGGAAGGCTGGCGCGCGCGCTGGCGCAATGAACTGGTGCCGGTCGCGCAAATCGTCGTCGCCGAACAGAACGGCGCGATGACCGGCTTCGTCACCATCGATGCATCGGGTTATCTCGACCAGCTCGTGGTCGCGCCCGAAGCATGGGGATCGGATCTCGGCAACGTGCTGATGGACAAGGCCAAGGCGATGTCGCCGGGTGGCATCACGCTGCTGGTCAATACCGACAACACCCGCGCCATCCGCTTTTACGAGCGCAACGGCTTTGTCCACACCCATGACGACGTCAATCCGGTGTCGGGACGCAAAGTCTACGGCATGGCTTGGAAGCCCTGAACGTCAGGCCGCCTCCAGCAGCGCCACGGTGCCCTGCCCGCCGTCGGCGCAGATGCTGACGATGGCGCGGCTGCCCTTCGGCATCGCCGCCAGCTCTTTGACGGCCTGACTGAGGATGCGCGCGCCGGTCGCGCCAAACGGATGGCCGAGTGCGGTCGAGCCACCGTTCGGATTCATGCGCTCGCGCGGAAATTTGCCGAACTCGGCTTTGACGCCGGCCTTGTCGCGGATGAACTCCGGGCTCTCCAGCGCCTTGATATGCGCAAGCACCTGCGCCGCGAACGCTTCGTGGATTTCCCAGAGCTGAATGTCGGCATAGGTCAGCGAATGCCGCGCAAGCAACCGCGGGATGGCATAGGGCGGCGCCATCAAGAGGCCTTCGGTGCGAAAATCCACCGATGCAATTTCCCAGTCGATCAGTTTCACCCGCGGTGTGTTGGAGGGAAGCTTCTCCAATCCCTTTTGCGAAGCCACCCAGATGCTCGATGCGCCGTCGGTGAGCGGCGACGAGTTGCCCGCAGTCAGCGTGCCCTTGCCGCTGGTGCGATCGAATGAGGGCGACAGCCGCGCCAGCTTCTCGAGAGAAGTGTCCTTGCGCGGAATGGTGTCGCGCTTCACGCCGTCGAACGGAATGACGAGGCCATCGAAGAACCCGCGATCCCATGCGGCGACTGCGCGCTGATGGCTCTCCAGGGCGATCTGGTCCTGCGCCTCGCGCGAGATGTTCCAGACCTTGGCGGTGATTTCGGTGTGCTCGCCCATGCTCATGCCGGTGGTGCGATTGCTGACCGCCGGGATGTAAAGACGCACGTCGCTGAGCTTGAGATCGATGGCGTGGGTGAGTTTTTGTCCCAGCGATCGCGCGGTCTGGAACTGGCGCACCCAGTTCGACAGCGACATGCCGAGACCGAGCTGAACCTGGCTGAGGCTGTCGACGCCGCCGACCAGTGCAAGATTGCGCACCTCGCCGTCGATCATGCCGGCGGCTTCGAAGACGCCCATCATGCTGGTCGAGCATGCCATCACGGTGGAATAGGCCGGCACCGTCGGATCGACCCCGGCATCCATCAGGATCTCGCGCGCGATGTTGCTCCAGGTCAGGTTGGGCACCACGTTGCCCCACACCGCGAAATCCGGCTTGCCGCCGCCCAGCCGCTCGACCATGTGCTTGACCACCGGGACCGACAGCGCGATGGCGTCCACGCCGCTCAGCGGGCCGTCGACTTTCGCGAACGGCGTACGCAGGCCCGCGGCCAGCCAGACATCGGTTTTTACGGATTGCGCCATCAGATACTCCCGGATCGAACGCCGGAACCGGCGCCTTTTGAACACTATTCGATCCGGCGGAGGGCATACAAGCCGACGGCGCGCGAAGCCCGCCGGGGCCATAACATCAGGACATCAGTGCACAGCCAGCAGCGCTTCGTTCGGCAGCCAGCCCGCCATCGCGGCCTGCTTCCAGCTCGCACAAGGTATCTCGGCGGCGCGATGCAACGGCTTCTCGAACCGCACCTGCCGCCAGTCGCTGGGCGCTGCCATGAAAGAGTAACCGGCCTTGCGCGCGAGCCCGATCATCTGCTCGTTGTTGCGGAAGGTTTCGCCGAACAGACGCGATGCACCGAGCGCCGCCGCACGGCATTCGAGATTCGACAGGATGGCGGAGCCGATGCCCTGGCCCTGCCAGGCGTCACCGATCGAGAGTCCGAATTCAGTTTTCTGCGTTTCCGGGTCGTAGCTGTAGCGGGACTCGCCGACAATGGTCTCGACGCCGTCGACTTTCATTTCCGCGATGACCGCAAAACGGCTGGCCTCGCCGATATGAAGCGCCTTGTCGAGTTCCGATGGCGGCAACTCGCTCGCGGCGCCCATCAGGCGATTGTAACGCGACTGGCGCGACAGCGAGCGGAAGTAGAACAGCAGCCCGTCAGCATCTTTTGGCTCGATAAAGCGAACCGTCAGCGGCTTGCCGTCTTTCAGCCGGACAACATCGGTGTAACGGCCGAGGTTGCTCAGGACAAAGCGATGATCAGGTTCGGCCTGCATGACGCGCTCCATCGGCTTCATATGAGAGGAAAAAGCGAGTCTGATCCGGGGAGGAGGACAAGGGCGGATCAGACTCGCGTCAGGCGCTTACTCGCGCCAGAAGGGCTTGCTGGCTTCGTAGGCGAAGTCGCTCCAGCTCGCGCCGACGTCGTGAAAGTCCCTGTCGCTGAGGCGGGCCAGTTCTGCCCGGCGCTTGGAGCGCTCGGCCCAGGTGTGGAACAGGTCGGAGATCGCAGCGGCGACCGGGTGCATCGTTGAGTGATGATGATTTGTCATCAAATTAGTGGTGTAAGCAGACATCGTAGCCTCCTGAAATAAATCTGATGGTGCGAATATCGGCGCGCGACCCCCCATTGACAAACGATAGCTTGTCCCCTGTAATATGAGATAATCTCATGCGTTAGAGGCGCCGATGACCGCCAGACTTCCTTCCCTGAACGGTTTGCGCGCTTTCGAGGCCGCCGCACGGCACCTCAGCTTTACCCAGGCCGCGCAGGAGCTGAACGTCACCCAGACCGCCATCAGCCACCAGATCCGGCGGCTGGAGGAAGAACTCGGCATCCGGCTGTTCATCCGGCAAAGCCGCGCGCTGGCGCTGACGCCGCAGGCCGCCGAGTATCTGCCGGGCATCCGTGCCGCGTTTCAGGATTTGCGCACCGCCACCGACCGCCTGCTGCGTAAGGGCGACGATCGCGTGCTGACGATCAGCACCCTGACATCGCTCGCGGTGAAATGGCTGCTGCCCAGATTGTCGTCCTTTCAGGAACAGCATCCGGAGATCGACGTTCGCATCACCACCTCGACCGAACTGGTGGATTTCCGCACCAGCAATGTCGACGCGGCGATCCGGTACGGACAGGGACGATGGCCGGGGCTGGACGCCGAGTGGTTGATGGCCGAACATCTGTTTCCGGTTTGCAGCCCAAAACTCCTGACTGGCGAACGCGCGCTGCGGCGGCCGGAAGACTTGGAGCATGCCACGCTGCTGCATACGTCCAGCACCATCGACGACTGGCGCCTTTGGCTCACCGCAGCTGGCCTGCCCGCGCACCTGTCGCAAAACCGCGGGCTGACATTCGATCTGGCCTTCATGACCATTCAGGCCGCCATCGACGGTCTCGGCGTTGCCATGGGTCACACCGCCTATGTCGCGGACGACGTTGCGAATGGACGCCTGGTGGTGCCCTTCAATGTCTCCATGCCGTCGGCGGGCTACTACTTCGTGACGCCGCAAGACAGGCCGGCGACTCCGAAACTCAACCTGTTTCGGGACTGGCTGAGAACTGCAGCGAAGCAGTAACAGCCATGCCCACGAGATGGGTATGCTGACCTGTCGGCGATACTGGCGGTCATCATTGTCGTGCTGCTGGCGATCCAGCACGCATCGCTAGGCGGCTGATACGTCAAGCCGCCGAAAAACTTGTCGAGGCAGGATGGATACTTGCAGAGGTGCTTCGCAGCAGACCCACGTGTCGCTGCTTCAGCTACATACTCTCGATGTTCGGCCAACCTCGGGCTCAAGCAACAGCTTTGTGCTCTTCGCGCGCCGCTTCCCATACCTCGCGGGCCGCATCAATGTTCATGGCCGCAATCGCAACGCCGACGATCACGTCAGGCCAGACCGTTTGCCAAAGATAGGCTGTGACCAAGCCCGCCCCGATGATGGCAACATTGGCAACCGCGTCATTACGAGCGGAGAGGAAGGCCGCCCGCGTCAAGCTTCCGCTGTGAGAGCGGAACCGCGCCAGCAGGAAGGCGCAGAACAGATTGACGGACAATGCGCCAACGCCGGTGAGCGAAAGCGCGAACGGTTCGGGCGGGACCGGATATGTAAATTTACGCAAAAGCGCCCAGAGCAGCGCGAGGCTCGGGACCAGAAGGATTCCGGCCATAGCCATGCCGACACGGGCGCGGGTCACAGCCGTCCAGGAAAGGGCAAAAAAGATCAGCAGATTAACCGAAGTATCTTCAAGAAAATCGACGCTGTCAGCAAAAAGCGAAACCGAGCCGATCGACAGCGCGACCGCAAACTCCACGCCGAAATAGGCAAGGTTGAGCAGGGCGACAATCAGGACAACGCGGCGGAGGGGTGCGGTCGTGGGTTCAGATTGCATGCAATCTCCTTGGACATCCGATCGTTGCACAAATCCGCAAAATAGGGTATCCCCCTATACTATGGCTCATACCTCAAAAAATCAGGCCAAGCTGCTGGCGCGCGTTCGGCGCTTAAAGGGCCAGATCGAAGCCATTGAGCGCTCCCTGGAGGCTGAAGCTCCCTGCGGCGAGGTGCTGAACCTCGTAGCCTCGGTGCGCGGCGCGGTGACCGGTCTCACAGCCGAACTGATCGAGGACCATATCCGAGAGCATGTTTCCAACCCTGACAAGGACGGCAACGCTGCTCGCGCCCAAGGCGCGGCCGAACTGATTGAAGTCGTGAGGACGTATTTAAGATGACTGATCTGCAGGCCAGACTTTCCAGCCCCCACGACCACGTTTTCCTTGGCGATAACCACGAGCGAAACGAGCGTCGCACTTGGCTGATAATTGCCATCACGGCAACGATGATGGTGGTCGAGATTACGGCAGGCTCGATTTACGGTTCCATGGCCCTTGTCGCGGATGGCTGGCACATGTCCACCCACGCGGCCGCTATGCTGATCGCCGCACTTGCTTATTTCTACGCCCGCAAGAACGCGCGAAACCCGCGCTTTACGTTCGGCACCGGAAAGCTTGGCGACCTCGCCGGCTTTGCAAGTGCCGTCGTGCTGGCACTTATTGCTTTGCTAATCGGCTGGGAAAGTCTGTTGCGCCTTTACAGCCCCGTCGCGATTGACTTTCCTCAAGCGATCACGGTTGCTGTAATCGGTCTCGGTGTAAATCTGCTTTGCGCGTGGTTACTGCGCGACGACCACGCGCACCATCACCATCATCATGGGCACGGCCATGATCACGATCATGACCATCACGCCCATGCACCAGCGAGCGACAACAATTTGCGCGCGGCGTATCTGCATGTTCTGGCGGATGCCCTGACTTCGGTTCTGGCGATTGCCGCGCTTGTGCTCGGCGCTCTCTATGGCTGGAACTGGATGGACCCGGCGATGGGAATTGTCGGAGGGCTTGTCATAGCGCGGTGGTCATGGGGCCTCATTCGCGACGCGGGCGGAGTTTTACTCGACTATCTGCCCGCCGACGAGGAATTGCCGGTAGAAATCCGTGAGGCAATTGAGGTCAATGGCGACCAGATTGCCGACCTACATGTCTGGCAGCTTGGCCCGGGCCATCATGCAGCCATCGTGTCGATTCGCTCGGCAGTTCCGAAGGAGCCGTCCGCCTATCGCGATAAGCTGGTTCATATTCACGAACTGTCGCACGTAACCATAGAGGTAGAGAAGGCCGCGTAGCAGTTGAGACGTACTTTGGCCGTGGCCTCTGTCCCACAAGGGAAAGATCGATCCATTTGTGCGTCGACTCCTTGGGCCAGGGCTTGTCGCCAATCGTCTGGATCGAATGACCATGTCCCTTCGGGAAGTACCAGAGGTCACCCGGTCCATAGTTGTTGATCTCGCTTGCCCCCGACGGGTCGAGAACCACCGTCTGGCAGCGGCCGTCGATCACGAAGGCTCATTCTGCTGCGATCGCATGCCAGTGCAGTTCGCGAGACGCACCGGGATCGAGGAACATGTGGACGCCCGCGATCCCCTTGCTGATAGGGAACTGGTGGACGGTGGCTTCTTTCGCCCAGCCGCCCGAGGTCACCTTCGGAATGTTGCCATCGAGTGAGAAGCGGAAATCGGGAAGCGCGGCCACATCCTTCGGATCGTGATAGGTGACTTTGTCGCCCGGCGGCAGTTCGACCGCTTGCCGTGCGATGCCCCCGTCACCCGGCTTGAACTGGGATGACGCGGCTTGTGCGTTCGTCAGTGTAGACGCCGTCAGAAGACCTCCGGCGCTGGCAGCAAGGACATGGCGGCGTGACATGGGGTTCATGACATTCTCCTGTGTTCAATCGTGGGGCCGCAACAGCAGCAGCTATTCCGTCAGGAGATGATAGGCCGGTGAGCGATCAACGCCTTTGCACGGCATGCTGTCGCTTTGTCATTCCTTGCCGCATGAATCCGCGGATGGAGCAGACGCAAAAGCCAGGTTCGAGAGCGCATCACGATTTCCCGCCGGACTTCACGACGATCTTCGACAGCAATTGGTGACAACAGCCCGGCAATTCGTGCAAAGCCGCGGCAGAAAAGACCTCACATATACGAACGACCGAACCATTCGATCGCCGGCCAATCACGCCAGGAGATAGTCGTGTCGTTCTTCCGATCCCAACACGAGCACGCTGGCCGAATTCGCATATTCGCGCGCTGCATGCATAGCGACCTGATCTGTTCGATCAACGCAGTCTTGGTCGCCATCCAAATGAGGGATGTCGCCAGCTTGCTCGCCTTCGCAGCACGCATGACGAACCTTGCGGCGTCCCTGGCGATGCCGCGCCGGAACGCCACAGGGCGGGATCGATCTGCGTACATGCAGCCTCCTCTCGCTCGTTCGCCAGTTTTGCTCACAGCCAGTTCTGGACCAGGAGATATCCATGACTACGAACTCGAACAATGAAGTCATCAATCACGATCGCCGCCGGCTTTTAGGGACCGCTGCAATCGGCATCGCATCCCTCAGCACCTCAAGCCTGCTTTCCTCAGAGACCCCTGCCGTCGCGGCCGAAATCCATGAAGCCGTTCGCCCGTTCCGCATTGACATTCCCGAAGAGCAGATAGCCGATCTTCGGCGGCGCATCGCAGCGACACGCTGGCCCGACAGGGAGACGGTCGCTGACGATTCCCAAGGCGTGCAGCTCAAGACTGTTCAACAGCTCGCACAGTACTGGTACGCCCACCATGACTGGAGGAAGGTCGAGGCACGGCTCAACAGCCTGCCGCAGTTCATCACTGAGATCGACGGACTCGATATTCACTTCATCCACGTTCGCTCGAAGCATTCGAATGCGCTGCCCATGATCGTCACTCATGGCTGGCCGGGCTCGATCATCGAACAGATGAAGATTATCGAACCGCTGACCAACCCGACGGCCCATGGCGGGACCGCGGCGGATGCGTTCGACCTCGTCATCCCCTCGCTTCCCGGACACGGATTTTCCGGCAAACCGACGGAGCCCGGATGGACTCCTGTTCGCATTGCGCGTGCATGGACGGCCCTGATGCGGCGGCTCGGCTACAAGCAGTTCGTGGCGCAGGGTGGGGATTGGGGTAATGCCGTCTCGGAAACGATGGCATTGCAGGAGCCGGTAGGGCTGATCGGCATTCACACCAACATGCCGGCGACAGTTCCGCCCGAGGTTTCGAGAGCCCTGTCGTTCAACCAGGCGCCGCCTGCTGGTCTTACCGGCGAGGAGAAACAGGCATGGGATCAACTCGACGTCTTCTACAAGAAGGGGTTGGGTTACGCCATCGAGATGTCGAATCGTCCGCAGACCCTCTACGGGCTGGCCGATTCGCCTGTCGGGCTCGCAGCCTGGATGCTCGATCATGACGCCCGCAGCGAGGAGATGATTACCCGCGTCTTCAACGGACAGAAGGAAGGACTCTCGCGCGACGATATTCTCGACAACATCACCCTCTACTGGCTCACCAACACCGCTGTCTCATCAGCCCGCCTCTACTGGGACACGCATCAGGTCTCGACCGCCGGCTTCTTCGATATCAGAGGCGTCAAGATTCCCGTCGCAGTCAGCGCATTCCCGGACGAGATTTACACCGCGCCCCATAGCTGGGCCAAGGACGCCTATTCCAGGCTCATTCACTACAACAGGATGAGCAAGGGCGGCCACTTCGCCGCGTGGGAACAACCCGAACTCTTCGTCGCCGAAATGCGCACGTCGTTCCGTTCGCTCCGAAACGCTTCGTAGTTCAACCGGCGGCGCGAGCGAATGCCGCGCCGCCATTTCACACATGTTCCATCATGAACCGGATTTCGGCATTCTGCGCCCGACATGCAGCGCTCGCTTTCGCGCTGAGGACATTTGCGGCTGCAATGCTGGCATTCTCCCTCGCGCTTCTGCTGGAAATGCCGCGTCCCTATTGGGCGATGGCTTCCGTCTACATCACATCAAGCCAGCTCATCGGAGCGACGTGGTCCAAGGCCGTCTATCGCATGCTTGGAACACTGATCGGAGCTGCGGGGACGATCCTGCTGATTCCGAACCTCGTCAATGCCCCCGAACTGCTCAGCGTAGCTATCGCGCTCTGGGTCGGCGTATTCCTCTACCTGTCGCTGATCGACGGAACGCCGCGCAGCTACGTCTTCATGCTGGCGGGCTACACGGTCGCGCTCCTTGGATTTCCGATCCTTTCCACACCGCAACTGACATTCGATATCGTGTCCGCCCGCGTGCAGGAAATCCTGCTTGGCATCGCCTGCGCCAGCGTTTTCTCGATCCTTGTGCTGCCGCGAACCGTCGCCGCCACGATTGCAGCGCAGGCGGACGCGTGGCTCGACGGCGCACGTCGTCTCGCCATCGATACGCTGACTCGCCGCGACAACAATCAGGAGCGCGACAGCCAGCGGATGCAGCTCGCGGCAGCCGCCTCGGAAATCGACCAGCTCAGCCGGCACCTCGGCTACGAGGTTTCCACATCCGCAAACATCGCGCGCGGCTTGCAACGGCTTCAGCAACATATGCTGTGGCTTCTTCCTCTGCTGGCGGCCATCGAGGATCGCCAGACAGGAATCGCCTCACATGCGGAAGCCTGCGCGCGCATGGCTGCGCTCAGCGCGAGAGTCGCGAACTGGCTCGCCAAGAGCGGTCAGGCAGATCAGGAAGCAACGCAATTGTGCAGCTCGCTTGGCGAGGAGCTTTCGCAACTCGATGCGGACGCCACCTGGGTCAACGCCATGACCGCCGCATATGCTTTGCGGCTGCGGAATCTCATTGACATCACGGTGGATTGCCGGCTCCTGCGCAACGCGATTGCCGACGGCGGCGATACGGACTTCCTGCCGCTCGCCTTCATTCCCGACACATGGACCGCTTCCATCCAGCACCGCGACTACCGGCTTGCGCTGTGGAGCGCGGCCACGGTCGCGTTTTCGATCCTCGCCTGTTGCACGTTCTGGATCGCCACGGGGTGGGTCGACGGCGAATCAGCCGCGATATTCGCGGCCGTCGTCGGCAGCCTGTTTGCCGGCGTGGACGATCCGCTTCCGACATACCGCAACTTCTACAAGATCATCCTGCTGGTCATTGCGGTCAACGGAATCTACATGTTCGGCATATTGCCGCGGGTCACAACTCTCGAGATGCTGATCGCCGCGCTGATGCCGGCATTCGTGCTATTCGGCTGGATGTCGGCACGCCCGGCCACTGCACGCGCCGGCACCTTTCTTGCCATCTTCACCTCGGTACAACTGGCGCTGAATTCATCTTACACCGGCGATTTCGCGTCCTTTGCCAACGGCAGCGTATCGCTCTTTTTTGGCGTCGTACTCACCGCCATTGTCAGCGGAATTGTCCGTCTGTCCGTTTCGGAGTGGGTGGCGGAACGCCTGCTCTCCAGCAACTGGAAGACGCTGGCCACGGTCACCGAGGGCCGGACGTGGCAGCAAAGCGTGGCCATCGCCAGCCTTATGCAGCACCGCCTGACCCTGCTGGCCGCGCGGATCACAGTGGTTCCTGCCGAGGCAAGGAGCAACGCCGCCCATCTTCGTCAGCTTCGCACCGCCTTGAACATCATTGATCTGGGGCGAGCGAATCCCGAACTGTCATATCACGCAAGGCGGATGATCGATGCCCTCCTCGATCGCCTCGGATCGGCTTTCCGAACTCAAACAGCCGGGCGGCTTTCGAGTGAACTGGTTGGTCCGCTCGATGACGCGATTGCGATCACGTTGCAGGAAGTCGCGAGTCCGGCGCGCAATGAAGCGCTCATCGCTCTCACAGGCATGCGTTTCGGACTATTTCCCAAAACGCCGGAGTATGAGCCGCATGAACCTCAAGAGATGAGATTGATCGCATGAAATACGAACTTGATCTCTTCGGCGTCGTCATTCCCAGCCTGCTGTTCTGGGGTGTCGTTGCAGGCGTGCTCACACGCATCGCCAGCAAGTTGCTGATGCGCGCCGGAGTCTACAGAGCGGTCTGGCATCCGGCGCTGTTCGATTTCGCACTCTATGTCTGCATGGTCACCGGCCTTGTGTTCGTTTCCAAGGAGTTTCTGTCATGAGCATCTTTATGCATCTGCTGCGCCGCTTCACTCTGACCGGGGCGATGATGGCTCTCGCGCTCTGGTCCGGCTACAAACTGTGGGACTACTATTTCGACGCGCCCTGGACCCGCGACGGTCACGTTCGCGCCGATGTCGTGCCCATCGCTCCCGATGTCTCGGGCTTCGTCACTGACGTCCTTGTCAAGGACAACCAAAAGGTCCGGCGGGGCGATGTACTCTTCCGGATAGATCGGGCGCGCTATGCCATTGCGCAGGCCCAGACGGTAGCCGTGCTGGAAGGCAGGCGCGCAATGCTCGAACAGGCCAATGCCGACCTGAAGCGCTACAGCGCCCTCACTCCCGACGTCGCCGTCACCAAGCAGAAGCTGGATCAGGTCGTTGCCACCCAAGGTTCTGCGAAGGCAGCCTACGACCAGGCCGTCGCGGACCTCAGCCTTGCCAAGCTGAACCTTGAGCGCAGCGAGGTGCGGGCCTCCGTCAATGGCGTCGTCACCAACATGGAGTTGAGACCGGGGACCTATCTCGCTTCCGGAAAAGGCGTGATGGCGCTGCTCGATTCGGACACGCTTCGCGTCGAGGGCTATTTTGAGGAAACCAAGCTGGCGCGTATCCGTGCAGGCGACGCTGCCAATGTGCGGCTGATGGGCAGTGACCATACGCTGCGCGGAAGCGTGGAAAGCGTTGCGGCGGGTATCGAGGATCGGGATCGGAGTGCGGGAAGCAGCCTCCTTGCCAATGTCAATCCGACATTCAACTGGGTGCGGCTGGCGCAACGAGTTCCGGTTCGGATCGCGCTCGACGACGCCGCGCGCAGCGAACTTGTTTCCGGAGCGACAGCGACAGTGGAAGTACTCGGATCGAACACCGGCGGCTTCAAGCCCGTCAAGGTTCGCGACGAAGGATGCGAACCTCATTCGGGTCACAGCCGGATCGTCCCCGTGCGGCTGGATCAGGTCATGAGCACCTTCCAGGAGCGCTAACCCAACGGAACGTCAAACAGTTCATTTCGTCCTGCACACAGGACATGTGTACAGCCGCATCGCATCAGAGAGGTAAAGGAATTCAGCCATGACACGCACAGTTGCAGATCAGTTCGCCGAAACGCTTGCCGCAGCCGGGGTCAAGCGCATCTACGGCATTGTCGGCGACAGCCTGAACGGCCTCACCGATTCGATTCGCCGCCAGGGAAAGATCGAGTGGATTCACGTCCGGCATGAAGAGGTCGCGGCCTTCGCCGCCGGCGCGGAGGCCCATCTGACCGGAGAAATCGCTGTCTGCGCCGGAAGCTGCGGACCGGGCAATCTCCATCTCATCAACGGCCTGTTCGATTGCCATCGCTCACGCGTGCCAGTGCTGGCGATCGCCGCGCACATTCCGTCCGCGGAGATCGGTGCATCCTATTTTCAGGAGACCCATCCCGAGTCCCTGTTCAAGGAATGCAGCCATTATTGCGAGCTGGTCTCCGGCGCCAATCAGATGCCGCGCACGCTCGAAGTCGCGATCCGCGAGGCGGTCGGCAAGCGCGGCGTTTCGGTTGTGGTGATTCCGGGCGACGTCGCGCTGCAGCCCGCCACCGACGTGCCGCTGTCCAAGGCCGCAGCCCTTCTCCCGCCGCAGCCGTTGACGGTGCCGCCGGCCGCCGATCTCGATCGTCTGGCAACCATGCTGAATGACGGCGCGCGGGTGACAATTCTCGGCGGCTCCGGTTGCGCCGGGGCACATGACGAATTGCTGGCGGTTGCCGAAAGGCTGCAGACGCCTGTCGTCCATGCCCTGCGCGGAAAGGAGCATATCGAATGGGATAATCCATACGATGTCGGCATGACCGGCCTGATCGGCTTTTCGTCGGGCTACTATGCCATCCGCGACTGCGACGTCCTTCTCATGCTCGGCACGGACTTTCCATACCGGCAGTTCTATCCGGAAGGAAACAACGTTCAGATCGCGCAGGTTGACATTCGCCCCGAGAATCTCGGCCGCCGCGCGGCGGTCGACCTTCCTGTGGCGGGCGACATTCGCACGACCCTGCAAGCCTTGCTGCCGCGTCTCGACCAGAAATCGGACCAACACCATCTCAAACAGGCTCAAAAGCACTACGCCAAGTCGCGTCGGCAGCTTGATGAACTGGCCGACGTGAAATCGGGAAGACGACCGATCCATCCGCAGCAGATTGCAAAGGCCATCAGCGACCATGCAACGGAAGATGCAATTTTCACTTGCGATGTCGGCCTGCCGACCGTATGGGCGGCTCGCTATCTGACAATGAATGGCAAGCGACGGCTGCTCGGCTCGTTCTGGCATGGCTCGATGGCCAACGCCATGGCGCAGGCCATCGGCGCGCAAGCTGCATTTTCCGGCCGACAGGTGATCTCGCTGTCCGGCGACGGCGGCTTCTCTATGCTGATGGGTGATTTCCTGACCCTCGCGCAGCTCGGATTGCCGGTGAAGGTTGTAGTCTTCAACAACAGCGCGCTCGGCTTTATTGAACTGGAGCAGAAGTCGACCGGCTTCCTGAATTTCGGAACCGATTTCAAGAATCCGAATTTCGCCGTCATGGCTGAAGCGGTCGGCATACGCGGCATTCGCCTCGAAGATCCATCGGAGGTCGAACAGGGTATCGCCGAAGCGCTTGCATATGATGGGCCTGTTCTGATCGACGCCGTGGTCAGCCGAACTGAACTCGCCATGCCGCCCTCCATTACGATCGAAATGGCAAAAGGGTTCTCGCTTTACATGGCCAAGGCGATCATCAGCGGCCGCGCCGACGAAGTCATCGACCTCGCCAAGACAAATCTGTGGCGCTGAGAATTTGATCTATGGGTCGCGAGGCCGCGAAGCGAAGCGCGGCGAATTTAAGTCGCCGCCAGCTACAGTGACGTGATGGACGCCGGCAGTTGCTCTCCTGCCGGCGTTTTCAATAGCTCGCTTCAAATAAAGAACCCGCCCAGCTGGGAGCTGAGCGGGCCAAGTCTAGGGAGGGACGCCAGTTGGGGACTGGCGAGAGCTAAAATATCCGGTCTGTTGCTTCTGCCAAGTGCGGGGCGACGTAGTGAGCAATTTGTGCAAACGAACCCGGCACCTGAGCAAGCAATGACAATGACCGTTATCGGCATCTCAATTTCCAAACAACTCGGCGCGCAAGTATTGCGTGAGACAACGATCATTCGGTCGAGTCGAAATCGCTCTCGCCGGCGTTCAGCATCGACGCCAATGTGCCAAGCCCTGCATCGAGTTGATCCATTGTCGGAGACGCCAGCGCGAGCCTGACCGCGTTGGGCGCATGGCCAGGCGTCGCTGCGAAAGTCGTCGATGGCGTCAGCGCGATGTCGCGCCTTGCTGCGGCGGTGACCAGTGTTTGCGAGCGCCAGTGCGAAGGCAGCGTCAGCCAGAGGTGATAGCAATTCTCATTCGTCTGGATTTCAAAATCTGAAAGACGATCGGCCGCCAGCTTCTGGCGTGCGCGCGCATCGAGACGTTTCAGCCTTATCAGTTCGGCGACGGTGCCATCGCCCATCAGCCGCTGCGCGGCGGCAAACGCAAAACCCGAGGCGATCCACCCGCCTGAACGCACCGAAGCCATGATGCTTTCGCGCAGCCGTGGCGGCGAAACGATGAAGCCCAGGGTCAGGCCCGGCGCGACTTTCTTGGACAGACTGTCGATGACAATGCAGGTTTCAGGCGCCAGCACCGCGAGCGGCGGCTGTCTGTCGAGAAAGCCATATACATTGTCCTCGATCACCGGAAGATTGAGCTTCTGCACAACGCGCAAAAGCTCCGCGCGGCGGGCTTGCGGCATTGTGATGCCTAGCGGATTCTGAACCGCCGGCTGAACGTAAATGGCGGAGAGATTGTTTTCGCGGTGCGCCTTCTGCACCGCGTCCGGACGCACACCGCTTTCATCCATCGCCAGCGGCACCAGAGAAATGCCGAGCCGTGCGGCAATGCCCTTGATGAAGGGATAGGTCAGCGCCTCGACGCCGCAGCGGCTGCCGGTGGGCACAATCGCGGCAAGTGCAGCGGCAATGCTTTGCCGCCCGTTGCCGGTGAAGACGAGTTGATCGGGCGAGGGCGACCATCCGCCTTGCGCCAGATGGGCAGCGGCGATGCGCCGGATCGCCGGTGATCCGCTGCTGGTGCCTTGTCCCAAAGCCGCGTCGAGCGCCACGGGCTTTTCCAGCCCGTCCAGGCTTTTCGCGATCATCGCCGTCTGGCCGGGAAGCAGCGGATAATTGAACTCGAGATCGATCCGGATGCCGCGCGGCTCGTTCTGGGTGGATGCGCCGCGCCTGGCCGAGATGAAGGTGCCCCTGCCCACCTCGCCCACCACAAGACCACGGCGCAACAGTTCGGTGTAAACGCGGCTCGCGGTCGATACGGCGATCTTGCGCTCATAGGCAAAGTTGCGCTGGGGGGGGAGACGGTCGCCCGGCTTGAGGACGCCCTCGGCAATTTCGGCTGCGATCGCATCAGCCAGCTTCAGATATTCCGACTTCGACATTATTGCACCGAGATCAATTTTAATATTGCACCGATACATATATCAGAACATTGTATCTCCATCAATTCGATTGTCCTGATCCGCAAAGGCCGCAGCGGCACGCTTCCTGAGCGTTTCGCCGAGGGATTTGCTTTGCCTCGCAAGCAAGAGAGCCGAGGCACCGTCCGATCGCTACCACGGAGCAATGTCATGGAACTGACAGTTGTCACGATCTTGGTCGCCTTCGCCGGCGTCTTCCTGATCGCCTTCATGCGCGGCGCATTCGGCGGCGGCTTCGCCATCATCGGCATCCCGCTGCTGTCGCTGGTCATGGACCCGGTCACGGCCGGCGGCCTGCTCGCGCCGCTCTTTATCGCGATGGATCTCTATGCACTGCGCTACTGGAAGCCTTCGACCTGGTCGAAGCCGGATCTGG
Source organism: Afipia sp. GW822-FHT03D08 (assembly GCF_058801645.1). NCBI lineage: Bacteria > Pseudomonadati > Pseudomonadota > Alphaproteobacteria > Hyphomicrobiales > Nitrobacteraceae > Afipia > Afipia sp. GW822-FHT03D08. Next base: position 2,375,987 of record NZ_JBXANK010000001.1, read on the forward strand.
TGGTCCTCGTGCCGGCGCTCGTGATCGGGATCGGATTTGGCTATCTGCTGTTTCGCGTGCTCGACCATCGTGCCATCGCAATCATGATGGCCATCATTACGCTGGCCTTCGTCGCTCTCTGGCTACTGCGGGGCGCGGACGTGACAACGCAGCCGCGGTCGACACCAAAGGCGATCGCGGCCGGCTTTACATCCGGAATCACAACCATGGTGGCCCATTCTGGCGGACCGCCGCTTGCGATGTATCTGCTGCCGCTCGGCCTCAGCAAGGCCATCTACGCAGGCACCACAAGCATGTTCTTCACTGTCGGCAACGCGATCAAGGCGGTGCCGTGGCTGCTGATCGTGAAGCCGACGGAAAACGTCTGGATCCTGATGGGAATCTGCCTGTTTGCGATTCCACCAGGCGTCTGGGTCGGATGGCGGCTACATGGTGCGCTGGATCAGCGGCAGATTTATCGGGCCTGCTATGGATTACTGACAGTGACGGCGATGAAGCTGCTGTGGGACGGCGTGTCGGGTTATCTCGTGTGATGCTCTCGTGTCCTGCTCGCGTCTCATGTGCGCCTGCGCCGCGAAACCGGTCACGCGGCGCCAAGGAGTTTGCGGCGACTGCCGTTGATCTGTTGGACATGCTCATTTCCCCCGGTTTCGCGGTCCGGCACTTTACCCGATCCGGCAAGGATCGTCTCAGATGTATGAACGATTGTCAGCGGCAGCTTTGCTGCGGTTGCCAAAGTCTTTTCATTCATTGCTGCTCATGCGACGCTCCCTTCCAACCCGGTGGACGATCTAGGAATTCGTATGGCGAAACGGGCCAAAAACAAGGCGTTCTCACAGAGAAAACAGCTCACCAACGCTGCAGGATCGAAGCCTTTGTCTTTGCGCGGACGGGCTGCTGAAGTCGCATTGATTGATCAGTTGCTCGATAGGATCGACGACGGCGGATCGACCCTGGTGTTCAGCGGAGCACCGGGGATCGGAAAATCCGCACTGCTTGAAGAAGCCAAAAGCCGGGCCCGGCAGCGAGACATTACAGTTCTGACGATGACGGGCGTGCTCGCGGAAGTTCATCTGCCGTTCGCCGGTCTCGAGCAGGCCCTGCGCCCGCTAATGAAGCAAACGAAATCTCTGGCCCCTCATCAACGATCCGCGTTGCTCAATGCGTTTGGAATGAGAGACGATGCCACCTCGCCCGACATCTGGTTGGTGGCGCTTGCGACCCTCACGCTCCTGACCGGCGGCGCGACCAAAGAGAGATTCCTGCTCGTCGCTGACGACGCTCAATGGCTGGATCAGGCGACGCGCGAGGTGCTGTCCTTCGTGTCGAGGAGATTGAGTTCGGATTCCATAGTCCTGTTGCTGGCCGCGCGCGAGGGCTGCGATGTGTCATTCGGGGACATCGGCGCGTTACACCATGTGATTTCTGCGCTTGACCACGCCGATGCCGCCGACTTGCTGGAAGCCAAGGCACCCGGCCTCTCCGACGATCTGCGCAGCCGGTTCTTGAGGGAAGCGGCAGGCAATCCGTTGGCCCTGGTGGAATTGCCGCGCGGGTTTCGAGCCGACAATGATCACGATATCCCCTGGCTTCCGCTGACCGAGAGGCTCGAGCGCAGCTTCTCGAGCCGACTGTCCGAGCTTCCTGACGTGACCCGGACGCTCCTGCAGATTGCCGCCGAGAACGACGGAATCTCGCTGCATGAAATCATGCACGCCTGTGGAGTCCTGCTCGCGCGCGACGTCGATATTGCTGATCTCTCTCCCGCAGTCTCCGCCAAACTGATCGACTTCGATGGCGTCGAGGTGCGGTTCCAGCACTCTCTTGTCAGGTCCGCGATCCACCAGGTCACCGACCATGCAACCCGCCAGCGTGTTCACGCGGCACTCGCGGCTGTCATCGAGGATCAGGACCGGCAGCTTTGGCATCGTGCCGCCGCGACGATCGGCCCGGACGACGAACTCGCCGCTGAATATGATCAGATGGCGGAGCGCGCCCAGCGGCGCCGAGCCGTTTCTACCGCGATCCAGACGCTGCAAATCGCGGCGAAGTTGAGCAGCACGGCCGGCGCGCGAAGGGAGCGTCTTCTGCAGGCTGCCGAGCTGGCAGCCGATATCGGCCAGCCTGAGTTGCTTGAGCAGCTTTTGCGCGGGGCCGAGGTTGACGAGTCGGATAAACTCGGTGCCGTGCGCGTTGCCTGGTGCCGCGAATTGAGCCAGACGTCGTTGGCCGGCGACTTGGGAAAAATCCTGCTTCTGGTGGATATCGCCGATCAGGCACATGTTTTGGGCGCAAAGGATCTGGCAATCAATCTTCTGTGGCGTGCTGCGCAACGCTGTTGGTGGAGCAACGCAGATGCCGATGTCTGCGCGCGAATCCTTGCGGCTGCGGACAGGCTGGGATTGCCGGACCTCGATCCGCGCTACATCGCAATCGCCGCCTACGCCGAGCCGCTGCGGCAGGGAAGCAATGTTTACGCAAAACTGGCATCGGTTTCGCACAAGGGGGCGGGCGATCCCTATGTCGCCCGCATTCTGGGAAGCACGGCCAATGTAATCGGCGCGTTCGATCTTGGCGGGAGCCTGCTGGCGGCGGCCAGTGAGGAGCTTCGCAAACAAGGGCGGATCAGCGACCTCGCGCGCGTCCTGTTCGCCCAGGCATGGGCCGAAATGGAAACCGGCGACTGGGTCGGCGCAATGAGAGAGGCTGAGGAATCGGTTCGCTTTGCAGAAGAGACCGGCAGTCCGTTGTGGGCGGCGGCGGCGACAGTCGTAAAGGCGAAGGTCGCGGGTATGCAGGGCAATCTGGAGCAATCCGAAGCCTATGCGACTGACGCGGAGCGCCTGGCCTTGTCGATCGGCGCCAGCTTTCTCCTGGCGATGCTGCAACTGGCGCGAGGCGTCGCTGCCATCGGCGCCGGCCGGCATGCGGAGGCGTTCGAGCATCTGCGGCGGATGTTCACGCCGGCCGATCCGGCCTTTAGCACCGGCCTGCAGTTTTTTGCGCTGGCTGATTTCGTGGAAGCGGCTGTTAACTCCAATCAATCGCAGATTGCCCGTGACGTTATCAGCGAGATCGAACGCGTCTCTGCCCCGGGACCCGTGCCATGGCTAGAAACGATGCTGTGTTACGCCAAAGCGCTGCTCGCGGCGAACGAGGACGCGGAGCAATCGTTCCTGAAGGGCCTCGGACCGGCGGCAAAGAACTGGCCGTTCTTGCGGGCCCGCATTCTGCTCGGTTACGGCGCGTGGCTGCGCCGACAGCGCAGGTCCGTCGGTGCCCGTGCTCCGCTTCGCGAGGCACGCGATATCTTCGACGCGCTCGGCGCCTTGCCTTGGGGAGCACGCGCGCGAGAAGAACTGAGAGCATCCGGCGAAGCAAGCCTGCGCCGGTCAGAGCAGATTTGGGAAAACCTCACGCCGCAAGAGCTGCATATCGCCCAGCTCGCCGCTCAGGGGCTTTCGAACAAGATGATCGGGGCCAGACTTTATCTGTCTCACCGGACCATTGGTTATCATCTGCTGCGGGTCTTCTCGAAGACCGGAATCTCTTCCAGATCGGGCCTGGCATCCATCCTCTCGACAGCCGGTAACGCGGTATCCTGACCTGCCGGTCACCGGACTGGTCATTTGACGGATGCCGCGCAATCGCCCGGCCCTCTACCTTCTGCATGCAAAGGCAAATTCGCTAGCACCGGCAGGAGGCTACTTTGGAAGCAAAGCAGACGCATTCAACGGCTGTTGGCCACGACGAGAACGAATCCCAATGGCACGAGACGCAAGCCGATACCAAAGTATATGCCGGTGTCGGCGGCCACGGATCGCCGGTCACACGCCAAACCGGCAATCTCTCAATCGAGCTCCTGACCGAGCGCATCGCGGCAAGATTGTCACAATCCGGTTTCGATAAGGCAGCTCGCCAGCCGGCCGTTTCCTTCTCAAGCGAAGGGCTCGATCGCCGCAGGTTGATCCGGGTGCTTGACCACATCGAGACGAACCTTGAAAACGACATCGACCTCGACGACTTGGCTTCGGTCGCCTGTCTCAGCCGGTTTCACTTCTCCCGGAGATTCAAGCAGGCCCCTGGCTGCTCGCCGGTTCGCTATCTCGGCATGCGGCGCTTCGAGCGGGCCAAGGCCTGGTTGAGCCAGGGTGAGCGTTCTCTGGTTGATATTGCACTGACCTTGGGTTTCTCCAGTCAGGCCAATTTTACACGCGCCTTCAAGCGCGCGACAGGGATGGCTCCTGGCAAGTATCGTCAGCAGTGCGGCTGGCAGAAAACACTGCTCATTCCGGGCGGATTTCAAGCAATCCAATGACCCTTGAGCAGCAGGTGTACGTCGCACGCTTGTCAGGCCATCTCACACGCAGGCCTTCAACTTCGATTGCCAGAACTGTTGCAGGGCATGGCGGCAACCTGCTCGCAGGATGCCGGCTGCAAACATCGCAGCATCCCCACGCAACAACTGACAACGGCTCGGCAACGCCGGCAAAGCCAACGACGTTCCCGCGGTCTATGAACCAATCAGAGTCATTCCGCATTGTCAGGTCTGGTTGTGATGCCGCTACGTCAATACTTCGGTGGTGTGGGAGGCATTCTTCTCGCCGCGCTGCTTGCTGCCAACATCGGCCTTTCGGCGTCATCCGCGCAGTTGCGCGCTGAAGTTCCCCTCAATGAGATCTTCAATCTCCAAATTCACTCCAGTCACAAATGGCCAGACAAGGTCGTTCTTGTCGTCGCAGAACATCAACCGCTGCCAGTTGCCGAAACTCGTCGCAAGCAACACGCGACATCAACACGGCTATCCATTCAGAACAGCCAAACACCACGCGATGCATTCGCAGCACTGAACGATCCAAGCGCAGACGCGCCCGCTGACTACATTGCTGCGCAATAGCGCGGCATCTGTTGGGGTGCGGATTCCGATTACGCGGTTTGAAGGCAAGCGCAAGATAAGCGAGAATCGCTCAGAGAATCGCGCCGGTGTTGCAGCCGGCCTAACCAACCAACCGGCTCGAGGTCAGCGTTGAAGCCTGTCTGTTGAGATTGCCCATCAATGGCGAAGGGCGAAAGCACAACCGCCGATTTTACCGCACCCCAGCCCATACGCGGCGCGCCCAAAATCCCCCGAGTCATACTGGAAGGGTTCGGTATGCTGCATCTATTTGGTTTGATTGATAAATGGCGCGCCCGAAGAGATTCGAACTCCTGACCCCCAGATTCGTAGTCTGGTGCTCTATCCAGCTGAGCTACGGGCGCGCATTTCGCGGACTTGAGAGAGGCCGGAGGCCGGGCCGCGAAAGAGCGCCATAGCTACCGGCTCCGGGAAAGCTTTGCAAGATCGATAAGGCATGGATTTCGAGCCAAAATGGCAGTTTTTCAGGCCCGGGCCCGTGCATCTCGCAGGCTGCGCAACTCCACGGCCCGATCCGGAATCGTGATTCGGAACGTGGCGCCGATGGTGCCGTCCACCAGATTGAGTTCGCCGCCATGCGCCCGGATCAATTCGGCCGCGATCGCCAGCCCGAGCCCGGTGCCGCCGTCCCGCGACGAGCCCTGAAACGCCTCGAACAGATGCGCCTTGGCCTTCTCCGGAATGCCGGGGCCGGTGTCCGAGATTTCAAGGATCGTCACCGCGCCCTCGCGCCGCCCGGTGAAGCGGATTTGCCGCGCAATTCCAAGATCGGATTTCTCGCTTTCCAGCGCCTGCGCGGCGTTGCGGACCAGATTGAGCAGCACCCGGAACAACTGGTCCGGATCGGCATCGACGGTCAGGCCACGTTCGATGGCGTTGATCCATTCGATCGACGTGTCGGAGCCGACCCCCGCTGATTCGCGGACCTCCCTCACCACCGGCTCGACCTGCACCATGCGGCGATCCGGCGGCGCTTCCTGCGCCTTGCCGTAGGACAATGTGGACTGACAGAACGCGATGGCGCGTTCCAGCGAGCGCATCAGCTTCGGAGCGAACCGCTGCACGCGCGGATCCGGTACGCTGGCGAGCTGGTCCGACAGCAATTGCGACGACGCCAGCAGGTTGCGCAGGTCGTGGTTGATCTTCGAGACCGCAAGGCCGAGCGCCGCGAGATGGCTCTTCTGGTGCAGCATCGACACAAGGTCGCGCTGCATGTCCGACAGTTCGCGCTCCGCGAGGCCGATCTCGTCGGTGCGTTTCGACGGTTCGATAATGCGCGCGGTGCTTTCCGGATTTTCGTGAAACGCCACGAGATTTGCGGTAACCCGCCGCATCGGCCGCACGAACAGATGATGCAGGGCGTAGTAGATCAGGCCCGCGGTGATGCTGGTCATCACCAGCGACAGCAGCAGCACGTTGCGTGAAAAGCGGAACATCGCGTCGCGCAGCGGCTTCTCGTCCACGACAACTTCGATGAACTGTCCGCTGCCGGGCGCGGGGCCGATGACGCGCATCACCTCGTCGCCGCTGTCGAGCATGACCTGAAATGCATCGACGATCGCCGACCATGCACTCGTGTCGCGCATGTCGATGTCGTGGTCGATCTTGGCCGGCATATCGGCCGCCGCCAGGAGCCGCCGCTGCGATCCGCTTTTGATGGCTACTGCGCGCGCCCCGATGCTGGCAAGGATTTGCCGCGCCAGCGCGTCGGGCACCATGCCGCTCGGGGCGGCGTCCAGCACCAGCGCGGCGGTGCTTGCCGCAGCCAGCCGGTCGTTCAGGCGGTTCACCCGGAAATTGGCGATGGACGGCACGTAGATCAGGATTTCAACGATCAGGATCAGCGGAATCGTCAGCAGCAACAGCTTTCCCGACAGCCCGAACCGCAGTCCGGGCTGGAGCTTTGCCAACGTCCGATCAGGTTCCTGGCCGGATACCGCCATTGAGTGATCGCCTGCCCATTTTTCATGATTTACCGCCACAGGATGCGCCTGCCGACGGCCCGGGTCAAACCCCCGGAACTGTTATGGTTTAAGCCTCTGGCCGCGCTCCACAACCTGAGCGCGGTATAAAACCCCAAGATTGACGAAAACAGACCGCTCCCGTATAAGCCGCGCCAACTGTCCTCGATGGCCCGGCTTGACCGGGCCGGTTCATTTTGGACCGAAATTGGTCCACTTCAGGGCCGGCATCGCAGGATTTCATCTCATTATCGGCGAATTGCCTCCGACAAGCGGTCGGACGAGCATTTCGGTAGCGGAGAACGACCGTGAAGCGGACTTATCAACCCAGCAAACTGGTGCGCAAGCGCCGTCACGGCTTCCGTGCCCGTCTCGCGACCGCCGGCGGCCGCAAGGTTCTCGCCGCCCGTCGTGCCCGCGGCCGCAAGCGTCTGAGCGCCTGACCGACCTTACCCCGGGACCTTTCCCATGCGCCGGTTGAAATCATGGACCGGTTGAAGCAGCGCGCGGATTTCATCGCCGCGGCCAGCGGACCGCGCATGGCCAGCCCGGCCTTTGTGGTGCAAACGCGCCGCCGCGACGACAACGGCCCGGCCCGTGTCGGATTTACCGTTACCAAAAAAGTCGGCACCGCTACGGAACGCAACCGCGTCCGCCGCAGACTTCGCGAACTGGTGAAGCGGCTGGACGTCATATCCATGCGACCCCACCATGATTATGTGATAGTGGGCCGTCGAGCCGCGCTGGACCGCGGCTTTGAAACCATGTTCAACGATCTGCGCTCGGCGCTCAGCCGCCTCGAGCGCCAGACGCCCAAGCCGCCAGCGACCTAAGCCACACACAGTCCTTTCCCGAACACGCCCGAGCGCATGACGAGACCTGAACGATGATCGAAAATCGCAATACCATCCTCGCCGTGATCCTGTCGGGCCTTGTGCTGATCGCATGGCAATATTTCTACAACATTCCGACCATGGAAAAGCAGCGCGCCGCGCAGCAGGCCGAGCTCGCGCAGAAACAGGCCGCCAATCCGGCGACACCCGCAACGACCACACCGGGTGCGAACCAGCCCACGCCCGCTGCTCCCGGCCAGCAGGCCGGCGCGCCGGCGACAGCCGCGCCAGTCCAGAGCCGCACCACTGCGATCGCCGCCGGACCTCGCGTGAAGATCGATACGCCCAGCATCAGCGGCAGCATCGCGCTGACCGGCGGGCGCATCGACGACGTCGCTCTGGTGAAATATCGCGAGACCGTCGATCCGAAATCGCCAGCCATTGAACTGTTCTCGCCGTCGGGCACCAAGGAACCCTTCTACGCCGAGTTCGGTTTCGTGCCGGCCGCAGGCGCGACAACGAAGATGCCCGACAAGGACACCGTCTGGAAACAGGAAGGCGCAGGTTCGCTGACGCCGGCCACTCCGGTCACGCTGACCTGGAACAACGGCCAGGGCCTGACCTTCAAGCGCACCATCTCGATCGACGACAAGTATCTGTTCACGATCAAGGACGACGTCTCCAACGTCGGCGACGCACCGGTCACACTGTATCCGTTCGGCCTGATCTCGCGTCACGGCACGCCGCACGTCTCCGGCTATTACATCCTGCACGAAGGCCTGATCGGCGTTCTCGGCGATCAGGGCCTGCAGGAGTATGGCTACAAGAAAATGGACGACACCAAAGCGGTGGAGTTCAAGGTGACCAACGCCTGGATGGGCATCACCGACAAGTACTGGGCCGCGACGCTGCTGCCGAGCCCGAAGGCCAACGTGCAGGCGCGCTTCTCATCCAACCTCGTCGGCACGCTGCGCACCTACCAGACCGACTACCTGCTCGATCCGATGACGATTGCGATCGGCGGCACCGCCAGCACGGCGACCAGCCTGTTCGCCGGCGCCAAGGAAAGCGCCACCGTCGACGCCTACGACAAGCAGCTCGGCCTCAACAAGTTCGACCGCCTGATCGACTGGGGCTGGTTCTACTTCATCACCAAGCCGATGTTCTGGGCCATCGACTGGTTCTTCCACATCTTCGGCAACTTCGGCGTCGCCATCCTCGCGGTGACGGTGCTGGTCAAGCTGATCTTCTTCCCGCTCGCCAACAAGTCCTATGCGTCGATGGCGAAGATGAAGGCCGTACAGCCGCAGCTGGCCGCGTTGAAGGACAAGTATCCCGACGACAAGATGAAGCAGCAGCAGGAGATGATGGAGATCTACAAGAAGGAGAAGATCAATCCGATCGCGGGCTGTCTTCCGATTCTGATCCAGATCCCGGTGTTCTTCTCGCTCTACAAGGTTCTGTTCGTCACTATCGAAATGCGGCACGCGCCGTTCTTCGGATGGATCAAGGACCTTTCCGCGCCCGATCCGACCAACCTGTTCAACCTGTTCGGTCTGTTCGCGTTCGATCCGACCCAGCTTCCGGTTCTCGGCTATTACCTGCATCTCGGCATCTGGCCGATCATCATGGGCATCACGATGTGGTTCCAGATGAAGCTGAACCCGACGCCGCCCGATCCGACGCAGAAGATGATCTTCGACTGGATGCCGCTGATCTTCACCTTCATGCTTGCGGGCTTCCCGGCCGGTCTCGTGATCTACTGGGCCTGGAACAACCTGCTGTCGGTGCTGCAGCAGAGCTACATCATGAAGAAGAACGGCGCGAAGATCGAATTGTTCGACAACGTGAAGTCGACCTTCGCGGGCAGCAAGAAAACGACTTAAGACCGTCTGAAACGCAAAACGCCCGGCGCATTCGCCGGGCGTTTTCACATTCGAGAACCTTCGCATGACCGATCAAACCGATGCGGAGCTGATTGAAGCCGGACGAAAGATCTTCGCCGGCGACTGGCAATTCTTCTGGGCCTCGCCGTCGATCGAAGCGCTTCCGCCCATGAAAGGCGTCGAAGTCGCGTTCGCCGGCCGCTCCAATGTCGGCAAATCCAGCCTCATCAATGCACTGACCGGCCGTAACGGGCTGGCGCGAACTTCGCACACCCCTGGCCGCACCCAGGAACTGATCTTCTTCGAAGGTCCGACACCTGCGGACGGCAAGGACGCCGGCCTGCGGCTGGTGGATATGCCGGGCTACGGTTATGCCTCCGCGCCAAAGGCACAGATCGCATCGTGGACCTCGCTAATCCACAAATTCCTGCAAGGCCGCGCCAATCTCGCCCGCGTCTACGTGCTGATCGACTCCCGCCACGGCTTCAAGGATGTCGACAACGACGTGCTCAAGACGCTCGACAAGTCCGCCGTCAGCTATCAGGTGGTGCTGACGAAGGCCGATCAGGTAAAGAAGGCCGCGCTTGAGGAAACCATCGCCGCGACCAAAGCGGCGCTGCTGAAACATCCCGCGGCGTTTCCGGAAGTTCTGGTGACATCGTCGCGCACCGGCGACGGCATGCCCGAACTGCGTGCCGCCATGATCCGCCTGCTCAGGGAGCGTATTTAATGACCCAGACTGGTGTGTTGCGCCTCGCAGTTGTGCTCGCGGGGCTGATGGGGGCCGCCGGTGTCGCGCTGGCAGCCGCGTCCGCGCACCAGGCCGACGCCTCGCGGCTGGCTTCCGCCTCGTCGATGCTGCTGTTCCACGCCACTGCCGTGATCGGCGCCGCACTCCTGACCGGGCACGGCATCGCCCGGCGTGGTCTTGGGCTGACCGCGACCTTTGGTTTCATCGTGGGCTCAGCCCTGTTCGCCGGGGATCTGACAATGCGCCAATATGCCGGTCATGGATTGTTCACAATGGCCGCACCGACCGGCGGCACACTCCTTATTTTGAGCTGGCTGGTGCTGGCGATCGCCGCAGCCTGGCCACGTCGCGGGGCCTGACTTGCGCGGGCGGCACTTTGCACGCCTTGCGCCAATCGGCTAAACCCTCGTCCAAATCCTTGCCGAACGAGATTTCCCATGATCGATCTGCCGACAAACATCAGCGCACAGGATCAGGCCCGCATCCTGTCGGAAGCGCTGCCGCATATGCAGCAGTACGACGAGGAAACCATCGTCATTAAGTACGGCGGCCATGCCATGGGCGAGGAAAACCTTGCCCGGCAATTCGCCCGCGACATCGTCCTGCTTGAGCAGACCGCGATCAACCCGGTTGTGGTTCACGGCGGCGGCCCGCAGATCGCGAGCATGCTGGCGCGGCTCGGCATCAAATCGGAATTCGCGGCCGGGCTGCGCGTCACCGACGCGCCGACGATGGAAATCGTCGAGATGGTGCTGGCCGGTTCGATCAACAAATCGATCGTCAGCCACATCAATGAAGCCGGCGGCAAGGCCGTCGGCCTGTGCGGCAAGGACGGCAACATGGTCACCGCCGTCAAGGCGACACGAACCATGGTCGATCCCGGCTCCAACATCGAGAAGGTAGTCGATCTCGGTTTCGTCGGCGAGCCCGACAAGGTTGACCTCACACTGCTCAACCAGCTCATCGGCTACGAACTGATCCCGGTGCTGGCGCCGCTGGCTTCGTCAGGCGACGGCAAGACCTACAACGTCAACGCCGATACCTTCGCGGGTGCCGTGGCCGGTGCGCTGAAGGCCAAGCGCCTGTTGCTGCTGACCGACGTGCCCGGCGTGCTCGACAAGTCGAAGAAGCTGATTCCGGAACTGTCGATCAAGGACGCGCGCAAGCTGATCGCCGACGGCACGATTTCCGGCGGCATGATTCCCAAGGTCGAGACCTGCATCTATTCGCTGGAAGCCGGCGTCGAGGGCGTGGTCATCATCGACGGCAAGACGCCGCACGCGGTGCTGCTCGAACTGTTCACCAATCAGGGCACGGGAACGCTGATCCACAAGTGATGCCAGCTCAAATCGTCATTGCGAGCGCAGCGAAGCAATCCACACAGATCAAAATGGATTGCTTCGTCGCTGCGCTCCTCGCAATGACAGCCTTGCTTGTTTCCTTCCCCGCCCGCGCCGATCTTAAAATCTGCAATCGCATGAGTTATGTCGTCGAGGCCGCCATCGGCATCGAGGACAAGACCGCGACCGCGACGCGCGGCTGGTTCCGCATCGATCCGGCAACCTGCCGTGTGGTCGCGCAAGGGAACATCACCGCCGACCGCATCCTGCTCCATGCACGCTCGCTGCCGGTCTATGGCGCGTCGCCCGCGCCGCAGAACGGCACCGATAATCTTTGCGTTGCGCCGAAAGACTTCGTCATTGCCGGACGCCAGTGCCGCGGCGGCCAGACCGCGGCGGCGTTCACCGAAATCAAACCCAGCACCGGCGAAGACGGACATCAGATCGCATACCTCGCCGAAGGGGCCGAGTACGATGACGAGCAGGCGCGCCTCGCCGCGATCCAGCGGCTGCTGGTGATCGCAGGCTATGACGCGGCCCCCATCGACGGCGTCGACGGCCCGAAAACCCAGAACGCCCTCGCCGCATTCCTGAAAGCGCGCGGCCTCAATACCGATGCAGTCCAGGCGCCCAATTTCTTCGAGACGATGATTGCAGCGGTCGAAAAGCCCTCCGCCACCGGCCTCACCTGGTGCAACGACACGCAGTATCGGGTGATGGCCTCGATCGCGACCGATGACGGAAAAACCGTCACCAGCCGCGGCTGGTATCGCATCGAACCTGGCAAGTGCCTGCATCCCGACGTGACGGGACAGCCCCGCAGGATCTACAGTTTCGCTGAAGCTGTCGACGCCGATGGCCGTACCATCAAGATCAACAGCCGCCCGGTGAACTGGGGCGGCAGCACGATGCTCTGCACCCGCGAGACGCAGTTCGAATTCACCGAACAGGGCGATTGCGGCGGGCGCGGACTGAATGCCAGCGGCTATGAGCGCGTCGAGATCGGCGCGGGCGCCGGCAAGACTCTCAGATTCGGAACGCCATGATTCAGAAAGACAAGCGCAGCTTCACCCATATCGAGACATGGGTGTTCGATCTCGACAACACGCTCTACCCGCATCACGTCAATCTGTGGCAGCAGGTCGATGTCCGTATCCGTGATTTCGTTGCGCAGTATCTGAATGTCCCGAAGGACGAGGCTTTCAAAATCCAGAAGGACTACTATCGCCGTTACGGCACCACCATGCGCGGGATGATGACCGAGCATGGCCTCAACGCCGATGACTTCCTTGCCTATGTTCATGAGATCGATCACTCGCCGCTCGAACCCAATCCGGCAATGGGCGCGGCGATCGAAAAGCTCCCCGGCCGCAAGCTGATTCTCACCAACGGTTCGCGCGCCCATGCCGGCAAGGTGCTGGAACGGCTCGGCATCGGCAGTCACTTCGAGGACGTGTTCGACATCGTCGCGGCCGAACTGGAGCCGAAGCCCGCGCGGCAGACCTACCTTAAATTTCTCAAGCTGCACGGCGTCGATCCCTCGAAAGCCGCGATGTTCGAGGACCTCGCCCGCAATCTGGTGACGCCGCACGATCTTGGCATGACCACCGTCCTCGTAGTCCCGGACGGCACCAAGAACGTGGTCCGCGAGGACTGGGAGCTGGAGGGCCGCGACGCCGCCTATGTCGATCACATTACCGACGATCTGACCGGGTTTTTGGCGGCGATAAGGGCCTCAAACTGATCCGTTCAACTTGACTTGCCGCCGCCAAATCCCGACAAAAGCGGCATCCAAAACTGCTTTTCCCCCAAGGAACACCGATGTCTCTCTCCGCGCTTGAAAACACGCTGAATGCCGCCTTCGAGGCCCGCGATACCGTCAACGCCAATACCAGGGGCGAGGTGCGCGATGCCGTGGAGCTGGCGCTCAACCTGCTCGACAAGGGCGAGGCGCGCGTGGCCGAACGTCAGGCCGACGGCAAGTGGCATGTCAACCAGTGGCTGAAGAAGGCGGTGCTGCTGTCCTTCCGTCTCAACGACATGGCACCGATCACCGGTGGGCCCGGCGGCGCGCAGTGGTGGGACAAGGTACCCTCGAAGTTCGAAGACTGGGGCGAGAACCGTTTCCGCGACGCAGGCTTCCGCGCCGTGCCGGGCGCGATCGTCCGCCGTTCGGCCTTCATTGCGAAAAACGTCGTGCTGATGCCGTCGTTCGTCAATCTTGGCGCCTATGTCGATGAAGCCACCATGATCGACACATGGTCCACCGTCGGCTCCTGCGCGCAGATCGGCAAGCGCGTGCATATCTCCGGCGGCGTCGGCATCGGCGGCGTGCTCGAGCCGTTGCAGGCCGGTCCTGTGATCATCGAGGACGACTGTTTCATCGGCGCACGTTCGGAAGTCGCCGAAGGCGTTATCGTGCGCAAGGGCGCGGTGCTGGCGATGGGCGTATTCCTCGGCGCGTCGACCAAGATCGTTGATCGCGAGACCGGCGAGACCTTCATCGGCGAGGTGCCGGAATATGCCGTGCTCGTTCCCGGCACTCTGCCCGGCAAGCCGCTGAAGAACGGTCAGCCCGGCCCGAACACCGCCTGTGCCGTGATCGTCAAGCGCGTCGATGAGCGCACCCGCTCCAAGACCAGCATCAACGAACTGCTGCGGGACTAAAAGGTAGCAAAGAGCGCACCACGCCTTCAATGTCATTGCCGGACTTCTTCCGGCAATCCCGACAACGAAGGTGCGATGCCCTCTTAATCGAGATCACCGGGACCCGGTGATGACAAGTTTGGGAAACCAATGTCGATCGACGCCCTCTCCATCGCCCGTGATCTGCTGCGCTGTCCCTCGGTGACGCCGGCGGACGCGGGCGCGCTCGGTGTGCTGGAGAAGCTGCTCGGCGATGCCGGGTTCGAGGTGCATCGCGTCACCTTCTCCGAACCCGGCGCGGCCGACATCGACAATCTCTATGCACGCATCGGCACGGTGGCACCGCACATCACTTTCGCGGGCCACACCGACGTGGTGCCCGCCGGTGACGAAGCGGCGTGGAGCCACGGCGCGTTCGCCGGTGACGTCAAGGACGGCATGCTCTATGGCCGCGGCGCGGTGGACATGAAGGGCGGCATCGCCTGCTCGGTTGCCGCCGTGCTGGATTATCTCGCGGCCAATGGCGGCAAGCCGCAAAAGACTGGTGGGGGCTCGATCTCGTTCCTGATCACCGGCGACGAGGAAGACATCGCCGTCAACGGCACCGTCAAGCTTTTGCAGTGGGCGGCGGATCGCGGCGAAAAGTTCGATCACTGCGTCCTTGGCGAGCCGAGCAACGTCAACGAAATGGGCGACACCATCAAGATCGGACGGCGCGGCTCGCAATCCGGCACGATCATTGTCGATGGCGTGCAGGGTCATGTCGCCTATCCGCACCGCGCCTCCAATCCGGTGCCGGATATCGCGGCGCTGATCGCCGCATTGAGCGGCGATCCGCTCGACAAGGGCACCGATCACTTCCAGCCGTCGAATCTCGAATTCACCTCGGTCGATGTCGGCAATCCGGCCTGGAACGTGATTCCGGCGCAGGCGCGCGCGCGTTTCAACATCCGCTACAACGACTGCCACACCCGCGAATCCCTCCGTGCACTGATCGAGGAGCGCGTGACCAAAGCGAGCGGCAACCGCATCAAGGCGCATGTGGTCTGGGAGCCCTCGAACGCCGACGTGTTCCGGACCAGGCCGGGGCCGTTCACCGATCTCGTCGTCGCCGCCATCGAAGACGTCACCGGCCGCAAGCCCGAGCTGAACACCGGCGGCGGCACCTCGGATGCACGCTTCATTACGCATTATTGCCCGGTGCTGGAATTCGGCCTTGTCGGCCAGACCATGCACCAGATCGACGAACGCACGCCGGTGTCCGATCTCGAAAAGCTCACGAAGATCTATCGCGGCGTGCTGGATCGCTATTTCGCATGAATGACCCGGACATGAGCGGCCATATCGTTGTTCTTACAGCCATCGATACTGAGCTGAACAAGGCGCGCGCGCCGGAAGGCGTCGAGGTGATCTACACCGGTGTTGGCAAGGTCAATGCGGCGAGCATCGCGACGCTGGCGGTGATGGCGCTGCAACCGAAGCTGATCATCAACTACGGCACCGCGGGCAAGATCGCGCACATCCACAACGGTCTCGTGGAGGTCGCGCACACGGTTCAGCGCGACATGGAAGCGATGCCGCTGGCGCCGCGCGGCCGCACGCCGTTCTCGCCGGAGATGGACCGGCTGTCGTCCGGTCACGGGACCGTTGTCTGCGGCACCGGCGACAGCTTCGTGACCTCCGTCGATCCGTGGCTGGTCGAGAACAACATCGACATCGTCGACATGGAACTGTTCGCAATTGCCCATGTCTGCCAGCGCCACAACGTGCCGTGGCGCGCGTTCAAGTTCATCACCGACGCCGCCGATGAGAACGCCGCGGATCACTGGAACGAGAATGTCGCGGGTGGCGAGGACCTGTTCTGGAAAGTGATGAAAGATATAGCGCGATGACACTCCCTCGCCCCGCCCTTGCGGGGAGAGGGTTGGGGTGAGGGGCACTTGCTTTCTTTTGGCTGCCTATGCCCCTCACCCGGCGCTACGCGCCGACCTCTCCCCGTAAACGGGGAGAGGTAAGAAACATCAATACTCCACCCGCACCAGATAGAGCCCGTCCGGCGGCGCGACGGGGCCGCAGGCGGTACGGTCGCGCGCTTCGAGCGCATGGCGCATGTCGCCGGACGTCCAGCGTCCATGGCCGACCCAGACCAGCGAGCCGACCATCGAACGCACCTGGCTGTGCAGGAATGAGCGCGCGGACGTCGTGATGGTCACATCATCGCCGTCACGCGTCACATCGAGTGCGTCCAGCGTCTTCTCCGGCGACTTCGCCTGGCATTCGGTGTCGCGGAAGGTGGTGAAGTCGTGCTTGCCGACCAGCACCTGCGCAGCTTCCTGCATCGCCGCGACATCGAGCGGCCGCGGCACACGCCACGCGTGCCCCGCTTTCAGCGCGAGGTTCGCCCGGTGATTGACGATGCGGTAGATGTAGTGCCGCTTGGTCGCCGAGAAGCGCGCATCGAAAGTTTCCGGCACGATCTCGGCGGACAGCACGCCGATGGGATGCGGGCGCAGATGGGCGTTCAGCGCATCGCGCACGCGATCGGCCCTGTAGTCCTTTGCCAGATCGATATGCGCCACCTGCCCGAGGGCATGGACACCGGCATCGGTGCGGCCTGCGCCGTTGACCCGCACATACTGACCGGTCATCGCCTTCACGGCATCTTCCAGCGCGCCCTGCACGGAGGGGCCCCTGTCCTGGTACTGCCACCCCCAGAAGGGAGCGCCGTCATATTCAATGAGGAGCTTGTAGCGGGGCATCAGCTCACGCGCGCAGGGGGCTTGAGGGGCGTGCCGTTGAGAAACGCCTCGGCCTTCATCGGCGGCTTGCCGGCGCGCTGCAAGTCCAGAATGCGGATCGCGCCGTCGCCGCAGGCAATGGTCAGTCGATCGTCGAGCACGTCGCCCGGCGCACCGGAGCCCTTCGCCAGTTCACAGCGCAGCACCTTGATGCGCACCGGCTCGCCATCGACCGCGATCTCGAACCACGCGCCCGGAAACGGCGACAGGCCGTGGATATGCCGCAAAACCTCATGCGCGGATTTGGTCCAGTCGATGCGCGCCTCGGCCTTGTCGATCTTGGCCGCGTAGGTGACGCCCTCTTCGCTCTGCCTGGTCAGTTGCAGGCCGCCGCGCGACAGAGCGCCCATCGCGCGCACCATCAGGTCCGCGCCCAGCGGCGCCAGCGCATCGTGCAGATCCTGCGCGGTCATGGCGTCCGTGATCGGCAGCCGTTCGGCCATCGCGACATCACCGGTGTCGAGCCCGGCGTCCATCTTCATGACCATCACGCCGGACTCGGCATCGCCGGTCATGATCGCGCGCTGGATCGGCGCGGCGCCGCGCCAGCGCGGCAGCAACGACCCGTGCAGATTGAAACAGCCCAGCGGCACCGCATCCAGAATATTCTGCGGCAGGATCATGCCGTAAGCCACGACAACGGCGGCATCGGCATTGTGCGAACGGAATTCCGCCTCCGCTTCCGGCGTCCGCAGCGTCTTCGGCGTCAGCACCGGAATGCCGAGTTGCCGCGCCGCCTGCTCAACCGGCGTCGCCTGCAATTTCATGCCGCGTCCGGCGGGCTTTGGCGCGCGCGTATAGACAGCCGCAATCTCATGGCCGTGATCCGCCAGCGCCAGCAGCGTCGGCACCGCGAAATCCGGCGTGCCCATGAAGATCAGACGAAGCGGCATGACAAGCTCCGGCTTATTTCGCCGCGAGCTTGGCGGCCTTGGTGAACTTCTTCATCACGCGGTCGCGCTTGAGCTTGGAGAGATAATCCACGAACAGCACACCGTTGAGGTGGTCGATCTCATGCTGGATGCAGGTGGCGTAAAGCCCGTCGGCTTCTTCTTCGTGCATCTTGCCGTCGAGATCCATGAAGCGCACGCGCACCCGCGCCGGCCGCTCGACCTCCTCATAGTATTCCGGGATCGAGAGACAGCCTTCCTCATAGACCGACATCTCTTCGGACGAGGACAGGATTTCCGGATTGATGAAGACGCGCGGCTCCTTCTCCCCTTCCTTCTTGGAGAGGTCCATGGTGATCAGCCGCAGCGGCACCGCGACCTGGATCGCGGCAAGGCCGATGCCCGGCGCGTCATACATGGTCTGGAACATATCGTCGGCAAGCGCCCGGATTTCGGGCGTGATCTTTTCGACGGGCTTCGAGATCAGCCGGAGCTGCTTGTCGGGAAGAATGATGATGTCGCGATTGGCCATGGGCGCGATGTAATGGGAGCGCCCGCTACGGTCAAACCCGTTGTGAGGTCAGGCGCTTGGACGGGGACAAATGCCGTTAACCGGCGATTAACCATAAAAATCAGGGAGTTATTAACCATAAAATGTTCCCTATTCGTTCGCGTCGCGTGCCGAATCGGGTTACAAAGGGGGCATGAACGAGATCCTTTTCATGGCCGGCGATGTGCCGGTTCACGTTGGCGCCGCCCTGATTGCATTCGGCGTGCTGGCGCTGCTGTTGTTGCTGACCATCGCCATCGTGATCGCGCGCTCAGGCCGAAAGGGCGCGGAGGCCGCCATGGCGCAGGCGGTGCGCGCGGACGAGTTGGAAGAGCGGCTCGCCGAAGTGCTGCGCATGCAGAACGAATCCACCGGCCGGGTCCATGAAATGGGACAGGCGCTGGTGGGGCGTCAGGCGGAAATGGCCCGCGCCGTCAACGAACGGCTGGATTCGGTGACGCACCGCGTCGGCCAGTCCATGGAGCAGACCACGCGCAACACGATGGATTCCCTGCGCGTGCTGCACGAGCGCCTCGGCATCATCGACAACGCGCACAAGAATCTCACCGACCTCACATCGCAGGTGACGACCCTGCGCGACGTGCTCGCCAACAAGCAGTCGCGCGGTGCATTCGGCCAGGCGCGGATGGAAGCCATCGTTCAGGACGGCATGCCGAAAGACTCCTATGCCTTTCAGCACACGCTGTCGAACCGGACTCGCCCCGACTGCGTGATTTTCCTGCCCGATCAGCGGCCCCTGTGCGTCGATGCAAAATTTCCGCTGGAAGCCTTCACCGCGCTCCGCGATGCGCGCAGCGACGAGGAAAAGAAAGTCGCCACCCAGCGGCTGCGGCAGGACGTGATGAAGCACGTCAACGACATCGCCGAGAAGTATCTCATTCCCGGCGAGACGCAGGATACGGCGCTGATGTTCGTGCCGTCGGAATCGGTCTACGCCGAAATCCACGACGGCTTCGACGATGTGATCCAGAAGGCCTACCGGGCGCGGATCGTGCTGGTGTCGCCCTCGCTTTTGATGCTG
Organism: Afipia sp. GW822-FHT03D08; assembly: GCF_058801645.1. Classification (NCBI taxonomy): domain Bacteria; kingdom Pseudomonadati; phylum Pseudomonadota; class Alphaproteobacteria; order Hyphomicrobiales; family Nitrobacteraceae; genus Afipia; species Afipia sp. GW822-FHT03D08. The sequence goes on from NZ_JBXANK010000001.1 coordinate 2,395,599, forward strand.
GCGATCCAGGTGATGCAGCAGATCCTGAAAGACGCGCGGATGCGCGATGCCGCCGACCAGATCCGCACCGAGGTCATGCATATGTCGGACGATCTCGGCCGGCTGCGCGACCGCGTGCTTAAGCTTCAGAAAGATTTCGGCAATGTGAATGAGGACGTGCGCCAGATCCTGATTTCGGCGGAGAAGATCGAAAAGCGCGCCGGGCGTATCGAGGAACTGGACTTCAGCAAGAGCAGCGAGCCTGCAGACGCGACGCGCGTGGTGTCCTCCAGCGACCTGTTTCCGCCACATCCCCTGCGCAAGCTGCAGGCGGGGGAGTAATCGTCGCAATCGGGATTTACCCCCACCCCGGCGCTCCGCGCCGACCCTCCCCACACGGGGGGGGAGAAGAAAGACTTTGCTCGCCGCGCCTCTTATCCCTCCCCTGAATGGAGAGGGTGGCTGACCGGAGGTCAGCCGGGTGGGGTGACCGGCCAAGAATCTGCTAACACCGCTGCATGACAGTTCCTGACACAGCGAAAGCCGAAAGCCCTCCCCGCGCTTCGTGGCGCGAGGCATTTGCAGTCTATCTGCAGAAGCGCGTGCTGATCGTGCTGTTCCTCGGCTTCTCGTCGGGACTGCCGCTGGCACTGTCAGGCTCGACGCTTCTGGTGTGGATGCGGGAGTCCGGTGTCGATCTCGGCACCATCGGACTCTTTGCACTGGTCGGCACACCCTACACCCTGAAATTCCTCTGGGCACCGCTGGTTGACGCGCTGCATGTGCCGCTGCTGACACGCCTGCTCGGACGGCGCCGCGGCTGGCTGGTCTTCGCGCAATTGCTGCTGATCGCCGCGATCCTGCTGCTGGCGCTGACCGATCCGGCACGCTCGCCGTTTTATGTCGCGCTCGGTGCGCTGCTGGTCGCGGCCGCGTCGGCAACGCAGGATATCGTGGTCGATGCCTTTCGCGTCGAAAGCCTGCCTGAGAGCGAGCAGGCCGCCGGCATGGCCTCGTATGTCGCTGCCTATCGCGTCGGCATGCTGATCTCCACCGCCGGTGCGCTGTTTCTGGTCAGCGGCTTCGAAGCCACCGGCCTGACCAAGCCGATCGCATGGATGTGGGGCTACATCGCGATGGCGGCGATGGTGCTGATTGGGATGATTGCCGCGATTGTCGCCACCGAGCCTGAACAGTCGCGCCGCGCAGAGGAAGCGACCTCCGGCGAGAGCGCCATCACCCGCGTCATCACCGCCGCAGTGGGCGCCTTCACCGAATTCCTGACGCGCAAGGACGTCTGGGCGGTTCTGGCGTTTGTCATTCTCTACAAGTTCACGGACTCGTTCTCGGGCACCATGACCGCGCCGTTCGTGATCGATCTCGGCTTCACGCGCAACGACTATGCCGCCATCGTCAAGGGCGTCGGACTTGCCGCAACACTGATCGGCGGATTCGCCGGAGGCTTTCTCGCCCGCGCATGGTCGCTGGAAGCGTGCCTGTGGATCGGCGGCGTGTTGCAGGCGATCTCGAATCTCGCCTTCGCCTGGCTGGCCTTTGTCGGACACAATCAATGGGCGCTGGCGCTGGCGATCACGGTGGAGAATTTCACCGGCGCGATCGGCACCGTGATCTTCGTCGCCTATCTCTCTTCGCTGTGCCAGAGCCCGCTGCACACCGCGACCCAATATGCGCTGCTCACCGCGTTCGCAGCCATCGGCAGAACCTATCTCTCCGCAGGCGCGGGTTATGTCGCGCAGGCCACCGGCTGGCCGGCGTTCTTTGTGCTCAGCGTGCTGGTCGCGGTGCCGAGCCTGATCCTGCTGGCATGGCTACAGCGGCGCGGACATTTCGAGACCCTGCGTCAACGCGAGAACGTAGCGGCATAGCCGCAACGGCCAGCCCAATCAGGCCGCTTTCTTCTTCGATGCCTTGCTAACCAGCGCCGCAACCGGCCCGATGGTTTTGCCGACCATCTTTCTGTAGCCCGCCGCATTGAAATGCTTATCGCCGCCGCCCACGGTGAGCGCTGGATTCTGATGATCCGCCACGTTGTAGACCGGCGGCCGGATCACATAACTGTCGATCCCCTTCGCCCGCAGGCGGCTGACGATGCCGGCGATATTCGCCTGAACTTCCGCCATGCTTACTCCACGGCGAATATCGTTGATCCCGATCCAGATCACCGCAACCCGCGTGCCGGAAGGAACAGCCGAATCCAGACGTCCAGCGAGGCCGGAGCTTGTATCGCCGTTGATGCCGCCATTGCTGACAGTCACGTTCAGACCTCGCGCGTTGAGCGCGGCCTGAAGCTGGCTCGGATAGTTCTCGGAGGGAGAGATGCCCTTGCCGTAGACATTGCTGTCGCCGATCACCGCGACTTGCACCTGCGCGCGTGCGGAATGCACGGCCACCGGAGATGCGAGGAAAAAAGCCGCAACGATAAAGGAAACGAACAGATTGAGCCGCAATGACATAACCCGCCCCCCAAAACTGATTTCCAAAATCAGAAGACTAGGGCGGGCGTCCGAATATCGTCAAGCACGTCAGTGCTTGGTCACGACGCTCCACTTGGTGACGACGGCGTCGCTCAACTGCCCGGCGGCCTGCGCGCAGGCCATCTCATTGGCCTTCAGCGCAATGCTTTTCCCGATAAAGGGCTTCAGCGCCGCGGCTTCTGCATCGCTGTTGGTCACGATCTGAAATGTTTCGGGACCGGTTTCCAGATTGCACATACCCGACGGTGGCGGCAAACGGCGCGGTTCGCTGGTGAGCTGATACGTAATGACGCGCTTCTTCTTCGGTCCAGAACGCATCGCGGTCAGTTCGCCGGACAAGACTTCGCCAGTGTTGATCGGCTTCGCCTTCTGCTGCGCCATCGCGCCGGATGATGAGAGCATTGCAAGGCATACAGCCAGGCATCCAGCGGTCAGTTTTGCCGGGGCATTCACGAACAGTCGGGAGATCATGCGGTTTCCATTTGAGTTTCAGAACAGTGTCCGCTGCCGCATGGCGGCCGACAGCGTTCCTTCGTCGAGATAATCAAGTTCCCCGCCGACCGGCACACCGTGCGCCAGCCGCGTGACCTTGACGTTGGCATCCTGCAACAGGTCGGTGATGTAGTGCGCGGTGGTCTGGCCATCGACGGTTGCATTCAGCGCAAGGATAATTTCCGTCACGCGCGGATCGAGCGCGCGCTGCACCAGTGCATCGATGGTCAGATCCTGCGGGCCGACGCCGTCGAGTGGCGACAGCGTGGCGCCGAGCACGTGGTAAAATCCATTTGTGGCATGAGCGCGTTCAAGCGCCCACAAATCCGCGACATCCGCCACCACCACGATGATCGAGGGATCGCGCCGTGCATCGGTGCAGACCGTGCAGGGATTCTGCGTATCGATATTGCCGCAGGTGTTGCACACCTGGATCTTCTCAATCGCAACTTGCAATGCCGCCGACAGCGGCGTCATCAGGGCTTCGCGCTTCTTGATCAGATGTAGCGCGGCACGCCGCGCCGAGCGCGGGCCAAGTCCCGGCAACCGGGCCAGCAACTGGATCAGCCGTTCGATTTCCGGACCTGCGACCGAGGAGACCATCAGAGCATTTTCACGTTGAGAAGGCGCATCGCGGCTCTAGCCGAGACCCAGCCCCGGAGGCAGGCCGAGGCCGCCGGTCAGCGCCTGCATCTTTTCCTGCATGGCGGCTTCGGCCTTGCGGCGCGCATCGTTCTGCGCCGTCACCAGCAGGTCTTCGAGAATCTCGCGCTCGTCGGCTTTCATCAGCGACGGATCGATCTTCACGGCCTTCACTTCGCCCTTGGCGGTCATGCGCACATTGACGAGACCGCCACCGGACAGGCCTTCGACCTCGATGGTGTCGAGTTCATCCTGCAGCGCCTTCATCTTGGACTGAAGCTGCGCCGCCTGTTTCATCATGCCGAGAAAGTCAGCCATGAACGGGTCCCTTTATCGAATTGAGTTAGAGATCATCGTCTTCTTCAGCCGCAGCAACAGGCCCGGATTCATCCACACCGGAGCCGGTATCCGGCACGATCCGCCGCACCTCCACCAGTTGCGTACCAGGAAAGCGTGACATCACGGCCTGCACGCGCGGATCGGCCTGTACACCGTCGGTGAGTTTTTCCTTCGCGGCCTGTGCCTGCGCGCGCAGCGTCGGCTCGCCCGCCTCGTTGGAGACGATCACGGTCCAGCGCCGCCCGGTCCAGAATTCGAGCTTGCGGGACAGATCGTTGATCATCGAACGCGCGGCGCTGCGTTCCAGTGCGACCTCAAGCCGCCCGTCTTCCATGCGCACCAGCCGCACATCGGCTTCCAGCGCGGACTTGATTTGGACGTCGCGTTTTTCGCTCGCGAGCGCCACGAGCTCCGCGAATGTGTTCAGCCGTCGCGCGGGCGCGGCTTCAGCCGGAGCGGGCGTAGGCGCAATCATCTGCGGACGCGGTGACGTATCGAGCGCCGGCCGTGTGCTGGATGCCACCGCGCGCAACTGCGACCCGTCATCGCCGCCTGAAGACAGCATGGCGGACGGCGCACGCGGCGCGGCGTTGCCAGCCGCATTGCCGCTCATCGCAGGCGACGAGCCGCCATTGGCGTCGATCATTCTGATCGCCTCGTCCGGCGTCGGCAGATCCGACACATAGGCGATGCGCACCAGCACCATTTCGGCGGCGGCTTGAGGACGCGTCGCGGATTGCACTTCCGCGATGCCCTTGAGCAGCATCTGCCACATCCGTGACAGCACGCGCATCGAGAGCTTGGCGGCGAAATCGCGCCCCCGCGTGCGCTCGGTTTCGCCGAGCGCCAGATTGTCCGCCGTGGCGGGAACGACCTTCACCCGCGTCACGAAGTTCACGAACTCCGCAAGGTCGCTGAGCACCACCACCGGATCGGCGCCGGTGTCATACTGATCGCGGAATTCCTTGAAGGCGGCGGCGATGTCGCCGCTCGCCAGCGACTGGAACAGATCGATGACGCGGGTGCGGTCGGCCAGACCAAGCATCTGACGCACGTCTTCGGCGCGCACCATGCCCGCCGCATGCGCAATCGCCTGATCGAACAACGACAGCGAATCGCGCACCGAGCCTTCTGCCGCGCGGGCGATCAGGCCCAGGGCTTCGGGCTCGGCCGCAACGCCTTCCTTGGCCGCGATGTTCGCCAGATGCGCCATCAGCACATCAGAATCGACGCGCCGCAGATCGAAGCGCTGGCAGCGCGACAGCACGGTCACCGGGACTTTGCGGATTTCAGTGGTGGCGAACACGAACTTGGCGTGCTCGGGCGGCTCTTCCAGAGTCTTCAGGAAGGCGTTGAACGCCTTCTCCGAGAGCATGTGGACTTCGTCGATGATGTAGACCTTGTAACGCGCACTCGACGGCGCATAGCGTACGCCGTCGGTAATCTGCCGCACGTCGTCGATGCCGGTATGCGACGCCGCGTCCATTTCGAGAATATCGATGTGCCGGCTTTCCATGATGGCCTGGCAATGCACGCCCATCTTCGGCATGTGGATGGTCGGCCCTTTGACCGAGCCATCCGGCAGTTCGTAATTCAGCGCGCGGGCGAGAATGCGCGCGGTCGTGGTCTTGCCGACGCCGCGCACCCCGGTGAGAATCCAGGCCTGCGGAACGCGCCCCGCCTCGAACGAATTCGAGATGGTCCGCACCATCGCTTCCTGGCCGATCAGATCCTCGAATGTGCCGGGACGGTATTTGCGTGCGAGCACGCGGTAGGCGGAACTTGAGCCGGCCGACGGGGCTGGCGTTCCGCCGAGTTCGAAACCCGGCTGATCGTCCGCAGTCGCGCCGGCAATGTCAGCATCGGTCATCAATCGATCCGCGATTGAGCACGCTAGGCACCAAGCGCGCGTTGCGCCGCTGCGGACGCACGAAAAAAGAGAAGTAGGAGACTGACGAGCGACCCGATCCGGACCTCGTTAGGGCTGCTTCCTTCCGGACCTGACCCGGTTGGCGAGTGGCTCGTCCACCGCCAATCTCCCGGTCCCTATTTGGGGCCAAAAGCGCCGGAAAGCAAGCGCGCGGCGGACCTTCGCACCACGTTGTTTCAGCTTGCAAAATGGCCTGCCTCGTGGTCCGGCCGCTGCGGGTCCAGCCCTGCCCGGACAAAGGCATGGAAGCCCCGCGCAAAGCCGGGCATGACAGGTGTTGTTTGCAGCACTGCACTCTGCAAAATTGCCGGAACTGCTCCTGTTCCGTATCCGACGTTCAGAAACCATATGTCCCCTTCCGCCTGGTCGCTCCATCCAACCCTCGAGAAAGACACCATCAGCATCGGCGATCTGCCGCTGTCGCGCGTGCTCGTGATCAAGGATGCGAATTATCCGTGGCTGCTGCTGGTGCCGCGCCGGCCGGACGCGGTCGAGATTATCGACCTCAACGAGATCGAACAGGCGCAACTGACCACCGAAATCAACCGCGTCGCGCGGGCCCTGAAAGAGATCACCAAACCCGACAAGCTGAACATCGCGGCGCTGGGCAATGTCGTTCCCCAGTTGCATGTTCATATCATTGCACGCCGGACAACGGACGCCGCATGGCCGCGGCCGGTCTGGGGCGCAGTGCCGCCGCTGGCGCACGATCCGCAGGAAGTCGAAGCCTTCATCGCCGCGCTCCGCCGCAAGATCTGGCTGAGCTGAAAATCCGGACTGATCAATGACAACAAAAAATGATCCCTTTCCGCTCGGACAGCCCGGCTTCGTGTCGCATCCGATCGACCGCGCGGCGCATATCCGCACCGACGCCGAAAAACTGTTCGCGCTGGAAAACCATCGCAACGCGCGGGCCTATGTAGTCCATCGCGATTCGCTGGTGGTCACCCTGGGCGCCGACGGCCCCCGCGCACTGCTGACGCTGGATGAAGCGCACAAGTTCGGCGCCAATCCCGGCACCATCTTTCTCGGGCTGCATGAAGGCGCGGCGATTTTCGGCATGGGCATCAGCGCCACCGCCGCCGAAAACCTGATGGGCCGGCAGGACGTCGGCGTGGAGAATCTGCGGGCGGTTGCCGCAAGCGGCGCGATACCGGCGCGCGAACTCTCCACCATCGCGATGGCGAAGTCGCTGGTGAGCTGGCATCAGCGCCACGGCTTCTGCGCCAACTGCGGTTCGCGCTCATCGATGGCTGATGGCGGCTGGAAGCGTATTTGCCCAAGCTGCAAGACCGAACACTTTCCGCGCACCGATCCGGTCGTCATCATGCTGGTGACGGCGGGCGACAAATGCCTGATGGGCCGTCAGTCGCAGTTTCCGCCGACCATGTGGTCGTGTCTCGCCGGATTCGTCGAAGCCGCCGAGACCATCGAGAACGCCGTGCAGCGCGAGATTCTCGAAGAGGCCGGCATCCACTGCACCGACGTGCGCTACTACATGACGCAGCCGTGGCCCTATCCGTCATCCTTGATGATCGGCTGCACCGCGCGCGCCACCACCACCGACATCGTCGTCGACAAGACCGAGCTCGAGGACGCCCGCTGTTCAGCCGTGATGAAGCCGTGGCGATGCTGGCGAAGACGCACCCCGAGGGCCTGACGGGCCCTCATCCGGTCGCCATCGCGCACCACCTTCTGGCGAACTGGATCAAGGAAACAGCCTGACCGATTTTTACGGTTCCCTTGAACGGGAACCGGGTGGCGTGTCATCGATTGTCTCAATCACGAGCATTTCCGGCGAGGCGCAGTGTCAGTGAATATCCAGAAGCAACCACGCAAGGCATCTCCACGTATTGTCTGCATCGGAATGCCGGTGCGCGATCTGATTTTCCGTGTGCCGGAAGTGCCTTCGCGGGGGCAGAAAGAATATGCCAGCGAGTTCGTCGAGGTGGCCGGCGGCAATTCGCCCAACGCCGCCATTTCGATTTCACGGCTTGGCGGGCGTGTCCTGCTGACAGGCCCGATCGGCGGTTTGCTGGCGGCGAGCAATGCCATCATCGATGATCAATTCAGAAGTGAGGGGATCGACACCAGCGGCCTCGTGGTCGTCGATGATGTGGTCACCCCGATCTCCAGCGTGCTGATTGATCCGAGCGGCGAGCGCACCATCGCCACCTTCCGCGATCCGAAGTTGTGGACCGTCAAACTGCCGCCATCGGACACGCTGCTCGCCGACTGCGATGCCATTCTGATCGAAAGCCGCTGCGCGGAATTCGGCACCGATGTGTGCGCGGAAGCCCATCGCCGCGGCATTCCCGTCGTCATCGACGGCGACCGGATGATGTCGATGCGCGAAGGGCTGCTGCAGGTCGCCTCGCACATCGTCTTTTCGGCAGAGGCGCTGCACGCCACCGCAGGCGAAAGCGATGACGTGACCGCGCTGCGCAAGCTCGCGCAGGTGACCCCCGCATTGCTCGGCGTCACATCGGGCGCCAGGGGCGTGATCTGGCTCGACCCGCAGGGTCAGCCGAAACACATGCCGGCTTTCCCGGTCCATACCGTCGATACGCTGGGCGCGGGCGACGCCTTCCACGGCGCCTTCACGCTGGCCGTGGCGGAGGGACAGCCGCTGGAGCAGGCGATGCGATTCGCCTCCGCGACCGCCGCCCTCAAATGCACCCGCTTCGGCGGCGCCTTCGGGTCGCCGCAACGCGCTGAAGTTGATGCCCTTTTGGCCTCCAGCCCGGTCACCCTCCCAGCATAGAGACCCTCTAAGGCCGCAAATCCAGGCTTGTCAGAGAATGATTTTCTATATATGAGGTATACAGCCCTCAATTATGGAAGAAAGTTCTTCTAATGTCTGACGCTGCTGTAGCAATTCTTGACGCTCCGCGCCGCCTGGACGCGATCGATCGCAAGATTCTGACCGTTTTACAGGACGACGCTTCGCTTTCGGTCGCCGAAATCGGCGATCGGGTCGGCCTGTCCTCGACCCCCTGCTGGAAGCGCATTCAGCGCATGGAGGCCGAAGGCATCATCCTGCGCCGCGTCGCGCTGGTCGATCAAAACAAGATCGGCCTCGGGATTTCGGTGTTCGTTTCGGTGGAAAGCGGCGATCACTCCGACGCCTGGCTGAAGAAATTCGCCGACGCCGTCAGCGCCATGCCCGAGGTGATGGAGTTCTACCGGATGGCGGGCGATGTCGACTACATGCTGCGTGTGGTCGTCGCCGACATGCAGAGCTACGATATTTTCTACAAGAAGCTCATCAGCGCCGTGGCGCTGAAGAACGTCACGTCACGCTTCGCGATGGAAAAGATCAAATCGGTGACCGCGCTGCCGGTGCCGGCGCTGACTGCAGCTTAGTTTCTCCTTCTCCCCGTTTACGGAGAAGGTCGGGATGAGGGGCAAGGGTTCCACCAGCAACATTAAAGTGCCCCTCACCCGGATTGCCGTAGCGCGTCGCAGACGCGCTTATGGCAATCCGACCTCTCCCCGCAAGCGGGGCGAGGTTAAGAAACCTCAAATCTTCTGATTGTACTCGCCGACTTCGGGATGGGCGCGCAGCACCGAATCCATCGCCTCGAACATGTCGCGCATGCGCTGTTCGGAGACCGGGCTCTCGACCACCACCACAAGCTCCGGCTTGTTGGATGAGGCACGCACCAAGCCCCAGCTTCCGTCCTCGCAGGTGACGCGCACGCCATTGACGGTGACCAGATCGCGGATCGGCTGACCGGCGACCTTGGCACCCTTCGCCTTCAGATCCTCGAAGTGCTTCACGACCTGCGTGACGATTCCGTACTTGGTCTCGTCGGAGCAGTGCGGCGACATGGTCGGCGACGACCAGGTCTTTGGCAGCGCATCCTTCAGGTCGGCCATGGTTTTGCCCGGCGCATGGTCCAGCATCTCGCAGACCGCAATTGCCGAGACGAGGCCATCATCGTAGCCGCGGCCGATCGGGGCGTTAAAGAAGAAGTGGCCGGACTTCTCAAAGCCCGCCAAAGCCTTCAGCTCATGGGTGCGGCGCTTCATATAGGAATGGCCGGTCTTCCAGTAGGTCGTGTGGGCGCCCTGCTTTTGCAGCACGGGATCGGTCACGAACAGGCCGGTCGATTTCACGTCGACCACGAACTGCGCGTTCTTGTGAATCGCGGACATGTCGCGCGCCAGCATCACCCCGACCTTGTCGGCGAAGATTTCCTCGCCGGTATTGTCCACCACGCCGCAGCGATCGCCGTCGCCATCGAACCCGAGGCCGACGTCGGCCTTGTGCTTGAGCACTGCATCGCGGATCGCGTGCAGCATTTCCATGTCTTCGGGATTCGGATTGTACTTCGGGAAGGTGTGATCCAGTTCCGTGTCGAGGCGGATGACCTCGCAGCCGATCGCTTCCATCACCTGCGGTGCGAATGCACCCGCGGTGCCGTTGCCGCACGCGACAACCACCTTCAGCTTGCGCTTCAGCTTCGGACGTTTGGTGAGATCGGCGATGTAGCGCGCCGGGAAATTCTCGTGAAACTGATACCCGCCCGCGGGCTTCAGCTTGAAATCGGCGTTGAGCACGATCTCTTTCAGGCGATTCATTTCGTCCGGCCCGAAGGTCAGCGGACGGTTCGCACCCATCTTCACGCCGGTCCAGCCGTTGTCGTTATGCGAGGCGGTGACCATCGCGACGCACGGCACATCGAGATCGAACTGCGCGAAATACGCCATCGGCGTCACCGCGAGGCCGATGTCATGAACCTTGCAGCCGGAGGCCAGAAGGCCGGAGATCAGCGCGTATTTGATCGAGGCGGAGTAGCTGCGGAAATCGTGCGCAGTGACGATCTCCTGCTTCTGGCCCATCTCGCCGATCAGGGTGCCGAGGCCCATGCCGAGGGCCTGAATGCCCATCAGGTTGATTTCCTTGCCGAACAGCCAGCGCGCGTCGTATTCGCGGAAGCCCGTCGCCTTCACCATCGGCTCGGATTCATAGGCATAGGTATTCGGAATCAGTTCGGGCTTTGGCTTCGGAAACATTCAGGGGGCCTCATGGCAGGGCGGGCAATATCCAGCAGCTTTAGCGAATGCTTGGAACCGTGGAAAGGCGGGAGCCGGGTGTTTAGGAGCGAAATGCGGCATATTGGCAGCGAGCTTGTACAGCCTTCATTCAGATCGGACCCGCATGACCGACCGCCGCCTTGAGTATCCCGCCACCTTGCGTAACCGCGATGTCATCCTCGACGTCCTGCGCGGTGTGTTGCCCGAGTCCGGACTTGTGCTGGAGATCGCCAGCGGCTCCGGCGAACACGTCGTGCATTTCGCGCGGGCTTTTCCGGGCCTGACGTTTCAACCCTCGGACCCCGAGGACGCCGCCTTGCAAAGCATCGCGGCGTGGACGCAGGACAGCGGTCTTCCCAACATCCGCCCGCCTGTGGTGCTCGATGCCTCATCAGGCCACTGGCCGGTGACCGCCGCCGACGCCATCCTCTGCATCAACATGATCCATATTGCACCATGGCAGGCGACGACAGGCCTGATACGCGGCGCGGCGAGACTGCTGCCCGCAGGCGCGCCGCTCTATCTGTACGGGCCGTACCGGCGAGCGGATGTGGTCACTGCGCCGAGCAACGAAGCGTTCGACGCGAGTTTGAAGTCCCGGAATCCGGAATGGGGATTGCGCGATCTGGAAGCTGTCGCGGAACTGGCGCGGACTGAGGGATTTTCGGCACCGGCGATCACTGAAATGCCGGCGAACAATCTGAGCGTGGTGTTCCGGCGGATGTAATCGTCATTGCGAACGAAGCGAAGCAATCCACAGCCACAAGGCACGAAGCTGGATTACTTCGTCGCAAGTGCTCCTCGCAATGACGAGGCAGCCGCTATCGCTTACTGCTCCATCACCAGCTTGCCGCCGGCCATTTCAAACCGGCGAAGCTTCGACAGATAAGACATGCCGAGCAGATTTTCCGACAGCGCGTCGTCGGGCAGCACCAGCGCATCGACATCGCGCACGACGAGGCCGCCGATATCGACCATCGCAAGGCGCGTGCGCGCGGCCCTGATCGAGCCGTTGGCGGTTGAAACATTCGCGGTGTATTCGCTGGGCCGCGGACGAATGCCGATCAGCGCCGCCGAGCTTTCGTTGAGTGCGATCACCGAAGCGCCGGTATCGACCATGAAGCCGATACGGCGGCCATCGACGCGAGCGTCGGTCTGGAAGTGCCCCCGGCTGTCGCGCGAAATGGTGACACTCCGAAGGCCGGCATTGCCTGTGGTTTTCGGCTGCACCGACGCGAAGGCATTCATCGCCCTGGACTTGTCGACGGACTGGGCCTGCGCCTTTTGCGAGGTCATCTGATCGGCGACCTTCGCCATGGACGTGCCGAACACAACCAGCAGGGCCGCGAGAATCATGATGTTACGCATCACACATACGCCTGTTATCGCCCGGTCCCATGTGGACCTTACGGGAAGCTCGTCACAGCAGGCCGAAAGTTGACCGCCCGGCACCTTCAAAGGAGGCTTTTTCCGAAATAAGGGTGAGGGAAGCGTTAATTCTCACGTTCCGCGGGGCTTGACCCGGCGGGTCGGCGGCGCGGACGCGGGATCTTCCGGCCAGGGATGGCGCGGATAGCGCCCGCGCAGATCGGAACGAACCGCGGCATAAGACCCGCGCCAGAAGCCCGGCAGGTCGCGCGTCACCTGTACCGGACGATGAGCCGGCGACAGCAGTTCCAGCACCAGCGGGATTTTGCCCTTCGCGATCGACGGATGGACATTGAGCCCGAACAGTTCCTGCAACCGGACCGCAATGGTCGGCCCCTGCTCGGCCTCATAGTCGATCGGCAGGGACGTTCCGGTCGGCGCCTCGAAGTGCGTCGGCGCTTCGCGGTCGAGTCGCGCGCGCATCTCCCACGGCAACAGATTCATCAGCGCATCGGACAGATCGCCCGCGGAGAAATTCGAAAGCGAGGTCTTGTCGAACAATGCCGGCACGAGCCAGTCGCCTCGTGTCTCCGCCAGCGCATTGTCTGAAAGATCGGGCCATTCCTCAGGCGAGGCCGCGCGCAAAAACATCACGCGGTCGCGCCATTGTTTCAGCGGCTTCGACCATGGCAAGCGCTCCAATCCCGCAGCGACAAGACCGTCCGCCAGCACGCGCGCTGTCTCTGCCGAGGGAGAGACTGGAAGGGTTTGTTCTGAGAGCGTGATGGCGTGAAGTTTCTTCCTGCGCCGTGCGCGCAGCGCCATCGCGGCGCGATCGAACGTGATCTCGTCGGCGGTCTGGATATGATCGGTGAACTGCGCCTCGATCTCGGCCTGCGTGATCGGCGCCGCCAGCAGGATGCGCCCGTTCGCCGCCGTCCCCGTCAGTTCGGCCACCGCGATGTAAGGCGATTTCGCCAGCGCGGAAGTCTGCTCGATGCTCGCGCCGCGCCCGTTGGCGAGCACGAACGAGCCGTTGCCGCGATTGCGTGCGACACGATCCGGGAATGCGAGTGCGAGCATAAGCCCGGTGGAGAGTGAACGATCTGTGATGTCGAACGGTTCACTCGCCGCCACCTGTTTGGCCCAGCGCTCCGCCAGTTGCCGCGCGCTTTGCGCCCGCTGCGACCGGTCGCGGCGGAAATTATCCAGCCGCGCATCGAGATCGGCACTGTCGCCGCCCAGCCCGCGCTCGGTGAGAATGGCCGCGATCAGTGCCGCCTCATCACCCGAACCAAGCCGATACGAATCCACGATCATGCGGGCAAGGCGCGGCGGCAGCGCCAGCGCACGCAGGCTGTTGCCCTCGGGTGTGATCCGCCCTGCCTCATCGAGCGCATTCAGTTCACGCAGCAGCGCCCGTGCTTCGGTCAGCGCCGGCAGCGGCGGCGGATCGAGGAAGGCGAGAGCCGAAGGATCGGCCGCGCCCCAGTGCGCGAGGTCGAGCACCAATGACGACAGATCGGCGGACAAAATCTCGGGCCGTGTATAGGCCTCCAGCGACGCGGTCTGCGGCTCGTCCCACAGCCGGTAACAGACGCCGGGCTCGGTGCGGCCAGCGCGGCCCCTGCGCTGATCGACGGCGGCGCGCGAGGCGCGAATGGTTTCAAGCCGCGTCAGTCCGATGTCGGGTTCATAACGCGGCACTCGCGCCATCCCGGAATCGACCACGATGCGCACGCCCTCGATGGTCAGCGACGTCTCCGCAATCGAGGTGGCCAGCACCACCTTGCGCTGCCCCTTGGGCGGCGGCGAAATCGCGCGGTCCTGCACGCCGGCATCGAGCGCGCCGAACAGCGGCACGATCTCGGTGTTCGGATCGCTGACACGCTCGGCCAGAAAATTCTGGGTGCGGCGGATTTCGGCGGCGCCCGGCAGGAAAGCCAGCACCGAACCGCCATCTGCGCGCAGCGCCGTGGCGATGGCGTCCGCCATCTGCCGTTCGATCTGCACATCCGGCTTGCGGCCGAGATAGCGTGTGTCGACCGGAAACGCGCGGCCTTCGCTGGCGATCACCGGACAATCGCCGAGCAGTTTAGCGACCCGCGCGCCATCGAGCGTCGCGGACATCACCAGAATGCGCAGATCCTCGCGCAAGCCGGTTTGCGCGTCTCGCGCCAGCGCAAGGCCAAGGTCAGCATCCAGCGAGCGCTCATGAAATTCGTCGAACAATACGGCGGCAACGCCGGACAACTCGGGATCGTCGAGGATCTGCCGGGTGAAGATCCCTTCGGTGACCACCTCGATCCGGGTCGCGCGCGAGACCTTCGAACCGAACCGCACGCGATAGCCGACAGTCTCGCCGACCCGCTCGCCCAGCGTCTGCGCCATGCGCTCGGCGGCAGCGCGCGCCGCGATCCGGCGCGGCTCCAGCACGATGATCTTCTTACGTCCGACCCAGTCCGCATCCAGCAACGCCAGCGGCACGCGCGTGGTCTTGCCCGCGCCCGGCGGCGCGACCAGCACGGCAGTGCTGCCGCGCGCGAGCGTCGATGTCAGGTCGGCCAGAACCGCATCGATGGGAAGAGGCGTGGAAAAATTCATGGCGCGATCTGCTCCCTCTCCCCGCTTGCGGGGAGAGGGTTGGGGTGAGGGGCGATCAACATAAAGAGAAACTCGACGGCCAATACAAGCCTCGAAAGCTGCCCCTCACCCGGAGGCTTTGCCTCCGACCTCTCCCCGTAAACGGGGAGAGGTAAAGAAATTCAAATCGCTCCCCGCCCGACGCTCTCGTAGGTGAAGCCGAGTTCTTCCATTTCATCGCGGCGATAGATGTTGCGCAGGTCGACCATCACGGGATTGGCCATTTCGCGCTTCAGCCGCTTCAGATCGAGCGCGCGGAACTGCCGCCACTCGGTGACGATCACCAGCGCGTCGGCACCCTTGGCGACGGCATAGGGATCCTCGCAATAGGTGATGTCCGGCAGTTCACTCTTCGCCTGCTCCATGCCGGCGGGATCGTAGGCGCGCACTTTCGCACCGAGATCGAGCAGGCCCGTCACCAGCGGAATCGACGGCGCTTCGCGCATGTCGTCGGTGTCCGGCTTGAAAGTGAGGCCGAGGAGACCGATGGTCTTGCCGCGCAGGTTGCCGCCGAGAGCGCTCGAGACCTTACGTGCCATGGCGCGCTTGCGATTGTCGTTGACCGCAAGCACCGCTTCGACAATGCGCAGCGGCACGTCATGGTCCAGCGCGG
The DNA here is from genome assembly GCF_058801645.1 of Afipia sp. GW822-FHT03D08. Lineage (NCBI taxonomy): Bacteria > Pseudomonadati > Pseudomonadota > Alphaproteobacteria > Hyphomicrobiales > Nitrobacteraceae > Afipia > Afipia sp. GW822-FHT03D08. Next base: position 2,411,143 of record NZ_JBXANK010000001.1, read on the forward strand.
TCTTGACCAGCGCGCGGGTGTCCTTCGGAAAACACGAGCCGCCGAATCCGGGACCGGCGTTGAGAAACTTTGGGCCGATGCGGTTGTCGAGGCCGATGCCGCGCGCAACCTCCTGCACGTCGGCGCCGACTTTCTCCGACAAATCCGCCATCTCGTTGATGAAGGTGATCTTGGTCGCGAGAAATGCGTTGGCAGCGTACTTGATCAGCTCCGCCGTACGGCGCTCGGTGTACATGATCGGCGCCTGATTGAGGTACAGCGGGCGATAGACCTCGCCGAGAACTTTTCGCGCACGTTCGTCGTCGGTGCCGACCACGATGCGGTCGGGATGCTTGAAGTCGCGGATCGCCGCGCCCTCGCGCAGGAATTCAGGGTTGGAGGCCACGGCAACATCGGCCTGCGGATTGGTTTCGCGGATGATGCGTTCGACCTCGTCGCCGGTGCCCACCGGCACGGTCGACTTGGTGACGACCACGGTGAAGCCCTGCAGGGCCTTCGCGATATCGCGGGCGGCGGCGTGCACATAGGTCAGGTCGGCATGGCCGTCGCCGCGCCGTGACGGCGTGCCGACCGCGATGAACACCGCGTCGGCCTTGCCCACGGGCCCGGCAATGTCGGTGGTGAAATCCAGCCGCCCCGCCTTGACGGACGCCTCCACAAGCCGGTCGAGATCGGGCTCGAAGATCGGGATTTCGCCGCGGTTGAGCGCCGCGATCTTGCCGGCGTCGGTATCGACGCAGGTCACGCGATGGCCGAAATCCGCGAAACAGGCCCCCGAAACCAGCCCCACATAGCCCGTGCCGATCATGGCAATCCGCATGTACCACCCGCTCCAAAACTCATTAACGATGTTCCGTTTCGCGGGGCTTTTAGCCCAAATCGGCGTGAATGGGGCACAACATTTGTATGAATAAAGGAGAATGAAACCCATGCGCCCCAGGATGGCGTGCAACTGGACCGAAACGGGACATCATGAGCAGCAACGGCACATCCGGCGCGCGCCCGTCGCCCGCCTCCGAGCGGATCGACTGGGTCGATTACGCAAAGGGCATCTGCATCGTCATGGTGGTGATGATGCACTCGACCCTGGGCGTCGAGGCCGCTGCGGGCAAGCAGGGCTTCATGCACCTGTTCGTCGAGTTCGCGAAGCCGTTCCGGATGCCGGATTTCTTCCTGATTTCGGGACTGTTCCTGTCGCGGGTGATCGGCCGCGACTGGCGCACCTATCTGGACCGCAAGGTCGTCCATTTCGCCTACTTCTACGTGCTGTGGGTCACGATCCAGTTCGCCTTCAAGGCCCCCGCTTTCGCCGCCGAGCAGGGCTGGACCCATGTCGGTGTCATGTATCTGCAATCTTTCATCGAGCCGTTCGGCACGCTGTGGTTCATCTACCTGCTGCCGATCTTCTTTGTGGTGACCAAGGCCACCCTGCGCGTGCCTGCAATCGTGATCTGGCTTGCGGCCGCGGCGCTTGAAACGGCGCATATTGCGACCGGCTGGACCGTGATCGACGAGTTCGCCGCGCGCTTCGTCTACTTCTATTCCGGCTATCTGCTGGCGAATTATGTGTTCGCGCTGGCCGATGGTGCACGCGAAAAGCCGGGTCTCGCGCTGGCCGGTCTCGCGGCATGGGCGCTGGTCAATGGCGTGCTGGTATTTACCGGCTTCGGCGACCGGCCAGTGATTTCGCTCGCACTCGGATTTGCCGGCGCCTGCGCCATCATCGTCACCGGCACGCTGCTGGCCCGCGCCAACTGGCTGGGCTTCCTGCGCTACTGCGGCGAGCATTCCATCGTGATCTATCTCGCCTTCTTCCTGCCGATGGCGATCGTGCGGGTGGTGCTGCTCAAGACCGGCATCATCCCCGACATCGGCCTTGTCTCGCTGATCGACACCATCGCCGGCGTGGTCGGTGCGCTCCTGATGTGGTGGGGCGCCAAACGCGCCGGGCTCAATTTCCTGTTCGAGCGGCCTGCCATGTTCTGGATCGCGCCGAAGCAGAAGCGTCCGGCGGCCCTGCAGGCGGCGGAATAGCTCAACATTTCCGTGAGGAACTCCGCGCGGGCAGGTGTCAATTCCGGGAGAAATCCCTAAATTGCGCCCATGCCCAAAAAGCCTGCATCCCCCGCGAAATCGCCCGCCACGAAACCCGCCGCCAGCGCACCAGCCGCAAAGACCCCCGCCAAGGGCGATCACGTCTTTCTGGTGGACGGCTCGGGCTACATCTTCCGCGCCTATCACGCGCTGCCGCCGCTGAACCGCAAGTCCGACGGCTTGCAGGTCAATGCCGTGCTCGGTTTCTGCAACATGCTGTGGAAGCTGATGCGCGACATGCCGCCGGACAACCGGCCGACCCATCTGGCCATCATCTTCGACAAGTCCGAAGTCACGTTCCGCAACGAGCTCTATCCAGAATACAAGGCGCAGCGCGCCCCTGCTCCCGACGATCTCATTCCGCAGTTCGCGCTGATCCGCGAAGCGGTTCGCGCCTTCGACCTGCCCTGCCTCGAACAATCCGGCTATGAGGCCGATGACCTGATCGCAACCTATGTGCGCGAGGCGTGCGAGCGCGGCGCGACGGCGACCATCGTCTCTTCCGATAAAGACCTGATGCAGCTCGTGACTGACTGTGTGTCGATGTACGACACCATGAAGGATCGCCGCATCGGCATTCCTGAAGTGATCGAGAAATTCGGCGTGCCGCCGGAGAAGGTGGTCGAGGTGCAGGCGCTCGCGGGCGACTCGGTCGATAACGTGCCGGGCGTGCCGGGTATCGGCATCAAGACCGCGGCCCAGCTCATCAACGAGTACGGCGACCTTGAAACGCTGCTCAAGCGCGCCCCCGAAATCAAGCAGCCGAAGCGGCGCGAGACGCTGATCGAGAACGCCGACAAGGCGCGCATCTCGAAGAAGCTGGTGCAGCTCGACGACCGCGTGAAGCTCGATGTGCCGCTGGACGATCTCGCCGTGCACGAGCCGGATTCACGCAAGCTGATCGCCTTCCTGAAAGCGATGGAATTCTCGACCCTGACGCGGCGCGTGGCGGAGTATTCGCAGATCGATCCATCGGACGTCGAAGCCGACGCCAGCATGAAAAGCTCGTTCGCGCCCGCCGATGTCGCAGCCGATTCACCCAAGACGCCGCCGCTCGGCGGCGAGCCTGACCTTTTCGCGCGCGGGACCGCCGAAAAAACGTCAAACGCCGGACAGTGGACCGGATCGCAGCCGAAGCAGGCCGCGGCACCCGCCACAGGACCTCAAACGCCGAAGGCGCTGGCCGATGCGCGCGCCGAGGAAGCGCGCAGCGCCAAGTTCAATCGCACCGCCTACACGACGATCAAGACCGTCGACGAGTTGCAGCGGCGAATCGCGCGCGCCTTCGATCTCGGTCAGGTCGCCGTGACGGTCGAGACCTCCAGCGCCGATCCGATGCAGGCCGAGATCATCGGCATCTCGCTCGCCACCGGCGTCAATGAAGCCTGTTACATTCCCCTCGCGCATACCAAGCCCGGCGATGGGTCGGGACTCTTCGCCGGCGGACTGGCTCCGGACCAGATCAAGGCCGCCGATGCGCTGGCCGCGCTCAAGCCGCTGCTCACGGACGCGGGCGTCCTCAAGATCGGCCATGATCTGAAATTCGATACCGTGGTGCTGGCGCAGCACGGCATCGACATGGCGCCGCTCGAAGACACCATCCTGATTTCCTATGTGCTCGACGCAGGCCGCGCCAAGCACGATTACGAGTCGCTGGCCGAGAGCTGGTTCGGCCACAAGGCCATCGGCTTCGGCGAACTCATCGGCAGCGGCAAGAACCGCATCGCTTATGATCAGGTGCCGGTCGAGAAGGCCGCCGAATACGCCGCCGAACGCGCCGACGTAACGCTCCGGCTGTGGCGGGTGCTCAAACCACGCCTGCTGGCCTACCGCGTCAACACGGTCTACGAAACGCTGGAGCGCCCGCTGGTGTCCGTGCTCGCGCGCATGGAGCGGCGGGGCATTTCCATCGACCGTCAGGTGCTCTCGCGCCTGTCCGGCGAATTCGCGCAGACCGCCGCGCGCGTCGAGGCCGAGATCCAGAAAATGGCCGGCGAGCCGATCAATCCTGGCAGCCCGAAACAACTCGGCGACATCATGTTCGGCAAGATGGGCCTGCCGGGCGGCGCAAAGACCAAGACCGGCGCATGGTCGACGTCGGCGCAAATCCTGGATGAACTGGCCGAAGCCGGACATGAATTCCCGAAGCATGTTCTGGAATGGCGGCAGGTCACCAAGCTGAAATCGACCTACACGGATTCGCTGCCGGAATACGTCAATCCGCAAACCCAGCGCGTGCACACGACCTACGCGCTCGCGGCGACCACCACGGGGCGGCTATCGTCCAACGAACCGAACCTGCAGAACATTCCGGTACGCACCGAGGACGGCCGCAAGATCCGCAAGGCCTTCATCGCCGCCAAGGGCCACAAGCTGGTCTCGGCGGATTACTCGCAGATCGAACTGCGGCTGCTGGCGGAGATCGCGGACATTCCCTCGCTGAAGCAGGCGTTCCAGGACAAGCTGGACATTCACGCCATGACCGCGTCGGAAATGTTCGGCGTACCGATCAAGGACATGCCGGGCGAAGTCCGCCGCCGCGCCAAGGCGATCAACTTCGGTATCATCTATGGCATCTCGGCCTTCGGCCTCGCCAACCAGCTCGGCATTCCGCGCGAGGAAGCCGGCGCGTACATTAAAAAGTACTTCGAGCGTTTCCCCGGCATCCGCGCCTATATGGACGCCACGCGCGACTTCTGCCGCGAGCACGGCTATGTCGAGACGATCTTCGGCCGCAAGTGCCATTACCCGGACATCAAGGCCAGCAATCCGTCGGTCCGCTCGTTCAACGAGCGCGCCGCGATCAATGCGCGGCTTCAGGGCTCGGCAGCCGACATCATCCGCCGCGCCATGATCCGCATGGAGGATACACTCGCCGAGCACAAGCTGTCGGCGCAGATGCTGCTCCAGGTGCACGACGAACTGATCTTCGAGGTGCCGGACGATGAGGTGGCGAAAACGCTGCCGGTGATCCAGCATGTGATGCAGGACGCGCCGTTCCCTGCTGTGTCGCTCTCGGTGCCGCTGCAGGTCGATGCTCGCGCCGCCAACAATTGGGACGAGGCGCATTAAGCCGTAACTGCACGCCTATACGTGGGAGATCGAGATGGATGATCAAACCGTGCGGGCAGCGCTGGAGCGCCATTGGGAGGCGTCCGATGCGAACGATTTCGACACCGAACACGAGATCTATCGCGAGGATGCCGTGCTTCATTATCCGCAGTCCGGTGAGCGGATTCGCGGCCGGCGCAACATTCAGGAAAGCCGGCGCCTCCAGCCGAACAGGAAGCGCTTTACGGTTCAACGGATCATCGGCAGCGGCGATCTCTGGGTCACGGAATTCGTCCTGACCTACGACGGCATACCGTCTTACACGGTGAGCATTATGGAATTTCGCGACGGGCTGGTGGCCAACGAAACGCAGTATTTCGCCGATCGGTTCGACCCCGCACCCTCGCGCGCGCATCTTGTGGAGCAAGTCGACGCCCGCGTCCCCCACGGCTAGGACGGGCACATTGATCCAGCGTGAAAGGTCATAGCAATGTCCCCGCCCTTGCTCGCTTTCGCGCTGACCTGCCTCGTGATTGAGATCACGCCTGGCCCGAACATGGCCTATCTCGCCGCGCTGTCGCTTTCGCAGGGCGTCCGCGCCGGCATCGCGGCCGTCGCCGGAATTGCACTCGGGCTTGCAATCTATGGTGTGGCTGCCTCGCTCGGGCTCAGCGCCATCATCGACAACTCGCGATTCCTCTATGAGACGCTGCGCTGGGGCGGCGTCGCCTATCTGCTGTGGCTGGCATGGGAGGCATGGACCGCCGAACGCGAGGTCTCGCCGGAAACTGTCGACGGCGGGATCAACCCATGGACCGCATTCCGGCGCGGACTGATCACCAATCTCCTGAATCCGAAGGCCGCGGTATTCTATGTCGCCGTGCTGCCGGACTTTGTCCAGATCGAGAAAGGCGCGGTCGCGGAGCAGACGTTCATGCTATCGGCGATCTATGTCGGCATCGCGACTTCGATTCATCTCGTCATCGTGTTGCTTGCCTCGCGGCTGCAACGTGTGATCGCAACGGCAGAACAGCGGCGTACGGTTCGCCGCGTCCTTGCTGTGTTGCTGGCCGCCATCGCGATCTGGTTTGCGTTCAGCACCAGCCGCTAAGACCTAACCCAGCTTCACCTCAAACCCGCGCTGCACGCCCGGCCGCGCCATCATCGTCGCGTACCAGCGCTTCACGTTCGGGAAATCGTCGAGCGACACCTTGTGGCGCTCGTGCCGCCACGCCCAGCCGAGAATGGCGAAGTCGGCCACCGAGATCTTGTCCGCGGCAAATTCATGCTCCGCAAGGCGGCGGTCCAGCACGCCATAGAGCCTTCGCGTTTCCTTTGAAAAACGCTCGAGGCCGTAGCGGCGATCCTGCTCGTTTTCGAGTGCGATAAAGTGATGCACCTGGCCCGGCATCGGCCCGAAGCCGCCCATCTGCCACATCAGCCATTCCAGCACGGGAATCCGCTCGCCCAGATCCTTCGGCAGGAATTGTCCGGTCTTCTCGCCGAGATAGAGCAGGATCGCCCCGGATTCGAAGATGCTAACCGGCCTGCCGTGCGGGCCATCGGGATCGATGATGGCGGGAATCTTGTTGTTCGGGCTGATCTTGAGAAAATCCGGCGCGAACTGCTCGTCTTTGGAAATGTTGATGGGATGCACCTTGTAGGGCAGCCCCATTTCCTCGAGTGCGATGCTGATCTTGCGGCCGTTCGGGGTGTTCCAGGCGTAGAAGTCGATGGTCATTCGCTTCCTTTAATTGATCTTGCGCTGTTGACGGTGAGCGATCCGCTGTGGAATGTCTACAAAGCAGAGGATAAATTCCCGCAAATCCCCATAGCCTGAAGAGATCGCCTTGTCCAAATCAGCGTCCCGCGCCCGCCTCGCCGACATCATCCGCAAGCGCTCATTCGGGCGCGGCGAAATCACGCTGGCCTCGGGCCGCAAGAGCGATTTCTATTTCAACCTGAAGCCGACCATGCTCGATCCCGAAGGCGCGGCGCTGCTCGCCGAGCTGTCGCTTGATGCGCTGAAGGACGATCAGGTCGATTACATCGGCGGACTGGAGATGGGCGCGGTGCCGATCGCGGGCGCCATCGCACAACTGTCGTGGCTGAAGGGACATCCCATCGCGGCGTTCTTCGTGCGCAAGAAGCCGAAGGAACACGGCGCGCGGCTCGCAGTCGAAGGCCTCGCCAAGGGCGAGAGCCTGGCCGGCAAACGCATTGTCATCGTCGAGGATGTCACCACCACCGGCGGCTCGGCGATCAAGGCGGTAGATGCGGTGAAGGATTCAGGCGGCGAAGTCGTGCTGGTGTTCACCATGGTCGACCGCGACGAAGGCGCGACCGAAGCGTTCTCCGAGGCCGGCATTCCGTTCCGCGCGCTCTACAAGGCGGGCGAATTTCTCAAGAGCTGACATCGGCCCTATCGCCGCTCGGAGAAAGTTCTCCGGTCGTTCCAGCAAAGCGAGCCCGAGCCAGAATCCATAACCACGGAATAGAGATGAGAATGCAGATATCTCCCCGTCACCACCGGCTTCAAGGGTTATGGGTCCGGACCTTCGCCGGCACGTCTGTGACATGCATTCTGGCCTTTACGTTGTTTTTCCTTCTTCCCGCGCCGGCCTTCGCCGCCGAAGGGCTGAACGGCGCAAAGCTCTCGATCCTCTGGGCGCTGCCGTTCGTCGGCATTCTTTTGTGTATCGCCACGGGTCCGGTGTTCTATCCCCACGTCTGGGAGCATCACTACGGCAAGTTCACCGCGCTCTGGGCGGCGCTGATCGTCGTTCCACTGTTCGCCACCGCCGATGTTCACACCGTCACGACGACACTCGCGCACACGGCGCTGCTTGAATACATGCCGTTCATCCTGTTGCTGCTGGCGCTGTTTGTGGTCGCGGGCGGCATCTATCTCGAAGGCAACCTGCACGACAGCGTGTTCACCAACACTGTATTGCTCGCCGTTGGCGGGCTGATGGCCAGCGTCGTCGGCACCACCGGTGCGGCGATGATCCTGATCCGCCCCCTGATCCGCGCCAATGACGACCGGCGATACAACGCGCATGTCGTGGTGTTCTTTATTTTCCTCGTCGCCAATATCGGCGGCGCGCTGTCGCCGCTCGGCGACCCGCCGCTGTTCATCGGCTTCCTCAAGGGCGTCGACTTCTTTTGGACCACGAAACATCTGTGGCAGGAGACCCTGGTGGTCGGCGGCATCGTGCTCGCGATTTTCATGGTGATCGATCTTTACATGCATCACCGCGAGGGCCGCTTCACCAAACTGAAAGACCCGACGCCGGACAAACCGCTCAAACTTCACGGCAAGATCAACCTTGTGCTGATCGCGGTCATCATCGCCGCCATCCTGATGAGCGCGCAGTGGAAGCCCGGAATCTCCTTCCACATCGCCGGCGTCGATCTCGAAATTCAGGACCTGCTGCGCGATGCGATCTTCGTCGTGGTCGCGATCGCATCCATGACGTGGACGCAGAAATCAGATCGCGAGGCCAACGGATTTTCATGGGGGCCGATTCAGGAAGTCGCCATCCTGTTCGCCGGCATATTCATCTGCATCGTGCCGGTGATGGCGATGCTTCAGGCAGGGCCGCAAGGACCGTTCGCCGCGCTGCTCGGACTCGTCACTAACGCCGACGGCAGCAACAACGCCGCCGCCTATTTCTGGCTGACCGGCATCCTGTCGTCGTTCCTCGACAATGCGCCGACCTATCTGGTGTTCTTCCAGCTCGCCGGCGGAGATCCGCAGGTTTTGATGGGAGTAAAGGCTGCGACGCTGGCGGCAATCTCGTCCGGCGCGGTCTACATGGGCGCCAACACCTATATCGGCAACGCACCGAACTTCATGGTCTATGCCATCGCGCGGCAGGCCGGCGTGAAAATGCCGAGCTTCTTCGGCTATATGGTGTGGTCGATGCTGGTGCTGGTGCCGACTTTCGTGCTGGCGACGTTCCTGTTTTTCAGGCCGTGAGCGCGGCGCTCGCCTGCACGATTCCATGACCACAATTTCTGGCGCAAAGCCGCTCCCTAACTCGGCGTTTACCATCACGCATTAAGGTCATTGACGCTGCGGCATGAAGTTGCCGCAGGCGTCAGCGTTGCGTGAGTGGGGCAGTCCGTGTTGCGTACAGAGTTGCGTATTTCGCGCGTGCGGCGCCGCATGACGCTTGTTCTCACTGTCATGCTGGCAATGCCCGCGGCGCTTGCGCCCCACGCGGCCTCCGCCGGCATTTTCGATTTCCTGTTCGGCGGTGACAAGCCGCAGAAGCAGGAGCCTCAGCAGCAACAGCAGCCGAGCAATGCCTTTGCCGATCCGTTCGGCCTGTCCACACCCAATCCCGCGCCTGCGCCGTCGGCTTCCTCCGGCGGGCGCTTCACCACCTATTGCGTGCGGACCTGCGATGGCCGCTATTTCCCGCTGACGTCGCGCGGCAACGGCACGCCGGCACAGATGTGCCAGGCGTTCTGCCCGGCAAGCGCAACCAAGGTCTTTTCCGGCAACAACATCGACTACGCCGTCGGCAATATGGGCGAACGCTATGTCGATACGCCGAACGCCTTCGCCTATCGCAAAGCGCTGAAGACGGATTGCACCTGCAACGGCCGCGACCCTGCGGGCCTTGCGCCGGTCGATCTGTCGCTCGACACCACATTGCGCCCCGGCGACATTGTCGCGACCTCGAACGGGCTTGTTGCTTACTCCGGCACCAGTTCCGCCAACGGCCAGATCGCGCAGTTCACTCCGGTCAACAACTATCCCGGCCTGACGTCAGAGCTGCGCGCGCGGCTCGGCGAGATGAAGGTCGCGCCGGTGGCCGCTGAAATTCCCGAAGACACCTATTCGTCGCAGGACATCACAGGGTCGGTGCCCGAGCCGAAATACGCCCAGCCGATGGCGCCGGATGCCGTCATGCCGAAGCTCGCGCCGAAGCCTCGCGCACGGATGTAATTCAACTCACCGCCCGACGATGACGCCGATCACGTTCGGGGCTGCGAGATACTTCTCTTCCATTTCCATCCGCGCCCGCGCCTTGATCTCCGGCGTCAGCAGGCCGCGATGCTCGGCCAGGATCATCCAGCAATAGCCCCACCAGTCGGCGAGGATGCCGGTGTCGTCGACCAGGTCGTAGCCGTGTTCGGCGGCGAAGATGCGCGCCCGCGCCTCGTCCAGCGAGTCGAGGAATTCATGATCCTTCAGCGAGAACAGATCGTCGCTGAAATCGTCGGTGGTATAGCCCCACACCGACATGCAGACCGCGTTGAATTCGCGGTCGATGTGGTCGTCGTCCACCAGCCGCGTCCGCGCGGCGGCATGGAGACGGGAAAGCGTCCGGGCGAAGTCCGCGATGCGCGTCAGCGCCGTGTTGTCGAAAGCGATATTGGACATGTAGTCCTCAAGACCGATGACAGACCCTAGATGTGGTGGCCCATAGGGACCGAATCACAATGATATATCAATGACTTGCTAAAGTGTTCTTAATTTGTTCCGAGATCATTCTTCTTTGCACAATGCTGTCGTCGGATGTCTGCTAGCCTGACTGCTCGGGCCGGGTATCAGTCAGAAAAATATGGAGCGTGCGACGATGAAGACTCAAGGATCGGCCGTCTGGAGCGGCGGTATCAAGGACGGCAAGGGTGCGATCTCGACCAAGAGCGGGGCACTGAGCAGCTACCCCTATGGCTTCGCTTCGCGCTTCGAGGGCAAGCCCGGCACCAATCCCGAAGAGCTGATCGGCGCGGCCCATGCCGGCTGCTTCACCATGGCCCTGTCGCTGATCCTAGGTGAAGCCAAACTCACCGCCGAAAAAATGGAAACGGTCGCCGAAGTCTCGCTCGACAAGGACGGCGACGGATTTTCCATAACGGCCGTGCATCTGACGCTGAAGGCGAAAATTCCCGGCGCAACACAGGAGCAGTTCGAGAAACTCACCGGCATGGCGAAGGCGGGTTGCCCGGTGTCGAAGCTGCTGAAAGCCAACATCACGCTCGACGCGACGCTGGAGACGTGACGTCAAAACCGGTCACCAATATACTATGTTAAAAAATGGCCGCTCAATGAGCGGCCATTCATTCGCGGAGCGAGGCATGGCAGACGCGGCTGCACTTCTCGGAACGTGGCGGATGGTGTCCTGGACGCGTACGGCGGTCGCAACCGGCAAGATAACCGATGCAATGGGCGCGGACCCTATCGGATATATCGCCTATCACGCCGACGGCCGCATGATGGCGCTGGTCGTCGATCGCCACAGGGCCAAGCTCAAGGGGACAACGCCTACGGACGATGAAAAGGTCGCGCTGTTCGATTCCATGCTGGCCTATTCCGCGTCGTATACGCTCGACGACGACAAAGTCGTCCACCATGTCGATGCGGCCTGGAATCCGGCATGGGGCGTTTCGGATCTGATCCGGCCTTATACGCTTGAGGGCGATACGCTCGTGATTAGCGGAGCACCGGGTGAAGACCCGGTGACCGGTGAAGCGGTCATTTACAGAATGGAATTTCGAAAAGTTCGCTAAACCAACGAGGGCTTCAAAAGATGCTCAGAAGTCTGATCCTCATCTGCCTCGTGACATTTGCCGCCACCACAAATTGCAGCGCCCAGATCGTCGCGCTCGGCGCCAGCAATACCGCCGGATACGGCGTCGGCGCATCGGCGGCCTTTCCAGCCGTCCTGCAAGAACTTCTGCGTGCGAAAGGCTGGCCGATGACGGTGAGCAACGCAGGCGTCAGCGGAGATACAACCGGCGGCATGCTGTCGCGATTATCGAGCGTAGCGCCGGACGGAACGAAGATCGTGATTCTTCAGATCGGCGGCAACGATCGCCGGAAGGGCATCAGCGAAGCGGAGGCTGCGGCCAACAGGTCTGAAATCCGAAAGCGGCTGCATGCCCGCGGCATCCGCATCATCGAGGCTGACAGCTATGTGTGGTCGGCGCTTCGCAGCGGGCTGCGGCAACCCGACGGAATTCATCTGACGGCAGAGGGCCATCGCAAGGTCGCACAACAACTCGCGGCGTCCATCCGCTGACCGGCGATGCTCGCGCGACCCTTACGGCACAACCATGATAGGGATCGAAGCGAGTTCGTGAGAGAGCTTGCGCACGGCCTTTTCAGCCTCTGCCGGAAGCTGCTCCGGGCTGCAGCAAAACGGTACCTCCAGCCCCAGTGACTTGCTGGCGTCGCTTTCCCAGACCAGTCCGACGAACGACTTCTTCGTCACGAAGTCATGCGTGAGACTGGCGATCTTGATACCGTCGATATCCGCCATCTGACCCTCCCCGGTTTGGATTTCAGAATAGCGCGCCTTGCGACTGGATTATGACGGCAACCGCCGAAGCCATTGGGGTACTCAAGGCGTGACGTTCAGCGCGGATAGACCGGCGCGCAGACCGTCTGCCCGCTCGCCAGCCGTTCGACCGTGACATCGATGCCGTACACTGCTTTCAGCCGCGCGGCGGTGAGCACCTCGTGCGGCGTTCCTTGCGCAACGATGACGCCGTCCTGCATCAAGGCGACGCGGCTCGCCACTGCAAAGGCCTGATCGGGATCGTGGGTTGAGAGAATGATGCCGGTGCCGCGCGCGGCGAGCTTGCGAATTTCCGCCAGCACAGCGGCCTGATTGCCGAAATCGAGACTGGCGGTCGGCTCGTCCATCACGATCAGCGGCGCCGCCTGCGCCATCGCCCGCGCCACGATCACGAGCTGGCGCTGACCGCCGGACAGTGTCGTTACCTCGCGCGAAGCGAGTTCGGCGATCCCAAGCTCGGCCAGCGAATTCTGCGCGATAGTCCGGTCTTCCTTCGTGGGGGCCGCGAACACGCCGCGATGCGCGACCCGCCCCATCAGCACCAGATCGGACGCGGTATAGGGAAACGCGGTGTCCTGCGCCTGCGGCACATAGGCGATGCGGCGCGCGATATGCGCGCGCGGCAGGGTAGACAGTGCATCGCCGCCGAGCGAGATGTCGCCCCCCTGCGGCCGCAGCAGGCCGAGCAGTGTCTTGAACAGCGTGCTCTTGCCGCAGCCGTTCGGCCCGAGCAGACACAGCACCTCGCCGGTCTCGACGGTCAGATTCAGATTTCGGCCGACAGGCCGCTCGGGATAACCGAATGCGAGATCGCGGGCAATGAGACGCATCACGACCACCCGTGCCGGCCGCGCCACAAGAGCCACAAAAAGAATGGTGCGCCGACCACTGCGGTGAGGATTCCGAGCGGCACTTCGATGCGCCCCAGCGAACGCGCCAGCGTATCCACCAGCACCAGATAGCTCGCGCCCATCAGCATCGCCGCTGGCAGCAGCCGCTCGAAATTCGGGCCGACCAGCATCCGCGCAATGTGCGGGATCACCAGACCGACCCAGCCGATCACGCCCGAGATCGCCACCACGCTGGCGGTGATCAGCGTCGCCGCGGCGATGACGATGACGCGCAGCCGCCCGGATTCGACGCCAAGCGACTTGGCCTCCTCGTCGCCCAGCGACAGCACGTTGATCTGCCAGCGCAGCAGCACCAGCGGCACAAGGCCGATCGCGACCGCCGGCATGACATTCCACAGATCGCCGCCGCGCACACTGGCGAGACTGCCGAGCAGCCAGAAGGTGATTGCGGGCAACTGGTCATAAGGATCGGCGAGAATTTTCAGCAGCGAGATCGCCGCGCCCGCTAGCGCGCCGACCACCACACCGCCCAGCACGAGCACCAGCGTCGGATCACGGCCGCGCACAGCCACCGCAATCAGATAGACAAGCCCCACCGTTGCAAGGCCGCCGCCGAAGGCGAGCATCTGGATCGCGAACACCGGCAGTGACAGGAAAATGCCGATCACCGCGCCAAGGCCCGCGCCTGCCGAGACGCCGAGCACATCGGGCGAGACCAGCGGATTGCGAAACAGCCCCTGATAGACGACGCCCGCACCTGCGAGCGAAGCCCCGACGATCAGGCCTGCCAGCACGCGCGGACCGCGAATGCCGAACAGCACGCGCTGTTCGGCGGTCTGCGGCAGATCGCCCGACCAGAAATTGCTCAGCGCACGAAAGAATCCATCGAGCGTCATCGGAAAGGCGCCGATGCTCAGTCCGATCACCGCGGCGGCGAGCGCCAGCAACGCGAGGCCGGGAATGATCCAGGAGACTCGCGATGCCCCGCGCTGTGCCGTCATCGGCGTGCCGGAATTGACGGCGGCTTGCCGTCTGCCCATGCGATCAGCGTATCGAGATCGCTGTCCGCGACATCGACATGGTAGAACAGCCTGTAGAAGGCGCGCGTGTCCTGCCGGATGTCGAATGGAAAGCGCGCGCCGTGAAACAGATTGGCAAGCCAGCGCAGCCCGATCAGCCGGTTGACCGATGGCGGCCGATCGATCCAGCCGAACGGCGCGGTCGGCGCAAGATACACGCGGCCATCCTTGACGGCTTTGAGGCCCTGCCAGACTGAATCGCCGCCTTTGGCAACCTTGTCGTGGAAGTTGCGATCCCAGGTGACAATGATGTCGGGATTCCACGCGAGAATCTGTTCGGGCGACACGTTGGCAATGCCGCGCCGCTGGTCCTGCGCATCGGCGACGTTGCGCCCGCCGGCCCGTTCGATGATCTCGGTGTTGATCGAGCCGCGCAGCCCAGTCTCAAATCCGTCAGGACCGCGCGCCAGATAGACCCGCGGGCGCTGATCCTCGGGAATTCCCGCCAGCGTCGTATCGAGACCCTTGAACAGGTCGTCCGAATATTTTGCAAGCGCCTCGCCGCGCTCCGGCACGCCAAAGATATTGCCGAGCAGCCGGAACGATAATGCCGTCGCCTCAAAGCGCCCGTCGATCAGCACATAGGGAATGCCGGTGCGCTGCTGCACGCTGTCGGCCAGCGACGCGAAGGTCTGCCGTACCGAGCCGTAGTCGACGATCAGGTCGGGCTTGATTTTCAGCACGGTCTCTATGTTGGCCGTGTCGCCGCGTCCGGTCAGCAAACCGACCTCCGGCAGATCACGCTGGCCCGCAGCGATGTACGGGCGCTCTTCGGCGCGCAATGCGCGCGGCCAGCCCACCATGGTCTCCGGCCGCATCGCATAGACCACCACCGACGCCGGCCCGCCCGCCGCGAACACTTGATCAATGCGATCGGGAAGTTCGACGCTCCGCCCGGCGCTGTCGGTGACGGTGCGCGCGGCGTGCGCCGGCCGTGCCAGCATCATCATGCTGGCGCCCGCCACAAACGATCGCCGGTTGATGCGGATCATGGATGGCCTCAGTCGATGCCCACCATGACGTCGCTCGCCTTGACGATGGCGTAGACCTGCTTGCCGACTTCGAGCTTCAACTCCTCGACCGAGGTCTTGGTGATGGCCGAGGTGATAATGCTGCCGCCAATGTCGATCTTCACATGGCTGGTGGTGACGCCGTGATCGATGGCGACGACCTTGCCCTTGAGCTGATTGCGCGCGCTGATCTTCATTCCGAGATCTCCGTGTGACGGGGCAACAAAAAGGGCGGCCCGTGAGCCGCCCTTTTATATGTTCAAAACCGGTATGAAGGAACTCACTCCGCGGCGAGCTTGACCTCGGGAGCGGCGGCGCGGACTTCCGCGTCGACATGCTTTTCGAACTGTTCGAAGTTCTTCTGGAACATGCCGACCAGCGCGCGCGCGGTCTTGTCGAACTCGGCCTTGTCCTTCCAGGTGTTGACCGGATCGAGAATGTCGCTCGGCACGCCTTCGAGAGCCGTCGGCACCGCGAAGCCGAAATACTTGTCGGTGCGGAACTGGGCGTTGCGCAGCGAGCCGTTCAGCGCGGCGGTCAGCAGCGCGCGGGTCACCTTGATCGGCATGCGGCTGCCGGTGCCATACTTGCCGCCGGTCCAGCCGGTGTTGACCACCCAGCAATCGACGTTGTGCTTGGCGATCAGCTCCTTCAGGAGCTGGCCGTATTCGGCCGGATCGCGCGGCAGGAACGGCGAGCCGAAGCACGCCGAGAATTCAGGAACGGGCTCGTTGCCGAGACCACGCTCGGTGCCGGCGACCTTCGCGGTGTAGCCGGAGAGGAAGTGGTACATCGCCTGCGCCGGTGTCAGCTTGGCGATCGGCGGCATCACGCCGAAGGCGTCGGCGGCGAGCATCACCAGATTCTTCGGATGACCGGCGCGACCGGTGCGCGATGCGTTCGGGATCGATTCCAGCGGATAAGCGGAACGGGTGTTCTCGGTCTTGGAGCCGTCGTCGAAGTCGGGCTCGCGGGTGACCGGATCGAGCACGACGTTCTCGAGCACCGCGCCGAAGCAAATGCTGGCGTCATAGATCGCAGGTTCGGCTTCACGCGACAGCTTGATGGTCTTGGCGTAGCAGCCGCCTTCGAAATTGAAGATGCCGTCCGGACCCCAGCCGGTCTCGTCGTCGCCGATCAGGGTACGGTTCGGATCGGCGGAGAGCGTGGTCTTCCCGGTGCCGGAGAGGCCGAAGAAGATCGCGCTGTCGCCGTTCGGGCCGACATTGGCCGAGCAGTGCATCGGCATCACGCCCTGCGCCGGCAGGAAGTAGTTCAACGTGGTGAACACCGACTTCTTCATTTCGCCGGCGTACTGGCTGCCTGCGATCAGAACGATCTTGCGGGTGAAGTCGATCGCCACGACGTTCTCGGACTTGCAGCCGTGACGCTTCGGATCGGCGCGGAAGCTCGGCAGATCGACGATGGTCAGTTCGGGTGCGAAGTTCGCAAGCTCGGCCATTTCGGGACGGCGCAGCAGCGTGCGGATGAACAGCGAGTGCCACGCCATTTCGGTGAACACGCGCGTTTTGATCCGGAATTTCGGATCGGCGCCGCCGTAGAGATCCTGCGCGAAGAGGGTCTTGCCTTCGCAGTGCTTGAGGAAATCCTGATACAGCGTTTCGAACTGTTCGGAGGTGATGGACTGGTTGCCGCCCCACCACATGGTCTTGTCGGTGAGCGCGTCGCGCACCGTGAACTTGTCTTTCGGCGAGCGGCCGGTGAACACACCGGTCTCCGCGACAAGGGCACCACCGGCTGACAGCTCGGCTTCATTGTTGCGCAGCGAGTGCTCGTAGAGCGGCGCGGTGCCGAGATTCCAGTTTACCTGTTTGAGATTTTTGAAACCGAATTTATCGGCGCCGAAAGCACCGTTGCGCACACCCGTCTCTTGCACTGTCAGAATCTCCCAAAAAGACCGCGTATCGTTTCGCGCGGCTATTCGCCAAACGCCCTTGTCGCGGATGCCGGGGATCATAGCTCCCGGGCCTCAATCCGGCGACTTATTAGTGGCCAACGCGCGGCTTGCCAAGTCGATCCGTCATAATGCGGTAAAGATCGCCGGGACCGGCGAAAACGGATTGAATTTCACGGGCTTGGGAGGGCCTTGGCGCGGTCGGCAAGCGCCTTCAGGGCTTGCCGCAGTGCGGCAGGTGTGACGATCCGCTGCGGAAAATCGAGCCGGAGCGTGCGCCCGTCATCCTGCAGATCGAGGCCCTCGGGATCGCAGCCGGTGCATCGCCATGCGCCTTCGGAAGCACCGAGCAGTTTCACCGCGTACAGATTCATCGTGTCGGTGTGATCGGCATTCATATGCGCGACGATGTCCGGCTCGGCCTCCACCAGTGCTTCCGCACCCGAGAGATCGGTGAGAAAATCACGCGGCTCCAGATCGACGATACGGCCGAACCCCGCAACCAGATGCACACCTTTCGGCACGATTTTGAAGAACGAGAAATCCTTGAAGCCGGCAAAATCCTCGGCCGAGGGATGAGCCGCAAGATAGCGCCGTCTTGCAAGCCCGGCGTCGTCGCCCTGCGTTTCTTCGGCGGTGCCTGCCAGCATGATGCGCGCGCCTTCCAGCGGATCGCCCGGCGCGCGTTCGTCCAGCATCAGCGACACCCGCGGATCGTTCAGAATGTTCCTGGTGTGGATCGCAAGCCGCGAGATCAGCAGGACCGGCGACCCGTCCGGCATGGAGCCGACATTGACCAGCGAGCAATACGGATCGCCGCTCTCGGGCATCAGCGTCGCCAGTGCGCCCTCACGGCGGCGGGCCAGCAGTGAGCGGGTCAGACGGGCCGGTTTGACGGTTGCAGAGGGGTCCATCGGGAGCCTGATTTCAAAGGTTAACGGGCTTTTTTGCGGCAAAAAGGGGTTATATCCCGGAACAATCCGCTTATATAAACGTCAGGTTCCAATATTCGCAGGGCCCAGGAACTCGGTCACATTTCAGCCCAGCTTGCATTGCTCGTTGAAGATAAGCGAACGCCTTATTTCACGGCATCCGGTTTGTCCGGTCAGTAAACAGTCGCCCCGCCCGAAACTATCGATTTGGAAAGCAGGCTCATGCCCACAATCGCCCTGGTCGATGACGACCGCAACATTCTGACGTCGGTCTCGATCGCACTGGAAGCCGAAGGCTACCGGATCATGACCTATACGGATGGCGCGTCAGCCCTCGACGGCTTCAAGACGAGTCCGCCGGACCTTGCCATCCTCGACATCAAGATGCCCCGCATGGACGGCATGGAAACGCTGCGCCGGCTGCGCCAGAAGTCGGATCTGCCCGTGATCTTCCTCACCTCCAAGGACGAGGAAATCGACGAGTTGTTCGGCCTCAAGATGGGCGCCGACGATTTCATCCGCAAACCGTTCTCCCAGCGCCTCTTGGTGGAGCGCGTCAAGGCGGTGCTCCGCCGCGCGGTGCCGAAGGACCCTGCCGCCACGCAGAAGGAAATGGACGCCAAGGCGCTCGAGCGCGGACTGCTGCGCATGGACCCGGAACGTCACACCTGCACCTGGAAGAACGAACCGGTGACGCTCACCGTGACCGAATTCCTGATCCTTCAGGCGCTGGCCACCCGCCCCGGAGTGGTGAAAAGCCGCAACGCGCTGATGGATGCGGCCTATGACGACCAGGTCTATGTCGACGACCGCACCATCGACAGCCATATCAAGCGCCTGCGGAAAAAGTTCAAGGCAGCCGACGATGACTTCGAGATGATCGAAACCCTGTACGGCGTCGGCTATCGCTTCAAGGAAACCTGATCGTTCCGGCATGCGACACGGAGGGAACTGGTCCGGCGACAGCGCCGTATGGCGGGTCGCTCGCATGCCGGTTGGTTGCTATAATCGGCCGATCTCGAACCGAACAATCGGGCGTCTAGCCATTGCTTGATCGAACGCAGCATGACAGCGACGACGATGCCGAAGCCGGAGCGCCGCCACTTGCGCCGATTGCCGACGCGCCGTCGGAAGCCGGAGCCGTGCGCCGGCGCTGGAGTCCGGTTGATCTGATCAAGCGCGCCGGACGCTATCTCACCGCGCTGACCTTCTCGAGCCTCACACGCCGCATCGTGGTCCTCAACCTGATCGGCCTGTTCGCGATGCTGGCCGGCATTCTCTATCTGTCGCAATTCCGCGCCGGCCTGATCGACGCGCGCGCGCAGAGCCTGCTGGTGCAGGCCGAAATCATCTCCGGCGCGATCGCGGCCTCGGCCACGGTCGAGACCAACGCGATCACCGTCGATCCCGAGCGCCTGCTCGATCTGAAGCCCGGCGAAACCTACGGCCCGACCGACGAGACCCTCAGCAACATCGATTTCCCGATCAATCCCGAACGCGTCGCGCCGGTGCTGCGGCGGCTGATTTCGCCGACCAAGACCCGCGCGCGGATTTACGATCGCGAGGGCGTGCTGGTGCTCGACAGCCGCAATCTTTACGGCCGCGGCGACGTGATGCGCTTCGAACTGGCGCCGCCCAACGCTGAAAAGCCGGGCTTCGCCGAAAAGACCATGATCGCGATCCGCACCTGGCTCAACCGCGGCGACCTGCCGCTGTACCGCGAACTCGGACCGGAAAACGGCAACGGCTATCAGGAAGTCCAGCAGGCGCTCGACGGCCGCAAGGGCAGCATGGTGCGCATCAACGACCGCGGCGAAGTGATCGTCTCGGTGTCGGTGCCGGTGCAGCGCTTCCGCGCGGTGCATGGCGCGCTGATGCTCTCGACCCAGGGCGACGACATCGACCAGCTGGTGACCAACGAGCGGCTCGCGATCCTCAAAGTGTTCGGCATCGCGTCGGGCGTGATGATCCTGCTGTCGCTGCTGCTCGCCTCGACCATCGCCGGCCCGATGCGCCGTCTCGCCGACAGCGCCGAGCGCGTCCGCCGCCGCATCAAGACCCGTGTCGAAATTCCGGACTTCACCTCGCGCGGCGACGAGATCGGCCATCTGTCGCGCGCGCTGCGCGACATGACCGACGCGCTCTACAACCGCATCGAAGGGATCGAGCGTTTCGCCGCCGACGTCGCCCACGAACTGAAGAACCCGCTGACCTCGATGCGCTCGGCGGTCGAGACGCTTCCGCTGGCGCGCTCCGACGACAGCCGCTCGCGGCTGCTGGCCGTGATCGAGCACGACGTGCGCAGGCTCGACCGCCTGATCTCCGACATTTCCGACGCCAGCCGGCTCGACGCCGAGTTGCAGCGGCAGGATGTGGAGCCGGTCGACATCCGCCGCCTGCTCAACACGCTGGTCTCGGTCGCCAATGAGACCCAGCACGGCACCGACGTCACGGTCGAAGCCCGTTTCGAGGGCAAGCCCAACGACAGCTTCTCCGTGCCGGGACATGACTCGCGGCTCGGACAGGTGATTTCGAATCTTTTAAGCAACGCGCAGTCGTTCTCGCGTCCGGGCAGCAAGGTGCGCATCGTCTGCCGCCGCCTCAAATCCGAAATCGAGATCGTGATCGACGACGACGGCACCGGCATCCGACCCGGCGCACTCGAGAAAATCTTCGAGCGCTTCTACACCGACCGCCCGCATCAGGGTTTTGGACAGAATTCCGGCCTTGGCCTGTCGATCTCCAAGCAGATCGTGGAAGCCCACGGCGGGCGCATCTGGGCGGAAAACCGCGCCGGTCCGCTCGACGCCGAAGGCGATGCCCGGATTGTCGGCGCACGCTTCACGGTCCGGCTGCCCGCCATATGACCGCTGGCAGCGACCCAAGCATCCATGCCTCGGCAGTCCTGGCCGGCGACCGCGCGGTCCTGATTCGCGGGCCTTCGGGCTCCGGCAAGTCCCGGCTGGCGTTCGACCTGATCCTCGCCGGCCGCGCGGGACAGCTCCCCGCCGTCACCCTGATCGGCGACGACCGGGTCCGCCTGACGAACCACGGCAGCCGGCTGATTGTGCGCGGCGTGCCTGAACTGGCGGGAATGATCGAAATTCGCGGGCTTGGAATCAGGACCATCGGCTTTGCCGCCGAGGCGCCCGTGGGGCTGGTGGTGGACCTCGACGCCGCCGACGCCGAGCGCCTGCCGCCGCCGGAAGCCCTCAAAACCCTGGTTTCCGGGCTGGAAATCCCGCGAATCCCGGTGGCACGGGGGTATGGCGCTCTGCCCCTGGTTCTGGCATTCCTTACGACAGTTTAAGGTTTCAAAAGCGAACTCGCGACCTTAGGCTGATTGCTGGCGGCGGTTTGGTCGCCATATAACCCAGACCCCGCCACTGAAGACGACCCGCGCGGACACCTTTTTTAAGGGGGTACGCGGCAACATCCCCCCTTGCGCCGGGGCTCTGGATGGTCAACATGTGGCCCTTTCGTGCGGTGCATCAAAAAGCGCCCGCGAGGAGTTTTGGATGATTGGTCTAGTACTGGTGACCCACGGGCGTCTTGCCGACGAGTTCAAGGCTGCCCTTGAACACGTGATGGGTCCGCAAAAACAAATCGAGTCGATTACGATTGGCGCCGAAGACGATGCCGATCTGTGTCGCAGCGATATTATCGAAGCCGTCAAGCGCGTGGACAGCGGCGATGGCGTTGCGATTCTCACCGACATGTTCGGCGGCACGCCGTCGAACCTCGCGATCTCCTGTATGAGCCGTCCCAAGGTCGAAGTGCTGGCCGGCATCAACCTGCCGATGCTGGTCAAGCTCGCGAAGGTGCGCGACGACAAGCCGCTGCCCGACGCGATCGCCGCCGCTCAGGAAGCCGGCCGCAAATACGTGACGATCGCCAGCCGTGTGCTCGCCGGGAAATGAGCGCCACGCCGGAGCATACGTCTTCGTCAGCCGGCGTTATCGTCCGAGAACTTCCCATCATTAACAAGCGCGGCCTTCATGCCCGCGCCTCCGCGAAATTCGTGCAGACGGCGGAAAAGTTCGACGCCGAACTCACCGTCACGCGCAACGGCGAAAGCGTCGGCGGCACATCGATCATGGGCCTGATGATGCTCTCGGCCGGGATCGGCACCACCATTACGGTGGCGGCAAGCGGCCGCGAAGCCGAGGCGGCGATCAACGCCATCACCGAACTGCTCGCCAACAAGTTCGGCGAAGAAGAAGCGGGCTGATTCCACTCAAAGCTGCACCATCTCAGATGTCGTCCCCGCGAAGGCGGGGACCCATAACCACTCAGTCCACGGTTCGGAACACGTAGCTGACATCTGATTCAGATCGAAGACGCAGGGAGTCTGGGTCCCCGCCTTCGCGGGGACGACCCGTGGAATAGATCGTGCGAAGCCTACTACTTGTCGTCCTCTTCGTCAGGCCGCTCCGGACCCACGATCCAGATCTTCCACTTCACCGCCGGGCCCGCCTTGCCGTGGAAGTAGCGCCGCGAGGTGAGATCGAGGCGCTCCGCGTTCGGCGCGTTCTCCGCCATCCAGGCTTCGCACTTGTTAAGCTCGAGATCCTTGGTGTCGCAGATGCCGATGAAGCCGCGCTGCTTCGCCTCCTCCAGACTGGTCAGGCCCGAGGCCCAGACCTCCCGCGGCGTCAGCGGCGCCGGATGATCGGGGCTGTAGAAGGTCAGCGGCTCGCCGATTTCGGTGGTGCCTGCGACCACGGCCCAGCGCCTGTTGAACCGCGCGCGCCAGGCTTCGGTGAGTTGCATCGCGAATTCAGACTTGGGTGCGAACGGAACGCCGGCGTCGCCGTCGCGCCGCACGGTCTGCGCCGCGATGATCGGCGAGATCAGCAGCATGACGAGGGTGAACACCAGCCACATCAGCATCAGCCGGATCAGCGCCATCTGCGTGACGCGCAGCGTCGGCAGCGCAATCAGCGCCAGCGGCACCAGGAAGAACAGCGAGATTCCCCAGTCGGTCTTCATGTAGATGCCGAACGCCACAGCGGCGATCGGGGGCACCAGCGCGACAATGATCTGCATGATCCAGATATTGCGCGCCTGCGTGAGGAACACGCCGGAGTTGGGACCGCGCACCCATGGACGCCTTGCCGAGGCGATGAACTCGCCGATAAATCCTCTCCGCCGCAGCGACTTCCACCATTGCAGCTTCCACGCCAGTGCAATGGCTGCGAAGCTCACGGGAAGCAGCAGCAGGCCGAGATTGTGCGCAAGATAGATCGACGCCAGCCGCAGCGTGGTGGCGAAGGTCCGCCCGCCGTACACATCGTCGGCATAGATCAGCGGCAGGAAATCCGCCTGCTTCAGCCACCACAGATGCGGCAGCAGGCCGGCAAAACACGCAGCGAACGCCACCCACGGCGCGGGTGAGCGCCAAAAACGCATCCGGTCCGGATGGAGCAGCGATGCGAGCCCCGCAGCGCCGATCATGGTCAGCACCCAGTATTTGGTCATCAGCGCCAGCGCGGCGGCGAGTCCGAGCCAGATGCCCGACATCACCGTGCGCTTCTGGAACGCCTCGAGATAGGCCAGCACGAACAGCGGCAGCGTCACCAGTTGCAGCAGATCGGGATTGTACTTGAAGCCCTTGAAGGTGAAGACCGGATAGAGCGCCAGCATCGCCACCGTGAACATGGCGCGGCGATGATCGACCACGCGCACCGCGATCAGCCAGCAGATCACAAGGCCGGTGCCGGCGACTGTCATCGCCAGCGCGTAGGTCGCCCAGTCGGTGACGGGAAAAATCCTGAACCAGACGCCCGCGACCCATCCCGCCAGCGGCGGATGCTTGCCGTAGCCGAGCAGGAATTTCTGGCCCCAGGCGTAAGCCTCCGCGACATCCATGTGGACATCCTGCGCGGCCTTCAGCGCGGTGAGGATGATGGTCCAGAGCAGCGCATGCACCACCGCAAAGCCGATGACGAATCTGAGCGACGTCGCCGGATCGTGGGCGACTGCCGCGATCCACGCCGCCACGCGGCGCGTGACCGGCACGTGGCGCAGGCGCGCCTTCTGCCGGGATCGCAGTCCGGTGCGCGGGCCGGGGTTTTTCCCGGTTCTGCGCCCGGTTTCGGTCGAGGAAGCATCGGACATCGCGGTCAACCTGTGTCGGAACTGGCTCGTTGCGCTGGCTTGTTGCTACCAGTGCCGGGAGATTGCGGCAAGGATCGCACGGAGCGCCGCGAACAGCAGGAAATCCGCGCCAATCCGCTGGAAGTCCGCGTTCCGCCGCCCAATTCAGTTGCCGCAAAGGGGCGCGAATGCTATCCCGCGCCCATGACAACGACCCCTATTTCCAACGTCCGCAACTTCTCCATCGTCGCCCATATCGACCATGGCAAGTCCACCCTCGCCGACCGGCTGATCCAGACCACCGGCGGACTGGAGGCGCGCGAGATGAAGGAACAGGTGCTCGATTCGATGGACATCGAGCGTGAGCGCGGCATCACCATCAAGGCGCAGACCGTTCGCCTCAACTACAAGGCCAAGGACGGCAACACCTACATCTTCAACCTGATGGACACGCCCGGCCACGTCGACTTCGCCTACGAGGTTTCGCGTTCGCTGGCCGCGTGCGAAGGCGCACTGCTGGTGGTCGACGCCTCGCAGGGCGTGGAAGCGCAGACGCTCGCCAACGTCTATCACGCGCTCGACGCCAATCTCGAAATCGTGCCGGTGCTGAACAAGGTCGATCTGCCCGCCGCGGAGCCCGAACAGGTGAAGCAGCAGATCGAGGACGTGATCGGCATCGATGCCTCCGAGGCGGTGATGATCTCGGCAAAGACCGGCCTCGGCATTCCCGACGTGCTGGAAGCCATCGTCACCCGCCTGCCGCCGCCGAAGGGCGACCGCGACGCGACGCTGAAGGCGCTGCTGGTCGACAGCTGGTACGACGTTTACCTCGGCGTAGTGGTTCTGGTGCGCGTGGTCGATGGCGTCCTGAAGAAGGGCCAGCGCGTGCGCATGATGGGCACGGGCGCGGCTTACGACGTCGAGCGTGTCGGCTACTTCACGCCGAAGATGGTCAATGTCGACGAACTCGGCCCCGGCGAAATCGGTTTCATCACCGCGGCGATCAAAGAAGTCGCCGATACCCGCGTCGGCGACACCATCACCGACGACCGCAAGCCGATCACCGAAATGCTGCCGGGCTTCAAGCCCGCCGTGCCGGTGGTTTTCTGCGGCCTGTTTCCGGTCGATGCCGACGACTTCGAGACGCTGCGCGCGGCGATGGGCAAGCTGCGGCTCAATGACGCAAGCTTCTCGTTCGAGATGGAGACCTCGGCCGCGCTGGGCTTCGGCTTCCGCTGCGGCTTCCTCGGCCTGCTGCATCTGGAAATCATCCAGGAGCGCCTCTCCCGCGAGTTCAATCTCAACCTGATCGCGACCGCCCCGAGCGTCATCTACAAGATGCACCTCAACAACGGCAGCGAGATCGAGATTCACAATCCGATCGACATGCCGGACGTGACGCAGATCAAGGAAATCGAGGAGCCGTGGATCGAGGCCACCATCCTCACACCGGACGACTATCTCGGCAGCGTGCTCAAGCTCTGTCAGGAGCGTCGCGGCAACCAGAAGGAACTCACCTACGTCGGCGCCCGCGCCATGGTGAAATACGAACTGCCGCTCAATGAAGTGGTGTTCGATTTCTACGACCGTCTGAAGTCCGTCTCGAAGGGCTATGCCTCGTTCGACTATCACCTGACCGATTACAAGCCGGCCGATCTCGTGAAGATGCAGATTCTCGTCAACAACGAACCGGTGGACGCGCTCTCCATGCTGGTTCATCGCACCCGCGCCGAAGGCCGCGGCCGCGCCATGGTCGAGAAAATGAAGGAGCTGATCCCGCCGCACATGTTCCAGATTCCGATCCAGGCGGCGATCGGCGGCAAGGTGATCGCGCGCGAAACCGTCCGCGCGCTGCGCAAGGATGTGACCGCGAAGTGCTACGGCGGCGACATCACGCGCAAGCGCAAGCTTCTGGAGAAGCAGAAGGAAGGCAAGAAGAAGATGCGGCAGTTCGGCAAGGTCGACATCCCGCAGGAAGCATTCATTGCCGCGCTGAAGGTGGATAGCTGAGCACTGAGTTCCGACGCGCCTTATTGCTCTTTCACCGCGCCAGGGGAATTGGCCATCGAACACAATTCAAGCACCGAGAGAGGCGCTTTGGGATCAAGGGTTCTGGAGTAGAGCGCTATTGCAACCTTGCAGCCGTCTGGTGAGACAGACACAGCGCGCACGTTTCCTTCAAATATTTTTTCGCTCTTACCTTTTGATGTCAGATAAATGCCGCCCGGTTTTTCTCCGTGCGGAGTGCGTCGCGCGATTATTACCCGCAAGATTCCCACGCGCGACGGCCAATAAGTCGGATAGTTCTGTGTGACCTCATCGACAGGTACACAAACCCTCTCAATCCTGGTCTCCTGCGGATAAAACCACCACGCTGCGTCACAGTTTGTTTTCTTGTCTGCCGATGCTTGCGGCGGTTCTATCGCGGACAAGAAATAGGAGCGTTTGTAATCATAGTAACGCAGGGAGTGTGGCTCGATATTACGAGCAGATACCTGCAACTCTATCGGGGCCGACGTTTCATCCGAGTAGTAAAGAATTCTCTCGGTAAGAATGCTACCTGGCTGCTTTACGAATGACACAAAGCCGTCTCGGGGCAGCAGTGGCATCCATTCCGCATTTTTCTTGGCGTCCGAAAGGACTTCACTCCTTACCCAGCGACAGTCGAACGGACTTAATCGTTTTGGGTCCGCCGAGACCATGCTCCCACTTCGCGTTGTGGTGTGCATGAGTTGCGGGAATATCGCAAAGCCATCGAATTCGATTGTCGTTTCAATTGCTTTACCCGGCTCGCCCGCGGCCAAGGTTATTCGCCTCGCTCTGCCCTCCAACTTCTCGGACCTGACCACATAGCTAACGACGCCTTGACCGGCACACCAGCGGCCGGAAAAGTTCGCAAATTCCTCAACTGTACCACCATCATTCCATAGACGAAGCGTGGTGGTGGTGGACTGGGCTTTAAGGTCTCGTTTCACTTCACCGAAGACGAGGCGCTTCGCATCAAGCCAACCGAAATCCCAATATTCGCCAGTACCTATCGTAGTGACAATATAAGCTGCCTTCGATTTTGGAATCGGATCGTCCTGCAGCTTACCCTGCTCAATAAAGAATGCTGTAAAATCGCGCGTAATGGTCGCACGCAATGTATCCCACTCGCCTTGCGGCTTGAGCCACGCGGATTGTTCAATCGACTGCTTTTCCAACCCCGCCTTGATCGCCACTAGGCCTTGTGAACAGGCCCACCACGGCGACGCTGTGCTTGAAAAGGCGTCATTCCGTGCAAGAGCGCGAAGTCCGGCCTCACCAAACGCCGGTCGGGATTGATCGACACCTCCTGCTACATTGGCAGCAATCGGCGGCAGCATGATTTGCTGCGCGGTGGGATCGACACATCTTCCGGCATCGTACCGGGTCCGCAGCAGGGCCAATGCATACCACTCAAAGGCTTCATTTCGCCGATCCAATTCCCAAAGGCGACGGGCCGTTTCGAGAAGAAATGGCGGCTGCAATCCCAGCGAATTAGCGATCAGCCAAGGGACAAGAGCGGCATTATGAGTGCTTGGAATTTGGCGCAGGGTCGCAAAATTTTGCGCCTGTTTTGCCAAATCAGGATCGATCGTTTGAATATTCTGGAAACTTCCCCTTGTTTCGACTGAAACGCCCGGCCTTTTTGGCTCTGGCCCGGAAGTCTGGGCCTTTGAGCCACATAGGATCATCGCCACAAGGGCCGCAGGTATCCACGTCAGTTTGTGTAGTCCCATCGCTCACCCACGACGTTTCTGAGAGCAATTCATCAGTATCAATGGAGGGAGCAAACCACCAGCGACCGCATCGCGTCTGCCCCTCCAGGTATTGACTTTGATTTACTATGATTATATTCCTATATTTTCATTCGTCCCTACGCGCTCATGACGCGGAGGGATGAGGCAGCCCCCACCCCATCATGTCGGGGTGCGGCTGGTGGAGCGCCGGGAGGCGCAGCGTTCGGGCGGAAGGCCTCGCAAACCTTCTCGCATCAGAACGCGCGCGCCTCGCGAGACGGACTCGCAATCCGTTCTCGTCAGGCACGCGGACGAGCCTCTCGCAAAGGCTCGTCATGAGGGGTCTCGCACACCCCTGGCGCCTCCCGGCGCTCCATTTCTTCTTGAAGAGGAAATGCAAACGGGACCGGGTCGTCCGCGCCCTCAGGTGAAGCGGATGTCACTGCGTGCCTTCGCGGGTAGACCACCCTGTCGTCAAGTCAGAAAGTCTCAGGCGCTGTTCTCGCTCAGTCGTCATTGCGAGCGGAGCGAAGCAATCCACTCTTTTGAAGGAAACATGGATTGCTTCGTCGCTTCGCTCCTCGCAATGACGAGAGCGCACGATCTCTCCTCGCGATAGCTCGTTGCAATCTCTGAAAATAATCGCGCGAGCGACGAATTGTGACACCGCGCATGACTCCCGTTGGCGCGGTCGCGCATCGCCGTTCATCGCCCGTTCAAGTCGAATCTGGCGGGTGCGTGATCGAGAGAAAGGCGCGAGCCGCTTGACTCTTCGCGCCCGTCCATCGACGGTGCGCGTGATCGAATTTTCAACCATCGGAGACAGTGATGGCAGCGTCCTACAAGTTTGAAATCTACAAAGACAAATCCGGCGAATTCCGCTTTCGCTTCCGCGCCCCGAACGGCGAGAAGATGTTCGCCTCGGAAGGCTATTCCAACAAGGCGTCCGCCAAGAGCACGATCAAGTCGATCGTCAAGCATGTCGCCAAGGCCGAGATCGACGACGTCTCGAAGGCTGTGAAGGCGAAGGACAAGCCTGCGAAGAAAAAGAAGAAGTCCAGGAAGAAGTGATTTTCAGCGATCATCGCAAGGAAAACCCCGGCTCAAAGCCGGGGTTTTTCATTTGCATCGGTCCGCGCCGAGAACCGGGATCACGCCACGCGGACGCTTGCGCCGCTGGTCGCGTTGCGCTGGGCCTGCAACAGCGCGGTGATCTCGGCGTTCGGCCGGGCGCGGCTGAACAGGAAGCCTTGTCCCTCATGACAGCCTTCCGCACGCAGGCAGGCGAGTTCGCATTCGGTCTCGACGCCTTCCGCGGTGATCGTCACGCCAAGGCCCATGCCGAGCGAGATGATCGAGCGGACGATCGCCTGGGCGTCCTGATTGGAGCCGAGATCGCGCACGAATGAGCGGTCGATCTTGATCTTGTCGAACGGGAAGCTGCGCAGATAGCTCAGCGACGAATATCCGGTACCGAAATCGTCCATCGAAATCCGCACGCCGAGCGCGCGCAGCGCATGCAGCGTAGCCAGCACCTGATCGCTCTTTTCGAGCAGCAGGGTTTCGGTGATTTCGAGTTCAAGCCGCTTCGGCGACAGGCCTGATGTTTTCAGCGCGTCCATCACCACCGAGAGAAGGTTGCCGACACGGAATTGCAGCGGCGACAGGTTCACGGCGACGCGCACGTCGTCCGGCCATTGCGCCGCGTCCATGCAGGCGCGCCGCAGCATCAGGCCGCCGACGGCGTTGATCAGGCCGGTTTCTTCCGCGACCGGAATGAATTCCACCGGCGGAATCATGCCGCGGTCCGGGTCCGGCCAGCGCACCAGCGCCTCGAAACCGGTGATCCGTCCGGTCTTGAGATCGACCAGCGGCTGGTAGTGAGGCTGCAGGATGTTGCTCTCGATCGCCGCGCGCAGATCGATTTCGATGCGGCGGCGGGTCTGGGCGCGGGCGTCCATTTCCGATTCGAAGAAACTGAACGTGCCGTGCCCCTCGCTCTTGGCGCGCGACAGCGCCATGTCGGCATTCTTGAGCAGCTTCTCGGCATCGTCGCCGTCGCCTGGCGCAATCGCAATGCCGATGCTGGCGCCGCTGACGATGGTGTGGCCGTCGAACAGATAGGGCTCGCTGATGGCGTCGATCAGGCGCCGGGCCAGAAACGCGACATCCTCCGGCCGCGACACGCCGGCCTGCACGATGGCGAATTCGTCGGAGCCGAGGCGCGCGATCGCGTCTTCCTCGCGCAGCGAGGAGCGCAGGCGCTTGGTCACGCCCTTGAGCAGCTTGTCGCCGATGGCATGGCCCAGCGTGTCGTTGATGGCCTTGAAGTTGTCGAGGTCGAGAAACAGCACCGCGACCTTGTCGCCGCTGCGGCGGGTATGCGCCAGCAGTTCATCGAGCCGCTGCCGCAGCAGGATGCGGTTCGGCAACCCGGTGAGGCCGTCATGCTGCGCCATGAAAGCGAGCCGCGCTTCGGCCCGTTTACGCTCGGTGATGTCCATCAGCGCCAGCAGCACCGCGGGCTTGCCTTCGAACGTCAGCATGCGCGAATAGATCGCGACATCGATCAGCGATCCGTCGGCCTTGACGTGCTTCCAGGTTCGCGCCGCGCGCTCCTCGGTGGTCTGGTCGCCGGTCCAGGGCGCGGCCTGATCGAAGGCCTGCACGTCGGATATCTTCAGTTTCTCGAAGTCCTCGCGCGCGTATCCGTAATGCGCGACCGCCGCGTCATTGACGCTGATGATGCGCTCGTTGTCCTGGGCACAGACAATCATCGGCACGGGATTGCCGTCGAACAGCAGGCGGAACGAGGCTTCGCGCTGTTTCAGTTCGGTGATATCGACGCGCAGCCCGATCACGCCGCCGTCGCCGGTCAGGCGTTCCTCGATCAGGATGCAGCGGCCGTCGGACAGGGTTTGTTCGTGGCGATGACCGGGATGATAAAGCTTCTCGAGCCGCTCGTTGATCCATTCATCCTCGCGCCCGATCGCGTCCGGATAGTCGCCGCGCGCCACGCCCTCCTTCAGGGTGTCACGCAACATCGCGCCCTCTTTAAAGAGGTCGGCGCTCTTGTTGTAGATCTCGGCGTACTTCTTGTTCCAGAGGATGTATCGCCCCTCGGCATCGAGAAACACGATACCTTGCGGAAGAATATCGATCGCCTCGCGCAAACGCGCGTTGGAGCGCGCCGCATCCGCGATCGCCGCCTCGGCTTCCGCGCGCTTGCGCACGATTTCGCCGATCTCGGAGATCTTGCGGCCCTTGGGTAACAGCTTCGGCACGGCCTTGGGCCGGCGAACCGACAACCTTCCCCGCGTGAGTGCTGACTTACCGGTTCTGTTTTTTGGTTTTGGCCGATTGATCGGCATCTGCCCCGCATCCCTTGCATTCTGCGGGCGCCAGTTTTGCTATAAGTGTCTGAAAAATTGGTATCCTTTAGCGAACTGCCTGAAGCTGATGCCACCTCTGCGATGGCCCTTGGAGTGCTCAATTGCGAGGCGTTAACCGTGGCAGGTCACACCAGATAAGGCTCGCATGATCGTTTCTCCCCCGCGATCATGACACTACTTCGGCTCCGATGCGCCATCTGCACAACAAATATTCGCACGCATGGCATTTCGCTCCAATTTGCGTCAGTCTCCGGCATGGCTAATGCCCGGTTAAGAATCGCGCCGCCTCGTCGCCGGGCCCGCTGTCCGCTATAAGAGCGTTATGATCCGATTCCGTCTGATTCCCGCGCTCGCTCTGATGTCGGCTGCTCTCGCGGTGACAGTCCCGGCACAGGCGCAGGACAAGGGCAGCGTCAACCCCAAGCCGCTTCCGCCGCTGGCCAATCCCAACGATCCCAAAGTCGCCGCCAAGGAACTGTTCGGCCGCAAGCTGCAGCCGGCTGCGCTCGCGCCGCAAGCCATCGGGTTTTACGCCAAAGGATGTATCGCCGGCGCCGTCGCATTGCCGATCAACGGATCGGCGTGGCAAGTCATGCGGCTGTCGCGCAACCGCAACTGGGGACACCCTGATCTCATTGCTTTGCTCGAAAGAGTAGCCGTCAAAGCGCAGAAGACGGCGGGCTGGCCGGGACTTCTGGTCGGCGATATGTCCCAGCCGCGCGGCGGGCCGATGTTCACCGGGCACGCAAGCCACCAGATTGGCCTCGATGCCGACATCTGGCTGACGCCGATGCCGAACCGGCAGCTCTCCCGCGAGGAACGCGAGGAAACGTCCGCCGTGATGATGGTGCGGAAAGATCGCCTCGACATCGATCCGGCTACATGGACGCCGACACATCTTCCCGTGATCCGCGCTGCCGCTCAGGAGCCGCAGGTGGAGCGCATCTTCGTCAACGCCGCGATCAAGAAGGCGCTGTGCCGGGAAGCGAAGGGCGACCGGAGCTGGCTGTCGAAGGTGCGCCCGATGTACGGGCACGACTACCATTTCCACATCCGCATGAAGTGTCCGGCGGGCAGCACGAATTGTGAAGCGCAGACGCCGCCCGCCGACGGTGAAGGTTGCAGCGCAGGCGACCTGGCCTACTGGTTCAGCGACGCGGTGCTGCATCCAAAGCCGCCGCCGGTGCCGCCCAAACCGAAGCCGCCGCTCACGCTCGCAAACCTGCCGTCTGAATGCCGGCAGGTTCTTCAGGCTCCGGACGCAAAATAGCCCGAGCGCGTAACCGGGGAGCGATCCGGGACTTTACGCAGCGACCACGCCTGATATTGTCCCGGCGAACGATGCCTTGGCATGCTGCGCGCTGCCGGGGTTGCCGGAACGGCGCTTCCGCTTGTCGTCAGATGATCTGATCAGAGCCGGCTTGCGCGCATTGTTGCGCGCGCCCCGCTATGGAGCGCCCAAATGACCTTTATGTCCCGCTTCCTCGTTGTAACCGCGCTTGTCTGCGCGCCGCTGTTCTCGATGGCTTATGCGCAGGACGCGAAGCCGGCAGGCGCACCAACGGCGGCCGTGCAGGACAAGACCCTCACCGTGTTCGCTGCGGCCTCGATGAAGAATGCGTTGGATGAAGCCAATGCCGCCTACACCGCCAAGACCGGCGTTAAAGTGGTCTCAAGTTATGCTGCAAGCTCCGCGCTCGCCAAGCAGCTCGAGCAGGGCGCGCCGGCGGATATCTTCATCTCCGCCGACACTGACTGGATGGATTACTCCGCAGGAAAGAAGACCATCAGCGACACGTCGCGGATCAACCTGCTCGGCAACAAGATCGTGCTGATCGTTCCGAAAGATTCCAAGCTCACGACGGTCACGATCGGTCAGGGCTTCGATCTCGCCAAACTTGCAGGTGACGGCAGGATCGCCACCGGCGACGTCAAGGCCGTTCCGGTCGGCAAATATGCCAAGGCAGCGCTGGAAAGGCTCGGTGCGTGGCACGCTGCCGAGACGAAGTTCGCCATGGCTGAAAGCGTCCGCGCCGCACTCGCATTGGTCGCGCGCGGCGAAGCCAATCTCGGCATCGTGTATGAGACCGACGCCAAGGTCGAACCCGGCGTGAAGATCATCGGCGCCTTCCCGGCGGATTCGCATCCGGCGATCATCTATCCGGTGGCGGCGACGGCGAGCGCGAAGCCCGAGGCAACGCCCTATCTCGCGTTCCTTCGTTCGGCCGCGGCGAAATCGATCTTCGAAAAGTACGGCTTCACCTTTCTGATAAAGCCGACGTCGTAACAACCCGCCGTGTCCCAGCTCTCCGCCGAAGAATGGACAGCGATCCTGCTCTCATTGCGGGTCGCCGCCGTCGCCACACTTGTCGCCACGCCACTCGGCATCGCCGTAGCGTGGCTTCTGGCGCGGCGGAACTTCTGGGGCAAGGCGGCGCTGGATGCGCTGATCTATCTGCCGCTGGTGCTGCCGCCTGTCGTCACCGGCTATCTGCTGCTGCTGACCTTCGGACGTAAAGGCCTGGTCGGCGCGTGGCTTGCCGACACACTCGGTATCGTATTCGCATTCCGCTGGACCGGCGCGGCGCTTGCCTGCGGCGTGATGTCGTTTCCGCTGCTGGTACGGCCCATCCGGCTGTCCATCGAGGCGGTGGACCGCAAGCTCGAACAGGCGGCCAGCACGCTCGGCGCCGCGCCCTGGCGCGTGTTCCTGACCGTCACACTGCCGCTTGCGTTGCCGGGAATCCTGGCCGGCATGGTGCTCGGCTTCGCCAAGGCCATCGGCGAATTCGGCGCGACGATTACATTCGTCTCCAACATTCCCGGCGAAACGCAAACCATCTCGGCGGCGATCTATTCGCTGACCCAGACGCCGGACGGCGATACGGCTGCGCTGCGGCTTGTGATCGTATCGATCGCAATTGCCATGGCCGCACTGATCGCGTCTGAAATTCTTGCGCGTCGCGCGACGGCGCGGCTGCACGGTTATTGATATGCTGCTCGTCGATATTGAAAAGCAACTTGGCGATTTCAGGCTCGAAACATCCTTCACAAGCAATGGGCTTGTCACCGGGCTGTTCGGCAATTCCGGCGCCGGCAAGACCTCGATCATCAACATGATCGCCGGGCTGGTGACGCCCGATCGCGGCCGCATCGTGCTCGACGGAGAAACGCTCGACGATACGGCTTTGCACCTGCACATTCCTCCACATCAACGGCGGATCGGTTACGTGTTTCAGGACGCGCGGCTGTTTCCGCATCTCGATGTCATGCAGAATCTCGACTACGGGCGCCGCATGAATGGCCTCCACCGCGACGCGGCCGCTGAGAAACGCACCGTCGATCTGCTCGACATCGGACATCTGCTCACTCGGCGCCCCGCCCAACTCTCCGGCGGTGAGCGCCAGCGTGTGGCGCTCGGCCGCGCCCTGCTCGCGAAACCGCGCCTGCTGCTGCTCGACGAACCGCTCGGCTCGCTCGACGAGGAGCGGAAAGCGGAGATCCTTCCCTACTTCGTCCGGCTGCGCGATGAAGCCAGCGTGCCGATGGTGTTTGTCAGCCACGATGCCGGCGAGATGCGGCGGCTGGCGACGAATGTGGTGATGCTCAAGCGCGGCAAGGTGGTCGCCAGTGGCGGCGTCGAGGTTTTGCCCGCGACCGCCTGAGGTCTCTACTTCAGCGTCGTGATCGCCTTTGCGAGATAATCCAGTCCTGCGAGCAACGGCGGTCCGCCGCACAGCGTGTAGCGTTCGGGGAGGTCGATGCGCCTGTTCGCCCCATAGCGCGTCAGCAGCGCCGGATGGGTGATGAACAGCGCACCCTGATCCTGGGCCTCGCGCGGCGGGTCCTGCAACACCAGCACATCCGGTCCGTCAGTGAGCAAGTGCTCAAGCGATACGAATCCGCCCTGCTCCGCAGCCATGAAGCCGCCGGCTCCGCCAGCGGCCCGTTGCGGCGGCCGCAATCCCGCGATGGACAGCATACCGGAAGCCAGACTGGCTGGACCTTCCCGGTAGCCTTCGCGCTGAATGACCAGCGCCGTCAGCGGCGGCTTCAGGGCAACCGCCGACAATCTCGCCTCGGCCTGTTCGATCTGGCGCGCCAGCGCCTCGCCGCGCTCGGGATGGCCGACAAGCTTTCCCACCTCGATGGCCTGACGGCGCGCATCGGCGAGATTGCGGATGAGTTCGACGTCCACGACGCGAATGCCCATCGCGCTCAGCATGGCATGGATCGGGCGATGGCTGGGTCCGCCCAGCACCAGATCAGGCGCGAGATTCACGACCGATTCCGCATCCCAATCCAGCCGGGGAAACGCCGCGGCCTTGTCTGTCATCACCGACAGAAGCGGATTGACCGCATAGGGCGACAATCCGGCAATCTGGGCCGGGTCGGCCAGCGCGAGCAGCAACTGATCGGCACAGAGATTGAAGGATACGATGCGCTTCGGCGGCCCGTCCGCACGCGTGTTCTGCACGGAGCCGCAAAACACCGCGAGCAGGACCAAAATACTCATGCCCGCGAAGATGGTTTTCTTGATCATGACAGCCTGTTATGCCACGCCAATCGGATTGCGTCAGCGGCCCTTCCTGCTGCGGAGATATGCCGGAACACGATGAAGAGCGATAGCCGAGGCGATATTCAGGGACCCGTGCTGACCGCGACGCTCGCCATTCTGGTGGCGGTGCTGTTCGTGCTGTCGCTGATGACCGGGCCTGCGTCCTTTTCGCCGCGTACGGTCATTGCAGCATTGTTTTCCGATCAGGGTGTGGCGTCGATTATCGTCCGCGATATCCGTTTGCCCAGAACACTGCTGGCGATGCTGATCGGCGCCACATTCGGACTGGCCGGCGCGTCGTTGCAGGGCCTGCTGCGCAATCCGCTCGCCGAACCGTCGCTGTTCGGCGCGCCGCAGGCGGCAGCAGCAGCCGCCGCGGCGATCATGGCATTTGGTCTGGCCAACGCGCTGTCGCTGGCGGTGCCGCTCGCCGGCATCGCCGGCGCACTTCTTTCGGTCGGTGCGCTGGTCGCCATCGCCGGACGCCGGGCTTCGCTGACAGTGACTCTTCTCGCCGGCCTCGCGCTCGCCAGTCTCGCGGGCGCGGCCATCGCGCTCATTCTCAATCTCGCGCCCAATCCGTACATCGCACTGGAGATCGCATTCTGGCTGCTCGGCTCGCTGCGGGATCGCAGCATGGAGCACGTCTGGCTTGCCGCACCGTTCATGATCGTGAGCTGGTTTGTGCTGGCGTATAACGCGAAAGCCTTTCGTGCGCTGACCCTTGGAGAGGACGCCGCCGCCTCGCTCGGCGTCAATGTCGAGCGCACGCGCGTGCTGGTGGTGATCGGGGTCGCGCTCGGCGTTGGCGCTGCTGTTTCCGTTGCAGGCGCGATCTCGTTCGTGGGACTGGTCGCGCCGCATCTGGTGCGGCGGTTCTATGGATCGGATCCTGCGCGCGTGCTGCTGCCGGCGTCACTGGCGGGCGCGGCGCTGCTGATGGCGGCGGATATCGCGGTGCGCCTGATCCCCGCCGTCATTGAAATCAAGATCGGCGTGGTGACGGCACTGATCGGCGTACCGTTCTTCCTGGCGATGATCTTCCATGAGCGCCGTGCATTGGAGGACAGCACGCAATGAAGCCAAACAATGCGCCGCGCCTTGTCTCCTCCGGTATCACGGTTGTCCGTGGTTCGCGCCGGATCGTGGACAATGCCGATCTGACCTTGAATGCCGGCGAATTCACAATTCTCGCCGGACCCAACGGTGCCGGCAAAACCACACTGGCGCGCGCCATGGCCGGCGTGATGCGAACCGAGGGCTCAACCGCCTTCGATGGCGTCAGCCTGCGTCACATGCAGCCCCGCGCCCGCGCGCGTGCGATCTCCTATCTGCCGCAGGGACATGAATTCCATTGGCCGATGCGGGTGGACAGCATCGTTGCGCTCGGACGCGAACCTCATGCCGATCCGTTCTCACAGACCTCCATCAAGGACCGCATCGCCATCGAGCGCGCCATCGAGGCAACCGCCGTCGGCGAGTTTTCTTCGCGGCTGATTACGACACTATCAGGCGGGGAACGGGCGCGCGTCGCGATTGCACGGGCACTCGCCACCGAAGCGTCGGTCTTGATCGCAGATGAGCCGACGACCTCGCTGGATGAGCGCCACCAATTGATCGTCATGGATCTGCTTCAGCGGATCGCCCATGGCGGCACCGCCGTGCTTGCGATCATTCACGATCTCGCTTTGGCAATGCGGTTCGCCGATCGCGTGGTCATCATGAACGAGGGCCGCATCGTCGCCAACGACAGCCCGCAGCTTGCACTGACGCCCGATCGCATTGCGGAGATCTTCGGCATCTCGGTGAACCGCGTCGAGACCCCGGACGGACCGCTGCTGTTGCCGTCCCGCGCACTTTAAACCGGCTCAGCTCCCGAGCAGCCGGGTCCCGATCCGCGACAGCTTGCGTCGGGCTGCGGCGGTGCGGCTCAGTTCGGGGGCCGGCGGCTCCTCGTCCTCTGGCAGCCGGAGCCCGACCACGTTCACCCGGTTGCCGCCGATGCTCCGCGCCACCAGTACAATGGAATCGAGCGGCAAGGTCGCGCCGACGCGGGGCGCATGATCGAGATGAATGTCGAAATAATCCGCCAGTGTCAGATGCGCGTCGCTCGGGGCGACAGTGACGCCGTAAATATCGGCAACATCCTTGAGGGTCACGTCGCCGGGCATCATGAAGTCGCCGAGCAGATGCGGGTCCGGCGCCGGCACCACCGGCATATCGACAAAGAAGCGATCCAGCGCCTCGGCCTTCTCCGGCGGTGCGAGCAGATAGAGATAGTCACCCTTGACCACCGGTTCGGCCTCGGTCGGAGACAGAATTTTCTCGTCGCGGATCACCAGCGTCGGCTTCGACCATGACGGGATCAGCCCGCGCTTCAGAAACAGGCTGTTGGCGCGAACCGGATAACCCACAAGCTGCTGTTCGAGCTGTCCCGGCAGATCGAGTTCGACGCGCCGGGGCCCGCGATCAGCCCGCGGCAACGCCACATGCAGGCGACGCGCCGCCGCAGCGAGGGTCCAGCCTTGCAGCAGCAGCGAAATAATGACAACCACGAAGGCGACGTCGAAATACACCTGCGCGTTCGGCAGCCCGACCAACATCGGGATCGAGGCCAGAAAGATCGCGACCGCGCCGCGCAGGCCGACCCAAGCGATGAAGGTCCTTTCGCGCCAGTTGAACGGGAACGGCGCGAGGCAAAGAAACACCGCGACCGGCCGCGCCACCAGCATCAGCACCAGTGCTACCGCGACAGCCGGCAGCACGGTCGCCAGGGTTCGCTCGGGTGAAACCAGGAGACCGAGCAGCACGAACATCACGATCTGCGCCAGCCATGTCGCGGCGTCGAGAAATGCCACGACGGAATTGTGCGCGCGGGTCGGACGGTTTCCGATGATCATGCCGGCGAGATAGACGGCGAGGAATCCCGACGCGTGCGAGATCTGGGACACCCCGAAAATGACCAGCGCGGCTGTCGTCACGAAGGGGGCGTGCAAACCCTGCGGCAGGGAGATGCGATTCAGCGCCAGGACCACAAGCCAGCCGCCGACAGCACCGAAGAGCATGCCCAGCGCGCTCTCGCGCACGAACTGAAGCGCAATGTGCGCCGCCGAACTCTGCCCGATCGACAGGAACTCCACCAGCATCAGCGTCAGGAAGACCGCGAACGGATCGTTGGTGCCGGATTCCACCTCAAGGGTCGCGCCGACGCGCGGGCGCAGACGAAGACCCTGGCTGTGCACCAGCAGGAACACCGCTGCCGCGTCGGTGGATCCCACCACAGCGCCGACCAGCAGGGCCTCCGCCCAGCCGATCCCGAGTGCATATTTGGCAACGGGCGCCGTGATCAGCGCCGTTACCAGCACACCGAAGGTCGCCAGAGCGGCCGACGGCGCCAGCACCGCGCGGATGCTCTGGAAGCGGGTCTTGAGGCCGCCATCGAACAGGATCAGCGCCAGCGCCACCGACCCGACCAGATAGGTCGACTGCACGTCGTCGAAGCGGATGCCGCCGGGTCCGCTGTCGCCTGCGAGAATACCGACAAAAAGGAAGACCAGCAGCAACGGAGCGCCGAAGCGCAGCGCGAGCAGGCTCGAGAGGATGCCCGCCATCACGAGAACCGAGCCGAGCAGAATGGCAATGCTGACCGAGTCGAGAGATGCCATTAGCTGTGTATGTCTCCTAAAACGTCTGCAAATCCATGAATATAGTCGCAGCCGCCCGCCGCCAACCGATTTGTCGCTGTCATCACGATTGTGCCGGATTTGCTGGTGTTAAGTCGGCCCTGCGCGGAATTCTCACACGCCCGTAGCGGCGGAATATGGGAATCTGTCGATGTGATCGAATCAGGATCGAAGCTGGGGCAGGCGAACCGGCCTGCCTCCTTTTGAGGTGAGTTACCCATGGAATGGGATGATATCCAGCAGGCGTTACAGGCCAGCGTCAAATCTGCCGAGGCCTATCTGATCTCGCCCTGGTTCTACATGCAGGCTGGCATCATTCTGGCCGCTGCGGGCCTGTCGCTGGCCCTTGCCAGCTTCTTGCGCGCGCGGGTCAGTCCGACATCGCTGGCGATGGGTCTGCCGGCGCCGCTGCGTGCGCTGATCCGCATCCTGCTGAACCGGGCCGATGCGATCATCTTCGCGCTGCTGACCAGCATCGCCCGCGCAGTCGTTGTGAAAACCGAAGTTCTCCGACACGGCTACCTGCTCTCCACTGCGGCCAGCCTCGCGACAGCATGGGTCATCATTCGTCTTGCCACCGGATTGATCCGCAACGAGTTCGTGGTCCGTGCGGTGTCCGTCACCGCCTGGATTATCGCGGCCCTCAGCATCATCGGGAAGCTGGATGACGTGTCGGCCGCGCTGGATTCGGTATCCATCCCGCTCGGCGCGCTGCGGGTCACTCCATTGCTGATTCTGAAGGTCGTGGTGTCGCTCGGCATCGCGCTCTGGCTGGTCAATATCCTCGGCAACTTCCTCGAAGCCCGCATTTCGCGCTCGCGCGATCTCACGCCGTCGGTTCAGGTTCTTCTGATCAAGATCGTTCGCCTGCTGCTGATGGTCGCCGCATTCGCAGTTGTCATGAGCGCAGCGGGCATCGACCTGTCCGCCTTTGCGCTGTTTTCCGGCGCCATCGGCGTCGGCCTCGGCTTCGGCTTGCAGAAGATCGTCGCCAATTTCATCAGCGGCGTGATCCTGCTGGCGGACAAGTCGGTGAAGCCCGGCGACCTCATCACCATCGGCGACAGTTCGGGAAAGATCAGCGCGATGAATACGCGCTATATTTCCGTCGCGGCGGGTGACGGCCGCGAAATCCTGATCCCGAATGAAGATCTGGTGACCCAGCGGGTGGTCAACTGGACCTACACCAACAAGAACATGCTGGTGAAGGTCAACTTCGCGACCAATTACGACGCCGATCCGAACCTCGTCTGCAAGCTCGCTGTCGATATCGCATCCAAGACAGCGAATGTTGCGACCTTCAAGGCGCCGAATTGCCTGCTGACGGAATTTGCCGAAACCGGGATGAAATTCTCGCTGACATTCTGGGTGGCCGATCTCGATGTCGGCGCCGACAATGTCCGCAGCGACGTGATGCTGAAGCTGTGGAACGCCTTCAAGAGCGAGAACATCCGCGTGCCGTATCCCGTGCGGGAAATCCGTATCCGCGGCGGCGCGCTGCCGGTCGAAACCGTCGTCGACGTGCAAAGCTGACATCCATGCGCTTTGCCAGTGAACTGGTGCCGGCGACCCTGATCCGCCGTTACAAGCGTTTCCTCGCCGACGTCGAACTGGCCGACGGCACGATGATTACCGCGCATGTCGCCAATCCCGGCGCCATGACCGGGCTTCAGGCCGAAGGCGCGCGGGTTTGGCTGTCGAAATCGCCGAGCCTTGCGCGCAAGCTGCCTTACTCCTGGGAACTGGTTGAGGCCGACTTCGGCGGCGGCCTTGAGCTGACCGGCGTCAACACCATGCATCCGAACCCGATCGAGGCCGAAGCACTCGCGGCCCGTGCGATTCCCGAGTTGACGGGTTACGCAACCATCCGGCGCGAGGTGAAGTACGGCCGCACCATAAACGGCAAGGGCTCACGCGTCGACTTCCTGCTGGAGGATCCCTCGCGTCCGCCCTGCTATGTCGAGGTCAAGAACGTGCATCTGATGCGGCGCGCCGGTATTGCCGAGTTCCCGGATTCTGTCACCGCGCGCGGCGCGAAGCATCTCGACGAGCTGGCGGAGATGGTCACCTCAGGCGCCCGCGCCGTGATGCTGTTCGTGATCCAGATCGGCTCGGCCCGCTCGTTCGCGCTGGCCCGCGACATCGATCCAGCCTATGCGCGCGCCTTCGACCGGGCCCGCACCGCTGGCGTCGAGGCTTTGGCATGGACGTGCGATCTCACACGCCACGACATCAGGCTTGGGCGTTCCGTTCCCATCGAGACCTGAAAACGGTCATAAATGCCCTGAAAATAGGGCTGGGCAGCCCGGCTGGTGCTGCGGCTTGCACTGCGGGCAGCATCCATTAAATTGGGTTGATGCACCGTCAATTTTCCTCGATTTCAAGCCAGATTCGCCCATGAACTATGTCGAAGCCACCGAAACCTCGCTGCGAAAGACCGGGCAGATCAAGCTGCACGGTCCCCAGGCGTTTGCCGGCATGCGCAAGGCGGG
The DNA here is from genome assembly GCF_058801645.1 of Afipia sp. GW822-FHT03D08. Lineage (NCBI taxonomy): Bacteria > Pseudomonadati > Pseudomonadota > Alphaproteobacteria > Hyphomicrobiales > Nitrobacteraceae > Afipia > Afipia sp. GW822-FHT03D08. Next base: position 2,453,379 of record NZ_JBXANK010000001.1, read on the forward strand.
AGCGCTGGTCGCGCGATGTCTCGACGAACTGGCCACCATCGTCAGGCCGGGTATTTTCACCTCGCAGATCGACGATTTCGTCCGCAAGTTCGCTTTCGACCATAAGGCCTATCCCGCGACCCTGATGTATCGCGGCTATCGCTATTCGACCTGCACGTCGATCAATCATGTGGTGTGCCACGGCATGCCCGGCGACCGGCCGCTCAAGGAAGGCGATATCGTCAACGTGGACGTGACGATGATCGTCGACGGATGGTATGGCGACTCCAGCCGCATGTATGCCGTCGGCGAAATTTCACGCCGCGCGGAGCGGCTGATCGATGTCACCTATGAAGCGATGATGCGCGGCATTGCCGCCGTGAAGCCGGGCGCCACCACGGGCGACATCGGCCATGCGATCCAGAGTTTCGTCGAGCCGCAACAGATGAGCGTGGTGCGCGATTTCTGCGGCCATGGTCTCGGCCGGATGTTTCACGACGAGCCGAATATCATTCACATCGGCCGCCCCGGCGAAGGCGTGGAACTGAAGCCGGGCATGTTCTTCACCATCGAACCGATGATCAATCTCGGCAAGCCGCATGTGAAGGTGCTGTCTGACGGGTGGACCGCCGTGACCCGCGACCGCTCGCTGTCGGCGCAGTTCGAGCATTCGGTCGGCGTGACGCACGACGGCGTCGAAATCTTCACTCTCTCCCCCGGCAAGCTGGACAAGCCGCCTTACAAGGTGTGACGCTCTGGCTTCGCGCGGATGGACATATCCGCATTCAGCAGAGATTCTTGTGGAATAAACCCGGTTGCAAATGCAGCCGGGCGCGGCGATGCTTGCAGCATACTTGAGCACGCATTCCGCCATGCCCGCAAAATCCGACGATCCGTCCTCGTCATCCGGTTTCTCCGAAGCGCCGCACTATCATGGCCATCGCGAGCGGTTGCGCGACCGATTCCGCGAGGCGGGCGCCGATGCGCTCAGCGACTACGAACTGCTGGAGATGGTGCTGTTTCGTGCGCTGCCGCGGCGTGACGTCAAACCGCTGGCCAAGGCGCTGATCGCGAAATTCGGATCGTTCGCCGAGGTGGTTCACGCGCCGGAGTTACGCCTGAAGGAACTCAGCGGTCTCGGGGATTCGGCGATCACGGAGATCAAGCTGATCGCCGCGACCGCGAGCCGGGTCGCCAAGGGCCAGATCAGCAAAGAGAAGACCGTGCTGTCGTCGTGGTCGAACGTGATCGAGTACTGCCGCGCTGCCATGGCCTTTGCCGACAAGGAGCAGTTCCGCATCCTGTTTCTCGACAAGCGCAATCAGTTGATCGCGGATGAATTGCAACAGATCGGAACTGTCGATCACACGCCGGTCTATCCGCGCGAAGTGGTCAAGCGCGCGCTGGAACTGTCGGCCACCGCGATCATTCTGGTGCACAACCATCCCTCCGGTGATCCAACGCCATCGACCGCCGACATCCAGATGACGAAATCGATCATGTCGATTTCGAGCCCGCTCGGGATCTCGGTGCACGATCACATCATCGTCGGCAAGAACGGCCACGCCAGCCTGAAGGGGATGCGGCTGATCTAAATCTACTGCCGCGTCAGCAGCAACGGATCGGCGCTGTCGGGAATGCGCCGCCACTGCGCATTGTCGTCGGCCTCGAAGCGCCAGATCTCGCCCTTTGCCGACTGCAGCAGCAGTTCGCCGCGCTCGATGCGCCATACGGTTGGCGCGAAAGCCGCCACCAGCGGATCGCAGCGCGGCTTCAGGTACACCGCGAAATTCTCCGGCGTGTTCGTTTCAGTGTTGGTCAACGTCAATCCGCAGATCGATTTGCCGCTGCCGCGCACCATCGCCCAGTCGCCAATGAGCTGGTCGGCTGATTTCGACAGGGCGCGCGCGGCTGCGAGATTCTGCAAAAGGTACACGCCCTCGCCTTGCCGCAGGCCTTCGAAGATTCCGCTTTCGACCTCGGTCACATCGATGACCGATTGCCCCGCCGCATCCTGCAGCCGCACGATGTCGAGGCCCTTCACACTCCACGCCACGATGCTCTTGGTGAAAGGCAAAGCGTTGCCGCACCCTTTATCGAGCTCCAGCTTCAGGCCTTGCGGTGTGGAATCGCTCTTCAGCGTGACAATGCAGGTCTTGTCGCGGCCTGCCGTCGATAACTCCCACTCTCCGACCATCTCCTTGGTGAGAGAACGAGCGTCCTGCGCCACGGCGTCCGATGCGATCATGAGAACTGCCGCCAATGCGAGCAGGCAAGCCCGCCCGGTCGGCAGATGTCTCGTGAGATCGGACAGTGCGGCGCGGGACATGTTCAGCGGCCTTTCACCGGCGTCTCGGCAATCGGGGTCAATGGCGCCTTGCCGGAGAACCACAGCTTGAGATTGTCGACCACGAGCTGATCCATTGCGTTGCGCGTGGTCACCGAGGCGGAAGCAATGTGCGGCAGCAGTACGACATTCTGCATCGCCTTCAATGCATCCGGCACCTCCGGTTCGTTCGCGAACACGTCGAGGCCCGCAGCCATGATGGTGCCATCCTTGAGCGCGGCAATCAGCGCATCCTCGTCAGCCACCGATCCGCGCGCGACGTTGATGAACACGCCACGCGGCCCGAGCGCCCTGAGCACCTCGGCATTGATCATTTTGGCGGTCGACGGACCACCAGGGGTGATGGCGATCAGTGTATCGACGTCCTTCGCCATCTCGATCAGGTTGGGATAGTGCTTGTAGGTCACGCCCTTCGCCGGGTTGCGCGAGTGATAAACCACCGGCACCAGCGATGCGTCGAGGCGGCGCGCGATGGCCTGGCCGATACGCCCCATGCCAACCATGCCGACCTTGCGGTCACGCAGCGAACCCGGGCTCAACGGAAAGGCTTTCGTGGTCCAGTGCCCAGCCCGCAGATAGCGGTCCGCCTTGATGAACTCACGCACCGTCGCGATCAAAAGACCCAGCGCGGTGTCGGCGACCTCCTCTGTCAGCACGTCCGGCGTGTTGGTGACGACGATGCCGTGCTCGGCGGCGTATTTCGCATCGATATGGTCGTAGCCGACCCCGAAGCTGGACACGATCTCGACCTTCGGAAAGTGCGACAGCGTCGCGGCGTCAGTCGATACCAGGCCAGTGACCGCAATGCCGCGAATCCGCCCGGCGATTTCCGGGGCCAGGCGGCTCAGATCGCGATGGTTCTCGAATTTGTGGAGAACGAAGTTCGCAGGAAACCCGTTATCGATCACCGGCTTCGACGGGCCGTAAACCAGCACATCGACCTTTTCCTGAGAACCATTCGCAGCCATTAGTTGTCCTTTCCAAGCGCACTTTCGTGCCAGCGTCGTAGCACAAGATACGAGGCCAGCGAGAGGCCCAAATAGATGACAATTCCGGCAATCGAGAGCAGCAACAGCGCCGCGAACATCCGCGGGATATTGAGGCGGTAGCCGGCCTCTGCGATCCGGTAAGCCAGTCCGGAACCTGCCCCGGCCGAACCCGCCGCGATTTCGGCGACCACCGCGCCGATCAGCGACAGGCCGCCCGCGATCCGCAGACCGCCGAGGATATGCGGCAGCGCCGAAGGCAGTTTCAGGTGGCGCAGCGTCTGCGCGCGCGAGGCGCCGTACAGTTCGAACAGTCCGAGCAGATTGCGATCGACCGAATTCAGCCCCAGCGTGGTATTCGACAGCACCGGAAAGAACGCCACGATCCAGGCGCAGACCACGACCGCCACATGCTGTGGCAGGTAGATCAGCAGCAGCGGCGCGATCGCGATGACCGGTGTGACCTGAAGGATCACCGCATAGGGCAGCAGCGCATACTCCAGCCATTTCGATCGGCTGAACAACACCGCAAGCGCAATGCCGCCGACCGCCGCCGCGACAAAGCCCTGAACCGTGGTCAGTAGTGTTGTGAGCAACGATCCGAACAGGATCGGCCAGTCCTGCACGAGGGTCGAGAAGACGACGCTCGGTGCGGGCAGGACGTAGACCGGAAGATTATTGAGGCGAACCATAGCCTCCCAGACCGCAACGCCGACAGCCAGGGCGATTAGCGGCAGAAGGATTTTCAGCAAGCGTGCCGGCGATGACTCACGCGCCGTCATGGAGCAACTCCTGCGCCACTTGCCCTGGCCAGCGCCGCTGACACATCGCGGCAGCAGGCTGCGTACTCCGCGGATGTGCGGAACGCCTCGCCGCGCGGCTCGGCTGCATCGATGCGAAATTCGCGCGCGATGCGTCCGGGCCGGGATGTCATAATCAGCACGCGCTGCGACAGGTACACCGACTCGAATACCGAATGCGTCACGAACACGACCGTCTTGCCCAGCTTGCGCCAGAGCGCGAGCAGGTCGTTGTTCAGCTTGAAGCGCGTGATCTCGTCGAGCGCCGCGAAAGGTTCGTCCATCAGGAGAATTTCCGGATCGGTCACCAGCGCCCGCGCCAGCGAGACCCGCATCTTCATGCCGCCGGACAGTTCGCGCGGATAGACCTCGGCGAACTCAGCGAGCCCGACTTGCGACAGCGCCTGATTGACCCGCACGGCGGCATCGGCGCGGGACGCATGCGCCAGATCGAGCGGAAGCTGAACATTGCCTCGCACCGTCGCCCACGGCATCAGGGTCGGCTCCTGAAACACGAAGCCGATCGTGTGACGCGAACGATCCCGCGCACCGCGCCCGGCAACCTGCACGGTGCCGGATGTCGGCTCATTCAGCCCGGCCATGATGCGCAGCGCCGTGGACTTCCCGCAGCCGGACGGACCGAGCAATGACACGAATTCTCCCGCGCGAACGGTCAGGTCGAGCGGGCCCAGCGCGGCAACGCCGTTGTCATAGATCTTGGTGACGTCACGCAGCGACACCGCCGCGCCCCCCGGCGGCCTGCCCTGCGTATCGTCAGCCTCGAGGATGGACATTCCGGGCAATCCGCTTCCATCAGTTCTTCGGGCGCAGGTTAAGACCCACGGCCTTGTTGACGAAGCGCAAGGTGTAAGCCTTCCGATAATCGATGTCGCGCCGCGTCACCCCTGCGCGAACCATCTTGCCGAAGAAATCCGCCATATGTGCATCGCTCATCGCGCCAATGCCGTCTTTCAAGGTATCGCCAGAATCGACGATGCCGTACTGCTTCATCTTCTCGACAGAGTACGCGAGCAGATCGTCGGTCATCTCGGGATTGGCTTTCTTGATGAGCGCATTGCCGGCGCTGTTATCGCCATAGAGATAGGTGTACCAGCCGGTCACCGACGCATCGACAAAGCGCTGCACCAGATCGGCCTTCTTCTCCGCTAAGGCGGTTCTGGTTTCGATCAGCGTCGAATAGGCGTTGAAGCCATAGTCGGCGAGCAGGATCACCGTCGGCTTGAACTTCGCCTGCTTCTCGACCGCGAACGGTTCGGACGTCACGTAGCCCTGCATCGCGCTGTTCTTGTCGGCAAGAAACGGCTGCGCATTGAAAGTGTAGGGCTTTACGTTCTCCTCGCTGAAGCCGTATTCGGATTTCAGCCACTGGAAATAGGTCGGCATTCCCTCCTTGGAAACGAACAGCGTCAGCGGCTTGAGGTCTTCCAGTTTGGTGACCTTTGATTGAGGGTGCGCCAGGAAAACCTGCGGGTCCTTCTGGAAAATCGCAGCGACGGCGACCACCGGCACGTTGTTCGCGACGGCGTCGAACGATTGCAGCGTGTTCGCGCTCATGAAGAACTCGATCTTGCCGGCGATCAACTGGATGCGGTTGTTGACGTTGGGGCCACCGGGAACGATCGTGACATCAAGGCCGTAACGCGCGTAGGTGCCGTCCGCCACGGCCTGATAGAACCCGCCGTGTTCGGCCTGGGCGACCCAGTTGGTGCCGAACGACACCTTGTCCAGTCCGCCGGGCGCCTGCGCATGTGCGGGTCCGGCAGCAAGCGCCATCCCGACGAGAAACGCGCGCAGCAAGTGGCTGGGTGGCATCATTGGACTCCGTTGAGCGTTTTGCCCATGATGGGCATCGCAAGGCTACTCTGCTAATTGATTCAAAGAAACGCCTGTTCGAAGAAACCCGCGCACGATGACTTCAAATCCTCCGCATGACTGGGCCGGAATTGACCTGTCAGGCATCGACAAAACCGATGCCGCTCGCTGGATCGCCGTGTTGCCGCTCGCGGCAACCGAGCAGCATGGGCCGCATCTGCCGTTCGAGACCGATACCCTGATCGCGCAAGCCTACCTCGCGCGCGTCCGTGCCATCCTGCCAGAGAATCTGCCGGTGACGTTTCTGCCGATCGAACCGGTCGGAATTTCAACCGAACATACCGACTATCCCGGCACACAAACGCTGGCGACGGACGTCGCGCTCGGCAAATGGATGGCGCTCTGCGATACGGTCGCGCAGACAGGCATCCGCAAACTCGTCATCGTCACCAGCCACGGCGGCAACAGCGCCGCGATGGCGCTGATCGCGCAGGATTTGCGCGCCAAGCATCGGATGCTGGCGGTGACCACAAGCTGGAGCCGGTTCGGCGCGCCGGATGGATTATTCCCTGCCGATGAATTGCGCTTCGGCATTCACGGCGGCGCAGTTGAAACCTCGATCATGCTTGCGGCCTTTCCCGATCAGGTCCGAGAGGACCGGCTCGCGAATTTCGAATCTGCTGAAAAACAGATGACCAAAGAATTCCGCTGGCTCTCGGCAGGACGGCCCGCACCGTTCGCGTGGGCGATGCAGGATCTCAATCCGCTGGGCGCAGTCGGCGATGCAACATTGGCCAGCGCGCAGAAAGGCAAAGCGGTGCTGGATCACGGCGCGCGCGCATTCGTTGAATTGCTCGATGATGTCCGAAAGTTCGACCTCGCCCGGCTGGCAAATCGGCCTGAGATTCTGAAGTAGTCACATAATATATTGAAATGACTAGATTTTTCGGCGCGATGATTTCTCGGAAAGAATCTTCGAACCTATTCTCGTGAACTCGCCACCAATTGGCATGCGGTCCCCACGGCCCGCCCCAAATCAAGGATGGAGAGTTTCATGTCGATCAAGACCAGGATTGCCGCCCTCGCTGTTGCTGCTGTCGCTCTGACCGGTGGCATCGCCGCCACCACCCAGGAAGCGCACGCCGGCAAGTTTCATCATCACCATGGTGTCGGCATTGGTGTCGGTCTCGCCGCCGGCGCGCTGTTCGCCGCCGCTGCCAGCAATGCTTACGCGGGCGACTATTACGGCTATCGCCGCTGCGGCTGGGTTCGCCAGTTCGACGCATACGGCAATTACATCGGCCGCGTTCGTAGCTGCTACTGATCCGCTTCAAAGTTGAGTTCGGCGCGACGCCTCATCCACGCCGCGTCGACCCAAGGACCCGCCCGGTTGTCCCCCCGGGCGGGTCATTTCATTTTTGCTTGCGCGATTCGCCGAGCGTCTCTAAGCCACAGCCGCATGTCGTCTGATTGTCACATAACAATGCCATGGGTCCCGGGCGAATTCCGGCCGGCCCACAGATCGGCTGCTCACAAGCAAAACAATCACTTGAGAACAATTCGCAAATACCGCCAAATGCCAGCAAGCCCGGTTCTTTCTGGTCCCTCAACCCGCAGATGCGATCCCGCGCGCTGGCCGTTTCATGATCTCCATCAAACGCCACATAGTCCTGATGAAAGGCGCAGTCGCGGGACTTGCGCTGGGAGCGACGTCGCTTGATGTCGCGCGGGCGGCCGACGCCGCCCTGCCCCTGAAAGCGCCGCGCGCTGCGCCGGTTTTTGACTGGAGCGGGCTTTATGTCGGTGGTCACGCGGGCTATGGCGGCGGCACTTTTGGGCCCGGCACCAATCCACTGCCGCAGCAGGGCATCTTCTTTCCGCACAGCATCACCGGTCTGATCGGCGGCTATCAGGCGGGCTACAATCTCCAGCTTGCAAACAAGTGGGTGCTCGGCTTTGAGGCCGACATCTCTTTCACAAGCCCGCTGGATCGCCCGAAGCTGGTGCCGGCTCCGTTCCACACAACCTTCGATTATTTCGGCACGGCGCGCGGCCGCATCGGTTACGCCTTTGGGACGTGGCTCCCTTATGTGACCGGCGGCGCTGCGTGGGGACGCACGCGCATCGATCTCAATGACGCAGACGGCGAAGTCGTCGGCAACAAGTCGCGCATGCATTTGGGCTGGGTGGCCGGTGCCGGCGTTGAATTCGCGCTGGGCGGCAACTGGTCCGGCAAGGTCGAGTACGACTACATCGATCTTGGCGCGCGCACTTACGGGCTCGGCGACGTGCCGCTGCCCGATGTGCGGGTCGATCCGCAGGTTCACACCGTCAAGCTCGGACTGAACTACCGGCTCTGGGACACGCCGCCCTGGATCGCGGGCAACTCGGCGATCAAGCCGCCTTCGCTTCCGGAATCAACCGACTGGAATGTCCACGGCCAGACCACGCTGATCACGCAAGGCTATCCGTCCTTCCGCGCGCCCTATCAGGGGCCGAACAGCCTGCCCGGCGCCGGACGCACGCGCGAGACGTGGACCGCCGGCGCGTTTCTCGGATGGCGGCTGTGGGAGGGCGGAGAATTTTACTTCAACCCTGAACTCGCGCAGGGCTTCGGCATCGGCAGCACCCTCGGCCTTGCCGGCTTCTCGAATGGCGAAGCGCAGAAGGGCGGCGCGGAGTATCCGAAATTCCGTGCTCAGCGCTATTTCTTCCGTCAGACCTTCGGTCTCGGCGGTGAGCAGGAAGACGTGGCCGACGCCGCCAATCAGTTGCCCGGCAAGCGCGATATCGACCGCGTCACGGTCACGGTCGGACGGTTCGCCGTCGGCGATTTCTTCGACGGCAATTCCTATGCAAAGGATCCGCGCGCCGATTTCCTGAACTGGGCGATGTGGGCGTCCGCCGCCTATGACTTTCCGGCCGATCTGCCGGGCTTCACGCGCGGCGCCGTGGTTGAACTCAACCGCAAGGACTGGGCGATCAGGGCTGGCCTGTTCCAGGTGCCCTCGCAGCCCAACAGCGACGTCCTCAATCTCAAGACCGGCGGCGCGGTCGTCGAGTTCGAGGAACGCCACACCATCCTCAACCAGCCCGGCAAACTGCGCATTGGCGTCTTCGCCAACAAGGGCAACACGGCCAGCTATCGCGACGTGCTTGGAATCAGCGCAGCCAATCCCGGCATCGACATCAACGATATTGTCACAGGCGAGCGCAAAGAGCGATCGAAGTACGGCTTCTACGTCAACGCCGAACAGCAGGTCGCAACCGACATCGGCATCTTTGCACGCGCAAGCTGGAACGACGGCCAGAACGAGATTCTCTCGTTCACGGATGTCGACCGGAGCGTGTCCGGCGGCGTTTCGATCAAGGGCAGTTACTGGGGACGGCCGGCCGACACCATCGGTCTTGGCGGCGCCATCAACGGACTGTCGAGCGCACACCGCGATTTCCTGGCCGCCGGCGGCAAGGGTCTTCTGATCGGCGATGGCCGGTTGAACTACAGCAACGAGCGCATTCTGGAGACCTACTACGCGCTGGCGCTCAACAAGGCCTTCACCTTCACCGCCGACTATCAGTTGATCACGAACCCCGCCTACAACGCGGATCGCGGACCGGTCTCGATCTTCTCAGGACGCCTGCACGGCGAGTTCTAAAAATCAGCCGCGCAAGGCCACCGGCGCCGATACGGACACAGGCGGCGCCGGAAGAGGCGCAAACGACTCCGCCTGCGCGAACGCCCAGGCATGGAAGCGCGGATTATCGACCTTGCCTTCGAGCAATTCGCCAGGACGGAGTTGCGGATAGAGCCGCGCGAACGACAGCACGTCCGTTCCCGATATCCGATGCGAGAAGTGGATCGGACGAATCTCCTGCGGATGGCTGAGACCGGAAGCTGCGATCAGTTCCGCCAGCGCATGCAATGTGGCGCGGTGATAGTTGTAAACGCGCGTCGTCTTGTCCGGCACCACCAGCGCGCGGCTGCGCGTCGGATCCTGCGTCGTCACGCCGGTCGGACAGCGATCGGTGTGACAGCTCAGCGACTGGATGCAGCCGAGCGCGAACATGAAACCGCGCGCTGAGTTGCACCAGTCCGCGCCAAGCGCCATGGCGCGGGCGAGATCGAATCCGGTCGCGATCTTTCCGGCAGCGCCGATCCGGACGCGGTCGCGCGCATTGATGCCGATCAGGGCGTTATGGACGAAGCTAACGCCTTCGCGCATCGGCATCCCGAGATGGTCCATGAACTCGGCCGGCGCCGCGCCGGTGCCGCCCTCGTTGCCATCGACCACAATGAAATCTGGATAGATTCCGGTTTTCACCATGGCCTTGCAGATCGCAAGAAATTCCCAGCGATGACCGATGCAGAGCTTGAAGCCCACCGGCTTGCCGCCCGACAGCCGCCGCATCTCGCCGATGAACTGCATCATCCCGATCGGGGTTGAGAAGGCGCGGTGATAGGCCGGCGAAATGCAATCCTCCCCCATCGGGACGCCGCGAATGCGCGAGATTTCCTCGGACACCTTCGCAGCCGGCAGCACGCCGCCATGGCCCGGCTTGGCGCCCTGGCTGACTTTCAGTTCGATCATCTTGATCTGATCGTCGCTGGCGACCTTCGCGAACAGTTCGGGATTGAACGTTCCGTCAGGATTGCGGCAGCCGAAATATCCCGAGCCGATTTCCCAGATCAGATCGCCGCCGTTTTCGCGATGATAGGGGCTCACTCCGCCCTCGCCGGTGTCGTGCGCGAAGTTGCCCTTCTTGGCGCCCGCGTTGAGCGCGCGCACCGCGTTGGGACTGAGCGCACCGAAGCTCATCGCTGAAATATTGAACACCGACGCCGAGTACGGCTTGGTGCAATCGGGGCCGCCGATGGTGATACGGAAATGTTCGTCGGTCGGCGGCTTCGGCGCTACCGAATGGTTCATCCATTCATAGCCTTCGGCGTAGACATCTTCCTGTGTGCCGAACGGACGCTTGTCGAGCACCATCTTGGCGCGCTGGTAAACCACCGCGCGCGTGTCGCGGCTGAACGGCTTGCCGTCCTTTTCGCTCTCGAAGAAATACTGCCGCATCTCGGGGCGGATTTCTTCGAGCAGAAAGCGGATATGCGCGGAAATCGGATAGTTGCGCAGGACTGCGTGACTTTTCTGAAGCATGTCGTGAATGCCGAGCACGGACAGCGACCCGAAAATCGTGATCGGAATGGCAAACAGAAAAATATGCTTGAAATCGTAGTAGATCGCGCAGCCGATCAGGAGCGCGGTGATGCAAATACACAGCGTCAGAATGATAAAGCGAGGCGAGAGCAGCAGCGAGAAATTTTGCATAAAAACCTCGACAACAGATTCGTGTGGCGCAACGCCGGCCCGCATGTTGGCGTGTTTCCCTGCGCAGGTCGATAGCACAGCGAAAACTGCCACCACAGACGGAAACTATACACCAAAGCGTGAGACCTCGACATCAGCCGTCCGGCCGGGCACGCGGACGTCTGACGTCACCCTGTCATATCGCGCACGTAAGGGTTGGTGTTTGCAGGAGGCTCTGCCCCTGCAGCCATATTGCAAAGCAATATGGCGCGGCCCGCGTCATAGCAGGCGCTAGCTCAGTGCTGGTGCGGACGCATTTCGCCGGGGATGCCGCCCTTCTCAAGCCCGCCATCGGCGATCCACATCTCGGTGCTCTTTATGGCCCGCGCGATATGATCGTCTGTGCGGGTGAAGTCATAGGGCGAGCCGACCAGCGGGCAGAGCGGCGGCACGACGCAATAGTCGATGGTCGACTCCAGATACTCCAGCTCGGTGGTCATCTGCCGCGCGATCAGCAGAGTCAGCGCGTGCAGTGCGGTTGCCACAGCCCCGACCGGCGGGTGCTGTCCCGCGCAGGCAAATCCCGTCGGCATGATGACGAGCCGCTTCGCGCCTTTCTGGATCGCAACCCGGATCGGCGTGTTGCTCGATATTGCTCCGTCGGCCAGAAAACGGTTCTCGTGCTTGACCGGTGCGAATGCACCCGGAATGGCGGTGCTGGCCACAATCGCCTCGGCGGCGGAGCCCTCCGACAGCACCACTGTCTCGCCGGTCACGATGTCGGTGGTGACGATATGAACCGGAATGATCGAGTCTTCCAGTTTCTGGTACGGAAGATGATCCTCGATCAGCTTGCGAACACCGTCGTGGGAGATGAGAAAATCCCGCCGCCACAGAAAATTGACGAACGAACGCGCCGAGACCGGAAACACATCCTGCCGTGTCAGCCCCCGCCAGATCTCCGCCAGTTTCTTGACGCCGTCCAGTGTCGGCGCGCCGGCATAGTAAGCGCCGTTCATCGCGCCCACGCTTGACCCGACCACGAGATCGGCCGTGACCCCATGCGCTGCCAGCGCCTGCATCATCCCGACCTGAATCGCGCCAAAGCTTCCGCCGCCCGCGAAAACGAAAGCAGTCTTTGTTGCGGTGTGATCGTCTTTGCCGTGCATCACCGGAATTATACCAATCCGTGAGCCGCACACGCAATCAAGATCGCTTGTTCACGGCGAGCGTCATTGATCGTCAGGACCGCGAGCGTCGCATTGAGGAGGCAATTTGTTTATTCCTTGCTGAGCGACCCATCCCGATCAATGAGTTTGGCGATGACGGGAAAGTACGCATCGCCAAAACCGCCGTCGATGGCCTCCTGAAGAATCTCGTGGACCAGCGCAGCGCCGCGCGGCTCGATGCCGCCCTGCGCAGCAAGCTCGAGCGCATAGGACATGTCCTTGAGCGCATACTCCGTCGAAAATGCGCGCAGGGGAAAATCGCCCGGCACGATGGCCTTCAGCCCGTGGGTGCGCAGCGCGAAGCTGTCTGCCGATCCTTTCGACAATGTATCGAGCAGCAGCTTCGGCTCGACGCCGCTGCGCTTGGCGATTGCGACCGCTTCCGCAAGCGCGTTGACGGTCTCGAACAGCACCATGTTGTTGAGAATTTTGGTGACCTGCCCCGCACCGGTGCCACCGCACAGCGTCACTTCGGTCGCGAAACACCGGATCAGCGGCTCGACCGTATCGAACAACTGCGGCGATGCGCCGACCATCACGCTCAATGTGCCGTCCTGTGCGGCCTGACGTGTCCGGGCGATCGGCGCATCGATCCACGACGCTCCCCTGCTCTCAAACTGCCTTGCAAAGTCGCGGGTGAGTTCGACCGATGACGTTCCGAGATCGATGACGATCTGGTTCGGCCTGACATTCTGCAACAGCCCTGCGCTGCCCTCGAAGGCAATGCGGACATGCCTGGCGCTGGGCAGACACAGAAACACGACGTCAGCTCGTGACACGACATCAGCGACTGAAGCCGCCACACGTGCGCCGTCCGCACCCAGCCGCGCAAGCGGTTCGTGCGCGAGATCATAGACCACGAGCGGCTTCCCGCTCTTCTTCAACAGATTGCGGCAGATCGGCTCTCCCATAACGCCAAGCCCGATGAATCCGATCGCGTTCATTGCCGATGACGTCATGACGCCTTCACCCGCTTGCCGGCGGAATCGCCTGCGATCCGGCCGAACACCGCGCCTGCCATCAGTCCGGTGCCGCCGGGATAATTGAAATAGAACAGTCCGCCCACCAGTTCACCGGCAGCATAAAGATTCGGGATCGGCGCCTCATCGAGGCTGACGACTTCACCGGCCTGCGTGATCTTCAGGCCGCCGAAAGTAAAGGTGATGCCGCATGTCACCGCGAACGCGAGATAAGGCGGCTTGTCGAGCGTGTTGGCCCAGTTGCTTTTCGGCACAGCGAGGCCTTTGGTGCCGCGCCCGTCCTTGATGTTCGGATTGAACGGCACATCGGTCTTCACCGCGCTGTTCCAGCCGGTGACCGTGCGCATGAAGCCTGCCGGATCGACATCGTCGAGTTTTGTCGACAACTCCTCCAGCGTATCGGCCTGAACCTTCGTCACCTGCCGGATCCGGTATTCATCGCGCAGCAGATGCGCGACTTTCTGGTCGAAAATCTGCCAGGCGAACTGACCCGGCTGATCGAGGATCACGCGGCCGTATTTCGCGTAGGTGTAGTTGCGGAAATCCGCGCCCTCGTCGACGAAACGCTCGCCCTTCGCATTGACCATGATGCCGAACGGATAGGAGTGCTTCTGGAAGCCATCACCCACCGCAAGGTCGCCATGCTCGGGCGCATTGCGATCCCAACCCACCGCATGACAGCCGGACCAGTTGCCGGTCGGCCGGGCGCCGATATCAAGCGCCATCTGGATTCCGCTGCCGGTGTTGAAGCGCGTGCCGCGCACCTTGGCGAGATCCCATGAGGGACCCAGATAACGCGTACGCCACTCGGCGTTGGCCTGAAAGCCGCCGCTGGCGAGGATCACGGCCTTGGCGCGGATGTCCCGCGTCTTGCCGTTCTGCCTGACGCGAACGCCCTGCACGCCATTGTCATCCGCGATCAGTGACAATGCGCGGGTCTCGAACATCACCGCAATGCCTTCGCGCGCTGCGGACTTGTGCAACGCCTCCACAAGCCCCGGCCCGCCGCCCCAGGCTTCGACGGTCAGCCCGCCCCAGAACTTGAACTTGCCGTCGACCTTGAAGGCCTGACGTCCATAGATCGGCACGAAACGCACGCCCTTGGTTCGCATCCAGTTCATGGTGGCGTGGCTACGGCGTACCAGCAGTTCGACCATGTCGGGATGGGTTCGGTTCTGCGTCACGCGCGCCATATCGTCGAAGAACTGATCCTCGCTGTAGGTGCCGAAGTCGGTGCTTTCTTTTTCGCTGTCGGAGAGATCCGGCATCAGTGCATAGAGATCGTCCACCGTGTTGTAGGCGACGCGCATGGCGCCGGCGGTGAAACTCGAATTACCGCCATGCTCGCCTTCCGGCGCGCATTCCAGAACGGCGACGCTGACGCCGTGCTCGCGGGCCGCCAGCGCCGCGCACATCGCGGCATTGCCCGCGCCTACCACAACAACGTCATACTCGCTCATGGTCGTACCTGCCGCCGCTTCTGTTCTGTTACGCAGAACATTGTTCGTTATTGACTGGAATTCTTACCCCGCTTTCGCGAGGCGGCTCAAGCCGCTCAACCTTCGGGATATCTAGGCGACGAACGATCGTTTCGGATTCTTGTGCAGTGCGACCGCATCGGCCTTGCCGCCCACCTGCGGGTAAAGCTCGCGCACCATCGGATCGTGACCGGGAATGACGCGATCCGGATGACCGGCAAGACGCTCGACGGTCTTCCAGCCCTCCATCATGTCGCCGACGTTGTAGACGATCGGGAATGGATTGCGCCGATGCATGTTGCCGTAATAGTGCGCGGCGTCGGAGGCGATCACCACCGGCCCCCGCTCGGTCTCGACGCGCACCACCTGGAGACCATCGGAATGTCCGCCGACATGATGCAGCGTCACGCCAGGCGCGATCTCCTCGTCCCCGTCATGAAACACGACGCGATCACTGAACACATGGCGCACCATCAGCGTGACATCCTCAGCGGAAAACGGATGCCGCAGCAGGCCATGGCACATGCACCGGCCAGTGGCGAAACTCATCTCACGATCCTGCAGGTGAAACCGCGCATTGGGAAAGCGATCGAGATTACCGGCGTGATCGTAATGCAGATGCGTGATCACGACGTCGCGGATGCTGCCGGGCGCAACGCCAAACAACTCCAGCGCATTCGCCGGATTGATGGTGAGATTGCGCGACCGCTCGCGTGCCGCGTCGTCATTGAAGCCGGTATCGACCAGAATGTCGCCGCTCCTGCCGCGGATCAGCCAGACGAAGTAATCGAGATCGGTGCCTTCGTTGTGAATATCCGGGGTCAGATAGTTCTGATGCGGCTGGCGTCCCGTCATCGTCGCGTAACGGATCGCGTAAATTTCGTGATGATGGGCCAAGGCGTTCCTCGTCGGCTGTTATTTTGGCGACAGTCTGCACATCGGCAGCGGTCGCCACAAGCCGCGCGGCAGGATGGGCGATCTACGCCAGCGCCGTGGAATAGATCGTCATCGCGCCGATCCCGATGGTGACGACACCAACAACAGCCTGAAGCCCGCGGTTGGCCCAAGTCAGCCATCGCGCCGAGACGGCGAGCGGCACTGCGATCACCGTCGACAGTGCTCCCATCCCGAGCATTGAGCCAATTCCGAACAGCAGGACGTAAAGCAGGCCGTAGACCGGATTGGCGAGTTGCGTGACCACAAGAACCAGCAGCGCGGCCGAGCCAGCCATGCCGTGCATCAGCCCGACCAGCAGCGAGCGCCACCGGAATCCATGCTGATGATCGTGACCGCTGCGCTGGTGCGGAACGGACTCCGCCGCATGGCTGTGCAGATGAAGGTGCGCAGTGCCGTCGCCGTGCCGGTGCCGATGGAAATGCACCCGGTCGCGCCACAGCCGCCACAGCACATGCGCGCCGAGCCCAACCAGCATGACGCCGACGGCGGTTTCCAGCGGGCGCGCCAGGTGTTCGGGGATCGCATGGCCGAGCAGAATTGCCGCGCCGGCGAACATGAACAGGGTGATGGTGTGACCGAGCCCCCAGGTCAGCCCATGCTTGACGATGTCAGTGACGCTCGATCGCCGGGCCGCGATGCTGGACACCGCCGCGATGTGATCGGCCTCTAACGCATGCTGCATGCCAAGAAGAAAGCCGAGGCCCAGAATTCCGAACATTGGTGTGACGTCTCATCTCTGAACCGGCAGTGCACGCTGGCACGCACTGTATGATGTTGTCAATAAATCCTCATACATCAGGCCAATCTGCGCGGAGTCGCGCGCCCCGGAGGCAAGGGCAGCGGCGAAACGTCCCGTTGTCCGGCGAGACGCATTGCAGGAACATGAGCGGTATTTTGCTGCGTAACGACACCCAAAGCGTCGCCAAGAGACGACGCAATCCAATAATCCCGGGAGGATCTGACGTGAACCTGAAATTCGGCTGGTACGCTTTATTTGCACTTGTGGCGGGCTCTTTCGCCGTGGCCGGTCAGGCCCGGGCTCAAACATGGCCGGAGAAGCCGATCACCTTCGTCGTGCCGTTCGCAGCCGGTGGCGGCACCGATGCCTTCGCCCGCCCGCTCGCCGCCCAGCTCGATACGCAACTGGGAACACGTGTGTTGATCGAAAACCGGGCAGGCGCCGGTGGAACCGTGGGAGCCTCGCAGGCGTCCAAGGCCGCGCCCGACGGCTACACCTTCTTTGTCGGCGCGGCGCATCACGCCATCGCCCCGGCGATCTACCCCAATCTCGACTACAATCTTGAAAAGGATTTTGTCCCGGTGGCGCTGATCGCGCGGCCGCCGCAGGTGATCGTCGTCAATCCTGACAAGGTTGCCGCCAAGACACTGCCGGAGTTCATCGCCTATCTTCACGCCAATCCGGACAAGCTGAACTACGGCTCCGCCGGCACCGGCACCACGCATCATCTCGCTGGCGAATTGTTCAAGATCGTGACCAAGACGCGCATTCAGCATGTGCCCTATCGCGGTGCCGGACCCGCGATGCAGGATCTGGTCGCCGGCCATGTGCCGCTGGTGTTCGACGGGCTCGGCTCGTCGGCGCCGCAGATCCGCAGCGGGCAGCTACGCGCGCTCGCCGTCGCAGCCCCGAAGCGGGTCGCGGCCTTCCCTGATGTCCCCACTGCTGCGGAAGCAGGCGTGCCGGGTTACGAAGTTTCGACCTGGTATGGCGTCTTCGCACCGAAGAAAACACCACCGGCGGTCGTCGAACGCATGACCAAGGAACTGCAGAAGGCGATGCAGACGGCGGCGATCAAGGAGGCGTGGGAGCGCAACGGCTCCGACGTTCCCGACGTCACGGGCCCAGCGTTCGGCGCGATGGTGGCTGCGGAAACCGTGCGCTGGCAGAAGGTGGTCACCGAGGCAGGCGTCAAGCTGGACTGACCGGCACAAGGTGTTTCACACGCACATACAATTGCCGGTTCAGCATGTGCTGGACCGGCAATGCGCGGTAATATCGGATGAACGGTCCCCGGACTGTCCGAGGTGAATGGCGATCCCGGGAAGACTCGAACTTCCGACCTACGGTTTAGGAAACCGTCGCTCTATCCGGCTGAGCTACGGGACCGGTCTCTGTCTCTCGCCGAAGATGAACTGCAAGAGCTTAGAACTTTCGCAATTCCATATCAGAGGGCGCGCGCGACCGCTACCCCGGCTGAACGCGATGCCAGTCCTTCGGGGAAACTCAGGATAGATCCGCGCCTGAGACGACCGTCGCAAGACGACGTGGCGCAGGGGTATGCCGGCGCAGGCGAAAGCCCTTCAAAATCATCCGCAGCGCATGCCAATGGATCGCTGCGATCACCGTAACCGTCAGCATGGGATGACGTATCATCAGGTGCAAAAGAGACCTGTCGCTCAACGGCAGCTTCGATCCGGCAAGCGACGCAACGATAATTGGCCCCTGCCGATCTTCGCCTCGAACGGTGACTTTGACCTTTTCTGCCGGCAGGTCCACCCGGAAGGCATAACTCATATCCATGTCGAGAAACGGCGAGACAAAAAAGGCCTTGGCGCATCGCTGTTCGACAGCCGCGCCGCCCGTTTGCTTACATGGAATGATGTAACTGTGCCGCTCACCGAACGTATTGTGGACTTCATAAATGATGACGGCCAGCGATGCATCGGGGCGATAACAGAAGTACACACTGAGAGGATTGAAGCCGTAACCGAGGATTCGCGGCATGCAGAGAAGTTCAATCCTGCCTATTTCAGCCGTCATTCCTGATGCATTCAGCAACTCCTCGATCTGAACGCGAAGTGCCGTACCGCTGCCGTTCCCGTGATCGGCGTCATAAAAGCTCGTCAGATTAAACCGGTTATAGGAGAAGGATTTCAGCCTGCCAGCGATCGCACCTATCTCATCGAGGTCGATCAGCATCCAGAACGCGCCGTAACGCAGTTTATGAACGCGCGGCCTCAGGCGATGGTGAAATACATCTCCGACATAGAGCCTCGAATTGATCGTCATACCGCCATCTCGACGGAGTTGCGGGCGCCTGCACCGAGGAAAATGCGCCCTGATTCATTCTCCACGCGCCAGGGCCGCCGCACGTGTCCCAATGCTTCGGCCACGGCGAGTCCCGACTGCAGCGCGTCCTCATGAAAGCCCGCACCGAAATAGCTTCCGCAGAACCATGTATTGCGATTGCCCTGCAACGACCAGAGCTGCTGCTGCGCCCTGATCGCATGTGAATCGAACAGAGGATGTTCATAACGTTCGCTATGCCAGATTTCACGAGGCTCGCGCAGAGGGTTAAGCGTTACGAACCAATGCTGGCTGGTTGGAATATTCTGTAGCGCATTCATCCAGTAGGTCACCATCGGGCTCTCGAGCCCCTCCTGATCTGCCCGGCCAATGTAGTTCCAGCTCGACCATGCAGCCCGCCGCTTTGGCATCAGCGCCGGATCGGAATGCAGGACAGCGCGGTTGACGCTGTAGCGGAAAGCGCCGAGCAATCCGCGCTCCTGTTCATCGGCGTCGGAGAGAATTGACAGCGCCTGATCCGCGTGTGCCGCAATCACGACAGCATCGAAGCTGTCGGTGTTTCCGTCACTATCCCGAATTTCAACGCGGTCGCCGCATCGCCGGATCGACCGCACACCAGTGGACGGGCGAATGCGATCGGCATAACGCCGCGTCAGGGCTTCGACATAGACACGGCTGCCACCCACCACAGTCCGCCATTGAGGCCTGTTCCGGATCTTCAGCAATCCATGATTGTCATGAAACCGGATAAACGATGCTGCGGGATATCCCAGAATGCTGTGGGCCGGAGCCGACCAGATCGCGCCCGCCATGGGCAGCAAATGGTCATTTCGGAAGGCGGCGCCATAGCGACCGGCGTCAAGATAGTCCCCGAGCGTTGTATGGATTCCATCGAGCAAGACAAGATCGCGCGGTGCCTCACGGTAAAATCGCTGAAGATCGCTCAGCATCGACCAGAAGCGCGGACGCAGGACGTTGCGCGGCTGGGCGAACAGGCCCGCGAGCTTCCCGCCGGAATATTCCAGATTGCCGTCGGCAAGCGACACGGCAAACGACATCTCCGAAACCTGGGTCGGGACGTTCAGATGATCGAATAAAGCCGTCAGATTGGGATAGGTCACTTCGTTGTAGACAATGAAGCCGGTATCGACCGCAACATCGTCTGCCCCTCGCCTTACGGTGACGGTATTGGAGTGGCCGCCGATACGGCCGTCCTGCTCGTAAACGGTCACATCATGGCTGTCGCTGAGCAACCAGGCAGCGGAGATACCTGCGACACCCGTCCCGACAATGGCTATGTTTTTCCTGCTACTATCGCGTCTCATCCTGCAATTTTTCCGTCCCGTTATCGCAAACGATCAGGTACCCCGGAGAAATTCGCGCTTGGAATGAAACCAAACACGGCGGGGTTCGTATCGTTTGCTGTGCACAGCATTGTTAGAGTGATACGCGCGAGGCAAGCGCGGGTTTCAGCAAACGGGACGGCACCGCGCAGAAGCGCAGGGCCGACTCGTTCGGCCGCATTAGGGGCAACTCCAGGCCAAAAACCTTCAGCCCGTCAATGCCAAAAAGCCCATAGAATAGTAGAGGTTACGTGTAATGACCGGCCTTAACGCCGTCGCGGCCCTCGGCACGCTGGCGGTCATATTATCCCTCATCATGGCTGGCGCCTGGCTGGTCTGGCGACAATCCGGGAATTCGGGCTGGATCGATATGATCTGGACGCTCGGCCTCGGGGGGCTCGGTTGTGGCAGCGCCCTGCTGTCACAGACCGGCAGCGAGCGCAGGCTCATCGTTGGATCATTGATCGTCCTTTGGTCACTCCGGCTGGGGCTGCATATCGCACACCGTACCACGAAAATTGTGGATGATCCCCGATATGCAATGCTCGCAAAGGATTGGGGGCAGGATGCACGGCGCCAGATGTTCTGGCTCCTGCAGAAACAGGCGCTGGTGAGCATTCCCCTGGCGTTCTCGATGCTGCTGGCTGCTTCGAACCCCGCTCCCGGGTTACGCGCGCAGGATATTGCGGCGATCCTGATCTTTGCTGTTGCCATTGGCGGCGAAGCGCTCGCCGACGAACAATTGCGCCGCTTTCGGGCGCATCCGGAGAACAAAGGCTCGGTTTGCGATACCGGCCTGTGGGGATGGTCACGTCATCCCAATTACTTCTTTGAATGGCTAGGCTGGCTCGCCTATCCGCTCTTTGCGATCGACTTCGGCGGAGATTTCCCGTGGGGATTTGCCGCTCTTGCCGGCCCCATCTGCATGTACTGGCTGCTGGTCCACGTATCCGGCATTCCTCCACTGGAAGAACACATGCTCAGGCGGCACGGATCGAAATTTCACGACTATCAGTCGAAGACCTCTGCCTTCTTTCCATATCCCAGGCATGACGCGAGGATGCTGTGAGCCTGACACAAGCGACCATCCGCATTGGCGAGTCCGTGCCGTGGCCCGACGCATTGAGCCGAGCGGTTATCAGCCAGCTTGTCGGGCGAACAAGGCGATCCCTTTCGGCAGCCCCAACCGATGACGCCGATTTTGCGCGCGGCATGTCTGTCTACCCTGTGGCGGTGCATACCGACGACGCGAACGCCCAGCATTATGAAATTCCGGCGGAGTTTTTCGCGTTGATCCTGGGGCCGCAGCGAAAGTATTCCTGCTGCCTCTATGAAAGCGATACGAGCTCGCTCATCGACGCCGAGGAAAACGCGCTGCGCGTCACGGCAGAGCATGCCCTGCTGCGTGACGGCCAGCGCATTCTTGAACTGGGCTGCGGCTGGGGATCGCTTTCGCTCTGGATGGCCCGGCACTATCCCGCGTCACGCATCGTATCCGTATCGAACTCGCACTCACAGCGTCAGCATATTTGCGATCAGGCGCGAAAAGAGGGCCTGCCCAATCTCGAAGTCATAACATCCGACATGAACGAATTTATTCCGTCCGGACAGTTCGACCGCATCGTCTCCATCGAGATGTTCGAGCACATGGCTAACTGGCGGCCGCTTCTGGAACGGCTAAGAAAAGCCCTGAAGCCCGACGGACATCTTTTCTTGCACGTGTTCAGCCACCGCTCGGCGTCATATCGTTTCGACGCCGCCAATCGCGGCGACTGGATCGCGCAACACTTCTTTACCGGCGGCATCATGCCAGGTCATTCGCTGATCCGGCAATTCCCAGACATCTTTTCAGTCGATGCCGAGTGGCGCTGGAGCGGGACGCAATACGAGAAAACCGCCAACGACTGGCTTGCGAATTATGACCGGAACGCTGACGCGATATTTGATATTCTTCTGCGCGTTTACGGCACCGAGGCACGCATCTGGCAACGACGCTGGCGGTTGTTTTTTCTCGCAACCGCCGGATTGTTCGGTCATGCCCGCGGCGAGGAATGGGGCGTCAGCCATTATCGGCTTCGGCCTGCCGGATAGCGCCTAGCCCCCGCTGTAACCGAGCCACGAACTGCCGAGACGCGTGAGCAGGCAAGACACCGCTGCCGCTGCGCTGGTTGCGATTGCTCCGTATACGACATCCACGATAACGATCTGGAGCGACCAGTTGCGGAGGGTGGCATAATTCGTCAGATCGTAAGTTGCATAAGCGATTGCCCCAAACAGCAGACCCAGCACCAGAGCGGTGCCGACTGACCCTGAGCGCAGTCCCGGAAGCACCGCAAATACCAGGATGCCTACTGGATACATCGCGTAGAACGCGACAGCAGGCCCGA
Source organism: Afipia sp. GW822-FHT03D08 (assembly GCF_058801645.1). Taxonomy (NCBI): domain Bacteria; kingdom Pseudomonadati; phylum Pseudomonadota; class Alphaproteobacteria; order Hyphomicrobiales; family Nitrobacteraceae; genus Afipia; species Afipia sp. GW822-FHT03D08. The sequence continues at coordinate 2,476,056 of NZ_JBXANK010000001.1, forward strand.
GACGAACGTCGGCCAAAAGAATATCGCCAAGCACCGGTTTATAGAGAGCCGGTCCCACCGTGCTGAGCCAGACGGCGTCAGCGGCACCGAAAACAAGCAGAGCGCAGAGATATCCCACAACATAGACCATGCATTCACCTTCGCGTTTGCAGCATCGTTCAGATACGGCATATCGAGCCGTCTGGTTTCGGTCACACATGATGCCTGATCGGTATGGCTTTGCCCGGAACTCACTACCGTCATCCGCATAATTCGGCGTGATGCATCGTCGCGCGGCGAAACCCGGCCGTCCGGTATGAACTCGCCCGGACATGACACGTCAAGATTTTGGTCCGCGCAATGGCTGAACCCCGGATGAACAGCAAGAGCGCCTAAAACTTTCGCAATTCCATACCAAACCCGCGCGCAGGCTTCGCTGCCTTGTAACCGTCATGACGAAACACTAGTCTTTCGCACTGGGCGGGCGTTCGACAGGAGACAAACGATGGGTTTGCTCGACATTCTCAACGGCATGCAAAACGGACCTCGCGGGCCAAGCGAACCGAGCGCATCGAGTGAAAGCAGCGGCGGGATGTCGCCGATGACCATGGCGATCCTTGCGCTTCTTGCCTACAAGGCCGTCAAACACATCAGCGGTGGCCAGCAGGGCACAGCCCCCGGCGCGCCTGCGCCATCGACACCAACCCCATTGCCCGGCACCACGACCGCCAGCACCGGCGGTCTCGGCGGCGCGCTTGGCGACCTGATGAAAGGTCCACTTGGAGGCGCACTCGGCGGACTGCTGGCAGGCGGCGCAGCCGGAAGCGTCCTGAGCGGCGGGCTGAACGATCTGCTCAAGCAGTTTCAGGACAAGGGCCACGCCGAGACGGCAAACTCGTGGGTCAGCCCCGGCCCCAACAAGCAGATCTCACCCGGCGACCTCGCCTCCGCGCTCGGTGCGGATCAGATCAGCACGCTGACCTCACAGACCGGTTTGTCACGCGACGAACTGCTTGCGGGTCTCGCAAGGCAGTTGCCCGACGTCATCAATCAGCTGACGCCCGACGGCCGGCTGCCGACAGAAAAAGAAGCAGCGCGCTGGATATGATCGGCGTCACGAAGGACGTGGAGCGATCTTGCTCGCTCCACGCTGACCGGCAAACGGCTCCTTGAATTTTAAGCACGAAGGATTCCAGCAATGCTCTACGTTCTGATCGTCGGACTGGTCGCAGGTTTTCTTGCGCGGCTCTTGTCACCCGGCCCGAATAATCCGACAGGCTTCATTCTGACGATTGTCCTCGGCATCGCCGGCGCGTTTCTGGCGACCTTCGTCGGTCAGGCGATCGGCCACTACGCTCCGGGCCAGGGCGCCGGATTCATCACCGCCACCATCGGCGCGCTGGTGGTGCTGTTCATCTGGAACCGGCTGGTTGCGCGCGGGATCGTCTCCGATCCCGGCAACAAGGTCTGAGCGGAAGTTTCATCTTCCGCTCAGGAGGGCCCGGTCACCGTTTGGGCAGAACGGCCGATCCAAGATGTGCGCCCGCATCGATCCGCACGATCTCTCCGGTCATGCTGCGTGACGCTGGACCGGCAAGGAAGCAAACGAGCTCGGCCACATCCTCCGCCGTTGTGGCGATCTGGAGCGGCGACTGCTCCGTCACCATCTGGCGAATCTTTCCGGCGAGTTCGGGACCTCGCCCCTTGGTGAACCAGGGCGTATCGATGTAACCGGGACAAACGGCATTGACGCGGATCAGCGGCGCGAGCGCGCGTGACAGAGACAGCGTGATGCTGTTCAGCGCGCCCTTGCTTCCGACATAGGCGACCGACGATCCGATCCCCGCGACACCCGCGATCGATGAAATGTTTACGACAGATGCCGTGCGGGCAGAATGTTTCGCGCCGGCCTCCAGCAAAGCGCGCGATGCGCGGATCATCTGAAACGGACCGATGGTATTGACAGCGTAGATGCGCTGGAAGTCTTCCGCCGAGAGTCCCTCGAGATCGCCATGATCGACATGCTTGGTCGTGCCGGCATTGTTGATCAGGCCATCGAGCCTTCCCCACGGGGCTGCGGCTGCCGCGATCTTCCTGCAATCCTCGTCGCGCGAAACGTCGCCCTGCACCACCACCACCTCGGCTGCACCCGCGCTCCGGCATTCATCCGCAGTCTGCTCGGCCTCTTTCTGGCTCGACGCGTAGTTGATGACGATGCGCGCGCCCTGCTTCGCCAGCAGCAGCGCGGACGCCGCGCCGAGGCCCGAAGCAGAACCCGTGACGATTACCGACAATCCATCCTTGGCCATCTCGTATCCTTCTTGGAAAAACATTTTTGCGCGCGCAATCTAACGGCCAATTTCAGGCCGTGACAGCGATTTTCAGGCCAAGGCGCGGCAGGAATGGCAGGTGCGCAAACGCCAGCCTCAGGCGGTGATGTGGAAATCAACGCCGCCGAGGCGGAACGACTCTCCCGTTAACGCATGCCCCCGCACCTGTGCCGCATGCAGCACGGCGGCGGGATCGCGGACACGAAACGTCAGCCCGCTCATGATCTCGTTCTCGCCTTCAACGACCTTGATGCTGCAATTGACAAGCTCGATCCCGCTGCCGCTGGCCGGAATGCCAATGATGCGGCCCCAGTGATCCGCAAGCCCGCGCGGATCGGGGCTGGTGAGAGTGACCTCGGTCAGCGCCAGGGTCACGTCATCGCGGATCGCCGTGTGCCAGTCAGGCCCCGCCGGCGGATAGGGACCGCGAATGTTGTCGCTGTTCGCGGTGTGATTGAACTCGATGAAGGCCGCGCGGCAGTCGCGCGGATGAAGCTGAACCCCGAGATAGGGCGCGCGATCGATCACGTGAGATGTCCGCACGCCGATGGCTTCGGCATTCTTCTGCCGCTCGCGCGGATCGGCACAGGACAGGATCGCCATGTAGCCGCCCCGCCCGCCGGTCTTGTCGATGAACCGGCCGGCAGCAGTGCCACCCTGAAACGGCGCAACGACTTCAAGCAGGGTGGTGCCGACCGGAAGAAGTGCGTTTTCCAGGCCGTAGCGCGCAACATTGGGATCGCGGTAACAGACGGTCAGACCCATGATCGCGGCGATGTCGCCGACCACCGGCTCAAGATGCGGCGCAACGAGGCAGATCTGCCGCAGCCTTGTCGCATCCGTCATTCACGCATTCCCGTTCTGATGTCCAAGCGTGATCTTGTCGGGTCCCTACTTGTCGGGATCACGCCCTAGCGTCCCTTGAACACCGCGGAGCGTTTTTCCATGAATGCCTTGGCGGCTTCCAGATGATCCGCCGTTTCGCCGCAACGGGTGTGATGCGCCGCTTCAGCGTCGAAGCAGGCTTCGAGCGACAGGTGCTCGGCATTGTTGATGTTGCGCTTGATGTAGCCGAGCGTCACGGTCGGCCCCTGCGCCAGCGACATCGCAAGCGTAGTCGCGGCATCGGAGACCTCTGCATCCGGGACAACCTTCGTGACCATTCCGAGCGCAAGCGCTTCCTGCGCTGTGAGAACAGGCGACATCAGATACAACTCACGCGCCTTGGCGCTGCCGAGCATCTGCGTCAGGAAATACGTGCCGCCGTAATCGCCGGAAAAGCCGACCTTGGCAAAGGCCGTCGTGATCTTTGCAGATGCCCCGGCGACGCGCAGATCGCAGGACAGCGCAATGGAGAGACCCGCTCCCGCCGCCGCGCCATCGATCTGCGCCACCACCGGCTTCGGCAGTTCATGCAGCAGCCGCGAGATTTCCATGCCCTTGCGCAGATTGGCGCGCTTCACCTCATAGGTGAGTTCCGACCTGTTCTCGGCCATCGACTTGACGTCGCCGCCCACGCAGAAGGTGCCGTTGGCGCCGCGCAGAAGCACAGCCCGGACTTCGGTGTCGTCCGCCGCCCGCCGCACCGCCTCGATCAGATCTGCCGACATTTCGGCGTTGATCGCGTTGCGCCGTTCGGGCCGGTTCATGGTGATGGTCAAGAGACCGCGATCGAGGCTTTGCAGAATCGTACCGGGCATGGCGATTTCCTGTGTTGGATCATCAGCAGCGCCGGACAAACCGGCGCCGCCGATCGATCTACTTCTTGATCAGGGGGCAGCGCGACGCGTCGAGCGACTGGAAGGCCTGATCGCCGGGGATGGTCGCCAGCAGCTTGTAATCGTCCCACCGCGCCTTCGATTCCGACGGCTTCTTCACCTCGAACAGATACATGTCGTGCACCATTCGCCCGTCTTCCCGGATCTTTCCGTTCTTGGCGAACATGTCGTTGATCGGCGTCGACTTCATGACCTTCATCACGGCTGCTGAATCGGTCGTGCCCGCCTCCTTCACCGCCTTGAGGTAATGCGTGACGGATGAATAGACCCCGGCCTGCGCCGAGGTCGGAACGCGCTTGACCTTCTCCATGAAACGCTTGCTGAACGCGCGGGTGTCGTCATTCAGGTCCCAGTAGAACGCTTCCGCCAGCACGAGGCCCTGCGCGGTCTCAAGCCCGATGCTGTCGATGTCGGTGATGAAAGCCAGCAGCGGCGACAGCTTTTGTCCGCCCTTCATCAGGCCGAATTCTGCGGCCTGCTTGATGGCGTTGATGGTGTCGCCGCCCGCATTGGCGAGACCCACGACCTTGGCTTTCGATCCCTGTGCCTGCAGCAGGAAAGATGAGAAGTCCGACGTGTTGAGCGGATGCTTGACGGTGCCGAGCACCTTGCCGCCCATCTTGGTGACGACAGCGGAGGTATCCTTCTCGAGATCCTGTCCGAACGCGTAATCAGCCTGAAGGAAGAACCAGGTGTCGAGTCCGGTCTTCACAGCCGCGAGGCCGGTGGAATTCGCCTGCCCGAAGGTGTCGAAGACATAATGCACGGTGTAGGGGCCGCAGGCCTCGTTGGTCAGACGGACCGATCCCGGGCCGTTGAACATGATGATCTTGCCCCGCGCCTTGGCGATCTCGTTGGCCGCCAGCGCGGTCGCAGACGCCGCAACATCGACGATCGCCTCGACGCCCTGATTGTCGAACATGTCGCGGGCAATGCTCGATGACAGATCGGCCTTGTTGAGATGATCCGCTGCGATGATCTCGATCTTGCGGCCCAGCACTTCGCCGCCGAAATCCTCGGCGGCCATTTTCGCCGCCGTCTCGCTTCCGGTGCCGGTGATGTCGGCATAGAGGCCGGACATGTCGAGGATCGCGCCGAGTTTCAGAGGCGGCTTGCCTTGCGCCATCGCGGCGGTTGAGCCGATCACGAGCGCAGATGACACGAGGCTTGCGAGGATTTTCTTCAATGTTGTCTCCCGTTGTCGATGGCGCGCCTTCCCCGGCGGCATCTTTGGTTGCTTTCATCATGGCGCAACCCTGACATCGCGGCAAGCAACCCGCCCTGCAAATGCCATCGGTCAACGCGCGTGCGGCTTGACTCACACGTGCAAGCCGCAACACATTCCGCAGGTCGAAACTGGTTTGGTGCCGAACGCGCTTCGGCGTGCCCGCAAGGCCTGACAGCGTGGTGATGAACCGCCGCATCCCGATCACCTTCTGCTGCGCGGTCCTGCTGACCGCGGGCAGTGGCGGCAGCCTTCATGCCGCATGCGAGTTCGCGCTTCAGGGCGAAGGCCGCGTCAGCGGCGTGCTCGACATACGTACGTTTCGTCTCGGCGACGGACGCGAGATACGTCTCGCCGGTATCGAGCCCGCCGGGGACATACGCGCGCGCGGAAAGGAAACTCTGGCTTCTCTGATCGATGGCCGTGATGTGACACTGCGCAGCTCCGACGACGGGCCGGACCGTTATGGACGTCAGCATGCCTTCGTCTTTCTGAAAGACCTGGAGACGCCGATCCAGTCCGAACTCCTGACGCGCGGTGAAGCGCTCGCGTCGCCTGTCACAGACAGATCATGTTCCACCGCGCTGCTGACCGCCGAGGCTGCCGCCCGCGCCGCGAGGCGCGGCATTTGGGCCAGTTCCGCTGCCATAAAAAACGCGGAAAGCACCGACGATATTTTGGCGGGCGTTGGACGTTTTACCGTGGTGGAAGGAACGGTTTCATCGGCCCGTTTGGCCGGAGCGGTATTTTACGTCAATTTCGGGCGGCGATGGACACGGGACTTTGCCGCGACTATTTCAAGGCGCATGATGCCGTCGTTGGAAAGCGCCGGGATCGACCTTAAGTCTCTGAAAAACAAGAGAGTTCGGGTTCGAGGCTGGATCGAGAAGCGTGGCGGGCCAAGGATCGAGGTCACCTACGCGGGGCAGATCGAGTTAATTGCTGCGGCGGACGTGGCCGCGAACGGCACGATGCCGAGGGACGAGGGCAAATAGCGGCGTGGCGACACCTGCCAACCGACGCGAAACCAGGAACCTCAGCCGCGTTTTTGCGGCCGCTTCGCTGTGCGCGTCATTGGCGCTGGGCGCCTGCGGAGACCTCGGCAGGTTCCAGACCGCTTCAAGCCCCGGTTTCGCTCCAGTCAAACCGAACAAGCCCGCGGCCCAGACGCCGGCCACCGAGCGCGAACACAGCCGCATCATCTCATCCTACGGCGGATCGTACGACGATCCGCGGCTGGAAGCCCTGATCACCAAGACCGTCGATCGCCTTGTCGCGGCCTCCGAGCGGCCTGATCTCACCTACAAGGTGACGATCCTGAATTCCGGCGCGGTCAACGCCTTCGCGCTTCCCACCGGGCAGCTCTATGTCACGCGCGGCCTGATCGCACTCGCCAGCGATACATCCGAATTGTCTTCCGTGCTCGCCCATGAGATGGCGCATGTGCTCGCCAAGCATGCGGCGATCCGCGAAGACCAGGCCAAGCAGGCCGCCGTGGTCACCCGCGTCGTCGCCGACATGGGCAATGACCCCGATATGAACGCGCTGGCGCTGGCCAAGACCAAGCTGACGATGGCGAGCTTTTCGCGCGCACAGGAATTCGAAGCCGACGGAATCGGTGTCGGCATCTCGGCGCGCGCCAAGTTCGATCCGTTCGGCGCGGCGCGCTTCCTCACCGCGATGGAACGCAACGCAGCGCTCAAGGCCAGCCGTGCGCCGGCCGATCCGCGCTCGCTGGACTTCCTGTCGTCACACCCGGCAACGCCCGAGCGTGTCCAGAATGCGCAGGCCAACGCACGGCAGTATTCATCGCCCGAAGCCGGCGAACGCGACCGCGACACCTATCTCTCCGCCATCGACAATCTTGTCTATGGCGAAGATCCCAGCGAAGGGTTTGTGCGCGGACGCCGCTTCCTGCATCCCAAGCTTGGCTTCACGTTCCAGGTGCCGGACGGCTTCGTGCTGGAGAACACCGCGCAGGCCGTCGTTGGCGTGCGCGAAGGCGGCACCCAGGCGATGCGCTTCGATGTGGTGCGCGTCCCCGCGGAGCAGTCGCTTGGCGACTATCTCAATTCCGGCTGGATGGAGAATGTCGACAAATCCTCGACCGAGGACACGAGCATCAACGGCTTTCCGTCCGCGACCGCGACGGCCAGCGGCGATCAATGGCAGTTCAGGATTTACGCCCTGCGTTTCGGCAGTGATGTCTACCGCTTCATTTTCGCGGCGAAGAAGAAAACACCTGAGGCCGATCGCAGCTTCCGCGAAACGGTGAATTCATTCCGGCGTCTGACGCTTGCCGAGATCCAGGCTGCGCGGCCACTGCGGATCAAGATCGTGACCGTACAGCCCGGTGATACGATTGAATCGCTGGCGTCCCGGATGCAGGGCGTCGATCGTCCGGTTGACCGGTTTCGCGTTCTGAACGGTTTCGACAGCCGCTCAACGGTGAAGCCGCGCGATCGCGTGAAGATCGTCGTGGATTAGGCATGATCCCGGAAGTGAGAACCGGCGTTGGGACAACGTCACGCCCTGACAAATAATTCTCCATAAAAAAGCCCGGCTCCAAGGCCGGGCTTTTCATTTCAATTGTTGTCGACGAGATCAGGCCGCTTCGTCGGCCGATACCGAGTCATCTCCCTCGTCGCCCTCATCGGCGTCGTCGGAAACTGCGTCGGCGCCCGCATCGGCATCAGCCTTGGCTGCGCCGCGGCGCGGGCTCTTGGCGAGATTCGACTCGATCTCCTTGACCGCCTCGGTTTCCGTGACGTGCTGAACGACGGCGATTTCGCGCGACAGGCGATCGAGCGCCGCTTCATAAAGCTGACGTTCGCTGTAGGACTGCTCCGGCTGCGACTCCGAACGGAACAGGTCGCGGACCACTTCGGCAATCGCGACGATGTCGCCCGAATTGATCTTTGCTTCGTATTCCTGCGCGCGGCGCGACCACATGGTGCGCTTGATGCGCGCACGGCCCTTCAGGGTTTCCAGCGCGCGCTTCACCAGCGAGGGATCCGACAGCTTGCGCATGCCCACATTGGCGACCTTCGCCGTCGGCACCCGCAGGGTCATCTTGTCCTTGATGAAGTTGATGACGAAAAGCTCGAGCCGCGCACCCGCGATTTCCTGCTCTTCGATCGCAAGAATCTGGCCGACGCCATGCGCCGGATACACGACGAACTCGTTGGTCTTGAATCCCTGACGCTGGGTCAGCGGCTTCTTCGGCTCTTCCACGCGCGGTGCGGCCGCAGCCGGCTTCGCGGCGGGCTTGCCGGCAACGGTCTTGACAGGAGCCTTGGCGACAGGGGCCTTCGACACCGTCTTCGCAGGCTTCGCAGCGGACTTTGCCGGGGCCTTCGCAGACGGCTTTGCAGTTTTTTTGTTGGGCATTGTGCTTCTTTTGTTTTTTGAGGTTGGGGCGGATGCGCGAGCATCCTTTTTCGGCGCGCTGCGAATCGCAGACGCCTTCTTGGTGCCCTTATCCTTGGAACCCTTGTCTTTTATTTTGGAGTTCTTTTTGTGACGCAATTTGTCTGACACAGCGCCTTTGCGTGGAAACGCCACGCCCCTGTTCAATGGTTTCTCGGGGAACCCGTCAGTCCTAACCGGGACACAAAAATGGGGTTCGGCTCTTGAATGTGCCCAAAATAGCACATTTCCCGCAAAAATCAATGATTTATGCCCTGCGACGCCTTCCGGACGGCGTCCGGCAGGCCCTCATCGCTGGGTAGGGTTAAAAGTTAGCCGTGCCGGGGGGCGGCGTCAGCAGGCCAGATCAGTCGCCTGAGCCCGGATTGGCAGAAAAATATTTGTCGAACTTGCCCTCGACGCCGTCAAATTCCTTGGCGTCGTCGGGCGCGTCTTTCTTCTGGGTGATGTTGGGCCAGGACTTGGCGTATTCCGCGTTCACCTCCAGCCACTTCTCCAGGCTGGGCTCGGTGTCGGGCTTGATCGCGTCCGCCGGGCATTCAGGTTCGCACACACCGCAGTCGATGCATTCGTCCGGATGGATCACCAGCATGTTCTCGCCCTCGTAGAAGCAATCCACGGGGCAAACTTCCACGCAGTCCATGTACTTGCACTTGATGCAGTTTTCAGTGACGACGTACGTCATCCAAAGCTCCGGAAGGTCTAAATTTTCAGTTTGGCGTAGCGCAGGATGTGCATCGCCGCAAGGGAAGTTCTGCCCGTAATGAGAGGCAACTAGTTACTCGGGAGGCGTTTGTAAATCAGCGTAGATTGCGCGTCCCGCAGCCGCATCCCCTCGCCGGTCCACGAATCCGGTGATCTTGAGCACACGAACCCGGCTGTCGAGCGCGATGGTGAGGACGTCGTCTGCCTTCACCGCATGTCCCGGTGACGTCTGGCGCATACCGTTGATGCGAACGCGCCCTTTTGCGACCAGAGCCGCGGCATCGACCCGGGTCTTGACGATCCGCGCGTGCCACAGCCACTTGTCGAGGCGCTGACGATCCAAATTATTCCTTGCGGTTGCCCGCAAGCTGCTCCTTGAGCGCCGCCAGCTTTGCAAACGGCGAGTTCGGATCGGCGGGACGATCGCGCTCGCGGGGCGTGGCGCTGGTCGCGTAGGTGCGATGCGAGCCGCCGCTGCGGTCGCGGTCATCCTTGCGCCCGTCGCGGCCGCGCTTGTCGAACTTGCCCTTGCCGCGCTCCTGATTGCGGTCCTTGCCCTTGAAGCCTTCGCGCGGACGGCCGCCCTTGTCGTCACGCGGCGGGCGCGCCTGCGCGGCATCTGCGCCTTCCGCTGCAACCGCCGGAGCGTCGGGGCGTGGCCGGCGATGCTCGTTGTTACGGTCGCGGCGATGGCGGCCATGACGCTCGCGCTTGTCATCGCCGGAAGCCGCTTCACCTTCGGCTGCGGGAGCGGCGGATTTATCCGGCCCCTTGTAGCGGCTGCGATCATGACGCGGACGGCGCTCATCCGAACGTCCGCCCGGCCGCCAGACTTCGACCAGGACCGGTTCTGCAGAAACCGCCGCCTCAGTCGCAGCCTGATCGGGACCAGCCTCGCCAGCAGGCGCTTCAACAGCCGCTGTTTCAGTGGCTTCGGCGACAACGGCCGGCTCGGAAGATGTCTCAGCGGCGGCTTCCGCCACAGGTTCTGAGGTTTCCGATGGCGGCGCGAAGTTCACCTCAGGCAAGCGCGACGCGGATGTATCCGTGGAGACGGATTCGGCAGAGGGCACCGCCTCAGTCGTCGCGTCGTTCGTAACATCTGCGATCGAATCGGTTGCCGCGGCAACTTCTGGCTCGGCAACGACCGCGTCAGAGACCGAAGCGGTGTCCGCTGTTTCAGCAGTCGCATCGGCCACGGTTTCCGCAGCGACTGGCGGCGCGACAACCTCCGGCAGCGGCGGACGCTTCTCCATGCGATAGCCGAGCGCCTTCAGGATCGAAGCAAAATCTTCGCCTGCGGAGCCCGTCAGCGATGTCATGGCCTGTGTCGCCGTGAACGAGCGGCCGTCGAACGCGCCGGCCGGCTTGTCACCGGGCGAACCAGGACGCCACGACAGCGCAGGGCGAATAAGATCCGCGAGACGTTCCAGAATATCGACACGCACCGCGCGGTCGCCGCATAGCTTGTAGCCGAGCGTGCGGTAGGCCTCCTGATCGAGCGCCTTGTCCGCCGGGAACGAGGTACGGCCGCTTGCCGCCAGATGCTGCGCACCGGTCAGTGCCGACCAGTCCACGTTGTCGCGCTTCAGTCCCCACAACAGCGATGCCAGACCGCGCGCGGCCGGCTTCAACAATGCGGGGAGAAAAATGTGATAGGCGCCGAACCGCACGCCATACTTGCGCAGGCTTGCGCGCGACGGCTGATCGAGATCCTTCATCTCGGCAGCGATCTTCGGCCGCTCCAGCACGCCGAGCGCCTCGATCAACTGGAAGGCGATGCCGCGCGCGATGCCGGTGACATCCTCCGCCTTCGACAGTTCGAACATCGGCCCGAGAATTTTTTCGATATGCGTCTTCAACCACAGATCGAGCCGCGTCTGCACGGCCTCGCGTGACGGGCCAGTCAGCCGTTCGTCCGCAATGATGCGGATACGCGGATGCAACGCATCGTCGGCCGCGACAAGCTTGGCGACGGCGTCGCCGGTCCAGCGCAGCGTTCCATCGGACGCCAGCACGAACTGTTCGTCCGGTGCCTTTGAAAGCTTTTCGGCGCGCGCATCGATTTCACCGGCCAGCGCCTTGAGCGCCGCGGCCTGCAAGGCCTTCGCATCGGAGCCCGCTTCAGCGGACTCCGGCGCGAACATGAATCCGTCGAGACGGCCAATCATATGGCCCTCTACGATCACTTCGCCCGTCTTCCCAATCTCAGTATTCAGCATCGTGTTTTCCCGCAAGCGCCGCATCAATACACTGGTCCGGCGATCAACGAAACGCTCAGTTAGCCGTTCATGCAGGGCATCTGACAATTTATCCTCGACGGCGCGGGCAATTGCCTGCCAGCGCTCGGGGTCCACCAGCCAATCGGGACGATTTGCCGCGAATGTCCAGGTCCGTATCTGGGCAATCCGGGCCGATAATGTGTCGATATCGCCGTCCGTGCGGTCAGTTTGCGCGATCTGGGCCTCAAACCAGTTGTCCGGAATACGGCCCTTCCGCATCAAGAACCCATACAGCGTGGTGACAAGTTCGGCATGGGCGGCCGGCGACAGCTTGCGGTAGTCGGGAATCTGGCAGGCTTCCCAGAGCCGTTCCACGGCGGCCGCGCCCTTGGCCATATCCCGAACGTCTTCATCACGGGCCGCATGGTCGAGCACGCGGATGTCCTCGGCGATCGGCGCGCGGGTCAGGGCTTCATGGTTCGGCGTCAGCGCCAGCGAGACCTGGAGCGCGCCCAGCGAGGAGAAATCCAGCCGCGTGTTCCTCCACTGCAACATCTTTACGCTGTCGAACGTGTGGTTCTGAAGCGCATTGACCAGTTCGGGCTCGAACGGCGCGCAGCGCCCGGTGGTTCCGAACGTCCCGTCGCGCGTCGCACGGCCGGCGCGGCCCGCGATCTGCGCGAACTCGGCGGGTGTCAGGCGGCGGAACTGATAGCCGTCGTATTTGCGGTCCGACGCGAACGCCACATGATCGACATCGAGATTGAGGCCCATGCCGACGGCATCGGTGGCAACGAGATAATCGACATCGCCGGACTGGAACATGTCCACCTGCGCATTACGGGTGCGCGGCGACAATGAGCCCAGCACAACGGCAGCGCCGCCGTGCTGACGCCGGATCAGCTCGGCGATGGCGTAGACTTCATCCGCCGAGAACGCGACGATCGCTGTTCGCCGCGGCTGCCGGGTGATCTTGCGGTCGCCGGCGAATTCGAGTTGCGACAATCGCGGCCGGGTGACGATGTTCGCGCCAGGAAGCAGCCGCTCGATGATCGGCCGCATCGTGGCCGCGCCAAGCAGCAGGGTTTCGTCCCGCCCGCGCCGGTTCAGAATCCTGTCGGTGAAGACGTGACCGCGCTCGAGATCAGCCGCGATCTGGATTTCGTCGACGGCCAGAAACGACACATCGAGATCGCGGGGCATCGCCTCGACGGTGGAGACCCAATAGCGCGCATGAGGCGGCTTGATCTTTTCTTCGCCGGTGATGAGCGCGACCGCGCCCGCTCCGGCCCGCGCGGCGATCTTGTTGTAGACCTCGCGCGCCAGGAGACGCAGCGGCAGACCGATGATGCCCGACGAGTGGGCCAGCATCCGCTCGATGGCGAGATGGGTCTTGCCGGTGTTGGTCGGGCCCAGCACCGCCGTAACACCGGCTCCGGGGGCGCGCTCATTCGAAAACAGCGGAACGGAAGACGACAGAGGCATAATCGAGAGGTCCGCATGACGCACACGACGCGGACGCCGCAGCAAGTTTGAAGGAAGTGTCTCACAATGCGACGCTTTTCGCGCCGCGACTTAAGGTTTGGAACGGTTAAGGAACGAAAGAAGCCCGAATCGCTGACTCGCAGTGAGTCTGCCCAGATCGCCTCAACATGTCGCACAAACCAATAGATGGCGATACTAGATGAAGTTTGAAGATGCTCCGCGCGCGGCCAGATTTGAATGAAATCGTTAAATCCGGAGTCGAATCGGATTGGCCGGAGAGTCAACACGATTCACGGTGAGATTCGTTCCTGAATCATCCTCGCGGCGGTCAATGCCAGCCGGGTTTGTCAGTTCGTCTTGGCCGTCTTCTGCACCGAGATGAACTCCGTCGCCTCGATCATGCCGGTGCCGAGCGGGGTCGGAATTGTAATTCTGAAAGGCGCCAGCACCCGCGTTCCGGCGATGGGCGCAAACCATATTTCCATGTTGCGCTGGGCGGCCACGTACTTGATCGAGGCGCGATCCGGGACGTAGCCCGCGATCGGCGTGAAGTAGACCGCACAGACCACAACCGGGCCGTGATAGCCCTTTTCAGCCTTCACATTTTCCATGCGCTTGTATTCAAGGCGCAAATCGTAGCGCATCCTGCCGTCGAATACCGACAGCGTCTTGCGGCAGGCCTCGGGACCGACCGGATCACCGGTGCCCGCAACTTTCAGCAGCGCACCCGTCATCGGATCAAGAACGTTGCGGCGATGCGCCTCGGTGACCGGAATCCGATCCGGATTCTCGTCGGGCTTCGGCTCGATGGATGAATCCTTGATATTGCCGCCGCCCAGCGTGATGCGGATGACTTCCACCTTCTTTCCGTAATTGACCGTCGAAATATAGCTCAGCGGCGCGAACTGGCCCGCGGTGATGCGTCCCTGCGAGGTGCCGGTGCCATTGCCGCCGCCGATGGATTTCATCAATCCGGTGGTGGCGCCGCTGACGGCTGCCGAATACTGATCCTCGGACACATCGACGACCCAGGCGCCCTTGCCGATCGGAAGGCCCGCGAGCGTTGCTTCATACTTGGCGTCCAGACGGCCCTGGGCGCTGGCCGGGCAGGCACACATCGCCAACAGGCCCGCTACGGCCACAATACCCAGACAAAGCTGGGTTTGGGCGGTCCGGGAGAGCATCCAAGAAAGCTTTGGGAACCGGGGCATTGCCGACGAAATCCTGCTGACCAGCGATTGACCGGAGCCACCGGGCGCAGCGTCTGCGGGACTTGTTCCCGAATAGGCCGCGAAAGTCGTATCGATAGCCTCAGATATCTGTCTGGTCACGGATTACGTCGATTATATGTTAGGAAATCACTGGTTTGACGGGGAAAATCGTCATTTCCAGCCGCCGCGGCTTGCGCCCTGGCGCACAGAAAAGCCGCTGAAATCGCCTCTCAACCTTGACGCTGGGCCGCCAGCCCCTTATAGCTCCGCCGTTCCTGAAATGGACGGTTTAAACCCCCACGTGACCCCTTTGGGCGGTCCGGGGCGACACTAGGTTTCGCCAAAGGATTATACGATGTCACGGCGCTGCGAATTGACGGCCAAGGGCCCTCAGGTTGGCCACAAGGTCAGCCACTCGAACCACAAGACCAAGCGCCGGTTCCTGCCGAACCTGTGCAACGTCACCCTGATCTCGGAGACGCTGGGCCGCAACGTGCGCCTGCGCGTCTCGACCAATGCGCTGAAGTCGGTCGACCACAACGGCGGTCTCGACGCGTTCCTGCTCAAGGCCAACTCCGGCGACCTGTCGCCGAAGGCGGTCGAGTTGAAGCGCCAGATCGAAAAGAAGAAGCTCGCCGCAGCGAGCTGATCCTTCGATCCGCAATTTAAGATTTCAAAAAGGCCGGGTTTCGACCCGGCCTTTTTTTGTTTTCGTGCGAAGCAGACACCGTCATTGCGAGGAGCGTCGCGACGAAGCAATCCATTTCTTTCCGTTTCAAAGAGTGGATTGCTTGGCTTCGCTCGCAATGACGAAGAAAACGCGAGCGGTGGACGATGACAATCACTCCTCAACGAGCGTGAACTGCAGCAACAGCGTGCGCTGGATCATCGAGAAATTATCGTCGGACACCATGGTCACGACCGTATCGCCGTCCGCCGTGACATGGGTGTCGATGCCTTCCATGTTGTCGATCTCGTAGCCGAGATCGACCTCAAAAATTGTCGGCCCATCGATCACCGCACCGGGAACGACGGACGCGAGCGGCACCCTGCGAATCCGGATGCCGACACCTTCGAGCATCGAAAATTTCCGTTCGAGCAGCAAAAGATCGCCGGACGGCAGCAGGGTGGCATCGCTGATATCGAAATTTTTCGTCAGCCTGACGGAGAACTGTCCCGGCGACGGGCCGCCGAGCAGAAAGCCCTGGATGTTTCCCGACGCATCAAGCCCGCGCTCCGAAATCGCGATCAGCGTGCCGGCGAGCGGCTGCCCTTTGGGAACGAATACCAGCGTTTCCAGCCCCTTGTTGAAGGGCAACTTGCCGATTTCGGGCGGCACCGGCACGATCTCGCCGCGCGACCTGATCCCGCCCTTGCTGAAATCGAACCGCAGGATCTGATTGACCCGCTCGAGACCCACATAGACGGTCGAACCATCGAGAGCGAGCGACTCGCTGTCGAACCAGCCGCGCGCTGTAATCTTCTTGCCGTCGCTGTCCAGCATCGGCGCGGACTTCACATCGGCAAGTCCTGTCATGACCTTGCCGCGATAGGCGATCCGGCCGGTGAACCAGTTCCCCTTGTCGCTCAGGGCGATGAACTGTTCGCCCTTTTTATCCAGCCGCAATCCCGACAAGCCGCCGAAGCCGCGAAACGATGACGTCAGCACCAGGCCGCTGCGGAATTCCAGCGAACCATAGCGGATGTGAGAGGCATCGCGTGGATCGAACGACTCGATCCTGCGGGCGTTGACCTCGACGGATGAGGTTTGCGCGTGCGCGAACTCTGCGCCTGCGCCCAACATGCCGGCCGGAAGCGCCGCCATGGCGTTCCGCAGAAACGACCGGCGGCTGATGTCGATGGCCATGATCTCAGGAATGCAGTCTGCGGCGGCGCGGCGTCGGAGCCTCAGTATGAGTCTCGGTGAAAAGCTCGGCCAGCTTCTCGGTGATGGCGCCGCCGAGTTCTTCCGCATCCACGATGGTGACCGCGCGGCGATAGTAGCGCGTCACGTCGTGGCCGATACCGATCGCAATCAGTTCGACCGGCGAGCGGGTCTCGATCTCTTCGATGATGTGGCGCAGATGCCGCTCGAGATAGTTGCCCGGATTGACCGACAGCGTCGAGTCGTCCACCGGCGCACCGTCCGAAATCATCATCAGGATCTTGCGCTGCTCCGAGCGCCCGAGCAGGCGCTTGTGCGCCCAGTCGAGTGCTTCGCCGTCGATGTTTTCCTTGAGCAGGCCCTCGCGCATCATCAGGCCAAGGTTCTTGCGCGCGCGCCGCCAGGGCGCGTCCGCCGACTTGTAGATGATGTGACGCAGATCGTTGAGGCGGCCCGGATTGGCAGGCTTGCCCGCCGCCAGCCACGCCTCGCGCGACTGACCGCCCTTCCACGCCCGTGTGGTGAAACCGAGAATCTCGACCTTGACGCCGCAGCGCTCCAGCGTCCGCGCCAGAATATCGGCGCAGGTCGCAGCCACCGTGATCGGGCGTCCGCGCATCGAGCCGGAATTATCGAGCAGCAGCGTCACCACCGTGTCGCGGAAGGTCGCTTCCTTCTCGTGCATGAACGACAACGGATGGAACGGATCAGTGACCACGCGCGACAGCCGCGCCGGATCGAGAATGCCTTCCTCGAGGTCGAAATCCCAGGCGCGGTTCTGCTGCGCCATCAATTTACGCTGCAGGCGATTGGCAAGACGCGCAACAATGTGCTGCAGATGCGCGAGCTGCTTGTCGAGATAGCTGCGCAGGCGCTCCAGTTCGTCGTGCTCGCAGAGATCTTCCGCCGACACGACCTCGTCGAATTTCGGCGCGAACGCATGATACTCCGGCCCGCGCGGCTCGTTGCCGCCGCGGCTGGGCGGGCGATGGGCCTCGCCCGGCGATTCGTCCTCGCCCATCTCGTTGTCGTCGAACGCATCGCTGGCGGACGCCTGCGCGCTCTCCATGGCGTTTTCCGACATCTCCTCGGTGGAGGATTGCGACTGGTCGGCGCTCATCTCCTCCGCCGACTCGGTGTCGGGTGAGCCGTCCGCGCCGGATTGATCCTTTTCGCCGTCGCGGTTCTCGTCCTGATTGTCGTCCTCGTCCTGATCGGCATTGCTCTCGTCGCCAAGCTCAAGCGCGTCCAGCAGATCGTGAACCACGTCGCCGAAGCGTGTTTGATCTTCGGTGAACTCCTTCAATCGGTCGAGACGCGCACCGATCTTGTCTTCGAGGATCGGCCGCCAGAGATCGACCATCTTGCGTGCGGCCGCCGGCGGCGCCTGGCCGGTCAGCCGTTCGCGCACCATCATCGCCAGCGCATCGGCCAGCGGCGCATCGGCGCGGTCGGTGATCTCGTCGTATTTGCCGCGATGGAAATGATCGTCGAGCATCGCGGTGAGGTTCTTGGCGACGCCGCTCATCCGCTTGGCGCCGATGGCCTCGACGCGGGCCTGCTCGACGGCATCGAACACGCCGCGCGCCTGCGGATTGCCCGGCACCAGCTTGCGGTGAACCTTCGGATCGTGACAGGCGATGCGCAGTGCAATTGAATCGGCATGGCCGCGCACGATCGCCGCGTCCTTGCGGGTCAGCTTGCGCGCCGGTTCGGGCAACCGCGCCTTGCCGGGCGAAAGGCCCGGACGTTCGGCGGCAAACGTCACTTCAAGTTCAGGCTGCTTGGCGATGGCCCGCAATGCGGACGTCACCGCGCGCTTGAACGGCTCTGTCGGAGATTCCTTCGACCCGGTCCTGAACTTGATATTGGACGTGCTCATTGCGGCGTGGACCTCGCGCTTCGCTTTCTGACTCCCTCCCCCTTGCGGGGAGGGTGGCGCATCGAGAGCGAAGCGAACGATGCGTCGGGTGGGGGAGCTACAAGTTCTGTACTGCGTCGACCCCCACCCCGGCCTCCGCTTCGCTCGGCCGACCCTCCCCGCAAGGGGGAGGGATTCAACCAGCGCACGCGATGACTCGCGCAGAAGACGTCAGCTCAACGCCACATTGACCGCGGATTCCGGCAGTTCCGCATTAAAGCAGCGCTGATAGAACTCCGCCACCAGCGGACGTTCAAGCTCGTCGCACTTGTTCAGGAAGGTGACGCGGAATGCGAAGCCGATGTCGCCGAAGATCTCGGCGTTCTCGGCCCAGGTGATGACGGTGCGCGGCGACATCACCGTCGACAGGTCGCCGTTGGCGAACGCGTTGCGCGTGAGGTCCGCAAGACGGACCATCTTGTTGACGGTGTCGCGGCCGGCATCGGTGCGATAGTGCTTCGCCTTGGCGAGCACGATCTCGACTTCCTCGTCGTGCGGCAGATAGTTCAGCGTGGTCACGATCGACCAGCGATCCATCTGACCCTGGTTGATCTGCTGGGTGCCGTGATAGAGGCCCGAGGTGTCGCCGAGACCGATGGTGTTGGCGGTCGAGAACAGGCGGAACGCCGGATGCGGCTTGATGACCTTGTTCTGGTCGAGCAGCGTCAGGCGGCCGGAGACTTCCAGCACGCGCTGGATCACGAACATCACGTCCGGGCGGCCGGCGTCGTACTCGTCGAACACCAGCGCGACGTTGTGCTGAAGCGCCCACGGCAGGATGCCGTCACGGAATTCGGTGACCTGCTTGCCATCCTTGACGACGATGGAGTCCTTGCCGACGAGATCGATACGGCTGATGTGGCTGTCGAGGTTGACGCGCACGCAAGGCCAGTTGAGGCGGGCCGCGACCTGCTCGATGTGCGTCGACTTGCCGGTGCCGTGGAAGCCGGTGACCATGACGCGGCGGTTCTTGGAGAAACCGGCGAGGATCGCGAGCGTGGTGGCGCGATCGAAACGGTAATCCGAGTCGACGTCGGGCACATGGGGATCGCTGTTGGAATAGGCAGGAACCTCGAGATCGCTGTCGATACCGAAGACCTGACGAACCGACACTTTCATGTCGGGGAGGTTCGTGGGTTCCTGCGATAGAGTCGTGGCGGCGCTCATCAATCCTCCGTGGTCCCGGATGCTCCCGAAACCAGACGTGCTTGCTGCGGGTGGGGTGCGTGATTCAACCTAGCAGACAGATGCAAACGGCAGAAGCCCACCATACAATGAAAGTTCCAGTGTATTTTCATTGAGATAAGCTATTTTTGCGCGTTTGGTAGGTCTGCCCTGCGATTGTGACGATACGCGCCGGGTGTCTGGAGCCGGTTTTGTCGTTTTTGAGAGCCGATCTCGCCGCTTCGCCGCCGGTTCCTGCGGTGTATTGTACCGTCTGACGCCGGCAGTGGACCTCCCGTGAATTACCTCAATCAGTTGATCGGCTTCGTCTCGCTTCACGCCGAGCTTGCCTATGCCGCGATTTTCCTGGCGGCGTTTCTCGAAGCCATTCCTATCCTGGGCACGCTCGTTCCGGGATCGACCGTCATTCTGGCCCTCAGCGCCCTGATCCCCGCCGGCAGCCTTGGCCTCACACCGGTCCTGGCTTCCGCCATCGCCGGCGCGGTGATCGGAGAAGCTCTCGCCTACTCGATCGGCTACGTCAGCCAGCGCGAGATCCTGACATCATGGCCGATGTCGAAATACCCGGCGGTCATGGCGCAAAGCGAGGAGTTCTTTCACCGTTACGGGACATTTGCGGTGTTCTTCGCGCGTTTCGTGCCGCCGGTGCGCGCGCTCGTCCCGGTCGTGGCGGGCGCACTCGGCATGCCACCGCGCCGCTTTTATCCCGCAAGCATCGCGGCCTGCCTGTTATGGGCGCCGGCGCATGTATTGCCGGGCCTTCTCGCCGGTTCCGTTGCCGAGCGATGGGGCGCCAAAGTCGAACACTATGGATTCCCGCTGGTCGGCGGCATCATCGCGATCGGAACGATCGTGGTCGCGGTTCACTACTGGCACAGCCGGCGCAAAACGGCTGCTCCGGCCGAGAAGCGCTCCAGCCAGCAGTGAGCATTCCATGAAGCGCAATACCGGACGGAGCGGGACCTTCAACGACAGTAATGTCGCGAAGGTTTTCGCGGCCTACCCCGAGGACGTCCGCGCTAAACTGATGAAGCTGCGTGCCATCATTTTCGAGACCGCGGAAACCATCGACGGTGTCGGTCCGCTGGAGGAAACGCTGAAATGGGGCCAGCCCAGCTATCTCACGACTGAAACCGGCAGCGGCAGCACGATCCGTATCGACCGCGAAAAATCCGACGGCCGCGTCGCGATGTATTTCCATTGCCAGACCGATCTCGTTGAGACCTTCCGGGAGCTTTATCCGACGCAGATGGAGTACGGCGGCAACCGCAGTATCCTGTTCAAGGTGGCAGCGCGGATTCCGGAAAACGCGCTGCGCCACTGCGTCGGGCTGGCGCTGACCTATCACGCGCGCAAAGTCTCTTCGAAAAACAAGACGCCTTCGAAGAACAAGGCTGCGTCGAAGAAAAAAGCAATCGGGGTAAAGAAGGCCGTTTCAAAGAGAAAGCGCGACCCCGGCAAGCCGGAACAGCCCGCGCTCAGGACGCGCGCACGACCGTCTTGAGATAGTTGTAGGCCTTGATGATCTCGATCAGGCGGTCTTCGGTCGAGCGATCGCCGCCGTTGGCATCGGGATGATGTTGCTTCACCAGCAGCTTGTATTTGGCTTTCACCGTCTCAAGCGTCGCGTCGGGACCGAGACCCATGACCAGCAACGCCTTCTTCTCGGCGTTGAAGATCTTTCGCGTCTCGACTTTCGGCTCCTCCGCCTTCGCATTCGAACGCCAGCGGCTCCGGCCATTCATCTCGCTGAAGACGCTGAAAGGATCGACAGCATCGTCCAGGTTGACCGCGCCGGACTTGCCTTTGCCCTTCGCTCCGTTCTGCCCCATCTTCCAGGTCGGACGGTGTCCCGTCTGCGCATCCTTCTGGTAGGTGGCGACCGCCTCGTCGCTCATGCCCTGGAAGAAATTGTAGCCCTGATTGTATTCGCGGACGTGGTTCAGGCAGAAATGCCAGTATTCTTTCTCGTTTCCGCGGCCCTTCGGTGCACGATGCGCACCCCTGTTCTTGCAGCCCGGCGCTTCGCACATCACAGCTTCCTCGCGCGCAGCAGCCTGCTGCTTCGCGCTCTGCTTGTTGGGCTTGATGCGAATGCTGTCGAAGAATTTGGATGAGTCGATGGCCATGGCTGCTACGATAACGCCTTGCTGGAAGCGTGAATTTTGACGGTCGCGGATTATACATCACCGCGACGGTGAACCGCAATTGAAACGGTCATTGACCTTGGCGAATAACGCACGATATTGCGCAGATCATGACCGCAAAAGATCACATCACAAAGAAGTTGAGCGAAGCTTTCGCGCCCGAAAGCCTCGATGTCGCCGACGAATCCCATCTGCATGAGGGCCACGCGGGCCACAGGCCGGGCGGCGAGACGCATTTCAGGATATATATCGTGTCGAAGGCGTTCGAAGGGAAGAGCCGGATCGAGCGCCATCGCATGATAAACACGCTGCTGGCGCCGGAACTCGCCGGCTCCGTTCACGCACTGGCGATGCACACCTACGCCCCCGGTGAGGACGCCCGGCGGCCCGCCCCTGCCAAGGCGTGCAAACACTGATGCACTGATTGTTGGCGATCAGCCGCCGCAAATTTAACTGCTGCGCAAAGATCTGCGACCCCCACCCCCGACCCCTCCCCGCAAGGGGGAGGGGAGCAGGGAGCGCTCACGTCATTTATCTTATCGCCTCACATCGTCGTCGGTGGCGCTCAAAACGCCGTTCCCGCCTTCGGCTTCTTCTCGGGCGCGCCGCTTTCGCGCGGCAGCGGCACGATCCATCAATTACTCCCCCTCCCCCTTGCGGGGAGGGGTCGGGGGTGGGGGTCAACGCATCCTGAATCTCAAGAAGCACTCCGTCCAGATTCCGGATCACATCGTGATTCCAGAACCGCAATACACGATAACCTTCTGCCTCGATCTTTTTCGTTCGCGTCTCGTCAGCCACCCGCTGCAGGGAGCGCTCCTCTCATCTATCTCATCGCCTCACATCGTCGTCGGTGGCGCTAGAACGCCGTTCCCGCCTTCGGCTTTTTCTCGGGCGCGCCGCTGTCGCGCGGCAGCGGCACGATCCGCAGCGCCGTGATGCGGTTGCGCTCACGCCGCAGCACCCTGAAACGGAATCCGTGGAAGGTGAAGCTCTGACCCCGGTCCGGGATCGAGCGCGCCTCATGGATAACGAGACCGGCGATGGTCGTCGCTTCCTCGTCCGGCAGATGCCAGTCCATCGCGCGGTTGAGATCGCGGATCGGCACCGAGCCCTCGACCACCACCGATCCATCCGGCTGGGCCCGGACACCGGCGACCACCACATCGTGCTCGTCGGAGATGTCGCCGACGATCTCTTCCAGAATGTCTTCCAGAGTCACCAGGCCTTCGACCTCGCCATACTCGTCGACCACAAGCGCAAAGTGAGTCTTGCGGCGGCGGAAGGCCTTGAGCTGCTCGGACAGCGGCCGCATCTCGGGCACGAACCATGGCGGCAAGGCGAGCGCACCGACGTCGATCTTGGAAAGATCGCCGTCGTTGGCGCGGATGGCGCGCAGCAGATCCTTGGCGTGCAAAACGCCGATGATGTTCTCGGGTTTCTCGCGCCAGAGCGGGATACGGGTATATTCGGACTCGAGAATTCCCTTGATGACCGCGTCAGGCGGGCCGTCCGCGTTGACGCTGACCATCTTGGTGCGGTGGACCATCACGTCGGACACAGCAAGATCGCCGAACCGGAACACGTTCTGGATGTATTCGGCTTCGCCGCTCTCGATCTTTCCGTGCTCGGCCGACTCTTCCACAAGCCCTTCGATTTCGGAGTCGGTGAGAATTTCGCTCGTTGAGGATTCCTTGACGCCCAGCATCCGCAGGATCGCCCGCGACGCGCCGTTGAGCAGCCAGTTCAGCGGATAAAGAACGAGAAAGGAGACATAGAGCGGATACGCGATCCATTGCGAGACCGGCACGGGCTGCCTGATCGCAAGCGTTTTCGGCACCTGCTCGCCGATCACGATATGCAGCGACGAGAACACCAGAAAGCCTGTGATGAAGGCGGTGAAATGCAGCGCGGACTCCGGCATTCCCAGCGGCTCGAGCACCGGCTTGAGCAGCGCCGCAACGGTCGGCTCGCCGACCCAGCCGAGACCGAGCGAGGCCATGGTGATGCCGAGCTGGCAGCACGCGAGATAGGCTTCGATA
This sequence comes from Afipia sp. GW822-FHT03D08, assembly GCF_058801645.1. NCBI lineage: Bacteria > Pseudomonadati > Pseudomonadota > Alphaproteobacteria > Hyphomicrobiales > Nitrobacteraceae > Afipia > Afipia sp. GW822-FHT03D08. The sequence goes on from NZ_JBXANK010000001.1 coordinate 2,499,600, forward strand.
TTGCCCATCATTTTCATCAGCAGCCGAGCGCCGAAGCGGTTCTGCTCGGCCATCGCCTTGACGCGAAACCCGCGGCTTTTCACCAGCGCGAATTCCGCCGCCACATAGAATGCGTTGGCGGCGAGCAGAAGGATGGCGATGAGCAGATTGACGGCGGCTGAATTCATGTTTGTCCCGCGACTGCCTCGTCTTTATGCGGTGCGCCGACGACAAGTCCTGGCATTCCGCGTTGAGACAGCATCACCTCACCCCGACAATTTTTCCTGAAGAAACGCACGAACCGTCGACGGATCGACGTCGTTGACGATCACTGCCTTGCCGACCTCCTCCAGCAGGATGAACGTCAATCGCCCGCGCTTCACTTTCTTGTCCTGCGCCATCAGCGTCATCAGCGTGTCGGCATCCGCAAGACCTTCCTGCTGGAAGCCGGCGATGTCCTGCACCTTGGTCGGCAGACCGACCGACGCGAGGTGACGCTGCACGCGCGCGGCATCGGACGCAGAGATCATGTTCAGACGCGCCGAGAATTCGGCGGCCAGCACCATGCCGACAGCAACCCCTTCGCCATGGAACAGGCGGTCGGAAAAACCGGTCGCCGCTTCCAGCGCATGGCCGAAGGTGTGCCCAAGATTAAGCAATGCGCGGTCGCCGGTTTCGCGCTCATCGCGCGCCACGATCTCGGCCTTGGCGCGGCAACTGGCGGCGATGGCCTGTTCACGCGCAGCTCCGCCGGAAAATATCTCGCCGTGATGAGCCTCCAGCCAGTCGAACAACGCCGCATCGCCAAGCACGCCGTATTTGGCGACTTCCGCATAGCCCGCGCGGAACTGGCGCGGCGACAGCGTATCGAGCACCGCCGTATCCGCAATCACCAGCACCGGCTGATGAAATGCGCCGACGAGATTCTTGCCGTGCGGCGAGTTGATCCCGGTCTTGCCGCCCACCGATGAATCGACCTGCGCAAGCAGCGATGTCGGCACCTGCACGAAATCGACCCCGCGCCGGACGATCGAGGCCGCGAAGCCCGCAAGATCGCCGATCACACCGCCGCCGAGCGCAATCACCAGATCGTTGCGCTCGATCTTCGCCGCGATCAGTCCTTCGGAAACCTCCTGCAACACCGCGTAGCTTTTGGACGCCTCGCCCTCGCCCACCACGATCCGCGACGATGCAATGCCGGCATCGGCGAGCGCCGCCTCGGTCTTGCCGAGCCAGTGTCTGGCGACGGTGCGATCGGTCACAATGGCCGCACGTGCGCCGGGCCGCAGCGCGGCGATGCGATGGCCGAGCGACGGCAGCACATCGCGGCCGATCACAATGTCATAGGCGCGGTCGCCGAGGGCGACGCCGACGGTCACCGGGTTATTGGTCTTGATGGGAGCGGTCATTGTGTTTCGCTTGAGGAAGAGGACGCCGTGCCGCCCGACAACAGGTGTGCGGCCAGCGCGTCGATGCATTCATCGACGATTTTCTCGTGCGGCACATCGCGCGACGCGATCGCCAGATCGGCAAGCTGATAGAACGGACTGCGCTCACCGATCAGACGCGCGATGGTCGCAGCCGGATCGGCAGTCTGCAGCAGCGGCCGGTCGGCGCGGCGCTTGACCCGCCTGAGAATGATATCGCCGTCCGCCTGAAGCCAGATGGAGACAGCCTTGTCGTGAATTCGCCTGCGCGTCTCCTCGCGCATGAACGCGCCGCCGCCGGTGGCGATCACGCAGGGGCCGGTCTCCAGCAGCCGCGCGATCACCCGGGCTTCACCATCGCGGAAATAGGGTTCGCCATGCTGCGCGAAGATTTCGCTGACCGTCATGCCCGCATGCGCGATTTCGATTTCATGATCAGCATCGAGAAACGGCACATGCAGCCGCGCACCCAGCCGGCGCCCGATGGTTGACTTGCCCGACCCCATCATGCCGACAAGCACGATCGAGCGGCCGCCCAGAGCCGCGACGATGTCGGCCTCATGGGTCATGCCGTCCTGATGGCTGGCTGCGGTTTCGGTCATCTCTGGCCCGGTTGGCCGCAAATGCGGCTAAGCTCATGTGTCACCTATACTACTCCTGCCGATCCCGTTGCCAGAGACTCTTGCCGAAACGGCGCGAACATGTTGGTAGTTTAGTCGGTCCGAACCGCAGTGTTCCGGCGGTTAACACGCCTTTGGCGCCGCATCTCAAAGGTTAATTTCGAGGCTATTCGCGATGCCCAGCCTGTTTCGCTTCCTGACTGTCGTGGCGGTGCTCGGCGGGCTGATCTACGGCGGCATCTTTGCGCTCGCCAATTTCGTCAATCCCAAGCCGCGCGAAATGACGGTCAGCGTTCCGCCCGACAGATTTCTCAAGAAGTAGGCGGCTGGAGGAACGTCATGCCGTCCGACAAATCCTCCGACGTACGGCTCACCGGCCTGTTCCTCGATATGCTCGCGGCTGAGCAGGGCGCCGGCGCCAACACGCTCGACGCCTATCGCGGCGATCTCGAAGACCTCTCCGAATTTCTCGCGCGGCGCAAATCCACCTTCATGAATGCCGACACCCAGACACTGCGCGACTATCTGGCCGACCTCGACACCCGCGGATTCAAATCGTCGAGCGTGGCGCGCAAGCTCTCGTCGACGCGTCACCTGTTTCGCTTTCTTCTCAGCGAACGTGTGCGCGGCGATGACCCGGCTGCAATCCTGTCAGGCCCGAAACGCGGGCGCGCATTGCCGAAGGTGCTGTCCATCGCCGATGTCGATCGTCTGCTGACGCAGGCCAAGGCGCTGTCGGTTGCGCCCGAACAATCGCCGCTGCAACGACTGCGCGCGCTCCGGCTCTCCTGTCTGCTCGAGATTCTTTACGCGACGGGGCTTCGCGTCTCGGAACTGGTGGCGCTGCCGCTCTCCGCCGCGCGGCGCGACGCACGTATGATCGTGGTGCGCGGCAAGGGCAACAAGGAACGTCTGGTCCCGCTCAACGAAACGTCGAAGCAGGCCATGGCCGACTATCTCGCCGCCCTTGACGAGACGCGGCGCACGCAGAAGAAGGCATCGGCGGCATCGAAGTGGCTGTTTCCCTCATCCGGCGAAAGCGGCCATCTGACGCGGCAGCATTTCGCCCGCGACCTCAAAGAATTAGCGATGGCCGCGGGCATTGCGCCGCGGCTGATCAGTCCCCACGTCTTGCGTCACGCATTCGCTTCCCATCTTCTGCACAATGGAGCCGATCTGCGGATCGTCCAGACGCTGCTCGGCCATACCGACATTTCCACGACCCAGATTTACACCCATATCGTCGAGGAGCGACTGAAGAGCCTGGTGCGCGATCTGCATCCATTGGCCGACACATGAGGCGACGAAAAGCCCAACAATATCGGCCCTCCTGACCACGGCGCTTGACTTGGGAGCGCTTCTTGACTTGAAAGACCCCACGAAAGACCTCAATCCTCGATCAAGAGCGACCAAAAGACCGATTCGCGCGCCCTTCGCCCAATCGTGCCCGCCCCTTATATTTGTCACATGCCGGACCTGATGCGCAGTTATCTGGACTTTGAAAAACCCGTCGCCGAACTCGATGCCAAGGTGGACGAGTTGCGTGCGCTTGCCGCCAGCGGCAGCGACATCAGCGAAGAGGTGTCGCGCATTGAAGAGAAGGCGGCGCAGGCGCTGACCGAACTGTATTCCGACCTGACGCCATGGCAGAAAACCCAGGTTGCGCGTCATCCGCTGCGGCCGCATTGCCTGGATTACGTCAGGCAGCTCATCACCGAGTTCACGCCGCTCGCGGGCGACCGCAAGTTCGGCGACGACGAAGCGCTGATCGGCGGCTTCGGCCGTTTCAGAGGCGAAAGCATTTGCGTGATCGGCCAGGAGAAGGGCGCGACCACCGAAACCCGGCTCAAGCATAATTTCGGCATGGCCAAGCCCGAGGGCTATCGCAAGGCCGTCCGGCTGATGGAAATGGCGGATCGCTTCGGTATTCCCGTGCTGTCACTGGTGGACACTGCGGGCGCCTATCCCGGCATCGGCGCGGAGGAACGCGGACAGGCGGAAGCGATCGCGCGATCCACCGAAGCCTGTCTCAATCTCGGCGTGCCCAATGTCGCCGTCATCATCGGCGAGGGCGGCTCAGGCGGCGCGATCGCGATTGCCACCGCGAACCGCGTGCTGATGCTCGAACACGCGGTGTACAGCGTGATCTCACCGGAAGGCGCGGCCTCGATCCTGTGGCGCGATTCGACGAAAGCGCAGGAAGCCGCGATCAACATGAAGATCACTGCGCAGGATCTCGCCCGCTTCGGTGTGATCGACACCATCCTGAAGGAACCGCCGGGTGGCGCGCACCGCGATCCACAAGCGATGATTTCCCGGACCGGCGACGCCATCGCGCAGGCCTTCAACGACATGCGCAGCCTCGATTCCAAGGCGGTCCGCAACCAGCGCCGGCAGAAGTTCCTCGATATCGGACGCAAGCTCGGCTAGGGCGTCGCCCAAGCCAAATCTGCGCAATCCATGCGGCGAAGTCACATCGTGGCTTTTTCGAGACAGGCCCGCTTCTGCCCTGGCCGTTTTTCCCCTGTATTTTGATTTACTTAGCGTTGACCATAAAACGCTTCCCGTCCCTGCGGGACAGGCCGCTCGGCTTGCGACAGAGGGGTATTTAAGGATAATAATTGCTCAATTGCTGACGCACGTTTTTAGCCGAAAAGCCAACCTCGCTTTTACGACGAAAACACGTGCGGCCTGTTTTAACAGACAGTGTTTTCCGGCCGCCTCCTGCGCGCCACTTTGCCGGAAGACGATCTGTTACCGGGGTCGAGTCTTGGGTCTAGCCGGAGTATGGGGATTGCCGGTCTGCCGCGGAGCCTTGCATGATTGACCGCACGCACATTCGCGCGCTTGTCACGTCGGCTGCGCTTGCGGCCGGCGTTTTGCTTGCTGGATGCAACGGCGAACAGCTCTCGCCGAGTTCAAAGGCCAATCGCCCGATCCCCGACAAGCTGCTCGCCGACATCGAAACGAAGAACATGGACAAGGCGTCGCCGATCCTTGTCCGCCTGTTCAAGCAGGAAGCCGAACTCGAAGTCTGGAAGCAGGACCGCAACGGCAAGTTCGCGCTGCTGAAGACCTACCCGATCTGCCGCTGGTCGGGAGACCTCGGGCCGAAGGTCAAGGAAGGCGACCGTCAGGCGCCGGAGGGCTTCTACTCGATTACCCCCGCGCAGATGAATCCGACGTCGGCGTATTTCCTGTCGTTCAACATGGGCTATCCCAATGCCTACGATAAGGCATGGGGCCGCACCGGATCGCAGTTGATGGTCCACGGCGATTGCTCGTCGCGCGGCTGCTACGCGATGACCGACGAGCAGATTTCGGAAATCTATGCCCTCGGCCGTGAATCCTTCTTCGGCGGCCAGAACGCATTTCAGGTGCAGGCCTATCCGTTCCGCATGACGCCGCAGAACATGGCCCGCCACCGCAACAATCCGAACATGCCTTTCTGGAAGATGATCAAGGAAGGCAACGATCACTTCGAGGTCACGAAGCAGGAGCCGAAGGTCGATTTCTGCGAGAAGAAGTACGTCTTCGACGCGGAGAAGCCCGCAGGTTCGACCCGCCCGCTGACCTTCAACGCCTCGGCGCAATGCCCCGCCTATCAGGTTTCGCCCGAGATCGCCGAAGCGGTCCAGGACAAGCAGCGTCAGGATGAATTGAAGACCGCGCAACTGATCTCGCGCGGCACGGCGACGGCGCGTTCGCGCGCCGGTATCGACGGCGGCATGCATCCGGTGTTCGCCTCCAAGCTGCCCGAAGGCGAAGCCGCGATCGACAAGGACGTCACCGACTATGCGGTCGCGGCGTATCTGCCTGCTCCGGGCACCATTCCCGCTCACGCGACCCTTCCAAAGGCGCCGGAAACCGCGCCGTCGTTCAGCTTCACCTCATCGTCCAACAGCGAGCCGGTGGTGGCGGTGACCAGCACGACGCCTGCTGCGTCTTCCAATGCCAGCGCGAGCTCGTCCGAGGGCTTCCTCAGCAAGCTGTCCCGTTCCGTCGGCCTGCGCGGATCCGATCCCCAGCCTGCCGCTGCGCCGGCAAAGCCCACCGCGGTGACCACTGCACCGAAGGCAAAGTCGCCCGGCCCGACCAGGGAAGCCGCCAAGAGCACCCCGCCGCGCGTTATTCCGCTTGATCGTTCGCAGCAGGCTCAGGCGCCCGCCAAGCCTGCCGCTCCAGCGCCTGCGACAACAGCCGCGGCAGCCGCGCCCGCCGCTCCGGCATCGCAGCCGTCGCTGGCCGGAGCTCAGCCCGCAGTGCAGGCGAACTCCTTCGACAGCCGCTGGTCGACGGTCCGCTAAGCAAGCGTTATTACCGCACATAAAAAAAACGCCGGTCTTTCGACCGGCGTTTTTTATTCAGCGGGTTGGACTGCTCAGGCGAACTTGCCGTGGCAATGCTTGAACTTCTTGCCGGAACCGCACGGGCAATCCTCGTTGCGGCCGACCTTGCCCCAGGTCGCAGGATTCTGCGGATCACGCTGGGCGGCCGGGACCGGCGCAAGAGCGGCCTGTGCAAAGGCCATCTCGTCCTCGCCGGTATTCGGATTGAGCTTGTGCGCTTCCATCTGCGGCAGTTCCGGCTGCTCGTCCGGCGGCACGATCTCGACGCGCACCAGTTGGGCGGTCACCGCCTCGCGCAGGTGCGAGATCAGGCCCTCGAACAGATTGAACGCCTCGGACTTGTACTCCTGCAACGGATCGCGCTGGCCGTAGCCGCGCAGACCGATCACCTGCCGCAGGTGATCCAGCATCACCAGATGCTCGCGCCACAGATGATCCAGCGTCTGAAGCAGGATCGACTTTTCGACATAGCGCATGACATCGGGACCGAACTGGGCCGACTTCGCCGCCATGTGTTCGTCGACGCGCTGCTCGATGCGCGACAGCATCTCCTCGTTGGCGATGCCTTCTTCCTTGGCCCATTCATCGACCGGCAGATCGAGATCGAGGACGCGCTTCAATTCGTCCTTCAGGCCGGCGACGTCCCACTGTTCGGCATAGGCATGCTCGGGCACGTGCTTGGCGACCAGATCGTCGACGAGCGCATGGCGCATGTCGGCGACGGTCTCGGCGACGTTCTGGTCGCGCATCAGATCGATGCGCTGATCGAAGATCGCCTTGCGCTGGTCGTTCTGCACGTCGTCGAACTTGAGCAGGTTCTTGCGGATGTCGAAGTTGCGCGCCTCGACCTTCTGCTGCGCCTTCTCCAGCGCCTTGTTGATCCACGGATGGATGATCGCCTCGCCTTCCTTGAGGCCGAGACGGGTCAGCATGCTGTCGAGCCGGTCCGATCCGAAGATGCGCATCAGATCGTCTTCGAGCGACAGATAGAACTTGGTGCGGCCGGGATCGCCCTGACGGCCGGCGCGGCCACGAAGCTGGTTGTCGATGCGGCGGGATTCGTGACGCTCCGAGCCGATAATGTAGAGGCCGCCCGGCTTGGTGATGGTCTTGGCTGGCTTGCTGCCCTTCGCCGGTTCGATCTCGATCACTTCCTCGGATTTCAACACCATCTCGCGGAAGCGTTCGATGTCGGCCTTGATCTGTTCGATCTTGGCCTTTTTCTCGGCCTCATCCGTGATGTCGGCGGTCTCGATCTGGCTGCGCATTTCCAGCGAACCGCCGAGTTTGATGTCGGTGCCGCGGCCGGCCATGTTGGTCGCGATGGTGATCGCGCCCGGCACGCCGGCTTCAGCCACGATGTACGCTTCCTGTTCGTGGAAGCGCGCGTTCAGAACCGCGAACAGCTTGGCCGGCTTGCCCGCGCGCGCGGCCGCGTAGAGCTTCTCCAGCGCCTTCGGATTACCGAAGTCGATCTGCTTGTAGCCGTTCTTGGCGAGATACTCACCCAGCACTTCCGACTTCTCGATCGACGCCGTGCCGACCAGCACCGGCTGCATGCGCTTGTTGGCCTGCTCGATCTCCGCGAGGATCGCACGATGCTTTTCCTCGGCGGTGCGATAGACCTCGTCGTCCTCGTCGAGGCGCGCGATCGGCACGTTGGTCGGGACCTCGATGACCTCGAGCTTGTAAATGTCGAATAGTTCGTCCGCTTCCGTCGCCGCCGTACCGGTCATGCCGGCGAGCTTGTCGTACATGCGGAAGTAGTTCTGGAACGTGATCGAGGCCAGCGTCTGGTTTTCAGGCTGGACCGGCTGATGTTCCTTGGCTTCCAGCGCCTGATGCAGGCCTTCCGAATAACGGCGGCCCGGCATCATACGGCCGGTGAACTCGTCGATGATGACCACTTCACCGTCGCGGACGATGTAGTCCTTGTCGCGCTGGAACAGCGAGTGCGCACGCAGCGCCTGATTGATGTGGTGAACGACAGAGACGTTCTCGACGTCGTAGAGCGAGTCGCCCTTGAGCTGGCCGGCGGCCTGCAACAGGTTCTCGATCTTCTCCATGCCGGCTTCGGTCAGCGTGACGGTGCGCTGCTTCTCGTCGACCTCGAAGTCCGTCACCTTTTCCAGTTTCGGAATGTAGGTGTCGATGGTGTTGTAGAATTCGGAGCGATCGTCGAGCGGTCCGGAAATGATGAGCGGTGTGCGGGCTTCGTCGATCAGGATCGAGTCGACTTCGTCGACAATGGCGTAAGCGTGACCACGCTGGACCATGTCCTCGAGCCGATACTTCATGTTGTCGCGCAGATAGTCGAAGCCGTACTCGTTGTTGGTGCCGTAGGTGATGTCGCAGGCATAGGCCGCCTGACGCTCGGCATCGTCGAGACCATGGACGATCACGCCGGTGGTCATCCCGAGGAAGCCGTAGATCTGCCCCATCCAGGCGGAGTCGCGCTTGGCGAGATAGTCGTTGACGGTGACGACGTGAACGCCCTTGCCGGCGAGCGCATTGAGATAGACCGCCAGCGTCGCCACCAGCGTTTTGCCTTCGCCGGTTTTCATTTCGGCGATGTCGCCTTCATGAAGCACCATGCCGCCGATCAGCTGCACATCGAAATGGCGCTGACCGAGGGTCCGCTTGGCGGCCTCGCGAACGGTGGCGAACGCAGGAACCAGCAGGTCGTCGAGGGTCTTGCCTTCCGCGATCTGCTTGCGGAACTCCGCGGTCCGCGCCTTCAGCGCCTCGTCGGACAGGGCCGCGATCTCGGGTTCCAGCGCGTTAATCGCATCGACGCGGGCTTGGTATCCCTTGATCCGCCGGTCGTTGGCGGAGCCGAAAAACTTGCGGGCGAGCGCGCCGAGCATGAAAAATTCCTGTCTTGCAGTTAGCGTTGCGGCTGAAGTCACCGCAGCCCTGAAACCGGTATGAAACGTCCGCAGAATTGCTGATGGAGCAAACCCTTGCGCGAATCCCCGAGGATGGGTGCGGGAGCGAATTCTAAAGGTTCACCCGCTTGAGCGCGGCAAAGCCCCGCAGCAGCCAGGAGAGCCTGCCGGGAGAGATATGGGCCGTCCAAAGCCTTGTCAACGCGCGAACCTGTCAAGGATTTCATGATTTTGGCGGGTTTTTCACGTTGCGTCCGGGCAGAGGTTGGGCGAGTGTCCGGCCTCCCGAACCGCCCGGTCCTCCGGTCTTTGAGATTCGCGTCATCACGAAGCGAACGCCGGCTCGGTAACCAGCCTTTGACCCATAAGGATTTTCCATGACCGTTTCTCCGAACCGCACAGCCTCCCACACCGGACTGGGCGCGCGACTAGGACTGCTCACATCGGCCGCTGCAATTTGTCTCACGGCCGTTCTGAGCACCGGCCAGCCGCTCCGCGCGCAGGACGCCAACGCCGTGATCGCAAAGGTTAACGGGGCTGAGATCCGCCAGAGCGATCTGACCGTCGCCGAGGAAGAGCTGGGACCGAGCCTCCAGCAGATGGACCCCGCGACCCGCCGCGACAATCTGATCGCCTTCCTGATCGATATGAAAATCGTCGCCAAGGCCGCCGAAGCCAAGAAGATCGGCGACTCGGCAGAGTTCAAGCAGAAAATCGCCTTCGCGCGCGACCGTCTTTTGATGGACAGCCTGCTCGCGACCGAAGGCAAGGCGGCCGTCACCGACGAGGCCATGAAGAAGGTCTATGAGGACGCCACCAAGCAGGTGTCCGGCGAGAAGGAAGTCCGCGCCCGGCACATTCTGGTCCCGACCGAAGAAGAAGCGAAGGCGATCAAGGCCGAGCTGGATAAGGGCGCCGACTTCGCCAAGCTCGCCAAGGAAAAATCCAAGGACCCGGGCGCAGCCGACGGCGGCGATCTCGGCTTCTTCACCAAGGAGCAGATGGTGCCGGAATTCTCCGCCGTCGCCTTCGCGCTCGAGCCCGGCAAGATTTCCGATCCCGTGAAGTCACAGTTCGGCTGGCACATCATCAAGGTCGAGGAAGCCCGCGACCGCAAGCCGCCGGACTTCGAGCAGGTGAAGGGCCAGATCCAGAACTTCGTGATCCGCAAGGCGCAGGCCGACTACGTCACCAAGCTGCGCACCGAAGCCAAGGTCGAGCGCACCGACAAGCCGGCCGATGCTGCCGCTCCGGCTGCCACGCCGGATGCCAAGGCTGCTCCGGCGGCACCGGCGAAGAAGAAGTAAATCGACTTGTTTCCTTCTCCCCGCAAGCGGGGAGAAGGTGGCGAGCGCTTGCGAGCCGGATGAGGGGCCGAATGTTACCGATTTGCCCCTCACCCGACTTTCTCGCTGCGCGCGAAAGCCGACCTCTCCCCGCAGGCGGGGAGAGGTGATACAGAGCGCTCATCCTCACCAAGGAATTGAGCCCTCATGTCCACCGCCGTCTCCCCGCTCGCCCCCACCGATGTTCCTGACATGCCGCAGATCGACGGCGTGCGCCTTGCGACGGCGGCCGCCGGCATCCGCTACAAGAACCGCACCGACGTGCTGCTGGCGCTGTTCGACAAGGGCACCACGGTGGCCGGCGTGTTCACGAAATCGAAGTGCCCGAGCGCCGCGGTGGACTGGTGCCGCGCCAGGCTCAAGGGCGGCGAGGCCCGCGCGCTGGTGGTCAATTCCGGCAATGCCAACGCCTTCACCGGCAAAACGGGAAAGCAGGCAACCACGCTCACCGCATCGATCGCCGCGAAAGCAACCGGCTCGACGCCGGCCAAAATCTTTCTCGCCTCCACGGGAGTGATCGGCGAGCCGCTCGACGCCACCAAGTTCAACGGTGTGCTCGACGATCTCGCAAAGGCCGCCGAACCCGATGGATGGATGAACGCGGCCACCGCGATCATGACCACCGACACTTTCCCCAAGGTTGCGACCGCCACTGTGAAACTCGGCAAGGCCAGGGTCACGATCAACGGCATGGCCAAGGGCGCGGGCATGATCGCGCCGGACATGGCGACGATGCTGTCGTTCATCTTCACCGACGCGCCGATTTCGGCAGGAGCGCTGCAATCACTGCTCAAGACCGGCGTCGAGGATACGTTCAACGCGGTGACCATCGATGGCGACACCTCGACATCGGACACGCTGCTGGCCTTCGCCACCGGCGCCGCGGCAGCACAAGGCGCACCGAAAATCACCCGTGCCTCCGATCCGCGCCTGAAAGCGTTCACCAAGGCCTTCAACGGCATTCTGGCTGATCTCGCCGAACAGGTCGCGCGCGACGGCGAAGGCGCGCGCAAGCTGGTCGAGGTTGTGGTCGAAGGCGCAACATCAAAGACGTCCGCGCGGAAAATCGCGATGTCGATCGCCAACTCGCCGCTGGTGAAGACCGCGATCGCGGGCGAGGACGCCAACTGGGGCCGCGTGGTCATGGCCGTCGGCAAGGCCGGCGAGCCCGCCAACCGCGACAAACTGTCGATTGCGTTCAATGGAATCCGTGTCGCCACCAAGGGCGCGCGCGATCCGTCCTATGATGAGAAGGAAGTCTCCGCGCTGATGAAGCAGCCGAAGATCCAGATCAAGGTCGGGCTTGGTCTCGGCAAGGGCCGCGACCGCGTGCTGACCTGCGATCTCACCAAGGAATATGTTGCCATCAATGGCGACTACCGCTCGTGATCAAACTCGTCCTCGTTGTCGCCTGCGCGCTGATCGACACGGACAACCGCGTCCTGATCGCGCAGCGTCCCGAAGGCAAGACGCTTGCGGGGCTATGGGAATTCCCCGGCGGCAAACTGGAGCCCGGCGAGCGGCCGGAGCCGGCACTGATCCGCGAACTGGCGGAGGAACTCGGCATCAAGGTGGAGGAGCCGTGCCTCGCGCCGCTCACCTTCGCCAGCCACAGCTATGAGACCTTCCATCTGCTGATGCCGCTTTACATCTGCCGGAAGTGGGAAGGCACCGTGACGCCGCACGAAGGCCAGCAGCTCGCATGGGTGCGCGCCAACAAGCTGCGCGATTACCCGATGCCGCCCGCGGACATTCCGCTGATTGCGCATCTGACGGATTTGCTGCTGTAGGCGCGGCGATCTCTTCCCTCCGTCATTCCGGGATGCGCCGAAGGCGCAGGCCCGGAATCCATGATTGCGACGATCTCCTGAGTGGCTATGGATTCCGGGCTCGCGCAACGCGCGCCCCGGAGCGACGAGTGGGGAAATCCGACCTCGAAACATTTCGTGATGGGGATACGCGTCCCCGTGTTCTGAAGCGCGCTTAAGTTCGCGATGTCCTGTTCGTGAGGGGCGCTTCTCGAGGGCGCTTTGAAGCGGAGCAGGATGCGGCGCCTGCGCGCACGGTTCGCACCCGTTGCGTCCGGGAGGCTGGGGTCACCGTCCGGGCCAACTATGTGGCTCTGCCGTTCGCCGGCTGGACGCGGAGCGGACGAAGGCGGCGAAAGCCGTCCGGATCAGGGGTCGAGTAACCTCCCCCGTCCGCACCCGGAAGTACGGTCCCCTCGCCCAAAATCGCCGCAATGGAGCGCCGCAAGGCGATGCGCTTCCGGACCTCACATCGCCTCGCACGCGATGCCGGAAGCGAGACGATACAAAGGTGCGCCTCGCGGCGCTCCATGCCCCTCGTATTGAGGGCGCGAACGAGGCAGGCCTCGCGCGCGCGGTGAGGGGCAAAACGAAAAGCTCACCTCGCGCGATGCGCGAGAACGAATCCGCACGCCTTTCGTTGGCGCGAATGGGGCAAGCCCGACACGCGCATGCTGTTTGAAAATTGAATCGGAAAAGCCGAAGTGACGTAAACTGTCACGTCACACTCCAGTCGTCCCCGCGCAGGCGGGGACCCGTAACCACCATCCTCAGTGAAGACCAAGAAAGAGTTGCCCCGCGATCGCAACAGCACTGAAGACCCAGGGAGTATGGGTCCCCGCCTGCGCGGGGACGACATCGAGAAAAATCACGTCGTATCCTTGCGCGCCTTGTTCACCGCGTCCGCCAGCGACATTTTAGCCGAACCGGGCCTGAGCGGCTTCTGCTGGCTGTCGTGCGGCGCCCATCCCGACAGCCAGACCACATCGAACGTCGCGCGGATGCGTCCGTCGGGATCGGAAAACCGCTCGGCATAAACCTGCGCCATCTTCAGAAACGTGGCGCGGCGCGACGGCGTGCGGCGGCGCTCGTTCAGAATGTTGGTCGCGCCCATGCGCCGCAAATCCTGCATCAGCGCAAACGCGTTGTCGTAGCGCACGACGATGCGGTCCACATCGGTTACCGGCAGTGCGAAGCCGGCGCGTTGCAACAGCGCGCCCAGATCACGCAGATCGGCGAACGGCGCGACCCGCGGCGACACGCCGCCTTCCACCTCGGCTTCAGCCGCAGCGAAGGATTGCCGCAGTTCGGTCAGCGTCTCGCCGCCGATCGTCGCGGCGAGAAACAGCCCGTCAGGCTTCAGGGCGCGCCGGATCTGCGCCAGCACACCCGGCAAGTCATTGACGAACTGCAGCGCCAGCGCCGAGACCACGAGATCGACGGAGCTTGGCGCAAGCGCCAGCGGCTCGGTATCAGAGACCGGCAGCACCACCGCACGCAACTGCCGGACATTGCCTCTCAGCGCGTCACGCACCTGGTCGCCGGATGTGCCGAGATCGATGCCGTCGGAAAATTCGCGAAGCACCGCCTGCTGCCGCTCCGCCATGTCCTCGGCCACGCGGTCGAGCAGGAAGGACGCGGCCCCGTACTTCACCGCGCGAGTCTGCCGGTCGCGCAGCAGGGCGCGATCGAACAGGCGCGGCGGCATTTCGGTCGAAGGCGAGGTCATGGCCGTTGGTACGCCCTCGGAGACTGGTCTGGCAATTGCCTGCGTGCCGATAGGGCAAGCGCGTGTTAGAATCGGACCACTGGCCGCGCTTGTTTCCGGCAAGGACAGCAACTAGCCTCTGGCGGCGGGGAAATCATGTCGGGGCTCGATCAGGCATCGTCACATCCTTCAGGCCGGTTGCGTCAGCCGCTGCTTGGCATGCTTCGAACCGCCCTCACCTCACTGCCGCGGCTTGCTCTCGACATTGCCCTGCCGACGCTTTGTGTGTCGTGCCGCGAGCCCGTCTCCGGCGAAGGTGTTTGTGCGGCCTGCTGGGCCAAACTGTCGTTCATCGCGCCGCCGTTCTGCGCACGGCTCGGGATACCCTTCGTCTACGATCCGGGACCCGGCCTGTTGTCGATGCAGGCCATCGCCAATCCACCGGCCTATCAGCGCGCGCGCGCCGCGGTCCGGTACGACGAGGTGGCGCGGACCATGGTCCATGCCCTGAAGTATCAGGACCGCACCGATCTGGCGCCGGCCATGGGGCGATGGATGGCGCGCGCCGGTCAGGAGCTTCTCGGCGAGGCCGATGCACTTGTCCCCGTGCCGCTGCATTGGCGGCGCGGATGGAGCCGCCGCTACAACCAGTCCGGCGCGCTGGCGGCGGTGATCGGCAAATCCGCACATCTGCCGGTGCTCGGGAACGCCCTGCGCCGGGTGCGGCCGACGCTGCAACAGGTCGGTCTTTCCAAGGCTGACCGCGCACTCAACGTGCAAGGCGCGTTCAAGGTGCCTTTAGAGAACAAATCTGCCGTGCAGGGCCGCCGGATTGTGCTGATTGATGATGTTTTGACCTCCGGCGCGACGGTCGATGCCTGCGCCCGTGCGCTGCTGCGGGCCAGGGCTGCATCGGTGGATGTGCTGGTGTTCTCACGGGTTGTGGACACGCTCCAGAGCCCCATATAATTTGGGTACTTCCCGTTTCACAAAGGCAAGCCATGCCCGCAGTCGTCGAGATCTACACCCGCCCCGGATGCGGCTATTGCAGCGCTGCCAAGTCGCTGCTGAACCGCAAGAGTGCGACCTTCACCGAGTTCGATGTGGCGGTCGATCCGAACTGGCGCGCCGAGATGGTCCAACGCTCGAACGGCGGCGCGACGTTTCCGCAAATCTTCATCGACAAGCAGCATGTCGGCGGCTGCGACGAACTCTATGCGCTCGACCGCGAAGGCAGGCTCGACGGCCTGCTCGCCGGTCAGAAGGTATCTTCATGACAGCCATCATCGAAAGCGGCGCTCCGTTCACCGCAGCCATGGTGCAGATGCGCACCGCGATGCTGCCGGAGACAAGCCTTGCCCAGGGAATCGAGCTGATCCGTGAAGCCAAGGCCAAGGGTGCGGACTACGTCCAGACACCTGAAGTCACCAACATCATCCAGCAGAACCGCAAGGCGCTGTTCGAACTGCTGGCGAACGACGAAGACGACCGTTCGCTTAAGGCCTATCGCGACCTCGCGCGCGAACTGAAAATCTACCTGCACATCGGATCGATTGCGGTACGCGCTACACCGGAACGCGCAGCCAATCGTTCGTTCCTGATCGCGCCGGACGGCACCATCCTTGCCAGCTACGACAAGATTCACATGTTCGATATCGAACTCGACGGCGGCGAGAGCTACCGCGAGTCCGCCAACTATCAGCCGGGCGAAACCGCCGTCATCTCCGATCTGCCGTGGGGCCGGATCGGGCTGACGATCTGCTACGATGTTCGCTTCCCCGCGCTCTACCGTGCGCTCGCGGAGGCCGGTGCATCGTTCATTGCGGTGCCGTCCGCTTTTACGGTCAGGACCGGCGAAGCGCACTGGAGCACGCTTCTGCGTGCCCGTGCCATCGAGAACGGCTGCTTCATCTTCGCGGCCGCGCAGGCCGGCAAACACGAAAGCGGCCGCGAAACCTACGGCCATTCGCTGATCGTCGATCCATGGGGTGAAATCCTCGCGGAAGGCGGCACCGAACCCGGCGTGGTGCTGGCGAAGATCGATCCGGCGAAAGTGCAGGCGGTCCGCAAGAGCATCCCGTCTCTGCAGCATGGCCGCCGCTTCGGCCTCGCCGACCCGAAGGCCGGGCCGGAACATCTGCATCTCGTACGAGGATCGGCATGATCCGCTATGCGCTGCGCTGTGAGCGCGGCCACGCATTCGACAGCTGGTTTCAGAGTTCCGCAGCTTACGACAGCCAGCGCAAGCGCGGGCTTGTCGCCTGCCCCGTCTGTGAATCCATCAAGGTCGATAAGGCAATCATGGCCCCGCGCATCGCGCGCAAGGGGAAATCCAAATCGGCGCCGGAGCCGGTAGCCCCAGCGGCCGACGACACCACATCGACATCGCTGGTGATGGCGCCGCAGGAACGCGAGCTTGTGGCCAAACTGAGAGAGTTGCGCGACACCGTCCTCAGGAATGCCGACAATGTCGGCAACAAGTTCCCCGAGGAAGCCCGCAGGATGCACTACGGCGACACCGAGCATCGCGCGATCTACGGCGAGGCAACCACCGAAGAGGCGCGCGCGCTGATCGACGAAGGCATCGAAGTGGCTCCTCTTCCTGTGCTGCCGGGCGACAGGAATTAAGGCACGTGCTCATGAAGCGGCAGGTCTACTCCGGCGTGGTCGCGCACGGCTGCCTGGCAGAAGCCCCGACCGAGCACACCCCGGCCACGTAGATCTCGACCATCCTCTCGAAGCTCTCGTCATACGAATGGACTTGCGAGAATGAGCCCAGGATCTGATGCATGGTAAAGCCGCGCACTAAGCTGCGAAGCATATACCAAGCGCTTTCTGCGTGTTGCCCATGCACTCCACATTCAGCGAGAATAGATTTAATGAAGTCGTAAAGTTCTTTGTCGCCTGCCCGCCACTCGGCACAATCAATTGTGGCCGTTCTGGATGTGGCAGCCCACAAGGCGGGACGGTCCAACGCATACTGTCGCATTTCTCGGGCAACCGACTTCAAGGCGTCAAATGACGTTTGGTCCTTGCATGCTGTCTTCAACCTAACGAGAAGGTCACGATACCCCTTTATGGCGAAGAATCTCCGCAATTCCGGAAACGGATAACGCTTGTCGCCGCAAAAATCCTTTACCTCTGAGGCGAGATCTCTAGCGAGCAGTTGATCCCAGGATGCCGACAACATTTGATCAACGCTAAAGCTACGTTCGCTCATAAATCCAGACTCGCGTTCAGGAGGAAGGTCGGTTGTCTTCGCAGATACAAGACTTCGATCAGGTTGCCGCGTGTGCTGACTCTCCTGCATTGTTTGGAGACCAACCTTGGAGGGGGCGTGAATAAGAGGTGGAACTGGGTGAGATCGCCCGGAAGAATCGCCTCAATTTGGGCACCGAGGTCCCAAACGCTCAAGACCCGGCAGTTTGTGGCCCACAATCCATCGACCGACGTGCATCTCGCATAAAGTGGAGTGGAGAAAGATACGCGCTTCGGCTTCGCCAGACTCAAGGACGGAAACCCCAGCGTCTGCCTGGTCCTCGACTCATTTGCGAGGACAATGGCTCGTAGGCGGGAAAAGTTTCCCGCCTCTACTGGCAGTTGTTCTGACAGTTGAGTCGCCTGACGGTCGTGAATCGTCGGTCGTTGCATCTGCAGCCCGTATTTTTGCTAATGGCGGCGAAAAAGTCCTAGGTTCCCTGCGAGTGAACGTCCAACAACAGAATTTCGAGTTGCGTTTGTTCCTAGCAAATGGTGTGTGCTTGTATTCGGCTACCATGGATCAATTCGTCGGCTACGCGACGGGTTAAGGAACGGCAACCAGTTGAAAGCGATATTCTCCACCTCCGCGGTTCACCCCCGCGACCGATTTGATTTTTGGCACAGCGTCGCCTGCAGGGAGATCATCGGTCATGACTCTGTGCCGGAAAACCGGGCGACATTTCAGGCCGAGATCAAAGCCTCGAACTTCGGCAATCTGGACCTTGTTGAATTCAACAACTCGCCGATGCAGGTCGCTCACACCTTGGCCCATGTCGGGCGCACCAGCCCGGACACAGTGTTCCTGTGTTACCAGTTGTCGGGTAAAATCTTTATCGTCCAGAACGCGCGCGAGGTTAACCTGGACGCCGGTTCGCTGACACTTCTTGAGCCGCGCTTGCCTTATGATGCGCGGTTTTCGCGAGATTCGAAAACCCTTGTTATCAAGGCTCCGCGTCGCGAGCTACGCGCACGAATAGGTGGTTGCCAGGATTTGATCGGGCGCCGTGTGTCGACAGAGCGGGCGGACGATGATCTGGCACTTTCTGTTGCCGCAAAGCTGCCATTGCTCGCTGGGAGGATAACTTCTTTAATGGAAGAGATGGTCGGAAATCATGTCCTCGACTTAATCGGATTATCCATTGCGAGAACAACAGGGAGCGCGACTGCTCGCGTCTCAAATCCAAAAGCGTTGTTGCTGGGACAGATTCGTGCAGTGGTCGAAGCGAGGCTCACCGATCCCGACCTCGACGGACAGAAGGTCGCCGATATTGTCGGAATAAGCGTCCGATATGCGAACGCAATTCTTGCCGAACAGGATCTCTCGCTTCACCGTCTCATTCTGTCCAGGCGGCTCTCACATTGCCGGGTTGCTCTCGAAGATCCCAACCAGATGCACCGAACCATAGCCGAAATCGCGCAGGGATGGGGGTTTTCGGACATGACGCACTTTGGCCGCTGCTTTAAAGCAGCGTATGGGGCTTCACCGCGCGAGTATCAGAAATCGGCGGCGCAATCTCGGCAAGATGGGCGGCTCTGACCCTGGGCGCGCATCGAGAGAAAAAAGTGGCGACCTCCATCGGCGGTCCGCTAGGGTAACCCGACGAGGCGCAATGGCTCGGCGCTCATGAGTCTGCGTCCTGGATCAAACCTGGGAGCCACCCGAGAACCTGATATGAGCCCCGATTCGATGTCCTGGTCCGGTTCATGGCAGATGTGGGCGCTGCTGTCGGCGGTGTTTGCCGCGCTCACCGCGATTTTCGCCAAGGTCGGCGTCGAGGACATCAACCCGGATCTGGCGACGTTCATCCGCACGATCATCGTGCTGGCGAGCTTCGCGGTCATTCTCTTCGCCACCGGACAGTTCAGCGCACCCGGTCCCATCTCAACGAGAACCTGGACATTCCTCGTGCTGTCCGGGCTCGCAACCGGCGCGTCGTGGCTCTGTTACTTTCGCGCGCTCAAGCTTGGGCCAGCGACGCTCGTGGCGCCGATCGACAAGCTGAGCGTGGTGCTGGTCGCGCTGTTCGCTTTTCTGTTTCTTGGCGAGCGGCCGTCCGCAACGGGATGGCTCGGGATCGTGCTGATCGCGGCGGGCGCGGTGCTTCTTGCGGTGAAGAAGTAACTTAAACCGCCACCAGCATCGCCACGCCGATCAGGATCAGCGCGATACCGGATATTTCCCGCGCCGAGATGGGCTGCTTCATCGAATAATAAGCCGCCACTTGCGCGAACAGCACCTCGACCAGCGCCAGCGTCCGCACATTCGCAGCGGCAGTGAGCGCGAAGGCAAGAAACCAGAACAGCGACGCGAACGATCCCATGAAGCCGGCAAACATCGACGGCTTCCAGAGCCGGAAGATCGCCGTCATGGTGCCCGGTGCGCGCACGATCAGCCAGCCTGACAGGACGATGGTTTGCATCAGCAGGGTCGCAACCAGCGTCACGCTTGCGGCGGTAACGAAGCTGACGCCGGTCACATTGAGAATGGCGCCGCGATAGCCCACCGCCGATAGTGCAAAGAACGACGCCGCCAGCAATCCCAGCGCGGTCGGCTTCAGGGTGCCGAAGCCCTTCATGCCGCCAGGCCGCAGCGCGGTAATCACCACACCGATGGTGGCGATCAGAATGGCCGCCACCTTCAACACCGTGAGATGGTCCGCGAGGAACACAAATCCGAAGATCGCCGCCTGGATGGCCTCGGTCTTCAGATATGCCGTCGTCACCACGAACGAGCGCTCGTTCATCGCCATCAGCATCAGGGCAGTGGCAAGAATCTGCGCCATGCCGCCGACCAGGAGCCACGCCCAGAACACCGTCTCGGGCCACGACAGCCGGTCGCCATTCACGGCGAGGATCAGCCCAAGAAAGACAAGCGAAAACGGAAATCCGAACAGGAATCGGATATGGGTCGCACCCAGCGTGCCAAGCTGAGCCGTCAGCCCGCGCTGCATGGCGTTGCGCACGACCTGACCTGCCGCCGCGAGCAGGGTGAAGGGTATCCAGAGCCAAACGAACTGGGTCATGATGAGGGACAGGGCCAGAACGGCGGGAGCGCTGCATCCCAGAGGGCCATTGTCAGCGGCCCCCGGTCAACCGGCAAGATCTCATGCAGGCGCTGCACGATCCTAAACCGCCGCCTCCGCGATCACCATGTAGTTCACGTCCATGTCGGACGAGAGGCTCCACCGGTCGGCCAGCGGATTGTAGACCACGCCCGCCTGATCGCTGATGGCGAGCTTGTTGCGCTCGAGATGATGCGTCAGTTCGGCCGGCGTGACGAACTTGTCCCATTGATGGGTGCCGCGCGGCAGCCAGCGCAGAATGTATTCCGCGCCGACGATGGCAAGGGCAAAACTCTTCCAGGTGCGGTTGATGGTCGAAACCACCATCATGCTGGTCGGCTTGAGCAGCGCCGCGCAGCGATCGAGAAACATCCCGACATTGGCGACGTGTTCGACAACCTCCATCGCCAGCACGATGTCGAACCGTTCACGCGGGTCCATCTCTTCGATGGTCGTGCAGCGGTAGTCGATGCTGAGGTGACCCCGTTCGGCATGAAGTTTGGCAACCGCGATGTTGGTGGCCGACGGATCGACACCGATCACCTGCGCGCCGAGACGGGTCAGCGGCTCGCACAGCAGGCCTGCGCCGCAGCCGATATCAAGGATGCGCAATCCCGACAGACAGTTCAGACTTTTCGGGTTGCGGTCGAACTTGCGGCACGCCGCGTCGCGGATATAGGCCAGCCGCAACGGATTGATCTTGTGCAGCGGCGCCATCTTGCCCTTCGGATCCCACCACTGTTCGGACAGTTCGGAGAACCGCGCGACTTCGCCGGGATCGACCGTGGACGCAGATGGAGAATTTGTACTCATAACGGGCGTTTACCGGGTTATCGACAATGCCTGCCGAAAATTTAGCGTGCCGTAATATGATTGCGGAATTCGATCGGCGCACCGATCATCTTTATCGTCTTCGTGCCCTCTCCGACACCGTTAACCCTGACATCTCCCCATCCAAAAATCCGGCCCAGGATGCTCTGGCTGACATCGACGCTTTCGATTTTATCGAGGCTCATCTCAAAGGTCTGGCGCTTGATGAAGCCTTCCTTGTGGACCACCCGCAGCGACGTCACGTCCGTTTCCGTCGTCCAACGCTGGAACCAGGCCCGAAACAGCAGGAAGCCGCCCACAAGCGCCAGAAGGGCGCTCAACGCCAGGAGCGGGAAGATGACCCCGCCGCCCGAACCGACCAGACAGGCCGCGGAGGCGGCCAGGCAAACCAGTCCCGGAAGATAGACGATCCCGTGAATCGTGGTGGAATACAGAATCTTCTCGCCTGGCTGCAGGATATCGTCGATATAGCGGCTCATTCCCGTCCCGTGTTGCTTGCTCGCGACCTGATGGGTATGTATAGCCGCCTTTTCGGGGCCGTGCTGCCGTTTTGCGCGGAACTGGCCCCTTACTGACAACCAGCCTAACCGGGACCGCACCATTCACCATGGGCCGCCTTGTGATGAAATTCGGCGGCACCTCCGTCGCCAACATCGACCGCATCCGCAACGTCGCACAGCACGTGAAGCGCGAGGTCGATGCCGGTCATGACGTCGCCGTTGTCGTGTCTGCCATGTCCGGCAAAACCAACGAACTGGTGGCCTGGGCCACAGAGACCTCGCCGCTGCACGACGCGCGTGAATACGACGCCATCGTGGCGTCAGGCGAACAGGTCACGTCCGGTCTGCTGGCCATTGCGCTGCAGTCGCTGGGCATCCAGGCCCGCTCGTGGCAGGGCTGGCAGATTCCGATCCATACCAGCGACGCGCATGCGTCCGCCCGCATCACCGGCATCGACGGCAGCGAGCTGATCAAGCGTTTCAAAGAACGCAAGGAAGTCGCCGTGATCGCCGGCTTCCAGGGCATCCACGAAGCGACGGGCCGCGTGACCACGCTCGGCCGCGGCGGCTCCGATACATCCGCCGTTGCGATTGCGGCTGCGATCCACGCCGACCGCTGCGACATCTACACCGATGTCGACGGCGTCTACACCACCGATCCACGCGTGGTGCCGAAAGCGCGGCGGCTGGAGAAGGTCGCGTTCGAGGAAATGCTGGAAATGGCGTCGCTTGGCGCCAAGGTGCTGCAGGTCCGCTCCGTGGAGCTGGGCATGGTTCACAACGTGCCGGTGTTCGTGCGCTCGAGCTTCGACAAGCCGGAAGATATCGATCCCCACGGCACGCCGCCGGGAACGCTGATTTGCAGCGAGGAGGAAATCATGGAAAGCCAGGTCGTCACCGGGATCGCGTTCTCAAAGGACGAAGCCCAGATTTCCGTGCGCCAGATCGAGGACAAGCCAGGCATCGCAGCCGCGATTTTCGGGCCGCTTGCGGATGCGAGCATCAATGTCGACATGATCGTGCAGAACGTGTCCGAGGACGGCAAATACACCGACCTCACCTTCACCGTTCCGGCCTCCGAATACAGCCGCGCCAAGGACACCATCACCAAGGCGAAGGACAAGATCGGCTACAAGGCGATGGACTCGGCCACCGACGTCGCCAAGGTTTCGGTGATCGGCATCGGCATGCGCAGCCACGCCGGCGTCGCCGCGCAGGCCTTCAAGGCGCTGTCCGAGCGCAACATCAACATCCGCGCCATCACCACATCCGAGATCAAGTTCTCGCTGCTGATCGACGCGGCCTATACCGAACTGGCCGTCCGGACGCTGCATACGCTCTACGGGCTGGATCAGGCCTAAGCCCGATCCTGCCTTGCACGCCGCCGCGGCATTTTGCCGAGGACATTTTGCTGGACTGCCTCTCATCTTTGGCAGGTGTTTTGCTTGGCAAAACGCGCCTCAATTCGATATAGCCTCAGGATAAGGCACCCGCGCCCGCGCCTCTGGTTCTGGACCGTCTGCTACGTCCCAAAATCGGCCAAGCGGTCCACGCGAGACCTGAAAAGTCGTTATTTTACTGCTAGTTAACGCTATGGCAGCCGGTTGCGGGCCGTGCTGGAATTGCGGGTAAGGATGTCAACGGATGCGGAGCGCGCTGGGAGGCCCCCGCGTCTTGTTGAGACGGCTCCGCGAAGTGATGGCCGAACAGGTCAGCGCTCAGGAACGGCTCGACAAGATCGTGGTGCTGATCGCCGCCAACATGGTGGCGGAGGTCTGCTCGACCTACGTGCTGCGCGTCGACAACACCCTTGAGCTCTATGCCACCGAAGGTCTGAACCGGGACGCGGTCCACCAGACCGTGCTGAACGCCCACGAAGGCCTTGTCGGTCTCGTTGCCTCCGAGGCGACGCCGCTGAACCTGTCGAACGCGCAGTCGCATCCGGCATTCTCGTACCGCCCGGAAACCGGCGAAGAAATCTATCACTCGTTCCTCGGTGTGCCGATCCTGCGATCGGGCAACACGCTCGGCGTGCTGGTGGTGCAGAACCGCGCTCACCGCACCTACGTCGAGGAAGAAGTCGAAGCGCTGCAGACCACCGCCATGGTGGTCGCGGAAATGATCGCCTCGGGCGAGCTGTCGGCCATCGCCAAGCCTGGTGCCGAGCCGGCGGCACGTCATTCGCTGCACAAGACCGGCGCGATCCTGTCGGATGGCATCGCGCTCGGCCATGTCGTGCTGCACGAGCCGCGCGTCGTCATCACCAACTACATCGCCGAGGATCTGCCGAAGGAACTCAAGCGGCTCGACACGGCGATCCTGAAACTGCGCTCCGATCTCGACCGCATGCTGGAACGCGGCGATGTCGCCGAAGGCGGCGAGCACCGCGACGTGCTTGAAGCCTACCGCATGTTCGCCAACGACCAGGGCTGGCAGCACAAGCTGCATGAGGCGGTGGCGACGGGCCTGACAGCGGAAGCCGCCGTTGAGCGCGTGCAGTCCGATACCCGGGCGCGCATGCTGCGCTCGACCGATCCCTATCTGCGCGACCGCCTGCATGATCTGGAAGACCTCGGCCATCGCCTGATGCGGCAACTGGTGGGACAGGATCACGCGCCCTCGCGCGAGCAGTTGCCCGACAACGCCATCCTGATCGCGCGCTCGATGGGCCCGGCTGCATTGCTCGATTACGACCGCAAGCGGCTACGCGGTCTTGTGCTGGAAGAAGGCACTGCCAACTCGCATGTGTCCATCGTCGCGCGCGCGCTCGGCATTCCGGCAGTCGGTGAAGTGGCGAACGCCGCAGGCATCGCCGATCCCGGCGACGCGATCATCGTCGATGGCACGTCGGGTTCGATCTACATCCGTCCGTCACAGGAAATCCAATCCGCCTACGCCGAGCGGGTGCGCTTCCGCGCACGCCGTCAGGAACAGTACCGCGAATTGCGGGACAAGCCCTGCGTCACGAAAGACGGCCAGCCCGTCGACTTGATGATCAACGCCGGCCTCATCATCGACCTGCCCCATATCGACGACACGGGCTCATCCGGCATCGGACTGTTCCGCACCGAGTTGCAGTTCATGGTCGGCCAGAGCCTGCCGCGCACCAGCGAGCAGCTTGCGCTGTATCGTTCGGTGCTGGATGCGGCCGGCGACAAGCCGGTGACCTTCCGCACGCTTGATATCGGCGGCGACAAGGCGCTGCCGTACATGGATACGATCGTGGAAGAGAACCCGGCGCTCGGCTGGCGCGCGATCCGGCTCGGCCTCGATCGTCCAGGCCTGCTCCGCGGGCAGATCCGTGCGCTTTTGCGTGCGGCTTCGGGAAGATACTTGCGCGTCATGTTCCCGATGATTTCGCAGGTCGATGAATTCGATCAGGCCAAGCTCGTCATAGAGCGCGAACTGACCTATCTGCGCCAGCACGGACATACGCTGCCCGAGCGGGTCGATGTCGGCACCATGGTCGAGGTCCCGGCGCTGCTCTATCAGATGGATGAACTGCTCACGCGGGTCGACTTCATTTCGGTCGGCTCGAACGACCTGTTCCAGTTTCTGTTCGCGGTCGATCGCGGCAACTCGCGGGTCACCGACCGCTTCGACACGCTGTCGGCGCCGATCCTGCGGGCCCTGCGCGACATCGCGAAGAAGGCCAATGCGGCAGGCAAGTCCGTCTCGCTGTGCGGCGAGATGGCCTCGCAGCCGCTCGGCGCACTGGCGCTGATCGCGCTGGGCTACCGCTCGCTGTCGCTGTCGGCGACGGCGCATGGTCCGGTGAAGGCTCTGATTCTCGATCTCGACGCAAAGAAAGCCGAGGCCATGATTATGCCGCTGCTGGATGCGCCGGCCGGAAGCGTATCGATTCGCAGCAAGCTGATGGAATTCGCCGAAGCCGAAGGGCTTTCGTTGTAGCGACGCTTCTGGACAGTTCCGAAGCCCGCCGCTGAATTCATCCCGACCGATCGAGACCTATGACCACACTGCCCGAAATCAAACTCGATGCGTTGCTGGCGCGTCATGCCTCGCTTGAAGCCGAACTGCTCGGCCAGGTGAATTCGGAAACCTATGTTCGCATCACCCGCGAACTGAGCGAACTGACGCCGGTGGTCGATGCGGTGAAGGCGTATCGTTCGGCAGTCGACGAGATCGCCGGCATCGATGCACTGATCGCCGATCCTGCCACCGAACCGGACATGCGGGCGATGGCGGAGGGTGAACGGCCGCAGCTTGAAGCCCGGCGCGACGAACTCGCGCAGGATATTCGCATCGCGCTGTTGCCCAAGGACGCGATGGACGAGCGCAACGTGATGCTCGAAATTCGCGCCGGCACCGGCGGCGATGAAGCCTCGCTGTTCGCCGGCGACCTGTTCCGCATGTACGAACGCTTCGCGGCGCTGCAGGGCTGGAAGGTGGATCTGATTTCCGCCTCCGAGGGCACCATGGGCGGCTACAAGGAAATCGTCGCCGAGGTGCAGGGCCGCGGCGCATTCGCGAAGCTGAAATTCGAATCCGGCGTACACCGCGTGCAGCGCGTGCCCGATACCGAAACCCAGGGCCGCATCCACACGTCGGCTGCGACCGTGGCCGTGCTGCCTGAAGCTGAAGAAGTCGACGTCGCCATCAAGAGTGACGACCTGCGGATTGAGACCATGCGCGCACAGGGCGCCGGCGGACAGCATGTCAACAAGACTGAATCCGCAATCCGCATCACGCACATTCCGACCGGCATCGTCGTCAACATGCAGGACAGCCGCTCCCAGCATAAGAATCGCGCCAGCGCGATGAACATTTTGCGCTCACGCATCTATGACGCCGAGCGGCAGCGTATCGACGCCGAACGCTCCGCCGAACGCAAGGGCCAGGTCGGGTCCGGCGACCGCTCCGAACGGATCCGGACCTACAATTTTCCGCAGGGCCGCGTCACCGACCACCGGATCAACCTCACGCTCTACAAATTGCCGCAGGTGATCGCGGGCGATGCGCTCGGCGAACTGGTTGATGCGCTGACCACCGAACATCAGGCAAAGCTGCTTGCAGAACAGGGCAACGCGCTGTGAGCGCGAGCGACCCGTTCGCCGGATTGACGATAGAAGCGTCCCGCCGCGCGCTCGCGGCTCAATTCAAGGCACGCGGTATCGAGACCCCTGAACTCGATGCGCGGCTGCTGATCGGCGCCGCGCTCGATCTCGATCACACCGCCCTCGCCGCACAGGCGGCGCGCCTCATCACCAGCCAGGAATCGAAAGCGATCGCACGGTTCGCTCAGCGCCGGATGGCGCATGAACCGGTGGCACGCATTCTGGGCCGCAAGGAATTCTGGGGTCTTGATTTCCGGCTTTCCGCGGCGACGCTGGTCCCGCGTCCCGATACCGAAACCGTCATTGAGGCCGCGCTTGAATTCTTCCAAAACTCCCGAGCAAGCGCGGTGCGCATCGCAGATATCGGCACCGGCTCCGGCGCCATTCTGCTGGCACTGCTGTCCGAATTTCCGGAAGCAACAGGCGTCGGCACTGACATCAGCGCGGAGGCTCTCGCAACTGCGGAGTTGAATGCACGCCGCTTCGATCTCGCCGGCCGGGCTTCGTTCGTCCAATGCGACTATGCGGCCGCGCTGTCCGGTCCGTTCGATCTCATCGTCTCGAATCCGCCCTACATCCCTTCCTCGCACATCGCGACCCTCGACCACGATGTCCGCGATCACGACCCGATTCTGGCGCTGGACGGGGGCACGGACGGTCTGGATGCCTATCGTGCAATCATACCTCAGGCAGCCGCCCTGCTCGGCCCTGGTGGGGTCCTGATCGTCGAGACCGGGCACGATCAAAGCACGCCTGTGAGCGATCTGATGCGCGCGGCGAAATTAACTCTCCCACGGCCGCCTGTGGCCGATCTGGGCGGCATTCACCGTGCCGTCATGGGGCGAAAAGCGGCATTTTAAAGGGTATCCGGGCCAGAAAAAACCTCTTGGAATATTGCCCCGGAGCGACTACGTTCCGGCCACAGCATCGGTTCAGGGTCGTGGCCCCCGTTCATACGGGCCGAGCCAGAAGTCTCGAGAGGGACGCCCGCCGAGTGAAAGGTTCCTACAAAGGCAGGTCATGACGAGCGCGAAGGCTGAAAGAGCTGCGCTGCTTGAGACCTCGAAGCGAACGAAAGCCTGATATTGCGCTTGAACAATCAACCGCTCAACGTCACGCCTGAAGGCTCAGGCTGATCCGGCCCAGACGGCTCATTGCCTGCGGGCATTTGGAGAACGCGTCCTTGTTGAACGCGAAATACGGCAACTACGGTCTGACTATTTACGGTATCGCCGCCTGCGCGAATGCATCGCGCCGTGTCCGCATATCAATCATCACGATCCAGAATCGGTAAAAGGCACCACATGAGAAACGGCCCGAACAACAACAAGCGTATGCGTAGCCGGAACAACAACAATAATAATAACAATAACAACAACCGGCGCGGCCAGAACCCGATGACCCGGGTTTTCGAGTCCAACGGACCGGACATCAAAATTCGCGGCACCGCCTCTCATGTTGCGGAAAAGTACGTCCAGCTCGCGCGCGATGCGCGCTCGTCCGGTGATCCGGTCGCCGCTGAAAACTACTACCAGCATGCCGAACACTATTTCCGTCTGATCGCCGCGGCGCAGGAACAGTTCCGCCAGAACCAGCCGCAACAGCAGCAGCCGATGCCGCGCCAGGACGGCGACGCCCTCGACGACAATGGCGACGACAGCGACAGCTACTCCAATTTCGGCGCTGAGCCCGGCTTTGTTCCGTCGCAACAGCAGCAGCCGCAGTTCCAGCCGCGCGAGTCCCAGCCGTATCCGCGCGAACAGCATCAGCCGCGTGAGCAGAACTTCCGTGATCGCGATCAGCGTCCGCAGCCTTCGGCACAGCCCGCGGAAGGCGATCAGGTCGATCGGCTTCCATCCTTCATTACGGGTGGAGCCCAGCCGCAGCCAAACGGAAACAGTGCTGAAGGCAACGGCAATCCGGGTGGCGAGCGCTTCGGTCATCGCCGCCGCCGCCGGCCGCCTGGCCCGCGTCCTGAAGGTCAGGCCCAGCCTGCGGGCGAAGATATCAATTCAGCCAGCGAATAAGCCTGTTCGATGATTTTGGGATTTAGCTGCCCGCCTGAGCGCTTCTCAGGCGGGCAGCTTTCGTTTAGCCGGCCGCAGGCCGGTCATCGCGCCGTGTCGGCGTCGGCAAGAGAACCGGCGGCATCGACGGAATAAGACGCGTGCGCTCGCGATGTGCCGGGATCGCGCGGTAGACCTGCTTCGATGCTTCCACGATGTGAACGCCGGCAAACGGCGACGACACCGCCGCGCTCATCCGCTCCCACGCCATTGCCGAACGAAGCACCCATCCGCCCTGAAATGGGGGCACGAACAGCGCTTCGCCCCATGCGGTCGGCGTGAACCACGTCTGTCTCAGCAATTGCGTAATCTGCGAGCGCGAATACGGACGGCCGTGTCCGAACGGCGTATTGTCGGTCCGCGTCCACACGCCGCGGCGGTTGGGGATAATGGCCATCATCCGTCCCGACGGCGCCAGCACGCGCCAGACTTCGCGCAGCAGGCCTTCCGGATCGTCGGATATTTCCAGCGCATGAACCAGCAGGATGCGGTCGATCGCGGCGTCCGCCAAAGGCAGCGCGAACTCGTCGACCAGCGTCGACAACGTCGGCCGTGCCGTGGGCCATTTGAGAACGCCCTGAGCGGCGGGCATCAGCGCGATGCACCGCTCCGCATCCTCGCGAAACAGGCCAAGATACGGCGTCGGATAACCAAGCCCCGCCACGCGCAGGCCATCCGCCTGCGGCCAGTGCCGCTGGATGCCGCGATTGATCAAACGCCGTGCCACCGCGCCAAGGCGCTGCGAATAGAAATTCCGCAGATCGATCACATCGATTGTCATGATCCCAGCCTATCACGGGGAACAGCGCCGTGCAGCGGCCGCGCGGCCATCCCAGCAACGGCGTTAACGCATTTCACTCGCGAATGAGGGCGTGTTAGCCTGTGCCATCACGACAAATGGAGCCGTCATGACTGCCGAGATTCGCCTGTTTCCCTGCCTCTCCGACAATTTCGGCTATCTCATTCACGATCCGGTCACCAAGGCCACCGCCTCGATCGACGCGCCGGAAGCGGCTCCCATCATCAAGGCGTTGCAGCGCGAGGGCTGGACGCTGACCGACATTCTGGTCACCCATCATCATATGGACCATGTCGGCGGCATCGCCGAACTCAAGGAAAAATACAATTGCCGCGTGGTGGCACCGCACGACAAGGCCGCGGCGATTCCGCTGGTCGATGAACGCGTCAAGGAAGGCGATACCGTCAAGGTCGGCAACCTCACTGCGCGCGTGCTCGAAACCCCGGGCCATACGCTCGATCACATCAGCTACGTGTTCGACGCGGACCGCGCGCTGTTTTGTGCCGACACCCTGTTCTCGATCGGCTGCGGCCGCGTCTTCGAGGGCACCTATCCGATGATGTGGGACTCGCTTCTGAAGCTGCGCGCATTGCCGAACGACATGCGCGTCTATTGCGGCCACGAGTACACCGCATCAAACGTCAAGTTCGCGCTGGGCATCGAGCCGAACAATCCGGCGTTGAAGGCACGCGCCGAGGAAGTGGCGAAACTGCGTGCAGCAAACCAGCCGACGATCCCGACCCTGATCCGCGACGAGAAGGAAGCCAATACGTTCCTTCGTGCGGACGTTCCATCCGTTGCCGCCGCTGTCGGCCTCGCGGGCAAGAGCCCCGCAGACGTTTTCGGCGAACTGCGCGAACGCAAGAACAAGGCATGATGCGCGAACCACCCGCAGTGACGGCCGACGCCATCGTCGCGCGCCTCGGCCTGCAGCCACATCCTGAAGGCGGCTACTATCGCGAGACGTTTCGCGATACCCGCACCATCGATGGCGGCCGGGCCGTATCTACTGCGATCTACTTCCTGCTGGCGCGGGGCCAGACATCACACTGGCATCGCGTCGATGCCGTCGAAATCTGGCACTACCATGCCGGCGATCCGCTGATACTGCGGATCGCCGATGACGGCGGCGAACGCGCCATCCGGCTTGGATCGGATCTCAATGCCGGCGAACAACCGCAAGCTGTTGTACCTGCTCACGCATGGCAGGCCGCGGAGAGCACCGGCGACTGGACGCTGGTCGGCTGCACTGTGGCGCCCGGATTTGACTTTGCAAGGTTTGAGCTCGCGCCGCCGGATTGGTCACCGGCTTAAGGGGATCGTTTGACGATCATGTCCTTCGCCGCGATCAACCCCCCGCCCGCGATCAGCGCGGCGGCGATGGCGAGTGTTGCGGTTGGCTTCGCAAAGCCGGCCATGATCAGAAACGCGGTCGACAGCACGGGCGTGGCATAAGAGGCTGCGCCCAATACGCGAATATCGCCGCGCTTCATGCCGATGTCCCATACAAAGAATGCGATACCTACCGGTCCGATCCCGAGTGCCACGATCGCAAGCCATTGCGTCATCGTCTCCGGCCAAACCGTCGTCTCAAGAACGAGATGGCCCACCGTCGCGAGCAGCGCGGTGGCAAGGCAAAATCCGGCAACCGCGTCGGTCGGCACCGCCGACAGCTTGCGCGACATCACCGAATAGCCGGCCCAGACAAATGCCGCGATAAACGCTGCGATAAAGCCGGGAATATGCGCGGGATCGGGTGACGATCCGGTCTTTCCCGTGAACAGCAGGATCGTCCCGGCGAAGCCGAGAAGCGCGCCGACGATGTGATGCGGCGCCAGCCGCTCGCCCGGCAACAGCGAAGACAACAGCACGATCAGGAGCGGCCAGAGATAATTCAGCAGTCCCGCTTCCGCCGGCGGCGCGAGGCGCAGCGCCAGAAAGTACAGCGCGTGATAGCCGAACAGCCCGCCAATGCCTACCAGCCACACCAGCAACGGTTGCCGCAACGCGCGAATGGCTGATGGCCGCCACAGCCATGTCAGCGGGCCGATGCAGGCACCGATGGCGAATGTCATCGCCAGTAATTGAAACGGCGGCACGCGGCCCGTCGCCACGGTGAGCGCGGCGAGCAGCGACCACATCACAATGGCAGCGAGGCCGACAAGGGTGGCGGTTGAGGACGTCATCGCGGATCAATGCCATTCAATCCGCGATAACGCCATATCCAGAGGCTGATTCCGTTATTCGAGGAACGACGTCTTATTGCAGGTATTGTCCGCCGTTGATGGTCATCGTTGACCCCGTAATGAAGCCGGAGTCGTCGGAGGCAAGGAATACCACTGCGCGTGCGATTTCCTCCGGCTCGCCGAGGCGGCTTACAGGAATCTGCGGAATGACATTCTTTTCGAGCACGTCCTTGGGCACGGCCTGGACCATCTCGGTGTTGATGTAGCCGGGGCAGATCGCGTTCACCGTGATCCCGCCGCGTGCATTCTCGAGCGCCAGCGCCTTGGTGAATCCGATATCGCCGGCCTTCGCAGCCGAATAATTGACCTGACCGAACTGGCCCTTCTGGCCGTTGATCGACGAGATGTTGATGATGCGCCCGAACTTGCGGCCGCGCATGCCCTCGATCACCTGCCTTGTCATGTTGAACAGCGAACCGAGATTGGTGTTCATCACGGCATTCCACTGATCGAGCGTCATCTTGTGGAACGGCACGTCGCGGGTGATACCGGCATTGTTGACGAGGACGTCGATCGCCCCGAGTTCGGCTTCGACTTTCTTCACGCCGTCCGCGCACGCATCGAACGCACCGACATCCCACTTGTAAACGGGAATTCCCGTCTCGGACTTGAATTTCGCTGCGGCTTCATCGTTGCCGGCATAACTCGCCGCAACCTTGTAATCCGCAGCCTTCAACGCCTTGCTGATCGCAGCGCCGATGCCGCGCGTTCCGCCTGTTACCAATGCCACGCGTGCCATATCAGGTATCCCCTCCGCAGTTCACTGAAGTGTTTTTAGAAAACAAGTATTCAGGCCAATTGCGATAACAGCAAGAAAAAATGCCCGGCAAACTGCCGGGCATTTTGATTTTGTATTGTGCAGTGCGTTCAGGGAATTTTATCGTTCAACGCACAATGCAATGCCCATGCCGCCGCCGATGCAAAGCGTCGCAAGGCCCTTCTTGGAATCGCGCTTCTGCATTTCATGCAACAGCGTCACCAGCACACGCGCGCCCGATGCACCGATCGGATGACCGATCGCAATCGCACCGCCGTTGACGTTGACCTTGGCGGGATCCCAGCCGATTTCCTTGTTCACGGCCGAGGCCTGCGCGGCGAAGGCTTCATTGGCCTCGATCAGATCGAGATCGCTGGCTTTCCAGCCTGCCTTTTTGAGCGCGGCACGGGACGCCGGGATCGGTCCGGTGCCCATGATGGACGGATCGACACCTGCCTGCGCCCACGAGACGATGCGTGCGAGCGGGGTCTTGCCTTCCTTGGCCGCCTGCTTTGCGGTCATCAGCACCAGCGCCGCGGCGCCGTCATTGATGCCCGACGCGTTACCGGCGGTCACCGAACCGTCTTTCTCAAAGGCTGGCTTCAGCTTGGCCATCGCATCCATCGACGCGCCATGACGCGGACCTTCGTCCGCTTCCACGACGATATCGCCCTTGCGGGTCTTCACGGTGAACGGGACGATTTCATCCTTGAACTTGCCGGCCTTCTGCGCGGCCTCGGCCTTGTTCTGCGAACCGACGGCAAACTCATCCTGCTGCTGCCGGGTGATCTGGAATTGCCGCGCGACGTTTTCGGCGGTGTTGCCCATATGGTAGCCGTTGAAAGCGTCCCACAGGCCGTCCTTGATCATGGTATCGACGAAATCGAGAGCACCCATTTTCACGCCTGCGCGCAAATGCTGTGCATGGGGCGACATGCTCATGGATTCCTGGCCGCCGGCGACCACGATCTCGGAATCGCCGTTCATCAGCGCCTGATAGCCCAGCGCCACCGTGCGCAGTCCCGAACCGCAGAGCATGTTGACGCCCCAGGACGGGCTTTCCACGGGAATGCCGGCCTTCATGGCGGCCTGACGGGCGGGATTCTGCCCCTGAGCGGCGGTCAGGATCTGGCCCATGATGACTTCGGAAACGCGCGCTGGCTCGATACCGGCCCGCTCAAGCGCAGCCTTGATGGCGACTGCACCCAGTTCGTGGGCTGGGATATTGGCGAACGCGCCGTTGAACGTGCCGACCGGGGTACGGGCAGCGCTGACGATGACGACATCGTCGGACATGGGCATCTCCTGCTTTTTTGAAGTCGAAAGACGTGAAGGCGCGAGGGAAAGCCGCCGCAAGGCTCAAGCTGGCTCTCGCACTATCCTGTTAACCTAGCCGTTTCGTGTCAATGAGCCAAAGCCATTCTGGCGGCTCGCCGGCCGGTTCCGCCCTTCCTCCCCATGCCCGGACATTAACCGTCCTGCACAAAACGGTAGCCGTACCTTTCTGAAAGTGCTTAGTTTATTGCGATGCATTGTTTGCACTGCCCTCGGCAACGTTTGCCGGTTCCTCTTTACGCTAGGTACGTGTGACTCCATGGCAAAATCCGACCAGCCAATTACCATTAAAAAGTACGCCAATCGGCGCCTCTACAACACCGGCACCAGCACCTATGTGACGCTCGAAGACCTCGCCGCAATGGTGAAGGAAGGCGAAGACTTCCTCGTCTACGACGCGAAGACCGGTGACGACATCACCCGCTCTGTGCTCGCCCAGATCATCTTCGAGCAGGAAAACAAGGCCGGCCAGAATCTGCTGCCAACCACATTCCTGCGCCAGTTGATCCGCTTCTACGGCGACAGCATGCAGATGGTGGTGCCGAAGTATCTCGAACAATCCATCGACACGCTGACGCGCGAGCAGGAAAAGTTCCGCAAGCAGATGACGAACACGTTCAGCAACACCCCGTTCGCGCCGCTCGAAGAACACGTCCGCCGCAACATGGAAATGTTCGAGCGCACGTTCGCGATGTTCAAGCCGTTCGGGGCGCCGGTGCGGAATCAAACTCCGTCCGCCGAATCCCCACCGACCGCGAACGAGGCCCCGGAGGCCGACATCGACGATCTCAAGCGCCAGATGAAAGAGATGCAGGATCGTCTCGAACGGATGTCGAAAGAATCAGAGAACAAGGGCTGATCGAAGCAGCCCTTGCAACTCGTACGCGGCGGCAGGTTCTGCCGCCGATGCGGTGAAGTCAGTTAGCGCCTATCGCCGCGGCCGGCTTCGCCGCCATGGCCCATGGTTTCGTCAGTGACGCCAGTCCGGTCAGCCGTCCCTGAATGTAGTCGCAGCCCCAGCCCTGCAACAGCTTGGCGGACTCTTCATCCTGCACCCATTCGGCCACCGTCTTAATGCCGAGCCGGTGGGCGAGATCGATCAGGGTCTGCACGAAAGCCCGGTCATCCGATGATCGCGCGATGTTCTGCACGAACGCGCCGTCGATCTTCACAATGTCCACGCCCAGCTTTCGCAGGTTGCGGAACGACGTGTAACCCGCGCCGAAATCATCGATTGCAATCCGGCTGCCGAAATTCTTCAGCCGTGTGACGAAACCGCGAACGTCGTCCAGATCCTGGATCGCGACGGTTTCGGTGATCTCCACGATCAGCCGCTCGGCGACGCCGGGATGCGCCCGCATCAGCGATTCGATGCTAGCCCACCAGTCCGGATCCATGGTCGTGTCGGGCGAGATATTGAAACTGAGCTGGGCGTGAGGCGCGTCGGCCAGCTCAGCGACGACCAGTTCGAGCACCCTGTGATCGACAAGCCGGATCAGGCCGAGTTTCTCGGCGACCGGGACAATGTCCGGCGACAGCGAATACTCGCCGTCCTCCTGGCGCATCCGCACCAGGCACTCGTAGAATGCTGGCTGCCGCGAGACCGTGGCCACAACCGGCTCGTAAGCCATCACAATGCGGCGCTCATTCAGCGCCGTGACGATTTCATCGGTGACCCGGATGTTGACCCGGCGCTGGGCATCGCGTTCGACGTTCGGACGCCAGACCATCAGCGAACCCCGGCGGCGCGCCTTGGCGAGATCGAGCGCCTCCTGGGTCCGGCTCATCGCCTCTTCGACGGTGCTGGCGTGCCGGAGTGCGTTGATCGCGCCAATCGACGCGGTCAATGCCACCGGACCGGAGCGCGTCGGCACGATTTCATCCCGGATTCCCGCAAGAAACCGCTCGGCCGCGACATGCATGTCATCGACAGAGCAATTCTTCAGGATCAGGCCGAACTTGTTGCCGGAAAACCGGCCGAGCACATCGCCGCCGCGCAGCCGAGCACGAATGCGCTTTGCGACTTCGACGATGACTTCGTCGGCAACCTCATAGCCAAAGGCATCGTTGATTTGCGCAAGGTGATCGATGCCGACCAGCATGAATGCGAAGGATGAGCGGAAACGGCCGGCTTCTTCGATCGCCTCGGCCAGCGCTGCTATAAGACGTGTGCGATTGAACTCGCCGGTCAGCGGATCGTCCTGCGAAAGCTTCAGAAGCTGCTCGTCCCGGGCGTGGCGCTCGTTGTTGATGCGAATGATTCCCTGCGCACGGGACGGCCTTCCATCCGCGCCGGCAAACCACCGGCCGCATTCATCGACCCAGAGCACCGGTGACGACGTGCTGGCGCGCACGCCGTATTCGATCTGGTACGGCACCCCCTCGCCGCTGTCCGTGGCAGTGGAGTTCAGCACCGCGTCGTTGCGGATGGCGCGCATCGGCTCGATCAGCTTCGAGAACTCGCTGGCCTTCGACAATGACGATTGCGGGATGTCGCGAAGCACGGCCGCGACGTTATCGCTCCAGTGCAGCGTGTCGCCGGCGATGTTCCAGGAAAAGCTCGCCTGCCCAAGGGCAGCGAGGAGATCCGCATCCGACGTTCGAAGAACGCTGTGCAAAAGGGGGGTGTCGCCGGGTGCAATTGCAGGTCCGGGATCCGGCGAGGCCTGAAACGTCGTAGCTTTCAAAGATGCCTCGTTCCGGAACGGCGGGGTGATTCGACGACCAAGAGTAAATCGTCCGACGCCCATCAGCCTAGGCCCACTTCCTGAACAATCCGACAAACCGCTTGATTATCAGTGTTCGAAAGCAGGTAACGCCCTGCCAACCACATCCGGCATGGCCCTTGCGATGTCTTATCGAGGAGGCGCTTTGCGTCCCAAAATGAGACAGGTAGCCAGGTTATGATCGTATCCAGGATCGCATCGACGACCGGACCAAGCTCGCAGGCGCGGCAAGCTGGGGCGGCAGCCAACCCTGCCTCTGCGGAGCCCGTTTCGAGCGGGGCTCTGGTGCCCGTCGAACCTCCGGCCCGGATGCCTGCGGTGCGCCCGGCACGCCCGGATGCGTCGTTCGTGACCCATCTGATTGCCATGGCCGAGCAGACGCCTCAGACACGCACCTTGCGGCGCGCGACTCCGGCGGACGTGCGCGCGGTCTATGATCGTGCCGCAGCACCGCGCGCAAATTATTACGGGAAAGCGTTGTCGCAGACCGCCTGAAACCGATCAGGGCTTCGGTGGCGTTTTAACCGCGCCATCCGGTGCGCTATCCGACACAAGGTCGCTGACATTCCAGTCCGAAACCTTGCGATTCGCAACGGGCGTTACGCCGTCGGAATTGCGGATCACGGCGAGGGTCGGCACCGGCTTCGGCGAAGGCTCGGCGTCCGCGTGCTGGGAAGGCGGAAATGCTGGTTCAGCAGGCTTCACATCCTGATGCGGACGGTCGAAAGCCGGTTCGGCCGGCGCGAGATTGGCCGATGCAGGACTGACGGGCGCAGGACTGGCTGGCACGAGCGCAGGCTCGCGTTCGACCGCGGCAGGCTCAACGGCCCGAGTCCGGCGTTGCCGGTTGCGGAAGCCGATCGAAACCCCTGCGATAAACTCCACGACCATCAGCACGGTCAGCAGAAAAAAAGTCGACGTGCCGAACGGCACTAGCAGCAGAAACTCTGCCACTGCAGCGCCTGACACGATCAGAGACAGCAGATGATCGGTCAGATAGCGCGCGCCGGGCCGCGCGGCCTTGATGACTTCGAACATCAGGAGAAGCGCTGTCAGCGCCAGCAGCGCATCGCCGAACGTCGGCGCCCACTGCACACCCGACATCAGCGTCACGCTCGCGACCGGCGCGGTGAACGCCACGCCCGGCATCAGGAACACGAAGATGTTGTAGATCGCGAACGGAATCAGAAGCAGCGGAAAACCGATCATCGTCGGCAGGCTCTCTCTGAAGAACTATCCTGTGATGCACAGGTCATCACATGCGTCTGTGGCGTTCTTATGAAGCCGCGCTCGCGTGCTTCCGCCAGCATCGCGGGCAAGCGCGCTGCGTGACAGCAGCGCGCCGCGATCCGGACGTTAGTCCTTCTTGACCTTCAGGACCTGGCGGCCCTTGTACATGCCGGTCTTGAGATCGAGATGATGCGGACGGCGAAGTTCGCCCGAATCCTTGTCCTCGACATAAGTCGGCTTCTTGAGCGCGTCCGCCGAGCGGCGCATGCCGCGGCGTGACGGCGAGGTTTTCCTGCGTGGAACGGCCATGGGATCGTCGTCCTCTAAATCAAGGCTCACCCGCCGGGCGGGGGCTCTCCAGAATTCGGATTGAGGCCGCGCTTATAGATGAAGGTTGCCGCGAAAGCTAGACCGAAGGGGCCGAGAAAATAGGTCAAAAAGGCCCAAAATCAGCGATTTCGCTCCCAGCAATCGGAGATTTCAGCCGATTGGGCCCGGACCACATAAGTCCCTGCCATCCGCCGCACGCCCGGCCCCGGATTCCGGGCACTTCTGGTGACCGGATTGGGCAGGATCGAGGCCAAAAGGGCTGCTTCGCGGGCCGACAGGGCCGCCGCAGGACGGCCAAATGCATAGTTTGCACCCGCCTCCGCACCGAACTGACCGTCCGGGCCGAGCTCGGCCACATTCAGGTAAAGCTCCAGAATGCGCTTCTTGGACAGTACGAGATCGATCCACATCGCCAGCGGGAACTCGAGCGCCTTGCGGACCACGCTTCGCCCCGGCCAGAGGAACAGGTTCTTCGCCACCTGCTGCGTAATCGTCGATCCCCCGCGCGCGACCTCGCCGTCCTGCGCGTCCTCAATGATGTTCCGGACCGAATCCCAGTCGATGCCGTGATGAAAACAGAATTTGGCGTCCTCGGCAGCGACGACGGAGCGCGGCAGCGCCTCGGACATCTCGTCGAGATCGACCCATTTGCGGGTGACGGTTTGGCCCGCGAGATATCGCCCGATCATCAATGTGGAGACAGGGTGACCGCTGCCGTAGAGCGGGGTTAGCACATAGGGCAAAAGCACCAGCCCCAGTACCACCAGCAAAACCATGCGGATCAATCTTCGCATCACACCTCGTGTCCGGGGGAGCCCTTCCAGCAACCCCGACCAACAGAAACCATGCCTTTTTGTTTTTTCCAATCCCCGGCCAAGCCAGGCTTTGCGGAATT
The DNA here is from genome assembly GCF_058801645.1 of Afipia sp. GW822-FHT03D08. Classification (NCBI taxonomy): domain Bacteria; kingdom Pseudomonadati; phylum Pseudomonadota; class Alphaproteobacteria; order Hyphomicrobiales; family Nitrobacteraceae; genus Afipia; species Afipia sp. GW822-FHT03D08. The sequence continues at coordinate 2,538,841 of NZ_JBXANK010000001.1, forward strand.
GACGCGGGCGCTGCCATAACCGATTGTCCGCCGAAATTTGCGTTCGTTTGGAGTTTTTGATGACCACCGGCACTACACCACAGGATTTCATGAAACGGCTTGACGCCACGGCCGCCGACACGGAGGCGCTGTTGACGCGCCTTTTGTCTGACCAGCCGTTGTCCGGCGAGATCGTGCGCCCGCACCGGCTGATGGAGGCGATGCGTTATTCGAGCCTCAATGGCGGCAAGCGGCTGCGTCCGTTTCTGGTGGTGGAAAGCGCCGCCGTGTTCGGCGTGCCGCGCGATGCTGCGCTGATGGCCGGCGCCGCGCTGGAATGCATCCATTGCTATTCGCTGATCCATGACGACCTTCCGTCGATGGACAACAGCGATCTGCGGCGCGGCCGGCCGACCTCGCACAAGAAGTTCGATGACGCCACCGCGATCCTCGCGGGCGACGGGCTTCTCACGATCGCCTTCGACATCATCACACGCGATGAAGTTCACAAGGACCCGACGGTGCGCCTGTTGCTGACCCGCGCACTCGCGCGCGCTGCGGGCGTCGGCGGCATGGTGGGTGGACAGATCATGGATCTCGCCGGCGAGGGCCGTTTCGGCGATCCCGAGCCACCGGACGTCGCCAAGCTGCAGCAGATGAAGACCGGCGCGTTGCTCAAGTACGGCTGCATCGCCGGCGCGCTGCTCGGCCAGGCGCCGAAGGATCAGTACGACGCGCTCGACGCGTATGGTCACGCGCTTGGCGAAGCTTTCCAGATCGCCGACGATCTTCTGGACGTCGAAGGCGACGCTGCGGCGCTTGGCAAGCCTGCCGGGCAGGATGCGGCGGCCGGCAAAACCACGTTCGTCACACTGTTAGGGATTGATGGCGCCAAGGCGCGCGTGCGCGACCTTCTGAAGCACGCCGATGCGGCGCTCGCTCCGTTCGGTGCGAAGGGCGATGTCCTGCGCGCGACCTCGCGTTTCGTCGCCGAGCGGCAGAACTAGAAAGGCGCAGCAGCATGCCGGGCAAGAAGGACGGCGATCCGTATCTTCTCCGCCTCAAAGGCATGCCCAGGCCGCTCCGCATTATCTACGGACGTCCGCGCACGTTCATCGCACTGGCGATCGGCCTTGTATCGCTTTTTGTACTGCCAATGTCGTGGCGGCCTGCGAGCCGCCTTCTCGTGGCATGGGATATCTTCGTCGCGATCTACATGATCCTCGCCTACGTGACGGTGTTCACGTGCGACACCGCTCAAATTCGCCGGCAGGCGGCGATCCAGGACGACGGGCGATTCTTCATCCTCGCCATGACGGGCCTTGGCGCCTTTGCGAGTATTGCCGCCATCGTTATGGAGCTTGCTGTCAAACCGCAGGCAACTCCGCAGCTCGTGCTTGCGGTTGTGACCATCGCGCTGTCATGGGCGATGATCCACACCACATTTGCGCTGCATTACGCCCACGACTTCTATCGCGGCGCCAAGGCTGGCGGACTTTCGTTTCCAGGCGGAGGCGATCCTGACTACTGGGATTTCGTTTATTTCTCTTTCGTAATCGGCATGACCGCGCAGGTGTCGGATGTCGGCGTCACCGACAAGATCATCCGCCGGACTGCAACGGTCCACGGCGTCGTTTCGTTTATCTTCAACACCGCGCTGGTGGCCTTGATGGTCAATATCGCGGCCAGCGCAATATGATCGGTTCATGGTAACGACGTTCCTCACCTTCCTTCTTGTGCTTACGGCACTTGCGGCTTCCGCAACACTCGCGAAACGGCTGTCGGTCGCGCCGGCCATCGTTTTCCTGATCGTTGGAATCATCCTGGCATTTCTGCCGGGATTCCCGCGCATCGAGATGAAGCCGGAAGGCATCCTGCTCCTGGTGCTACCGCCGCTGATCTATTCGTCCGGCGTGTCGATGAGCTGGCGCGAATTCAAGGCCAACCTGCGTCCGATCGGTCTGCTCGCCATTGGCTGCGTGATCTTCACCACCGTGCTGGTCGCCGCGGCTGCCCATTATGCGCTTGGATTGCCCTGGAGCGTGGGTTTCGTTCTCGGCGCAATCGTGTCGCCGCCGGATGTCGTCGCGCCGCTCGCCATCGCCAGACGGCTGAAACTGCCGCATCGTATTCTCGTCATTCTCGAAGGCGAAGGGTTAGCGAATGACGCCACCGCGCTGATCCTCTACCGGTTCGCGGTGCTTGCCGTCAGTACGGGCACATTCTCGCTCCCGCCCGCTGCCGTAACGTTCGTTGCGATCATCATCGGGGAAATTCTATTCGGCCTTGCAGTGGGCTGGCTCAGCCTGCGCTTGCGGCAATGGGCGCACGATCCGCGGGTCGAGATTTCGTTGTCGCTGCTGACGCCGTATCTCGCCTTCTGGGTTCCTGAGCACTTTCACGGATCGGGCGTGATCGCCACCGTCGTGACCGGCCTCTATGTAAGCTGGAATGGACCGCTGCTGATTTCATCGAAAACCCGATTGCAGGGCATCTTTTTCTGGGACTTCACGATCTGGCTGATCGAGGGCGTGCTGTTCCTGATGATCGGCTTCCAGTTGCGGCTTTTGATGGAGAAATCGAAAGCGCTTCCGGTGTCCGAGATCCTGACGGCCATTGCGATTGTCTCGGCAATCGTCGTCATCGCACGCTTCCTGTGGGTTTTTCCCGGCACGTACCTGCCGCGTCTCCTGAGCAAGAGAGTTGCCGCGCTGGATGCCAAACCGCCATGGCGATACATCGTCGTTATCGGCTTCACCGGCATTCGTGGCGTTGTATCGCTTGCCGTCGCGCTAGCGTTGCCGCTGACGCTGCCGAACGGACAGGACTTCCCGCATCGTGATCTCATCCTGCTCGTCACCTTCGGCGTCATCATCTTCACGCTGATCGGCATCGGACTGACGCTGCCGTTGCTGGTCAAGCTGCTCGGTCTGTCGGAACACGGACATCTTGAAGCAGTCCGCGAGCGGGAAGCCGAAATCGCAGCACGGCGTGAAATTCTCGAATCGGCTCGCGAATCGCTCGACCGGATCATCACGGAACGCAACCTGCCTGAGGGGCTTGCCAGATTTCTCGAGGCCCGTCATGAAACCCGCATGCGCGCGCTGCCCGAACCTCCACGGGAAGAAGGTCAGTTCACACCTGCCACGCAAGGCGCGGCGTTGGTGCGCGAAATCATCACGATCGAGCGAACATGCCTTCACAGACTGTTGCGCGAGGGCAAGATCACCGACGAAACACGCCGGCGCATCGAGCGCGATCTCGATCTTGAAGAAGCCGTCGTCGACAACCGCGAAAAAAACGGCCCGCTGTAACAGCGGGCCGTTTTATACGCGCGAATGCGCGTCGAACTTATTCCGCTGCGGTTACGGCCGAAGCCTTCGCCCCTGTGCCGCCGTAACGCTGATCGATATAGTCGATCACCAGCGCCTTGAAGTCGGCGGCAATGGTTGGCCCGCGCAGCGTGCGGAATTTCTGGCCGTCGACAAACACCGGCGCGGCCGGAGTTTCGCCGGTCCCGGGCAACGAGATGCCGATATTGGCATGCTTGGATTCGCCGGGGCCGTTGACGATGCAGCCCATCACCGCGACGTTTAGTTCTTCGACGCCGGGATAGCGGGTTTTCCAGTTCGGCATTTCATCCCGAATGAACGCCTGAATATCGCGTGCCAGTTCCTGGAACACAGTCGAGGTGGTGCGGCCGCAGCCCGGGCACGCCGCGACCAGCGGCACGAAGGTGCGGAAACCCATGGTCTGGAGAATTTCCTGAGCGACCTTTACCTCGATCGTGCGGTCGCCGCCCGGCTCCGGCGTCAGCGAGACGCGGATGGTATCGCCGATGCCGTCCTGAAGCAGAATGCCGAGTGCCGCGCTCGAGGCGACGATGCCCTTCGAGCCCATGCCGGCTTCGGTGAGGCCAAGATGGATGGCGTAATCGGAACGCGCCGCGAGCTCGCGGTAAACCGCGATCAGATCCTGCACGTTCGACACCTTGGCCGACAAAATCATCCGGTTCTTGGGCAGGCCAATTTCCTCGGCACGCGCCGCCGACAGCAGCGCCGACTGCACCATCGCTTCGCGCGTCACCGCGCGGGCGTCGATCGGGTCAGGCGACTTCGCGTTCTCTTCCATCAGCTTGGTCAGCAATTCCTGATCGAGCGAACCCCAGTTCGCGCCGATGCGGATGGTCTTGCCGTGTTTGAGCGCCATTTCGACAATGTCGGTGAACTGCGTGTCACGCTTGTTCTTGAAGCCGACGTTGCCGGGATTGATGCGATACTTCGACAGCGCCGCGGCGCAGGCGGGGTGATCGGCCAGCAGCTTGTGGCCGATGTAGTGAAAGTCGCCGATCAGCGGCACGTCGATCCCGAGCTTGTCGAGTTTCTCGCGGATGTGCGGAACGGCGGCAGCCGCTTCGTCGCGGTCCACCGTGATGCGAACCATCTCCGAGCCGGCGCGCGCAAGCGCTGCAACCTGCTTGACGGTACCCTCGATGTCCGCGGTGTCGGTGTTGGTCATCGACTGCACCACGATCGGTGCGCCGCCTCCGACCTTGACGTTACCGACTGTCACCTGAACCGTCCGATGGCGCCCCTTGGGGCCAGCCTGGATTTCCTTGGTCCGCTCTTTCAGATCGCTCACGTCAAAATCTCTTTGGGCTCAGGTGTCATTTTCGGTGACCGGAAGCAGGGGGTTCCCCGCCGGCTCGCCGGGGCGGTTTACCAGATATAGGCCTGCCATGACCAGAAGGGCAGCCCCCGCAAAAGCCAATGTCAGGGTGTCGTGCATCACGAAATAGCCCCCAACGACCCCAAACAGGGGCGTCATGAAGGTAAATGACGACAGTTTGCTGGCCGAGTAGGTTTTGACCAGGGCAACCCAGATCAGGAATGTGATCCCAACAATCCAGACCGTCTGGTAGATCATCAGTCCCCAGGCCAGCGGTCCCGGCATATGGGTGATACTCTCGCCGGAAACAGCCGCCCCGAGCGCCAGAATCGGAACCGACACAGCAACCTGATAGGCCAGCGTCTTTTCGGCAGGGGCATGCAACAGCGGGGTCGCCTTCACGATCAGCGTGGTCACGGCCCACAGGATGCCGCCTGCCATCACAAGGACATCTCCCATGATGACCCTGGCGTCCACCGACGGTTGCGGCACACCGATCGCCAGCGCCACGCCGACGAACGACAGCGCGAGCCCGCCCCATTGCAAGCGGCTCAACTGCTCGCCGAGGAAGCGCTTCGAGCCGAGCGCGACAACGAACGGCGCAATGTAGAGAAACACGACCGCACGCGATGCCGTGGTGTAGACCAGCCCGCGGTAGATCAGGATGAACTCGACGCCGAAGAAAATTCCGGCGATCAACCCTGCGCGCAGCGTGCCATCGCGTTTGAACAGCGAGACGCCGCGAAACCATGCCACGATGAGAATGATCATCAGGCCGCCCGCGGAACGAATTGCGGCCTGGGTCAGCGGGGGAATATCAGGCAGCGCCAATTTGACCGTGATCTGATTGAAGCCCCAGCTCAGGCACAACATCACCATCAGGGCGATAGCCGTCGTGTTCAACGGACGCCCCGCTGGCACGACCTTCAAACTGTCTGATGGCATGGCACCCCGTGTCCGGCTTTCCGCCGTGTTGTTCTGATTTAGGCAGCTCGTTGACAATGTGCGCAGGTGCCGGTGATTTCCACCACCGATAATTTCGGTGCGAAGCCCGTGCCGCGCGCGGCTTCGTTGAAACTTTGTGCGAGCGGCGCGGCCGGGATCTCGCCGACCGATCCGCAGGTCTCGCAGATCAGGAACGCCACCACCGCCGTCTCGTCGTGATTATGCGCGCAGGCAAGAAACGCGTTGCGGCTTTCGATGCGATGGACCAGACCGTTGTCCATCAGGAAATCCAGCGCACGATAGACCGTGATCGGCGCCGGTCGCGGCATGGTCTTGGCGAGCTCGTCGATCACTTCGTAGGCACCGAGCGGCCGGTGGCTCGAGAGCAACACGCCCAAAACCTGCCGCCGGATCGGCGTGAACTTCTGCCCGCGCCCGGTGCAAACCTTCTCGGCATGCGAGAACGCATCCTCGGCGCAACGGCCGTGGTCATGGTTTGGGTCAGGGAAAACGGGCTTCGCTTGTTTCATTCGCCCAATATGTAGTGCGGTTAGGGTGATTCCGCTCATAATTTTAGCGGCATAAGTTGACCCAACATTTTGCAATGCATCATTTTTATTGCATTGCATCATAAAAGCCCCAAATCATCGGCATACAAAGGAACTTCGCGGGTCTCCAGGGAACCCAATAATTGAACCATTTCAGAGAGAAAGAGCTCATGGCGACCACTCTCAAGACCTATCTCGACAACCTGACTCCTTGGAACTTCTCCGGCGTGCGCAAGGCGAGCGCCGCCAAGAAGATCAATCTGGCGCTTCAGGGCGGGGGATCGCATGGCGCGTTTACCTGGGGCGTGCTGGATCAGTTTCTTGCCGACGGGCGACTGGAAATTACCGGGATTTCCGGTGCGTCTGCGGGCGCCCTGAATGCGGTGATGGTTGCGGACGGTCTCACCCGTGGCGGCCCCGAAGAGGCACGCAAGCGCCTCGCCGAATTCTGGCGCGCGACCAGTACCGGCGGCGATCTTCCTCCGGTCCAGCGCGCGATGACCGACCGGATGTTTTCATTGATGCCGTTTGCAGCCACACCGCTGCAGAACTGGTTCGAGGCGATGGCTCATTACTTCTCGCCGTACGAACTAAATCCGCTCAATATCAATCCGCTCAGTCAGCTCATCGAACGTTTCGTCGATTTCGACGCGCTGCGCGCCAACACGGATCTCGCGCTCTACATCTCGGCGACCAACGTTCATACGGGCCGCCTGCGCATTTTCGCGAACGAGAAGATCACCGCTGACGTGGTAATGGCGTCCGCCGCACTGCCTTTCATGTTCCGCGCGGTCGAGATCGACGGCGTGCCGTATTGGGATGGCGGCTACATGGGCAATCCCGCGATCTTTCCCTTTTTGCAAGCGACGGACGCAGAAGACGTGCTGGTGGTGCAGATCAACCCGGTGTCGCGCACCACGACTCCGCGAACCTCCGGCGAGATCATCAACCGGCTGAATGAGATCACCTTCAACTCGGCGCTGATCTCCGAATTGCGCACCATGGATTTCGTCAATCAATTGATCGACGACGGCCGGTTGCCGCGCGGGACCGGCAAGGATCAATACCGCCGGCTCAACATTCACCGGATTGATCTTGGCGGTCTCGGCACGCGCCTTGCCGCCTCCAGCAAGATGAAGACCGACTACGACTTCTTCGAATTGCTCCACCGGGCCGGCATGCGCGCCGCCAAGAAATTCCTCGACAACCATTTCGACGATATTGGCCGCCGGAGCACGATCGACCTTGCCGCCGAATCCGGCGTGGAATGGGCATAGCCGCGAAAACGTATGTCGAGGCCCGCACGCTGATCGGATTGAGGGAGGCGCCGCTGCATCAACAATCGCAGGCGAGCGATCATGCGGCAGGCTCCGCACCAAAGCAAAACGGGGAGCCGAAGGCTCCCCGTTTGCATCAGATCCGGAACGATCAGTTCAGTTTTTCGATGGCCGCCGCGGCGCCCTGCCCGACGCCGACACACATGGTGGCCAGCGCGTACTTGCCGCCGCGCTTTTCAAGACCATGGACGGCAGTCAGTACCAGCCGTGCGCCGCTCATGCCGAGCGGATGACCGAGCGCAATCGCGCCGCCATGCGGGTTCACGAAGTCAGCATCTTCCTTGACGCCGAGTTGGCGCAGCACCGCAATGCCCTGCGACGCAAACGCTTCGTTGAGTTCGATCAAATCGATGTCACCGATCTTGAGTCCAAGCTTCTCGAGCAGCTTGCGCACCGCCGGAACGGGGCCCATGCCCATCACACGCGGCGCGACACCAGCCGACGCGTGACCGAGGAGCTTTGCGCGCGGCGTCAGGCCGTGTTTCTTCACGGCTTCTTCCGAGGCGAGGATCAGCGCAGCCGCACCGTCATTAACGCCCGAGGCGTTTCCGGCCGTCACCGTACCGTCGGGACGCGTGACAGGCTTCAGCTTGGCAAGCTGCTCGAGTGTAGTTTCGGGACGCGGATGTTCGTCCTTGTCCACAATCACAGGACCGGCCTTGCCGCCGGCAACCGTTACCGGGGTAATTTCCTCGGTGAAGTAACCTGCGGCGATTGCCTTGCCCGCGCGCTGCTGCGAGCGGATTGCGAAAGCGTCCTGATCGGCGCGTGAGATCTGGTAATCGGTCGCCACGTTCTCACCGGTTTCCGGCATGGAATCGACGCCGTACATCTTCTTCATCAACGGATTGACGAACCGCCAGCCAATGGTGGTGTCGTAGGTCTCCACCGCGCGCTGATAAGCCTCGTTGGCCTTGCCGGTGACAAACGGCGCACGCGTCATGGATTCGACACCGCCCGCGATGGCGAAATCGATCTCCCCTGCGCGGATCGCGCGCGCCATACCGCCGACCGCATCGAGACCCGACGCGCAGAGCCGGTTGACGGTCATGCCAGGCACTGTCTCCGGCAATCCGGCCAGCAACAGCGCCATGCGAGCGACGTTACGGTTGTCTTCGCCGGCCTGATTGGCACAGCCATAGGCTACTTCATCCAGCGCACCCCAGTCGGCCTTGGGATTGCGCTCCATCAGCGCCTTGATGGGCGCCGCGGCCAGATCGTCCGCACGCACCTTTGCCAGCGATCCGCCGAACCGGCCGATTGGCGTCCGCACCGCATCACAGATGTAAACATCACGCATGGTCGTTCTCCCTGAAGTTGGTCCGGACAAAGTCCTCGGCTGCCGCGAGTTTTAGGAAGCACGGCGCGGGGCGTCAAATGATCGATGACCGGAACAGCCTGATTGGCCGGCAGAGCGGCCATGCACCGGCCGTCTCAAGGCGTGGAAAACGTCCCGTGCAATTCCACCATGCGAAAGAACTTTGCTAGTGTTCGCTCCATGACTATCCATTCCACGCCCCCCGCACCGCTGAACGCCGAAACTGCCTCCCCGGAGGCCGCCGGACGCGTGACGCCGATGATGGAACAGTACCTTGAAATAAAGGCCGCCAATCCGGGCCTGCTGCTGTTCTACCGGATGGGCGATTTCTATGAACTCTTCTTCGAAGACGCCGAGACCGCCTCGCGCGCGCTCGGCATCACGCTGACCAAACGCGGCAAGCACATGGGCGAAGACATCCCGATGTGCGGCGTGCCGGTGGAGCGCTCCGATGACTATCTGCACAGACTGATCGCACTGGGTCATCGCGTCGCGGTGTGCGAGCAGACCGAAAATCCTGCCGAAGCGCGCAAGCGCGGCAACAAGAGCGTGGTGCGGCGCGACGTGGTGCGGCTGGTGACGCCGGGCACCCTGACCGAAGACACACTGCTCGACGCCAAGACCAACAATTATCTGCTGGCGATTGCACGGACGCGCGGATCCTCTTCCGCCGGCGACCGCATCGGACTGGCGTGGATCGATGTTTCGACGGCTGAGTTCAGCGTCACCGAATGCAGCGCTGCCGAGCTTGGCGCGACGCTGGCGCGGATCAATCCAAATGAAGTGATCGTCACCGACGCGCTGTACTCCGATCCGGAATTGTCTGCGCTGTTTCGCACGCTGGCCGCCGTGACCCCGGTGACGCGCGATGTGTTCGACGCCGCCACCGCCGAGCGGCGGCTGTGCGACTATTTCGCCGTCGCGACCATGGACGGCTTCGGTGCGATGTCGCGCCTTGAGGCGACCGCCGCCGCAGCGGCGGTGACGTATGTGGACCGTACGCAGGTCGGCCAGCACCTGCCGCTGTCGCCCCCGGCGCGCGAGGCGGCCGGCACGACGATGGCGATCGATCCCGCCACCCGCGCCAATCTCGAACTGACGCGGACGCTTGCGGGCGAGCGGCGCGGGTCGCTGTTAGATGCCATCGACTGCACAGTCACCGCAGCCGGCTCGCGGCTGCTCGCGCAGCGCCTCTCCGCACCGCTGACTGACAGCACCACCATCTCGCACAGGCTCGACGCCGCTGCATTATTCGCAAACGACAGCGCTGCACGGGACGATCTGCGCGGCATCCTGCGCGCGGCGCCGGACATTTCGCGCGCACTGGCGCGGCTGTCCGTCGGACGCGGCGGGCCGCGTGATCTCGCCGCGCTACGCGACGGAATTCTGGCGGCCGACAAGGCCGTCGAGCGGTTGGCGCGGATCGAAAAACTTCCACGCGACATCACGCTTGCCATCGACGCACTGCGCCGCCCGTCCCGCGACCTCGCAAAGGAATTCGCGCGCGGCCTCGCTGACGAGCTCCCGCTGTTCAAACGCGATGGCGGCTTCGTGCGTGCCGGCTATGAACCCGCGCTCGATGAAACGCGTAACCTGCGTGATGCCTCGCGGCTGGTGGTGGCCGCGATGCAGGCGCGCTACGCCGAGGACACCGGCATCAAGGGCCTGAAGATCCGGCATAACAATGTGCTTGGCTACTTCGTCGAGGTCACCGCGCAGCACGGCGACAAGCTGATGGCTGCGCCGCTCAACGCGACCTTCATCCACCGTCAGACCCTCGCCGGACAGGTGCGTTTCACCACAGCCGAACTGGGCGAAGTCGAGGCCAAGATCGCCAATGCCGGCGACCGCGCCCTCGGGCTTGAACTCGAGATATTCGACAAGCTGTGCGCGATGGCGGTTGCGGCCGGTGACGACCTGCGCGCCGCGGCACACGCGTTTGCGCTTCTCGATGTGACGTCCGCGCTGGCAAAACTCGCGGTCGACGAGAATTACGCGCGGCCTGTGGTCGACAACTCGCTGAAATTCTCCATCGAAGGCGGTCGTCATCCTGTCGTCGAACAGGCGCTCAAGCGCGATGGCCAGCCTTTCATCGCCAATGCCTGCGATCTGTCGCCAGGACCGTCACAATCCTCCGGACAGATCTGGCTTCTGACCGGCCCGAACATGGCCGGTAAATCGACTTTCCTGCGGCAGAATGCGCTGATCGCGCTGATGGCGCAGATCGGCAGCTTCGTACCCGCCAAGCTTGCTCATATCGGCATCGTCGACCGGCTCTTCTCCCGCGTCGGCGCAGCGGATGATCTCGCGCGCGGCCGCTCAACCTTCATGGTCGAGATGGTGGAAACCGCAGCGATCCTCAATCAGGCGGGCGAGCGGGCGCTGGTGATCCTGGACGAGATCGGCCGCGGCACCTCGACCTTCGACGGGCTCTCGATTGCGTGGGCCTCGATCGAACATTTGCATGAGAGCAATCGATGCCGCGCGCTGTTCGCAACGCATTATCATGAACTGACAGCACTCTCGGCCAACCTGCCGCGATTGTTCAACGCCACAGTGCGCGTCAAGGAATGGCAGGGCGACGTGGTGTTCCTGCACGAGGTGCTGCCGGGATCGGCGGATCGTTCTTACGGCATTCAGGTCGCAAAGCTCGCCGGCCTGCCGGCTGCGGTGGTGGCGCGCGCGAAGTCCGTGCTCGCGAAACTGGAAGCACAGGACCGTGGCACCACGGCGCGTGCGCTGGCCGACGACCTGCCGCTGTTCGCAGTCCCGTCACGCGCGGCCGCCGAACCACAGCCGCCGAGCGCCGCCGATCAGGTAGCCGAGGCTCTCAGCGCGCTACATCCCGACGAGATGTCGCCGCGCGAGGCGCTGGACGCACTCTATGCGTTGAAGGCGAAGCTGCCGAAGTAACGCACGTTAAATACGATTGAGCGACACCACGGTCTTCGGGCCGTTCTTGATGGTCTGGTAGACCACGCAGTAACGCTCGGTGAGTTTCAGAAGCTGATCGAGCTTGTCCTGCGGCGCGTCAGTGTCGACATCGAACCGTAGACGAATTTCCGCAAACCCGACCGGCGCTTCCTTGTCGACGCCGAGGGTGCCGCGAAAATCGAGATCGCCTTCAGCGGTGACGTTGCCGGACTTCAATGGCGCATCAATCGCGGTCGCCACCGACTTCAGCGTCACACCGGCACACGCCACCAGCGCTTCGAGCAGCATGTCGCCCGAACAGAGTTCAAGCCCGGAGCCACCGGTCGCCGGATGCAACCCCGCAATCGCGGCGGCCGCCTTGCCGGTCTCCACCTTGCAGGACAGGCCTTCGCTGTCGAGCGATCCCTTCGCCTTCAATGTGATGAACGCAGCCTTGGGATCGGATTTGTAGCGATCCTTGATCGGCGCCTGCATGGCGCGGAGTGCGGTTGAATCCATTGTCTCGTTCTCCGTTTCCATCGGCATCAACAACGCCGTATACAGCTTATTCCGCTTTATATCCCCTCGCCGACCGTCAGCGAAACGTCCGCGGGACGCATGGCTCGGTTGAGCGAGCGATCCAGCGACGCCAGCACCTGATGCTTGACCGTCTCGAAGGCAGATGAATTCCTGTCGCGCGGACGGGAGAGGTCCACCCGGATCTCCTCGAACAGACGTCCCGGCAATGGCCGCATGACCACCACGCGGTCGGCCAGCACCACCGCCTCATCGACATCGTGGGTGACAAGAACGAGGGTCGGCTTGGTGTCGGCCCACAGATCGAGCAGATGATCCTGCAAATCGGCACGCGTGAAGGCGTCGAGCGCGGAGAACGGCTCGTCCAGCAACAGCACCTCCGGCGACGGCACCAGCGCTCGCGCGATGGCGACACGCTGCGCCTGCCCGCCCGACAATTCACGCGGCCAGGCATTGGCCTTATCGGCAAGGCCGACACGCGCCAGAGCACGCGCAATCCGCTGTTGCCGCTCCCCGGATGTCAGATGACCTAGGCCGAAGCCGATATTCTCGGCGACGCTGAGCCACGGCAGCAGCCGCGGCTCCTGAAAGATGATGCCGATCTTTTCGTGGGGCGCGGTGATCGAGATGGCATCGAGCGTAACCGACCCGGTCGTCGCGCGGTCGAGCCCAGATATGGCTCGCAGCAGGGTGGATTTCCCGCAGCCCGATCCGCCGATAATCGCGACGATCTCGCCTGGCTTGATGCGTGCGGAAAAATTCTCCAGCGCATGGACGCCGTTCGGATAAGTCTTGCCGACATGATCAAGAGCAAGCATCACGCTCCTCCTGCATGCGCGCTGAAGGAATCCTGCCAGCGCAGGAATGGCGCCGCCGCCAGCTGGATCAGCCAGTCCGTGGTCTTGCCAAGGACTGCGAACACGATGATGGCAGCGACGATCTGCGCGGGTTTGCCGAGTTGCTGGCCGTCCGTGAGCAGATAGCCGAGGCCCTCCGACGCGCCCATGAATTCAGCGGCCACCACGAACATCCAGCCAAGACCGAGACCGGAGCGCAGCGATACGATGTAAGCCGGCAGCACTGCGGGCAGCATGATGCGCCGGATCATCGCAAAGCCGCTGAGGCGGAAAATGCGGCCGACCTCGACGATCTTGCGGTCCACGGCAAGGATTGCGCCCATCACGCCGAGATAGATCGGAAAGAAAACGCCGACCGCGATCAGCGCCACCTTGGAGGTTTCGAAAATCCCGAGCCACAGGATAAACAGCGGCACCCAGGCAATCGACGGGATCGCGCGCAAGGCCTGAAAGGTCGGATCGAGCAGACGCCGCGCCAGCGTCCAGTAGCCGCAGATCGCGCCAAGAATTGTTCCTGCCGCGATGCCGAGACCGAAACCTGCACCGACGCGGCTTAGTGTCGCGATAATGTGCCGGCTCAATTCGCCGCTGGCAGAAAGTTCAACCAGCGTCTGCCAGATGCGGCTTGGCGGAGGCACCAGCCGACCGTTGGAATAACCGAACCGCACGGCAAGCTCCCACGCCAGCGCCAGGCCGAGCGGCAGCAGCAAGCCGATTGCAGGACGCGCAACGCGGCGCAGGCGGCCGGCCGGGCGCGATCCCGCCTCCTTCGCGATGACGTCCGGCGCTGGCGTGTCGAGTGTCATGGTCATAGCAGAAACCGCTTATCGCAACCGATTGCAAGAGTACTCAGCGCGAAGGCCCGCAGGCTTGCGGCATGCGGGCCTGTTAACGTGCCATCTGCGGCCTCGTCAGTTCGTCGGCAGCGGCACCTGATCGTCAATCAGCGCATCCACCGTCGCCTTCACGTCGACGCCCGGCTGGATCACGCCGGCCTGCTGAAGGGCAAGACCCGCGGCCAGAATGGACTCGCGCTGCGGCGCGCCGATCCGGTTATGCGTCAGCTCGGTGCGTTCCTTGAGCTGCTTGTCGACCACAGTTTCCGGCAGCTTGGTGACGGCGATGAAGCCCTTTTTCAGTTCATCGTAATTGGCCAGCGAATACTTGCGCGCCTCCTCATAGACTGCGAGCACGCGCTGAACGATCTTCGGATTGTCCTTCAGGAACTGTTCGCGGACATTGAGAATGCCCCAGGTATTGGCCTCGGGCTTGCGGAAGAACAGCTTTGCGCCGTCCTCGATTTCAGCCTGCGCCATCATCGGATCGAGCCCCGCCCACGCATCGACGTCGCCGCGGATAAGCGCGGCCTTGCCGTCGGCGTGCTGCAGCAGAACAGGTGTAATGTCCTTGTCGGTCAGGCCGGCGTCGAGCAGCGCCCGCACAAGGAAAATGTGCGGATCGGTGCCGCGCGTCACCGCAACGCGCTTGCCTTTCAGATCGGCGACCTTCGCAATCCTAGAGTCCTTGCCCGTCACCAGCGCGGTCCATTCGGGACGCGAGTAAACATAGACCGACTTGATCGGATTGCCGTTGATCTTCGCGACCAGGGCGGCCGAACCGGCCGTCGAACCGAAATCGATCGAACCGGCATTGAGGAATTCGAGCGCCTTGTTGGAGCCCGCCGACTGCACCCAGACGATCTTGATCCCGTCCTTCTCGAATTCCTTTTCGAGCAGACCCTTCTCTTTCAGGATGATCGACACCGGGTTGTAGGTCGCCCAGTCGATCGCGATCTGCTTTGGCGCGTCGGCTGCAAGGGCTGCAACCGGAGCGAACACAGCGCCTGCGATCCAGGCAGCAACAGCGCGTCGGGTTGGTCGGAACATCGTCGTCTCCATCTGGATCGATTAGCGGGTGATTTGGGACTTCCGGTGCATACGACCGCTTGCCCAATACGAAAAAATCATGATATTTTTCAATAAGTTAAACGACAACGTCAACGAGAAAATAACTCCGTAAATGCAACCCGCAGGAGAACTGCCTTCCCCCAAAGGCAGGAAAATCAGAACGGACGGCTCGTCTTGCCGCAATCCGCTGGTGACACCGTTGCCGCCGTCCGTTATCCGAATGGAATGGACAGCGTGACGGCCCCCCTCCCGGACGACGACGTGATATTCGACAGCGCACGCATCGCAGGCGAAATCGACGCGCTCGCGCAGCAACACGCCGGAAAAGACGACCTGCTTCGGGCAGCCATTACGCAACTGCTGAAAAGCGAGCTCGCGCAGGCCCGCGAGGTCGCGCAGACAGAACTGCTAAAGGATCGACACGGGCGGCGATGTGCCGAGCGGCTTTGCTTCGTTCAGGACGAGATCATCCGCATTCTTTTCAACGCCGCGACCAGACATCTTTATCATTCGCCGACACCGTCAGACTCCGAACGCATGGCCGTCATCGCCACCGGCGGTTATGGCCGCGGCCTGATGGCGCCTGAGTCCGACATCGACCTCCTGTTCATCCTTCCCTACAAGCAGACCGCCTGGGGCGAGCAGGTCGCGGAAGCGATCCTTTACTGCCTGTGGGACATGGGACTGAAGGTCGGTCACGCCACCCGCTCCATCGACGAATCGATCCGGCAGGCGCGGGGCGACATGACGATCCGCACCTCGGTGCTGGAAACGAGATTCCTCACCGGCGACACAGCGCTCTACGACGAACTCGTCACCCGTTTCGACAAGGAAGTCGTACAGGGGACGGCGACTGAATTCGTCGCCGCGAAGCTTGCGGAACGTGAAGAGCGGCACCGGCGCGCAGGCCAGTCACGTTATCTGGTTGAGCCCAACGTCAAGGACGGCAAGGGCGGTCTGCGCGATCTGCACACCCTGTTCTGGATCGCTAAATACGTCTACCGCGTCAGCAATACCGAAGATCTCGTCCAACGTGGCGTGTTCGATCCGCAGGAATACCGCACGTTCCGCCGCTGCGAGGACTTTCTCTGGTCGGTCCGCTGCAACATGCATTTCTTCACCGGCCGTCCTGAAGAGCGGCTGTCGTTCGAGATGCAGCGCGAGATCGCGCAGCGGCTCGGCTACACCTCGCATCCCGGCATGCAGGACGTCGAGCGCTTCATGAAGCATTACTTCCTGATCGCCAAGGAAGTCGGCGATCTCACCGCGATCCTGTGCGCCAAGCTGGAAGATCAGGAAGCCAAGCCCGCGCCGGTGCTGAGCCGGATGATGGCCAGGCTTCGGCCCGGCCGCAAACGCGGCCGCGTTCCGGGCGGCGAAGATTTCGTCATCGACAACAACCGCATCAATCTTGCCGCGCCCGACGTGTTCAAGACCGATCCGGTCAACCTGATCCGCATTTTCCGGCTCGCACAGAAAAACAATCTGGCGTTTCACCCCGACGCCATGCGCGCGGCAACGCGCTCGCTCGGGTTGATCACGCCGAAGCTGCGTGAGAATCCCGAAGCCAACAAACTGTTCATGGAAATTCTGACGTCGAACGACGCGGAAACGGTGCTGCGGCGGATGAACGAGGCCGGCGTGCTCGGCCGCTTCATCCGAGCGTTCGGCCGGATCGTGTCGATGATGCAGTTCAACATGTATCATCACTACACGGTCGATGAGCATTTGCTGCGCTGTATCGGCATCCTTCAGGACATCGAGCGCGGCGGGAACGATGAATTCGTGGTCGCCAGCGACCTGATGCGGAAAATCCATCCCGAGCATCGCGCCGTGATCTACATGGCGGTGTTCCTGCACGACATCGCCAAAGGCCGTCCCGAGGATCACTCCATCGCGGGCGCCAAGGTCGCGCGGCGGCTTTGCCCGCGCTTTGGATTCAATGCAGCCGACACCGAGCTGATCGCGTGGCTGATCGAGGAACACCTCACCATGTCCACGGTGGCGCAATCGCGCGACCTGTCGGACCGCAAGACCATCGAGAACTTCGCAGCGGTCGTTCAGTCGGTCGAGCAGATGAAGCTGCTGACCATCCTGACCACGGCCGACATTCGCGGCGTCGGCCCCGGCGTCTGGAACGGCTGGAAAGCGCAGCTCATCCGCACGCTGTATTATGAAACAGAACCGGTGCTGACCGGCGGCTTCTCCGAGGTCAATCGGGCCCAGCGCATCGACGCGGCGCAGGCGGAATTCCGTGCAACCTTCACCGAATGGCCTACCGCCGAACTCGAGGCCTATATCTCACGGCACTATCCTGCCTACTGGCTGAAGGTGGAACTGCCGCGCAAGATTCGCCACGCGCGCTTCGTCAAGGCCAGCGAGGCCGGCGGCCACAAGCTCGCGGTCAATGTCGGCTTCGATGAGGGACGCGGCGTTACCGAACTGACGATCATGGCGCCCGATCATCCCTGGCTGCTGTCGATCATCGCGGGCGCCTGTGCTTCCGCCGGAGCCAACATCGTCGACGCGCAGATCTACACCACCACCGACGGCATCGCGCTCGATACCATCGCGATTACCCGCGAATACGATCGCGACGACGACGAAGGACGGCGCGCAACCCGCATCGGCGACACCATCGAACAGGTACTGGAGGGCAAGCTGCGCCTGCCGGACATGATGGCGCGCCGCACGGCCTCCAAGACGCGGCTCAAGCCATTCAGCGTCGAGCCGGAAGTCAGCATCAACAATCAGTGGTCGGATCGCTACACCGTGATCGAGGTGTCCGGGCTCGATCGTCCGGGTCTGCTGTTCCAGCTCACCACCGCGATTTCGAAACTGAACCTCAACATCGCATCGGCGCACGTCGCCACCTTCGGCGAGCGCGCACGCGACGTGTTCTATGTCACGGACCTGCTCGGCGCGCAGATTACTGCGCCGACGCGACAGGCCGCCATCAAGCGCGCCCTGATCCATCTGCTCGCCAATGGCGACGCCGCGGAAAAACCCGCCGCTTAACTGCGTGCTCGCTTGCCGAGCGCCGCGCCTTCATGGGCGAGCAGCCATTCCTTGCGCGCGAGCCCGCCGCCATAGCCGGTCAGCGAGCCGTCGGCGCCGATCAGCCGGTGACACGGCACGACGACACTGACCGGATTCGAACCGTTGGCGAGACCGACCGCGCGGGCGGCTTTGGGGACGTTCAAGCGAACGGCGAATGCACCGTAACTCGATGTTTTACCCGCACGGATTTTTTGCAGCTCCGTCCAAACCTTGCGCTGGAATGGCGTGCCGTTGGTTTTCCATTTGATCTTTTTCAGCTCGCCAAGGTCTCCGGCAAAATAGCTTGTCAGTGCTGCCGTGATGATTTTGGGAGCCGGCGCCTTCTCCAAGGCATAGTCGCCGTACTGCCGCCGCAGCAGGCGATGCAGCCGTGTCTCGTAATCACTCCAGTCGAGTGCGCGCAGGAAGCCCTGATCGTCGGTGACGAGCAAAGCGGTGCCGATCGGCGTCTCAAGCCGATCGAGGTGGAATCGCCGAGGTTGTTTTGCGGTCATGTCCGGTGTCCGTCATCACGCGTTTCGGCCATCCTGGCCGCAGTGACGCGGGAAGTCTTTCCGTTTTCCGACAACGTCGAGGTCTCGGCAATCGCCGCGCTTGCTGCTAGGTTCCACTCGTACAGGGGGAATTGCCATGAATTTGATTGCCAATGTTCTCGTCGCACTGGTCGCGGCGTTGCACATCTATTTCCTGGTGCTGGAGATGTTTCTTTGGACCAAGCCGAAGGGCCTCGCGATATTCGGCAACACGATCGAGAAGGCGCAAGCCTCCGCGGTGCTCGCCGCCAATCAGGGACTTTATAACGGCTTCCTGGCTGCCGGTCTGATCTGGGGTCTGCTCCACCCGAACCTGGCGTTCGGCTTCCAGATCCAGGTGTTCTTCCTGCTGTGCGTGATCGTGGCCGGGCTTTACGGCGGCTATTCGGTCAGCAAGCGGATCATCATGGTGCAGGCGCTTCCCGCTGCGGTCGCGCTTGTCCTGCTCTGGTTGGCGCGCGCCGCGGCCTGAGCCGGGACGTAGCTCGCATCACTCGGGGATTTCGCCGAAGGTTTTGCCGACCTGCATCGGGGCGGTGCGGATCAGCCGCGAGTCCTCGACCGCAGCCTGACGATGCTTGACCGCTTCGCGGTAAGCCGGGTCGCGGATCATTTCCACGAATGCGGCGACGCTCGGATACTCGGCGATGAAGCAGTGATCCCATCGCTCCGACGAAGGACCGATCAGCATCAGTTCGAACTTGCCCTGCCAGACGATCCGGCCGCCGAGCCGCGTGAACACCGGCCCACTCTCGCGGCCGTAACTGGCATAGGCTTCCGCACCGGTCGCCTTGCGCCCGTCGGAATATTTCGCCTGCGCATGCAGCCGCACCAGATTCAGCATGTGGATCGGGCCGGGACGATCATTCTCACGAAACGCCGCAAACACGTCCTTGGTGGGGTCGATATGGCCGGTCATCGTCGTTACCTTTATGCATGAAATTTTCCGACAGACTCTGTCGATCCGCCAAGCCAGGTCAAGGCAACTCCGGACCGGCATTTCTGCCATGCCCGCGGCGGAACATCTAATCCCTCGTTAACCTTTGCGTAACGCGCCTTTAAACCGCCATCGCTAGCCTGCACGCCTTATGTAACCGGCATACCGGCACGGGTTTGAATGGCGTTGGGACGTAAAAGGCAGAGCGGTCGCAAGGAGCCAAAGTTCGACGGTGCCGCGTCGCTCGATAGCGTCCGCCTCAATCCGCGCGACCGCATCGGCGGGCGGGATGACGACGACGCTCCGCCAAAGCGCCGTGCAGCCAAAAGCCGCCCCCTCGACGACGACGAAGACGACATGCCGCGCGAACGTTTGCGCAAGACCCGCGCTGCCGAGCGGAAAGAAAGCAAGTCCAGGGCACGTGGCCGCTCGCGGTCCGGCCTCGGCCGTCTTGTTTATTGGGGTGCAGTACTAGGTCTGTGGGCAATCATCGCCGGCGCTGGTGTCATCATCTGGGTCGGCGCACATCTGCCTGCGATCCAGTCGCTGGAGATTCCCAAGCGTCCGCCCACCATCCAGATCACCGGCATGGATGGCAGCGTGATCGCCACCCGCGGCGAAATGCCGGGGGCCAATGTCTCGTTGAAGGATCTGCCGCCTTATCTGCCGAAGGCGTTCATTGCCATCGAAGACCGCCGTTTCTATTCGCATTTCGGTATCGATCCGACCGGAATCATCCGCGCCGCCGTCACCAATCTTCTGCATCGCGGCGTTTCGCAGGGCGGCTCGACCCTGAGCCAGCAGCTTGCCAAGAACCTGTTCCTGACGCAGGAGCGAACCATGCAGCGCAAGCTGCAGGAGGTCGAACTCGCGCTGTGGCTGGAGCGGAAGTACTCGAAGAACGAAATTCTCGAGCTCTATCTCAATCGGGTCTATTTCGGCTCCGGCGCTTATGGTGTCGAAGCGGCGGCACAGAAGTATTTCGGCAAATCCGCGAAGAACGTTTCGCTGTCGGAAGCCGCGATGCTGGCAGGTCTCGTCAAGTCGCCGTCGCGGCTGGCGCCCAACCGCAACCCGGACGGCGCAGAGAAGCGCGCGCAGATCGTGCTCAGCGCGATGGCCGATACCAATTTCATCACCGAGGCACAGGCCAAGGCGGCGATCGAGAAACCATCTTACGCGGTTAAACCGGTAGGTGCCGGAACCATCAACTATGTCGCCGACTGGATCGGCGAAGTGCTCGACGATCTTGTCGGCCAGATCGACCAGAACATCGTGGTGGAAACATCGATCGATCCGAAGCTGCAAAGCGTCGCGGAAGCCGCGATCATCGACGAACTTGCCACCAAGAGCGTGAAGTTCAATGTCACCCAGGGCGCGCTGGTGGCGATGACGCCGAGCGGCGCGGTGCGCGCCATGGTCGGCGGGCGCAACTACGCCGAAAGCCAGTTCAACCGCGCAGTCACCGCAAAACGCCAGCCGGGCTCGGCCTTCAAGCCGTTCGTCTATCTCACCGCCGTCGAGGGCGGCATGACACCTGACACGGTGCGCCAGGATGCGCCGCTCGACGTCAAGGGCTGGCGGCCGGAGAACTACAGCCGCGAGTATTTCGGCCCGGTGACGCTGACCCAGGCGCTCTCGATGTCCCTGAACACCGTTGCTGTCCGGCTCGGGCTCGAAGTCGGCCCGGCCAATGTGGTGCGCACCGCACATCGTCTCGGTATCGCATCAAAGCTCGAGCCCAACGCGACGATCTCGCTCGGCACGTCGGAGGTTTCGCTCAACGAGTTGGTGGGCGCTTACGCTCCGTTCGCCAATGGCGGATTCAGCGCATCG
The DNA here is from genome assembly GCF_058801645.1 of Afipia sp. GW822-FHT03D08. Lineage (NCBI taxonomy): Bacteria > Pseudomonadati > Pseudomonadota > Alphaproteobacteria > Hyphomicrobiales > Nitrobacteraceae > Afipia > Afipia sp. GW822-FHT03D08. The sequence goes on from NZ_JBXANK010000001.1 coordinate 2,560,216, forward strand.
CCGCATGTGGTCAACCGAGTCCGCACCCCCGAGGGCAAGGTGCTCTATGCACGCCGCAACGATGCTCCGACACGGGTGATCGATGCCAACGCGGTGGGCATGATGAATGTCATGATGCACGAGACGCTGGTCACCGGCACGGCAAAGAAGGCAGACATTCCGGGCTGGTCGGCTGCGGGCAAGACCGGCACCAGCCAGGATTTCCGGGACGCCTGGTTCATCGGCTATACCGCCAACCTCGTTACCGGCATCTGGCTCGGCAACGACGACAACTCGCCGACCAGAAAAGCAACCGGCGGCGGATTGCCTGTCGAGGTCTGGACCCGCTTTATGAGGGCCGCGCACCAGAACGTCGCGCCTGCTCCGCTGCCAGGCTCAACGCAATCACCGGGCGGCTTCCTCTCGAATCTGTTTCCCGGAAATTCGCGGGCGCCTGCGCGCGAGCCCTACCCCGCGCAACCCTATCCGCAGTCGTCGAACAATCAGGATTATCCGAACGCGCCTGCGGCATATCCGCCGCAGCAACAAACCCGTCCACCGGTCACGCAGACATCTGCGCGTCCGGAAGCGGCAGCGGGTCTCGATGGCTGGCTGATCGATCGAGTTTTCGGCGGACGGCGCTGATCGCGCAAACTGAAGTGTGATTCAGCTTTACTGAATCACACGCGCGTCTCATCTGCGAAATCAGATGCTATTCTTCGATGCCGTAGCGATGCAGATCGTTGCCGTGGGTGTCGAGCCATCGCTTGGCGCGTTCGGTCGCCGGACAAATCTTTGCCACGACCTTCCAGAACCGCGGCGAGTGGTTCATCTCGACGAGATGCGCAACTTCATGTGCCGCAAGGTAATCCAGCACATAAGGCGGCGCGAGAATAAGCCGCCACGAGAACGACAGCGCACCTGCAGAGGTGCATGATCCCCAACGACTCGACTGATCGCGGATCGTGATCCGCTTCACCTTGACACCAAGCTCCTCGGCATAGCGATGCGAAGCTTCTGTCAGTGCGCGTCGGGCTTCGCGCTTGAGAAAATCGTGGACGCGGCGATCAATGAATTCAGAATCACCTGCGACGCACAGAATTTTGTCGCCGCTGTCGCGCATTTCGGGCCACACGGTTCCACGCACGCCGGCGCGATGCACGATTCGATGCGGAACACCGCGCAACGGCACCGATGTGCCGGGTGAGAATGGCGCAGCTTTCGGCAAACCACCGAGACGTGCCGCGATCCAGGCGCCGTGACGCTGCGCGAAGTCCTTGGCTTCATACAGATTTCCGCGCGGAGGCATGGTGAGAATGGCTTCGCGTCGGCTCGGATGAATGCGCAGTGTGTATCGGCGCGCGCGGCGATGTCGCCTGAGCTGAATCGTATAAGTCGATGAGCCAATTTTGACCGCGAGCGTGCGCGGTTCGGTCGGGCGTCGATAAAGGAGAGCGCGAAAGGCCATGTCAGCAGGTCCGGACAGCAGGAATTCGCCGGGATTCTGCCATATCCGCCGCCAGTGAAATTCATCGGCGCAAAAACAAATCATTTGCCCAATATATCGTAGTTTTATGGAGTTAGCCTCCTACATCCGGGGGGATGAAACATGAAATGATGATTCATTCCTAAGCGAAAATCGCAGCCGGAAACGGCACGCGAAATTCACTCCTCTGCCGTAATTGGAGAGGGCCAAAACGGATGCGAATCCAGATAGTTACGGGTATTGCCGCAGATCCGGGAACGCAAAGCCCCGGAATCCCCCATAAAACGGGCTTTTTCGACCCCAAACGCCCGAAAAAGTCTATTCGGCGGCCGCCAGCGACAGCTTGGTATGGGCCGCCGAACGCATGAAATCGGAGATTCGAGGCACGATTTCCGACTTGAAGCGGGAGCCGTTGAAGACGCCGTAATGGCCGACGCCTTTCTGGACATAATGTACCCGCCGCGCATCCGGAATCGAACTGCAAAGCCCGTGGGTTGCTTCAGTCTGCCCCAAACCGGAGATGTCGTCGTTCTCGCCCTCGACCGTCATCAGCGCGACGCGCTGAATCTTCGACGGATCGACCGGCTTGCCGCGATGCTTCATCTCGCCCTTCGGCAAAGCGTGTTTCACGAACACCAGATCGACCGTCTGCAAATAGAATTCGGCGGTGAGATCCATCACCGCCAGATACTCGTCATAGAATTCGACATGCTTGTCGACGAGGTCACCGTCGCCTTTGACGAGATTGCTGAACAGCCGCTTGTGCGCATCGACGTGGCGGTCGAGGTTCATGCTCACAAAGCCGGTGAGCTGAAGAAAGCCCGGATAAACGTCGCGCATGAATCCCGGCTGCGGGAACGGCACCTTGGTGATGACGTTGTTGCGGAACCATTCAATGCCCTTTTGCTCGGCGAGATCGTTGACGCCGGTCGGATTGCGGCGTGTGTCGATCGGCCCGCCCATCAGCGTCATTGAGGTCGGAAAGTAGGGATCCTTCTCGGCTTCCATGATGGACACCGCAGCCAATACAGGCACGGATGGCTGGCACACAGCGACAACGTGCACGTCGCCCTTCAGCGCGTGGATCATCTCGATGACATAGTCGACATAGTCGTCGAGATCGAAACGGCCCTGTGCCACCGGCACCATGCGCGCGTCAGCCCAGTCAGTGATGTAGACGTCATGTCCCGGCAGGAAGGCTTCGACCGTCCCGCGCAACAGCGTCGCGTAATGTCCCGACATCGGCGCCACGATCAGCACGCGCGGATGCGGTGAACGCAGCGGCTGGGTGAGCTTGCGCTCGAAATGCAGCAGCCGGCAGAACGGTTTTTCCCAGACCGTTTTGATCTCGACCGGAACCCGCATGCCGTTAACTTCGGTATCGTGCAGACCCCATTCAGGCTTGCCGTAACGGCGGGTGGTGCGCTCGAACAGCTCGCAGCCGGCGGCGATGGATTTTCCGAACTCGGTGCTGGACAATGGGTTGAAGGGGTTCTCGAACCACAGCTTCATCATGTCGGTCATCGCCCGCGCCGGATTGAGCGAGGCCTGACCCATCTCGTACATCCAGTACATGGGCGTGGTCAGCGCAGGGCTGACCTCGGACGGCAAGCTAGGCGGCCTGCCAAATTCGCCTATCGGCATAATGATTCCTCGATCCTAGTGTCCCGTATCCGACGTTCGCCCTCACTCTGCAGCACCTTCCGAACGAACGTCGGATACGAAAGGACACTAGCGTTGTGATTCTAGTGATCCTTTGGTTCTGACATTCGTAAAAGGTGTCGGCCGGGAAATGATACGAATGTCAGAACCGGATCACTAGTTTCGCGGCGCAACATACTGTCGGGCCTGCGACAAAGCGTCAATCCGCCCATTTTACAGATCAGATGATTAATTAACGGGCGGAGGCCGCTGGCGGTGGTTATTCACCGCTCTGGACCAGGGAACCGTTCTTTCGGGCGCTTTTCAGCAACAGCAAGAAGGCAACAGTCGATATGGCGAATAAAGCCACATTGATCGCCAGCGCCTCGATCATCAGATCGGCCCGAAAGACATGGTCGATCAGCAGCGCCCGCATCCCCTCAAAAACGTAGGTCGGCGGCAGCATCCACGCCACCACCTGAAGCCAGTCCGGCAGGACCGAGACCGGGTAGTACACGCATGACAGCGGCAGCAGCGCGAACATCAGCGTCCACGCCAGACCCTCTGCGCCCATGCCATTGCGCAGCACCAGCCCCGACGAGATCAGACCGAACGACCAGCTCGTGAAGATCAGGTTGCAGAAGAATGCCACCAGGGCGAAGCCAAATCCGAACAGGTTGAACCCGAAGAAAGCGATGGCAAGTATCGTCATCGGAATGACTCCGACAGCCAGCCGCACCACGCTCATCACCATCAGCGAGATCAGATACTCGCTGACCTTGAGTGGGCTCATCAGCAGATTGCCGAGATTCTTGGACCACATCTCTTCGAGGAACGACATAGAGAAGCCGAGCTGTCCGCGAAACAGAATATCCCACAGGATCACCGCGCCGATGAAAGTGCCACCGGCCTTGGCAAAGAAGCCTGCGTTCTGCGAGATATAAGCTTGCGAAAAGCCCCACGTAATCAATTGCAGCACCGGCCAGTAAATAAGTTCGAGCAGCCGCGGCCATGACGACGTGAGAAGATACCAGTGACGCAGGATCATCGCGCCGATGCGATGCGGAGCGATCATCTTCCGATTGCCGCGGCGAAGCTCCATGCTGCTCATGACGCAGCCTGCTGCACGCGGCCGCGCGCCACATCGAGAAACACTTCTTCCAGCGTTGTGCGGTTGTAGCGCGCCAGAATGGCGGACGGACTGTCATCGTCTTCGATACGCCCGCGCTTCATGATGATAACCCGGTCGCACAGCCGCTCGACCTCAAGCATGTTATGCGATGCCAGCAGGATCGTCGCTCCACGCTGCTTGCGGTAGGTTTCAAGATGGCTCCGGATCCAGTCTGCGGTGTCCGGATCGAGCGACGCGGTCGGCTCGTCCAGCAGCAGAAGTTCCGGCTCGTTGATCAGGGCCTTCGCCAGCGCCACGCGTGTCTTCTGGCCTGCGGAAAGCTTTCCGCTCGGGCGGTCGAGAAATTCGCCGAGATCGAGATCGGCGGCGAGCGAAAGGATCCGGTCCTTCAGATGCGTCACGCCGTAAAGCCGGCCGAATACGGTGAGATTCTGCCGCACGGTGAGGCGGCCAGGCATATCGACGTACGGACTCTCGAAATTCATCCGGCCGAGAACCTCGGCGCTTTGCTCGGGCATGGCGCAACCGAGCACGCTGACGCGGCCCGAGGTCGGCGACACCAGCCCCATGATCATCGAAATGGTCGTGGTCTTGCCGGCGCCGTTGCCGCCGAGCAGCCCCGTCACAGAACCGCGCGGAATCGTGAAGGTGATGTCATCGACGGCGCGGGTGGTCTTATAGACCTTTACCAGCCGCTCAAGCTCGATCGCCGCGTCGGGCGATGCCGGACCGGAATGCGACGTGGCACGGGAAGGCGAGAGCTGCACGGTCATATCATGCGTTCATTGAGCCAACAGGGCGCTATCCGCAAGAGCCGGATACGCAGGGCCGGTTTGTGATCGGCGTCGCCGGACGCTAAAGATACGATATGAGCGACATTGCGACCTCCGATTTCCGCCACCCGCGCCGTTATGTGCGTCTCGACACCATCCTTCGGCTGCGCTGGCTGGCTGCGCTCGGGCAGTTGGCGACGATTTTCATCGTCTCGGAGGGGCTTGATTTCGAGGTCCCGGTGATCCCATGCGTGGTCATCATCGGGCTGTCGTCGCTTCTTAATCTGGCGCTGCAGATACGGTTTAACCCGGTCCACCGCCTGGCGCCCCGTTATGCCGCCGCCCTCCTCGCGATCAACATCGCCGAGCTTGCCGCTCTGCTGTTCCTGACGGGAGGTCTGCAAAATCCGTTTTCATTTCTTTTCCTCGCGCCGGTCCTGATCTCGGCAACCGCACTGCCGACACGAATCACGATCGCGCTTGGCGTCTTTGCAGCCGCCTGCGCCACAGCGCTGGGGTTCTTCCATCTGCCGCTGCCGTGGAACGGCGAAGAGCCTCTCGTGCTGCCGCGCACCTACATGATCGCCGTCTGGATCTCTATCGTGCTGGCGATCGGTGTCACCAGCCTCTACGCATTTCAGGTGACGGAGGAAGCCCGTAAGCTCTCCGACGCGCTGGCCGCCACCGAACTCGTGCTGACGCGGGAGCAGCATCTGACGCAGATCGATGGCCTCGCCGCCGCCGCCGCGCATGAACTGGGAACGCCGCTCTCCACCATCTTCCTGATTTCACGTGAGCTGGAGCAGGCCATTCAGACCAACGGTCTCGACGAGCACGCCCGCGGCGACCTGAAGACGCTGCGCGAACAGGCGCAGCGCTGCCGCGAAATTCTCGCCAAGATCACGCAACTGTCGTCGCAGGGCGCGCCGTTCGACCGCATGCCGCTGTCAACGCTGATCGAGGAGACGGTCGCCCCGCATCGCGACTTCGGCATCGCCATCAAGGTGCGTATCGCGCTGGCGCAGGACGCCGAACCCGTCGGCATGCGCAATCCTGCGATCCTGTACGGCGTCGGCAACATTCTGGAGAACGCCGTCGATTTTGCGCGCGAGCGTGTCGAGGTGAATGCATGGTGGAATGCGCAGACGGTTGAGATCGTCATATCCGACGACGGGCCGGGGATTCCACCGGACATTCTCAAGCGGATCGGCGAACCCTACCTGACGCGGCGGCGCGCCGGTGACACGGGAGGCGAGCGAAACGGACTTGGGCTTGGCGTTTTCATCGCCCGTACCCTGCTGGAGCGGACCGGCGCACGGGTGTCTTTCACCAACCGGACCTTCCCCGCTCATGGCGCGATTGTCACAATCGTCTGGCCACGCAGCAGCTTCGAAACCGAGGAAGTTCCATCGGCGACGCTATCTTAACCAAACGGCCCACGCCGTTTTGAGTTGGCAAAGCTGCATCGGCCTTGGCATCGCCCGATTGACGCGCCATATCTAAAAGACACATCATAAGACACCTCAGGAGGCGCAAAACCGTGACCGCAACTGCCGATTTGACCGAAATTGCCGACCGTTCCTTGCTAATTGTCGAGGATGACAAGGCGTTTCTCGAGCGGCTGGCGCGGGCAATGGAGACTCGCGGCTTCGCTGTGAGCACCTGCGACAATGTGTCCGACGGCCTCCATCACATCGACCAGACACCGCCCGCTTTCGCAGTGGTCGATCTGCGGCTCGGCGATGGCAACGGTCTCGATGTGGTGTCGGCGCTGAAGCGGCAGCGGCCTGATGCACGCGCCATCGTGCTGACCGGCTACGGAAATATCGCCACCGCTGTCACCGCGGTGAAGATGGGCGCGGTCGACTATCTCTCGAAGCCGGCCGATGCCGACGACGTGGTCGCCGCCCTGCTCGCGAGCGGCAACGACAAGTCGCAGCTTCCGCAGAATCCGATGTCGGCGGACCGCGTCCGCTGGGAACACATCCAGCGCATCTATGAGATGTGCAATCGCAACGTTTCGGAAACCGCGCGCCGCCTGAACATGCATCGCCGGACCCTGCAGCGCATCCTGGCCAAGCGCGCCCCGCGCTGAGCGGCTGTTCCGGCGGGGAACCTTTGTGTGCGGCACTGCGTTATCGACGCAGGACTGTCACAGGGAGCGGCCCCGCCGCGGAGCAGATGCGAAAAGCGCGACATATGGAAATCTCGTCCCGTCTCGAAGCCACCAAACAGTTTGGTCTGGTTGAGGATTACCGGATCGACTGGCCTCAGGCTTCGAAATTGCGCGCGCCTCGTGTCACGATCCGCCGGCGCGAAGCCTATCCTGTCCAGCTCACGCGCAACTATGTCACAACTCTGCTTGAGCCTCTCGTTCCCTCCCGCGAAATCGTGGTGATGTAAGTTCTCAATCAAGGGGCGAAACTGTCATGGCCGCCGCCATCTGGGACATGATCCGCGAAGCCACACGAACGTCACACAGCCGCCTCGACATCGCTCTGTCCCGGCTCGATATCGCAATTCCTCTATATTACGAGGCCTTTCTGCGTAGTCAGGCCGAGGCGCTGTTTCCGATCGAAGCCGCCTTGGAAGCAGGCGGAATCGAAGAGCTTATTCCGGACTGGACGCTGCGCGTGCGCACGCCCGCGCTTGAACGCGATCTCGCAACATTGGGCATCGTCATCAAGCCGCTGCCGGCGCCTGCTTTCAAAACCGCTGCGGAAATGCTTGGGGCAGTTTACGTGCTTGAAGCATCCCGGATGGGTGAACGGGTGATGCTGGCGCGTCTGGCGGAAAATCCCGACTCCGACACCATGAATGCGACGGCGTATCTGCGTCATGGCTTCGGCAAGCGGTTCTGGCCGAGCTTTCTCACACTGCTGGAAAATCATCCCGCCGCGCTGGCCGATCCGGCTGGCGTCGTGCGCGGGGCGGAAATTGCCTTTGCAATGTTCGAGGATGCGCTGACCCCGGTGACGAGCGTCGCTGCAACCTCATTCACACAAGCCAACCTCTAATCGTTCGCATGTCCCTGCGGATCGACGAGACGGCTGATGCGCTGCGCCGCCAGCAATCCAAAACTCACGATCATCGATTTACGTGTCGCGGCCGGTAGCCGGTGTTCGGGCGCATCGCAGTGCAGATGAGCGCCGTAAGCGTCGGCGACAATCAAACCCGTATCTGCCGGAAACAGTTCGCACGGCATCTCCTGGGTGAAGGCAAAGAACAGCCGGTCGCAATGCATCCGGTAGTCCTGCCATTTTTGATCGGCGCGCAAATCCTCCACCGATGATTTGATTTCGACAATCCAGATGTCGCCGCGCGCGTTCATCGCCACCAGATCGGCGCGCCGGCCTGACGGCAGGGTCAATTCGCTGACACAGGAAAATCCCAGCGATTTCAAGAATCTGGACGTACCGCGCGCAATCGCGAGCGCTGTGTCGGACTGGCGGCGATCCGGCGGCAAACCCGGCTCGATATGGCGAAATGGTGAATGCATGATTCCGGCAAGTGTAGCAGAGAAGCCAATACCCCTCAGCCTCAAAAGCGTACCCGCCCCGACACAATTCCGACCGCGAGCCGTCGCGAAGCAGGGGAACCATCGGTTCCGCTGGGAGCGAAACATGGGTTCAAGCCCTTGGAGGGGGAAATGGACTCAGGCATCACCGACAGATTCAAATTCGGCGGCATTGCATTCGCGCTTGCCGTTCTCTCGTTGCCAATCACTTCGACACTCTCACAAGCCGTTGCCAAACCGACCGTCGAAGTCGCGTTCGTTCTCGACACAACAGGTTCGATGGGCGGCCTGCTCGAAGGCGCCAAGCAAAAAATCTGGTCGATTGCGACGAGTGTTGTCGACACCAATCCCGATGCCGACATCCGGATCGGCCTTGTCGCCTATCGCGACATCGGTGACGAATACGTCACCAGGACTTTCGATCTCACCACCGACATTCAGGACATCTACGCCAACCTGCTTGAACTGAAAGCACGCGGCGGCGGGGACTGGCCGGAGAGCGTCAACGAAGCGCTCGATGTGGCGATCAACAAGCTGCAGTGGACAAAGGGCAGCGATGCAAAACGCATCGTGTTTCTCGTCGGCGATGCGCCGCCGCACATGGACTACGCGCAGGACACCAAATATCCGAAGACGCTGGCGGTCGCAAAGCAGCGCGACATCGTGGTCAACGCCGTGCTGGCCGGAAATGCCCGCGACACCGAGCGGGCCTGGCAGGATATCGCGCAGCTCGGCGACGGCCGCTTCATTCCGATCCCGCAGGACGGCGGCGAACTCGTGGTGATCGAAACGCCTTACGACGACGAGATCATCATCCTGCAGAAACAGATCAACGGCACGGTCATTCCGTATGGTCCGCAGAAAATGCAAAAACGCGTTGAGGAAAAGACCCGGCAACTGTCGCAGGTCGCGGCGGCGGCCCCGGTGCAGGCATCGGACATGGCGAGCTACCTCAACAAGCGTTCGAAATTTTCGTCGGAGGCCGTCACCGGCGACGGCGATCTGGTCAGCGCCGTGGCATCGGGGCGCACCAAGATCGAGGGCGTCAAGGACGATGAGTTGCCAGACGAGTTGCGCAAGCTCTCGCCCGAGCAGCGCAAGGCCGAGATCGAGAAGAAAACTGCGGCGCGCAAAGGCCTGAACGAAAAGCTCGCTGTCCTGGTTCAGAAGCGCGACGCCTTTGTCACCGAGAAGAAGCGCAGCGCCGCGCCGGCCAAGGCCTCGTCATTCGACCGGGCGGTGGAAGACACCCTGAAAGCCCAGACCAGTCGATAATCAGATCGTCAGCGCTCGGGGCACTCTACGCGCAAGGCCGCCACAATGGCCGGTCCAGGCCCCGAATCGGCCGTTGAGGCCCCCGAAAGGGCCTGTTCTGATTGGGTTTATCGCTGGCAGCATGAAATTACCTGCAAATCTTATCTGATCGTTTACCCGCGATTCACGCAACTCTCCGGTTCTGCAACCGGAGAGCGTGGCGTTGGAATGCCTTTAATCAGATGCCGCGAATGTCCGGATGCGCATCCCAGCTGTCCGAGGCTGTCGGTTGCGACTGGTAATGGGACTTAGCAGGGAATTCGCGTCGAACAGCAGGCAGGGGGCGTACGCGTCCGATGAAGCTTAATCTTGTTTCGGTGAATATGCGGCTGCTGCGGCTGGTCTCGCCCTTCATTGCCATTGTCCTGCTGCAAGCCTTTCTTGCCGGAATGAGCCTGAGCATTCTTTCTTCCGTTCGCGCCTATGTCGGCGGCGAAAGCCTGTGGTCGAAGGGGCAGAAGGACGCCGTCCACCATCTCTATCTTTACGGCGAAACCGGCGACGACCGGCACTACGAGTCTTACCAAAGCGCCATCGCCCGGCCGCTGGGCGACCGCGACGCACGTCTCGCGCTGGAACAGAGTCCTCCGGACCTCGCAGCCGCCCGTACCGGCTTCCTGCAAGGCGGCATGCATGCCGACGACATCGATGGCATGATCTGGCTGTATCGCTATTTTCGCGGGTTTCCGCCTTTCAGGACAGCGATCGTGCACTGGGTCAATACCGATCCCCTGCTCGACGAACTGACCGCGCTGGCAAGAGAAATCCAGTTAGAGCAGAACGGCACTCCGATTTCGCCTCAGCAACTCGAGTCGCTGCGCGACCGGATCGACCATTTCAACGCGCGCTTCGCGCCCGAAGCGATGGCATTCGCCGGGAGCCTCGGTAACGGCTCGCGGCAGGTCAAGTTCGTGCTTACGATCGCCAACCTGTTCACCGCCGGGTTGCTGGTGCTGTTGCTGATGATGCTGACCCGCTACTTCCTGGCGCAGCGCCGCAGATTCGTGCACGCGCTGCAGGCCGAGAAGGAGCGCGCGCAGATTACGCTGGCGTCGATCGGCGATGCCGTCATCAGCACCGACGCGCAGGGCCGCGTGGACTACATGAACCCGGCCGCAGAAAAGCTGGTCGCCTGCCGGGCTCCGGCAGCCAGAGGGCTGCCGCTGACCTCGCTTTTCCGGATTCTGGATGAGGAAAGCGGTCAGCCGCGCGAGGGACAGGTCGAGCAGATCCTCACCGGACGCGATCTTGCCGCCAACACCCGGCCTCAACTGCTGCAACGTCCCGACTCCACGTCGGTGGCGATCTCCATGGTTGGCACACCCGTCTACAAGGGTGGAGCCGTCGCGGGGGCCGTGCTGGTGCTGCACGACATGACCAGCGAAAAGAAATACATCGCACGGCTGTCGTGGCAGGCATCGCACGACAGCCTCACCAAGCTGGCCAACCGCCGCGAGTTCGAACACCGGCTGGAAAAGGCCCTGCAGCGGATGGACCGCGATCAGGACAGTCCGCACGCGCTGATGTTCCTCGACCTCGACCAGTTCAAGATCATCAACGACACCTGCGGTCACGCCGCCGGCGACAAGCTGCTCTGTGAAGTCTCGGATTCACTGCAAAAGCATTTGCGCGTGGACGATCTGCTGGCACGGCTCGGCGGCGATGAATTCGCGATCCTGCTGGAGAATGGCGGTCTCGAACGCGCTGCGATCGTCGCCGAACGCTTGCGGCAGGCGATTCACGACCTCAACTTCGTCTGGAACGGACGTCCGTTCACGATCACCACAAGCATCGGCCTGGTGCAAATCCGCGGCGGCGCGACCAAGGACGAAACCCTGCGCACGGCCGACCTCGCCTGCTATCTCGCCAAGGAAAAGGGGCGCAACCGCATCCAGATCCACAATCCGAGCGACAGCGAATTGCTGCACCGGTTCGGCGAAATGGCGTGGGTGCAGCGGATTCACGATGCCCTTGATGAGCACCGCTTCTGTCTGTATGCGCAGAAAATCGTCGCATTGCATGGCCCGAGCCAGACCGGCGCGCATATCGAGCTTCTGCTGCGCCTGCGCGACCGGGACGGCAACCTCGTGCCACCCGGCGATTTCATTCCCGCGGCCGAGCGTTACGGCCTGATGCCGCTGATCGACCGCTGGGTGGTGCGCCATGCGTTCGAGACCATCGCGACACGGCTTGGCCGCGCGGCATCGGCGACCATCGCCACCTGCGCGATCAACCTCTCCGGCGCAACCTTCAGCGACGAGGGCTTCATCGACTACGTTCGCGAGCAGCTCGAGCTTCACAACATTCCGCCGGCGATGATCTGCTTCGAGATCACCGAGACCAGCGCGATCGGCAACCTCGACAACGCCGCCCGCTTCATCAAGGTGCTGCAACGGCTGGGCTGCCGGTTCTCGCTCGACGATTTCGGCAGCGGCATGTCGTCGTTCGGCTATCTGAAGAATCTGCCGGTGAACTACCTCAAGATCGACGGGGGTTTCGTCAAGGACATGCTCGACGATCCGATCGACCGCGCCATGGTCGAGATGATCTGCCGCATCGGCAAGGTCATGGGCAAACAGACGATCGCCGAATTCGTCGAGAACGATGCCACGATAGAAGCGCTGCGCGAGATCGGCGTCGATTATGCGCAAGGCTACGGCGTCGGCCGGCCGGAACCGTTCGAGATTGCCGGCCCGGTGATCGCCGGCCAGCCGAACCTGCGGGTCGCCTGACCGCAGAGCGAAATCAGCCTGCCGCGTGCAGCCCTCATCCCCGGGAACAGCGGCGGAATCTGCTTGGCGCGGCGCAAAAAATCAGCATTGTGGCCGCATGACAGATGAATCGAAGCAAGCCGCCAAAGCCGGCGCCCTGATCGTGCCGGTTTCCCCATTCCAGCAGAATTGCACGCTGCTGTGGAACACCGCGACCATGCATGGGGTCGTGATCGATCCCGGCGGGGACGTTCCGGACATTCTGGCCGGGATCAAGCAGGCCGGCATCACCATCGACGAGATCTGGATTACCCACGGCCACATCGATCATGTCGGCGGCGCGGCGGAATTGCGCGACGAATTGAAAGTGCCGATCATCGGCCCGCACGTCGCCGACAAGTATCTGCTCGACAACGTGGTCGCGAGCGGTGCGAATTTCGGCATGACCGGCGTGCGCAACTTCGCGCCGGACCGCTGGCTCAACGAAGGCGACCAGCTCAAGATCGGAGATCTTGTGTTTGACGTTTATCACGCCCCCGGACACTCGCCGGGCAGCGTGGTGTTCTTCAACAAGGACATGCGCTTTGCGATCGTCGGCGACGTGCTGTTCAACGGCTCGGTCGGCCGCACCGATCTGCCCGGCGGCGATCACGCCACCCTGATCCGCTCGATCAACCAGAAGCTGCTGCCGCTCGGCGACGACATCGGCTTCATCTGCGGCCATGGCCCCGGCTCGAATTTCGGCCACGAGCGCGCCACCAATCCGTTCCTCAATGGTGGCTTGGGTTAGCTAGCTGAAATCTTCGGGAGTCAATTCGATCGGCTGACCGTGCGGCGTGCGGTCTGCGGCGTGATCCCATGCATCGCGGTAGCGGTGCAGTTCGTTCTCCGGCGCGACATTCTTTTCTGCGACCAGATGCTCAAGCGTCGCAAGCCAGTGCCTGTAATAGGTTTCGCCGGTATCGGCGTCACCTTCGGCCTGCGCGCGCTTGATCTGCTTCGCCAGTGCATCTGCCCATTCCGGCCAGGTGAAAAGGCCCCGCGCATGCAGCGCCAGTGCCATTGCAAAGGCGCGCGCTTCCCATGGCTCGCGAAACACCGGGCCGTCGCCGTCGCGCGGAAGTCCCGGAACGCTGGCCGCCGCCTGCATTGCTGCCTGCCGGTCGATGGTCATTCGGCGCGCTCCAGATAGGATTCCCAGGCATCCACCGAAACGGCGCTCGCGGGATCGGCACGATCGCCCCACAATTCGCGCCCTGTGAAGCGCACGGTGTAGAGCTGCTGCGGATTCTCGCCGTCACCGCGCGCGTTGCTGTCCGCAAAGACATGCGCGCCATGAAGCAACTCCACGACGCCAACATGACCGCGCACATAGCGCGGCAGCCGGATGTGGCCCTCCGGATGAATGTTCTTCGCTCGCACGCGGTCGCCGATCGCGAACAGCGGGGTCGAGGTCGCGTCTCGCTCCGTCGGCGCGCCACGGCGCAACATCCCCTCGACATCGCCGGGCGCCAGAACCGGCACACCCGCCTTCGGCGGATACAGCACGCGGCCGGCCTCGACTTCATCCGGCATCACCAGACCGCGCTCGTGCATCAGCCGTTCAAGGCCCGCAAGCCAGATCTGATAGTAGCTTTTGCCAAGATAATCCGCAGGCGAACGGTCCTCGCGTGCAAAGCGCGACATGTCGATATTCCAGCCGCCGGGCCGCGCCATCGCCAGCGTCAGCGCAAGCACCCGCCGCTCCCACTCGCCATGAAACACCGGCTCGTTCGGCTCCGGAATCACCGGGCCGAAACCATCGACACCGCCCATGTCGTGCGCGCCGTTCATGGTGCGGCCCGCTCCGGCGATTTGGGAAGGCCGGTGCCGATCATGCTGTCGCGGGTGACCAGTTCGGCGAGTTGCTCTTCGCTCCAGCCCTCGGTTCCGGCGGGGCGCTGCGGCACCACCAGATACCGGATCTCGGCGGTGGAATCCCAGACCCGGATTTCTGTCTCGGCAGGAAGCTCAAATCCGAAATCGCGCAGCACGCCGCGCGGATCGATCACAGCACGCGACCGATACGGCGCGGCCTTGTACCAGACCGGCGGAAGCCCGAGCACCGACCACGGATAGCAGGAGCACAGGGTGCAGACGACCATGTTGTGCCGCCGCGGCGTGTTCTCGACCGCGACGATGTGCTCGCCCTGCCGGCCGGCGTAACCAAGCTCTGCGATCGCTGGCGTCGCATCATTCAGCAGACGCGCACGGTAGGCAGGATCGGACCACGCCTTTGCGATCACGCGCGCGCCGTTGCGCGGCCCGACCTTGGTTTCGTAGGTTTCGATTAAAAGATCGAGCGCGGCAGGATCGACATAGCCCTTCTCGGTGAGGACCGTCTCCAGCGCGCGCACACGCAATTCCGTCTCCGACAATTCGGAATGATCGTGATCGTGGTGATGATGGTGGCCGTGATGATGGTCACCATGGCCGTGGTGGTGGTCGTCGTGATCGTGTCCGCTCATGAGATAAAGAATAGTCCTGCCCGCCTCTGCGTGTCGAGAGCGGGATGAACATGGCAGCAAGATGTGATTCAAGGAATGCGCGCCGGGTCTTCGCGCGTCAGTCCTTCAGATGAAGGTCACCTTCCGGCATGGCAGCGCACGAACTCACAAATTGCGTTTGTGACCGGATATCAGGTCGCGATCGCCGCCGTGACAGCCTGCATCAGCTCCTGCTGGCGAAACGGCTTGCCAAGCTTCGGCAGGTTGGCATCCACGCCCGGCGGCAATTCCGCATAACCCGTCGCAAGAATGACCGGAAGGTCCGGCCGCTCGGCCTTGATCGCTGCGGCGAGTTGCGCCCCGGTCATCCGCGGCATGGCATGATCGGTGATGACGAGATCGACCGAGGGCTCGCGCCGCAAGATCTCCAGCGCCTGGTCACCTGACGTCGCCTCGAACACCGTGTGTCCCATGTCCTGCAACATCACCGCGGTATTCATCAGCACGAGACCATCGTCATCGACGGCAAGCACCACCAGCGGACGGGTGCCGGTCGCCCCGTCCTTGATGAAACGCCCGCCCTGCGCGGGCTGCGTCGCTTTCGCTGCAGGCAACCAGATTTCCGCCGTCGTGCCCTCACCTTTTTGGCTCTTCAGGAAGAACCGCCCGCCGGACTGTTCGGTCATGCCATGGACCATCGACAATCCGAGGCCGGTGCCGCGGCCCACACCTTTCGTGGTGAAGAACGGCTCCATGGCGCGCCTGAGAGTCGTCTTGTCCATTCCCTCGCCCGTGTCCTTCACCGAAAGACGCACATAGCGTCCGGCTTTCAGCTTGCTCCGCGAGCGAGGCTTGACGGTTTCCTCACGCGCCGCGATGACGATACTGCCGCCGTCCGGCATCGCGTCGCGCGCATTCACCGCCAGATTCAGCAGCGCCATTTCAAGCTGATTGGCGTCGGCATGGACGAGGTCGAGCTTGAGCGGAAAGTGCGTCTCGATCTGCACCGACGGTCCGAGCGAACTCTGCAACAGATCCGTCATGCCGCGCACAAGCGCGGGGATATCGATCGGCTTGAGATCGAGATCCTGACGCCGCGCGAAAGCCAGCATGCGCTGGGTCAGCGCCGCGCCGCGCTGCGCCGCCTGCGTCGCATTGGAAATCAGCGTCGCGACCCGCGCATCGTCCGGGAGCCGCTTGCCGGCCAATTCAAGACTGCCGAGAATGACCATCAGCAGATTGTTGAAATCGTGCGCGATGCCGCCGGTCAGTTGGCCAATGGCATCCATCTTCTGCGAATGGGCCAGCGCCTCGCGCGCGTGCTCGAGCGCCTTCTGTGTTTCCCTGCGCTCGGTGATATCGCGGGTGATCTTGGCGAAGCCGATGATGGCGCCGGTCTCATCGCGGATCGGATCGATGATAATGTTGGCCCAGAACTGCGTGCCGTCCTTGCGCACACGCCAGCCTTCCTTCTCGAAACGTCCTTCGCGCCGCGCGGTGGCGAGCGCGTTCTGCGGCTCGCCCTTCAGCCGGTCGCCCTCGGTATAGAATTTCGAGAAATGCTGGCCGATGATTTCCTCGGTGCGATATTGCTTGATGCGTTCCGCGCCCTGATTCCAGCTGCTGACGTAACCTTCCGGGTCGAGCATATACAGGGCGTAGTCGGTCACGCTCTGCACCAGCAGCCGGAACTGCTCTTCCTTCTGCCGCAGACGATCCTGGGCGGCCTTGCGCTCGGTAAGGTCGCGCGTGATCTTGGCAAAGCCGACGAGCCGGCCGTCAGGCGAACGGATCGGGTCGATCACCACATGAGCCCAGAACCGGCTGCCGTCTTTTCGGATGCGCCAGCCTTCGTTTTCGAATTTGCCTTCGCGGGCAGAAATTTCCAGGGCGCGCGCCGGAAGCCCGGCCTTGCGGTCTTCCTCGCCGTAGAACTGCGAAAAATGACGTCCGATGATCTCGTCGTGGGTGTAGCCCTTGAAGCGCTGCGCGCCCGGATTCCAGCTCGTGACCCGCCCTTCCGGGTCGAGCATGTAAATGGCGTAATCGGTAACCGCTTCCACCAGAAGCCGGTATCGCCCTTCCGGGGTCAGGGCATCCTCGAACCGGTTCGATCGCTGCAAGGCAGTATTTTCAAAGGCCATTCAATGTAACCCCGTACCAACAGGGCCAAACGCCGCCGGACCGGTAAAGTTCCACCTAAATTTGAGGACTTCGCCCAAAGTCGAACAGGGACCGGAGCTCTCTATTGCTGCTTTTCGTAGGCCGCCAGCATGTCCTCGACCTTGATCCCGTTGATGGTCATGCCCTCGATCCGGCAGTCGGTGAGGCAGGCCCCCGACATATTGGCGTTGTTAACGTGCACGCCCGCCAGGTTGGCGTAGTCGATCCGCAATCCGCTGAGATTGATGTCATGCATGTTGCAGCCCGACATGTTGACGTCTTCGAAGGTCGACCCTGAGACGTCGGATCCTTTCACATCAAGGCGCTGCTTTTGTTCATGGATGTCCATGTTCGCTGTGACCCTTTGCTTGTGACCGGCATCTAGTTCCGCACCGCGTAGAGCGGCGTCCGCAAGGTGAACTGGACAATTGGCTCGGGTGTCCAGGCCACTTCGATCGAGGCGCCAAACAGCCGGTTGTCGTTGTCGTCCATTCGCTCGAGATCGAACCTGAGCAATGGCTGGGTAAACGCCTTGGCCCTGATGAGGCCCGCGCCGATCTGCGCGCCACCGAAGGTCTGGACGCCCATCCGCGCGGACACCTTCCAGTTGTTCGGCCACTGATAGTAGCCGCCCATATATCCGGCGAATGCCGGCTCGACCCTGGCAAGACCCGAATCCACCCAGACAGCGGTCAATCGCGTCCCGAACAGCAGACCCTGGGTTTGATCGTCATCCAATCCGTAATCGAGTTCGACCACCGTCTGGTTCGAGGTCGAGGCCAGCCCCGGCGCGCTGGTGATCGATCGCGTGAGAGTCGAGATCACCGTCACCGTCTTGCTGTCCTGCTGAATGACGTCGGCATTGAAACCGATATTCCAGCTATCGAGCGTCATCGACGACCATGACGTGGCATCGCTGCGCGACGTGCTGGCGCTGATACCGGCATACACCGAGAACCGCTCGGTGATGTCCACCGTCAGCGGCGCGTTCAGTGTCACGACCTGCGCTGCGGCCGGAATCGGAGACACGAAATTCCTGAACCCGATGGCCAGCGTGTTGGGCGGCACGGTCGTGTATTGCGTGTTGTAATCCAGATAGATATTCGGCTGCTTTGGGCTCGCCTTGGACGGCTCGTCGTCTTCGTCATCGCTGGCGCGGGCGAGATCGAAGGTGCCAAGTACAACGCCAAGAAGGACGCACAAGCCGAGCGGGACACGGCGAAGCATCCAGCCGCAACGATCCTCCTGGAAATCGATCGCCTTCAAAGCAACGCTCACCGATCTTAAAAGCCGCGAAAGTGCGGCGATGGTGACGTGTTCCGCATCTCTTTTCAATGTGCGCTCAGGTGAACCGCGGCTTGATTTTAGTTCAGTGTGGCTTTCAGCGCGGTGGCGGCCGAGGCATAGCCGCCCCGCGCGCCGTCGACGAAATGAAAATGATCCGGACGTGACGCCGACAGCGTGAAGCACGTCATCATCGCGGCATCCTGACGGTGCAGGCCGTATCGCGCAGTGCCGGCGGCAGCCGCGGCGGCAAGACGGCTTTCCAGCGCATCGGCGAGTTCAGGCTTGCAATCGAGCACCATGCGCAGGCCATCGTCATATTTCCGGAAATCCGAGTTCTCGACCACCTGCTGCATATAGATCTGCGGCACGAAGCCTCCGGCCGAAATGTTGAGGCGAAACAGCAGATAGGCGAACAGTGTCCATGCGTGAACGCTGAGCCGCCGGACGAACAGCGATCCGCCGCGCTGCGCCAGCGCCTCGTAATCGGCGCCCGGTGTCGGCCAGCGCATGCGCGGACCGGATGACGGCACGGGCCGTCCCGCACCGGGACTTCGCTCGACCAGCGTCACCACGTCCTCGATCAGGCGGCGAAACGCCGCGCTGTCCGCCGACGCAGGCACGATCAGCATCGACAGAATGAGGCCGCGCTCCGCCGGCATTTCGGAGAAGCGGCACGACAGTCCGGTGAGATCAGGATGCGCACCCGGCGAAGCCATCGGGATGGTGAACTCGCCGCGCTTCATTGCGGCTTCCGCCCATGCCAACCCGCCCCCCGAAAACATCGCATAGGACACGTGCGGCGACGCCGCATAGCGCGCCACACGCACATCGAGCCCCTGCGCGCGAATGGCCTCGATCGGCACCAGCGCGACGCGCAGCGACAGGTCGAGATCTTCCTTCACCCAGGTTGCGGTGGCCGCCAGCGCTTCGCGCGCCGCGTCGGCGTCCTGCGGCGATATTGCGAAGCTCGCGCCATCGCCGCCGAAGGCAAACGGAAAATCCCTGCCCTCCAGCGCATTGGTTACCGATGCGATCACCGCCGCACCCGCCATGTTCACCGCCTTGTAGCGGTTGTTCGCGATCGCCCTGGTGGACTGCACGATGTCGGCAACGCCGATCAGCCATCCATCCGGCACCGGCCGGTACAACGACGGGTCCATCAGATTCGCGAAGCCGCGAAACACCGGCATGGCGCGGTAGAAATCGTCCCGGCCGCCAACATCCGCGGCACTCTGGTCCTGCGACACGCTCATGACCGTTGCTTTGCCGATTTCATGCCTGCCAAATCCGTGCGGCCAGCGTTCCAAAAATACGGGCGTTCAGCAATACGGGTTCAGGCCCGATGCAAACAAAATCGGCGCGGCCACGCCGCGCCGACAATCAGGATCACAGGCCGTCCGCCGGATCACGTCAGTGGCGATGCTTGTGCCTGGGCTTGCGATAGCGACGTGGAGCGGGGTCATAATACTGGCGAGGCTGATACCACGCATTGACGTGGCACGACCCGCCGACACCGCTGGTCGCGGCCTGGCACTGTTCATAGGTGTAATAGTCGCACACCCTGCCCATTCCGGTACGGCCGAAATTTTCCGAACAGAACGGCGCATCCCCCCTGGCATGCGCTGCGGAGCCGGGCATGATCGCCAGCACCGCAACGACGGCCATGGCGAACCCGGACGCGAATTTGATCTTCAGCATTCCGAATCTCCTAGATGTCCCTCTATACGGGCTTCGCCACCGGATTGGCTATCTCCAATCACCCGCCGTTTTCACCGCCCCGCCGCCGGAAAAGTGCTACGCTGAACCAAACCGGCACCAACGCAGGAGTTCCGATGTCGCCCGTCTCGTTTATGCTCAATGTTCTGTGGGTGGTGCTCGGCGGCTTCTGGATGGCGCTCGGCTGGGCCGTTGCCGCCGTCATCATGGCCATCACGATCATCGGGATTCCATGGGCGCGCGGCGCCTGGAATATTGCCATCTACACGCTGTTTCCGTTCGGCCAGAAGGCCGTCTCGCGCGAGATCTATATCGGCGAACGCGACTTCGGCACCGGCATTTTCGGATTTATCGGCAATCTGATCTGGCTGATCCTGGCCGGATGGTGGCTGGCGCTCGGCCACCTGTTCACCGCACTCCTGCTCGCCATCACGATCATCGGAATTCCGTTCGCCTGGGCGCATCTGAAACTCGGCGCCATCGCGCTGTGGCCGATCGGCAAGACCATCGTCCCCGCATGAGGTTGCCTGCCGGCCCGCTCGCCATCCCGCATTCGCAGTATGACTGAAGAGACAACTTCCACGGGCGCGGAGAAACTGTAAATTTGGCGCGAACTGGTTCTGGACAGACGCCGATGATGGCGGTCCCTCAAGCTGAGCCAAATGCCCATTCGCTGCGCGAGGTCGCGGATGACACTCTGGCTATGGCCAGGGCCGCGCAAGAAAAGCTCGACAGCAACGAAACCAGCACAACCATTCATGAGCTGCGTGTCGCGCTCAAGCGCTGGAGAGCCTTGTTGCGGTTGCTCGAGGGCTCAATTGGCGACGAGACCGTGGCTCTGCGCCACGAGGCAAGCCACATCGCCCGCGAGTTCGGCCGCAGCCGCGATGCGCAGACGGCTCCCGATGCGCTGGCCGACATTACAAAGCCGAGAGTCACCGAGACGCCGCCGCTGTCGGAACGAACCAAAGCCACTCTCACCCAGCGGCTTGAAGACGCGCGAAAGGCTTTGGAGGCCGAGCGGCTTCATCCGGACGCCATTCAACACCTGCGCGACGGCCTTGTCCGGGCGTCCGCCTGCGCAGCAAACTGGCCGCTTGAACGAATCCATTTCGACGACATCGTGACCGCTCTCGCAAAATCCTATCGCCGGGCCCGCCGCCGCCGCCCGCGCGAATGGGACACGGCCGGTCCGGAAGAGGTTCATGATTTCCGCAAGGCCGTCGTGGCCTTCCGCTATCAGCTCGACCTCATTGCGCCGCTGTGGCCAAGAATGTGGAACACCTTCATCGACGAGGTGCAGAAGCTGCGCACGCAGCTTGGCAGGAGCAACGATCTCGTTGCTCTCCGCGGCTTGATTCAACCGAAGCAACCGCTGGCTCCCTGGCGCTCACGCCTGACGCCGCGGATCGACTCCCGGCAACAGTTTCACCTTGGCCGCGCGCGATCGCTGTCCGGCCGGGTGTTCGCGGAATCGCCGCGGTCATTCCGCAAACGCATCGAGGCCCTGGCGGAAGCGGCCGCGGAGTCCCCTTGATCCGCAGGCATTTCCGGGCTCACGGCGCAATGCACCGCACCATCACAACTCCCCGATTTAATGGCGATCGGAGTTGTCGCCCCTCGCCAACTCGGCGATAATTCCGGCGAATAGCGCAGGGACATGCCATGTCGATGCATAGCCTGACATCGCCGGCTGCGATCAAGGCACCTCTTATGGTGGATCGCACAAGGCTCGCTCACATTCCCGGCGATGAAGGCTGGCCGCTGATCGGACGAACACTCAGTGTGCTTGCCGATCCGAAAGGCGAAGTTAATGCGATGGCCCGCAAGTACGGGCTGATCTATCGCTCGCGGGTTCTCGGCGAGACAAGTGTCTCCCTGCTTGGCCCCGAAGCCAACGAGTTCATGCTGCTCGACCAGACCAAGCTGTTTTCCTCGACCAACGGATGGGAAACGATCCTCGGGCGGCTGTTTCCGCGCGGACTGATGCTGCTCGATTTCGAGGAACATCGCCTGCATCGCCGCGCCATGTCGGTCGCGTTCAAATCGGGACCGATGAAAAACTATCTCTCGCAGCTCGATTCAGGAATTGCGGCGCGCGTCGATCAGTGGCGCGAGGCGCCGGGTCCGATGCTGTTCTATCCCGCGATGAAACAACTGACGCTCGATCTCGCCGCGACCTCGTTTCTCGGCACAGGGATCGGCCCCGAGGTCGACGAGGTCACGCGCTCCTTCGTCGACATGATCGCCGCGTCCGTGGCGGTGATCCGCAAGCCCTGGCCGGGCACGCAGATGGCGCGGGGCGTCACGGGACGCCAGCGCATCGTCGCTTATTTCTCGCAGCAGATTCCCCTGCGGCGCGAGAACGGCGGTGACGATCTGTTCTCGCAACTCTGCCACGCAACCCATGAAGACGGCGCGCTGCTGTCGACGCAGGACATTGTCGATCACATGAGCTTCCTGATCATGGCGGCGCACGACACCCTGACATCGTCGCTGACGTCGTTCGTGGCGCTGCTTGCGGCACATCCGGACTGGCAGTCGCGGCTGCGCGATGAGGTCGCGTCGCTTGGGATCGCACCCGGCGCGCCGCTGCCGTTCGAGAAACTCGACGCGATGCCGCTCACCGAAATGGCCTTCAAGGAAGCCATGCGGATGAAGCCGCCGGTGCCGTCGATCCCGCGCCGGGCGACACGCGATTTCAGCTTCAAGGGCTTTGACATTCCGGCCGGCACGCTGGTCAGCATGAATCCGCTGTTCACCCACCATATGAGCGAGCACTGGCCCGATCCCGAAACGTTCGATCCGCTGCGCTTCACCGACGAGGCACAGCGTGCCCGCCATCGCTTCGCGTTCATCCCGTTCAGCGGCGGCGCGCATATGTGCATCGGAGTGCACTTCGCCTACATGCAGGCCAAATGCTTCGCGTTTCATTTCCTGCAAAATCTCAAGGTCTCCCTGGAGCCAGGTTATGTGCCCGCATGGCAGATGTGGCCGATCCCGAAGCCCAGGGACGGCTTGCGCGTCACCCTGTCCACCGCTTGATGCGCCGCGCGCGAAGCCGTTGACTCTGCGCTCCCTGTCAGACAAGCAATCGGCAACACGCGACCGAACCGCGGGAAACTGAGCGGTCGGCGATATTTGAGGAAACGACGATGACCCAGGCGAAATTCGATGTCGTGGTGTATGGCGCCAGCGGCTTTACCGGCCGGCTCGTCGCCGAATATCTCGCCGCGCATTATGGCCCCGGCAGCAATCTCAAATGGGCGATGGCAGGCCGCAGCCGCGACAAGCTTGCCGCGGTCCGCGACGAGATCGGCGCACCGAAAGACACGCCGCTGATCGAAGCCGACGCGAGCGATCCTGCGTCGCTCAAGGCGCTGGTCGGCCAGACCAGGGCGGTTCTCACCACCGTGGGCCCCTATCAGCTTTATGGCTCCGAGCTTGTTGCAGCCTGCGCTGCCTCCGGCACCGACTATCTCGATCTCTGCGGCGAGCCGGCATGGATGCGCCAGATGATCGACGCCCATCACGCCAAGGCGCAATCGACCGGCGCCCGCATCCTGTTTTCCTGCGGGTTCGATTCGATTCCGTTCGAGCTCGGCGTGTTCTTCCTGCAGAGCGCGGCGAAAAAGCAGTTCGGCGCAGCCGTGCACCGCGTGAAGGGCCGCGTGCGCAAGATGAAGGGCACATTCTCTGGCGGCACGGCGGCAAGCCTGAAGGCGACTTACGCGGCCGCCGCCAAGGATCTCAGCATCGTGCCGCTGCTCAAGAATCCGTTCGCGCTGACGCCGGGCTTCGAGGGCCCGAAACAGCCACCGGGCAACAAGCCGCTCCACGACGACGAGCTTGGCATGTGGGTCGCGCCGTTCGTGATGGCGACGATCAACACCCGCAACGTGCATCGCTCGAATTTTCTGATGGGCTTCCCGTATGGCAAGGACTTCGTCTACGACGAGATGATGCTGGCCGGCCCCGGCGAGAAGGGTGAAGCCACCGCCAGAGCCATCGTCGCGGCGAATGCCGCGATGGGCGGCCCCGGCGGGCCGAAGCCCGGCGAAGGCCCCTCGAAGGAAGAGCGCGAGACGGGCCTCTACGATATCCTGTTCGTCGGCGTGACGCTGGACGGCCGGCAGATCCACGCCTCGGTCAAGGGCGATCGCGATCCCGGTTACGGATCGACCTCCAAGATGATCGCCGAGTGCGCCGTCTGTCTCGTGCGCGAAGCGCAGGATGTGGCGGGCGGCATCTGGACCCCGGGCGCCGCATTGGGCGATCGCCTGATCAAGCGGCTGGAGGACAATGCGGGGCTTCAGTTCACGGTTGAGGGCTGAGGGGCGAAATACCTGCGGCAAACCAGCAGGCTTTGGTCCAAATCAGGCGCTCAAGACCCCTCGCCAGCCGTTGCCCGCACGGGGCCAATCGGCTAAATGGAATGCGCCGCACCCGTAGCTCAGCTGGATAGAGCGTTGCCCTCCGAAGGCAAAGGTCACACGTTCGAATCGTGTCGGGTGCGCCATTCTTCCCCAGACCCCGACCTATCCGGTCATGACCGCGAAAAAGTCGGACGCGCTTTTGGCGCGCCGCATGCGTTCAAGCATGCCGGCGGTCTTCAATGTCCGGGCGACAAGGGCCAGTGCGGTCAGTTGATCGGCCTCGGGCGGCGGCGGGAGCAGCAGCATAAACACCAGATCGACCGGCTTGCCATCGATCGCGTCGAAATCGACCGGCGGCTTCAGCCGCGCCACGAGGCCGTAAGGCCGTTTCACCACCGGCAAACGCGCATGTGGTATCGCAACGCCATTGCCCATCCCGGTTGATCCAAGTTGTTCGCGTTTCAGAAGCTCGGACGCGACATAGTCCGCCTGCAGGCCGAGGCTTGAGGCCGCCTTGCGCGCCAGATCCTGCAAGAGCTGCTGCTTGGTTGGCACGCGCAGATCGATGACGACATCGGCCGGAGCGAGAAAGTCGGAAATCTTCATGAGTGATCCAGGAGTGTACGACGTGCGCCGGGATGTGACGCTATTTCAGTCCGGTGCACGCAGCCGGTAGCCGATGCCGGTTTCGGTCAGAACATATTGCGGCCGTTCCGCATCGCCTTCGATCTTCTGCCTGAGCTGCCGCACATAGACGCGCAGATACTGCGCGTCGGTCAGCTCGTCCCACAATTCGTGCAGAAGAAACTTGTGGGTGAGCACCTTGCCGGCATGCTGAACCAGCACGCGCAACAGATCATACTCTTTCGGCGACAGCTTGATGTCTTTGTCGCCGACCTTGACGATGCGCCGGACCAGATCGACCGACAGATCGCCGGTGCGGAAAACCGGACGTTCGCCATGAACCTGCAATTGATGACGCAGTGCCGCCCTGATGCGCGCGAGCAATTCATCCATGCCGAACGGCTTGGTGACATAATCGTCGGCGCCGAGATCGAGCGCCTGAACCTTGCCGGCTTCGTCGCCCCGGCTGGACAAGACCACAATCGGCACGCTTTCGTTGCGCGCACGGATCATGCGCAAAAGATCATGGCCCTGAATGTCGGGCAGGCCGAGATCGAGAATCACAAGGTCCGGCTTGTTGTCCAATAGCTCAAGCGCGGTCTTGCCGTTCGGCGCGTCGAGAATGTCATAGCCCTGCGTGCTCAGACCCATCCGCAACAGCTTGCGGATCGGCGGCTCGTCATCGATCACCAGAATCTTCAGCGGCGCGGGGCTCATGCGGCGGTATCCAGTGTTTCGGTGATTTTGGGAATCGGAAGCCGGATCGTCAGAACGGCGCCGCTGCGATCCGACCGGTTCGCCGCCGAGATGGTGCCGTGCATGGCTTCCACAAATCCGCGCGAGATGGCAAGCCCAAGGCCGGTGCCCGGCCGGACATGATCGCCCTTCTGCACGCGGTAGAACTTGTCGAAGATGGTTTCCAGTTCATCGGGCGGAATGCCGTCGCCCTCGTCCAGGATCTGGAGACAAACCGAATCGGTTTCGCGCCAGCTTTGAATCCGGATCTGACTCCCGGCTGGCGCATACTTCGCCGCGTTGTCCAAAAGGTTGAACAACACCTGCTCGAACAGAACAGCATCGAGATCCAGCATCGGCAGATCGGCCTGCAATTCCAGATCGACACGGTGCCGTATCAGAATCTTGCTAGCCCGCCGCAGGGCGCTGCCGACAACTTCGCCGAGATCATGCGGCGCGGAGTTCGGCACAATGGCGCCGGACTCAAGCTTGGTCATGTCGAGCAGGTTGGCGATGAACCGGTTGAGGCGCTCGGATTCATCGATGATCGTCGCGAGCAGATCGTTCTTCTCCGCGTCGGTCAACTGGCCCGACAGATCGCGCATGGTGCTCGCAGACCCCAGTACAGACGACAGGGGCGTCTTCAGATCGTGTGAGATCGACGTGAGCAATGCGGACCGCAGCCGGTCGGTCTCGACCACGCGCTTGACGTGATCGATATCTTCCACGAGCCGCACGCGCTCGATCGCGAGCGCGCCCTGATCCATCAATGCGTCCAGCAGGCGGGTCTGGTCCGGCGTGAGGATCGGGCCAGTACGATCGTCGTCGATGCCGATGACGCCGATCGGTCCGCGGCCGGTGCGCATCGGCAGAAACAGCCGCTTCGCGCCGGGCAGGGTGTCCGAGCCGCGCCCCGCCGGACGATCATTGCTCCACGCCCAGTTGGCCGCCGCGAGATCGGCCTGATCGAGTTCGTCTTCGGGCGGGTATCCCGCCTTGACGGCGATGCGACCGTGCTCCGGGAGCAGCAGCACAACGCGCACCTTGAGCATCAGCGCCGTCTGGTATGCCGTCGCCCACAACACATCGTCCAGCGTCGCCGTTCCGGCGAGCTTTCGGCTGAACGAATAGAGATACTCGGTCGTGCGCGCCCTGCCCGTCGCCATCACGGCCTGGGTCCGCACCCGCGCCGCAACGTTGGACACAATCATTGCGATCAGCATGAAGAAGAAGAACGCCGCAACATTGGTCGGATCGGTGATGGTGAACGTATAGACCGGCGGAAGAAAAAAGAAATTGTAACACAGCGACGCCGCGACACTGGCGACCAGCGACGGAAACAGACCGAACCGGACCGCCACGGTGACAACGACAGTCAGGAACACGAGGTCGACGTTCTCGATGCCGAGAAACGGAAAGATCAGTTCGCTGATTCCGAGGGCGACTGCGACAAGCGCCAAAGACCAGAGATACGGCACCGGGTCGGCGGCTTCCGTGCGCTCCGCGGTCCGCACGCCCTTAGCCGCGAATGTCTCCGGATCGAGCTTGTCACCGGCGATGACATGGATGCTGATATTGCCGGCACGCCGCACCAGATCGTGAACCACCGAACCGCGCACCAGTTCGAACCACCAGGAACGGGTGGCCTTCCCGATCACGATCTGGGTGACATTGTTGGCACGCGCGAAGGTGAGAATGTCGTCGGCAATGCGGCGTTCGACGGCCGGGATCGTCAGGGCATCGGCACCCAGCGCTTCCGCAAGCCGCAAGGTGGTTGCAATCCGGTCGCGCTCGGCATCGCTGAGCTGCAGGCTCCGCCGGGTTTCGATGCAGATGGCCGTCCACGGCGCATGCAGCCGGTCAGCGAGCCGTTTGCTATAACGAATCAAACCGGCGCTGCGCGGGTCTTCGCTGACGCAAACCAGAATCCGCTCGCCCGCGGCCCATGGCCCCGAAATGGCATTGGCCTGCATGTGATTGAGCAGTTGCTCGTCGACACGCTCGGCGGTCCGCCGCAGCGCCAGTTCACGCAGCGCGGTCAGATTGCCCGGCGAAAAGTAATGCTCTAGCGCGCGCTCGGCCTGCTTGGGAACGTAGACCTTGCCTTCCTTGAGGCGTTGGATCAGATCGCCCGGTGTCAGATCGACCAATTCGATGTCGTCAGCACGGTCGATGATGGAATCGGGCACGGTCTCGCGCACGCGCACGCGCGTGATCTGCGCCACGACATCGTTCAGGCTTTCGATGTGCTGGATATTGACGGCGGTGTAGACATCGATGCCGTTATCCAGCAGTTCCTCGACATCCATGTAGCGCTTCGGATGGCGGCTGCCGGGCGCATTGGTGTGCGCCAGTTCATCGACGATGGCGAGCTTCGGCCGCCGCGCCAGCAGCCCGTCTAGATCCATCTCGTCGAGGGTCTGGCCCTTGTAGGCCAGCGCCTTGCGGGGAAGGATTTCAAGACCGTGCAGCAGCGCCTGCGTTTCCAGCCGGCCATGGGTCTCGACAACACCGACCACCACATCCACGCCGGCCTTCACCTTGGCATGCGCGCTTTGCAGCATCTCGTAGGTCTTGCCGACGCCGGGAGCCGCGCCAAGAAAAATCTTGAGACGGCCGCTGCCGTTTTCACGGCGGGCCGCCTCAAGCAGCGCTTCCGGTGAGGGCCGTTGTTCAGGATCGCGGATGGTTGCCATCAGACATGCAGGTTACTTCGCCGCGCGGTCCAGCGCCAGATTGAGCGCCAGCACATTCACGCGCGGTTCGCCGAGCAGCCCTGCAAAACGGCCTTCCACGTTATCGTTAACCAGTTTGCGCACTGCATCCTCCGGCAGCTTGCGCGCGGTCGCGACCCGAGGGACCTGAAACAGCGCGGCTTCCGGCGAGATGTGGGGATCGAGGCCGCTGCCCGTGGTCATGACCAGATCCGCCGGGACCGGCACAGATGGGTTCTCCGCCTTCAGCTTGGCGACATCCTCGCTCATGCGGTCGCTGAGCGCCTTGCTGGTCGGGCCGAGATTCGAGCCCGATGAATTCGCGGCGTTATAGGGCGCGGGAACGGTCTTGGTCGAATCCGCCGGGTCCGCCGCCGTCGTCGCGGACGGACGGCCATGGAAATACTTGTCTTCCTTGAATTCCTGCCCGATCAGAGCCGAGCCGATCGTCTTGCCGTCCTTCTCGATCAGGCTGCCCTGCGCCTGATACGGAACGATCGTGCCGGCAATACCGGTGATGGCGAGCGGATAGGCCAGGCCGGTGATGAGCGTGAGGCCGACGAGAATAAAGAATGCGGGCCGGATTTCTTTCAACATGGTGTCTCTCCTTCGAGCTTCTTGCGCACGATGCTCCCGAAAGCCGGTGGTCCGGCTTTCGGGATCATGCGCTAGGCGAGATGCAGGGCAGTCACGATCAGATCGATCGCCTTGATGCCGATGAACGGAATGATGATGCCGCCGACGCCATAGATCAGCAGGTTGCGGCTGAGCAACGCGCCAGCTCCGATCGGCTTGTAGGCGACGCCTTTCAGCGCGAGCGGAATCAGCGCGATGATGATGATCGCGTTGAAGATAATCGCCGACAGGATCGCGCTTTGCGGGCTCGACAGGTTCATGATGTTGAGCGCCTGCAACTGCGGATAGAACGCGAGGAAGATCGCCGGGATGATGGCGAAATACTTCGCCACGTCGTTGGCAATCGAGAACGTGGTCAGCGCGCCGCGCGTCATCAGCAACTGCTTGCCGATTTCCACGACCTCGATCAGCTTGGTCGGGTTCGAATCGAGATCGACCATGTTGCCGGCCTCGCGGGCGGCCTGCGTGCCGGTGTTCATCGCCACGCCGACATCGGCCTGCGCCAGAGCCGGCGCGTCATTGGTGCCGTCGCCGCACATCGCCACCAGCTTGCCTTTGGCCTGCTCGTCGCGAATGAGCTTCAGCTTGTCCTCGGGTGTCGCCTGGGCGAGGAAATCATCCACGCCCGCTTCGGCGGCGATGGCCGCGGCGGTCATCGGGTTGTCGCCGGTGATCATCACGGTGCGGATTCCCATGCGGCGCAGTTCGGCAAACCGCTCACGAATGCCGCCCTTGACGATATCCTTGAGGTGAATGACGCCGAGCAGCCTGCCATCACGCGCGACCGCCAGCGGCGTACCGCCCGATTTCGCGATCTCGTCGGCAATCGTCTGGATTTCCCGGACGGTGTCGGCGCCGATCGCCGGAGCAATCGCACGAACCGCGCCGCCCGAGGCAACCGCCGCGCGCGGGCCGCCGTTGACATAGTTCAGGATCGCATCAACCGCGCCCTTGCGAACGGATGAGCCGCCGGCATCGACGCCGCTCATGCGGGTTTGTGCCGTGAACGGAACGAAGGTGGCGCCAAGCTCGCCCATGTCGCGACCACGGATGCCATACTTCTCCTTGGCCAGAACAACGATAGAGCGGCCTTCCGGCGTCTCGTCGGCGAGCGACGCAAGCTGCGCAGCATCCGCAAGCTCCTGCTCGGTCACGCCGTGCACGGGACGGAACGCCGTCGCCTGGCGATTGCCGAGGGTGATGGTGCCGGTCTTGTCGAGCAGCAGCGTGTCGACGTCGCCCGCGGCCTCGACCGCGCGGCCGGACATGGCGAGCACGTTGAAGCGCACCAGCCGATCCATGCCGGCAATACCGATGGCGGACAGAAGCGCACCGATGGTGGTCGGAATCAGCGTAACGAACAACGCCACCAGCACGACCACCGACACCGACCCGCCGGCATAGGCGGCATAGCTCGGGATGGTAACCGTCGCGAACACGAAGATGATGGTCAGACCCGCAAGCAGGATGTTGAGCGCGATTTCATTGGGCGTCTTCTGCCGCTCGGCGCCTTCGACCAGCTTGATCATGCGATCGATGAAGGTCGAACCCTGCGCCGCGGTGATGCGGACGCGGATCCAGTCGGACAGAACCTGCGTGCCGCCGGTCACCGCTGAGCGATCGCCGCCCGACTCGCGGATCACCGGCGCCGATTCGCCGGTGATCGCCGCCTCATTGACCGAGGCAACGCCTTCGATGACTTCGCCGTCGGACGGGATGTTGTCACCCGCCTCCACCAGCACGATGTCGCCGACCTTCAGGCTGGTGCCCGGCACCAGGCGATAGGTCCGGTCCGATCCGGAGCCGGTCAGCAGCTTGGCCTGGCTTTCGGTGCGGGTCTTCTTGAGCGACTCGGCCTGGGCCTTGCCGCGACCCTCGGCGACGGCTTCCGCGAAGTTGGCGAACAGCACCGTGAACCAGAGCCACAGAATGATCTGGAAGGTGAAGCCGAGGTCGTCGCCGCCGGTCAGCAGCGCGCGCAGAAAGATCACCGTCGTCAGCGCGGCGACGACTTCCACCACGAACATCACCGGATTTCTGACCATCGCCCTCGGATCGAGCTTGGCGAAAGCCGACCAGATCGCGGGAAGGACGATCTTCGGATCGAGCATTGCCGATCCCGTCGTCCGCTTTTGCAGTTTCAAGGTTTCCATGAGTGTCACTCCAAAAGGGATCGATCAGAACAGGGTGTTCGCGGTCATCGCCAGATGCTCGACGATCGGCCCGAGCGCGAGCGCCGGGAAGAACGTGAGGCCTCCAACGATGAGGATCACGCCGACAACCAGCCCGACGAACAGACCGCCTGTTGTGGGAAGCGTGCCGGCGGATGGCGGGATCGACTTCTTCTGTGCGAGCGATCCGGCCAGCGCCATGGCGGGCACGATCATGAAGAAGCGGCCGACCAGCATCGAGCACGCCAGCGTCAGATTGTAGAACAGCGTGTTGCCGGTGAGGCCGCCGAACGCCGAGCCGTTGTTGCCGGTCGCGGACGTGAAGGCATAGAGCACCTCGCTGAAGCCGTGCGGGCCCGCATTGGCCATCGAGGCGACAGCCGACGGCAGGACGACGGCGACCGCGGTCCAGCCGAGATACATCAGCGGCAGGATCAGAATGGCGAGCATCGCCATCTTGACCTCACGCGCCTCGATCTTCTTGCCGACATATTCCGGCGTGCGGCCGACCATCAGGCCGGCAACGAAGATCGCCAGCACGACGAACAGCAGCATGCCGTAGAGACCGGCGCCGACGCCGCCGATGATCAGCTCGCCGAGCTGCATGTTGATCAGCGGGATCATGCCGCCGAGCGCCGTGAACGAATCGTGCATGGCGTTGACCGCACCGCAGGAGGCCGCAGTGGTGACGACGGCGAACAGCGCCGATGCCACGATGCCGAAGCGGACTTCCTTGCCTTCCATATTGCCGCCGGAGAGGCCGAGCGCATGCATGATCGACGTGCCCGAGGCCTCTGCCCAGTAAGTGACGGCAACGCCGGCGATAAAGAGCACGCCCATCACGGCCAGAATGGCCCAGCCCTGGCGCTGGTTGCCCACCATGCGGCCGAACACGTTGGTGAGCGCCGCGCCGATCGCGAAGATCGAAAGCATCTGGACGAAGTTCGACAAGGCCGTCGGATTCTCGAACGGATGCGCGGCATTGACGTTGAAGAAGCCGCCGCCGTTGGTGCCCAGCATCTTGATCGCAATTTGCGATGCGACCGGACCCACCGCGATGGTCTGTTTGGCGCCCTCGAGCGTGGTCGCGTCGACATAGGCGCCGAGCGTTTGCGGAATGCCCTGCCAGACCAGAAACAGCGCGTAAACAATGCAGATCGGCAGCAGCACGTACAGCGTGGTGCGAGTGACATCGACCCAGAAATTTCCGACGGTACGCGCGGACGAGCGGGCGAAGCCGCGGATCAGCGCCACGGCGATCGCGATGCCCGTCGCGGCCGACAGGAAGTTCTGATGGGTCAGGCCGAGCATCTGGGTCAGATATGACAGCGTACTCTCGCCGCCGTAGTTCTGCCAGTTGGTGTTGGTGATGAAGCTGGCGGCGGTGTTGAACGACAAATCCGGCGCGACGGCGGACTGTTCCATCGGATTGAAGGGCAGTACGGCCTGGAAGCGCATCAGCACGTAGAGAATCACGAAGCCGCCGACGTGAAAGAGCAGCATCGCGACCGTGTAGGTCAGCCAGTGCTGCTCACGCTTCTCATCGACGCCGCCGATCCAGTAGAGTCCCGCCTCAACAGGGCGCAGGATCGGCGAGAGAAACGTGCGCTCGCCATTGAAGACGCGCGTCATATAGCCGCCGAGCGGCTTCACCAGCGCGACGATAATCGCGCAGAACAACAGAATTTGAATCCAGCCAATGACAGTCATGGTCGTGTGCTTTCGTGAAATTGCGCGCCTGCTCGCTCGAGGAAGCGGCGCTTAGAACCGTTCAGGCCGCAGCAGCGCGTAGGTCAGGTAAACCAGCAGCCCGGCGGAAACGACGCCAGCGAGTGCGTAATCGAAGATCATGATCGTTCTCCCTCAGAGTCTGTCGCAGGCGTAGGCGTAGCCCACCGACAACACGAAGAAGCCCAATCCGAGGGCCAGCATGATGATGTCCAACATTGAATGCTCCTTGGCGGTGCGACGGCACCATCGATGCGGGCGCTGTCTCGTGCGTCTCAACCGAAGCACGAGCACATCCCGCAGCTTCTGCACGGGATGGAATGGCATCAGCGCCATAGGGTTTCGAGATGGGCGGGACCGCGACGTTATAGGAATCTTATAAAGGCTCCGTGGTTTCCGTTGCGCCGCTGCAGCATCGGCCGGCCGGCGATGCAAAGCGCCCTATATGATCCGAACAGCAATAAGGGGAGCGTCACGATTGCTCTGGATTTGGCCGGGATTGCTCTATGACTTTGCCGGAACCATTGCTTGTCGTGGTGACCGGGGTCGCGCCGGAAGCCCTTTCCACAAACCATGCCGCCCGTCCGGTCCAACCGGCTTCAGCTTCGATCCTGGCTGTGGACGACAAGGCCCAACGGTAGCGGCGAAAGCCTGTTTCAGGCGGCCGCTGCCCATTCGGTCGAGATGACGCTGCAGAATGGCAGGGCTGGCTGCGTGCTGCGGATTGGCGATTGCGTTACAGAGCTCAACGCTGGTCTTGCGAAAGAAACTGAAGCCGGTTGATTGCGTGTCCCGCCCGTCGATCTCGGTCGCGATTGCATGGACTGCCAGTCTGTCGTTGTTGTCCAATGTGACTGCAAATCGCAGCAACGCCAACAGCCAGGACTGAACCAGCTTCTCACTGCGCTCGCCGGTGTCTGTCATGCGCTTCAGCCGCAGTTCAACGACTCAGGCCTCGCGCCGTTGCAGGCCAGCGCTACGGCCTGCGCAACCTCCGCTTTTGCCGGCTCTGTCAGTTCAACAAGCGGCAGACGGAGACGGGGCGACATCAGGCCAAACAGGCTGAGCGCATACTTCAGCGGAGCGGGAGTAGCCTCCCGCAGCAATGCATCCGTCAGTTGCCCGATCCGGAATGCGGAGTGCCGCGCAAACCGCAATTCACCCTGCTTGCAATTGAGATACAGTTGCCGGCAGAGTTGCGGCACGACGTTCGATGTCACCGACATGCATCCGTCGCCTCCGTGAACCAGGAAGGCCGGCGCGGTCCTGTCGTCTCCCGACAGCAGCCGGAAATCCGGCCGAACCAGCGGCCGCAAACGCAACGGGCGCGCAACATCGCCGGTTGCATCTCTCACGCCGATGAACTGATCCGATTCCGCAAGCCGCACGAGAGTGTCATCCGCCAGCTCGCGGACCGTTCGGGATGGAACATCGTGCAGAATGATCGGCAGCCGCGTCGAATCCGCGATGGTCCGGAAGTGGGCATAGATGCCTGCCTGCGTCGGCTTGTTATAGTAAGGCACCACGGACAGCACCGCGTCGGCGCCGTCCGCCTCGGCCCGCCTTGACAACTCAATGGCCTGGCTCGTCGAGTTGGAGCCCGCGCCGGCAATAACCGCCGCACGGCCACGTGAAGCCTGGACTGCGATACGAACAAGGGCCGAATGCTCCGGCAGCGACAGCGTCGAGTCTTCCCCAGTCGTTTCTCCGACCACAAGCGCTTTCGCGCCGGCCGCGATCTGACGCTCGCATAATTGCCTGAACGCGGCCGCGTCGATTTCGTCGTTGTCGTCGAAAGGCGTCGGCAGATCGCAGATGTAGCCAGCTAACCAGGGAGCCGGATGGTTCATCGAAGGCATTTTTACGCCGCCTTGGCCATGTGGCTGAAACCGTGCCGATGCGCCGCGAGCACGAATTGCCGATGGCATTTCACACCGGCCTGGATTCGAAAGCCGAGTTGCTCCAGCCTGTCCCGAACCTTCAGGCCAAGGCCTTTCTCACAGGAATCGATCACGACGGCGATCGTCGCGTTCGCACTCAGAAAATGAGAAATCTGGGTCAACGCGGTTTCAAGGGCGTGAAGCGAATGTTGACCGACGACGAGTCCAATCGAATATTGCGCCCGTGGCACACAGGTGAGTGTCGTCGCGACCCGGAAATAACCCCGGCGCCGCAGTTCAAGATCGATTTCCGCACTCTCGCTGCCGGCGACGGCAATCCGGTGAAGGCTGGACGGGCGTGTGAGTTCGATCATGGTTCGGATGATCTGCTCGCGCGCGGGATCTGATACTGGCTTAAGCATTGTCATGTCCGGACTGGCAGGGGGTTGAAACGATGCCTCACGCGGCCCGCCGCTGAGCGGCGCTTTCGTCGTTGGCGCGTGCCGGCGCGAGATCGAAGGAGTGTGGCGTCCGGCCCATGTCGATCTCGAGTCCATTTGGTGCCGTCACCACGGCCTCGGGCCGGTGGCCATTCTCGAACAGTGCATATCGGATCGCCTCGGCGCGGTTAATGAAAAGGCCGCCGAAAAGACCGTGCTCTTCCTGGGCAACCCAGTTGCCGCGACTGTTTTTACCGACAAATACAAGTCCGGAGCGACACGACGGAGGTTCAGTCTGCTTCACGATTCGTCTCCTGATGAGAGCTTTGTTGGAGAGATGGAGGACTGCCTGAGGGCAATCCTGTGGAGTTGCACTCCGCCAATATCCGATCACCGGCATATGAATTCGAGAACAGAGCCATGGCTGTCTCATAGGGAAAGTAAAGTGATGGAGGCCGGGGATTGCGAGTTGCGGGTCAGGAGCCGCCCGCCTGATTGATGGTCAGCGTCAGGCAGTAGAGGGCGCCATAAGCGGCGCCCTCATCCCAATGCGTCAGCGTCGAACCCAGCGGCAATTCTCTGCGCAGTATCGCAGCGAGGGTGCAGAGGATCGTCGAGAACCACAACAGCGCCGCAAGGCTCCTGCCGAAACCGACACTTCCCAGCGTCGCGAAGACGCAGAGGGCGACGATCCGCAAACAGAACCGGACAAACACTTGCGTGGATATCGCGCCGTTCGGCGTGTTGGGTGACTGCGCCATGTCTTGGAAGCGTTTCTTTATATCTAGTCCGAACACCTTCACGCAGCGACCGCGATTCAGGTGAAGTTCTCGCAGGACACTGAAGGCTGCTGCGGCGAGACACCGAGACCGGTGGGACGGCGCGCGTCTTCGACAATTTCGCCATCGCGCCTCTTTGCTTCGACGAATGCCTTGAGCAAAGCCAGCGGCAGCTCGGAATGGCTGGTCTCGACTGCCTGATCCAGCCAATCAGGAAGATCACGCTGGAGGGAGAGCGCGCAGTGCCATTCACCCTCGTCATACACCAGGCGACGCAGCCTCCATCGCGGCAGTTCCGTCTCCATGAGCATCACGACCGCGTCAGTCCAGGCGCCGGCCTCTATCAGCTCGCGCAGATGCGCAGCGGCGCGGCCCTGACCCGAGACCGGAAGGCGATCGCAGCATTCCGCGATGATCTCCGACACGAGACCGGCCGTCACCACATCGGTGGACTGCAAGCGATCCGCGGCTTTGCCCAGCCGTTCTGCGGGCGTGAGATGGAATAACATGGCGGGCTCCTCTCGATAGCGACCATGCATGGTCACGCTATCCAGATGAGCGAAACGTCATTGGAATTCGAGAGGGAAGCGCCGCCGCGAATATAGCCATCCCATAGGATTTGCAGGCGCAAGATATAGGCGGCTCATCGACAGGCGCGCGGCCGTCAGATCTGCCAGAGTGCCCGCGATGTCGGGAAACTCACCTCCGCAAGCCGCACCGCGTCCTCGTTCTGGTCGAGGGCGACATACTGGCCCTGCCAGTAGGTCAGCGCCGGCTTGCCCCGCGAGACCCGCAAATCGAGCACGCGCCCGATCACGATGGCATGCGAATGGCGCTCCACGATATGCTCGACCTCGCAGTCGAACGCGGCCAGCGCACCGGCCAGCAACGGCACGCCGGAAACGAGGCTGATCCACTCCGCGCCGGCAAAGCGCTCGGCGCCCTTCAGCCCGCCGATCCCGGAAAACCGCTCCGCAATATCGATATGATCGGAGCTGAGAATGTTGACGCCGAACACACCATGCCGCTGCAGCAGCGGCCACGACGATGCCTTGCGGTTGATGCTGACGATCAGCGTTGCCGGTTCAACCGACAGCGATGACACCGATGTCACGGTCATGCCGGACAGATCGTTGCCCCGTCCCGCCGTAATGACACTGACACCACCAGCGAGCGAGCGCATCGCGTTCCGAAAATTGTCGACCGACGCCTCGAGCCTGCTTTCACGAATATTGCGGACAACCGAATTCATGACGGCCTCATGCGCCGGCCAGTTCGCCGGTCTCCTTGAGCAGTTCGCGCAGAATGCTGCCTTCCAGTGCCGCGAGCTCCGCCGAGCCGCGCTGGCGCGGGCGCGCCTGATCGACATTGATATCCTGCGCAATCCGGCCGTCATCGATCACCAGGACACGATCCGCCAGGGCCACGGCTTCCGACACGTCGTGCGTCACAAGGATCGCGGTGAACCCCTGATCGCGCCAGACACGCTCAAGCAGCCGCTGCATCGAAATCCGCGTCAGCGCATCGAGCGCGCCGAGCGGCTCGTCGAAGGCAAGAACGCGCGGATGACTGACCAGCGCACGCGCCAGCGCCACGCGTTGCTTCTGTCCGCCGGAGAGAACCGCCGGCCACTGATCCCGCTTGTCATCGAGACCGACCTCGACAAGTGCCTCGTCAGCACGCGTCTTCGCGTCGGTTGTGTCGCGATCGCGGCCGAGCCCGACTTCGACGTTCGATAATACCCGCGCCCATGGCAGCAGCCGCGGTTCCTGAAACATTACACGGACATGATCGCTGGGGCTGCCTTCATGATTGCCGAACTCGATCGTGCCCCCTGTGGGCTTATCGAGGCCCGCGATCAGGCGCAGCAGCGTGCTCTTGCCGCACCCCGACCTGCCCACGATGGCAACGAACTGCCCCGCCGGGATATGCAGATCGATCCCGCGCAGCACCTCGTTACTACCGAAGGACTTGCGAAGGCCCCGGATCGTCAACGACAGCGCCCGGGGCGCAACCGGCTCGCGTTTGTCTCCGCGAACGAAGGCCGCGCGGCGAATCAGTTCTGCGGCCTGCAAACTTTCGGCACTCGATGGCACAAGTCGAACCAGTTGCTGCATGAGAGCCTCAATGTTTCTGGAATGCCGGGTGCCAGGACAGCGTGAACCGCTCCAGCACGCGTGCGGTTGAATCCGCCACCTTGCCGAGCAAGGCGTAGATCAGAATGCTAAGGACGACGACGTCGATCAGCATGAACTCGCGCGCCTGCATCGCCATGTAACCGAGCCCGGACGACGCCGCGATGGTTTCCGCCACGATCAGCGTCAGCCACATGATGCCGAGCGCGAAGCGCAGGCCCACGAAGATCGACGGCAGTGCGCCGGGGAAGATCACGCGGCGGAACAGTTCGCCGTTGCCCATGCCGTAGATTCGGCCCATTTCGATGAGCTGTGGATCGACGGTGCGGATGCCGTGGAGCGTGTTGAGATAGATCGGAAAGAACACGCCGAGCGCGACCAGAAACAGTTTCGCCGACTCGTCGATGCCGAACCACAGGATCACCAGCGGGATCAGCGCGAGATGCGGCACGTTGCGCACCATCTGCAGCGTGGTGTCGGTGAGCTTGTTGCTGAGCTGCGACAGGCCATTGGCCAGCCCGAAAATGAACCCGATGCCGCCGCCGATCAGAAAGCCGACGCTCGCGCGCCAGAAGCTGACCCAGATATTGCGGACCAGCTCACCCGACAGCAGCAGCTTCCACCCCGCCACCGCCACATCGGACGGCGCAGGCAACACCCGCGCCGAAACAAATCCGGTGACGCAGGCCACCTGCCAGACCAGCAGAATGACGAGCGGCACGATCCACTGCGTCAGCCCGTCGGCGCGCGGAATGCGAAAGCTGCGCGAACGCGCTTGTGACAGGGTTTCTGCGAGACTCATGACGACGAGGCCTGCTTCTGGGGACGGAAGTCGTTGCCGATGGTCTCGCCGAACGGCCCGGTGTTGACGCGCAGATGCGCAACATTGGACTGGTTCAGGTTGAGCAGCGGGAACACCAGTTCGGCGAAGCGATAGGCCTCTTCGAGATGCGGATAGCCGGACATGATGAAGGTATCGACACCGGCGTCCTGATACTCCTTGATGCGCGCCGCCACCGTCTGTGGGTCCCCGACCAGCGCTGTCCCGGCACCGCCGCGCACCAGGCCGACACCGGCCCACAGGTTCGGGCTGATCTCGAGCTTGTCGCGGCGCCCGCCGTGAAGCTGCGCCATCCGCTGCTGGCCGACAGAATCCATCCGCGAGAAGATCTTCTGCGCCGCGGCAATGGTGTCATCGGTCACGTACCGAATAAGTTCGTCCGCCGCCCGCCACGCTGCCTCGTTGGTCTCGCGTACAATGACATGCAGGCGAATGCCGAAGGTCAGCTTGCGGCCTTTCTTGGCTGCCGCGGCCTTCACTTTCGCAATCTTCTCGGCCACCTGCGCCGGGGGCTCGCCCCAGGTGAGATACTTGTCGACGGTGTCGACCGCGACATCGATACCGGCGTCCGACGAGCCGCCGAAATACAGCGGCGGGCGCGGCGATTGCACCGGCTCGAACAGCAGCCGGCCATCCTCGATCGAGATATGCTTGCCCTTCACGTTGACGGTCTTGCCGGCGAGCAGATCGCTGTAGATGTTCAGGAACTCGCGCGTCACGGCGTAGCGCTCGTCGTGATCGAGGAAGATGCCGTCGCCCCTGTTCTCGACCGGATCGCCGCCGGTCACGACATTGATCAGCAGCCGCCCGTTCGACACCCGGTCCAGTGTCGCGGTCATGCGCGCCGCGACGCTCGGCGACTGCAGACCGGGACGCACGGCGACGAGATAACGCAGCCGCTCGGTCCAGGGCGCGACCGCGGACGCGACCACCCACGAATCTTCGCAGCTTCGCCCGGTCGGCAGCAGGACGCCGAAATAACCGAGTTGATCGGCAGCCTGCGCGATCTGGCGCAGATAGTTGAAGTTCACTTCGCGTCCGCCGGTGGTGGTGCCGAGATAGCGGCTGTCGCCATGGGTCGGCAGAAACCAGAGAACGTTGGCTGGATTGTTCGCGCTCATGATCCGGACTTTCTTGCAACGTCGGAAATCTTGATGGCCTTCGGGATCAGGCCGAGGGACAGGAACGTGTCTGCAACCTGCTGCTGCTCGGCAATCACGGCGTCGTTGATCGGCTTGATGCCGTAGGACTGACGCTTCAGCGCCAGTTCGAGCACCGGCACCGGCAAGCCCACCGACGGACTGAGTTGCTCGGCAACCGCCTTGATGTCCCCCTTGGCCCAGTCGTCGACTTCGCTCAGTTGCGCCAGCACCAGATCAACGACCTTCGGATCGGCGGCGAGGAATTTCTGCGACGAGAAATAGAACTGGTAATTGGAGACAATGCCGGAGCCGTCCGCGAGCGTGCGCGCCTGCGTCGCCACTTCCGCCGCTGCCTGGAACGGGTCCCAGATCACCCAGGCATCGACCGCGCCCTTCTCGAAGGCTGCGCGGGCGTCAGCCGGCGCAAGGAACACCGGCGTGATCTCGCTGTATTTGACGCCGGCCTTCTCCAGCGCCTTCACCAGCAGATAGTGAACATTCGAACCCTTGTTCAGCGCGACCTTCTTGCCCTTCAGATCGGCGACCGTTTTCAGCGAGCTGTCTTTTGGAACAAGGATGGCCTCGCCTTGCGGCGCAGGCGGCTCATAGGCGACGTACTGGATCGGCGCACCGGCGGCCTGCGCGAAAATCGGCGGGGCTTCGCCGGTATTGCCGAAGTCGATCGCACCGACGTTGAGCGCTTCGAGCAGCGGAGGGCCGGACGGGAATTCGGTCCAGACAACGTTATAGCCCAGCGCCTTCAGCCTGGGCTCGAGCGAGCCCTTGCTCTTCAGCAGCACCAGCTTGCCGTACTTCTGGAAGCCGATGCGGACGACCTTGTCCTGGGCCTGTGCAGACGTGACCGGCAGGAGCGCTGCAAGAGACAGCGCGACCGCGGCGGAGGCCGCCAGAGTGAGATTCGTAAACGCGCGGCGTGTGTGCATGGAAATATCCTTGTGAAGGAGAGCGGCTGGAGATCATGACGCGTCAGGTCTGCGGTGACTTCCAGACGATGTCCCGGACAGCGATCCGCTTCGGGATCAGTCCGAGTTTGTGGAAGCGATCAGCGACACCTTGCTGGGTCTCGATGATACCGTCGGTCACCGGGCCGATGGCGAACGAGGCGCGGCTCGCGGCCAGGGCTTGAATCTCGAGCGGCACACCGGTGATCTCGTGCAACGATTTTGCCACAGCATCGCGATTGTTCTCCGCCCAATGCGCCGCCACCTCCAGACCCGCGATCACGTCGCGCAGCGGCCCCGGTTGCCTATTGGCAAAGTCGCGATTGGCGATGAAGAAGGCGTTGGTCTTCGCGACCTCATACGCATTGATGAGAATGCGGGCGTTCTGCTTCTTCTCACCGATGGCAAAGTACGGATCCCACACCGCCCATGCATCGATGCTGCCGTTGGCGAAGGCCGGACCGGCATCCGGCGGCGTCAGATAGACCGGTGTGATGTCCTCATAGGCGAGCCCGACCTTTTCGAGCGTCTGCACGACAATGTTGTGGGCGCTTGAGCCTTTGGTGAAGCCGACCCGTTTTCCCTTGAGGTCCGCGATGGTGCGAATGGCGGAGCCCGGTGGAACCAGTATGCCCTGCCCGTTGCTGATCGGCGATGCCGCGGCATAAACGATGTTGGCGTTCGCAGCCTGCGCGAAGATCGGCGGCGAATCTCCAACCGCACCGAAATCCGCGGCGCCGTTGCTGATCGCTTCCAGCAGCGGCGGCCCCGATGTGAATTCGATCCATTTGACCGACACGCCGCTGGCAGCAAACCGCTTCTCAAGAGTTCCCTGCTGACGCGCAATCACAAGAACGCCGGTTTTCTGATAACCGATGCGAACTTCCTTCACCGCCGTCTGCGCGCGCGACACACCCTGCGATGCTGCAACGGCAACGGCCGCCGTAGACAGTTTCAGAAATTCCCGTCGCTTCATTCCAGATCTCCAGCACAGGAACGCGCATATCGCCGCGTCCTTGGTCTGGAATGATGATCACGCGAATTGGGAGTGTCGAGTGCTCTGGGAAAATAGCGATGCCCGCGCTGTCGTCATGCGCACGCTCAATACGAATGTTTCAGGAAGCGCACTGAACGCAGATTGATTTTCTGCATCGATTTTCATCACGCCGGTGTGAGCCAAACAAACTACAGCATTGAAGCCCCCCGATCCCTCATGCGCGCACAACAAGCAACAATTTGCCGACGCGCATTCGTTTCACTCCGCCGTCGAAATTGAGAATGAAACGCGCGGCGGGTATCGGAACTTTGGCAACTCATTGTCCGGCTTGTTTCCTACAGTCTCTCGCCAGAGGCCGTCATGATTGCGCTTCCCAAGCAAGGTCAGCGGATCACCCCATGCCAAGGATCAAGAAACGATGACGCAACGCTTCAGATTATCCGGTTCCAGATTGCTTTCCGGCGCACTCACCGCCGCATCGATCATGCTCGCAGCGACAGCATCGACCGCGCAGGACAAGCCCGCCGATCAAATCCGTATCGGCTTGCAGAAGTCATCGACATTGATCGCGGTTCTCCGCGCCAACGGCGAACTGGAGAAGGCGCTCGCGCCGCTCGGCGTGAAGGTCTCCTGGCATGAATTCTCCAGCGGCCTTCCACTGCTGGAGTCGCTGGGCGTCGGCAATCTCGATTTCGGCGCGGATGTCGCCGATACTGTTCCGATCTTCGCGCAGGCGGCCGGATCGAAGCTCGCTTATGTCGCAGAAGAGAGCGCGTCGCCCGCCGCGCAGGCGATTCTCGTAGCCAAGGATTCGCCGATCAAGACGCTGGCGGACTTGAAGGGCAAGAAAGTCGCGGTGACCAAGGGCGCCGGCAGCCACTATCTGCTGCTCGCGGCGCTTGGAAAGGCCGGATTGAACTTCAAGGACATCTCACCAGCCTATCTCGCCCCGGCCGACGGACGCGCGGCGTTCGTCAGCAGCAACGTCGATGCGTGGGTGGCGTGGGACCCGTTCCTGACCAGCGCGCAGCGGCAGTCCGGCGCACGGGTTCTCAGCGACGGCAGCGGCGGCCTTGCAAGTTACAAACGTTACTATCTTGCCTCGGAAGCCTTCGCAGATCGCCGGAGCGACGTGCTGAACATCGTGTTCGCCAAGCTGCGCGAGACAGGCAAGTGGGTGAAAGCCAATCCGAAGGACGCCGCCACGCTGCTCGCCGGACTGTGGGGTATCGACGCTGCGACCGTCGAGGAAGCCAACAGCCACCGCAGCTACGGCGTCGGCGCTGTCACGCCTGCGGGCCTCACCGAGCAGCAGAAAATCGCCGATGCCTTCCTCGGCGAAGGTTTGATCCCGAAGAAGCTGGATACCGCCGCGGTCAGGATCTGGACGCCACAAGCGCCATGATGTCCTGACGACTCACGACGAACGCTTCGCCGCCAATGCTGCTCCGACAATCGTCAGCACCTGCGGCGGAATTTCACGCGGAGCGTTCAGATCACCGTCGTCCGGCAGGTCCGGCACCAGCGTCGGCTGCGGCATCAACGAATGACGAACGCAATTGCGGCCGTCGGACTTTGCGCGGTAAAGCGCGGCGTCGGCGGCTTCGACCAGCCGCCGCCACGCAAACTGTCCGAGATTGCCCCTGGCGACACCGAAGCTCGCCGTCACGGTCAGCACGGCGCCGCTGGACAGAACGATCTCGTTGGTTTCCAGCGCGGCGCGAATTCGCTTTGCCAGGGCGTTCGCTTCGCTGAGATCGTGCCCCGGAATCAGGATGACGAACTCCTCGCCGCCAAAGCGGGCGAAGATATCGTTCTGGCCCAGCATCGGGCGCACCCGCCGCACGGTCTCTTTAAGGACATGATCGCCTTCGAGATGGCCATAACGGTCGTTGATCGATTTGAAATGATCGATGTCCATGAGAATCAGGCAGGCGCCGTCCGCCATCACCTGACTGCTGGTGTGACTCTCGCCGATCATGTCGAGCGCGCGGCGATTCATCAGCCCGGTCAGACCGTCGGTCTCCGCCTGCTGCTTGAGCTTCTTTGTCAGCGAGGCGCGCTCGGCCAGACTGTCGCGCAGAATCGCGATGGCATCGAACAGCCGCCGCATCTCGGTGGCGTCGTGATGCGGCTCTGGATAAGGCAC
The DNA here is from genome assembly GCF_058801645.1 of Afipia sp. GW822-FHT03D08. NCBI lineage: Bacteria > Pseudomonadati > Pseudomonadota > Alphaproteobacteria > Hyphomicrobiales > Nitrobacteraceae > Afipia > Afipia sp. GW822-FHT03D08. The sequence goes on from NZ_JBXANK010000001.1 coordinate 2,604,730, forward strand.
GGTGGGCCGATCTTCCGCCAGCACGATCACGGCTTCCCGCGCCCGCATCAGCGGACCGAACACAAAGCGCTGGGCTGCAATCAGCAGGCCGACCATAATGGCAAGAATGACTGTCGTGATGGCGATCGTCACCACAAGGGTCGCAAGGGCGCCGTTGCGCAGCGCGGTCAGTCGCTCAATGGTGACGTCGAGAAAATCTCCGCGCAGACGCTCGAGCGGCTTCAGGGTGTTGACGAAACGGACGGTGAACTCGTCGGCCGTCATGGAGTAATTGCCGGATTTGCGGCCCTCCGCGATCAGGCCATCAAGAATGCCAAGGCCCTCGCCGAAAAACATCAGTTCAATATCGCCCAGATCAGACGCAAGACGCGGATCGTGAATACCGATCACCTTCTGATTTCCAGCCAACCGCCACAGTTCGAGGATGCGGCCACGCGTCCGGTTGCTGTCGACAAGATGCTTTAGCTGCAACGGCTGACTGACGGCAATCGGCGCCATGATCTGCGACGCGATCCTGCCGCCAAACTCGCGCAGTTCGCCGAATATTCGCCCGATCATCACCGGCGCGGCCAGTTCGGGATTCTGCGCCGTCAGATCGCCGGCTTTCCATACGATGACGGATTGAAAGATATCGACCACGTCAAACATGCTCTCGATGACGGACTGCACGTCTTGCAGACCGCGGCGTTCGCGCGGAATGGCCGCGACGCGATCCACCTCCTGCCGACCCTTCTGAAGCTGCGCCTTGGTCGGAGCGAGCAATTCCGCAGGAACGCCGGCGTTCGTGGACAATTGATCGAGAATCGCGTCCGACCGCGCGCGGAATGCGGTGAGACGTTCACGCAGCGCACCGTGCTCCGCGGCGGTCGCACCCAGCACGCTGTTCGACGGCCCGCGTTCAGCCGAAAGAAGATTGGCGGTATCGAGGATCAGCCGGAAACTCTCCAGCCCGCGGAGATTCTGCCGGGCGTGCCGATAGTCGTCGAGCGACTGGCCGATCACACTGATGGCAAGGATCGCTGTGCAGATGAGCGCTAGACCTGTGCCGATCAGCAGCTTGCGGCGCAGGCTGTAATCGCCGCCGCACGGCAAGCAGCGCATGAGCTGGAGTTTGACCCGTTGCAAAGCTGCTCGGAGATAGCTGATGGACCGGGGGGTCATCGTTCTGGCTGGTCCTTCACAACGACATTTCGCGTTCGCTGCCATAGGCGCATGGGTGAATTTCATTTGAGTAAAATGACACGGTTAAGATTGCGTCCAAAATGACAACGCCGCTGAAAAGCAATTGCTTTCATGAAAAATGCCGCGCAAACACGGGCAGTGGCATAGCGTCTGCCTGCCTGTTTCGAATGCGTTAGGGGAAAATTCAGCTTAACACATCGCGCCGTGTATAACAGGCGACATCATCGATCATGCGCGTCATCTGCGCACGCGAACGCGTGCCGCCACAATGACGGCGCGCGGCGCGATCTTTCGATTCAGGAACGAGGCGTGCGGCGGGGGCGAGGCTGCTGGATGCCTTGGCCCGTTTGGGACAGCCAGTAATTCGGCTGGCAATAACTGCCGGTTTCCGACACCGCGGTCTGGCACTGCTCCAGCGTATCGTATCGGCAATCGCCCGGCCCGCCTCCGGTATTTCTGCAAAATGGATAGTCTTTCGCCGTGGCCGGAGCCGCGCCAAATGCCGAAAGCGCAGCGAGAGCCACCGCGGCCAAAATGATCTTGTGCCCATTCATTGCTCGTAATCTCCGATCCAGGTCTATTTGCGCGGATCAAGCGATCCTCCAGCGTCGCTGTACGGTCAAGAAACGAATGTGTGAGCATGAATGATAGAGCAACTGAAGAAAATTGAGGCTAGAGCCGCCGGATGATCCGGCAACATGCGCTTGAACAGCGCGATCATTCGCTCGGCTTCTTTCGGCTTGAGGGTGATGGCGTGGCGGACCGCCGCGGCAATCAGTGTCATGGTCAGACGGGCGGTTGCCGCCAGTGTTGCGACATCACGTCGCGGCGCGCGACGTCTCCGACCATGTCCGCATGACCGCGGCAACCGGCCGGACGATTGCCTCGGCCGCAGCCAGCGTATTGTTCGTGGCCGCTCTTGTCGCGCGCTGAAAGCGTTGACCGAACCGATGAAACCCCTTGTATGATGACGGCTTGAACGCCCGGTCATACGAGGGTTGGCATGCGCAAGGTTATCGAATTCGACGACGGGACCTACCAGGCTCTCGTGCAACTTGGCCGCGACCGGATGGCGACGCTTCAGGAACTCGCCGATGAATCCTTCGCCGACCTGCTGAAGAAACACGGCGTGCCGAAAGACCTGCGGGAGGCATTGCGCAGAAGCGTCAAGGCTTCCGCGCCCGCCGCGAAGCGCAAGAAGAAAACCGCGCGCCGCAAATGACGCCGGCCCGCGACAAAAATGCAGGCGGCCCGGTGCTCATCACCGGATGCTCGAGCGGTGTCGGCCATGCCGCCGCGAAAATCTTCCGCAAGGCAGGCTATGAGACGTTCGCCACGGCACGGGATATGTCCGCGCTCGATGACCTCCGCGCGCTCGGCTGCCGCACACTGGCGCTCGATGTCACCGATGAGATTGCGCGGCGCACCGCGGTGGAAAGCATCGAGCGCGAATTCGGCGCGGTCGGAATTCTGGTCAACAATGCGGGCTACGGCCAGTATGGTCCGCTGGAAGAGATTTCGCTCGACGCGCTGCGGCTGCAATTCGAAACCAACGTCTTCGGCGGCCTCCGACTGTCGCAACTGGCGCTGCCGGCGATGCGCCGCGCCGGGCATGGCCGGATCGTCAATGTCAGCTCGGTCGCGGGACGCGTCTCCTCGATCGGCGGCGGCGCGTATCATGCCACGAAATTCGCCATCGAAGCGCTGACCGACGCTCTGCGCCCGGAGGTCGAACCGTTCGGCATCGACGTCGTCAATGTGCTGCCGGGTCCCATCGCCACGCGCTTCGCGGCAACGCTGCTGAAACAGATTCCAGATACCGGGCCGGACAGTCCCTATGTCTTTTTCAAGCAGCGGCTCGCGGCCTACATGCGCGATTTCCTCAACCCCGAGAAGCTGGGAGTGATGTCCGCAGAGACTGTCGCGCGCATCGTTTTCAAGGCTGCGACGGCGAAACATCCGCACACGCGCTACAATGTGGGACTCATCGCCCATCTTGGCCCCATCGGCCGCGCTCTGACGCCCGACCGCGTGGTGGATTTCATGACGCGGCGAAAGGTGCCGGTCCAGAAGCCTTAGGACGATCAACCGCCACGGTCGATCCGCTTCAGCAGCACGAGCAGGCACGCCACGACGCCAAGCACAACGGCGAAACACCCAAGCCCGATCAGCACGGCCTTGAAGACAAATTCGTCTCGAAAGATCCAGGCCGCTATCCAGCACAGCACGGTGACCGACGGCGCGAAAATCAGAATCGGCAGCAGCGCCTTTTCCAGATTTTCCCGCGTCCGACCACCCCTGTCCTCTCGTTTACCCGTCATTGCGCCAGATTGCGGGAGCGGCTGCTGCCGGTCAATGATCTGAAGCAAGCCACCGCAGCAAACAAAACCGGAAGCATCCGTAACGATGCCTCCGGTTTTCTGGGATTTTCAGATGTCACGCGCGGGTCAAGCCCGCGCATGATAATCTCGCCATCGAACCAACGGTCACGCCTTCTTCATGCCGGCCTTCACTGCATCTGCCGTGATCGGCAGCGAGCGAACGCGGGCACCGACCGCGTTGTGAATGGCATTGGCCAGAGCCGGCGCCACCACCGTCACCGCAGGTTCGCCGACACCCGTCGCGGGTTCGCCATTGGCAATGACGGCAATCGCCACCTCCGGGATCTGGCTCATCCGCATCGGGGTGTAGGTGTCGAAGTTAGTCTGCTCGATCGCGCCATCCTTCATGGTGGCCTTCTCGAACAGCGCCAGCGACATGCCCCACAGCGCCGCGCCCTCGACCTGGGCGCGGATGCCGTCGGGATTGACCTGGGTGCCGACATCGGTGGCCACGGTGAGTTTCTTCACTTTCACCTCGCCGCTGTCGTTCACCGCGACATGGGCGACACACGCCGTCCAGCTCGCGGTGGCGCGTTCCTGCGACGACACGCAGGCGACCCCCATGCCTTCACCCTTGGGCAGCTTCTTGGTGCCGTAACCGGCGAGACCCATCGCGGCCAGCAGCGTGTTGCGCAGCCGCTGCGCGCCGCCGGCATTGGCGCCGGCGCCATCGAGCATGTCGATGCGGAATTGCGCAGGGTCTTTCCCCGCCGCGACCGCGAGCTCGTCGAGCATGCTCTCCACCGCCCAGAAGGTCCAGCCGGGAGCCACCGAGCGCAACTGGCCCGACGGCGTCGCCGACTGCGCCAGTTCGTTGATGATGGCGCGGACATTGTGGTTGGGCACCGTATAAAAGAAGTCCGCGCCGTTCACCGTGAAGGCATCGAGCGCGCCCTTCTTCTCGACATCCGGCGACAGGAACGCCGGAATGCCCCATCGCTTGGTCGGCCAGGCGCTGACAACGTCATGATTGAACGCCACCAGCTTGCCGCTGTCGTCGAGACCGGCCTTGATCTTCTGGAAGGTCAATGGACGCGAGAAATCCATGGTGGTGTCGTCCTCGCGCGAGTAGATGACCTTCACCGGCTTGCCGACGGCCTTCGCTGCAAGCACCGCCGGAATCAGCATGTCGCCGTCGAGACGCCGGCCGAAGCCGCCGCCCAGCCAGGCCTGATGCATGACGATGAACTTCGGATCGACACCAAGCGCACCGGCCGCGATCGCGCCCGAGCGGGTGGCGAACTGATTGCCGGTGTAGACATGCCAGATATCGCCCTTCAGTTCGGCCGTGGCATTCATCGGCTCCATCGGCGCATGGATGTTGATGTTGGTGGTGTATTCCGCCTCCATCACCTTCGATGCCTTGCCAAGCGCTTCCGCCGTGTCGCCGTTCTTGACAAAAAACAGCCCCGACGCGTTGTCGGCCTGCAAACGCTTGGCTTCCGCCAGCAGGGATTCGCTGGAGACTTTTGCGTTCGGCCCGTTGTCGTAGGTGACCTTGAGCGCGTCCGCTGCCTTCTTGGCGTTGGCATAGGTGTTGGCCACCGCGACGACCCAGCCTGTGGTGGTGCCGGTCTTGTCGTCCAGCGTCACCGCCTTGATGAAGCCCGGCACCTTCTTCGCCGCGCTGTCATCCACCGACCTCACCGTCGCGCCGTAGCGCACCGGCGGCATCACGATCTTGCCGTAGACCATGCCGGGCAGGAACGTATCGATGCCGTACTTCGCGGTGCCATTGGTTTTCGAGGGAATGTCGATCTGCGGGATCGACTGGCCGACCAGCGTGTACTGATCCGGCGTCTTCAGCTTGAGCGCTTTCAGTTCATCCGCCGAGAACTTCCTGGTCGCCTTGCCGCTCTTCACGATCTCCGCGAAGGTCAGCGACTTCTTCGACTTCGGATGCGAGATCGTGGAATCGCGCACCACCAGTTCACCCGCCGGCACGCCCATGATTCCTGCCGCGGCTTCGGTCAACGCAATGCGGCCCGCGGCACCCGCGCGGCTCATGGCGTCGAAGTTCATCATGGTGCTCCACGAGCCGCCGGTGATCTGCGCGCCAAGAACCGGATCGTTGTATTTCGGATCGTTGGAGGCGAGTTGAACCCGCATGTCTTTCCAGCTTGCGCCGAGTTCTTCAGCCACAAGCTGCGCCATGGTGGACGCGATGTGCTGCCCCATGTCGGCCTTGCCGCAGGTCACGGTGACGAGACCGTCCGGCGCGATGGAGTACCACACGCTTGGATCGAATGCGGCGGGCGCTGCCAGCGCGCTCGATCCCGGAACGGATGCGAAGCCGAGCGCCAGACCTGCCGCGGACGTGCCGACAATGAATGAGCGGCGGCTGAGATCGGTCGATGAATTGACCTTGAGGTGCTTGTTCATGTTGCCCTCCGGTCGGCTGGCGCGTTGGACGCGGTGCGCATATCGTTGGCGGCCCGCATGATGGCCTTCTGAATTCGCGAGTAGGTCATGCAGCGGCACAGATTGCCGTCCATGTGCGCGACCACTTCATCCTTGGTGGGATTGGTGTTCTTGGCGAGCAGCGATGCCGCCTGCATGATCTGACCGGACTGGCAGTAGCCGCATTGCGGCACCTGCTCGAGAATCCAGGCCTTCTGCAACGGATGATCGCCCTTGGCGCTCAAGCCTTCGATGGTGGTGATCTTCTTGCCGGCGACCTCGCTGAGCGCGGTCTGGCAGGAGCGCACGGCTTCGCCGTTGACATGAACAGTGCATGCGCCGCAAAGACCCGCGCCGCAGCCGAATTTCGTACCGGTCATCTGGAGTTGTTCGCGGATAACCCAGAGCAGCGGCGTATCGCTCGCCGCGTCGACGGACACATTCCGTCCGTTAATGCTTATCGTCGGCATTTTTGCGTTTCCCCGCCGGTGCACGACATCGCTTACGGCGATGACTCACATCGAGGTCGTCCGCCCGCCACGCACCGGTCAGAAGCGAGCGGGCGAAGCATGATCGGGTTTTCAACCGCTGGCAACGAAATTGGAATCGATCAAAACAAAATGAGGCGCATGGCTGCTTCTTTGTGCAGCGCGACATGCGATTCAAATTTGTAACGTTATGAGGAGCCGGCCGTGCGCTGCGGAATCGTCATCGCAGCGATGCCCACGATGACACAAACAAGACCGATCCAGACCGTTGGCGAAAGCGTTTCGCCCAGAGCCACCACACCAAGCCCGACACCCAGCGGCACACGCAAATAGGCCTGTGCAGTGGTGCCGACCGATCCCAGCGTCTGGATTAGCCGGAAATAGATCACAAAGGCGAGCGCTGTGGAAAATGCCGCGAGCGCAATCAACGCCGCAACAGAGGCTGCCGACGGCGTCAACGTCCATGGCCGGTCGACGATGAGGCTGAGCGGCGTCAGCATGACCGCGCCGCAGATCATCGATCCGGCGGCCGGCACCATTGGATCGAGCCCGTTGAAATTGTGCCCGAACAGCGCGGCGGCACCAAACATGACCGCAGAGAGCACCAGCGCAAGCTGGGCGATGACATCCTGTCCCAACCCGTTCAGCGCATCGACGCCCACCACGAGACAAATTCCGGTGAGACCTGCCGCCACACCGAACGATTGCCGCAGGGTGGGACGCTCGTGACGCACGAATAGCAGCGCCAGCAGGAACGCGAAGATCGGCGCGTTCGAGCCCAGGATGGTCGCGAGGCCTGCGCCAACATGGGTTTCCGCATAGGCGATCAGCGTGAAGGGCACCACGCTGTTGAGGCAGGCCTGAATCATGAACCGCTTCCACACCACCGGATCGCGCGGCAGGGTGATGCCGCGCAGGCGCATGATCGCCAGCAGGATGCCGCCTGCGATGAGCGTGCGCCCGGAAATGAAGGTCAGCGGCGGAATCGTCTCGACGCCGATCTTGACCAGCGTGTAGGCCGCGCCCCACAGCGTCGCCAGCAAAACCAGCAGCACCAGATTGGTCGCGGTGCGCGATCGTGGCGTCTCGATTGCGAGGGTCATGTCGGCCTATAACGTACTTTTCCAAAAGTATCGGTTAGCAATGACTCACCTCTCCCGTGGGGAGAGGTCGGCACGCAAAGCGTGCCGGGTGAGGGCGTAGAATCTGTCGATAGATTGAGATCCCCTCACCCCAACCCTCTCCCCGCCGGGGAGAGGGAGCACTTTTCGTTCGTAGCCAGATACTTGCTCATATCAGACAATCGTTGTTTCGATGCGGATCGAAGTTTATCCGCCGCGCAGCAGATTGGAGTATTGCTCCGGCACCTCGATCGGAAAGCCAAGGATCGCCGCCGACAGCGCCTTGCCGTAGTTGTCGAGGCTGAGGCTGCGCGAGACACCGCCGCCGAGGGCACCCTCCGCGACGAAATTCAGCGCCGCCAGATTGTCCGCCTCATAGCGCGTGACATCGCCCTTGATCGCGCCGCGATAGAACGCCTTGAACTTTGCCGCGGTCAATTGCGCTTTCAGCAGCGGGTAGAATTCGTCGCGATAGGCGATCACCGCGATGTTCGACGTGTTGCCCTTGTCGCCGGACCGCACATGCGCCACGCGCTCAAGTTTGATCAGCATGGGTCAGCTCTCATACCAGGTGATGACCGGGGCGACCTTCTCGCGCGGCACCAGAGTGGACCACACGCCGATGATCTCGCGGGCGCGGTCCTGATGCGGCACCCGCTTGCCGGTCATGCCGACGCCGGACACCGCCATGCCGTCGATCTCGCGGCCGACTTTCAGGGCTTCCTCGCGCGTCTTGCAACGCGCGGCGACACGTACCGCGATTTCATAGGGCTCCGGCGCGTCCTGTGGCGTAGCCTCGCCATGGATAGCGTTGACGCCAAGGAAATCGATCCGCAGATCGTCTGCCTTGAGATCCACGATGCGAAACCGCTCTTCGAGGATTGTCTTCGCCAGTTGCGCACGGCGCAGCGCGCCGGGGCCGGCATAGAAGAACATGTCCTCGCCGATGAAGCCTTCCATGCAGCCCATCGACACTTTGAGTGTCGCTGTCCGCGGCTTGCCGCCGATGTTGCGGACCCGCATACGGTCCGGACCGGCCTGTTCCAGCGCAGCCGTGGTGAAATCGACCACCACGTCCGGCGTGATGTAGTTCGCCGGGTCGTGCACCTCGTAGAGCATCTGCTCTTTCACCGTCATGGCGTTGATCGCGCCGCCGGTGCCCGCAACTTTCGCAATGACGGCGCTGCCGTCGCTCTCAACCTCGGCAATCGGAAAAGCCAGATCCCACGGATTCGGCACATCCTTGAAACCGGGATCGGCGAAATAGCCGCCAGTGACCTGGGCGCCACACTCGAGCAGATGCCCGAGGCCGCTGCCCGCGCCGAGTTTCGCAAAGTCATCCGCGCGCCAGCCGAATTCGTGCATCATCGGCGCGAGAAACAGGGACGGATCGGCGACCCGCCCGGTGATGACAATGTCCGCGCCCTGCCGCAAGGCTTCGGCGATGGGCTCCGCGCCGAGATACGCTTCCGCCGAAATGATCTCCGATGCGATGGAACTGACCGGCGCGCCGTTTTCCAGAATGGTGCCACCAAGCTTTGCGATCCGGTCGGTGATAAGACTGCCGGAAACCGCCGCCACCTTCTTTCCGCGCGCGCCGTGTTCACGCAGCAGTTCGACGATGCGCTGCGCCGCGCCGTCCGGATTGATCCAGCCCTGGTTGCTGATGATCCTGGTGCCGCGCTCGAGACAGCCCGGCAGCACGGCCTTCATGCGGTCGTCGAGATAGGTGTCATATCCGGGGAACGACGGATCCCGCCGCTTGCGCACCTGCGCCGCCGAGACGGTCGCCTCCGCCATGGTCTCGAAACAGAGATAATCGAGATCGCCCTGCTCGGCGTTGAGTTTCGCCGGCTCGATGCGGTCACCCCACCACGCCGATCCTGCCCCTATCCGCAAACCCGACAAAAAGTTGATCCTTCCCCGGAGTTTTCTTGAACCTTCCGGCTTGCCTTGGGCGGCAAACCGAAGAACACTTTGTCCATGAAACTAGTGTTGTTCGCCCCGCTTGTCGCCATCGCTCTTGTGCATACCCCGGTGGATGCGCGCGCGGAGCGGCTGCCGCCTTCTCCCTTCACCACGACGCTGTCCAACCACACGCCGCTGGTGTTCGGCATGAGCGTGGAGGACGCGACCGACGCACTGGGACAACCGCTGAGTTATGTGAGCGGGCGGCCCGGCGACGAGATTTTTCTGGTGATCCGCAATGTCGGCGCGCGATGGTCGTTCCGCGACGACCCGCTTTATCTGCAGTTCCGCGGCGGCCGCCTCACCGGCTGGAAGGCCGACTGGAGCCGCAACTGGATGTGGCGATAAGCCTGCATCCTATTCGCCGTAGCATTCCCGATATCTGATGGAAGGACGTCCGCATGGGACAGACGATCACGTTGACCGCCTCGGATGGATTCAAGCTCGGCGCCTATCGCGCCGATCCGGCTGGCGCACCGAAAGGCGCGATTGTCGTGATCCAGGAAATCTTCGGGGTCAACTCGCACATCCGCAACATCTGCGACCGGCTGGCGAACGAAGGCTACGGCGCCATCGCACCTGCGATCTTCGATCGCATCGAGCCGGACTTTCAGTCGGGATATTCGCCGGATGAAGTCGCGGTGGCGCGGAAATTCGTCGCCAGTCCCGATTGGCCGGCGATGCTGCGCGACACGCAGGCCGCCATCGACGCGGTGAAAGACATCGGCCCGGTCGGCATCATCGGCTTTTGTCTCGGCGGCAGCATCGCCTATGCGGCCGCAACGAAGCTCTCGGGCCTGAGTGCTGCTGTCGGCTATTACGGCGGCGCCGTGGTCCGCTTCGCCGATGACAAACCCACCGTGCTGACACAGTTGCACTTCGGCGAGAAGGACACCGGCATTCCCTTGAGCGATGTCGAGATCATCAAGGCGAAGCGGCCCGAGGTCGAGGTGCTGGTTTATCCCGGCGCGCAGCACGGTTTCGGCTGCGACGAGCGCGCCAGTTACGACAAGCCGAGCTCGGATCTCGCCTGGCAGCGCAGCCTGGCGTTCTTCAGCAAGAACTTGAAATAGAGACGTATCAGAACCAGCGTTCGGCAACCGAGATGGTATCGCCGGGCTTGAGGAAGGTGCCGGGCGGCACCACCGCCTGCGCCGCGCCGCCTTCACCAACGCGGGTCAGCTTGATGGCCTTGCGCTCCGCGCGCGGCGTGAAGCCGCCGGCGATGGCCACCGCGCTCTCGACCGTCATGTTGGGCACGTAGGGATATTGGCCGGGTGCGGTGACTTCACCAAGGATGAAGAACGGCCGATAGCTCTCGACTTCCGCCGCCACATACGGCTCGCGCAGATAGCCACGCTTCAGCCGCGCCGTCACAGCAGCAGCAAGCTCGGCGGGCGTCAGTCCGCGCGCAGATACCGAGCCGATCAGCGGCATGGTAATCGCGCCGCTGGCGCCCACTGCATAGGTGTTGGTGAGACCTTCCTGGCCGTAGACCACGATGCGCAATTTGTCTCCGGCGTCGAGCCGGTAAGGCTCATCGACCGGCGCGTAGCCGGTCGTCACAGACACGGATGTCTGCATGCAGCCCGTCAGCGCGAGCGCACCAATAACGACAGCGATCAGCGATAACCGCGACGCACGCATCAAACGCTCCGGGCCTGCCCTCGTGACGAGAGACAGGCCCGGTTTGCAGCATTTATGGTTAACAAAGGGTAAGCGCGGGGTTAGTTGCGCATGATCTGATCGGAAAACCGGTTGCCACTTTTCCGGATCATGCGTTACGCGCTCACGCCCACTCCGATCGGGCACGACACGCCGGTTCCACCGAGGCCGCAGTACCCGGCAGGATTCTTCGCCAGATATTGCTGATGGTAGTCCTCGGCAAAGTAGAACTCGCCGGCCGGCTTGATCTCGGTGGTGATCGAACCATACCGCTTGGCGTTGAGCGCCTTGTTGTAGGCATCTTTCGAGGCCAGCGCTGCCTTCGTCTGCGCGTCGCTGGTGGTGTAGATCGCGGAGCGGTACTGCGTGCCGATGTCGTTGCCCTGGCGCATGCCCTGGGTCGGATCGTGGCTTTCCCAAAACGTCTTCAGCAATGCGTCGTAAGACACCTTGTTCGGATCGAACACCACCAGCACCGCTTCGGTGTGGCCGGTGCGGCCCGAGCAGGTCTCTTCATAGGTCGGGTTCGGTGTCGACCCGCCGGCATAGCCGACAGCGGTGACATAGACGCCGTCCATTTCCCAGAACTTGCGCTCGGCGCCCCAGAAGCAGCCGAGACCGAAAATCGCAGTCTCGAAGCCGGCGGGATAAGGGCCCTTCAGCGCGTGTCCGTTGACGAAATGGGTCTTGGCCGTCGGCAGCGCGGTCGCGCGGCCCGGCAGGGCATCGGCGGCGCTCGGCAGATCGAGGGGCTTGCGGGAGAAGAACATGGCGTGCTCCTTGCGGGTTCGCGTCTCTATATATGGGCCTGTACGCAGCAATTGTCAGAGCGTTACGCGCCGCCTGCTCATCATATGTCCGGCATCACCCCTTGAAATATGCGCGAACCCATTCCCGAAATTTGCTCGCCAGGCGAATTCGCCTCACTCAGAATGCTGTTCAATTTCGTGAGTAACCGATCAGCGGCTTGGAGGGGCGGAACAGCAGCATCAGGAGAATACCCAGAATCCCGAGGACCGCCCAGGCCGGCTGGTTGAGCAGAAGCTTCATCACGCTGTTCCAGAGCAAGGGCGAAACTCCTTCGACCAGGGTCTGAAACGACTGCTGGCTGGCCTGGTTGATGTCGTTCCAGAGCTCGCCGAGGCGCGTAATCCGCAGGGTCTGGTCGGCAATGGTCCTGGCCCCGTCGTAAACCAGCGACAGGAAGCCGATAACCAGCAGAAACAGCCCAATCAGACGAAAAAACCCACGGATCATCACTCACCCCATTTATTTCAATCACTTCGCCGGTATCGGCAGGGCCTCCCGCCGGACCCGGAAACCCCAAAATGGGCCCGGAAATCGTTGACGGTGCAGGCCAGTATCCCTATAAGAACCCGCAACTGGCGGCGGGCGCAATCCTGCCGCCGATGTTCTTTGAGAGCGTGTTCTTTAAGCAAGCTCTTTGAGAAGAACATTTTCAGGACCACCGATTTTCACCCATCATCGGCCGAACGGTCGATAGCGATCAGCCCGTCGGCTCACAACGACAGCCGCGGTCTGACGGACCGAGAGAAACCGAGAGACCATGGCCAATACCACTTCCGCCAAGAAGGCGACTCGCAAGATTGCCCGCCGCACCCTGATCAACAAATCGCGCCGCACCCAGATGCGCGGTTCGGTTCGGAATGTCGAAGAAGCGATCAAGAAGGGCGACCGCGCCGCCGCTCTCGAAGCGATGAAGAAGGCCGAGCCGGATCTGATGCAGGCCGCGCAGCGCAACATCATTCACAAGAACAACGCGAGCCGTAAGGTATCGCGCCTGACGCATCAGATCGCCAAGCTCGCCAAGTAAGTTCCACGGCGCGTTTGTCCCGAAAAAACTGACCGTCAAAAAGACGATATGCAAAAGCCCGGCGAACGCCGGGCTTTTTCTTTTTGCAGTTGCACGATGAACACAGACGTTCCCCGATGCGCGGCGGCACGCCAACACCGTTCATGACATGCGCACTGACAGCACTTGCGGTGCTTGCGATGTTTCGAAAATGCAAGCGCGATGACGCACCGACTCCAAACCACGAGCAGGGGTTACCCTGCTCTGCCGATCACAAAAAAACACGCGTGACGAAGGCCTTATCGGCATAGTGAGCGACAGCAGTTGGAAAACGCATGGGTCGCCTGATCAATCTTAAATTATTTATGAAGGAAGTTTTGCCGATTGCTCGTTTTGTGACAGTTGTCCGACTTTTCGAATCTCCGCACAGATTCAAAACCTTGCTGTTTTGTCATGAACCACTCGGTGTTTCGCATCTGCGGCAAGTCGCGCTTTGAGCGCGCGATGCGAAATCAATTTCGTTGCGAGCCGCAGCGCCTCGTGTATTTCTTATTACGTCGCGTCGCCCACGGCTCTCTTGATCAGCGCGGTTTGAGACTCTTGGGCGGGCATGCAGTTAAGGTTGGTCTGCAAGTCAGTGGCACTTTCCTAGCGATGGTTGGGCGCGGACTCACGATTTGTGAGAACGGTCCTCTGTGTGAAAATTTCTCCGCCGCGGCGATCGGAACTTTCCGGGCTCCGCGTAACAAAGCGAGAAATCCCGCAGAGGAAAAACCCCACCAGCTTCGAAGGCAGGGGATAGGTTTGGACGGGCGAAACGAAGCGGCGGCTACGGCCTGATCAGTCAACTGATCGGGCGAAAACAAAAGATTAGACCAGATCAAGGCGATAACAACTTGCCATGGTTTTCCCGTGGCAGGAGGGGGAATTTCTATGTCCAGCAGTCAGAGCAGGCACAGCGACTTTACAGCAATCATTTCCAGCAAGTTCATTTCAGCGACCACTCCAGCCGCGCCCTGCGGTCCGCCACCCCATTCCAGTCCGCGCTAACGCGACACACGTCTTCTTCCCAAAGCTGAGCAATGCCCGCGGCGATCGGCGCCGAACGGCGGAGCGTCTGCAAACGACGGAAGAAACGCATGTCAGCGGCAGACATCATCACGGCTCTCGCCGGATCACACCTCAATCAGAAGATCAGAACGCAAATGACAATCTCGGCAGAAACAATTCCGACAGGCATCGAACTGGCAGACATCGAACGCGATCAGTGGGCGCGCTTCAAAGGACGGCTGCGCACGAATGTCGGCGAGGATTTCTACACGAGCTGGTTTGCCCGCATGGACCTCGAGCGCATCCATGACGACTGCGTTCACATGACGGTTCCGACCAAGTTCCTCAAGAGCTGGATTCAGGCTCACTATGCCGACCGGGTCCTCGCCTGCTGGCAGTCTGAAGCACCGAGCGTGAAGCGCATTGAACTGACGGTGCGGACCGCGATGCGTTGTGCCGCGCCCGTGAAGGACGCCAAGGCACCGCTGGGCCAGCCCCGGCCGGAGCTCGGCAATGGCGCAAGCCGCCCGGCGCCGGAACTGCGCAACACGGCGACCGCGCCGGTGTCGGCCAGCCACGATGCGCTCGGCGGTTCACCGCTCGACCCGCGCCTGACATTCGCGACCTTCGTGATGGGCCGCTCCAACACGCTGGCACATGCTGCTGCACGTCAGGTGGCCGAAGGACGCCGCGGCGACAGCGTGATGTTCAACCCGCTCTATATTCATGCCGGCGTCGGCCTCGGCAAAACCCATCTGTTGCAGGCGGTCACCTGGGCCGGGAATTCCAATCCCGAGCGCAAGGTGCTGTATCTGACCGCCGAGAAATTCATGTACGGCTTCGTCGCCGCGCTGAAATCCCAGACAGCGCTCGCCTTCAAGGAAGCGCTGCGCGGCATCGACGTGCTGGTGATCGACGATCTTCAGTTCCTGCAGGGCAAGTCGACGCAGTCGGAATTCTGCCACACGCTGAACGCGTTGATCGACGCCGGGCGTCAGGTGGTGATTGCCGCCGACCGGCCGCCGTCCGATCTGGAAAGCCTCGACGACCGCGTGCGCTCGCGGCTCGCTGGCGGTCTCGTCGTCGAGATGGGTTCGCTTGGCGAAGAACTGCGGCTCGAAATCCTGAAGTCGCGCGTGTCGGCCGCGAAGGCACATCACGCCACCTTCGACGTGCCGATGCCGGTGCTGGAGTATCTCGCGAAAACCATCACCCATAACGGCCGTGATCTTGAGGGCGCGATCAACCGTCTCCTTGCTCACAGCAAGCTCAACGCCACCACCGTGACGCTTGAAATGGCGGAACGCGAAGTCCGCGATCTGGTCCGGCCGATGGAGCCGAAGCGGGTCAAGATCGAGGACATCCAGCGCGTGGTCGCCCGCCAGTACAATGTCAGCCGCTCGGACCTCCTGTCATCGCGCCGCACCGCCAATGTGGTCCGTCCGCGTCAGGTCGCGATGTATCTGGCAAAGACGCTGACCCTGCGCTCCCTGCCCGAGATCGGACGCCGGTTCGGTGGCCGCGATCACACCACGGTCCTGCATGCGGTCCGCAAGATCGAGGCCCTGGTCGCCAAGGATGTCTCCCTCTCCGACGAGGTCGAACTGCTGAAGCGCCAGCTTCAGGAGTGATCCAGCCGGGATGGCTTGGAAAAACCTGAGATAACAAAGGGGGAAAGCCGCCTTCCGGCGGCTCTCGCCCTTGCGCTTCCCGCTCAACCGCGCCACCTTACGGTCCCCCGTGGACCCCGGCGAAACTCCCGTTTTGCCGGTCCGCAGGGTTCAGTCGCCGCGGCGTGCTGTCCAGCCGTCCGGCACCTCCAATAACGATACGGACTTGGGATCGGGCGGAATTGTCATGAAGGTTACCGTCGAGCGGGCGCAACTCCTCAAATCACTGAGCCACGTTCATCGCGTGGTCGAACGCCGCAACACAATTCCGATATTGGGCAATGTGCTGATCCGCGCCGACAAGTCGCGCCTCAGCCTGAAGGCCACCGACCTCGATCTTGAAGTGACCGAGACGCTGGCGGCGGAAACCGGCACCGGCGGATCGACCACCGTTCCCGCCCACATGTTCTACGACATCGTGCGCAAGCTGCCGGACGGCTCGCAGATCGTTCTGGAAGGCGACGGCGATCGCTCCGTGCTGGCGATCCGCGCGGGACGCTCGCGCTTCACGCTGCAGACGCTGCCGGAAAGCGACTTCCCCGATCTCGCCGCCGGGGACATGACCCATTCGTTCACGCTGGCCGCCGCTGACATGAAGCGGCTGATCGACCGCACCCAGTTTGCGATCTCGA
Source organism: Afipia sp. GW822-FHT03D08 (assembly GCF_058801645.1). Taxonomy (NCBI): domain Bacteria; kingdom Pseudomonadati; phylum Pseudomonadota; class Alphaproteobacteria; order Hyphomicrobiales; family Nitrobacteraceae; genus Afipia; species Afipia sp. GW822-FHT03D08. The sequence continues at coordinate 2,621,100 of NZ_JBXANK010000001.1, forward strand.
CCGAAGAAACCCGCTACTATCTCAACGGTATCTATCTGCACGCAGCAGGCACCGCCAAGGCCGCGACGCTGCGTGCGGTCGCGACCGACGGTCATCGCCTCGCACAGGTCGACCTGCCGTTGCCGAAGAGCGCCGACGGTATGCCGGGCGTGATCGTGCCACGCAAGACCGTGGGCGAAGTGCAGCGCCTGATCGAAGACAACGAGGCCGAGCTGAAGATCGAGCTGTCGCAGGGCAAGATTCGCTTCACCATCGGCGATGTTGTGCTGACCTCGAAACTGATCGACGGCACATTCCCCGACTACGGCCGCGTCATTCCGCAGAACAACGACAAGGAACTGATCGTCGACAAGAAGGATTTCGAGGCGGCGGTGGACCGCGTCTCGACGATCTCCTCCGAGCGCGGCCGCGCCGTGAAACTGGCGCTGTCCGCCGGCAAGCTGGTGCTGTCCGTGACCAACCCGGATTCCGGCAGCGCGACGGAAGAGCTGGAGGTCGAATACGCTTCCGACCCGCTCGATATCGGCTTCAATTCGCGCTACCTGCTCGACATCGCGGCGCAGATCGAAGGCGAGGTCGCGGTGCTGCGTCTGGCTGATCCCGGCTCGCCGACCCTGGTGCAGGACAAGGACTCCAAAGGCGCGCTGTACGTCCTGATGCCGATGCGGGTGTAATTTTACTTCCCTCTCCCTTGTGGCGGAGGGTACCCGCGATCCGACAAAATTGAAGATCGTCATTGCCGGGCCTGACCCGGCAATCCATCATCCTCGAATGAGATATTGGGTTTACATCCTTGCCAACAGGCCGGGCGGCACGCTGTATGTGGGCGTCACCAACGATCTGATACGCCGCATCTACGAACATCGTGAAGGACTCGCCGAGAGTTTCAGCAAACGCTACGACGTTAAAACGCTCGTCTATTTCGAGCAGCATGACACTATCGCTGCCGCACTCCAGCGCGAAAAAACATCAAACACTGGTCGCGCGAGTGGAAGATAGATCTAATCGTCGCACAGAATCCTGATTGGAACGATCTTTATAGTGAGATTGTCCGCTGACGCGGACGATGGATTGCCGGGTCAAGCCCGGCAATGACGATCGACATCTGTTGTGACGTTCTCAGGCCTGCTATCTAGCGCACCATGACCGTCTCCCGCATTCTCCGCCTCAGCCTGACGCATTTCCGCAATTACCGTGCGGCGAGTGTGGAGACGCGCGGCGATGTCGTGGTGCTGGTCGGCCCCAATGGTGCGGGCAAGACCAATTGCCTGGAGGCGATCTCGTTTCTGTCGCCCGGACGCGGCCTGCGCCGCGCCACGCTCGATGATGTTGCAGATATCCAGGGCGACGGCTCATGGGCGGTCTCTGCCGAGGTGGAAGGCGAACTCGGCCTTGCGACGCTCGGCACCGGCATCGATGCGCCCCGCGCCGACGGCGCGTCCTCGCCCCGCCGCGTGCGCATCGACCGCGAGCCGGTGACCTCCGCGGCGGCCTTTGGCGATCATCTGCGCATGGTGTGGCTGACGCCCGCGATGGACGGCCTGTTCATGGGCGCGGCCTCCGAACGTCGCCGCTTTTTCGACCGTCTGGTGCTGGCGATCGACTCTGAGCATTCCAGCCGCGTCTCGGCGCTGGATCGCTCCCTGCGCTCAAGAAACCGGCTGCTGGAAGACCGCAATTTCGACGCCCACTGGTGCGATGCCATTGAGCGTGAAACCGCGGAACTCGCGGTCGCGGTCGCCGCCCAGCGCGGCCAGACATTGCAGCGATTGAGTTCGATGCTGGCCGCGCGCGGCAGCAAATCGGTGTTTCCGTCGGCGCTGATTGCACTCGACGGCTGGATGGAGAATGCGCTGCTGAGTGAGACCGCCACCGCCGTCGAGGACCGCTACCGCGACATGCTGCGGGAAAGCCGTGCAAAAGACGCCGCCGCGGGGCGCACGCTGAACGGGCCGCACCTGACAGATCTGCAGGTCATCTACGCGCCCAAGAACATGCCGGCGCGCGATGCCTCCACCGGCGAGCAGAAAGCGCTGCTGATCGGCCTCGTGCTGGCCCACGCCACTCTGGTGGCCGAGATGACCGGCATCACGCCGCTCCTCTTGCTCGATGAAATCGTCGCCCATCTCGATCCCAATCGCCGCGCCGCGCTGTTCGACGAACTCGCCGCCCTCGGCGCACAGGTCTGGATGACCGGCGCTGATCCGGTCGCATTCACGGATATCGGTGCGCGCGCGGATATTTTCGACGTCGAGGCGGGGACGGTGAAACGGCGCGCGCGCGGCTGAATCAGGCCGCGATCTCGCCCCCAAAAGCCCTCTCGCAGGCTGCGCGAATCAAGCTTTTCCACAGCCCCGAAAATGCCTCTTCGGAGCCTTGAAAAACAGCCAAAAAATCCTATCTAATCAACAGCTTGCAGGACGCCACTTTGTCCTAGGAGCTTGTCTGTTTTCATGGCACAAATCGACAATCGAAGGCGCATTTTCCGCGACCCGATTCGATCTCTCTGCCGAACCATTTTCGAAGGCAACTCATGACCGAACCAGCCCGGCAAACCAGCGCCGAACCTGTCTCCAATCCGGGTGCGGAATACGGCGCTGAATCGATCCGCGTGCTGAAGGGTCTCGACGCGGTTCGCAAGCGGCCGGGCATGTATATCGGCGACACCGATGACGGCTCGGGCCTGCATCACATGGTGTACGAAGTCGTCGACAATGCCATCGACGAGGCGCTTGCGGGCCATGCTACCCGCGTCGAAGTGATCCTCAATCCAGACAACTCGGTGACCGTACGCGATGACGGCCGCGGTATCCCGACCGACATCCACAAGGGCGAGGGCATTTCGGCCGCTGAAGTCATCATGACCCAGCTTCATGCCGGCGGAAAATTCGACCAGAATTCCTATAAGGTCTCCGGCGGTCTGCACGGCGTCGGCGTCTCCGTCGTCAACGCGCTGTCGAGCAAGCTGGAATTGCGCGTCTGGCGCGACGGCAAGGAACACTACATCCAGTTCAGGCACGGTGATTCCGTCGCCCCGCTGGAAGTCGTCGGCGATGCCAATGGCAAGCGCGGAACTGAAGTGACATTCCTCGCCTCGACCGAAACCTTCACCAATGTCGAATACGATTTCGCGACGCTGGAGCACCGCCTGCGCGAGCTGGCTTTTCTGAATTCCGGCGTCAACATCACGCTCTCGGACATGCGTCACGCGGTCGAAAAACGCGAGGAACTGTTCTACGAGGGCGGCGTCGAGGAATTCGTCAAATATCTCGACCGCAACAAGAAGCCCGTGGTGCCGACCCCGATCGTGATGCGCGCGGAGCAGAACGGCATCAGTGTCGAAGTCGCGATGTGGTGGAACGACAGCTACCACGAGAACGTGCTGTGCTTCACCAACAACATTCCCCAGCGCGACGGCGGCACCCATCTGGCGGGCTTCCGCGGCGCGCTGACGCGTCAGGTCACCGGCTATGCCGACGCCATGGCGAAGAAGGAAAAGATCGCGCTGACCGGCGACGATTGCCGCGAAGGCCTCACGGCTGTGCTCTCCGTCAAGGTGCCAGATCCGAAGTTCTCGTCGCAGACCAAGGACAAGCTGGTGTCCTCGGAAGTACGCCCCGTGGTCGAAAACGTGCTGAACGCGGCGCTCTCGGCCTGGTTCGAGGAACATCCGTCGGAAGCGAAGACCATTGTCGGCAAGGTGATCGAGGCCGCCTCCGCGCGCGAAGCCGCGCGCAAGGCGCGCGACCTCACCCGCCGCAAGGGCGCGCTCGACATCGCCTCGCTGCCGGGCAAACTGGCCGACTGTCAGGAACGCGATCCGGCGAAATCCGAACTCTTTATCGTCGAGGGTGATTCCGCAGGCGGCTCCGCCAAGCAGGGCCGCAACCGCGAATTCCAGGCGGTTCTTCCATTGCGCGGCAAGATTCTCAATGTCGAACGCGCACGCTTCGACAAGATGCTGTCATCCGAGCAGATCGGCACGCTGATCACGGCGCTCGGCACCGGTATCGGACGCGACGACTTCGATATCTCGAAGCTGCGCTATCACAAGATCATCGTGATGACCGACGCCGACGTCGACGGCGCGCATATCCGTACGCTGCTGCTGACGTTCTTCTTCCGGCAGATGCCGGCGCTGATCGAAGGCGGGTTTCTCTACATCGCCCAGCCGCCGCTGTTCAAGGTGACGCGCGGCAAGTCCGAGCAGTACCTCAAGGACGAACGCGCGATGGAGGATTACCTGATCGAGACCGGTCTTGATGATTGTGTTCTGAAGCTGTCATCGGGCGAGGACCGCAAGGGCCGCGATCTTCAGGCCCTGCTTGAGGACGCACGCGTCATCCGGGGCATCCTGAACAGCTTGCATAGCCGCTACAATCGCACCGTGATTGAGCAGGCCGCGATCGCCGGTGTGCTCAGCCCTCATGTGATCGGCAACATCGAGACCGCCAACCAGGCCGCCGACTACATCGCCAAGCGCCTCGACGCGCTGGCCGACGAGGTCGAACGCGGCTGGGTCGGACGCTTCACCGAAGGCGAAGGTTATTTCTTCGAGCGCACCGTGCGCGGCGTCAAGGATGTCGCCATCATCGACGACGCGCTGCTCGGCTCCGCCGAGGCGCGCAAGCTCGACGAATATGCCGGACGGCTGCAGGAGGCTTATCCGCGCAGCGCCGTGCTCCGCCGCAAGGACACCGAAACGCCGATCCACGGACCGGTCAGCCTGTTCGAGGCCGTCACCGATGCCGGACGCAAGGGCGTGACCTATCAGCGCTACAAAGGCCTCGGCGAAATGAACCCGCAGCAATTGTGGGAGACGACGCTCGACGTCAATGCCCGTTCGCTGCTGCAGGTCAAGGTCAAGGAAGTCGACGCCGCCGACGACATCTTCACCAAGCTGATGGGTGATGTCGTCGAACCGCGCCGCGAGTTCATCCAGGACAACTCGCTCGACGCCAACGTGGACGTTTGATCCTCATTCGATTGACGTCCACGATCGCTTGAGACGTGCACCGCATTGCCACGTTTCATCCACATCCGGGCACGATGATCGGGCTTGATGCGCACATGGACCGTGGTCCATAAGCCGCTTCCCCCTTGCCGCGACTCAATTGCCGCGGCGATCTCTCCTGGTTGAAGGATCCGGCGTGGCCAAGACAATTTCCCAACAGATTGCAGACGAACTCGGCGTTCGCGAAGCGCAGGTCGAAGCCACCATCAAGCTGCTCGACGAAGGCTCGACCGTGCCTTTCATCGCGCGCTACCGCAAGGAAGTGACGGGCGCGCTCGACGATGCGCAATTGCGCACGCTGGACGAACGCCTGACCTATCTGCGGGAGATGGAGGCGCGGCGCACCACGATCCTCAATTCGATCCGCGAGCAAGGCAAGCTCGACGCCGCTCTCGAAGCGGCCATCATGGCGGCAGACAGCAAGGGCCGCCTTGAGGACATCTACCTGCCATTCAAGCCCAAGCGCCGGACCAAGGCGGAAATCGCCAAGGAAGCGGGCCTCGAGCCGCTGGCGGACCTGTTGCTGACCCAGCCCGCAAACGAGCCGCATGCCGCCGCCGCGCCCTTCGTCGATCCCGACAAGCAGGTGGCTGATGCCGCCGCCGCGCTTGAGGGCGCACGCGCGATCCTCGTCGAACGTTTCGCGGAAGACGCCGACCTGATCGGCGCGCTGCGCGAAGAGGCGTGGTCGAACGGCGTGCTGACATCGAAGCTGCGCGAGGGGAAGCAGGAAGCCGGCGCCAAGTTCAGCGACTATTTCGATTTCAGCGAGCCGTTGCACAAGCTGCCGTCGCACCGCATTCTCGCCGCGTTCCGCGGCGAGAAGGAAGAAATCCTCGACCTGCAGATTCTTCCCGAGCCGCCGGCGGCGACGCCTGCTGCTGTGAGTTCGTACGAACTGCGCATCCGGCAGCGCTTCTCGATCTCCGATCAGGGACGCCCCGGCGACAAGTGGCTGACCGAGACCGTGCGCTGGGCGTGGCGAACGAAGATTCTCATTCACATCTCCATCGATCTGCGCATGCGGCTGTGGACCGCAGCCGAGGAAGAGGCCGTTCGCGTCTTTGCCGCGAACCTGCGCGATCTGCTTCTTGCCGCGCCTGCGGGAGCGCGTGTCACCATGGGCCTCGATCCGGGATACCGCACCGGCGTGAAGGTCGCTGTGGTCGATGCCACCGGCAAGGTCGTGGCGACCACCGCGATCTTTCCGCACGAGCCGCAGCGCCGCTGGGACGAATCGCTCGCGATCCTCGGAAAGCTCGCGCGCGAGCATCGCGTGGAACTGATCGCGATCGGCAACGGCACGGCATCACGCGAAACCGACAAGCTCGCCGGCGACCTGGTGAAGCTGCTGCCGGAACTGAAGATGACGCGCATCGTGGTGTCGGAAGCCGGCGCATCGGTTTACTCGGCGTCCGCTTATGCCTCCGAGGAACTGCCCGGTCTCGACGTGACGCTGCGCGGCGCGGTGTCCATCGCACGCCGGTTGCAGGATCCGCTGGCCGAACTGGTCAAGATCGATCCGAAATCCATCGGCGTTGGTCAATACCAGCACGATCTCGGCGAGGCAAAACTCTCGCGCTCACTCGATGCCGTGGTGGAAGACTGCGTGAACGCGGTCGGCGTCGACGCCAATACCGCCTCTGCGCCGCTGCTCGCGCGCGTGTCCGGCATCGGCACGGGCCTCGCGCAGAGCATCGTCCAGCACCGCGACGCCAATGGCCCCTTCCGTTCGCGCAAGGCGCTGAAAGAAGTGCCGCGTCTCGGGCCCAAGGCGTTCGAGCAGTGCGCCGGCTTCCTGCGCATCACGGGTGGCGACGATCCGCTCGATGCCTCCGGCGTGCATCCGGAATCCTACCCCGTCGTGCGCCGCATCCTCACCGCCACCAAGAGTGACATCCGGGCGCTGATCGGCAACGCCGAAATCCTGCGGCAGGTGAAGCCGCAAAGCTTTGTCGACGAGACCTTCGGTCTTCCGACCGTCACCGACATCCTCCGGGAGCTTGAGAAGCCGGGACGCGATCCGCGGCCCGCGTTCAAGGCAGCCGTGTTCATGGACGGCGTCGAAAAGGTCAGCGATCTCAAGCCCGGCATGGTGCTGGAAGGCGCGGTGACCAATGTCGCGGCGTTCGGCGCATTCGTCGATGTCGGCGTGCATCAGGACGGCCTTGTCCATATTTCCGCGATGTCGCGCACCTTCATCAAGGACCCGCGCGATGTGGTGAAGCCGGGTGACATCGTGCGCGTCAAGGTTCTGGACGTCGACGTTCCGCGCAAGCGCATCGCGCTGACGCTGCGTCTCGATGACGAGATCGGACCGGCCTCCGATCGCACCGCGCGCAGCGCCCCGCGCCAGCAGGAGCGTCCCCTGTCAAAGTCCCAGCAGCGGGCCGCATCGCAACCGGCCCCTTCGGGCGGCGGCGCACTCGCGGAAGCCCTCAAGCGCGCAGCGGAGCGGCAGAACGGCAGAAAATAGCGGCGGCCGCGAAACGCCGCAGCCTTGGACCATGATTTTGTCAGGCTGCGGTGCTACTCAGTCATCATGGCCAGCGTCGAGACAACACAATCAGCCCGGATCGCGGCCCGTAATCCGGTCGCGACCGAGTTTATTGAAACCATCAAGCTCGCCCTGCCCATTGCCCTGACGCAACTGGGACAGATCGCCATGATGACCACCGATCTCGCGCTGATCGGACGGCTCGGCGACACTGCGGTCGCCGCGGCGTCGCTGGCGCATACGGTGTTCTTCGTCGCCTTCGTGATCGGGATGGGACTGGTGTCCGCCGTGGCGCCGCTCGCAGCTCAGGCGCTGGGCGCGCGTCAGCCGCGCACGGTTCGCCGTGCGCTTCGCGTCGGCCTGTGGGCCGCGCTGCTGCTGTGCGTTCCGATGATGATGCTGCCGCTGTTCGGCGAGAAGATTCTCCTGATGCTCGGTCAGGCGCCGGAGAATGCCCGTCTCGCGCAGCGTTATCTGCTCGGCCTCGCGCCGGGCATGGCGCCCGCGTTATGCTTCATGGCGATCCGCAACTTCATGGGCGCAGTCAACCGCCCCGAGCCGGGCCTGTGGATCACGCTGGCTGCGATCCCCGCCAATGCCGTGCTCGGCTACGCCTTGATCCACGGCCATTGGGGCATGCTGAAGCTGGAATTGCTCGGCGCGGGCGTCGCCACGACCACTGTGAACTTCGGCATGTGCGCTGCGGCCCTGTGGTTCACCTACAGCCAGCGGCCGTTCCGAAAATTTCACGTGCTGGGACGGTTCTGGCGGATCGACTGGCCGCTGATGCGCCAGCTTGTCATCATCGGCGCGCCGATCGCGGTGTCATTCCTGCTGGAGTACGGATTGTTCTCCGCCGCCGGCCTGCTGATGGGGCTGATCAGCACGACTGCGCTCGCCGCGCATCAGATCGCGCTGCAGATCGCGGCCATCCTGTTCATGGTGCCGTTCGGCATCGGCATGGCCGCGACCGTGCGCGTCGGGCAGGCGCTGGGGCGCGGCGATGTCCCGGCGATCCGCCGCGCCGGTGTGGCTGCGATTGTGCTCGGCATCATCTTCATGACGACGATGACGCTTGCCGTGATCGTGGTGCGATTTGACCTCGCGGGATTTTTCTTCGGCGATACGCGCCAAGGCCTGGCTGCGATCGAGCTCGCCGCAACACTGATGCTGGTCGGCGCAACCTTCTTCATCGCCGACGGCATCCAGACCGTGGCCGCCGGCGCGCTTCGCGGTCTCAGCGACACCCGCATCCCGCTGCTGCTTGCGGCCATCAGCTACTGGCTGATCGGTTTCACCGCGGCCTATGGGCTCGCGTTCTGGACTAACCTGGGCGCGATCGGAGTCTGGATCGGCCTGTCGATCGGAACCGGCATCTATGCCACCCTGCTGGTATTGCGCTTCCGCGGGCTGACCCATCGGTTGAGAGTTACGACATGACCTCCCATGCCATCAGCATTCCGGACTTTGAACCCGACAGCGGCATGAAGGCGCTTCTGCCGGGCGCGCAGTTCGGCGATTGCTTCGTTGTCACCGTGAGCGGTGAGACACTGGATGCTCGTCAGGCCGCCGAACGCATGTTCCTGCGCCAGGCCGGATGGATCGGTGGCCTCATGAAACTGCGCAATCTTCTGGTGACGCCATTCGGCCTCAAGCGGCCCACCCACCGAAAGGCCCTCGCCAGGGAGTCCATCGGTCCGTTTCCCGTCATCAGTGAAACGCCACAGCGTTTGGTGGCGGGCTTCGACGACAAGCACCTCGACTTCCGCATAGTCGTCGACGTGACCGGAGGCGCCGGCGGAAGACAGGTGTCCGCGACGACACTGGTGAAAACCAATAACTCGCTCGGCCGGGTCTACCTCACCATCATCATGCCTTTTCACCGCATGATCGTCCCTGCCATGCTGCGGAAGATCTGACACGCGTCGCACCGGCCTGCAGGCGCCTTAGGGTTTCATCCAATCCAGCGCCTGCTGCATCGGCACCGGCGAGACCCTGACAAACCCGGTGAACGGGTGGTCCATATCGAAAACCAGATTGATCGCAATCGACACCGACAGGGCTGCGAGAAAGAGCGCAGCAATCACCGTGCCCTGGAACGGCGCGAATATTCCACGGCAGAAGAAAAGAACGCTGAGCCAGAAGACCCCGGCGAACAGAAACGCGCGTGGCGAGCGATTGATCTGCTGAACGGACAGCAGACGGCTGGTGCGCTTCAAATCCCCGATGAGTTCAAGGGCATTCCTGCGGCCCTCGACATGAACTCCGTTCGCCGGAGCAAACAGACGAAGATCGGATTCGATTTCGTCGAGCAGCCGCACGGATTCTGCGGCATCCCTGCTGGCGGCCTCGGCGTCACGATCGGTCCATAGCTGATCGATCTTGTGCGCCGTGAATGTGCGCAGCATCTCGCGAATCTTTGCGGCATCCTGACCGAAATGCATAAGCTCGCGGTCGAGCAGCGTCAGGTTGGCGCTGAACTGCTGAACCTCCTGGTTTCGCAGATCGAAGCTCGCCTTGGTGTTGGCCACAAGAAGGCCAAGCACCAGCGCTGCCAGCAGTGAGACAACACCCATGATGTTGTGCACCGTCTTGCCGGTCAGATCCGACAGATGATCTGCAGGCAGGAAGCGGCGAATCGCAAAGCCCAGCATCGCCGAGCCAAAAATGAAGATAAAGGCAATCAGGCCCGCGCCAGTGAACATGGCCGTATCAACTGATGAAATTAATCCGATAATCGGCGGCAAAGGTCATCCGCAAGCCGTCGGATGTCAAGGTGGCGGGCATGATGCGCCATGGGTTGAACGCGCGGCACAGGATGCATAGTCTGCCGTCCGGCAAAAAGGACAAACAACAATGGCGAATGAAACCGCAACGCTGGCCGCTTACGTCGCAAACCTCAGATATGAAGACATTCCACCAGAGGTGCTGGAGCGCGCCAAGGCGCTGACCCTCGATTTTCTGGGCAGCGCCGTGCGGGCGCGCCGCGAGGCGGAATCGACGCCGTCCTTGCTGGCGATGCTGGCAACCCTCGGCCTCGACGGCAAGGGCGATGCGACCGTGTGCGGCGATGCCAAAACCTATACGCCCGCCATCGCCGCGCTGCTGAATGGCGCGCTCGGCCACTCGCTCGACTTCGACGACACCCACGCGGATTCCTCGCTCCATCCGAGCGCGCCCGTTGTGCCCGCCGCCTTCGCCGTCGGCGAGATTGTGGAGGCCAGCGGCCGCGACGTGCTGACAGCCATCGTCGCGGGCTATGAGGTCTGCTGCCGCCTCGGCAATGCGCTCGATCCAACCTCGCATTACGCAAAAGGCTTTCACCCCACCGCCACCGCCGGCACCTATGGAGCCGCGGCCGCGGCGGCAAAGCTTTACAAACTCAGTGCAGATCAGATCGTCGCAGCATTCGGCGTCTCCGGCAGCCAGGCCGCCGGCTCGTTGCAATTTCTGGTCAACGGCGCCTGGAACAAGCGCTATCAGGTCGGCGCCGCTGCGATGAACGGCGTTGTCGCCGCCTCGCTGGCCCGCGAGGGATTTATCGGCGCAACGGAATCGGTTGAGGGCAAGCACGGCCTGCTGGTCGGCTACAGCGATGACGCTCATCCGGACAAGGCGACCGCCGGTCTCGGCAAAATCTACGAGACCATGAAGATCGGCGTGAAGCCCTATCCGAGTTGCCGCTACACCCACGCCGCCATCGACGCCCTGATCGCCATGCGCCGCGAGCACAATCTCACGCCGGAAAACATTAAAAGCGTCGAGATCGGCCTGCACCGCAACGGCATCACACTCACCGGCGATGCCGCAACCAAGCGCCATGCGCGCAGCGTGGTCGGCGGACAGTTCTCGATGTTCTTCACCGGTGCGCTGGCGCTCGATCAGGGTTCGTTCGGCTGGGACGATTACAAGCGGCTCGGCGATCCCGCCATCGAGGCGCTGGCTGACAGGATCGAGGTCGTGCAGGACCCCCGGCTGGAGGGCAAGAGCCATCCGTTCGGCGCGCGCGTCAGCATCGAAAGCGGTGAAGGCACCCTGGAGCGCCTGATTCCAGATCCATCGGGCGAGCCGTCATCGTTTCCTGATGCGGCGGCGATGCAGCAGAAGTTCCTGCAACTCGCGCGGCCGGTGCTCAACGAGCGCGCCGATCGCTTCGCCGACGCCATCCTGTCGCTCGACAAGTTCGACCGCATCGACCGCGTCACGTCGCTCGCGCGGCTTTGAGTCGCATCAGGCAACCTGCGGATCAGGCATTCCCAAACGAAAGTCTGGGCCGGACCGTCTGGAATCGGTCGCATTCGCTGTCTATCATCGGCGGATGATGCCTGACTGCGCAGGAGCAAGCTGACGAATGGCGACGCTGGGACTGGACCGGGCCTCCTTAAGCAATCTGCTCTCCACGCTGACGGAGCGGGGCCGCAGCCTTCTGGGCCTCTCCAATGGCGCGCGGGCGATGTCGCAGGCCGAGTTGATCGGGCTTGGCGAAACCTTGCTGTCGCGGCGCGGCGAAGCCACCGGCGTCGCGCTCGCCAACACGCTGCTTGCGGGTTACTCGGCTGCGAGTGAAGCCGATCAGCTCGCCTTCCTCAATGCACTTGCCGATCTGTTCGGGCCGGACATGAACGAACTGAATGCGGCACTCGCCGTGGTGCGCGACAAGGGCACGACGCCCGATGCTATTAGCAAACTTCTCAAAGCCGCCGAGCCGCGCCGCCAGGAATTGATCCGGCGTCTCAATCTGGCGCCGGGCGGCACCGCATCGCTGGTGCGCATGCGCGAAGCGCTGCTGACGCATATCAAGGATCATCCCGCGCTCAAACACGTCGACAGCGATTTCGTTCATCTGTTCGCGTCGTGGTTCAACAGGGGTTTTCTCGTGCTGCAACGGATCGACTGGACCACGCCTGCGAACATTCTGGAAAAGATCATCCGCTACGAGCAGGTCCACGCCATCTCCAACTGGGACGATTTGCGCAGCCGTCTCGCGCCGTCGGATCGCCGTTGCTACGGCTTCTTTCATCCGCAGCTCGTGGATGAGCCGCTGATCTTTGTCGAGGTGGCGCTGACACGCGAGAGCCCGGCGGCGATCGCGCCGCTGCTCGATCTGACACGCGCGCCAATCCCGGCAACCGATGCGACCACAGCGGTATTCTATTCGATCTCGAACACGCAACGCGGGCTCGGCGGTATTTCCTTCGGCAACTTCCTGATCAAGCAGGTGGTCGAGGAGATCAAACGCGAACTGCCGAATGTACATACCTTCGTGACACTTTCACCAGTGCCGGGATTCGCTGCCTGGCTGACGCGCGAACGCGCGTCCGAGACTTCGCCGCTGCTCGATGGGGCGTCACGCGCCATCCTCAACGCGCTGGATACACCGAACTGGGCCGACGATCCCGACATCGCCGAACAGGTCAAGGCCGAGCTGCTGCCGCTGGCGGCTTACTACTTCATCGAAGCCAAGGGTTCGCGCGGGCATCCGCTCGATCCCGTCGCGCGCTTCCATCTCGGTAACGGCGCACGGTTGGAGCGGCTGAACTTCCTCGGCGACCGCTCCGAAAAAGGCATGCAGCAGTCGTACGGGCTGATGGTCAATTATCTTTACGCGCTCGATCAGATCGAAGCGAACCACGAAGCCTTTGCCGAAAAAGGCCAGGTTGCATCGTCGTCCGCCGTTCGTAAGATGCTGCCAGCACGCGCGCTCGCGGAGACATCCGCAAGCGCGTAATAAAACTCCATTGATGCAAGGAGACGCGTCATGAGCTGGATGCCATCGAACGATCCGATCCTCGGCGACCCGCAGACCTGCGACGCGCTCGACCTCATCATCGTGCCGCGCACCCGCGATCTCGGCGACGGCTTTGCTGTCCGCCGCGCGCTGCCGCACGGCAAGCGGCAGATGGTCGGCCCCTTCATCTTCTTCGATCACTTTGGACCGGTGCAGTTCGTGGCCGGCAAGGGCATGGACGTGCGCCCGCATCCGCATATCGGGCTCGCCACCGTCACCTATCTGTTCGACGGCAGCATCATGCATCGCGACAGCGAAGGAAATATCCAGGAAATCCAGCCCGGCGCGATGAACCTGATGACCGCCGGGCGCGGCATCGCGCATTCCGAGCGCACGCCGGACGTGCAGCGCGCCAACGGCCAGCAGATGCTCGGCCTGCAAAGCTGGATCGCGCTGCCTGCGGGCAAGGAAGAGATCGCGCCGTCGTTCCAGCATTTCGGCGCCGACGTCCTGCCGACGGTTCAGGACACCGGATTCAAGGCGCGCATCATCGCCGGTTCATCGTTCGGCGCAAAATCGCCGGTCGAGATGGTTTCGGAGTGGTTCTACACCGAGGTGGCGCTGGACGAGGGCATGCGCGTGCCGCTTGATGCGGACCACGAGGAACGCGCGATCTATATCGTCGACGGCGAGATCGAGATCGCCAATGAAAAGTATGAAGGGCCGAAGCTTCTGATCTTCCGCCCCGGTGACCGGATCACTGTGAAGGCCGTGCGCCCGACGCGGATGATGTTTCTCGGCGGCACGGCGCTGGAAGGCCCGCGCCACGTCTGGTGGAACTTCGTGTCGTCGAGCAAGGAGCGCATCGAGGAAGCGAAGGCCGACTGGAAAGCCGGCCGCTTCGCCCATGTGCCCAACGAGCACGAATTCATTCCGCTGCCGGAGTGATCCTCAGAACACCGTATAGCCGCCATCGATCAGGATGCTATCCGCGGTGTGATACGATGACGCCTTGCTCATCAGGTAAACGGCGATGCCGCCGAAATCCGACGGTTCGCCGAACCGGCGCATGGGAATGCGCGGCATCACATTCGCGACGAACTTGTCGTTGGCCATCAGGCCCTCGGTCATCTCGCTCTTGATCCAGCCCGGCAGGATCGCGTTGGCCGTGATGCCATAGCGCGCCTGCTCGACCGCGAGCGCGCGGATCAGCGCATTGATCGCAGCCTTGGTCGCGGCGTAATGCTCGTTACGCGCCGTGCCGAACAGTGACGCCATGCTTGATGTCGCGACCAGCCGCCCGAAGGCATCGCCTTTTGCCGCGCGTTCCGTCATGTGCCGCGCAGCCGCCTGGAAGACATGAAACACGCCATCGAGATTTGTGGCGAACATTTTGCGCCAGTCCGCTTCGGTGCGGTCGATGAAGGCCTGACGTCCGCCGCCGCCGATTCCGGCATTGGCAAAGCAACCGTCGACGCGGCCGAATGCGTCCAGCGTCGCCTGCATCGCAGCTTTCACCGATGTCGCGTCGGTGACATCGCAGATGCGCGCCTCGGCCTTGCCACCCTTGCCGGTGATCGAGGCCACCGCCTGCGCATTCTTCTCGGCATTGCGACCCCAGATCGACACCGCGCATCCTTCCGCCGCCAGCGCCTGCGCGATGCCAAGACCGATGCCGCCATTGCCGCCCGTCACCACCGCCACGCGGCCGCTCAGATCGAAAATGCCCATAATCGCTTCATCTCCGTTGATCTCGTTTGGCGGCGACATTGACCAATCGGCCGCGCAAAATCAAACCGCCGCGACGACGGAACGGCTCTTTCGCCATGCGAAACTAAAATTCGCAGCGCATGGCAGACCAGACATTGTTGCCATGCTGTGCCGTTTACAGCCAATTCGGTTTCCGAAATAGTCGCTGCGAAACGGACGCGGCAACGCTTGCGGACGTCACGCTCAATCAAAATCATCAAGCGAGGAACGCATGCAGTTCAAACATTGCAGACTGGAATTCGACGGACCTGTCGCCACACTTGTACTCGATCATCCTGAGGTCATGAACGCGGTGTCGCCGGACATGCTCGCCGGTCTCACCGAGGCGATGGATGCGATCGACGAGAAGCGCGACGACATTCGTTGCCTCGTTCTCACCGGCGCTGGCAAGGCATTCTGCACCGGGGCCAACCTTCAGGGCCGCAACGATCAGAGCGGCAAGCGGCCGAGCGCAGGCACGACGCTTGAGACAGCGTTTCATCCGTTCCTGCGCCGTCTGCGCAACCTGCATTGTCCGATCATCTCATCCGTGAACGGTCCGGCTGCCGGTGCCGGCATGAGCTTCGCTCTGATGGGTGACGTCATCGTGTGCGCGCGGTCGTCGTATTTCCTGCAGGCGTTTCGCCGCATCGGCCTGGTACCGGATTGCGGATCGACCTGGATCCTGCCTCGCCTCATCGGCAAGGCGCGCTCGGTCGAGCTGTCCTTGCTGGGCGAGCGGCTTCCCGCCGAGAAGGCGCTGGAATGGGGACTGGTCAACCGCGTCGTCGATGATGCGGCACTCGCCGAGGAGACCAGGAAGCTTGCCCATGATCTGGCCAACGGCCCGACCGTGGCGCTGTCGCTGATCCGCCGGCTTTACTGGGAAAGCGAGAACAATTCGTTCGAGGAACAGCTCGACCTCGAACAGCAGTTCCAGCGCGTTGCCGGACGCAGCGAAGATTTCAAGGAAGGCGTCGGCGCGTTCCTGGAAAAGCGCCCGGCCAAGTTCAAGGGCCGCTGATCTGTCAGCGCAGAGACGATGTTCGAGGCAAACGGGCTGCGCTGGAAAACAGCGCAGCCTTTTTGCTGCCGCCGGAACATGCGGAATATCTCATTTTGCGCAATGACCAGCTGCAAATGCGATTGTCATAAAAATCTCTTTTACGTCAGCGTTGTCGTCGTCTAGGACTGGCTCGCCTCCACCCATGGATGTCACGCGTGGCCTTTCCCTCCGTAAGCCGAGTTCCAAGCCCCCATGTGAAACTTCGTGCATGGCTGAATGATATCTTCGCCAGCGCGGCGCCTGCGGTCCTCACGGTGTCCTTCGGACTGTCCTATTCGGTTCTGATTTTCTCCGGTCCGCTGTCCGAGTATCTGCCCTACGGGATCGCGGCGACCTTCATCGCCACGGCTATCATCGCCATCGTGGTCGCGTTGGGCAGCACCTTTCCCATCGCAGTTGGGGGCCCCGAAACGTCCACAGCGGCGGTGACCGCCATTCTGGCAACCTCGGTGGTCGAACACATCACGGCAACCGATCCGTCCGCGCACTTGCTCGGCCCTGTGCTTCTCACGCTGTCCGCCGCAACCATCATCACCGGCCTGGCGTTGTGCAGTCTGGGGCTGACCCGGATCGGCCGCGCGATCCGGTACGTGCCTTATCCCGTGATCGGCGGATTCCTTGGCGCGACGGCGCTCCTGATCGCCCTCGGCGGCGTTCGCGTCATCACGAACATGTCCTTGCGGTTCGACAACCTGGCATCGTTCGCTGACCCGATGACGATGTACGAACTTCTCGCAGGCATCGCGCTGGCGTTCACGATCTATCTGACGTGGCACCGCTCGCGCAATCCATTGGCGCTGCCGGCGCTGCTAATCGCCGGCGTGGTCGTGACCCATATCGTGTTCAACTTCGCAGGCATCTCGCTGGAGCAGGCGCAGGCCCTCGGCTGGACATTTCAATCGCTGCCGCGCGCGACGTTTTCCCTGCCGTGGCATCTGGGTGACATTGAAAACTACCCATGGCAGGCGGTGCCCGGGCTGATCGGCAATCTCATTGCGGTGATTTTCGTCACCGCGATCAGCACGCTGTTCAACACCACGGGTCTTGAAGTCGCGACCAGCCGCGAAGCAAACCTCGAACGCGAACTGAATGTCGCGGGAGCCGCCAACATCCTGTCGGGGCTGTTCGGCGGCTACGCGGGGTGCATCTCGCTCAGCCGATCGCTGCTCAATTTCAACGGTGGAGCCACCGGCCGCCTGTCAGGGCTGACGGTCGCCGTGATTGCGGTGCTGATGCTGGTGGCAGACCCGGCACTGCTCAGCTTCATGCCGAAATTCATTCTCGGCGGCCTGCTGATCTATCTCGGCGTGGACCAGCTCAACCGCTGGATCATCGAATCGCGGCGGCGGCTGTCCACCATCGAATACCTGTCGCTGCTGGCGATCATCTTCATCATCGTGAAGTGGGGTTTTATCGCCGGCGTCCTGATCGGAACTGTCATCGGCTGCGCGACATTTGCACTGAGCGCATCCCGCATCAGTTCGATCAAATTCGGCTTCAACGGCGCGGAGTACCGCAGTTCGCTCGATCGCTCGCAGCACGATCTCGCGCTGCTGGCCGCCCACGGCAAGGAAATCCACGGGCTCAATCTGCAAAGCTATCTGTTCTTCGGTTCGGCCAATCGGCTTTATCAGCACGTCAAGACGCTGCTCGAACATCATCCCGAGTGCCGCTATCTGGTGTTCGATTTCAAGCTGGTCACCGGAATCGATTCATCGGCCGCCTACAGCTTCGCCCAGATCAGGCGTTCGGCGATCGAGAACGACGTGAAGCTCGTTCTCGTCAACCTGCCGCGCGCAGCCGAAAAAATGCTGCGGTCGGGAGAGTTTCTGGCCGGCGACATTCTGATCATGCCGGATCTCGATCATGCGCTGGAGTGGTGCGAGAACGAAATCATCGCCCGGCACAGCGGGCTGGAGCAGGAAGAAGGCGATCTGCAAGGCTGGTTCGCGGGAATTCTCGGCAATGAGCACGATGCCGCCGAACTGGCGCGCCGTTGCGAACGCCTCGAAGTCCGCGCTTTCGAGACCATCGCGCGCGCGGGTGAACCTGCCGACTCGGTGCTCTTTATTCTCAACGGCAGGATCGGCGTCATCGTTGACGCGGGCGGGGGCCACAGCACGCGCGTCCGAAGCCTCGGCCGCCATACAACGGTTGGGGAAATGGGGCTTGTCGCACGCCAGCCGCGCAGCGCAACGATCCGGGCGGAAACCGACAGCGTGCTCTACGTGCTGCGCGCCGATGCGTTCAACGCGATCACCGCCAGCAACCCCGCCCTCGGCCAGAAGCTTCTGACCTATTTCATGTCGGTGTTGGCCGAGCGGCTCACTTTCGCCAGCCGCATGATCGGCGTGCTGCGCCGCTAGGCGTCAGGCGACGTGACTCATGAAGGCCTCGCGGCGGCCAATCATTCGTTCCGCGGCGACCTTTGCATCTTCACGCGTTGATGTCGCGTAGGTGCGGTATTCCAGATCGAGGGACGTTGCGGAATCGCGCTTGCCGAACCAGGATGCGAATGATTTCGGCCCCGATGTAATCGACGACAGCGCGAGAGCGAGGTTGTCGGCAGAGTCGAAGGCGAACAGCGCTCCGGATGAGGCGTGCCTGACTTCAAAAATTCCCGGCCCGATCGGCGCTTCGAGTTTTTCGCCGCGCGCGGCCTTCGGGTAACGTTTCCACTCGCTCCAGGTTGAAATCATGGTGACCTTCCGCCGCGACCTGCGCGTATCTCTTTAAAAAACAAACGTCCCTGCCCGCACAGCGGGAAAAGTTCCAACGAACGCAACAGGCAATCGTTCCCGCCGAAAATCGTCTTTTGTCATATGGATGCGGCCGCAAGCCCCTTCAAGGGAGAAACGCGGTTAACCGGTAGTCACTCGATCGTGAACAGTTCGCCGCTAGACCGGCAATCCGGCCGCCTGCGCCAGCGCCTTCAGCGACGTTTGCGGACGCGCGCCGATGTGCTGGATCACCTCGGCGGCGGCGAGCGCGCCAAGCCGGCCGCACTGTTCATGGCCAAGACCGCGCACCAAACCGAACAGGAAACCCGCGGCGAACAGATCGCCCGCGCCCGTTGTATCCACCACCTGCTTCACCGGATATGCCGGAACCGCCGTCACCTTGTCTTTCGCAGCAACCACGCAGCCCTTTTCGCTGCGGGTGACCACGGCGAGTTGGGCGTCATTGCGCAACTGACCCAGCGCCTTGTCGAAATCCTCGGTCTGATAGAGCGAAGCCAGTTCCGTCTCATTCGCGAACACGAGATCGACCGTCCCGGTCCGGATAAGATCGAGGAACTCATCGCGGTAGCGGCCGACACAAAAAGCGTCCGACAGAGTGAGCGCGACACTGCGCTTGTTGTCATGCGCGATCTTGGAGGCTTTCAGAAACGCTTCCTTCGCATTGGCCGGATCCCACAGATAGCCTTCCAGATAGACGATCGAGGACGCCGCAATCTGGGCAGGGTCGATGTCGGCGGGGGACAGATCCTGCGCCGCGCCAAGATACGTGTTCATGGTGCGCTCGCCGTCCGGCGTCACCAGGATGTAGGAGCATCCAGTCGCGGGGCCGTCGGTCGCAGCCGCGGTCGTGAACGCAACATTCGCGGCGCGGATGTCGTGGGTGTACATGCGGCCGATCTGGTCGTCCTTGACCTTGCCGACATACGCCGCCTTTGCGCCGAAGCCCGCCACGCCGAAAATCGTATTCGCCGCTGAACCACCGGACATTTCGGTGGCTGGGCCCATGGCCTGGTAAACCGCAGCGGCGCGCGCTTCGTCGATCAGCGCCATCGATCCCTTGGCCATGCCGTGCTGAGCGAGAAAGGCATCGTCGGTTCGCACCAGGATATCGAAGATGGCATTCCCGATCCCGAGAACGTCGTATGTCGCTGCGGTCATTAATGATATTCCTGCTGGAAGGGAGCAAAACCGGCAAAAGCTGGTATTTCAGGGAGGGATTGGAGGGCCGGTTCCAAGGTCTTTGGAGCAACCGGCGACCTATCACGACAACGCGCCCGCCAGCAAGCATGTGATCCGCAGAATAACTCGATGATCCGTCATATCCTGACCATCTCGACCGGCACGCTGGCGTCGCGAACGCTGGGATTCATGCGCGACGCCCTGATCGCGGCGCTGCTCGGCGCCGGATCGGTCGCGGACGCGTTTCTGGTGGCGTTCCAGTTCATCAATGTGACGCGCCGTTCCTTCGCCGAAGGCGCGCTGAACGCAGCGCTGATCCCGCATTATCTGCGCGTGCGGGAAACCGAGGGTACTGTTGCCGCCGCCGCCTTCGCGGGACGCGTGCTCGGCAGCGTCAGCCTCATCCTGATCGGTATCGCGCTCGTCCTGACGGTGCTGATGCCGCTCGTCATTGCAGTGCTTGCCCCCGGCTTCGTCGGCCGCGAGACTTTGGAGTTGGCCATCATTGACGCCCGATTGATGATGCCGTACTTCGCGTTCGTCGGCCCATCTATCGTGATGATGGGCGTGCTGAACGCCGAGCATCGCTTCATGCTGACCGCATTCTCGCCGGTGCTGTTCAACATCACCATGATCGTTGTGCTGGTCGTGCTGCTGGTCTGGCGGCACGATCCGCTGTTCTCGGCAACCGTGATCGCTGGCGCAGTCGGCGTCGCCGGATGTCTGCAAATGCTGATCCTCGTTCAGCGCAGACCGTGGCGCGACGGCATCGCCACACCGATACGCATTTCATTCGACCCGCAAATCCGGGGGTTTCTGCGCAAGGGCATTCCCGGCATGGTGGCCAATGCCGGGCCGCAATTCCTGATTGTCGGCGGCGCCATCATCGCTTCGAATTCGCCGGCCGCGGTGTCGTGGCTTTATTTCGCCAACCGCCTGATCGAACTGCCGCTCGGCATGGTCGGCGTGGCGATGGGCACGGTGCTGGTGCCTGAAATGACCCGCGCGATCCGCGCCAACGACAAGGACGCGCTGATGCAGGCCGAGTCACGCGGACTCGAACTTGCGACCGCGCTGGTCATGCCGGCAACCATCGGCCTGATCTTCCTGAGCCAGCCGATCATCCGCGTGCTGTTCGAGCACGGCGCATTCACCGCGGCGGATACCATCGCCACCGCACAGGCGCTGGCGATCCTTGCGCTCGGCCTGCCCGCGCATGTTCTGGTGAAAGTGCTGGCTCCGGCTTTCTTCGCCCGCGAGGACACCAAAACGCCGCTCGCGGCAACGCTGTCTGGTATCGCGGTCGCCGTGATCTGCGGGCTGTTCTTCGGGCATGCCTATGGTGCCAGCGGCGTCGCGGCCAGCATCTCGCTCGGCGCATGGTTCTGCGCCGGCGTGCTGGGCTGGCGGGGCGCTACGACATTCGGATTTTCCCTCGATGCCATTTCGCAGCGCCGGCTGCCGCAGATCGCGATCTGCGCCGCGGTGATGGGCGCGATGCTGTATCTCGCCGAGTCCTTTGTGGCGCCCGTGACGGCAACGGCTGGCTTCGCGGCCCAGATCACCATTCTTGGCGGGCTGGTCGCGGCGGGCGTTTCGTTCTACGGCCTGCTGCTGGACCTGTTTGGTGTCGTGAGCTGGGGCGAGGCAATCAGCAATTTGCGTGATGGCGGCTTGCGCGAGTAGCGCCTGCATGGCTAAAGACGCGCGTACACGGATCGGCTGCCGGACGGCGGCACAGGAACAGTAATATGGCTGCAAAAGAACTGGTTTTTTCGGGCGTCCAGCCGACGGGCAATCTGCACCTCGGCAACTATCTCGGCGCCATCGTCAACTTCGTGAAGCTCCAGAACACCCACAACTGCATCTACTGCGTTGTGGACCTGCATGCCATTACCGTCTGGCAGGACCCTGCCGAGCTGACCCGTAACATTCGCGAGGTCACGGCGGCGTTCATCGCCGCGGGCATCGATCCGAAGAAGCACATTGTCTTTAACCAGAGCCAGGTCTCCGAACATGCCGAGCTCGCCTGGGTGTTCAACTGCGTGGCGCGGCTCGGGTGGCTGAACCGCATGACCCAGTTCAAGGAGAAGGCCGGTAAGGATCGCGAGAATGCATCGGTCGGGCTATACGCCTATCCGAATCTGATGGCGGCCGACATTCTGGTCTATCGCGCGACGCATGTTCCGGTCGGCGAGGATCAGAAGCAGCATCTGGAGCTGGCGCGTGACATCGCGCAGAAGTTCAACAATGACTTTTCCGAGTCGATCGGCGCGCACAATTTCGGCGAGAAGTTCTTCCCGCAGCCGGAGCCGCTGATCACCGGCCCCGCGACGCGCGTGATGTCGCTGCGCGACGGCACCAAGAAAATGTCGAAGTCGGATCCGTCGGACTACTCACGCATCAATCTCACCGATGACGCCGACGCGATCGCGCAGAAAATCCGCAAGGCGAAGACCGACCCGGAGCCGTTGCCGGGCGAGGAGGAAGGCCTGAAGAGCCGTCCCGAAGCTGACAACCTGGTCGGGATCTACGCGGCGCTGTCGGGACAATCGCGGCCGGACGTGCTGCGCGAATTCGGTGGCGGACAGTTCTCGGGCTTCAAGAGCACGCTGGTGGACCTCGCGGTCTCGAAGCTCGGGCCGATCGGTGCGGAAATGAAGAAGCTGACGCAGGACGCCGCTTATGTGGATTCGGTTCTGGCCGACGGGGCGGATCGCGCGCGCGTCATCGCCGCCGAAACCATGGATGCGGTGAAGGACATCGTCGGCTTCATCCGCAAGACATAAAACTGTCTTCCATCCTGCGAAGGCCATGCCTGAATGAACCCGGGCATGGCCTCGTGCGCCTCCGGACAAACCAAATCGAGTTCCGTCAAGCCTCTTCTCACCTTGTCGGCGCGCCCTCGCGCATGGCAGCATGATGCCGGTCATTAAGCTGCGCGTATTCTTCTCGCAAACCGGTGCCCACTTTTGCGGAATACGCGCGAGGGAGATGCATGAGCAGCCAGCGACGAAGCTACGAACAGGGCCACAAGCCGAAATGCCTCGTCGTCGTTGACGACACCGCGGAAGGCGACCGCGCGGTGTACTACGCAAGCCGCTGGGCGCTGCGTGTCGGCGGCGGTGTCGTGATGCTGCGCGTCATCGAGACGGAAGACCGCAACCAGCAATGGCTCGGTGTCGCCGACATCATGCGCGCGGAAGCCGAGGAGATCGCGAACGCGGCGCTCGACCGCGCCTCGGGCCGCGCCAACGGGATCGCAGCCATCACGCCGGAGCGTGTCATCCGCGAGGGCGATCCCGGCGAGCAGATCCTCGACGTCATCGACAACGATGTCGACATTGCCATGCTGGTGCTTGCGGCCAGCGCCGGTGCGGAAGGCCCCGGTCCGATCATCACCATGCTGGCGAAAACCGCCGGCACGTTTCCGATCCCGATTACCGTCGTGCCGGGCAACCTCAGCGACCTCGATATCGACGCGCTGTCCTGAATTGTCATGGCCAGGCTCGTCCCGGCCATCCCGATCATGAGGCATAGTGCCCAGTTCATCGGGATCACCCGGACAAGCCCGGTGATGACACCGGGGAGTTTCCCCACCCCGGAACAGCCGCCATGCACCTTGATCGGGCTGTTTCAGGCGCCATCTGTGCTATAGGAACCGCTCACTTAACCCCGTTCGCGCCGGCCTTGAACCGGCGATGCGCCGGAGAACCAGATGTTTATCCAGACCGAAGCGACCCCAAATCCCGCGACCCTGAAGTTCATTCCCGGCCGCCCCGTGCTCGACAGCGGCACCATGGAGTTCACCGACCGTGACTCCGCCACCCGCTCCCCGCTGGCCGAACGCCTGTTCGGTGTGCCGGGCGTCACCGGCGTGTTCTACGGCTCGGATTTTGTGACCGTCACCAAGGACGACAGTGACTGGCAGCACCTCAAGCCGGCGATCCTTGGCGTCATCATGGAACACTATATGTCCGGTGCGCCGCTGCTTGCTGACGGCCAGGTTGCCGACGGAGATGCGCCCCACGCCGAGGAATTCTTCAGCGAGGCCGACACCGAGACCGTAGCGGTCATCAAGGATCTGCTCGAAACCCGGATTCGCCCGGCGGTCGCCAGCGACGGCGGCGACATCACCTTCCGCGGCTTCAAGGATGGCATTGTCTATCTCGACATGAAGGGCTCCTGCGCGGGCTGCCCGTCCTCGACGGCGACACTGAAGCACGGCATCCAGAACCTGCTGAAGCACTTCATCCCGGACGTGGTCGAAGTCCGGCCGATGTAAATTACCGAATTTTCCAAAAAGGCCTTGGGGCAAGCGCCGAACCGCTTGCCCCTTTGTTTTTTCAGCGGCACGTTCCCGCCAGCTTTGCCATCTTACCGGTCCCTGAATGATCGTTCTCGCCATCGATACCGCGCTGGACTACTGCGCTGCTGCCGTGCTCGATGCCGCCACGAAAGCGGTCATCGCGCAGGAAACGCTGGAGATGAAGCGCGGCCATGCCGAGGCGCTGATGCCGCTGATCGCCCGTGTCATGACCGCGTCAGGCCTGAGCTATCTCGAACTCGACCGCATCGCCGTTACCACCGGCCCCGGCAGCTTTACCGGTTTGCGCGTTGGCATCTCCGCGGCGCGCGGCATCGGCCTTGCCGCCGACAAACCGGTGATCGGCCTCACGACGCTGGCGGCTTATGTCGCGCCTCTGGTCGCGGAGAAGCAGGAGCATCCGATCATCGCTGCGATCGATGCCCGGCATGACCATGTTTACTGTCAGGTCGTCGCCGGCAACGGGTCGGCCTTGATGCGCCCGGCTGTGATGCCGATCGAGGACACCTTCGCGGCCTCACGCTTTGGCGCGTTGCGCATGGTCGGCAACGCGGCGCAACTGCTGGCGGATCGCTGGCCGCGAAATGTTCCGGCACCTGTGCTGGTCGACCCGAAACCCGGTCCCGATATTACCTGGGTCGCATGGATCGGCGCGGGGACCGACCCAGGCGCGGCGCCGGCGAAGCCGTTTTATTTGCGTGCGCCCGACGCCAAGCCGAAGGCTGGTTACGCGCTGCCGGGTACACGGACGTAGCCATGCCGCGCGTTCCCGCATTTCTGTCCCGTCTGTTTCCGAAACTGTTCGGACGCGCCGACGCCACGGTCGAGCCCGCAAATCTCCGCGATGCGCCGCGTCTCTCCCAACTTCATCGCGCCTCGTTTCATCGCGGCTGGGGCACGGACGAATTCGAACAGATCCTGATCGAGCGCAATGCCCTCGCTCACCGGCTGCGGCTCGGCGGATCGACCATCGGATTCATCGTGTCGCGAACCGCCGCCGACGAAGCGGAGATTCTCTCTGTTGCGGTCGCACAGAAGCACCGCGGGCGCGGATTCTCGCGCGACCTGCTGCGCACCCATCTCGGACATCTTGCGGGGCATGGCCTGAAAACCGTGTTTCTCGAAGTCGAGGAAAACAACCGCCCTGCCCGCGCCTTGTATGAACGCGCCGGTTTCCGCGTCGTCGGGCGCCGCGAACGGTACTACAAGGACGCCAGCGGCGAACAATTGAACGCCGTGGTGATGCAGCGAGACTTGTCGTAAGCTGCGGCTGGTGGCAAAACACCGCTCTATCCACCGGAACCTCGCAAGATGTCGTCCTTGAAGCCCGTGCCCACAGGCAAGCACACGGATATCGAAAAGCGTTGCGCCGCAGCCGGCATGCGCATGACCGAGCAGCGCCGCGTCATTGCGCGCGTGCTCGCTGAGGCCATGGATCATCCCGACGTCGAGGAACTTTACCGGCGCTGCGTTGCAGTCGACGACAAGATCTCGATTTCGACGGTCTATCGCACCGTCAAGCTGTTCGAAGACGCCGGCATCATCGAGCGTCACGATTTCCGCGAAGGCCGCGCCCGCTACGAGCAGGTGCCGGAGAGTCATCACGACCATCTCATCAACCTGCGCGACGGCAAGGTGATTGAATTCACCTCCGAGGAAATCGAAAAGCTTCAGACCGAAATCGCGCGCAAGCTCGGCTACAAGCTGGTCGATCACCGGCTGGAGCTTTATTGCGTGCCGTTGGACGAAAAGACTCGGGACGACGAAAAGTCTTGAGCACGTCCTCCCCTTACGATCTCATTATCTTCGATTGCGACGGCGTGCTCGTCGACAGCGAAGCGCTGGCGTGCGTCGTTCATGCCGAGGTGCTGACGGAATACGGCTACACGATTTCCGCCGAACAGGTGCACGAGCGCTTCCTTGGACGCTCCGCACGCGAGGCACGGCTTGAGGTCGAAAGCGAACTCGGCCGCGCCTTTCCCGACTCGTATACCGCGCAACTGCGCGCCACGATCGACCGGGTGTTCGGAGAACAGTTGCAGCCCGTTCCGCACATCTTCGAGGCGCTGGACCGATTGTCCCGGCGCATCTGCGTGGCGTCCTCCGGTACACCGACACGCATTCGCAGCAGCCTCGGCACCACCGGCCTCATCGGCCGCTTCGACCCGCATCTGTTCTCTGCGATGCAGGTCGAGCGCGGCAAGCCTGCGCCGGACCTGTTTCTGTTTGCCGCCGCGCAGATGGATACGCCGCCAAGGCGATGTGTCGTGATCGAGGACAGCGTGCCCGGCGTCACCGCCGCGCATGCCGCGGGAATGACCGTGATCGGATTTACCGGCGGCAGCCACTGCCGGCCCGGCGATGCCGACCGGCTGCGGGCGGCTGGCGCGAGCATTGTCATCGGAGATATGCGCGCACTGCCCGGTCTGATCGAACCAAGCCTCGACCACGCTGAAATAAGCGCCATTTAGGGCGGCGATTAAGTTCGCCCCTGAAAACCCTAACAGAACAAATAGATAGACTCTATTTGGCGCGTTCTGAACTACCACCCGGTCGCTGGATTTCGCCGCCCTTTATCTATATTTGAAGCGAGCGCGTATTCCGCAGAAGTGGGTACCGGTTCTGCGAACGGAATACGCGCTAAGTTATGATTAGGAGCGTTTCTTCGGCTAACCGGCCGGAAAACGCTCTCTGGAGCGGCCCGGAGCGCCGCCAGACCCAAGGTTTCGATGACCGCGCCGCGCAAGCTGCACATCAAGTCATACGGCTGTCAGATGAATGTCTACGATGCACAGCGCATGGTGGACACGCTCGCGCCTGAAGGATTCGTCGAGACGGCAAATGCCGACGACGCCGATCTTGTGATCCTCAACACCTGTCACATCCGCGAGAAGGCGTCCGAGAAAGTTTATTCGGAACTTGGGCGCCTGCGCACCGCAAAGGACGAGGCCGCGCGCAACGGCCGCGAGATGAAGATCGCCGTGGCGGGCTGCGTCGCGCAGGCCGAAGGCAGCGAGATCATCCGCCGTGCGCCCGTGGTCGATGTCGTGGTCGGCCCGCAGAGCTATCATCATCTGCCGCAGCTGCTGGCAAAGGCAAAGACCGATGGCCGCGCCGTCGAGACGGAATTTCCGGTCGAGGACAAGTTCGCCTCGCTGCCCGATCCGAAACCGGCGATAATCCGCGCCCGCGGAATCTCGTCTTTCGTCACGGTGCAGGAAGGCTGCGACAAGTTCTGCACTTTCTGCGTGGTGCCTTATACGCGCGGCATGGAAGTGTCGCGTCCGGTCGCGCGCATCGTCGACGACGTCAAGCGCCTCGCCGATAACGGCGTGCGCGAGATCACGCTGATCGGCCAGAACGTCAACGCGTTTCATGGCGAAGGTGAGAACGGCAAGCCGTGGTCGCTCGGCCAGCTTCTGCATCGTCTTGCGGACATTCCGGGCATCGTGCGCCTGCGCTATTCGACCAGCCATCCCCGCGATGTCGACGAGGCGCTGATCGAGGCCCACCGGGACATTCCCGCGGTGATGCCGTTCGTGCATCTGCCGGTGCAATCCGGCTCCGACCGCATCCTGGAAGCGATGAACCGCAAACACACCGCTGCCGATTATGCCCGCACCGTGGAGCGGTTCCGCAAGGTGCGTGAAGACATTGCATTTTCATCGGATTTTATTGTCGGTTTTCCCGGTGAAACCGAGGAAGACTTTTCGGCAACACTCGCGCTGGTCCGCCAAATCAGCTACGCTGGCGCCTATTCGTTCAAGTATTCGCCCCGGCCCGGTACACCGGCCGCGGACATGCAGGAGACGGTCACGACCACTGTGATGGACGAGCGATTGGCGCGGCTCCAGGAGTTGATCGACAGCCAGCAGGCTGCCTTCAACGCGGCAGTGATCGGCAAAACGGTCGATGTGCTGTTTGAGCGCCCCGCGCGCAATCCCGGACAGATCGTCGGCCGCACCGCTTACCTGCAACCTGCTCATGTCATGGCGTCGCCCGACATCATCGGCCAGGTGCTGCCCGTCGCCGTCGACAGCCTCGAGCGCTACAGCCTGATCGGCGCGCTCGCCGGGTCGGACGTGTCTCCCGTCTCGTCACCTAGAATTTCCCAGCCCGCCAACACTTCCTTGTCAGCCATGACCACCGGAGCCTGAACCCTTGCCAAAAAGCGCATCGGATTCGCCGACACTCGCCCCTGGCCGCAAAAACGACCGAGACGTTCCAACACCGCACGAAGCCCAGATCGTCGTCGCCTTCGACGACAACGGCGCCGCCTCCGCCCTGGTCGGTCCCTACGGACAAAACCTTGCTCTGATCGAACGCCGCCTTGGCGTCGTCGCCGACTCGCGCGGCAACCACATCACCGTCGCCGGATCGCGCGACGGTTGTGACGCCGCGCGGCGTGTGCTCGAAATGCTCTACGAACAGGCTGTGCGCAGCCAGGACATTGCGCAAGGCGATGTCGAAGGCGCGATCCGCGCCGTGATCGCGCAAGGCTCGCTGTTCGAATTCGATCCGAAGACTGCGAAGTCGCAGTTCGAGGAGATCAATCTGCGCAAGCGTCCGGTTCGGGCGCGTACCGCCGCGCAGGACTCCTACATCCGCGCCCTGAAGCGGCACGAACTGGTGTTCGGCATCGGCCCCGCCGGCACCGGGAAGACATGGCTCGCAGTGGCGCAGGCCTGTCAGTTGTTCGAACGCAAGGAAGTCGACCGCATCATCCTGTCGCGCCCCGCCGTCGAAGCCGGAGAACGGCTTGGATTCCTGCCCGGCGACATGCGCGAAAAGGTCGATCCGTATCTGCGGCCGATCTACGACGCGCTGTACGATCTGATGGATTCGCGCATCGTCGAGCGCGGCCTGCAAAGCGGCGAAATCGAAATCGCGCCGCTGGCCTTCATGCGCGGCCGCACCCTGACCAATGCGGCCATCATTCTGGACGAAGCGCAGAACACCACGTCGATGCAGATGAAGATGTTCCTCACGCGTCTTGGCGAGAACAGCCGCATGATCATCACCGGCGATCCGAGCCAGGTGGACCTGCCCAATGGCCAGCCGTCGGGGCTGGCGGAGGCCGCCAAGCTGCTCGATGGCGTCGAAGGCATCGCCCAGGTGAGATTCCAGGCGCAGGACGTCATCCGCCACGAACTGGTGGCGCGAATCGTTGCCGCATATGAAGGCGTGCCGAAGCAGCCCACGGGCAAACCTTGACGCACCAATGAAACCGAACGGCCAAGCGCCAGTTGCAACCAAGATTTTGACATGACGTCCGCCGATAGACCCGCGACCGAAGTCCTCGTTACCGCCGACTGCTGGAACAGCGAACGCGGTGTGGAGACGACGATCCATCGCGCCATCGAAACGGCGGCGTCCATGGTCGATGCCGATACCGCCGACGCCGAACTTGCGATCATGCTGACCGACGATGCGGGCATCCGCACGCTCAACAAGAACTGGCGCGGCATCGACAAGCCGACCAACGTGCTGTCGTTTCCTGCACTACAATCGGAGCGCGCTGACGACGACGCGCCACGTATGCTCGGCGACATCGCCATCGCCTACGAGACCACGCGCTTTGAGGCCGAAGCCGAACACAAGCCGTTCGATCACCATCTCAGCCATCTGGCGGTGCACGGTTTTCTGCATCTGGTGGGCTACGATCACGAAAACGATAAAGATGCCGAGATCATGGAAGGTCTCGAGCGTGATATCCTGGCGCAGCTCGGGATCCCCGATCCCTACGCGCACGACGATCAGGTGAACTAGGTGTCCAATTCTCTTGCCGACAAATCCGACAGGGATCGCTCTGATACGCCGCGATCGGGCAATCTGCCGGTGCCCGTGCAGCAGGGCGAGGTGCTGCGCCCGTCGTCGGAACTCTGGCTCATGCGTGCGCTGCGCACGCTGTTCGGATGGAAAGCGGGATCGGCTCGCGCCGATCTCCAGGTGGTGCTTGATGCCACGGCGCCGGATGAAACCAGCTTCACCACGATCGAGCGCACCATGCTGCGCAATATCCTGGGCCTGCACGAGCGGCGCATCGCCGACGTCATGGTGCCGCGCGGCGACATCGTCGCGGTCAAGCGGGATATTTCGCTGGGCGAGTTGATGAGTCTGTTCGAAAGCGCGGCTCATTCGCGTCTGGTGGTCTACAACGACACCCTCGACGATCCCGAAGGCTTCGTTCATATCCGCGACCTGCTCGCCTTCATCACAGCGAAGGCGAAGGTTGCGGACGAGGTCAACGCCAAGCGCAAGAAGCCGTTTCCGGCGGGACTCGATCTGCGTTCGGTCGACCTGCGCATGAAGCTGTCCGACGCCAACATCATGCGCAAACTGATCTATGTTCCGCCATCGATGCCCGCCATCGATCTGCTGGCGCAGATGCAGGCGACGCGCATCCATCTGGCGCTGGTGGTCGACGAGTACGGCGGCACCGACGGTCTGGTGTCGATCGAGGACATCGTCGAGCAGGTGGTCGGCGAGATTGATGACGAGCACGACAGCGACGAGACACCGTCCGTGGTCCGGCAATCCGATGGATCGTTCATCGCCGACGCGCGCGCCAGTCTGGAAGACGTGCAATCCGTGGTCGGAGAGGAGTTCGACACCGGCGAAGCTGGCGAGGATGTCGATACGCTCGGCGGCTATCTCGTGACGCAGGTCGGCCGCCTGCCGGTGCGCGGTGAAATCATTTCCGGACCGGGCGAATTCGAGATCGAAGTGCTCGACGCCGATCCTCGCCGCGTCAAGCGCGTGCGCATCGGAACGCAGAAAGACCGCTCCAATCTGCGTCATCGCGAGTTGCGCCGCAGGGAAGCCGCGAACGATGCCGCGCAGGCCCAGGCCAACGACAACACCAATCCGGCTTCATCCAGCGACGGCGCCGGCAATCGATGAAGTCCTTCCGTGCGCTCATCTCCGGCATCATCCTGTCATGGGGATGGACGCGCGCGATGATCGCGCTTGCCGCCGGCGCCCTGTCGGCGCTGGCGATGGCGCCGTTCAACGCATGGCCGATTTTGTTCCTGACGATTCCGGTCGCGGTCTGGCTTATCGATGGCGCGGGCGCCGGACGCCTCGGGGGCATTCCCGCTGCGGCGATGAGCGGCTGGTGGTTCGGCTTCGGCTATTTCGTGGCGGGGCTTTATTGGGTGGGCTACGCCTTCCTCGTCGACGCCCAGACTTTCGCGTGGCTGCTTCCGTTTGCGGTGATGGGCCTGCCGGCAGGACTGGCGTTGTTCATGGCCTTCGGCTTTGCGCTTGCCCGGCTGATCTGGGCACCGAATGCGTTTCGCATTCTCAGTCTCGCCTGCGCGCTCACGGTCAGCGAATGGCTGCGCGGACATATCCTGACAGGCTTTCCCTGGAACGCCTTCGGCTACGCATTGACCGAGCCGCTGGCGTTTGCGCAAAGCGCGTCGCTGGTCGGGCTGTGGGGTTTGACGTTTATCGCGGTCGCGGTGTTTGCCTCTCCCGCAGCGCTGATCGACGATCCGCACGTGACGCGCCGCCCGTGGATTCCGCTCGTTGTCTCACTCGTCCTGCTTGCCGCGATGGGTGGCTACGGCGCAATCAGGCTCGCAAACCAGCCGACGCAATTCGTCGGCAAGGTGAAACTGCGGCTGATGCAGCCGAACCTGCAGCAGGATGTGAAATTCAACTACGCCGCCAAACAGATGGTGATGGAGAAGTATCTGTCGCTGTCGGATCGCGCGACGGGTCCGCAATCGAGCGGCGTGCGTGACTCCACCATCCTGATCTGGCCGGAATCCGCGTTTCCGTTCTTCCTGGCGCGCGAGGCCGACGCCATGGCGCAGATCGCGAACCTGTTGCCGCCAGGAACGGTGCTGGTGACGGGTGCGATCCGCCCGCCGGATCAGCCTGCCGGAACGCAGATCACCCGCGCCTACAATTCGATTTATGTCATCGATCACGATGGAACCATCCTGTCGATATACGACAAGCTGCATCTGGTTCCATTCGGTGAATACCTGCCGTTTCAGTCCGCGATGGAAAAACTCGGCTTCGTGCAGATCACCAAGGTACGTGGCGGGTTCATTCCGGGCGACCGGCGGCGGACCATGACGGTACCGAACGCACCGCGCATGCTGCCCCTGATCTGCTATGAAGCGATCTTCCCGGGCGACATTGTTCCCGGCGACGATCGTCCCGGCTGGATCGTCAACCTGACCAACGACGGATGGTTCGGCATCTCGACCGGCCCCTATCAGCATCTGCAACAGGCCCGGTTGCGAGCGATTGAAGAAGGCCTCCCCATCGTACGCTCTGCGAACACAGGCATCTCCGCCGTGATCGATCCGTTCGGCAGGATCATTACGCAATTGGGACTTGGTGCCGAGGGCGTGCTCGATTCAGCGTTGCCCAAACCAGCGTCCCCGACGCTGTTCTCCCGTGTTCGCGATATCCCGGTGGCACTGGCGGTCGCATTGTCGACTGTGATCGTTATTCGCCGCCGCGCGAAACAAAAGCCCTGACGTCACCGTATCTGTTCTGATGCACGGCATTTCTGGACATGTGTCCAGACTGTCAAACCTTGTTCGATGGGTTCAATCGGCCTCAATGCGGTCACAGGGTTTAACCTAAATTCTTCATCACGGGGGCGACAAGGATTTGACGATGCTGGCGCAAGAAGCGTATTCCGGTCTGGTCATCGCCGACAGGTTCACGATCGTTTTCCAAACCCTGCCGATGACGCGGAGCTCTTAGATGACCACCAAGGCGCCCAATCCTGTTGACAAATATGTTGGCAGCCGCGTGCGCATGCGCCGGATCATGCTTGGCATGAGCCAGGAAAAGCTCGGCGAAGCGCTCGGCCTGACATTTCAGCAGGTGCAGAAATACGAAAAGGGCACCAACCGCATCGGTGCAAGCCGGCTGCAACAGATCTCCGACATTCTTCAGGTGCCGGTCTCGTTTTTGTTCGAAGGCGGCCCGGCCGGACCGAACGCGCTGGCAGGATTGAGCGAAGCGCAATCCCCCGCCTACGTTTCGGATTTTCTCGCCACCTCCGAAGGACTGGCGCTGACGCGCGCGTTCACACGCATCACCGATGCCAAACTCCGCCGCAGCATCGTGGAACTCGTCGAGCAGATGGCGGCGCGCGAACAGCCCGACCCCACATAAACCTGCGGACCCCGCAGCGCCGTGGATCGGCAACATTGCCGGGCGTGTCCATGACCGGATTTCAACCAGATCGCACCCGCGATGAACGATAGATTGCCCAAGCCGGTGAATGCGATGTCAGCGAACGATACGACCTCATCACGCGGGCACAATATCGAACACGGGCACGGATCGTTTTTCGGGCGGCGCAAGGGCCACAAGCTCCGCAATCACCAGGCCGATCTGATCGAAAATCTGCTGCCGCATCTCGCGCTCGATCTTGCTCAGGCGGACGCCTCCGATCCGGGCGCGCTGTTCCAGGCACCTGTCGACGAAATGCGTCTCGAGATCGGATTCGGCGGCGGCGAACACCTGATCGCGGAAGCGCTCGCGTTTCCGCGGACCGGCTTCATCGGCTGCGAGCCGTACGTCAACGGCATGGCGAAAATCCTGGCGCAGATCGAAGCCCACAACATCGCCAACATCCGCCTGTTCGCAGGCGACGCCGCCGAGCTGCTGGCATGGGCGCAGCCATCGAGCTTTGCGCGGATCGATCTCATTCACCCCGATCCGTGGCCGAAACGGCGGCACTGGAAGCGCCGCTTCGTGCAGGACGCAACCATCGCCGAGATGTCGCGCATCCTGAAATCAGACGGCGAGTTCCGCTTCGTGTGCGATATCGACGACTACTGTGCATGGACCCTGATGCACATGCAGCGCTCTGCGGACTTCATCTGGACAGCAGAGCGCGCCAGCGACTGGCGGAGGCCGTGGCCGCACTACACGATGACGCGCTATGGACGAAAGGCTGACCGCGAAGGCCGCAAGGCCGCCTATCTCATCTTTCGGCACGTGAACTCTTAGGCCGGCAAACCCTTGTCGCGCAGCCGCCAGAAGGTCAGAACGCGCTGCGCCGTCGCGGGCGACAAACGCTCGTAGTTGATCCGGGCTTCCTCAATATCTGGAGCGGAAGGCGTTCGTCCCGGACCAAGCCGCAACACCACCAGCGCCCGCACAGTGGCCCATTCCAGCCCGATCGATTTTCCCAGAAGCAGAATGGGATCGTAGCGATCACCGAGCATCAGTTGATGGACCACCGACAGCCGCATTCCCGTCAGCGCCGCCAGTCCCGCAATCGATTCCTCGTATTTATGCAGCTTGGCGAAGCCGAGCAGCGCCGCCTCGTTGAGTTCTCCCGCCTGATGCAGCGCTAGAATGGCGCGCTGGGCCGGCTGGAAATCGCGCGTCTGCGGTTGCGCTTTCGGCACACCGGAAATCTCGATCATCGCCTGATTGATCGCCGCCTTCTGTTTCGGCTTCGCAGAGTCAAACATGCGGCGGCGAACGAGATCGACCGATTTCGCCAGCAACTGTTTCAGCGACGCGGCCGGAAGGTCCTCGCGCTGGCCGACAGTCAGCGCCAGCATGCCATCGTCGGTCGCGCGCTTGACCAGTCCAGAATAGCCGGACTCGGAAAACTGGGCGCCATTGTTGGCTGCGACGCTGCGCACCACTTCGCGGTCACCGCGGCGGACGATCACATCGGTCACGGTGGGAGACAATGTCGGGCGCCCTGAAATCGCGGCCAGATGTTCCTGGCCCTTGGCGCGGGCGATTTCGACGAGTGTCGGATCGTCGAGCAGCGGCGATCGGCTCAGGATCGGACCGGCAATCTTGATTTCATTTTCGTGGGCGAGTTGCTTCACCAGCGTCGGCGGCGCGTTATCCAGCTTCGACAGCCGCTCCGCCAGTTCCACACGCGTCTCGATTTCGGTGGCCGGCACCAGACCAACCAGAATGTCGTCGAACAGCGCGACATGGCGGGTCTCGAAATGCGCGGCACCTTGCAGGAAAAGGTCGGAAATCCGCGCAATCGCCGCCGCCCGCTTTTCAGCGGAGCCGTTTTTGACGATCTCATCGAGTTCGGGAATCAGCGAAAAGGCAGCAGCCATGCGGGTCTCTGGTCGCTACTGGCGCGGCGGTCTACCGTGCGCCTGGAAGCGTTGGCGACTGTAGGTAGGCCAGATGAATGAACGGTTAGCCGGAAAGATCGCTTTGAGGACAGCTGCTATAAATGAGTTCGTGCTGGCGTCCGGACTCCCGCCGTTTGGCTGTAAGCTTATACATCCTTTCGATAAATCGGAGCTTTGCCAGTAACAATACGGGTTCCGCAATCGTTTCCGGCCCGCGGGAAGCCCTTGCCGCACAGGCCAAAAACGTCTATATCCGCCGCAACTGATAAATTCTCATACGCACACGTAGGAGAGTGGGCCCCCCGGGACCCGCTCTTTTTTATTACCTGATGGCCTGTGCCGCATGCAGCAGCCGGCCGATAACCATAAGAGCACTCTGATCCTGGACATGAGCGACCCCGCCGACGTTGCCGTTGATGCCGAACTGCTCGCCGAACCGCGCCTCGTGGTCGAGCCGGGCGTCGGCGCGCGCGTGGCCGCGGTTGCGACGCCTGTCTTGCAGGGCATGGGCTATCGGCTGGTGCGGATCAAGGTCACGGCCGAAGCGGGCTGCACTGTGCAGATCATGGCAGAGAAGCCCGACGGCACCATGCTGATCGAGGATTGCGAGGCGATCTCGAAAGCGCTGTCGCCGGTGATGGACATCGCCGACCCGATCCAGCGCGCTTATCGGCTGGA
This sequence comes from Afipia sp. GW822-FHT03D08, assembly GCF_058801645.1. NCBI lineage: Bacteria > Pseudomonadati > Pseudomonadota > Alphaproteobacteria > Hyphomicrobiales > Nitrobacteraceae > Afipia > Afipia sp. GW822-FHT03D08. The sequence goes on from NZ_JBXANK010000001.1 coordinate 2,657,181, forward strand.
AATCTCATCCCCCGGCATCGACCGGCCGCTGGTCCGCCGCACCGATTTTGAGCGTTATGCCGGGCATCTGGTGAAAATCGAGATGGCTGTGCCTCACGAGGGCCGCAAGCGTTTCCGCGGCAAGCTTGGCGGCGTCGAGGGCAACGGCATCAGGATTATTCGCGACGACGCTCGCGCCGATCAGGAAGCAAGTGTGTTGCTTACGATGGAAGACATCGCCAGCGCGAATCTTGTTCTGACCGATGAATTGATCGCGGAATCCATGCGCCGGGGCAAATCGGCTGCACGCGAGATCAAGGAAGACCTCGGCCTCGCGCCGCCTCCGCCCGAACACGCGAAGAAGGCCCGCGCCGAACTGCCAATTTCGAAAAGTTTCAAGCCGAAACCAAAGCCGAAAAAAGCCGCGCCAAAGAACACCAAGGAACACCGCCTCGCCGCTGAAGCGAAAAAGCGAGCAGGCAAATCGGATCACCACGAAGGAGACTGAGCCATGGCCGCTGTCAGCGCCAACAAACTCGAATTGCTGCAGATCGCCGACGCCGTCGCACGCGAAAAGTCGATCGACCGCTCGATCGTGATCGCGGCGATGGAAGACGCCATCGCCAAGGCGGCCCGCGCCCGCTACGGCTCCGAGACCGATGTGCACGCCGAGATCGACGCCAAGAAAGGCGAACTTCGGCTGTCGCGCCACATGCTGGTGGTCGAACAGGTCGAGAATTCGTCGAACCAGATCTCGCTGAAGGACGCGCAGAAGGCTAACCCCGGCGCGCAGATCGGCGACACCATTGCCGACACGCTGCCGCCGCTGGAATACGGCCGCATCGCCGCCCAGTCCGCCAAGCAGGTGATCGTGCAGAAGGTGCGCGAGGCCGAGCGTGACCGGCAGTATCAGGAATTCAAGGATCGCATCGGCGAGATCGTCAACGGCGTCGTCAAGCGCGTCGAATACGGCAGCGTCATCGTCGATCTCGGCCGCGGCGAAGCCATCGTGCGCCGTGACGAAATGCTGCCGCGCGAAGTGTTCCGCAACGGCGACCGCGTCCGCTCGTACATCTTCGATGTCCGCCGCGAAACCCGCGGGCCGCAGATTTTCCTGTCGCGCACCCATCCGCAGTTCATGGCGAAGCTGTTCGCGCAGGAAGTTCCTGAAATCTATGACGGCATCGTCGAGATCAAGGCTGTGGCCCGCGATCCGGGTTCGCGCGCGAAGATTGGCGTAATTTCACGCGATTCGTCGGTCGATCCGGTCGGCGCCTGCGTCGGTATGCGCGGTTCGCGCGTGCAGGCCGTGGTGAACGAACTGCAGGGCGAGAAGATCGATATCATTCCGTGGTCGCCCGATATCGCGACCTTCGTGGTCAACGCGCTGGCGCCCGCCGAAGTCGCGAAGGTCGTGATCGACGAAGATCGCGAGCGCATTGAAGTCGTGGTGCCCGATACCCAACTATCTCTTGCGATCGGCCGCCGCGGGCAGAACGTGCGTCTTGCCTCGCAGCTCACCGGCTGGGACATCGACATTCTGACCGAACAGGAAGAATCGGAGCGCCGTCAGGCCGACTTCGAGAATTCCACCCGCGTCTTCATGGAAGCCCTCAATGTCGACGAAGTCGTCGGCCAGTTGCTGGCATCCGAGGGCTTCGGTTCGGTCGAGGATCTGGCGCTGGTGGACCCACGGGAACTCACCAGCATCGAGGGCTTCGACGAGGAAACCGCCAACGAGCTGCAAAGCCGTGCCCGCGAATATCTTGAACAGCTCGAGGCAGAACTCGAAGCGAAGCGAAAGGAACTGGGCGTGGAAGACGCTTTGACGACTGTGCCGGGCGTAACCGCCAAGATGCTTGTGAAATTCGGCGAGAACGACATCAAGACCGTCGAGGATCTGGCCGGCTGCGCCACCGACGATCTGGTCGGCTGGGTTGAACGCAAGGACGGCGAGACCACCAAGCACGCAGGCATTCTCGACGCCAACGAAACGTCGCGCGAAGATGCGGAAGCCCTCATCATGCAGGCCCGCGTCGTCGCCGGCTGGATCACCGAAGCAGATCTCGCCAAGCCGTCCGAAGAGGCAGCCGCCTCCGAAGACAATTCGGCTCAGGCATAAAGTGTGATGCGGTTTTCGGACAACATCATGCTTTTCAAGAGCTAAGGAAATGACCCGCGCATGCTTGCCATCGCTGATCACGCAGATCTCGACAACGGACCCCGGACAAAAGCCGGGACCGAGCGGATGTGCGCGGTCACGCGGCAGGTTGCGCCGATCGATGATCTGATCCGCTTCGTCCTCTCCCCGACCGGTGAAACCGTTCCCGACCTGAAGCGCAAGCTGCCGGGGCGCGGGCTATGGGTGTCGCTGTCCCGCGCCACCGTGGCGGAAGCCGCCAGGCGCAACGTCTTCGCGCGCAGCTTCAAACGTGACGTCCAGGTCTCGAAAACCCTGGCCGACGATGTCGAGCGCATGATGGTCCGGGGAGTGTCCGAAGCCCTCGCCATGGCCGCGAAAGCGGGCCAGGTCACGTCAGGATTTTCCAAGGTTGAAGGCGCCATAGAGGGGCGGCAGGCGGTGGCCCTGATCCACGCCACGGACGGCGCTCCGGACGGAATCCGCAAGCTGAATGCCAAACTGGCCGCCGTAATGCGACAAAACGGCGGGGAATCAGCCGATTTCCCCGTTATCAGCGTCCTGACCACCGATGAATTGGATTTGGCACTCGGGCGGGCAAATGTGGTACATGCTGCCCTGCTCGCGGGCCCGGCAAGCAAGACCTTCCTCGCACGTTGCCAGACGCTCACCCGGTTTCGGGGGACGGATGGCGGTCACGATGGCGGGATCGACAAGAACAATTAGGGCATTGCCGTCAGATGCGGCATGCGAGCAACGAACAAGATTAGGACTGTTGAATGGCTGATACGAAAAATCCTGGCGATAAGCCGCTGAGCGTCGGTGCGAAAACTCTGTCGCTGAAACCGCGCACAGAGACCGGCGTCGTGCGCCAGAGTTTCAGTCACGGCCGCACCAAACAGGTGGTGGTCGAAAAGAAAACCAAGCGCCGTCTGGCCGGCGATCCCGCGCCCGCGCCCGAAGCGGCACCCGCCGCGCCGGCACCTGTCGCAGCGCCTCCGAAGGTAACGCCGCGTGCGCCTGAGCCTGCGCGTCCACCCGCGCGCAAGTCGGGCGTCGTGCTACAGACCCTGACCGAAGACGAGCAGAGCGCCCGCGCCAGCGCGCTCGCCGATGCACGCTTGCGCGAAGAAGAAGAGCGCCGCGCGGCGGAAGCCGAAGCTGCACGCCGTAACACCAAGGAATTCAAGGAACAGCAGGAGCGAGAAGCCGCCGAAGCCCGCAAGAAGGCTGAGGAAGAACGCCATCGCGCCGAGGAAGAAGCCAAGGCGCGCGCCGAACGCGAAGCCAACAAGCGCAACGAAGCTGCCGCCAAGGCCGCGGCGCCCGCCACCACCGCGCGCACGACGGCTGCAACGCCTCCGGCCCGTCCGGCCGCTGTTGCCGCCGATGGCTCCGACGACGATGAAGCTCCGCGCATGGTGCGCCGTCCTGGCGGCGGTCCGGCACGTCCCGTCATTGCGCCGAAGCCGGCCGCCAAACCCGGACCTGCGAAACAGCGCGGACGTCTCACCCTTTCGACCGCGCTGAACGCCGACGATGTGCGTGAGCGTTCGATCGCCTCGTTCCGCCGCCGCACCCAGCGCCTCAAGGGCCACGCGTCCAACGAGCCGAAGGAAAAGCTGATCCGCGAAGTCACGATTCCCGAAGCCATCACGATTCAGGAACTCGCCAACCGCATGGCCGAGCGCGCCGTCGATATCATCCGCCTGCTGATGAAGCAGGGCGCGATGCACAAGATCACCGACGTGATCGACGCCGACACCGCGCAGCTGATCGCCGAGGAAATGGGCCACACCGTCAAGCGCGTCGCCGCGTCGGACGTGGAAGAAGGCCTTTTCGACGTCGCAGAAGATCACGCCTCGGACACCACCCCGCGTCCGCCGGTCGTGACTGTCATGGGCCACGTCGACCACGGCAAGACCTCGCTGCTCGACGCGCTGCGCCACGCCAACGTGGTCAGCGGCGAAGCCGGCGGCATCACCCAGCATATCGGCGCGTATCAGGTCACTTCGCCCGAAAGCGGCAAGAAGATCACCTTCATCGACACGCCGGGCCACGCCGCGTTCACCGCGATGCGCGCCCGCGGCGCCAAGGTCACGGATATTGTCATTCTCGTCGTTGCGGCGGATGACGGCGTGATGCCGCAGACGATTGAAGCGATCAACCACGCCAAGGCGGCGAAGGTTCCGATGATCGTTGCGATCAACAAGATCGACAAGCCGGATGCAAAGCCGGAGCGCGTGCGCACCGAGCTGCTGCAGTACGAGGTTCAGGTCGAGTCCTTCGGCGGCGAAGTCGTCGACGTCGAAGTGTCGGCCAAGAACAAGACCAATCTCGACAAGCTGCTGGAAATGATCGCGCTGCAGGCCGAACTGCTCGACCTGAAGACCAACCCGGATCGTCCGGCTGAAGGCACCGTGATCGAAGCCAAGCTTGATCGCGGCCGCGGTCCGGTTGCGACCGTGCTGGTTCAGCGCGGCACGCTGCGGGTCGGCGACATCATCGTGGCCGGCGCGGAAATGGGCCGCGTCCGCGCGCTGATCAACGACCAGGGCCAGACCATTCAGGAAGCCGGTCCGTCGGTTCCGGTCGAAGTGCTCGGCTTCAACGGTCCGCCGGAAGCCGGCGACCGCCTCGCTGTCGTCGAGAACGAAGCCCGCGCCCGTCAGGTCACCGACTATCGTGCTCACCAGAAGCGCGAGAAATCCGCAGCCAGCAACGCCGGCATGCGCGGTTCGCTCGAGCAGATGATGTCGCAGCTCAAGACCACGGGCCGCAAGGACTTCCCGCTGGTCATCAAGGCCGACGTGCAGGGCTCGCTGGAAGCCATTCTGGGCTCGCTCGAGAAGCTCGGCACTGATGAAGTCGCAGCGCGCATCCTGCATGCGGGCGTCGGCGGCATTTCGGAGTCCGACGTGACCCTGGCGGAAGGCTTCAATGCCGCCATCATCGGCTTCAGCGTCCGCGCCAACAAGGAAGCGGCGGCGCTGGCCAAGCGCGACGGCATCGAAATCCGCTACTACAACATCATCTACGATCTCGTCGATGACGTGAAAAAGGCGATGTCCGGCCTGCTCGCGCCGACCCTGCGCGAAACCATGCTCGGCAATGCGCAGATCCTCGAAGTGTTCAACATCTCGAAGGTCGGCAAGATCGCGGGCTGCCGCGTCACCGACGGCACCGTGGAACGCGGCGCCAATGTGCGCCTGATCCGCGACAACGTCGTCGTGCACGAAGGCAAGCTGTCGACACTGAAGCGCTTCAAGGACGAAGTGAAGGAAGTGCAGTCCGGTCAGGAATGCGGCATGGCCTTCGAGAACTACCAGGACATGCGCGTCGGCGACGTTATCGAGTGTTATCGCGTGGAGACCATTCAGCGCTCCCTGTAAGTCCAAGTCTTACGGGCGCGTTGAAGGGATATTGCGAAATCTGACGTTCTGCCCGGCCCAAAGCGCGAAGCATGTCTTCGCGCCGAAGGTGCCGGGCACCGCGTCTTGAAAGATTCAGCAACGCTACAACCGCAATGGCCGGGATGCAGACCAGTTCTGCCCGGCCATGGCGATTTTTGATTTGAACAAGGACGACAATGGCACCTCGCAAAAAGGACAGCGACCCTCGCGGCGGCACGACCGGCGCCTCGCAGCGACAATTGCGCGTCGGAGAAATCATCCGCCACGCGCTTGCGGACATTCTCGCTCAGGGCGGCGTGCACGATCCGGCGCTCGAAGGTCACATCATCACCGTGCCCGAGGTGCGGATGTCGCCGGACCTCAAGCTTGCGACCATCTATGTAATGCCGCTCGGCGGCCGCGGCATCGAGGACGTGATCGCAGCGCTCGATCGCAACAAGAAGTTTCTCCGCGGCGAAGTCGCGCATCGCGTTAACCTAAAATTCGCTCCTGATCTTCGCTTTCGCGTTGACGAACGATTCGACGAAGCAGAACGGATCGAGAAATTACTGAGAACACCCGCGGTTCAAAAAGACCTCAAGACAGATTCGGACCAAGACTGATGAATGTGACGACCCCAGACCGCGTGATCGAACAGCAAACAGCCGATTCGAACGCGCCTGCCGAAAATAAATTTTCCGGTGCTGCGGCGAGCGGCGCGCGGCACAACGATCCGCGCCAGCAAGGCGGCAAGCAACGTCAGCAGGGCGGCCAGCAGAAGCGCGACCGCCGCGATGTCCACGGCTGGGTGATTCTCGACAAGCCGATCGGCATGACGTCGACCCACGCCGTCGCCGTGCTCAAGCGCCTGTTCAATGCTAAGCGCGCGGGCCATGCCGGTACCCTCGATCCGCTCGCCTCCGGCGGATTGCCGATTGCACTCGGCGAAGCCACCAAGACCGTTCCGTTCGTGATGGATGGCCGCAAGCGCTACCGCTTCACGGTGCAGTGGGGCGAGGAGCGCGACACCGACGACACTGAGGGCCGCGCCACCCAGACCAGCCCTGTCCGGCCTTCCGTCGAGGCGATCCGGGCGTTGCTGCCGCAGTTCACCGGAACCATCGAACAGATCCCGCCGCAGTATTCGGCAATCAAGATTCAGGGCGAACGGGCCTATGACATGGCCCGCGACGGCGAGGTGGTGCCGCTGCAGCCCCGGCCGGTCGAGATTCACGAATTAACCCTTGTAGAACAACTAGATGGCGACCGCTCGGTGTTCGAGGCCGAATGCGGCAAGGGCACCTACGTCCGGGCTCTGGCCCGCGATATGGGCCGTCTTTTGGGCTGTTTTGGTCATATTTGCGCGCTCCGGCGCACGATTTGCGGGCCTTTTACCGAAGCGGACATGATTCCGCTGGCAGATCTGGAGGCTTTGTGCGATAGAGCCGCGTCTGGCGAGGGCAGCCTCGCCGACGCGCTTTTGCCCGTTGAGACCGCGCTGGACGACATCCCGGCACTGGCCGTCACACGGGCGGATGCCGCAAGGCTCCACCGGGGCCAGGCGGTTTTGTTGCGCGGACGGGATGCGCCAATTTCAAACGGCACAGTCTATGCCACCGTCGGAGGAAGGCTTCTGGCCCTCGCCGAGATTGGCAATGGCGAACTCATCCCCAAGCGTGTGTTCAACCTGACCGGGCTGACAGCTCATCCCGGCCGCAAAGAAGGTGTTTGACGATGTCGATTGCCGCAGAACGCAAAGCGGAAGTCATCAAGAAGAATGCAACCAAGACCGGTGACACCGGTTCGCCTGAGGTTCAGGTCGCGATCCTGTCGGAACGCATCGCCAACCTCACCGAGCACTTCAAGAGCCACGTGAAGGACAATCATTCGCGCCGCGGCCTTTTGAAACTCGTCTCCACGCGCCGCTCCCTTCTGGACTACGTCAAGAAGAAGGACGAGGCCCGTTACAAGGCGCTGCTCGAAAAGCACAACATTCGCCGCTAAGAAATACACGCGCGCAGGTTTGCGCGCGTTTTTGCATGGCGTGTGAATACGTCATGCATTTCCAACGCGTGGTCCTCTGAAATGTCCACGCGGCGTGTCCAGCAGCAATCCGGCGGCTGGGCGATAACGGGTAACATGCCCGTACCATCGAAAGGATGGACGCCATTCCAAACCTGAAGACCATGGCAGGATCGCCGGACGCTGACGCCGCATTCACGCGCGGTCAGCGTCCCGCAATCTTGCGCATGGTTTTTGTGTTTCAGGCGTCCGTTCTTTCGTGAACCCATGAAAGACGAAGACAATGTTTAATGCTCATTCAGTCGAGATCGACTGGGGTGGACGTCCACTCAAACTCGAAACCGGCAAGATCGCGCGTCAGGCCGACGGCGCCGTTGTCGCCACCTATGGCGAGACCATCGTGCTTGCCACCGTCGTCGCCGCCAAGACGCCGCGTGAAGGCGTCGACTTCCTGCCGCTCACCGTGGACTATCAGGAAAAGACCTACGCAGCCGGCCGCATTCCCGGCGGCTACTTCAAGCGCGAAGGCCGGCCCACCGAAAAGGAAACGCTGGTTTCCCGCCTGATCGACCGCCCGATCCGTCCGCTGTTCGTTGACGGCTGGCGCAACGAAACCCAGGTCATCGTGACGGTTCTGTCGCACGACATGGAGAACGATCCGGACATTCTCGCGCTGGTGGCTTCCTCCGCTGCGCTGACCCTCTCCGGCGCACCGTTCCAGGGCCCGATCGGCGCAGCCCGCGTCGGCTTCATCAACGACGAATACGTTCTCAACCCGACGCTCGACGAGATGGCCGACACCAATCTCGATCTGGTCGTCGCCGGCACTGCCGACGCCGTTCTGATGGTGGAATCGGAAGCCAAGGAACTGAACGAAGAGATCATGCTCGGCGCCGTGATGTTCGGTCATCGGCATTTCCAGCCGGTCATCAAGGCGATCATCGAACTGGCCGAGAAGGCCGCGAAGGAGCCGCGCGAGGTTTCTTCCGTGGACAACAGCGCCATCGACAAGGAAATGCGCAGCGTCGGCGAGGCCGAACTGCGCAAGGCCTATGCCATCCCGGTCAAGCAGGATCGTTACGCGGCCGTCGGCGAAGTGAAGAAGAAGGTCATGGACCACTTCTTCCCGGAAGGCCAGGAGCCGAAGTACGACAAGCTGCGCGTCGCCGGCGTGTTCAAGGAGCTGGAAGCGGACGTCGTTCGCAACAACATCCTCGACACCGGCAAGCGCATCGACGGCCGTGACGTGAAGACGGTTCGTCCGATCGTCGCCGAAGTCGGCGTGCTGCCCCGCGCCCACGGCTCGGCGCTGTTCACCCGCGGTGAGACCCAGGCCATGGTTGTCACCACGCTCGGCACCGGCGAAGACGAACAGTACATCGACTCGCTGTCGGGAACGTACAAGGAGCGCTTCCTGCTCCATTACAACTTCCCTCCCTACTCCGTTGGTGAAACCGGCCGTCTCGGCGGCACCAAGCGTCGCGAAATCGGCCACGGCAAGCTCGCCTGGCGCGCGATCCATCCGGTGCTGCCGGCGCATCACGAATTCCCGTACACGCTGCGCGTCGTCTCGGAGATCACCGAGTCGAACGGTTCGTCATCGATGGCGTCGGTCTGCGGCGCTTCGCTGGCGCTGATGGACGCAGGCGTTCCCCTGAAGCGGCCGACCGCGGGTATCGCGATGGGCCTCATTCTCGAGGGCGACCGTTTTGCCGTGCTGTCCGACATTCTCGGCGACGAGGATCATCTCGGCGACATGGACTTCAAGGTCGCAGGCACCGAAAACGGCATCACGTCGCTGCAGATGGACATCAAGATCGCCGGCATCACCGAAGCGATCATGAAGCAGGCCCTCGCCCAGGCGAAGGACGGCCGTATCCACATCCTCGGCGAAATGGCGAAGGCATTGACCAATGCCCGCGCCGAGCTCGGCGAGCATGCGCCGCGCATCGAAGTGCTCCAGATCCCGACCGACAAGATCCGTGAAGTGATCGGCACCGGCGGCAAGGTGATCCGCGAGATCGTCGAGAAGACCGGCGCCAAGGTCAACATCGAGGACGACGGCACCGTGAAGGTGGCGTCCGCCAACGGCGAATCGATCCGTGCGGCGATCAAGTGGATCAAGTCGATCGCGTCCGATCCGGAAGTCGGCCAGATCTACGACGGCACCGTGGTCAAGGTGATGGAGTTCGGCGCGTTCGTGAACTTCTTCGGACCGAAGGACGGTCTGGTTCACATCAGCCAGCTCGCCGCCAACCGCGTGCAGAAGACCTCCGACGTCGTCAAGGAAGGCGACAAGGTCAAGGTCAAGCTGCTCGGGCTCGACGATCGCGGCAAGGTTCGCCTCTCGATGAAGGTTGTCGATCAGGAAACCGGCGAGGACCTCGAGGCCAAGCAGAAGGCCGAGGGCGTTTCCGCCGCCGAGTAATTGTCTCACAAACCCGTGTGACGACCCGAAGGGGCGGCATTTTGCCGCCCCTTTTTGTTTGCCTCATGCGAAACTCGTTTTGTGTCCGCAGCGTAGCCCTGTGATGGCTCGGCTGCATTCGCACCGGATCGCACCACGCTGCCACATCAGGGAGACCACTATGTCATCGATATCCCGACGCCATCTTATGACCGCCGCCGCCGGGCTCACGGCCTCTGTCGCTGCACCGCGCATCGTGTTTGCGCAGGCTGCACCGGCTCCCGCAGCCCCTGCGGCCGCACCCGCCGCTGGCCCGTTTGTCCTGCCGCCCCTTACCTACGCTCCGAATGCCCTCGAACCCCACATCGACGCCAAGACCATGGAAATTCACCATGGCAGACACCACCAGGCTTTCATCACCAACCTGAACAACCTGGCGAAAACCAATCCACAGCTCGGCACAACCGCGGTCGAAAATATCCTCGGCAACATCAATGCGCTTGATGACAGCATCAAATTTGCCGTGCGCAACAACCTCGGGGGCCACGCCAATCACACCATGTTCTGGCAGATCATGGGGCCTGACGGCGGCAAGCCTGAAGGCGAAGTGCTGGCAGCGATCGACAGGGATCTCGGCGGCATGGAGAAATTCCAGACCGAATTCAATGCCGCCGGCGGACGCCAGTTCGGCTCGGGCTGGGTGTTTGTGACGGTCACCAAAGACGGCAAGCTCGCCATCGAGACCCGTCCCAACCAGGATAATCCGATGATGGACGGCAAGCGCGTCCTGATGGGCAACGACGTCTGGGAGCACGCCTACTATCTCAATTACCAGAACCGCCGCGCCGACTATCTCAAGGCATGGTGGAACACGGTGAACTGGAAAAAGATTTCAGAGCGTTACGCCGCGGCGAAGGCCGGCACTCTCGGGGTGTAACTTCTCAAAGCACGTCAATTTCAAACAAAGGGGTGGCTTTTCAGCCGCCCCTTTTTCAATTCATGACCCTATCATCTGAAAACAGTAGGTTCCGGCGAGGCCGCTTGATCAGAATTACTTATCTGACCGCAAAGAAAAAGCGACTGGACCTGATGCTGGAATTCTTCCAAAGTTCGGCCGGAACGGTTCACGATTGTACCGTCGCCCTTGGCGAAACGCCCCAGCAACAGCGAGCGCATTTCAGAGGCCTGAGAGCAATCCGGTCCTGGGCGGCACATCGGATCAAACCGGCGAACCAAAAATCACAGACGATCGGAGAAGAACATGGACGCAAAGACCGACGAAAAGGGCTTGGGCAAGTGCCCGGTCAACCATGGCGCAGGCGGTGGCACCCAGAGCAGTGCCTGGTGGCCCAACCAGTTGCGCGTCGACTTGCTGAACCAGCATTCGTCAAAGTCCGATCCGCTGGGACAGGCCTTCAGCTATCGCGAAGAGTTCAGCAAGCTCGACTACGAGGCGCTCAAGAACGACCTGCGCAAGCTGATGACCGACTCGCAGAGCTGGTGGCCCGCCGACTTCGGCCACTATGGCCCGCAGTTCGTCCGCATGTCGTGGCACGCAGCCGGCACCTACCGGCTGGCCGATGGCCGTGGCGGCGGTGGCCGTGGCCAGCAGCGCTTCGCTCCGCTCAACTCGTGGCCCGATAACGTCAACATCGACAAGTCGCGCCGCCTGCTGTGGCCGATCAAGCAGAAGTACGGCCAGAAGATTTCATGGGCGGACCTCTTGATCCTCACCGGCAACGTGGCGCTGGAGACCATGGGTTTCCGCACCTTCGGTTTTGCTGCCGGCCGCGAAGACGTCTGGGAGCCGGACCTCGACGTGAACTGGGGTGCGGAGACCGAGTGGCTGAAGCACCGGACTCTCGACAAGTTTCCGGCGCCGCTCGGCGCAACCGAAATGGGTCTGATCTATGTGAACCCGGAAGGCCCCGGCGCCAACGGCGATCCGCTTTCGGCCGCTGCGTTCATCCGCGAGACCTTTGCCCGCATGGCCATGAACGACGAGGAAACCGTTGCGCTGATCGCCGGCGGCCACACGTTCGGCAAGACGCACGGCGCAGCCCCCGAGTCGCACAAGGGACCGAACCCCGAAGCCGCGGGCCTCGAAGAGCAGGGTCTCGGCTGGACCAGCAACTTCGGCACCGGCTTCGGCGCGGACGCCGTCGGCAGCGGCATCGAAGTCACCTGGACCCAGACGCCGGCCCAGTGGAGCAACTTCTTCTTCGAGAACCTGTTCAAGTATGAGTGGGTGCAGACCCGCAGCCCCGGCGGTGCGATCCAGTGGGAAGCCAAGGACGCCGAGGCCGTCATCCCCGATGCGCACAATCCGTCTAAGAAGCGCAAGCCGACCATGCTGACCACCGACCTGTCGCTGCGCGTGGATCCGGCCTACGAGAAGATCTCGCGCCGCTTCCTCGAAAACCCGCAGGCCTTCGCGGAAGCCTTCGCACGCGCATGGTTCAAGCTGACCCACCGCGACCTCGGCCCGCTCTCGCGCTACCTCGGACCGGAAGTGCCGAAGGAAGTGCTGATCTGGCAGGACCCGGTGCCTGCCGTGAATCATCCGCTGATCACAGATGCCGATGCAGCTGCACTCAAGGCCAAGATTCTGGCCACGGGTCTGTCCGCATCCGAACTGGTCGCTGCAGCGTGGGCTTCAGCTTCAACCTTCCGCGGCGGCGACAAGCGCGGCGGCGCCAACGGTGCGCGCGTTCGCCTTGCGCCGCAGAAAGACTGGGAAGTCAACGACCCGGCGCAACTCGCCAAGGTGATCGCGGCTCTTGAAGCAATCCATAAGGAGTTCAACGGCGCGAACTTCGGCGGCAAGCAGGTCTCTCTCGCCGACCTGATCGTCCTCGCCGGCAATGCCGGTGTCGAACAGGCAGCAAAGGCCGCCGGTCACAACGTCACGGTGCCGTTCACGCCGGGGCGCACCGACGCCTCGCAGGAGCAGACGGATATCCATGCGTTCTCCGTCATGGAGCCGCTTGCTGACGGCTTCCGCAACTATCACAAGGCGGGAGCTGCACTTGGTGAAGTCGCCCTGATCGACAAGGCGCAGTTGCTGACACTGACCGCGCCGGAAATGACCGTGCTGATCGGTGGCCTGCGCGCCATCAACATCAACACGGGTGGCGTCAAGCACGGCGTCCTCACCGACAGGCCAGGCACGCTGACCAACGACTTCTTTGTCAACCTGCTCGATATGCGCACGCAGTGGAAGTCGATCTCGGACGATCAGAGCCTGTTCGAAGGACGCGACCGCAAGAGCGGCGAGGTCAAGTGGACCGGCACACGCGTCGATCTCGTGTTCGGTTCGAACTCGGTGCTGCGCGCGCTGGCCGAGGTCTACGCCAGCGCGGATGCAAAGGAGAAGTTCATCAAGGACTTCGTCAAGGCATGGACCAAGGTGATGAACGCCGATCGCTTCGATCTCGCGGACCAGCCCAAGACGCTGCAGGCTGCGGAGTAAGCCGCGCCTGACGACAGAACGAACGAAGCCCCCGCGATCGCATCGCGGGGGCTTTTTCATTGCGTCTTCGCCGGGAGACAATCCTGCTATGAATTGGCTATAACGTAGAAAAAATCAGGGAGGCTCGAAATGATGAAGCTCTACTGGTCGCCGCGTTCGCGCTCGTTCTCCGGCCTCTGGCTGATGGAAGAGACCGGTCAGCCCTACGAGCGGGTGCTGACGGACATTTCCACCGGCGCGCAGAAGACACCCGAGTTTCTCGCCGTCAATCCGATGGGCAAGGTGCCCGCGTTGAAGGATGGCGACGTCTCCATCGCGGAGGCTTCCGCGATCTGCGCCTACGTCGCGGATTGTTACCCTGAAGCGAAACTGGCGCCGCCCATCGGCGATCCGCGCCGCGGGAAATATCTGCAATGGCTGTTCTTCTCACCGGGCTGCATCGAGCCGGCGCTGATCCAGATCTTCACCAAGCTCGACGTGCCCAGTTCAACCGCGGCCTGGGGCAGCGCGACACAGGTGTTCGATGTGCTCGACGCCGCGCTTGAAAAAGGCCCGTTCCTGCTCGGCGAGACATTCTCCGCCGCCGACATCATGATCGGCTCGGGACTGAATTTCGCAGTCCGGCTGTTCAAGATGGTGCCGCCGCGTCCGTCATTCGATCGTTACATCGATGCCTGCGCGGCACGGCCCGCGTTTCAGCGCGCGGAGAAAATTGCCGCAGGGTAGGTTTCGGATTCGGAACGCTAGCCAGGGACGACGCGCGGATCGACGTCCTTCGCATAGTCGACGCCGTCGAGACCAAACCCGAACAGGCGCAGGAACTGACTCTTGTATTCCGGCAGGTCCGCCAGTTCGCCGAGCGTTTCGGTGGTCAGCAAAGGCCAGCGGCGCAGCACTTCTTTCTGAACACCGTCCGAGAGCTCCCAATCGTCGAGCCGAAGACGCAGCGCATCGTCCACGTCGGCATCGGGACCGAGGCGGGTCCGGAACAGACGATCGATCTGTTCGATACATCCTTCATGAAGCCCAAGCTGCTTCATGACCTTGAACAGCACCGTGCCATACAGCGGCACCACGGGAATCGCCGAACTCGCCTGCGTGACCACCGCCTTCAGCGCGACAACGCGCGCCGAGTCGCGGCCGAGCCGGCTGCGGATCTCGTCCGCCTTGCGGTCGAGATCGACCTTGGCGCGGCCGAGCGTGCCCTTCCAGTAAATCGGCCAGGTCAGTTCGCTGCCGATATAGGTGTAATTGAGCGTGCGGAAGCCTGGCGCCAGAACGCCTGCATCCGCGAGCCGGCCGATCCAGCGCTTCCAGTCATCGCCGCCCATCACCGCGACCGTCGCCGTCGCTTCATCCTCCGTCGCGGGCGCAATGACGGTCTCGTAGACCTCGCCGCTTTCCGTGTTGAGGGTCTTGATCTCGACAGGGGCGCCGAGCGGCTTGATCGCCGAACGATACGTGACACCCGTGTCGGGGTCCGTCCGCACCGGCGCGGCCATGCTGTAGACCAGAAGATCGAGCTGTCCGAATTTTTCGCGCACACGCTCGATGAAGGCGTCCTTCAATTCGTTGGAGAAGGCATCGCCTTCCAGCGTGACAGGGGCCCGGCCGATTTTCCTGGCTTCGATCTCAAACGCGCGATTGTTGTACCATCCCGCGCTGCCCGTCCGGGTCGCCGTAGGCTCGCGCTCCAGCGACACGCCGATGGTGTCCGCGCCTCCGGCGAAGGTCGCGACAATGCGGCTCGCAAGACCGTATCCCGTCGAGCAGCCCAGCACGGCGACACGCTTGGGACTTTGAGCAAGCGTGCCCTGCTTGAGGACGTATTCGATTTGCTCGTGAACGTTTCTGGCGCAACCTTCGGGATGTGCCGTCGTGCAGATGAAGCCTCGCACGCGCGGTTCGATAATCATGCCCACCCCATTCCAAATCGTTGCAATTGTTCTGCCGGCCTTTTCTTCAAGCGCAGAAAGGCAGAAACGAAATCACGCATCCAGACGCTTGAACACCAATGTTGCATTGGTGCCGCCAAAACCAAATGAATTCGACAGCACTGCGCCGATCTTGGCGCCGTCGATGCGCTTGCGCACGATAGGCATGTCGGCAAACACCGGATCGAGTTCGGTGATATTCGCGCTTTCGCAGATGAAGCCATTGTTCATCATCAGCAGCGAGTAGATCGCTTCCTGCACGCCGGTTGCGCCGAGCGAATGACCGGTCAGCGATTTGGTCGCCGCGATCGGGGGACACTTGTCGCCCGCGCCGAACACGTTGCGGATGGCATTCATCTCGGGCGGATCGCCCGCAGGCGTCGATGTCGCGTGCGGGTTGATGTAGTCGATCGGGACGTTCACGGTCGACATCGCCATTTTCATGCAGCGTTCGGCGCCCTCGCCTGATGGCGCAACCATGTCGTAACCGTCGGACGTCGCACCGTAGCCGACGACCTCGCCGTAAATACGTGCCCCGCGCGCCTTGGCGTGTTCAAGCTCCTCGAGAACGACAACGCCCGCACCGCCGGCGATGACGAAGCCATCGCGGCTGATGTCGTAGGCGCGCGACGCGGTCGCCGGCGCGTCGTTGTATTTCGACGACATCGCACCCATCGCATCGAACAGCACGGACATGGTCCAGTCCAGATCCTCGCAGCCGCCCGCGAAGATGATGTCCTGCTTGCCGACCTGAATGGTCTCGTAGGCATTGCCGATGCAATGGTTGGACGTGGCGCAGGCCGACGAGATCGAATAGTTGACGCCCTTGATCTTGAACCAGGTCGCCAGTGTCGCGGACGCTGTCGACGACATGGCCTTGGGGACGGCAAACGGGCCGACGCGTTTCGGTCCCTTGGTGCGGGTGATGTCGGCGGCGTCGACGATGGCGCGCGCGGACGGGCCGCCCGAACCCATGATGATGCCGGTGCGCGGATTGACGATATCGGACTCTTCGAGGCCCGCATCGCGGATCGCCTGCTCCATCGCAACGTGATTCCACGCAGCGCCCTCGCCGAGAAAACGCATTGCACGACGATCGACCACATCCGCAGGGTTCAGAGACGGCCTGCCGAAAACCTGCGACCGGAAACCAAGCTTGGCATAATCTTCCGAATGAGTGATGCCCGGCTTGGCTTCATACAGACTCGCAAGCACTTCCTGAGTGTTGTTTCCGATGGAAGAGACAATGCCCATCCCCGTGACCACAACCCGCCTCATGATACCTCGCCTTTAGTTGCTGCGCTTTGACCTCTGCGCCTTCGACTGCCCGCGCCCGCCCACGGGGCCGGCAACTTAGAAACCCATCTTCGGGAGTTTATCAATCCTGCATCACGTTCCCGGCTGCAATGCGGCATCTCGCGGGAGCAAGCCCACTTTCAAATCCTTCGCGCGATAGAAAAGTTCGCCATCGGCCGAAAGGGTGCCATCGGCAATGCCGAGCCAGAGCTTTGAGCGCATCACGCGCTTGACGTCGATAGTGTACACGACCTTGGTGACGTGCGGCAGAACCTGACCGGCGAACTTGAGTTCGCTCAATCCCAGCGCACGGCCGCGGCCCAGCCCGCCGGACCAACCGAGAAAAAAACCAACCATTTGCCACAGCGCATCGAGTCCAAGGCATCCGGGCATCACCGGGTCACCTTTGAAATGGCAGCCGAAAAACCACAGGTCCGGCTTCACATCGAGTTCGGCACGGATCAGACCCTTGCCATACTCGCCGCCGTCTTCAGTGATCTCGGTAATCCGGTCGAACATCAGCATCGGTGGTAAGGGAAGCTGGGCATTGCCCGCTCCGAACAGCTCGCCCCGGCCACAGGCCAGGAGTTCTTCGTAGGAGTAGCTGTTCTGGCGGTCTTTCATCTGGATCCCTTGTTTTGGCATGCCGGTCCTGCGGCAAGCTTGCCGGACCTCTAACATAGGCACACCGGGGGTCAAAGTGGGCGTAACCGCCCGATTCGAGGCCATTTTTACCCGGAATTGCCGACCGCCAGTTGCGAAAAACTTGCATGTAACTGCATCCTTTCCTATAGTCCTCGCAACAAGCCTTCTCAGCGGGCGGTTACTGGCTGCCCCGATGCGTACGAGTGACCTGATGGATGACGTAACCACCGAGAACAAGCACGGCGAGCCGCACGGGCATCATGGGCATGCGCCGGCACTCACGGGATGTCCGTGGCATGACGTCAACGAAATGTTGCAATCGGTCGGCCTGCGTCCGACCCGTCAGCGCATGGCGCTGGGCTGGCTGCTGTTCGGCAAGGGCGGACGCCACCTGACCGCCGAAATGCTCTACGAGGAAGCGACCCACGCCAAGGTGCCGGTGTCGCTCGCCACCGTTTACAACACGCTCAACCAGCTCACCGAGGCCGGCCTGCTGCGTCAGGTCAGCGTCGACGGCACCAAGACCTATTTCGACACCAACACCAGCGCGCATCATCACTTCTACATGGAAGGCAACCACGAGCTGGTCGATATTCCCGACCCGAATCTCGTGTTGCAGAAGATGCCCGACGTGCCGGAAGGCTATGAGATCAGCCGCATCGACATGGTCGTGCGCCTGCGCAAGAAGCGCTAAGCCGATCGTTATTGTGTTGAGAATGCAATCGCCGGGCCCTGCCCGGCGATTTGCTTTTGAAGGTCAGTTGACCTTCTCGTCGGCATAGACGCCCCACAGCCGCTGCTGCTCGATCCAGCCGTCGTAACCGCTGCCGGTGACGCGGCACCAGCCGTTGTTGCACCGCTTGACGGTCACGACCACGCCGGCCTGCAGCCTGGCCGCGACGGCGCTGTTTGCATCGGCGCTGTCATAGATCGGTGCGAGATCGTCCTTCTTCTTCATGGTGACGACCGCGGTGCGCTTGCCCGACAGCAGCGAATGATAGACCCAGCCTTCCGCGCCTTCCGAATCGCGCACACGCCGCCAGTTCTCGAACTCGGCGGTGATTTCCACCGGCAGACCGGAGCGGGTGTAGATCCAGGTCACATCCTGATCCTTGGTCGGCCCGGCGCGAACATTGACGTGATCCGACTTCAGGCTGACATAGCGCGGCACCGGCAGGCCGCTCGCCGTCGCCACAGCATCCTTGTCCTTGGCAGCAAAGCCGGGCGCACATGACGCGGCCCAGAGCGCACAAATTCCCGCAAGTGACGCAAAATTCCGAACAAAACCCATAACAACGTTCCTTCGTGCGGCCCCCAGCGCCGCTTCCCGCCGTCCGTGATGCCCGCGGCATTTCCTGATCGCCGCTGACCGCGCTCTCAGGAACCTCGAGAGGGCTTTGGAGACCAGCCACGCCCCTTGGGGTTCTTGTCTTGGCGCGGCCTTCTGCTAGAGAGGGACCACGGCCAAGCGTCTGAAAAGCTGCGAAAAGCTCACCGGACCGACAACGGATTTCTACCTTCGAACAGGCCGGTTAATGTGAACTGAACGGCCGGACCAAACTGTCCGGAAACGGTGACTCCGCTCAATATCGAAGGGCCTCTGGAAGAATGGTTGCGGGTAAGAAAAAGCCTCTGGTGGTGGTCACGCGAAAGCTGCCTGACAGCACCGAAACGCGCATGCGCGAGCTTTTCGACACCCGGCTCAATCTCGACGATACCCCGATGACACCGGACCAGCTCGCCGAAGCGATCCGCACCGCCGATATCCTGGTGCCGACGGTGTCCGACGAAATCACCGCCGAGCTTCTGAGCCAGCCGGACATCCGCCTCAAGCTGATCGCGAACTTCGGCAACGGCGTCGACAACATCGACGTGGCTGCGGCGATTGCGCGCGGCATCATGGTCACCAACACGCCCAAGGTTCTGACCGAAGACACCGCCGACATGACCATGGCGCTGCTTCTCGCCGTGCCGCGCCGCCTCATCGAGGGCGCATCAATCCTGACCGAAGGCAAGGACTGGCCGGGCTGGTCGCCGACCTGGATGCTCGGGCATCGGATCGGCGGCAAACGCCTCGGCATCATTGGCATGGGCCGTATCGGTCAGGCGCTGGCGCGCCGCGCCCATGCCTTCGGACTGCAGATTCACTATCACAACCGCCGTCCCGTCGCGCCGCAGATCGAGGAAGAGTTGGGCGCGACCTATTGGGACAGCCTCGACCAGATGCTGGCGCGCATGGACTTCATTTCGGTGAACTGCCCGCACACCCCGGCAACGTTCCACCTCCTGTCGGCGCGGCGGCTCAAGCTGATCCGCAAGGACGCCTACGTCATCAACACCGCGCGCGGCGAGGTAATCGACGAAGCGACGCTGACCAAGCTGATCGAGGACGGCGAAATCGCGGGCGCCGCGCTCGACGTGTTCGAGAACGAGCCGGCGGTCAATCCAAAACTGGTGCGGCTGGCCAAGGCAGGCAAGGTCGTGCTGCTGCCGCATATGGGATCGGCCACCATCGAGGGCCGCGTCGAGATGGGCGAGAAGGTGATGATCAACATCCGCACCTTCCTCGACGGCCACAAGCCGCCGGACCGCGTGCTGCCGGGTGTGGCGTAAGCATGGCTACATACATGTCATTCCGGACGGCCCGCATGGCGGGCTGATCCGGAATCTCGAACAGTTCATCGGAAACAACTTCTGGATTCCGGGTTCGCTCGCAAGCTCGCGCCCCGGAATGACATGCTGGGACTATTTATGCGCTGACAGGTCGACGATGGTCGGCTTGTCGCCGTTCAGCGGATTTGACGGATCGCGCGCATAGCGCAACGTCTCGAACCGCATCGCGCGGGCATCGATCATCACCAGCCGCCCGACAAGGCTTTCACCGAAACCGACGATTTCGCGGATCGTCTCCAGCGCCATCATCGACCCGAGCACGCCGGCCAGTGCGCCCAGCACACCGGCTTCCTCGCAGGTCGGCGTGGTGCCCGGCGGCGGCGCTTCCGGAAACAGGCAGCGATAGGTCGGATTCATGTTGCCGCTTGAGTCCGTTGCATGCGCGCGGATCGTGGTCAGTGAGGCATCGAACACGCCGAGCGCGCCGGCGATCAGGGTCTTCTTTGCGAGGAAACATGCGTCCGACACCAGATAGCGCGTGGCGAAATTGTCCGAGCCATCGACAATCACGTCGTAGTTTCCGATCAGGTCCAGCGCATTGGCCGCATTCAGCCGCACCGCATGAGTGCGCAGCGTGACATGCGGATTGAGCGCGTGAATCCTGTCCGCCGCACTCTCCACCTTCGGACGTCCCACATCCGGTGTGGCATGAATGATCTGGCGCTGCAGATTGGACAGCGACACCGCGTCGTCATCGACTATCCCAAGAGTGCCGACCCCTGCCGCGGCAAGATACATCAGCGCCGGAGCCCCGAGACCGCCAGCGCCGATCACCAGCACCCTGGCCGCTTTCAGCGCGGCCTGGCCGGGGCCGCCGACCTCGCGCAACACGATATGGCGCGCGTAGCGCTCCAGTTCTTCAGATGTCAGCATCCCGGTATCCACGTCAGCCGCTGCTTCCAGATATTTTTGCCGAACAGATCGAACCGCGGCGGCGCTGTCGCGGACAAAGATCATTATACTGGAGCATGATCTTGTCCGAAAACCGGTGTCCACTTTTCGGGATCATGCTCTATGCTCAAGTGGGCTTATTACCAGCTACGAGACCAATCATGAAATTGCCGCTCGTCATTGCCGCGATACTGGCGGCCCTGCCCGGCTCCGCCGCCGCACAGACGCCGGCCAAGCCGCAACCCGCTGCCAAACAGGCGCCGGCGCAGATCAAGCCCAAGCCGGTGACGACCGTGCCGGTCCGCCCGGCGGTACAGACCCCGGTCGATACTGCCAAGGCGATGGAGCAGGCCGAGCGTCTTGCCATCCAGTCGGATCTGGCTTGGGTCAGCCTCTACAACGGCGCCATCAATGGCGAAGCGAGCGACCGGATGGTGGCCGCCATCAAGGCCTTCCAGAAGGACCATGGCGCCAAGGAAACCGGCGTGCTGAACGCGCAGGAGCGCAGCGCACTTACAGCGGCCGCAAGGAAATTGCAGGACAATGTCGGCTGGAAGATCGTCAGCGACGCGACCAGCGGCGCGCGCATCGGTCTGCCGTCAAAGCTGGTGCCGCTCATCGTCAGCGACGTCAACGGCACCAAATGGTCATCCGCCACCGGCACCATCCAGATCGAATACGCACGCCGCAGGGAAGCCGGCGCGACCACCGCGACTGTCGCCGCCAGCGAGAAAAAGCTGAACGCACGCAAGGCCGACTACAGCGTGGTGAAACCGGATTTCTTCGTGCTCTCGGGCACACAAGGCCTGAAGAAATTCTACATCCGCGGCCAGACGCGGGGCGATGAAGTCCGCGTTCTCACCATCCTCTACGATCAGGCCACCGAAGGCACGATGATCCCGGTCACGGTGGCGATGTCGAGCGCGTACAATCCGTTCCCCGGCAACGCCGTCGCGCAGGTCAGTCCGCCGCCGCGCAAGAAGGTCGAATATTCCACCGGCATCATCGCCAGCGCCGACGGCGCCATCGTCGCAGACCGCCAGACGACCGACGGCTGCATGACGATTGCCGTGCCGGGTTATGGCAACGCGACACGCATCGCCGACGACGAGACGCGCGAACTGGCGTTGCTGCGGATCTACGGCGCAAGCGGACTAAAGCCGCTGGCGATGGCCGGGAATGGCACGACGAAATCCAATGTCAGCATCACCGGCATTTCCGATCCGCAGAACCAGGGCGGGCACAATGCCGTGACCAGCGTCGCCGCCGTTGCCGCGCCTGTCGGCACCGACATCACGCTGTCGCCCGAGCCCGCCGTCGGCTTCTCCGGCGCCGCGGCCATCGACAGCGACGGCAAATTCGCGGGCCTGACGCGGCTCAAGCCCGCGGTCATTGCGGGACCAACGGGCACGCCGCTGCCATCGCAGGCGCTGCTTGTTTCGGCAGAGTCCGTGCGCGAGTTTCTGAAGGCGAAAGGCGTCGCCATTGCATCCGGCGCATCCGATGCCAAGGCCTCGGTGCTGCGGCTGGTGTGTGTGCGGAAGTAATCCGGTTACCGACCCTGCGATTGCTAAGCATTACTGGGTCTCTCGGCTCAAACCGGGCCATGCGCGGCTGCGTCACAGTCTCGCCTTATGCGCCGAAGTTCGTCACCGTTTTGACATTTCGTCCGCGCGGCGATTCCGAACTCAATTCAGGGTCGCGGCGGCATCATTTCTGACAGGTTGGACACCAGAACGTCGAGCGTCCGTTCTGCGTGAAACGCTTCACCGTGCCTTTGCACCTGGGCGTCTTGCAGGGCTGGCCTTCACGGTCATAGACCAGAAACGAATGCTGGAAATAGCCGAGTTCGCCGTCGGTCTGGCGATGATCGCGCAGGGACGACCCGCCCGCCTTGATGGCCGCGTTCAGCACCGTGTGGATTGAATTCACAAGACGCCTGGCATGATCGGTGGGGCCGCCCCTGCGATCCGCCAAGGTAGAAGCCTGCCGCTTCGGCGATAGGTGCGAACGAAACAGCGCTTCGCAGACATAGATGTTGCCGAGTCCGGCGACCACACGCTGATCCAGCAGCGCTGCTTTCAGCGACGTTTTCTTGCCCGCGCAGGAGTGTGCCAGCATTGCGGCGTCGAATTCGTTGCCGAGCGGCTCCGGCCCCAGACCGCGCAGCAGCGGCTCGGCTTCCATGTCGGCGCGCGGCACGATTTTCATGTAGCCGAAACGGCGCGGATCGTTGAACGAGATCACTGCACCCGACGCCATGTGAAACACCACATGATCGTGAGTACGGTTCTCGCTGCGCGGATAATGAAAATCGCCCGGCGTGCTCTCGCCTTCGGGAAGCATCACGCGAAACGACCCCGACATGCCGAGATGCATCAGCAGCACGTCGCCGCTGTCCATGTCGGCCATCAGGTATTTCGCACGCCGGCCGAGGCCGCTGACCACCTTGCCTTCGAGGCGCGCGGCGAAATCCTTCTGGAATGGAAAGCGCAGGCCATCGCGGCGCGTCTCGACACGCGCGATCCGCTGCCCCTCCATCACCGGCTGCAAGCCGCGGCGAACGGTTTCGACCTCGGGTAATTCAGGCATCGGACATGCTCACGCCGAGGCCTTATCGGCTTCGCTGAAGGTGATGTGATTGGAGAACGGATCGTATACGGTCATGGTGGTGGCGCCCCACGGCTGCTTCTCGAGGCCCGGGCGCATGTAGTTGTAGCCTTTGGCGGCCAGTTCGGCGTGATATTCGGCAACGCCCACGGTATCGATGGTGATGTGCACGCCGGGCGAACCATCGCCATGGTGCTCACTCAGATAAAGCTGGATCCCCCCGCGCGAGATCCCCATGAATAACGGCAACGTCGGCTCGAAACGGTGCTCGAAATCGGTCTTGAAGCCGAGATAGTCGAAATAGAATTCGCGCGCCTTGGCGATATCGAACATCCGCAGGATAGGAATAACTCGGCTGAATTCGATCGGCATCGGCACTTCCTGGGCGGCCTGTGTGTTAACCCTGAGTCCGCGGCTTTCGGTCCGCGCGTGCATGCGCATGGTATGTAGCGCGCTGCGACGCGACACGCTATGGTCCCGCCGCAAAAAGCCGCCTGGATTGGAAGAGTATGGAACGGCCTGACGGAACGACGCATTTCGGCTTCCGCGATGTGGAGCTTGGCGAGAAGCAGACGCTGGTGAACGAGGTGTTTCACAGCGTGGCCAAGCGCTACGACCTGATGAACGACCTGATGTCCGGCGGCATGCACCGGCTCTGGAAAGAGGCGATGATTACCGCACTCAACCCGCCGCGCTCCGATGCGCCGTTCGCGCTGCTCGATGTCGCCGGCGGCACCGGTGATATTTCCTTCCGCGCAGCCAAAGCTGCGGGTCATGGATTTCAGGCTACCGTCTGCGACATCAACGGCGAGATGCTTGCGGTGGGCCGCGAACGCGCGGCGGCCCGGCATCTCGATCATCAGGTCTCGTTTGTCGAAGGCAATGCGGAAGCCCTCGCCTTCCCGGACAAGAGTTTCGACGCCTACACCATCGCGTTCGGCATCCGTAACGTGCCGCGCATTCCGCTGGCGCTGAGCGAAGCCTATCGCGTGCTGAAACCCGGCTCGCGGTTTCTGTGCCTTGAGTTTTCATCCGTCGATGTGCCGGGCCTCGACCGGATCTACGATCTGTTTTCGTTCAACGTGATCCCGCAGCTCGGCCGAGCGGTGACTGGCGATGCCGAGTCCTATCGCTATCTTGTCGAATCGATCCGCCAGTTTCCGAAACCTAACGCCTTCGCCGACATGATCCGCGCCGCCGGGTTCTCCCGCGTCAAATACGACATCATGTCCGGCGGCATTGTCGCGCTCCATTCAGGCTGGCGTTTGTGATTTCTGCCATCACTCATACCCTGAGGCTGGTGCGTGCGGGCTACGTGTTCGCGCGCGAAGGCGTGTTCGGCTTCGCCGATCCGTCTACGATGCCGCCGCAGGCGCAGTTCGCTGTGCGCATGGCGCGGCTGATCGAGCGGCGCGGCGCGGCCACCAGCGGTCGGCTGTCCCGCGCCCTGACGCGGCTTGGCCCGACTTACGTCAAGCTCGGCCAGTTTCTCGCCACCCGTCCCGACGTCGTCGGCGTGACCATGGCGCGCGATCTTGAGAACCTGCAGGATCGTCTGCCGCCGTTTCCGCAGGCGCAGGCAGAAGCGGTGGTTGCCGATGCCTTCGAGAAGCCTCTGGCGCAAGTGTTTGCGAGCTTCGGCGAATCGGTCGCCGCCGCGTCCATCGCACAGGTGCATCGCGCCGAGGTGGAGAAGGACGGCGTCCGCAAGACGGTCGCGGTGAAGGTGTTGCGGCCCAATGTCGGCGGCCGGTTTCGTCACGACCTCAGCGACTTCATGTTCGCGGCGCGCAAGATCGAGGCGATTTCTGTCGAGGCCCGGCGACTGCGCCCGATCGAGATCATCGATACGCTGTCGCGCTCTGTTGCGATGGAAATGGACCTGCGGCTGGAAGCGGCCGCGCTCTCCGAGATGGCGGAAAACACCCGCGACGATCATGACTTCCGCGTGCCGTCGGTGGACTGGGATCGCACCAGCCATCATGTGCTGACGATGGAATGGATCGACGGCATCGCGCTGAACGATCGCGCCAGGCTCGAGGCCGCGCAGATCGATCTGCCGGATCTCGGCCGCAAGGTCATCCAGAATTTCCTGCGGCATGCGCTGCGCGACGGCTTCTTCCACGCCGACATGCATCCCGGCAATCTGTTCGTCGACGACACCGGACGGCTGGTTGCGGTCGATTTCGGTATCATGGGGCGGCTTGGCCTGAAGGAGCGGCGCTTTCTCGCAGAAATTCTTTTGGGCTTCATCACGCGCGACTATCGGCGCGTCGCCGAGGTTCACTTCGAGGCGGGTTATGTGCCGGCGCATCACTCCGTGGAGAATTTCGCGCAGGCCATCCGCGCCATCGGCGAGCCGATCCATAACCGCGCCGCCGATGAAATCTCGATGGCGAAGCTGCTGTCGCTGCTGCTCGAGGTCACCGGCCTGTTCGACATGCGCACCCGCCCCGAACTGATCATGCTTCAGAAAACCATGGTCGTGGTCGAGGGCGTGGCGCGCGGATTCGATCCCAAGCTCGACATCTGGACCACCGCCGACCCGGTGGTCCGCGAATGGATCGCACGCAATCTCGGACCGCTCGGCAAGATCGAGGGCGCGGTGAACGGCGCCGGCGACCTCGGCAAGGTGCTGGCCGGACTGCCGGCGATTGCCGCGCGGTCGGTCGCCGTCCTCAACCAGTTCGATGCCATGACCCGCGACGGGCTCGTGTTGGCTCCCGAAACGGTCGAAGCCATCGGTAAGGCCGAAGCCAGACGCAACCGCTGGCAGACGATTGCACTCTGGGTCATCGCCCTGACTTTCCTCGGTATTCTCTGGAGCATTCGCCAATAATGATGGCATTGCAATCATGATTTGATTGCAATGCCATCATTTGCTACGGTCGCCTTAGCCTAAGGGGACCGCGCTATGGCCAGTTTGACCGTCCGCAAGCTCGATGACGACCTCAAAGCCAGCCTCCGGCTGCGCGCGGCCAAGGCCGGCCGCTCGGTCGAGGACGAGGTGCGGATGATCCTGCGGGAGGCAGCAGAAAGCCCGGTCGCAGCGTCCGTAAGTCCAGCACGCAGCAGCGCCCCTCAGACCCATCGCAGCCGGGCACCGGAGGTCAAAGGCCGTCCCCGGGTCACCCTCATCATCGGCGGCGGCATCGCCGCCTACAAGGCGCTCGACCTGATCCGCCGCCTGAAAGAGCGCGGCATCCACGTCCGCTGCGTGATGACACGTGCCGCGCAGCAGTTCGTCACCCCGCTCACCGCCGGGGCGCTGGCGGATGAGCGCTGCTACACAGACCTGTTCGACGCCCAGAGCGAGTTCGACGCCGGGCATATTCGCCTCGCCCGCGATACCGATCTGATCATTGTTGCGCCCGCCACCGCCGACCTGATGGCCAAGATGGCGCAAGGCCAGGCCGACGATCTCGCCACTGCGATCCTGCTGGCGACCAACCGGCAGGTTTTAGTCGCACCCGCGATGAACCCGCTGATGTGGGCCAACGCCGCAACCAGACGCAATGTCGCGCAGCTTGCGCGCGACGGCGTCGCTTTCATCGGCCCGAATTCCGGCGAGATGGCGGAGGCCAACGAGGCCGGTATCGGCCGCATGTCCGAGCCTCTGGAAATTGCCGCCGCGGCCGACGCCATTCTCCGCCCGCCAGCCACCGGCCCGCTGGCCGGAAGGAAGATTCTCATCACCGCGGGCCCGACCCATGAGCCGATCGATCCGGTGCGCTATATCGCCAACCGGTCCTCCGGCAAGCAGGGCTTTGCCATTGCTGCGTCCGCCGCGGAAGCCGGCGCGGAGGTCACGCTCGTGTCAGGTCCGGTCGATCTCGACGATCCTGCCGGCGTCCACGTCATTCGCGTGGAATCCGCGCGCGATATGCTGACGGAAGTGGAGCGTGCGCTGCCGGCGGATATCGCGATTTTCGCCGCCGCCGTGGCCGACTGGCGTGTCGCCAACGCAGGCGAGCAGAAAATCAAGAAGACTTCGGCGGGCATGCCGCCGCTGCAACTGGTCGAAAATCCCGACATCCTGGCGACCATCTCGAAGCTCAAGCAAAACCGGCCTCAATTGGTGATCGGCTTCGCGGCCGAGACACAAAATCTGATCGAGAACGCGACCTCGAAGCTGAAGCGCAAGGGTTGTGACTGGATCGTCGCCAATGATGTGTCGCCTGCGTCCGGGGTCATGGGCGGCGATCGCAACACCGTCCACGTTCTAACCTTGGACAAAGCGAATGTTGCTGTTGATTCCTGGCCGGTGATGACGAAAGAGGAAGTCGCCGACGCCCTCGTGGCAAAAATCGCCGACACTCTTGGACAATCATCCACATGACATCTGCCATCACTGTCGAGGTTCAACGCCTGCCTCATGCCGAGGGCCTCGCATTGCCGGCCTATCAGAGCGCGCATGCCGCCGGCCTCGACCTGCTCGCGGCGGTTCCTGAAGACACGCCGCTGACGATGCAGCCGGGACAGCGCGCTCTGGTGCCGACGGGACTCATGATCGCGGTTCCGCCGGGCCATGAGGCGCAGGTGCGGCCCCGCTCCGGCCTCGCCTTCAAGCATGGCGTGACCGTCCTCAATTCGCCGGGAACCGTCGACGCCGACTATCGCGGCGAAGTTTCGGTGCTTTTGATCAATCATGGCGACGAGCCATTCACGATCCGCCGCGGTGAACGCATCGCACAGCTTGTCATCGCCGCGGTGACACAGGCAAATCTGGTGGTCGTCGCAGCGCTGACCTCTACCGATCGGGGCAGCGGCGGGTTTGGTTCCACCGGACGGTAAATCGATCCCTGGTTAGAGGCGAATCGCACCGCACAATCGCTGAACTAGCCATTATTTTGCAGCGCGATTCACGTTCACGGTCTGGACTCTTACCCGGCGACTCCTGTTGAGGATATTGTCGTTCGATTCGTGTGCGGGCGGTTGGGATAGATCATGTCAGGCGTGATCGAGGGGATGCGGCGGACCTTGCTGTCGTGCACTTCGATTGTGCGCGGAGGTGCAATTGGCCTTGGCGCGTGTCTTGGCGCGACGGCCCTGTTCGGGGCTGCGCCCGCATTTGCGCGCGACGGGTTCATCGACAACGCACTGTCGCTGTTTGCGAACCTCGACCGGCAGGAAATTGCGGCGCTCAGCGTGGCGGCAGCAGTCCTCGGATTCTCGGTGGTCTCTGCGATTCTCTTGATGCGCACCCGCCTTCGGGCCGCGCGGATCGAATCCCGTCTGCTGTCGGACAACCAGGCACTCCAGCTCGAAGCCGATCGTTTTCGCGCGCTGCTGTTCGCCGAGCCACAGGTTCTAATCTCCTGGGCTGCGGGCGGGGATCGTCCTGACATCAGCGGCGACGTGGCGCTGCTGATGCCGCACGGCACGGACCATTTCAATCCGCAGCGAATTCTTGCATTCGGAAGCTGGCTGCTCCCCGAGCAGGCGCTCGCGATGGATCACGCCGTCGACAAGTTGCGTGAGGCAGGTGAGGGCTTTCAGCTCAACCTCACGACCGCAACAGGGCGCACCATCGAAGCGATGGGACGGGCGATCGGCGGGCAGGCTATCGTCCGTATTCGTGAACTGTCCGGCGTGCGGATGGAACTCGCCGAGATCAACATCCGGCACAATCAATTGCTGGAAGAGACCGGCGCGCTTCGCGCATTCGCTGCGTCGGTTCCCCTGCCGGTATGGGCCCGCCGCAGCAACGGCACCCTCCATTTCGCCAACGCCGCCTATGCGCAGGCGACCGATGCGAGTTCGGTCACCGACGCCATCGAGCGCAATCTCGAACTGCTCGATCATGACGACCGCGCCAACATGGCCCGCACGCTGGCAGAGAGGAATGTCTTCGAGGCGCGCGTTCCGGTGGTGACCGGCGGCCAGCGCCGCATCCTCGATATTCACGCACTGAATGTGACCGGCGGCAGCGCCGGAATCGCAGTCGATGCGACAGAAGCCGCGAGCCTGCGCGCTTCCCTGGAGCGGATGGCGGAAGCGCACCGACGCATGCTCGATCAGCTCTCGTCCGGCGTGGCGGTGTTCGACGGCTCACGGCGATTGACGTTCTATAACGATTCCTATCGCCGGCTCTGGGACTTCGATCGCGCGTTTCTCGACGACAATCCCGATGATTCAAGCGTCATCGACCGGCTGCGCGTCGCGCGCAAGATTCCCGAGCAGCCGGACTTCCGCGCCTGGAAAAACAAGCTGTTCGAAGCCTACCGCGCCATCGAGCCGGCGAAAGACACCTGGTATCTGCCGGACGGACGCGCTCTCAGCGTCGTCACCACGCCGAATCCGGAGGGCGGCGTCACCTATCTGTTCGACGACGTCACCGAAAGCCTGAAGCTGGCGCGGCAGAACGACGGCCTGATCCGCGTCCAGCGTGAAACGCTGGACAACCTGTCGGAGGCCGTCGCGGTGTTCGGCAGCAACGGCCGCGCGCAACTGTTCAATCCGCCGTTCGCGCGGATGTGGAAGCTGTCCCCCGAAGCACTTGCACAGCAACCGCATATCGAAACCATCGAAAAACTGTGCCGGCCGCTGTTCGACGACAACGCGACCTGGCAGATCCTGCGCGCAGCCATCACCGGCATCGACGACCGCATTTCCGTCCCGCTCAAGCTTGAGCGAAAGGACGGCAGCGTGATCGACTGCACCACCATGCCGCTGCCCGACGGCGCGACCATGCTGACCTTCCAGGACGTTACCGATACGGTGAATGTTGAGCGCGCCCTGCGGGAGCGCAACGAAGCGCTGGAAGCCGCCGACCAGATGAAGGTCGATTTCGTCCATCACGTCTCTTACGAACTGCGTTCACCGCTCACGACCATCATCGGCTTCGCGCACTTCCTCAGCGATCCGTCGACCGGACCGATGACGCTGAAGCAGAGCGAATACCTCAGCTACATCACGACCTCGACCAACGCCCTGCTCGCCATCATCAACAACATTCTCGATCTCGCCACCATCGACGCCGGCGCGATGACGCTTAATCTCGGGCCGGTGGATGTGCAGAAGACTGTCTCGGATGCCACCGCAGGCATTCAGGACCGGCTCGCCCGTGAACAGATCCGTCTTGATGTCGAGATTGATCCTGCGATCGGCGACTTCGTTGCCGACGAACGCCGCATCGTCCAGGTGCTGTATAACCTGCTGGCCAACGCCGTCGGTTTCTCGCCGCAGAACAGCACCGTGACCCTGCGCGCCCGCCGTAGCGATTCAAGCGTGGTTTTCTCGGTCTCCGACTCCGGTCCCGGCATTCCGGAAGAAGTCCGGGACAAGGTGTTCGACTGGTTCGAAAGCCATGCCAATGGCTCGCGCCATCGCGGCGCGGGCCTCGGCCTGTCGCTGGTTCGCTCGTTCGTCGAACTGCATGGCGGCAAGGTCCATGTCGACTCGGTCGTCGGCAAAGGCACGACAGTGACCTGCGAATTTCCCGTCGATCAGACTTATCGCAATGCTGCTGAATGACCGATTTCTCGACATTCCATGTCGCGCTGGCGAATGAGGCCGCAACCGGCCATTTGATGGCGGACCTCGCGCTGCTGATGAGCGCAGGCGACGTCATCACATTGTCCGGGGACCTCGGCGCCGGAAAGACCGCGGCCGCCCGCGCGCTGATCCGTTATCTCGCACAGGACGACGAGCTTGAAGTCCCGAGTCCGACCTTCACGCTGGCGCAGACCTACGACCTCCCGTCGTTTCCGCTGCTGCATGCCGACCTCTATCGCGTCAACGATCCCGACGAACTGGAAGAGATTGGGCTATCGCCGCTGCCGGACGGCACTGTGGCCTTGATCGAATGGCCAGAGCGCGCACCAGACATGCTGCCGCCTGACCGGATCGACATCGCGTTCAGCCACCGGCCATCACTCGGCACCAGCGCGCGCGCTGCCGAGATCACGGGATTCGGCAAACAGGCTGCGAAGGTCGAACGTCTGGCGGCGCTGCGGCGTTTTCTGGAACTCTCAGGCAGTCTCGACGCCAGGCGGCAGCGTATGCCGGGCGATGCCTCAACGCGCTCCTATGCACGGCTGATCAAGAACGACCAGTCGGCCATTCTGATGAATTCGCCGCGCCGTCCCGATGGTCCGTCGCTGTATGACGGAAAATCCTACAGCGAAGCGGTCCATCTCGCCGAAGACGTGAAGCCGTTCGTCGCCATCGCCAATGGACTGCGCGAGCGTGGATATTCTGCGCCCGCCATCCACCATGCCGATCTGGATGAAGGCTTTCTGATCACCGAGGATTTCGGCCGCGTCACCTTCATTGAGGGCGAGCCGCCGAAACCGATCGCCGACCGCTACCAGACCGCCGTCGATATGCTGGCGGCGTTTCATCGGCAACCGTTGCCGGAGGTGCTGCCTCTCGCGCCGCACCTTGATTATGTCATCCCGCCATTCGATGACGATGCGATGATGATCGAAGTCGGCCTGATGCTGGAATGGTATCTGCCCGACAAGGGCGTGACGCTGTCGAGCAACGTGCAGGCCGATTTCCTGCTGATCTGGCGTGACCTGCTGGCGAAGCTCGCCGACGCGCCGCGAACATGGATGTTGCGCGATTTCCATTCGCCCAATCTGATCTGGCTTGAACACCGCAAGGACATCGGCCGCGTCGGTATCCTCGACTTTCAGGATACGGTGATGGGTCCGGCGGCCTACGATCTCGTGTCGCTGTTGCAGGACGCGCGGATCGACATCCCGGAGAAAATCGAGATCGCGATGCTGACCCGCTATGCCGGTGAGCGGCGGGCCGCGGACACGACCTTCGATCCAGCCGCCTTTGTGCAGCAATATGCCATCATGTCGGCGCAGCGGAACACACGGCTGCTGGGGACCTTCGCGCGGCTGAACCGCCGCGACGGCAAGCCGCAGTATCTGCGACATCAGCCGCGAATCTGGACGTATCTCAACCGGGCCCTCGCCCATCCCTCGCTTGAAACCTATCGGGAATGGTGCATGGCCCATGTCCCGCCCCCGGCGACCTAGGCAAAGCCGCCACTTGAGGCCATTGCCTTTACCGGTTGTTAGCCAGCCCTCTCGTAATTTGGGTTCCGACGACTGTGCGACGCTCAGCCCCGGCGATGCAACGCACGACATCGAAAGCAGCGAGCGGAGTAACAATTAATGGCAACGGAACGACGCGTGGGCGACCGCGTGGTTTTCGAGCGCGGTTTTGCAGCTCACCTGATGGGCATTGACGGAACGTGGCGGCGCAACTGTCTGGTCGAGGATATTTCCGAGACCGGTGCCAAGCTGACCGTCGAAGGCTCAGTCGAAGGCCTGAACCTCAAGGAATTCTTTTTGCTGCTGTCCTCGACCGGCCTGGCATACCGCCGCTGCGAACTGGCCTGGGTCAATGGTGAGCAGATTGGCGCGGGCTTCCTGAAGCCGGATGCCAAGAAAAAGCCGGCACGCCGCTCGGCCGGCTCGCAGATTGTGGAAGTCTGATTGCGCCCCGGGGGCCGGAACTGCCGCCACCCCGTGAGTCGCACCGATGTCACAAAGTGCGACTACAGCCTGAGCAGCCAGCGCGCGGCGCCGATTCGGATGCTATGCTCGGCATCCACCCGACCTCGCAACCGGTCCTGAAAGGGACCGCCGCGAACCAGTTGAGATAAACGCGCCGATGCCTGCCAAACCCGTCTCTGCCATGGTTCTCGCCGCCGGTCTCGGCGTTCGGATGCGGCCGCTGACGGACAACATGCCGAAACCGCTGGTATCGGTCGCCGGAAAACCGCTGCTCGATCATGTGCTCGACCGGCTTGCGGAAGTCAGCGTGACCACCGCCGTGGTCAACGTCCACTATCTCCCCGATCAGATCGTTCAGCATGTCAAAGGCCGCACGGCTCCGCGCGTCATCATCTCCGACGAGCGCGACGTGGTGCTCGGCACCGGCGGCGGCGTTGTGAAGGCGCTGCCCTTGCTGGGCGACGCGCCGTTCTACCATCTGAACTCGGACACGATGTGGATCGATGGCGTGCAGTCAAACCTGGCCCGTCTCGCCGAGGCGTTCGATCCGGCGCGGATGGACATCCTGCTGCTGATGGCGCCGACCTCGCACAGCATCGGCTACTCTGGCTGCGGCGATTACGCCATGCTGACCGACGGCGCGCTGCGCAAGCGCAAGGAGCACCAGGTGGTGCCGTTCGTCTATGCCGGCGCTGCGATCATGTCGCCCGCGATCTTCAGGAATGCGCCCGCCGGCGAATTCTCTCTGACCAGGATATTTGACGCCGCCAACGAACAGGAACGGCTGTTCGGACTGCGGCTTGACGGCCTGTGGATGCATGTCGGCACCCCCGATGCGGTACAGGCGGCCGAAGAAGCACTGCTCGCCAGCGTCGCCTGAAGCCGGGTCAAGACTCCCCTCGTTCCCCTTCCGCGTGCCATGATGCCGCCGATCGCGAATCGGGTAGTTCATGCGCGTTTTCAATGTTCCCTCCTCTGCGCCGTTTCTCCACACGGTTATCGCAGCGCTTGTCGACGGCCGGCTCGTCGAGGGATTTGACGCGCGCACGAATCCCGAGCGACTGGCCGACGTCACGCTGTATCTGCCGACCCGCCGCGCAGGCCGCATGGCGCGCGAAGTATTTCTCGATGTGCTGCAAACCGATGCCGTGGTGCTGCCGCGCATCGTCGCGCTCGGCAGCGTCGACGAGGATGAACTGGAGTTTTCCGACGATGGGCAACTTGGCGGCCCGGATGCATCCTTGCTTCCGCCGAAACTGGACGATCTCGAACGCAGACTGACCCTGGCGAAGCTGGTGGCAGCATGGGCCAAGGTTCAGCCGTCGTCACTCGTCGTCGGCAGTCCTGCTTCGACACTCGCGCTGGCCGGCGATCTGGCACGGCTGATGGACGACATGGTGACGCGCGGCGTCGGCTGGGATGCGCTCGACGGCATTGTGCCGGATGACCTCGATATCTACTGGCAGCACACGCTGAAGTTTCTCAAGATCGCAAAGGAAACCTGGCCGGATTATCTGAAAACCATCGACCGGATCGAGCCTGCCGCACGCCGCGACATGCTGATCGCAGCGGAAGCAAAACGCCTCAGGGCAAAGCAAAAGGGGCCGGTGATCGCCGCGGGCTCGACAGGCTCGATGCCGGCAACGGCTAAATTCCTGCACGCCATTGCACAGCTCCCGCAAGGTGCGGTGGTATTGCCCGGCCTCGACACCGATCTCGATGACGCTGCGTGGGACTCGATCGGCGGCACCGTCGCTGCCGGCGATCTCATCGCGACACCCGCAGCCTGGAGTCATCCCCAGGTCGCGCTGCACGGCCTGCTTGCCCGGTTCGGCATCAAGCGGCGCGACGTCGAGCCGCTCGCAGCATCTGCTCCCCATGGCCGCGAGGTGCTCGCATCCGAAGCGATGCGTCCTGCGACATCGAGCGAGCAATGGCACGCACGGCTCGGCGACAAAGCTATTGCGCAGCAAATCTCATCCGGCATGGAAGGCGTGACGCTGATCGAAGCCGCCAATCCCGAGATGGAAGCGCTGGCGATCGCGGTGGCAATGCGCGAGGCGCGCGAAGAAAATCTCACCGCAGCGTTTGTGACGCCGGACCGCGCGCTGGCGCGCCGTGTGATGGCGTCGCTCGACCGCTGGAAACTCGAATACGACGACTCCGGCGGCGATTCCCTGATGGACACGCCGGCCGGCATTTTCGCACGGCTTGCCGCGCAAACCGCCGCGGAGGAACTGGCGCCTCCGGCATTGCTGGCGCTGCTGAAACATCCGCTGTTCCGGCTCGGTCATGCGCAGGGTGCCTTTGCAAAGACGATCGGTGACCTGGAGCTGGCACTGCTGCGCGGGACGCGGCCTGCTCCGGGAAGCGCCGGACTGAAGCAGGATTTTGCAACCTTCCGTAACAACATCGCCGAACTGCATCATTCAGATCCAAGGCGAACACTGTCCTCAGCCGATCTCGATGCGGTCGGAAGACTGATTGAACAAGTGTCCACCGCGCTGTCGCCGCTCGAAGACATCCGGCGCGGCAAGCCGCACGATCTCATGGACTACGCCGTTCGCCACTACGACGTCATCAAACGCCTGTCTGTCGACGACACAGGCAACCCAGTTGCTTTCGACGGCCCCGACGGCAGCGCGCTGTCGAAAGCGTTTGACGATCTGTTTCAGGTGAGCGCGCCAACGAACAGCGAGCAGCCTTCGCCAAGCGGACTCGTGCTGGACCTCAGCGATTATCCCGACGTGTTCCAGACCGCTTTCGGAGACCGCATCGTGCGGCGGCCGCAACTGGCGGCATCGCGTCTTCGCATCTATGGTCCGCTCGAAGCCCGCCTTACCGAATGCGACCGTGTCATTCTCGGCGGACTTGTCGAAGGCGTGTGGCCGCCAGCACCGCACATCGATCCATGGCTGAGCCGCCCAATGCGGCATCAACTCGGTCTCGATCTGCCGGAGCGGCGCATCGGACTGTCGGCGCATGACTTCGCGCAATTGCTCGGGACCCGCGACGTCATCCTGTCTCGGGCCGCAAAGGTCGGCGGCGCGCCTGCGGTGGCGTCGCGCTTCCTGCACCGGCTCGAAGCTGTGGCCGGAGCGAATTCGTGGAAGGACGCCACGGACAAGGGCGCAACCTATGTCCGCTACGCCAATGAGCTGGACCGGCCCCAGCATGTCATGCCAGCGCCGCGGCCGGAGCCAAAGCCGGATGTCGCGCTGCGTCCGCTCAGGATGTCGGTCACCGAAATCGAGGACTGGCTGCGCGATCCCTACACCATCTACGCAAAGCGGATTCTCAGACTGACGCCTCTCGACCCGGTGGACATGCCGCTGACTGCGGCTGATCGCGGCTCCGCGATCCACGAAGCGCTTGGCGAATTCACGGGTCGGTTCGCAACCGAATTGCCGGACGACATTGCCGACGCCCTGCGGAAGATCGGCCACAAGCACTTCGCGCCCCTGATGGAGCGACCGGAAGCGCGCGCGCTGTGGTGGCCGCGATTTCTGCGCATTGCCGACTGGTTTTCCGGCTGGGAAGCGCGGCGGCGGCTGGATGTCTCCCGCGTCGATGCTGAAATCCGCGGCGAGATTCCCATTCAGCTTGGCAACGGACGCACGTTCGTTCTCTCGGCCCGCGCCGACCGCATCGAGCATCGCACCGATCACACCTACGCCATCCTCGACTACAAGACCGGCCAGCCGCCCAGCGCCAAGCAGGTGCGCCTCGGCCTGTCGCCTCAATTGACGCTGGAAGGCGCAATCCTGCGCAAGGGCGGATTTGAAACCATTCCTGCGGGCTCCTCGGTCAGCGAACTGGTCTATGTCCGGCTCAGCGGCAACAATCCGCCCGGCAAGGCGACTGTTCTGGAGCTGAAGGTCAACAAGAGCGATCCGCCGCAGCCGCCCGATGACGCAGCCGATCAAGCGCTGCAACAGCTCGAAGGTTTGATCCGCACCTTCGAGAACAAGGATACGCCCTATCGCTCGGTCGTGCTGCCGATGTGGGAAAACCGCTACGGCAACTACGACGACCTGGCGCGCATCAAGGAATGGTCGGCCATCGGCGATGGCCAAGAGGACATCGAATGAGTTCGCCGCGCCCCGACATTCCCGAGGCCGTGCGCGATGCGCAGGCGCGCGCCTCGAATCCAGAAGCGTCAGCCTTCGTCGCGGCCAATGCCGGATCGGGCAAGACCCATGTGCTGGTCAATCGCGTCATCCGTCTGCTGCTCAACGGCGTGCCGCCGGAGAAAATTCTCTGCATCACTTTCACCAAGGCGGCCGCTGCCAATATGGCGCAGCGCGTGTTCGAAACGCTGGGCCGCTGGGTGACGCTGCCGGACCGGCAGCTTGATGAAGCAATCCGCACCGTGGGCGCGCCTCTCAATGCCGGCACCCGCCTGCGCGCGCGAAAGCTGTTTGCCAGCGCGCTGGAGACCCCCGGCGGTCTGAAGGTTCAGACCATTCACGCGCTCTGCACCCGGCTGCTTCAGCAATTTCCGTTCGAGGCCAATGTGCCGGCGCGCTTTTCGGTGCTCGACGACCGCGACCAGAACGACATGATGGAGCGCGCCAATCTTGCGGTGCTGCTTGAAGCCGCCCGCGCGCCGGGCAGCGAGACTGGACGCGCCCTCAACATTGCGATGTCGGCAGCCGCCGATGTCACGTTCAAGGACGTGGTGCGCGAGGCCTGTCTCAGCCGCGACCACTTCATGGCGTGGTCCGACAGCACTGGCAGCCTTGACGCGGCAATGGCCCAGATCACGGCCGTGCTCGGGGTCAGCGCCAATGAGCGAATTGAGGACATCGAGCGCGAGATCGTCGATGGACCGAATCTGCCGCGCCGCGACTGGCCTGCGATAGCCGCGGCGTTCGATGGCGGCAGTCCTGCCGATATTTCCCAGGCCGAGCGCTTCCGGATCGCCGACGGCCTGACCGATCGCGCGCAGGTCGAAGCCTATCTCGATGTTTTTCTCACCGAGACAAAGGGTGTCATCGGCCCACGCAAGACGCTGATGACCAAAGCGCTCGCCAAGCTGCAATCAGTCTTCGCCGCACGGCTGGATACGGAGCAGACAAGAATCGTCGCTCTGGATGAAAAGCGCCGCGCGGTCATGCAGCGTGACCGCGCCTATGCGCTTCTTGTCATCGCCAGCGCAGTCGCTGCAAACTACCGGCGGGAAAAGCGCGAGCGCGGCCTGCTCGACTACAACGACCTGATCGACAAGACCTACGAGATGCTGACCAACGTCTCGTCCGGCTGGGTGCATTTCAAACTCGACCGCGGCATCGACCATGTGCTGATCGACGAGGCGCAGGACACCAGCCCCCGGCAGTGGGACATCATCGAGCGTCTCACATCCGAATTCACGTCCGGCGCAGGCGCGCGCGACGGCATCAAGCGCACGATCTTCGCGGTCGGCGACGAGAAGCAGTCGATCTTCTCGTTCCAGGGCGCAGCGCCGCGCGAATTCGACAGCCGCAAGCGCGATATCGAGAAGCGGTTCAAGGGCGCCGGGCTCGCCTTCGAGCCGGTCTCGTTCAAGCATTCGTTCCGGTCGGGCTGGACGATCCTCCAGTCCGTCGATTTCGTGTTTCGCGACCCGGCAATTTACAAGAGTATTCACGCAATCGAGAACGCACATCCCATTCACGACGCTCTCAGCGATGCCGCACCCGCGCTGGTCGACCTGTGGGACATCGAATATCCCGACACGCGCGACGACATCGAAGGCTGGAGCGCCGCATTCGACCACATCTCCGAGACAAGTCCCGAGGTGCGGCTGGCGCGACGCATTCAGGCCGAAATCAAATCGCTGATCGCAGCCCGGACCATGACCGGTCCGCACGGCAAGCGCCGGCTGCTGCGTTATGGCGACATGCTGGTGCTGGTGCGGCGGCGTGGCAGAGCCTTTGACGCCATCATTCAGGCGCTCAAGCATGCGGGCCTCCCGGTCGCCGGCGCCGACAGGCTGAAACTCACCGAGCATATCGCGGTCATCGACCTGATGAATCTGGCGGATGCCCTGCTGCTTCCGCGCGACGACCTCGCGCTGGCGACCGCACTGAAGAGCCCGTTGTTTGGTCTCGATGATGACGACCTTCAGATCATCGCACCTCATCGCAAAGGCACATTGCGCGATGCTCTGACCGAGCATGCCAGGACCAGCGAGAAGCTCTCGGCTGCAATGAGGCGGCTGGAAGATTGCGAGCAGCGCTTCGCTCATGAGACACCGTTCACCTTCTATGCGTGGCTGCTGGGCGGCGATCGCGGCCGCGCGCGCATTCTCGCGCGAATGGGGCCCGAAGCCGACGACGCGCTCGACGAATTCCTCGAACTCGCGCTGACCTATGAGCGCAAAGCGCCCGCCTCGTTGCAGGGCTTCATGGCATGGCTGCGCGCCGCCGACACCGAGGTCAAACGCGACATGGAAATCGCGCGCGACGAAATCCGCGTGATGACAGTTCACGGCGCGAAAGGATTGGAAGCCCCCGTGGTGTTCCTTGTCGATACCACCACCTCGCCCGCGGACACCCAGCGCATGAACCTCATTCGCATGCCGCAGGGCAACGCCGCACCGAACGCGCCTGCGGTCGTGCTCTGGGCCGGCAAGAAGGCGAATGATCTTCCCGCGGTCGCGGCCGCGCGCGCCGCCATGAAGGACGATACCGAGGATGAATACCGGCGGCTGCTGTATGTCGCCATGACACGAGCGGCGGATCGCCTGATCGTCGGCGGTGTGCTGCCGGGTAACATGCGGGCGGTGCGGCAACTGTCCTGGTACGACCTGATTCAGAAAGGCCTGACCCATCCTGACCTCGGCCTGCAATGCGAAACCATCGAAACGGGCTTCGGACCGGTGAAGCGCTATTCGCGGCCACAGGATGTGCAGCCGCCTGCGGACACCGCAGCGCCAATCCAGGAAATGCTTGCGCTGGAACACTTCCCTGGCTGGCTGAGAACCGATGCACCGAGGGAAACGCCTGCGGATATCCTGCTCCGTCCATCCGATGCCGCAGAGAACGATACCGAAGGACATGCAACCGTAACCGACGAAACGCGCCTTGCGCGCGAGCGAGCGCTTAAGCGCGGAACGCTGATCCACCGGCTGCTGCAATCGCTGCCGGACGTCGCCACTGAGCGACGCGAAGGTGCGGCGCGCGATTTTCTCCAGCGCAATGCGCAGCAATGGTTCACGGACGACGAGCGCACCGCGCTGGCGCGGCAGGTCACGGCGCTGATCGCAACGCCCGCATTCGCGCCGCTGTTTGCCGAGGGCAGCCGCGCCGAAGTCTCGATCGCGGGCCGCGTGGCGAGGCGCGGACGGCCGCCCGCACTGGTGTCGGGGCAGATCGACCGTCTGGTGGTGACGCCGGATGAAGTGCTGATCGTCGACTACAAGACCAACCACGCTCCGCCGCAGGACGCCGCCGAGGCACCGCAGGCCTATGTCCGGCAGCTCGCGCTTTATCGCGACGTTTTGCAGCGGCTCTACCCCGGCCGGCCGGTTCGCTGTGCATTGCTGTGGACAGAGACGGCCGCCTTGATGGAGATTCCGGCCTCCGCGCTGGACGCAGAGCTGCAATCGCTTGTTTCCTGAGCGTCACCTGCCATCCAACCTTCGTCGTGGTCAGGAGCTAACCCCTTGAATCGGGACCGATTCCCGGGGCCCCCGCTTCGCAGCCGATGGAACACGTCCCGGTGACCAGCCTTGACCGCGCAAGGGTGCATTCATAGGTTGATCCTACGTTTTCAGGGCGCGATTCTCAGATCTCGCGCCTTTCATCCAACGAGGCAGATCACATGAGTGTGGGTAAGGTTTCGGACACCGATTTCGATGCGGAAGTTCTCAAGGCGGACGGCCCCGTGGTCGTCGATTTCTGGGCGGAATGGTGCGGCCCGTGCCGCATGATCGCGCCCGCACTCGACGAGATCGCTGGCGCCATGGGCGACAAGGTCAAGATCGTGAAGCTCAATGTCGACGAGAGCCCGAAGACCGCTTCGAAGTACGGCGTGATGTCGATCCCGACCCTGATGATCTTCAAGGGCGGTGAGATGGCTTCGCGTCAGGTCGGCGCCGCGCCGAAGGCCAAGCTGCAGCAGTGGATCACCGCTGCGGTCTGATCGTTTCTCTTTGAGGTTTGACAAACGGCCTGTGCAAGCAGGCCGTTTTCCTATGCGTCATCCTATCTGATCCAGCCGGTCGCCAGCGCGTTCGCAAGGTCGGGATGGCCGTTCTGCCGCGCCAATGACGCCATCGCCTCGTGGTCATACGGCACATGGCGGAATGTCACATGCCATCGGCCTCCACGCTGTTCGAGGATCGCATAGCGCGCATCGGGCGACCCTGCCTCCATCATAT
The DNA here is from genome assembly GCF_058801645.1 of Afipia sp. GW822-FHT03D08. NCBI lineage: Bacteria > Pseudomonadati > Pseudomonadota > Alphaproteobacteria > Hyphomicrobiales > Nitrobacteraceae > Afipia > Afipia sp. GW822-FHT03D08. The sequence goes on from NZ_JBXANK010000001.1 coordinate 2,698,486, forward strand.
GGCGAAACGGCACGATGTCGCGATAACCGGGGGATCCCACGCTGCCGGGATTGACGATCATACGTCCATCGCCAAGGCGCACTGCCCGCGCGACATGCGTATGCCCGCACAGGATCAGCGACTGCGGAATCCCTGCGGCAGCTCGCTCAATATCCGCGATGGCCGACATGCAGACCGTCCCGTCCGGCCGGACAGTTTCGAGCCAGTAGATTTCATCGTTCGACGGCGTCGCGTGGCAAAGGTAAACCGTATCCTCGACCACCTGCGTTGACGGAATATTCCGCAGCCATGCGAGATGACCCGCATCCAGTTGTGCGTGAACAGGCCGATCCCACGATCCCATCTCCTCCGGCGCTCTATCGATCAGATAGCGATCATGATTGCCGAGGACATGGACGGCATCGAGCGCCATCAGCATGTCCATTGTCCGCCGCCCATCGAGCGGCCCGCTCGCCATGTCGCCGAGATTGACAATCCTGTCGATCACTTGCGTACGGATGTCAGCAATCACAGCCTCAAGCGCGAGAAAATTGCCGTGAACATCCGCAATGGCTGCGAAGCGCATTCTGAGGGTTTCCAGCTATTGCGGCAACGTCCCGTTCTCCGCCAGCACGTGGCCAGCCAGATACAGAGAGCCGGTGATGAGGATGCGCGGCGGCACGTCATAGGCGAGTTTGGCGATGGCGCGCAGCGCCGCCTCGACGCTTGACGCCGTCTCGACCCGCATGCCGAGTTGCCGCGCGCTGTCGGCCAGCACATCCGGCGGCATGGCATTGTCCTGATCGGGAATCCTGACCGCGATGATATGACGGGTCTGCCCGGCGAAGTTGGCGAGAAAGCCTCCGGCGTCCTTGTTGCCCATCATGCCCGCGATCACCACCAGCGGACGCGACACCCGCTCCTCGAGATCGCCGAGCGCGGCAGCCGCCACGCGCCCGCCATCGGGATTGTGACCGCCGTCGAGCCACACCTCGGCGTCCTTCGGTCCGGCGTCGACCAGCCTTCCCGAGGTCAGCCGCTGCATCCGCGCCGGCCACTCGGCGCGAGCGATACCTTGCTCAAAGGCCGAAGGTTCAAGCTTCAGGGACTCGATGGCGCGCAGCGTTGCAATCGCGAGACCGGCATTATCGAACTGATGCCGCCCGAACAGCCGCGGGGCCGACAAGTCCAGCAGACCGCGCTCGTCGGAATACACCAGCCGTCCGTGCTCGACGTTGACATGCCAGTCCTGGGTCGCCGCATGCAACGGCGCACGGGCGCGCTTCGCGGCCTGCTCGATCACGGCGGTTGCTTCCGCCGTCTGCTCCGCGCAGACCACCGGAACGTTTTTCTTGATGATGCCCGCCTTCTCGGTGGCGATCTTGATCAGCGTATCGCCGAGAAACTCGATATGGTCCATGCCGATCGGAGTGATGACGCTGGCCAGCGGCGCATCGATCACATTGGTGGCGTCAAGTCGTCCGCCGAGACCGACCTCCAGCAGCACAACGTCAGCGGGATGTTCTGCGAACAGATGGAATGCCGCGGCGGTCTCGATCTCGAAAATGGTGATCGGCTCGCCGCCATTGACACGCTCGCAGTGATCCAGCGCGTCGCGGAACTGATCGTCGGTCACAAGGACCCCGCCGCCCACCCTGCCGAGGCGAAAGCGCTCGTTGAAACGCACCAGATGCGGAGAGGTGTAGACATGAACGCGCAGGCCCGCCGCTTCAAGGATGGCGCGCAGGAACGCCACCGTCGATCCCTTGCCGTTGGTGCCGGCGACATGAATGACAGCCGGAATACGCCGCTCGGGATGATCAAGGCGATCGAGGATGCGCCACATCCGGTCGAGCGTAAGATCGATGCGTTTGGGATGCAGCGACACCAGACGCGCAAGAATGTCGTCGTAGGAGCGCGATGGTTCCCTGGCCGCAGGTGATGTCACGCGGGCGACGCAGACGCAGGCAGATCGACAGGCAGCGGCGCGGTGCGCGATTCAAACCCTTCGGCAGCCGGCGCCTTGGTCAGCAGGCGGCAGAGCCGCGCCAGTGTCGCGCGCAGCTCATGGCGATGCACCACCATGTCCACCATGCCGTGTTCTTTCAGATACTCGGCACGCTGGAAGCCTTCGGGGAGCTTCTCGCGGATGGTCTGCTCGATGACGCGGGCGCCGGCAAAGCCGATAAGCGCACCCGGCTCGGCGATCTGCACGTCACCCAGCATCGCATAGGACGCGGTGACGCCGCCGGTGGTCGGATTAGTCAGCACCACGATGTAAGGCTGACCTATTTCACGCAGCATCTGAATCGCGACAGTCGTGCGCGGCATCTGCATCAGCGAGAGAATGCCTTCCTGCATCCGCGCGCCGCCGGAAGCGGCAAAGATGATGAAGGGCGACTTCTTCTCGACCGCGAGTTCGAGGCCCTTCACGACGGCTTCGCCCGCAGCCATGCCGAGCGAACCGCCCATGAAGTCGAAATCCTGCACGGCGACCACGACGGCGTTGCCTTCAAGCTTGCCGTAGCCGACCTTCACCGCATCGTTCATGCCGGTTTTGGCGCGGGCATCCTTGATGCGGTCGGCATATTTCCGCTCGTCGCGAAACTTCAGCGGATCGGGCGTCACTTCAGGAAGCGCGACATCGTACCAGGTCTCGTTGTCGAAGATCGATTTCAGCCGCGCGGTCGCGCCCATGCGCATGTGATAGTTCGAGCCGGGAATCACGAACTGGTTCTGCTCGACATCCTTGTAGAACACGAGCTGTCCGGAATCCGGACACTTGATCCAGAGATTCTCCGGCGTCTCGCGCTTGAGAATGCTGCGAATCTTCGGCCGGACAACATTGGTCAACCAGTTCATGACGGGCTCCGTCTCGGTGAAATGGATATATGGACGTCCGGGCCATAACCAGCAACCCGGCTTTGCCCAAATATAGCTCTTGGCAAGCTCGCTATTCCGCCGCCTGTTTTGCGCCGCGCACGCCCTGCGCCAGCGCCGCTGCAAGGTCTGCCACTGCCGGAACTGTCTTTGGCGTGGCGCGGCCCTCCGAATCCAGCGTCGCACGCAGGGCGTCGATCAATGCCGAGCCTACCACGGCACCATTCGCCGCCTGCGCGATGCCGCGCGCGGCGTCCGCTGTGCGGATGCCAAAGCCGACACACACCGGCAACTGTGTATGACGCTTGATGCGGGCCACAGCGGCCGAGACCTGTGCGGTGTCCGCGCTCGCCGAGCCAGTGATGCCGGTGATCGAGACGTAATAAACGAAGCCCGAGGTGTTCGCGAGCACGGCCGGCAGCCGCTTGTCGTCGGTGGTCGGCGTGGCAAGGCGAATAAAATTCAGCCCGGCCTTCATCGCGGGGATACAAAGCTCGGTATCTTCTTCCGGGGGAAGATCGACGATGATCAAGCCATCGACACCGGCGGACTTTGCATCCGCAAGAAACTTGTCGACGCCGTAGATGTAGATCGGGTTGTAGTAACCCATCAGCACGATCGGTGTGGTGTTGTCGCCCGCACGGAAATCGCGAACAACGCCGAGCGTTTTCTTCAGCGTGGTGCCAGCCTTCAACGCACGCAGACCCGCCGCCTGAATCGCGGGACCATCGGCCATCGGATCGGTGAACGGCATGCCGATCTCGATGATGTCGGCGCCGGCCTTCGGCAGTGCCTTGACGATCTCGAGCGAGGTGGCCAGATCCGGGTCGCCGCACATCACAAAGGTGACGAAGGCCGCGCGGCCTTCCTTCTTCAGTTCGGCGAAACGTGTGTCGATGCGCGTGGTCACTTCTTCTTGCCCTTCAGAATATCGCCGACCTGCGGCACGTCCTTGTCCCCGCGGCCCGACATATTGACCACCATAAGATGATCCTTCGGCCGCTTCGGCGCGAGGTCCATCACTTTCGCAATGGCATGCGCCGGCTCCAGCGCCGGGATGATTCCCTCGAGCCGCGACAGCAACTGAAATGCCTCCAACGCTTCATCGTCGGTCGCCGACAGGTACGTCACGCGGCCGGTCTCATGAAGCCAGGAATGCTCCGGGCCGATGCCGGGATAATCGAGACCTGCCGAAATCGAATGCGCGTCCTGGATCTGGCCGTCGTCGTCCATCAGCAAGTAGGTGCGATTGCCGTGCAGCACACCGGGACGCCCGCCCGCAATCGACGCCGCATGGAGCTGCGTCAGGCCATGACCCGCGGCCTCGACGCCGAAAATCTCGATTCCGGGATCGTCGAGGAACGGATGAAACAGCCCCATCGCATTGGAGCCACCGCCGATGCAGGCGACCAGCGAATCCGGCAGGCGGCCTTCGGCCTCCATCATCTGCGCCCGCGTCTCGGTGCCGATGATCGACTGGAAGTCACGCACCATCATCGGATACGGATGCGGACCCGCTACCGTGCCGATGCAATAGAACGTGTCCGCGACATTGGTCACCCAATCTCTCAAGGCATCGTTCATCGCATCCTTCAGCGTGCGCGAACCGGACTGCACCGGCACCACCTTGGCGCCGAGCATTTCCATGCGGATCACGTTCGGCTGCTGCCGCTCGACGTCGACCGCGCCCATATAAACGATGCATTCAAGTCCAAAGCGCGCGCAGAGCGTCGCGGTGGCGACGCCGTGCTGGCCCGCACCGGTTTCCGCGATGATGCGCTTCTTGCCCATGCGCCGCGCGACCATGATCTGGCCGAGCACGTTGTTGACCTTGTGCGAGCCGGTGTGATTCAGCTCTTCGCGCTTGAAGTAAATCTTCGCGCCGCCGAGATGCTCGGTCAGGCGTTGCGCAAAATACAGCGGCGACGGACGGCCCACATAGTCCTTCAGATAGCCATTCATTTCCTTCTGAAACAACGGGTCGGCCTTGGCGTCCGCATACGCCTTTTCCAGATCGAGGATCAACGGCATCAGCGTCTCGGCGACATAGCGTCCGCCGAAAATGCCGAAATGCCCGCGGTCGTCGGGGCCGGAACGGAAGGAATTGGGAAGTTGAACGCTCATACGCTGCTCGCAATCCTGGAAGATGTCATCGCACGCTCCGCCTTACGCGCGGCGCGGATGAAGGCACGGATCATATCGGGGTCCTTGATGCCCGGCGCGCTTTCGACGCCGGACGATACATCGACGCCATTCGCGTGGGTAACACGAACAGCCTCGGCAACATTGCCGGCATTGAGCCCGCCGCCGACCATGAACGGAATTGCCAGCTTGATGTTTTCAAGCAGATGCCAGTCGAACGGCACGCCAAGGCCGCCAGGGCGGGTGGCATCCTTCGGCGCACGCGCATCAAACAGGATGCGGTCGGCCACCGCCGCATAGCCCGGAAGCTCCGCGAGATCGGCGGCCGTCGCCACCGGCAGCACCTTCATCACGGGCAGTCCGAATTTCTGCTTGATGTCCCGGACCCGCGCGATGCTCTCGGAACCGTGAAGCTGCAGCAGTCCCGGCTGCAATGCCTCGATGCAGTTTTCCAGCGACGCGTCGTCCGCATCCACGGTCAGCGCCGCCTTGACGGCGCGGCCCTTCGCCAGCCGGGCGAGCTCGCGTGCGGTGCCGAGGCTGATGTGACGGGGCGACGCCTCGAAGAACACGAAGCCCACCATGTCCGCGCCAGCGTCCAGCGCGACCTCAAGGGTCTCGCGCGTGGACAGGCCGCAAATCTTTACCGCGAATGACATGGTCTCATGACGTGGTTGGGCCGCAGATCGGCGGCCGGAAAACAGGCTTTGGAACAGTCGGGCGGGTTCTACAACGCCGCGCCCTGCTTGTCTCGCCCGATGACCAGGTAAGAGGGGGTCAGGCCGGGGCTGGCGCCGACCGGAACCTGGCTTTCGCCGTTTCGCGACGAGGCCAGCAGCCGCTCGCGCATTTCAGCCAGTTCGGCGCGGGCATGGCGCGCATCTGCCTCATGCTGCCGGGCCGCCCGGCGCCAGCGATGCTGACCGAACCAGGTCGCGATGCCTCCGGCGATCACCCCAAAAATAGCAACGGCGATGATGACGACGAACAGCGGCAGCGAGACGCCCAGCGCCGGATCGCTGGAATTGAAGGGGTCGAATGAGAGGGTGACGACGTGGCGATTGGCGACGGCGAACACAACAAACAGGATCGCAAGCGGCAGGATCACCAGGGCGTTGAAAATCTTGCGGAGCATGGTGGGCTCTCCCAGAGTGGCCGTTCGCAAGTCTGCATCATTCCCGCTGCCGGTCGGTTGCGCAATTGCGAACGGAAATACAGACGCGGAACATCCCGGCGGTTCGAAGAAACGGAAGCAACCGCCTTAGAACGATTGTACGGACCGGCCGGCTCAGGTCGCCGCCGCCGGATCCCCTGCGTTATCGCGGTTCAGCCGCTCACGCATTTCCTTGCCGGTCTTGAAGAACGGCACGCTCTTCTGCTCGACGGGAACGTGCGCGCCGGTACGCGGATTGCGGCCCGCGCGCGCAGGGCGATGCTTGACCGAAAAAGCCCCAAAACCGCGCAGTTCGACGCGGTCACCGCGTGCGAGCGCTGCAACGATTTCGTCGAGAATTGCGTTCACGATGTTCTCGACATCCCGCTGATAGAGGTGCGGGTTATGCTCGGCGATGCGCTGAACGAGTTCTGATTTGATCATTATGATGCTGTGCCCGTAACGTGCGGATAGACATTTCCGTGAAAAAGCCTTGAACTGTCAAGTCGCTAATTCAAAGTGTGACAAGGCTAAATCGCGTGACAAACGTCCAGTTTCGTTGTTTCAGCGGCAACCGCAATGCGGCGAAGAACGGCTGAAACCGGATTCATGACAGTCAATTCGACGATGACGGCTGCCACAGCGCCAGCATGCCATCGAGACCGAAGCGGTCGACCGCCTGGGTCACGCCGGATTGCTCAAGCTGGCGCGAAATCGCTCCAAGCCCGACCGCATCGAGCGCGACAGCCGCAGTTGCCCGCAGGAATGTCATGTCGCCAAAGCGCGGCGCGAGCTTGAAATCCTTCACGGGAACATCCGCGCCGACCTTCTTTTGTGCGACGAGCCATGCCACCGCGGTTTTCTCATCGCCGAGCTGATCCACTAGCTTCAGATCGACCGCCTGACGGCCCGTGAACACACGGCCATCGGCCACGGTCTGCAATGTCGCGTCATCCATATTGCGCCGATCCTTCACCAGTCCGCGGAACCAGGCGTAGGAATCCTTCACGAGCGCATCGAGCGCAGCACGCGCCTCCGGACTGGTCGGCTCATAACCATTCGGCGCGGCCTTGAGCGGCGACGACTTCACCTCTTCAACCTTCACGCCGACGGTCTTGAGAAGATCGGACACATTCGGAATCTGAAACAGCACGCCGATCGAGCCGACCAGCGACGTCTGCTGAGCAATGATCTGGTCCGACGCCAGTGCGGCGATGTATCCGCCCGATGCAGCGAGCCCCTCCACCACCACAACCATCGGCTTCTTCGCCTTCAGGCGCATCAGCGCATCGAAAAGCTGCTCGGAGCCCGCCGTCGTGCCGCCCGGCGAATTGATATGCACAATGACAGCGGCGGCCGATGATTTTTCCAGCCGCTCGAGCGCCTCGACGCGGGTCTGATCGCTGCGAATCAGTCCGTCGATCTTCACGCGCGCGATCGCGCTCGATCCGGTAATCGCACGGCTCGCCGGCGAGGCCAGCACACCGACGGCAACCACCGCGGCAATCACGCCCAGCGCAGCCACCACACGCCAGAACGTCAGCTTGCGGCGAATGCGGCGGCGATCAACGATCACATCGGAATCGAGCGACATGGAATTTCTCCTCGGGCAAACCGTATTTTGCAAAGACCACGAAGGCGGCCAGCAGGAAAGTTATCCCGCGCTTTTGCGAGTGCAGCCTTGAGACGTGGTTACTTCATTACATCAATTGCGATGTAAATTGAAGCCAACAAGCGCGCGGTTGCGCGCGGACATTATGTGAGCAGCCGCTCGCCGTCGTGACCGGCGATCCTGAGTGCCTGCACATGACCCTGCACGCCGTCTGCAATCGCGACCGGCACGAAATGCTCGGTGCGCCCCTGAGTCGCGCTCTCGATCAGTACATGGCGGGTGGCTCCCACCTCCGACGCAAGCCTGCGCCGCAGCGCAGTCTCCCCGCTCGCCCGCAGACGCGCGGCGCGATCCTTGATGACACGGCCATTGACCTGCGGCATCCGCGCCGCCGGCGTACCGGGACGCGGCGAATACGGAAACACATGCAGGAAGGTAAGCCCGCATTCGTCGACAAGCGCCTGCGACCGCGCAAACATCTCATCGGTTTCGGTCGGAAAGCCCGCGATGATATCCGCGCCGAAAGCGATGTCCGGCCGCAATCGCCGCACCTGCTCGCAGAACGCAATGGCATCGGCGCGCGTGTGCCGCCTTTTCATGCGCTTAAGAATGAGATCGTCGCCGGCCTGCAATGACAGATGCAGATGCGGCATCAGCCGCTCGTCCGTTGCGATAACGTCGAGCAGATCGCGATCCGCCTCGATGGAATCGATCGACGAAATGCGCAGCCGCTTCACGTCCGGCACATGCTTCAGGATCTGCTTCGTCAGCGTCCCGAGTTTCGGAGCGCCCGGCAGATCCGCGCCATAGCTCGTGAGATCGACGCCGGTCAGCACGACCTCGGCATGCCCGGCCTCCGTCAACGCGCGGACCTGATCGACCACCACGCCCATGGCAACCGACCGCGAATTGCCGCGGCCGTAGGGGATGATGCAGAAGGTGCAGCGATGATCGCAGCCGTTCTGTACCTGCACGAACACGCGCGGCAATCCTGCCTGAAACCCGGCAACCAGATGCGGGGCCATTTCGGTAACCGCCATGATGTCCGAGACGGCGATTTTCTTGCCGCCACCCTCGAATGCCATGCGGGTATCGCGCCATGCCGCTGCGTGCATCTTGTCGTCGTTGCCCAGCACCCGGTCGACTTCGTCCATCTCCGCAAACATCGCGGTCTGGGTCTGCGCCGCGCAGCCGGTGACGACGATGCGCGCATCGGGCCGCTCACGCCGGAGTTTGCGGATGGTTTGGCGCGCCTGCGCGACGGCTTCGTTGGTCACGGCGCAGGTGTTGACGACGACGGTGTCCTGAAGTCCCGCGCTCTCCGCCTCGCGCCGCATCACCTCCGACTCGAATGCGTTCAGCCGGCAGCCGAAGGTGACGACATCGACGGCCATCTTTAAGCAACGTTGGCGAACAGCGCCGGATCGAAGCGGCCTTCGAACTCGAACGCAGCGGGGCCGGTCATCAGGACGTGATCGTCCTGCGCACGCCATTCGATGGTGAGGTCGCCGCCGGGCAGCGTCATGTGAACGGTGCGCCCGGTCCGCTTAAGCCGCGCCGCAGCCACCGCCGTTGCGCAAGCCGCTGAGCCGCAGGCCTTGGTCAGGCCCGCGCCGCGCTCCCATGTCCGCATCACGATATGATCGCGGTCGACAATGTGCGCGAGCGTGATGTTGGCGCGATCCGGAAAGATCGGGTGATTTTCGAGCAGCGGTCCGAACCGTTCGAGGTCGTAGGCATGGATATCCTCGACCCAGAAGATTGCGTGAGGATTGCCCATGCTGACCACGGACGGCGAATGCAGGATCGGCGCGTCGATCGGCCCGATCTGCAATTCGATGTAGCGGGTGTCGCGGAATTCCTCGGCCAGCGGAATGTCCTGCCAGCCGAACTTCGGCACACCCATGTCGACGGTATAAAGATCGGGCGACGGACCCTGCCAGCAATTCAACAAGCCCGCGCGGGTCTCAAAGGTCAGTGCGTTCTTGCCGGTTTCCTCGAACACCTGCCGCGCGACGCAGCGCATGCCGTTGCCGCAGGCCGCGGCTTCCGAGCCGTCATTGTTGTAAATACGGATGAAAGCACTGGTGCCCTGAACGCGCGGCGCATGCAGCACCATCAACTGGTCGTAGGGCACGCCCGCGGGTGACGCGACGGCCCGCGCCTCATCGGGGGTAATGGTCGCGGCAGAATCGCGCAGATCGACAACGACGATCTCGTTGCCGATGCCGTTCATCTTGGCAAAGCTATGGTTGGCGAGCGTGCTCATGATCCCCGCTATATGGCGAATGACAGGCGACTTGACCAGAGCATCGGTGCTGCCTCGCGATTGCCCAGTTTGGAACGCATGCCAGTTCCGAGCGGTTCGTGGTAACCTGTGTCCGCTTCGCCGCCGGACAACATTTACCCCGCTGACGCTTCGGAGACCATGAATGACGAATACCCGCGTAACCGTTTTGGTCGCCATGGCGCTGGTCGTCGCGGCAGCAGTCTGGTTCAAGCTGCCGATGGGGTCGGTTACGGGTCCGGTCCAGTCACCCCCGTCCAACACCGCGGCCACGGCGGTCCCTCCGGCGTCCCCGGCTCCAGCGCCGTCGGCTGCACCGGCAGCGCCTGAGACAACAGCTCCGGCCGCGCCTGCGGCGCCCGCCTCAACGGCAACCCCGGCATCTCCGCCAGCGCCAGCCGCAGACACTCCGCCGGCGACTGCGCAAACACCCGCTGCGCCGGCAACGCCTCCGCCTCCCGCGGCAGAGGCTCCCGCGGCACCCGCCGTGCCGAATGTGAAAACTGCCGATCCTTTCGGCGAGCAGCAGACTTTGACCGCGAAGAAAGTCGTGATCCTGCGAGGCAGCGCGACCTGGGACAATGCGTTCGAGACGCTGGTCGGGTCCCTGAAAACGCTATCGGGCTTTTTGGACAAGCAGGGCATCAAGCCCGCGGGATCGTCGCTGATCGTCTACACCTCGACCGACGATGCGGGCTTCACCTATCAGGCCGAAATTCCGGTCGAACAGGATCCGAAGAACCTCGCCAAGGGCATGAGCATCGGCACGTCGCCCGAAGGCCCGACGCTGAAATTTGTCCATCGCGGTTCGTACGACAACATGGACAATACCTATGAGGCGATCACCAACCACCTCGACGAAAAGAAACTGGAGGCCAAGGACACGTTCATCGAGGAGTACGTCATCGATCCATTGACGACGACCGAAGACAACCTTGTCATCAACGTCTACGTCCCGCTCAAGTAAAACTTGCCGCTCAAATAAAAAACTGGAGTTTCATAAATGCGTGCCCGCACCGTTATCGCCGCGATCGCCATCGCCACCATGGCATCGTCCGCGTTCGGACAGTCTCTGCCGCCGACGGTCTCCGTCACCGGCGAAGCCTCGATCTCCGTGCCGCCGGATCTGGCGCAGATCGACAGCGGCGTGACCACCGAAGCCAAGACCGCGCGCGAGGCTTCTGAGGCGAACAACAAGGCGATGGGCGGCGTCCTGCAGGCGCTGAAAAACGCTGGCATCGCCGAAAAGGACATTCAAACCTCGCGCCTGTCGCTGTCGCCGCAGAGCACACCGGGCCGCAATCCCAACGCGCCATTCCAGATCACCGGTTATCGCGCCAGCAATCGCGTCACCGTGACCATTCGCGACATCGCCAAGGTCGCGGATACTATCGACGTGCTGGTAGGCTCCGGCGCCAACGAGATCAGCGGCATCAGCTTCATGGTGTCGAAGGCGTCGAAACTGCTGGACGACGCGCGCTCCGAGGCCATCGCGGACGCACGGCGCAAGGCTGAAATCTATGCAAAGGCCGCCAACATCTCGCTCGGCGCGCCGATCAGCATCTCGGAAGAAACCGCGCCGGGTCCTGTGCCGTATCGCAAGATGGCGGCAGATATGGCCGCGTCCGCGCCAGTGGCGCAGGGCCAGGAAACGCTGCGTGTCTCGGTGAGCGTGTCTTACGAGCTCAAACCGAAAGCCCAGTAAAACCGGCTAAATCTCGAACACCTGACCGGGCTTGAGCGCGACAAACCTGTCGCGCGCAACGCCGGCTGCATCGAGCGCCGTCGCCAGATCATTGACCGGCGCGTCGATGGCTTCGTCCGTGAGCTGAAACGTGCCGTGATGATGCGCCAGCGCCATCTCGGCTCCGCAATCGGCGAGCGCCTTCACGGCATCCTCGGGGTTCATGTGCTGATCGCGCATGAACCAGCGCGGCTCGTAGGCGCCGATCGGCAGGATCGCCGCGCGCAGCGGCCCGTGCGCGTCGCGAACGCGGCGAAAGTGCGTGCCAGTGCCGTAGCCGGAGTCGCCGACGAGGTAGAGTTTCCCGGCCGGTGTCTCCAGCACGAAACTCGCCCACAGCGCCTTGTTGCGATCGAACAGTCCGCGCGCGGTCCAGTGGCGTGTCGCCACCAGGGTGACAGCGACACCGTTGCCGATCTCAACCCGCTCGTTCCAGTCGAACGCTTCGGCGCGGATGGCGCTGTCGTTCGACATCATCGTCACATCGTTGCCGAGCGGCGTGATCACACGCGGCGAGAATTTGGCGGCGAGCCGTGACAAGGTTCGCGCATCGAGATGATCGTAATGTCCGTGCGACACCAGCACCACGTCGATCGGCGGCAGCTTGTCGAAATCGATGCCGGGATCGTTGACGCGTTTGGGACCCGCGAACGCGACCGGCGATGCGCGCTCCGACCACACCGGATCGACCAGAATGTTGAGGCCTGCGGTCTGGATCAACCAGCTTGCGTGGCCGATATAGGAGAACCGCACCTTGCTGCCGTTGACCTGCTGCGGCGGCGTATCGGCATAGGGCGACGGGGCGCGCTCGGGCCATTTTGCCGCCTGCTTGGTGATCTGCCAGCGCAGCACCTCCCAGAGCTTCTTCGGCGGCGAGCCGTCGGGGTCGAAGAAATAGGTTCCGTCGAAATGATCGGAGGGCGGGCCGGCATAGGTTTTCATGCGGGAAATCCAGACGGACGGGAGGCCCACCGCGACCGCGGCACCGGCAAGCAGGCCAAAAAGGCGGCGACGGGTGACGTTCATGGGGTCCAAAAGGCCGGAAATGGCCTGCCGGGCAACAATTAGGTTCCCGGAAGGTACAGCGCAACCCGCCCCAGAATCAGCATTTTTCGGTCTTTTCTTGACTTTTCGGCCTTTGGGCGGTTTAACCCCGGCACTTCTCGGAAAGATCTTCTTTTCGACCAGCCGCCCGGCACCGGATGCCGGAGGCCAACGCCCGACAGCGCTGTGCGCCCTCGGGCGCAGTCGTGTTTGGAATTTCATCTCCTTCGGGAGCAACAGGTAAGGCCGCGATGTTCGACAATCTGTCGGAACGACTTGGAGGCATACTCGACCGGTTGACGGGGCGCGGCGCGCTTTCGGAGGCCGATGTCGATGCCGCCATGCGCGAAATCCGCCGCGCCCTGCTTGAGGCCGACGTCGCGCTCGAAGTGGTGCGCTCCTTTACCGAGCGGGTGCGCGAGCAGGCGATCGGCGCCACCGTCGTCAAGTCGGTGACGCCGGGCCAGATGGTCGTGAAGATCGTTCACGACGAACTGGTCGCAACCCTCGGCTCCGAAGACCAGCTCATCGACCTCAATGCGCCCGCGCCCGTCGCAATCATGATGGTCGGCCTGCAGGGCTCCGGCAAAACCACCACCACCGCGAAGCTGGCGCGCCGATTCACCCAGCGCGACAAGAAAAAAGTTCTGATGGCGTCGCTCGACGTCTATCGCCCCGCCGCGCAGGAACAGCTCGCCGTGCTCGGCCGCGATCTGTCCATCGAGACGCTGCCCATCGTGGCAGGCCAGAAGCCGGTGCAGATCGCGCAGCGTGCGTTGCAGGCCGGCAAGCTCGGCGGCTACGACATCGTGCTGCTCGACACCGCGGGCCGCACCACCCTCGACGAAGAGATGATGACGGAAGCCGCGGAGGTGAAAGCCGCCGCGAAACCGCATGAAATCCTGCTCGTCGCCGATTCTCTCACCGGTCAGGACGCCGTCAATCTGGCGCGCGCATTCGATCAGCGTGTCGGACTCACGGGCATTGCGCTGACCCGCGTCGACGGCGACGGACGCGGCGGCGCTGCGCTTTCGATGCGCGCCGTCACCGGCAAGCCGATCAAGCTGATCGGCACCGGCGAAAAGACCGACGCGCTGGAAGACTTCTATCCCTCGCGTATCGCGGGCCGCATTCTCGGCATGGGCGACGTCGTCTCGCTCGTTGAAAAAGCAGCGGCGCATATCGACGCCGAGAAGGCCGCGCGTGTCGCCGAGAAGATGCGCAAGGGCAAGTTCGACCTTGCCGACCTGCGCGACCAATTGCAGCAGATGCAGACCATGGGCGGCCTCGGCGGCCTGATGGGCATGATGCCCGGCATCGCCAAGATGAAGAACCAGATCGCCGCCGCGAACCTCGACGACAAGGTCGTGAAGCGTCAGATGGCGGTGATCGATTCCATGACGCGCGAAGAGCGCAAAAATCCCGACATCCTCAAGGCCAGCCGCAAGAAGCGCATTGCCGCCGGCGCTGGCCTCAAGGTCGAGGAAGTCAACAAGCTGCTCAAGATGCACCGGAACATGGCCGACATGATGAAGGCCATGGGTCAGGGCAAGCGCGGCCCGCTCGCGGGCATGGCGCAGGCGATGGGCTTTGGCGGCAACGGAATGCCGTCAGCCGACGCGATGAAGGAATTGGCTGCGAAGATGCCGGGCGGAATTCCGCAAGGCGTGCCATCGCTGCCGAAAGATTTTCCAAATCTTCCAGCATCAGGCCTGCCGGCTCTTGGAAAACCAACACTGCCGGGCCTCGGCGGATTTCCGGGGATCGGCAAGAAGAAATAGCCGAACAGTTTTCACGACATTCAAACACACCAACGGAGAACTAAATGTCAGTCGTTATCCGCCTCGCACGCGCAGGCACCAAGAAGCGTCCGGTCTATCACGTCGTCGTCGCCGACTCGCGCTTTCCGCGCGATGGCCGCTTCATCGAGCGTCTCGGCCACTTCAACCCGCTGCTGCCGAAGGACAACGAGACCCGCCTCAAGCTCGACATGGACAAGGTCAAGGCCTGGCTCGCCAAGGGCGCGCAGCCGTCGGACCGCGTGATGCGCTTCCTCGACGCCGCCGGCGTGAAGAAGCGTGAGCCGCGCAAGAACCCCGAGAAGGCCGTGCCGCGCAAGGAGCGCAAGGCCAACGCTGAAGCCGCCGCCAAGGCATAAGCGTTCTCATGACAAAAGCAGCGCAAATCTGCGTTGCAAGAATCGGCGCCGCGCACGGTGTGCGCGGCGAGGTGCGGCTGTGGCCGTTCACCGAAGATCCGATGGCGGTGATCGATTACGGGCCGCTCTCGACCAAAGACGGCGTGCGTCAGTTTGAAGTGGTGCGCGCCCGGATTGCCAAGGACCATCTGGTTGCAGTGCTCAAGGGCATCACAACCCGCGAAGATGCCGAGCGCATCAATGGCCTTGAGCTTTATATTTCCCGCGACAAGCTGCCCGAGACGGACGAAGGCGAATACTATCACGCCGACCTGATCGGACTGCGCGCGCTCGATCCGGCAGGCACCGCGATCGGCAAGGTGCTCGCGATCCATAATTTCGGCGCCGGCGACATCATCGAAATCGCGCCGCCGCAGGGGCCGACATTGCTGCTGCCGTTTACCGTTGCGGTGGTACCGACGGTGGATCTCGCCGGCGGCCATGTGGTGATCGTGATGCCGCAAGAGATTGAAGGCGATTCTCCGTCCGACGCGGACATCTGAACCGGGATACCCGACCATGTGGCGCGCCACCGTGCTCACGCTGTTTCCGGAAATGTTTCCCGGCCCGCTCGGCGTCAGCCTTGCGGGCAAGGCGCTGGCATCGGGCGTCTGGGCACTGGAGGCCCGCGACATTCGCGACGCCGCCACCGACAAGCATCGCAGCGTCGATGACACCCCGGCCGGGGGCGGCCCCGGCATGGTGCTGCGCGCCGATGTGCTGGCAGCGGCGATCGATGCTGCCCAGATTGCCCCCGAACGCCCGCGCCTGCTGATGAGCCCCCGCGGCACCCCCCTGACCCAGAAAACGGTCATGGAACTCGCTTCCGGGCCCGGCCCGCTGATCGTCTGCGGGCGCTTCGAGGGGATTGATCAGCGGGTCATCGAGGCCCGTGGGCTCGAGGAAATCTCTCTGGGGGACTATGTCCTCTCCGGGGGAGAAATCGCTGCCCTGGCCCTCATAGACGCCTGCGTGCGCCTTCTGCCGGGGGTGATGGGGAAGCTAAGCTCTGGAACCGACGAGAGTTTCTCGGACGGACTACTGGAATACCCCCAGTATACCCGGCCGCAGGAATTTGAGGGCCGGACCATCCCGGACGTGCTGGTGTCCGGCGATCACGCCAAGGTCGAGGCCTGGCGGCGGGCGCAGGCCGAAGCCCTGACCCGAACCCGGCGGCCGGACCTTTGGGCGACCAAGACCGTTCAAACGGCCACTCAAAACATCGCACCCGGCGTACGAAAAGACACGACAAAAGGGTGACAACCGGACGGCTTTGGCGTATAGCACCGGCCAATCCGTGCAGATGCTGGATACGAATTTCCGCGCAGCCCCTTCCGGGCGCGCCGCCGATGGAGTTTTGCGATGAACATCATTCAGGAGCTCGACAAGGAGCAGCTTGAAAAGCTTTCCGCCGGAAAGACGATTCCGGATTTCGGACCGGGTGACACCGTGATCGTCAACGTCAAGGTTGTCGAAGGCGAGCGTTCGCGCGTGCAGGCCTATGAAGGCGTCTGCATCGGCCGCAACGGCGGCGGCATTCACGAGAGCTTCACCGTCCGCAAGATTTCGTACGGCGAAGGCGTGGAGCGCGTGTTCCCGATCTACTCGCCGATGATCGACTCGATCAAGCTCGTGCGCCGCGGCAAGGTGCGTCGCGCCAAGCTGTATTACCTGCGCGGTCTGCGCGGCAAGTCGGCGCGCATTGTCGAGAAGCAGGACAACCGTCAGGCTGCTTCGGGCGAGTAATCGCGCAACTTTCGATGATTTAAAAAAAGCGCGGTGCATCACCGCGCTTTTTTATTTTCGGTAACGGAGCCGGCGGCGCCTACTTCTGCGTCAGCGGCCCGTTCATGATCCAGCGATGGCCGAACGGATCGCGCAGGATCGCGGTTCGCGTGCCCCAGAACGAATAGGTCGGTGTCACCTCGCCTTTCGCACCGAGCTTGGTGGCACGCGAGAAGACTTCGTCGACTTCGTCGGCGGTCGCGAATTCGAGACTGACCGACATCGTCACCGGCTCGCCGGGCAGCGGCATGCGCGCGGTGCCGAATTCGGGAAACGCGTCGGAGAGAAACAGCGCGCCGCCGTTGATCTCGAGTTCGCAGTGCAGGATGCGCAGGCCGTCCATCGCAGGCATCAGCGCCTTCTGCTTGGCATCGAACGCCGCAGTGTAAAAAGCGATCGCTCCGGCGGCAGGTGAGACGGTGAGATAGGGTGCTACCGGCGGGCGTGCGGTCATTGTGCGATCCTGCATAGGCTATTATGTGGTCAGGATACTTTCCCCTGTCCTGTTAAGCGAGTAAAAAGGGCGGAAGGCGATTACCAGCGGCCCCAAAGGCCTGCAAACACCAATTCGGACAACCCAAAATGGCCAAAGCGACCACTCTCTACGACAAGATCTGGAATGACCATCTGGTTGATGAGCAGCCCGACGGCACCTGTCTGCTCTACATCGACCGCCATCTTGTCCACGAGGTCACATCGCCGCAGGCGTTTGAAGGATTGCGCAATACCGGCCGCAAGGTTCGCGCGCCGCAGAAGACGCTGGCCGTGGTCGATCACAACGTTCCGACCACCGATCGCTCGAAGCCCAATCCCGATCCGGAAAGCGCCGAACAGATCGCGACGCTCGCCGAGAACGCACGCGAGTTCGGCGTCGAATATTTCAACGAATACGACAAGCGTCAGGGCATCGTGCACGTGATCGGTCCGGAGCAGGGCTTCACGCTGCCCGGCACGACGATTGTCTGCGGCGACAGCCATACCTCGACGCATGGCGCGTTCGGCGCACTTGCGCATGGTATCGGCACGTCCGAGGTCGAGCATGTGCTCGCCACCCAGACGCTGATCCAGAAGAAGGCGAAGAACATGCGCGCCACCGTCGACGGCAAGCTGCCGGACGGCGTGACCGCAAAGGACATCATCCTTGCCATCATCGGCGAGATCGGCACCGCGGGTGGCACCGGTTACGTGCTGGAATACGCCGGCGACGCGATCCGCTCGCTGTCGATGGAAGGCCGCATGACGGTCTGCAACATGTCGATCGAAGGCGGCGCGCGCGCCGGCCTCATCGCGCCCGACGAAAAGGCTTACGAATTCCTCAAGGGCCGTCCGATGGCGCCGACCGGCGCTGCATGGGAAGCCGGGCTTCGCTACTGGGATACGCTGCGCACCGATGAGGGCGCACACTTCGATCACGAGATTCGTCTCGACGCGGCCAAGCTGCCGCCGATCGTGACCTGGGGCACCTCGCCTGAGGACGTCGTGTCGATTTCAGGCTTTGTGCCGGATCCTGCCAAGATCGAGGACGAAGCCAAGCGTTTGTCCAAGCAGCGCGCGCTCGACTACATGGGGCTGAAGCCCGGCACCAAGATCACCGACATCAAGCTCGACCGCATCTTCATCGGCTCATGCACCAACGGACGCATCGAGGATCTGCGCGCCGCCGCGAAGGTCGTCGCCGGTCACACCGTCAACGGCAACCTCAATGCGATGATCGTGCCGGGCTCGGGCCTTGTGAAGGAGCAGGCCGAAGCCGAAGGTCTCGACAAGATCTTCATCAAGGCCGGTTTTGAGTGGCGTGAGCCAGGCTGCTCGATGTGCCTTGCGATGAACCCCGACAAGCTCGCACCGGAAGAGCGCTGCGCCTCGACCTCGAACCGCAACTTCGAAGGCCGCCAAGGCTTCAAGGGCCGCACCCATCTGGTGTCGCCCGCGATGGCCGCGGCCGCTGCGATCGCCGGACACTTCGTCGATATCCGCGAATGGCATTCGACCTGAACCGTTCGCATCGCTATCGACCGGTCAAATAAAAACAGGCGCTCTTTCGAGCGCCTGTTTTGTTTTGCTGGCACCGGATTTACCAGCCGAAGCCGATGCTGAGGCCAGGTCCATAGAAACGGGGACCGCCATAGCCGTATCCATAGCCGCCGTACGGATAGCCGTAGCCGTAAGGCCGGTAATAGGCCGGCCGATAATAATAGGGGCGATAGTACGGACGATAGCCGTAACCATAGCCGTAATACGGCCTGTAGTAGGGCCGGTAATATGGTCGATAGTACGGTCTGTAGTAACGCGGGCCGTAATAGCCATAGCGCCGATAATAGCGGCGGCGCGCGCTGACATCCGTCGGCTGGGCTTCCGCCGGACGCGCGTCACGCGATGCCGTTGTGGCCGGTGATGCGGCGCTCGCAGGTGCAAGCGACATCCAGCCGGCAATCGAAAGAGCGGCAGCAACCGCCGCGGCTCCCACAAGCTTTCTCATTGCAGTTCTCCTCCAATCGTTGCTCGACACGTTAAAGATAACGCGCATCACCGATTTACGTTCATCCATCCGCCAATGGCCTGCGTTGGCCCTGCGAACCAGACGGGGCCGTAGCGGTGGCCCTGTCTAAATAAGGATGACGTCGAGTTTGGAGCAAGATCATGACGCGCGGATTTGATCAATTCCGGTCAAACCGCATGGTGATCGAAGCTTTAACTTAATACCAGTGATGGCGACGATGATGCCGCCAGCCATGGTGATGGTGCCAGCCGTGATGGCGGCGCCAACCGTGGTGACGATGCCAGCGGTGGTGATGATGCCGACGCCAATGAACTTGCATCGTCATGGGCTCGGATGCCTGCCTGGCGGATGAACTCGCAGCCGGATTCATCAGCGACAGCGCCTGCGCGCCGCCCGTGGGCACCGCAACCGCAAGCAGCCCGGCGACGGCTGCGAGACCAAAAATCGTTCTGACATTCATCTTCATGAACACTCTCTCCTCATGAGCTGGAACGAATTCCGGCGCGTGTTTCTGTCCGAAGTTCGTTTGCATCAGGCTAAGAAGGAGGATGTGAATGCGTGCTGAATGTCTGCGCCGCATTGATGAACAGATTTGCTCGCGGCATCGCGCCGCAGGCGACGATGACAACTGGTATCGACGGATTGTGTGCGACGGTATTCGCCGACGACGATCGGCACATTCAGAAAAAACTGAACCGCTCGCCGAAAGTCAGCCGCTCCAATAGCAGTTCATGCGCGGCACGATCACCGTTCCGCTCGGGCGATACTCCTGCTCGTAGTGCGCATTGCAGACGCGCTTGGAGTTCGGACCGGGATAGTTCGAGCCGCGATAAATCCGGATGCGGCGCGGCGTGCGGCGAATGACCTCACGGCTCTGCGCGGAAAATTCCTCGGCGGTCAGCCCATGATGGACAGCCGTCGAAGCAGATTGAGCCTGCGCCATACCCGGCAACGCCCAAACAATCAGGCCTGCAAAGAGGCCCATCAGAATGGCCGAAATCCTTGCCCGCGTCATGAAGCGCCGTCCCGTATCCATAAGTTCAATCTATGGGCGGCAACGTCTCCGATTGAGGCGCGCCCGTCAACACCATGAACACGCAAATTGAGGGGGAGTTCAGCGTCATGCCACCCCCCTTTGAAGCGCTCTTCGAAACCCTTGGCCCCGGTGGACAAGCACTTTAAACAGGAGCGATGTGGCCAACTGCAAAATCCCCCACCCTTGAAGACATGGAAGCGATCGCGCATGACGCCTTCGCGCGGCTGCCAAAACACTTTCGCGATCTCTGCGAGGGATTGATTATCCAGATCGATGACTTCCCAACGGAGGACGTTCTC
Source organism: Afipia sp. GW822-FHT03D08 (assembly GCF_058801645.1). Lineage (NCBI taxonomy): Bacteria > Pseudomonadati > Pseudomonadota > Alphaproteobacteria > Hyphomicrobiales > Nitrobacteraceae > Afipia > Afipia sp. GW822-FHT03D08. The sequence continues at coordinate 2,719,144 of NZ_JBXANK010000001.1, forward strand.
AAGGAGATGGGGGCCGAGAGCGAATTCGATCTGCTCGGTCTCTTCCAGGGGGTCGGGCTGCCATTTCGCTCAAGCGGCGATATTGCGCCCATGCCGAACATGATCTGGCTCTACCGCCGTCCCATCCTCGATTACTGGGCCGAACACGACGAAACTCTGGGTCATGTCGTGACACATGTTCTGGTGCATGAGATCGGCCACCATTTCGGCCTCTCAGATGACGACATGGAAGCGATCGAGGCGGCCGTCACCTGATCCGTGGCGCCGGTTTTCGGGACACGAGCGGCTCGCGTTCACAGATGCCGCCCCGGATCACCGCAGCCGACGTGCAATCCCGCGCCGTGGCGAATATGCAGACGGGCCTGTCGCTGCCGAAATCGCGTATGCACCACATCTCAGCATGAGCGTCGCCCAGAGGCATCAGCAAAACCATCATTCCCGCCAGAAAAACCAGCTCCGGCAGGCGGCCGCAGCGCATGGCGTTCATGATGTGTCCTCCCTCAGCGCATAGCCTTGACGGCGATGATGGTATATTTAGAACAGCTCAAATTGCATCCGGTTCACGGGAACATCATGGACAAGTTTACGACACTCGAAGGCGTCGCGGCGCCCCTGAAGATCATCAACGTCGACACCGACATGATCATCCCGAAGCAGTATCTCAAGACCATCAAGCGCACCGGCCTCGGCAAGGGACTGTTCTCCGAGCAGCGCTACAAAGACGACGGCAGCGAGAACCCCGATTTCGTGCTCAACAAACCGTCTTACCGTAAGGCGAAGATCCTGGTGGCCGGCGACAACTTCGGTTGCGGCTCGAGCCGCGAGCACGCGCCATGGGCGCTCGGCGATTTCGGCATCCGCTGCATCATCTCGACCTCGTTCGGCGACATTTTCTACAACAACTGTTTCAAGAACGGCATCCTGCCGATCCGCGTCAGCCACGAAGAACTCGACAAGCTGTTCGACGACGCCGACCGCGGCTCCAACGCCACGCTGACGGTCGATCTTGAGAAGCAGGAAATCCGCGGCCCCGACGGCGGCACGATCAAGTTCGAGATCGATCCCTTCCGCAAGCACTGCATGCTGAACGGGCTCGACGACATCGGCCTGACCATGGAAAAGGGCAAGTCGATCGACATGTTCGAGGCGAAGGAAAAGGCCGAGCGCCCGTGGCTGTAATTCAAAACGAATTGATAGACTAAGTCATGGCCGGGCTTGTCCCGGCCATCTACGTTTTGGGCTTCTCGGACAGGTAAGACGTGGATGCCCGGGACAAGCCCGGGCATGACGATCTCAATGTTCCTGACTTCAGCTCGCCTTCAGCGCGGCAATCGCATCCGCAATCGCAATGGTGCGCTTGGCCATCTCGACGTGCAGACGCTCGACCATCTGGCCATCAAGCTGAACCACGCCCTTGTTCGCGTTCTCCGGTAGATCGAACACACCCATGATCTTGCGCGCGCGGGCAATCTCTTCCGCCGGCGGTGTGTAGGCGGCATTGGCGGCATCGATCTGGCCGGGATGGATCAGCGTTTTTCCGTCGAAGCCCATGTCGCGGCCCTGCGCGCACTCCTTCGCGAAACCGGCCACGTCGCTGATGTCGTTGTAGGGACCGTCGAGAATCTCAAGGCCATAGGCCCGCGCCGCGAGAATGCAATGCGCGAACAGCGGCAGCATGGCGACGCGGCCCGGCAGCATCCGCATCCGCGTCTCGCGCGCGATGTCGTTCGGTCCCATGACAAATCCGGCAAGACGCTTGTCGCCGTCACGCGCGGTTGCGGCAATCTCCTGCGCCGACAGAACGCCAAGCGGGGACTCGATCATCGCCCACAGCACGATGCCGGGATCGGCCTTGAGCGTGCGAAGGCGCTCCTCCAGTCTCTTGATGTCTGCCGGACGGGAAATCTTCGGGACCAGAATCCCGTCAGGCTTGGCATGAGCAGCCATGGTCAGATCGTCTTCCCACCATGGCGACTCGAGATTATTGATGCGGATAATGATCTCACGCTTGCCGAAGCCTCCCGCGGCGACAGCTTGCGCGATCTGATCGCGCGCCATCGGTTTGGCGTCGGGCGCCACCGAGTCCTCAAGGTCGAGGATGACCCCATCGCAGGGAAGGTTCCGCGCCTTGTCGAGCGCCCGGGCATTCGAGCCGGGCATGAACAGAACACTGCGGCGCGGGTGGATCATGGTCTGGTTTCCATTGGGGAAGCACCCTGAGTAGCATTTCCGTCCCGCGCCCGAAAGGCTTGTTCGGATTGCTCTCCTAGGTTAGCCACCAGTGTCCTGAATCCGCAGTTGGTCTCGCGGCATACGCCACGGCGAACTCTGGATTTCAAAAAGGGCGCTGGAAAATGATGATGCCAGCTTGGTTCGCAGGTCCACAGACCGGGCGGACCGAGAAAACGTTGCGGACTAGCGAACCAACCTGAGACGATTTTGCGAGGCTCCCCATGTCACCGTTTCCCGAACACCTGCTCGCCGGATACCAGACTTTTGTCACCCAGCGCCTGCCCACCGAACAGTCGCGCTACCGTGAATTGTCGCAAAAGGGGCAATCCCCCGAGGTGATGGTGGTCGGCTGTTGCGATTCCCGCGTTTCGCCGGAGGTGATTTTCGATGCCGGACCAGGCGAACTGTTCGTCGTTCGCAACGTCGCCAATCTCGTGCCCGTGTTCCAGCCTGACGGCAACGCCCACGGCGTCTCGGCCGCGCTGGAATATGCCAATCAGGTCCTTAAGATAAAGCACATCGTCGTGCTGGGGCATGCGCAGTGCGGCGGCATTCGCGCTTTTGTCGATGACAGCGCGCCGCTGTCCCCCGGCGACTTCATCGGCAAATGGATGTCGATGTTCGTCAAGCCAGGCGAGACGGTCTCGCAGCGCGACCACGAAACGATGCAGCAATTCGTCACGAGGATTGAAAAGGCGGCGATCCTGCGCAGCCTGGAAAACCTGATGACATTTCCGTTCGTGAAGAACCGCGTCGAGAGCGGCGAGCTGCAGCTTCACGGCGCCTATTTCGGCGTCGCGGAAGGCTCGCTGTCCATCGTCGACCAGAGCACGAACGAATTCAGCCGCGTCTATCACAGCGCGCTGGTGTCCTGAGCCGAGCACAGGCCGGCTTAATGGCCGGCCTTGTTCGACGCCCCGTGATCGCCGAGCCTGTCCGACCACACGATCAACAGGGTCGAGACGACAAACACGAGATGGATTCCGGCGAGCCAGGCGAGCTTCTGGGCGTCGAATGCCACATCGATATTCATGAACGCCTTGAGCACCTGAATCGCCGAGATCGCGACGATCGAGGCCAGCAGCTTCTGCTTCAGCCCGGCGAAGTCGACCTTGGTCATCCATTCCGGCCAGTCGGGATGGCCGCGCGGATCGATCCGCGAGACGAAATTCTCATAGCCAGAGAACACCACGATCAGAACCAGATTGCCGGTCAGCGACACATCGATCAGCGACAGCACGCCGAGAATGATGTCGGATTCCTTTGCCAGGGTGGCGTGAGCGATAAACTCGACCAGCAGCGCAACGAACTTAAACAGCAGCACGAGGAGACTGATGACGAGGCCGAGATAGAACGGCGCCATCAGCCAGCGGCTGTTGAACAGCAGGGATTCGAATGCGTGCTCCGCACGCTTCAGCTTTGGATTTGGCCGGTATTCCGCAGTAGAGGGCCGGTGCTCAGATGGCTCGCTTGTCATCCTGATGCCCGGCCCGTTTTCCTGCTCACATCAGGCGGCTCAGGCCGCCTTCTTTTTCGGCTGCAACAGCTTGCGGTTGACCAGGCATTCCGCGATCTGAACAGCGTTCAGCGCGGCGCCCTTGCGCAGGTTGTCGGAGACGCACCACAGCACGAGGCCGTTCTCCACCGTCGCATCCTCGCGGATGCGGCTGATGTAGGTGGCGTCCTCGCCGGCGGATTCGTACGGCGTGACGTAGCCGCCCGGCTCGCGCTTGTCGATCACGAGACAGCCCGGCGCAGTACGCAGAATGTTGCGTGCTTCATCGGCGGAGATCGGATTCTCGAACTCGATGTTCACAGCTTCCGAATGGCCCACGAACACCGGCACGCGCACGCAGGTGGCGGTGAGCTTGATTTTGGGATCAAGAATCTTCTTGGTCTCCGCCATCATCTTCCACTCTTCCTTCGTGTAGCCATCCTCCATGAACACATCGATCTGGGGGATGACGTTGAAGGCGATCCGCTTCGGGAATTTGTTGTTCACCAGTTCGTCGTTGGTGTAGACGGCCTTGGTCTGCGAGAACAGTTCGTCCATCGCATCCTTGCCCGCGCCCGACACCGACTGATAGGTCGAGACCACGACGCGCCTGATCTTCGCCGCATCATGCAGCGGCTTCAGTGCGACGACGAGCTGCGCAGTCGAACAGTTCGGATTGGCGATGATCCCCTTCTTGCGGAAGTCGGTGACCGCATCCGCATTCACTTCCGGCACGATCAGCGGAACGTCCGGATCCATCCGCCACGTCGACGAATTGTCGATCACGACAGCGCCCGCGGCTGCGATCTTCGGCGACCATTCCTTGGACACCGCGCCGCCGGCCGACATCAGGCAGATATCGACATCGCTAAAATCGTAATGTTCGAGCGCTTTGCATTTCAGGGTGCGGTCGCCATAGGACACTTCGACGCCCATGCTGCGGCGGGAGGCCAAAGCGACCACCTCGTCAGCGGGAAAACTGCGTTCGTCCAAGATGTTGAGCATCTCCCGGCCCACATTGCCGGTCGCTCCAACTAGCGCAACCTTGTAACCCATCGTTGACTCTCCGAAGAAAAATGCTCGCCCTCGCTGTCTGTAGAAAGGGAAGAGGCAGCGCTTCTATGCGAAAAACGGCCCAAATACAACGCAGAAGCAACTGCGGGGGCAGGTGACGTCAAGTGGCAGGACGGTCTTCGCGACCATGACCACGGCGGAAGCTCGTTCCCGTTATCACAACGGAACAGAACGTCCGCCGAGTCAGATATGAGCCCGATCCTGCTCGACCAGCCCCTGCCGAACATGTCAGGAATTCACCCGGCGCTGCGCAGCTTTGCGGACGAATGCAGCGCGGTCGCGGTGCGTATCCTGGCCTATTTCTGCGGCCTGGCGGTGCTGGCGGTCCTTGCCGTGGATCTGGTGTCCACCGAGCCGGGCGCGGCCGAGGCTGGCCTTCCTGTGCTTCCAAGCTGGACGCAGGCCAGCAGGCCGCATCCGGCTTTTGCCATCAGCAAGCTGGATTTGTCCGACAGAACAGATGCTTATGAGATTTTGCGGCACCCCGAAGGCGGCCGCAAGGACATCCTGCGCTGGGCCGCCCATGCCGGCGAAGCGCCCACGGCAGAAATCGAGATTTACCGCCCTGGCGGCGAGCTGGACGCGTTTGCGGCGGCGGATGCCGATGTCGCAGTCCGGATGGCCGGAGGACGGGCCGCCGAGGTCGAACCTGCCGGCTTCGTGGACACCAAATTCGGCCGCCTCTCCCTGCTCCGATTGAGCGGGGCCGCCCTGCCTGCCAGGCAGAACTGCCTGGGCTTTGTGAAAACCTTTTCCAGCCCAAGCGTCAGGGTGAGCGGATGGTCCTGTCAGGCCGATTCGCTGGCCGCGCAGCGGGCATTTCTCGGCTGCACGCTGAACCGGCTGACCCTGCTGTCGGCGGGGAACGATCCGAAGATGGCCGAACTGTTCGCGCGCGCAGAACTGAAACGCGACACCTGCAACGCAATGACGACCACTGCTTCCGCAAACTGGATCGTCTCCGGCGAGGCTCCGCAATTACGCGGCCCGCTCACACAGGATTGAGACGATCAATCGGAAACATTGCCTCTCGGGAATTTTGAAATGTCCTTCGATCACAACCATATCTCGACCTTCGGCACCTACGCCGGGAAGATGGTACGCTATTCCTTCTACGCGGTCGGGACCATCGTGCTGGCGCTTATCGGCATGGTCGTTATCCGCGTCACAAGCTTTTTCGATCAGCCCTCCAGAGTGAGCACCAAGGCATCGTTCCAGATCAATTCGCCCGAACTCACGAGGCTGTCACCGACCGCCAACTCGGCGCGATTCAACGCGGGCTGGCAGGAAATCCTGCAATACGGCCAGGTTTACGATCGCAACACCGACTTCACGCTGGTTGTGAACATGCCGGCCAATCCGGATACGCCGGTGGTCCGCGACTATTCTTATGAAATGTCGAGCCTGCGGCCGCTGCTGCGCACGGCCTATACCGGCTCCAGCACCTACTACGATCTCCAGACGCGCTTCGGCGCGGTCCGCGCCGCGAATTTCCAGATCGACTCGGACGGCCAGATCAAGCTCTGCGTGTCCTATCTCAGCCGCTTCGACACCACCGCCGTGTATCTCAAGGGCTGGTACTGCGAAGCCAGCGGCGCGCGTCCGAACTTCCACACCCTGGCCTGCATGATCGACAAGATCACACTGAAGGGTGTGCTTCCGACCGCCGCCGCGCAAACCTTCTTCGAGGAAGGAATGAAGCGTTCGGCACGTTGCAGTGCCGAGCCGGTCTCGCAAACCACCGACACCCGCCCGGCGCGCCCGCCCCGCCGGCTCTGAAGGCTGGAATCGCGCCTTTTCCGCCCTATCTCTCAAGGGAGTGACGATCCTCCGGCAAGTGTGGCCCATTCGTCCTTGTGGGGGAGCAATGGAAACGGGTATGGTGCGACGCAATTGGGAATGTGACGAGGATTCAATGGCTTTGAAGTACCCGGGCGCCAAAACACTGGCGATTTTGCTGGCCACGGCCGCGATCGCGACCGCCGGACTCGGCGTTAGTGCCGCCGATGCCCAGACCCGGAAGCGCGTCGTGGTGGAAGACCCGACCTATGACGGCGCACCGCGCAGGGCGGAGAACCGCGTCTATCAGCGCGGCCGGACCCGCGTTTACGTGACGCGCCGGTCTTGGCTGGATGCCGGTACCGAGGTGGTGCCCGGCGAGCGCAAGTTCACCGACTACGCCTTCCCGCCCGGCTACTCCTACGGCCAGCAGATCGACCGGCTCTACACCAGCCGCCGCCCGCTCGGCGACCAGTGGGACACCGGCACACCGTTCCCGTTCCCGCTCTACTGATTTCCGGCACCTTGCCCCACCAAAATGCCCGGCCTGAGCCGGGCATTTTTATGCGGATTTGCATAAGGCAAAGTGGTGACGAACCTCGCCCCAAAGGGCGGGACGGTGGCAGGGCGTTTTGCGGCCAATCCGGGAGAACCGCCCCCCGCGGATGCGCTTTTGCACTTTGCGTCCGCCAGACCCCGGTCTAGAGTTCCGGCATATTTTAACGTTTGCCGGACTTTGATTTTCGAGGCCGCCTTGCGCATGCGACGCTTGCTTCTCGTATGGACTTTCCTGACAGCCGCGCTGACACCGGCGCTTGCCGAGAAGCGCGTCGCACTGGTGATCGGCAATTCCGATTATCAGAACGTCGCGCCGCTCACGAATCCCTCCAACGACGCCGCCGCCATCGCGGCCATCCTGACGAAAGCCGGTTTCGACACCGTCGATGCAAAATCGAATCTGTCGGGCATCGAAATGAAGCGCACGCTACGCGAGTTCGGCAACAAGGTCCGCGATGCGGATGTGGCGGTGATCTACTATGCGGGCCATGGCATCGAGCTTGAGGGCACGAACTATCTGATCCCCGTCGATGCGAAACTCGAAATCGATACGGATGTTCTCGACGAAGCGTTTCCGCTCGACCGTTTCATCGTCGCGGCCGATCCGGCAAAGCACCTTCGCCTCGTCATTCTCGATGCCTGCCGCGACAACCCGTTCAACAAGACGATGAAGCGCACCATCGGCTCGCGCGCGGTCAACCGCGGACTTGCGAAAGTGGAGCCGGCCAATCCGAACACACTGATCGCGTTCGCCGCGAAGGCCGGTTCGACCGCTTCCGACGGCGAAGGCAAGAACAGTCCGTTCGCGACCGCCCTGGTGAAACATCTCGTCAAACCGGGGCTCGACCTGCGCAAGGCATTCGGCTTCGTGCGCGACGATGTGCTGAAAGTGACGAACAACAAGCAGGAGCCGTTCGTCTATGGCTCGCTCGGCGGCAATGACGTGCCGCTCGTGCCTGCCGTCGCCGCTGCTCCAGTCGCGCAACAGACGGATCCGAATTCATCCCTGCGCCGCGATTACGAGCTTGCAGAACGGGTCGGCACGCGCGAGGCATGGGACTACTTCATCGCGACCTACCCGGACAGTTTCTACGCCAAACTGGCGCAGGCCCAGCGCAACAAGCTCGCCGCCGAGGAAGCACGCCTCGCCGCGACCGAGAAGGCCAAGACCGCGCAGGAAGAACAAACACGCCTTGCGATAGAAGGCGCGAAGAAAGCCGAACAGGACAAGGCCGCAGAACTTGCCCGCAAGGCCGAGCAGCAGCGCGTCGCGGCTGAGCTCGCGAAGAAGGCGGAGGAAGCCAAACTGGCCGAAGCGGAGAAGGCCAAGGCTGCGGCGCTTGCAAAGGCAGAGGAACGGGCGCGTGCCGCCGCCGATAAAAAAGCTGCCGAAGATGCCAGGGTGGCCGACGCTGCGCGCCTTGCCGCTGAAAAGAAAGCCGCCGAACAGAAGACCACCGAACAGAAAGCCAGCGACGACAAGCCGATCGGACCTGTCGCCGCGCTGACGCCGGATCAATCGGCACCGAAGCCGGATGCGCCGGTGATTGTCGCCGACGTTCCAAAGCAATTGCAGATCGAACTGAAGCGCGCCGGCTGCTATGCCGGCGCCACCGACGGCAATTGGACCGCAGCAGCCCAGAAATCACTCGACCTGTTCAACAAGAACGCCAAGACGAAATTCGATATCAAACTCGCCAGCGCCGATGCACTTGACGCGGTGAAGGCGAGGCAGGGCCGCGTGTGTCCGCTGGTCTGCGAATGGGGCTACAAGGCTGACGGCGACAAGTGCACCAAGATCACCTGCCGCGTAGGCTATGAAGTCGGCGACGACAACACTTGCGAGAAGATCGAAGTGAAGAAGAAGCCGGAGCCGGTGGCAAAGCGCGAGGAACAACCGGCGTCCAGCAAGAAGCCCGAGTCAAAACAGTCTTCAACTCCGCCCTGCAGCATGGCCGCAGGGACCAGCTTCACCGCCCTGTCGGGCACATCAAATCCATGTCCGCCGCGCGAAGCGAAGCCGGAAGCTTCGAAAGAGGCCCTCTACGCACGCTGCCGCGCCAAATATGGCGCGGCAACGTATGCAAGCTCAAACAACGGTGCGCACAACGGCTCATCCGGGGGCAACTTTGCCGCCATCGAAACGTGCGTCGCTCGTGGGGGAAGCTGACCTTACGCCGTCAGCGCGTCCAGTTCCTTCACAATCGCCTCGCCCATCTGCGAGGTGGAAACGATCGTCGCGCCGTCCGACTTGAGGTCCGCGGTGCGCAGACCCTTGGCCAGCGTCGCGGCAATCGCCGCGTCGATCATGTCGGCTTCGTTCTGCAAATCGAACGAGTAGCGCAGCGCCATCACGAACGAGGCGATCATCGCAATCGGATTGGCCATGCCCTTGCCGGCGATGTCCGGCGCCGAACCATGCACCGGCTCGTACAGCGCCTTGCGCTTTTTTGTTTTCGGATCGACTTCGCCGAGCGAGGCCGACGGCAGCATGCCGAGCGAGCCGGTCAGCATCGCAGCGATATCGGACAGCATGTCGCCAAACAGGTTGTCGGTGACGATCACGTCGAACTGCTTCGGCCAGCGCACGAGCTGCATGCCGCCGGCGTCAGCCAACTGATGCTCAAGCTCGACGTCCTTGTATTCGCGCGCATGCACCTGCGTCACGACTTCCTTCCAGAGCACGCCGCTCTTCATGACGTTGTGCTTTTCCATCGACGTCATCTTGTTGCGGCGCTTGCGCGCGAGGTCGAAGGCGACACGCGCGATGCGCTCGATTTCATACGTGTCGTAGACCTGGGTATCGATGGCGCGCTTCTGGCCGTTGCCGAGATCGGTGATGGTCTTCGGCTCGCCGAAGTACACGCCGCCGGTCAGCTCGCGCACGATCATGATGTCGAGGCCTTCGACAACCTCCTTCTTGAGGCTGGAGGATTCGGCAAGCGCCGGATAGCAGATCGCCGGGCGCAGGTTGGCGAACAGCGCCATGTCCTTGCGCAGACGCAGCAGGCCGGCTTCCGGACGCGCTTCATAAGGAACGTCCGCCCACTTCGGTCCGCCGACCGCGCCGAAGATCACCGCGTCCGCGGCCTGCGCGCGCGCCATGGTCGCATCGGTGATCGCGACCTTGTCGGCATCAAAGCTCGATCCGCCGACCAGACCGCTTTCGGTCTCGAACGAGCAGGACCCGTGCTTGTTCAGCCAGTCGATGATGCGCTTCACCTCCGCCATCACTTCGGTGCCGATCCCGTCGCCGGGGAGAAGGAGGAGTTTGTGCGATGCCATGATCGAGTTGCCTTGAATGTTGATGTCTGCGCCTTGCGCCGACTTGCTAAAACGCCATTGCAGAATTGGCAAGACACCATTGCCCCGATCTCATTGGCCAAGCCGGGCGGAAACTGCCACATGTACCGCTCCCGCCGGAGCTGAGCTTCCATGAGATCGCCCGACCCAGCACCTTTCGCGCGCCCGATGCGCATGATCCTGATCCTCGCGCTGGCGCCGGCCATCGGCCTCGGCATCGCCCGCTTCGGCTACACGCTGGTGCTGCCGGACATGCGCGACTCGCTCGGCTGGTCGTATTCGACCGCCGGCTTCATGAACACGATCAACGCCATCGGCTATCTCGCCGGCGCGCTGGGCGCAGCCGCCTTCATCCGCCGCGTCGGGGTGTTCCGGTCGGTCTGGATCGGTGCGCTGGCCTGCGTCGTCTCGCTCGGAATCTGTGCGCTGTCGGGCAATGCGCTGGTGTTCGGCTTCGGACGCCTGCTGTCGGGCCTCGGCGCGGCAACGACCTTTGTCGGCGGCGGCACGCTGGCTGCGACCATCGCGCAATCGCGGCCGATGAAATCCGCGCTGCTGCTCAACCTGTTCTACACCGGCCCCGGCACCGGCCTCATCGTCTCGGGCCTCGCCGCTCCGTTTCTGCTCGCGTATTTCGGTCCCGGCTCGTGGTGGATCGTGTGGGCAGCGCTGACCATCATCTCGGCCCTGATGATGATCCCGCTGATGCTCAATCCGATCGACGTCGCGGCCAGCGAAACATCGGCCGAATCGTCACCGGTGTCACTGCGCCCGATCGCGGTCTATCTCGCCGGCTATTTTCTGTTCGGCGCGGGCTATATCGCCTACATGACTTTCATGATCGCCTATGTCCGCGATGGCGGCGGCGGAGCGGCGGCGCAGAGTGCGCTCTGGTGCCTGATCGGATTGATGTCGTTCGCAGGATCGTGGCTGTGGCGCGGCGTGATGGCGCGGGGCAACAGCGGCACGACCATCGCGATCATGATCGCCGTCACCTGTCTCGGGACATTCATCGCGCAGTTGGGCACGTCGCCGCCGCTGCTGATGGCGTCGGCCTTCGTGTTCGGCCTGTCGTTCTTTCCCGTGGTGGCTGCCACCACCGTGTTCACGCGGCTGAACTATCCGCCGGACGCATGGGCCAAAGTGATCGGCATCATGACCATCACCTTCGGCCTCGGCCAGACGCTCGGCCCGTTCGTCACCGGCGCGATCACCGACGTGATGGGCCTGTCCTATGCGCTGCGCGTTTCCACCGCCGCACTGGCGCTGGGCGCGATCCTCTGCGCATTCCAGCGGCCGGTGAAGGCGATGTAACCGTCATTCCGGACGGCTCGCAAAGCGAGCCGATCCGGAATCCACATATAACGAAGATGGATTCCGGGCTCGCTCGCGTTGCTCGCGACCCGGAACGACACTGTTAGTTGCGAGCGCTCATCCAGCCGGGGTCTGCGCCGAACGACTGCGCCGGAACATCCCGAGCAGCCGCTCCAGCTTCGATCCCTTCTCAGGCGTGACTTCACCGTCGCGTTCGTTCTTCGAGAAGAACTTCGTCACCGCGACGAAGAACACCGGCACCATCAAGAGCGCCAGCACCACGACCGCGATCATGCCGCCCATCACCGTGGTGCCGAGCGCCTGCTGGCTCTTGGCGCCGGCGCCGGACGCGATCACCATCGGCAGCACGCCGCAGACGAACGCGAGACCGGTCATCAGAATGGGGCGGAAGCGCAGATGACACGCTTCCATGGTCGCCTGCATCAGCGGCGTGCCTTTCGCGCGCAGATCCTTGGCGAACTCGATGATGAGAATCGCGTCCTTGGCAGCGAGGCCGATGATCGTGATCAGCGCCACCGTGAAGTAGACGTCGTTCGACAGGCTGCGCGACATCGCCGCCACCACCGCGCCGAGAATGCCGAGCGGCACCGTCATCAGCACCGCCAGCGGAATGGTCCAGCTCTCATAGAGCGCGGCCAGACACAGGAACACGATCAGCGCCGAGAGCGCGAGCAGGAACGGCGCCTGCGAGCCCGACAGCTTTTCCTGCAACGACTGCCCGGTCCACTCGAAGCCGAAGCCGCGCGGCAGCTTCGCGGTGAGCCGCTCCATCTCCGCAATCGCATCGCCCGAGGTGTAGCCGGGCTTGGCCTCACCGGAGATGCGCACCGATGGATAGTAATTGAAGCCGACGATCTGGGTCGGGCCGACCGTCCATTTAATCGTCGCGAACGATGACAGCGGCACCAGATCGCCGCGGCTGTTCTTGACGTTGTATTTCAGGATGTCCTGCGCGTTCATGCGGCCGACGCTGTCGGCCTGCACGATGACGCGCTGCATGCGCCCGCGATTCGGAAAGTCGTTGACATAGGCCGAGCCGAGATTGGTCGAGATCGTGCTGTTGATGTCGGCGAAGGTGACGCCCTGCGCCGCCGCCTGTTCGCGGTCGATCAGAAGCTGGACCTGCGGCGCTTCGGGGAGGCCTTCGGCATAGACATTCTGCAGCACCGGGCTCTGCTTCGCAGCGGCGAGCAACTGCTCCTTCGCCTGCATCAGCGCGGCATAGCCCTTCTGTCCGCGATCCTGCAGACGGAACGAGAAGCCGGACGAGTTCCCGAGGTTGTCGATCGGCGGCGGCTGCAGCGCCGAGACCTTGGCGTCACGGATCGATTTCATCGAATTGTTGATGTCGGCCACAATGGCGGCCGCGGAATCATTCGGCCCGCGCTCCGACCAGTCCTTCAGCGTCACGAACGCCTGCGCCGTGTTCTGGCCCTGGCCTAAAAAGCTGAAGCCGGTGAGGAAGGTGACGTCCTCGATGCCGGAACGCTTCGCCAGATACTGCTCGACCTTCTCGACAGCGGCCTGGGTACGATTGAATGACGAATCCGAAGGCGTCTGCACGTCCACGGTGATGAAGCCCTGATCGTCCACCGGCAAAAAGCCGCCGGGCAGACGCGAGAAACCGAACACGAGACCGCCGAGCAGCACCGCGTACAGGATCAGCAGCCGTCCGGTGCGCTGGATCGACCAGCCGACCACGCGGCCGTAGCCGTCCCGCGCGCCATCGAGCCGCTTGTTGAACCAGCCGAACACGCCGGTCTTCGCATGGCCGTGGCCCGCCTCCACCGGCTTGAGCAGCGTCGCACACAAGGCGGGCGTCAGCGACAGCGCCATCAATGCGGAGAACGAGATCGCGGCCACGATGGTCACCGAGAACTGGCGATAGATGATGCCGACCGAGCCGGGGAAGAACGCCATCGGCACGAACACCGCGACCAGCACCAGCGTGATGCCGATGATCGCGCTGGTGATCTGCGACATCGCCTTGCGCGTCGCCTCCTTCGGCGACAGTCCTTCCTCCGACATGATGCGCTCGACGTTTTCGACCACCACGATGGCGTCATCGACCAGAATGCCGATCGCCAGCACCATGCCGAACATGGTCAGCATGTTGATGGAGTATCCGAACATGTAGAGCGCCGTACAGGTGCCGAGCAGCGCGATCGGGACGACGATGGTCGGGATCAGCGTGTAGCGGAAGTTCTGCAAAAATAAGAACATCACGATGAAGACGAGGACCACCGCCTCGATCAGCGTCTGCACCACCTTGGAGATCGACGCCTTCACCACCGGGGTGATGTTGTAGGGAATGTCGTAGGTGATGTTGGACGGGAAGAACTTCGACAGTTCATCCATCTTCGCCTGCACCGCGCTCGCCGTTGCCAGTGCGTTGCCGGTCGGCGCGAGCAGCACCGAGAGGCCGGCAATGGCCTTGCCGTCCTGCCGGGTGGTGAACTGATAGCCCATGCCGCCGATCTCGATGCGCGCGACATCGCGCAGGCGCACGGTCGAGCCGTCCGGATTGGCCTTCAGCACGATGGCGCCGAACTCGTCGGCGGAGGTGAGCTGGCCCTTCACCAGAACGAGCGCGGAGATCGCCTGATCCTTTCGGCTCGGCTCGGCGCCGACGCTGCCGGATGCCACCTGCGCGTTCTGTGCAGTGATAGCCTTGGTCACGTCGTCGGCAGTAAGGTTGTAGCCGATCAGCTTGACCGGATCGATCCAGATGCGCAGCGAGCGCTCGGTCGAATACAGCGTCGCGCGGCCGACGCCGGGAATGCGGCGGATTTCCCCGAGCACGTTGCGGATCATGAAGTCGCCGAGACCGACCTCATCCAGGCTGCCGTCGGTGGATTTCAGCGTGATGATCTGCAGCACCGCGCTGGAGGCTTCCTCGACAAGGATGCCCTGCTGGATCACCGCGCGCGGCAGGCGTGCCTCGACGCGCTTGATGCGGTTCTGCACTTCGACCGAGGCGAGGTTGGAATCCGTGCCCGGAACGAAATTGGCGATGATTTCCACCTGACCGAGCGAGTCACTGGTGGATTCGAAGTTGAGAATGCCGGACGCGCCGTTCAGCTCTTCCTCGATCAGGCGTGTGGTCGAGTTGTAGAGTTCTTCGGGCGACGAGCCGGGATAGCTGGTCGAGATCGAAATCGAAGGCGGCGCGATGATCGGATACTGCGCGATCGCCAGGAACGGAATCGAGATCAGACCGATCAAACAAATGAACAGCGCCACCACCCAAGCGAAAATCGGGCGGTCGATAAAAAAGGCGGGCATGGTTCGGTTCTCTCGGTCTGGTTTCAGAGGCGGAGTGACGACCGCCAAAAATATTCAACGTGAATTGACTTCACCTCATCCAACCGGGAGAGGGACACGATTCGTCATTGCGAGCGCCGCGACGAAGCCGTCCAGTGTGTCTGGATTGCTTCGCGCCTCTCGCAATGACGATCGAGGCTGCTAGCGCACCTGGTCCGACGCGCTGGCCGACTTGTCGAACTGGCGGCCGGTTTCACCGGAGACGCGCCAGTCGCTGGCCTTGACGGCATCGCCGACGGCGAACTTCTGGAAGCCTTCGACCACGACACGCTGGCCGGGCTTGAGGCCTTCGGTAATCAGCCACTGGCCGTCAACAATGCCACCGGTGCGGACCGGCTGGGCGACAATGCGGCTGTCATCCTTGACCAGAAACACTTCGCTGGCGCCGGATGAATTGCGCTGGACCGCTTGCGGCGGCACCACGATGGCATCGGGGTCGCGGCCCTGCTCGATCTGAACGCGGACGAACATGCCGGGCAGGAGTTCGCGCTTCGGATTCTTGAATTCGCCGCGCAGGGTCACCTGTCCGGTGCCGGCATCGACCTTGGCGTCGGAGAACAGCAGCTTGCCGTCGAGCGGATAGATCGAGCCGTCGTCGAGCACGAGGCGCACCTTGGCGGCATCCGGCGACACCGCATCGAGATCGCCGCGGTCGAAATCTCGGCGCAGCTTGTTGAGCTCGTTCACCGACTGGGTGAAGTCGGCGTAGACGGAATCGATCTGCTGAATCGTCGCCAGCGCATGAGCCTCGTTCTGCACCACGAGGACGCCTTCGCTCAGCAGCGCCGCGCCGATGATGCCGTTGATCGGTGCCTTGATGGTGGCGTAGTCGAGATTGAGACGCGCACGCGACAGGTCGGCGTTGCGCGCGGCGAGATCCGCCTTGGCCTGCGCCAGATTGGCGACCGCGACTTCATTGGCGGCCTGCGAGGCGGCGTTGCTCTTGGTCAGGGTTTCGATGCGGATGGCATGCTGGCTGGCCTGCAACAGCGCCGCCTCGGCCTTGGCCAGCGCGGCTTCCGCCGCCTGCAATTCGACTTCAAACGGCTTCGGATCGATCTGGTAGAGCGGCTCGCCGGCCTTGACCTCGCGGCCCTGCTCGAAGGTGCGGGACAGGATGATGCCGGACACGCGGGGGCGGACGTCCGCGACCCGCAGCGGCGCGATGCGGCCCGGAAGCTCGCGGATGATCGCCTGCGACGATGCCTTGACGGTGACAACGCTAACTTCGGGGGGCTCGGGAGGCTGCGCGGAGGCGACGCTCTGATCGTTGCAGCCGGAGAGGAGAACCGCAGCCCCAAAAAGCAGGGCCATTGAAGTCATCGCGTTGGGACGCGGGGGCATATCGTATCCTTCTTATTTCGCATAACCGGAAACCAGAACGACCGGGACCAACCGCTGAAAAGCGACCCGATGCACGATCCTTGCTGATTGTCCTCAGCATGAATTGTGCCGGTGTGCATCGCAACATCCCGACGGGGTGACCCGATGTCGCGGCCTTCATAAGCCACTGTTTTTAAAGATGTTAACAGCCGTTAAGACTGCTCACGATTACGTCAGCGGCGTGTGAGCGCCTGACTGCCTTTGAGGCAAAAGGATGCAGGGGCGGCAAATGCCCGCTTTCGTGGCAAGGGCGACTCAAGCCCGCGTTTTTCGCATAGGTGGTTGATACATGGCGGGAAACTGGCCCCGCCCTAGCTGCCGCTGAACGAGTTGTAGCCCTGGTCTTCCCAATAACCGCCCTTGTAGTCGTTGGTGACTTCCAGGGAGATCACATACTTCGGGTTCTTGAACCCGAGCTTGGTCGGCACCCGGATTTTCATCGGATAGCCGTAGGCGCGCGGCAAAATGTCGTTGTCGAACTTGAACGTCATCTGGGTCTGCGGATGCAGCGCGGTCGCCATGTCGAGGGGTGAATTGTAGCCGTCCATGTCGGCGCAATTGAACCAGACATATTTCGCGCGCATGTCCGCGCCGACCAGTTGCAGGAAGTGACGCAGCGGCGTGCCGGTCCAGCTTCCGATCGCGCTCCAGCCTTCCACGCAGATGTGCCGCGTGATCTGCTTTTCCTGCGGCAGTTGGTAAAGCTCATCGAGCGTCCACGGCTTCTTGTTCTCGACAAGGCCGCGCACCTCGAGCTTCCAGGTGCTGCCGTCAACGTCAGGCGCATCGGCGAGGGCGTAATAGGCATTGAACGGGAACGGCCGCGTGATCGCGCTCTCGGGAAATGTCGGCGCCAGCGTGTTCGGATTGAACAGCTTCGCCTGAACCGCGTCGTTGAATTTCGAGATCTGCGTCAGCATCGATTCAGCCGAGAAGCTGTCGGTGACGTCGCAGCCGGTCAGCAGTGTCAGCGCGCCGAGGCTGGCGCCGCCCGAAATGAAGCGCCGGCGGGTGAGATCGGGCATCAGCTTTGCCGCGTCCCTGACCAGCAATTGCTTGTCGACGCCGGGGATCAGAAGTTTGCGCATACGGCCCATCGTCTATTCCTCCCAATCCGGCACGATCAAACCCCCTCTCCCGTGGGGAGAGGGCTGGGGTGAGGGCGTAGAATCTATCGAGAAAGCGTACACCCTCACCCGATGCACCATAGCGCGCCGAAGACGCGCGTAACCGCGCTGATGGTGCATCGACCTCTCCCCACGGGAGAGGTGATGGGGTGCTTGCTGCACGTTCAGGCCCGTCATGATTTGAGTTCCTACTTGCCGATAATCATGGCGCGCAGGCTCTTAGGCACCAACAGCGCCAGCGCGACGTGGACCACAAGGAATCCGACGATCGCCGCCATGCAGAAGAAGTGGACATAACGCGCCACGTCGTAGCCGCCGAACAACGCGGTCAGCCATTGCAGTTGCACCGGCTTCCAGATCGCCAATCCCGACAGCACGATCACAATGCCGACCACGATGATGCCGGCATAGAGCAGCTTCTGCACGTAATTGTAGGTGGTGAGATCGGCGTGGGAGAGCTTGCCGGTCAGCGCAGCCCTGGTATCGCCGACAACGCCATCGACGGTGATCGGCAGCAGCTTCCTGCGGAAGCGTCCGGTGACAAGGCCGAGGGTGAGATAGACAAGGCCGTTGACCATCAACAGCCACATCGCGGCGAAATGCCATTGCAGCGCGCCGCCGAGCCAGCCGCCCAGCGTGATCGAATGCGAGAAGCGCAGAAAGCCGAACAGCGGCGACGCATTGTAGATCTGCCAGCCGGACATGATCATCAGGACCATCGCCACCGCGTTGATCCAGTGGACGATCCGTACCCAGGCGGGCTGGATGGTTTTCGACCTCACGGCCTGTTCGGCCGGACGATCTGTGGTGGCGATGCTGGACATGAGCGTTTCCGGTTTCACGATGTCACAAACACCATACGGGGCATTCTAGACCGTGTTACGCCCCGCATCGCAAAATTCGCAGCGACGAACACCACGATGGCCGTTCACAAAACCGCGAGGCAGGCCCGCGCGGCCCGGCTATTCGATGATACGGAACCAGGTGTCCGGCTCGCTGTCCGTTTCGCTGCCGGGCACAGCTTCGCGGTCACCGGCCGATAGCTTGTAAATTTGCACTTGCACGTCTGCGATCAGCAGTTCGGTGCCGGCCAGCGCCTGGCGGACACACTCGTCCGAGTGAGCATCAACCGGATTCTCAAGAAGCTTCTCGAATCTTTCCTTGTCCCGGTTCAATCGCGCGAGGATCTCACCGAGAACCTCCAGCTGTTCGCCCATCTGCGGCTTCGCGTCGAAGTGACCATAGGATCAACGCGATGCCGATCGGACCCGTTCCATAGCCCGAAAGGGCTATGCCGCGGGTTCGGCTGCCAAATCAGGGCCGCCGCCTCTCCCCGCACGGGGGAGAGGCGCAGAAGCGGGCCTTTGGCCTTACGACGCCGGCATCAGGACCGAATTCACGACGTGGATCACGCCGTTCGACTGATTGACGTTGGAGATCGTCACACGCGAAGTTCCGCCCTTGGCATCGACGATGGACACCTTGCCACCGACATTGCGCACCGTCAGTTGCTCGCCCTCCACCGTGGTCAGCTTCTTTCCGTCGGTGAGATCGGCAGCCGCAAGCTTGCCCGGCACCACGTGATAGGTGAGGATCTTCGTGAGCGTCGCCTTGTTCTCAGGCTTCACCAGCGTCTCAACAGTGCCCTTGGGCAGCTTGGCGAACGCCGCGTTGGTCGGCGCGAACACCGTGAACGGTCCGGGGCCGGAGAGTGTATCCACGAGGCCCGCGGCCTTCACCGCAGCAACCAGCGTGGTGTGATCCTTCGAGTTCACCGCATTCTGGACGATGTTCTTGGACGGATACATCGCAGCGCCGCCGACCATGACGGTCTTTTCCTTGGCCTGAACCGGCGCGACAAAAGTCGCCGTCATCATCAGCGCGCCGAACACGGCCGCCGACATCAGTGCAGAACGCGATAAGGTGTTGGACATGAATCATCTCCGTTGATGGTGAAACCGGCAACTGGGCCGGGCGTGAAATTTCCGACGGACCGTCATCTCTTCAGAGGAAAAGATCGTATCGCCGTCGTGTGCGATTTACGGGCCGTGGGTTGTTTGGTTTCAGCAGTGCACGTCTCAGACTTCACGAAGTTGCGATGTGACGCGCGGCAAACCACCGCAGAGCATCGCGCGCAAAAAAAAGCGAGCCGAATTTCTCCGGCTCGCCCGTCGCGCTTCCGATCGCGTTTCTTGGGACAGACAAATGCGATCGACTGCGACGTCGGTGAGAACGTCTGTTATGAGTTCGATGACGACTGCGATTAAGACTTCGGCATCAGCACGGTGTCGATAACGTGAATCACGCCGTTCGACTGGTTGACGTCGGCGATGGTCACGGTCGAGGTGCCGCCCTTGGCATCGGTCAGCGAGACCTTGCCGCCGGAAGCCTTCACGGTCAGTTCTTCACCTTCCACGGTCTTCAGCTTCTGGCCGTCCTTGAGATCGGCGGCGTTCAGCTTGCCCGGCACGACGTGATAGGTGAGGATCTTGGTCAGGGTCGCCTTGTTCTCAGGCTTCACCAGCGTGTCGACGGTGCCGGCCGGCAGCTTGCCGAAAGCGGCGTTGGTCGGAGCGAACACGGTGAACGGGCCCTTGCTCGACAGCGTATCGACAAGACCCGCGGCCTTCACGGCGGCGACGAGCGTGGTGTGATCCTTCGAATTCACGGCGTTCTCGACGATGTTCTTCGATGGATACATCGGCGCGCCGCCGACCATCACGGTCTTCTCGCCGGACATTTCGCTCTTCATCATCTTGTCCTGCGCCTGGACTGGCGCGGTCACAACGGCGGTCAAAGTCAGCGCGCCGATCGCGGCGGCGGACAACAGAGCAATACGCTTGGACATGTTTGGACTCCCGGTGAATTGG
Source organism: Afipia sp. GW822-FHT03D08 (assembly GCF_058801645.1). Classification (NCBI taxonomy): domain Bacteria; kingdom Pseudomonadati; phylum Pseudomonadota; class Alphaproteobacteria; order Hyphomicrobiales; family Nitrobacteraceae; genus Afipia; species Afipia sp. GW822-FHT03D08. Next base: position 2,739,624 of record NZ_JBXANK010000001.1, read on the forward strand.
AAATCCCGGCAGACATCCGCCGGGCATGGCGGCAGCGCAGGCTTATGGAGGATCGACCGCGCCGCCGTTATCCGAGCTACGGAAGCCGGGACGAGGCGTTTCAGGAAATAAATTTTCGGGAGTTTGAAACTTTTCCGGATGGGATACGTGGGGCGGGGTGGCAGAAGCGATGCGCTCCCTCTCCCCGCTTGCGGGGAGAGGGTTGGGGTGAGGGGCAGATTTCGATTGCTGCCAGTCCCCTCACCCGGATTGCTTCGCATCCTTCGCCTCTCCCCGTAAACGGGGAGAGGTGAAGGATGCAATGACGACGACGATCACAACATCGTTGGCGTCACAAAGCTGCGGTTGTGCGTCGGCGAGATCAGGATCTCGTTGATGCAGACGTGCGCGGGCATGCTGGCGACGAACGCGATGGTGCGGCCGAGATCTTCCGGCTGAAGCATCTTCGCCATGTCCTCGGCCGACGGCGGCACCGGGCGCAGCTTCAGGATCGGCGTCGCGACTTCGCCGGGTGAGAGGCAGCACGCGCGCAGGCCGTTCTTGAATTCGTCCATGTTGAACGAATGGGTCAGCGCCAGCACCGCGTGCTTGGTGGTGGTGTAGGCCGGTCCGGTCATCTTCGACACATGACGGCCCGCCCATGAGGCGACGTTGATGATGACGCCGTCCTTCTGCGCGCGCATCGCCGGCAGCACCGCACGCATGCAGTACATCACGCCGCTGAGGTTGATATCGACCAGCTTGTCCCAGCCTTCGGTGGTGATGTCGTCCCAGCTCCGCTTCGGCACGTTGACGCCGGCGCTGTTGACCAGAAGATCGATCCGGCCATGTTTGGCGACGATCTCTTTCGCCACCTTCTCGGCGTCCGCGGCGCTTGAGACATCCAGCACGATCGCCTCGGTCTTGCCGCCGGATTTGGCGATGCTTGCGACAGCCTCATCGAGCACATCCTTGCGGCGTCCCGAGATCACGACGGTCCATCCCTCCTTGGCGAGTTCCTGTGCACCGGCAAGACCGATGCCGCTTCCGCCTCCCGTGATCCAGGCCACACGTTTCTTGTTATTGCTCATGCCGGTTGTCTCCGTTGCTGCGCGTTGTGGTTTTGGTGTACTCAAAACCGGAAAATCCGATCTCTCGATGGAAATGTTGCATGAACGCCGCCGCGAACGCCAACCTGTTTTCTCGCCTGTTCGACGGGCCAGCAGACACCAGCAGGCTTGCCATCGAAACATCTGACGGGACGCGTATCAGCTATGCCGATCTGATCGCGCAGGCGGGACGCGTCGCGAACGTCATCGTCTCGCGCGGCGTGAAGCCCGGCGACCGTGTTGCAGCGCAAACGGAAAAGTCGGTCGAGGCGCTGGTGCTGTATCTGGCCACCGTGCGCGCCGGTGCGGTGTTCCTGCCGCTGAACACCGCCTACACGCTCAACGAGCTTGAATATTTTATCGGCGACGCCGAGCCGTCGCTGATCGTGTGCGATCCGTCGAAGGCCGACGGCATCGGCAAGCTTGCCGCCAGATCAGGCGCGAAGGTCGAAACGCTCGATGCCGACGGCAAGGGCTCGTTGAGCGATGGCGCGGCGAAGGCCGCATCCGATTTCGCCACTGTCGTGCGCGCCGGCGATGACCTCGCCGCCATTCTCTACACCTCGGGCACCACCGGCCGCTCCAAGGGCGCGATGCTGACCCACGACAATCTGGCGTCGAACTCGCAGAGCCTCGTCGACTACTGGCGCTTCACGCAGGACGACGTGCTGATCCACGCGCTGCCGATCTATCATACGCATGGCCTGTTCGTGGCGAGCAATGTCACGCTGTTCGCGCGCGCATCGATGATCTTCCTGCCGAAGCTCGATCCCGAACTGATTATCAAGCTCATGCGGCGCGCCACCGTGCTGATGGGCGTGCCGACCTTCTACACACGGCTGCTGCAATCGCCGAACCTGACGAAAGACTCCACATCGCACATGCGGCTGTTCATTTCGGGCTCGGCGCCGCTGCTGGCGGAGACCCATCGCGAATGGTCGGCGCGCACCGGCCATGCGGTGCTCGAGCGCTACGGCATGACCGAAACCAACATGAACACATCGAACCCCTACGACGGCGAGCGCGTGCCGGGTGCAGTCGGCTTTCCGCTGCCGGGCGTCTCGGTGCGCGTGACCAATCCGGAAACCGGACAAGAACTTGCGCGCGAAGAAATCGGCATGATCGAGGTCAAGGGTCCGAACGTGTTCAAGGGCTACTGGCGGATGCCGGACAAGACCAAGGCGGAATTCCGCGCCGACGGCTTCTTCATCACCGGCGATCTCGGCAAGATCGACGATCGCGGCTACGTCCACATCATCGGACGCGGCAAGGATCTGGTGATCTCCGGCGGCTTCAATGTCTATCCGAAGGAAGTCGAGAACGAGATCGACGCCATTCCCGGCGTCACCGAGTCGGCTGTGATCGGCGTGCCGCATACCGATTTCGGTGAAGGCGTCACCGCGGTCGTGGTCGGCGACAAGAAAACGCCACTTGATGAGGCCACGGTGCTGCACGCGCTCGACGGACGGCTGGCGAAGTTCAAGATGCCCAAGCGCGTGATCTTCGTCGACGACCTGCCGCGCAACACCATGGGCAAGGTGCAGAAGAACGTGCTGCGCGACACCTATTCCGAAATCTACAAAAAATGACACGTTTACAGAACATGGTCCGGGCCGCCGCACGCCACATCATAAGGGCTGATGCCATCATGCCGATCGTGCTTCGTCCGGCCCGCAGCGAGGACTTCGCCTTTTGCGTCAAGCTTTATCTCTCCGCGATGGCCAACATCATCCGGGATTTGAAGCTCGATGTGACGCGGCAGGAGGAAAACCTGCGTCATCTCTGGGAGGCGGATCAGGTGCAGGTCGTCACGCTCGATGGGTGTGACGTCGGCTGGATTCAGGTCGCGGTGCAGGACTCCACGCTCCATCTGGAGCAGATTTTCGTCGACGCTCCGTTCCGGGGACGCGGCGTCGGCACCCGGCTGATTACCGATCTGATCGATCAGGCGACGCGCGCGCGTCAGCCGATGACGCTCGCCGTGGTGCGCAGCAATCGCGCCTTGAAACTCTATGAACGTCTGGGCTTCCGCGTCATCGATGAGGATGACCGGAAGTTCTACATGAAGCGCGAGCTCAACGACGCGCGCCGCGTTTAACGTTCCCTCTCCGCTCATTCCCGCGAAAGCGGGAATCCAGTTCCTTGCCCTGGGTCCCCGCCTGCGCGGGGACGAACGGAAAATGGAATCGATCTGGCGGCGATCCGTCAGTAGCCCGTCGCGAGGCTGACCACGAAGCGCGAACTGACCACCAGCAGATAGATCCCGAACGCGACTTCGAGTTTTCGCTTGGTCATGAAATGCGCCACGCGCACGCCGAGCGGCGCGACCAGAAGGCTTGTCGGCATCACCAGCAATGCGCCGATCAGCGAGATGTATCCGATCGCAAACGGCAGTTGCAGCGCCGCCACTTCGGGAAAGCGCGCTGCGGCGGGCCATCCCGCATAGATGTAGCCGATCGCGCCGGGAATCGAGATCAGCACCGCAAGGCCCGCCGACGTGCCGATCGCCTGATGGATCGGGCGGCCGTAGAACGTCATCAGCAGGTTCGAAAACAATCCGCCGCCGATTCCCATCAGCGTCGAGAGCAGGCCGATGAAGAATCCGTAGGCGCGCATGAAAATGCCCTTCGGCATTTCCTCACCCAGCCGCCAGTTCTCCTTGCCGAGCAGCAGCCGCGCCGCCGCGGACCAGGCGACGCCGACGAACACATACTTGAACAGCTTCTCCGGCGCATAACGCGCGATGACGCTGCCCAGCATGACGCCGAGCAGGACCGGCACCGCCCATTTCACAAGGATGTCCATGTCGACGCTGCCCCGCTTGTGGTGGGCCTGCCATGAGCGGATCGACGTCGGGATGATGATGGCGAGTGACGTGCCGATGCAAAGCGGCATCCGTGCATCCAGCGGCACGCCCGCGATCCGGAAGCATTCGTACAGAACCGGAACCAGCACCGCGCCGCCGCCGATGCCGAAAATTCCGGCGAGGAACCCGGCAAGCGCACCGGTCACCACCAGCAACAGAACAAGTTCAAGCAGTTGGGAGGTATTGAGGCCGGCGATCATGCAGCGATCTCTCATGACGGGATGTGAGGGCTCTTCTATCCGCTGCATGACAGAAGGTGAATCATGCTTCAGATATGACGGCCGATCTCTCTGGTATACGAAAAACAGGTATACCAGAAGGGCTAAAGCTCATATCAAACAATGTTTTGCGATTCATAGCTTGATCGATTCTGCGTTGCGCTCGTTCCACCTTCTCCGTAAATAGAAGCCCTCTAAGAACCCGGTCCCCGCATAAAAAGACGGCACTTCCTTGTGCCGCAAACCGTTAAAGTCGCGCATGGCACCCAGGATCGACCGTCCGCTTTCACCCTTCCTGACTTACCGCTGGACGCTGACGATGGCGATGTCCATCGTTCACCGCATCACCGGCATCGGCCTTTATGTCGGAACGCTGCTGATGGCGTGGTGGCTGATCGCCACCGCTTCCGGCCCCGGCGCCTACGCCAATATCCAGGGCTTCACCTCGAGCTGGATCGGGCGCGTCATCGTGTTCGGATACACATGGGCGCTGATGCACCACCTGTTCAGCGGCATTCGTCATCTTGTCTGGGATCTCGGCTACGGCTTCTCGCCGACCGAGCGTGAATCCCTGACCTGGGCGGCCCTGATCGCCGGCATCGCCGCGACGGTGCTGATCTGGATCATCGCCTACGTCGTGGGAGGCGGACGATGAGCGCACACGGTCCCTCGAATTCATCGATCCGCACCGCGCTCAAGCGCGTCCGCGGTCTCGGCTCCGCCAAGGGCGGAACCTCCGACTTCTTCCGTCAGCGCGTCAGCGCGATCGGACTGGTGCTGCTGATCATCCCTGTGATCGTGGTCATCATGTCGCTGCTCGGCCGCAACCAGGCCGGCGCCGCGCAGATTCTCGGCTCGCCGCTGATCGCGATCATCATGATCCTCTTCATCATCGCCAGCGTCTGGCACATGAAGATCGGCATGCAGGTGGTGCTGGAAGACTATGTCACCGACGAAAAGATCAAGCTGGTCGCGATCATCGCCAACACCTTCTTCTGCATCGCTGTCGGCCTCGCCTCGATCTACGCTATTTTCAAACTGTCCTCTGGAGTCTGACGCATGGCCGCGAACGGCAAGAGCGCGCCCGGCGCGAACGGTCAAGCCTATCCGATCGAAGATCATACCTATGACGTGATCGTCGTCGGCGCCGGCGGCGCGGGTCTGCGCGCGGTGGTCGGCTGCTCGGAAGCGGGCCTGCGCACCGCCTGCATCACCAAGGTTTTCCCGACGCGCTCGCACACGGTCGCGGCGCAGGGCGGCATCTCCGCTTCGCTCGGCAACATGCATCCCGACGACTGGCGCTGGCACATGTACGACACCGTGAAGGGGTCGGACTGGCTGGGCGACCAGGACTCCATCGAATACATGGTGCGCAACGCGCCCGACGCCGTCTACGAACTCGAACACTGGGGCGTGCCGTTCTCGCGCACCGAAGACGGCAAGATCTATCAGCGCCCGTTCGGCGGCATGACGCTGGATTACGGCAAGGGCCAGGCGCAACGCACCTGCGCCGCATCCGACCGCACCGGTCACGCGATGCTGCACACCATGTACGGTCAGGCGGTTCGCCATCAGGCCGAGTTCTTCATCGAATACTTCGCCATCGACCTGATCATGGACGATCAGGGCGTCTGCCGCGGCGTCATCGCGCTGAAGATGGACGACGGCACGCTGCATCGCTTCCGCGGCCAGACCACCATTCTCGCCACCGGCGGCTATGGCCGCGCCTATCTCTCCTGCACTTCCGCGCACACCTGCACCGGCGACGGCGGCGGCATGGTGCTGCGCGCCGGCCTGCCCTTGCAGGACATGGAGTTCGTGCAATTCCATCCGACCGGCATCTTCCCGGCGGGCTGCCTGATCACCGAAGGCGCGCGCGGCGAAGGCGGCTACCTGTCGAACTCGGAAGGCGAGCGCTTCATGGAGCGCTATGCACCGTCGGCAAAGGATCTCGCCTCGCGCGACGTCGTCTCGCGCGCGATGACCATCGAGATCCGCGAAGGCCGCGGCGTCGGCAAGGGCAAGGACCACCTGTTCCTGCATCTGGATCATCTCGATCCGGCGATCCTGCACGAACGGCTGCCGGGCATCTCGGAATCGGCGAAGATTTTCGCCGGCGTCGACGTGACGCGCGAACCGATTCCGGTGCTGCCGACCGTGCACTACAACATGGGCGGCATCCCGACCAACTTCCACGCCGAAGTCGTGACCAAGAAGGGCGGCGACGACAATGCGATCGTGCCGGGCCTGATGGCAGTGGGGGAAGCGGCCTGCGTGTCGGTGCATGGCGCCAACCGTCTCGGCTCCAACTCGCTGATCGACCTCGTGGTGTTCGGCCGCGCTGCTGCTCTGCGCTGCGCCGAGAAGCTGACGCCGAACGCACGGCAGCCTGAACTGCCGGCGAATTCCGCCGATCTCGCGCTCAGCCGCCTCGATCATTTCCGCAACGCTTCGGGCGGCACGCCGACCGCGAAGCTGCGCGACAGCATGCAGCGCGTGATGCAGAACAACTGCGCGGTGTTCCGCACCGGCGACGTGCTGAAGGAAGGCCAGGAGCTGATCCACAAGGTTTACGGTGGCACCGACGACATCGCCGTCACCGACCGTTCGCTGGTGTGGAATTCGGACCTGATCGAGACCCTCGAATACGACAACCTGATCTCCCAGGCCCTGGTGACGATGGACTCGGCTGCGAACCGCACCGAGAGCCGCGGCGCCCATGCGCGCGAGGACTTCCCGAACCGCGACGACAAGGAATGGATGAAGCACACGCTGTCGTGGAGCAGCGACAAGGGCAAGACGACCCTCGATTACCGCCCGGTGCACGATTACACGATGACCAACGACGTTCAGTACATTCCGCCGAAAGCGCGCGTTTACTGACCGCCGTATAGAATCAAGCGAACAAACGAAGGTTCGAGACCATGGTTCAGTTCACACTGCCGAAGAATTCGACGATCTCGGGCGGCAAGGAATGGCCGAAGCCGGCCGGCGCAACCGAGCTGCGCGAGTTCAAGGTGTATCGCTGGAATCCGGATGACGGCAAAAACCCGGGCATCGACACCTACTACGTGAACACCCACGACTGCGGGCCGATGATTCTCGACGCGCTGATCTGGATCAAGAACAACGTCGACCCGACGCTGACCTTCCGCCGCTCCTGCCGCGAAGGCGTCTGCGGCTCCTGCGCCATGAATATCGACGGCCAGAACACGCTGGCCTGCACCCGCGCCATGGACGAGGTCGAGGCCGGTCCGATCAAGGTCAATCCGCTGCCGCATCAGCCGGTGGTGAAGGATCTCGTGCCGGATCTGACCAACTTCTATGCGCAGTACGCCTCGATCGAGCCGTGGCTGCACACCACGACCGCGACCCCGCAGAAGGAATGGCGGCAGTCGCCGGAAGACCGCGCCAAGCTCGACGGTCTCTACGAGTGCATTCTGTGCGCCTGCTGCTCGACCTCGTGCCCGAGCTACTGGTGGAATTCCGACCGCTTCCTCGGCCCGGCCGCGCTGCTCGCCGCCGATCGCTGGGTGAAGGATTCGCGCGACGAGGCCACCGGCGAACGCCTCGACAATCTGGAAGATCCGTTCCGGCTCTATCGCTGCCACACCATCATGAACTGCGCCAAGGCGTGCCCGAAGGGCCTCAATCCGTCGGAAGCCATCGCCGATCTCAAGGCGAAGATGGTCGAGCGGCAGGTTTGAAGCCTGGAGCCTTTCTGCGCTGAAGTACAAACGCCCGCTTTCCGAAGCGGGCGTCTTGCTTTTTGGGAAACCAATCCACGGAATTCAGTACCAGTCAGGATGCGCCGCGCGGATTTCTCTCTTGTTTATGCGCCACATCACATAATTCCATTTTATGCTAATTAACGCATAAATCATACTTATGTGCTAATTCGCATATTAATGAATTATCGGATTTGGCGCATAATGCTGGGCGGAGGATGATCATGACCGATGTCGCGCGCACCCCTAGTCAGCTTGGCAATCTGATTCGCCGCGCCCGCAGAAAGCGCGGGTTGAACCAGTCGCAGCTCGGCGACCTCGCCGACCTCCGTCAGGAGACCATTTCGCTGATCGAGATGGGCCATCCCGCGGCCAAGCTGGAAACCCTGCTGTCCATTCTGGCCGCGCTTGATCTCGAATTCCGGGTTTCCCCGCGCGGCAAGGACAGCGAGTTGGACATTGAGGATATTTTCTGATGCCTCGGCGTCCCGGTCATCAGCCGTTGCGCGTCCTGCTCAACAATCGCCTCGTCGGTGATCTTCGCAAGGACGCGAGCGGTGCAATCAGGTTCCAGTACAGCCAAAGCTGGCTGAACTGGGAGCATGCGCTGCCGATCTCACTCTCCATGCAATTGCGCGAGGACAGCTTTCGCGGCGCGAGAGTCGCCGCCGTGTTCGACAACCTGCTGCCGGATTCAGATGCCATCCGCAAACGCGTCGCCGAAAAAGTCGGCGCGGCCGGAATGGATGCCTACAGCCTGCTCGCCGCCATCGGCCATGATTGCGTCGGCGCGCTGCAGTTCGTCGCGAGCGACGACGAACTGGATTCCGCAAAGCCCGGCGCCAACCTCACCGGCGAACACGTAGATGATAGTGCCATCGAGAAGCTGCTGAAGGGGCTCGTTCAGGCACCACTCGGCCTTTCCCGCGACGACGACTTCCGGATTTCCGTTGCCGGCGCGCAGGAAAAGACCGCGCTGCTCTATCACGAAGGAAAATGGCTCAAGCCGCACGGCACCACACCCACCACCCACATCCTGAAGCCGCAGATAGGCGAGTTACCCAACGGCATCGATCTCTCCAACAGTGTCGAGAACGAATTCTACTGCCTCAGGCTGGCAGCCGCGTTCGGCCTCGATGTTAACAAAGCGACGATCGAAACATTCGGCGGAAAAAAGGCTCTCGTGATCGAACGCTTCGACCGGCGTTGGACGAGCGATGGACGGCTGCTCCGCTTGCCGCAGGAAGATTGCTGTCAGGCGCTGTCTGTTCCTCCGACCCGAAAATACCAGAGCGATGGAGGCCCGGACCTTACCGCCCTGCTCGATCTGCTCAAGGGCAGCGACGATTCCGCCGCCGATCGCGCCACACTTTTCAAGGCGCAGATCCTGTTCTGGCTGATCGGCGCCACCGACGGGCACGCCAAGAACTTCAGCATCTTTCTCGGCCCGGGCGGGCGTTACCGCCTGACGCCGCTCTACGATATCCTGACGGCGCAGCCCAGCCTCTATTCCGGTCAGATTCAGCGCAAGCAGATGAAGCTTGCGATGTCCGTCGGCAACAAGCGCCACTACCGGATCGACGAGATCGCCGGACGTCATTTCGTGCAGACGGGAGAAGCCGCAGACCTGCCGAAATCCGTGATGCGCAACTGCGTTGAGACCATGATCGCCGGCGCCGCCGAGGCACTGGATCGGGTGGAAAACGAATTGCCTAAAGGTTTTCCGGGCGCGATTCATCAGTCGGTAAAGGCCGCCGTCATCCAGCGTCTCGAAACGCTGAAAGGTTCATTGGCGAAACTGGATTGAGCAGAAGCCGCCGCATCATTGCTGAGGAAAAGCGGCCTGTCCGGACAGCCGGTCAGGCAGCTCTCCTTTCACATGCGATAACGCCGATCAAAACCCATCAACATCGATCACCGCTTGCGCAAAGTCCTTCGGCGCTTCCTGCGGCGGATTGTGGCCGACGCCGCCGGTCAGCAGCCGGTGCTGATACTTGCCGGTGAATTTCTTCGCATAGGCTGCGGGTTCGGGATGCGGCGCGCCGTTGGCGTCGCCTTCGATGGTGATGGTCGGCACGGCGATCACCGGCCCCTGCTCCAGCCGCTTTTCCAGATCGTCGTACTTCGCTTCGCCCTCCGCAAGGCCGAGCCGCCAGCGATAGTTATGGATCGAGATCGCGACATGATCGGGATTGTCCAGCGACCTGGCGCTGCGCGCGAAGGTCTCGTCGCTAAAATTCCATTTCGGCGAGGCGAGTTGCCAGATCAATTTGGCGAAGTCATGCGTGTATTGCTGATAGCCGAGGCGGCCGCGTTCCGTAGTGAAGTAGAACTGGTACCACCACAGCAGTTCAGCCTTCGGCGGCAGCGGCTTCTTGTTCACCTCGCGAGAGCCGATCAGGTAGCCGCTGACAGACACCATCGCCTTGACCCGCTCCGGCCAGAGCGCCGCGAGGATGTTGGCGGTGCGTGCGCCCCAGTCATAGCCGGCGACAACGGCTTTCTCGATCCTGAGCGCATTCATCAACTCAATGATGTCCATCGCCAGCACCGCCTGCTGGCCGTTGCGCGGCGTGTCGGCGGAGAGAAACGTGGTGGTGCCGTAGCCGCGCAGATGCGGAACGATGACGCGGTAGCCCTTCGCCGCCAGCAGCGGTGCGACCTCCGCGAAGCTGTGAATGTCGTAGGGCCAGCCGTGAAGAAGCATCACGACAGGGCCGGTGGCGGGACCGGCTTCGAAGTAGCCGGTGTTCAATGTCCCGGTGTTGATCTGCCTGATCGGTCCCATCGGCGCCGAAGAAGCGGACGAGGTGGACGCCGCTACGGCTTGTGCGTGGGCGGACTGGATCAATCCAAGCCTTGATGCGGCGAGTGCGGCTGCGCCGGTGCCTGCGGCCTGAAGGAAATTGCGTCGGTTCGCGTTGACGAGGCCGGACATGGAAGTCTCCTGTTACATCGCTGTCTGAGTGAAGCGGTCAATGATGGCTTTTCGCCGGAGTGGCCCGCCGGTCGCGCGGGCGGGCCGCTCCGATGATGTGACGGTCCGGTTCAGACCAGATTCAGTTCGACGTTGATGTTGCCGCGCGTGAGCTTGGAGTATGGGCAAATCTGATGAGCGCCATCCACCACCGCGCGGGCGACCTCCCGATCGAGACCCGGCAGGCTGACATTGAGCCGCGCCTGCAGGAAAAACTCTTCTCCCGTCTTGCCGAGATCGACCTCGGCATCGACAGCGAGATCGGCAGGCAGCTTGACCTTGAGGCCGCCGGCCGCGCGGTTCATCGCGCCGATGAAACAGGCCGACCAGCCCGCCGCGAAAAGCTGCTCGGGATTGGTGCCGGGGCGGTTGGAGCCGGGAGGCGACAGCTTGAGGTCAAGCTGGCCGTCGGCCGAACGGGCAGCGCCGTCGCGGCCGCCGGTGGTGTGGGTCTTGCCGGTGTAGAGCACCTGGTCGATCTGGGTCGTCATGGCTAGGTCCTTCGGTTGAGGTGTTGATAGATCGTATCCGATCTAATCGGATGCGGTGTAAATATCCCACCCGGCCTCGAAGTCAACCCTTCCGATTTAATCGCATCCGATATATATGGGTCCGAAGGATCACGTTCCCGTGTCCAGGAGACCGGCCATGACCGTCGCAAAAGCCAAACAGGCGGCTTCCAGAGCCGCAGCCCCGAAAGCCGATCCAAAGCCGGACCCGAGGCTGCAGGATTTCCTGTGCTTTGCGATCTATTCGGCCAACCTCGCCTACGGGCGGGCCTACAAGCCGATCCTCGACGAGCTTGGCCTGACCTATACGCAATACATTGCAGTCGTCGCCTTGTGGGAAGACGACAACCAGACCGTCAGCAGTCTCGGCGAGAAGCTGTTTCTGGAATCCAACACGCTGACGCCGATCCTGAAGAATCTCGAAGCGATGGGTTATGTCCGCCGCCAGCGCGATCCCAGGGACGAGCGCCAGGTCCTGATTAGCCTGACCGATGCCGGCCGCCGTCTGCGGGAGAAAGCCCTGCCGATGAATCTGGTGAAGGAATCGGCGCTGGCCCCCGACGATTTCGCAAAACTGCAAAAGGCCGTGGTCGCGCTGCGCAGCAATCTGATCAAGAGCACCAAGGGCGCGGCAAAGTAGCGCCTTTCGCCGGATATTGCCTTGAAACAACGCCAATCCCGCGCGATGAATCCGTATGGACGTATCGTCACGGCTCGAAATCATGAAATGGCTGACCGGCGCGGGTCTCGCCGGCGTTGCTGAAACAGACCTTGTCCGCGGCTTCTGTGAGCGCAGCAGGGCCGCAGGGCTGGAGCTGTCGCGCGGCATCGTGTTCATCGACACTCTCCATCCGGTTTTTGAAGGCCGGGGCTTTCGCTGGAGCGACGTCGAATCGAACGAGAGCGATCTGTTCGAATACCAGTCGACCAGCGAAGGCGAAGCTGCCGAGAACTGGCGGCGCTCGCCGTTCTACACCATGCTTCAGAACGGCCAGAACGAGCTCTGCATCGACGACAATGACGAGCATTTCAGGATGACGACGAAGCTTGTTGGCGACGGCCACAAGCACTTCGCGACGTTCATTCACCGGTTCGGCGATGCCGGAATCATCGGCGAAATGGACTGCGTCTATTCGCTCTGGTGCATGCGCCGCGAGAACGGGTTCGATGAGGACGCGCTTGGCGCGATGCGCGATCTCGTGCCGCTGCTCGGGCTGGCGGTGAAGTCGGCCGCGCATGCCCGCATCGCCCGCACCATCGGACATGTCTATCTCGGCCGCGATGCCGCCGAGCGTGTGCTGAGCGGACGCATTTCCCGCGGCGTCGCCGACCGCATCAACGCGGTGCTGTGGTTTTCGGACCTGCGAGGCTCGACCCGCATCGGCGAAGGGATGGACCCCGCCGAGTTCATTCCGTTTCTCAACGACTATGCCGACGCTGCAATCGGCGCGATCCATGACGAGGGCGGCGACGTTCTCAAACTGATCGGCGACGGCGTGCTGGCGATCTTCAATGAGGACGACATGGGCGCGGCGCGGCGCGCGGCATTGCGTGCGGAGAACCAGTTCAGAAAGAACATTCAGGTCCTCAACAAGCGGCGCGCGTCTGAAAACAGGCCGGTGACCTCGGCCTATGTCGGCCTGCATGTCGGCGAGGTGTTCTACGGCAACATCGGCAGCGAAGAGCGGCTCGACTTCACCGTGGTCGGTCCCGCAGTCAACGAGGTCAGCCGCATCGCCTCGATGTGCCGCTCCGTCGAACGGGAACTGCTGGTGTCCTCGGCTTTTTTTGACGGCCTCGACGCGCCCGGCAATGGACACTTCGTCTCGACCGGGCGCTATGCGCTGCGCGGCATCGGACGGGCTCAGGAATTGTACACCATCGACCCCGGAATCAGGGCCGATGGACAGGCGGCCAGCCGGTTCGAGCGGTATCTGCAGGATCGCGGATAGAATTTTTGATCCGGCGCTTCTCGGTTGATGCAGGTCAACGCATTCTCGCCGAGATGCGGCACCATGGGTGCATGCATGTCTCCCTGATTTTGGGCTTTGCCCTGTTCACTCTTGCCATGGCGAGTTCGGCCATGAACCCGGCAAAGGCGATCTCGGCCGCCGAACTGCGCGGGCGGACCTACGCGCAAACCAATTGCGCACGCTGTCATTCGATCGACCGCCATTCGCCCAGTCCGCTGGCCATCGCGCCGCCGTTCCGGACACTGCACACTAAGTATCCGCTCGACACGCTGGCCGAGGCGCTCGCCGAAGGCATCGATACCGGCCATCCCACCATGCCGATGTTTACCCTCGAGCCCGATCAGATCAACGATCTGATGTCGTTCCTGAAAAGCCTGGAATAGCGGCCGGATGCCCGGATGGCCCCGATCATCGCCCCGCGCCGGCCTTGAAACGGCGGAGCAGGTGCGCGATGACAGGCCCATGAACAGCTCGCCCGACGACCAGAAGCCCTTCGGCGCTTACGCCCCCAATGCCCTGCAGCGCGCGGTGATCGCCGCCGCACACGGCTCCGGCCTCAAGCGCGGCGCATTCCGGCCCTGGCTGTCGCGCCTCGTGCATCTGTGCGGCTCAGGCCCAATCGATGCGACCTATCAGGGCGCATCGTTCCGGCTGCATCATCTGGCGAGCGGCACCGAACGCGGCGCGCTGTTCAACCCGGACTACAATCTGCCGGAGCTGGATTTTCTGCGCGAGCACGCGCCACCGGGCGGCACCTTCGTCGATGTCGGCGCCAATGTCGGCACCTACGCGGTGGCGCTGGCAAAGCATGTCGGCGAGCGCGGCCGCGTCATCGCCATCGAGCCGCATCCGGTGTCAAACGCTCGTCTTGCCTTCAATGCCGCCGCCTCGAAGCTGACAAACCTCACGCTGGTCAAGGCCGCTGCGGGTGACACCGAAGGCGAGCTGATGATCGAGACCGATGGCGACAATCTCGGTGCCAGTCACATCTCCACCACCGGCGGCATCACCGTGCCGGCGCATCGGCTGCTGACGATCCTGCGTGACGCCGGTGTCACGCATGTCGACGCGCTCAAGATCGACGTGGAAGGCTATGAAGACCGTGTGCTGACGCCGTTCTTCCGCGAGGCGCCCGAGTCGCTCTGGCCGCGCGCGGTCGCCATCGAACATCTCGAGCACAAGGACTGGCTGCACGACTGCATCAAGGACATGACCGGCCTCGGCTATGGCATCGCCGGCAAGACGCGCAGCAATACGCTGCTGGTGCGGAAGCAATAGCCACAATCACACCTCATTGCGAGGAGCGCTTGCGGCGAAGCAATCCCGTTACTGCTGTTTCAAAGCACGGATGGCTTCGCTTCCTATTTGAACGCGGGCAACACGAAGATCGCGACACTGACCGCCATCGCGACGGCGAATACCATCGAGCGCGCGGTGGGCTTGTTGAAGATGTACAGCAGCGCGTGTGCGATCCGCAGCACGATATAGAGCACCGCGAGCACATTCACGGTATAGACCGGCGCGCCCATGGTCAGCGCAATCACCACCGAGACCGCGAAGAACGGAAACGTTTCGAGCGCATTCTGATGCGCGGCATAGGCCCGCCGCTTCTTCGGCGGCAGATTGTCGTAGTCCTCGCGCGGATAGCGGTTGTCGCTCTCGACCCCGAACCTGGCGTATTTGCCCAGCGCATACGGCATCAGCGCGGCGATCAGAATGCACCAATAGGCGAGCGGCATCGAAAGTCCCCCGAATATCTGTTCCCTCTATCTCCGTGGCTTCACCGCTCGCTGTCAATACGCGGGAACCCGCTGTCGTCGCATTGTCCGCAACGGAACATAGCTTTGCTCCGTTCGTTGCCTCCGCTGAACAGCTTGCGAGTCAGGGAGTTTCAGGAATGGCAGCGACAGACGACACGGCCCGCGTATGGGATCTTGCGGAGAAAATTTCGGTTGCCATGCTGGCGACATGGGACGGCAGAAACCCGCATGCGCGTCCGATGAGCGCGCATATCGCGCGCGACGAGAACGCGTTCTATTTTCTGGCGGACAAACGTCACCACAAGGACGAGGACATCAGGAAATTCCCGACCGTGTGCCTCGCCTTCGCCGACGCCAGCGACCACAAGTATGTATCCATTTCAGGTGAAGCTTCGGTCTCCAGCGATCGCGCCAAGATCAAGGAGTTATGGAGCGCGTGGGCGAAAGCGTGGTGGGATTCCCCTGACGATCCGAATGTCTGCGTGCTGAAAGTCGTCCCGACGGAGGCCGAATACTGGGATACGCCCGGCAAGGTGATCAGTTCGATCAAGATGGCGGTCGCCGCCGCGACAGGCAGCCGTCCCGACATCGGCGAAAACCGCAAGGTCGCAATGTGACAAAACGATTTTCTCAGATCCCCGGCGAGCCGCAGGAGATTCCGCCCGCGACGCCGGGGATGCCCACCGAGCCGCCGGTGGAAAGTCCGCCCGGCAATCCGCGCCCCGAAGTCCCGCCGCCGATGCATGATCCGGTCGAGCCGGATGCGCCGCGCGAGCTTCCTCCCGACGCGCCGGACGAGGCGCCGGTGAAAACGCCGCAGCGATGATCTGCGGCACAGCTTGTGGTGCAGCGCAACTGTGCTTGGCAGATCCGCATTTTGCAGCGATAGATTCGAAGCGTATCTTAACGTCCATTCATTCTCGGCGAGCCGATTCGCCGTGCGATGTGAAATAGTTCCAAGCGTTCTGGCTTCGCCACATTACCGCCTAATCACTCATCACTGTTCGTTACTCACTTCGTTGCGACGGGCGGCAGCTTCATCGCTGCTTCACTTTCTTCACACCCCAGAGGCCTCATGAAGAACATTCGACTTATTCTGATGACGACAACAGCGATCGCTGCGATTCAGCTTTCGCACATCCCGGCTCATGCCGAGACGTCGTCGATCGTCATCGCACAAGCCGCACCCGCGCCGGCCGATCCGAACGCACCGAAGGCTCCGCCGAAGGCAGCTCCGCCCGCGCCTCCAAAAGCTGCACCGGCACCGCCGCCTGCCCCGCCGAGGGCTGCACCGCCTCCGCCACCCGCTCCGCCACGAGCCGCTCCTCCTCCGCCGCCGGCACCGCCGCGCGCTGCGCCTCCGCCGCCGCCCGCTCCACCGAAGGCAGCTCCGCCTCCACCACCCGCACCTCCGAAAGCAGCTCCACCGCCGCCTCCTCCTCCGGCTGCACCCAAGGCTGCGCCTCCGCAGCCACCGGCTGCTGCGCCCAAGGCACCTCCGCCACCGCCACCTGCTCCACCAGCAGCAGCTCCGAAGGCCGCTCCGACACCACCACCTGCACCGGCAGCTCCTCCCGCTGCACGCCCGGCAACACCTCCGCCGCCAGCTCCAGGCGCCGCACCTTCGGGCGGAGCAACACCGCCGGCCGGTGCGCCATCGGCCGCGCCCGCGCAACAGCGTCCACCGGGTGCGCCTCCGGTCGCGCCTGGCGTGCGTGATGTGACACCACCGCGTCCTGACGGCGCGCGTCCGCCTGCACCAAATGGCGCTGCGCCAACGCCTGCGACCCCGCCGGGTGCAACGACTCCTCCGGCTCCAGGAGCGACGCCTCCGACAACTCCGGGTGCAACGCCTCCTGCGGCGCCGGGAGCAGCGCCCGGCGCGACACCGCCAGCGCCGGGACAACCGGGCTTCGGTGATCGCCGCGGCCAGCGTCAGGGCCCGCCTCCGGGTCTTCCCCCCGGCACGCCTACAGCACCGGCGACGGCCCCCGTTGCCGCACCGCTGCCGCCGGCCCCCGCGGTTCAGGCCACGCCGATTCCGGTCCAGCAGCCGGGCACGCGTCCGGTCGGACGTATCGATGACTTCCGCAGCCAGCGTCAGCAGACCACGGAAGGCGGACGCACCATCATCCGCGAGCCGGGACGCGTCATCGTTCAGGATCCGAACGGACAGTCCTTCGTCCGTCACAACGACGTCGATCGTTTCCGCTACGGCGCGCGCGATGTGCGCGTGACACGTGACGGCAACGATACCCGCACCGTCGTGGTGCGGCCCGACGGCACGCAGATCATCACGGTCAACGACCGCGACGGCAGGTTGCTCAGGCGCATCCGCCGCGACGAACGCGGCCGCGAGGTGATCATCATCGACAACCGGCGCGGACCCGGCTTCGGCGCCGGCCTCGCCGCCGGTGTGGTTGCCGGCGCCATCGGCGGCTACTTCGTCTCACTGCCGCCGCCGGTCCTTCGCATTCCGGAGAACCGCTACATCGTCGAGGCGGAAGATGCGCCGCCCGAGCTGATCTACGACACGCTGATAGCGCCTCCCGTGGAGCGCATCGAACGGCCGTACTCGCTCGATGAAATCCGCTACAGCCCGTCGGTGCGTCAGCGCATGCCGAGCATCGATGTCGACAGCATCAACTTCGAGACGGGGTCGTGGGAAATTCCGCCGGATCAGGCTGCGAAGCTGCAGGCCATCGCCGACGGCATCAACCGCGCGATCCAGCGCAATCCGCAGACGGTGTTCCTGATCGAAGGACATACCGACGCGGTCGGAAGCGATGTTGACAACCTGTCGCTGTCGGATCGCCGCGCTGAATCGGCGGCCACACTGCTGACCCAGCAGTTCAACGTGCCTGCGGAAAACCTCACGTCGCAGGGCTACGGCGAGCAGTACCTGAAGGTGCCGACGGACGGACCGGAGCGGCGCAACCGCCGCGTCACCATCCGCAACATCACGCCGCTGCTCAATGGCGGTCAGGCCTCGCTGCCGGCGCCTCCTCCGGGCGTCGGACCGGGCGGCCGCTGAGACAGGGATCTGAAAATGAAAACGGCCGGGAGAAATCCCGGCCGTTTTTGTTTGTGGTGCATGTTTACTGTTTCGGTTGCCCAAGCCCCAGCGCATCGGCAATCACGCGAAAGACCTCGGTGTTGTCCATCGAGCCGCGCACACGCTCGCTGCCCGGACCCGTCGCTGTGAGAATGACGTCCTCGCCGGAGTGAACGCTGGCGCCCATCATCGCCGGAAGATTGCCGAGGCGCAGCATCGCGCCGGGCAACTCCTTGTGCTTGTCGTTGGCCTTGAACGTATTGGCCTCGTCGCCCTTCACGGTCGGCTCGTTGGGATGATCGAGCTTCGGGCGCAACGTCTCGTAGTGATCGGGCAGGCTGGCGGAGAAGATCGCCAGACGCCGGCTGACATCGATCCGCGCCGGATAACCCTCCGCATCCGGCGCGGGATAGTTCGGGAAGCCCGCCTTGTCGTAGACGCCGACCCGCTCGCGCAGCGGCGCGTTCGGCAGCGTGGACATGTCGTCGTTGATGGTGCCGACCAGCGCATTGGGATGATTGTGGTCGGCAACCACGAGGATCAGCGTGTCGTCGCCGCGCTTCGCCGACCACTCGCGTGCAAGCCGCACCGCATTGTCGAGCATGATCGTGTCGTAGACCGCGCGATCGAAATCGAGCGCGTGGGCATACTTGTCGATCAGCCCGGACTCCACCATCAGGAAGAAGCCGTTGCCGTTCTTCGACAGGATATCGAGCGCGGCCTGCATCTGCTGCGTCAGGTCGGGCTGGTCCGGCGATTTCGCAACGCCGCCGCCCTTGAGGAATTTGCGATCCAGCACGCCGTCCATGTTGCCCAGCGCAAACAGGCCGAGCAGCTTGCGCGTATCGGCGTTGTTCGCCGCCGCGGCGAGTTCGGTGGCGGTCGCCGCATAGGCGTAGCCGGCCTCCTTGAATCTTGCGACATAGTCGGTCTCGTCCGCGCGCTTCGAACCCGGAGCGCCCTTCGGCAGGAAATTCGCAAGCCCGCCGCCCATCAGCACGTCAGGACCTGCCGCAAAGAACTGTTCGACAATGTCGTTATAGGTGTTGCGGCGGCGCGTGTGCGCGACCATCGCAGCGGGGGTCGCATCCTCGACTTCGGTGTTGGTGACGATGCCGATGGCCAGATCGAGCTTGCGCCGCGCGAGGCTGGTGATGGTTTCCACACGCGGATCGTCGAACGGACTAGCTGTCCGGTCGGCATAGACACCCATGGCATTGACCACCGCCTTGTGACCGGTGGCGAATGCGCTGGCCGCATTGGCCGAGTCTGTGATGATCGAGTCCGAGCCTGCCGTCGCCACCAGCGCCATCTGCGGCATGTCGTCCATGGCGAGCTTGCCGAGGCTCTTGCCCTGCGAGATGCCCTTCGCCAGCAACCGTGCAGCCACGCGATGCGCCGGCGACAGGCCGTCGCCGATAAAGAGGATCACGTTCTTCGCCTTGCGCGCGCCGGTGCCGAACACATTCCAGGTCACGGTGCGGGAATTGACGCCATCGCTCGCAACCACGGTGTACGCGCCAGGCGTATCCAGCGTTGCGCCGCGCAGCACCAGCGCCGACTGGTCCTTGTTGTCTTCGCGCTCGATAAAATTGGGCGAAGCCTTGAGCGCCGCCGCCGCATCCTGACCGTTGATGGTGACGCGCACCTTGTCCTGATCCACTTTCGCGGCGAACTCCACCTTCAGATCGAACCGCGCACCCGACAGGATGTCCGCGCGGTTGATCGGATAGATCGTTTGCGCGATTGCGCCGGTGTTGCAGGCCACTGCGGCGACAGCCGCGATAATCAGATGTCTCATAACGATGTCCACGTGAGGGTCGGGCGCGCGAGCGCGGAAATTATGAGCGCAAGATGACGGCTTGACTACAGGGTGCGGCAAAATGAAAAGGCGGACCGAACGGCCCGCCCTCGCAAAATTCATGCAGATGAGCTGCGTCTCAGCTCTTGTCGCTGTCGAGCTTCGGAATATTCGAGCCCTCGCCGGCCGAGAGCAGGCCGGTCCTGGTGTAGAGATCGAGCTTGCGGCGCGTGTCGGAAATATCGAGGTTGCGCATGGTCAACTGGCCGATGCGGTCGCCCGGCGTGAACGCCGCATCCTCGACCTTCTCCATGCTGAGCCGTTCCGGCGCATAGGTGAGGTTCGGACTTTCGGTGTTCAGGATCGAGTAGTCGTTGCCGCGGCGCAGTTCGAGCGTCACCTCGCCGGTGATCGCGCGCGCCACCCAGCGCTGCGCGGTTTCGCGCAGCATCAGGGCCTGCGAATCGAACCACCGCCCCTGATACAGCAACCGGCCAAGCCGCATGCCGCTGATCCGGTATTGCTCGATGGTGTCTTCGTTGTGGATGCCGGTGACGAGACGCTCATAGGCGATGTGGAGCAGCGCCATGCCCGGCGCCTCGTAGATGCCGCGGCTCTTCGCCTCGATGATGCGGTTCTCGATCTGGTCGCTCATGCCGAGACCATGACGCCCGCCGATGGCATTGGCCTCATAGAACAGCGCGACAGCGTCAGTGAACGTCTTGCCGTTCAACGCCACCGGCTGGCCTTCCACAAAGCGCACCGAAACTTTCTCCGCCTGGACCGCGCAGTCGTCCCGCCAGAACGGAACGCCCATGATCGGATTGACGATTGTGATGCCGCTGTCGAGATGTTCGAGATCCTTGGCCTCGTGCGTCGCACCGAGCAGATTGCTGTCGGTCGAGTACGCCTTCTCCGCGCTCATCTTGTAGGCGAAGCCGGCGGCCTTCATGAAGGCCGACATTTCCGCCCGCCCGCCCAGTTCGTCGATGAACTGCTGGTCGAGCCATGGCTTGTAGATCTTGAGGTCCGGATTGGTCAGCAGTCCGTAGCGGTAGAACCGCTCGATATCGTTGCCCTTGTAGGTCGAGCCGTCGCCCCAGATGTTGACGCCGTCTTCCTTCATCGCGGAGACGAGCATCGTGCCGGTGACGGCACGGCCGAGCGGCGTGGTGTTGAAATACGCGATGCCGCCGGTCGAGACGTGGAACGCACCCGATTGAATCGCGGCGATGCCTTCGTGAACCAGTTGCGTGCGGCAATCGACGAGGCGCGCTTTCTCGGCGCCGAACTCCATCGCCTTGCGCGGGATCTCGTCGTAGTCGGCCTCGTCCGGCTGGCCCAGATTGGCGGTGTAGGCGAAGACGCGCGCGCCCTTCTGCTTCATCCAGAGCAGCGCGGCGCTGGTATCGAGCCCGCCGGAGAAAGCGATGCCGACATTTTCCCCCTTGGGAAGGTTTTTCAGAATCGTACTCATGGGACTTCCCTTCGGGAGATTTCATTTGGGCGGTTTGGATGCACGGCTGGCAAGCCTCACCAGACCGGCTTTCTATAGAAAGATTGGCGGACGATGGGAAGATGAGGCACAGGGCCTCAACAAACACAATCGTCATCACCGGGCTTGACCCGGTGATCCATCAAAACGTGAACTTATTCAAAAAGATGGATTGCCGGGTCAAGCCCGGCAATGACACTCAGGGAGCATCACGCTTGACCGGCCTCTGACGCTCCGCTAGGGCCGCAGAACAGGCGCTCCGCCGTCCGCAGCGGTCTCCGCACCCGGCCTGATGCGCGGGGTCTCGCCGACGTCGCGGCCGAGGCGCTTCTGCCGCCAGCGATAGCCCGGCCATGCGAAGCGCGTCAGCCACGCGTCGATGCCGTAGTCGGTCAGCCGCGTCGACGGCCAGCGGTAGATGAAGGCATAAGCCAGCCAGATCACGATGAACGAAACCGTGCCGGAGAACAGCACGTCGGTCAGAAAGTGGCCGCCAAAGGACATGCGAAGACCGCCGGTGAACACACCGAACGCAGTGGCCGCGACATAGGCCAGCGGACGCCACTGCGGCGGCGTCAGCGCGGCGGGCGCATAGGTCCAGAATGCAGTCGCGCCCTCACCGGAGAAGAACGAACAGTTCTTCGGGCATGCACCGCGCGGGTCCCACCACGCCTTGAATTCAAGCGGCCCGTTGAACTCCGTCACCACCACCGGACGCGGACGGCCCCAGTAGCCCTTGAACACGATGTTCGACAGCACGATCGCCGAGAGCAACATCGTCACGATCAGAAACACCATGGCGCGGCCGGAGATCATCAGCGGCTTCACCGGACGGATCAGCTTGACGACCAGCGACACCAGCGCGGGCATCACCAGACCCCACGCAATCCACATCGCGCCGTCGCGGGCGATCGCGGCCCACGTGCTGGATTTCAGCGGAAAGCTTTTGGTCGTCGCGTCGTAGAAGAATGCGGCAACTTTCAGATCGAGTTCGGGATAGAGGCCGAACAGCAATCCGAAAACCACCGAGATCGCGAGCGCGATGTAGAGTCCGGTCCGGTTCATGGCGGGGGGTTTAGCCGAGCCGGCAGGGGAATAAAAGTGGCCACACGCCGCATTCCGGCGGCCTTTCCCGATCCGTGTTAAGCTCTAAAACAGCACGGCAAAAACATGCCTTCAAAGCGGGAGCCTCCCAGGACCATGCCCAAGCCCGTTCTGGATTTCTGGTTCGATTTCGCCTCGGTCTATTCGTTCCTGTCCGCGACACGCATCGCGCCGCTGGCCGATGCCGCAGGTGTTCAGGTGCGGTGGCGGCCGTTTCTGCTCGGGCCGATTTTCGCGACTCAAGGCATGACGGATTCGCCGTTCAATCTGTTTCCGTTGCGCGGCAAGCACATGATCCGCGACGTGAAGCGCAGCGCGGACGAGATCGGCGTCGGCTTTCAGTGGCCGAGTGTATTTCCGCAATCGGCGGTGCTGGCGAGCCGGGTCGCACTGGTGGGATTGAAAGACACCTGGGGCGAGGATTTCAGCCGCGCGGTGTTTCACGCCGAATACGCCGAGAACCGCGTCATCTCCGAGCCAACCGTGATCGCCGATATCCTGACAAAACTGAAAGTGCCGGTGGATGCGACCTTCGCCAGCGCGCAGGCCGACGAGATCAAGACCGAGCTGCGCGAGCTGACGGCGGAAGCCCAGAGGCGCGAGGTCTTCGGTGCGCCGACATTCACCACGCAGGACGGTGAACTGTTCTGGGGCAACGATCGCCTCGAGCAGGCGCTGCGCTGGGCGAAGAAATAATTCCCGTCATTGCGAGCGAAGCGAAGCAATCCACCTTTAAGGAGAATGGATTGCTTCGTCGCAAGCGCTCCTCGCAATGACGAACGAAGCCGGCTTACCGCGGCAGGGGCGGCAACGGTGGCGGAGCCGGCGGCGACGTGCGCCACGCGCCGGCATTGCGGCCAGCGATCATCCAGTAGATCACGCCGCCGAGAATCCCCGCGCCGACCATCACTTCGAGATGCCGGCGGATGATGCCGTTGAAGGTCATGTTCACGGTGTCGAACGGGATGAAGGCGAGATAGCAGCACAGGCCCGCGAGGCCGCCTGCGACAGCGTAGGCAAGAATGTGCCGGATCGAAAACGCTTCGGTGACCAGCGCCATGATCAGGGCCGGCATCAGCGCGAATCCGCTGACAAGGATGAAGCCGAATCCGAGAATGAGATTGATCGCGCCCTGATCGAAATCGAGCGATACGTCGCTCATCTCCGGAAAGAAGATCGCGTAGATCACCACCGCGCCCGCCACGAAGCACGCGGCGAGAAACCCGAAGAAGATCGCGAACAGCCGCCCGATCACTGCCATGAATCTCGTCCTTCCCGCCGAGAGCGATGCAAGGTTTGTTTGCCACCTCTCCCCTTGGGGGAGAGGTCGGCGCGTAGCGCCGGGTGAGGGGGTTCGGATCTTACGTCTGACATTTAGAGCCCCTCACCCCAACCCTCTCCCCATCGGGGAGAGGGAGAACATCGGGGCCGTTGCAGCCTGATTATCAATCCGTCATTGCCATGGCGCGCAGCGCCTGACGTTCGCGTGCGGACAGTTTCTCGGTCTCGGACTTGAGCTGTCCGCAGGCGGCGAGGATGTCGCGGCCGCGCGGGGTGCGCACCGGCGACGAATAGCCCGCGTTGAAAACATACTCGGAGAATTTTTCGATCTGCTCCCAGTCCGAGCATTCATACCTGGTGCCCGGCCACGGATTGAACGGAATGAGATTGATCTTGGCCGGAATGCCTTTCAGCAATTTCACCAGCAGCTTGGCGTCATCCAGCGAATCGTTGACGCCCTTCAGCATCACATACTCGAACGTGATGCGGCGCGAGTTCGATGAGCCGGGATAGGCACGGCAGGCGTCCAGCAGTTCCTTGATCGGATACTTCTTGTTCAGCGGCACCAGTTCGTTGCGCAGTTCGTCGCGCACCGCATGCAGCGAAATCGCGAGCATGACGCCGATCTCGTCGCCGGTGCGCGCGATGTTCGGCACCACGCCCGAGGTCGACAGCGTGATGCGGCGGCGGGAAATGCCGATGCCTTCGTTGTCGGAGACGATCAGCAGCGCATCGCGCACGGCGTCGAAATTGTACAGCGGCTCACCCATGCCCATCATCACCACGTTGGTGACGAGGCGGTTGCCGTTCGGCGTCTCACGGTCGATCCAGTCATTGAGGCGATCGCGCGCCACCATGACCTGTCCGACGATCTCGCCGGCGGTGAGATTGCGCACCAGACGCTGGGTGCCGGTGTGACAGAACGAACAGTTGAGCGTGCAGCCGACCTGCGAGGAGACGCAAAGCGTACCGCGATCGGTTTCGGGAATGTAGACGCACTCGACTTCGTGCGGACGCTCGGACGCGTGACCGCTCGGCAAACGCAGAAGCCACTTGCGGGTGCCGTCGTTGGAGATCTGTTCGGCGACGACTTCAGGCCGGTCGACGGTGAAATGCTGCTCAAGCTCCGCGCGCATATCCTTCGACACGTTGGTCATGTCGGCGAAGCTTTGCGCGCCGCGCACATACATCCAGTGCCAGAGCTGCTGCACGCGCATCTTGCGCTGCTTTTCCGCCACCCCGATCTCGCCGAGACGCTGCGCCAGTTCCTCGCGCGACAGCCCCACCAGCGAGGGCTTCGCCGGCGGCACGTAGGTTTCCAGCGCGGTTTTTTCGAGGACGCCTGATTCCTGAATGCTTGGCGCTTCGGTCATGGTCATATCGATACGTGTCTCGGGAAAATGGCCGCGGCACAGGGCCGCTTGCACCGGAACCCGCGGTCCCGTGACCCGCTATATAGAGGCAATACTGGCCAATTGCGACCGTCTTTGCGGTATGCCGGGCTACCGCCGGCACTCCTGCGCCAGCTTGTCCAGCGCCTGGGCCAACCCCTTGAGCGGGAACGTGTCGATGGTCTCGGTGCCCTTGGCGGAGACACCCTTGACGACGGCGTCCGCGCCCTTGCGCAGGGCGTCCACCAGCCGGTCTTCCTCGGCCGCATTCTTGATCCAGAGCCCGTCGCCCTGAGAGTACATCGCAAAGCGCGAGCCGCCGACTTCGACCGAACCTTCGGAGCCCGGCTTCAGCGTATAGCCGATCATGATCGACACTTCGTTCGACACCTTCTCGGCAGGGCGGGTCGAGATGAATGCGTAGGACGCATCGCGCGGACGGTTCGGCGGATTGGTTTTCGACGACGATGGCTTGGCGAGCGCGAAGCACACTTTCTTGCCGTTCGGTGTCGCGGTGTAGGCGCCCCAGGTGCCGAACTGGCCGATCAGCGACGGCTCGGCATTTCCGGCGGCGGGTGCGGGTTTTGCGGGCGCGGCGCTCTTCGGTGCAGCTTTCGCAGGGGCAGCCGCTTTCGGCGCGGGCTTGGCGGCTTTGGATTGCGGAGTTTGGGCGGATGCAAAGTTTGCAAAGCCGACAACCGGCAGTGCCGCCACCAGAATTACCATCGCTCGCTGCAAGGACATCACCAAAACTGGTTCCTTCAATATTGTGACTGCAAGATGGCTCGCACTTCCGCGGGGACGTGCAATAGACCCCAAACGGCTTGTTGGAAAGTTAACCCGCCACCGCTGCGCTTTGCCGCATCCGCCCTGAGCCTCTCGGCCACAGACCGGGGCGGCGGACCGCGGTGTCTTTCCGAAAGCCCAGTGTTTCAAACATAGTTACATCCCGCAAGCATCATCGCCAGTCCGCAATTGCGATTGTAGCGCCGTGCCAAATCCGGCAAGAAGTCGAGCAAGATCCCGTCCTACGAACTCTTCAGGTGTCTCGATGAAAGCCATTCTCTGTTCGGAATACTGCGGCCCCGACGATCTCGTCCTGAGCGATATTCCCGATCCGGTTGCGGGTCCCGGCGAAGTCGTGATCGCGATCAAGGCAGCGGCGCTGAATTTCTTCGACCTGCTGATGATTCAGGGCAAGTACCAGATCAAGCCGCCGTTTCCGTTTTCTCCGGCAGCGGAAATCGCCGGCGTGGTCGAGAGCGTCGGCGCGGGCGTCACCGATCTCAAGGCCGGCGATCGTATCGCTGCGTCGTGCGGACACAACGGCGCGCGCCAGAAGATCGCGCTGCCTGCGAGTTCGTGTGTGAAGATTCCGGACAATCTCGACTTCGACCGCGCCGCGGGCGTCATCGTGATCTACGGCACCGCGCTTCATGCACTTGAAGACCGCGCCGATCCGAAGCCGGGCGAAACCCTTGTGGTGTTCGGCGCGGCGGGCGGCGTCGGCCTTGCGGCCTGCGAACTCGGCAAGGTGCTGGGCCTGAAGGTGATCGCCTGCGCCTCAAGCGACGAGAAACTCGAATTCACGAAAAAGCACGGCGCCGACCTCACCATCAACTACGCCAAGGAAGACCTGAAAGAAGCGCTCAAGCGGGTCGGCGGCGAGAAGGGCATCGACATCGTGTTCGATCCGGTCGGCGGCAGCTATGCTGAAATCGGCGTGCGTTCGCTCGGCTGGAAGGGCCGCTTCCTGGTGATCGGTTTCGCCGCCGGTGACATTCCGAAGATTCCGCTCAATCTTGCGCTGCTCAAGGGCTGCGACATTCGCGGCGTGTTCTGGGGCGCGCACATGAAGCGCGAGCCGAAGCAGGGCCGCGCCGCGCTCGAGAAGCTGATGACGTGGGCGGCCGAGGGCAAGATTTCATCCCACGTCGACAGCACCTTCCCGCTGGAGAAGACCACCGAGGCGCTCAAGGTGCTTGCCGAGCGCAAGGCCATGGGCAAGGTGATTTTGCATCCGTAGGTTCAACGCAAAGACGTGTCATGCGCGGGCTTGACCCGCGCATCCATCATTCTTATTGAAAATTTTCAAAGGATGGATTGCCGGGTCAAGCCCGGCAATGACGTCTCGCGATTAAATCACGCTTCTTGGTCTTCCAGCCCGCGCGCCATCGCCTTGCGCGCGGCCTCGCGGTGCTCCGGCGTGATGTGGCTCGCCACCATCCGGATCGTCGTCGCCAGCACCGCGGCATCGTCGGTAAAACCGAGCACCGGCAGCATGTCGGGCACGAAGTCGAACGGCAGCACGAAATACGCGATCGCGCCCAGCAGCGCGACCTGCACATGGCGCGGCGTCTCGCGGTCGAACGCGCAGTAATAGGCGGCGAGCAAATCCTCGGCGAACGGCAATTTGGTCGCAACGCGCTTGAGCTTGAGCCAGAAATTCCGGCGCACGCGCTCGGGATCTTTCGCGAGCTTTTCAGCCCGTTCAAAATGCGCCGTGTCGTCGGAGATCATGGTCAGTTCCTCACGGTTGCGCTCTGCAACCAGCATGCATCACATAAGAACCGCATACGCCCCCGCAAGACGTCATTGCGAGGAGCCCTTGCGACGAAGCAATCCAGCTTTCTTGGTTGTTCTCTGGATTGCTTCGCGGAGTTTATCATCGGGCCGGCGAAGCCGGACCCATTGGCCCGCAATGACGGCTCAGCCCGCAATCCGGTCCATCGCTTCCGCGAGCGCGATGTCGCGCGCGGTCACGCCGCCCGCATCGTGGGTCGAGAGCACGACCTCAACGGTCTTGTAGACATTGCGCCATTCCGGATGGTGGTCGCTTTTTTCGGCCACCAGCGCGGCGCGGGTCATGAACCCGAAAGCCTCGTTGAAATCCCTGAATGTGAACGTCTTCGCAATGGCGTCGCGCCCGGAGACATCCGACCAGCCCTTGAGTTTCACAAGCGCAGCCCGCCGCGCCTCTGCCGATAGCCGTTCAACCATGCGATCCTCCCCATTTCCGAATATTACGGTTCCTTAAGCACCCGCCTCGGCCTACCCAACGTATACCCGCAACAATGGGTCCGCCGGTCACGGAAAAGCCGCTCTCGGGCCGCTAACCATGCCGAACATGGAACCTGCGGACAGGCCCGCAGTCTGATATAATGGCGGCAGACGCCTGGAGGCGCGGTAACCCATGGGCTTCAGCGACATGTTTACCCGATCGATGGCTATGGAGGCACCCCGGTCGCCGGGCTCCACGCCGCCCCGGCCGCACAAGATGAAGGCCATGCTGATCGTGGTCGCTGCGGTGCTTGCTATCGTGGCCGCTGTCGGCGGAGCGACCTACTGGCTCAATCGCCCCATTCATCTGCGGATCGCCGTGGGGCCTCCGTACAGCGATGACGTCAAGGTCATCCAGTCGCTCTCACAGATCTTCGCGCGGGACCGGAAATATATCCGGCTGCGCCCGATCATCACCGACGGCACGTCCTCGAGTGCGGCGAGCCTGAACGCGGGCACGACCGACCTCGCCGTCATTCGCGGCGATATCGAGCTGCCGAAAGATGCGCAGGCGATCGCCAGCATCCGCAAGAACTTCGCGGTGTTGTGGGCGCTGAACGGACCCGGGAAAAGAGGCGCCATCAAGAAGATCGAGCAGCTTGCCGGTAAGCGCATCGGCGTGATCGGCCGCACCCAGGCCAATGTCAATCTGCTGAAGGTGATCCTGACGCAATCCGGCGTCGACCCGGAGAAGGTCCAGGTGGTGCAGTTCACCACGACGGGTTTTGCCGACGCGATCAAGAATGAAAAGATCGATGCGTTTCTCGCCGTCGGCCCGCTGAACAGCAAGATTACCGCCGACGCCATCGCCGCCACGACGAAGGGTGGCAAGGAGCCCACCTTCCTGTCGGTGGAAACGGCGGATGCAATTGCGCAGAAGTATCCGGTCTATGAGTCGGGCGAAATTCCTGCCGGATCGTTCGGCACAAAGCCCGCGCGGCCCGACGACAAGATCGATACCATCACGTTCGCGCATCACATCGTGGCGCGGAAATCCCTGTCGGAAGCCACGGCCGGCGCGCTGACACGCCAGTTGTTCTCGGTCCGCCAGACCATTCAGGGTGAATTCCCGCAGACGGCGAAACTCGAAACGCCCGATACCGACAAGGACGCCGCGATTCCCGCGCATCCCGGCGCAGCAGCCTATGTCGACGGCGAAGAAAAAACCTTCCTCGACAGGTACAGCGATTACATCTGGGGCAGCCTGATGGCGCTGTCCGCGCTGGGCTCCGCCGGCGCGTGGTTCGCGAGCTACTGGCGCAAGGACGAGCGCGTCACCAATTCCAACCTGCGCGAGCGGTTGCTGGAAATGCTGACGACAGCGCGCAAGACCACGTCGATCGACGAGCTTGATAGCATGCAGGCCGAAGCCGACGAGATCATGCGCGAGACCCTGCACTGTTTCGAGGACGGCGCGATCGAGGAAGGATCGCTGACGGCGTTCAGCATCGCGCTGGAGCAATTCCACAACGCGGTGGCGGACCGCAAGACGTTCCTGCTCGACATGGCGTCAAACACCGCGCCGCCGGTGCGCAGCCACGTGGCCTGAACGGCGCTACACCGGGTCGCGCCACCTGCGCAATATCGCCAGCAAATCTTCGCGCAGATATGGCTTTCTGAGCACCGGATAATGCTTGAACATCGGCGGCATGCTGGCGGGTCCGGAATATCCCGTGACGAATGCCAACGGAATCATCTGCCGTCTAAGCTGTTCTGCGACGACAAAACTCTTTTCTCGATTCAATCCGACATCGAGCAGCGCAAAATCCGGCGCACGTTCGGCAATCAGCTTCAGCGCACCGGCGACGTCGCGCGCGGTCCGCACCGACGCAACGCCAAAGCCGGTGATGGTTTCAGCGGAGTCCATTGCGATCAGCGGATCGTCTTCGACCAGCAGAACATCCCTTGGCAGATCGGATTTTGGCAGATCAGCAGGACTTGCAGCCGCCGGCCCGGGTGGGTCGATCGAGTTCATGAGTCACGTCCGAGGATGGGTTGAGATACGTCCGCTGGGACCCCGGTCATGGCGCTCGAAAGCCGTCATTCCTGTTCCCGGATGGAACCGAACACATAATCACCCGTTACGTCTGTGCACTTTTGAACACAAGCGCGCCGGAACCTGCGCTACGGTGACGCTCGGCGAGGGGACCATGACACGACAACTGGCAGCGGTCAGCGACGGCCGCCCATTCAACAATCTGCTCCGGCGGTTGAGCGCCGGAGATTTCGCGCTCATCGAACCATTCCTGGAATCCGCGGACGCCAAGGCGGACGACCTGCTCTACAATCCGGGCGACGACGTCCAGATCGTGCACTTTCCGTGCGGGCCGAGCCTCGTGTCGTTCCTCGTGGCGAACGAGGACGGCCGCGATGTCGAGACCATTCTGGTCGGACGCGAGGGTGCGGTCGGCGGCATTGTCAGCCTGGGCTATCTGCCGGCCTACACGCGCATCACGGTCAAGGTCGCCGGCCCCTTCGTCCGGCTGCGCGTCGCAAAGCTCGATGCCGCCAAGACCCAATCCCCAACGCTGCGTTATCTTTTCGCGCGCTACGCCGACTGCATGCTGGCGCAGATCTTTCAGTCCACCGCCTGCAATGCGATCCATTCGATCGAGCAGCGCACGGCAAAGTGGATCCTGTCGGCGCGGGAGCGGACCGGCGAGGACCTTGTTCCCCTCACCCACGAGCAGTTATCGACCATGCTCGGGGTGGGACGAAGCTACACCAGCCGCGTCATCCAGGCCTTCAAGGCGGAAGGCATTCTGGAAACCCGCCGCGGCGCCATCCTGATCCGCAACCCGGACGCCCTGGCGGCCCGGTCATGTCTTTGCAACGACGCCGTCAAAGCTCATTTCGACGAAGTTCTGCGCGGGGTCTATCCGGACGAGACGAACGCGACGTGACCGATCGATGGAGCCCGTCATCGCTCTGTAACATTGCTGGATAGGGCCGATGCGGCCCTTTGGGGCATCAACCTTGACCCCAAAATGGCCCGATAAAATGCCGTTCGGGCCGTTGTTTTTCGGCGAATTCTGACTATATTGCGCCGCAATGAGTGCCCGTGTGCCCGGTTCTTTTGAACCGGGCACCGCGTTTTTTGGGCGGGTGGTTCGATTCTGACATTTGCATCCCGTTCCCTCGACTCTCTTGCAAATGTCAGAATCAAAGAACCACCGGCAAAAATAACATGCTCGTGGAGCTTTGGATTTGACATTCGCCGAACGAACCCGCCGCACGACGGGTCGCGAATGTCAAATCCGCACCACGAGCGCGCACGACGACATCGGACCTGCACTCAGCCGCCTTTGCGGCGCCGCGCCCCATAGCTGGAAGACTTAAGACACATGAATTTGCGAAACATCGCCATCATCGCCCACGTCGACCACGGCAAGACCACGCTCGTCGACAAGCTGCTCCAGCAATCCGGCACCTACCGCGAGAACCAGCGGCAGGTCGAGCGCGCGATGGATAGCAACGATATCGAACGCGAACGCGGCATCACCATTCTGGCCAAGTGCACTTCGGTCGAGTGGGAAGACACCCGCATCAACATCGTCGACACGCCGGGCCACGCCGACTTCGGCGGTGAGGTCGAACGCATCCTGTCGATGGTCGACGGCGTGATCGTTCTCGTCGACGCCGCCGAAGGCCCGATGCCGCAGACCAAGTTCGTGGTCGGCAAGGCGCTCAAGCTCGGCCTCAAGCCGATCGTCGCGATCAACAAGGTGGACCGCCCCGACGCGCGCGTCACCGAAGTCGTCAACGAAGTGTTCGACCTGTTCGCTGCACTGGATGCCACCGACGAACAGCTCGACTTCCCGATCCTGTACGGCTCCGGCAAGAACGGCTGGATGGGCAACAGCGAGACCGAGAACGACAAGGGCATGAAGCCGCTGTTCGATCTCGTCATCAAGCATGTCGCGCCGCCGGTGGTGGAAGAAGGTCCGTTCCGCCTGCTCGGCACCATCCTCGAAGCCAACCCCTATCTCGGTCGCATCATCACCGGCCGCGTCGCCTCCGGTTCGGTGAAGCCGAACCAGTCGGTGAAGGTGCTGTCGCGTGACGGCAAGGTCGTCGAAACCGGCCGCATCACCAAGATCCTCGCGTTCCGCGGTCTCGAGCGCCAACCGGTCGAACTCGCCGAAGCCGGCGACATCGTCGCCATCGCAGGCCTCACCAAGGGCACCGTCGCCGATACGTTCTGCGATCCCACGGTCGAGACACCGATCCAGGCGCAGCCGATCGATCCGCCGACCGTGTCGATGTCGTTCATCGTCAACAACTCGCCGCTCGCCGGAACCGAAGGCGACAAGGTCACCAGCCGCCTGATCCGCGACCGTTTGCTGCGCGAAGCCGAAGGCAACGTCGCGCTGCGCGTGGTCGAAGCCGCCGACAAGGATTCGATGGAAGTCTCGGGCCGCGGCGAATTGCAGCTCGCGATTCTGATCGAGAACATGCGCCGCGAAGGCTTTGAACTGTCCGTGTCGCGTCCGCGCGTCGTTCTCACCAAGAACGAGGACGGCCAGATTCTGGAGCCTGTCGAGGAAGTCGTCATCGACGTGGACGAGGAATTCTCCGGCGTGGTCGTTCAGAAGATGAGCGAGCGCAAGGCCGAGATGATCGAGATGCGTCCGTCCGGCGGCAACCGCCTGCGTCTGGTGTTCTACGCGCCGACCCGCGGCCTGATCGGCTATCAGGGTGAACTGATGACCGACACGCGCGGCACGGCGATCATGAACCGCCTGTTCCACGACTACCTGCCGTACAAGGGCGAAATCCAGGGCCGCCGCAATGGCGTGCTGATCTCCAACGAGCAGGGCGAAGCCGTTGCCTACGCGATGTTCAAGCTGGAAGACCGCGGCCCGATGATGATCGAGCCGGGCTGGCGCGTTTACCGCGGCATGATCGTCGGCGAGCACACCCGCGAGAACGACCTCGAGATCAACGTGCTCAAGGGCAAGCAGCTCACCAACATCCGCACCACCTCGAAGGACGAAGCGGTGCGCCTGACGCCGCCGATCCGCATGACGCTGGAAAAGGCACTGGCCTATATCGAGGACGACGAGCTGGTCGAAATCACGCCGAAGTCGATCCGCCTGCGCAAGCGCCATCTCGATCCGAACGAGCGCAAGCGCGCCGAGAAGTCCAAGGAAGCGCTGGTCGGCTAAGACGGCCCGCCTCTTTCCAAATCTTGATGATGCCCGGCCTTGTGCCGGGCATTGTCGTCTTATAGGTCGGTTAGACTGAAGTCATGAATGGCCGGGACAGGCCCGCCAGAAATACCGGACCCGGGTCTCGAATGCCCCTTCCCTCCGACATCGATGTTGCGATCATCGGCGCCGGTGCGGCCGGCCTTGCTGCCGCGCGCACGCTGGAAAATTCGGGGCTGTCCGTTCTCGTTCTCGAAGCGCGCGAGCGCATCGGCGGCCGCAGCCAGACCGTGATCCTGCCCGGCGACATCGTGTTCGATGTCGGCTGCGAGTGGCTGCATTCCGCCGACAAGAATCCGTTCGTGGCGATCGCGCGCGATCTCGGCTTCGAGATCAACGAGACGCGTCCGCGCTGGCGCGAGCAGAGTCTCAACGCCGGCTTTCCGCCGCAGGCCCGCGAGGAATTCCTCGCGGCGATGGACGCCTTCGATGCCCGTGTCAGCGCGGCGTCCGATCTGCCGGACGATACGCCGGCCAGCAAATGGCTCGAACCCGGCAATCCCTGGAACGCGCAGATCAATGCGATCAGCACCTACATCAACGGCACCGAGCTTGATCGCGTCTCGACCTATGACTTCGATGCGTATGAAGACACCGGCATCAACTGGCGGGTGCGGCGCGGCTATGGCGCGCTGATCGCGGCCTATGGCGCGCCGTGCCCGGTGGCGCTGAATACGAAGGTGACGCTGATTGATCATTCCGGCGCCCGGATCAGGATCGAGACCTCGCAGGGAACGATCTCCGCCCGCAAGGTGATCGTCACCGCACCGACCGACCTGATCGCCAATGAATCGATCCGCTTTCATCCCCCGCTGCCTGACAAGGTGAGCGCTGCGGCCGGACTGCCGCTCGGCCTCGCGGACAAGGTGATGCTGGCGCTGGACGATCCTGAATCGCTGCCGAGCGACGGGCATCTCTATGGCGCGCTCGATCGTGTCGGCACCGGCAGCTATCACCTGCGCCCGATGGGCCAGCCCTGCATCTCGGGATTTTTCGGCGGCGCGTTCGCACGCGGACTTGAGGATGCCGGAAGCGGCGCGCTCGCGGCGCAGGCCATCGATGAGCTCGTCATGCTGCTGGGAT
This sequence comes from Afipia sp. GW822-FHT03D08, assembly GCF_058801645.1. Taxonomy (NCBI): domain Bacteria; kingdom Pseudomonadati; phylum Pseudomonadota; class Alphaproteobacteria; order Hyphomicrobiales; family Nitrobacteraceae; genus Afipia; species Afipia sp. GW822-FHT03D08. The sequence goes on from NZ_JBXANK010000001.1 coordinate 2,774,223, forward strand.
CGGACTATCGCCGCAAGCTGAGGCCGCTCGCGGAAACCTGCTGGGCGCACGATCCGTTCGCGCTCGGATCGTATTCCCACGCGCTCCCCGGACATGCCGATGACCGCGCCGTACTCGCCGCCCCGGTCGATGACCGGCTGTTCTTTGCGGGCGAAGCGACCTCGCCGAACTTCTTCACCACCGCCCACGGCGCGCAGGAGACCGGCGTGCGGGCGGCGGGGGAGGTGACGGGGGATTAGGATTACTTGATAGTCTGAGGCGGCATGTTTCTGAACAAACCACTCTCCTCTTTTGGCGATTGGCGCGACGCCGTTGATCACGCCCTTCACGATATCTAATGCTCAAGAATCGTCGATACAGGCATCGGCGACGAATTGGTTAGCCATTGGGCATCAGACGAAACTTCCAACAATTTAGTCGAATGGTTTGCGGCCAAATACCATCTAACCGCAAGGACTAAGTGGATTGAGGTTCAAGCGCCTTTGAAGATTTTATCGCGGTGAAACTTCAGAAAATGCGCGTTTGGGTGAAGAGTTTGATCGTTCGGAAGATTTAGCGTGCGATCTCGATTTATCAGGCGCAGCGCATCGTCTGGAACATGGTTTTTGGCGATGAGAATACGATAGTCGTCACCAATCGATATTAGTCCTCGGTCAAACATCCAATGAACAGTGCCGGACAGAGCCAATCCATTCCTTACAGAGTCTGGTCCATTTGATGCGACAGGCTGGATGTGAGCAGCCTGAACTTCAGGCCGACCGCCTCCATTTATCAATCGCAAACCAGTGATCGCACACCGATTTGCATAAGCCGCGCGGACGTTGTGCATAAATGACCTCTCTCGAAATGGACGAGAGACAGTCATTTCAACAATGGGCCTAACAAATGGCTCGGGTGGCTCGGAGAAACCTTGTGCCGGATTTTCTGAAGCGACTGTTTGTTCCGCCAAGATTGGCGCGAAACCCGCTTTCAGGATGCGATCAAACTCTTCGTCGGGGACGAGGCGTACCGCGCGTCCAAATGCCCCTTTGTTGGTGCTGCCATCTGTCTTCTGCAAAGCACTTTCATAGTAGACTGAGCCTTCGGAAAACGGCACCGGCCTATCGAAGTCTAAGTAATCGCCTACGAGCGCATAGTAATGATCCGGCTGCTTTTCGTCCTCAACAATTGATTCTACGCGTGCGACGCCGAAGTACGACTGGCGTCCGCCAACACTCGACAGATCTGCGCTTGATCGGCGCGGCTCGTAGTAAATAACATGATCGCCGACTGCTTGTGTGGCGTAGTTGAGGTATGTCTTCGGAAAGTGATACCGGACCTCCGGTAAATCGTCGTAGCTTGGCGTCACCTTGGTGGTAAAAACTGCTTTTGCCATGAACTATCGACCCGATCGAACCCAACAGAATTTACGCAGAAAGTATACTCAATACGCAAGTTAGCCTGTCCCGTCGATTATTGCTTCTTCTTCGCACTCGCGCCCTGCACGACAGGCCCCGGCAAATTCAGCCCCGCGGCATTGGCGAGCATCGATTCAATCATCCCCTCCTCCCCCGCTTCCGCGAGCCAGTGGCCTTCCTTGCCGAACGGCGGCAGGACCTGAAAATCCACCTTGCCGTCGCCGGCTTCGATGAAGGCATCGGCCATTTTTTTTGAGAACTCCGGCGGAAAATACGAATCGTTTTCCGCCACCAGCCATGTCACCGGCACTTTGGCGTCCTCGCCGAATTCCTTCGCTGCGGCGATGAGTTTCTCCGGCGCGCAGATGTTGTTCGCGCGATCATCCTTGCGTCCGCCGCGCCCCGGCGCGAACACGACGATCGACGAAATGCTTTTCGGACTCTGATCCGCCAGCGCCAGCGCGCCCCAGCCTCCCGCCGAATGCCCGACGATCACCGACGCGTCCTTGCGGATGAACGCCTGCGTGCGCATGAAATTGAGCGCGGCTGTGATCGCTTCGGCTGTCGAGCGCGCGGACATCGCATATTCGGCGTTGTCGCAGCCTTCCTGGTCTTCGAGATAGGGGCCGCCGGTCTTGCCGTGACCGAGCCGCTGCGGCACCAGCACGGCAAAGCCGCGCGCCACCAGCGCCGCGGCCAGCGCCGGATATTCCGGCTGCGGCATCTGCGCACGCGCCAGCCGGTTTTGCGTCGAGGCATGGGCGATCACGGCGAGACGAAACGGGCCTTTGCCGGCGGGGCGAAACAGAACCGCTCGCGAAGGTGTGATCTGGTCCTGCGTCGGCACCAGCCATTCCTGACGCCGATTCGGCGCTGCTTCGCCGCCTCGCGCGCCCAGCTGATTCTCGCCCCAGACGGGTGTTTGCGGCAAAAGACCAACCGCAAGAAGCAGGGTGGCCACCTTGAACAATGCGTTTTTTGTCATCTGCGGCGATCATTGCCCGTCGCCGACAGCCAAGCCAAGCGGTTTACCGCATCGTCCTGTCCTCTTTCGGTACAACCCCGCCTTGGACCTGATGCAAAAAGCTCACATATTAACCGATAATTAACGATGGACCTTGAAGGCGGGGCCGCGAGTTGCTTTGATTGCACCATGAGCACGATCCTTATCGAAGTCCGGCCAGCCAAGGCCTCCGATGCGTCAGCAGTCGCTGCGACGCACGATGAGGCGTGGCGCGCGGCCTACCAGGGAATCATCCCCGGTGCCGAACTCGAAAAGCTGATCAACCGCCGCGGCCCGCAATGGTGGGATTCCGCGATCCGAAAGGGCAGCCGCGTCAGCGTGTTGTCGTTCGGCGACAAGGTCGCGGGCTACGCCAATTACGGCCGCAACCGCGCCCGCAGCCTGCATTTCGAAGGCGAAATCTACGAGCTTTACCTGCGCCCGGAATTCCAGGGCCTCGGCTTCGGCCGCCGCCTGTTCACCGCCGCCAAACGCGATCTGGTTCAGAGCGGGCTGAAAAGCATGGTGATCTGGGCGCTTTCGGACAACGAGCCGGCGGTCGAATTCTACCGCACCCTCGGCGGCCGCATGGTCGCGCGCTCGTCGGAGCGATTCGGCGGCAAGTCGCTCGACAAGGTCGCGTTTGCCTGGACTGCGTAATTCGCGTCCCCACGTCCTGAGACCGGTCCTTTTATCCTTTTGGCTAGTCTTTTCGGGCTTCCAGCCCCGCTCCCGATTGGCTAACCAGCGAATTCGACCGAATCCAACCCAAGGCCTGTCATGCGTATCGACGCGATTTCCCTCGGTAAAAACCCACCCCACGAAGTGAACGTCATCATCGAAGTGCCGGTCGGCGGCGAGCCGATCAAGTATGAGATGGACAAGGAGGCCGGCACGCTGGTGGTCGACCGCTTCCTTTACACGGCGATGCGCTATCCGGGGAATTACGGCTTCATTCCGCACACCCTTTCCGACGACGGTGATCCCTGCGACGTGCTGGTCGCCAACACCCGCGCCATCGTGCCGGGCGCCGTGATCGCGGTGCGCCCGGTCGGCGTGCTGTTCATGGAGGATGAGGCCGGCGGCGACGAGAAGATCATCGCAGTGCCGACGTCGAAGCTGACCCAGCGCTACGACAAGGTGCAGAACTACAGCGATCTGCCTGACATCACCCTGCAACAAATCCAGCATTTCTTTGAACATTACAAGGATCTCGAACCCAACAAGTGGGTCAAGGTGCTGCGCTGGGGCAATGCGGACGACGCCCGCAAGCTGATCGTCGAAGGCATCGAGCGCGCCAAGAAGAAGTAAGCGCGCCAGTGTCCCGTATCCGACGTTCGCTTCAATCTGCAGCGCTTTCCGAGCGAACGTCGGATACGAAAGGACACTGGAAAACTATGATTCTAGTGATCCTTTGGTTCTGACATTCGTAAAAGTGCCCGCAAAGATTGTGGTACGAATGTCAGAACCGGATCACTAGCAGCGGGGGGATTCAAACGATGCGCCGTGCAATCAGAATCCTCCGCAACATCATTCTCCTCCTGATCGCGGCCGTCGTCATTCTCGCAGCCGTTCTGGTTGCGAACGCCTGGCGAAAATCCTCGCAGCAGATCGCGGTCAGTCCGGTTGCGCCCGTCACCATCGACGAGCAGGCGGCGGCGCAGCGGCTCGGAGCGGCGGTCCGGCTGCAGACCATCGCCAGCGTCACCGATGCCGATCAAAGCGCGGACGCTTTCCGCGCGCTGCATGATCTGATCGCGGCAAGTTTTCCGGCGTTTCATGCCGCCGCCAAACGCGAGATCGTCGCCAATTACAGCCTGCTCTACACATGGGAGGGCAGCGATCCGAAGGCCGCGCCGATCGCGCTGCTGGCGCATCAGGACGTGGTGCCGATCGCGCCCGGCACGGACGGCGACTGGCAGGTGCCGCCGTTCAGCGGCGAGGTGAAAGACGGCTTCATCTGGGGCCGCGGCTCTTGGGACGACAAGGGCAACCTGTTTTCGATGCTCGAGGCGGTCGAGCAACTGGCGAAGGAAAACTTCCGCCCGAAGCGAACGGTCTATCTCGCGTTCGGACATGACGAGGAAGTCTCCGGCAAGCGCGGCGCAATGGCGATGTCGAAGCTGCTGCAATCGCGCGGCGTGCGTCTCGATTTCGTTTTCGACGAAGGCCTGCTGATCACCGAGGGAATTCTCAAGGGCGTCGACAAGCCGGTCGCGCTGATCGGCGTCGCCGAAAAGGGTTACGTCACACTCGACCTGTCCACCACCGCAACGCCGGGCCATTCGTCATTGCCGCCGCGCGACACCGCCATCGGCAAGCTGAGCGCGGCGCTGACACGGCTGGAGAAGAAACCGTTTCCTGCCTCCGTCAGCGGCGTGATGCGCGAGACACTGCAAACCGCCGCACCCGAAATGGATTTCGGCAGCCGCGTCGCGCTGTCGAATCTGTGGCTGCTCGAACCGCTCGTGCGCCGTCAGATGGAGAAGACCGCGCAGACCGCGGCCGCGATCCGCACCACCACGGCGATCACGATCTTCAATGCCGGCAACAAGGAAAACGTACTGCCGGGCCGCGCCGAGGCCACGGTGAATTTCCGGCTGCTGCCGGGCGAGACCGAGGAGAGCGTGATCGCCTACGTCAAATCGATCGTCGCAGACGATCGCGTCAAGGTGACGCCGAAGCCCGGCAACACCAACCCGCCGCCGGTCACATCCACCGCCAGTCCGAGCTATCAGGCCGTGAACCGGACGATCCGCGAAATCTTTCCTGATGTTCTTGTGGTGCCGGGCCTGATGGTCGCGGCGACGGATTCGCGCAACTATCTCGACGTCACCGACAGCATCTTCCGGTTCTCGCCGGTGCGCGCGACAGCGGAGGACCTGAAGCGTTTTCATGGCACCGACGAGCGGCTCAGCGTGAAGAATTACGCCGACATGATCCGGTTCTACCGGCGGCTGATGCAGAACACCGCGAGTCCATAGCCCTCCCGCTGACCGGGTATTTTGGAATCCGGCGCCCGGCACGCGTTGACGCCGCGGGCGGTTGGGATAGTTTACCCTGATACCGCTGAGGAGTTGCTTCGCATCATCCCATCCAAACCCGGGGGGAAACACCGTGAAGAATAGCCTGCGAGCGATTGTTGCTGCCGCCGTCATCGCCAGTCTGGGTTCAACGCACGTGCTTGCACTGAACTCCATGAGCGGAATGCCGCGCGAGCCTGTCTCGAAGGCCGGCATGTGTGCCAAGGCGAACCATGGCGTCCACATTCCCTATCGCGGCTGGCGGACGAAAAATCGCCTCGGCTTTCTCACATGCATGTGGTGGTAGCTGCTCTCGCAAGCTTATCGCGGATAACGGCGAACTCGCTTACACGCTCGGCGGCTTGAGACCCTTGATCGCGCTGGCGGCGCGCAGCGTGTTCACCAGCAGACACGCCACCGTCATCTGGCCGACACCGCCCGGCACCGGCGTGATCGCGCCGGCAACACCGAGCGCTTCCTGATAGGCGACGTCGCCGACCAGCTTGTTCTTGCCGTCCGCGCCCGGAATGCGGTTGATCCCGACATCGATCACCGTTGCGCCCGGCTTGATCCAGTTGCCCTTGACCATCTCCGGCTGTCCGACCGCGGCGAGCACCAGATCGGCGCGCTTGCAGATGTCGGCGAGATCGCGCGTGCGCGAATGCGCGATGGTCACCGTGGCGTTTTCGTTGAGCAATAACTGCACCAGCGGACGGCCCACAAGATTTGAGCGCCCGATGATGACGGCGTTCATGCCTTGCAGCGACGCATGAACCGTCTTGGCGAGAATGATGCAGCCCAGCGGCGTGCACGGCGTCAGCGCGGGCAAACCGTTGGCCAGCCGCCCGGCATTGATCGGGTGCAGGCCGTCGACATCCTTCGCCGGATCGATGGCGTTAATCACCGTCTGCGTATCGAGGCCTTTCGGCAGCGGAAGCTGCACCAGAATGCCGTGAACGGCCGGGTCTGCGTTGAGCTTCGCGATCAGCGCCAGCAGATCCTTCTGCGGCGTATCCGCCGGCAGCTTGTGTTCGAACGACGCCATGCCCGCGGCCTCGGTCTGCTTGGCCTTGTTGCGGACATAGACCTCGGAGGCGGGATCATTGCCGACCAGAACCACGGCGAGTCCCGGTGTGAGGCCATGATCGCGTTTGACGCGCCCTACTTCGTCCGCAACACGGGCGCGCAGGTCTGCGGCGATGACTTTTCCGTCGATAATCTTGGCCGGCATCGGTGTCTTTCGTCAGGAGTCGGTTGTCTTCGTCAGAACCTGCAGGGCATCGCCCAGCTTTTTCGGATCGCCGTCCACCGTGACCTGCTTGAGACGCGAGGTCACACCGGACAGCACACGCACATGGCTTTTCGGCACATGAAGCGCCTTGGCGAGCAGTTCGGTCACTGCGCGATTGGCTTCGCCGCCCTCGGCGATGGCGCGCACCCGGACTTTCACAACGCTGCGGCCATTGGCCAGTGTTTCAACGCCGTCGATCGCGTCCAGTCCGCCGCGCGGGGTGACGCGCAATGAGATGCTGACGCCTTGAACCGAGAAACGCCAGGGGAGAGTCAAGGAAGGCTCATGCGAGAGATGGAACGGGGACGCCTCGCGGTCAGATCACGTTCGGGTAGATGTAGTAGGAAATCACGCGCTGGATGAACATGATGATGAGAATGACGATGATCGGCGAAATATCGAGACCGCCGAAATTCGGCATGATGTTCCGGATCGGCCGCAGCACCGGCTCGGTGATCTTGTAGAGGAACTCCGCCACCGACGCGACGAACTGGTTGCGGGTGTTCACGACATTGAAAGCGATCAGCCATGACAGGATGGCCGAGGCGATCAGCAGCCAGACGTACAGGTCCAAGACGATGATGACGATGTCGAGAATGGCGCGCATGGCGTTGCTGGTGTCCCGTATCCGGCGTTTGCTTTATTCCGCAGCGCCTTCCGGGCAAACGTCGGATACGGCTCGCTGGAAATGACCTCCGCCTCAATACCGGTTCGCGGCGGCGCAAACAAGGGAGGTTTCCAGCCCAAAACCCGTGAAAACAGCGCTTTTCGCCGTTCTTGACTTGGCCATGATCGGGATTGTAAATGGCCGCTCTTGTCCGCCGCCGCCGTGACCGGCCCGGCCGATCAAGGGGCCATAGCTCAGCTGGGAGAGCGCGTCGTTCGCAATGACGAGGTCGGCGGTTCGATCCCGCCTGGCTCCACCAACATTCCCAAGCCGTTATTCCAAAGCTGCTGCCTCAAACCTGCTGTCCCAAACCTGCTGCCCAATGGGTTAGACTACGCCTCAGATGAAGCGTGTCCCCGATAACACGCGCAACGAATGGGGCCGACATGAAAACCGAAAAATTTCAGTTTCCGGGCTCGGACGGGCAGTTGCTGGCCGCTTCCCTCGATCTGCCGGACGGCGTGCCGGTCGCCTATGCCCTGTTCGCGCATTGCTTCACCTGCGGTCAGAACGTGCTGGCGGCCAAGCGGATCGCCGAAGGGCTGGCGAAGCACGGCATCGCCACGCTCAGATTCGATTTCACCGGGATCGGCGCCAGCGAGGGCGAATTCGCCAATACGACGTTTTCGTCGAACATCGGCGATCTGGTGCTGGCCGCGGACCATCTGCGCAAGACCCGGCAAGCGCCGTCCATCCTGATCGGGCACAGCCTCGGCGGCGCGGCCATTCTGGCCGCCACGTCGATGATCCCCGAGGCGAAATGCGTCGCCACCGTTGCCGCGCCATCGGACCCTTCGCATGTCACGCACTGGTTCAAGGATCAGATTCCGGAGATCCGCGAAAAGGGCGAGATCGAAGTTTCGCTGGCGGGCCGGCCGTTCCGCATCAAACGCGAGTTTCTCGATGATATCGCCGAGCACAAGCTCACAGAGACCGTCTCGAAACTTCACAAGCCGCTGCTGATCTTCCATTCGCCCACCGACGACACCGTCGGCATCAACAACGCGACCCATCTGTTTGTCGCAGCGAAACATCCCAAGAGTTTCATTTCGCTCCCCGGCGCGGATCATCTGCTGTCGCAGAAGCGCGATGCGGTCTATGTCGCGGACATGATCGCTGCCTGGGCGACGCGCTATCTCGACGCCGCAGCCTCGGCGGAGGGGGCCTCTGCAAATCCTCCCGCAGGCGTCGTCGTGGTCAGCGAAACCGGCGCAGGCAAGCTTCAGAATGTGATTGCGGCCGGCAGGCACCGCGTAATCGCGGACGAGCCTCTGGATGTGGGCGGCATGGACAGCGGCCCCGGCCCTTACGACTTCCTGCTCGGGGCTCTTGGCGCCTGCACATCGATGACGATGCGGCTCTATGCCGAGCGCAAATCGATTCCGCTTACGCGTACCACGGTGACGCTGAAGCACAGCCGCATCCACGCCCAGGACTGCGAAGAGTGCGAAACCAAGGAAGGCATGATCAGCAAGATCGACCGGACCATTGCGATGGAAGGCAATCTCGACGCCGAGCAGCGCAAGAAGCTGATGGAAATCGCGGACAAGTGTCCGGTGCACCGGACGCTGACGTCCGAGATCAAGATCGTGACAAGCGCGGTGGAGTAAAGCCACGTCACATCGATCTATATCGAGGTAACCCCCACCCCGGCGCTATGCGCCGAAGGGGGAGTGAGAAAAAGACACTCTGCGTCGACAGCGTGCACCATCCCTCCCTTCGATGGGGAGGGTGGCTGACCTTGGGTCAGCCGGGTGGGGTAACTGCTGAGCTGTAATGAACCAAGCGTGAGGAGCTATTTCGACGGCACCTTCGCGCGCCGCGACCGCGACAGGTAATCAACGGTTTCCGGCCGCTCCCTGAGCCAGCCGGACCAGCGCTTGAGGATTTTCACCATCCGCTCCGGCTCGACGCCGAGCTGGGCCATGGCGACGCCGCCGTTCACCGACTCGCGGTATTCCGCGATCAAGCCGTCGCGCACAATGAACCGGCTCATGCCGTCGATCACCACGAACTGGCCGGCGAACTGCGGCACGGTTGAGGTGAAACTCGACAGCGACCACGCGTAGCCCATGTCGCCGTGACAGACCGGATCGAACATTTCCCAGCGATAGTCGTCGCCTGCATCGCGGTGGAACAGATGCTCCATCATGTGTGCGATCTCGGCGCGGCCTTTGTGCGCGCCGTAAATGTAGTCGTGGTAGACGGCGTCTTCGGTGAAATGCGCGGCGAAACGAGCGCCGTCGCCGGACTCCGCAGACAGCGTGAAATCGTTCAGCAGCCGCGCGAAGCTGTCGTGATCCATGTCACTCGGCCGCGAGCGACGCAATCGGCGATTGCACAGGCGGCGGGCGGTGCAGCCAGCCATCCAGGAAGGCCGTCAGCCACGCACGCTCCGCAAGATCGTGAACCATACGGCCGGTGAAATGCTCGGTGCGCGACTGCGCTCCCGGAAGCGACATGCGATCGTGTCCGCGCGTGGTCCAGCGATGCAGCATCGCGTGGGTCACGTCGGGATGAAACTGAATGCCGAAGCATCGCCCGGTGCGATAAGCCTGCACCGGAAAATCATCGCCCTCGGCCAGCAGTTCGGTTCCTGCGGGAAGCTCGAAGCCTTCACGGTGCCATTGATAGACATGATCGGGCCAGTGCGAGCAGATCTTTCGGCCAGCGGCGGTCGGACGGATCGGATAATAGCCGACCTCGGCCCGGCCTTCGGGATGTGGCGCGACCTTGGCGCCAAGATGCTTGGCGAGAATCTGCGCGCCCAGGCAAATTCCGAGATACGGACGCTTCTCTTTGAGCGGCACCGCGAGCCAGTCGATCTCGCGGCGGATGAAATCCTCGTTGTCGTTGGCGCTCATCGGCCCGCCGAACATGATCGCGCCGGCGTAGTGATCGAGAGTTTCGGGCAAGGCATCGCCGAACACCGGGCGGCGGACGTCGAGGGGATGGCCCATGGCGCGCAGCGCGTTACCGACCCGTCCGGGAGTGGACATCGGCCCGTGCAGAATGATGAGCACCGGAAGCGCAGTGAACCGGCCGCACGTTGTCAGGCCGAAACCGCTTGGTCGATCGTCATCAGGCCGTAGCATCGATTCGTCTTTTCAATCCCCGGCGGAGGACGCGTCTCTATTGAACGCCGAAATTGAAAATATTGTGTTGCCGCGGCCCCGTCGAGCCGGGATTTCGCGGATGTGCCCTGCGCAGGGGATTTGCGGGTGGATCAGCGCTTCTGCTGCACCCGCGCGACCGAGGCCAGCACCAGGCTGCGAGGCGCGAAACGGAGCATGAACGGGATCATCCGGACCCCGACGCCTGGAAGCACCAGCCGCTTGTTCGACATCAGCCCGCGATAGCCGGCCCGCGCCACCGCCGCGGCGGAAACGTTCAGGACCGCCGAATCCAGCCCCGGCTTGAAACCGGCCACACCCTGAAATTCGGTCGGCACGGTCCCCGGACACAATGCCGTGACCCGGACGCCCTTCGGACCCAGCTCGCCGCGCATCGCCTCGGTGAACGACAGCACATAGGCCTTGGTGGCGTAATAGACCGCCATTCGCGGGCCGGGCAGGAATGAGGCGATCGAGGCGACGTTGAGAATACCGCCGCGATGACGAACGAGGCTGTCAGCGAAACGCAGCGTCAGGTCGGTCAGAACGCGGACATTCAGATCGACCATTGCAAGCTGCTGCTCGCGGTCGAGATCGAGGGCTTCGCCGAACAAACCGTAACCGGCATTGTTGACGACGGTGTCGACCTCGACATCCATCGCCTTCAACTGCGACGCGATCTGCTCGCAGGCTCCCGTCACGCAAAGATCGCTGGTGATGAGGGCCGGCCGCGGATGTCCGGCGGCAGCGATCTCGTCCGCGAGAAGCTTGAGACGATCGTCGCGGCGCGCGACCAGTACGGTGTCATGGCCATTTGACGCAAAGATGCGCGCCAACTCTGCGCCGATGCCAGACGAGGCACCCGTGATCAACGTGACGCGTTTGGTCATGAATGCATTTCAGTTGTCTTGAGTTTCAACAAGGAAAGAGTGCGAAGAAAAATCGTGCGGAGAAAAAATTCTATGTCGCTTCGTCGGGCGTAAGCCGGCTGTCGGCGACACGATGCTTGAGATTAAGACGGTCACGCTGGGAAATGCCGAGCAGGTCGGCGGCGCGCCAGACAATATTGTCCTCGAATTCGGTAACGTGGCCATCGGCAAAGACAAGCTCCCACATCATCTCGATGATGCGAAGCCGGCCTTCCTCGTTGACCGAACGCATGATGATGCTGGTGAAGTGATAGAGGTCAACCGCCTCCCCTTCGACCAAAGTTGCATCGGCGATCAGCTTGTCGGCCGTTCCGGGATCGAGATCGAAGCGGTATTCGAGCAGCGCATGAAGCTTCCGCTTCTCGGTCTCCGATGGTTCGCCATCAAGGGAGATGACGTGGATCAGAAGCGCGGTCGCCGCCAGACGGTAGTCATTATCGGCGAAGGTGCGATTCTCATGGCCGGCGGGGGAAACGACGTCCGAAATGAAGTGGCGTAATTTGTCGAGCATCAATCTCTGCTATCGAAACGGGACCTGATCAAAGCATGATCCCGAAAAAGCCGGACCGGTTTTCAGATGAGATCATGCCCGAATGAAACTTTAAGGCACAAAATCGTCAGGTTCTATGGCCTGAAAATGAAACTCTGGCAATCTTGGCCGGGTTCCCGGGCGGCGCTCACCGCGAATTGCCCGCAAAAGATGGGGACTTGCGCGGAAACGGGCGGGTTACGACACAGAGCTGTCATGGAATCTCGTAAATCACCACTTTGTCGGCGATTCCGCGCAGTTCCACGCTCTTTTCCGCCGGGGTAAGTCCCGCCTTGCCGAGCAGCTCCATGACCGCGGCCGATTTTACCACCGGGCCGGTGGCGTTGATCGCCCGCTCGGTCGCCTGACCCTGCACCCGTGCCGCGATATTGACGGTCTGGCCGAAATAATCCTGGCGATCGTTCAGCATTACCGCCAGACACGCGCCTTCGTGGATGCCGATCTTGACCAGCAGATCCTTGGTCCCGCGCTGTTCGTTCAGCTCATCCATGGCCTTGCGCATGCGGATGCCGGCCGCGACCGCCTGCTCGGGGCGGACGAAGGTCGCCATCACCGCATCACCGATGGTTTTCACCACCGCACCTCCCTCAGACGCAATGATCTCGAGCAGCGCACGGAAATGCGCGCGCACCAGATCGAACGCCGCCAGATCGCCGACCCGCTCATAGAGCGCGGTCGAACCCTTGAGATCGGTGAACAGGAACGTCAGCGACGTGATCTTGAGACGCTGGTCGATGCTGAGATTGTCCGCCTTGTAGAGATCGCGGAAGGTCTGGTTCGCCAGGATTCGTTTCGCGGTAACGATCGGCTTGCGCTTGCCGAGCAGATCGTGAAGCGCTTCGCCTGCGACCCACACCGAAGGCAGTACGCGGTTCCTGGACTGGTTTTCCAGCGTCAGCCGCAACGGCCCCGGACGCATCTCCACGGTCCCGGTCGGCGCGTGCACACCGTCGAATGTCAGCGATGCATTCTGCTTGTCCTTTGTCGGTTCGCCCTTGACGTCGAGGAACAGCGCCGAATGGGTCACCGGCTCGAACACGATCACGAACTCCGCCGGCAACTGCAGCGACAGCACGGCCTTTTCGCCCGGCGCGAGTTCGACCGCTTCCAGCGTGGCCTCGTTCACAAGACGGCCGAACGAATCCTCGTTGATGTCGATCCCCGAACTCCAGAAAATCTGCCGCCAGTAATCCCAGCTCGGCAGCGTGTGCGGATCGTGCGCCGCGATCCGGCGCACCCGCGGGCTGACGGTGAATGCGACCTCGACCTGATCGTCGATCGACGCCTGATAGCCCGCGGCGCACAGACCGCAATGATAGTCCTCGGGCTGAAGCTGCTTAAGGGTGTCATGTGCGCCGAGCACACCGCTGCATCCGGGGCACAGCACGTTCCAGGTCAGATCGAAGATGCCGATCTGCGAGGCGTGGAGGAACCCCGAGATCACCTTTTCTTCGGCGAGGCCTGTTCTGGCGGCAAATTCGATCAGATTGATCCGGTTCAGCTCATGATCGGCGCCGGTCTCGACCAGCGTCTGGATCGCATCCGCCACCTTCGGATCGGCGGTCTGCTTCAGGGTCGCGTACAGAGAATTGAAGTCGGTCATGGCCGCAGTTTACGGCAGATCGGCCGGGTATCCAAGTAATGCCTGCGATGGACTGGCCGGGGACTTGCCCCGGCCGATCACGTTTTCGCGTCAGCTCCCGTAGAGATAGTTCGGCAGCCACAGGGTCAGGCCCGGCCACAGATACATCAGCACCATGCAGATGATGACGATCAGCATGTAGGGCATCATGCCGCCGAAGATCTGGTTGAGCGTCACATGCGATGGCGCGACGCCCTTCAGATAGAACGCCGACATCGCCACCGGCGGCGACAGGAACGCCGCCTGCAGGTTCACGAACACCAGCACGCCCCACAGGATCGGATCGATCCCGAAGTGCTTCAGCATCGGCAGGAAGATGGGCACGAAGATCACGATGATCTCGGTCCATTCCAGCGGCCAGCCGAGGATGAAGATGATGGCCTGCGACAGGATCATGAACTGAACCGGTGTCAGATTCAGCGACAGCACCCAGCTCTCGAGCAGCGCCTGACCGCCGAGGATCGCGAACACCGCCGAGAACAGCGCCGAGCCGACGAACAGCCAGCACACCATCGAGGTGGTTTTCGCGGTCAGGAACACCGCTTCCTTGGTGCGCTTCCAGTCGAGCGTGCGCGCCTGGAACGCGAGCAGGAACGCGCCCGCCGCACCCACCGCCGCGGATTCCGTCGCCGTGGTGATACCGAGCAGAATCACGGCGAGCACCACTGCGGTCAGAATGCCGAGCGGCATCACCGATGAGATCAGCAGCCGCAGAACCTCGAACTGCTCGGCCCCCATGGTCCAGTAGTAGTAGAGCAGGATCAGACCCATGATGCCGCAAGTGAACGCGAAGTACGTGTAGAACGCCTGCGGCGGTCCGGCTTCCGCGGGCGCGGCAGTGCCCTGGCCGCGCAGTTCGGCATTGCCCATTTCCTGAAGGGTTTCCGGCTCGCTCTTCCGCTCGTCCGAAGACGCGCCGCCGAGTTCCTGCAACTTTTCTTCCGCAGGCTCTGCGGTGGACGGCGCCGACGAACCAAGCTGCTGACTGATCGCCGCCGATGGCGCGGGCGCATCCGGCTGCTGATGAATCACGACGTACCACCATGCGGCCCACAGCGTCGCCGCCGTGAGCACCAGCGGCACCAGCACATAGCCGAGATTCCTGAGCAGCATGCTGTAGCTGACGCGCACGCCATCCGCCGTAATGGCCATCGCCCTTGCCGGGGACACGGCAGCGGTCAGCAGCGCCGGCAACATCTTGTGCGAGTAGGATTTTTGCAGCTCGCTGATCCAGGGCCGAACCGGAACGCGCGTTTCCGCCTCCGGCAGCTTCGGCGCGATTTTCGGATTCAGCAGCGCCCAGCCGATGATGTAGACGAGATACAGGAACGCCAGGAAGAAGCCGGGAAACATCGCCGCGGCATAGAGCTTGACCACCGACTGGCCCGCGACCGCGGCATAGACGATGATCATGACCGACGGCGGAATCAGAATGCCGAGCGTGCCGCCCGCCGTGATAACGCCGGACGCAAGCTTCACGTCGTAACCGGCCTTCAGCATCGGATTGAAGGCGATGACGCCCATCAGCACCACGACCGCACCGACCAGACCCGAGGCAATGCCCCAGAACGTGCAGACGATCAGCGTCGCCACCGCGAGCGAGGCAGGCACGCGGCGGAACGCGAGCTGGATCGAGTAGAACATCTTGTCCACCAGCGCGCCGCGCTCCATCACGTAACCCATGAGGACGAACAGCGGGATGGAGATCAGGACGTCGTTGGTCATCGCGCCGTAGGTGCGCTGGACCATCAGGTCGAAGATATGGTTGTCGGCCCAGGATTCGCCCGCCCGGTGATAGGCGAACAGGCCGAAGAACATGCCGAGGCCCATCAGGGTGAAGGCCGTGGGGAAACCCATGATGATGACGACCACGATCAGGCCGAGCATCAGGAGACCGAGTGCGGGATCGCTCATTTCGACAGGTCTCCGCCCATGCCGCGCTGACGCGCGCTTTCCTCAATGTCCTGCGCCTTCTCGATCGCGATTTTCCGCGACTCCTCGTCGACATATTCGCTGTTGGCGAGCTGCTCGCCTACGACGTCGATTTCCGACACGTCCTTGAGACGGCTCGGCCATTCGCCGGTCTTCAGACAGATGGCACAGCGCATGATTTCGGCGGCGCCCTGCAGCAGCAGCAACGCGCCCGCCAGCGGAATCATGAATTTGAACTGCCAGACCGGAGGCCCGTCGGCGGTGACGTTGGAGTGTTCGTTGATGCGCCAGGAGTCGGACGCGTAGTCCCAGCCCGCATAAACCAGCGCCGCGATGCCGGGCAGGAAGAACACGATATAAAGGACGATATCGAGCGATGCCTGCCGGCGCGGCTTCATCGAACTGTAGAGAAAATCGCCGCGCACGTGGCCGTTCTGCGCCAGCGTGTAGGCGCCGGCAATCATGAACAGCGTGCCATACAGCATGTTCGAAACGTCGAAGATCCACGCCGTCGGCATATTGAGAATGTAGCGCTTGAAAACTTCGGCACAGACAAGAAGCATAAGTCCGACAATCAGCCACGCCGCGGCCTTGCCGGTCCATGTACTGATGCCATCGATTGTATGCAGAACGCGTTGCGCACTCATGGGAGGCTGTCACCTGTAATGAAGAAGGTCAGTGCAACAGTGGAAACGATACGAAGCATCATCCGGGGTTGCCATTCCCGGATGATGCCGTACTCGTGCTGATGATGGGGTCAGGTCTTCTTCTTGGCGTTCGGCCCGAAGTAATGGTTGTAAGCCAAACGCCGGCTGACGACCGTGTCCTGCTCCCACTGGGTTGCGCGCTTGGCAAACGCCAGCTGGGATTCAACGATTTCCTTGAACAGCGGGTTTTCCGCCGACTTTTTCTCGGCGACCTGATCGAAGATTTCGAGCTGCTTTTGCAAAACCGAATCCGGTGTCTTGTAGAACTTCACCTTGTCCTTCGACTGCATCTCCTCGTAGTCCCTGGAGTAGCGGTCGATCGCCTTCCAGGCCATGTCCTGTCCGGCCGCTTCGGCGGCGTTGTCGAGGATCGCGCGGATCTTCGCAGGCAGCGCGTTGTACTTGTCCTTGTTGAACATGATCTCGAACTGCTCGGCGTTCTGGTGATAGCTCTGCAGCATGCAGACCTTGGAGACGTCCGGGAAGCCGAGCACGCGGTCCGACGAGGCGTTGTTGAATTCCGCGGCGTCGAGCAGGCCGCGATCCATCGCCGAGACGATTTCGCCGCCGGGCAGCGCGTTGACCGCGGCACCCATGCCGGTGAACACGTCAATCGAGATGCCGACGGTGCGGAACTTGACGCCCTTGAGGTCGTCGGCCTTGGTCACCGGCTTCTTGAACCAGCCGAGCGGCTGGGTCGGCATCGGTCCATACGGGAACGAGACGACGTTGGCGCCGATCGAATTGTAGAGCTTTTCGAGCAGCTGCTTGCCGCCGCCGTACTTGTGCCAGGCGAGCAGCATGTTGGCGTCCATCGCATAGCCCGGACCCGAACCCCACAGCGCCAAGGCGTTCTGCTTGCCGTAGTGATAGGCGAGCACGCCGTGGCCGCCGTCGAGCGTGCCCTTTGACACGGCTTCGAGCAACTGGAAGGCCGGAACGACTGCGCCCGCGGGCAGCACTTCAATCTTGAGATCGCCGCCGGTCATGTCGTTGACCTTCTTGGCGTAGTCCTGCGCGTATTCGTGGAAGATGTCCTTGGCCGGCCATGTGCTCTGGAAGCGCATGTTGGTCGGCCCGGTCTGCGCGAGAGCGGGCGTCGCAACGGTGGCGGCTGCGCCTGCGGCGGCAACCTTCAGGAAGTTGCGGCGGCTGGAGGTCTTCTCGCTGGAAGTCTTGTCCTTGTGTCGTTTCGTCATGGCGTTCTCCCCTGCTAAGCCCGTTCTTTTTGAACCGGCCTTTTTTGATTGATGGCAAGACAAAGGCTTGCGGGGAGATTTGGCAAGAATGATCGGATGAATGCGACTCTTCGACGCGGCGCTTGGTGATTCCATCTACGACTTTGGAATGAGGCCGCGTGTGGATTGTTAATGCCGCGCCCGGATTCATCGCGCCGCAACACACCCCTCACCGCACGCGAACGAGCCGACGTTTCAATCGCGCCGCACAATCCTGAACATCGGCGAGCGGTCCGGCTGCGTCGTCACCACGCCCACCGGCGTCACCGGATCGCGGTCGAGCAGTTCGACCTTGAAGGTGCCGATCAGTTTCGCCAACGCCAGGGTCGCCTCGGTCAACGCAAACTGCGCGCCAATGCAGACGCGCGGCCCGACGCCGAACGGCAGGTAAGCGAAGCGGTCCGGCGGCGGACTGCCGGGCAGGAAGCGCGACGGCCGGAAAGCATTCGGCTGGTCCCAGAGCTTTTCATGCCGGTGCAGCAGCCATGGCGAAATCAGTACGATGTCTTTGGCGGCGATGTCGGCGCCGGGCACTGTGTCGGGGCCGGAGGCCGCCCGCACGATCAGGAATGCCGGCGGATAAAGCCGCATGGTCTCGTCGAGCACGGCGCGGGTGAAGGTCAGCCGCGTCACATCCAGCGCGCCGGAGGCCAGCGCGGCTTTCGCCTCGTTCGCAAGTTCATCCTGCGTCGCCGGATCGAGCGCGAGCAGATAGAGCGACCAGAACAGCGCCGTCGCCGTGGTTTCATGACCGGCAAGGATCATGGTGGAGACCTGATCGCCGAGTTGTTCGTCGGTGAAGGCTTCGCCGGTTTCCGGATCGCGCGCCGCCACCATGAGGCCGAACAGATCGTGCGGCGCGTCGACGTCCGCGCCTGCACCTTTGGCGCGGCGCTCCGCGATCAGCTTCTGCATGAAGCGCGTCCACCGCCGCCGGAACAGCGCGCGGGAAATATCGCTCGGACTCGGCCAGCCCAGCGGCAGAAGCAGATCGAAGAAGCGCGGCTGCGCGAGGCGGTCACCGTAGTCGTTGACGAAGCCCCGCAGCGCCGGGCCGTGCCTGTCGATCTCAAACGAGAACATCGTGCGCCCGGCAATATCGAGCGCCAGCCGCTGCATGGCCTCGCGCAGATCGACCGGCACACCGGTCTGCGTCCGTAACACGTCGATGGCATCGTCGGTCGCCGCCAGCATGTGCGGAATGAGCATCGGAATGGCCCGCGGTGCGAAGGCCGGCGCCAGCGTGCGGCGCTGGTTTTTCCAGGCCTTGCCCTCGGCCAGCAAAAGGCCCTCGCCGAGGATCGGCCGCAGCACGCGGAAGGCGGCGGGCGTGCGGGTATAGTTTTCATAGTTCTCAACGAGCACATGCCGGATCGCGTCCGGCGTGTTGAGAATGAAACTGCTGCGCCCGAAAAACCGCCCTTGAACGATATCCTCTTCGTAGGCGCGCGGTCCCCAACTGGCGATGGCGTTTTGCCGGATCAGGGCGAGACGGCCGAGCGGCGACAGATCGTCCGGCGCGAGCGGAGGCCGCGGCGGGACCAGCGGCGGCCGCTGCATCGGTGCGTCAAGGACTTCGGCGATACTCATCCGTCACCTTCCGTTCGGCGGATCATCGGCCTGAACTGTGGCACGTTCCGGGCACAATCAATGGGCGTCATTATTCCCGCTCGTCCCCGCGAAGGCGGGGACCCAGGCTCCTGAAGGTCTGGATTCCCGCGTTCGCGGGAATGAGCGGAGAGAACGGGTATCAATTCAGACTCAATTTGCCGTTGCGCCCGACGCCTTGACCACCTCCGCCCACTTCGCGCGCTCGGTCGCGATGAACGCCGTGAACTGGTCCGGCGTCATTGGCGACGGCACCGCGCCGATGTCGGTGAGCCTGGTCACCGTATCCGGCATTTCAAGAATGCGCTTCACCTCCGCCGCCATCCTGTCGACCACCGGCCGCGGTGTTCCGGCAGGCGCGAACAGTCCGTGCCACGAGGTTGCATCGAAACCCTTCAGCGTATCGGCGATCGGCGGCACTTCCGGCGCGGTCGGGGAGCGCTGCAGACTGGTCACGCCCAGCGCGCGCACCGTACCGGCTTTCGCCTGCGGCCACGCCAGCGTGATGTTGTCGAAGGCGAGATCGATGTGGCCGCCGGTCAGGTTTTGCATGATCTCGTTGGATGAGCGATACGGCACATGGGTCATCCGGGTGCCGGTCGCGATCTTGAACAGTTCCGCCGCAAGATGGATCGAGGTGCCGACGCCGGACGAGCCGTAGTTCAGCTTGTCGGGATTGGCTTTCGCATAGGCAACGAACTCGGCGACGTTCGTCACCGGCAACGCGTTTTTCACAACCAGCATGTTCGGCAGCCGCGCGATCAGCGAGACCGGCTGGAAATCCTTCGCGGCATCGAACGTCAGATTCGAATAGAGCGTCGGATTGATCGCATGGGTCGAGACGGTGCCGAGCAGCAGCGTGTAGCCGTCGTTCGGCGCCTTCGCGACAGCCGCCGCGCCGATATTGCCGCCCGCGCCGCCGCGATTTTCAACCACGAAAGGCTGGCCGAATGTGATCTGCATATGGCTGGCGATGAGCCGCGCGAACAGATCGGCGGTGCCGCCGGCGGTGAACGGCACAATGATCGTGACGTTGCGCGACGGCCAGGCGTCCTGGGCGTGGCTAGGCGCGGCGGTCTGGAGCACAAGGCAAAACGCCGCGAACGCGGCGGCAGCAAAACGCATGGTGGTTCTCCCTGAGTGCGCGCTCATGACGCCGGATGACGGCTGCCTGACCGCGCTTGTTTTGTGCCGCCATTTCGGCACAGGCCGATGGCTAGCGCAATGCCGCCGGAACCCGCCGGAGCGCAGTCCGCGGGTTGGGCAATCCCGCGCGGCTTGCGCAGAGCTGTCATGAAAAGTGCTTTCCGGCTTTGCCGAGACTTGATATTTCACATGTGAAATATATAGGGGATGACATGACGACCGACCGTCGGCTGATTTTTCTGATGACCGTGGGTTATCGCAGACTGCAGCGAGGTATCGAACAGCACATGCTCGCGGAAGACGGCCTGACCTCGGCGCAATCCGGGGTGCTGTTCTTCCTCGGACGGAACGATGGCGCGCTGATCGGCGAGATCTCCGCTGCGCTCGATATCGTGCCGTCCGCCATCACAGGTCTTGCCGACCGGATGGAGCGAGCGGGACTGATCAAAAGGAAACGTGACGGCGCAGATGGCCGCGCACAGCGCGTTTATCTGACCGAGACGGGAGAGAAGATTCGCAAACGCGCGGTGGCACGCGCGCATGACATCAACAGCACGCTGACAGACGGTTTTACGGACAAGGAAATCGACGTGGTTTCGCGCTGGCTCGCGAGCCTGCAGACAAAATTCCCGAAGGACAGTTCCTAGATTCGATGTGAAAGGAAACGCAGACCATGACTGAATTCGTAAAGAGTGAACTTGAGGACGGCGTGCTGACGCTGACCCTGGCGCGTCCGGACAAAATGAATGCCATCACCAACGCGATGTATGCCGCTCTCGCGGACGCGCTGGAAACCGCCGAAAAGGATCGTGCAATCCGCGCGGTTGTGTTTCAGGGCGATGGCGATCACTTCACCGCCGGCAACGACATGGGCGATTTCGCCGCGCAATCGAAAGATCCCAGCATCGTCGCCCACTCACCCCGGTTCATCACAAACCTCGGCATCGCGACCAAGCCGCTGATCGCTGCGGTGCAGGGCAACGCAGTCGGAATCGGCACAACAATGCTGCTGCATTGCGACCTTGTTTATGTCGCGCCGACCGCCCGGCTGATCACGCCGTTCGTGAACATCGCGCTGGTTCCCGAAGCGGCCTCGACGCATCTCCTGCAGGGACGAATCGGTTATGCCCGCGCTTACGAGATGTTCGCTCTGGGCGAACCGATGAGCGGCGAAACCGCAGTCTCGCTCGGCCTTGTCAACGCAGTGGTTCCTGTCGAGGAACTGCGCAAGAAGGCACGCGAAGCCGCGCTCAAGTTGGCCAGGCAGCCGGCCGGATCGCTGTCGCACACCAAGGCGCTGATGCGCGATACCGCCTTGATCACCGCGCAGATCAATCGTGAAGGCGCCATTCTCAAGGAACGGCTCAAGGGCCCCGAAGCGCGCGAGGCGCTCACCGCATTCGCCGAGCGCAGAAAGCCCGACTTCAGCAAGATTGCAGGCTAAACCCGACGGGCTGATCACATCGTGGTCAGCCCGGATGTGTTGTCGCAACTGATGGCGCGGGCCGGCCGGTCCGCTATAATGTCCACCGGGAAAGCGTTTAGTAACGGCGCCGGTGGACAATGACACACGCGATAGTCGGAATGGACCTGATGCTGGCCAAGCAGTCGGCCGTCGATGCACAGGGCGCATTGCGCGACACACTGATCGGCGGTGTCGAATTTCGCCCATCCCGTCCGGTCCCGCATGACGACGGCTATATGTGCGAGGTCGCCCGGACAAACTGGGACATCATCAAGTCGCCGATCGTCCAGGTTCACTTCACCACGACGCTTCCCGGCCGCGTCCGTGCCTGGGGCCTGCATCGGCAAACAACCGACCGGCTGTTTGTTGTGTCGGGCCTGGTGAAGATCGTCGTCTTCGACGGCCGGAAGGATTCTCCGACATTCGGCAGGCTCAATGAATTCATGGTTAGTGAACGCAATCCCGGCCTTCTGACGATTGCACCCGATCTGCACCACGGCTGGAAGAACATCGGCGAGACCGAAGCTGTCATCATCAATATGCCGGACAGAATGTACAATCACGAAAGTCCCGATGCCCTCGACCTGCCATGGGATTCCGAGGACGCTGCCGAGACGGTGCCTTACCGTTGGTAAATCGTCCCGCGATTACCGTCGTCATCCCGACCTACAACTGGAGCGCGGCGCTTCGCTGCGCCATCCGTTCGGTACTGCTGCAAACCGAGCAGAATTTCGAAATCATGGTTGTCGGCGACGGCTGCACCGACGATTCGGCGGATGTCGTCGCCTCGTTCGGCGATAGCCGCATCCGCTGGCACAATCTCGACCGCAACTACGGCTCGCAATGGGCCGCGAACAATTACGCGATCGAGCGTGCGGCGTCCGACTGGATCGCGTATCTCGGGCACGACGACATCTGGTATCCGACACATCTCGAAGCGATCCTGCGCGCGGCCCGGGAGCATGACGCCGAAGTCGTCACCAGCGTGATGGCGCTTTACGGTCCGCCGGAGTCGGGCGTCCGCGGAATCGCCGGCCTGTTCGCGTCCGGCAGCTACTCGGCCGGCGATTTCGTGCCGCCGTCCGCATTCGCCCACAAGCGGTCGATCTACGGCGATGGCATCAAATGGCAGGATCCCGCCTCGGTGACAGTGCCGATGGATGCGCTGTTCATGAACCAGGCGGCGATGGCCGCGAAGCGCTTCGCCTCCACCCGCGAACTGACATCGTTCAAGTTCAACGCCGCATGGCGGCGGGACTCCTACAAGATCAAGTCAACCGATGAGCAGCAGCGCCTGCTGGAACGCATCCAGTCGCAGCCCGATTTCCGGTCCCGGGAATTCATCGACATCATGGATGCCGTGGTCAAAGGCAAATTCCTGAAGATTGAAATGCCGACACAGAGCGTCGAGCCCGGCTCGGCGGTGCGCCTCAATCGCAGAAACAAGGGATCCGACAGCCGGTTCGCTGCATCAGAGATGCAGCGCATCGAGCGAAAGGTCGCATTCAATCTCGATCGCCAGAACATGCCGTTCGAGTGGCACGGCATCGAGAAGCATCTTCGTTACAAAACCTTTCGCTGGAGCGGCCCGAGCCGCCGCTCCACCATCGACCTGCCGGTGCGTTTCGAGACCGACCTGCTGATCCGTATCGTTGTCGTCAAGTCTCTGGTGCCGCCCGAGACCATTCGCGTTCTGCTGCGGGACAAGCCGCTGCAAAGCCAGATCAGGAAAAAACTGTCTGGCGGTTTTGTCATCGAGGCCGTCGCACGCGTTACGGATCTTCCGCCGTCCGATCGCGATTTCGGGATCACCCTTGAGGTCGATGCGACGCGCCGTCCCTGCGATCTCGGCATGGGCGAAGACGACCGGTGGTTAGGGGTCGGTGTTGCGCGCGTTGAACTGGAGCCGCTGACGAAAGTTTAAGCCGTCATCGAAATATCCGACACACCTGTTCAGTCGTGCTAGACTGACCCAAACAACCAGACACAGGCAGAACATGAAAAAACCACTCACGCTCCCCGAAGAAGAGCCGCGGAAGATACAGCGCGCAGACATTGCACCCGCCGAAGGCTTTACGCTCGTGGTCGATGGCCACTTCAAGACGCAGTATAATGATGAGGCGGCTGCCAAGAAGGCCGCGGCCGAACTGCTAGGCCGGTACAAAATGCTGCAGATCGAGATTTATGACGCGGCAAAAAGAGAGCGGACGAAATTCTCGTAAGCGAACTGCCATTTCGCGCGAAGACGCACGGAACCTTTGAGGCGCCCAACGATTCTCCCGCAGGAGATATGGGCCCAAGATTAAGCCGCAAGGCAGTTCAAATCGAAAACTGGGCGACCGATACTCTCTTACGCGCCAACCTGATCGCGGCATGTCCCGACCACGGCTATATGAGGTTGCGGTTCAATCACGCGGCGCTCGACTATGCGCACGCGCTTGCCGAGCATTCGCCATTTCCTGGAATCAGTGCGGGGCGGGCTCGGGAAGCAATCGACGAGGTGCTGGACGGCCTCTCAGACGATTGTCCGGACTGCGATTGATTTGAGAATCGAGCGGCCTTGTCTTGACGCCGGCATCAGCCAATGAGCCAGACGCCCTTGTGAATGTCGAAGCGCACGAGGCCCTCGTCACGCATCTTCAGCAGCAGCGACTGGCAATCTTCCTGATTCTTGATGTTGACGCGCTTCATCACGTCGAAAATCTTCAGCGGTTTCTCGCGAAGGGCGGCCAGAATCTTCTCTCTGTCAGTCATTGTTGTTCCCTTGCGCCGTTATGGCGGTCAGCCGAATTCGTTTGCGGGATAGCGCCGGACCCCTCCTGTGAGAGACGGGCGCCGGGCAGGCGAACGCCCACGCGAGCGAGTCCAATGTGCTGCAAGATGCTGGAAAGAGTGGTGCCGCCTATAGGATTCGAACCTACGACCCCCTCATTACGAATGAGGTGCTCTACCAGCTGAGCTAAGGCGGCAAAACGCGAAATCGGTATCCGCACCTGATACTGGCCAGCGCCCCGCTTTGCAACATGGCGGGGCGTTTTTGTCAGGCTGGATCAGGTCCGTGACGAAAATGCCATCGACTTCCTAATCAACTGACAAGACGGGACAAAAATCCCTTCCAGCCGCCTCGCTGCGCCGGTTCCGGCTGTACCGGATCGTCGAATTCCTCGTCCCTGGCCTCGTCGGCGACGCCAGGATCGTCCGGAGCGCGCACAATCGGGATGACGGCCGGGATCCGCGGCGAATCCGGCTTCTCGATCTCGCGCCGGGGGCGAAACACCGGCGGCGGCACATTGGCGATCACCGGCGCGGCAGGCGGCGGAGCGGCCTGCTCCACGGGCGCAGGAGCCGAAGGCACAGGCGCGGGCTCGTTATCCTGCAATGGGACAGCCGGGGGCGGCAGCTTGACCGCCGGACCGGCTTCCAGCGGCAATGCAGGCTCATCGGCAACCTCAGCCTCAAGCACCGGCGCTTTCTCCGAAGGAAGAGCTGCGACCGGAGTGAGCCACTGGAATGCGTCGAGACGTCCGGTGACGGGCGACACCGGACGCCAGTGCTCGGATACATAGCCATCGGCGGTCCATGCCGGATCGAGCGCGGCGCGCACCGCGCGCTGCATCCAGACACGCGCGCTGCCGCCGTCGCCATGCTCGGCCCGCTCCAGCTCGGCCATGAGAATGGCGACCCGCTGGGTCGGCGCCTCGATGAAAGGCGCGAGCGCTTCCCGCGCACGGGCGAAATCGCTGGAGTCGATGGCGGCACGCGCGACCGCAAGCGCGCCTTCAATGTTGCCGGGCGATCTGGCTGCGAGTTTCTCAACACGCGCCAGGCGCTGCACTGCGGAGTCGCCGAGCCGCACATGCGCGTAAGCATCCGCAAGATCGGGATGCGGCTGCGCGGTCCATG
This sequence comes from Afipia sp. GW822-FHT03D08, assembly GCF_058801645.1. NCBI lineage: Bacteria > Pseudomonadati > Pseudomonadota > Alphaproteobacteria > Hyphomicrobiales > Nitrobacteraceae > Afipia > Afipia sp. GW822-FHT03D08. The sequence continues at coordinate 2,799,837 of NZ_JBXANK010000001.1, forward strand.
CCGTCTCGATCACCTGCATGGCGCGGCGGGTCTGATTGTTCTCGCTGAGAAACTTTGCCGCGAGCGTCGCGGCGGGCACCAGTGTCGGTGCGAGCTTCACCGCTTCAGTGATGCTGGCGCGCGCACGGTCGCGATCGGAAGTTTCAAGATCGAGCGCCCGCGCGGTCAAAAGAACGCCGCGCTGCCGCTTGTAGGGCGCAGGATCGATCAGCCCCGCCGCCAGATTGTTTTCGAGAATCTTCAGCGCGCCGTCCCAGTCGCCTTTGCTGCAACGGAAGCCGAGCACGGCGTGCGACGCCCATGCCGAGGCCGGCGCGGTCTTCAGGGCTTCTTCGGCCAGCGCCACGGCGGCGTAAGCATCGTCACGGCGCTGCGCCTCGACGAACAATCCGCGCAAGCCGAGCAGCCGTGTGTCCTTGCGTTCCGCCATGGCGTGAAACGCGCGCTGCGCGCCTTCGCGATCGCCATCGAGCTGTGCCGACTGCGCATGCAGCAGCATCGCCAGCGGATCCTGATGCGCCAGACGCCTGGCGACATCGGCATGGCGGCGCGCCGCGAAATGATCGCCGGTGCCGATTGCGATCAGGCCCTGGGTGATGGCGTTGCGTCCCTTGGCGTGACGCCGCTCGCGGCGGAGCCGCCGCAAGCGCTCGGGCGCATTCAGGAAGCTGCGGATGATCGCCCAGACCAGCATCGCGGCGAACACGATAAGCACCAGCGCCAGCACAAGCACGGGCAATGACGTGTCGATGCGCCAGGCATTCCACGACAGCGTGACGTCGCCGGTCTGATCGGCAATCACGGCAGCGCCGAGAGCGACCACACCGACCAGAAACAGAAAGAGAATGATGCGGATCATGAAACTGCCTATTTCGAGATCGAGGCCAATGTTTCCATCGTGAACTGCTCAAATGCCGCCCGGGCCTTGTCGCGGCCTTCGACCTTTGCGATCCATGGCCGCGCCGGGACGCGATCCGACGGCGGCAACTGCAGCAATTCCCGCTTCGCCTCGTTGAGATCGCCGCGCTGCGCGGCGGCCGTTGCCCGGGCGACGATGCCTGTCGGGCCGCTGGCCAGCGCGTCGGTGCGCTGAATGCGCACCAGCTTTGCAAAACTCTGCTGAAGACGCTCCACGATACCGGACGGCGCGGGCTGCGGTTCGGGCTTCGGCGCGAGTTGCGGCAACAGCGCAAGCAGTTCCTTGCTCAGCGCATCGTCCGTGGGGAGACCCGCCGTCGCGAAGCCATCAAGCGCCCTCAGCGCATCGGCATCACCGGCAACGGCACGCGCGGCAGCAAGCTCGGTGGCATAGGGCAAGCCACGGGTCACGGCTTTATCGAGGTGGATCAGCGCATCGAGCTTGCGCACCTTCGGATCTTCGGCAGGCGGTGCCGCAGCCGCCGCACTCAGCGCCGCAGTCGCGCGTTCGATCCTGGCAATGCGCTCTTCGATGGCCGCGGTGTCGACGGCGGGTGCTTTCGCTTCGCCGCCCATGACGCCTTGCGGCGCTGCGGACCTGAGCTCGCTGATCGCGGCGGCCGTCTTCTCGTTCTGTCCGCGCACGGCGGCGAGATCGCTGCGCAACGATGCCAGCGATTTCTCCACTGCGTCGATACGCGCGATGATCGCAGGATCGGCAACCGGACGCGGCGCACGTTTTGCCGCATCCGATTCAACCTTCGCGATCCGTGTGCCCAGAGCGGTGATGTCGGCCGTGTTCGCTGCGATCCCGTCCGTAAGCGGCGCGGTTGAAACGGGTGCGGGTTGCGGAGGCCAGCCCGCGAACGTGGCGGCACCGATCGCAAGCAGCGCGGCCACCGCACCCGCCACAGCGGACAGAAACACCGACGACGCCCGTGATGGATTCGAGGATGCCGCAGCAGCAGATTCAGCAGACGGATGCGACGGCTGTTCGGAGTGATCCGGCTTTGGCGCGCCGGCATCTGCGTCCGGCGTTTCCGGCGCAGATGGACTTTCCGATACCTCGGAAGCGGTCAGTTCGATGGTCGGCGGGGGCCGTTTGGCGGCATCGCTACCGGGCGAAGTGCCGGCCTTGTCCTGCTTGTCGTCGTCCATCGGAACTCACTCCTGTCACGCTCGCGCAGACTCTAGCAGATTCTGCGAACGCCGCTGCGTCCAGAAGCACTCTGGAAGGTTACCTGCCGGTTACCCGAAAGCTAGTTGGACGATGCTTTGAGCGTCCTGTCCAGCACATCGAAGATGGCATTCTCATCCGGCGTGCGCGCCACCGCCACCTGCATTGCGCCGGCTTCGCGAAGCAGGCTCGCCACCGTCTCGGAGATGCAGCATTGTGGCAACGCGAGGGCAGAAATCTCGACACCGTCCGCCCGCGCCGCATCGAGATAGGCGCGCGCACTGCGCCGTGAATAATGCAGCACCGCATCAATCCCGCCCGCGCGGAATGCGTCGCCGATATTCGCAGCAAACCCGGTCACAGGGATCATCCGGTAGGTCGTATGCGTCACCACCGTGAAACCCCGCCCCCCGAGATCGGCGGCGAGATCGTGCGCGAGGTCGGCGCCGGCGAGATAGCAAAGTGTGGCGCCTGGTTTGAGCGTCTTGATAACGAGATCGACAAGCGATTGCGCATTGCCCTGCGCACTCGCGACATCGCGAAAGCCCGCCTCCCGTGCGGCATCCGCAGTGTGTCCGCCGACCGCGAAGGCCGGCAATCCGAACAGATGCATCCGGGAGGGATGATCCAGTATGGCACGGAGCGCATTGGCGCTGGTCACGATCACCGCGTCATAGGCCGCGTCGTCTTCGTCATGAAACGGAATTTCCTCGAACCGCAGCATCGGCGACAACAGTGCGTCATATCCCCGCGCCCGCAGGGCGGCCGCCGTCCTCTCGTTATCCGGGACCGGTCGTGTCACAAGAATGGCCATTCAAGATGCTCCGCGCGGGCAGATGCTGTGCTGAATCACGATAGCCCGCCTGACGATTCCACGTTATGAACCCCTTGAATGACACCTAGGTGGCGGATGACGTTTTGCCCTGCGCGAGGCCAATGCCTATGTAAAGGGAAACGCCGGATCGGCAATCAAAGCAAGAGCAGAAGAAGCAGGAACTGAAATTGGCAGGCAAGCTGGTGCTGGGGATCGAAACCACCTGCGACGAAACCGCCGCCGCCGTGATCGAACGGCAGCGCGACGGGTCGGGGAAGATTCTGTCCAACATCGTGCGCTCGCAGATCGATGAACATGCGCCGTTCGGCGGCGTCGTGCCGGAGATCGCCGCCCGCGCCCATGTCGACATGCTCGACGGAATTATCCGTGCGGCGATGAAAGAGGCGAATGTCAGCTTTAGCGATCTCAGCGCCGTCGCCGCAGCCGCGGGCCCCGGCCTGATCGGCGGTGTGATCGTCGGGCTCACCACGGCAAAGGCGATCTCGCTGGTTCACAACACGCCGCTGATCGCGGTCAATCATCTCGAAGCGCATGCGCTGACGCCGCGCCTCACGGTGCCGCTGACATTTCCCTATTGCCTGTTTCTGGCGTCGGGCGGCCACACCCAGATCGTCGCGGTGCTCGGCGTCGGAAAATATGTCCGGCTCGGCACCACGGTCGACGACGCGATGGGCGAAGCTTTCGACAAGGTCGCGAAGATGCTCGACCTGCCCTATCCCGGCGGACCGCAGGTCGAACGCGCGGCTGCTCACGGCAATCCCGATCGCTTCGTGTTTCCCCGCCCGATGGTGGGACGGCCCGACGCAAATTTCTCGCTGTCCGGTTTGAAAACCGCGGTGCGCAATGAGGCCACGCGCCTGATGCCGCTCGAGCCGCAGGACGTCGCGGATCTGTGCGCCGGATTTCAGGCCGCTGTGCTCGATCTCACCGCGGACCGGATCAGTGTCGGGCTACGTCTGTTTCAGGAAAAATTCGGCCCGCCCCGTGCGCTGGTCGCGGCCGGCGGCGTCGCCTCGAATCTCGCGATCCGCAATGCGCTGCATGACATCGCCGCCCGCGCCCAGACGATGCTGATCATTCCGCCGCCGGCGCTCTGCACCGACAACGGCGCGATGATCGCATGGGCAGGCGCAGAGCGTCTTGCGCTTCGGATGGTGGACGCGATGGAGACTGCGCCCCGCGCACGCTGGCGGCTCGATGAAACCGCATCGACGCCGGCAAAGTTCGCCAACACGCGTGCACGACACTGACATGATCGCACATCAAAGCATTTCGATTGTCGGCGCCGGCGCGTGGGGCACAGCACTCGCGAACGCCGCGGCCCGGGCCGGACGCGATGTCGTTCTCTACGCCCGCGACAGCGCCGTCGCCGTGACAATCTCGCAAACACGTGAGAATCCGAAGCTGCCCGGCATTCAGCTTGCGAAGACGATCGCCGTCACCAGCGATCTCGCCGAGGCCGCGAAAGCCGGCGCGGTGCTGCTGGTCACGCCGGCACAAAGCCTGCGGCAGGCGGCGACCGCGCTCGCGCCGCATCTTGCATCGAATACGCCGGTGATCGTCTGCGCCAAGGGAATCGAGCGCGGCACACATCGGTTCATGACGCAGATCGTCGCGGAGGTTGCGCCGCGCGCCGTTCCCGCCATTCTGTCGGGGCCGAGTTTCGACGTCGATGTCGCGCGCGGACTGCCGACGGCCGTCACGCTCGCAACTGGCGACGAGCAGCTTGCGAAAGCGCTGGTTCAGGCGCTCGGATCGGCGACATTCCGCCCCTATCATTCGACGGATGTGCGCGGTGTCGAGATCGGCGGCGCGGCCAAGAACGTGCTGGCGATTGCCGCCGGGATCGTGGCCGGCAAACAGCTCGGCGCATCGGCGCTGGCGGCGCTGACCACCCGCGGTTTCGCGGAACTGATGCGGCTCGGCGTTGCCTGCGGCGCCAGGCCCGAGACGATCGCCGGATTGTCGGGGCTCGGAGACCTGCTGCTGTCCTGTTCCAGCTCTCAATCGCGCAACTTTTCCTACGGCATTGCGCTCGGACGCGGCGAGACGCCGCCGCGCGGCAAGCTTGTCGAAGGCGAATTCACCGCGCCCGTCTTGATTGAACTCGCCAGCGAAAAGAATATTGAAATGCCGGTGGCCAGCGCGGTGGCGGCGGTTCTCGGCGGCGCCCTGACCATCGATGAAGCGATCGAGATGCTGCTGACACGGCCGTTCAGGGCCGAGGGATAAAGGAAACGGCGATGGCGTACTGGCTCGTAAAGTCCGAACCATCCACATGGTCGTGGGATCAGCAGGTCGCGAAAGGCGCCAAAGGCGAAGCCTGGACCGGCGTGCGCAACCACACCGCAAAAGCCAATCTCATGAAAATGAAGAAGGGCGATCTCGCGTTTTACTATCACTCCAATGAGGGAAAGGAGATCGTCGGCATCGTGGAGGTCATTCGCGAGCACTATCCCGATCCGACCGACAAGACCGCCAAGTTCGTCTGTGTCGATATCAAGGCCGACAAGCCGCTGAAAAAAGCCGTGACGCTGGAAGCCATCAAGGCCGACAAGAAGCTCGCCGAGATGGATCTGGTGAAATACTCGCGGCTGTCGGTGCAGAGCGTGAAGCCCGACGAATGGAAGCTGATCTGCAAGATGGGCGGAGTGTGAACGCGCCCGTCATCGCCGACAAGGACGCGTTCATCCGCGCCAACACACGGCTGCGCGCGGTGCCGCTGACGCCGGAGATTTCGCTGCTGCTGGCCGACGAGGCCGTGCCGCTCTGGCACAAGACCGAAGAGGAAATCGGCGAGGCCGGATTGCCGCCGCCGTTCTGGGCCTTTGCATGGGCCGGCGGTCAGGCGCTCGCTCGTCATATCCTCGACAACGCGGATCTGGTGCGCGGCAAGACCGTGCTCGACCTCGCCAGCGGATCGGGCCTTGTGGGCATCGCCGCGATGAAGGCCGGCGCAGCCTCGGTGACCGTCGCCGACATCGATGCATTCGCCTGTGCAGCCGCGGCGCTGAACGCCGCGGAAAACGGCGTCGCGCTATCGACATGCCAGGATGATCTGCTGGCGGAGCCGCACGGCGGCCGTTGGGATGTCGTGCTGGCCGGCGATATTTTCTACGAACGCGACACCGCGCAGCGCGCGTTCGATTTCCTTTTCGGCCACGTTGCGCGCGGCGCAACCGTGCTGATCGGCGATCCCGGCCGCAGCTACCTGCCCCGCGACAAATTGCGCCGCATCGCGGACTACAGCGTCCCGGTGACCCGCGATCTGGAGGACGCCGAAATCAAGCAAACTGCGGTATGGAGCCTGCTGCAGCCGGCCTGAAATCTGGTGTCATCCCCTTCATATGCTTTGGGAAATCCGAGGTCCGACAAAAGTCCTAGTTGCCGCAGCTTGTCGCTGATGTATGCACAGGCGCATAATAACAAAACAAGAAGAAGCTGCGCGCATGTTGCGACGCGGACGGCCTGCGTGGAGGAAATGAGGAAGCCATGTCCGATAAAATTTACGACGTATCCGCCGAATGGGCGAAGCGCGCCTTTATCGACGATGCCAAGTACCGCGAGATGTACGCGCGTTCGGTCAAGGACCCCAACGGCTTCTGGGCCGACGAAGCCTCCCGCCGGCTCGACTGGATCGAGCCTTTCACCAAGGTCGAGAACGTCTCGTTCGCGCCGGGCAACATCTCGATCAAGTGGTTCGAGGACGGCGTCCTGAACGCGGCCTATAACTGTATCGATCGTCATCTCGAGACGCGCGGCGACCAGGTCGCGATCATCTGGGAAGGCGACGATCCGTCGGAATCGAAGAAGATCACCTATCGCGAGCTGCACGACGAAGTCTGCAAGATGGCCAACATCCTGCGGCTGCGGAACGTCAAGAAGGGCGATCGCGTCACCATCTACCTGCCGATGATTCCGGAAGCGGCCTACGCGATGCTGGCCTGCGCGCGGATCGGCGCGATCCACTCGGTGGTGTTCGGCGGCTTTTCGCCCGACTCGCTGGCGCAGCGCATCAAGGACTGCAGATCCAACGTCGTCATCACGGCCGACGAAGGCCTGCGCGGCGGCAAGAAGGTGCCGCTCAAGGCCAACCTCGACGCGGCCATCGCCAAGGTCGGCGGCGTCGACTGGGTCGTTGTGGTGAAGCGTACCGGCGGCAAGATCGACATGGATCCGGTGCGCGACGTCTGGCATCACGAAGCCGCGGCGATGGTCGATACCGATTGTCCGGTTGAGCCGATGAACGCGGAAGATCCCCTGTTCATTCTCTACACCTCGGGCTCGACGGGTCAGCCCAAGGGCGTGCTGCACACCACCGGCGGCTATCTCACCTTCGCCTCGATGACGCATCAGTACGTGTTCGACTATCACGAGGGCGACATCTACTGGTGCACGGCGGACGTGGGCTGGGTCACCGGCCACAGCTACATTCTGTACGGACCGCTCGCCAACGGCGCCACCACGCTGATGTTCGAAGGCGTGCCGAACTATCCGGACAATTCCCGGTTCTGGAATGTGATCGACAAGCACAAGGTCAATATCTTCTACACCGCGCCGACCGCGATCCGCGCCCTGATGCAATCCGGCGACGATCCGGTGAAGAAGACCTCGCGCGCCAGCTTGCGCCTGCTCGGTTCGGTCGGCGAGCCGATCAATCCTGAAGCGTGGGAGTGGTATCACCGCGTGGTCGGCGATGGCCGTTGCCCGATTGTCGATACCTGGTGGCAGACCGAGACCGGCGGCATTCTCATTACGCCGCTGCCCGGCGCGATCGCCCAGAAGCCGGGCTCGGCGACAAAGCCGTTCTTCGGCGTGGTGCCGGAAATCGTCGATGCCGACGGCAAGGTTCTCGAAGGCGAGGCGCAGGGCAACCTCTGCATTGCCAAGTCCTGGCCCGGCCAGATGCGCACGGTCTACGGCGATCATGCGCGTTTCGAGCAGACCTACTTCTCGACCTACAAGAACAAGTACTTCACCGGTGACGGCTGCCGCCGCGATGCCGACGGCTACTACTGGATCACCGGCCGGGTCGATGACGTCATCAACGTGTCGGGTCACCGCATGGGCACCGCGGAAGTCGAAAGCTCGCTGGTCGCGCACGATGCGGTGTCGGAAGCCGCCGTGGTCGGCTATCCGCACGACATCAAGGGTCAGGGCATCTACGCCTATGTGACGCTGATGAAGGGCGTTGAGCCGACCGAGGCGCTGCGCAAGGAACTGGTCGCGTGGGTGCGCAAGGACATCGGTCCGATCGCCTCGCCCGATCTGATCCAGTTTGCCCCGGGCCTGCCGAAAACGCGTTCGGGCAAGATCATGCGCCGCATCCTGCGCAAGATCGCGGAAGACGAAGCCGGCGCCCTCGGCGACACTTCGACGCTGGCCGATCCCGCCGTGGTGGACGATCTGGTGCATAACCGGCAGAATAAGAAGGCCAGCGCCTGACGCTGGGGTCTGCCGCTGGGGGATTCATGCGAACGCGCCTCGCTCGTCTGATTACGGCGATCCTGATCGTCATGCTTTGCGTGACGATCAGATGCGGCACATCCGAGGCGGCAAATCTCGGCGAAGCCTGCGGCGGCGCGGCGAACATCACCTGCAATTCGGCGCTCTGGTGCCAAAGGGAAGGCGGGCAATGCAAGGCCGCCGATGCGCCGGGCACATGCGACAAGGCGCCGGCTTTCTGCATGCAGATCCACCGGCCGGTTTGCGGTTGCAACGGCAAGACCTACGCAAACGACTGCGAGCGCCAGAAGGCCAAGGTGCAGCTCGACCACACCGGCGCATGCCCGAAGCCGCCGAAGGAAAATGAGCCAAAGGCGGTAAAGCCGAAATCGAAGACGCCGAAGAGCGGAAAACAGCAATAATCAGGCCCGGGAGACACCGGCATGGATCGCAGGACTTTCCTCACAAGCACTGCGTCATTCGCACTCGCCGCAACCGCAGCGCAAGCCCAGCATCAGCATACGCCGCTGCCGCAGGCTCCGCCGTCATCCGAGCCTTTCACCGGCCTTCGCACCAACGCTCCGCATCACATCTCGCCGGACGAACAGGCGCAGCGCGTGACGGAAAGCCTTGCGCCGCAGGGCCTGCCGGGCCGCTGGGTGACCCGCGCGGCACTGCCGCTGCCCCGCAGCGAGATGGCGTGGGCCACCGAATGGGCGGGACGTGCGCATATCGTCGGCGGCTACGGTGAAGGCCGCGTCGATCGCACCTATCATCACATCTATGATCCGGCCAAGGATGTCTGGTTCGATGGCGCGCCGTTGCCGCGCGGCGCCAACCACGTGGCAGTCGCGGCGGATGCCGGACGCGTCTACGCGCTCGGCGGCTTCATCGAACAGAATCGCAATCCCGATCACAACGCCTACGCCTATGACGTCGCAGCCAATCGCTGGGACAAGATCGCGCCGCTGCCGCGTCCGCGCGGTGCAGGCGCTGCCGTTGTGTTGAACGGCCGCGTTCACCTGATCGGCGGCGCGTCGGAACCGACCATGGAACGCGCAAGCGTCGGATGGCACGAAGTCTACGATCCGAAGACCGACAAATGGATGACGCTGAAAGCGCTGCCCGGCGCACGCGACCATGTCGGCTGTGTCGCGTACAATGGAATCATTCACGTCATCGGCGGCCGCTTCAATACGTTCGAATACAACACCGGGCTGCATCATGTGTATGTGCCCGACCGCGATACCTGGGAGACGCGCGCGCCATTGCCGACCACGCGCTCCGGCCACGGGCTTGTGGTGTACCGCGACCGGCTGTTCGCCATGGGCGGTGAAGCCGGTCTCATCTCCAAAGGCCAGATCACGCAGGGCAAGGTGTTCGGCCAGATGGAAAGCTACGATCCCGCCACGGACAAGTGGCAAAGCCATGCGCCGATGCCGACACCGCGTCATGCCGTGGGCGCTGTGACCATCGGCGACTGGATTTATGTCGCGGGCGGCGGCGCCGTCACCGGCGGCGCGGTGCAGTCTGCGGTGCACGAAGCTTTCACCCTCGGCTGATCACGGGCGAAATCTGCGCTCACAAAAATGTCACCATCCCCGGTGCCTTTAGGCGCAGGTGTTGTTTCCTGGGCATTTACTTTGCCGCCGGAATTTTCTTCTTAAGGTCGCGTTCGGTCCGCCCGTGGGGCTCGTGGAAACCGCCTGTTGAAGCCTTTGCCCCAGGCTGGCGCATCGAAAAGGGTTCCGCGGTCCTGCCCGGATGCCTGCACCGTTCGGAAGCATTTTGGAGGTTGGAATGTTGCGTCAACTCGCGGTGGCTTTCACCGTCACCATGGCTATCGGCCTGTCAGGAACCGTGGCCAGCGCCGCGCCGTCGGTTGTGGCTTCCCCCAACGGCTATGCGCCGGGAACCATCGTGGTGAAGACCAACGAACGTAAACTCTACCTCATTCTCGGCGAGGGCCAGGCGCTGCGCTACCCTGTCGGCGTCGGCAAGGCCGGCAAGCAATGGGCCGGGGCCACCCGCATCGATGGAAAATATCGTCAGCCTGCATGGTCGCCGCCTGCGGACGTCAAGCGCGACAATCCGAGCATTCCGGATGTCATTCCCGGCGGCTCACCGTCCAATCCGATGGGCGTCGCCGCTATGACGCTGGCCGGCGGCGAATATGCGATCCACGGCACCAACCGTCCGAACTCTGTCGGCGGCTATGTCTCTTACGGCTGCGTGCGGATGTACAACCAGGACATCAGCGACCTGTTCGAGCGCGTCGAGGTCGGCACGCCGGTGGTGGTCACCTCGCGCTGATCGTCAAAACATTCCGATTTGAAAAAAGCCGCGTCATGACGCGGCTTTTTTTTATTGGCCGGCGACGTCTCCGACCGTCATTGCGAGCGAAGCAAAGCAATCCACTCCCGAGAGAGAAGCTGGATTGCTTCGTCGCTACGCTCCTCGCAATGACAACTGGAAACTCTTACCCACGCCGGCTCTTATCTGGCGGATAGCCAACACCAGCCGCCGCGCTTGCCGCCCTGGTACTGGCGCGCATGACCCGATGCGAGCAGTGCCGCTGAGACGCTCGGCGTTCGCCGCGTCGCGGCGTCGGCGACGACACGGCCGTTGTATTTGTCGGGACCGATATTGAAGATCGCAACATCGCCATCGGCGAGCAGCGCACGCAGCGCCTCACCGGAGGCTTCCGCCATCCGTAATTCCTCGGCGCACGCGCCTTTCATTTCAGGCGCATCGATGCCGCGAAGCCGCACGCGCGTCGTCATCTCCAGCCCCGGCCACAGATGGACTCGCGCCTCGAATGTGTCGCCGTCGACCACGCGCACCACCTCGACGGAATGACGCACACCGGGATTGCCGTCACGGCTCCATGTCTGAGGTGCGGACTGTTGGGCCGGGCTTGATACTGAGGGATTCGCGGACGCGATGGACGAGCGCGCCCGTGGCAAATGATCCCTGGGCGGAACCACGGTTCCAGTTGCGATGCCGGCGACAAAGATCAGGCCAAGCAGCCAGGGCGGTGAACCGTGGAACGGATGCCGGGATGCCCGATGAAATGACCGATCTAGGAACATATGCCTAGAATAGGATCAAAAGGACCCTAGCCGCAAGAGCGGAACCGGCGCATCCGTGTTGATGCGTAGGACTAGAAATCCGAACAAAGCCCTTTGTGTTCCCAGTCCCCGTATCGGGTCGGCTCCAGCCCCTTGGGGCCCTGAACCTCTTTCGCGCGAGAGCTATTGTCCTGCGCGGCCCTGGTTCGCCGCTCCTCCGCTTCCGCGAGCGCCCGCTGCGCCTGTGGGGACAGCGGTTTACGCGGGGCGACCGTGTTGCCAACGACAGGTTCGGAACGAGTTTGATCATGGGTCATGGCTGACACTCCCGGTGGTCAGAGCCGAAATCAATCTAGACCGACAGCGCGTTCGATCAAGACCCTGCGGCCGATGCAGTCTGACGCCGCCAAGCCGCCTGTCCGTGAGCCGGCTCACATTTCCCAAGATGTTTCAGACAAGACGATTCAGAGACAGACCAATTCTTACATTTGGCATATTCCGATGCCACGACGATACATCCGGTGCGGCGATTGTCGCGTTCCTCCCTGCCAGCGAATGTTTTTTCACACATGAAGCCTTCGAGATTTGTCCCGCCCACCGAGGTGCCCGGCCTCGCAGCGCGCAGGATTGCTGCCGATATTCTCGACGGCGTGCTGCACAAGCACCGCATGCTTGACGATCAGCTCGACGGTCCCGGCGCGCATCCCGGACTGAAGACGCTGGCGGATCGCGATCGCGCGCTGATGCGCCGGCTGGTTGCAACGATTCTGCGGCGGCTCGGCACGCTCGGCCACATCCTGTCACGACTGCTGGATCGCGGCATTCCGAGCGACGCGCCGCGTGCGCAGAGCGCATTGCTGATCGGCGCGGCGCAAATCCTGTGGATGGATGTTCCCGATCATGCCGCCGTCGACCTGTCGGTGCGGCTCGTGCAGGCGGACCGGCGTGCTGCGAAATATGCCGGCCTCGTCAACGCGGTGTTGCGGCGCTGTGCGCGTGAGGGCCAGCCGCTGATCGACGAAGTCAAATCGCAGATGCTCGATCTGCCGCCGTGGCTGGTCGCGCGCTGGATCGCGGCCTATGGCGAAGAAGCAACGCGCGCGATGGCTGCCGCCATCAGCGTCGAGCCCGCGCTGGATCTCACAGTCAAGTCCGATCCCGGCGGCTGGGCGACGCGGCTGCATGGCGAGACACTCCCCACCGGCACCGTGCGCACGCTGCTGCACGGGTCGGTTACCATGCTTCCCGGTTTCAACGAAGGCCAGTGGTGGGTGCAGGATGCGGCCGCCGCGATACCGGCCCGTCTGTTCGGTGATGTTAAAGACAAGACCATCGCCGATCTGTGCGCGGCGCCCGGCGGCAAGACCGCGCAACTGGTCCATGCCGGTGCGCAGGTCACGGCGGTCGACCGCTCGCCCAATCGCATCGCGCGCCTGCGCGAGAATCTGTCGCGGCTTTCGCTGGAAGCGGGTACCGCGGTGGCGGATGCGCTCGAATGGCAGCCGCCGGCAGGCGAACTGTTCGACGGCGTGCTGATCGATGCGCCCTGCGCCGCAACCGGGACCATCCGGCGGCATCCCGACGTCGCGTGGCTGAAACAGGAAGCCGACATCGGCGCGCTCGCCGCCGTGCAGAAGCGCATGCTGCAAAAGGCGGCCACACTGCTGAAGCCTGGTGGAACTCTGGTCTATTGCACCTGTTCGCTCGAGCCCGAGGAAGGCGAGCAGGCCGTCGCAAGCGTCCTCGCGGCCGAATCGGGCCTGCGCCGTGCGCCGGTCGGGCGGGATGAAGTGGCGGGACTGGACGAAATTCTCACCGCGGACGGCGACATCCGCACCCTGCCCTCGCATCTCGCCCATGCCGATTCGCGGCTCGGCGGTCTCGACGGCTTCTACGCAGCCCGTCTCATCAAGTCCTGATTCGAATCCCGGGCCGCATCCGATTCGCAAGCCGCCAAACGCGCTCTTGATCCACATGCCAGCGGTCAATGGGGCATCCCGGGGTTGCGTCGGGGGTGCCTTACAGGCATTTCCGGACTACAAAGAGTCGCGGAGATTCCCTCACGGTATGGCGTGCTCGTCGCCGGCGTGAGTTTCGGGGGAGGAATGCTCCGTTTTGTGGGGAACGGTCACGTTCGGCGGCGGCTTTCGTCAGGCCACCGGCGTGATTCAGGACAAGGGCGCACGTGGCGGTCGCTTACCGACGACGCATCTCGTCTCTTTTGCTGGGCCGCGCGGCGCGGAACGTACTCGCACGCGCCAGCGGCAAGTCTGTCGCGCTGTCGCGCTTCTGGCCGGGCCGCACCGACCGGCTGCTGATCGCGCCGAATGATCTTCGCACCGTCGACGCCACCCGCGCTTCCGAAATCTATGCCGGGCGTTTCGTCTTCGCAGGAAAGATCGTCACGTCGCACGGCCGATCGATTTTCGAACTCGATCCGCCGTCGGAAGACTGGGAAGCCAACCTGCTCGGGTTCGGCTGGCTGCGCCATCTGCGCGCCGCGGACTCCGCCATCACCCGCGCCAATGCGCGCGCCCTGATCGACGACTGGATTTCAAAGCCGATCCGCAAGCGCGGCGTAGGCTGGCGCGCCGACGTGCTGGCGCGGCGGGTGATCTCGCTGCTGTCGCAGGCGCCGCTGGTGCTGAACGACGCCGACGGAAAATTCTATCGCCGCTTCCTGCGCAGCCTCACACGCGAGATCCGCTATCTGCGCTACACGATGGTCGATATTCCGGACGGCGTGCCGCGTCTGCAGGTGCTGATTGCATTGTGTTATGCATCGCTGTGTCTCGCCAATCAGGCCAAGCACATCCGAACCTCGTCGCGCAAACTGTCGGAAGAGTTGCAACGGCAACTGCTTCCCGACGGCGGACACATTTCGCGTAATCCCGGCGCGCTGATCGAACTGCTGCCCGATCTCTTGCCGCTGCGTCAGACCTTTGCTGCCCGCAACATCGCGCCGCCGCCGGCGCTGCTGAACGCCATCGACCGCATGATGCCGATGCTGCGCTTCTTCCGCCATGGCGACGGCAGTTTCGCGCTGTTCAACGGCATGAGCAGCGCGCCGTCCGGCCTGCTCGCGACATTGCTGGCCTATGACGACACCCACGGCATTCCGATGTCGAACATGCCGCATTCGGGCTTCCAGCGCCTCGATGCCGGCAACACCGCTGTCATCATGGACACCGGCGCGCCGCCGCCGCCGGCCGTGAGCCGCGATGCTCATGCCGGCTGCCTGTCGTTCGAACTGTCATCCGGCACGGGACGCATCGTTGTCAATTGCGGCATCCCCGCCACCGGCCGCGACAACTGGCGCGCCTTCGCGCGTTCAACCGCTGCGCATTCGACCCTGATCTGCCACGAGACCTCGTCGTGCCAGTTCATCGAGTTGCCTGCGATGAAGCGGATGCTGCAGGGCGCGCCGATCGTCAGCGGGCCATCCAATGTCGGTGTGTTCCGCGAGGCGGCGAACGACAGTATTCAACTGACCGCGACCCATGATGCTTACGCGCGTCAATTCGGCGTGGTGCATCAGCGCAGCCTGACACTGTCCAACGACGGCAGCCGGCTCGAAGGCGAAGACACCTTGCTGAACGCCTCCGGCGCATCGACACGCAACAAGCCCGACGATTACGTGCTGCGGTTTCATCTGCATCCGGCGGTGAAGGCCAGCCGCCTTTCCGATGCCCGCGGCGTGATGCTGGTGCTGCCCAACCGCGACGTGTGGACCTTCGAGGCGGTCAACGACAAGGTCGATCTGGAGGACAGCGTCTTCCTGGCGGGCTCCGACGGGCCGCGCCGCACCGCCCAGATCGTGATCCGCCAGAACCGGAAGGACTCGCCGAGCGTCCGCTGGAGTTTCACCCGCTCTTCCGCCTCGGCAGCGGTGACCAATGCCCGCCGCGACGCCAGGCGCGAGCCGGAATTGCCGCTGTAGGATCGGCCACCCTGCCGCGTCGTCTCAGCGGCGCCGGAACAGCGGGTAAAAGCGGCATATTTGCTGCGAAAAGTGCGTGGATTGGAGGTTTTGCCCGACAGCAAACCATGCTACCCGGCGGGCAACACCTATCCGAACCAGGACGCACCTTATGGCTGACCACCCGCGCCGCGTTGCGCGCGCACTTCTCTCCGTTTCCGACAAATCCGGCCTGATCGAATTCGCGCGCGCGCTCGCCGGTCACGGCATCGAGCTCGTCTCCACCGGAGGCACCGCCAAGGCCATTGCCGATGCCGGCCTCAAGGTGCGGGACGTGTCGGACCTGACCGGTTTCCCCGAAATGATGGATGGGCGGGTCAAGACGCTGCATCCGAACGTCCACGGCGGATTGCTCGCGATCCGGGACAATGCCGATCACGCCCGCAGCATGAAGGATCATGGCATCGCGCCGATCGATCTTCTGGTGGTCAACCTCTATCCGTTCGAGGCGACAGTGGACAAAGGCGCCTCCGAGGACGATTGCATCGAGAACATCGACATCGGCGGTCCGGCGATGATCCGCGCCGCGGCGAAGAATCATCACGACGTCGCCGTCGTCGTTGAGGCATCCGACTATCAGGCCGTGCTGGATGAACTCAACGCCAACAAGGGCGCGACCACGCTCACCCTGCGCAAAAAGCTTGCGCAGAAAGCTTACGCACGAACGGCCGCTTACGATGCTGCGATCTCGAACTGGTTTGCCGGTCAGCTCAGGATCGATGCGCCGGATTTCCGCGCCTTCGGCGGCAAACTGATCCAGGCGCTGCGCTATGGCGAGAACCCGCATCAGCAGGCATCGTTCTACAAGACTCCCGACCGCCGCTTCGGCGTCGCCACCGCGCGCCAGCTTCAAGGCAAGGAGCTGTCCTACAACAATATCAATGACACCGATGCGGCCTATGAGGCCATCGCGGAGTTCGATGCGAAGCGCACCGCCGCCTGCGTCATCGTCAAGCACGCCAATCCGTGCGGCGTCGCCGAGGGCAAGGACCTCGCCGAAGCCTATCGCAAGGCGCTGGCCTGCGACTCGACCTCGGCCTACGGCGGCATCATCGCATTCAACCGCACGCTCGATGCGGATGCCGCCAATGCAGTGGCCGGCATCTTCACCGAAGTCATCATCGCACCGGACGCAACCGAAGAGGCCATCGCCATCATCGGCAAGCGCAAGAACCTGCGCCTGCTGCTGGCCGGCGGCCTGCCCGATCCGCGCGCAGCAGGATTGACCACCAAGACTGTCGCAGGCGGTCTTCTGGTGCAAACCCGCGATAACGCAGTGGTCGACGACATGACTTTCAAGACCGTCACCAAGCGCGCGCCGACCGGCGCGGAGCTGAACGATCTGCGCTTCGCGTTTCGCGTCGCCAAGCACGTCAAGTCGAACACGATTATTTACGCGAAGGACCTCGCCACCGTCGGCATCGGCGCGGGGCAGATGAGCCGGGTGGATTCGGCGCGCATTGCGGCCCGCAAGGCCGAAGACGCCGCAAAGGAATTGGGATTGGCTGCGCCGATGACCAAGGGTTCGGTGGTGGCGTCCGACGCATTCTTCCCGTTCGCCGACGGCTTGCTGGTGGCTATCGAAGCCGGCGCAACCGCCGTGGTCCAGCCGGGCGGCTCGATGCGCGACAATGAAGTGATCGAAGCGGCCGATGCCCATGGCATCGCCATGGTCTTCACCGGCACGCGGCACTTCAAGCACTAAACCGGAAGCGCCCGAACCGACTGGGCCCTCACCCGCATCAGCAGGGCAAGGCCGCCTGCGAAAAACAGCACCAGAATGGCCATTCCGGCCTTCTGGCTGTCTGCGACATCGGTGACGATCCCGATCAGCAACGGCCCAAAGAACGACGTGACTTTTCCCGTCAGGGCAAACAGTCCGAAGCATTGCGTGATGCGCTCTTTCGGCGCGAGCCGGATCAGCATGGTGCGCGACGCCGCCTGCATCGGGCCCGCGGCAAGACCGATCAGAAACCCGAGCGCGAGATAGGCTTTCTCCGCGGGAGCGGCAAAAAGCGGTCCGTTCGGCACCGGCGGCGTCACCGGAATAAAGAAGATCGCATCGCGGTCGATCAGAAGAATTGCCGCGACGGCTCCGAGAAGAATGACCAGGCTGCCCGCGACGACCGCTTTCGGTCCGAGCCTGTCATCGAGCCGGCCGCCGAGCCACGCACCGATGGTGCCGGAGATCGCCAGCAGAATGCCGAAGGTACCAATCTGAATCGTGTTCCAGCCGAAAGTGCCCGCGGCGTAAATACCGCCGAACGCGAACAGCGACACGAGACCGTCCATATAGATCATGTTCGCGATCAGAAACGCGAGCATGGACGGTGTTTTCGGCAATCGCACCAGCGTCTCACGCAGTTCGCGCAAACCTTCGCGCACCGCGCCGCGGGCCGGTGTCTTCGCCGCGTGATCGGGCGTGAACAGAAACATCGGCAGCACGAAGATCACGAACCAGACCGCGGTCAGCGGCCCGGTGAGCCGGTCGCCCTGAAACGTCGCGGGATCGAGACCGAAGATCGGCGTGAGACCGAACAGCGTTTTGCCCGTGGCCGGATTTGCAGCCATGAAGCCGAGCACGAGGATCAAACTGAGAATTCCGCCGACATAGCCGGTGGCCCATCCGGTGCCTGACAGTCGCCCGATGCGTTCCGGCGGCACGAGTGTCGGCATCATCGCGTTGTTGAACACCGTTGCGAATTCGACGCCGATGGTCGCGATCCCGTAAGCGATCAATAGCGGGACGATGATCGACGGATCTCCGGGTTTGCCGATCCACATCAGCGACGAACCGATCACGAGAAGCGTGCCGAACGCCGCGATCCACGGCTTGCGGCGGCCGCCGGCATCGGCGATCGCGCCGAGCACGGGCGACAGCAAGGCAATGACGAGACCAGCCGCCGCGGTGGCATAACCCCAGCTCGATTGTCCTGCGACCGGATCGGAGGCAACGCGCGAGGCAAAATACGGCGCGAATACGAACGTGGTGATCAGGGTGAAATAAGGCTGCGCGGCCCAGTCGAACAAAATCCAGCCGAAAACCGCCGAACGCGGCGGATAAGTCTGCGGCGACACGTTTGCGTGACTGTTATGCGCCGGAAGAGCTTGAGCCATTATCGAATTTCCTGCCGAATCAACGTGGACATTGTCCGTCGTCGCCGCAAAACCATATAGTGCAGCGGTTCAATTGCCATCGCGTTTTTACCCAGTGTCCTGAATCCGAAGTTCGCTTCGTCGAGACGCGGTTTGCCGGAGAAGCCCATGAGCCTGTTTACCACGTGCCGCGCGCTCGTCTTCTCAATAGGCGCGATCTGCCTGCTGATTGCGCCCACCGTCGCACAGGATTCCCGACACGGATATTACACAGCGCCCGCGCTCGAAGCCGTTCGCCCGGTTGCCGCGAAAAACGGCATGGTTGTCGCACAGGAGAAAATCGCCGCTCAGATCGGCCGCGATGTTCTGGCGCGCGGCGGCAATGCTGTCGATGCCGCTGTCGCCACCGGGTTCGCCATGGCGGTCACCTATCCGCGCGCAGGCAATATCGGCGGCGGCGGCTTCATGATGATTCATCTGGCGAGCAGCAACGAGGATGTCGCCATCGATTATCGCGAAAGCGCACCGGCCGCCGCCACGCGTGACATGTTTCTGGGCGACGACGGCAAACCCGATATCAAGAAATCGCGCGATCAGGCGCTCGGCATCGGCGTGCCCGGCACCGTTGCAGGACTCGCGCTGGCGCTGGAAAAGTACGGCTCCGGAAAATTCAAACTGGCAGACCTGGTCGCGCCTGCGATTGCACTGGCACGCGATGGCTTCGTGCTCGCGGACGACACCGCCGACACGCTGCCGGACTGGCATCGGCGGATGGCAAGATGGCCCTCGAGCATAAAGATCTTCTCGCGTCCCGACGGCACATCGCTGCAACCGGGCGACCGTCTGACGCAAAGCGATCTTGCGGTCACGCTGGAGGCGATTGCCGCACATGGTGTGAGCGGTTTCTACGACGGACCGGTTGCCGAAAAGCTGGCTGCCGGAATTCAGGCCGCGGGCGGCATCATCACGCGCGACGATCTCAAGGCGTATCGGCCGATCGTCCGCACGCCGATGCGCGGCACCTATCGCGGCTTCGACATTGTCTCGATGCCGCTGCCGTCGTCCGGCGGAACGGTGCTGATCGAAACGCTGAACATTCTGGAGGGTTACAAGCTGCGCGAGATGGGAGCGGGTTCGATCGATGCGCTGCATGTCTCCATTGAAGCGATGAAACGCGCCTACGCCGACCGCGCGCGCTATCTCGGCGATCCTGCTTTCGTCAATGCGCCCACGTTCCAGTTGATCGGGAAAGATTACGCCGCCAGGCAGCGCGCCACCATCGACCTTGCGAAGGCGACGCCCTGGGGCGAAGCAACGGCGGCCGCGCCGCGCGAGGGCAGCAACACCACCCACTATTCGGTGGTCGACAAGGACGGCAATGCCGTCAGCAACACCTACACGCTGAACTTCAGCTACGGCGTCGGCCTCGTCGCGGACGGCACCGGCGTCCTGCTCAACAACGAACTCGACGACTTTACCGCAGCGCCCGGCGCGTCGAATGCTTACGGGCTCGTCGGTTTCGAGGCCAACCTGCCCGGCCCCGGCAAGCGGCCGCTGTCATCGATGACACCGACCATCGTGCTGAAAGACGGCAAACCGGTGCTGGTGACGGGTTCGCCCGGCGGCAGCCGGATCATCTCGGCAGTGCTTCAGGTGCTCATCAATACGATCGACTTCGACATGAATGTCGCCGCCGCAGTGTCGGCGCCACGGCTGCATCATCAATGGCTGCCGGACGAGGTCCGGGTCGAGCAGGGATTTTCCGAGACGACGCTTGCTGCGCTGCGTGAGCGCGGCCACCGGGTGATCGCACCACTCGGCCAAACCTCGGCCAATTCCATTGCCGTCACGCCCGATGGGCTGCTCGGCGCGCCCGATCCCCGCACCCGCGGCGCGGAAGCCGCTGGTTACTAGATTCATTCAGGCGTGCGTTCCTTCATTTGCCTGATGACAGGTAAGATGATCCGCGTAGAATTTGCCGCACAACAAAGAGCTTGAAGCTTCGCGCAATGCGGCGAGCGCGGGGCGGCAAACATGGCCGCGGATATGGGGAGCATCCATGACGAACGTTCAACCGTCGGGCGCGATTGAAGTCGCGCCGATCGAAGATACCAGCCTTCTTGCCTTCTACCGCGACATGAACAAGCCGGAGCGGCGGACCTTCTGGGCCTGCTTCGCAGGCTGGTCGCTCGACGGCATGGATTTCATGATCTATCCGCTCGTCATCGGCACCATCATCACGATGTGGAAGGTCGATCCGGGCACCGCCGGTCTCGCCGGCACCGTCACGCTGCTGGCCTCGGCCATCGGCGGCTGGCTCGCAGGCTACCTCTGCGACCGCATCGGCCGCGTGAAGACGCTGCAGATCACCATCATCTGGTTCTCCTTCTTCTCGCTGGTCTGCGCCTTCGTGCAGAACTTCGATCAACTTCTGGTGGCTCGTGCGCTGCTCGGCCTCGGCTTCGGCGGCGAATGGGCTGCGGGCGCCGTGCTGATGGGCGAAGTCATTCGCCCGCAGTATCGTGGCCGCGCTGTGGGATCGGTGCAGTCCGGATGGGCCGTCGGCTGGGGCCTTGCCGTGCTGTCGCAGGCGCTGCTGTTCTCTTATCTGCCGGCGGACGTTGCCTGGCGCTGGATGTTCGCGATCGGCGCATTGCCGGCAATTCTGGTGTTTTTCCTGCGCCGTTATGTGGAAGAGCCGAAGGTCGCCGCCGAAACATTGGCGAAGCAGAAAGTCTCCGGCGACAGTCCGGCACTTTGGGAAATTTTCTCGGGCTCCATTGCGAAGACCACGATCCTTGCCTCGCTCGCGGCAACCGGCTGTCAGGGCGGCTACTACGCCATCACCTTCTGGGTGCCGCGCTTCCTCACCACCGAACGCAAGCTCTCGATCGTCAGTTCCACCGGCTATCTCGCGGCGCTGATTATCGGCTCGTTCGTCGGCTACCTTGTCGGGGCGTGGCTCGCCGACCGGATCGGACGGCGCAACCTGTTCCTGACATTTTCGCTTGGCGCGATGATCGTCGTTCTCGCCTACACGCAATTGCCGCTGACCAATGAAGTGTTGTGGCTGCTGGGCTTCCCGCTCGGCTTCTTCGCCTCGGGCTACTTCTCCGGCATGGGCGCGTTCCTGACGGAGTTGTTCCCGACACGGTTGCGCGGCTCGGGACAAGGCTTTTGCTACAATTTCGGACGCGGCATTGGGGCGCTGTTTCCGTTCCTTGTGGGCTGGCTCTCGACATCGACATCGCTCGGCAACGCCATCTGCATCTTCGCGGTGCTGGCCTATGGCCTGTTCTTCCTCGCGGCATTCGCGCTGCCGGAAACCCGCGGCCGGATACTTCACGCCGATGCCTGATCCTATCAACTCGTCAGCAAAAGAGGCCCCGGCTTGTCCGGGGCCTCAGCCTCATCAAAGCGGGCCGACACGCTTCAAGGTCCCGCGCGGGGCAGTCGATACCCACGCCCATGTGATCGGCCTGCCGCCGGATTATCCGTTCATGCCGGGGCGCAGCTACACGCCGCCGGAGGCGACTGCGCGCGATTACATCGCCATGCTGGATGCCACCGGCATGACCTACGGCGTGCTGACGCAAGTCAGTGTGCACGGCACGGACAACCGCCTGATGGCAGATACGCTGCGCGCGCATCGCCAGCGTCTGCGTGGCATCGCGGTGATCCCGCTGGATTGTCCTGAGAAGGAACGCGCGGCGCTGAAAGAAGCAGGTGTCGTCGGCCTGCGCATCAATGTGCTGTATGGCGGCGGTATCGGCTTCGAGCAGGTCGAGAGCTACGCATCATTGTGCCGCGAGATGGGCTGGCACCTGCAATTCCTTGTCGATGCCCGGCAGTTGCCGGAGCTTGCATCGCGGCTGTCAAAGCTGCCGGTGCCATTCCTGATCGATCACATGGGGCACTTTCCAACCACAAGCGGAATCGAGAACGAAGGATTCAAGACGCTGATGTCGCTGGTGCGTGATGGCGCCTGGGTGCGGCTGTCCGGTGCTTATCGCAACACCGTCGAAGGCCCGCCCTATCGCGACACGATTCCCTTCGCGCACAATCTTGTCGCGGCCGCGCCCGATCGCTGCGTCTGGGGATCGGACTGGCCGCATGTCGCCAACTGGGGCGTCATGATGGGCGTATCGGATCTGCTTGATCTGCTGGCCGACTGGGTGCCGGACAGCACGCTGAGCAACCGCATTCTGGTCGATAATCCGCAGCGGCTGTTCGGATTTCCGCCAGTGCCCTAGCGCCTAAGTACAATAGCGTCATTGCCAACGAAGCGAAGCAATCCATCCTGGCGACGCCAAGCTGGATTGCTTCGTCGCTTTCGCTCCTCGCAATGACGAAAAATATCCCCGTCTTACCGTCCGACCTGATACGGCCCGCCTTTTTCCAGCGCGCGCTGATAGGCCGGGCGCGCGTGAATACGTTGCAGCCAGGCCCACGCCTTCGGCGAGCTTTCATCGAGACCGGCGCGCGCCGACGCGGCTTCGAGCGGAAAGCTCATCTGGATATCGGCGGCGGTGAACTCGTTGCCCGCGAACCATTCGCTCTTGCCAAGTTCGCCTTCCCAGAACGCGATGTGCTGCTTGAGCTGCGGATTGACCAGCGTGTTGAGCATCTTGCCGAACACCGGCATCAGCAGCGGCCGCATCAGCGCCGGCGCGCGCTTCGGGGCCAGCGTGAACAGCAGCTTCTGAAGCAGCAGCGGCATGGCCGAGCCTTCGGCGTAGTGCAGCCAGTAGGTGTAGCGCAGCCGCTCCGGCGTTTTCGGCGGCGGGATCAGACGGCCATTGCCATAGGTGTCGATGATGTATTCGACGATCGCACCGGACTCCGCGATGGTGTTGCCGTTGTCGGTGATGACCGGCGACTTTCCGAGCGGATGAACCGCCCGCAGCTCCTTCGGCGCGAGCATCGACGGCTGGCGCTGATAGCGCACGATCTCGTAAGGCACGCCCAGCTCCTCCAGCAGCCAGAGCACACGCTGCGAGCGTGAATTATTCAGATGATGAACTGTGAGCATGAGGCGCCGGTCATGGTTCGTTGCGGGGCATCAGTGGTGACAGCCTGTCCTGAGAAAGTCGAGACAGAATTTTACCCGGATTATATTGACAGGGCATTTTTACCCGGGTAAATACTCGCCGCCGATGACATTCAAGGATGACCCATGCCCCCACTTCCCGCCGTTATGATCGCCTTCGAGGGCAGCAGATGCCTGGGTCTGGGCGACCCTCACCTTGTCGCAACAAAGACCAAGCAGGCGCTCGAAAAGAACGGCGGCGCCCAGTTCATGATTTTCGACGCGGCAACCAGCCGGCCCGCCGAAATCGATTTGCGCGGATCGCTGGCCGACGTGCAGAAGCGGGTTGCACGCCGGATGCCGGTTCAGGCCGATGAGACGACAGCGGAAACTGCGCCGCGCGGACCGGGCCGGCCCAAACTCGGCGTGGTCGCGCGCGAGGTCACCTTGCTGCCGCGGCACTGGGAGTGGCTCTCGCTCCAGCCGGGCGGCGCTTCGGTCGCGATTCGCAAACTTGTCGAGGAAGCACGGCGCGCCAACGCGGCGAAGGATCGCGCACGCGAGGGACAGGAATCGTTGCATCGTTTCATGACGGCGATGGCCGGCGATCAGCCGCATTACGAAGAGGCGTTACGCGCACTCTATGCAGGCGAACAGAAACGCTTCGAGACTGCGGTGTCCAGATGGCCCGCCGACGTGCGCGATCACGTCAAACGGCTTGCCGCAGTTGCATTCGGCGCTGCGTAACAAACTCTCAATCGAGAGTCTGCTGTTCGATCGAAGGCAGTGCGAGCTTCGACGGGTCTGCGCCGGGTCCCGGATGCACATGCACTTCCTTGGCGGACAGCGGCTCGTTGCAGACCGAGCAGGTCATCACCGGATCGAAGGTGTGGCCGCAAGTCTTGTGCTGGTGAAGCACCGGTCGGCCGCGCTCATCCGCCATGTGAACGTCGCCCCAGTGAACGATCGACATCATGATCGGATGCAGGTCCAACCCCTTCTGGGTCAGGATGTACTCGTAGCGCTTCGGACGCTCCTGATAGGCCACACGGCGAAGCACGCCCTGGCGTACGAGTTTCTTGAGACGCTCGGCCAGCAGGTGCCGCGTGATGCCGAGCCGCGACTGAAATTCATCGAACCGCCGGATGCGGCGGAAGCAATCGCGCAAAATCAGCAGCGTCCAGCGATCGCCGATGACGGACACCGTGCGTGCCACCGAACAGGCCTCGTCTTCAAGGGATTCCCACTTCATATCGCATCTCCGCGATGAATCAGCCGTCCATTCTGATTTGATATTTACTATACCTCCATCGTGGATGGATTTGAAGCCCGGTGTTTGTGCATCGCAGCACATTGCACCAGCTCACTTCTCATTGACAGTTCTATATCAGAACCCTATTGGTCGAAGCGAGAGAGGTCCGGATCAGAACCGGCCCAGCGCTTCAACCAGCGAAAAATCAGACCAAAGGGAGACGAAGCGATGCTGAGGAGATCTGCACTCAAGGCCACCGTGGCGGCCCTGTTGCTTGCCGGGCTGTCCGCTCCGGTCGCAGCAGCCGACGCGCCAGGGGTGACGGCAACCGAGATCAAGGTCGGAGCAGTCTTTCCCTTCAGCGGCCCGGCCTCGGCGCTGGGCGCGGTCGGAAAGGCGCTGATCGCCTATGTCAACGTCCTCAACGAACAGGGCGGCGTGAACGGGCGCAAGATCAATCTGATCGCGATGGACGATTCCTACAGCCCGCCGAAAGCTGTCGAGCACACCCGCAAGCTGGTGGAATCCGACGAAGTCGCCTTCATGTTCTCGACTCTCGGAACGCCGAGCAATCTGGCCATCGCGAAGTATCTCGCCGCAAAGAAAATTCCGCAGGCCTTCATCGTCACCGGCGCGACGCGTTTCACGGACTACAACGAATACCCGATGATCACCACAGGGCTGCCGAGCTACGACACCGAGTCGCGGGCCTATGCGCGTTATCTCGCCAAGGAAATGCCTAACGCCAAGATCGCCATCCTTTACCAGAACGACGATTTGGGTAAGGACTTCATCGCGGGCTTCAAATCCGAACTGAAAGAGGCTTTCGACAGCAAGGTCGTGACCTCGAGCTATGAAGTCAGCCAGCCCACCATCGATTCTCAGATCGTGTCGCTGAAGAGCACCGGCGCGACCGTGATGCTGTTCGCAGGCACACCGAAATTCGCGGCGCAGGCGATCCGCAAGACTCACGAATCCGGCTGGAAGCCGCTGTTCATCACCAACCTGATCTCGAGTTCGATCGCCGCGGTCCTTGCGCCCGCAGGCCTCGATATCTCGACCGGCGTGATGACCGCAACCTATCGCAAGGATCCGGACGATCCGAAATGGGCCAGCGACAAGGGCGTCCAGATGTACCGCGCGTTCATGGAAAAGAACATGCCGGGCGCGGATCTGGCCGACAGCAACTACTTCACCGGCCTGCACCAGGGCGTCATTCTGGAAGCAGTGCTCAAGCAGTGCGGCAATGATCTGTCGCGCGAGAACATCCTCAAGCAGACCCGCAACATCAAGGGGCTTGCACTGCCGATGTCGCTGCCCGGAATCGTCGTCAACACCAGCGCAACCAACAACAAGATGTACACCCAGCTCAATCTTCAGCGCTGGAACGGCAAGGCGTGGGATCTGGTCGGCGGCCTGATCAACGACGACGCGAAGTGATAATCTGAACGGCGCGGCAGAGCCTGCCGCGCCGCGACAACAGCAAACCCTCTGTTAACAGGAGACGGACCTTGGCCAAGAGAAATGCGACCGTGGCGGTCATCGGCGCCGGCGACTATATCGGCGCCGAGATTGCGAAGAAGTTTGCCTCTGAAGGCTTCACGGTATTCGCCGGCCGCCGTAACGGCGACAAGCTTGCACCGCTGGTGAAGGAAATCGAGGCCGCAGGCGGAGAGATCCACGCCCGCTCGCTCGATGCGCGCAAGGAAGAGGAGATCGTCTCATTCATTACCGACGCCGACAAGCATGCGCCGCTTGAAGTCTGCATCTTCAACATCGGCGCCAACGTCAATTTTCCAATTCTCGACACCACCGAACGCGTCTTCCGCAAGGTGTGGGAAATGGCCTGCTACTCCGGCTTCCTGGCCGGGCGCGAAGCTGCGCGGGTCATGCTGCCGCGCGGCAAGGGCAACATCTTCTTCACCGGCGCAACCGCCAGCCTTCGCGGCGGATCCGGCTATGCGGCCTTTGCCAGCGCCAAATTCGGCCTGCGCGCCGTGGCGCAAGCGACCGCGCGCGAACTCGGTCCGCAGAACATCCACGTCGCTCACCTCATCATCGATTCCGGCGTGAATACCGAATGGGTCCGTCAGCGGCGTATCGAAGCCCATGGCCCCGGCGCACTGGACGATCCCGATCTGTTGATGCCGCCGTCGTCGGTCGCGGAATCCTACTGGCTGCTCTACCAGCAACCGCGCAGTGCCTGGACATTCGAACTCGAGATCCGCCCGTTCGGTGAGAAATGGTAAGCGCATAGCTGCCGAGCATCACGCCGGCGTGAGCCCTGCTTGCGCCGGCGCTGTCATTTGAGCAAGGTTCGCGCGCTTATCCATTGGGCCTGAGCCAACCCGAAAACCTGTTTCCATTTTTCGGGACCTACCCAACACTCAAACGAAGTGGATCTGATTATGCGCATACTCGTTATCGGCGCCGGCGCGACAGGCGGATATTTCGGCGGCAGACTTTTGCAGGCAGGCCGCGATGTGACGTTTCTGGTGCGCCCGAAGCGTGCCGAGCTGTTGGCCAAGAACGGCCTCGTCATCAAAAGCCCGGTCGGCGACGTCACGCTCAGGAACCCGCCGACCATTCTGGCGGAAAAGATCACGACGCCATTCGATGTCATCATCCTGAGCTGCAAGGCTTACGACCTCGACAGCGCGATTGCATCCTTCGCCGCCGCCGTCGGCCCCGATACCGCGATTATCCCGTTCCTCAACGGCATGAAGCACCTCGACGTGCTGGATGCGAAATTCGGGATCGACCGCGTCATGGGCGGACAATGCCAGGTCGCGGCGATGCTCGACGCGGAGGGCGTCATCCATCAGCTTACGCCAATGCACGCGATGTCCTTCGGCGATCGCGGCAAGCCCAAGGGCGATCGCGCCAAGCGTATCGAGGCGACATTGCAGGGCGCGATGTTCGACGCCAAGGCCAGCGATGTCATCACGCAGGAAATGTACGAGAAGTGGGTGTTCCTCGCCACGCTGGCCGGGGCGACGTCGCTGATGCGCGCGCCAACCGGGCACATCACCGCTGCGCCGGGCGGCGAACAGTTCATCCGCGGCCTTCGCGCGGAGATCGCCTCGGTGGCCGACGCTGCAGGTTATGCGCCGCGCGCTGAATTTCTGGAGCGCACCGGCGGCCTGCTGTTCGCACCGGGATCGCAGATGACGGCATCGATGCTGCGCGATATCCGCAGCAATGCGCGTATCGAAGCCGACCAGATCATCGGCGACCTGATCCATCGTGCCGAAACAAACAAGAAGGGTGCACTGAATGTGCCGCTGCTGCGCATCGTCTACACCCATCTGAAGGCGTACGAGTCGCAACTGGCATAAGCGCCAGCGTCCTTGGATCACCAAAGCAAAAGGCCGGGTCAAACCCGGCCTTTTTTCTTGTTATCGTTGCTCATTTCAAGGCAAGCGGCTTTTCCTCATCGAGGAAGTTCATCAGTTCGCGGAAGAACTGCATCCGGTTCTTTTCCATCATCACCGTGTGGGTGCCTTCGCTGATCTCGATCAGCCGCCAGTACGGCGCGTTCTTGAGCTGCTTGACGTAGTTCTGCGCGAGATAGCTCGGCAGATCCGCATCCCATTCGGCATGCAGCACAATCACCGGCACCGTGATCTTGCCGGGATCGAACAGCGCCTTGCCGGCCCCCCAGTAGAGCTGGGTGTCTTCCACCACACCGTTCGGCGCGCGCAGCATGCCGGGATTTTTCGTCACCGAATCCGGATCGGTGGCCCAGGTCGCATTGGCCCACGCGTCGAACACACCGGGCGGAATGAGATCGGCCTTCTTGTTGTCCGGCACGTCCTTCAGCCAGCGTTCCTTGGCCGACTCCTTCGAGACAAGACGATACGCGCCAAGCTTCGGCCACTGCGCCGGCGGCGGTTCGGTGCGAATCCACTGTGGCGCGTAGAGCACGAGGCGGTTGACCTTGGCGTTGTTCTCACTGGTGTAGAGACCGACCGTCGATGTGCCCCACGACCAGCCCATCACATTGATCTTGGAGACGCCGCGCTTCTTGAGAATGTAATCCACCGCCGTGCCGAAATCCTTCGCGGCCACGCGCGTCTGGACGATGGGCTTGTTGTCGCCGGGCGGCTGGCTCATTTCCGGCGGCCGCGACGAGCGGCCATAACCGCGGATATCCACCAGATAGACGTCGTAGCCGCGCGCCGCGATCAGATCCATCATCGACTTGCCTTCGATCGGCAGATCGAACGCGGTCTCGGACGGATAGGTCGCGCCGTGGACGTAAAGCAGAATTTTCTCGGGTGCGAATTTCTTCTGGCCCGCCGGATGCTTGTTGCGCACGAACAACTGGATGCCGGCATCGCCGGTCGGAATCATGGTGTCCGACGTCTCGAGCCTGACGTCTTTTGCCTGCGCTTTCACGCTGGCAAAGATTGCCACCGTGGCGAGACACGCCAAAGCAGCCCACGAAAACTTGCTGACCATATAAGTCCTCCCGCCGACAACGCGGCACTTTTCTTGGTTATGATGGTTAGTCCGGTCTGCGTTCGATAATGAGGGCAGATCCAACAGTCGCGAGAGTGTTGTCGAACATATCTGGCTCATTTCCGTTATTGATAATCAGGCCCGCCTGATCGTCGCCCGCCAGATTAACGGCCCAGTGCGGACTGCCTCCGGCATAAATTTCCTTGTCCAGCAGCAGCGCCTGCAAGTCGTACAGATGAACCTTGTTGTGGGTCAGCAGAACGTATCCGTTCCGCGCTGACTCGCGGGACTTGGCGGGCCAGTCGTTGCGGTTGGGGTCGTCGACAAAAAATACCACGCGCTGATAGCGCTCGGTCTTGAGTTCGCTTTCCGAGATTCCGCGCTTGCCGCCTTCTTCAATAATTCGCGGGCCAACCTGAACTGCGTCGCGGCACTTTCCAGCCCGCGCATTCAGACTCGTGATGTCGTTCGACGTGAAAAGCACGGGGACCACTGCGTCATAGCCCTTGTAGTGCTCGCTATCATGCAGGCAG
This sequence comes from Afipia sp. GW822-FHT03D08, assembly GCF_058801645.1. Lineage (NCBI taxonomy): Bacteria > Pseudomonadati > Pseudomonadota > Alphaproteobacteria > Hyphomicrobiales > Nitrobacteraceae > Afipia > Afipia sp. GW822-FHT03D08. The sequence continues at coordinate 2,829,636 of NZ_JBXANK010000001.1, forward strand.
AAAATCGCGCTGAATGTCGGCTTGTTGACCAAGGGGTAAAGCTGCCTGCCGTTGATACGAAGCAAACCGATCTGGTCGGGACGGCGCTGACCCGCGGCCCAGCCCGCGGGTGCGACAAAGAGCGGTTTGTCCTTGCTGTGCCCCAGCACGCCTTCAAGGCTGTAGCTCAACAACTCCGCCCGCTGTTCGCCGTTCACAACGAACTTGGCAATGCCGTCTTTGACATCCCGTCCCGCCGCGACCGTCTCTGACGTTCCCGCAAGCTTCAACCTCGTGTACCCGAGATGAAAGCGCACTGCGGTGAATTTGATCTCCGCGCCCGAAGACGTTTTGAAGACGGCATTCCTCAGAGCGGCGGTGTATTGATCAATCGGCTGCCATTTCAGTTCGCCGGACTGCGCCTGAAAGGCCGTCGAATAATAAAGTACGCCCGCAACGAGTCCGCGAAGCATCCATGTCGTCAACGCCCGATCGTGCATCGGCACTGGCCCTGAATTTCAAATATTCTTCTTTGACACCAGTACGATGCCCGACACGTCGTAATCGTCGTTCTTGCCGAAATTGTAGGTCACGTCGCCCGGCACGAATTCGATGTAATGCACGTTCTGGGGCCGTGGATCTTCCGGGGCCGGACGGCCGCCCGCTTCCTTGGCGTCGCCATTCCCGACAGGCATGACTTCCTCGAGCGAGGTGTGAATCAGAAAATCAGTGACACGAAGTGAATCTTTCGAATCGCGGATGGTCGGCCTCACTGCGACACCATCGACTTTCATGGTGACCGGAAACTTTTGCGTCGCTAGGTAGACCGTCACCTTCACTTCGTCATCGCGGGTCGCATAAAAATAGAGTCGGCTGAGGGGCCGCTGCTGAGCAATAATCTCCGCGCCCTTGAAACGGAAAGAATAGCCGTAAGGCGCATTGAAGCTGGCGCGCGCGCGAATCTCGTTGACCGCCTTGGTCAGGGTTTCGACCTGATGTCTCAGGTCGTCGACTTGTTTGCTGTCCGCGGCTTGTTTGTTGTCGGGCGCCGGTTTGTTGTCCGGCAGAAGCGTGACCGGCGTCGGCGCTGTGCTCTGCACGACGATCGCGCCCGCCTTGCTGTTGCGGACAACATCCTCGATGTACTTGTCGATGCGAGGGCTCAGAAGATAGATGCAAGCGCCGCCTACGGCTCCGGTGGCGCCGAGAATGCCCGCCATCGATGCAATGCCATTTTGAATGCTGGCAAATTTGCCCGGCTTCTTGGTCTCGCTCGGAACCTCGGACATTTGCGCCCCCATAGAGCTTTCGGGAGGCTAGCGCGAAAGGTACATCGCTACAACTATCGCGATAAGCCAGTCTTTTCGTATCGGGTGTGACCGGTTGAGGCTGGGTACAGCGCCACAAACGACAAAGCCGCCTTGCGGCGGCTTGTCATTCGACGGCAACGATCCTGTCGTAGCTGTCGGCCAAGATTCTCAATCGAGAATTTCTGGAGCGGGCGAAGGGATTCGAACCCTCGACCCCGACCTTGGCAAGGTCGTGCTCTACCCCTGAGCTACACCCGCATCAGAATTGGCGGGGCGCAAAGCGCGCCGCCGGGCAAAGCTATGCCAAATGCCGCCATGCAATGCAACAGGGCTAATCCTTTATTCCGCATGCCCGGTTCCGGCAATTTTGGGCCAAATCGATGTTTTTCATGGGCCTTTGCGGTCTCTCACCCAATTGAAAATCGGCCAAAAGACCTCCATCTGTGGGTTTGCGCCGTTCCTGCCCTGACGGCCACCCGGGCCGCGCGGGAATTCGCGCCATCTTGCATATCGGCCATTTTCACTGCGGCGGATCGAAGCTGCCGGAAAATGCCCCGATCGTGCTAGAAGCGGCTCTCTTCCATACGACAGGCGGCAGACGAGGATCACGTGACCATAGTCGAGCAAGGCAGCGGACCGGCGGCGATGACGCCTCCCGACCTCATCAAGGACACCACGACCCAGACCTTCGTGAAGGACGTCATAGAGGAATCGAAGCGCCAGCCGGTTCTGATCGACTTCTGGGCGCCGTGGTGCGGCCCCTGCAAGCAATTGACCCCAAGCCTCGAAAAGGCCGTCCGTGCCGCCAAAGGCAAGGTCAAGCTGGTCAAGATGAACATCGACGAGCATCCGGCGATTCCGGGACAGATGGGCATCCAGTCGATCCCCGCCGTCATTGCCTTCGTCAACGGCCAGCCCGCCGACGGCTTCATGGGCGCGGTGCCTGAAAGTCAGGTCACGGCGTTCATCGACAAGCTGACCAAGGGCATGCCTTCGCCGGAAGGCGACATCGCTGAAATCCTCAACGAGGCCGAGGCCGCAATGGCGGCCGGCGATGCAGCCACCGCCGCCTCGATTTACGCCGAAGTGCTCGGCGTCGACGCCACCAATCTCACCGCGCTTGCCGGTCTGGCGCGATGTTACGTCGCAACCGGCGCCCTGGAACAGGCCAAGCAGACGCTGGCCTTGGTGCCGGAGTCCAAGCGCAACGATGCCGCGATCTCCGCGGTGCAGACCATGCTCGATCTCGCCGAACAGGCCAAGGCTGTCGGTCCGGTGACGGAACTCGAACAGAAGGTCGCCGCCAATCCGCTCGATCATCAGGCGCGGTTCGATCTCGCCGTCGCACTCAACGCCGGCGGCAAGCGCACCGAGGCCGCGGGCCATCTGATGGAGATCGTCAAGCGCGACCGCAAATGGGACGACGACGGCGCGCGCAAGAAGCTGGTACAATTCTTCGAAGCATGGGGACCGAACGACGACGCGACCGTGGAAGGCCGCAAGCGTCTTTCAACGATCCTTTTCTCCTGAGGCATTCTACGGATTTCCGTACGACTGATGTGAGGGAAGCGGATGCCGATCAACGCCGAATACCGTGGGCCCGCCGATCTGCCGAAAGTCATTCCGGTGTTTCCGCTGCCCGGAGCGTTGCTGCTGCCACGCGGCCAGATGCCGCTCAATATTTTCGAGCCGCGTTATCTTCAGATGGTGGACGACGCATTTCGCGACGGGCACCGCCTGATCGGAATGATCCAGCCTGACGTGACCCATTCGCAGAGCAGCGAACGGCCCACGCTGTTCAAGGTCGGCTGCGTTGGACGCATCACGCAGCTCGCCGAGTCCGGTGACGGGCGCTACATTCTCGAACTGACCGGTATCGCGCGCTTCACGGTGCTGGAAGAGAAGACGGTTCTCACGCCCTATCGCCAATGCCGCGTTGATTTTGCCGCGTTCATCGACGATTTCGTGGCGCGCAAGGGCGAAGAAAGTGTCGACCGCCAGGCGCTGCTTCAGGCGCTTACGCTGTTTCTGAAAGCCAACCAGCTCAAGGTCGATTGGGAAGGCATCGAAAGCGCGCCCAATGAGGCGCTCGTCAACGCGCTGGCGATGATGTCGCCCTATGGGCCTGCGGAGAAGCAGGCGCTGCTCGAGGCGCCGGACCTCAAGACCCGCGCCGAGATCCTGATTGCCGTGACCGAAATGGATCTCGCCAAAAAGCAGACGACCGGCGATCCGCCGTTGCAGTAACGGCTCGAGCGCGCCCTAGTAGCCCGCGATCCCGAGCGCGACCACGCCGCTCAGCAGCATCCATCCGAAGTGACGCCCGCGTGTGGCGTAGGCATTGGCCAGCGCCGGCTGTCCTATATCGAAAGCCTCCTAACAGCGGCGGGATGTTCGCCGGAGGTGGCGCGGGCGCGGGCGCAAATTCTCTACTGGGCGTTTCTTGGCTTCACGCTGTCAGACAAGCCCTTGCCGAAACAGCGCCGGAGCGAATTCCTCGACGAGTTGATGAGGATCGCCAACCCGGCTTGATAAGCTGATCGCTTTTTTCAACCCGCAACGGATTGATGCCGACAATCCGCCGGGATACTGACGGGCCGTTTTTCATTCATGGTTTCGGGAAAATCCAATGCCGACATTGATCGCCCGCATTCTCGACTGGCCCTATTTCGCGATGCTCGCACGCATTGTTCTGACATTTCCGTTCTGGGGCAGCGGCCTCTCCAAGCTGATCGATTTCCCGGGCGGCGTCGCGGAGATGGCGCAGTACGGCCTGAAGCCACCGATGCTGATCAACTGCCTGGTGATCTTCACCCAGCTCGGCGGCTCTCTGCTGATCATCGCCAATCGCCGTGCCTGGTCGGGCGCCGGCGCGCTGGCCATTTTCACGTTGCTGACAATTCCGATTGCCCACGACTTCTGGAATCTGAAAGGCGAGGCCGCGAAATTCGAATTCTATGTCGCGGTCGAGCATATCAGCCTGATCGGCGGATTGATGCTCGCCGCCATCCTGTCGCGGCAATCGAAATACAAAGGCGCGTAGCTTGCTGCGACCACGCCAATAAAAAAGCGCCGCAAAGAGCGGCGCTTTTTCGCGTCAGCAAATATAGTCGAAAGAATTACGAAGCGCGGGTGGCTTCCCAGCGGCCCGAACACGTCATGCTCGAGGATTTGCCGCTCCACTGGCCGGAGCCGGAATTGGCCGAAAGCTTGCCGCTGCCGCTGGCCTTCTGATCGCCGCGCGCGATGGTGACATTGACCGCGCCGGCATCGCCGACATGACCGGAAATGTCGAAGCTGCCGTCACCCGAATAGCTGACACGGCCACCCTCGACCCTCACGGGATAGCTGTAGGCCGGATCGCATTGCCGGACTGGGTGATGATGGTGACCTTCCACGACCCGTCGAACGAGGAGCCAGCCTTGGCCGAGGTGGCGAGCACGATAGCCGCCGTGAGGAGCGCCGCCGCGAAGGCAGCCAGGGCGAACAGCCGGGCGGCTGGATTCAAGGACAAAGCAATCGTCTTGGCGCGCACGGCCATCTGTGTATCCCTTGCGTTGGGTGGATGCTGAGAGGGATATAGTCACAATGTGGCAAGACTTCTAGCGCGATGCAGCATCGCCGGATGTAATCGGTTTATTTAGGTATTATAATAGGTTATCAGCGATGCGCCTCCCAGCGCCCGCTGCACCTGGCGCCATTCAGAATGCCGCTCCAGCGGCCCGACCCGGAATAGCCTGCCAGCCGCCCGCTGGCCCGGCCGGAGGAGGCGCCACTGGAAATCGCCACATTGACCCCGCCACCACCGCTGATGCGCCCGTTGATGGTGGCGCCGCCGGTCGAAACGATCCGGCCGCCGCTGATTTGGAGCGGAAAGCTGTAGGCGGCATCGCAGTTGCCGGCTTGGGTAACAATGATGACAGTCCAGGGACCGTCGAATGAGGCGGCTTGGGCGGCCGATCCGGCCAGGAAGGCCGCGGCAGCGAGGGCGAAAGGAACCGACCGCTTCAAACCGCTGAAAGTCATGGACTGGCCTTCCATCTGAGGGGGCGCTGAGGTGGTGGGAAATAGTCGCTGAAAGGGCTGCCTTCGTTCAAGAGGCGCCGTTAATCGTTGCCAATCCGGCAATCCTCTGCCATAAGCCCAACCTTCGTCGCCCGGCTGATCAAGGGCTGCCGTGGCGACGCCAGTGCCGACTTTGTCCACACGGGACTAAGTTGAGCATTTTCAACGCTCTAACGAGCATTTCAGCCGCCAGATCGCCTTTCGGGGCGGTTTTTTGTTGCGGCAACAGGAGAGCAAAATGCCCAAGCTGAAGACCAAGTCGGGCGCCAAAAAGCGCTTCAAAGTAACCGGGACCGGAAAAGTGGTGTCCGCCCATGCAGGCAAGCGCCACGGCATGATCAAGCGGACCAAGAAGCAGATTCGCCAGCTCCGTGGCACGCGGATTCTGTTCAAGACCGACGGCGACAACGTCAAGAAGTACTTCTTGCCGAACGCCTAAAGCGGTTCACCGGGCCGCCTTCGCGCGGCCGCCTGTTTTCACTTTTCCAGATGAAGGACATGCATCATGTCTCGCGTTAAACGCGGCGTCACAGCTCACGCCAAGCACAAGAAAGTCTACAAGGCCGCCAAGGGTTTTTCCGGCCGCCGCAAGAACACCATCCGCGCCGCCAAGGCCGCCGTGGACAAGGCGGGACAGTACGCCTTCCGCGCCCGCAAGCTGAAGAAGCGCACGTTCCGCGCGCTCTGGATCCAGCGCCTCAACGCGGCCGTGCGCCCGTTCGGCATGACCTACAGCGTGTTTATCAACGGCCTCGCCAAGTCGGGCGTCGTTGTGGACCGCAAGGTGCTGTCGGATCTCGCGATCCACGAGCCGGCGGCGTTCCAGGCGATTGCTGAAAAGGCCAAAGCCGCTCTCGCGGCGTAAGCTTTGCCCCTCTTGCACGAGGCCGACACGACCGGAGCGTAACAACGCTCCGCTGCGTTCGGCTGGGTGACATGATCCCCCGCCGGATGGCTCAACCGAAACCGTTCCGCTGGGGCTTGCAATGTCCGACCTCGCCAAACTCGAAACCGAAATTCTCGGCGCCATCGCCGCCGCTTCTGATGAAGCTGCGCTGGAGGCCGTGCGCGTCGGCGCGCTCGGCAAGAAGGGTTCGATCTCCGCCCTGCTTGCGACCCTCGGCAAGATGTCGCCGGACGAGCGCAAGACCGAAGGCGCAAAGATCAATCTCGCCAAGGACAGGGTGACCGAAGCGCTCACCGCGCGCCGCGATATTCTGAAGAACGCCGCGCTCGACGCGCGGCTGGCATCGGAAACCATCGACGTCACGCTGCCCACGCGCGAGACGCCCGCCGAGCAGGGCCGCATCCATCCGCTCTCCCAGGTGATGGATGAGCTCACCGCGATCTTCGCCGACATGGGTTTCTCGATTGCCGAAGGTCCGGACATCGAGACCGACGACTACAATTTCACCAAGCTGAACTTCCCTGAAGGCCATCCGGCGCGGGAAATGCACGACACGTTCTTCTTCAACCGCAAGGAAGACGGTTCGCGCCCGCTGCTGCGCACGCACACGTCGCCGGTACAGGTGCGCACCATGCTCTCACAGAAGCCGCCGATCCGCGTGATCTGCCCGGGCCGCACCTATCGCATCGACAGTGACGCGACCCACACGCCGCAATTCCATCAGGTCGAGGGCCTCGTCATCGACAAGGGCTCGCATCTCGGCCACCTGAAATGGATTCTCGCGGAATTCTGCAAGGCGTTCTTCGAGGTCGATAACGTCAACATGAAATTCCGCCCGTCGTTCTTCCCGTTCACCGAGCCGTCGCTGGAAGTCGATATCCAGTGCCGCCGCGACAAGGGCGAAATCCGGTTCGGCGAAGGCGAGGACTGGCTGGAGATTCTCGGCTGCGGCATGGTGCATCCGAATGTGCTGCGTGCCTGCGGCATCGATCCCGACGTCTATCAGGGCTTTGCCTGGGGCATGGGCATCGATCGCATCGCGATGCTGAAATATGGCATCAACGACCTGCGCCAGATGTTTGAGAGCGATACGCGCTGGATCAATCACTACGGCTTCAAGCCGCTGGATGTCCCGACGCTGGCGGGAGGGTTGTCGTCATGAAATTCACCCTCTCCTGGCTGAAAGAACATCTCGATACCGACGAGCCGCTCGAGAAAATTGCCGACAAGCTCACCATGATCGGGCTTGAGGTCGAGCACATTGAGGACAAGGCCAAGGCGCTGGCGCCGTTCGTCATCGCCAAGGTGATCTCCGCCGAGCAGCATCCGAACGCCGATCGCCTGCGCGTCTGCATGGTGGACTATGGCCAGATCGCGAAAGGCGAAAAGCCGCTGCAGGTGGTCTGCGGCGCGCCGAACGCGCGCGCCGGCCTCATCAGCGTGTTCTCACCGCCCGGCACCTACATCCCCGGCAAAAACATCACGCTAAGCGTGGGCAATATTCGCGGCGTCGAGAGCCACGGCATGCTGTGCTCGGCCGCCGAACTTGAACTCTCCGAGGATCACGACGGCATCATCGAACTTCCGGCGGACGCGCCGGTCGGCAAGCCTTACGCGGAATGGGCCGGCCTCGGCGATCCGGTGATCGAAATCAACCTGACGCCCAACCGTCAGGACTGCACCGGCGTGCACGGCATCGCGCGCGATCTCGCCGCCGCCGACATGGGCAAGTTCAAGGACAACGCCCCGAAGCAGATCAAGGGTGAATTCCCCTGCCCCGTACAGGTGAAAATCGAGGACGAGAAGCTGTGTCCGGGATTCGCGTTGCGTCTGGTGCGCGGCGTCAGGAACGGCCCGTCGCCGGAATGGCTGCAAAAGCGCCTGACCTCCATCGGCCTGCGTCCGATCAATGCGCTGGTCGATATCACCAATTTCATGACCTTCGATCGCGCGCGGCCACTGCATGTGTTCGACGCCAGGAAGGTGACGGGCAACCTCACCGTGCGCCACGCCAAAAACAGCGAAACCATTCTGGCGCTCGACGGCAAGACCTACACCCTCGACGACACCATGTGCGTGATCGCCGATGAGCACGGTGTCGAGTCGCTGGCCGGCATCATGGGCGGTGAAGCCTCCGGCTGCGACGAGACCACCACCGATGTGCTGATCGAGTCCGCGCTGTGGAACGAAATCAACATCGCGCAGACCGGCCGCAAGCTCGGCATCAATTCCGACGCGCGCTATCGTTTCGAGCGCGGCGTCGATCCGGCCTTCATGGTGCCGGGGCTTGAGATGGCGACGAAACTTGTGATGGACCTGTGCGGCGGCACGCCGTCGGAGATCGTTGTCGCAGGCGCGACCCATGGCGACGATCGCATCATCGAATTCCCGCTCAACGAGGTGAAGCGTCTGGCCGGCATCGAGGTGCCGTTCCCGGAAATGAAACTGATTCTGGGCCATCTCGGATTCATGGTCGCAGGCACCGGTCCCGTGGTGAAGGTCGCGGTGCCGTCGTGGCGCAGCGACGTGCACGGCAAGGCCGACATCGTGGAAGAGATCGTGCGCATTGTCGGCGTGGACAGCGTGCCGCTGACGCCGTTCGAGCGCGGTGACGCGCCGCGCAAGCCGGTGCTGACCCAGCTTCAGCTTCGCACCCGCCGCGCCAAACGCGCGCTGGCCGCGCGCGGTATGCTTGAGGCCGTGACATGGTCGTTCGTCTCCAGGACGCAGGCCGAATTGTTCGGCGGCGGTCAGCCCGAACTCACGCTGGCCAACCCGATTGCATCGGACCTCTCCGACATGCGCCCTTCGCTGATCGCAGGACTTGTCGCTGCCGCGCAGGCCAATGTTGATCGCGGCTTTCCCGATGTGGCGCTGTTCGAGGTCGGTCAGATATTCAAGGGCGACAAGCCCGAAGATCAGTTCATGGCGGCAAGCGGTGTGCGCCGCGCGCTGGCCTCGTCAAAGGGCATCGGCCGTCATTGGTCGGGGAGTTTCACCGTCGATGCGCTGGATGCCAAGGCCGATGCGCTCGCGGTCCTCGCGGCCGCAGGCGCACCGATGCAGGGACTTCAGATCGTCTCCGCAAAGGAATCGAAGAATTTTCCGGCATGGCTGCATCCCGGCCGTTCCGGCGCGATCCAGATCGGGCCGCAGAATGTGCTCGGCTACTTCGGCGAGTTGCATCCGCGCGCGCTGGAAGCCCTGAAGGCCGACGGCCCGGTCGTGGCATTCGAAGTCATTCTCGAGCGCATTCCCGATGCGAAGGCGAAGCCGACTCGCGCCAAGCCGCTGCTGGAACTGTCGCCGTTCCAGCCGGTGTCACGCGACTTCGCGTTCATCGTCGACCGCAGCGTCAAGGCTGGCGATATCGTGCGCACCGCGCAGGCTGTCGACAAAAAGCTGATCACAGGCGTCACCGTGTTCGACGTCTATGAAGGCAAGGGCATCGACGACGGCAAGAAATCCATCGCCATCGCGGTTACGCTGCAACCACGCGAGAAGACCCTGACCGATCAGGAGATCGACGCGGTCGCCTCCAAGATCGTCGCGGACGTGACCAAGAAGACCGGCGGCACGCTGCGCGGCTAAGGTCCCCCTCAGCGCGGCCAGTTCAGGTTGCGACCGCCCGGCGCGGGTGGCTCCGCCGTTGCGCGCGATTGCGCGCGTTTCGGTTTTTTGCCGGATTTCTCCGCGACCGGCGCATCTTTCAGCACACCGATCTTGCGCAGGGCCGCGTCCGCGGCGCGCTCGCCGGAGTCCCATGCGCCGCCAACCGTGCCCCACTGGGTTTCGTGCGCGGCTTCGCCGGCGAAAAACAGACTGCCCAGCGGCTCCATCAAAACCTTCCGTGCCGGCTGGCCGCCGGGCGAGGCCGCCGACATCGCTCCATAAATGTACGGCATGTCGTTCCAGCGTGTCGCCGTGGTGCGCTTCGCAATGTTCTTGACGTCCGCGCCAAATAATTTTGTCAGCCATTCCGCCGCGAATGCCACCATCGCCGCCTCGCCGCGCGCCGACAGTTCAGCGCCGAATGAACCGGCGACATCGACCTGACACAGCGACGAGCCGCCAAGGTTGGCGAGCAGGAATCCGGTCGAGCGGTCGGTGCTTTGCTCGATCACGATATCGTCGCGCGACAGCCCAAGCGGATTGCCCGGCAACTCCAGCGCAATGTGATCGTAGCTGCCAAGCGTGAGCTTGGACGCCGCATCCTGCTGGCGCTTCGGCAGGTCGGGCGCGAACTTGATCTTTCCCGACAGCAGCGCGTTGGTCGACGCCGTCATGATGACGGCTCTGGCGGTGATCGTGCCCGCAGATGTCTCGACCTGCGCATCACGCCCGCTCCACGCAATACGCGTCACCGGCGTCGAGAGCACAACGGGAAGGCCTTCGCCGAGTTTGGCGATCAGCGCGCCCAATCCCTGGCGGCATGTCGACGGTCCGTCGCGCTGCGACATGGCGACAAGATCAAGCGCGGACAAATCTTTCAGATCCTTACCGGTGGCGGCGGCGCCGAGCAGGAAATCCGTGGTGCCCGCCCATACACCGAGATCCCTCGGCAGCCCCGCGGCGGCGGGCATATCGGCCTTGCCGCGCACGGCATCGCCCATGGCGCGATTGGCGCGGACCAGCGTGGCGAGAAAATCTTCGCTCTCACCGGCGCGCGCGTTGCGCCGGCCGATCCGGATGCGCTGGCCGCGCGGCGCGGGCAGCATGTCCATGCCGACACCACGCGCCAGTTTTGCGGCCGGACTGGTCTCGGCGTTGTAGAGCCAGCGCGCGCCCCGGTCGAACGGCACATCGAAGGCCGTTGCATCGGTGACGCAGCGCCCGCCGATGTTGGGCGCGGCTTCGATCACAACCACCTTGCGGCCTGTTGCAGAAATCCGGCGCGCGGCGGCAATGCCGGCGGCACCGGCGCCGATCACGACAATGTCAGCATCGCGCGGCAGGGGAGCCGCGATCGCGCGGGCTCCGAAGGGTGAGAGCGCTGCGAACGCCGCAGAACCGGCCAGAATATTGCGCCGGGTAATTGTCATGTCATGGTTTCCGGAATTCGACCAAAAGCGAGAACATCCCAGCGTGGTGGTTCACAAGCCCGCACCACGTGCGCTGCAGCTTCTTATGCGGACTTGCGAGCCGAAACCATACTGGAATCATATATTTGCTGGTGTCCTTCGAATCTGAGGCTCGCTCCGGCCGTGCCGCGCAATTCAGCGAACTTCGGATTCGAGACACCAGAACTTGCCGCATTGGAGGCCTTGCGGCAACGGTCATGGTGAATGTTTGATGAGTGGCAGGCTTGACGCATGAACTAAATTGAAATTGCTTTCGACAACAATAAGCCAACAAGAAAGCGGCCCGAATGCGCCGCTCGGGGGGAAGAACACCATGGGCTTCGTACTCGATACTGTCGGCAAGATCATTGCCGGTTACCTCCAGAAAGAGGTTCCGGGCTATGAGCCTTTCACGCCAAGCGATCCGGAGCGGCTCCGCGGCCTGATCGAGGCTGGCGACGTGCTGCTGGTCGAGGGAAACAATCGCGTCTCCGGCATCATCAAGTATCTCACCCAGTCGACATGGTCCCACGCCGCGCTGTATGTCGGTCCGATCGATGGCGCGAACGAGCCCGATGGCGAACCGCATGTGCTGATCGAGGCAAATATCGGCGAAGGCGTCACCACCGCGCCGCTCTCGAAATACTATCCCTATCATACCCGCCTCTGCCGTCCCGTCGGTCTGTCCTATGAGGATCGCACCACGGTCTGCCGCTACGCGATCAATCGCGTCGGCTTCGGCTACGACACCAAGAATATTCTGGATCTGATGCGCTACCTGATCCCGCTGCCGATCCCGCAGCGCTGGCGGCGGCGCATGATCTCGCTGGGTTCGGGCGATCCGACCAAGATCATCTGCTCGGCGCTGATCGCGCAGGCTTTCGGCGCGGTGCGCTATCCGATCCTGCCGAAGATCACGCAGGCCGCGAGCCGCCAGGCGCGCCGCGAAATCCTGCACATTCGCGATTCCTCGCTCTACATGCCACGCGACTTCGACATCTCGCCCTATTTCGAGATCGTCAAGCCGACCATTGTCCGCGGATTCGACTACACGGCGCTGCACTGGGCCGACACGACCAAGCCGTCCCCGGAGGTGGCGGACGAAACCGATCCCTTTCCAGAGGGAGTCTTCGAGACGTCAGAAGCACCGCTCGCGCCTGTTGCGCCGTTTGAGCAGGATTCGCCGAAACGCGAACCGGCGCGCGAACTCGCGGCCTGAGCCGGAATCCGATCTCGAGCGCTCTGGCTAGTCGTCATTCCGGGGCGCGAGCATTCGCGAGCGAGCCCGGAATCCCTAAATTATTTCCGATGACCCCTTCTGGATTCCGGATCAGCCGCGATGCGGCTGTCCGGAATGACAGCTTAACTAAAAAATTTCCGCGTGAGAACGCCGCCTGCCGATCCCGCCACTTGCCGAACCCATTTGCCGTATCTAACTGGGTCTGGTTTTCTTGGGGTTCTTTCGGAGGGTTGCCCATGCTCGACGCCGCGCTCAAGGCGTTGTCCCAGATCCTGTCGCCGCCGATGCGTTCCATCCTGTGGAAGTCGGTCGGTCTGGCGCTGGTGCTGATTGTCGTCGCTGCGGCGGCGCTGCAACGGCTGCTGAGCTGGCTCGCAGGATCGGGCGGACTATGGGCCGAGACCATGGTCGGCTCCGATTATCATACCCTCATCAGTATTCTCACATGGATTGTCTCGATCGCCACCGGCCTCGGCGTTGTGGTCGGCGCTGTGTTCCTGATGCCCGCGATCACCTCGCTGGTCGCCAGCGTGTTCGTCGACGACGTCGCCGACATTGTCGAGCGCGAACACTATCCGGCGGAAAAGCCGGGCAAGGCGCTGCCGATCGGCCTCGCCATCACAGAAGGCTCGAAGACCGCGCTGCTGACCGTGCTGGTCTACCTGATCGCGCTGCCGTTCGTGCTGCTCGCGGGTGCCGGCTTCATTGTGTTCTTCATTGCCACAGCGTGGCTGCTCGGCCGCGAGTATTTCGAACTCGCCGCGATGCGCTTCCGCACACCGGAGGAAGCCAAGCTGCTGCGCAAGCAGAACGGCGCGACCGTCTTCACGGCCGGACTGTTCATTGCCGCCTTCGTCTCGATCCCGATCGTGAATCTGGCGACGCCGCTGTTCGGCATGGCCTTCATGGTCCACATGCACAAGCGGCTGTCCGGCCCCCGGCCCGAGCTGCTCGAACCGGTGCGGCCAACGCGCGTGCCGAGCGTGTGAACCCCCTTCTCCCTCGCCCCGTTCTTACGGGGAGAGGGTCGGGGTGAGGGGCTGATCCGATGAGATGCCCCTCACCCGGACCGTTTCACGGTCCGACCTCTCCCCGCGTGCGGGGAGAGGTGAAAAAGATCAAACAGTCTTCTCCGGCCATCGGCACAGATCGTTGATGATGCACACCTCGCAGCGCGGCTTGCGTGCGACGCAGGTGTAGCGGCCGTGCAGGATCAGCCAGTGATGGGCGTGGCGTGCGAACTGCGGCGGCACGATCTCGAGCAATCCCAACTCAACTTCGAGCGGCGTCTTGCCGGGCGCCAATCCCGTGCGGTTGCCGACGCGAAACAGATGGGTGTCGACGGCGATGGTCGGCTCGCCGAACGCGATGTTGAGCACGACGTTGGCGGTCTTGCGTCCGACCCCCGGCAGCGCTTCCAGCGCGGCGCGATCGCGCGGCACCTGACTGCCGTGCAGCGCGATCAACTGTTCCGAGAGGGCAATGACATTCTTCGCCTTGGTGCGATAGAGGCCGATGGTCTTGATGTAGTCGCGCAGCCTCTCCTCGCCGAGCACCACCATTTTCTCCGGCGTGGCGGCCACCGGGAACAGATGCCGCGTCGCCTTGTTGACGCCAACGTCGGTCGCCTGCGCCGACAGCGCCACCGCCACCAGCAGCGTATAAGGATTGAGGTGTTCGAGCTCGCCCTTTGGTTCGGGGTTGGCGTTGCGGAAGCGGGTAAAGGCTTCGACCACCTCGGCCTCGGTCCAGGGCTTAAAATTTGTTGGCTTAAACTTTGTTGGCTTAAGCTTGCCTGGCTTGAGTTTCGGCTTGGTAGCCTTTGACACCCGTCCGGCCGGACCTGCCTTGGATTTTGAACGGGACGTGATCGCCTTTTTTGCCATGTTCCCGGTATAGTGAGGCGCCATGGATGAGCGCAACGATTTTGATCCTGAGCAGATCGCGGACGCACCGCTATTCAGCGCGCGGCTGACACCCCATCGTTCGCTCAGCCGCCACGGCTTTCTGGTGCTGATGGGATTTGTCATCGCCGTCAGTTTCGCGGCCGGCATCATGTTCCTGATGATGGGCGCGTGGCCGGTGTTCGCCTTCTTCGGGCTCGACGCGCTGATCATCTATTGGGCGTTCAAGCTGAACTTCCGCCGCGCCGACGCCATCGAAGACATTGTCGTCACGCCGTATGAAATCCGCGTCCGGCGCATCAGCCATCGCGGGCATGTTGTCGAATGGACGCTCAATCCGCTGTGGGTCCAGCTCGAGCAGAAATCGCACGCCGAATTCGGCATCGAGAAGCTCTACCTCGTCTCGCGCGGACGGCGGCTCTCGATCGGAAGCTTTCTCGGCCCGGATGAAAAAGCCAGCTTCGCCAAAGCTTTAACGACGGCGCTCCAGGCCGCCAAACGCGGGCCCACGCTCAATCCGGTCACCTGATCGCTCGCCCGAACCGCCGGCAGGAATCGGGTGGTTTCACCACCACGAACAGCCTAGATCCGCATCATGATGGACACCGCATAACGGATGCCGCCATGATGAACACCGCAATGAAATCCATGCTCACCGATCTTAAACTCGCAAAGCCGTCCAAGCAGGGCGCGGCACTGCGCGACTACGATTCGGTGCGCCGCGCCATCGGATTCATCTCCGAGCAGTGGCGCACCCAGCCGACCATCGAGGCGATGGCCGACGCCGCGCATCTGACACCCGATGAACTGCATCATCTGTTCCGGCGCTGGGCGGGACTGACGCCGAAGGACTTCATGCAGGCGCTGACGCTCGACCACGCCAAGCGGCTGCTGCGCGATTCCGCCAGTGTGCTCGATGCCGCGTATGACTCCGGTCTGTCCGGTCCGGGACGGCTGCATGATCTGTTCGTGACCCACGAAGCGATGTCGCCGGGCGAGTGGAAAAAGGGCGGCGAAGGCATGACGCTGCGCTACGGCTTCCATCCCTCGCCGTTCGGCATGGCGGTGATTATCGCCAGCGAGCGCGGGCTTGCAGGTCTGGCGTTCGCCGACGAAGGCGAGGAAATGCCGGCGCTGGCCGATATGCAGCGGCGCTGGCCGCTGGCGACCTACATCGAATCGTTCGCCGAGACCGCGCCTTTGGCGAAACGGATTTTCGATTCCTCGCAATGGCGCGAAGACCAGCCGCTGCGCGTGGTGCTGATCGGTACCGACTTCGAGGTCCGGGTCTGGGAGACGCTGCTGAAGATTCCGATGGGCCGCGCCACCACCTATTCGGATGTCGCGTGCAAGATTTCCTCACCGAAGGCGTCGCGCGCGGTCGGCGCAGCCGTCGGCCGGAATCCGATCTCGTTCGTGGTGCCGTGCCACCGGGTGATCGGCAAGAGCGGCGCGCTCACCGGCTATCACTGGGGCATCACGCGCAAGCGCGCGATGCTCGGCTGGGAAAGCGGACAGGCGGCGGGCCTGTAATTATTCCCCCTCCCTTGGTGGGAAAAGGGTTCTTGTCCCGGACGCGGTGCAGCGCCCTTGCGCTGCTCCGCAGAGCCGGGACCGTAACAGACTCAGCACTTGCAACGGTCCCGGTTCAGCAGCGCATCACAAGAGTGCTGCGCTGCGCCCGGGACACACATTCAGCAATGACGACGGCCTTACCCCGCCAGATCCTTCACCGACGCCACGGTCGAATCCGGGTTGAGGCGATAGACGACCGGCGCGCCGGTGCCGAGCTCGCGCTTGAGAATCTGGTCCGGCGTCAGCTTTTCCAGCACCATGATCAGCGCCCGCAGCGAGTTGCCGTGCGCCGCGACCAGCGTACGCTGGCCGCGCAGCACGCAGGGCAGAATCTCCTGCACATAGTAAGGCAGCGTGCGCGCCAGCGTGTCCTTCAGGCTCTCGCCGCCCGGAGGCGGCACGTCGTAAGACCGCCGCCAGATCAGCACCTGCTCCTCGCCCCACTTGGCGCGGGCGTCGTCCTTGTTGAGACCCGACAGGTCGCCGTAGTCGCGTTCGTTCAGCGCAAGATTGCGCGTGATCGGAATCCCGGTCTGGCCCATTTCCTTCAGCGCAAGATCGAGCGTGGTCTGCGCGCGCGTCAGCACCGAGGTGAAGGCGACATCGAAGGTCAGTCCCTGCTCTTTCAGCTTGCGGCCGGCGCCGATGGCTTCCTTGACGCCAAGCTCGGTGAGACCTGGATCTTTCCAGCCGGTGAAAAGATTCTTCAGGTTCCATTCGCTCTGGCCATGACGCACAAGCACGAGAAGACGTTCGCTCATTCTTTCGATTCCGATTTCGCTGATGAATTCAAGATGTGCCGATGCCGAGCACATCGGCCATGGTGTAGAAGCCGGGCTTCTTGCCCTGCGCCCACATCGCCGCCTTCAGCGCGCCGCGTGCGAAGATCATGCGATCCTCCGACTTGTGCGCAAGTTCGATGCGTTCGTAAGGCCCGGCGAAAATCACCGTGTGATCACCCGTGGCGGTGCCGCCGCGCAGGGTCGCAAATCCGATGTCGCCCGGAATACGCGCGCCGGTATGACCATCACGCGCGCGCACCGACCGCTGATCGAGATTGACGCCGCGGCCATCGGCGGCCGCCTGACCGAGCAGATAGGCGGTGCCCGACGGGGCATCGATCTTCTGCCTGTGGTGCATTTCAAGAATCTCGATGTCGAAATCCTCGTCGAGCGACTTCGCCACCTGCTTGACCAGCGCCGCCAGCAGATTGACCCCGAGGCTCATATTGCCGGACTGAACGACGATCGCCTGCGAGGTCACGCTCTTGATGACTGCGTTGTCCGACGCCGACAGGCCGGTGGTGCCGATGACATGGACAATGCCGCGCTGGGCCGCGATGGCGACATTGGCGATGGTCGCGGCCGGCACGGTGAAATCGAGGATTCCGTCGGCGTTCTTCGACAGGGTCCAGAGGTCGCCGGACAATTCGATCCCGTTGGGGGCAAGCCCCGCCAGTACGCCGGAATCCTGACCGAGCAGTTCGGAGCCCGGCGCCTCCAGTGCCCCGGCCAGCGTAGCTCCCGGGGTTTCGGCAATGGCGCGGATCAGGGCCCGCCCCATCCGGCCACCGGCTCCAGCAACGATCAGGCGCATATCGGCCATTTCCAGCCCTCAAAACCCGTTTCAAAACTTGCTTTTGGCGGTATAGCGGCGCCAAGCCACGGCGGCAACCGCACTCCGGCCCGCGCGACTAGGTGGTTTGTAGCCAGCACCGCGCGACGGCCTGCAGAGGTCATGCAAAGGTCACGCGCGCGGCCTATTCCAGAGACCACCCGAAGGACGATCACCATGCGCTTCCTGCCCGCCCTCTCCGCGCTGACGCTCATGATCGGCGCCGCGTTGATGCCCGCGGCCGCCGCCGAGCACATCGGCGGCGACAACGCGTTCTCGTTCGTGGCGCTCGGCGACATGCCCTACAACCTGCCGGAGGACTATACGAAGTTTGACCGGCTGATCGCCGCGGTCAACGCGCTGAAGCCGGCCTTCACCTTGCATATGGGCGACATCAAATCCGGCGGGATTCCGTGCAGCGACGAGGTCCTGAAAAAATCCTACGACCAGATCCAGACCTTCGAGGGCGCGCTGGTTTACACCATCGGCGACAACGAGTGGCTCGACTGCCATCGCAAGGCTGCTGGCGGCTACAATCCGCGCGAGCGTCTGGCGAAACTGCGCGAGATGTTTTTCGCAACGCCCGGAAAATCGCTCGGCAAGACGCCGCTCGATGTGGAAAGCCAGGCGTTGCTGATGCCGGAATTCTCAACCTATGTGGAGAACACCCGGTTCGCCAAAAACGGCGTGATGTTTTTCACCGCGCATGTGCCCGGCTCGAACAACGGCTTCGAGGCGCAGGACCCCGATGCGGCGCCGGAGTTCTTCGCCCGCGACAAGGCCAATGTCGCCTGGATCAATGCGAGCTTCGCCAAGGCAAGCGCCGATAACGCCAAGGCCGTTGTGATCTTCGTGCAGGCGGAGTTCGACGAGTCGCGCTTTCCCAATGGCGCGATGCCGCGCCAGTCCGGCTTTATCAATACGCTCGACGCCATCGAGGCCGGCGCGAAAAGCTTCGGCAAGCCGGTGCTGCTGATTCACGGCGACGAACATTATTTTTCAATCGCGCCGCTGCGCAACAGCAAGGGCAAGCCGATCCCCGGCGTCAACAAGCTGATGGTTTACGGCGACACCCTGGTCCACGCCGTGCGCGTGGTGGTCGATCCCGACAGCAGCAACGTGTTCGGATTCATTCCGCTGATCGTCCCTGAAAACGGGATGGGGAAGTAGCAGCAGTCAACGGTCATCGCGACTCTCGCCGTCATCCTGAGGTGCCGTAGCGAAGCGGAGGCCTCGAACGGAGACGGCGCATTACCTTGTCATCCTTCGAGGCTCGCAA
This sequence comes from Afipia sp. GW822-FHT03D08, assembly GCF_058801645.1. Lineage (NCBI taxonomy): Bacteria > Pseudomonadati > Pseudomonadota > Alphaproteobacteria > Hyphomicrobiales > Nitrobacteraceae > Afipia > Afipia sp. GW822-FHT03D08. The sequence continues at coordinate 2,848,569 of NZ_JBXANK010000001.1, forward strand.
GTGCGAGTACCTCAGGATGACGGTTCGGTTTTTATCTCGTGGAGCTTACGGCTGTTCGCCGTCGTAGCCTTCGATAATCACGATCTCGCCCTCGGAATGCGGGGCGCGCGCTTTCACGAGAGCGGCGTATTCCGGCGAGTGATAGCAGGCGAGCGCGGTCGCATAATCCTTGAATTCGAGCACAACATTGCGCGACCGTGCCGGACCTTCATGGGCTTCATGGGTGCCGCCGCGCACCAGAAACTTTGCGCCGTATTTCTTGAACACCGCGCCATTGTGCGCGACATAATCGCGCCGATAGGCATCGAGATCATGTACATCGATCCGCGCAATCCAGTAACCCTTGGCCATTGCTGTCTCCTTTTTATTAGCCGCCCGCCTGCGCGATTTCGGAAACGATCGCTTCCGCCGCCGCCTTCGGATCGGCGGCTTCCACCACCGGCCGGCCCACCACAAGATAATCCGCACCGGCAGCGATCGCGCGGGCAGGGGTCATGATACGTTTCTGATCGCCCACCGCGCTGCCTGCGGGGCGAATGCCCGGCGTCACCAGCGCCATCTGCGGACCGACAATGCCGCGCACGGTGGCAGCCTCTTCGCCTGAACACACAAGGCCATCGACGCCGAGAGTCTGTGCCTGCAGCGCGCGCGCTTCCACCAGATCCGATACACCGAGCCGATAGCCCGCCGCGTGCAGATCGTCCTCGTCGTAAGAGGTCAGCACCGTAACCGCGAGAATCTTCAGCGACGATCCGCGCGCCTCGACCGCCGCCTGCATGGTCTGCGGATAGGCATGCACCGTGGCGAAGGTCGCCCCTAACTTGGCAATGCTCTCGATGCCCTTGGCTACCGTGTTGCCGATGTCGTGCAGTTTCAGATCGACGAAAACCTTCTTGCCACGCTCCGCGAGTTTCGGCACCAGCGCCAGCCCGCCGGCGTAACCAAGCTGGTAGCCGACCTTGTAGAAGGTCACGCTATCGCCAAGTCGCGCGATCAGCGCTTCCGCCGCCTCGACGCTGGAGAGATCGAGCGCAACAATCAGCCGGTCGCGGGTGTCAACATGTGCTGGCTTCATGCGGTCTCACATCATCTGCTGGGCGGTATCGATCAACTGGCGCAGGGTTCCGCGCAGCAATTCGGCGTCGGCCGGATCCTTCAGGCGGTCCATGTCGTCGAAGGCCTGATCGGCAAACGACAGTCCCATCTGCTTCGGGACCACCGTCGCGCCGCAGCCCAGCGCCAGAATCTGGCGCAGCGCCATCAGCACACGAAGCCCGCCGAATTTTCCGTCGGACGCCGCACTGATCGCAAAAGCGCGCTCGCGAAACACCTGACCGAACGTCTCGTTACGGTCGCGCACCCGCGTCACCCAGTCGATGGCATTCTTCAAAAGCGGCGGCACCGACGAATTATATTCCGGGCTGACGATAAGGACGCCGTGATGTGCGCCAATCATGCGCTTGAGATCGACGGCGTTGGCGGGCACGCCGGATTTCGCTTCAAGGTCGCCGTCATAGATCGGCAGCGGATAGTCAGCGAGCGAGATCAGCGTGACATCGACATCGAGCAGCGCCAGTTCCTTGACCGCCACGGCGGCAAGCCGGGCGTTGAACGAGCCGGTGCGCAGCGAGCCTGGAATGACGAGGATTTTCAGTGCGGCCATGGCGTCAGACCTAGAGCGTTTTCTGACGAAGGGAAAGCCGGTTCAGCGTCTACTTTCACCTCTCCCGTGGGGAGAGGTCGACGCGCGAAGCGCGGCGGGTGAGGGCGTAGAATCCATCGATAGATTGAGAGCCCCTCACCCCAACCCTCTCCCCACAGGGGAGAGGGAGCACATCGTGCTCGTCGGGATATCATCCCTTGCGGTAGACCCAGACCCGCGCGGGAGGCAGGTTCATCCAGACCCGCTCGGAAGCCTGGGTGTGAATTCCCGGCAGCGATTTCGGGATCGGCGGAGCCACCGAGTAGGTGAACTGAATGAAGGGCGCGCCCGGCTCCATCTTCTGGAAGGCATCGCGCATCAGCTTGAGGCGGACCAGCATCGGCTTGGTGACCAGTGGCAGGCCCGAAGCCATCGCGGCCGCAGGCTCTTTCCAGTCCGCCAACGTCTGGTCGAGGTTGTAGGCATCGCCCTGAATGACCGTCGCCTGCGGATAGCGTTCACGCAGCAGCGCGCAGAAACCCGGATCGAACTCAACCAGCACGAGGCGTTTCTCAGCCACGCCATGCGCGATCAGCGCGTCGGTGATCGCACCGGTGCCGGGGCCGAGCTCAATGACGGGACCGGTGGAATGCGGATCGACGTAACGCGCCATCGTGCGCGCCAGCGCCTTGCTGGAAGGCATCACCGCACCCATGTGCAGCGGCTTTTCAATCCATGAGCGGAGAAAACGGACTTCGTCATCGAGACGAAGCGGCTTTTTCAACGCGCGCGCAGTGGATTGGGGAGCCATGATACTTCCAACGGAGCCCCAGGGCGGGGCGAGGCGTCAAATTTCCTTCACAATGGGGTATCGACGCAAGCAAAAAGAAGCGGGCGCGTCGCGCGGGGCCCTATGGCGAATTAGCGCGGGTTCCGAAGAAGTCCTTGACCATCTTAAAGAAACCAGCCGCTTCCGGCTGCGTGTCGCCTGACGACAGCTTTTCGAACTCCGCCAGCAGTTCTTTCTGCTTTTTAGTCAGATTTTGCGGCGTTTCGACCACGACCTGAACGTACAGGTCGCCCGTCTGCCGGGAACGCAGCACAGGCATGCCTTTGCCGGCGACGCGGAAGCGGCGGCCGGACTGGGTGCCTGACGGCACCTTCACCTTGGTCTTGCCCTTGTCGATGGTCGGCACGTCGAACTCGCCGCCCATCGCGGCGGTCACCATCGACACCGGAACGCGGCAATGCAGATCGGCGCCGTCGCGCTGGAAGAACTTGTGCGCCGCCAGCGACAGGAAGATGTAGAGATCGCCCGCAGGACCGCCCTGCACGCCCGCCTCGCCTTCGCCAGCGAGACGGATACGGGTGCCGTCCTCGACTCCCTGCGGGATGTTGACCGACAGCGTGCGCTCCTTCTGAACGCGGCCCTGTCCCGAACAGGACGCGCACGGCGTCTCGATCATCTGACCGCGGCCCTGACAGCCCGGACAGGTGCGCTCCAGCGTGAAGAAGCCTTGCGCCTGGCGAACGCGGCCGGCGCCGCCGCACATCGAACAGGTCTTCGGCTTGGTGCCGGCCTTGGCGCCGGTGCCGGAGCATGTCTCGCAGGTCACCGCGACGGGAATGTTGATCTGCGCGGTCTTGCCGGAGAATGCCTCCTCCAGCGTAATTTCCATGTTGTAGCGCAGGTCCGCCCCGCGCTCGCGGCCGCCACGGCCGCCGCGCTGTCCGGCCATGCCGAACAGGTCTTCGAAAATATCGGAGAAAGAAGACGCAAAGCCCGCGCCGAAGCCGTGCGCATGGCCGTTGCCATTGCCCTGCTCGAACGCGGCATGGCCATAGCGATCATAGGCGGCACGCTTGTTGCCGTCCTTGAGGATCTCGTAGGCCTCGGAGATTTCCTTGAACTTGTGCTCGCAGGACGGGTCGCCCGGATTCTTGTCCGGGTGCCATTTCATCGCGAGCTTGCGGAAGGCCGACTTCAGGCCGGCTTCGTCGACAGAACGTTCGACTTCCAGTGTCTCATAATAGCAGGCCTTAGACATGGCTGATCTGTGTCATGCGAGTCTGGATGTGTGAGTGGTTCGGTTCACCACGAAAGGCCTCCCCTTGAAGGGGAGGCCGGTCGTGTACAGTTACGCGGACTTCTTGTTGGTCTTATCGTCATCGACTTCGGTAAACTCGGCGTCAACGACATCGTCCTTCGCAGCATCCTTGGCGGCGTCCGCCTCGGCCTGCTGCGTGTACATTGCCTCGCCGAGCTTCATCGAAGCCTGAGCGAGGGTATTGGTCTTCGTCTTGATGGCTTCTGCATCGTCGCCCTTCAGGGCTTCCTTCAGATCCGCCAGCGCGTCTTCGATGGCCTTGCGCTCGGGCTCGCCGACCTTCGTACCATGCTCGGCCAGCGCCTTCTCGGTGGAATGCACCAGCGCGTCGGCATGGTTCTTGGCGTCGACCGCCTCGCGGCGCTTCTTGTCCTCGGCCGCATTGGCCTCGGCGTCCTTGACCATCTTTTCGATGTCGCTTTCCGACAGTCCACCGGACGCCTGAATGCGAATCTGCTGTTCCTTGTTGGTCGCCTTGTCCTTCGCCGACACATTGACGATGCCGTTGGCGTCGATGTCGAACGTGACCTCGATCTGCGGCATGCCGCGCGGCGCCGGAGGAATGCCCATCAGGTCGAACTGACCGAGCATCTTGTTGTCGGCAGCCATCTCGCGTTCACCCTGGAACACGCGAATGGTGACCGCTCCCTGGTTGTCCTCGGCGGTCGAGAACACCTGGCTCTTCTTGGTCGGGATCGTGGTGTTGCGCTCGATGATACGCGTGAACACACCACCCAGCGTTTCGATGCCGAGCGAGAGCGGCGTGACGTCGAGCAGCAGCACGTCCTTGACGTCGCCCTGAAGCACGCCCGCCTGAATCGCGGCGCCGATGGCAACGACTTCATCCGGGTTGACGCCCTTGTGCGGCTCCTTGCCGAACAACTGCTTCACGACTTCCTGCACCTTCGGCATGCGCGTCATGCCGCCGACCAGAACGACTTCGTTGATCTCGGCTGCCGAAAGACCGGCATCCTTCAGCGCCTTGCGGCACGGCTCGATGGTCTTCTGGATCAGATCGTCCACCAGCGCTTCGAACTTCGCGCGGGTGAGCTTCATGGTCAGATGCTTCGGACCGGAAGCGTCCGCCGTGATGAACGGCAGGTTGATTTCGGTCTGTGTCGTCGACGACAGTTCGATCTTGGCCTTTTCAGCGGCTTCCTTCAGGCGCTGCAACGCGAGCTTGTCGTTGCGCAGGTTGATGCCCTGCTCCTTCTGGAATTCGTCCGCCAGATAGCCGACGAGGCGCATGTCGAAGTCTTCACCGCCGAGGAACGTGTCGCCGTTGGTGGACTTCACTTCGAACACGCCATCGCCGATCTCGAGGATCGACACGTCGAAGGTGCCGCCGCCGAGGTCGTAAACCGCAATGGTGCCGTTCTTCGTCTTGTCGAGACCGTAGGCGAGCGCTGCCGCCGTCGGCTCGTTGATGATGCGCAGCACTTCAAGGCCGGCGATCTTGCCGGCGTCCTTGGTGGCCTGACGCTGGGCGTCGTTGAAATAGGCCGGAACGGTGATGACCGCCTGATCGACCTTCTGGCCGAGATGAGCTTCCGCGGTCTCTTTCATCTTCTGAAGAATGAAAGCGGAGACCTGCGAGGGCGAGTAGGTCTGGCCGTCGGCCTCGACCCAGGCGTCGCCGTTGGAAGCCTTTACGATCTTGTAGGGGACAAGCTTCTTGTCCTTTTCGACCGTCGGATCGTCGTAGCGGCGGCCGATGAGGCGCTTGACTGCGAAGATGGTGTTTTCCGGATTGGTAACAGCCTGGCGCTTGGCGGGCTGGCCGACGAGGCGTTCGCCGTCGTCAGTGAAGGCAACGATGGACGGTGTCGTCCGCATGCCCTCGGCATTCTCGATAACTTTCGGCGATTTGCCGTCCATCACGGCAACGCACGAATTCGTGGTGCCGAGATCGATCCCAATGACCTTTCCCATGGTCCTCTAGTCCTTCTTTTTGCGGCAGGTTGGCTGGGCCCTGACGGCGCACCAATCCAAACCCCCAATATCAAATGTTCGCGACGTCGCGACGCTCCGCCTCATATAGGAGGGGGGCATGGGGCCGCAAGGACCGGCCCTTGTAAACAGCCGGGAAAATGAATTTTTGCGCCCGCCACAGACCCGCCCTCCGGGCACGGGAAGCAACGGCGAATGCGTCAATTTGCAACGATTCGGGCCTTGATCTGTTGGCCCGGCGCGGAAACAGTCAGGGCCTCGAAAACGAGACCACCCCGCCGTTCCCAACCATCGAACGGCCTCAATACGACATCAGTCAGGCTTCATGAAAACAATCGTCCGCCTTCTCGCCGTTGTCTTTATCGCTGTCGCATCTCCGGCCCTGGCCGCCGATCCGGTGTTCCCATCGGGGGCACGCGTCGGGCTGGTGCCCGCCGAAGGGCTCACCGTGGCCAAGGATTTTCTGGGGTTCGAATCCGCGGATCAGAAGGTCAAGGTCGGCGTCGCCGAGATACCTCCCGCAGCGTTCGCCGCAGTCGAATCCGCTGTGAAGGAGGGCAAGCCCACAACCACAGGATCGAAGCCGGAGGCTTTCGAAACCGCGGCCGGCAAGGCGTTCATCACGTCCGATACCGGCAAGGATGGCGCGACCACGATCAAGATGTACTCGGTCATCATCTCCGGGGAGAAATTCACCGGCTACATCATCGCGCAGGCCCGCGAGGATGCCGCCAAGCCTCTCTCAGATGAGGCCATGCGCAAGATGTTCGCCTCTGCGACGCTGCGCAACGAAGTGCCGACCGAGGAACAGCTCAGCCTGATGCCGTTCAAGATCGGCGAGCTCAGCGATTTCAAAACCGTTCGAACCCTGGCGCCGCGCTCCTCGATCCTGCTGACCGACGGCACCGAGGACACCACCCTCGATGGTGCGCCCTACATGGTGATCGGCCTGACGGCGTCTGGTCCGTCCTCGCCGGAAGATCGCGGGCGCTTTGCCCAACAGGCCGCAGCCGCGATTCCCGGCATTCGCAATGCGCGCATCATCTCGAACGAGCCGATGCGGATCGAAGGCACACCCGGATTCGAAACACGGATCGAAGCCGTGGCAGGCAAGAACGACACGCCGGTGACCGTGGTGCAGTGGCTGAGATTCGGCGGCGGATCATCGCTGCGGATTATCGCAAGCGCGACCCGTGAGGAATGGCCGAAAGCGTTCCCGCGATTCCGCGCAGTCCGGGACGGCATCGATCCGCGTTAGCAGACGCTAGTTCTTCGCGCCGCCCTTGGAGACAGCGACCAGCGCCGGACGCAGCACGCGTTCGCCGATGGTGTACCCGCCCTGCACGACCTGCACGACAGTGCCCGCCGGCACCGAGGAATCCGGCACCTCATACATCGCCTGATGGAAGTTCGGATTGAACTTCTCACCGAGCGGTTCAAGCTTCTGCACGCCGTTTTTCTCGAGCGCCTTGTGCAGCGACTTCTCGGTCAGCTCGACGCCCTCGATCAGCGCCTTGAGGCCGGGATCGGCGGCTTCGCGGGCTTCCATCGGCACGGCATCCAGCGCCCGCTGCAGATTGTCGGCGATGTCGAGCACGTCGCGCGCGAAAGCCGTGATGCCATAGGTCCGCGCGTCGGCGACTTCACGCTGGGTCCGCTTGCGCAGATTTTCCATCTCCGCGAGCGTGCGCAGCATCCGGTCCTTGGCCTCGGCCACCTCCTTGGTGAGCGCTTCGACCGAACCCTCCTCGGGATCGTCGGGCATCACGTACGGCTTTGAGACCACGGGCTCCTTGTCGTTCGCCGGTTCCGGCGCCGACGCGTCCTGCGGTTCCTTTTGCCCATTGGAATTGGCCATTGCTTACCCTTTTCAGCAAATCGTCGTCGTCATGTGGGATTGTTAGCCCGCATATCGTGCTTTAGAGGCGGAAAATCAAGCGCAAACGCACTATTTGCCGATCAGCTGGCTGACGATCCGGGCGGCGTAATCGACTGTCGGGATGACCCGCGCATAGTTCAGCCGGGTCGGGCCGATGACGCCGAGCACGCCGACGATATGACCCGCGCCATCGCGATAGGGCGCGATGATGGTCGAGGAACCGGACAGTGAGAACAGCTTGTTCTCGGAGCCGATGAAAATGCGCACTCCGTCGGCGCGTTCCGCGCGGCCAAGCAGATCGATCACGCCTTTCTTGGCTTCAAGGTCGTCGAACAGCAGCCGCACCCGCTCGAGATCCTCCATCGCGTGAAGATCTTCCAGCAGATTGGCGTGACCGCGAACGATCAGTTGCCGCTCATCGCTGGCGCCGCCGGACCAGCTCGCGATACCCGCCGCGATCACCTTCTGCGTGAGTTGATCGAGTTCGCTGCGTCCCGCCGTCAGCGCGGCTTCGAGTTCGCTGCGCGCCTCCGCCAATGTGCGCCCGCGAATCCTGGCGTTGAGAAAATTCGAGGCTTCGGTCAGCGCCGACGACGGCACGCCCGGCTGCAGCGTCAGCACGCGATTTTCGACCTGGCCGTCTTCGGCCACCAGCACGACCAGCGCCTGCGTCGGTTCCAGCCGCACGAATTCGATATGCTTGAGCCGCACATTCGACTTCTGCGTAAGGACCACGGCGGCTGCGCGGGTCAGACCCGACAGCCGTGTCAGCGCTTCGCTCAGCGCGGCTTCGACTGACGTTGCTCCGCCGACGGATTTAAGCTGGCTTTCGATCGACTGCCGCTCCGGCTCGGTCAGATCCCCGACCTGCATCAGCGCATCGACGAAAAAGCGGAGGCCGAGTTCGGTCGGCAGCCGGCCCGCGGAGGTGTGCGGCGCGTAGATCAGTCCCAACTGCTCGAGATCCGACATCACGTTGCGCACCGAGGCCGGAGACAGCGGCATCGTGATAAGGCGCGAGATGTTGCGTGAACCCACCGGCTCGCCAGTGGCCAGATAGCTCTCGACGATCTGGCGGAAGATATCCCGCGACCGCTCGTTGAGCTGCGCCAGTCCGGCGTTCGGCGTGATCAGATGGCCTATCGGGTCATGGTGGGCCAAAATCGGGCTCCAAACTGGTTGTTCCTGTTACAATTGTCCATGCCGCGGGACGATGACAAGCCGCATTCTGCGAACATCCTTATCTTCCCTTGCCGCTGCGGTCCCAACCCCCTAAAAGCAGCGCCAAATCAGGATTTTCCGGAATATCAGGAGGTTTTTCATGCGGCCGAGCCGTCGCGCGCCCGACGAACTGCGCCCCGTCACGCTGGAACGCGGCGTGGTCAAATACGCCGAAGGTTCCTGCATGGTAAAATTCGGCGACACCCATGTGCTGGTCACCGCCACGCTGGAAGATCGCCTGCCGCCCTGGCTCAAGGGACAGGGCCGCGGATGGGTCACCGCCGAATACGGCATGCTGCCGCGTGCCACCCATGAGCGCATGCGCCGTGAATCCGCTGCCGGAAAGCAAAGCGGCCGCACCGTCGAGATCCAGCGCCTGATCGGCCGATCGCTGCGCACCACCGTCGACCTTGTTGCGCTGGGCGAACGCCAGATCACCGTGGACTGCGACGTCATTCAGGCTGACGGCGGCACACGCACCGCGTCGATTACCGGCGCATGGGTCGCGCTGGCGGATTGCCTGCAATGGATGAAGGCGCGCAACATGCTCAAGAACGACAACGTGCTGCGCGACAACGTCGCCGCGATTTCCTGCGGCATCTATAACGGCACGCCGGTGCTCGACCTTGATTACGCCGAAGACTCCGAGGCCGAGACCGACGCGAACTTCGTCATGACCGGCGACGGCCGCATCATCGAAGTCCAGGGCACCGCCGAAAAGACGCCGTTCTCGCAGGAGGAGTTCCTCAACCTGATGGCATTGGCCAAGAAGGGCATCGCCCGGCTGGTCGACCTGCAAAAAATGGCGGTGGCGTAATTTTCCCGCTTCCGCTCGCACCCGTCACGGATAACCATTGCGCATGAGTGATCATCGCCGAATCACCGGCCGCCTTGTGATCGCGACCCACAATCCCGGCAAGCTTGCCGAGATGCGCGAACTGCTTGCGCCCTACGGCGTGGAGGCGGTGTCGGCGGCAGAACTCGGTCTCGCCGAGCCGATTGAGACCGGCACGACGTTTCAGGCCAATGCCCGCATCAAGGCCGTGGCCGCGGCACAGGCAACGAAACTTCCGGCCTTCGCCGACGACTCGGGCCTCGCAGTGGATGCGCTCGATGGCCAGCCCGGAATCTATTCGGCGCGCTGGGCCGGAGAGGACAAAAATTTTCTCGCCGCGATGTCGCAGATCGAACGACTGTTGCAGGAGCGCGGCGCGAAGGAGCCCGCACAGCGCAAGGCGCATTTCGTCTCCGCGCTGTGTGTGGCATGGCCCGACGGACACCTCGAAGACGTGGAAGCGCGCGTCGACGGTACGCTGGTCTGGCCGCCGCGCGGCACCGCCGGCTTCGGCTACGATCCGGCGTTTCTGCCGGACGGCCACAGCCGCACCTTCGGCGAGATGACCAGCATCGAGAAGCACGGTCTGCCGCCGCACGGAATGGGACTTTCCCACCGCGCCAAGGCCTTTGTGAAACTCGCGGAGATGTGCCTCACATGAGCACCGGCGCGAAAGAGGCCTTCGGTGTCTACGTCCACTGGCCGTTCTGCCTGTCGAAGTGTCCCTACTGCGACTTCAACAGCCATGTGCGTCATGCGCCGATCGACGAGTTTCGTTTCGCGCGCGCCTTCGAGCGCGAGATCGAGACCACCGCTGCGCGCACGCCGGGCCGTGAGGTTACCTCGATCTTCCTCGGCGGCGGCACGCCGTCGCTGATGCAGCCGCAGACGGTCGGCGCGATCCTCAACGCCATCGCGCGGCACTGGCGCGTCGCCGGCGATGTCGAGGTGACGCTGGAAGCCAATCCGACCAGCGTCGAGGCCACGCGCTTTCGCGGCTACCGCGACGCCGGCGTCAATCGCGTCTCCCTCGGCGTGCAGGCGCTGGACGATGCCTCACTCAAAGCGCTGGGACGCCTGCACACCGCGCGCGAGGCGCTCGACGCGGTGGCCATCGCGCGCTCGGTATTCGACCGCTACTCGTTCGATCTGATTTACGCGCGGCCCGACCAGACGCCGCAGATGTGGGAAGACGAACTGAAGCTCGCGGTAGCGGAAGCCGCCGAGCATCTGTCGCTGTATCAGCTCACCATCGAGCCGGAGACGCCATTCTTCGGTCTGCATGCCGCCGGCAAGCTCAAGATTCCCGACGAGGCCGTGGCGCGCGCGCTCTATGACGTGACGCAGGATGTTTGCGCCAAACTTGGTCTGCCGTCCTACGAGATTTCAAATCACGCGCGGCCGGGCGCAGAGTGCAAGCACAACCTCGTCTACTGGCGCGGCCAGGAATATGCCGGCATCGGCCCGGGCGCGCATGGCCGTCTCGATATCGACGGAATCCGTCACGCCATCGCGACAGAGAAGCGTCCGGAAACGTGGCTGATGCGTGTCGAAGCGCAGGGCCACGGCGTCACCAGCGACGAACTTCTCAACAGCGAGGAGCGCGCCGACGAATATCTCCTGATGGGGCTGCGCCTGGCGGAAGGCATCGATCCGGTGCGCTATCGCGCGCTATCAGGCCGCGCGCTCGATCCGAGGCGTATCGAAATCCTGCGCGACGAAGGCGCGATCACCGTCGATCCCGACGGACGCGTGCGGGTGACGATGCAGGGATTTCCGGTGCTGGACGCCGTGGTCGCGGATCTCGCCGCGTAATCGCTTGGAAAAACACCCCACCCGACTGACCTTCGGTCAGCCACCCTCCCCATCGAGAGGAGGGATGAACCTCGCCGCATGTGAAGAAACTTTCTTCTCCCTCCCCCTTGTGGGGAGGGTCGGCGCGAAGCGCCGGGGTGGGGGAAAAATTTACGCGCCGAAACTCTTCGGCGATCCGACAACGATCTGTCCACCGCTCGGGCCGACACGCATCACGGCAAGGCCGCGCTCATTGGTGCCGTCGCTGCGAAACCGAAACAACCCGTCGATGCCCGCAAAGCCCGAAGGATTGGTCAGGACCTCCGGCGAAAACCGCTGGCCGCCCTGTGTGCGGGCGAGCGCAGCAACCAGCGCTACGCCGTCATAGGCGAGGGTTGCGGTGCGGACCGGATCGCCGCTGTATTTCGCACGGTAGCGCTGGGAAAAGCTGCGGAAGCCGGCCGGGTCAGGCGCCGCGTAAAGCCCGCCGCGCAGATTGGCATTTGCGAACACCCGGGGATTGTCCCACAGACCGGTGCCGAGCAATTGCAGGCGCTGGAGATTCACACCGGCCGCGACAAGTGCATCGGCCGCCATGGGCAAGGCGTCACCATCGTCGGCAAGCAGCAAGGTGTCCGCATTCTTGAGCGCCTCGGAAATCGTTGTCGCGGTCGCGCCGATTTGCGAGCGGTCCGCGCCGTATTTTTCAAACGCGGCAATGCGGCCACTGCGGCGCGGGACTGCCTGCTTGAAGGCGGCTTCGACCACATTGCCGTAAGCATTCTCCGGCAGGAACGCTGCGAACGATCGCTTACCGGTCCCCACCGCATATTCAACGATGCGATTGACGTCCGACTCAGGCAGAAAGCTCAGAAGATAGACGCCGCGTCCGGCAACGCTCGAGTCGGTCGAGAACGCGATCATCGAGATGCCGCGATTGCGCGCAGCCTGTGCAGCGGCCGGAACCGACTGAGCGAACAAAGGCCCCAGAATAATTTCGGCGCCCTCGTCGACGGCCTGCTGGGCACCTTGCTGTGCGCCCTGCGGAGTGCCGTTGTCGTCCTTGATCAGAAGCTGGATGTTCGGGTTCTGAAATTCTGCGAGCGCCAGTTCCGCGGCATTGCGCATCGACTGCGCGGCGACGGCGGCATTGCCGGACGCCGACAACGGAAGCAACAGCCCGACCTTGACCTGGCCGCTGCCCACCGCCGCCGGTTGCTGGGGTGGACCGGCCGGCTGCTCGCCGCCGGAGAACGGAGACTGCATGCCACTTCCGGCGCATCCGGCGATGAGCGGCGCCCCCAGAATCAGGCCGACGGCCCTGCGGCGGGTCGCGCCAGTGCGGGGAGGCTTTGGGGTGAACGGCGCAACCATCATAACTTCCGGGTATCGGATCCTCAGACACGTCTGGAAGAGGATTCAGGCATATTGTCGGCTATAGGCCAGCCGGATCAAAGGCTTTTTGCACAATCCAGCACAACCGGACATGAACAGCTATTGCAGGTGCGAACAAGACGAGACGGCGCTTCGGCGCTAGATTGTCCCAATGCGCACCAAACCATCCCCCGCCTCATCCCCTGATTCCGACAGCTCCGCCCGCAGTTTCGCGGTGGCAGGGCAACTTGTGCATGCGCCCAAGGCCGCACCCGGCCTGTATCTGGTCGCGACGCCCATCGGTAATCTCGGCGACATCACACTGCGCGCGCTGGAGACACTCGCCGGCGTGGACATCATCGCGTGCGAGGACACACGAATCACGCGGCGGCTGATGGAGCGTTTCTCCATTAATGCGACGCTCAAGCAATATCACGAGCACAATGCCGAGCAGGCAAGGCCGAAGATCCTGGACGCGCTGGCGCGCGGATCGTCCATCGCACTGGTGTCCGATGCCGGAACGCCGTTGATTTCCGATCCGGGATTCAAGCTTGTGCGCGAGGTCAGCGCAGCGGGCTTTCCGGTGATCGCGCTGCCCGGCCCGTCGTCGGTGCTGACAGCGCTGTCGGTAGCGGCGCTCCCGACCGACCGGTTTTTCTTCGAGGGCTTCCTGCCGTCGAAACAAAATGCACGCCGCACCCGCCTCGCCGAGCTTGCGCGCATCGACGCAACATTGGTGATGTTCGAGAGCGGCGCACGGGTGCAGGATTCTCTGCAAGATCTTGCTGGCGTCATGGGCGAGCGCGAAGCCGCGATCTGCCGCGAAATGACCAAGCTGCATGAGGAAGTGCGCCGCGCGCGCCTTTCCGAACTCGCGGCGATTGCCGACACTCTCGAGACACGGGGAGAATTCGTGCTGGTGGTGGGTCCGCCCGCCGCCGATGCAGGAGCAATGAGCGACGACGCGCTCGACGACCTGCTGCGGACATCGCTGGCGCGCGGCAGCGTCAAGGACGCCGTGGCTCATGCGGTTGAAGTGTCCGGGCGGCCGCGCCGGGAAATCTATGCCCGTGCCCTCGAGCTCTCAAGGGATGGCGATGACGCGGGATAGCGATCCGCCGCCGCGAACGCTCAAGACGCGTGGCACCATCGCGCCAACGAATTCAGCGCCCGAGGACCGCGCAGCAAAGCCTCCCTCGCCCGCGCGGGTCGCGGCGTTTCAGACCGGAATTTCCGCCGAAAGCAAAGCCTGCGTTTACCTGATCGCCAAGGGCTATCGCATTCTGGCCCGGCGCTTCCGGACGCCGTATGGCGAGATCGATATCGTCGCACGACGAGGCAGCCTGCTGGCCTTTGTCGAGGTCAAGGCCCGCGCTTCGCTGGACGACGCGGCCTATTCCGTCACTCCGCAGCAGCAGCAGCGCATTGTCGCAGCCGCGCAAGCCTGGCTGATGACGCATTCCGAGCACACCAATTTCGACATGCGGTTCGACGTCGTTTTAATCGCCCCGAAACACCTGCCAAAGCATCTGATGGCGGCCTTCGATGCCGGCATCTGAACAGCAGGGTTGCGTGCAAAACCTCTGGCAACGGAAGCTGAAATCGCACAGATTGCCGCCGCAACGAACAATGGCCGGGTTTAAATCATGAAGCTGAAAGTCGCCGTCCAGATGGACCCCATCGCGCGGATCAACATTCGCGGCGACTCCACATTCGCGCTGCTGCTCGAAGCACAGAAGCGCGGCCATGCGCTATCCTATTACACACCCGAAAAGCTGTCCCTGAAAGGTGAGCAACTGGTCGCCAGCGTTCAGCCCCTGACCGTGCGCGATCAGGACGGCGATCATTTCACTCTAGGCGATACGAAGCGCGTCGATCTCGAATCCTTCGATGTGATCCTGCTGCGGCAGGACCCGCCGTTTGATCTCGCCTACATCACCACCACGCATTTCCTTGAGCGCATTCATCCCAAAACGCTGGTGGTGAACAACCCGGCCAGCGTGCGCAACGCGCCGGAAAAAATCTTCGTGATGGAATTCGCGGACCTGATGCCGCCGACGCTGATTTCGCGCGACAAGGACGAGATCAACGCCTTCCGGGCCGAGCAGGGCGACGTGGTGATGAAGCCGCTGTACGGCCATGGCGGCGCTGCGGTGTTTCGCATCACGCCGAACGACATGAACTTTGGTTCGCTCTACGACATGTTCTCGGTGACGTTCCGCGAGCCGTGGGTGATCCAGCGCTTCCTTCCCGAAGTGAAGCATGGCGACAAGCGCATCATCCTTGTCGACGGCGAATTCGCCGGCGCCGTGAACCGCGTGCCGGCCGCAGACGATCTGCGCTCCAACATGGTGCGCGGCGGCGCAGCGGCCGCGACCGATCTGTCGCCGCGCGAGCGCGAAATCTGCGAACGGCTGAAGCCCGCGCTGCGCGAGCGCGGCCTCCTGTTCGTCGGCATCGATGTGATCGACGGCCACCTGACGGAAATCAACGTAACCTCGCCGACCGGCATCCGGGCCATCGCCCGGCTCGGCGGCCCCGACGTCGCGGCCAGGATCTGGGACGTCATCGCCGCCAAACGCGCGTAACAACCCGATGACAGCTTAATCAATTGCTGACCACCTTCTGCCAATCTGGCGGTGGGGGGAGTGTGCCAATGCCGGATACGCGGTATGCGTGCACCGAAACGGGCTGACCAATGGCAATTGAAGTCTTCAACGGCACCTCGATTCCGCGCGAGCTGACCACCGCCGCGATGGAATTCCTGTGGGTCAAGTGGAAAACTCTCAACGATACCAATGATTTAAGCTTGCAGCGACTGACCGAGGAATGTTCCTATCAGTTGCGCTCCAATTCCATTCACCTGCTCACCATCAACGACGACTTTGTCTACATGTACGTGGGCGAGTCGGTTCAGGCTAACGCCAGCGAAAGCCTGCCAGGCAGCCTGCTGTCGCAGCAGATCAACCCCCTCAAGCGGGAATTCGCCGACGTCTATCGTCAGGTGGCCAAGCGCCTCACACCGGCCTTCGTTCGCTTTACCGCGACCTGGTCGCAAACCGGCCAGCTCTGGCAGCGCCTGATCCTGCCGATCAAGGTCGCCGACGGCGCGGTGATTCTTGTGGTCTATTCCGAGCTGATCAACCATCAGACCGAGATCTACGATCACCTGTTCCGCACCGCGCCGGACGCGATGATCATCGCCTGCCCCATCACCAATGACGCCGGTCACGCCATCGACGGCTGGGTCCTGATGATGAACGACCGCGCTCGCCATCTCTTGAGATTCGACGGCACCATCGGCAACCTGCGCCTCACCCAGCTGCCGCAATTCGCCGGTGTCGACATCTGGGGCCGGCTTTACGCTCCGAAATCCGCGGCCGCCGCAACACCGGTGACCACTGCGGACTTCAATGTCGACATCATGCGTTTTCCGCATGTGTTCGGTCTTCGTATTACGCCGAAGATCGACGACAGGGATGCGACGCTGGTTCCGAACAGCAGCGCCCACGGCGCCAGTCAGCCCGCCTGATTTTCAACATCCCGATTTGAAGCCGGCATGACTTCCGCGTAACGCCGCGCCTGCGCGCTTGTGCATGGCCGTCCTTGCCAGCGCCCGAAAACGGGGCTCATAATCGCAGTTGCGACGACACGTGGCCAACAACAAAATTCAACGGAGGAATGCATGACGCTCGATGTTTCGCGACGATCTCTCCTCGCTCTCGGTGCCGGACTCGGCGCAAGTCTTGGCGCGACAATGATGAGCGGCGCTGCCATGGCGCGCGCGCCAAAGCTCGGCACGCAGGCTCCCTACTTTCATCGCTTCAAACTCGGCGAGGCCGAAGTTACGGTGGTGTCCGACGGGCCGCTGCCGCTCGGCGATCCATCCGGCACATTCCTCGGCGTCCCGAAGGAAGACGTGCAGAAGATGCTGAGCGATAATTTCCTCAGCCCCAGCAATGTCATTCTCGAACAGAACGCGCCGATCGTGAATTTCGGCGAACGCATTGTCCTGTTCGACACCGGCATGGGCACGTCGAAACTTTTTGGACCGACCACCGGGCGTTTGCAGAAGAGCATCACCGAAGCCGGCCTCAAGCCGGAAGATATCGATGCGATCGTTTGCTCCCATGCGCATGTCGACCATATCGGCGGTATCGTCGATGAAGGCGGCAAGCCGCTGTTTCCGAACGCGCAGGTCTACATCAGCCAGGCCGATCTCGAGTTCTGGACCGACGAGAAAAAACTGGACGGACCGCTCAAGGACTTCATCGCTCACGCGCGCAAGAACCTGATGCCGGTGCGCGACCGCATCGTGTTCTTCAAGGACGAGCAGGAATTCCTGCCCGGCGTCACGGCAATCGCCGCGCCCGGCCACACCTTCGGCCACCATATGTTCATGATCCAGTCGGGTGGAAAGTCGTTCGCATTCCTCGGTGATCTCACCCACCATCAGGTGCTGCTGCTGGAGCGGCCGAAGATGGAATTCGCCTATGACTCCGATCCGAAGATGGCGGCGGCAACGCGGGTGAGGCTGCTGGACACGATCGCGGCCAACAAGACGGCCGTGATGTCCTATCATTTCCCCTGGCCGGGCTACGGCCATGTTGTGAAAGCAGGCGATGGCTTCCGCTACATCCCCGAACCGATGATCATGAATCTCTGAGGGTTTTGGCGGCAGCGGGTCTCCGGCTCGCTGCGCTAGCCATTCCGGCCACGACCGGCAGCATGTTCCCTAAATGTTCTTGCGCTTCAGAAAGTTCCTGCTAGGGTTGTGGCGGGGGCGAGGGAGCAATGGTTCAGCGCGTTTCCACGGTGGCGTTTGAAGGCATCGAAGCCCGCGCGGTGGACGTGCAGGTCCAGGTCGCGCCCGGACTGCCCGCCTTCGCCATCGTCGGCCTGCCGGACAAGGCGGTGTCGGAAGCCCGCGAACGGGTGCGCTCCGCCCTGATCGCCTCGGGCCTCGCCCTCCCCGCCCGGCGAATCACCGTCAATCTCGCGCCCGCCGACCTGCCCAAGGAAGGCAGTCATTACGACCTTCCCATTGCACTCGGGCTGATGGCCGCGATCGGCGCGATCCCGCCCGATGCGCTGAATGGATTTACGGTGCTCGGCGAACTCGGGCTCGACGGCTCGATCGCGCCTGTCGCGGGCGTGCTTCCCGCTGCGATCGGAGCGAACGCGCGCGACGAGGGACTGATCTGCCCCGCGGCCTGCGGCGCGGAAGCAGCATGGGCCAGCCCCGAGATTCAGATCGTCGCGGCGGCATCGCTGATTCAGATCGCCAATCACTTCAAGGGCACACAGGTCCTGTCGCGGCCGCAGCCGAAGATCACCGAGCGCCAGACCACGCTGCTCGACCTGCGCGACATCAAGGGCCAGGAAAGCGCCAAGCGTGCGCTGGAGATCGCCGCCGCCGGTGGACATCACCTCCTTACATGATGGACTAATAACCGTGGAGAGTTCGGTTATTAGTCCCTAATATTCTGATGATCGGCTCGCCTGGTGCAGGCAAGTCCATGCTGGCGGCGCGGCTGCCCTCGATCCTGCCACCGCTGTCGCCGTCCGAACTGCTCGAGATTTCGATGATCGCATCTGTCGCGGGCGAAATCGAAGGCGGCGCATTGACGGCGCGGCGGCCGTTCCGCGCGCCGCATCACTCCGCAAGCATGGCCGCGCTGACCGGCGGCGGCATGCGCGCCCGGCCTGGCGAGATCTCGCTTGCGCATCATGGCGTGCTGTTCCTGGACGAGCTTCCCGAGTTCGATGCACGCGTGCTGGATTCGCTGCGCCAGCCGCTGGAGAACGGCGAGGTCGCGGTCTCCCGTGCAAATCATCGCGTGACCTATCCGGCGCGGTTCATGCTGGTGGCGGCGATGAATCCGTGCCGCTGCGGACACGCCTATGAACCCGGCTATTCCTGCAAGCGCGGCCGCATCGACCGCTGCACGGCGGATTATCAGGGCCGCATTTCCGGTCCGCTGATGGACCGCATCGATCTGCGAATCGAAGTGCCGGCCGTCACCGCCTCCGACCTGATCCTGCCCGCACCGGCGGAAGGCTCCGCTGAGGTTGCCGCGCGCGTCGCGGCGGCCCGCGCCGTTCAGATCGCCCGCTATGGGGCCTTGGGCCTGCCGCACATCCGCACCAACGCGGAAGCGCCGGCTGCCGTGCTGGAAGAGATCGCGCAGCCCGATCCGCAGGGGCAGAAACTGCTGCGCGACGCCGCCGAAACCATGCGCCTGTCGGCGCGCGGCTATCACCGCGTGCTGCGGGTGGCGCGCACTCTCGCCGACCTCGACGGCGCGGACACCATCGGGCGGCTTCATCTCGCCGAGGCTCTGTCCTACCGCGCACTGGCTGAAGATTTACGCCGCGCGGCGTAGCTCATATCCGCGCCCGCAAACCCTTCAGTAACGATCTCTCTTTACACTTCAAGAACCATAAGCCGCCCTGTCGTGGCGGCTTTGGCGGTAAACAGTGTTGTGAGTGGCGTCCCATGTTGCGTGTCAAGATCCTGGCCTCGACCATTCCGCTCTTGCTGGCCGGCGTGGTCGCCGGCGGTGAACTGATCCCGAGCGCAAGTCCCTGCATCGCGCTTGGCCGCGCATCGATGCAGATCGCAACCGCGCCATGGCAAAATCCGCTTCACGTCAGCTTCACCGATGATCCGGAAGTCGCCACCGTGCGGGTTCAGATCGTCGACAACCCGGATATCGCCGATTTCACCGTGATCGACGGGGCGCGGACCGCCGAAGCCGACAGTTGCATGGTGACGCGCGAGACGACATTCGTCAGCATCGCCGACCACGCCACCCATGCGGACCCGGTGATCTATCTGTCGCGGGAGCCCGGCGCGGATTATCGCGTCTTCGTACAGTCGCGCGCCTTCAGCACGCGGGAGGCTGCGGCACTTGTTGTCGGCGCCGGAGGGCGCGTGCGCATGGCCGAGCGGTCGATGTGAGGCGTTAACGTCTCGTTAGCCACGTTTGGATCGCCGCCGGCGATCCGCGCGCGCTTCAAACTCTTCGAAACATCCCCAACACATTCTTGCGCGGACTTTCCTTACGCACGATCTCAACCGCGGAGCGGACACCAATGCTGCGAGCCTTGCGCATCCGATCCCGGCTTCGCCGTTTTAGCCGACGGCATCCCTGGATCACCCTCACGATCCGTTCCGTGATGATTTTCTCCGCGGCCTTCGGCGGCGCCTACGGGTTCATCACGGGAAGCCGCAGCGAGACCTACGATCCGCACAGCTTCGCCCTTGGCGCGAGCTTCCTGTTCGCGCTGGCCTGTCTGGCGCTTGCGACACTCAGCATGCGGATGCGCTGGCTGCGCAAGAAGATGCGCAAGATCGAGCTGCATAACGAAGCACTGGCTGACCGCAACTGGGAATTGAAGGGCGCCGAGGAACATGCCCGCAGCCTGTTCGAATCCCAGAGCGACCTGATCGTTCTGCGCGACAGCGACGGCCTGATCACGTCGGTCAATGACGCCTACTGCGCGCTCGCGCGCAAATCGCGCGAAGCCCTGATCGGGACTCGCTTTGCATTGCCCGTGCTGGAACAGGGCGCTATCGCAATCGAGCCGAGTGGCACACGCGTTCACGACCAGAAGATCGACAGCGCGATGGGTCCGCGCTGGATCGCATGGCGCGAGGGCCTTGTGCGCAGCGATGCCTATCAGCCCGCCGACCTGCAATGCGTCGGCCGCGACGTGACGGACCGCGCCGAGACCGAACGCGCGCTGGCCGAAGCGCGCGATCTCGCCAACTCCGCCAACCGGGCGAAATCGAAATTCCTCGCCATGGCGTCGCACGAGATCCGCACGCCGCTGAACGGCATCATCGGCATGAGCAACCTGCTGCTCGACACAGCATTGACCCCGGAACAGGCGACCTACGCAAAGGCCGTGAAAACATCCGGCGATGCCTTAATGGCGCTGATCGACGAACTGCTCGACTTCTCCAAGATCGAAGCGGGCAAGATCGACCTCGAGTATCGGCCGTTTACGTTGGCAGCGATGATCGAGGAAATCACCGAGCTGCTCGCGCCACGCGCGCAGGCCCGCAAGCTCGAGATCGCATCCTATGTCGATGAACGGCTGCCCACGGAAGTCATCGGCGACGCCGCGCGGTTGCGGCAGGTGCTGCTCAATCTCGCCGGCAACGCCATCAAGTTCACTTCGGTTGGCGGTGTCGCCCTGATCGTCGAGCCCGGCATCTGGCCGGGTGAAGTCTCCTTTCTCGTGCGCGACACCGGCATC
This sequence comes from Afipia sp. GW822-FHT03D08, assembly GCF_058801645.1. Classification (NCBI taxonomy): domain Bacteria; kingdom Pseudomonadati; phylum Pseudomonadota; class Alphaproteobacteria; order Hyphomicrobiales; family Nitrobacteraceae; genus Afipia; species Afipia sp. GW822-FHT03D08. Next base: position 2,869,640 of record NZ_JBXANK010000001.1, read on the forward strand.
GGCATCGCGCCGGAAGCGCAGCAAAGAATTTTCCGCGAGTTCGAGCAGGCCTCCGAAGGCACGGCGCGCAATTATGGCGGCACAGGTCTGGGACTCAGCATCAGCGAGCGCATCGTCCGGCGCATGGGCGGGCGGATTACGCTGGAAAGCGCCGAAGGCGCCGGTGCAACATTCGCGTTCTCGATCCCGCTTGCTGTGGCGGAACCCGGCGACAGCTCCGCTTCGCCCTTCCTTGCGCCCGATCTGACCGGCAAGTCCGTCATGCTGGTCGCGCCACAGACCATCGAAGCCTCTCTGATCGCGCGGCGGCTGGGACGCTGGGGTGCGCAGACCTGCACGGTCGCGGACGCCGACATCGCGCGTGCATTGCTGCCGGAGCGGTCGTGGTACGCGGTCCTGGCCGATTGCACCGGCAGCGACACCCGGTTGCAGGATTTCGCAGCAGCAGCCTCACATCACGCAACACATCGGATCGCGATGTTTACGCCCTCGGCGCGGCGCGACATGCCGACCGGCATCATGGCGTTGTTCACCGGCTATCTGGTGAAACCGCTGCGCGCGACGTCATTGGCCGCGCGGCTCTCGGCGTCCGGTGCAGCGCTGGTGCCGGAACTGCCCGGTGACAACGAGCCTGCGATTGAGCCATCGAGCATCGTCTCTCCGCAGACAGTCGCGCCGCGTGCACTCTCGATCCTCGTCGCGGAAGACAACGAGATCAACGCACTCCTGATCCGGTCCTTGCTGACGCGCATGGGCCACCGCACGGTCATCACCACCGATGGCGAGCAGGCTCTCGAATCGTGGATCGCCGCCGACGGTGCGGGCACGCCCTATGACGTGGTGCTGATGGATATCCAGATGCCGAAGCTGGACGGCATCGCGGCGACAAAACGGATTCGCGCGCTTGAGGCGGAACGCAGCCCGCGGCGCACGAAGATTCTCGCGCTGACGGCGAACACCCTGGTTGATGATCGCTACGCCTGCTTCGAGGCGGGCATGGACGGTTTTCTGGTCAAGCCGCTCGATCGCGAGAAGCTGATGGATGCGTTAGCGGCCATTCCTGCATCGCGCGCGATTGTTGCCTGATTTGCATCGCGCCGCGCGCGGCGCGATGTCATAAATCCGTATCACGACCATGATTATTGGTGCCTCAGGGCTGCGCTTGGCGAATCAATGCGCGCAGCCGCGAGGAAGCCATGAGCGGCAATAAACCGGCGCTGACGAAGCCGGATGCAAATTCCAGAACATTTGAGCGGCAGGCCGTTCGAAGCCCGCTTGAAGCGTTTCGCCAAAATCCGCTGGTTCAAATGCTCCGGCCTGCTCATGCGAAGTCGGCCGCGACGACGGCTGCCACCTGGCTGATGCCAAACCTTATGCATTCAAGCCTGCGCGGCGAGGCCGTGCCGGAGATGATGCAACCTGCGCGTCTCGGCAAGATCGGCGCGCTGGAAGTCCGTCTTGCGCAGACCAAAAGCGACGTGAAGCGGGCGCAGAAGCTGCGCTACAAGGTTTTCTACAAGAACGGCTCCGCCATCGCCGACGCCGCCACCATGCTGGCGCAGCGCGACAAGGATGCGTTCGACAAGATCTGCGATCACCTGCTGGTGGTGGATCACGCCGCCAAGCCGACCATGAGCGGCAAGCAGCCCGTGGTCGGCACCTATCGCCTGCTGCGCCAGGACGTCGCCGAAAAGCATGGCGGCTTTTACACCAACGATGAGTTCGACATTTCCGGCCTGATGCAGCGCCAGGCGGGCTTGAAGTTTCTCGAGCTCGGCCGCTCCTGCGTGCTGCCGCCCTATCGCACCAAGCGAACCGTTGAGCTTTTGTGGCACGGCGTGTGGAGTTACGTGCGCCGGCACAATCTCGATGTGATGATCGGCTGCGCCAGCTTCGAGGGCACCGATCCGGACCGGCTCGCGTTGCCGCTGTCGTTCCTGCACCACTTCGCGGCGGCGCCGGAAGGCTGGCGCGCCAGCGCGCATCCCTCGCGCCGGGTGGAAATGAATCGCATCGCGAAAGAGAACATCGATACCAAGGCGGCGCTGCGCATGCTGCCGCCGCTGATCAAAGGCTATCTTCGGGTCGGCGCCTTCGTTGGCGACGGCGCGGTGATCGACCACCAGTTTGGCACCACGGATGTACTGGTTGTCATGCCGGTGTCGGCCATCTCCGGCCGTTATCTCGATCACTTCGGCGCCGACGCGACGCGTCACGCGGCATGATCCACCTGACTGTCATTGCGAGCGCAGCGAAGCAATCCACTCTTGGGAGAAGCTGGATTGCTTCGTCGCTCCGCTCCTCGCAATGACGAAGAAAACTCTGCCTACAGCCGCCGTAACTGAACGTCCTCGATGATATGGTCGCTGCCCTTCTTCAGGATCAGCGTCGCACGCGGCCGGGTCGGCAGGATGTTCTCTTCCAGATTAACCAGGTTGATGGTGGTCCAGAGTTCAAGCGCCCTGTCGGTCGCTTCCTTGTCCGACAGCTTCGCATAGCGATTGAAATAGGACCGTGGATCGCGGAACGCCGTGTCGCGCAATGTGAGAAAGCGCTCGACATACCATTCGCGCAGGATCGGCTCCTCCGCATCGATATAGACCGAGAAGTCGAAGAAATCCGACACATAGGGCACAGCCTTGCCGTCGCGCGGCAGGCGTCCGGTTTGCAGCACGTTGACGCCTTCCACGATCAGAATGTCGGGCCGGTCGATTTCGACTCCCTCGTTGGGAATGATATCGTAGGTGAGATGCGAGTAGACCGGCGCGCGGACCGGCCGGCGACCGGCCTTGATGTCGGACAGGAAACTGAGCAGCGCAGGAAGATCGTAGCTTTCGGGAAAGCCCTTCTTCTGCATCAAGCCTTCGCGTTCCAGAATCTCGTTCGGAAACAGAAACCCGTCGGTGGTGACGAGATCGACCTTGGGCCGCGGTGACCAGCGCGCGAGCAACGCCTGCAGCACGCGTGCCGTGGTGGATTTGCCCACCGCCACCGACCCGGCGACGCCGATGATGTAGGGCATCTTGCGGTCCTCGATGCCGAGGAAGTGACGCTGCGCAACGAACAGGCGCTGCGCAGCCGCGACATAGAACGACAGCAGCCGCGACAACGGCAGATAGATTTCCTCGACTTCCTTGATGTCGAGGCGATCATGCATCGAATGCATCCGCGCGATTTCCTCGGCGGTCAGCGTCATGGGCATGTCGTCGCGCAGGGCGGCCCACTGCGCGCGCGAGAAAACGCGGTAGGGATTGTACTGAACCTGGTCGGCTCTCACATCCATGAGCCATTCCCTCCTGTCCGGAATCCGCGTGTCCCCGCGGGGGCCGGAATTGAACTAATCGCGCTTGCGCGCAGCTTTCTCTTCGAGGCCCGACATCAGCGTCCGTTGCGCCAGCGCATCTTCGACATCCGAGAAACTGATGCCCCGCGATTTCAGCAGCACCAGAAGATGGAAGACGAGATCGGCGCTCTCGGCGATCAGATGATCGCGATTGTTTTCAATGGCGGCGATCACGGTTTCCACCGCCTCCTCGCCCAGCTTCTTGGCGCAATGATCGGGGCCCTTGTCCAGCAGCTTGCGGGTATAGGACGTATCTCCCCCCGACGCCGCGCGGGCATCGATGGTGGCTGCCAGATCATGGATCGTAAAACGGCTCATAAAGCGCCTTCTATCACTTCCGTACCCCGGTAGGGAGCGCAAAGAGTTGATCAGATTCAGGTATTTGGCATACGGCAGACAGCCTTCCTCAACCGAGGCTCACGGGTCAAGCCGCATCGGCAAACCCGCGCGGACCATATGGTCCTTGGCCTGGCGGATGGTGAACTCGCCGAAATGGAAAATCGAAGCGGCCAGCACCGCGGTGGCGTGTCCCTCGCGGATGCCCGCGACCAGATGATCGAGATTGCCCACGCCGCCGGAGGCGATCACCGGAACCTTGACGCTGTCGGCGATGGCGCGGGTCAGATTGATATCGAAACCCTGGCGGGTGCCGTCGCGGTCCATCGAGGTCAGCAGGATTTCTCCCGCGCCCAGCGAGACCACTTCCTGCGCGTATTCGATGGCGTCGATCCCGGTCGACTTGCGGCCGCCATGGGTGAAAATCTCCCAGCGGTCCGAGCCGGTGCGTTTGGCGTCGATGGCGACAACAATGCACTGGTCGCCAAATTTCTCCGCGGCTTCCTTGACGAATTCGCGCCGGGCGACCGCGGCCGAATTGATCGACACCTTGTCGGCGCCATAGGTCAGAAGCGTGCGGATGTCGTCCACGGTGCGCACACCGCCGCCGACGGTCAGCGGCATGAAGCAGGCTTCCGCGGTTCGCCGCACCACGTCGAGAATGGTGCCGCGGTTCTCGTGAGTCGCGGTGATGTCGAGGAAGCAAAGCTCATCAGCGCCTGCCGCGTCATAGGCAATCGCGGCCTCGACCGGATCACCCGCGTCGCGCAGATCGACGAAATTGACGCCCTTGACGACGCGGCCGTCCTTCACATCGAGGCATGGGATCACGCGAACCTTGAACATCGTTGCCCTGCCCTTAAGCCGCCGCCCGCGCGTTGCGGATCAGCGTCAATGCCTCAGCCGGATCGAGACGGCCGTCGTACAGCGCACGGCCCGAGATCGCGCCTTCCAGCTTTCTGGCGCGAGGCTCGAGCAGCGCCTTCACGTCCGCAATGGACGCAAAGCCGCCCGACGCAATCACCGGAATTGAAATCGCCTCGGCCAGCGCAATCGTCGCGTCGAGATTAAGCCCCTTGAGCAGGCCGTCGCGCGCAATATCAGTGAAGATGATCGCCGCGACACCGGCATCCTCGAACCGCTGCGCGATGTCGAGCGCAGTGACGGTGGACGTTTCCGCCCAGCCCTCAACCGCGACCTTGCCGTCGCGCGCATCGAGACCCACGGCCACCTGGCCCGGGAATTTCTTCGCGGCTTCTTTCACCAGCGCAGGATCGCGCACCGCGGCGGTGCCGATAATGACCCGGCGAATACCCTTGGCGAGCCACGTCTCGATAGTCGCAAGATCGCGGATTCCGCCGCCGAGCTGCACCGGGAATTTCACAACCTTCAGCATCGCCTCAACGGCCTGCGCATTGATCGGCTTGCCGGCGAACGCGCCGTCGAGATCGACAACGTGAAGATATTCGAAACCCTGCGTCTCGAAGGTTTTCGCCTGCGCGGCGGGATCGAGGTTGAACACGGTCGCGCGCGCCATGTCGCCCTGCTCGAGGCGCACGCACTCACCGTTCTTGAGATCGATCGCGGGAAAAAGAATCACGGCTTCCACTTCAGAAAATTGGAGATCAGGGCGAGACCGAAGCGCTGGCTCTTCTCGGGGTGAAATTGCGTGCCGATCGCAGTGTCCCTGGCGACGATCGCCGTCACCGGCCCGCCATAGTCAGCGCGCGCGACGACATCGGCTTCATTCGCCGCGTTCAGATGATAGGAATGCACGAAGTAGGCGTGGCGGCCCTTGTCGCCGAGGGGAAGCCGCTCCAGCACCGGATGTTCGCGCACCAGATCGAGCGTGTTCCAGCCCATGTGCGGAATCTTCAGGTCTTCCTCACGCGGCGTGATCTTCACGACATCACCCGAAATCCAGTCGAACCCCGGCGTGGTGACGTACTCCTTGCCCTGGGTCGCCATCAACTGCATGCCGACGCAGATGCCGAAGAACGGCCGCGCCTTGTCGCGCACCGCTTCCGTCATCGCATCGACCATGCCGTCGAGCGCATCGAGGCCCTTGCGGCAATCCGCGAACGCGCCGACCCCCGGCAGGACAATCCGATCCGCGCGAAACACGGTTTCGGGATCGCGCGTCACGACGATCTTCTGCGGCTGTTCCATGGCGCGCGACGCGCGCTCGAAAGCCTTCGCCGCCGAGTGCAGATTGCCAGAGCCGTAATCGATGATGGCAACGCTCAACGCGGCGCTCCGGATTCAGGAAACAGACCAATGATGCCTTGCGGCTGCGAAATCGACGCGCGCGGCAGTGGGGGCGGTGACGACGGGCTGCTGCGCGCAGTTCTTGCATTCCAGCGTTCAAAGAACCGCCGCTCGGCGGCTTCTTCCGAATCCGCGGTGACCACATCGAGCTGACGCCATTTGCCGCGCGACAGCTTCCAGCGGCGCAGCGATCCGGCCTCAAGCCCGACCAGCAATGCGATGACAGCCATCACCAGCAAACGCGCGCCCGACCCGACGCCGGCAGCCGACATTGCGATTTCAGCCACGATCATCAGCGCGATGTAGCCGAGCAGCGCCAGCCACAGCCGGTGCCAGATCAGCCAGAAGATCGCAGCGACGAAAGCCCAGACATAAAACCCGTCGCGCACGAACACGAGCTTTTCCGGCGCCGTGCGGACATCGACGCCGTAGCTCGCCGGAGCGTGAACCGTGTAAACCGCCATGATCGTTCTCCGGAACCTCGTTCGGCACGATCCGGCAAAGATCGTGCGTCACTTGCAGGTCCAAAAGTGAAGTCCAGCGCATGACCGGCATGCGCTTCAGGTCAAATCAGCCGCCGAGCGTGCCCTTGGTCGAGGGAATTTCGCCTGCGGCGCGCGGATCGATCGCGACCGCCGCCCGCAAAGCGCGCGCCAGGCCCTTGAAGCACGACTCGGCGATATGATGGTTGTTCTCGCCGTACAGCGTCTCGACATGCAGCGTTATGCCGGCGTTGATCGCAAAGGCATTGAACCACTCGCGCACCAGCTCGGTGTCGAACTCGCCAATCTTGTCGCGCGGGAACTCGGCCTTGAACACCAGCACCGGCCGCCCCGAAATGTCGATCACGACGCGCGACAGCGTTTCGTCCATCGGCATGTGGATGCTGGCGTAACGGGTGATGCCCTTCATGTCGCCGAGCGCCTGCTTCACAGCCTGCCCGAGCGCAATGCCGACATCTTCCGTGGTGTGATGGTAATCGATATGGAGATCGCCGTCGGCCTGAACGGTGATGTCGATGCGCGAATGCCGCGCCAGCAGATCCAGCATGTGGTCGAAGAATCCGATACCGGTCGCGACATTGGAAATGCCGGTCCCGTCCAGATTGACCGACACCATGATGTCGGTTTCTTTGGTCTTGCGCTTGATGGTGGCCGTGCGCATGAAAAGTGCTCTCCAGAAGCCGGAAGTCGCGCCCTTTTAACAGGCACATGACGCCTTCGCTACTGCGGGATGACGCGATTTTTGTCTGAGTTTTCATATATGGTGACCGGAATTCGCCGCCCCGGCAGGTCGATTGCAACCGGCGGCGCCAGTGCCTAGATCAGGCCGTCAACGAGGTTTCTATGCAAGCATCACAGCCCGAAATCTGGCACGGCACGACGATTCTCACAGTCCGCAAGGGCGGCAAGGTGGTCATTGGCGGCGATGGGCAGGTTTCCATCGGCCAGACCGTCATCAAATCCAACGCCAAGAAGGTCCGAAAGCTCGGCAAGGGGGATGTCATCGGCGGCTTCGCCGGGGCCACTGCGGACGCCTTCACGCTGTTCGAGCGGCTCGAGGCCAAGCTGGAGCAGTATCCCGGCCAGCTCACCCGTGCGGCGGTCGAACTGGCGAAGGACTGGCGCACCGACCGCTATCTGCGCCGCCTCGAGGCCATGATGATCGTCGCCGACAAGGACGTCTCGCTGGTGCTGACCGGCACTGGCGACGTGCTGGAGCCGGAACACGGCGTGATGGCGATCGGCTCCGGCGGCAACTACGCGCTGGCCGCGGCACGCGCGCTGGCCGATTCCGACAAGGACGCCGAGACGATTGTGCGCCGCTCGCTGGATATCGCGGCCGACATCTGCGTCTATACCAACCGCAACGTTACCCTTGAAACGCTGAGCGCATGAGCACCGCGGCAGACCAGGCGGCTTCGCCCGCAAGGTCGGGACTGTCGCCGCGCCAGGGATTCGTTATCGCGGCGGGGCTGCTTCTGCTGCAGGCGGCAATCCTCTACGGCATGGGCCGCGTGCCGATCTGCACCTGTGGTTATGTCAAGTTGTGGCACGGCGCGGTGCTGAGCTCGGAGAATTCGCAACACATCACCGACTGGTACACATTCTCCCATATCATTCACGGCTTCCTGTTCTATGGCCTGACATGGCTGCTGCTGCCGCGCGTGTCCTGGATCGCGCGCCTTTTGATTGCGATGCTGATCGAGGGTGGCTGGGAGCTTCTGGAAAATTCGCCGATCATCATCGAGCGCTATCGCGCCGGCACCATCTCGCTGGATTATTACGGCGACAGCATCGTCAATTCGGTGTCCGACACGCTGGCAATGATTGCGGGCTTCATTGCCGCGCGGAAACTGCCGGTGATCGCAACGGTGCTGATCGCCATTGTGTTCGAGATCGCGGTCGGCCTGCACATCCGCGACAACCTGACGCTGAACATTATCATGCTGATCCATCCGTTCGATGCGATACGGCAATGGCAGAGCGGGCCGCCGATTATCTAGACCTGCCGCTGCTTGCGATACCTCTTCTTCAACAATAGCTAAGAGCCATGACAGACTTCTCCCCCCGCGAAATCGTTTCCGAACTCGACCGCTTCATTGTCGGACAGGGCGACGCCAAGCGCGCGGTTTCCATCGCGCTGCGTAACCGTTGGCGGCGGCAGCAGCTCACCGGAACGCTGCGCGAGGAAGTATTGCCCAAGAACATCCTGATGATCGGGCCGACCGGTGTCGGCAAGACCGAGATCGCGCGGCGGCTCGCCCGGCTGGCCAATGCGCCGTTCATCAAGGTTGAGGCCACGAAGTTCACCGAAGTCGGTTATGTCGGCCGCGATGTTGAGCAGATCGTGCGCGACCTCGTCGAGGTCGCGATCATGCAGACTCGCGAACGCAAGCGTAAAGATGTGCAGGCGCGTGCGCAGCAGGCCGCCGAGGAACGTGTGCTCGATGCACTGGTCGGCGCCAACGCCAGTGCCGCTACGCGCGATTCCTTCCGCAGGAAATTGCGCGCAGGCGAACTGAACGACAAGGAAATCGAAATCGAAACCCAGTCGTCCGGCGGCTCGCCGATGTTCGAGATTCCGGGCATGCCGGGCGCGCAGGTCGGCGCGATCTCGATCGGCGATATCTTCGGCAAGATGGGCGGCCGTACCAAAACGCGCCGGCTCAGCGTCGCGGATTCACACGAAATTCTTGTCAACGAGGAAAGCGACAAGCTGCTCGACAACGAACAGGTGGTGCAGGAATCCATTCAGGCCGTCGAGAACAACGGCATCGTGTTCCTCGACGAGATAGACAAGATCTGCGTCCGCGATGGCGTACGCGCCGGCGACGTCTCCCGCGAAGGCGTGCAGCGCGACCTGCTTCCGCTGATCGAAGGCACCACCGTGTCCACCAAGCACGGCGCGGTGAAGACCGATCATATCCTGTTCATTGCGTCGGGCGCGTTCCACATCGCCAAGCCGTCGGATCTGCTGCCGGAGTTGCAGGGCCGTCTGCCGATCCGCGTCGAGCTGCAGGCACTGACCCGGGACGACATGCGCCGTATTCTCACCGAGCCCGAAGCGTCGCTGCTCAAACAGTATGTCGCGCTGATGCAGACCGAAGGCGTGACCCTCGACATCACCGACGATGCGATCGACGCGCTTGCCGATATCGCCGTCGCGGTGAACTCAACCATCGAGAACATCGGTGCGCGGCGTTTGCAGACAGTGATGGAGCGCGTGCTCGACGAGACATCTTTCCACGCTCCGGACATGACCGGTCAGACCATCACGATCAACGCCGATTATGTGAAAAAGCATATCGGCGATCTGGCCAAGAACACCGATCTCAGCCGGTTCATCCTGTAATCGGCCTACCGCGCCCGGCGGACGCGCACATAAAGCGCGCCCTCGCCGCCGTGGCCGATGTGAGCTTCCTCAAAGCCGATCACGAAGCTGCGGAATTCCGGCAGCCCCAGCCAGTGCGGGACCTGACGGCGGAGCACGCCGCGCTCCGACTCCGGTCCCACCGTGCGGCCCTTGCCGGTGATGATGAGAACGAAGGCCATGCCATTCTCGTGCGCGTGATGCAGGAAGCTCAACAGCACGCGGTGCGCTTTGGTCTGCGTCATGCCGTGCAGATCAAGCCGCGCGTCGATCTCCTTCCGGCCGCGTGAGAGCTGGGAGCGCTCACGCCGCCCGAGCGGCGCAAGCGGCGGCGGCGTTGGCGGAGCGGCCGGAATCTTTCGATGCATCGCTGGCGATTTCGGTGCCGGTGCCAGCTTCGGAGCGACCGGGGATTCGTCCAGCGCTTCTGCGGAAGCCTTCAGCGAACGCGGCCTCTTGCGCAGCGGCTTCGCCTGTTTCGCCACGCTTTCCCACAGTTCGACCTCTTCGCGGCTGAGCGCGCGCTTTCGTCGGGACACAGGCGGTGGATCGAGATTACGCGGACGTTTCATTGGCGATAACGAGTGCGCCGGTGATGCTTTGAGCGGCGCGGCGTATCGGATTTCACGGTTGCCGGTGTTGCTTCAGGCGCAGCCTTGGGACGCGCTTCGGGCAACGGCACCGCCTGAGCGACGGGCGCGGCTGTTGCGGCAGGGGGAGTTGGAGCGGCTGGCTGCTCTTTGGGTGCAGCAGTCTTGTTCGTATCGACTGGCGGATCCTTGGGCACAGCCTTCGGCTCAGTCGTTGCTTCGGTCTTTGATTCAGTTTTGGGCTGCTCTTTCGCAGCTTCCTTGACTGTTTCCTTAGGCGCGTCTTTAGCAGCTTCCTTCGGTGTCTCCTTCACCGGCTGCTTCTCAGGCTCGGTCTGGGGAAAAAGTTTGGCAATGGTCGCCGACGGCCGGTCTTCCGGCAGCGGCATGGTCTTGCCGCGCGCAACCGGATCGAGACTGTTCGGCAGCAGCATGACGAAGCGGGCGGGATTCTTCAGGCGGCCGGCGACGCGGCCTGCATCGGCGCCGGCACCGAAGTATATGTCCGCGCGCGCCGGACCGATGATCGCCGAGCCGGTGTCCTGCGCGATCATCAACCGGCGGAACGGCGTGTTCGATGTGTCTGACTCAATGGGCAGGTTGCCTTCGATAAAGAATGGCGTGCCATAAACGTGCAGCGACTTGTCGACCGCGATCGAACGCCCCGCCGTCAGCGGCACGCCCTGCGCGCCGACCGCCTCGTCATCCGCCCCGAGCTTCACTTCGCGAAAGAACACATAGGAGCGATTCTGCCGGCGCAGTTCTTTCGCGGCGTCCGGGCTCTGCTCCATGTATTCCCTGATCTTCTGCATCGACATCTGATCTTTGGGAATGATGTTGCGTTCGATCAGGATGCGGCCGACGGGCATATAGGGAAAGCCGTTATGTGCATCATAGTTGATGCGCACGACCGAGCCATCCTCAAGCTTGATTCGTGCCGAGCCTTGAATCTGGATGAACAGCAAATCGGTCTGGCTCTTCAGCCACACAACTTCGAGCCCGCGTCCTGCGATCGCACCGTCTTCAATCTCGGCGCGGTCGTAATAAGGCACCAGCTTGCGCCGCCCGATCTTGCGGAACACCTGACCCTTGTTCGGCATGCTGGAATTGGCCTGCGAGTATCCGCGCACGAACAGGTTCGACGGCCGCCGATAGACCGGCACGTTGTACACATCGGTCTGGACCCGCGAGCCGTCCACGATCGGCTCGTAATAGCCGGTGACAAAGCCGGCGTCCTCACCGATCCGCGAAATCAGCAACGGCGTGAAATTCTTCTCGAAGAATTCGCGCGCCTTGGCGCTGTCCGAAATATCCTCGGCTCTGGCGGCGATGCAGGAATCGCGCAGCGACGTGCCGAGCGCCTTGCTCTCTGCGAGCGGAGCCTTCTGCGCTGCAATCGGCTTGCAGCTTGCACGAAACGTCTTGAAGGCGGGGAGCGGATCGTCGTCGGCCCAACCGGCGACCTCGCTCCATTTCAGCGGCGCGTACTGAGCGCCGGGAAATTCCAGCGGCCAGACAACCGGTCCGCGCCTTTGATGTTCACGATGTTCGTGGGAGGTATGGCGGCTCGCTCTCGCCTGGGCGTCCGCGAGAACAAAGGCGGCGACACAAAGTCCGGCCGCTCCCGCTTTCAGCCACGCGCCAAAACGCCCGGCTCGTGCACCGGGCGCAGCAACGTCGTTACTGTCCGCTTTCCGTCCCAACCAGCTTCCAGTTCGGATCGCGCGACGCGATGTCACGGGCGAATGTCCAGACATCTGTGACATCGGTGAGCTTTTCCGCATTGCCATCGACGACGGTGCCGGCCTTGTCGCGCGTGACCGAAATCATCTGGGACACAAACCGGACGGTGATCTGGGCGGACCGATCGCGCGTTTCCGCGTTGACGATCTCGGCCTTGTCGATCGACGCGAACCGGGTCTCGACCTTTTCGCCGCGCTGCTCGCGTTCCTTGATCGCCGCCTCGAATCCTTCATAGACCTCGGACGACAGCAGATCCTTCAGCGTGCGCCGATCGCCATTGGCGAACGCGAGCACGATCATCTCATACGCGCTCTTGGCGCCGCTGATGAAATGCTGCGCATCGAATGACGGGTCTGAAACCGCGATCTGATCGAGACCGCGCGCAAGCGCTGATCCGGATTCGGCAATTCCCTTCCACCGGTCAACCGCGACCGCAGGTTCGGCCGATGGCGCCAGCGGCGCCTGATCGATGGTTTTGCCGGGCAGCGGCACGACATTGTCGGACATGCGCGCATTGCCCCGCGCCGGCAGGTCGAACGGCGGACGTTCGTCACCGGTGCGCTGTCCCAATACGTTGCGCAGCCGCAGGAAGATGAAGACGGCCAGAGCCAGAAAAATGATAGTGTAAATATCCACGTCGCTTCACTTTCTGATCGGTGCTTCACGCAACCCGAAAAACAACCCGGATGGGGCACCAACGAATTTACCTGTCACATGTAGGCACGAAACCCGGTCCAGCCAACACCGCCATATGCCGCGCTTTGAAGCGCCCAAAAGACAGGGTTTGGGGCATTCACGGCGCCTGTTTCGCTTAATTCTACCCGATCCAGCGGTCAGAGCCAGCCGAAACGCAACAGAATGAGGCCTATCGTCCTTGTCGAATGAGGCAAGGCTATGATAGCCACTCGCCCCAACAAAGGCCTGTCCCATTCCCGAAGCGGACGTTTCCGCCGCCAGGGCCTTTTTCGCAGGCAGTTCCCGGACCGGATCGCTCCTCGGGCGATTCCGCTTCCACCTTCTCGGAGAGATCTACTCATGACCAACGGCAACGGTGCACCTCTCGAGAACGCGGCCCCGCCCCAGTTCAACGTCCTGGCGCAATACATCAAGGACTTCTCGTTCGAGAATCCGAACTCTCCGGCTTCGCTGGCGGCCCAGGAGAAGCAGCCCACCATCAACATTCAGATCAATGTCACCGCGAACGCGGTTGCCGAGCATGACTTTGAAGTCTCGCTCTCCATCGAGGGCAAGGCCGAGACCGACAATCTTGTGCTGTTCGCCTTTGAACTGATCTATGCCGGCGTGTTCCGCATTCAGAACGTCCCGCAGGACAGCATGCACCCGTTCATCATGATCGAGTGCCCGCGGCTGCTGTTCCCGTTCGCCCGGGAAATCATCGCGACGTCGGTGCGCTCGGGTGGCTTCCCGCCGCTGATGCTCGACCCGGTGGATTTCGTCGGCCTCTACCGCCAGAACATGGCGCGTCAGGCCGAACAGCAGCAGCAGGTCAAGCCGAGCTAAGCCTTGAACCGGGCTTAGGGCTCAGCGGCGCACCTTCGCGCCGCTTCAGTTTTCCTTGGAAAATTCGTTCCAGACCGGCGTGCCGCCCAGCGTCGCGACGAAGGCTGTGTGTGCGGCGACATCCGCTTCGGTGATGCGCGGCGCAAGCGGAACTTCGCGCTGCCGGCGTGGTGCATCCGTCTGTCCCGTGCTGAACGACTGACGCGTTTCCGACAGAATAAGCTGCGACTGCCGCGCGCCAATCAGATCGATATAGACCTCCGCCAGCAGTTCCGCGTCGAGCAGCGCGCCGTGCTTGGTGCGGCGGGAATTGTCGATGGCGTAGCGCGAACACAGATCGTCGAGCCGGTTCGACACACCGGGATGTTTGCGGCGCGCCAGCGTCAGCGTGTCGACCAGACGGTCGCGCGGGATCGCCGCCCGCGAAACCTTGGTCAGTTCCGCGTTGATAAAGCCGATATCGAACGACGCATTGTGAATGACCAGCGGCGCGTCCCCGATGAATGTCAGGAAATCATCAGCCACCGCCGCGAACAAAGGCTTGTCGGCGAGAAACTCGCTCGACAGCCCATGCACCGCGAAGGCTTCCTGCGGCATGTCGCGCTCGGGATTGAGGTAGACGTGGAACGTCTGCCCCGTGGGCATGCGGTTGATCATCTCGACACAGCCGATCTCGACCAGCCGATCACCGCGCAGCGGATCGAGGCCTGTGGTTTCGGTATCGAGAACAATTTCGCGCATGAATGTGAGAATGCCGGTTGGTTTAGCGAATCAGCTTCGCCGTCTTGGCATTTTAACGACTTCGCGGAGAATTTCACCGATCTGCTGCCGCACCGGGTCCAGGCCATGGGATGTGTCCACGACAAAATCCGCCCGTTTGCGCTTTTCGGCATCGGGAAGCTGGCGCGACAGAATGGCATCGAGCTTCTCGGGGGTCATGTTGTCCCGCGCCAGGATACGTTCGCGCTGGATCTCCGGCGCGGTGGTGACAACCACCACCGCATCGACGCGGTTCTCACCGCCGGTCTCATACAGCAACGGCACATCGAGCACCGCCACCGGCGCGCCGGACTTTTCCGCATCGCTGAGGAACCTGAGCTGATGACTGCGCAGCATGGGATGCACAATGGCCTCAAGCTTTTTCATGGCATCGGCGTTGTTCACGACCATGGCCGACAGCTTTTGCCGGTCCACCTTGCCGTTCACCGTGCTGCCCGGAAACGCCGCTTCCACCGCCGGCGCAGCCTCACCCTCATAGACCTTATGGACCGTGGCGTCGGCGTCATAGACCGGCACCCCAGCCTCCTCGAACAGCTTCGCGGTGGTCGATTTCCCCATCCCGATCGAACCGGTCAGACCCAGCAGCAGCATCGTCACTTCTTTCATCAAACAGCCAGCAGGTTGCGGCTGCGCAGAAAACCAAGCAGCGGCAGCAGCGGCAATCCCAGAATGGTAAAATGGTCGCCCTCGATGCGCTCGAACAGGTGCACACCGGTGCGTTCCAACTGATAGGCGCCGACACTTGCGGTGATCGCGTCGCCAGCCTCATCGATATAAGCGGCGATCTCGCGCTCAGTCAGGGCCCGCATCGTCATGCGCGCCACACTGACATGGGAAAACAGCGGCGCACCGTCCTTTGTCACGCTGACCGCACTGTGCAATTCGTGGGTCTGCCCGGAAAGCGTTGCGATCTGCGCCGAAGCCGCGGCGCGATTTGCGGGCTTGCTGAAAAGCCGTTCGCCCAGCGCCAGCGTCTGATCCGCCCCGACCACATACCGGCCCGGATGCCTGAGAGAAATAAACTTTGCCTTCTCGCCGGCAAGGAGCGCCGCGATCTCACCCGGATTTTTCAGACCTGATTCATCCTGGATGGCACGTTCGTCAATGTCAGCCGGGATGGTCTCAACGGCGATACCTGCATTCGCAAGCAGGCTTTTTCGCACAGCACTTTGCGACGCCAGAATCAACGGTTGCCGTTCACGCCAGACAGTCACGTTTGCGATGCCTTCTGACGCTGGCGATCGGCAAAGAGCTTCATGATAGCCGCGGCGGTTTCCTCGATGGAGCGCCGTGTCACATCGAGAAGCGCCCAGTCGAACTTCGCGCTGAGTTTCCGGGCAAACGCAACTTCCTCGGTCACGGCCTGACGATCGATATAGGTATCGTCACCAGTCTTGCCGATGCCGAGCAGGCGATTTTGCCGCACCTGTATCAGTCGCTCCGGCGTCGCATGAAGGCTGACCACAAGCGGATTCTTCAGCGTTTCAAGCTGATGCGGGATTGGAATTCCCGGCACCAGCGGAACGTTGGCGGTGCGAACGCCGCGGTTGGCAAGGTAGATCGAGGTCGGGGTCTTCGATGTGCGGGAGACGCCGACGAGAACCACATCGGCCTCCTCCAGCCCTTCGACGTGCTGGCCGTCGTCATGCATCATCGTGTAGTTCAGCGCGTCGATCCGCTTGAAATACTCGGCGTTGAGGGTGTGCTGCGCGCCGACGCGGCGCGAGGTTTCGGTGCCGAGATAGGCCTGAAACAACTGCATCACCGGACCGATGATCGACAGGCTCGGAATATTGATTTCCTGGCATTTGGCTTCAAGCCGCTCGACCAGATCCTTTTCCAGCAACGTGAACAGTACAATTCCCGGCGCTTCCTCGATTTCCGCGAGAACACGATCGAGCTGCTTCTGACTGCGAACCAGGGGATAGACATGCTCCACCGGCGAGACGTTGGAGTACTGCGCAGCCACCGCACGCGCGACGGTGATCAGCGTTTCACCGGTCGAATCGGAAATCATGTGGAGGTGAAAATAACTGCCGGTGGTAGGCGCCATGGCGTGTCGAACCCGTTTCCGCTCAATCCGGCGGCTGTGAATCGCTGTGAATCCCTGTGGGCATATTGGCCTCGCTCAGGCACCCGTCGGCACCAGCCGGGATAACTCGCCTATTCATTCACAGCGCTGATTTCGGGATGAAATCTAACCTTCACTTCGATGGTAGCGGGGTTGTGTGGATTTGTCTTGGGATAATGGCGGGCCAACAGCAGGCAAATGCTTGAAACCATCGGCGTATTTTCCACGGCTCTCATAGAGACCAGCACCGGGTACAAACCGGCGGCTTGTGGACGAACACTGGATAAACACTGGAGAGAAATGCGCGAGCGCTAATCACGGCTACACTGACTCAAACTTAAGAATCTAAAAGGATTCTTTAAGGAAGTGGTGCTTGCGGACAGACCCCTTCTCGCGTCATCTACCGATGCTGCTCAACCCACCGGGCAGAAATTGGTTCCTGCCTATCGAAACTGGAAAGACCGGTTTCGTGGCAACAATAAGCTCAGCAGAGAAGAAGACGCGATGTACGAATGGATCAAGGCGCTGCATGTGATCGCCGTGATTTCATGGATGGCAGGCATGCTCTATCTGCCGCGTCTGTTTGTTTATCACTGTGAAGCTGAAATTGGGTCGAAGCAGTCCGAGACATTCAAGGTGATGGAGCGGCGGTTGCTGCGGGCGATCATCGAGCCGGCGATGATCGTGACCTGGCTGGCCGGTTTATGGCTGGTCTGGCAGGGTGGCTGGTATGTTTCAGGCTGGTTTCACGCAAAATTCCTGCTGGTGCTGATTCTGTCGGGCGTTCATGGATTTTTCGCAGCCAGGGTGCGGGATTTCGCCAGTGACCGGAATACCCGAAGTCAGAAATTCTACCGTATTATCAATGAAGTACCGACTGTCCTGATGATCGGAATTGTCATTCTGGTGATCGTCAAACCGTTTTAGGACAACGCGTTGCCAAGTGAAGCGGCAACGACCTGCTTGCGAAGACCCGGACGATTTTCTATATTCTTGTCATCCCACCGAACGCAGGCGGATGTGGTTGAGTCCCGGTCTCATTGTTGGACCGGCCGCCACATCAGGTTCGAAGCCTCCCGGCACCTTCCTCGCTCAAGACCTGCGGACTTCTGATCGCGTTTTTAGTCCGTATGTCGTCAGCAGGCTGAACCTTCCGCTCCCCTCCCCTCTCTTTTTCTCCACATGCTCCACAGGACAACCCCAATGCGGGAAATCAAACTACAGGACCTCAAAACCAAAACTCCGGCGGAGCTTGTCTCGTTCGCCGAAGAGCTTGGGGTCGAAAATGCCAGCACCATGCGCAAGCAGGAGCTGATGTTCGCCATTCTCAAGCAGCTTGCGATCCAGGAAACCGACATCATCGGTGAAGGCGTCGTCGAAGTTCTCTCCGACGGTTTTGGATTCTTGCGCTCATGGGACGCCAATTACCTGCCCGGCCCCGATGATATTTATGTCTCGCCATCGCAGATCCGCCGCTTCGGATTGCGCACCGGTGACACCATTGAAGGCCATATCCGCAGCCCAAAGGAAGGCGAACGCTACTTCGCGCTGCTCAAGGTCAACACGCTGAACTTCGAGGACCCCGAGAAGTCCAAGCACAAGGTCAACTTCGATAACCTGACGCCGCTGTTTCCGGACGAGCGTTTCCGTCTTGAACTCGATGATCCGACACGCAAGGATCTTTCGGCCCGCGTCATCGACATCGTCGCTCCGATCGGCAAGGGCCAGCGCGCGCTGATCGTCGCACCGCCCCGCACCGGCAAGACGGTGCTGATGCAGAACATCGCGCATTCGATCACGGCCAATCATCCCGAGTGCTATCTGATCGTTCTTCTGATCGACGAACGTCCGGAAGAAGTCACCGACATGCAGCGTTCGGTGAAGGGTGAAGTTGTGTCCTCGACCTTCGACGAGCCGGCGGTGCGTCACGTTCAGGTCGCCGAGATGGTGATCGAGAAGGCCAAGCGTCTGGTTGAACACGGCCGCGACGTGGTCATTCTGCTCGACTCGATCACGCGTCTAGGACGTGCGTATAACACCGTCGTACCAAGCTCCGGCAAGGTGCTGACCGGCGGCGTCGATGCCAATGCGTTGCAGCGCCCGAAGCGTTTCTTCGGTGCCGCACGTAACATCGAGGAAGGCGGTTCGCTCACCATCATCGCGACCGCACTGGTCGATACCGGCAGCCGCATGGATGAAGTGATTTTCGAAGAGTTCAAGGGCACCGGCAACTCCGAACTCATTCTCGACCGCAAGGTTTCGGACAAGCGCACCTTCCCGGCGATCGACATCTCGCGCTCCGGTACGCGCAAGGAAGAGCTCATCACCGATCCGCAGTTGCTCAAGAAGATGTACGTCCTGCGCCGCATTCTCAATCCGATGGGCACCATGGACGCGATCGACTTCCTGCTCGACAAGCTCCGCAACACCAAGAACAACTCAGAGTTCTTCGACTCGATGAACACCTAAGAACTTCTGACCGCCAGCAGCGGTCAGCTTGTTGTGCGATGCCCGGCCCGTCAGTGCGAAGCATGTCTTCGTATCGATGCGCCGGGCATTTGCATTTTCGGCCTACCAAGTCAGGATGATTGCGCTGCTCGCATCGGGACAAGCTGCGGCAGCAAGGGAGGTTGTGTCTTGTCGTTAAATCCCAGTCTTCCGCTCGGCGCTGCTCTGCCCGGCTGGACGCGCCGTGCGTCGCCGCAACCGGTCACGATCGATGGCCGCACCTGCCGCATCGAACCGCTCGATGTTGCGCGTCACGGTGACGATCTGCTCGCTGCATTCAGAGACACCGACGAAGCATCGTGGGTGTATCTGTTCATCGGTCCCTTTGCGGATGACGCCGGCATTCTGACCTGGCTGACCGAAGCTGCGAACAGCAAGGATTACATTTACAGCGCCATCATTGACCGCGCGTCGGGACGCGCCGGTGGCGTTTGCGCGTTCATGCGGCCAGATCCCGCCAATGGCGTCGTTGAGATCGGCAGCATCCATTATGCCGACACACTCAAACGGACGCCCGCCACTACCGAGGCGATGTATCTTTTGATGCGCTATGTGTTCGATGAGCTCGGCTACCGGCGTTACGAATGGAAGTGCAATTCGCTCAACGCGCCATCGCGCCGCGCCGCGCTGCGGCTCGGATTTCGCTTCGAGGGAATTTTCCGCAATCATCTGGTGGTCAAAGGCCACAACCGGGACACGGCTTGGTTTTCAATTCTCGACAGCGAGTGGCCAGCATTGAAAGGCGCTTACGAGAGGTGGCTGGTGCCGGAGAATTTCGACCGGGACGGGGGGCAGCGAGTGTCGCTGTCGGAGACGATGATCGCAGCGCGCGGGTGAAATTTGATTGTGCATCGCAATAAGGAAAATTATTGCGGTAGACGCTGCAACATATTGCGCCGCAGCAATTATAGATTCACGACCTTCGGGGATTTTTCGTTGCCTGCCGGACGGGTGTCCGACAAATAGGCATGCATTCCGCTGACCAGACCATCTTCGCCCTGTCGTCCGGCCGTGCCCCCTCGGCGATTGCCATCATCCGCGTGTCTGGCCCGCAGGCGAGGGCAGCGGTTGAGCGGCTGTGCCGGAAACTGCCGACACCCCGCGTGGCGCATCTTGCGACTTTGCGAGACCTCGACGGCAGCGCGATCGACGAATCGGTGGTGCTCTGGTTTCCAGGTCCGGGCAGCGCGACCGGCGAAGACGTCGCAGAATTTCATGTCCATGGTGGACGCGCCGTCATTGCGGCCATGTTCGATGCGCTTGGATCTATCGACGGCTTGCGTCCCGCGGATCCGGGCGAGTTCACGCGCCGCGCGTTCGAGAACGGCAAGCTCGATCTGACCGAAGCCGAAGGTCTCGACGATCTGATCCACGCCGACACCGATCGTCAGCGCCGTCAGGCGTTGCGGCATCTGAAGGGCTTGCTTGGCGTGCGCGCCGAGACCTGGCGGCAGCAGATCATTGAAGCGTCGGCGCTGATCGAAGCGGGGATCGATTTCTCGGACGAGGGCGATGTGTCGGCAGAGCTTGTCGCGCCGGCGCTGCACAGGATCGCAGCGCTCAAATCTGAAATCGAAGAAACCCTTTGTTCATCGGCACAAAGTGAACGCCTGCGCGAAGGTCTGACGGTTGCGATCGCCGGTCCGCCCAACGCCGGCAAGTCGACGCTGCTCAATCGTCTTGCGCGGCGCGAAGCTGCGATTGTTTCGCCGAATGCCGGCACCACGCGCGATGTGATCGAAGTCCATCTCGATCTCGACGGCTATCCGGTGACGCTGATCGACACCGCAGGTGTGCGCGACACCCATGATCCGGTTGAGCAGGAGGGCGTCCGCCGCGCGCGCGATCGCGCCCGCACATCCGACCTGGTGCTGTGGCTTGTCGATGCCAACGACAAGGCCACGCCGTCGCCGCAGAACGAAGGCGACCACGCGCCGGTCTGGCTCGTCCGCAACAAGGTCGATCTGGTTGCGGCGAAGGGCGAGGGCGGGGCTGGGGCGCAGTTCGATATTTCCGCCGCGCAGGGCGACGGCGTCCCGGAGTTGATCGCGGCGCTGGTGGCCTATGCCCAGGATTACTTCGGGGCGGGCGAAATGGCGCTGGTCAGCCGCGCCCGGCACCGGACATTGCTGCGCGAGACTGTGGCGGCACTGGACCGGGCAGGGCGCTCGGCCGGAAAGGGCGACGAGCTTCTGGCGGAGGAGCTCCGAATCGCGATTCATTCGTTGGGCCGTTTGACCGGACGGGTGGATGTCGAGGACATCCTCGATGTGATCTTCCGCGAGTTCTGTATTGGCAAGTAGGCCACTGGCCGACTGAGGTTCCGGTCGGCCACTGGACCTGTTTCACGTGAAACAGGCGGCGGAACCTTTCATTGTTTCACGTGAAACACGTCAGATCGATTTCCGGCTTTCAGCTTTCGCACCAACGCGATAGAAGTCTGACCATGCAGACATTCGACGTCATTGTGATCGGAGGAGGCCACGCCGGCTGTGAAGCCGCGGCGGCGTCCGCGCGCGCGGGTGCCAAAACGGCGCTTGTGACCCATCAGTTTGCAACCATCGGCGCGATGTCCTGCAATCCTGCCATCGGAGGCCTTGGAAAGGGCCATCTGGTCCGGGAAATCGATGCTCTGGATGGCCTGATGGGCCGGATGGCCGATCAGGGTGGCATCCAGTTCCGGGTTCTGAATCGCCGGAAGGGACCGGCCGTGCGTGGTCCCCGTGCCCAGATCGACCGTAAGCTTTATGCGGCGGCGATGCAGGCGGAAATCCGGGGCACGCCCAACCTGACCGTGATTGAGGGCGAAGCCGACGAGCTTTTGCTGTCCGAGGGCCGAATCTGCGGGATTCGTCTTGGCGATGGGCGGGAATTTGCCGTTGGCGCTGTGGTCGTGACCACCGGGACCTTCCTGCGGGGGCTGATTCATCTCGGTGAGAAGAACTGGCCCGCAGGCCGGGTTGGGGAAGCGCCGGCGATGGGTCTATCCAAATCCTTTGAGCGAGCCGGATTTATCCTGGGCCGTCTCAAGACAGGGACGCCGCCGCGGCTTGACGGATCGACGATCAACTGGTCGGCGGTGGAAATGCAGCCCGGAGACGATCCGATCGAGCCGTTTTCGGTGCTGACGGACCGGATTACGACCCCGCAGATCGAATGCGGGATCACCCGGACCACCAATGCGACCCACGAGATCATCCGGGCCAATGTCCATCGCTCGCCAATGTACTCCGGCCAGATCAAAAGTTCCGGCCCGCGCTATTGCCCGTCAATTGAGGACAAGATCGTCCGGTTTGGCGACCGCGACGGACATCAGATCTTCCTGGAGCCGGAAGGGCTGGACGACACCACGGTTTATCCCAACGGCATCTCGACCTCGCTGCCGGAAGAGGTCCAGCAGGCAATTCTGGCGACCATTCCGGGCCTCGAGCATGTGAAAATGGTCCGGCCGGGCTATGCCATCGAATACGACCATGTCGATCCGCGCGAACTCGATCCGACCCTCCAGACCAAGCGCGTGCCGGGTCTTTTCCTGGCCGGACAGATCAACGGCACCACCGGCTATGAAGAAGCCGGTGCGCAGGGTCTCGTGGCCGGATTGAATGCTGCCTTGCTGGCCGGTGGCGCTGAACCGGTCGTGTTCGACCGCGCCGACGGTTATCTCGGCGTGATGATCGACGACCTGACCTCGCGCGGGATCACCGAACCGTACCGGATGTTCACCTCCCGAGCCGAGTACCGTCTGACCCTCCGGGCCGACAATGCCGATCAGCGCCTGACCGATCGTGGCATTGCCCTGGGATGCGTCGGCAGCGAACGGGCAGGGCGTCACGCTGCCAAGATCGCCGAACTTAACACCGCGAAATCATTGGCGAAATCCCTCTCAGTAACGCCGAACGAGGCCGCAAAGCACGGTCTGATGCTGAACCACGATGGCCAGCGCCGGACAGCATTCGAGCTGCTGGCCTATCCGGAGGTCGAGTGGGCCAGCGTCGTATCGATCTGGCCGCAGCTTAACGGGATCGACCCGAAGATCGCCGTCCATCTGGAGATCGATGCCAAGTACGACGTCTATCTGGCTCGCCAGGCCGCCGACGTGCAGGCCTTCCGCCGCGACGAAGGTCTGGTGCTGACCGATGTCGATTATGGTGCCGTTCCGGGCCTTTCGAATGAAGCCCGGCAGAAGTTGGAGAAGGTTCGGCCCCGGACCATCGGGCAGGCGGGCCGGATCGAGGCCATGACTCCGGCAGCGCTGGCAATTCTCGCGGCCTATCTCCGCCGTGAGGCACGCCGGTCTGCCGTCGCGTCGGCCTGAGGCATCCCATGGCCAAAGCGGCCCCCATTTCCATCCCAGCTTCGGACAAGGCGGCGGCATTGGCGCTCACGCCTGTTTCACGTGAAACAGAGGCACGGCTCGATCGCTATGTCGATTTGCTGGTGGCGTGGCAGGCCAAGACCAATCTCGTCGCGCCCTCCACGCTTCCGCAGCTTTGGATCAGGCACATTGCCGACTCGCTCCAGCTTCTGGATCTCGCGCCGTCGGCAAGACGTTGGCTGGACTTCGGCAGCGGTGGTGGTTTTCCCGGGGTGGTTCTGGCCTGCGCGATGGCGGAGCATGAAGGCGCGTCCGTCCAGCTTGTCGAACGAATCGCCAAGAAGGCGGCGTTTCTGCGCGAAGCGCTGCGGGTCACCGGGGCGGCCGGCTCGGTTATCCTCGCCGACATCGGGGATTATGTGGATAGCTCAAAGGCGCCGATAGATTGCGTCACAGCGCGCGCGGTCGCTCCACTACATATGTTGCTGGGCTATGCAGAACCTTTGGTGCAACGAGGTGCGAAGGCACTCTTTCTAAAGGGACAAGATGTAGAGTCTGAATTGACGGAAGCTACTAAATACTGGAATATCGAGCCCATTTTGCATCCCAGCCGCACAGGCGGACACGGCTGGATCGTCGAGCTCAACAAGATCGAGCGGCGATAATCGTCCGGCAGTAACAGGTACAAGGCGGCCAGGCACATGGTTGGCATCGGCGGAATTTTTGAGGACGAAAACGGCGCGGCGACGGGCGAGCGGGGTCATCCCCGGATCCTGGCGCTGGCCAATCAGAAGGGCGGCGTCGGCAAGACCACGACCGCGATCAATCTCGGGACTGCGCTGGCTGCCATCGGCGAGCGGGTGCTGATCGTCGATCTCGATCCGCAGGGCAACGCGTCGACCGGTCTCGGCATCGATCGCCGCAACCGCAGCTGCTCGACCTATGACGTGCTGGTCGGCGAGGCCAAGCTGCGCGAGGCGATCATTCCGACCGCGGTGCCTCGCCTGCACATCGCGGCTTCGACCATGGATCTCTCGGGTCTTGAACTCGAACTCGGCACCACGCGCGACCGTGCGTTTCGTCTGCGCGACGCCATCGCCGATCTCAACGTCAATGTCGCGCCGGACACCGACTACACCTACGTGCTGGTCGATTGCCCGCCGTCGCTCAACCTCATCACCGTCAACGCCATGGCGGCGTCGCATGCCATTCTCGTTCCGCTGCAGTGTGAGTTCTTCGCGCTCGAAGGTCTGTCGCAGTTGCTGCAGACGGTGGAGCAGGTGCGCTCGACGCTCAACCCGACGCTGTCGATTCACGGCATCGTGCTGACGATGTTCGACTCGCGCAACAACCTGTCGAACCAGGTCGTCGCCGATGTGCGCCAGTTCATGGGCAAGAAAGTTTACGACACCATGATCCCGCGCAACGTGCGCATTTCCGAAGCGCCGTCCTACGGCAAGCCGGTTCTGGTCTACGATCTCAAGTGCGTCGGCAGCGAAGCGTATCTGAAACTCGCGACTGAAGTCATTCAGCGCGAGCGCGAGTTGCGCACGCACTGATCCTGCGACGTGAATGCTGGCGGCGATGAAGATCGCCGCACCGAAAAGTCTGTGAAGCAGGAGTGCGTGAGTTGAGTGCGAGGGAAGCGGCAATGGCCGAGGAGCGTTCGCGACTGGGTCGCGGTCTTGCAAGTCTGATCGGAGATGTTGGCGGCGAGGCGGCGCATGTCGACCGTCCCGCCCGCACGCCGCGACGCGTTCCGATCGAATTTCTGAAAGCCAACCCGCGCAATCCGCGCCGGACTTTTTCCGACGAAGAACTCAATGAACTGTCGGCGTCGATCAAGCAGCATGGCGTAATTCAACCGATCGTGGTGCGGCCGGTGAAGGGCGCGCAGGATCGTTTCGAGATCATCGCCGGCGAGCGGCGCTGGCGCGCGTCGCAGCGCGCCGGTTTGCACGATGTGCCGATCGTCACTGTCGAAGTGAACGACAGCGACGCGCTCGAAATCGCGATCATCGAGAATGTGCAGCGCTCCGACCTGAACGCGATGGAAGAAGCGCAGGGCTATCACGCGCTCGCCGCGGAGTTCAAACGCAGCCAGGAAGACATCGCCAAGATCGTCGGCAAGAGCCGCAGCCATGTCGCGAACATGATGCGCCTGACCAAGCTGCCCGATCAGGTTCAGGCCTACATCGCCGAAGGCAAACTGTCGGCGGGTCACGCGCGCGCGCTGATCGGCGTGCCGGATGCCGCAGCCGCGGCAAAGCGAATTGTCGAGGAAGGTCTGAACGTGCGTCAGACCGAAGCGCTGGCGCATGAAGAAGGCGTGCCGGAGCGCGGCGCCCAGAAGGCGCGCGGTGGCGGTTCTGCCAAGGTCAAAGATCCCGACACCATCGCGCTCGAAAAGCGGGTCAGCGATGTGCTCGGCCTGAAGGTCAGCGTCGATCACCGCAATCCTGGCGGCACGGTGCAGATCAAGTACACCGATCTCGATCAGCTCGACGAGATTTTGCGGCGGCTGGAAGCAGGCAAGTAACTGCTTCGGCAAAAGATGTCATGGCCGGGCATAGCCCGTCGAAGACGGGCGTGAACGCCCCTTTGTCCCGGCCATCTCGACCAATTGAGCAGAGTGCCTTGGTAATCGGGATCACCGGACAGGCCCGGTGATGACAACCGAGTAACGCCTACCCTCGCCGCCGCGTATTCACGGCAATTGCAAGCAGCGCACGCTGTGCAATGACTTCCGCCAGCGAAGACTGCTTGCGCATGTCGAACGCCGCGTCGGCCAGTTGCGCCATGACCCGGGCCATACGCTCGGAGGTGGTGTTCCGCAGCGCCGTTTCGACCAGCGTCTTGCGCGAAAAGTGCAGCCGCGGAAATCCGCTGTCGAGTGCTTCAAGTTCGCCGCGGCCCTCTTCGATCGACAGACGCGCCTTGTGCAGCAGCGCTGCGTGGCGCTGCGCCGACATGATAATCAAGCCCGGATAGGTGCCTGCGGCCATCGCTTTGGCGAAGGCCGTTTCGACATCGGCGGCACGTCCCGCAAAGGCATTGTCGACGATCGGATCGAGCGCCAGGCCAGATGCGTCGGTCACGATGGCGACCACGTCATCGAGTGTGACCTCGCGCTGACCATGGGCGTAAAGCGCGACTTTCCGAATCTCGTTGCGTGACGCCTGCCGGTCGCCGCCGAGCAGTGACGTCAGCGCTGCGCGCGCGTCTGGCGCAATCTTCAGATTCGACAGCCGCAGTTCGTCGTCGATCAGCTTCGCAAGATCGCGCTCGGTGTCGGCGTAGCAGGCGATGGCCACGGCGGTCTTGGCCTTCTCGCAGGCTTTCCGCAGCGGCGCATCCGGGCGCAGTTCGCCGGCCTCGATGACGATGCGGCAATCCTTCGGCTGCATCTCGGCCAGCGTATCGATGCCGCTTGCGAAGCTGCGCGAGCCGGCGCGAATCCGGATCGCGCGGCGGCCGCCGAACAGCGGCACAGTCATGGCTTCGTCAACCAGCCGTGACGGCTCGGCGGCGAGTTCGTCGCCGTCCATCCTGACCAGGGAAAAAGGATCGTTCGGATCGTCGACGGCCGATGCCATCAAGGCGTCGGCGCGCTCGCGCACGAGGCCAGCGTCGGGACCATAGAGCAGGATGATCGGCCGCGATGGATCGGGCCGGGCCAGAAACGCGTCGATTTCTTTCCCGCGAAGCGCGACCACAATTATCTCAGGGCTGAGTGTCGATCAGGTGCCGGCGATGAAGAACGATGCGAGACGTTGGCTGATATTGTCGGCGATGACCTTTGCAGCGCGGTCTTCGGCGTCACGCAGTCCGCGCGATCGGGCGAAGCGTTGTGCCTGTCCCGGAATGTCATAGGACACGCGCGAGAAGGTCGTACCGGTCAAGACCGTCTTGTCGGTGGCGTTGTCCTTCAGCTCATAGGTCGCATCGATGCCATAGTTTTCGATGTCGGGCCGGGCGGTGGTGGGATCGACGATGATCGACAGGCGGGATGTGGTGAGCCGCATCACCAGACGGTGGGTGGGCGGTCCGCCGACGGCGCTGCCGTACATGCTGAACATCAGATTGTTGCGGATCTCGACACCAAGCCGCGCCTCGCGTGAACCGTTCGGCAGGTTGAGCGGGGGAACCTCGACGCCTTGCAGCTTCTCGCGCAGGGCCGATCCGCCGGTCGCGCTCCGCTCGCCGTACATCGGCTGGAAGCACCCGGCCGTCAGGGCCGCAAGGGCAGCCACGGCGATGAGCCGGACAGCGATGCGCTTATCAAACCACGACATTCACGATCCTCTGCGGAACGATAATGACTTTTCGGGGAGATTTCCCGTCCAGTGCCGATTTTACTGCATCGAGTACCAAAACGGCAGCCTCAATTTCCCCATTTGAAGCATTTCGGGCGACCGTGACATCCGCGCGTTTCTTGCCATTAACCTGCACCGGGAGCGTAATTGTGTCATCGACCAGCAATTTGGCTTCGGTTTCAGGCCAATTTGCCTCCGAAACCAGTTCCTGATGCCCCAGAGCCTGCCAGCATTGCTCGGCCAGATGCGGCATCATCGGGGAGATCAGCCGGACCAGGATGTCGAATGCCTCCCGCGCCGCCGCTGCGACGGCGGGGTCGGTCTGCAGGGATTTCGCCGGCCCGTCGACGACGTCGCCCAGCGCGCCGACGAAGGTATAGAGCTTTGCGATCGCGGTGTTGAACCGCAGCCGTTCGATCGCGGTGGAGACATCCGCAAGGGTGCGGTGCGCGATGCGCCGGAGCGCCATCGCGCCGTCGTTGTTTTCCGGGATGGCCGTCCCCGGCTTCGGCAGAAGCGGAGCGGCGGTATTTACCAGCCGCCAGATGCGCTGGACGAAACGGCCGGCGCCCTGCACGCCTTCCTCGCTCCAGATCACGTCGCGGTCGGGCGGCGAGTCGGACAGCATGAACCAGCGGGCGGTGTCGGCGCCGTAGGTGCCGATGATGTCGTCGGGGTCGACGGTGTTGCGCTTCGACTTCGACATCTTTTCGATCGGGCCGATCTCGATCGGCTCTTTCGTCGTCAGCAGTGTCGCGATGCGCTTGTCGCCGACGGTCTCGATGCTGATCTCGGCCGGCGAGGCAAAGGTGCCGTCCTGCTTCTTGTAGGTTTCGTGCACCACCATGCCTTGCGTGAACATGCCGGCGAACGGCTCGTCCATGCCGATGTGCCCTGTTGCCTTCATCGCGCGGACGAAGAAGCGGCTGTACAGCAGATGCAGGATCGCATGCTCGACGCCGCCGATATACTGGTCGACCGGCATCATGCGATCGACGACATTGCGTGTCGTCGGCGCGTTCTCGTTCCACGGATCGGTGAAGCGCGCGAAGTACCACGACGAATCGACGAACGTATCCATCGTATCGGTTTCGCGTGTCGCCTTGCCGCCGCATTGCGGGCAGGTGACGTGCTTCCAGGTCGGATGATGATCGAGGGCATTGCCCGGCTTGTCGAAGGTCACATCCTCCGGCAGCACGACCGGCAAATCCTTGTCCGGCACCGGCACCACATCGCACGTCGGGCAATGGATCACGGGGATCGGACAGCCCCAGTAGCGCTGGCGCGAAATCCCCCAGTCGCGCAGGCGGAAGTTCACCTGCCGCTCGGCGACCGGCGTATTGCCGCGCGTTGCGCTCTCGAGGCGCCTGGCGACCTCTTCCTTCGCCTCCTCGATGGTCATGCCATCAAGGAAACGCGAGTTGATCATGCGGCCTTCGCCGTCATAGGCGGTGTCCGTAATGACGAATGATTTCGGATCGACGTCCGGCGGACAGACCACCGGCGTATTTCCGAGACCGTATTTGTTGACGAAATCGAGATCGCGCTGATCGTGCGCGGGGCAGCCGAAGATCGCCCCGGTGCCGTATTCCATCAGCACGAAGTTGGCGACATAGACCGGCAGCTTCCAGTCCGGATCGAACGGATGCACGGCCTTGATGCCGGTGTCGAAGCCCTGCTTCTCGGCGGTGTCGATGATTTCCTGCGCGGTGCCCTGACGTTTGGTCTCGGCAATGAATTCGGCGAGCTTCGGGTTTTTCGCCGCTGCCGCCTGCGCGAGCGGATGATCCGGCGCAATCGCCATGAACTTGGCGCCGAACAGCGTATCGGGACGCGTCGTGAAAACCTTGAGTTCGTTCTCGCCGCCGGGGGCGGTCGCCGGGTCGAGCGCGAAACGGATCAGCAGGCCTTCGGAGCGGCCGATCCAGTTGCGCTGCATCAGCCGCACCTTGTCGGGCCAGCGATCGAGCGTGTCGAGCGCGTCAAGCAGATCCTGCGAGTACTTCGTAATCTTGAAGACCCACTGATTCATTTCGCGCTGTTCGACGACGGCGCCGGAGCGCCAGCCGCGGCCGTCGATCACCTGCTCGTTGGCGAGCACGGTCATGTCGACCGGGTCCCAGTTGATCTTGCGCTTTTCGCGCTCGGCGAGCCCAGCCTTCATGAAATCCAGAAACATCTTCTGCTGATGTTTGTAGTAGCTCGGATCGCAGGTCGCGAATTCGCGCGACCAGTCGAGCGACAGCCCCATGGTCTGGAGCTGCTTCTTCATCGCGGCGATGTTCTCGTAGGTCCATGCCTTCGGCGCCACCTTGCGCTCGATCGCGGCATTTTCGGCCGGCAGGCCGAAGGCGTCCCAGCCCATCGGATGCAGCACATTGTGGCCCTTGGCGCGCATGTAGCGCGCGACCACGTCGCCCATGGTGTAATTGCGGACGTGACCCATGTGGATGCGCCCCGACGGATAGGGGAACATCTCGAGCACGTAATATTTCGGCCGGGGATCGTCGTTGCGCGTGGCGAAAATCGCCCGCTCGTCCCAGAGCTTTTGCCAGCGTGGCTCGGATTCGCGGGCGTTATAGCGTTCGGTGCTCATCGGATGGGTCGTCTGCCAAAGGGGGATTCAGGAGGCGGCAGACTAGCCACAAAAGACCGCGAGGGGTCAACGCTTTAGGCGCAAATATGGCCTGCGCGGCCCTTAGCCGGCCAGGGAAACCGGCCGATCGGCAGGCAGGATCAGGCCGTGTTCGACCACCGTGTTCCGCCCCCGGCGTTTGGCCGCATACAGCGCCGCGTCCGCGGCCTCGATCAGATCGTCTTGCGGCTGGGCGCTGCCCGGCGTGACCGTCGCGATGCCCACGCTGACGGTGACGTGCTTGAAATCGCTGGTGACGTGCGGAATCGTCAGTTCTTCGATTGTTGTGCGAACTTTTTCGGCCACCTGCAGCGAGCGGGCCGCACTGCTGTTCGGCAGCAACAAACAGAATTCCTCGCCGCCATAACGGGCTGCGAAGCCGGCATAGGCATCCGCGATTGTCGACAGCGCCTCGCCGACGCGGCTGAGGCAGGCGTCGCCTTCGGGATGGCCGTAGGTGTCGTTGAAAAGCTTGAAATGATCGACGTCGATCATCAGCAGCGAAAGCCGGGTGTCGGATTGCAGTGCCTTCATCCACTCGAATTCGAGCCGGCTCTGGAAGCCCCGGCGGTTGGCCAGCCCGGACACCAGATCGAGCGATGCGATGACGGTGAGCCGGTCGTTGGCGGCGGCCATTTCGCGCTCACGCTCGGAGAGTTGTGACGCCATGGTATCGAACGCCCTGGCGAGCGGAATGAACTCTCTTGGCAGCGAGGCATTCGATGCCCTCGCCGAAAATTCGCCGCGGCCAAAACGATTGGCGGTTTCTGTCATCGCGCGGAGCGGCCGGATGATGAGGCGCTCGCCGGCGAACCAGGCACCGAGCAGCGTCGCGAGAACCACGATTGCAAGCTGGATGTATGCAGTCCGGATGTCACGGTTGATGTCGCTCAGCATCAGGGACTGATTGACGCTGACAATCATGCGGGCCTTTGTGCCGGTAACCCGCGCGAACGATACGGCCTTCTTCTCACCATCGGCCGATTCGAAGGAGATCGATCCATATTCGCGATCGAGATTGATTTCACGCAGCGTGACCGCTTCCAGCAGCGAGGTGTCCTTGAGCTTCTGCCCGATCAGATTCATGCTTTCGGGTGGGGACGCCAGGATCGTTCCCGCGCCGTCGACAAGGACGACCGATACGCCCGAACGTCCGCCGCGATTCACCAGCAGCTGCGACATCCATTTCAGATCGATCGCAGCGATGACCACCGATTCCTGCCGGCCGTCCACCGCCGAAACCGGATACGCCGCAATCATCGTCGGCAGGCTGGTAATGCGGCTCGGGATGAAGTCGCTGAGAACGAAATCGTGAAGCTCGCGCGCCTTGAGGACATAATCGCGGTCGCTGAGATCAAAGCCGACGATGCTTTGCTTTGTCGAGCAGTCGATCTTGCCTTCCGGGCCAATGATCGAAAGGTTTCTGATCCACGGCAGATCGACCCGCATGCTGGCGCGCATCACCGCGCACCCGCGGCCCTGCTGGGAACCGGCGGCATAGATATAGGCGGAGGATTTCACAACGGCCTGCACCGTCGATATGATTTCGCGCTGCGCATCGGCGGTATGTTTTGCGAGCTCGGAGAGTTCGTTTGCGGCCTGCATCATCTGCCTGGAGCGCGAGTCTTCCAGCAGGCGGACGCGGTCGAGCATCAAAGGCACGACCAGAATCAACGCCAAAAGCACAAGACGGGCACGAATCCCGAATAGCGCCTTGAGTTTTGACGTGTTGCGGCCGAAGCTGGCGATTGACATCAGTATTCCCTTGCCCCACGCCAACACTACAAAAAAGGGTTCAAGGACCCTTTTTTGAATTCGCTAAAATTCGAATGATCCTTAATTTGAAGGCAAGGTTACATCGATGGCTGTGGATAATATGCCGCCGGTAACATCTGATTCACCAAGCGGTCTCGCCGGCGTGGAGCGCGAGATTTCGCGCGCATGCAAAGACGCGCGCCGTGATCGCTCCTCGGTGACGCTGGTTGCGGTGTCGAAGACATTCGATGGCGACGCCATTGCGCCGGTGATCCGCGCCGGTCAGCGTGTGTTCGGTGAGAACCGCGTGCAGGAAGCGAAAGCCAAGTGGCCGCCGCTAATGGCCGAGCATTCCGGGCTTGCGCTTCACCTGATCGGGCCGCTGCAATCGAACAAGGCCAAGGAGGCCGTCGCGCTGTTTGACGCCATTCATTCGGTGGACCGCGCCAGTCTCTGTGAGGCGCTATCGAAGGAAATCGTTAAGCAAGGCCGTCATCCGCAACTGTTCGTTCAGCTCAACACCGGCGAGGAGCCGCAGAAAGCGGGGATCGCCCCGGCGGATGCCGATGCATTCATTGCGAGCTGCCGCGACGTCTACGGTCTGCAAATTTCCGGACTGATGTGCATCCCTCCGGTCGAGGATCCGCCTGCGGCGCACTTCGCGCTGACCGCCAAGATCGCAGCGCGCAACGGACTGAAATTATTATCGATGGGGATGAGCGCGGATTTCGCCACCGCGATTCAGCTCGGCGCAACCCATGTGCGTGTCGGCTCCGCGATCTTCGGAAAGCGGTAGTTTCTGCACGAAGAACTCCATCGTCATGGCGAGGAGCGCCAGCGAGGAAGCAATCCAGCTTTTTGCTACAGTGGATTGCTTCGCTTCGCTCGCAATGACGCGTAGCTTGCAATGTCACCGATCACGATCTTCGTCTGCGGTCCGATCCGTTCCAGCAAGCGCAGCATCCCATTGCGTGTCAGCCCGACGCAGCCGGCGGTTGGCGAGAATTTTTCGCGGGCTAGATGCAGGAAAACCGCGCTGCCCCGCCTTGCGATGCGCGGCCGGGTGTTGTGGTCGATCTCGATGATGAAATCATAGAGATGATCCTCCCGCGCCAGCCGGTCGCCGTCCTCGCCGGGCGCGCGTTTGACCGCGCGATTGTAATGCCGGTCGGCGGGATTTTCCGACCAGGCGTCCGCAGGGCCGATCGCCCGGACCGGAAGATAGGTTCGCGGCCGGGGGTGCCTGTCGGCGCGCCACCACAGCCGCACCGGCCGGAATATGCCGCGGGGTGTTCCGCCATCGCCTTCGAACTTGTTGGCCTTGATTCCGCCGCGTCCAAGCGCGACCGGTAGGATATGGGTGCCCGCCACCAGCCAACCCTGGTTCGGCCGGCCGGCGGCAGCATGAACCCTGACAGCGGAAAGCGGCCGATCACGCAACGGTGTTCGATAAGCCCTTGGAAAGCCTAGATTTCCCATAATTGGTTCCCGTGACTGCGTACAACTCCGGCTTGCGCTTTCGCCTGCAAATGCTCTATTTCGCCGAGGTTCTTCGAGATCGTTCTCCGGACCCTCTATATACAAGCCGAATTTTAAAGGACTGGATGCAATGGCCAACGCCCGCAAGATCCTGATCGTGGACGACGACACCGATCTGCGCGATGCCCTGGTGGAGCAGTTGTCGCTTCACGAGGAGTTCGAGGCATCCGCCGTCGATACCGGCGCAAAGGGCGCGCTGGCGGCGAAAAGCAATTCTCCCGACCTCGTGCTGATGGATGTCGGCCTGCCCGACACCGACGGCCGCGAGGTGGTCCGCAGCCTGCGCAAGGGCGGCTTCAAGTCGCCGATCATCATGCTGACCGGCCACGACACCGATTCGGACACGGTTCTCGGGCTCGAATCGGGCGCGAACGACTATGTCGCGAAGCCTTTCCGATTCGCCGTGCTGCTGGCCCGCATCCGTGCGCAGCTGCGCCAGCATGAAGCCAGTGAAGACGCGGTGTTTTCGGTGGGTCCGTACAGCTTCCGCCCGGGCTCGAAGATGCTGACCGGCGCCAATGCCAAGAAGGTCCGGCTCACCGAGAAGGAAACCGCGATCCTCCGTTTCCTTTACCGCGCCGGGCAGATGCCGGTGTCGCGCGAGACCCTGCTTCAGGAAGTCTGGGGTTATAATTCCGGGGTGACCACCCACACGCTGGAAACGCATATCTATCGCCTGCGCCAGAAGGTGGAGAAGGACGCCGCGAATCCCGAAATTCTTGTGACTGAGTCTGGCGGCTATAAGCTGGTGCCATGAGGCGAATCAATCGCCGATCCATCTCGGCGCCCTATGGCTATTGAAGACGACATCGCCCTGTTTTCGCGCGTCCCGACACTGAATTTGTTGGGCGCGGCGGCGTTGCAGGTGCTTGCGATCGGCGCCGAGCAGCGCGACTACGGATTCGGTGAGCGGCTGTTCGAACAGGGCGATCCTGCGGATTCCGGTTTCATTGTTCGGCATGGCGCGTTTCGCGTGGCTTCGGACGATGGTCATGAAGCCATTGCGGGCCAGAACGTTCTGATCGGCGAACTCGCGCTGGTGGTTCCGATGGCGCGGCCGGCGACGGCGACGGCTCTGGAACCGTCGTCGGTGCTGCGCATTTCGCGCAGCCTGTTCCAGCGTGTGCTCGAAAGTCATCCCGAAGCGGCAAGACGTCTGCGCGATGATTTCGCCGCGCGCACCAACGCGGCGGCAGGGGCAATGGTCCGGGTGACCGAGACGCTGCGATAGTTTTATCGCGTCCTATCCCAAATCACACATCAAGCACCGCCGTGACCGGCACATGGTCTGACGGGCGCTCCCAGCCGCGCGCGTCCCTGGTGATTTTGAAATCACGAACGCTGTCGCCGAGCGCCTGTGAGACCCAGATGTGGTCGAGGCGGCGGCCCTTGTTCGCCGCGCTCCAGTCCGCGGAGCGGTAGCTCCACCAGGAATAGACTTTCTCGGATAGCGGAATTCGCTGCCGCGCGACGTCAATCCAGTTGCCCTGCGCCTGTATGCCGAGCAGCTTCTCGCATTCGATCGGCGTATGCGACACGATCTTCAAAAGCTGTTTGTGAGACCAGACGTCATGCTCGTGCGGCGCGACGTTGAGATCGCCGACGAGAATATGCCGGTCGGCGGGGTTCGGATGCAGCGGCTCGCAGTCGCGCATCTCGTCGAGGAACGAGAGCTTGTGCTCGAACTTCGGATTGAGCGCGGGATCGGGAATATCGCCGCCGGCAGGCACATAGAAATTATGCACGACCAGCGGGTCGGCGATCTGCGCCTTCGGCCCGAACGCCACCGAGATATGCCGCGAATCGACCTTGCCGCAGAACGTGCGCACGTCGCTCGATTCGAACGGAATTTTCGAGACGATGGCGACGCCGTGATAACCCTTCTGGCCGTTGAGCGCGACGTGCTCATAGCCGAGCCGCTTGAAACGCTTCAGCGGGAATGCGTCATCGATGCATTTGGTTTCCTGGAGACACAGCACATCGGGCCGCACCGACTTGATGAATTTCGCGACCAGATCGATGCGCAGCCGCACCGAATTGATGTTCCAGGTTGTCAGGGTGAAGCGCATGGGAAACGTAAAGCACAGGACGCGCGACGAGGAAACGTCATCCTGAGGTGCGCGCTCTTCTTGCGCGCCTCGAAGTATGACGGGATACGATTGAAGGGGCGCTGTCGCCCTTCGAGGCTCGCACCTCAGGGAGACGGCAACGACCTAGTTGTTCGAGTTCTGATAGTTGGTGAAGTCGATCTTGAACATCGAGGGATCGAGCTTCTTGGTGGTGTCGAGATTGTAGACCGCGACGGTGGTGTCGTATCCCTGCGGATCGGTGACGGTCCATTGCTTGAGCTGATTGTCCTTGGCGCCGATCATCAGCATCAGCCGGCTGGTCCCGACCAGCGCCTGCTTTTCCTCGATGGTGACGCTGATGAACATGTTGTCCGAGGAGATGCCCACGACATTGGTGTCGCGCAGCAGATCGATGCGGTCGGACAACAGGTAGCGCAACGGCGTCTGCGACAACGGATAGACGTCCTGGGTCGCGAGCCTGCGATCCAGCACGACCACCGATGTGCCGTCGGCCACCAGCGCGATCGGCGAGGGATCGTCATACTCGAAACGGATCTTGCCGGGCTTCTGGATATAGAAATCGCCGGTCGTGCGTTTGCCGTCCGGACCGACCTGCACGAAATTGCCTGAGACGTTCTGCAACGACGAGAGGTAAGTGCTGACCTTGCCGGCCAGCGCCTTTTGATTGGCGTCGAAATTCTGGCTCGGCGTCCCGCCGCCGAACAGGCTGCGCAGATCCGGAATGATCGGCGTCGGTGGTGCCGACGTGGCGGGTGCCTGCACCTGCGGTGCGGGGGTATCGCCGATGCGGGCTTTCGGTGCGGGCTTTGGAACAGGAACAGCCTGGGCCAATGCCGATGGCATCATGAGGGATGCCGCGATCGTTGCCGCCAACGCTGCCATAGGCACTTTCATGGGCACTTTCGCCACCGAAACAGGATGTGTGGAGCGTCGGGGCCCGCAGAACGGCTGATTGCGATGGAATTTTCTCAACGGTCCGTCCTGTGGATGCCTTGTGATCTGTCCGCCGGGGCTATCCCGAAGCTATGGCGATTTCGCGGCTGCGAATAGCAGGGATTTAGCCAAATCGTTCGTCTTCCTCGGCCACCAGAATCTCGCGTTTTCCGGCGTGATTGGCCTGCCCGACGATGCCTTCCAGCTCCATCCGCTCCATCAGGGTGGCGGCGCGGTTGTAGCCGATCTGCAGGCGGCGCTGGATGTAGCTGGTCGAGGCCTTGCGATCGCGTTTGACGATCGCAACCGCCTGCGAGAACAGGTCGCCTTCGCCGCCGTTGGCGCCCATGCTCGTGCCGTCGAATACGGCGTTGCCGTCCTCGTCGGTTTCCTCTTCCGCGGTGACCGCCTCGAGGTATTCAGGCTGACCCTGCGACTTGAGATGACGGACGATCTTCTCGACTTCCTCGTCCGACACGAACGGGCCGTGCACGCGGCTGATGCGGCCGCCACCTGCCATGTAGAGCATGTCGCCCTGGCCGAGCAGTTGTTCCGCGCCCATTTCGCCGAGCAGCACGCGGCTGTCGATCTTCGAGGTGACCTGGAAGGAAATACGCGTCGGAAAGTTCGCCTTGATGGTGCCGGTGATGACGTCCACCGACGGGCGTTGCGTCGCGAGAATGACATGGAGACCCGCAGCGCGCGCCATCTGCGCAAGGCGTTGTACTGCGCCTTCGATGTCCTTGCCCGCGACCATCATCAGGTCGGCCATTTCGTCGACAATGATGACGATATAGGGCAGCGGTTCGAGCTCGAGCTTCTCTTCCTCGTAGATCGCCTTGCCGGTTTCCTTGTCAAAGCCGGTCTGCACGGTGCGAGTCAGTTCCTCGCCCTTGGCCTTCGCCTCGGCGACGCGCGTGTTGTAGCCATCGATGTTGCGCACGCCGAGCTTCGCCATGTTCTTGTAGCGCTGCTCCATCTCGCGCACCGCCCATTTCAGCGCGACGACAGCCTTCTTCGGATCGGTCACCACCGGCGTCAGCAGATGCGGAATGCCGTCATAGACCGACAGTTCGAGCATCTTCGGATCGACCATGATCAGGCGGCACTGGTCCGGGCGCAGGCGATAGAGCAGCGACAGGATCATGGTGTTGATGCCGACTGACTTGCCCGAACCGGTGGTGCCGGCGATCAGGAGATGCGGCATGCGCGCCAGATCCACGATCACAGGCTCGCCGCCGATGGTCTTGCCGAGGCACAGCGGCAGCTTCGCGGTGCTCCCGGTTGCTTCCTTCGCGGTGAGAAGTTCACGCAGATAAACTGTCTCCCGCTTGACGTTGGGCAGCTCGATGCCGATGGCGTTGCGCCCGGAGACGACCGCGACACGCGCGGAGATCGCGCTCATGGAGCGCGCGATATCGTCGGCAAGGCCGATCACACGTGACGACTTGATGCCGGGTGCGGGCTCGAGTTCGTAAAGCGTCACGACCGGTCCGGGACTGGCTTTTACGATTTCGCCGCGCACGCCGAAATCCTGCAGCACGCCTTCGAGCGAGCGCGAGTTTTCTTCCAGTTCGTCCTTGCTCAACGTGAGGCGGTCCGATGCTTTCGGAGCGGCGAGAACGGAAACCGGCGGCAGAACGAAGACACCCTTGCGGCCGGACGACTTCGGCTCTGCGCGCTTGCGGGCACGCGGCGCGGGCTCCTCGTCTTCCTCTTCTTCCTCTTCTTCTTCCTCGTTCTCTTCGTATTCGTCTTGCGGCACCAGCGAGGGAGCGCGCCGTCCGCCGCCGAGGTTCGGCTCCATACGCTCGAACGATGCTGAGCGGCGCGATTCCGTGCGTCCGACCAGCATCGCGAAGAAAGCAGAAAGCGCCCGAACCACGCGTGTTTTTGCGCTCATGGCGGTATGAACGATCCAGCCGAGCGAGATCGAACGGCGATCGTCCTCCTCGAAATCCTCTTCATCCTCGATCATCGGCGGCCGGGTGCGTTCGACGATCTTCTCCTGCGCGCCCGCGCCGCATGCGAAGACGAAACTTCCGATCATCGCGGCAAACAGAAGGACGCCGAGCACGATGCGGTAGATCAGGCCGGGCGGACCGAACACCACCGCCGGGAAACGGACCAGCGCGTCGCCGACAACGCCGCCAAGTCCGGTCGGCAGCGGCCATGCGCCGCTGCGCGGCAGGCAGCTTGCAAATCCAGCCGCGATCACGGCGCACAGAATCCAGCAGGCGATGCGCAAGGCTTCGCGGTCGAAATGACGGTGTGTCACCAGCCGCCAGCCCCAGATCGCCACCGGCAGGATCAGCATGATCGCGCCGAGGCCGAGAATCTGCATCAGCATGTCGGCGCCGATCGCGCCCGGACGGCCCATCAGATTGCGGATCGGACCTGAGGTCGCGTGGCTGAGGCTGGGGTCCTGCACCGACCACGTCATCAGAGCCGCGGCAACAACACACGAGAGCGCGATGACGCCGAGCCCGGCGAGTTCGCGCAGGCGCCGCGCCAGCATCTCGCGCAATGGATCGGAGATCTGGCCGACGATGGGAATGACGCGTTCGATCGCTGGCATTGTTTTACGAGCCCCGAGCTTCGTTCAGGACGTCGACCATCCGGTGCAACGCCTCAGCCGTTGTTTCACTGTCCTGCTGCACCAGGGCGACGCGGATATATCCGTTGCCTGGATTGCTGCCATCGGCCTGCGGCCTCGCCAGATAGCTTCCCGGAATGACGCGCACGCCGCCTTCCTTGAAAAGCTTCACCGTCGCCGCTTCGTCGCCGCCATGCGCCGAGACATCGAGCCAGATGCAGAAGCCGCCCGCGGGCCGCCGGTAACCGAAGCGGTTGCCGAGAATCTGGTCCGCGAGATCGAACTTGATCCGGTAGAGCCTGCGGTTCGCATCGACAT
Organism: Afipia sp. GW822-FHT03D08; assembly: GCF_058801645.1. Lineage (NCBI taxonomy): Bacteria > Pseudomonadati > Pseudomonadota > Alphaproteobacteria > Hyphomicrobiales > Nitrobacteraceae > Afipia > Afipia sp. GW822-FHT03D08. The sequence goes on from NZ_JBXANK010000001.1 coordinate 2,909,170, forward strand.
GAGTCTCGTCGCCATAGGCGGCGACGGCGACATGCTGCAACGGGACCGGCACCTGAGGCGCCGCGACGTTGCGCAGCTCATGGAAGCGCGCGAGAAAATTCCTGTCGCCGGCAACGAAGCCGACGCGCAGGCCAGGCAGGTTCGATCGCTTGGACAGCGACTGGAACGCAACCACGTTGGCGAAGTCGTTTCCGGCGGAGGCGAGCATGCTGCCCGGCGCTTCGCCGGTGTAGATTTCGGAATAGCATTCGTCGCTGAGCACGATGAAACCGTGACGGTCGGCGAGTTGCTTCACGCGGTCGAAGTAGGCGCGCGATGGCACCGAGCCCTGCGGGTTCGCAGGCGATGCCAGGTAGAAGGCGACGGTGCGGTCGAGGGTTTCGGCGCTCAGGGAATCGAGATTGGGCAGAAAGCCGTTCTCGCGCGTGGTCGGCATAAACACCGCTTCGCACCCGGCGGCCCGCGCACCGGCCGCATAGGCGGGATAGAACGGATTGGGCATCAGGATCGCGGGCGTGCCCTTGCGGGGGCTGACATAGCGCGCGGCGGCGATCGCTGCGAAAAACAGCCCCTCGCGGCTGCCGTTGAGCACCAGAATTTCGGTTTCGGGATCGATGGCCTTGGCCAGGGCGAATCGCCGGGAAACCCAGGCGGCGGCGGTCTTGCGGAACGGCTCGATGCCCTTGGCAATCGGGTAGCGGCCGAAGTCGTTGATATGGCTGGCCAGAACCGGTCCGACAAAGCCCGGTACCGGATGCTGCGGCTCTCCAATTGACATATTTATCAATGGCTTGCCTGGCGTGTAAGGGCTCAGCAGCTCGGTCAGCCGGGCAAACGGCGAGCGCTCGCCGTCTTGGGCGCCGGCGGCGGAAGCCGAGCGGGAAGAAGCGGTCATGGCCATTCGAAAAACGCCAGCACTATTAAGGTCCGTCGATCCTGCGGGTCGGTCAGGGGGCCACGCAGGACTTGATCACGTCACCATAGGTGCGGCGAGGTTAAGACGCGATTAACCATCGCGGCGCGGGCTTAGTTTGCCGCCCTTTCCGGGCACTGATCTTACCCCCGAAACCGGCCTCCTTTTCAGGACGCAGCGGCACAAAAAGTAAGGGCCCCAGCTTGCGCTGGGGCCCTCCGACGGACGGGGCATTGCCGGGTTTGTGCCCCAACCGTTGTTCCTGAGCTCGCTTACATGTTGTAGGCGCGCTCGGTGTGGTCGGTGAGATCCAGACCTTCGCGCTCCTGCTCGACCGGAACGCGCAGGCCGACGATCACGTCAACGACCTTGTAGATGATCGCCGAACCGATGCCCGAGAACAGCAGCGTGGTGCCCACGCCCCAGCTCTGCGAGATCATCTGAGCGACCATGTCGTAGTCGCCGACCTTGCCGGTGACGTAGTCCATGACGCCGGTGCCGCCGAGGGCCGGGTTGACCAGAATGCCGGTGCCGAGAGCGCCGACGATGCCGCCGATGCAGTGGACGCCGAACACGTCGAGCGAGTCGTCATAGCCGAGCGCGTTCTTCACAACTGTACAGAAGAACAGGCAGACGACGCCGACGACGAGACCGAGCACGATCGCGCCCATCGGACCTGCGAAGCCGCAAGCCGGAGTGACGGCAACCAGACCCGCGACCGCACCCGACAACGCGCCGAGCACTGACGGATGGCCCTTGATCATCCACTCCGCGAACATCCAGGACAGCGCCGCAGCGGCGGTTGCCAGGAAGGAGTTGGTCATCGCGAGAGCAGCGCCGCCCGAAGCTTCGAGGTTCGATCCGGCGTTGAAGCCGAACCAGCCCACCCAGAGCAGCGAAGCGCCGATCATGGTCATGGTCAGCGAGTGCGGAGCCATCAGCTCCTTGCCGTAGCCGGTGCGCTTGCCGATCAGGAGAGCGCCGACGAGACCTGCGATGCCGGCGTTGATGTGCACCACCGTGCCGCCTGCGAAGTCGAGGGCGCCCTTCTTGAACAGGAAGCCGCCGTCAGCCATCACCTCGTCGAGTTTCGCCTGTGCTGCAGTCTTTGCAGCGCCGTCAGCCGCGGCGGCCAGTGCCTTGGCTGCATCGCTGATCGCGTCCGGTCCGGCCCAGTACCAAACCATGTGGGCCATCGGGAAGTAGATCAGCGTCACCCAGAGCGGGATGAACAGCGCGATCGCTGCGAACTTCATGCGCTCGGCAAAGGCGCCGACGATGAGGGCCGGCGTGATCGCGGCGAAGGTCATCTGGAAGCAGAAATAGATCATTTCCGAGATGTTGGCATCGACCGAGAACGTCGCCGCCATCGAGTCAGTGGTGATGCCGGCCATGAAGGCTTTGGAGAAGCCGCCGATGAAATCCGAACCGCCGGTGAATGCGAGGCTGTAGCCGTAGAGGGCCCAGATTACGCAGACGATGCAGACGGTGTAGAAAACCTGCATCAGCACGGACAGCATGTTCTTGGAGCGGACGAGGCCGCCGTAGAACAGCGCGAGGCCCGGGATGGTCATCAACAGCACGAGAACTGTTGCGGTCATCATCCAGGCATTATCGCCCTTGTTGATGGTTGGCGCGGCGTAGGCGGCTGTCGTAGCGAAGAGGCCGACGGCGAGAGCTGCCAATCCCGCGCTGGTGGGACGCTTGAACGTCATTTGTTTGTACTCCTGATAAGATGAGGTTTGCGCGAAATCAGAGCGCCGCGTCATCGGCCTCGCCCGTGCGGATGCGAACCGCATGGTCGAGATTGATGACGAAGATTTTGCCGTCGCCGATCTGGCCGGTCTTTGCAGCGCCGGTGATCGCTTCGATGGTCTTGTCGACTTGGGATGAGGCGACAGCGACCTCGATCTTGATCTTGGGCAGGAAACTGACGGCGTATTCAGCGCCGCGGTAGATTTCCGTGTGGCCTTTCTGACGGCCATACCCCTTGACTTCCGTCACCGTGAGACCGTGAACGCCGATGGCGGTCAGGGCATCGCGGACCTCTTCCAGCTTGAATGGCTTGATGATGGCCATAACAATTTTCATGGATACTTCCCCGCTTGGGCCCGGTCGTACGGACCGGGCGTTCTCGACTGAGGGTCACCGCGCGAAGAAAGATCACTCCACGGGCACCAGCCGGGTCCCATAGAATCAAATGCCGTGCCAACACCGCCAAATTCCCTAACGATTTATGAATCCAAGGGTTTTTGGCTTTAGAGGGGGTGCGGAGAAATTGGGCTATTTTGTCGCGCCTAAAAGAGCGACAGGGGTGCCAAAAACATAGGCACACCAGACCGCCGACACATTCGTGCCCATCAGACAAGCAAAAGGTATCTAAGCCCCGACAGCCGAGGCCAAATCCAAATGGGGCGATTTATTGGAGTGCTTCGCCGTGCTGGGTGATGTCGAGGCCTTCCACCTCGTGCTCGTGCGGAACCCGCAGACCGGCCAGCATGTCGACGACCTTCAGCAGCACGAACGTCATCGCGCCGGTCCAGACGAACACCGCCGCCACGCCATAGGCCTGGATCAGCAGCAGCCTGGGATTGCCCTCGATCAGCCCGGCGCTCCCGCCGATGGCGGCGGTGGCGAACACGCCGGTCATCAGCGTTCCCAGCAATCCGCCGATGCCGTGAATGCCGAACACGTCGAGCGTGTCGTCATAGTTGAAGCGGTGCTTGAGGTTGGTGCAGGCCCAGAAGCAGACCGCGCCGGCCACCACGCCGATCACGATGCCATGCCAGGGCTCCACGAAGCCCGAGGCGGGCGTAATGGTGCCGAGTCCGGCCACGGCGCCGGAGATCATGCCGAGCACCGAGGGCTTGCGCCGCGTCAGCCATTCGATCGCGGTCCATGTCAGTGCGCCGGCGCAGGCGGCCAGATGCGTCGCGAGGATCGCCATCACGGCGCGCGAGTTGGCCTGCAAGGCGGAGCCGCCGTTGAAGCCGAACCAGCCGACCCACAACAGGCCGGTGCCGATCACCGCCAGCGAAAGATCGTAGGGCGCAAGGTTCTCGGTGCCGTAGCCGCGGCGTCGTCCCATCACAACGGCTGCGACCAAGCCCGCGGTGCCGGCGCTGAGATGAACGACAAGGCCGCCGGCGAAATCGAGAACGCCGGCCTGCGCGAGAAAGCCGCCGCCCCACACCCAGTGTGCGAGCGGAATGTACACGACCGTAAACCAGCCGATGCAAAACAGGACGTAGGATGAGAAGCGCAGGCGGTCCGCGACCGATCCCGCCACCAGCGCGACGGTGATGACCGCAAAGGTCATCTGGTAGATGACGAACAGCGCTTCGGGAATGGTCTTCGCTGCACTGCTCACGCCGTCCATCGTCATGCCGGCCAGCAGAAAGCGCTCCAGCGTGCCGAGCCATGCGCCGTCGCCGACAAACACCAGACTGTAACCGTAGATCACCCAGAGAATGGAAATCAGCGCCACGGCGATCAGGCTTTGCGCCATGGTCGCCAGCACGTTCTTCTTGCGCACCATGCCGGCATAGAACAGCGCGAGACCCGGGATCGTCATCATCAGGACGAGCGCGGTCGCCGTGATCATCCACGCGGTATCGGCGGCATCGATCCTGGCCGTTTCAGCAAGGGCTGGCGTCGCAGACGTGACAGCGATGCTCACAGCAGAAACCGCGGTCGCAAACTGTGCGACCGCACGCGGCAATCTCAACATGGTAATCCCCCCGGCTCGTGTGGTGGTTCGCAAGTCCGCATCATTTCTGCAGCACATGGTGCGCGCCGAAAAATGAAGCGAACTTCGGATCAGGACACTAGGAAGACCTTGCGGCGTCTTGCACGCGCCGCTGCAGTCGCTTGGTGATGCAGACTCTGGAAAACTAAAACTAAAGGGCGTCGTTGTCGGTCTCGCCGGTGCGGATGCGGACGGCGTTTTCGATCGGCGTGACAAAAACCTTGCCGTCGCCGATCTGTCCGGTGCGTGCACCGGCGGTGATCGCCTGCACCGCCTTGTCGGCAAGGTCGGCCCCGACCGCGATCTCGATGCGCAGCTTGGGCAGGAAATTCACGATGTATTCGGCGCCCCGGTAGATTTCGGTGTGCCCCTTCTGGCGGCCGAAGCCTTTCACCTCGGTCACGGTCATGCCGTGCACGCCGATGGCGGTCAGGGCCAGACGGACCTCTTCAAGCTTGAAGGGTTTGATGATGGCGGTGATAAGCTTCATGGCAGCTCTTCATCCCTTAAAGTTCAGCGCGGCAGCGCCACGAGTCTTTACTCGGGCCCGTATCAATCCGCCACCTTTTTGGGCAACGGGGCAGAAAAATATGCAGGGCCGATTGAAAACCGTTGCGGCAAAGCGCGGTCCGTTTGTAGCATTCGCAATCTCGGGGGCTGAGACCGACTGCCATTCATCTGATGCCGCAGGATTTTCTCGCGGCTGGTCCGGCACCTCATTTTCCCAAGAACAAAGGACATGCCATGCCGGGCCGATCTTGGTTTGTTGCCGCCGGAGATAAGCAGGAAGGCCCGTATTCCGAAGACGAATTTCGCGATCTGATCGCGCGGGGGAGTGTCAGGGCTGACACCTATGTCTGGGCCGACGGTATGCAGGACTGGAAATACGCCGGCGATATTCCCGGGCTGCTTTCGGGCGGCGTCGCGCCCCCCGCGATCCCGCGCCCGGGCGCATCGCTCCCGTCCGCCAATGGCGATCCGTCCGGCGGAACGTTTTCAATCAATATCGGCATCTGGGAGATGCTGGGCCGCGCGCTGGTTTTCGTGATCGGATTCCTGCTGGTCATTCCGGCGCCATGGGTGGCGGCAAGTTTCTATGGCTGGATTGTCTCGCGCATTCACGTGCCGCAGCGGGGTTATCTCGGCTTCAGCGGAAAGCCTCTCGACATCTGGTACGTGTTTGTCGGGCTGGCGCTGATGACATATGTCGGCGGCGCCAGCGGCATTCCCTACCTGAGCTACCTCTTGTTTCCGGTTCAGGCGTATCTGTCGTGGATGACGGTGCGCTGGCTGACGGCGAACATCACATCCGAAGGCCGTCCGCTTCAGCTCAGTTTCGACGGCAGCCCGTGGATCTATATCGGCTGGTACCTTCTGATGGCGGTGTCTTTCATCTCCATCATCGGCTGGGCCTGGGTGGTCGTCTACTGGATGCGGTGGATTTGCGCCAACATCAGCGGCACGCACCGCGCCATTTCGTTCAACGCGACGGGACTTGAGGTGCTCTGGCGAACCCTGGTGTTTTCCATCGGCTCGGTGCTGATCATCCCGATTCCGTGGGTGATGAGCTGGTACACCCGCTGGTACGTGTCGCAGTTCTCCGCTTCGGAGCGGCTGGCGTAACACAACGCGATGATGCGTTAGCCAGCGTCGGTTTCTTTCAGTCAGGCATGATCTGATCCGAAAACCGGTTTCCGCTTTTCGGGATCATGGCTGAACCGGCTTTTCCTTGCGCTCGCGCACCGAGCCTTCCTGCGCGACGGAGGCGACCAGTGTTCCGTCCTGCTTGAAGATCAGCCCGCGCGTCAGGCCGCGGCCGCCCTGCGCGCTCGGAGAGTCCTGGCTGTAGAGCAGCCATTCGTCGGCGCGGAACGGACGGTGAAACCACATCGCGTGATCGAGGCTCGCGGGCATCATGCGCTGATCGAACAGCGTGCGGCCGTAACGCGCCATCACCGCGTCGAGCAGCGAGAAGTCCGACGCATAGGCCAGCGCGCACATGTGCAGCGCCGGATCGTCGGGCAGCTTGGCGACGGTGCGAATCCAGATATGGATGCGGCCGTCGTCGATCTTGTGGCCGAAGTAGCGGCCGAGTTCGACCGGGCGCAATTCAATCGGCCGGTCTGATTCATAGTAGCGGCGGATGAACTCCGGCATCTCCTTGAAAATCGGCTGCTTGGAGACTTCCTCCGCGGTGAGTTTTTCCGGCGGCGGAACGTCCGGCATCTTGTCCTGATGATTGAACGAGCCTTCTTCCTCGGCGTGGAACGACACCATGATCGAGAAGATCGCTCGCCCATGCTGGATCGCGGTGACGCGCCGCGTCGAATAGCTCTTGCCGTCGCGCAGCCGCTCGACCTCGTAGATGATCGGAATCTGCGGATCGCCGGGCAGGATGAAATAGCAATGCAGCGAATGCGGCAGCCGCTTCTCGACATTCTCGACGGTGCGGCAGGCCGCCACCATCGCCTGACCGATCACCTGCCCGCCGAACACGCGCTGCCAGCGCGTCTTTGGGCTCGTGCCGCGAAACATGTTCACTTCGAGCTGTTCGATATCGAGGATCGACAACAGATCAATCAGGCTTTTCGACATTCACGATGTTCCGATCTTCGGCATGCAGACACGACAGGGTGGTTTCCGGTCGCCCGCAAACCCTGATAAACAGCGGCGGGTCCATGTTCCGGTCCCATTCATAGGGCATATTTCCCTTATGGCCGGGTTTGAGGCAAGGGCGGTTCAGAGATACCGGGGTAGCATGTCGTCACAACGAAGTATCGTGATCGGAGGCGGCGCGTTCGCCGGTTTGGGGCTGGCGCTGGCGCTGCGGCAGGGCCTTGGCCCCGATATTCCGATCATCGTTGCGGATCCTGCTTTTGCCATGCGCCCGAGCCGCGATCCGCGCGCATCCGCGATCGTTGCCGCCTGCCGGCGGCTGTTCGAGGTGGTCGGCGTCTGGGATCAGGTCGCCGAAAGTGCCCAGCCGATTCTCGACATGGTGGTGACCGACTCGAATCTTGAAGACGCCACGCGGCCCGTGTTTCTGACATTCGGCGGCGAGGTCGAGCCCGGCGAGCCGTTCGCGCATATGGTCGAGAACCGTCACCTGACCAACGCGCTGGCAACACGTGCGGAAGCCCAGGGTGTCGAACTGAGCGCAGTCGCGGTCTCGAGCTACGACTCGAATGCCGAGGGCACCCGCGTCACCCTGAGCGACGGCCGCATCATTGATGCAAGTCTTCTGGTCGCCGCCGACGGCGCGAAATCGAAACTGCGCGAACGCGCCGGCATCGCAACCCATGGCTGGGATTACGACCAGTCCGGCATCGTCGTCACGGTCGGACACGAGCGTGATCATGGCGGCCGCGCCGAGGAACATTTTCTGCCCGCAGGTCCCTTCGCGATTCTTCCGCTGAAGGGCAATCGCTCATCGCTGGTCTGGACCGAAAGCCGCCGCGAAGCCGCGCGCATCATCGAACTGCCCGACAATGAATTTCAGGCTGAACTCGAGCGGCGGTTCGGTCTGCATCTCGGCGAGGTGAAGGCGCTCGACAAACCGCGCGCATTTCCGCTCGGCTATTTCGTGGCGCGATCGTTCATCGGCGAGCGGCTCGCGCTGGTCGGTGACGCCGCCCATGTGATTCATCCGATCGCAGGGCAGGGGCTCAACATGGGCCTGAAGGATGCGGCGGCGCTGGCGGAAGTGATCGTCGATGCGGCGCGACTCGGCATCGATCACGGACAGGCCGATGTGCTGGAGCGCTATCAGCGCTGGCGGCGGTTCGACACGGTGGCGATGGGCGTCGCCACCAATTCGCTCAATATGCTGTTCTCGAACAAGTCGGCGCTGCTGCGGACGGTGCGGGATATCGGGCTTGGTCTTGTGGATCGCGTGCCGCCGCTGAAAAGCGCTTTCATTCGTCAGGCCGCGGGTCTGTCCGGCGAAGTGCCGCGGCTGCTCAAGGGCGAAGCTCTGTAGTTGCGTCATTGCGAGGAGCACTTGCGACGAAGCAATCCAGTTTTCTTTCTGGTTCAAACGTGGATTGCTTCGCTTCGCTCGCAATGACGAAGAATCATCCGGCTGCCGCTTTCGCCAGTTGTTCGCCCATCAGGCGGTGCAGCAGATTGATCGCCTTCAGCGGGCGGACCATCACCTTGAAATGCGTGATCTGACGCCCGTCATCGCTGAAGGTGATGATGTCGACTCCGTTGATCTTGATGCCCTCGACTTCGTTCTCGAACTCCAGAACCGCGCCGTTCTCGTTGCGCCATTCGCCGAGATACTTGAAGCCGGGACCGCCGAGCACGGATCCTGCGCTGGCCAGATACTTGAAGGTGATGTCCCGTCCGCGCTGCGGCGTGTGGACGACCGGACTTTCGAACACGGCGTCGGGGTGAAGCAGATCCCACAACACCTTCTCGTCATGAGATTTGATGAAGTCGTGCCAGCGGTCGAGGGCGAAGGGTCGCATCGGGCGTCTCCGGTGTCGTTATCGACAAGGCATCGCTTCAGCCGGCGATGCTCCTAAGTAGCGAAGGCTGCGCTTAGTCAATCCGCCGCGCTTCTTCCGGCAGCATGATCGGAATGCCGTCGCGGATCGGATAGGCGAGCTTCGCGGAGCGCGAGATCAGTTCCTGCCGCGCGCTGTCGAACTCCAGCGGGCCCTTGGTCTGCGGGCACACCAGAATTTCCAGCAATTTGGGATCGACACCGCTTTCGGGTCGTTCAGCCGGCGAGGTCGTCATGGGTGGCTCCAGAACTGTACGTGACTTTGCGCAGTGTATCACACCCGCGGCGGGCCGGATCAACTTCTGCGGAAACGAAAACGGCCCGGCGGTCATCCCGGCGGGCCGTCAGCATCAATAACATCGATGCGAAAGTGCAACGTGCGTTAGCGCGGCGCCAGAACCATGACGACCTGACGGCCCTCAAAGCGGGCGTCCTGTTCGACCTTGGCGACATCGGCAACGGCGGCCTTCACCTTGTCGAGCAGCTTGGTGCCGATTTCCTGATGCGCCATTTCACGGCCGCGATAGCGCAGCGTGATCTTGACCTTGTCGCCTTCCTCGAAGAACCGCAGCATCGCGCGCATCTTCACGTCGTAATCGTGATCGTCGATCATCGGGCGGAGCTTGATCTCCTTGATCTCGACGACCTTCTGCTTCTTGCGGGCTTCGGCGGCTTTCTTCTGCGCGGAATACTTGTACTTCCCGTAGTCCATGATCTTGCAAACGGGAGGATTGGTATTCGGCGAAATCTCCACGAGATCCATGCCGGCTTCCATCGCCATCTTCACCGCGACCGCCGTTTCGACGGTGCCATGGTTGACGCCGGTCTGGTCGATCAGCTGAATGGTGAGATTGCGGATTTCATCGTTGGTGCGCGGCCCGTCTTTTGCTGCGGCGGGCGGGGCTCTGTTGGGACGGCGAATGGGATAGTCTCCGATGTTGTTAAAGAAGCAATCATTTTGAAGGATTAAGGCCTGCCGGGCAAGCACGACAACGCCGCGGGGCGCATTTTCCGAAGCGTTGCCGCAGGACATCGGGATCGGCCATAAAACCGTAAAATGCCTGACAAATAACCGGCCCGGCGCTCTCCGCAGCCCGCTTCACATAGAGGTATGGCGTCCGGTTCGCAAGCGCGCTCAGACACCTGTGCGTTGACGGAACGCGTCGTGGGCCTCCATAACAGGCAGTGGAGCGGATTTGACATTCGCGGCAACCCGGCCCGCAGTTCGCATCGCGAATGTCAAATCCAAAGCTCCACTAGAGACTTAGTGATCCCGCAGTGGTCCCTTGATTCTAACATTCGCAAGCCTGCCCGGTGAAACGGGATGCGAATGTTAGAATCGGACCACCGGGACGGGGCAATATTTCATGACGCAGACATCCAACGGTTCCGCTGTGCCGGAGCTTGGTTTCATCGACGTGGGCGACACCGGCGCGACGCGGCGCATCGCGGTTCGCCGGCGCCCCGGCGCCCTGCCGGGCGTGTTCTGGCTCGGCGGCTTCAATTCCGACATGAAGGGAACCAAGGCGCAGGCGCTCGATGAATGGGCTGCCGAATACGGCCGCGCCTGTGTGCGGTTCGATTATTCCGGTCATGGCGAATCTTCAGGCACGTTCGCCGAAGGCACCATCGGGCGATGGCACGAAGAGAGCCTCAAAGTGTTCGATGCCTTTTGCGAAGGCCCGCAGATCGTGGTCGGCTCGTCCATGGGCGGCTGGATGGCGCTGCTGCTGGCGCGCGCGCTGGCCAAGCGCCGCGGAACGGCCTCACGGGCGACGCTCGCGGGGCTGGTGCTGATCGCGCCGGCGCCGGACTTCACGGAAGATCTGATGTGGAAGGGTTTCTCCCAGGAAATCCGCGACGAGATCATGACCAAGGGCGTGTGGCACCGGCCCTCCGACTACGGCGAGCCATATCCGATCACCCGCAACCTGATCGAAGAGGGGCGCAACCACCTGCTGCTCGGCGGTACCATCGATGTCGGATGCCCGGTTCGTATTCTGCAAGGCGCGCAGGACCCGGACGTGCCGTGGCGTCACGCCTTCGCGCTGACCCATTGCCTGCCCAGCGACGATGTGGTCCTGACGCTGGTTCAGGATGGCGACCATCGCCTGTCCCGGCCGCAGGACATCGCGCGCATGCTGAGTGCGGTGAGCGAATTGTCGAACGGATAGGCGTGCCGTCAGGCCAGAGCGGCGGCCCACTCGCTTCGCACATGTTCATCGGCATCATGCGACCGCGCGGCGAGTTCGGAAAATTCCTCGCGCGGCAGCAGGCGTGACAGCGCCCACACCGCGGCGCCGCGCACCAGCGGACTCTCGTCGTCAAGCAGACGGCGGGCTTCAGACGCCAGCGATTTATCGTTGCTGTTGCCGATTGCGGTCAGCACATTGCGCAAAAATCTGTCGCGGCCGATTCTCTTCACCGGCGATTTCGTGAACATCGCGCGGAACGATGCATCGTCGAGTTTCGCCAGCTCGGCCAGCGCCGGCCCGCGCAGTTCATCGCGCGCGGCGAGTTTTGCCTCGTGGCCTTCCTGCGCGAACTTGTTCCATGGGCACACGCTCAGGCAATCGTCGCAGCCGTAGATGCGGTTGCCGATCGCTTCACGGTATTCGTGCGGGATCGCGCCTTTATGCTCGATGGTGAGATACGAAATGCATTTGCGCGCATCGAGGCGATACGGTGCGGGAAATGCGTTGGTCGGACAGATAGCGAGACAGGCCCGGCACGATCCGCAGTGATCGATATCAGTAGCGTCGCGCGGCAGATCGAGCGTGGTGAAGATGGCGCCGAGAAACAGCCACGAGCCGTACTCGCGCGACACGAGATTGGTGTGCTTGCCCTGCCAGCCGAGGCCGGCGGCCTGCGCCAGCGGCTTTTCCATCACCGCGGCGGTGTCGACGAACACCTTCACGTCACCGCCGGCGTGGGCGATCAGCCAGCGCGCCAGCGTCTTGAGGCGCTTCTTGATAAGGTCGTGATAGTCGTCGCCGCGCGCATAGACCGAGATCGCGCCGCGGGTCTTCTGGTCGAGCAGCGCCAGCGGATTTTCATCCGGTCCGTAATTCATCCCGAGCATGATGACCGAGCGCACGTCGCTCCACAGCACGCGCGGACTGGCGCGGCGTGCCGGCTCATTCGCGAGCCACTCCATGTCGCCGTGCGACCCGGCATCGAGAAAGGTTTGCAACCGCTCGCGCGCGCCTGCGATAGCGTCGGGATCGGTGATTCCGATGGTGCCGAAACCGATGGTGCGGGCTTCTTCAGTCAGCGCGGCCTTGATCGCAACCGCGTCCACGGCGTGCGCCGTTGTCAGAAGTCGAGATCGATGTAGTGCGCCGACGCCGGGACGCCCGCCATCCACTCGTTCAGCAGCGGACGGAACGACGGGCGGGATTTGATCCGCACGTACCACGCCTTGGCTGCGTCGTCCTCGTTCCATGGCACATCGCCCAGATAGTCGATCGCCGACAGATGCGCGGCGGCGGCAAGGTCGGCAAATGTCAGTTGATCGCCGGCGAGAAAATTCCGCGTCCGCGCCAGCCAGCCGATATAGGCCAGATGATAGCGCACATTTGCCTTTGCCGCGCGCAGAACATCGGTGGATGGCGCGCCCCCGCCGTGCTCAGGCTTCATGAACCGCTTGTAGACGCGCTCCGTCACCAGCGGTCCGCTGGCCTCCTCGAAAAACTTGTCGTTGAACCACGACATCAGACGCCGCACCTCGATGCGGTCGTTCATGGCCCGCGGCAGCAAACGGTGATCGCCCAGCGGGGCGCCATGGATCTCGTCGAGAAATTCGGCAACCAGGCCCGGCCCCGGCATCGCGGGCGTGCCTTCGGCAATCAGAACCGGTGTGTCGCCTGCCGGATTGAGCGCGAGAAAAGCTTCGCGGCGATCCCAGACCAGTTCCTCCACAAGCCGCGTGTCGAGCCCGTGTTCGCCGAGAGCAAGGCGCACGAAACGGGACCGCGGACAAAACGGATGATGGAACAGCGTGAACATGAAGCTTTTGATAGTCCGGTTAGGTTTAACAAAGGGTCTCGAAGGGAGGTTAACGCGTCAGTGGCCGCGGAAACGGATTACGAACTTCGGACAGTGAGTACTCGGTGCCGAAGCCTGATAAGCAGGCAAAAGGCCATTTGCCAATCCTCAATTTCACGGATTTGCCGTTGCGGCAACACGACGAATGGGCGACAAGAACGCGGGTTGAGGAACCCTCCATCAGTTCGGATTGTCCCCAGATGTTAGCTGATCTTTTGAAGGCCCTCGTTCTCGGTATCGTCGAGGGCGTGACCGAATTCCTTCCCGTCTCGTCCACAGGACATTTGCTGCTTGTGGAACGATTCATGGATCTGGATCGGGATAATTTCTGGAAGACCTTCGCGGTGATGATCCAGCTCGGCGCGATCCTCGCCATCCTGGTGATCTATTTCGGCAGGCTGTGGCGCGTGGCGCTCGGCATGTTTTCCGATCCTGCGGCGCGGCGGTTCGTGATCGGCGTGTTGCTGGCGTTCTTTCCCGCGGTGGTTCTCGGGCTGATTTTCGGAAGTTTCATCAAGAGCGTGCTGTTCAATCCCTGGGTTGTCTGCTTCACGCTGATCGCCGGTGGCGCTGTGCTGCTGTGGGTCGATCAGCAGGATTTCAAACCGCGCTATCACGACGCAATGGCGTTCTCGCTGCCGATGTATCTCGGCATCGGCGTCGCGCAGTGCGCGGCGATGATTCCCGGTGTGTCGCGCTCGGGCGCATCGATCGTCGCAGCGATGCTGTTCGGCGCGGACAAGCGTTCGGCCGCGGAGTTCTCGTTCTTTCTCGCGATCCCGACCATGGTCGGCGCGTTCGCGTATGATTTTTACAAGAACCGGGCTGACATGACGATGGATCACGGGTTGATCATCGCAGTCGGTTTCGTGGTGTCGTTCATCACGGCGATCATCGTGGTGAAGACGTTCCTGGACTATGTCACCCGCCACGGCTTCGCGCTGTTTGCATGGTGGCGCGTGATCGTCGGCTCGCTCGGCCTGATCGCGCTGGCGCTCGGGAAGTAATTCGCCCGAGCCCTTCACGCGTCCTTGTGCGCGAACTGTCCCGTTTTACGGTAGCGCCAGAGATAGGACGGCGCGACGGCTTCGAGCGAGTCGGGTGTCACGCCCAGGCCTTCGAGCGTCAGCCCCGCGGCCTTCGCAGCTTCCGACACGACATTGTCGCTGCGCAGCAGTTCGACCTGATCCGGCGTCAGCTTCATGTCGCCCGGCGCAAATTGCAGGAAGAACGCCTGGAACTTGGCGAGCGCGAACGGCAGCGACACCAGCATGGTGTCGCGATAGGTGATCTTCACGATGTCCTCGATGACTTCGCGCATGGTCATCACTTCGGGCCCGCCGAGTTCATAGGTCGCGCCCGGCCTGGTCTTGCCGTCGACCGCATCGGCGACGGCATTGGCAACGTCGCCGACATAGACCGGCTGCAATTTGGTCAGCCCGCCGCCGATCAGCGGCAGCACCGGCGAGATGCGGGCGAGGCCGGCAAAGCGATTGGTGAACTGATCTTCGGGGCCGAACACGACCGAGGGCCGCAGAATCGTTGCTGACGGCGCAGCCGCAAGGACCGCGGCTTCGCCTGCGGCCTTGGCGCGCGCATAGCGCGAGGCTGAATTGGCATCCGCGCCGATTGCCGAGATATGCACCACGCGTGCACCGATCTCGCTCGCGGCGCGCGCCACGGCCTCTGCGCCCTTGGCCTGAACCGCGTTGAAGGTCTGCGCGCCGCTCTCGGACAGAATGCCGACCAGGTTAACGATCACGCTGGCGCCGCGCGCGGCCGCCTGCACCGAGACCGGATAACGCAGGTTGGCCTGGACGGCGTGAATCTGGCCGACTCTGCCCAGCGGCTGCAGGTGACCGGCTAATTCCGGCCGCCGGACCCCGACCCGGATGCGATAATCCCGTTTGGCAAGCGCCCGGATCACATGCCGGCCGAGAAAACCCGATCCTCCGAAGACCGTGACAAGCGTATCGATGCGGGCTGACATGGGCTGGTTCCTGCGCAAATAAACGAAGCGGGACGGCGGCCCCGCCGATTTCCGCGATACGCCATCATCCTCGCGCTGTACAGGCCATTCCGGGGGCTTCATGGCGTTTTCGAGCGACGCGGCGGCCGGTTCGCGTCAACGAAACGCACCAGGACGACGGCAATTTGACAAGCGCGCGCCCTGTCCTTAGTAACCGCACCCAATGCCCAGGTGGCGGAATTGGTAGACGCGCTGGCTTCAGGTGCCAGTGGCTTAACGGCCGTGAAGGTTCGAGTCCTTTCCTGGGCACCACTCGCTCTCAAGCGATCGAAATCTCGATTGCATAGGGTCATTGGTCCGCTAACCGGTACACAAAACCGGGACACGGTGACCGTGACCTGTCGCATCGCGCATCTGCAAGGACTCCGACTCCTCCTTGTGGAATTTCAGAACGCGGACCCCCTCAGACGTTTTGGGCAGGCTGGACACTGACCGGGTGTTGCTTGTGTTCGAGCAGTGGATGGGCAGTCCGGGGTTTCAAGCAAACGTCCGGATCGGAGACGAAAAAACCCCGCGCATATGATGCCTGTCAATGTGACTGGCGGCGAAAAAGGGGAAACGTGCCGGATGATCGCACAACTTCCCTCTGACAAGATGCCGCCGCCGCGCCCCGAAGGCGTGCGGCAGTTCCAGCGACTGTTTCGCGAGGCAGCTGGTCTCAACTTGGACAAGGCTGACCTCAAGCGCTACGAGGAGTTCATCGATCACAGGATTTATCGGCTGTTACTGCGCGCCGAGGCCAACGCCAAAGCTGGCAGCGACGTCCTGATCGAGCCCTGGGATCTCCCGATCACTGCGGGGCTCCAGGAATGCATCGAGCAATTTAGAAAAATGGATGAAACGATAGAGCTGGCGCCGATTCTCGACCGCCTCGCTCACCGGCCGCCGCTGCAATACAGCTATAGCGACGAGACCGAAGCAATGCTCCCCGATCTTGCCGGGGGGCTTGGCATCGCGCTCGCAAGAGCATTGAAGATCATCGAGCCGGATCTGAAAAATCCGCAGACCAGGCAGTGGGAACTCGGCTCGCGGATCTTCGAGCTGCTGCTTTAGTCGTCGCACCTGATCCTGCTGGAGTTCGCACATCGGTATCGGGTTCATCTGCCGGTGATCGGATTTATCGATCTCGGCAGGGTGGTGTCTCAGTTTGAATTTTGAGGACCTGACGGAGGGTCGCTTTCGCGCGCCCGGTCCGAACTGCCGCACCTGCATCCCGGTAAGGCGCGCGTCAGCGAGCCCGGCGTTCTCTATCGAAGGAGAGACAGTCATGAAAGCCGTCGGATACTACGCGCCGGGGCCCATCGACCGGCCGGACTCGCTCGTCGACATGGAGCTGCCGACGCCGACGCCCCGCCCGCGCGATCTGCTGGTCCGCGTCAAGGCGGTGTCAGTCAACCCGATCGACACGAAGGTCCGCTCAAGCGCCGCCCCGGCGCAGGGCGAAGCCAAGGTGCTCGGCTGGGACGCCTCCGGTGTGGTGGAGGCGGTCGGCGATCAGGTGACCCTGTTCCGGCCCGGCGACGAGGTGTTCTACGCCGGCGCGCTCCAGCGGCCGGGGACCAACGCCGAGCTCCACGCCGTCGACGAGCGGATCGTCGGGCCCAAGCCGCGATCGCTCGACTGGGATGCGGCCGCGGCGGTGCCGCTCACCGCGCTGACCGCCTGGGAGCTGCTGTTTGACCGCATGCGCGCGCCCTATGGTGAGAAGACGACCGGCGGCGTGCTGCTGGTCATCGGCGGCGCCGGCGGCGTGGGCTCCATCCTGATCCAGCTCGCCCGGCTCCTGACCGGCCTGACCGTCGTCGCCACCGCCTCGCGGCCCGAAACGATCGCGTGGGTCCGCACTATGGGCGCGCACCACGTCATCAACCACCGCAAGCCGCTGAATGACGAACTCGCGGCGATCGGCGTCGGAAAGGCCGACTATGTCGCGAGCCTCACCGCCAGCGACCGGCATCTGCTGGCAATCGCCGAACTGATCGCGCCGGAGGGCGTCATGGGCCTGATCGACGATCCCACGACGTTCGACATCATGCCCTTGAAGCGCAAGAGCGTGACCGTGTGCTGGGAGCTCATGTACACCCGCTCGATGTTCGAGACCCCCGACATGGTTGCGCAGCACCGCATTCTCGAAGAGGTGAGCGCGCTGGTCGACTCGGGGCTGCTGCGCACGACGATGACCCGGAGCGCGGGGCCGATCAACGCGGCCAACCTCAAGAAGCTGCACGCCCTCCTCGAAAGCGGCGAGGCGATCGGAAAGGCCGTGCTCGCGGGCTTCTGAGACGCAAAGCCGGTTATGACTCGTCCTTGCTCTGTGGCGCTGACGAGATTGTCCTGAGGGCTCAGGTCGATGCAGTCGCAGCGCGCCTGTTATGGCGTCCCGCCATACTTGGATGAATCATTATAGGAAACGGGAGCTTCGCCGTGGCCGATCCGGTAACCACCCGTCACGGAATCGTCACGATAGAGGTGCACGCCGCCTGGGGTAACGAAGGCCGGCACGGCAGCCTGGCTGGACCGAAAGACGTGCTGCGATTTGGCGTGATGATGCGCTCGTGTGGCGGCGTTGCCAGAGGTGCACAGAGCGATCAAAACGAATAAGGCTAAACCTGAACGCATTGTATTTCTCCAATCGTTGACCCAGCCCACACACGGTATTTTGGGGCGCACCGTCACATCCGGTGGCGTCCTCAGTGCCGTGAATATCTGGTGATCGGGAGACTGCGGTAAAGCTCACGCCAGGCGATGCAGCAAGATCGGCGCATTCCGCAGCAAGGCCGGCAAAACGTGTTCCCTGGCCGGAGCGGCGCATGCACGTCCTTGGCGAACTGGGACAGGTCGGCGACCGCCGAGGATCGGCGGGCGCGGTTATGCGGAGCAAATTGGGCCCGTCCTCCCCCTCGTCGGCAAGGGATTTGGGCGGTAGTTTAGGCCCGTCGATTCGACCCATCTGCAAAGGTTTTTACAGACCATGACCATCCGCCTGCATCGCGGCGACTTGCCGGATCTTTCGCGCTACACGCAGTCGGTGGCGATCGACACCGAGACGCTGGGGCTTAATCCGCATCGCGACCGGCTGTGCGTGATCCAGTTGTCGAACGGCGACGGCACCGCGGACGTGGTGCAGATACCCGCCGGTCATACCGATGCGCCAAATCTGAAAAAGCTGCTCGGGGATCCGAAGGTCACCAAGATTTTCCATTTCGCACGGTTCGATCTCGCCGTTCTGTTTCATGCGTTCGGCGTGATGCCGGAGCCGGTCTACTGCACCAAGATCGTCTCGCGTCTGGTCCGCACCTACACCGACCGCCATGGGCTGAAGGATCTGGTGCGCGAGGTGCTCGGTGTCGATCTGTCGAAGCAGCAGCAGTCGAGCGACTGGGGTGCGGCGTCACTGACCGATGCGCAGCTCGCCTATGCGGCGTCCGACGTGCTGCATCTTCATGCGTTGCGCGAAAAGCTCGACGCGATGCTGGCGCGTGAGAACCGCGAGGCGCTTGCCGCCGCCTGCTTCCAGTTTCTGCCCACGCGCGCGCGGCTCGACCTCCAGGGCTGGGAAAACGACGACATCTTCGCGCATTCATAATCTGGCCTTTTGCAGCTTAATCTCGCCATTTGCAGCGAAGTTTGCCCGGTTTCCGTCACTTTTTTGCTCTTTGCCAAGTGCTTGGTAAGGCGGGACAAATGCCGGGCTGCAAAACGGCGCGTCATTGCGTAGAATGACGGCGCTATCCCGGCGCTTCGGAGCATATTTTGTCGGTTCAGAGCCAGAGCTATCAGGCTGGAGCGGATGCGCGCTATGCGAAGGCGCGGCGTCACAGCCGCCGCGTGCGCCAGATGCGTCTGGCCGTGCCGGTGATGGTCGCTGCGGCGATGCTGACGATTATCGGCATTTCGCTTTTCAACCCGTTCAGGATTCTTTCAAAGCTGCCGATCGACATTGGCAAGCTCGGAGTTTCTGGCACCAAAATCACGATGGACTCGCCGCATCTTGCGGGCTTCACGCCGGACAATCGTCCCTATGAACTCTGGGCCAAGTCGGCGATCCAGGACGTGACCAAACCGAACCATGTCGAGCTGAACGAACTGCGCGCAAAAGTTCAGATGGAAGACAGGACAGGCATCACCATGGATGCGCGCACCGGGCTGTTCGATACGAAAACCCAGTTGCTGGATCTGAAGGACAACATCTTGTTGCAATCTTCCACCGGTTACGAAGCGCGGCTGACGCAGGCCACCGTCGATATCGGCGGGGGCACGGTGTCGTCGGATGAGCCCGTGGCGGTGAAATTGCTGAACGGAACGCTCGACGCCCAGCGTCTCAGAATAACCGAAAACGGCGCGTTGGTGCGCTTTGAGGGCGGCGTCTCGATGATCCTGATACCGGAAGAGCCGAAGGATGCGCCGGCGGCTCCCGCACGTGATGCTGCTGCAAAATGATTTTTGGGATGATGAAGATTTACACCGGTCCCGAGGCTAAGGACGTCATCCGCGCGATGACCCGCGCGCTGTCGGTCGGCGTACTAGCGGCTGCCCTGTGCACGCCGGCCGCCGCGCATGCGCAAAGTTCGGCGACGGGTGTGCCCAACGCGATGCAGGGTTTTTCACAGAACCGCGACAAGCCGATCCAGATCGATGCCGCGTCGCTCGAAATGCGCGACAAGGACAAGGCGGCGACATTCAGCGGCAATGTGAAGGTCGTGCAGGGCGACACCACCATGCTCTGCAAATCGCTGGTCGTTTTCTACGATAGCAACGAGCCATCCGGCGCCAAGAAGACCGCCATGAAATCCGCAACACCCGGGCCGACCGGAAGTTCGTCGATCAAGAGGCTGGAGGCGCAGGGCGGCGTCGTCGTGACGCAAAAGGATTCGACGGTCACGGGTGACAAAGGCGTCTTCGATATGCGCGCCA
Source organism: Afipia sp. GW822-FHT03D08 (assembly GCF_058801645.1). NCBI lineage: Bacteria > Pseudomonadati > Pseudomonadota > Alphaproteobacteria > Hyphomicrobiales > Nitrobacteraceae > Afipia > Afipia sp. GW822-FHT03D08. Next base: position 2,929,331 of record NZ_JBXANK010000001.1, read on the forward strand.
ACACCGTCACGATGCACGGCAATGTGCTGCTGACCAAGGACAAGAACGTGCTGCGTGGAGATCGTCTTGTCGTCGATCTCACAACCGGTGTCTCGCGGGTCGAGTCGAACAGCGGGCGCGTGCAGGGCGTCTTTCAGGCCGCTCCGAGCGGATCGCCGGGAGGTAACAATTCAGGCGGCGCGCAGCCGTCAACGACACCCAGCGCGCCTGGAAAGCCGCTTAAACTCAATGACTTGGCGAATCCACGAAAGCGCAACAGTTGAACCGGAGACAGCAAGCCTGTATCACCCGGCCCCTGAACATTTGGGGATGGGCAACACGGCTCCGGTCCATCATGCTCAGGCAACAACCCAAAGGCTGATTTAAGCGGGCATGGTCGATCTCCTGCGCATCTTTCGTCGTCGAGGCCCGGCGCGTGGACGGCAGGGCTTTGCCCGTTCGCAACAGGACGGCTTGCGCCAGGACATCACGGCGTTGGCGGCGCGCATGGGCGACATCTTCAAGCCGGCTGCGGGCGAGAAACCTCTGGCGGCACGCGAGAGCGCGCCGGTCCGGCGCGAAGCGGTGGCGGCAATTCCGCGCGATCCCCAGACGCCTGCGCCTCAGGGATCCTCCGCATTCACACATGACGCGCCGCCCATTCCGCGCAACCTGCCGCGCGATCCTGCCAAGGAGCAGCCGCGCAGCCGTGCAGCGTCCAACGGCGCGGCACCGCGCGCGCAGCATTCCGGGTATCTTGCGATTCACGGTGTCGAAAAAAGCTTCGGCACGCGCAAGATCGTGCACGGCGTCAGCCTCTATGTCCGGCGCGGCGAAGCCGTCGGCATTCTCGGCCCGAACGGCGCCGGCAAGACCACCTGCTTCTACATGATCACCGGCCTCATCAAGCCGGATCGCGGCCGCGTCGAACTCGACGGCCACGACGTGACGCAACTGCCCATGTACCAGCGTGCGCGGCTCGGCATCGGCTATCTGCCGCAGGAGGCGTCGATCTTTCGCGGGCTGTCGGTCGAGAACAATATTCGTGCAGTGCTCGAAGTGGTCGAGCCGGACAAGCGCAAGCGCGAACGCGAACTCGATTCGCTGCTTGAAGAATTCAACATCACGCGTTTGCGGAAATCGCCGTCTATCGCGCTGTCCGGCGGTGAACGCCGGCGTGTTGAAATTGCCCGCGCGCTGGCGTCGCGCCCGAGCTACATGCTGCTCGACGAGCCCTTCGCGGGCATCGATCCGATTGCAGTTGGCGACATTCAGCAACTGGTGCGGCATCTCACGGCGCGCGGCATCGGCGTTCTGATCACCGACCACAATGTGCGCGAGACGTTGGGCCTGACCGATCGGGCTTACATTGTTTACGCGGGGGAGGTGCTGACCGAGGGGAGCCCGGACGACATCGTCAACGACCCCGACGTGCGCCGTCTCTATCTGGGCGAAGAATTCCGGCTCTGATTCACCCTGATCCGGGATTGGTGCTCCGCTGGGCCAGTATCCCAAATTTTCGAAACGTCAAGCCGTGTACAAGCTCACAGGAAAGATATAAGCAAGAAACGGACCAACTTTTGGACCGGATCTGGTTTTTATGGCTCTGACGCAGAGATTAGAATTCCGCCAGTCGCAGTCGCTGGTGATGACGCCGCAGCTGATGCAGGCGATCAAGCTGCTGCAACTGTCGAATCTCGATCTCGTGGCGTTCGTCGAGGATGAGCTTGAGCGCAACCCCCTGCTCGAGCGGGCGAATCAGGATGGCGCTCCCGATCACGGTGAGCCCGCTTCCGGGCATGCCGAGGGCGGCGGCGGGGATTTTTCCGACAATGCTGAGTTTTCCTCAGGCCCGGACGGCGAACGGTCTTCTGACGGCTTTGAGGCCGGCGCCGAGGAGTGGATGGCTCCGGATCTCGGCACCCGCGCCGAGATCGAGCAGACCCTCGACACCGGCATGGAGAACGTGTTCCCGGAGGAGCCCGCGGACGCCGCCGCGCGCAATGCGCAGGATGCCGCGCCGACTGCCTACACCGAATGGGGCGGTGGCGCCTCGAATGACGACGACTACAATCTCGAAGCGTTCGTTGCCGCGGAGACGACGCTAAGCGGACATCTCGCCGAGCAGCTCGCGGTTGCATTCCCTGATCCTGCGAACCGCATGATCGGGCATTACCTGATCGATCTTGTCGATGACGCCGGCTACGTGCCGCCCGATCTTGGTGACGCCGACGAGAAGCTCGGCACCTCGCGCGCAGCTGTCGAGGCCGTGCTTGCGGTTCTGCAGAAGTTCGATCCGCCAGGTGTGTGCGCGCGCAGCCTGAGCGAATGTCTTGCGATCCAGTTGCGGGAGCGTGATCGTTACGATCCCGCAATGCAGGCGCTGGTTGAAAATCTCGATCTGCTGGCGAAGCGCGACATCGCGTCGTTGCGGAAGATCTGCGGCGTCGATGACGAAGACATTGCCGACATGATCGGCGAAATCCGCCATCTCGATCCCAAACCCGGCCTGAAGTTCGGATCGGCCAAGACGCAAAGCGTCGTGCCGGATGTCTATGTGCGTCCGGGACCGGACGGCGGGTGGCATGTCGAACTGAACAGCGACACGCTTCCAAAAGTTCTGGTCAATCAGGTCTACTATTCGCAATTGTCTAAAACCATCCGCAAGGATGGCGACAAATCCTATTTCACGGATTGCCTGCAGAACGCGACGTGGCTGGTGCGCGCGCTCGACCAGCGGGCGCGGACGATCCTGAAGGTCGCCACCGAAATCGTTCGCCAGCAGGATGGCTTCTTTACGCAGGGCGTGGCGCATTTGCGTCCGCTCAACCTGAAAGCCGTCGCCGACGCCATCCAGATGCACGAATCGACCGTCTCTCGGGTGACCGCGAACAAGTATATGGCGACCAACCGCGGCACGTTTGAACTGAAGTATTTCTTCACCGCGTCGATTGCATCGGCCGACGGCGGAGATGCGCATTCCGCCGAAGCTGTGCGGCACCGCATCAAACAGCTCATCGATGCAGAAAGCCCGACGGCTATTCTCTCGGACGACACCATTGTGGAACGTTTGCGTGGCGACGGCATTGATATAGCCCGTCGAACGGTAGCGAAGTATCGGGAAGCTATGCGTATACCTTCGTCCGTGCAGCGCCGCCGCGACAAGCAGAGCATGCTGGGTGCCGCGCTGACTTCGGCCGCCCCGGCCGTGGACAGATCCCGCGACACAGCTACCGCTTGACTGCGCCACCAAGAAGCGGAACGCTCAGACATCCGAACTGCCAGTCCGAAAGTGAGGTAACGTCATGACACTCCGGGTCTCTGGAAAGAGTATCAGCGTCGGTGAAGCCCTGCGTGATCGCGTCAGTGAGCGAACGGAAGAAGTTCTCCGGAAATATTTCGACGGAAATTACTCGGGCCACATCACGCTCAGCAAGGATGGTTTCGGCTTTCGTACCGATTGCTCGCTTCATCTGGATTCGGGAATTACGCTGGAGGCGGATTCCATGGCCGCCGACGCTTATGCAAGCGCGGACCAGGCGCTGCTGCTGATCGAGAAGCGCTTGCGCCGTTACAAGAGCCGCCTGAAGGATCGCTCTGCGCGCAAGGCGCATGCAGCCACCGCAGCGCTGTCCGATCTGAATGGTGCGGGATATGGCGGGCCGGGCCTCGACGCGCCGAGCTATGTGATCGAAGCGCCGTCCGATGACGACGTCACCGAATTCAATCCTGTCATCATCGCCGAGGCGGTGACGTCCCTGAAGCGTTTTTCGGTGAGCGAAGCGGTCATGGAACTCGATCTGACCGGGGCCGCGGTGATGGTTTTCCAGCATGGCGGCAGCGGCAGGGTGAACGTGATATATCGGCGCCCGGACGGCAACGTCGGCTGGGTGGACCCTCCGGCCGTTGCCGAGCAGGTTCGCCATTGACGCCCAGGGCCAGCCTAACTATGGTCCGCCGCCTTTCAGGGCGCGGGCCATGGTTCGGTTCGAAAGGGCCTTGACGCCACCCGGTCAGAGACCGATTTATTAAGTACACCAACGGCTTAAATTATCCTCGGAACGCTCCATGACGATTACCGATCTGGTCGCACCGGAGGCGATTCTTCCTGCTTTGAAAGTCAACAGCAAGAAGCAGGCGCTTCAGGAACTCGCGGCACGCGCCGCCGTCCTGACCGGACAAAACGAGCGGTCGATTTTCGAGGTGCTTCTCCAGCGCGAGAAACTGGGAACGACGGCCGTCGGTTACGGTGTGGCGATTCCTCACGGCAAGCTGCCTAAGCTCGACAAGCTGTCGGGCCTGTTCGCGCGTCTGGATCGTCCGATCGACTTTGAAGCGATGGATGGCCAGCCGGTCGACCTGGTGTTCCTGTTGCTGGCTCCGGAAGGCGCCGGTGCCGATCACCTCAAGGCGCTGGCGCGAATTGCGCGGCTGCTGCGCGATCAGGACATCGCCAAGAAGCTGCGCGCATCGAAGGATGCGCAGGCGCTTTATTCGGTGCTGGCGCTGCCGCCGGCAACGGCCGCCTGAGAAACAGAGCTTCGGTCCAGGCGGCCCAACGCGCGCACGGCAACCTGTTGTCAAAATCCCACGGCTTCAGCCATGTGTTCGATCCGCGGTGGGCGCAAAGCCGCCCCTCCATGGATCGGAGGCGGTCGGTCGTCTTCGTCGTCAAGCCGGCGCAGAGCGCCAAGGATGTCTTTCAACGGGATTGTGTCAGGCGAGCCGGGTAACTGGCGGAGCCAAGGGTTATCCCTGACGGCGAATGCATCCGAGGCCCATGCCGCGAGAACGCAGCGCTTCTCTGCGGGGGAGAGAACGGGGTTCTTAAGAACCTCCGACGGATGACTGAAAGTTGCGGCCAGAAGTGAATTTGCATGAATGTCGAAACCGGTTTCACGAACGTTCATGGTCGCCTCCTATTGCTCCTTTCTGTTCAAGACGGCGCCGAAAAATCTAGAGCGACCGACACGCCTTTCAAGGCGGCGTTCAAAGAATTTTTCGAGGGGGGTCTTGAAACCCATCGGATATTTTCTAGTTTTTTCCTCGCCGTTTATCGGCCCGGGTGCCCTTCGGGGGCCCGGAGGAGACGGGCATCGTAGGTGTTCGGTGCTCGCTTATATCCAACTTGCTCAGTGGAGGATTTGGCTATGAGAACTTCTTACGACTTCACCCCGTTCTGGCGATCATCTATCGGCTTCGATCGTCTGTTTGACCTCGTCGATGCTGCGCAGCAGCAGGCTGAGGCTCATTACCCGCCGTATAACATTGAGAGACTGGGCGATGATCAGTACCAGATCTCCCTGGCGTTGGCGGGATTCCGCCCCGACGAGATCAATGTTACAGCCGAGCAGAATGTGCTCACTATTGAAGGACGGAAAACCGACGAAAAGCGCGAGTATCTCTACCAAGGGATTTCCGAGCGCCATTTCCGCCGGCAGTTCAACCTCGCAGACTACGTGCAGGTAAGAAACGCGTCCTTCGACAACGGACTTCTGCGCGTTGAACTGGTCCGGGAGATCCCGGAAGCGATGAAGCCTCGGCGAATCGCCATCAACGGCATTTCAAATATTCAACAACTCGACTCAAAGGCCGCCGCATAACTCCGGGCCGCCTTTAGTCCAAATGGCCCCCGCTGGTTTGAACTGGCGGGGCCCCCTTCTCTCAAACGAAAGGAAAGATGGAGGACCGTCGTGTCGACGATGATGGTTGATGAAAAACTTGCCCGCATACGATCGCGGACCAGCAACATTCAGCGATATCGTCGCTTGCTGAAGACAGAACTCACCGAGATAGAGCGTTGCTTTGTTCTGAAGCGACTATCCGAAGAGCAGGATGCGTTGGCGAAACTAACCGACGAGACCTTTCCTCTGCCCATCGGGCCTTCGAGATCCGGGAAGACTATCACGGCTTCCTTTTAATTGGTGGGCTATGGTCGGCAGTGTCCACGACTACTTGGTGCGAGGCCATCAAAAGGTCATCGGCCACTACAAATTCCTGCTCAGGTCGCCAAGCCTTTCACCCTCCGAAAGGGAGCTATTACAATCTCGGTTAGCAAAGGAAGAAGAGGAACTGGGGGCCCTGATCGAGTCGGTCTGGAAAACCAGTAATCAAGCAGGCTAAAACTGGAGCTGTTGCCATGGCGGTGTTTGCGAGCAGCTTGAAGAACCTGCGAGGTTGTCCGGTTTCGTGACGATGGCAACTCGATCCGACAGTGGAGCGTGTGTCAATAAACAAAAGCGGCAGCGCTCGCCGCGCTGCCGCTTCGTTCCGATCGTCGCATCACTGCGCGGCTTGCGCCGGTTCAGTGAAGGCTGACGGTCTCCAATTCGTTGCTCCATGCATTTGCGATTGCCGCTTCGCGGCTGTCGGTGAGCATGATCGGCGTGCCGTCAGCGGCGTGAAGCGCGAACAGCTTCAGGCCGGGCGCGATCTGCGGCGCCTGCGGGAAAAGTCCCGGCACGTCTTCCGAGCGAATCTGTTTGACGTAGGCGATATGGCCTTCGCCCAAAGTAGCCAGCGCCTCCAAAGAGACGGCGGGCTCAAAGATGACACTACCTTCAGTCATGGTCTCGACTCCTTGCAGTTGTTAAGCGGTCGAGTCCGCTACTCGTTCCATTATTCGTGCTCATTGATGGCTATCGTCTTAACGACCCGTTCAGGCTCGGGACGAGCCAGATCGATCGACAGCAGGCCGTTCTTCAGGTCTGCGCCGATGACATACATCCCGTCGGCCAGCACAAAAGTGCGCTGGAAATGACGCGCGGCGATGCCGCGATGGATGTACTGCCGGGTCTTGTCGTCCTGCTGGCGGCCCCGGATCACGAGCTGGTTTTCCTCAGTGGTTACATCAAGTTGGTCGCGGGTAAATCCTGCGACCGCCAGCGTGATCCGCAGGCGTTCAGGCTGGCCGTCATCACGGCCGCACCGCTCGATGTTGTAAGGGGGATAACCGTCTGCACCTTTCACGACGCGATCGAGCGCACGCTCGATTTCGTCGAATCCCAAAAGGAACGGACTCGATAGCGAAGGAACACGAGACATTCACAAAGTCCTCTCGAAGCGACTTTGGGTCGGAGCCCTTGCGGCACTCCTTCCTGGGTTCCCGGCAGCCTTGCGGCCTGCCGGTTGAACCAAATATGGCGATGTCCCTTGCGTTGTTCAAGAACCTCTAACTGCCCGTAAACAGGGGCAAATCGGGCTAGCCCGCCAGCCGGCTGCGGCCGTCGGCACTGAACAGGTGCAGTTTATCCCGCGCCGCGGTGACCCTGACTCGCTCGCCAACGGCGGGCGCGGCTTCTCCGGGCAGCCGGACGATAATCTCACCAGGGGGCAGTTCGCCCGGCTTGGCGCTGACGGTTGGCCCCGCGCCGTCGCGCGCCCTCGTGCCATAGACGAAGGTTTCCGCGCCGACCCGCTCAATGGCGTCGATCACGAGTTCGAGCGCCAGCCCTCCCTGCGCCGGACCGGCCATTGCGAAGTCTTCCGGGCGCACGCCCAGGATGGCGTCGCCGGGCACCTTGATCTGCAGCGCATCAAGCAATCCGCCGAGATCGTTCGTCTTGACCGACAGCAGATTCATCGGCGGCGCGCCGATGAAGGACGCGACGAAGGTGGTGGCCGGCTTGCGATAGATGTCGAGCGGCTTGCCGATCTGTTCGACCACGCCGCCGTTCATCACCACCAGAATATCGGCGAGGGTCATCGCCTCGAGCTGATCGTGTGTGACGTAAATCGATGTGGTCTTGAGGCGGCGTTGCAGCTTGCGGATTTCGACGCGCATCGCGATGCGCAGCTTGGCATCAAGATTCGACAGCGGCTCGTCGAACAGAAACACTTTAGGCTGCCGCACGATGGCGCGGCCCATGGCGACGCGCTGGCGCTGGCCGCCCGACAGTTGCCGCGGCTTTCGCTCCAGCATTGGCGTGATTTCGAGAATCTGCGCAGCCTCGCGGACGCGCGTATCGATTTCGGGCTTCGGCATGCCGCGGTTGCGCAGGCCGTAGGCCATGTTGTTGTAGACGGTCATGTGCGGGTAGAGCGCGTAGTTCTGAAACACCATGGCGATGTCGCGGTCCGCGGGCTCGATCTCGTTGACCACGCGGCCGCCGATATCGATGGTGCCGCCGGTGACAGTCTCAAGTCCCGCCACCATGCGCAGCAGTGTGGACTTGCCGCACCCGCTGGGCCCGACCAGCACGCAGAACTGTCCGTCGCCGACCTCGAAGTTGATGCCCTTGATGGCATCGACCCCGCCGGGATAGGTCTTGCGGACATCGTGCAGAACGACGTTGGCCATCTTGTGATTCCTACTTCTCGGTCTCGACCAGACCGCGCACGAACAGTCTTTGCATCAGGATCACCACGGCCACCGGCGGCAGCATTGCCAGCACGGCGGTTGCCATCGCGAGCTGCCACTCCGCGAGCTCGTCGGTGGTCGTCAGCATTTTCTTGATTCCGGTCACGATGGTCTGCATCGAGTCCTGCGTGGTGATCAGCAGCGGCCACAAATACTGATTCCAGCCGTAGATGAACTGGATCACGAACAGCGCGGCGATGGTGGTGATGGACAGCGGCAGCAGCGTATCCTTGAAGAAACGGAAGGGGCCTGCGCCGTCGATCTTCGATGCTTCCAGAAGCTCTTCGGGAACGGTCATGAAGAACTGCCGGAACAGCAGCGTGCCGGTGGCCGATGCGATCAACGGCAGGATCAGCCCGGCATAGGTATCGAGCATGTGCAGATCGGCGACCACCTTGTAGGTCGGATAGATGCGGACTTCGACCGGCAGCATCAGTGTGACGAAGATGATCCAGAATGCGGTCTTGCGGAACGGGAAGCGGAAATACACCACGGCAAAGGCCGACAGGATCGAGATACATATCTTGCCGACCGCGATGCCGATCGCGGAGATGAACGAGTTCATCAGCATGTGGCCGACCGGCTCGCGGCTGGTGCGCGAGCCGCCGACAAAGATCGCCCGGTAATAGTTCTCGAGGGTATGGCTGCCCGGCGACAGCGGCATGTTTCCGTTGACCACGGTGGCGGCATCGTGCGTCGAGGCGATCACGGCGAGATAGACCGGGAATACGACAATGAAAACGCCGAAGATGAGAATGGCGTAGGCGACGAAATCGCGCAGCGGACGATGCTCCACCATCAGTACTGCACCTTGCGTTCGACGTAGCGGAACTGGACGGCGGTCAGCGCGATGACGATCACCATCAGCACGACGGATTGCGCGGCGGAGCCGCCAAGATCGCCACCGAGGCGTCCATCCGCATAGACCTTGTAGACCATGGTCGTGGTCGCGCCCGCGGGACCGCCGCCGGTGACCGCGTCGATGATGCCGAACGTGTCGAAGAACACGTAGACGACGTTCACCACCAGCAGGAAGAACATGGTCGGCGACAGCAACGGAAACACGATGGTCCAGAACCGGCGTAGTGGACCGGAGCCGTCGATCGCTGCGGCTTCCAGCACACTTTTCGGAATCGCCTGAAGTCCGGCGAGGAAGAACAGGAAGTTGTAGGAAATCTGCTTCCAGACCGCGGCCATCACAACAAGGGCCATGGCGTGATTGCCGTTCAGCAGCGGATTCCAGTCAAAACCGAAGGCGCGCAGCGGCCTCGCCAGCGTGCCGAGCGAAGGATGGAACATGAAGATCCACAGCACGCCCGCGATCGCCGGCGCGACGGCGTAGGGCCAGATCAGAAGAGTCTTGAAGGCAGGCGCCGCTTTCAGGTTCTTGTCGGCCTGGGTTGCAAACAGCAGGGCGATGCTGAGTGAGAGCAGGGCGACCAGGGTCGAGAACACCGCAGTGGTCAGCATCGCCTTGTAGTATTCGGGCTGTGCGAACAGCGCCTCGTAATTTTCCAGACCGACGAATTCCGAGGCAAGGCCGAAGGCGTCCTCACGCTTGAACGATTGCCAGACGGCCTGGCTGGCGGGCCAGTAAAAGAAGATGAATGTGATCGCGAGTTGCGGCGCGAGCAGCAGATAGGGCAGCAGTCTGTTGTTGAAGGTAGCCGACTTTTCCATTCAGGAAACCCTCCCCTTCCCCCGCTTGTGCGGCGGGAAGGGGTTGGACATTGAGGCTGGGACGAGCACGGAGATTTACTTCGCTGTTTTCTCGAATGTCCGCAGCATGGCGTTGCCCCGGCTCACGGCGGAATCGAGCGCATCCTTGGCAGTCTTCTGGCCGGCCAGCGCGGCCTCTAGCTCTTCCGCCCAGATGTCGCGCATCTGCACCATGTTGCCGAAACGAAGCCCGCGCGAATTCTCCGTCGGCTCCTTGTTGGTGAGCTCCTTCAGCGGCGTCTGCAGCGTCGGATTCTTCTCATAGAAACCATCCGCCTTGGTCTTCTCATAGGCTGCCTTGGTGATCGGCAGATAGCCGGACTCCTGATGCAGCCTGGCCTGACGGTTGGTGTCGGACAGGAAGGCGAAGAATTTTGCGACGCCCTTGTATTCGTCGGGCTTCTTGCCGCCCATTACCCAGAGCGATGCGCCGCCGATGATCGAATTCTGCGGCGCGCCGGCGACGTCGGGATAATAAGGCATCGGTGCGGAGGTGAACTCGAACTTCGCAGTGCCCTTGGCGGTTGCGTAGTATCCCGACGATGTCAGGAAGAGAGGGCATTCGCCGGACCCGAAGCGGCTTTCGCTCGCATTGGCGCGGCCGGAATAGTCATAGGTCTTGTCTTTCTGCAGGTCGATCAGGTTCTGCAGATGCTTGATGTGCAGCGGCGAGTTGAACTTGAGCACGGTGTCGAAGCCGTCGAGGCCGTTCGCCTTGGTGCCGATCGCCACATTATGCCAGGCGGAAAACTGCTCGATATGCGCCCAGGATGCCCACGCATTGGAAAATCCGCAGGTGGTGTATCCGGCCGCCTTGAGCTTTTTGGCGGCGTCGAAAACCTGCGGCCAGGTTTTCGGAATCTCCGCGATGTTGGCTTTCTTCAGCGCGTCGAGATTGACCCACATCACCATCGAAGACGAGTTGAAGGGGAACGACAGCATGTCGCCTTTCGCCGTCGAGTAGTAGCCGGTGATCGCCGGGAGATAGGCCTTCGGATCGAACGGCTCGCCCGCGTCTTTCATGAGCTGGTAGACCGGCTTGATCGCCCCCGTAGCGCTCATCATGGTCGCGGTGCCAACCTCGAATACCTGAATGATGTGCGGCGCGTTGCCGGCACGGAATGCGGCGATACCCGCATTCATGGTGTCGGGATAACTTCCCTTAAAGGAAGGGACGACCTTGTAGTCGCTCTGCGAGGCATTGAAATCAGCCGCGAGCTTGTTGACGATGTCGTTGTTGCCGCCGGTCATGGCGTGCCACCATTGAAGCTCGGTGACGGCCTGGGCGGGCGTTGCAAAAGCAAGGAGGGTGGAAGCAGCCAGGCCAAAGCCCATCTGGCGGATTGTCATCGATCGTTTCTCCCTGAAGCCGTCACCATCGTTGCGCGGTAACAGCGCCGGATGACGTGCACGTGACGCGGAATGGTAGTCGGGGAGGGCCGCCGGAGGGAAGCCCTAAATGATCCGGGCCCGATGCGGATATCGTTCAATAAAAGAAAACGGGCGGCGGTCGTGACAACCGTCGCCCGGTCATTTGCAGCCTTGCGCGGTGTTATCGCTTCCGCTGATTGACCACCACGCCGGCGGCCTTGAGATCCGCGATCTCCTTTGCCGAGTAGCCGAACTCACCGAGAATCTCGTCGGTGTGCTGGGCGAATTTCGGCGGCACATGGCGCAGGCTGGCCTTGGTCCGGTCGAACCGGATCGGCGAGGCGACGCCTTTGTACCAGTCCTTTTCGATCACATCGCCGCGAGCCTTGGTATGCTCGTTGGACAGCGCTTTGTCGACCGACTGCACGGGCCCGGCCGGCAGTCCCGCTGCGAGCAGGCGACGGCAGAGCGGCTCGCTATCGAAATCCTTGAGGATGTCGACAAGCACGGCACGCAGTTCGTCGCGGTGTGCGATGCGGTCGCGGTTGCGGGCGAAGCGCGGATCGGTGCCGAGTTCGGGACGCCCCAGCTCCTTCATGAGTTTGCGGAAAGTGCCGTCGTTGCCGACGCCCATGAAGATGTTGCCGTCGCGTGCCGGGAAAACCGCATAAGGCACAAGGTTCGGATGCTCGTTGCCGGTCAGCGCCGGCGGCTTGCCATGCATGAAGAAGTTTGCGGTGTGCGGATGCATGATCGCGAGACCAACCTCGTAAAGAGTGGTCTCGAGAAACTGTCCCTTCCCGGATTTCGCGCGTTCGGCCAGCGCCATCAGGATGCCGGTGGCAGCATAGAGGCCGGTCGACATGTCGACGAGTGCAACGCCGATGCGCGTCGGGCCGCTTTCCGGCGATCCGGTCGAGGCCATCAGGCCGACCATCGACTGGATGATCGCGTCATAGCCAGGATGGCCGCCGTGCGGCCCGTCAGCGCCGAAGCCGGAGATGCGACAGTGAATCAGCCTGGGGAATTTCGCGCGCAGGAAATCGTTGCCGATGCCCCACTTATCGAGTGTGCCCGGTTTGAAATTCTCGATCAGCACGTCCGCCGTCTCGAGCATCTTCATCAGCACGGCGCGGCCGCCGTCGGAGGCGAGATCGAGGCCGACAGAACGCTTGTTGCGGTTGGTGCCGATAAAATAAGCCGCATCATCGTCGTGGAACGGAGGGCCCCAGTCGCGGGTCTCGTCGCCGGCCGGTGGCTCGACCTTCACAACATCCGCGCCGTGGTCGGCGAGGATCTGTGTGCAGTAGGGACCACCGAGCACGCGCGTCAGATCGATCACGCGGAGTCCGGCCATTGCCCCGGGCGCGGTTTGGGTTGTCATTGAGTCAGCCTTCGATGAGCAGAGAATGAAAGATGCTGCTGCAGCGATGCAGCGTGCCGTCACATTGAAAGAATTCGCAACGCGCCGTCAATATCGCGGCCGATGAGGCATCCATGCACGCGCGCATGCTGCGCTGCCGCGTTGTTCAGTGAGCGAACGTGGCGCGTGAAGGTTCAATTTCGCTGATCGAAATCTTGAGGTTGGTGGAGCCAGGCGGGATCGAACCGCCGACCTCTTGCATGCCATGCAAGCGCTCTCCCAGCTGAGCTATGGCCCCGAACACCTCACCGCACTTTGGGGAGTGCGGCGAATTACCTTTTCAAACCTGTCCGGCTTGAGCGCGAAGCAGATGTCCGCTTCGCGAATATGCGCCAAAAATCACACTTGAGAACTTATCTCAAGTCTCTTCATCGCCCGAGACATCGCCGATGATATCGGTGACGTCTTCGTCGTCTTCCTCGTCCTCGGCGATGAAGGTCGAATCATCATCATCGTCGTCGGCAAGGGTTTCATCGACCTCGATATCGTCCTCGGATTCCGGCAGCACGGCCTTGACCTTGCCGCTGTTCTCTTCGGCGTCCGCCTCTTCCAGCGAGACCAATTCTTCCGACTCCGCGGGCTCCGGCACGATGCTGGCCGCGTTTGCCGCAGCGGCACGTGCGGCCGCATCGGCGCGCGTGCGTGGCGGAGGCACCGGCGCGATCGGCACGATCTCACCGGTGTATGGCGAAATCACCGGGTTTTTGTTGAGGTCATAGAACTTTTTGCCCGTGGTCGGGCAAATGCGCTTGGTTCCGAGATCGGCTTTGGCCACGGTTTATAGTCCTGAGAATGTCTTGAAAAAGCGGTGCTTCACTTGGCTAGTTGCGCCGCCGCTGTCAACCCCGGTTTGAGGGATAAATGACCGGCCCGTGACGTCCTGTAAACCCCGTGGTACGAGCCGCTCTGCATTGAGGAAACGCAATCTTGTCCCATTCCAATCAACCAACCCCGCTGGAATCGCGGGCTACGGGCCCTCTCAGCGGCCGCGTTCGCGTTCCGGGCGACAAATCGATCTCTCACCGGGCCCTGATTCTGGGCGCGTTGGCTGTGGGTGAAACCCGGATTTCCGGACTTTTGGAAGGCGAAGACGTCCTCAATACCGCCAAGGCCATGGCCGCGCTCGGCGCAAAGGTGGAACGCACCGGCGAGGGGACCTGGTCGGTCCGCGGCGTCGGGGTCGGCGGCTTCAAAGCGCCGGACGCGCCGCTCGATTTCGGCAATAGCGGCACCGGGTGCCGCCTTGCCATGGGCGCGGTGGCGGGATGTCCGGTCGCCGCGACATTCGATGGCGATGCGAGCCTGCGCAAACGGCCGATGCGCCGGATTCTTGATCCGCTGGAACTGATGGGCACCCGCGTTACATCCAGCGCGGAGGGCGGGCGGCTGCCGATGACGTTGCAAGGCGCGCGTGATCCGATTCCCGTCACCTATCGCACCCCGGTTGCCTCGGCGCAGATCAAGTCGGCGGTGTTGCTGGCGGGATTGTCCGCGCCAGGTGTCACGACCGTGATTGAGCAGGAAGCCAGCCGCGATCACACCGAACTGATGCTGACGCATTTCGGCGCGCAGGTGGTGACGACGAAGGAGGGCGCGCACGGCCGCAGGATCGCACTCACGGGGCAGCCTGAATTGCGCGGCGCCGATGTGGTCGTGCCGGCCGATCCGTCATCCGCAGCGTTTCCGATTGTCGCTGCGCTGATCGTGCCGGAGTCCGACGTCACGCTGACCGACATCATGACAAACCCTTTGCGGACAGGGCTTTTCACGACATTGCGTGAAATGGGCGCTTCGATCGAGGAGAGCCATCAGCGGGGCGATGCCGGCGAGCCGATGGCGCAATTTCGCGTGCGTGCGTCGCAACTCCGCGGCGTGACCGTGCCCCCGGAGCGCGCGCCGTCGATGATCGACGAATATCTCGTGCTTGCGGTTGCCGCTGCCTATGCGGAAGGCGTCACCACCATGCGCGGCTTGCAGGAATTGCGCGTCAAGGAATCTGATCGGCTCGAGGCGACTGCGGACATGTTGCGCGTCAACGGTGTCGAGGTGGAGATTTCCGGTGACGACATGATCGTGGTGGGCAAGGGTCACGTGCCCGGCGGCGGCCTCGTCGCCACCCATATGGATCATCGCATCGCGATGTCGGCGCTGGTGATGGGCGCAGCGTCGGATGCGCCGGTGAAAATCGACGACACCGGATTCATCGCAACCAGCTTCCCTGACTTCATCCCGATGATGCGCAGTCTGGGAGCCGATTTTTCATGATCATCGCCATCGACGGTCCTGCCGCTTCCGGAAAAGGCACGCTCGGCAAGCGTCTCGCCCATCATTACGGGTACCGCCACCTCGATACTGGGGTGATTTATCGTGCGGTCGCCTATGCCTTGCTGGAGGCTGGGTCCGACCTGAGCGACGAGAAGCTGGCCGTTGCGGCGGCCATGGAACTCGACCCGGAAAAGTTCGGCAATCCGGTCCTGAAAACCCAGAAAGTGGGTGACGCGGCCTCTGTGGTGTCGGCAATTCCCAAGGTCAGGGAAGTACTTATCAATTTTCAGCGGCAGTTTGCGGCCGATCCGCCGGGCGCCGTGCTGGATGGCCGCGATATTGGAACCGTGATCTGCCCGGATGCCGATGTGAAAATCTTTGTCGTGGCAGACCCCCATGTCCGGGCCCGCCGGAGGACCCTGGAGGCCCTTGCCCGGGGCGAGGCGGCGGACGAGGCGGCGGTGCTGGCGGACATCCTCAAGCGCGACGAACGCGACCAGAACCGGGCTACAGCGCCTTTAAAAGCGGCTCCGGATGCATACTTGCTGGATAACTCTCAGTTGGATATAGAGAGCGGCGTCCGGGCTGCCATCGACATTGTCGAGGCCGTTCGAGCGGGCCGGCCGAGGGCTTAGTCCCTGCCGTCATTGGAGGAATGCCCGCTCCCGGTTTTCTGAGGTCGATCTTCGTCTCAGCTCCGGACAGCAGACCATGCGCTTTCCAGGCGCAGCAATCCAATTTTGCACCGTATCGTTCGTGCAGGCACACGCCGGCCCGCTGTCGCAACTCTCTTTGCGGAAGCGGTCGTCAAAGGTTGCGGACCTTTGACACTGGATGCGCGATACGCCCTTAACCCCGCTGCCGGCATTCCGCATTTGGAGAACAAATGGCTTCGACTGCTACTTCATATAATCCTTCCCGCGACGATTTCGCGGCGATGCTCGACGAGTCCTTTGCAGGCGGCAATCTGCAGGAAAGCTCCGTCATCAAGGGCAAGGTTGTTGCAATTGAGAAAGACATGGCCGTCATCGACGTCGGCCTGAAGACCGAGGGCCGCGTGGCTCTCCGCGAATTCAACGGCCCCGGCCGCGAGAGCGACCTCAAGGTCGGCGACGAAGTCGAGGTGTTCCTCGACCGGATCGAGAACGCACTCGGCGAAGCCGTGCTGTCGCGCGACAAGGCGCGCCGCGAGGAAAGCTGGGGCAAGCTGGAGAAGGCCTTCAACAACAACGAGAAGGTTCACGGCGTTATCTTCAATCAGGTCAAGGGTGGCTTTACCGTCGATCTCGACGGCGCTGTCGCCTTCCTGCCGCGCTCGCAGGTGGACATTCGTCCGATCCGCGACGTCGCACCGCTGATGAACAACTCGCAGCCGTTCCAGATCCTCAAGATGGATCGCCGCCGCGGCAACATCGTGGTGTCGCGCCGCACGGTTCTCGAAGAGACCCGCGCCGAACAGCGTCAGGAACTGGTGCAGAACCTCGAAGAGGGTCAGGTCATCGACGGCGTGGTCAAGAACATCACCGATTACGGTGCGTTCGTTGATCTCGGCGGCATCGACGGTCTGCTGCATGTCACCGACATCGCATGGCGCCGCGTCAACCATCCGACCGAAGTGCTCGCCATCGGCCAGACGGTCAAGGTGAAGATCATCAAGATCAACCACGAGACCCACCGCATTTCGCTCGGCATGAAGCAGCTGCTGGACGATCCATGGCAGGGCATCGAGGCGAAGTATCCGCTGAACTCGCGCTTCACCGGACGCGTCACCAACATTACCGACTACGGCGCGTTCGTCGAACTGGAGCCGGGCATCGAAGGCCTGATCCACGTTTCCGAAATGTCGTGGACCAAGAAGAACATGCACCCCGGCAAGATCGTTTCGACCTCGCAGGAAGTCGAAGTGCAGGTTCTCGAGGTGGATTCGGCCAAGCGCCGCATCTCGCTCGGTCTCAAGCAGACCATGCGCAATCCGTGGGAAGTGTTCGTCGAGAAGTTCCCGGTCGGCTCGACCGTGGAAGGCGAAGTCAAGAACAAGACCGAGTTCGGTCTGTTCCTCGGCCTCGACGGCGAAGTGGACGGCATGGTCCATCTGTCCGACCTCGACTGGAAACAGCCGGGCGAGCAGGTCATCGACAACTTCAAGAAGGGCGACATGGTCAAGGCCGTGGTGCTCGACGTCGATGTCGAGAAGGAGCGTATCTCTCTCGGCGTGAAGCAGCTTGAGGGCGACCCGTTCGCAGAACCGGGCGACGTCAAGAAGGGCGCCGTCGTGACCTGCGAGATCATCGAGGTGAAGGAAGCCGGTATCGAAGTTCAGATCACCGGCACCGACTTCACCACCTTCATCAAGCGTTCTGAACTCGCTCGCGATCGCGGCGACCAGCGCGCCGAGCGCTTCGCCGTTGGCGAAAAGGTTGACGCCCGCGTAATCCAGTTCGACAAGAAGGCGCGCAAGGTGCAGGTCTCGATCAAGGCGCTTGAAGTCGCTGAAGAGAAGGAAGCCATCGCGCAGTACGGATCTTCGGATTCCGGTGCGACGCTGGGCGACATTCTCGGCAACGCGCTCAAGAAGCGCGACAAATAAGCGCCTCGTCGCTTAAACCAATCAGGGCTCCGGATTTTCCGGGGCCCTTTTTGTTTGCAGATGCTGTTTCGTTTATTCGGCTGAGTGAAGCTCAGGAACAGCCGCTTCCTCGCCATTCCATCCGCAGGCCTTGAGCCGCTCATGCAGATGTGCTGGCACCGGCGCGACCACGCGCACCGGCGGCTTGTTCTTCGACAGTGGAATCACGATCTCGCGCGCGTGAAGATGCAGCGACGGTTCGCCGAAGCGCGGCCCGTTGCCGTAGATGTTGTCGCCGACGATCGGCCAGCCGCTCGCGGCGCAATGCACGCGCAGTTGATGCGTCCGCCCGGTGATCGGTTCCATGGCAAGCCAGGTCAGGCCGTCGCCACGACCCATGACCTTCCACGTCGTCCTCGATGGCAGCCCATTCGGGTCCGGCTTTTGCCACCAGCCGCGTTCAGCGTCCAAACGTCCCAGTGGAATATCGATTTCGCCTTCGTTTGCATCGGGGCTGCCTTCGACCACGGCCCAATAGGTCTTGTCGATCTTGCCGTGCTTGAACAGCAGGCCGAGCGATGCGGTCGCCTTGCGATGGCGTCCCAGCACGAGACAGCCCGACGTATCGCGGTCGAGCCGGTGAGCCAGCACCGGCGGGCGCGGGAGGCCGTAGCGCAGGGCATCGAACGAGGCTTCGAGATTGGGGCCGCCTTTCGGGCCCTTGTGCACGGCGATCCCGGCCGGCTTGTCGATCACCAGCATCAAGCCGTCGCGGTGAAGCACGCGGGCCTGTATTTCTTCCGGTGTCGGTTGCGGCGTATCCATTGGTATCGAGTGACTTTCGTTTGTAGCCTGAACCGGGTAACACACCCTCCTTATGAGTGACAGTCCGCAGGATCAACCGAAACAAAGCTGGTGGAAGCGGCTTTCCGCCGGCCTCAAGCGCACGTCGAGTTCGCTCGGCACGGCGGTGGCCGATCTCGTCACCAAGCGCAAGCTCGACCGCGCCATGCTCGATGACATCGAGGATGTGCTGCTGCGCGCCGATCTTGGAACCGAGGTCGCAGCGCGCATCTCGGAGGCCGTGGGCAAGGGACGCTACGACAAGTCGGTGTCGGCGGAAGACGTGACCAATATTGTCGGCGCCGAGGTTGAGAAAGTTCTCGCGCCTGTTGCCAAGCCGCTGATGATCGACGCCGCGCACAAGCCGTTCGTCATTCTCGTGGTTGGGGTCAACGGCTCCGGCAAGACCACCACCATCGGCAAGCTCGCCGCAAAGCTCACCGCGGAAGGCCGCAAGGTGATGCTGGCTGCGGGCGATACCTTCCGCGCTGCCGCCATCGAGCAACTGAAGGTGTGGGGCGAGCGCAACAAGGTTCCGGTGGTAGCCCGCGCGCAGGGCTCGGATTCGGCAAGCCTTGCGTTTGAAGCCGTGGAAGCCGCGAAAGCGCAGGACATCGATGTGCTGCTGATCGATACCGCCGGGCGGTTGCAGAACAAGACCGAACTGATGGTCGAGCTTGAAAAAGTCCGGCGCGTGATCAGCAAGGTCGACGCCTCTGCGCCGCATGCCGTGCTGCTGGTGCTCGATGCGACGGTCGGTCAGAACGCGCTGTCGCAGGTCGACGCATTCCACAAAGCGGCGGGCGTCACGGGTCTGGTGATGACCAAGCTGGATGGCACGGCGCGCGGCGGCATCCTTGTGGCGCTGTCGGAGAAGTACAAGCTGCCGGTGCATTTCATCGGCGTCGGCGAAGGGATCGACGATCTCGCGCCGTTCACCGCGCGCGATTTCGCCCGCGCGATTGCAGGACAGGACAACTGACCATGGCCGTCTCGGACAAACCCGCGCCGCATCCGCTGTTCAAGCTCGCGACCGAACTCGGCCCGCTGGTGATTTTTTTTGGAGCCAACGCGAAGTTCGGGCTGTTCGTCGCCACCGGTGCATTCATGGTTGCGATCGTCGCGGCAATTGCCGCGTCCTACATTGTCACAAAGCATGTGCCGTTGATGGCAATCGTCACAGCCGTCATCGTGCTGGTGTTCGGCGGGCTGACGCTGTTCTTCCACGACGAAATGTTCATCAAGGTCAAGCCGACCATCATCTATGCGCTGTTTGCCGCCACGCTTGGGATCGGATTGTTGATGGGCCGTTCCTTCATCGCGATCATGTTTGACCAGATGTTCAACCTCACGCCACCCGGCTGGCGGCTGTTGACCATCCGCTGGATGTTTTTCTTTGCGGGCATGGCGGTGCTGAACGAGATTATCTGGCGCACCCAGAGCACGGATTTCTGGGTGTCGTTCAAGGCGTTCGGCGTGATCCCGATCACCGCGATCTTTGCCATGGCGCAGACGCCACTGATCAAGCGCTTCAGCATCGCGCCTGCGACCGACGAGGCCGGCGACATCGAACGCGGCGATATTACGAAGGGCTAGTGTAATCCGTCATTGCGAGGAGCGTCAGCGACGAAGCAATCCAGCTTTGTTTCCAAGAGTGGATTGCTTCGCTTCGCTCGCAATGATGAAAAAGAAAAACGCACCGGCATTGCCGCCGGTGCGTTTCGCTGGATCATGTCACGAAGAGCAGGATTACTTCTGCTTCGCGATGATCTTGTCCTTGATTTCGGCGTAGGTCTTCTCAGGCACGATCTTCTTCTGCACAAGTTCGTCCTTGCCCTTGTACGGGCGACCCTTGATGATCGCGGCCGAGTAAGCGTCGCCGATGCCCTTGAGCGCCTTCAGTTCATCCGCGCTTGCCGAATTGATGTCGAGCAGGTCGGCCTTCGGGGCTGCCTTGGGTTCCTTTGCAGCCGGAGCCATCTTGTCGGCCTTCGGTGCGGGAGCCATTTTCGCGGGCGCCATCTTGTCGGATCCGGCCGGCTGGGTCGCCTGCGAGAACGACGGCGAGGACGCGAGCAGGCCGAGCGCAAGGGTCGCGGCAGTCAATGAAGCAAGTTTCATATAACGCATGGGTGTCCCTCCAGGACAGTGATTGCAACACCCATAGCGTATGTTCGAATTCGTGGCTGCGCCATGGCTCCAAAATGAACGGCAGATAAAAGCGCAAAATTATTTTCGGTGGCTGCCGACCCCAATCAGGGTCTGGCGCGCAGTGCTTTCTCGATCTCGGCCTTCAGCAACCGCTCGAAATTCTCCGGCGTCACCGGTCCAATCAGCTTGTAGGAAATGGTCCCGTCGCGGCCGATCACGAACGTCTCCGGCACGCCGTAGACGCCCCATTCGATCGACGCCCGGCCATTGGCGTCGACGCCGACGGCATTGAACGGGTTGCCGTAGCGCCCAAGGAAGCGCCGGGCGTTGTCCTGCGCATCCTTGTAGTTGATGCCGATCATGCGGATGCGCTTGTCCTGCGCGAGCTGCAGCAGCAGCGGCGCTTCATCGTGGCATGGCACGCACCACGAGGCCCAGACATTGACGACACTGACCTGTCCCTTGAATGCCGCGGGATCGAGGCCCGGCACCTGTTCGCCGCCGGCGATCAGCCCTTCGAGCGGAGGGAGACCTGTCTGCGGCGCGGGGCGGCCAATCAAGGCCGATGGAATCCGTGCCGGATCGCCCGACCCGAGCCTGAACCAGAACAGCCCGGCCAGCACGGCGAAGGCGACCAGCGGCAGCGCCACCAGCCATGAGCGGGATTGCCGCCGCGTTGCGCCCTCATTGCTCACGATGGTTTGCCGGGCGGTTGCGCCGAGCGGCGGGTGATGCCGCTGGCTTCGAGTTTACGCAACGTCTGCGTCTGGCGCCGGAAGTCGAGCGCGATCCAGACGATGAGGGCCACGACGACGAACGCGACCAGCGCATAGGACGTGACGATGAAGGAGGCGTATGGACCGAGCGACGTGAGAAGGGACATCGTGGTCACGCCGCCTGCCGGCTGGCTTGCATCATCTGCAGGGTTCGCACCCGCCGCCGCAGCACTTCATTGCGCATCGCGGCCAGATGCAGCGTCAGGAACAGCAATGAGAAGGCGACGGCCATGATCAGCAGCGGGATCAGAAACACGCGGTCCATGCTCGGACCGCCTGCGCGGATCACTGATGCGCCCTGATGCAAGGTGTTCCACCAGTCGACCGAAAACTTGATGATCGGAATATTGATCGCGCCGACCAGCGTGAGGATCGCGGCGGCGCGGGCCGCGCGCGAGGGATCTTCCACCGCGCGCCACAGCGCCATGATGCCGAGATACATCAGGAACAGGATCAATACTGAAGTGAGCCGCGCGTCCCATTCCCAGTAGGTGCCCCACATCGGACGGCCCCACAGCGAGCCGGTGACCAGCGCGAGAAATGTAAAAGCTGCGCCAATCGGAGCGGCAGCCTTCGCTGCAACATCCGCCAGCGGATGCCGCCACACCAGTGTGCCGAGCGCGGCCACGCTCATGACGCCCCAGACGAACATTGACAGCCACGCGTTCGGCACGTGGATGAACATGATCTTCACCGTCGCGCCCTGCTGGTAATCGTCAGGCGCCATGGCTGATTGATAAAGGCCTATTGCGAGCAGGATCGCGGTCGCTGCGGCCAGCCAGGGCAGCACGCGCTCGGTCAATGCGAGGAACCGTGTGGGATTGGCGAGGTCGATGAGGCTCATGGCGTTCCTGATAATCGTGACAAGCGCGGCAGGCAATGCGCGCAAGTGTTACCGCAGCGCAGTTCCGCGAGAGTTGATCGGGCGCAATATCGCATCAGTCGAGGCCCTGCCGCAGGCTGGCCGCGGCGGCGAACGGGCCAACCACAAGGCTGACCAGCGACAGCGCGCACAGGATCGAGAACGGCGTGCCGAATGCACCAGGTTTGTCGATGGCCGCATTCGAGGCCGCGACGCCGAAAATCAGCACCGGTATCGACAGCGGCAACACCACCACCGCAAGCAGCAATCCGCCGCGCCGCAGGGTCACGGCCAGCGCAGCCCCGATCATGCCGGTAAATGTCAGCGCGGGTGTTCCGACCAAGAGTGTCAGCGCGACCGCGAACGTGGCGTCGGCGTCGAGATTGAGCAGGATGCCGATGATCGGCGTCGCCACGATCAGCGGCACGCCGGCCGCCAGCCAATGCGCCAGCGCCTTCGCCGCGCAGCTCAATTCCAGCGGTATGCGGCTCATCACGATCAGATCGAGCGACCCGTCGTCCTGATCGGCGGTGAACAGCCGATCCAGTGTCAGCAGGCTTGCCAGCATTGCGCCGAGCCAGAGAATGGCGGGGCCGATGCGCTTGAGCAAAGCCAGATCGGGGCCGAGGGCGAACGGTATCACCACCACGACCGAGACGAAAAACAGCACGCCGATCAGCGCGCCGCCGCCGGCGCGCAGCGCAACGGCGATGTCACGGCGAACGAGTGCAGCCAGAGCGCTCACGCGTCACCGCCGATCCGCAATTCGTGCGTGGGAATGCCGAGCGGTCCATGGGTTGCGGCGAGAATGATTCCGCCGCTGCGCAAATGAGCGCCCATCAGATCGGCAACCATGGCCTGACCGGAGGTGTCGAGGGCGGAAGTTGGCTCGTCCAGCAGCCAGACGGGGCGGTTGACCGCGATCAGCCGGGCAATCGACAGGCGGCGTCGCTGTCCGGCCGACAGAAATGCTGACGGCAGATGGGCGGCATGGCCGAGGCCGACGGCCTCGAGGCTGGCGGTGCCGTCGATGGCCTCGCCGCCGAGGAAATTCCGCCAGAAATCGAGATTTTCCAGCACCGTAAGAGACGGCTTCAGTGCGTCGCGGTGGCCGAGGTAATGCGCCTGCTCGGGCAGCGTCAGCTCTGCCTCGCCGCCCTCCAGCGTCATCGCACCGCCGGCGGCCGGAAGCAGCCCCGCGATGATCCGCAGCAGCGACGACTTGCCGGCTCCGTTGATTCCGGTCACCGCCAGCGCCTGCCCCGCAGGAACCTCAAAATCGAGACCGGAAAAGATGCTTCGCCCGCCCCTGACGCATTCCAGACCCTGACCTGTAAGCCTCATAACGGATTGACCGATGGCTTGTGACAGGGTGCTGCGGTTCCAGTCGTGGCAGGCATGAGAAGCGGACAATCCATAGCGGGTGTGGTGGACAGACTGGAAAGATTCTATAAAACCGGAACTTGGTGCAGCACACAATCAGCCGCCGGAAACAGCACGGTTCAACCCTGATTCCTTCGCTCTTGACGGTGTCCCGATACCTTTTGCCGGGTGTCTCTAACTTTTTGAACTGGGATCGTTCACATGCCCTCACTCGACAGCTTTAAGTGCCAGAAAACCCTCAAGGTCGGCGCCAAGACGTACGTGTATTACAGCCTGCCTGCCGCTGAAAAGAACGGCCTCAAGGGCATTTCGAAGCTGCCGTACTCGATGAAGGTGCTGCTCGAGAACATGCTGCGCAACGAAGACGGCCGCACTGTCACCAAGGCGGACATCGTCGCGTTCTCGAAGTGGGCGAGCAAGAAGACCCTCGAACACGAAATCGCATTCCGCCCCGCGCGCGTGCTGATGCAGGACTTCACCGGCGTGCCTGCGGTGGTCGATCTCGCCGCCATGCGCAACGCAATGAAGTCGCTCGGCGGTGATGCGGAAAAGATCAACCCGCTGGTCCCCGTCGATCTCGTGATCGATCACTCGGTGATCGTGAACTTCTTCGGTGACAACAAGGCTTTCGGCAAGAACGTCGCGGAAGAGTACAAGCAGAACCAGGAACGTTACGAATTCCTGAAGTGGGGCCAGAAGGCGTTCTCGAATTTCTCCGTGGTGCCGCCCGGCACCGGCATCTGCCATCAGGTCAATCTCGAATATCTGGCCCAGACGGTCTGGACCAAGAAGGAGAAGATGACCGTCGGCAAGAAGACCGCCACCTTTGAAGTTGCCTATCCGGATTCGCTGGTCGGCACCGACTCGCACACCACCATGGTCAACGGTCTTGCGGTTCTCGGCTGGGGCGTCGGCGGCATTGAAGCCGAAGCCTGCATGCTCGGCCAGCCGCTCTCCATGCTGCTGCCGGATGTGGTCGGCTTCAAGCTCGAAGGCCAGCTTAAGGAAGGTGTCACCGCGACCGACCTCGTTCTCACCGTCACCCAGATGCTGCGCAAGCTCGGCGTGGTCGGCAAGTTCGTCGAGTTTTTCGGCGCCGGCCTCGATCATCTCTCGGTTGCCGACAAGGCCACCATAGCGAACATGGCGCCGGAATATGGCGCGACCTGCGGCTTCTTCCCGGTCGACAAGGCCGCGCTCGATTATCTCAAGACCTCGGGCCGTGCTTCGGCGCGCGTCGCGCTGGTTGAAAAGTATGCCAAGGCGCAGGGCCTGTTCCGCACATCGAAGTCGCCGGATCCAGTGTTCACCGAGCTTCTGACTCTCAATCTCGCCGATGTGGTGCCCTCGCTTGCCGGTCCGAAGCGTCCGGAAGGCCGTGTCGCGCTGCCGACGGTTGCCAGCCTTTTCGACGATGCACTGACCAACGAATACAAGAAGCCGACGGATCACAATGCGCGCTTCCCGGTCGAGGGCCGCAAGGAAGATCTGGGCCACGGCGATGTGGTGATTGCCGCTATCACCTCCTGCACCAACACCTCCAACCCCAGCGTGCTGATCGCTGCGGGTCTTCTGGCCCGTAAGGCCGCTGCAAAGGGTCTCAAGGCGAAGCCATGGGTGAAGACCTCGCTTGCACCGGGCAGCCAGGTGGTTGCCGGGTATCTCGCGGATTCCGGTCTGCAAAAGGATCTCGACAAGGTCGGCTTCAACCTTGTCGGTTTCGGCTGCACCACCTGCATCGGCAATTCCGGCCCGCTGCCGGAAGAGATATCGAAGGCTATCAACGACAACGGCATCGTTGCCGCCGCCGTGCTCTCGGGTAACCGCAACTTCGAAGGCCGCGTCTCGCCCGACGTGCAGGCGAACTATCTCGCCTCGCCGCCGCTGGTTGTCGCCCATGCACTGGCTGGCACGGTGACGAAGAATCTCGATGTCGAGCCGATCGGCACCGGCAAGGACGGCAAGCCCGTTTATCTGAAAGACATCTGGCCCACCACGAAGGAGATCAATGCCTTCATCAAGAAGTACGTCACTTCGACGATCTTCAAGAAGAAGTATGCCGACGTGTTCAAGGGCGACACCAACTGGCGCAAGATCAAGACCGTGACCAGCGACACCTATGCCTGGAACATGAGCTCGACCTATGTGCAGAACCCGCCGTACTTCGAGGGCATGAAGATGAAGCCCGAGCCTATCAAGGACGTGCTCGATGCGCGCATCCTTGCGATGTTCGGCGACAAGATCACCACCGACCACATCTCTCCGGCCGGTTCGATCAAGCTGACCTCGCCCGCCGGCAAGTATCTGTCCGAGCACCAGGTGCGGCCCGCCGACTTCAACCAGTACGGTACGCGCCGCGGCAACCACGAAGTGATGATGCGCGGCACGTTCGCCAACATCCGTATAAAGAACTTCATGTTGAAGGGCGCCGACGGCAACGTTCCTGAAGGCGGTCTGACCAAGCACTGGCCCGACGGCGAGCAGATGTCGATCTACGATGCCGCGATGAAGTATCAGGCCGAGCAGGTGCCGCTCGTGGTGTTCGCCGGCGCCGAATACGGCAACGGCTCGTCGCGCGACTGGGCCGCCAAGGGAACGCGCCTGCTTGGCGTGCGCGCCGTGATCACCCAGAGCTTCGAGCGCATCCATCGCTCGAACCTCGTCGGTATGGGCGTGCTCCCGCTGACGTTCGAGCAGGGCGAGTCGTGGCAGTCGATCGGTTTGAAGGGCGACGAGAAGGTCACGATTCGCGGCCTTCAGGGTGATCTCAAGCCGCGTCAGAAGTTAACGGCGGAGATCGTGTCTTCGGACGGCTCGCAGAAGCAAGTGTCGCTGCTTTGCCGTATCGATACGCTCGATGAGCTTGAATACTACCGGAATGGCGGCATTCTCCAGTACGTGCTGCGCAATCTGGCCGCGTAACATGCGGTCTGGAAACGCATCCGTGAACAGCCTCACCGCGAAGTGAGTAGCGAGCTACCAGGGGGCGGCCTATCAAGGGGCCGCCTTCTTGGTGAGGAGGCATCATGCATCGTGGGGGCAGACGGGATGTCTGATTTGCCAGTTTCGATACCGACAAGGGCCGGTGCAATCGCCTCGCGGCTGTCGCGCACGCTGGGCGTTTGCGCGATCTTTACCGTCATCACACCGGTATGCGCAGATCCGCGCGCAGTCGTTGAACTCTTCACCTCTCAGGGATGTTCGTCTTGTCCGCCCGCGGACAAGGTGCTCGGTGAGCTGGCGCAGGATCCCTCTGTGATCGCGCTCAGTTTGCCGATCGATTATTGGGATTATCTCGGCTGGAAGGACACGCTGGCGGATTCGCGGTTCAGTGCGCGTCAGAAAGCCTACTCGCATGCACGCGGCGACCGCGGCGTCTACACGCCACAGGCCGTCGTCAACGGCACGACAAACGTTCTTGGCAGCGATCGCGCGGCAATCGAGAACGCCACGAAGAGGACGCAGAACAACGACGGCGTGATGTCGGTCCCTGTGACGATGACGCAGTCTGGCGGACAGATCAAAGTATCGGTGGCGGAAGGTAGCGGCAGGAGCGGCGAGATCTGGATTTGCGCCGTGTCGAAAGCGGTTCCGATCACCATCTCACGCGGTGAGAATCGCGGACAGCAGATCACGTATCACAACGTGGTGCGTAACGTGCTGAAGGTCGGTGACTGGAACGGCAAGGCGGGCAGTTGGTCCGTACCGCTCGAAAACATCACGCGCGATGGCGTCGATGCCGCAGCGGTCTATATTCAGGACGGCAATCGCGACAAGCCCGGCCCGATGCTTGGTGCGGCCTTTACGTCGCTGAACTGATTCAAAAAATTTTGGATGATGCGCTGCCGGCAGCGATTGCTCGCGGCTGCACGGTCGTCTCTCAACGAGATCGCCAAAACAAAAACGGCCAGCTTGCGCCGGCCGAAGGATTGGGGATCCAGTTTACTGCGAAGAGTTAGACCCGATCCTGACGACCCCGGGGGGCTGGGGGCTGAGGAATCCGGTGCCGAAAGGACCGGGTCAACGCAGTTTCCTTTTGATCGCAGCCCAGCACGGCGGGGGATGGGCCGAATTCGGGCGGCATTATGATTTTGCCTGACGTCCGCGTGATGCCTTTGCTCCTGAAACGGACAGCGGATACGCCTGAAATCAGACTTGCAGGCGTGGCCAGACGGGGCGATCATGTCACCTGCGTGACAGGAGGCGCCGATGAGTTCAATGTCGGGCGATATCGATCCGAGCGAGAGCAGGGGGCTGGAGCGCAGCACTGCGCCGCTCCCGCCCCAGACCGTAACGTTCAATCGCGTCGAACTTAATCGCATTCTGAATCTCTACGGACGCATGGTCGCCGACGGTGAGTGGCGCGACTATGCGATTGATTTTCTGAAAGACCGCGCGGTGTTTTCGATTTTTCGCCGCGCGTCGGAGGTCCCGATCTACCGGATCGAAAAGGACCCGCGGCTCGCCCGCAAGCAGGGTGCGTACAGCGTGATTGCCGCCAGCGGACAGATTCTGCGCCGCGGCCATGAGCTTGATCGCGTTCTGCTGGTGATCGATCGCAAGCTCGCGCTGGTTTGATTAATCTTTTGGCGTCGTCTCGCCGCCCTCGCCCAGGGCGCGCTGCATCATCACCGTGTCGAGCCAGCGGCCGAACTTGAACCCGACGCTGGGGTGCGTGCCGATCATTTCGAATCCGGCGCGGGCATGGACGCCAATCGAGGCGGCGTTGGCGGAATCACCGATTACGGCGATCATCTGCCGGTAGCCGCGATCTTCGCACGCGGCAATCAGGTCCTGCATCAGCCGCGTGCCGATGCGCCGTCCCTGCGCCGCAGGATCGAGATACACGGAGTTTTCGACTGTGAACCGATAGGCCGGACGGGGCCGGTAGGGTCCGGCATAGGCATAGCCGACGACGATGTCTTCCATGACCGCCACCAGATACGGGAAGCCGGCCGCCGCCAGTGCTTCGTAGCGTCGTGTCATTTCGGCAAGATCGGGCGGGTCGAGTTCGAAAGTCGCGGTGCCGCGGAGAACCGCATGACGATAGATCGCCGTGATCGCGGGGAGGTCGGTGACGGCAGCGGGCCGGATATGAAGCTGGGGCATGTCGATCGCAGAGAATGGTGCCGGAGCGGTGAAGCCCCGCAGTCCTATCAGCGAAGGACCGCAAAACAAAAGCCCCGGCTTTTGGCCGGGGCTTTCAAGAGTTCACTGATCAGCCACGATCAGATCTAGTCGCGCTGTCCAAGGAGCTGCAGCAGCAGCGTGAACAGGTTGATGAAGTTAAGGTAGAGCGACAGTGCGCCGGTGATTGCCGCGCGCTCCGCCACGTCGCCACCCTGGCTGGCGTAGCCGTAGATGTAATCGTTCTTCAGGCGCTGGGTGTCCCAGGCGGTGAGGCCGGCGAACACCAGCACGCCGATCACCGAGACGATGAACTGCAACATCGTGCTAGCGATGAACAGGTTCACCAGGCTGGCGAGGATGATGCCGAACAGGCCCATCATCAGGAACGATCCCATCCCGGTCAGGTCACGTTTGGTGGTGTAGCCGTAGAGGCTCAGCGCACCAAACGAGGCAGCCGTGATGAAGAACACCCGCACGATCGAGGTGTGCGTGTAGACCAGGAAGATCGACGACAGCGAGATGCCCATCAGCGCCGCGAATACCCAGAACAGAAGCTGAGCGGTTGCGGGCTTCAGGCGGTTGATGCCGAACGAAATGGCGAACACCATCACGAGCGGCGCGAGGATGAACACCCACTTTAACGGGCTGACAAACATCGCGACGCCGAATGACGTCAGGTACTGCTTGCCGATCCGGCCCGCGGCTGCAGAAGCGTCGGGCGTGACGGCGCCCATGTACACGCCGAGAGCGGCAAGGCCAGTGATGGCCAGGCCGATCGCCATGTAGTTGTAGATCTTAAGCATGTACGAGCGCAGACCGGCATCGACGGTCGCGGCGTCAACGCGCCCGGCGGCCCGGCCGAAAGGTGACGTATAGTTGCGGTCCAAGTCCGACATGGTCGAAACCCCGTGGTTGTCTGGCGAAAGCGAAGGGTCTGCGCCGCCAGCTATAAGTTTGTCCCAGAACCCCGATTATGAGCCCATCCCTGGATGGTATCAATTCGGATTCTGAACCCGCTCGGTATGTGGGAAACTAACACACTCGACGCAAGCATGGGCGCGCGGCTGAATGTCGCAAAACCTGCTATTTCGCTGCTACAAATTGTCATAAGTTTCGCAGCACGGTAGCGGGCTTTTGGTTAAGCGCCAGTAATGTTCCGGCCAGCCCGAGCCCCACTGTAACGGCAAGCGCCGCCAGCACCACAACGGCGGCGCTGCCCGCCTGCCAGACGAAGCTCAGGGTCATCAGCCGGGTCACGATCTGCCATGCTGCGATCGATCCGGCCGCTACTCCGAACACCGCCGTGGCCAGGCCGATCAGCAGATATTCCAGCGCATAGGCCCCCAGCAGCCGCGCCCGGGTGGCGCCGAGCGTCTTGAGAATGACTGCGTCATAGACCCGGTGCCGATGCCCTGCGGCGAGCGCGCCGCCCAGCACGAGGATGGCCGATACGAGGGTCACCGAACTGGCGCCCCGGATCGCCAGCACGAGATTGGTCACGACCTTTCCGATTGAATCGAGTGCCTCGCGCACCCGGACGCTTGTCACCATCGGAAACGCGGCAGCGACCTCCTTGATGAGCTTCGCATCGCTTGCGGGTGTGGAGGTGGCCTCCGTCAGGGTCGCGATATCGGTATGGGGTGCGCCGGCGAAGGCTTTCGGCGAATAGACCAGGACGAAATTGATGCCGAGACTTTGCCAGTCCACTGTCCGGAGATTGCTGATCTTCGCGGTGATGTCGCGGCCGAGCACGTTTACGGTGATGTCGTCGCCGACCTTGATGCCGAGACCGTCGGCGATCTTCTTTTCCAGCGAAACCAGCGGCGGGCCGCTGTAGTTTTCGTCCCACCAGGTGCCTTCGACGACTTTCGAGCCGCGGGGCACTTCGCCGGTGTAGGTCAGGCCGCGGTCGCTTTGCAGCACCCATGCGGCATCGTTCGAGGGCTTGAGGTCTTCGGCCTTGATCCCCTTGGCGGCGACGATGCGTCCGCGCAGCATCGGCACGGTTTCCACGTTGGCCTGCGGGGCTCTCTGTTTCAGGAAGTCGCCAAACCGGGTGGCCTCCGCGGCGGGAATATCGATGAAATAGAACGAGGGCGCGTGCTCGGGCAGCGCCGCCATGAACTGCCGCCGCAGGTTGCCGTCGATCTGGGTGATTGTGACCAGCACAGCGAGGCCGAGTCCGAGCGACATCACGACCGATGGCGTCAGAGCGCCGGCGCGATGAATGTTGGCGATGGCAAGCCGCAGCATCGTCAAGCGTGGACGCGGCAGATTTTTTGCCAGCGTCATCAGCAACGACGCGATGACGCGCAGCACGGCGAACACGGCGACCGACGAGACGACGAACACGGTGGCAACACGCTTGTCGTAGGCGAGGCCGATCGCAACCGACACCAGTGTCGCGATGACGGCAGCCATCAGCACGAGATAGCGCCGACGCGGCCAATGGAATTCCGATGTCACGCCTTCGCGGAACAGCGCGGCGACCGGCACGTCATGGACACGGCCGAGCGGCCATAGTCCGAATGCGAGCGCGGTCAGGAGGCCGTAGAGAAACGACAATGCCAGTTCGCCGATATGGAATGTCGCTTCCACCGGAAGCGGCAGGATCTTTCCGAACGCGCCGACGATGACGAAGGGAAGCGACGCACCGATGGCGAGGCCGATCAGCGATCCAAGGATCGCCAGCACCATCACCTGCGTCAGGTAAATCGTGAACACCTCGCGGCCGGTGGCGCCGAGGGCCTTGAAAGTCGCGATCACATCGCGCCGCTCATCGAGATGGCTCTTGATCGCATTGGCGACGCCGACGCCGCCGACCAGCAGGGCCGCGAGTCCGACCAGGGTGAGGAACTGCGTGAAACGGGTGATGCTGCGCTCGAGCTGCGGCGAGGCATTGCCGCGGCTGCGGACCTCCCAGCCGGCTTCCGGGAGGACTTTCTGCGCTTCGTCGATCAGGGATTGCGTTGCACGATCGTCGACCGAGGTATCCGGGAGCTTCACGCGATAGGTCCAGCGCACCAGCGTGCCGGGTTGCAACAGACCGGTGGCGCGCAGCGCGTCTTCGCTGATCAGGAATCGGGGACCGAGGCCGACGCCGCCCGAGAGTTTGTCCGGCTCGGCTTCCACGACGCTGCGAATGTCGAACGTGGCGTTGCCGACAGTCACCCGGTCGCCGACCTTGAGGCCAAGCCGCGCCAGCATGATGGCGTCGGCGCCTGCACCGAATGCGCCGTCACGCTGCGCCAGCAATTCGCTCATCGGCATGTTCGGCGCGAGGGTCACGTCGCCGAGCATCGGATAGTTCGCGTCGACTGCTTTCAGATCGACCAGTGCGAACTCGCCTTTGGCCGAGCGCGCCATCCCGCGCATGATCGCCGCGACCGAAATCTTGCCGCGCGCATCAAGGAAAGCGCGTTCCTCCCTGGAGGCCTCGCGCTGGATCAGCGCGAAGGACACGTCGCCGCCGAGTAGCGTGCGGCCCTGATGGTCCAGTCCTTCGCTGAGGCTTCCGGCCACCGATCCAACGCCGGCAATCGCCATCACGCCAAGCGCAATGCAGGCCACGAAAACGTAAAAGCCGCGCAGGCCGCTTCGCAATTCGCGCAGCGCGTAACGGATCGCCAGTGCCAGGGAGCCGCTGCGCGGTGCGGTGTCCGCGATTTCGCTCATCGCGATGCCGTCTCGATCCAGTGCCGGTCTGTGGCTGGTCCGTCGATGCGGCCCGAGCGCAATCGCACCACACGGTCGCAGCGCTGCGCCAGCGCGGCGTCGTGTGTCACCAGAACGAGGGTCATGCCGCGCTCGAGATGCTTGGCGAACAGAAGATCGACAATCTGTTTGCCGGTGGACTCGTCCAGATTGCCGGTGGGTTCGTCGGCCACCAGGATGGCGGGATCGGGCGCCATCGCGCGCGCCAGGGCGACACGCTGCTGTTCGCCACCCGAGAGCTGCGAGGGATAGTGGTGCAGTCTCTCGCCGAGACCGACGCCTGCAAGTTCCTGCGCGGCACGCGCATTCGCGTCGGCGCGGCCTGCGAGTTCAAGCGGCACCGCGACGTTCTCAAGTGCGGTCATGGTCGGGATCAGATGAAACGACTGGAACACAATGCCGACATGGCGGCCACGGAATCGTGCGAGGCCGTCTTCGTCGAGGGCATTGAACGAGACGCCGTTGACCACCACCTCTCCGCTGTCAGGACGTTCAAGCCCCGCCATCACCATCAGGAGTGTGGACTTGCCCGATCCCGACGGTCCGATCAGCCCGACGGCTTCACCGGGCGCGACCCGTAGGTCGACATCCTTGAGGATGTGAACGCGTGCGGCCCCGCTGCCTAATGAGAGATTGACGTTGGAAATGGAAATGGTGTCCGGTTCGAGACCGGCGCGCTTTGAGGGTTCAATGAGACTGTCCATGGATCATTCATATGGGGGTTTCGGCGGCGCGGTCGAGAGGCTCTTGCGTGTGTTCATCGTCGCAGCAACGGGGGCAATGATGGCGATGTCGGGGCCGGCCTCGGCTCAAACGGCTTCTGTCCAACCAGATGTCAAAGATGTGAAGCCGATCAAGCTTGCTGTTCTGGGCGATTCCCTGACCGCGGGCTTTGGCCTTCCGGCCTCGGCGGCGTTTCCGGTGCGGTTGCAGAAAGCCCTGAGCGAGAGGGGCATCGCCACCGACATCCATAACGCGGGCGTGTCCGGCGACACCACGACCGGTGGGCTCGCCCGGCTCGACTGGTCGATCCCGCCCGGCACGGAAGCTGTGATCGTGGAGCTCGGCGCCAACGACGCGCTGCGCGGCGTCGATCCCAAAGTGGCGCGCGGTGCGCTCGACGACATCCTGACGAAACTCAAGGCGCGCAACATTGCCGTCTTGTTGTGCGGAATGTACGCGCCGCCAAACTACGGCGCGGAGTACACAGCAAAGTTCAACAGCATTTATCCCGAACTCGCCAAGAGCCACAAAGTCCCGCTGTATCCGTTCTTTCTCGATGGCGTGGCCACCGAGGCGAAGCTGACGCAGCCGGACGGACTGCATCCGACAGCGGCGGGTGTCGACGTGGTGGTGGAGCGGATTTTGCCGACGGTGGAGGCTTTTCTGAAGGACCGTGCGTCGCAACTGGGCAAGCCCTGAGGAATTATCGTTCGATCACGCGATGGTCGCTTCGCACTGTCATCGTGCTGCGGTAAAAAAGACCTCAGGTGATTCGTGATCCTCTTTTGCATCGAGGAGATTCGTGATGCCGCGCTTGTTCACCGGGCTGGAAATCCCCCCGGATATCGGCCAGACGCTCTCGAGCTTACGCGGGGGTCTGCCAGGCGCCCGCTGGATCGATCCCGAAAATTATCACGTCACGCTACGCTTCATCGGCGATATCGATGGCCCCGCGGCCAACGAGATCGCTTCGACGCTTGAGCGGATCAACCGCAAGCCGTTCGAGGTCGCGTTGCAGGGCCTGTCCAGCTTCGGCGGCAAGAAACCGCGGGCGGTCGTGGCATCGGTTGTACCAAGCCGCCCCCTGATGGAGTTGCAGGCGGAACTGGAGCGGCTTATGCAGCGGTTCGGTTTCGACCCCGAGGGCCGCAAATTCATCCCCCATGTCACGCTCGCGCGGCTGCGGGACGCCTCCAATCAGGACGTGGCAGACTATCTGTCGGTGCGCGGCTATTTCCCGACCCGCAGTTTCATGGCCTCCCGGTTCGTGCTGTTCTCGTCACGGGCGTCGGTGGGCGGTGGGCCATATGTCGTCGAGGATGCCTATGCGCTGAGCGCATAGAGAGCTTTCGGCACCTTTGTAGTCTTGCATTTTCCGTGTCGTTCTGGCCGGTAGCGGGCCATGAACGCTCCGTCTCCCGCCACGTTCCGCCGGCACTATCAGGCTCTGGTTGCCGCTGGCACCATCGAAGCCGATCCGGCGCAGGCGCAGGCTGTAGAGGCCTTCTCCGCGCTCGAAGCGAGACTGGCGGGCTACCGTCCGGGCCGTGGCGGAGGGCTGCTGCAGCGCCTGTTCGCCGACAAGGATGCGGTCCCGTTGCGGGGTCTCTACATCCATGGCGAGGTCGGGCGCGGCAAGACCATGCTGATGGACCTGTTCTTCAACGACAGTCCGGTCGCGCACAAGCGCCGCGCGCACTTTCACGAATTCATGGCCGATGTTCATGAGCGGATACACGGTTTCCGCCAGAAGATCTCGCGCCAGGAAATTGCCGACACCGATCCGGTGCGGCTGACCGCGCAATCGATTTTCGAGGAAGCGTGGCTGCTATGCTTCGACGAATTTCACGTCACCGACATCGCCGACGCCATGATCCTCGGGCGCCTGTTCAGCCGGCTGTTTGAACTGGGGACCGTGGTCGTGGCGACATCGAATGTCGCGCCCGACGATCTCTACAAGGGCGGTTTGAACCGCGCGTTGTTTCTGCCGTTTATCGCGCA
Organism: Afipia sp. GW822-FHT03D08; assembly: GCF_058801645.1. Lineage (NCBI taxonomy): Bacteria > Pseudomonadati > Pseudomonadota > Alphaproteobacteria > Hyphomicrobiales > Nitrobacteraceae > Afipia > Afipia sp. GW822-FHT03D08. The sequence goes on from NZ_JBXANK010000001.1 coordinate 2,964,596, forward strand.
ACTGACGGATCGTATGGAGGTGTTGCGGCTCGATGCGCGCACCGATTTCCGCCTGGAAAAACTCGCCGGCATCAAGATGTGGCTGGTGCCTGCCGATGCGAGCGCGGACGCCGCGCTCGACAAGGCGTGGAGCAAACTCACCGGCGGCGCCGCGGATCATCCGCGCGACATCACCATCAAGGGACACGTGCTGCACGTTCCGCATTCGGCGCACGGCGTCGCGCGATTTACGTTCGCGGACCTGTGCGAGAAGCCGCTTGGCGCATCGGACTATCTGCGCCTTGCGCATGATTATCACACGCTGATCATCGACCGGATTCCGGCGATGCAGTACCCGCAGCGCAATTACGCCAAGCGCTTTATCACGCTGATCGACACGCTTTACGACAATGCCGTGAAACTGATGGCGTCGGCGGAGACCGATCCCCTGTCGCTTTACACCGCGACCGAGGGGGTCGAGGCCAATGAATTCAAACGTACCTCGTCGCGGCTAATTGAGATGGGCTCGGAATCCTACCTCGCGCTGCCTCATGGCCGCAGCGACTCGTCCGCCAGCGGTTCGACCACCGGCTTGGTCGAGACCTGAAAAGGGTTCGCTTTATGTTTCGGCTCAAGACCTTTCGAAAGCCCAACAAGAAAGCAGCCGATATTGCCCTCGTATTGGGCGGTGGTGCGCGATTGAGCGAACGGCGACTTGAACGCTTGCCGCGAAAGGTCTAACCAGCCTCCCAGAGTTTTCCCACCCTCTATACCGTCGACATCAAAGGACAGATTTCCCATGGCGCGTGACAAGATTGCTTTGATTGGTTCAGGTCAGATCGGCGGCACGCTCGCCCACCTCGTCGGGCTCAAGGAGCTGGGTGACGTGGTGATGTTCGACATCGCCGAAGGCATCCCCCAGGGCAAGTCGCTCGACATCGCACAGTCCTCGCCGGTTGACGGCTTCGACGCCAACTTCACCGGCGCGAACTCCTACGAGGCGATCGAAGGCGCCAGCGTGGTGATCGTCACCGCCGGCGTGCCGCGCAAGCCTGGCATGAGCCGCGATGATCTTCTCAGCATCAATCTGAAGGTCATGGAGCAGGTCGGCGCCGGCATCAAGAAGTATGCCCCCGACGCGTTCGTGATCTGCATCACCAACCCGCTCGACGCGATGGTCTGGGCGCTCCAGAAGGCCTGCGGCCTGCCGCAGAAGAAGGTCGTCGGCATGGCCGGCGTACTGGACTCCGCGCGTTTCCGCTATTTCCTCGCCGACGAGTTCAACGTTTCGGTCGAAGACGTCACCGCCTTCGTGCTCGGCGGCCACGGCGACACCATGGTGCCGCTGACCAAGTACTCCACCGTCGCCGGCATTCCGCTGCCTGATCTTGTGAAGATGGGCTGGACTTCGCAGGCCCGTATCGACGAGATCGTCGATCGTACCCGCAACGGCGGCGCGGAAATCGTCAACCTGCTCAAGACCGGATCGGCGTTCTATGCGCCGGCTGCGTCCGCAATCGCGATGGCGGAAAGCTATCTGCGCGACAAGAAGCGCGTGCTGCCCTGTGCCGCGTATCTCAACGGCGAATACGGCGTGAAGGACATGTATGTCGGCGTGCCGGTTGTCATCGGATCGAAGGGTGTCGAGCGTATCGTCGAGATCGAGCTGGCCGGCAAGGACCGCGAAGGTTTCGACAAGTCGGTCGGCGCTGTGCAGGGTCTGGTTGACGCCTGCAAGAAGATCGCGCCGGATTTGCTCGGCAAGTAAGGCAGCACACTGTCATCAGCGTGTGATCCGCAGATCGTTGCTTCGGGTCACACGCTGAAATTTCTTCCGTATCTTCTTCGATCCCTTCTTTGATCTCTGGGGCCATTCATGAATATCCACGAATATCAAGCCAAGGCGGTGCTGAAGGAATTCGGTGTGCCGGTATCGCGCGGCGTGCCGATTCTCAAGGCGTCGGAAGCGGAAGCTGCAGCCAAGGAGCTTGGCGGTCCGTTGTGGGTGGTGAAGAGCCAGATTCATGCCGGCGGCCGCGGCAAGGGAAAATTCAAGGAAGCGTCGGCCGGCGACAAGGGCGGCGTGCGTCTCGCCAAGTCGGTCGATGAGGTCAAGGAATTCTCCCAGCAGATGCTCGGCGCAACGCTGGTGACCATCCAGACCGGCCCGTCCGGCAAGCAGGTCAACCGCCTTTATCTCGAAGACGGCTCGGACATCGAGAAGGAATTCTATCTGTCGCTGCTGGTCGATCGCGAAACGTCGCGGGTGGCGTTCGTGGTGTCCACCGAAGGCGGCATGGACATCGAGAAGGTTGCGCACGATACGCCCGACAAGATTGTGACGTTCTCGGTCGATCCCGCCACCGGCATCATGGGCCATCACGGCCGCACCGTGGCGCAGGCGCTCGGCCTCAAGGGCGATCTCGCCAAGCAGGCGGAAAAGCTGGTGGTGCAGCTCTACACGGCGTTCCTCGCCAAGGACATGGAGATGCTGGAGATCAATCCGCTGATCGTCTCCAAGCAGGGCGAGCTGAAGTGCCTCGACGCCAAGATGTCGTTCGATTCCAATTCGCTTTATCGTCATCCGGACATCGTCGCGCTGCGCGACACCACGGAAGAAGACGCCAAGGAAATCGAGGCGTCGAAGTATGACCTCGCCTATATCGCGCTCGACGGCACCATCGGCTGCATGGTGAACGGTGCGGGCCTCGCGATGGCCACCCTCGATATCATCAAGCTGTATGGTGAAAGCCCGGCGAACTTCCTCGACGTCGGCGGCGGCGCGTCGGAAGAGAAAGTCACGGCGGCGTTCAAGATCATCACCGCCGATCCGAACGTGAAGGGCATTCTGGTCAACATTTTCGGCGGCATCATGAAGTGCGACGTCATCGCGCGCGGCGTTATCGCCGCGGTGAAGACGGTTGGCCTTCAGGTGCCTCTGGTGGTGCGTCTCGAAGGCACCAATGTCGAGGAAGGCAAGAAGATCATCAACGAGTCCGGCCTCAACGTTCTGTCCGCCAATGATCTCGACGACGCCGCGCAGAAGATCGTCAACGCCGTGAAGGGAAAGTAAGCCGATGTCCGTCCTGATCGACAAGAACACCAAGGTCATCTGCCAAGGCTTCACCGGCAAGAACGGCACCTTCCATTCCGAAGGCGCGATCGCCTACGGCACCAAGATGGTCGGCGGCACCTCGCCGAGCAAAGGCGGCACAACGCATCTCGGTCTGCCGGTGTTCGACACCGTCTCTGAAGCGCGCGAGAAGACCGGCGCCGACGCGTCGGTGATCTATGTCCCGCCGCCGGGCGCGGCTGACGCGATCTGCGAAGCGATCGATGCGGAAGTGCCGCTGATCGTCTGCATCACCGAAGGCATTCCGGTGCTCGACATGGTGCGCGTGAAGCGCTCCCTGTCAGGCTCGAAGTCGCGGCTGATCGGGCCGAACTGCCCGGGCGTCGTCACTGCCGGCGAATCCAAGATCGGCATCATGCCCGCCAACATCTTCAAGCCTGGCAATGTCGGCATCGTCTCGCGCTCCGGCACGCTGACCTATGAAGCGGTGTTCCAGACCACCCAGGCCGGGCTCGGCCAGACCTCGGCTGTCGGCATCGGCGGCGACCCGGTCAAGGGCACCGAATTCATCGACGTGCTCGAACTGTTCCTGGCGGACGAGAAGACCAAGTCGATCATCATGATCGGCGAAATCGGCGGCTCAGCCGAAGAAGACGCCGCGCAGTTTCTCAAGGACGAGGCCAAGCGCGGCCGGTCGAAACCGATGGTCGGATTTATCGCGGGCCGCACAGCACCTCCGGGCCGCCGTATGGGCCATGCCGGCGCCATCGTCTCCGGCGGCAAGGGCGATGCCGAATCGAAGATCGCAGCCATGGAAGCTGCCGGGATTACGGTCTCTCCGTCACCTGCACGGCTTGGAACGACTCTTCTCGAAAGGTTGAAAGCCTAGTTCAGTCCTTGGTTCTTTTCAGCGCGAAGTTTTGCCCTAAATAGGGTAAAAGGTGCGGCCCATATACGATGCCGATACCAAATCGGGCGATTTCTCCCGATTTCCCCGCGCGATAGCAATCATCAGGACGCAATCATGTCTCGCCAGGACGCGAATGCCAATTTCGCTCTCACTTCCTTCCTCGACGGCGCCAACGCCACCTACATCGACGACCTCTACGCCCGCTACGAGAAGGACCCGTCCTCGGTCGATCCGGACTGGGTGGAATTCTTCAAAAGCCTGAAGGACCAGCCGTCGGACGTTGTGAAGAACGCGCAGGGCCCGTCCTGGGAAAAAGCCAACTGGCCGGCCACCCCAAATGACGATCTGACCTCTGCCCTCGATGGCAACTGGGCGCGGGTCGAGAAGGTGGTTGGCGACAAGATCGCAGCCAAGGCGCAGGCCACCGGCAGCAACCTGACTTCGGCGGATATTCATCAGGCGACGCGCGATTCGGTCCGCGCGCTGATGCTGATTCGCGCCTACCGCATGCGCGGTCACTTCCATGCCAATCTCGATCCGCTCGGCATTGAGGGCCAGAAGGATCACGAAGAACTCGATCCGCGTTCGTACGGATTCACCGACGCCGATTTTGATCGCAAGATTTTCCTCGATCACGTGCTCGGCCTCGAGACTGCAACGCTGCGCGAGATCGTCGCGATCTGTCAGCGCACCTACTGCCAGACGCTCGGCGTCGAATTCATGCATATCTCGAATCCGGCGCAGAAGAGCTGGATTCAGGAGCGCATCGAAGGCCCGGACAAGGAAATCAGCTTCACCCGCGAAGGCCGCCGCGCCATTCTGATGAAGCTGATCGAAACCGAAGGGTTTGAGAAGTTCTGCGACATCAAGTTCACCGGCACCAAGCGCTTCGGTCTCGATGGCGGCGAATCGCTGATTCCTGCGCTTGAACAGATCATCAAGCGCGGCGGCAATCTTGGCGTCCGCGATATCGTGGTCGGCATGCCGCATCGCGGCCGTCTCAACGTGCTCACCCAGGTGATGGGCAAGCCGCATCGCGCGCTGTTCCACGAGTTCAAGGGCGGTTCGGCCAATCCGGATGAAGTCGAAGGCTCAGGCGACGTGAAGTATCACCTCGGCGCCTCCTCGGACCGCGAGTTCGACGGCAATAAGATTCATCTGTCGCTGACTGCAAATCCTTCCCACCTCGAAATTGTCGATCCAGTGGTGCTGGGCAAGGCGCGCGCGAAGGAAGACCAGAACGGCGATCCGCCGGATCAGCGCATTTCGGTGCTGCCGCTGCTGATGCACGGCGATGCGGCCTTCGCCGGTCAGGGCGTGGTCGCCGAGTGTTTCGCGCTGTCGGACCTGAAGGGCTATCGCACCGGCGGTTCGATCCACTTCATCGTCAACAACCAGATCGGCTTCACCACCTATCCGCGTTACTCGCGCTCGTCGCCGTATCCGTCCGACGTCGCCAAGATGATCGACGCGCCGATCTTCCATGTGAACGGCGACGATCCCGAAGCGGTGGTGTTCGCGGCCAAGATCGCGATTGAATTCAGGCAGAAGTTCCACAAGCCTGTCGTCATCGACATGTTCTGCTATCGCCGCCACGGTCACAATGAGGGCGATGAGCCGGGGTTCACCAACCCGGTGATGTACAAGAAGATTGCGACCCACCCCACCACGCTCGATCTTTATGCCAAGCGGCTGATTGCCGACGGCGTGATAACCGAAGGCGAAGTCGAGAAGGCCAAGGCCGACTGGCGTGCGCGTCTCGACGCGGAGCTTGAGGCCGGTTCAGGCTACAAGCCGAACAAGGCCGACTGGCTCGACGGCAAGTGGGCCGGCTTCAAGTCGGCTGAGGTCGGCGAAGATCCGCGCCGCGGCAATACCGGCATTGCGATCGATGAACTCAAGGACATCGGCCGCAAGATCACCAAGGTGCCGGACGGTTTCCGCATTCACCGCACTGTTCAGCGCTACCTCGAAAATCGTCTGAAGACGATCGAGAACGGCGAGGGCATCGACTGGGCGACCGCTGAAGCGCTGGCGTTCTGTACGCTGCTCAAGGAAGGTCATCGTGTGCGTCTCTCGGGGCAGGATTCCGAGCGCGGCACGTTCTCGCAGCGGCACTCGGTACTGTTCGATCAGGAAGATGAAAGCCGTTACACGCCGTTCAATCATCTCGGCGACAATCAGGGTCACTACGAGGTCATCAACTCGCTGTTGTCCGAAGAAGCGGTGCTCGGCTTTGAATACGGTTACTCGCTCGCCGAGCCGAATGCGCTCACGATCTGGGAGGCCCAGTTCGGCGACTTCGCCAACGGTGCGCAGGTCGTGTTCGACCAGTTTATCTCGTCGGCCGAACGCAAGTGGCTTCGTATGTCGGGTCTCGTCTGCCTCCTGCCTCACGGCTACGAGGGCCAGGGACCGGAGCACTCTTCGGCACGTCTGGAGCGCTTCCTGCAGATGTGCGCCGAGGACAACATGCAGGTCACCAACCTCACGACGCCTGCGAACTACTTCCACGCCTTGCGCCGTCAGCTCAAGCGTGAGATCCGCAAGCCGCTGATCATCATGACCCCGAAGTCGCTGCTGCGTAACAAGCGCGCGGTGTCGAAGCTCGAGGAGTTCGCGACGAACACTTCGTTCCATCGCATCCTGCTGGACGATGCAGAGGCCGGCGGCGAATTCAAGCTCGCCGAAGACGGCAAGATCCGCCGCGTCGTCATCTGCTCGGGCAAGGTCTATTACGATCTGCTCGAAGAGCGTGAGAAGCGCGGCACCGACGACATCTATCTGCTGCGCATCGAGCAGCTCTATCCCGTGCCGCTCAAGGCGCTGGTGCAGGTGCTCGAACGTTTCAAGAAGGCCGAAGTGGTCTGGTGCCAGGAAGAACCCCGCAACATGGGCGGCTGGCATTTCATCGAGCCGTATCTCGAGTGGGTGCTCAACCAGGTCGGCTCGGCGCACAAGCGTCCGCGCTATGCCGGGCGCGCAGCCGCAGCCGCAACTGCTACCGGTTTGATGTCGAAGCATCTCCAGCAATTGAAAGCATTGCTCGAGGAAGCTCTCGGTTGATCCATTGGATGCCCGCATATCGCGGGCATTTCCATCCAGTACGATTTGATTTGAGGCGCTGACGGCACAGGAAGCCGTTCACGACGCAAGGGGAAAGAGAAATGGCTGAAATTCGCGTTCCGACATTGGGCGAGTCCGTCACCGAGGCCACTATCGGCCGCTGGTTCAAGAAGGCCGGCGATGCCGTCGCTGTCGACGAACCCTTGGTCGAACTCGAAACCGACAAGGTGACCATCGAAGTGCCCGCGCCGTTCGCGGGCACCCTCGATGAAATTATCGCCAAGGACGGTGAGACCGTCGCAGTCGGCGCGCTGCTTGGACAGATCACGGCAGGCGCAGGCGGCGCCAAGCCCGCCGCGGCTCCGGCCAAGGCTGCTGAGCCGCCGAAGTCTGCCGCGCCCGCCGCCGCCGCGCCTGCGCCCGCACAGAAATCCCCACCCGCCGACGCGCCGCAGGCGCCGTCGGTGCGCAAGCTCTCCGCTGAATCCGGGATCGATGCCTCGACCGTTCCGGGCTCCGGCAAGGATGGCCGCGTTACCAAGGGCGACATGCTGGCCGCGATCGAAAAGGCCGCCTCACTGGCGACGCCGCTCAATCAGCCCGCCGCCGCCGTGCAGGTGCGCGCGCCGTCGCCTGCCGACGATGCCGCGCGTGAAGAGCGCGTGAAGATGACGCGTCTGCGCCAGACCATCGCGCGCCGCCTCAAGGAGGTGCAGAACACCGCGGCCATGCTCACGACCTTCAATGAGGTCGACATGACCAACGTCATGGCCCTGCGCGCTCATTACAAGGATGCGTTCGAAAAGAAGCATGGCGCCAAGCTCGGCTTCATGGGCTTCTTCACCAAGGCTGTCGTGCAGGCGCTCAAGGACGTGCCCGCCGTCAACGCCGAGATCGACGGCTCCGACCTGATCTACAAGAACTACTATCACATCGGCGTCGCGGTCGGCACCGACAAGGGCCTCGTCGTGCCGGTGGTGCGCGATTGCGACCACAAGTCGATCGCTGAGATCGAAAAGAGCATTGCTGACTACGGCCGGCGCGCCCGCGACGGTCAGCTCAAGATCGAAGAGATGCAAGGCGGCACTTTCACGATCACCAATGGCGGCATCTATGGTTCGCTGATGTCGACGCCGATCCTGAACGCGCCGCAGTCCGGCATTCTCGGCATGCACAAGATTCAGGAGCGGCCCGTCGCCATCGGCGGAAAGGTCGAAATCCGCCCGATGATGTATCTCGCGGTCTCCTACGACCACCGCGTCATCGACGGCAAGGAAGCCGTGACCTTCCTCGTTCGCGTCAAGGAAAACCTCGAGGATCCGGCGCGCCTCGTGCTGGATCTGTAAGCCGATGCATCTGCCGCCCGAATTCCTTGCGTTGTTCGGTGTCTTCGTGTTGGCGGCAATCGCGCCGGGCGCGGACTTCGCCTGCGTCCTTCGCGAGAGCGTGAGTTTTGGGCGGCGGGCGGGAATCGCGTCGGCCATCGGTGTCGGGTCAGCGATCATGGTCCATGTCGCCTATACCGTGACCGGTGTGGGCCTGATCGTTGCGCAGTCGGTCCTGATCTTCACCATCGTGAAGTGGTGCGGGGCGGCTTATCTGGCTTATCTCGGCGTCCGGTCGTTGACGGTGAGCCGCCGCTCACCTCAAACCCTCGACAGGACTGCCACCGCTCCCACAGGCAGCGCGCGCAATATCGCCACGTCGTACGGCGTGGGCTTCCTCACCAATCTTCTGAACCCCAAGGCGACGCTGTTTTTCGTCTCGCTTTTTGCCACGATCGTTTCGCACGAGACGCCTGTGATGACGCAGTTCGCGTACGGAGCCGCACTGGCCGTATTTCTTGCGGTGTGGTTCAGCTTTGTCGCGGTGTTCTTAACGACGCGCTCGATGCGCGCGGGTTATGAGCGGATCGGACACTGGATCGACCGTGCGACGGGGCTCGTTCTGATCGGACTGGGTGTTCGAATCGCTCTTCAAAAAGCAAACTGACGTTCGTGCGAGGGATTGGTTCTAATGGATAGCGTCGCCATCGTCACCGGAGGAAGCCGCGGCATCGGCCGCGCGACTTCGCTGGCTGCGGCGAAGCGCGGCTACAAGGTCGTGGTCGGCTATGCCAGCAACAAGGCCGCTGCTGACGAGGTCGTCGGGAAGATTGAAGCCAGCAACGGCAAGGCCATCGCGGTGAAATGCGACGTCGGCAATGAGGCCGACATTCTCTATCTCTTCAGGCAGGCGGACGCGTTCGGCAAGCTCGGCGCCCTGGTGAACAATGCCGGCGTGGTCGATGCGACGGCGCGCGTCGATGAAATGTCCGCTGCACGTCTCACCCGCATGATGAATGTCAATGTCGTCGGCAGCATTCTGTGCGCGCGCGAGGCGGTGAAGCGGATGTCCAGCAAGCACGGCGGCAGCGGCGGCGTGATCGTCAATCTCTCGTCCGTGGCCGCGACGCTGGGCTCTCCGGCGCAGTATGTCGACTACGCCGCCTCGAAGGGCGCGATCGATACGTTCACGGTCGGACTCGCGCGTGAAGTCAGCGCCGAGGGCATTCGCGTCAACGGCATCCGCCCGGGGCTGATCGATACCGAAATCCACGCCAGCGGCGGCGAGCCGGATCGCGCGCACCGGCTGGCCCATACGATACCGATGAAGCGCGTCGGTACCGCGGACGAAATCGCCAATGCCGTTGTCTGGCTGATGTCGGACGAGGCGTCATATGTCACAGGCACAATCGTCGATGTTTCCGGCGGCCGATAATTTTCACTTCCGAGTACAGGACAATTCTCATGGCTTCTTATGATCTCATCGTTATCGGCACCGGTCCCGGCGGTTACGTCTGTGCGATCCGCGCGGCGCAGCTCGGCATGAAGGTCGCGGTGATCGAGAAGCGCGCGACCTTCGGCGGCACCTGCCTCAACATCGGCTGCATTCCGTCCAAGGCGCTGCTGCAGGCCTCGGAGCGTTTCGAAGAAGTCACGCACATGCTGCCGAAGATGGGCGTCAATGTCGGCAAGCCGAAGCTCGATTTGCCGACCATGATGAAGTTTAAGACAGACGGCGTCGACGGCAATACCAAGGGTGTCGCCTTCCTGTTCAAGAAGAACAAGATCGACCCCTATGAAGGCACCGGCAAGATTCTGGGCGCTGGCAAGGTCGAAGTAACCGGCAACGACGGCAAGACGCAGGTGCTGGAGACGAAGAACATCGTCATCGCCACCGGCTCCGATGTCGCGAAGCTCAAGGGCGTCGAGATCGACGAAAAGCGCATCGTATCTTCCACCGGCGCTCTGGTGCTTGAGAAGGTGCCGGAGAAGCTGCTGGTGATCGGCGCCGGCGTGATCGGGCTCGAACTCGGCTCGGTGTGGCGTCGCCTTGGCGCGCAGGTCACCGTCGTCGAATTCCTCGACCGGATTCTTCCCGGCATGGACGGCGAGGTCGCCAAGTCGTTCCAGCGCATTCTGGAAAAGCAGGGCGTTGCGTTCAAGCTCGGCGCCAAGGTCACCGGTGTCGATACGTCCGGCAAGGTGCTCAAGGTCAGCGTTGAGCCGGCCGCGGGCGGCGCGGCGGAAGTGATCGATGCCGATGTCGTGCTGCTGTCGATCGGACGCACGCCTTACACCGAAGGCCTTGGTTTGAAGGAAGCGGGCGTCGAGCTCGATCAGCGCGGCCGCGTGCAGACCGACGGTCACTTCCAGACCAACGTGAAGGGCATCTATGCCATCGGCGACGTGATCGCCGGACCGATGCTGGCGCACAAGGCTGAAGACGAGGGCATTGCCATCGCTGAAATTCTCGCGGGGCAGGCCGGTCACACCAATTACGATGTCATCCCGAGCGTGATCTACACGTTCCCGGAGGTCGCGTCCGTCGGCAAGACGGAAGAAGAGTTGAAGCAGGCCGGCATCGCCTACAATGTCGGCAAGTTTCCGTTCACCGCGAACGCCCGCACCAAGGTTAACCAGACCACGGACGGCTTCGTGAAAATCCTCGCGGACGCGAAGACCGATCGCGTTTACGGCTGCCACATCGTCGGCGCCGAAGCCGGTGAAATGATTCACGAAGCCGCGGTGTTGATGGAGTTCGGCGGTTCCGCGGAAGATCTCGCGCGCACCTGCCACGCGCATCCGACGCGCTCGGAAGCGGTCAAGGAAGCCGCGCTTGCGGTCGGGAAGCGCGCTATCCATATGTGATAGTGGACCGGCATTCAGCCGGTCATGAGGGATGAGAATCCATCATGCGCCGGCTGCTTCGTCCGCTCTGGGTTCTGCTCGCGCTGATCTTCCTGGTCGAAGCGTGGCTGTGGGATCGCGTCGAGCCGGTTATTGCGCGCGTTGTCGCGCTGATTCCGCTGCCTCGGCTCAAGGCATGGCTTGCCGATCTTATCGAGCATTTGTCGCCGGGCCTGACGCTGATCGTGTTCGCGGTGCCGGTCATCGTTCTGTTCCCGCTCAATTTCGTCGCGGCATGGCTGCTGGCGCACAAATACTTTGTTTGTGCGACCACGCTGATTGTTTTTCAGAAGGTTCTTGGCGTCGGCATCGTCGCGTTCGTGTTCGATGTGACGCGCGAGAAACTGTTGCAGATGGCCTGGTTCCACAGGCTCTATGAGCTTGTGCTCGATCTGCGCTTGCGGGCGCTGGCTATCGTCGCGCCGTTCAAGCTCGCCATTCAGCACTGGATAAGGCACGTTCGCCGCCGCGTTTCGCCCGGCTTCATCGCACGTCTGCGCCGGCGGATACAGGCGTCGCGTTCGTCGTCGTGAGGCGATTCGCAATGTGACGGCCCACACGTCCCGTCGCACCGAGAACCAGGCACTGCATCGGTGCTACATCAGGTGTACGGCATGGGGTGCGAACAGGCCGATTGCGGTGAAGGCAAGTCCGGCGATTGCAAGCAGACCTGAAACCCACGCCAGTGCGACCATGCCGGTGATGATGGTCGCCGAAGCGAGCACAATTCCGATCTGGAATGCAGCGGAAGCCACCTCGTAGTGGTGATAACGCGCCATGGCGAGATCGCGGGCATGCTCGGCCTCCTTGGCGCGAGCGGCGAGCTGTTCGGATCCCTCGCCGGTTTCCGGCTCGGAACGATAGCGCGCGGCGGTCTTGGTCCAATCGTCGATCTGCTTGGCCAGCGCGGCCTTCTGGGCTTCGTCGCCGGACAGGCCGAGGCTCAGCTTGGCATGCTCTGACACCGACTGCACCACCGTGCGGCGGATGCTTTTTGCCTGGAAAAAGGCCCACAGGTTCGAGGCTTCGACGTTCTTGCTGATGGATTCGGTCTGGGCGCCCTTGCCGAGGGTTTCGGACAGCGCGAGGAAAAGCGCGATCACCGCGATCAGCAATGCGATCTTCTTGTTGGAGCCGGAGGCGTGCTCGGCGTGCTCCGCGTGCTCCATGCTTTCATGTGCGCCCATATTCGGTATCCCTCCCGGTCAAAACGAGCGCAACGATTGACCGAACTGCGGTCCGCGCGCAAGGGGATCGTTATGAGCTGGCAGGACAAATCTGGCGCGACAAATTTGTGTCAGGTCATCACCTAGGCTCTTGGGTGAGCCGTCTTGTAGACGTCGAGCAGCCTGTCGGCATCGACGCCGGTGTAGATCTGCGTGGTCGAGAGCGACGAGTGGCCGAGCAATTCCTGGATCGCGCGCAGGTCGCCGCCGCGTGTCAGCAGATGGGTAGCGAAGGAGTGCCGCAGCGCATGGGGTGTCGCGCTGTCGGGCAGTCCGAGTGCGCCGCGCAGCCGCTCCATCGTCAACTGGATGATGCGTGGTGAGAGAGGGCCGCCGCGTGCGCCGACGAAGATCGCGCCATCCTGTGCAATCATGTGCGGGCACATCGCGACATAGTCCTGAATCAAGGCGAGTACATTTTGCAGCACGGGCACCATGCGGGTCTTGTTGCCCTTGCCGGTGACGACGATCACATCGCCCTTGCCCGGCAACGGCACGTCGCGCCGCTTGAGCCCGAGCGCTTCGGAGATGCGCAGGCCCGATCCGTAGAGCAGCGCCATTACCGCAGCGTCACGCGCCCAGATCCATGGTTCACGGTTTTCGCCGGCGCGGATGTCCGCGTTGGTCATCTGCCGCGCCGATGTCATCTGGATTGGTTTCGGCAAGCTCTTGCCGATCTTCGGCGCGCGGATCGCGGACAACGCGCCGACCTTGCCCTTGCCTTCGCGTTCGAGAAACCGTCCGAATGAGCGCAGGCCGGCCAGTGCGCGCATTAAGGATCGTCCGCCGATATCGTCGGCCCGCCGTGATGACATGAAGGCGCGGACATCTGTGGCTTCGATTCCCGCAAATTGCTTGAGCGTGACAAGGCCGCCCCAGTGCTCGCTCAGAAAGGTGAGGCACTGGCGCAGGTCGCGCGCATAGGCTTCCAGCGTTTTGGGCGACAGCCGCCGTTCGGCACGCAAATGGGACAGCCAGCGCGTGATTTCGGCCAGCAGATCGGGAGCGGCGCAGGTGAGCTGCGCGCCTTGCGGGCTGGCTTCGGTTGCGGGGACGGCTTTGACCATCATATGTCTCGCGATACCCATGTCTGAGATACCTGCGCTTGACAGGAATCGGTTTATCGCACCCTTTTCCTTATTCACCCCTTAATCCGGACCCCTTTGGCCATGGCAAGACGAGTTGTCGACGTCCTCGTCCCCGTGGCCCTGAACCAGACCTATTCCTATCGCGTTCCCGACGGCGTCGAGCTGAATCCCGGCGACGTGGTGAGTGTTCCGCTGGGGGCGCGCGATGTCACGGCGGTGGTCTGGGCGGACAATCCGAACCCCGATCCCCGGCTGCACAATCGCCTGAAGGAGACCGGCGAAAAGCTCGACGTGCCGCCGCTCAAGCCCGAGCTGCGCAGCTTTGTCGACTGGGTCGCCAACTACACGCAGTCCGCGCGCGGCATGGTGCTGCGGATGACGCTGCGCATGGGCGAGCATCTCGGGCCCGAGCGCGTGCGCATGGGCGTGCGGCTGGTTGGCGCGCCACCGCAACGTATGACGGTCGCGCGGCGCCGTCTGATCGACGTGCTGTCGGACGGATTGCTGCATTCGAAATCCGATGCGGTCAGGGAAGCCGGCGTGAGCGCCGGCGTGGTCGACGGCCTTGTCGACGAAGGAACGCTGGTTATCGAGCCGCTGCCGCGCGATCTGGCGCCGCCATCTCCGGACCCCTCGTTCGCTGAGCCGGATTTTTCGCCGGAGCAACGCATCGCGGCGGACGCGATGAAAGACCTCGTGTCGAAGGACGAGTTTCAGGTCGCGTTGCTTGACGGCGTGACGGGTTCGGGCAAGACCGAAGTCTATTTCGAGGCGGTCGCCGAAAATATCAGGCGTGGCCGGCAGACGATGATCCTGATGCCGGAGATCGCACTGACCGGCCAATTCCTCGATCGGTTCAGCGCGCGCTTCGGGGTGCGGCCGATCGAATGGCATTCGGAACTGACGCCGCGCACCCGCGCGCGCAACTGGGCTGCGGTCGCGGCGGGCGATGCGCCGGTGGTGGTGGGTGCGCGGTCCGCGCTGTTTCTGCCTTACGCCGATCTCGGGCTCATTATCGTCGACGAAGAGCACGACCAGGCCTACAAACAGGACGAAGGCGCTCACTATCACGCACGCGACATGGCGGTGGTGCGTGGCTCCATCGCGAAGATTCCGGTCGTGCTGTGTTCGGCGACGCCCTCGGTTGAGTCCGAAGTCAACGCACGCAAGGGCCGCTATCGCCGCGTTGCGTTGCCATCGCGGTTCGGTGGTCAGCACATGCCGCAGATCGAGGCCATCGATCTTAAACGCGAGGGGCCTGCGCGCGGGCGGTTCATTTCACCGCGTTTGGCAGAAGAAGTAAAAATCGCAATCGAGCGTAGGGAACAGGCGCTGCTGTTCCTGAACCGCCGCGGCTATGCACCGCTGACGTTGTGCCGCGCCTGCGGACATCGCTTTGCCTGCACCATCTGCGATGCCTGGCTGGTGGATCACCGGTTTCGCCAACGACTGGTCTGCCATCACTGCGGCTTCTCGATGCCGCGGCCGCATCAGTGCCCGCACTGCGGCGCCGAGGAATCCCTCGCCGCCATCGGTCCCGGCGTCGAGCGTTTGCAGGAGGAAGCTGCGAATCTTTTTCCGGACGCGCGCACCATGGTGCTGTCGAGCGATCTCATCACAGACATCGAGACCATGCGCTCGGAACTGAACGAGATCGCGGAAGGGCGTGTCGATATTATTATCGGCACGCAACTGGTGGCGAAGGGACATAACTTCCCGCGTCTCAATCTCGTTGGCGTCGTCGATGCGGATCTGGGTCTTGGCAACGGCGATCCGCGCGCCGCCGAGCGCACGTTTCAACTGCTCAATCAGGTGATCGGCCGCGCCGGGCGGGAGCAAGGCCGGGGTGTTGGGTATTTGCAGACCCATCAGCCGGAACATCCGGTGATGAAGGCGCTGGTCGCGTCGGATCGCGAGGCATTTTATGCCAGCGAGATCGACGCGCGCGAGCGTGCGCTGTATCCGCCGTTTGGGCGATTGGCGTCGCTGATCATTTCAGCAGGTGATCGTCCGACCGCGGAAGGTTTCGCGCGCAAACTTGCATCAGCTGCGCCGCTTGACGAGCGCGTCCAGGTGCTTGGCCCCGCCGAAGCTCCGCTCGCCGTCATCAAGGGCCGTTACCGGTTTCGGATTCTGGTGAAGTCGGTGCGCAGCATCGATCTCTCCGCCTATATGCGGGAATGGCTGGCGGCAGGTCCGAAGACGAAGGGCAATCTGAAGCTCGAGATCGACATCGATCCGCAGAGCTTCTTGTAACCCCCATGAAAAAGGCCGGCGCAACTGGCGCCGGCCTTTTCAACTCAAAGTCACGCTACTCAACGCAACACTGTACTCAACGCAACGCTTACTGAACTTCTGCGACCACGTGTCCGACACCGCGACCGGTGAGACCCACGGCCTGAGCCGCGCCCTTCGACAGATCGAGCACCCGGCCCTTGATGAACGGGCCACGGTCATTGACCGTGACGACCACACTGCGGCCGCCATGGGTGACCTTGAGCTTGGTCCCGAACGGCAAGGTGCGATGGGCGGCGGTCATGGCGTTCTGGTTGAATCGCTGGCCCGAGGCGGTCTTGCTGCCGGACTCGTTGCCGTAATAGGAGGCCTTGCCGGAAAAGCTGCGGCCGGAACTGATTGAGGCGTTGGCGTCGCGCCAAGACTTTTCATGAGAAGATTTGCGATGGCCGGCTTCGCTGGCTGAGGCTGTGAGCGCCAGCATGCCGACGGCGATCAAAGCGATGGAGGCATTCCGATTTTTCACGGGTTGCCCCGGCACGCGCTTGATAGCGTCGATCATATAGTTGTCCCTCGTTCTGGTATATCCATCCGACGTCTGGCTAAATCGAGCCAGCGTTTACGTGGCCGGATGGATCATCCCATAATGAGGCATAAGCGCGGCGAGGAATTTTGTTCCTTAGATCATCACGTATTTGTCTGATACGTAGAAATAGCCTTCGTCACTATTCCATTACTGAACATGTAGGAGCATACAACTGAAATATACTTTTCAATACTGTAGAGTTCACAAAATTGTAGGCTAGCCGAAGTAAACGCAAAATTGCCCAAATGGTTTCCCGCATGCACATTTTGCAATGCTGCATGCGTAAAACGGGCGGCTTGTTAATTTTGGAGCTTCATCGCCGGTGAGCTGGCTTTTCGGCGAATCAGTCAGGCCGTCGCACAATCACGCCGTGCCAGCCGAGGCCGCGATAGGTCTCGTAGCCGGGGGTGGCGTGGAACGCGACGGTCGTGCCATCGGACCGGGTGTAAAACCCGTGCGACTGGTTCCCGGTTTCGATCTGAAAATGCTGGTCCAGGGTGCTTGTCCCCTCCGATGATGCGATGACCCTGCGATGTGCGTCCACCAGCAGCACAGCGGTCCTGGTCTTCTCTTCCGGTTCGATGCGGACGCCGCGGACAATGGTCTCAGCCTGAGGCGCCCAGTCGAAGTGAATCGCCAGAACGCCGAGGGGAGCGCCATGGCTTTCCCCTCCGGTCCGCACGGATGCCGCATAGGTTGCGACCTGCGCGCCTTTCAGGCCGGGGGCGACGCTGATGTCGCCGACAGCATAATCGTCGCCAGACGTCAGCCGAGAGGCCTGCACGAACCATGGCTCCTGCGAGACATCGAGCCCCGCGACCGAATAGCGATCCGGCCGTCCATTCGCGAGCACCTTGCCGTGCAGATCGCAGAGCCAGAGATCAAGATAAACGGTATAGGCATTGAGGATCACGCCGAGCCGCTTGGACGCATAGGCGGCCGATTGCGGCGTTACGTTCGCCGCGCAATCGACGACGGCGCTGTCGGTGGCCCACCACCGCACATCGCAGGTTCGCTCATAAAGATTGCGATCGATAATCTCGATGGCATTCAGCGCAAGATCGACCATGCGCGTTCCCATCGCTGCATTGGCCATGGACTGAGTGTGAGCGCTCAATGAATCGATCTGCGCCGTAAGCTCTTTTTGCAATTGCTCGGAAATCAGCCCGACATTGGCGGCGATTTCGCGCACCTCGGCTGCGACCACGGAGAATCCGCGGCCATGAGTGCCGGCGCGGGCACTTTCGATCATCGCATTCAATGCGAGCATGCGAAGCGAACCGGTGACGCGCTGGATGCCGCTGATCTTGTCGGCCGCGCTGGTTCGCAGGTCGTTGGTCAGTTCAATGAGTTCGGAAATGGAAACGGGGTTTTCGCCGGCGCGCGGGCCGGCTGATATTGTTTTTGGAAGCGGCATTGCTCACCACGTATTGCTTCACGAGCCGAAGCCGTGACGGGCCGGCGCCATTGCCGGTCCGAATCGCTGTTGTGCGATGCGCAATGATGACGGATCGTCATATAAGTACAATCGCGCATTCAATAAATTATTCATTAATTCCAAATGGTTAGCTGCGGTTTGTGCTGCTTTTCTATGCTTTAGGACTCAAAATTGGGCAACCGGCGGCAATCCCGGATGCACGGGGCTCGGGCGCAATGAGAGCGTCAATATCTGAGGACGAGGCACAGGCGTTGCGGCGGCCGGGTGGAGCGCTGTGTAGCAAGCACAAACGCTCAGGAATTCTGTCCGCGCGCAGCAACGAGTGTGACGCGAGGCGTGCGACAAACCGGCACCACCAAAAATGCGTTCGCAATCGCCGTCATGTTGCACCTGCGCGCGCCCTATGTTAGCAAAACCGCGATTTTGGGCTGCTGGGTAGATCGCTCCGGCCAGAAATCGAAGTCCCGCTTGAATTCCAAGGACTTGGATCGCTTGGTGTCGTGCCTGACGCCGTTCTCCAGCGATGGTCGTTTCCTTGGTCATTCGATAGCTAGAAGAGATTTTTGTGGCAGCTGAAGATCCCTCAGTATCTGGCGTGTCCGGCCGTTATGCGACGGCCTTGTTTGAACTGGCGCGCGACCAGAAGTCGGTCGATGCCGTGAAGGCTGACCTCGACAAGTTCTCCGCCCTGCTTGCCGACAGCCCTGATCTTCTGCGGCTTGTGCGCAGCCCGGTGTTTACCGCCGATGCGCAGGCCAAAGCGCTTGGCGCCGTGCTGGACAAGGCCGGCATCAGCGGCGTCGCCGCGAATTTCCTGAAAGTCCTGACTGCCAATCGCCGGCTGTTCGCCGTGGCCGATGTCATCAGGGCTTTCCGCGCGCTGGTCGCCAAATTCAAGGGCGAGGCCACCGCGGAAGTCACCGTCGCCGAGCCGCTCAGCGATACCAATCTCGACGCTCTCAAGGCCGCACTGAAATCAGTGTCGGGCAAGGACGTCGATCTCAACGTGAAGATCGATCCGTCAATCATCGGCGGGCTTGTCGTTAAGCTCGGCAGCCGCATGGTCGATAGCTCGCTTCGCACCAAACTCAATTCGATCAAGCACGCGATGAAAGAGGCAGGCTGATGGACATCCGCGCCGCGGAAATTTCCGCAATCCTCAAGGACCAGATCAAGAATTTCGGCCAGGAAGCCGAAGTCTCTGAAGTCGGTCAGGTTCTCTCGGTCGGCGACGGCATTGCCCGCGTCTATGGTCTGGACAACGTCCAGGCCGGTGAAATGGTCGAGTTCGAGAACGGCACGCGCGGCATGGCGCTGAACCTTGAAAGCGACAACGTCGGTATCGTTATTTTCGGTGCCGACCGCGAGATCAAGGAAGGTCAGACCGTCAAGCGCACCCGCGCCATCGTGGACGCGCCTGTCGGCAAGGGGCTTCTCGGCCGCGTCGTCGACGCGCTCGGCAACCCGATCGACGGCAAGGGCCCGATCCAGGCGACGGAGCGCAAGCGCGTTGACGTCAAGGCGCCCGGCATCATTCCACGCAAGTCGGTGCACGAGCCGATGGCCACCGGCCTCAAGGCGATCGACGCCCTGATCCCCGTCGGCCGCGGCCAGCGCGAGCTGATCATCGGCGACCGTCAGACCGGCAAGACCGCGATCGCGCTCGACACCATTCTCAACCAGAAGCCGCTCAACGTTGCCGGCGCTCCGGAAGGCCAGAAGCTGTATTGCGTGTACGTCGCGATCGGCCAGAAGCGCTCCACCGTCGCACAGTTCGTGAAGGTGCTCGAAGAGCAGGGCGCGCTGGAATATTCCATCGTCGTCGCAGCGACCGCGTCGGACCCCGCGCCGATGCAGTACCTCGCGCCGTTCACCGGCTGCACCATGGGCGAGTACTTCCGCGACAACGGCATGCACGCCGTTATCATCTATGACGACTTGTCCAAGCAGGCCGTCGCCTACCGCCAGATGTCGCTGCTGCTGCGCCGTCCGCCGGGCCGCGAAGCATATCCGGGCGACGTGTTCTACCTGCACTCCCGCCTGCTCGAGCGCGCCGCGAAGCTCAACGACGACCACGGCAACGGCTCGCTGACCGCGCTGCCGGTCATCGAGACCCAGGCCAACGACGTGTCGGCCTACATTCCGACCAACGTGATTTCGATCACCGATGGCCAGATCTTCCTTGAAACCGATCTGTTCTTTCAGGGCATCCGTCCCGCGGTGAACGTCGGTCTGTCGGTGTCGCGCGTCGGATCCTCGGCCCAGACCAAGGCGATGAAGAAGGTCGCCGGCAAGATCAAGGGCGAGCTTGCGCAGTACCGCGAAATGGCGGCGTTCGCGCAGTTCGGCTCCGACCTCGACGCGTCGACCCAGCGCCTGCTGGCGCGCGGTTCGCGCCTGACCGAACTTCTGAAGCAGCCGCAGTTCTCGCCGCTGAAGATGGAAGAGCAGGTCGTGGTGATCTACGCCGGCGTCAACGGTTACCTCGACGCTATTCCGGTCGCCAAGGTGCGTGAGTTCGAAGAAGGCCTGCTCTCGCTGCTCCGCGGCAAGCACGTCGATCTTCTCAACGCGATTCGCGACTCGAAGGACCTGTCCGACGATAGCGCCGGCAAGCTCAAGGCCGCGGTCGAAGGCTTCGCCAAGACGTTCGCTTAAGAAATCATCGCCGCGCCGATCCTTATCGTGCGCGGCGAATTCGGGGTTGCGATCCGGCGTTCGGCTGGATCGTCAGGGTGAGATAAAGAATGGCGTCTCTCAAGGACATGCGTGTCCGCATCGCCTCCACCAAGGCGACGCAGAAGATCACCAAGGCCATGCAGATGGTCGCGGCGTCGAAATTGCGCCGTGCCCAGACCGCGGCCGAAGCGGCGCGTCCCTATGCCGAGCGCATGGACGCCGTGATCAGCAATATCGCGGGCGCAGCTTCCGGCTCGGGCTCTGCACCGGCGCTGCTGACCGGCACCGGTAACGACAAGGTCCACCTGCTGCTGGTTTGCACCGGCGAGCGCGGTCTCTCCGGCGCGTTCAACTCGTCCATCGTGCGCCTGGCGCGTGAACGGGCGCTGTCGCTGATGAACCAGGGCAAGGACGTCAAGTTCTTCTGCGTCGGCCGCAAGGGCTATGAGCAGCTCCGCCGTCAGTTCGACAAGCAGATCGTCGAGCATGTCGAGCTGCGCTCGGTGAAGGTGCTCGGCTTCAAGAATGCCGAGGACATCGCCAAGCAGGTGATCGCGATGTTCGAGGCGGGCGACTTCGATGTCTGCACGCTGTTCTATTCGCGCTTCAAGTCGGTGATCGCTCAGGTCCCGACCGCGCAGCAGATCATTCCGCTGGTGCTCGAGGAAAAGGAAACATCCGGCGCGGCCGCGATCTACGACTACGAGCCTGCCGAAGACGAAATTCTTTCGAGCCTGCTGCCGCGCAATCTCGCGGTGCAGATTTTCCGCGCGCTGCTCGAAAACAACGCGTCGTTCTACGGCGCGCAGATGAGCGCGATGGACAACGCGACCCGCAACGCCGGCGACATGATCCGCAAGCAGACGCTGATCTATAACCGCACCCGCCAGGCGATGATTACCAAGGAACTGATCGAAATCATCTCCGGCGCCGAAGCCATCTGAGCCGACCGCCGCACAGACCGAGTTTTAAGGAGACTATCCCATGGCATCACCCGCCAATCAGACCGGACGCATTTCGCAGGTTATCGGCGCCGTCGTCGACGTGAAGTTCGACGGCTATCTGCCGGCCATTCTCAACGCCATCGAAACCACCAACCAGGGCAACCGTCTGGTGCTCGAGGTCGCGCAGCATCTCGGTGAATCCACCGTGCGCGCGATCGCGATGGACACCACCGAAGGTCTGGTCCGCGGCCAGGAAGTGAAAGACACCGGCGCGCCGATCAAGGTGCCGGTGGGTGCCGGCACGCTGGGCCGCATCATGAACGTCGTCGGCGAGCCGGTCGACGAGCAGGGCCCGATCAAGGCCGAAGGCGACCGCGCCATCCATCAGGAAGCGCCGCTCTACACCGACCAGTCGACCGAAGCTGAAATTCTCGTCACCGGCATCAAGGTTGTCGATCTGCTGGCGCCTTACGCCAAGGGCGGCAAGATCGGCCTGTTCGGCGGCGCCGGCGTCGGCAAGACCGTGCTGATTCAGGAGCTGATCAACAACGTCGCGAAGGCGCACGGCGGTTACTCGGTGTTCGCAGGCGTCGGCGAGCGTACCCGTGAAGGCAACGACCTCTATCACGAGTTCATCGAATCGGGCGTCAACAAGAAGGGTGGCGGCGAAGGCTCGAAGTGCGCCCTCGTGTACGGCCAGATGAACGAGCCTCCGGGCGCCCGCGCCCGCGTCGGCCTCACCGGCCTGACCGTCGCAGAACACTTCCGCGATCAGGGCCAGGACGTGCTGTTCTTCGTCGACAACATCTTCCGCTTCACCCAGGCAGGCTCGGAAGTGTCCGCTCTGCTCGGCCGTATTCCTTCGGCGGTGGGTTATCAGCCGACGCTCGCCACCGACATGGGCGCGCTGCAGGAGCGCATCACCACCACCAACAAGGGTTCGATCACCTCGGTGCAGGCCATTTACGTTCCGGCCGACGACTTGACCGACCCGGCGCCGGCAACCTCGTTCGCCCACTTGGACGCAACGACCGTGTTGAACCGTGCGATCTCTGAAAAGGGTATTTATCCGGCGGTTGACCCGCTCGACTCGACCTCGCGCATGCTCTCGCCGCTGATCGTCGGCGAAGATCACTACCAGACCGCGCGTCTCGTCCAGCAGGTGCTGCAGCGCTACAAGTCGCTGCAGGACATCATCGCCATTCTGGGCATGGATGAACTGTCGGAAGAGGACAAGCTGACCGTGGCTCGCGCCCGCAAGGTCGAGCGCTTCCTTTCGCAGCCGTTCCACGTCGCTGAAATCTTCACCGGCTCGCCGGGCAAGTTCGTCGATCTCGCCGATACCATCAAGGGCTTCAAGGATCTCTGCAACGGCAAGTACGATCACCTGCCGGAAGCCGCGTTCTACATGGTCGGCACCATCGAAGAAGCCGTTGAGAAGGGCAAGAAGCTCGCAGCGGAAGCGGCGTAATCACGATGGCGACCTTCCACTTCAATCTCGTATCGCCTGAACGAATCGCCTTCTCGGGCGAAGTCGAGCAGGTCGATATTCCCGGCGTCGAGGGCGATCTCGGCGTGATGGCCGGGCATTCGCCGCTGGTCACGACGATCCGTCCTGGCGTCATGACGATTACCGCTGGCGGCAAGCACGAGAAGGTCATCGTGCTCGGCGGCCTTGCGGAAATCTCCGACAAGGGCCTCACGGTTCTTGCGGACACCGCGACGGCGGTGGCTGAGCTGGACCTGGCGGCTTTCGCCGACAGCATCGCTCAGATGGAAGAGGATCTGAAGGAGAAGGAAGGCACGGTCCTCGATCAGGCGATCGAGCGACTCGACCACTTCAAGACCATTCAGCGGCAGGTCGTCAATTCAACCGCGATGCATTGAACGACAGGTTGATCGGAAACGTAAAAAGCCCTGCAACGCAGGGCTTTTTTGATTCAGGCGACAGATTATTTTCCCGCGAATTTCGTGAATTCCTGAACCACACGCTCATAAACCGGGCGCTTGAACGGCACGATCAGCTCGGGAAGATTCTTCATCGGCTCCCAGCGCCAGTCGATGAACTCCGCCTTGTGACCGGCGGGTGATGCGACATTGATCTCGCTGTCCTTGCCGGTGAAACGCATCGCGTACCACTTCTGCTTCTGACCGCGGAAGCGGCCCTTCCAGGCCCGTCCGGCCACCGTGCGCGGAATGTCGTAAGTGAGCCATTCGGAAACTTCGCCAAGCTTTTCGACCGATTGGGCGTTGGTCTCTTCGTAGAGCTCGCGCTTGGCGGCGGCCCAGGTATCTTCACCACTGTCGACGCCGCCTTGCGGCATCTGCCAGACATGAGTCTGGTCGACATGTTCCGGGCCGCCGATGCGGCGGCCGATGAATACAAGCCCTTCTGGGTTGATCAGGGTAATCCCGACGCAGGTCCGGTAGGGCAGATCGTCGTAACGCGCCATACTGCTAAAGCCTTTGATCCCCGACCGGTATCAGCACCAATCGCGCCTTGTTCTCTCGTTTGCGTGACCATGCCGGGCGATCAGTTCCGATCACGGCGGCCACTTAGCCTGATTTTGGTTTCAGCATGGCCGTTGTCAACGGCACCAGCGCGATACCGCGGCCCTCCAGTTGTTTGGCCCAGGTTCCGATGCGCTCGATTGAAATCGGCAGCGCCGATGCGACGCCCACGGCTGTTCCACGTTCTTTCGCCAGTGTTTCCAGCCGCGCCAGCGCGCGGTCAATCTCCGCCGGCGTCGGCACGGTGTCGATGCCGACATCGGCTTTCGCGAAGGGCATCGACTGGCCTTCCGCGATCACGCCAGCGACGCTGCGCGGCGCGCTGCCGTCGTCGAGCCAGGCGAGGCCGCGCTTTGCGGCTTCCTTGACGATCGGCTGCATCGCCGTATCGGTTGCGACAAAACGCGATCCCATGAAATTGGCGATGCCGACGTAGCCCTGAAACCGGCTCATATGCCAGGCGAGGCGGTCAACGTTCTGCTCGGCGGACAATGTCGTCAGCAGCGTCTGCGGGCCGGGATCGTTATCCGGATAATCGAACGGCTCCATCGGAACCTGCAACAGAACCTCGTGCTTCTGTGCGCGGGCGCGTTCCACCAGCTTGCCGGGGTCTGAGCCGTAGGGTGTGAAAGCGAGCGTCACGGCACCGGGAAGCTTGGTGATGGCATCGGCGGTTTTCGCGGCGCCGACGCCAAGGCCGGAGATAACGATTGCGACCACGGGCTTCTTCGCGGCGACGGCGCGCTCGGCGTCGCCGCCTGCCGCATAGGCGCGGAAGGATTTCAGCCCATCGGCGGCGACCGGGATCATGCCGTAGCGCGAGCTTTCCAGCAGCTTCGGATTGACGCCCGCGATCATGGCCGGCGGCGCATCTGCCGCCGCTGCGGTCTCCGTGCCGCCCCCCACAATCACGCTTTGCCGGGCGCCGCTGGAGCCGTCGATGATGGTCACGGTCTGCTGTCCTGCGGCGGGTTCCTTAGCGGCTTCCTTGGGTGCTATGGGGTTAGCGCTGGCGGGTTTCGCGGCGGTCTCCGCGGGAAGCTTGGCGGGATCGTAGGACACCTTCGCCAGCGGCTCGCCGCCCATCGGATTCTGGTTGAAAAT
This sequence comes from Afipia sp. GW822-FHT03D08, assembly GCF_058801645.1. NCBI lineage: Bacteria > Pseudomonadati > Pseudomonadota > Alphaproteobacteria > Hyphomicrobiales > Nitrobacteraceae > Afipia > Afipia sp. GW822-FHT03D08. The sequence continues at coordinate 2,989,667 of NZ_JBXANK010000001.1, forward strand.
TGCGAAGCCGAGAAAGACCACGAGAAACAGCCCGAACAGCCCCGCGATCGCCTGCGGTGCCGTGAACGGAAGCCGGTATCGCCGCTTGCGCGGCCGGTCCTGTCCGAGCGGGGCGCTCAGATCGTCGGTGGTCACTGCCCTCAACCCTCGCGAATCAATCGCCGAATCCTATCACGGCCCCGGTACGGTGGGCCGCAAAGGCTTGGGTTCCGCAGCGATCAGACGGCGGACAGCCAGCAAAAAGGGCGGCCCGGAAGGCCGCCCTGATCGAATTGAGATGTTCGCCTGCGCTTTAGTTCGCGGCCTTGTTGGTGGCCTTGTCGGTCGGAGCAGGAGCCGAGGTGGTCTGCTTGATGCCGTGCAGGAGGTCCGCAGCCATCTTCAGCGCCTTGTCGTCCTTCGCATCCGGCGGCACGTAGGATTGCGATCCGGTCTCTTCCTGACCTTCGGCCTTGAGATGGCCGCGCAGCGAGGCTTCGCCCTTGGTGTCGGTCTTCGACTTCAGATCCTCCGGCACATCCTGCAGGACTTCGATATCCGGGATGATACCCTTGGCCTGAATCGACTTGCCCGACGGCGTGAAGTAACGCGCAGTGGTCAGCCGCAGCGCGCCGTTACCGGAGCCGAGCGGAATGATGGTCTGCACCGATCCCTTGCCGAACGAGCGGGTGCCGAGCAGGGTCGCGCGCTTGTGGTCCTGCAACGCACCGGCAACGATTTCCGACGCCGATGCTGAGCCGCCGTTGATCAGCACGATCACAGGCTTGCCCTTGGCGAGATCGCCGGGCTTGGCGGTGCGGCGCTGGGTTTCCTCGGCGTTGCGGCCCCGGGTCGAGACGATTTCGCCGCGATCGAGGAATGCGTCGGACACCGACACGGCTTCTTCAAGCAGGCCGCCCGGATTGTTGCGCAGGTCGAGAATGTAGCCCTTGAGCTTGTCTGAACCGATCTGCGTGGTCAGGTTCGCCATCTCGCGCTTCAGGCCTTCGGTAGTCTGCTCGTTGAAGGTCGTGATGCGAATATAGGCGATATCGTCGCTCTCGACGCGCGCGCGCACCGAACGCACGCGAATGTTGTCGCGCGTCAGCGTGATATCAAGCGGCTTGTCCTGGCCCTTGCGAATGATCTTGAGCTTGATCTTGGTGTTGACCGGACCGCGCATCTTCTCGACGGCCTGGTTCAGGGTCAGGCCCTGCACCGCTTCATCGTCGAGTTGAGAAATGATGTCGTTGGCCATGATGCCAGCCTTGGAGGCCGGCGTCTCGTCGATCGGCGACACAACCTTGATAAGGCCATCTTCCATCGTGACTTCGATGCCGAGGCCGCCGAATTCGCCGCGCGTCTGCACCTGCATGTCGCGGAAGCTCTTCGCGTCCATGTAGCTCGAGTGCGGATCAAGGCCGGTGAGCATGCCGCTGATCGCGGTCTCGACCAGCTTGCTGTCGTCCGGCTTCTCGACATAGTCGCTGCGGACGCGCTCGAATACATCGCCGAACAGATTGAGCTGACGGTATGTGTCTGACGACGCGGCGCGCGCCGTCGATCCCACCAGAGCCGAGCGGGGCTGGGTGAGAAGGAGTGTTGCCGCTGCGCCTGCTGCGACGCTGAGGAGAACCAGGGAAGTCTTGCGCATCATCCGCGAACCTTTTGGCCTTCACTTGCGGCCCACCATGGACCAGAATCGATTGGAGCGCCGTCTTTACGGAACTCGATGTAGAGCACAGGCTGGCTGGACGCAGCCGCCAGAATTGACGCGACCTGAGACGTGGTCCCCATCGTCGCGACCGGTTCTCCAGTTAGAACAAACTGCCCGATCGTGACCGAAATACGTTCCATACCGGCGATAAGCACATGATACCCGCCGCCCGCATTGAGGATCAAGAGTTGTCCGTAGCTCCGGAACGGGCCGGAGTAAACAACCCAGCCATCACAAGGTGTTGTCACCTGCGCGCCGGGCCGCGTGGCGATGGAAATGCCCTTTTCCTGGCCTCCGGTGCCGTCAGAACCGCCAAAATTGCGGATCCGGGTGCCGTTAACCGGAATTCGCAATAAGCCCTTTGCGGAACCGAAAGCTATGGCCGGGCTCAGCCGCCCCGGGTCCTTCAAGGCCCCGAGATCGGGCTTGCCGTTGAGAGAGGCCGGCGTGCCTTTCAATTCGGCTGTCGCGGCGGCCTTTGCGGCCGCTTTGACCTCCTGCTCCATCTTGGCGATCAGGTCCTGAAGGTTTTCGGTTTGCCTGGACAGCGCGATCGCGCGCTGCCGCTCAGCTTCCATATCCTTTTCGGCCTCGGTCTGTGTCTTTTGCCGTTCCTGCACCAGCGCCGCGAGCCGTGTGCGATCGTCATTCAGCTTGTCACGATCGCTGGCGAGCCGGTCGCGCTCTTCCGAAATGTTTTTGCGCAAGCTGACCAGTTCGCCCAGATCGCTGGCAAGCTTGGCCGCGCGTGCGCGCATCTCCGGGACCACAGCGCCGAGCAACATCGCGGTGCGCAGCGACTGCAGCGCGTCTTCGGGTCTTACAAACAGCGCCGGCGGTGCGCGGCGTCCGGCGCGCTGGAGGGCGGCGAGCACCTCGGAAATTTCATCGCGGCGCGATTCGAGTGAGGCGCGAATCTGAAGCTCGCGCGCATCGAGCGGGCGCAGCCGGCCTTCGGTGTCGGCCATCTTGCCTTCAACGTCGCGCACCTGCGAGGCAATGCCGATCAGTTGCTGGTTGAGTTTGGAGCGGTCCTGACCGATGGCGGCAATGTCGGCCTTGAGCTTCTTCTCAAGTTCGGCGGCCTTCCTCTGCTGATCGCGCGCAGCTTCCAGCTCCTGGGTACGCTGCTTGATCGCTTCGGGGTCGGGCGCGGCAACCTGTTTGGTTGCGCCCTGCGCGAAGGCCGGCGCGATGCCTGCGATATGCAAAGTGGAAGCCACCAGCGACAACGGCAAAACCGCTCCGCGCGTCAGCCGGCGCAGTGTTGGCGAGCTTGCATAACCTGTCGCGTCAGTCACGTGCGGTTGGGTCTTTCATGCGCGTATTTCGCAAAAGTCGGCACCGGTTTTGCGAACAGAATACACGCGAGGTTATACTATGCGCGATGATATGGGTGGCCGGATAAAATCGTCGCGGCCCGGTAAATCTGTTCCAGCAGCATGACGCGCACCATCTGGTGCGGCCAGGTCGCCTTGCCAAACGCAACGCTCAGTTTCACCTTGCGCCGCAATTCGGGCGAAAGTCCGTCCGCCCCGCCAATTAAAAAAACAGCGGTTGGAACCGATTCGTCGCGCCAGCGGCCAAGATGGCGCGCGAATGTTGCGCTGTCGATGGTTTCGCCGCGTTCGTCGAGCGCAATGATGGACGATTTGTCAGGAATCAGTGCCGAGATCGCCGCCGCCTCATCCGCCATGCGAGCGGCGGCGTCACGCGCGCGGCTTTCCGGAATTTCATGGATCTCAAGGCTGCGAAATCCGAGTTTGCGGCCGATGTCGTCGAACCGCTCGCGGTAGCGTTCGGCGAGCTCCCGTTCCGGGCCTTGCTTCAGGCGGCCAATGGCGATCACGACGACGCGCATGGCGCGCAAACTAACATGCGCGCAAGCGCATGAACACGCACAGGCTCACCGCGTCTCAGCGGGCCCTTGCCGCCGGTTTGTCCGAAGTCCACATCTTTTCGAGATTGTAGAACTCGCGGACTTCCGGCCTGAACACATGAACGATCACATCGCCGGAATCGATTAGCACCCAGTCGCAGTTGGGCAATCCCTCGATATGAGGGGCTGCGATTCCGCTTTCCTTGAGGCCTTTCGCGACATTCTCCGCGATCGCGCCGACATGGCGGTTGGCCCGCCCGGAGGTCACGATCATGTAGTCGGTAATGGAGGATTTGCCGCGGAGGTCGATGGTGATCGTTTCTTCCGCCTTCATGTCGTCAAGGCGGGAGAGGATCAGGCTCAACGTCTCGTCGGCGTCAGGTCGCGCCTTCAAGACGGGGGCAGGCGTCGCTTCAGCAAGAGGCTTCGACAAGGCTGCCTTGGACAATACAGATGTGGTCAGGGACCATTCCTTTCACTGTATCGCGAGCGCCGAATCCCGGCGCCCACCTTCATCATACGCATGTGGGGTTAATGGTTTCAATCTTCCAGATATCGAGCCGATAATTTGCGCTTTGCTGTTGCCGGAAAACGTCATTGCGAGCTGGCGTCCTTCCAGCTTCCGTCCGGGTTCCGCAGCCGGGTCGAGGACAGGCTGGATTTCAGGCCGGTGAGGAATGTCCAGGCCGGCGCCCGTCGGCTCGCCAGTGTTCCCGCGCTTCGCTCGTCGATGCGATACGGCATCAGCGTCTGTGCGGCAGTGGATGAAAGGGCGCGGAAGCTGTCAGGCGGGCGGTCGACCACGGCGATTGGAACCATGCTGGCAATGTGCTGCCAGTTTTCCCAGCGGTTGAACTGCGCGAGATTGTCAGCGCCCATGATCCATACAAAGCGTACACCGGAGCAGCGGCGCCGCAGATACGAAATCGTGTCAGCAGTGTAGCGGGTGCCGATGACGGTTTCGAGACAACTGACGGCGATGCGCGGATGGTTCGCGACCTTCTGCGCGGCGATCATGCGTTCGCGCAGCGCGTGCAGCGAGCCGTTGTTCTTGAGCGGATTGCCGGGCGACACCAGCCACCAGATGCGGTCGAGCCGCAGCCGTTTCATCGCGAACAGGCTGATGGCGCGATGCGCCTCGTGCGGCGGATTAAACGATCCGCCGAGCAGGCCGATCCGCATGCCGTCGGCATGAGGCGGAAGGGCGCGGGGCAAAGAGATTGCAGCGTTCTCGGGCACGTCGCTCACGGGCGCGCAAGTCACGGACGTGTCTGTCCCGTGCCGTGAACGCGATACTTGAAGCTGGTCAGTTGCTCGGCGCCGACCGGGCCGCGTGCGTGGAATTTGCCGGTGGCGATTCCGATCTCCGCGCCGAATCCAAACTCGCCGCCGTCGGCGAACTGCGTCGAGGCATTATGCAGCACGATGGCGGAATCGACCTCGTTGAGGAATTTCTCGGCGGCCTTCGCGTCTTCGGTGACAATGGCGTCGGTGTGATGCGAGCCGTAGCGCTCGATATGTGCGATGGCGTCGTCGAGGCCGTTCACGAGTTTCGCCGAAATGATGGCGTCTTCGTATTCGGTGGCCCAGTCTTCGTCGGACACAGGTTTCACGCGTGCATCGGCGCGCTGAATGTCTGCGTCGCCGCGCACCTCGCAACCGGCGTCGAGCAGCATCGTCACCAGCGGCTTGAGCTGCGTGTTCGCAGCGGCCTTGTCGATCAACAGTGTTTCGGCTGCGCCGCAGACACCGGGACGGCGCATCTTGGCATTGAGCACAACGGTCTTCGCCATGTCGGGCGATGCCGCCTTGTCGACATAGACGTGATTGACGCCTTCGAGATGGGCGAATACGGGCACGCGTGCTTCGTCCTGCACGCGGGCGACGAGATTCTTGCCGCCGCGCGGCACGATCACATCAATCGCGCCATTGAGGCCGCCGAGCATCAGGCCGACTGCCGCACGGTCGCGGGTCGGCACCAGCGAAATTGATTGTTCGGGAAGTTCGGCCTTGCGCAGGCCCTCCACGAGGCATTGATGGATTGCACGGCACGACCGGAAACTGTCCGAGCCGCCGCGCAGAATGACGGCGTTGCCGGACTTGAGGCACAACGCGCCGGCATCGGCCGCGACATTGGGGCGGCTCTCGAAGATCACGCCGACGACCCCGAGCGGCACGCGCACGCGTTCGATGGTCATCCCGTTGGGCCGTGTCCAGCTTTCGGTGACAATGCCGACGGGATCGGGAATCGCCCGCACCACATCGATGCCGTCGGCCATCGCCTTGATGCGCGCCTCATTGAGCGCGAGACGATCCACGAACGCGCTGCTCATTCCACCGGCTTTCGCCTCGGCGACGTCTTCAGCGTTGGCGGCCAGAATCTCTTTGGCATTGGCGCGAATGGCTGCGGCCATGGCAGCCAGCGCAGCGTCCTTCTGCTCGCCTGGGGCAAGCGCCAGCGTGCGCGCGGCGCGGGAGGCACCGGCGCCGAGATCGGCCATCAGCGCGGTCAGGTCAGGTGCGCCATCAAGAGCTTTGAGCGGAGCGGACATGGTGGTCTATGTGGGGTTGAATGCGGGTTAAGGCTATGCCCTAGCACAGAAATTCGGACCCGGCGAGCCGCCGGGAACATGGCTGCCCGGCGGGATAGGCCAATGGCCGAGGGACAGCACGCTAGGCCATTGGCCGTGCTGGGGCTTTACCCGAGCGTCGTTACTTGGCGCTGTCGGTGCCGCGCGGGCCGCCGACCACGAGGTCGTCGCGATGGATCATTTCCGCACGCCCGCTGATGCCGAGGATTTGTGCTGCGTCCGAGGACGAGCGGCCCTTGATCCTGTCTGCATCCTCAGCGTCGTAGGCGATCAGGCCGCGGCCGATCTCATGGGTATCGGGGCCGCGCACCACCACGGCGTCGCCGCGTGCGAACTGCCCTTCGACCCGGATCACGCCGGCCGGCAGCAGGCTCTTGCCGGCGCGGAGTGCCGCGACGGCCCCAGCGTCGATGGTGAGCGTTCCCTTTGGCTCGAGCGAACCGGCGATCCAGCGCTTGCGCGCGGTGACGGGATTGGCCGGGGTGAGAAACCACGTGCATGGCCCGCCGTCGGCGATGGCCTGCAACGGATGCTCGATCTTGCCCGATGCGATCAGCATGTGCGTGCCGGCGGAGGTTGCGATCTTCGCGGCCTCGATCTTGGTGCGCATGCCGCCGCGTGACAGTTCGGACTCGGCCGCGCCGGCCATCGCCTCGATATCGGCAGTGACGGATTCGACGACAGGAATCAGTTTCGCGTTCGGATTAGCTGACGGCGGCGCAGTGTAGAGACCGTCGATGTCCGAGAGCAGGATGAGAAGATCTGCGCTGGTCATGGTGGCGACGCGTGCGGCGAGACGGTCGTTGTCGCCATAACGGATTTCGTTGGTGGCGACGGTGTCGTTCTCGTTGATCACAGGCACCGCGCGCCACTCGAGAAGTTTCGAGATGGTCGAGCGCGCATTGAGATAACGCCGCCGCTCCTCGGTGTCCTGCAACGTGACCAGAATCTGTCCGGCGCCAATGCCGTAATGGCCGAGCACGCCGGACCAGATGCGGGCGAGTTCGATCTGGCCGACGGCCGCGGCGGCCTGGCTTTCCTCAAGCTTGAGCAGGCCGCTCGGCAGCTTCAGGCGGCTCCGCCCGAGCGCGATCGACCCCGACGAGACGACCAGCACATCCTTGCCGGCCTGATGCAGCTTGGAGATGTCGGCGGCGAGCGCGGCCAGCCATGACGCGCGGACTTCGCCGGCGCTGGAATCGATCAGCAGCGACGATCCGACCTTGACGACGATGCGGCGAAAATTCTTGAGTTCGGGATTCGACATCGGAAAATCAGCGTGTGATGGGCTTAAGTTGAATTGCGAATGAGAGCGTCAGCGGCCGAGCGGTGTCCAGCCTGACGGCTGCTCCGGCTCCGGGTCCGCCGGGCTCTCAGTCGCCTTCTTCGCTTTCGCCGATACCGGCGCTTCGCCGATCACGGACAACAGCGCGCGCAATGCTTCCGGCACGCCTTCGCGCGACACGCTCGAGAGCAGCAGCGGTGTCTTCTTAGCCGCCCGCTTCAGCCGCGCCTTCTGGTCCTTGAGATGCTCAGGCGTGACCGCATCAATCTTGCTCAGCGCAACGATCTCGATCTTGTCGGCGAGATTCGCGTCATACGCTTCCAGTTCTGTGCGCACGGTCTTGTACTCTTTGCCCGCATGCTCCGATGTCGCATCCACCAGATGCAGCAGCACACGGCAGCGCTCGACGTGACCGAGGAATCTGTCGCCGAGGCCCGCACCTTCATGCGCGCCCTCGATCAGTCCCGGAATGTCGGCCAGCACGAATTCGCGCCCGTCGATGCCGACGACGCCCAGCTGCGGATGCAGGGTGGTGAACGGATAGTCTGCGATCTTCGGCTTCGCCGCGCTGACGACGGAGAGAAACGTGGATTTACCGGCGTTGGGCAATCCGACCAGACCAGCGTCCGCGATCAGTTTCAGCCGCAGCCAGATCCAGCGCTCCTCGCCCGGCAGGCCGGGATTGGCATTGCGCGGCGCACGGTTCGTCGAGGTCTTGAAATGCGCGTTGCCGAAACCGCCATTGCCGCCCTTCGCCAGTACGAACGTCTCGCCGACCTCGGTGAAGTCATGGATCAGCGTCTCGCGGTCCTCGTCGAAGATCTGTGTGCCGAGCGGCACCTTCATCACGATGTTCTTGCCGTTGGCGCCATGGCGGTCCGAGCCCATGCCGTTCACGCCCTTCGGTGCCTTGAAGTGCTGCTGGTAACGATAGTCGATCAGCGTATTGAGGCCGTCGGCGACCTCGACGATGACGTCGCCGCCGCGTCCGCCGTTTCCGCCCGATGGGCCGCCGAACTCGATGAACTTCTCGCGACGAAATGCCACGCAGCCGTTTCCGCCGTCGCCGGAGCGGATGTAGACCTTGGCTTCGTCGAGAAATTTCATCGTTTTTCCATTGCGCCGTAATCGGCAAAAGGCCCGGTTTGCCGCGTCCAATCGCGTCCCGGGGATATGCGGCAATGTATGCGCCATGGGTGCGCGAGCGGCAACCGATTCATGCGTAATATCGCACCAAAGGCTGCATTTGCGGCGGTTGCGGTAAACGTCCCGGCCTCCTAAACAACCCGTCCAGCCGCATTTTGGTCCCAATCACGCCCGGCGACGCAGCATGTTCGCAAAAATCTCGGCAGACGCCGGCAACCGCTCGGCCGCGCTCGCGGGCATCGCGCTGATGCTGCTGGCGGTCTGGATGTTTTCGTTCGGCGACGCCATCGGCAAGTTCATTGTCGCGACCTATTCGGTCGGCCAGCTTTTGCTGCTGCGTGCGGTAGCGAGTCTCGTGCTGCTGTCGCCGGTGATCTGGCGCCACCGCGACGACTTCCGGACCATTCAGAGGCCCGGACTGCAAGTCATCCGGGTGGCGCTTTCGACGCTGGAGGTGGCTGCGTTCTTTGCCGCCTCAGTCTATCTGCCTCTCGCCGATGTCATCACCTACTATCTTGCGGCGCCGATCTTTGTGACCGCTGCCTCCGCGATCTTCCTCGGCGAGAAGGTCGGCTGGCGGCGCTGGAGCGCCATCGTCGTTGGCTTCATTGGCGTCGTCATCGCGCTGCGTCCGTCCACGCAGGCGTTTAGCTGGCCGGCGATGATTGCGCTGGCGGGCAGTTCATCCTTCGCAGCGCTCATGATCATCACGCGTTCGCTGCGCGGCACGCCCGATGTCGTGCTGACAACGGCGCAGTTCTGCGGAACGCTTCTGTTCGGCGTGATCGTGGCGCCGTTCGGCTGGATCACGCCGACCCTGCCGGATCTTGGGCTTTTTGCGCTGGCGGGCTGCATTTCCATTGTGGCCGCGCTCGGCGTCAACCGCTCGCTCAAGCTCGCTCCCGCAAGCGTGGTCGTCCCCTACCAGTACACGATGATCATTTGGGCCGTGATCTTCGGCTACGTCGTGTTCGGCGATGTGCCCTCCATCGCGATGCTGGTGGGTGCTGCGGTCATCATCCTGGCCGGGCTCTATATTTTCCTGCGCGAACGCGACCTCGTTCGCGAGGAGCCGGTCGTGGTGCCTCCGCCCGGATGAGCTTTTCATTGCAAAGCCTGCGAGGGGCCGCGCCGCGATCATCCACGCTGGCGGGCATTTTGTTCATGCTCGCGGCCATCACGATATTCTCGCTGGTGAATGTCTTCAGCAAGGTGATGGTTGCGACCTATCCGCCGGCGCAGCTCTTCTTCATACGCGGATTTGCCGCCATCGCGACGCTGATGCCATTTCTCGCGCGCGACAATTTCGCGGCCGTACGCCACGTGCCGCGGCCCGGCTTGCAGGTGCTGCGCATGGCGATGTCCGTCGCCGACGGCATGCTGTTCTTCACGGCGATCAAGTATATCCCGCTGGCGGATGCCACCACCTGCTATCTGGCCGCGCCGATTTTCGTCACGGCCTTCTCCGCGATTTTTCTGCGCGAGCAGGTCGGCTGGCGGCGCTGGACCGCCGTTGTCGTGGGATTTGTGGGGGTCATCATCGCGGTGCGCCCCACTGGCGCAGCCATTTCCTGGCCGGCCTTGATCGCGCTGGCCGGCTGTCTGTGCCAGTCGGTATTCATGATCGTCACGCGTTACGTGCGCGGTACGTCGAGCTTCTTTCTCGCCGTGACCCAGGTTGTGGGCTCGTTTGTCTTTGGCGGAATCGTATCGGCGTTCATCTTCCTTCCGCCGACATGGCTGATCGTTGTCCTGCTATTGATCAGTGGCACAGTGAATGTTGTTGCCGTGCTCTGCCTCAATCGGTCGCTGATCCTGGCGCCGGCCAGTGTTGTGGCGCCGTTTCAGTACACGATGATCGTATGGGCGGTTGTGCTTGGATTTCTGGTGTTCGGTGACGTGCCGTCGCTGAACACCATAATAGGGGCGACCATCGTCGCCTGTGCAGGGATCTATATCTTCCTGCGCGAGCGCGCGGTCATGCATCGCGAGCCTGAGCCCAATCCGCCCACGGCGGTTTAGTGCATGATCCTCCCGGCGCTCCGGAGAGGATCATGCCTTGTCGGCTCACCGCCGCGTTGAGTTGTGCCAGTTCTTGATCGACGACCACACGCCGCGCTCGAGCTTGAAGCGATCGACCGGTGTCGACGATCCGAGCGCCAGGAAGCGGTGCAGTTCGACGCCGGTCCACTGGAAGCCGCACTTCTCCAGCACGTGACGCGAGGCCGGGTTCAGCACGCGCGCGCCAGCCAGCAGTTCGTCGATGGCAAATTCCTCGAAGGCGTAATCGATCACGGCGCGCGCGGCTTCCGTGGCAAAGCCCTTGCCCCAGTGATCGACGCCAAAACAGTAACCCAGTTCCGGCGCGTTCTCGTCTTCCCAACTCACGCCGACAAGCCCGACCGCGGTACGCTCGCGCTCGACAAGGAAAACGGTATCGACAGTGCCTGCGACGGTGTTCACGAAGCTGATGGCATCGTCCAGCGAGTAGGGATGCGGCACGCGGCGCAAATTAACGGCCACACGCTTGTCACCGACGACATGCGCAATGGCTTTTACGTCCGCGAGCGTCGGCTGACGCAACACCAGCCGATCGGTCTCGAGGACGACGGCTCTTGATTCCAGCAAGATGGGCGTTGGCTTTTCCAGCAACATGACAAGGCTCCTTCATGTGCCCGTCCCCAACGGGCGCAAACGAAAAGGGGAGGCCGGTTTACCCGTCTCCCCTTTCGAGCCTTCTGGCGCTCTGCCGGTTCAACGAGACCCGGCAGACGCGATGTGTCTACCGTTTATTCAGCCGCTTCCGCCATCGGAATAACCGAGACGAAAGTGCGGCCGTTGGCTTTGGCGCGGAATTCGACCTTGCCTTCGATCTTGGCGAAAAGGGTATGGTCCGTGCCCATGCCGACGTTAAGGCCGGGATGCCAGGTCGTGCCGCGCTGACGGGCAATGATGTTGCCCGGAATCACGTGCTCGCCGCCGAACGCCTTGACGCCAAGGCGCTTGCCAGCTGAGTCACGTCCGTTGCGCGAAGAACCGCCTGCTTTTTTGTGAGCCATCGCTCCGTCTCCAAACTTGCGTCTAGTGTATAGACCGATTCCTTGACGGAATCATTTCACTCTTTGTCGCTCTTTGCCTTCGGTGCTGCCTTCTTGGCGGGGGCCTTTGCGGCAGCTTTCGGAGCTGCCTTTTTGGCCGGAGCCTTCTTCGCAGCCTTGGCGGGAGCATCACCCTCGTCGGATGGTGCTTCGACCTTCTTTTCCTTCTTCGGGCGCGGGCCGACGCTCGGGGCCTTGCCGTCGGTCAGAATCTCGGTGACGCGGATCACCGTGATTTCATCGCGATAGCCGCGCTTGCGCTTCGAATTCTTGCGGCGGCGCTTCTTGAAGGAAATCACCTTCGGGCCGCGCTTGTGGTCGAGCACTTCGGCCGCCACGGATGCGCCGCTAACGAACGGAGCTCCGAGAACCGGCGTATCGCCGCCCACCACCATTACTTCGCCAAGTTGCACGATCGTTCCGACATCGCCGGCGATCTTGCCAATCTCGAGCACATCATCCGGAACGACACGGAACTGCCGGCCGCCGGTTTTGATGACTGCGAACATCGTTTTTTTCCTTCGTGTTCGATTCCGATGCTCGGATGAAATCCGGCCCGGCTTCTTATTCAGTCGCTATGGGTTCACCGCGATCATCATGTGATCATCGCGAAATCTCTGCGCGATCGGGGCTGCTCTCGTCGGAGCGGTCCGGCCGGTCGCACAAAAACAAACGGCGCGAGAAATCCCGCGCCGGGTTGCGGGTGTTATAGCCGCAGAAGACCACGAGTCAAGAAAAAGCAGCCCGAAAATGGGCCTTTTCTGAGCTATTTGGCTCGATTTTCCGGTGTTTTGAGCCTCCGCGAGCGCTGCGGCCACCCGACCCCGAAACAATCCGGTTCCCCGGTGGTTATACCTCGCAACAGTTAAGGGGCTTCCGGATATGGCTGAAGACACGCTGACGACCGCCGGCATTGGTAAACATGGGGCGGCGCGCCTGCCGTCCGTGGACATCGACAGCTACAATATCGAACTCAAGGACGAGGATGGATTTCTGGGTGACCGCGCCAGCAAGGGGGCGTTTCAGGACATCCTCGACAAATGGCGTAAGCCCTTGAAGAAGAACGGCGGCGATCCGTTCGGCGGCAAGGCCTCCGAAGATATCAGCAAAAAGCAACTCGACGAGATTCTTGGCGGCGATGACGCCGAGGCGGCCGCGCTGGTGCATAGCGCCATCGAGGAATTTGCGCAGGAACTGGCTTACGTCACGGGGCGCTTCCTAAAAACCAAAGCCTGGGACAAGACTGAGGCGATCATCGTTGGCGGCGGCTTCCGGCAAAGCCGGATCGGCGAACTGTCGATCGCGCGGGCCGACATCATTCTCAAGGCGGAGGGCGCGAAGGTGAGCCTGATCCCGATCCGCTTTCATCCAGATGAAGCGGCGTTGATCGGCTGCGCGCACCTTGCTCCGTCATGGATTTTCGAGGGCCACGATAGCCTTCTTGCGGTTGATATCGGCGGTACCAACATCCGGTGCGGCGTGGTCGAAACCCGCCAGAAGAAAACGCCGGATCTGTCGAAGGCGTCGGTCTGGAAGTCCGAACTCTGGCGTCACGCCGATGATGAGCCGACCCGTGAGGGAGCGGTGAAAAAGTTGGCCGGAATGCTGAAGGAATTGCTGAAAGAGGCCGAGAATGAGGGCCTGAAACTGGCGCCCTTTATCGGCGTCTCGTGTCCCGGTGCGATCAATGCGGGCGGGTCCATCGAGAAGGGCGCGCAAAACCTGCCGGGCAATTGGGAGAGCAGCAAGTTCAACCTGCCAGCCAGCCTGATCGAGGCCATCCCCAGTATCGGCGATCACGACACCGCAATTCTGATGCATAACGACGGCGTGGTGCAGGGCCTGAGCGAAATTCCTTTCATGCAGGACTACAAGCGATGGGGAATCCTCACTATCGGCACGGGCCTCGGCAACGCGCGCTTCACCATGCGAAATCCGAAGGACAAGAAGAAAGGGTGAGGCTCGCTCGGCCCGGATTTGGAGCAGGCTGACACGGCCATCGTGGCGGCGCGTCGAAATCCGGATGGCGTGAGCAGGATGACCGGAAACCGGACTTTCGGTATGGCCGTCTCCCATTCTCACGCTTGAAAAAGCAGACAGCGCCTTGTCTGGACCGGCATCCTCGCATAGAACTCGCCCCGCGACCCGGCGGAAGCCGCCGTTTTGGTACCTGGAGAGGTGGCAGAGTGGTCGAATGCACCGCACTCGAAATGCGGCATAGGTGCAAGCCTATCGGGGGTTCGAATCCCTCCCTCTCCGCCAACTCATCCGGTAACATCCTGATTTAACTACTGAAAATCCTACATCATATTTCTTGCCCCGGTATCTGCCCCAATGATTTTTGTGGATCGCGGTGGACATCGATGGTCAGTCTCAGTCAACTATGGACACTGCCCATTCATCGCGGCAGCAGTTCGTAGCAATCACTTCGATGTCGTGGTCCGATAAGTTCTGCACCCTTGCTGCAGTACTGAATCATCTTCTCCAGCGAGCCTTTTTCTGGATCATACGGCTCGACTTTGACCTCCCCGAAACGACGAAGCTGATGTGCTGAACCGGCGACGAGCAGGGGCCTTCTGAAAGCCTGCCCCTCTGGACGTAAAGCGACAACCGCGTGAACGTGAAGCAGACCGAAGTTCAGAAAGTTTGCCGCTTCCTTCGCCGACATCGTTCCCTTTGAGCCTGGAAAGTCGATGTACGAAACACTCAATGGCTGCTGATAGCGCTTACGGCCCATGTTGTTGCCGCATGCTTCAACAACCAATCGCGTGAACCAATCGCGATACTTGGTCAGGTAGTTCGCAGGATCTCTTTTTGACTCGTTAAAGTCAAAGTGTGCAGAATCAAACTTCATCGTGACCGCGAACACGTTATCGACGATAGCTTGATTCAAGACTGCTTCGTTCGAACCGACATGATCACGATAGATCGACTTGATGACGTAGGCGATAGCATCTGAATTGATGAAGTTGCTCAAGGTTATGACCTCTTTGTTATTGGTTGTTTTGGGTCATGATAAGAAGCGCATCACGATAAGCTCGTGCGAACGCTTTGAACCGTTACATCGTATAAGCAGTCACCAGCCATCAAACGTCAGCATCGCTGGCGTTGTGAAGGTCGGTGGCGCTTCTCAGCGCATCTGGCGAGCACAATCATCGTCCAGAGTGCGAAACATGATGAGTTTGAAGCGTCGATATGACGGTGGTTCAATCGTATATATAAGCGCGTCGCTGTGACTCGACCCGCATTGCAAAAATAATTCGGTGCACGGTCTCGCGCGTTACGTATGATGATTTTGGGTGATCACATACTGAAAATTTTGGCGCCCAATTTACCCGGCGAAATCGCATCCTTTAAAAGGGCTTTATTTAGCCGGTAGGCTCTGGAAAGGCGGCTCGATCTTGTCGGTAAATCTGTTCAGCGGAAGGCTCGCAATCTTACGTTGACATTCTGCCGAAAAAATACGGATAGGGATTGGCGTCTGATCAGGAGACGTAGATGCCATCTAACCCGACGCGCAGAAGTTTCATTGCGGCTTCGCTGGTTGCGCCAGCCGCACTGCCAGTAAACGCTGTCCTTGCGATAGATGATCACGAACGACTTCGCCTGATTCAACGTCGCGAATACCTTCAATCAGAAATTGCGAAGCTCGATCAGAAATGGGCTTTGGCCTACGCGAAGCTGCCGCCTTGGTGTCGACCCGGACCGAAGTATCGAGATCAGGATGGGAGGATGTTTGGTGGAAGGGTCGGGTGGCCGGATGCAGGCCTGGATTCGATCAAGCTAGACACTGGTACTTTTCTCGTTCGACCCTCGATCCGTGAAATCTTCGAACTTCGGAAAGCCGATCGGGCATCGAAGACTTGCAATGAAGGCGAGAGATTTTTCGTGTGTCGGCTTGAAAAGCTTGTTGGTCGTTTGCGCGAGCAACGACGAGTGGAGCGTAGTGTTGAGTTGCCGCGATCGTCTGCGTGGCTACTACTGGAAACCGAGCTTGAAGCAATCGAAGCCGCGATGATGGGTTGGCGAACAGAAGCACTCTGACTTCTAATCTTGGAGTCGAGGGTTCGAGTCTCTTCGCGAGAACAGCGAATATTACGTCACTTGCGACTCATGCGGATGACGACCTGTCCGACAGCGAAGTAATCACCAGTAGATGCCAAAGGTGTTGTGGGCTTCTTTGGTATAGTAATTGAGCGCTCCCGTGGGCGGGGTGCTGTGATCGAATTGCTTCATCGCGTCGTCAATGGCCGCTTGCTTAAACGGGATGTGAATTGAACGTACACTGTTGTTAGCAATCCTCGATGCAAAAGTGGGTGGCCACAAGTTGCTCAACGCACTGGGAGCTAAGATCCAATCATACTGTGTATAGACGGCAATGATCGGGATCTTGCAGCTATCTACCGCATATGCAATTTCGAAGGGCACCCAGTCAGTATCAAAACGCGTAGTGTTCCCGATGATCAGCAGCATGTTGCGCGAGTGATTGAGACGCTCCATCAAGCTTCTTCTCAGGGTAGACTTCAGGCTGCTGTCGCGAACAGCAGAAGTCTTTTCGTGGCTGTTTACGAACCGAAAGTCGGTTTTGTCATGTGCGTGCCAGGCCTTGATCATTCGATAATACTTGATGTCGGATGCTGTTGGGTCTGTTTTGCCTTCAGCATGAAAGGCGATGTATGTGCCGTTTCTGTAGGCCATTTACTTGTGACTCCAGTCCCGCTTGATTTCCCGTATATCTAGTCTCTCAAAGCAATCTTCGGGCAGTACGATGTTGACCTGTTTAGGCAAACCCGTCTTGCGACCGAAATCGATAAGCGAGAGTACGATGAGCCGAAGCAAATGCTGCGGCTCAATGTTTACGCTTGAACGGCCATTCCCGATAAGGGGCAAAGAAATGGTCCCACCGTTCCCAAAGTTATGAATAGAATGAAGTGCGCCGAGAAGTGCATCCCATAGCATCGGTACAGTCGAAGACGCCTTGGAGCTTTGCAAGTCGGTCTTTGCCATTGCGACCAAGAAGATCTTGCGCGCTGCCCGGGGAAGAACGGCTGTCGTGCCGATTGCGTATTTCTTGTTTGGCTTGATTGAGCGTTCCGTGACTTCGGAAGGGTTCCCTTTCAGAGCATCGTCTACGTCTTTACGAAAGCGGCCCGTATCGCTATTCCAAACCTTTTCGATCAGCTTGCCATGCAGCGATTGGCTTGAAACGACGTGGCCTAGGTCGCTATCAAAAAACTCGCCGACTCCGATCAACCAATCGGTATCGGTGCCTAGCAAATCGTCGTAATAGATGTTGATCCAGCTATCAGTCGTCGGCACCCGGAACGAAACAGAGCGAGTCTCGTATATGTGATAGAAAAAGGTCACGACGCACGCGGTCACGACGCCGACAGCGTATTCCGTACCGTGAGCCGTGATGAACTGGTCAACGGATGTAAAAGACTTCATGGTGATTTCGGTGACCAGCCAGATGGCGCCCGCCATGGCGAATGCGCGGGTGATACCCGTCCACCAGCGTCGCCGAAATCCCAGAAGCAAAGACTTCAAAAATAGCT
The DNA here is from genome assembly GCF_058801645.1 of Afipia sp. GW822-FHT03D08. Classification (NCBI taxonomy): domain Bacteria; kingdom Pseudomonadati; phylum Pseudomonadota; class Alphaproteobacteria; order Hyphomicrobiales; family Nitrobacteraceae; genus Afipia; species Afipia sp. GW822-FHT03D08. The sequence continues at coordinate 3,006,917 of NZ_JBXANK010000001.1, forward strand.
TCATCGTCAATTCCGTAAAAAAGACGCTCAGGAACGACTCCTTTGCGCCAGAACGGAATAATATCACGGCAGACTCACGCGCCAGCGTACCAACGCCCGCATATCCCCCTTTTTCCATGAATTGATTTGGATCGCTTACGGCCAAGGAAGGGCTGGCAACGCGATGGTCGTAACTGGTTGGGGATAAAGTAAGGGGTCTTGAAAAGACTAGGCTATTTTCTCAAATGTAGCTGGTTCTGTGGGGTTAAAAATGGCTTGGCCTTTGCGCCCGTAGCGTCCCGCGACAATCGGACTGGCAGCTTGACTTCATCATGCGAGGGCGTGAGCTTCCGCGGGAAGATGTCCTTCGCGTGCGGAACGTAGTCAAAGTGGCGGTTAGCCCATATGCGCGCTTCGCGTTTCGGCAGCATCGAGCGATAGAGCGGTCTTGCCGGGCTGGCGGCTTCTAATTTTTTGTAGCATGTGTTCGGGCCGCAGGTTCGTGGATCTCCGCGATGTCTTCACTGCTCACCGGTGAGCAACTGGTATCGCAATTCGGGCATCGATCGTCGCAGGTTGCGGACCATTCATCGGCCCATTTCGAGCCGCACGGGCATTCATAAAAGTTGCGAAAAAGCATCTTGTCGTCCGCGAGAGTAAGTTCGGGGGCGAACTGGTTGCTCGCCCCCCAATCTTAATCAATCAGCTTGTTTTCTTACGGGTCGGTGGTGTTCTTGACGCCTGAGCTAATTGCGTATCGAGTTCACCGGTACGAGTAGCAGCGATCAGTGTATCGATCACAGTGGGAAGTTTATCGAGAGACGGCACTGCAATGGCCGCTTTTCCTTTTTCGAACTCCAGGGACTTCGATCCCGACTTGATCGTGAAGAGATACGAGCCGTCGATGTGCTTGCGCCACCATGGGTTCACGCGCTGATCGCTTTCGACGGATTTGCGAACGCCGTCGACCTGCTTGAACGAGCGTACTTTGCGCACGAAGTTCGGATTGGCCAGTAGTACCTTCTGTTCTTCCAGTCTCACAATCGTGCGAGCGCGTCGCTCCAACTTCGGATCCGTTTCCGTCTTGGGGAGCGTCGTGAAGTTCAGCGATTTCAGGGAAGTCATTTGGTCCTCCAACATATGGTTGCTGAGGACGACCAAGTATAATGCCGATTAGCTCAATTACATACCGAAGACTTTGCTCCGAACAGAATCGGTCCCGAACCAAAGCGGACATCCCGGGCTGATATATCCGATCACGTCGATATCAAGTAGTCGCATGCACCTTATGACGGTGAGGAATAAAAGCGATATGTGGTCGTCATTGGCGACTCTCGCTATACAGATAGGATGTGTTGCTGAGGGTGTTGTGTTGAGAAAGTTCGACAACGCTCCGGATGATCTCGGCAAATCTGTGAAATGCAAAGGTCCTGAGGTTAGTATGACAACCCGTCTCTACCGTTTCCGGCCGCTGTGGCGTCTGCTTGATAAAGGCGAGTTGCTCAATCAGGAAGTCTTCTTCGCCAGTCCCGACAGCCTGAACGATCCCATGGAGGGGTTTCGGGACATCTTTTGGCAGGGTGACGCGATCGTATGGCAGAATCTGCTTCGGCACTACCTGCTTTGCCTTGAATGGGGCTATTCGCTTGTATCGTTGGGCGGCGAAGACGAGCCGCTCTCGTGGAAGAACATTCCGATTTTCAACGTCGATGCGATGGCGTTTACTCCGCAATACAAAGACAGAATTGATAAGCTCGTTGCAGCATTCCTCGGAAATGACTCCATCAAGGTTCTGGTTCAGTCGCTTGCAGCGCGAACCTACTCAGTCCGCCGCGAGGAACTCGCCGCCTATCTTCAGCCGGTGCACACCCTGGCCTTGTCGATCATCCAGCAAAATTACCGGGACCACGGGCTTGCCAAACAAACAAATCCGGATCCAGACACGGAAGCCTATCTGAAACGGACCATGGATCAGGCGAAGCAGATGCTTGACCATGTAGGACGCCTCAGTGCGGAGATTACCGACCCCGAACGCGCAGCTGCTGCACTCTTTATGGCACACCGCCATATGATCGAGGAGATCAAGCTTCTTCACCGATATAACAATGCCGACAAGCCAATTGAAGCAAATCGCGCGTTTGTTCTGTTCGAATTTCCGAACGAGTACGTCACAAAGCTTGAAACGCTGGCTTATCCCGATTGGTATACCGCCTGCTTCATGAAGGAATGCCGCGATTCCTCCGTATGGGGAAGTTATGGCGATAATCACACTGCGGCTTGCCTTGTTTTCAAGGTCAGTGATGGAGAGAAGTCCCCATCGCTGCGGCTGAAGCGCGTCGCCGGTTACAGCAGTGGCGGCCCGGTCGTTGATTTCGTACCGCACACGTTTCAGGAGGTTGTTTACGAAAACAAGCATCTTCCGGTCGACTTTTTTCGTTCACTCGGCCGATTGCCGATCCCCGATTTATCGCGCGCATGGTACACGGACCGGACCGGACAGCGCAGTGCCTGCGCCGACGATATTTTCAACAATGAAGACGCGTGGCGGAAGCGCTACTGGGATACGTTCAATCACGGTGTAACGCGAAAACTCGAAGCCTGGCACTACGAGAAAGAGCAGCGCCTGATCCTGACCGGAATGCTTCACGACTTTGTGGAGCCTAAAAGCCGCGTCACGCACTATGACTTTAACAACCTGGAAGGAATTATCTTCGGCATTAAGACGCCGATCGACAAGAAGATCGCGATCTGCAAGATCATTGAAGACAAGTGCCGCGCTGCAAACCGAACCGATTTCAAGTTCTATCAAGCCTACTATGCGCAGGAAAAGGGCTTCATCGAGCATCGGGAGATGACGTTGCTCAAATTTAAGTTCTCTCAAGCGGCCACGGATAGCGAGGGTAACGCGTCCGGTCCGGCCCCAGAGCTTTAACGCCCCGGATGTATCTTTTCCAGAAGCTTGCCTTCACCGCGCTCTTGAATTCTTATCGGCCGTCACGGGGTGGTTCGACGAACCGTCATCTTATTCGACGCGAGGCGGTTCAGGCCGCATATGCAACTCGGCAATGTCGTGCAACGGTCCAAGCTCGAGGTCGATGAAGCCGGTCGCGGGCCGACCGAAACCTGCAAAGAGGAAACGATATTCCTTTTGGTAAGCGAAGCGAAAATCCTTCGACATGGCGTTGTCGATACGCTCCTTGGACCTGCGCTCATATGTATCGAAATACTCGATGGGGCAATGATGAAAATACCAGCCCGGGAGCAAGTTCTTGGCGGCGTGCTCAAGACGCCGGGCGAATTCATCCGGCTCTTTGATGACGACGCAGCAGTCAGTCCCGGAAAATTGGTCAAAGAGAACCGAGTCCCAATCCATCGAGACGCAGTAGAGGAAATAATCGGTTCCGGAAGTGCTGTATTTGAGGTCACCGATCGGACGCACCTGCAGGCCGTCCGGCATGGTCAAGCTGATATACTCCCCAGGTGAATAGGAATGCTTGACTCGCTCGTCGTCCTGCCGCGCTGGATCCTTCTCCATCAAAGCATATTCTTGCGCGGATTTCATGCGCAACCGCCCGAAATCCATGAGGTTCTGCAACCATTTCCGCTCGCCATATCGAAATAGGACATCTCCGGCATTTGGGCCGCGTGGCCGGGCCGGCGCTGCGCTTGAATCGCGCTGCGCGACTATGGGGAGCGGCCGATGGAGTGGCACGTTTCGGAGCGCAAACTCATACCGTGTTTGATGCTCCTTGCGGTACCAATACCATGAGCTCAAAAAGCTATGGATCGGAATGACATTCCGGTCGTCGCTTATGATTGCATGCATGTTGCGGACGATATTGTCATAGCGCGCCCGCAGAGCGTCATCGGTTATCCGCCCCAGGTACCTGTGAATCTCGTACTGGAATTCCCAACAGTCGGATTCATAGTCGGTTTTCGTTTGCTTCGATGATTTGATCGCATCGGAATGAGGCAAAACGGATGGAAGCGGCAAGGTTGGAATATCGGGCATTCGATGCTCAAATGAATGGTATCGCGGATCGAACCATATCATGAGTCGGTGTTATTGCCGGGCAACAAGCGCAACATTTACCGCCCCTGCGGCTACGGGCTATGCTCGTTTCTGGCGACTCATATCCATGCGAAGCAACCGCATCGGCAGAAATTTCATACATGCCAAGGCGCAACGAAAGATGTTTTTGCGGAAGCGGGAAGCGCTACAAGCATTGCCATGGCGCGTGGTCCGTGAATACGCCGGATGCTCCGATCGAAAACTGGCACACCACGCCAGAGCGCGTGCGGGATGCGTTTAATCGTCGGCAGATAGATCGCGTAAACCACTATTCCAATCACGGTTTTCACCGGCCGCCCCTTGTCGCAGGCAATGACCAAGATCGTTTCATCGTTCGGGGCGGGAAGGTGATTCACTGGGGTGGCGGCGACAATTTCATGAATTTTCTTGAAAGTGATCTGCTGCGGGAACTGGGCGAGCCGTTCCGTCGGAACATCAGCCATCCACTTCATATCTGGTGGCAGGCAATGCGTGCGCAGGCGAAATCGCGGCATCACCTTGGGCCTGAACGCGGTCTCATGTCGACGGTTCCTGTGCTCAGCTTCTTTACCGTAGCTCATGACCTCTTTGTCATCGCCGATAATTCGGAGCCGCGCGAGAGGCTTCTCAAATCCCTGCGGGTCGCCGATCAATTTCATGGCGCGCGCTATGAGCTGATGATCGCCGCCTGCCTTGTACGGGCCGGCTTTAGCTTCGCGTTTTCTGATGAAGAGGATCTAAGCTCAGGCCATTCCGACGGGCTTGCCACTCACCGCCGGACGGGCAAGCGCTATGCCGTCGAGATGAAGACAAAGAGCTGGCCCGGCGTCCTTGGAAAATCCGGGGAGAGGCCGCCCGTTGAAACCATGAAAGGCAATGTCAGCCGTCAATTACGAGAGGCTCTTGCGAAGCCCGCTGATGCCGAACGCCTCATCTTTATTGACATGAATTTGCCCCCGCCGCCTCACGACTGGCAGGGGGAGGGGGTGTGGTGGCAGGGTGATGCTGTCGCATCCAAGCGGGCGGTGGAGGAGCAGCCGGGCAACGTGCCTCGTGATGCGACCGGTTTCGTTATCTTTACGAATATGCCATCCAATCACTTGCCGCTAGACGAATTCTACATCGGGTTGGAAACCGCATTTACCGGATATAACCAGCCGAATTTTTCTGCCGACATGCCGCTACTCGGGGACGCCTACCCCGAAATCGCGGATTTGTTTGACGCGTTTCGCAATCACGATCTTATGCCGCAAAAATTCTAGGCTGTTACCGTGCGACGCGTGCATTTCGGACGTCACAGCACACAAGCCGAGCGAACCACTGGAATATCTGGATAGCCTTCCGCGCGCAGCAGGGCCCTAACCATATCTTTGGTCCCGGCTTCGGTATTGGATCATCTCCGAAATCGCGCCTGGGAGGATCGAGCTCTTGCTCGATATAGGGACGGTGATTGAATTCGCGTTGCCACGGATCGAATTTGCTCGTGAGGTTCATGATGATGTCGCGGACCTTGCGCTCTTCCGCATACGTGATGCCCTTTGCAGTAAGGCAGTTCCAGATGAGTTGCGACGCAAGCGACTCGTGCGCCATGGTGATGAGGTAAGGGCTTAGCCGAATCCGGGCCTCGGTTTTGCTTCGCGGAAGTGAAGAATAGGCCATCGCGCCAACTCAGAAATACGTTCGGTTGTCAGAGAAAGGTGCAGTTGGTGATAAGCGTTAAATTTCCCCGGTGAAATTGCTCCGAAAACCCTATCTGGAAATTATTCCTATTTCATGTTAGGCTCAGAGGGTTTTATGGAGCCCACTATGAGCCTCATTGGATACGCCCGCGTTTCGACAGCAGATCAAACGCCCGACCTACAAATTAACGCACTGACATTGGCTGGATGCTCACGCATATTCCTTGAAACCGCGTCGGGTGCAGATGCCGCGCGAGTGGAATTAGCGGCTGCGCTCAACTACATTCGTCCAGGCGATACGCTTGTTGTTTGGAAATTGGATAGGTTAGCGCGTTCGATCACCAAGTTGATCGGAACCATCGAGCAACTCAACGAAGCCGGCTGTGGTTTCACATCGTTGACGGAGGCGATAGATACCACGACGCCAACGGGGAAGCTCGTATTTCATATCTTTGGAGCGCTCACGGAGTTTGAACGCAGTATCATTCGTGAACGAACTCTGGCTGGACTTGCGGCGGCTAAGGCTCGTGGCCGGCGCGGTGGCCGTCCTCGCGCGTTATCGGATCAAAGCATCGGCGCAGCGAAAGCCCTTATAAAAGATGGTTCATTGACGATCGCGGAAATAGCCGTACAGCTCGGCGTGTCCGATGCTACGCTCTATAAGTACATTCCGCATCCGCGATCGACGCCAACACGGTAGTGCAAACGGTTAGCAATCGCGCCCGATGCCTGCGGCTCTTGTAGCAATCGTCAGCGCAAGGGTTTCCAAATGCGATCACGGATAGCCAGCATCACTTCTGCTAGTCGATACACTACTTGCGCAACATAAGGCAGGCAGAAGAGTTACGCAGACGATTTTGCTGTATGCTCCCGGCAGCCGCAAAGACGGCGACGACCGAAGCCGGCTTGTGACCTCCGTCCAATCATTCATCACGATGTACATGCCGCGGGCGAAGACACTCGCCTAGCGCTGTTTCTTGTTCCTGAGTAGCACCTCAACGGCGCCGAGGCGGACTTCTGGCAGGCCTCGAAAGATCGAATGTTGCTGTCCGGGCGTTAAGAGACGACGGGTGAGATTTCAATAGCGGTCATCGGCTTCTTAGACTTCGCAGGTCTCAAATCAGACCCAAACCGAGCTGTTTAGCGGTGCGAACAAGCACTACAAGCCCAAGTACGAAGCGATGGGAAGCACATGCTCGGAAACCAATTTCAAGAAGACCTTTCTGATCGAGGATCGAGTTGTATCCCGCGGATTTTTCAAAACGTCCTGCGGAAAATTGTCGCGGCACAAACGCAAAGCCAGCGGACGCGACATGCTTCCCGGCTCAATCTTTCAGGTGGATTTTTGCGAAACGAGGCAAAGAGCCAGATCGTTACATGAGAGCCCAGCCTATAAAAACGTCGCAGTCATTTCTCGGAAAATACTTCCAAGTTCTGATTGGTGCTTTTCTTTGCTTTACGATCGCGTTGATAGCGTTCGTTTTTCGCAAGGCGGTGCCACAACTAACTATCGTAAGTCCGATGGCATTCGCTATCACGATAGGTGTCATCGCGAACAACACCGTGGGAACTCCGACAATCGCGAAGCCCGGAGTAAAGTTTTGCATGAGGCACGTCTTAAGACTGGGCATCGCTATGCTGGGCCTGCAGCTGACTTTTCCTCAGATTTTCGATCTCGGCCTGTCCGCGTTCGGCATTATAACCGTGTCTTTAATCGGCTCTGTAGCATTCACGTTGTGGCTTGGTCGAAAGATCGGAGTTGACCGCGGCCTGACTGAATTAATTGCCGCAGGCACTGCGATATGCGGCGCGTCGGCTGTTCTGGCCACTAATAACATCACGCGCGCACCGGAAGAAGACGCGATCTATGCTGTTGCCTGCGTGACAATATTGGGTTCTTTCTCAATAGCACTATACCCCGTTGTATCTTCGCTCATCGGGCTCGGACCGAAAGACTTTGGGTTATGGTGTGGTTCTTCTATTCACGAGATCGCTCAGGTGGTTGCAGCTGCCTTCCAAAACGGGGAGACGGCCGGGGAAGCAGCTACGATTTCTAAACTGAGCCGTGTGGTTCTTTTGGCGCCGCTTGTGATGTTTTTCGGGTTGGTCAAGATGTCGACGCGGAGGAGCTCGATAAACGGTCCGAGCAGTGCGCCCGGTGTGCCGTGGTTCGTGGTCGGTTTTATCGCGATGGTGGGATTAAACAGCGTAGTACATATTCCAGAGGAAAGTCGCACAGTCATAGTTCTATTAACGGCGGTTATGCTAACTGCGTCACTGGCTGCGATGGGATTAGAGACCGACTTTTCGAAACTCAAGGCAAGAGGCGCTAAACCATTCCTCCTGGCCATTGCATCTTGGGTTTTCATCGCAAGCTTTAGTTTGATGCTGATAAAGTTTGTACGGTCCTGAAGCAGGGTCGGTACCTCCGAGGTTTTCATATGATCAAAGTGGTGATTGTAGGTGCAGGACAGGCAGGTGCACTTTGTGCGTTGAACCTGAGACGGCACGGCTTTGAAGGTGAGATTGTCCTGATTGGCGATGAAAAGCATTATCCGTACGAAAGACCGCCGCTTTCTAAGGCTGCTCTGTTAGGAGCAGGAGTTGTACCTGTTTACGTTGGCTCGAAATCAAAATTTGAATCGCAGACAATTCAGCTCAAGCTGAATCTTTGTGCTTTGAGCGTCTCTCGAAACGAAAAAACGATAGAGCTTTCGAATGGTAGCCAGGAGCATTATGACTATTTGATCTTAGCAACCGGCTCTCGCCCAAGGCCCTTCAGTATACAGGGTGGCGAACTACCCGGAATTCACACTCTTAGAACTCTAGACGACGCAAACGAATTGAAAAGGTCCCTCGATGGTGGCGGCGGAGTTCTGATCGTTGGAGGTGGCTGGATTGGTCTAGAGGTCGCTGCATCAGCAAGGTCGAAGGGTTTGCAAGTGACGGTTGTCGAGGCCGGCAGCAAGCTGTGCTCCAGAGCGTTGCCTTCCGAGTTGAGCGACTATCTCTGTGCAGTTCATCAGAGCAAAGGTGTGGAAATCGAACTTGATACCACGGTGTCTACGATTGACGGCCAGGATCGAGTGGAAGTGGCAGCCCTTTCATCCGGAAGGCGGATACCCGTCTCTACTGTCGTTGTCGGGATAGGGGCAATTCCAAATGCAGAAATTGCTCTTCAAAGCGGATTGATTGTAGAAAACGGAATTGTCATCGATGAATACTGCAGAACGTCTGACGCATCAATTTTTGCCGTGGGTGATGTCGCCTGTCAGTTCAACGCGTTTGCCCGTCGACCATTGCGCCTCGAGTCATGGGAAAACGCGCAGCTCCAAGCGATGAAAGTTGCTAAGACCATACTAGGTATGGCCGACACAGCTGCGAACATTCCATGGTTTTGGTCAGACCAGTATGATCTCAGCATACAGATGCTAGGATTACCTGGAGAGTTCGACTCAACCGTTAGTCGCGGATCAATTCAAGCTTCTGAGTTTTCGCGGATCTACCTAAAGGACGGAAAAATCACCTACGTCTGCACCGTGAATCGTCCAAAGGAATTAGCTATGATCAAGAAGCTAATGCTGAAAGGTATAACCATTGAGCCCGACAAGCTGGCGTCGGTCAAAAGCATAAGTGAACTGGCGGCCTAGGACTCTACCTCAGCTCTCATCACGGCGAATCTGACTCGTCAGCCGTCTAAACATTGCTAGTGACGTTGATCGGTCATTTGACCGATAGCTCATGATGATAGGCGAAACGATATCTGTATCAGCAAGCGGAATATATACTACGTCGTCTCGACCAAAGCGACTTACAGAGTTCGGCACGATACAAATTCCTGCACCGGCAGCAACTAATCCTAACGCTGTTTGGAGCTCGCGCACTTCGAAAGCGACGGGCGGCTCAACGCTTCGATCGCGATAAAACGAAAGGACTTGGTCTGCGTAACTCGGCCTCGGCATCTTTGGATAGATAATCAAGGGTTCGCGAGCTGTATCAATCAGCTTCAGTTCTTTTGAGGGATCACTCAACCGGTGGCCTCGAGGTATTGCCGCGGATAATCGTTCTTCGTGTAGCACCTCTCGAGTGATTGTAGGGTCATCAAATCGGATCCGTCCAAATCCAATATCAATTCGCCCATCTTTGAGGGCCGACACTTGTTCGAGCGTAGTCATTTCGAAAAGCGAAACCTCGACAGCAGGGGCAGCTGTTCTGAACTGCCCAATAAGCTTAGGTAAAGCGTCGTACAGAACTGAACCCACGAACCCGATGTTCAAGTGGACGTTCCAGCCTTTGCCAATACGTTTCGTCATCGATTCAATTTCATCAGCGCGTTGCAGCAACTGACGGGATTGTTCGTAAAAGAAACGACCAGCCTCAGTGAGCTTGATTGGCCGTTGGCGTTCCAACAGCTTTACGCCCAACTCCTCCTCGATCTGCTTGATCTGACGGCCTAGCGGCGACTGGGCAATGTGCAACTTCTCCGCCGCGCGGGTGAAATTAGCTTCAGCTGCGACTGTAACGAAATACCGAAGGTGCCGAAGTTCCATCTTTGCGTTCCTAGACCCGAAAGGTCTGAAAGTAGACCAAAATGGAGCTATCCTAAAGGGGCGCTGCCCCCTAAAAAACTCGAAATAACTTGATTGGTCAGTCATGGCAAGCAAACTATCAATTGACGAGATTGAGACCGTTCTGGTCGATATCCCGACTATCCGCCCCCATAAGCTATCTATGACGACGATGAACGTTCAGAGTAGCTTGATCGTTCGAATCCGAACATCTGACGGCGTGATCGGCATAGGTGAAGCAGCGACAATTGGCGGTCTTAGCTACGGCCCTGAAAGCCCAGAGGGGATAAAGCTGGCCATAGATACGTACGTAACTCCTGTCCTGAAGACCTGCGACCCGGAAAATGTATTGGCAACGATGAATGCGATCGACGCGCACGTGCGCGATAATCGATTTGCGAAGAACGCTGTTGAAACTGCGCTCTGGGATGGCATTGGAAGACGATCAGATCGCTCTCTCTCCGATATTTTCGGTGGTCGATACCGGGAGCGGTTACCGATTGCCTGGACTCTCGCAAGCGGTGACACGCACGCGGACATCAAAGAGGCGGAAAATATGCTCGCTTCCCGCAGGCACAACACCTTCAAACTTAAAATTGGCCGTCGCAGCGTCCAAGAAGATGTTGAGCATGTAGCGCAAATCAAACGAGCTTTGGGAAGTTCAGCAAGCGTGCGCGTAGACATCAACCAAGCTTGGTCAGAAACTGAAACTGCTTCGGCCTTGATCAGCCTGCGAGATGCGGGCGTCGACCTCATTGAACAGCCGATCGCCGGTTGGAATCGCGATGGGTTGGCTAGGCTGTCTCGCCAATCCGTTGTACCGATTATGGCTGACGAAGCTTTGTGTGGTCCAGAAAGCGCATTTGACCTCGCCAAACGAGAAGCTGCGAATGCGTTTGCGGTCAAAATTTCTCAATCAGGCGGGCTGGTAGCTGCATCAAAGGTCGCTGCAATCGCGGAGGCTGCCGGCATAGGATTGTACGGTGGAACCATGCTGGAGGGCGCGATTGGCTCTATTGCGTCAGCGCACCTCTTCTCCACCTTTCGAAAGCTTGATTGGGGAACAGAGTTGTTCGGCCCCCTTCTTTTGACGGAAGAGATTCTCACTACGCCGCTAGACTATTCCGAGTTTAGCTTAGGAATTCCTACGGGTCCCGGGTTGGGCGTCGAGATCGACGAAGATCGCCTATCATTTTTTCGACGGGATGCAGCAAGACGAGTGGTTGTGCTGGTAACGTCCCTAGCCGCGCGAGGTTGAAATGCTGTTTCAGGTGAAAATGACAGTGACGATTCCGGCGCATTTGGCCAGTGGCGAGTTTGATTCACTTAAGAAGCTAGAAAAGGCCCGCGCTCAGGAACTTCAGATTGCGGGCGTTTGGCGTCATCTTTGGCGGATTGTTGGAAACTACGCCAATATTAGCGTTTTTGAAGTTACGAACGGCGAGGAACTTCATGAAATTCTCTCAACGCTGCCGCTGTTTCCTTACATGAACTTAGAAGTGACACCTTTGTGTCGGCATCCATCATCGATCGAAGCGCGGGGCTAGCGGTTGAGCGCTTACCAAAAAAGTAAAGGGAAGAGACAATGAGCGATAGGTTCGTATCGGATGAAGTAATTACCAAACTGGCCTCCGAAGCATCAGGATTGAACGCTTCCGGAGGAAATCTTCGTGTCAAGAAGATCGTCAATCGCCTTCTAGCCGATCTGTTTCGCGCGATCGACGATCTAGATATTCAAATGGATGAAGTTTGGGCAGCAGTTGCATACATCGGCGAAGCCGCCAAAAGCAACGAGCTCGGTTTGATCGTTCCCGGCATCGCCTTGGAGCACTTTTTAGACCTTCGCCTAGATGAGGCTGAGCGCCGAGCAGGGGTCATCGGCACGACGACAAGAACAATTGAGGGCCCGCTATACATTGCCGGCGCACCTATGTCGGACGGATATGCCCGGCTTGACGACGGGTTAGACGATGGAGAAGTCCTTTTCATGGAGGGTCAAGTAAAGGACGTTTCAGGAAAACCAGTGGGCGGCGCTGTCGTCGATGTCTGGCACTGTAATACTATGGGTTTCTACTCGCACTTTGGCCCTGAGCAAACGCCATACAACCTGAGGCGGCGCATCAAGACGGGAGCCGACGGTAAGTATAGCTTCCGTTCTATTATGCCAAGCGGGTATGGCGTTCCTCCAGGAGGTAACACTGACAAACTTATGTGTTTGCTTGGACGGCATGGGCAACGGCCGGCGCACATCCATTTCTTTATCACTGCTCCCGGCTACCGACAGTTGACAACGCAAATCAATATTGCCGATGACAAATACCTACACGAGGACTTTGCTTTCGGCACGCGCGAGGGACTTATCCCAGAAATCGAACGTGTGAGCGACTCAGCAGAATTCAAAAGTAAAGAACTAAACCGACCATTTGCGAAGATTAATTTTGACTTCGCAATCGCCAAGGAGACGAAAGGCCTCGTCGACACCATCGTCCATAGAGAACGGGCGTCGGTTTAGACCATTCTTCCGGCCGCGCTAGGGAATGAATTCGGAGTAACCAATGCAATCAACATCGATCCAAGTTTCTCATAGCCTTCGTTCTGATCACTATGTGGACAATAAGATCTACTCTGATCCGGCCATCTTTAAGATTGAGCAGGAGAAGATCTTTAAGAAAGTTTGGAAGTTTGCTTGCTGCGAATCGGAAGTCCCGAACAAGAACGACTACCGCTCGTTGAGTGTTGCCGGTGTTCCATTATTCGTCGCCAGAAGTCCTGACGGTAAGCTGCGGGCATTCGTAAATTCGTGTTCTCATAGGGGGGCAAAAATTGTTGATGTTCCTCGCGGGAACGCCCGCGAGTTGGAGTGTCCTTTCCATCGTTGGACATACAACACCTACGGTGAGTGCACGACAATTCCGAGAGAAGAGGCATTTGCTTCTGCTGGGATCGACAAGAGCAAATGTGGGCTGCCGGAAGTTCGGTGCGAGTCACTACACGGGCTGGTGTTCGTAAACCTGGATCAAGAAGCGAAGCCCTTAGTCGAGTGGCTTGGTGGATGCTTGGAAATCTTTGATGATCTCTTCGGGAAGGCGGAACTGGAGGTTTTTCATTTTCATGAGCAAGTAGTGAAGTCCAACTGGAAGCATTGGCAGGAAACAAACATGGAGCTCTATCACGAGTATCTACATGTCTTGAATCGCCAAACGAGCATGCGCGAACCAGCGTACTTCAAACGTAAATGGCGGGGATACTCTGGCGGACACGCAACACTCGATCCTCTGGTCGTGGATTACAGCAAAATGAAGGGGATGAAATCGCGCGGAGGTTATGAGCTTCCTGGATTGCAGCCGAACGAGTTTCGTTTGGTCGACATATTCCCCGACGTGATGTTGAATTGCCGCGCTACTGTTATGCGAATTGATACGCAAATGCCTATCAGTCCCAGCGAAACCCTCGTGCAATTTCGTGGCCTTGGCGTTAAGGGCGAACCGGCAGACGTGCGAAAAGCGCGGCTACGCGACCATGCAGAATTTTGGGGTCCATTTGGACGCAACTTGCCGGAAGATCAGTTTGCGGCCGAGCGCCAAACAGAGACGATGAAAGGCGAGGCGACTCCGATTTCCCTCATGGCGAGGGAAGAAGACAACATGACGCAAGATGATTTTCCAATTCGAGAATATTATCGGGAATGGTCTGCTCTGACTGGCTTAAATCCAGCCGATCCACGGCCTGCCGCGACAGGTGCTTAAATGCAAAAAAATGCGCCACTGGAAGCGGAACATATCCGAAATAAACTCTCTCGCCCCGAGGTTGTCGGAGAAATACAGAGCACTATCGCCCACGCGAATTATCTGATGGACGCAGAAAAGTTCGTAGATTGGTTGGCTCTCACTCATTCGACTTTCACTTATGGAATCTACGCCTTTAGCCCAGAAATTCAGGGTGAGGTGGTTTTGATGGAAAAGGATCGAGCAGGTCTGAAGTTGCTCTTTGATCAACTGACGATGCATGAACGATATCCGGATAAGTTTCGTAGAATCGTCGGAGGAAGCTTTCTCAGCGGAATGTTTGATAACGGATGCAGCGCGGTGACGGCAATCTCAGTCTATCATACCAATGTAGCTGGCGTATCAGCGTTATTTTGCGTTGGCACCTATGAAGATACCTTTGTGCTCACCGAGGAGTCACGATTTGCTCTGGCTGCTCGCAAAGTTACTCTTGATACTCGTCGACTTCCGTTTGGGTCACACATTCCAATGTAGGAGCAACTAGTGACCTGGCAGTTTGTTATTGATCTCGATGAGCTTGAAATTGGTGAGGTCAAGGAAGTTTCCTTGGATAGCAAAATTTCGGTTGTTGCCCTTCGGACGGATGACTTCGTGAGAGTCATTCCCCCGCTGTGTCCGCATATGGAAGAGCCACTTCGGCATGGTTTCTGCGAGGGAAACACCGTTACCTGCAGTAAGCACTTTTGGGAGTGGAATGCGAACGATGGCTCTGTTCTCGAAAGCGCCGATAAGCCACTTCATATGTATGAGTCTAAAGTAGAAAACGGGAAAGTGTTCGCTTTCATAGAAGAAGAATTCTCATACGAGTACGATTGAATCAAAAGCGAACCATCAAACGGGAGGATCGAGAGTGCTTATCAAGCAATCCAAGACTATAGCTATTGTTGGTGTGTTGATCGGCGGTCTACTAGTAGCGATGATCGAATCAGCCGATGCTCAAGATAAAAAAGCTATGGGTCGTGGGGAAACGGTTCGAATAAACACTTTTCCTGGTTCGATCATTAATCTGCCGATTTGGGTTATGAATGACCAGGGCTTTTGCCGAGAGAGAAACTTAAAATGCGACCCCACAGATATTCCTTCAGCGCCGCTAGCGTTGCAGGCACTTGTTGGAGGTAGTTTAGACCTCAATTTTTCGGCGACCGATGTGGCGCTTCAATCAGTGTCTCGCGGAAACAAAATTAAGATCGTCGGAGCGCTTGCGCCGAATAACATCTTTACGTTGAACGTTGGCAACGAAGTCCCGCTCCCAAACCTAAAGGCAGGCTATCCAGCTGTAATGCAAGACCTAAAGGGTAAGAGAATCGGAGTAACGGCCCGGGGCGCAGCAACTGAAATTATGACGCGCGCCCTTTTCGCTGGAGCCGGTGTAGACCCGGATAGTGTCACTTACGTTGCGGTGGGCTCACCCGCCACCTCTTATCCCATGCTTGTAGCAAAGCAGCTCGACGCAGCAATGATGTTTGAGCCTTTCGCTACGCTATGCAGAACGCAGAAATCATGCGTGACGGCAGTCAGCTTAGCTAATGGCGATGGACCTGCGGATGTTAAAGCTCTTAACGGAGCGTTTCTACCCTTGCTTGCCACGGACAGTTACATCGCCGCGAATCCGCACGTAGTTAAAGCATTTGTCGAAGGCATGGCCGACGCAATCGATTGGACTCAAAAGCCCGAAAATTTTGCAAAAGTTCTTAAGATTGCTAAATCGCACATGTCGCTCGGTAATCTCCCTGATCCTGAAACGCTTCTTGAAGAACTTGTTAAAGCCGAGATTCCAACACTGGGTGTGCGTGTCGATCGCAAATCAGTGGCTGCATATTCAGATCTTCTTCTGAAGTACAAAGTAACTGACAAGCCAGTAACCGTGGATGCGATTGTCTATGCCGATGCCCCATAAAGCTAATGTCACTCAGCTTCGGCAGCAATCCATGTCAGCCCCGCGAAACGCGGCATTGGAGATGAACGGCCGTATCCAGGTAGATAACGTAAGCCAAAAGTTCGGAGGGGTGGTCGTTTTAGACGATGTATCACTCGCGGTCGAGCCGAGGCAGTTTATCTCACTTATCGGACCGAGCGGATGCGGAAAGACCACGCTATTAAACTTAATAGCAGGGCTAATACCTCTAGCAAGCGGCTCCATTGGAGTGTCGGGTACCTCGCCGAATGCCGGGCGTCGCGATGTGGCTTACATGCTCGCCAGGGACTCGTTACTCCCTTGGAGAACCGCGCAGCAAAACGCAGAGTTCGGTTGCGAAATCAGGGGCGTTGAGAAAGAGATCCGTCGACTAAAGGCGGAGAAATTGCTCGAGCAAGTCGGTCTTAAAGGGTTCGAAGACTCTTTCCCAAAAATGTTGTCGCACGGAATGCGGCAACGCGTTGCTCTTGCGCGAACGTTTTGCCTAGACGCCCCAATTTTGCTGATGGACGAGCCCTTTGGCGCGCTGGACGCGCAGACCAAACTTCAACTCGGGGAGATACTTTTATCGCTTTGGAACAAGGAGCAGCGCACGGTCGTGCTTGTCACGCATGACCTCGGTGAAGCAATTTCCCTTTCGGACCGTGTTATTGTTGTGAGCGCACGTCCCGGCAAAATTCTTGCTGATGTTGCGATCGATCTTCCCAGGCCCCGTTCTGCTCGTGCGTTGCAAAAAGACCATCGCTTCCACGAACTCTATGCAGAATTGTGGAGCAAGCTTGAGATTGCTCTGGGAGGATCGATATGAGCCAACTTATCCGCCCACCCCTTTGGATCGGGCAAGTAATCTTTCTGTTTGCGCTTGGTGCCCTCTGGCAGGCCTTGGCCAATTACGGTTTCATAAACCCGATTTTAATCGGCGATCCGGTTGGAATCCTGCTATTTCTCTATAATGGGCTTTTCACTAATTACACTCTTGTTCCCCACCTTCTTTGGACGCTTTGGGCGACAGTCTCCGCATTTTTGATCGGGAGCATTCTTGGGATCGGCGTCGGCTCGCTCTTTGTCGCCTATCCCGGGCTCGAAAAATTCTTGGAACCGATATTTGCCGGGCTGAATGCTTTGCCGCGCGTAGCGCTTGCGCCGCTCTTCCTCCTGTGGTTTGGACTTGGAATATCGTCAAAGATTGCGCTGGGTGCGAGTCTAACGTTCTTCATCGTCTTGAGCGGTACGGTCGCGGGTGCGCGAAGCGTTGATTCTGATCATTTAACGCTGTCGCGAATGCTAGGGGCAACGTCCACTCAGATTTTTACCCAGATCACGCTTCCAGGTGCGGTGCCAACGCTTTTCTCCAG
The DNA here is from genome assembly GCF_058801645.1 of Afipia sp. GW822-FHT03D08. Taxonomy (NCBI): domain Bacteria; kingdom Pseudomonadati; phylum Pseudomonadota; class Alphaproteobacteria; order Hyphomicrobiales; family Nitrobacteraceae; genus Afipia; species Afipia sp. GW822-FHT03D08. The sequence goes on from NZ_JBXANK010000001.1 coordinate 3,024,249, forward strand.
CTTACGTCTTGGGCTGATTTATGCTCTCCTTGGAGTCGTCGCCGGCGAACTTCTCGCTGCAAGGGCGGGCCTCGGACAAGCATTGAGCCTATTTGCAGGGAGTTTCCAGACCAACGGAGTGTTTGCAGTTTTGTTTCTTCTCGCTTTGATCGGAAGTTGCATCCTAGCCGCTATGAACCGTGTCGAAGCGCGATTTCTGCGCTGGAAATAGATCAGCCTCGTTCGACCTACCGACGGCCGCCTTCTGAAAGTTGCTGTCGATGGGCAATGCGACCGGCCGGCTATAATGCTATCAAACTCGCTCGGTACGCGATGGAGATGTGGGAGCCCCAAATGTTCGACGCCGATCCGCAATCGAGCCGGTGATCGGCCACCTCAAGGCCGAAGGTCACCTCGGCCGCTGGGCCGATCACGCGCCGGCTTTCAATGCACAAAGTCTTTGCGTCCGGCCGACCCGGACCGTCACGCCGCGGATCTTGACCTCGATCGTTCCGGCACGGGCCTCGGCCTTGCACCGCGGCGCCCTCCGTTGCGGAACAGGAGACGGTCCCGCATTCACAACTGCCGGCACGAACTGCAGCCCGTCAGCCTCAGAACGTTCAGCCTCGGAATCTCGCAATTGACGTCGCCAGCCAAACAACTGCTGCGGTGATAATCCATGGCATCGAGCCACGGCACAGACCGAGTCTCCGCTGGTCGCGATCTCAGCGACAATCCCGGCCTTGTCTTCACGCCATGTCCGCCGCGCCCGGCACCGGTGAACACTTCCAGCCGGCGGACCGGCTCTGTGAGAGCAATATGTTCAGTGTCCATTCTAAGCCTAACGGTCAAAACCAGACCGCAGACTCGCAGATCACGACATCATCCGGAAGGCGGCCGCGGGACACCGCTTACCCTTTAAATTGCTGCTTGCGAGTTGCATACAGGAGCGGCTGCGCAACCAAACTTCCGGCAAGAATAAGTCCGCTCGCAAACGCAAACCCGGTTTTGTAATTACCGAGTGCGTCTCTGAATAATCCGCCCGCCCAACTACCAAATCCGGCGCAGATGAACGATAAGCACCACATCGTGGCCAACCAAAATCCGAACTGTCGAGCTGGAAAGTTAGCACGCGCTGAGGTTCCGTAAGCCGGGAAGGCTGCCCCGAAGCCGATGCCAAAGATAGCCGCTCCTGTGGAAATCAAGAATACAGATTGTTCCGAAAACGCGACAACCATAATTCCAATTGCAATAATTAAATTGCTAGCGAGGATGACTCTTGAGGAATCTATCGATTTTAACAGATATCCCGCTGCCAATCGGGACACGATAGTGGCGCCTAGTGTTGAACTCATCAACGCGGACGACGTAAATGGATCAATTGCGCTCTCTTCGCAGAAGATCATGAAGTGGCCAATGAACAGAAAACTACCAATGCTACAGACAGCGAAATGTGCCATCGCAAAATAATAAGTAAACCAATTTGTGCTCGGTTGCTGTTCAGTCTCTGGTTCTATGGACGCCGAAGTTATCGGCGGCTCACGGATAAACACGAGACTCGCGAGCCCGATTACTGCAGTAGATGCAATCCCATAATTTAGCAATGCGCTACGCCAGCCATTATGCAACGCCATATCGCGCAAGATTAGCGGGACTACTATCCCGCCCACACCTTGGCCGCAGGTAACGATAGCGATCGCATAAGTTCGGTTATGGTCAAACCACCGGCTGGCCGCAGCGGTGATTGGGCTAAAAAACGTACCTTGCCCAATTCCGCCAACTAGAATTCCGTACGCAAGCGCGATTTGCCAGAATTCATCGGCGCGGCTGGCAATTAGCAATCCCGCACCAATTGAGATTGCTGCCAACAGGGCGAGCCTTAAGAAATTCATTCGGTCGGATGCGTATCCAATCACCAAGCTTCCGACAGCTGCGCCAACTAAGGCTGCCGTATGAACCAGTGAAAGCTTGCCGCGAGACCAAAAGAGCTCGTCCGACATGGGTTTCATTAAGATAGGAACTGAAGTCACCGCGCCGAAGCTCAGGGATGTCATCAACAATGAAAGGCAAGCGACAACCCAACTATAGGCACCCTCCGACGTCTTCACTTTCGCTGATTCAGAATATTCGATCACAATGAGCTCGATGCGCGACACAAAACGGGGTGTGGCCTGAAACAATCATTTCCACTGTAGTAAGCGCTTCTTAGCGTTAGTCATGATTAGGATGATTACGCTGCCAACCACCGCTAGAAAAGACGTCGCCGGACGCTCGAATGCGAATGATTAGACTCGTCTGACCGTTAGTCGTTGTCATGGAAAGATGGTGGAGGGAATCCGGCTTAATGGGTAAATACTAAGTGCATTCTCCTTACCTTCACAGCGCCGTCTGGGTCTATGTGAAGACCTAGCAGGTCTAAAGCGCTTCATTTAGGCTTGGAGCCGTAAGGCGCGGCCTCTGCGATCTTCGCGCTAACGCTTAGGCTTTAGAATGCTGCCTACACACGTTACCAACACGATGGGGGTCAGGGAGGCGACGATTTCGGCTCGATACAATCGTTCGTGCGTTTCAGGTGTAGAATCGCCGATAGTTCTGGGGATCGAAAGTGAAGCCGCGAAACATAAGCGCTGGTTTCCTGTTTAAGGCGGTCTGGAACTATGTGCATTTTTTGGCTGACTTGCGAGCTAACGGCTTGAGGAATGTGTCGGGTGGCACGTCCAGCACTGCCGCAAACTTCCCGATAATCTCAAGCCCGACGTAGGCAACCCCTCGCTCCAGTTTGCTCACATGGGCTCGGTCCACGTCAGAATCGTGGGCCAGCTGCTCTTGGGAGAGACCCCTTTCATGCCGGATGCGGCGCAGATTGGCTGCGAATGGCTGGCGGATATCCATGCCGCCAACCAACCGCGCTATCGCGACACGCTTGATACCGCATTCCTTTGGTCTGCATTCTTCGGCGTCTACGCCGATGCTTATGCTGTCAGAGCGGATAATCAAATTGATCGTGGCATAGATCCTATGCCGGAGCTGATGGATGGCGTGCGCATGCTGGTCGCTTACGAGAAGCGATGCATGAGCGATACCAGACGCTTCGCACTCCAGCCGACAGACTCTGACGTTCTGATTGTCCTCTATCCGGGCTTTTACGTTCCCGGCTGCATGCCGACTCCCACGAGCAATAAGACAGAGTCCTTCCTGCTAGGTGCGCGGAACTGAACGAGCGACTGTCATTCAATAAGCGAGAGGGTTTTACGGGATGTCAGAAGTTGCGAACATTGCACTGGAGATCGAAAATCTCGACGAGCTGCGAATTCGAAAGGTCATTACTGACGAGGAATTTGCAGACCGAAAAGCAAAGCTTCTAGCGCCAACTAAACCGGGCAATCCGCCAACGCAAAAACGACCAGGTACAATACTGGCAGTCTCGGTTATCGCGGTGTCGTTGCTGGTGGGTGCTGCTTACGGCGGAAACGGTGCAGTCATTCTCGGGACTATGTTCGGCTTATTCATTTATCTGCTACCGGCCTTTATCGCGTATCAGCGCTGGCACACGAACAGGCACGCCATTCTGGTTATCAACCTCTTCTTGGGCTGGTCGATTATTGGTTGGCTCGGGGCGTTGATCTGGTCGGCGACCTCCGCAACGACAAAATCGACAACGGCGTCAGTCGCACTCGTAGGAGGAGTCTTGGCTGCAAGTTCGATGTTCTCGGCAGACGTGCGGGCTCAAGAACTCTATCCGGACATTGCTCGGGAACATATCGCAGCTTATCGGGACCTAGATGACAAAGCTTACCTTTGTGAAATATCTGCGGCTAAAATTTGCTCCCCGTTTGAATGGCGAGCAAGCGGCGATCATGGCGTCAAATGAATTTGCGGTACACAACCACCGGTCGTTTCTATCAACTAATGAGCAGCCATGATCTTCAAGCTAAGGCAGGATTACATTTTGCCGTCGTCACGAGCTTTGCGCTCGTACCCAGCAATCTCTTCCTTCGTGAACTGCCGTACCGGAGATGCTGGACCGTATTTGTTTCCGCGAAAGCCACGCGTGCGTGCTGATCCAGGACGAACCTGAGGATTAATCTTATCCCGCTCTTCGTATGGATACTCGCCGGAGGTTTTAATGTGGGTGAGATCTGAAGTGGTCTTTGTTTTACTGTAGCGACTATCGTTCGGCATATTCGTTTGACCTGTAAATTAGCTGATACTGAGTGAGCTGTTAAAATTTCAATGACTATCATTTTGACAACTATTGTACGTAGCCGCAGACCAGAACGATCTGCAGCTTCTCGGAGTTCATGACAAAAGCGACGGGGAGACTGGCTCGACGTGCCGTTTAGTCGAGGAGGTCGATCGGCCACATCGTGCGGTCGAAAACCCACTCTAAGTCAAGTTGCTTCAGGTTATAGCGATCTAACCTGTCTTTGTTTTTGATCGGGGACGAATGAATCGAGCCCTTGATATTGTGGGCCCGGCAAACGCTTTCCCAGATGCTTTTGGCGCCCGCGTCGAATGACGGCAGTCCCGCTGTTGGGATATCGATCAGCGCATGGAAATGAAGCGGCGCAAATGTTCCCATCTTGCTCCATATCTCCGGCACAACAACGAAGTTCTGAGCGGCGAAATCAAGTTCCAATTTTGCAGACCGGTGTATGCCTCTCAACATGCGCACCAAAAATTCGCGAATACATTCCCGCGCGATATTTGCGTCTTCAGGTTGAAAGACTTCGTGCCAATCTAACTTGAAAACCAACTCACGGTTCGCTGGCATGGAATTGAGTTTAAAGACTGCATCCTTTCGGATAGCTGCGTGCTGATCGGCGAGCGTACGCGCTCCCCTGGCTGCAATCGTCAGTTCAAACGGCGTTTTTGCCTGCTTGATGCGCTTAATGGCTTCCGAGCGGGAAGTAGGATTCTTGGTGCCATATTTGCCGGTTGCGCCGCGATCGGGCACGTCCTTTGAGCCGGATGCGATAAGACGGCGGAGTTCTTGCTTGAGGCTGAGTTTAGTCATGTCACGCATATTTATATCGGCAAGTCGCATGAACTGGCGGGCAGGCCTAAAAAATTACAGGCAAGAGGGCGAAATGGCGTCCCAGCCGTCCCAGCCGTCCCAGACGCGCTCGTTCATAGCCTATTCGTCCGACTTCTTCGGGTAATGCTTAAACAGCTCGTCGAACTGCTCGCGGCGGTATCCCTTGGCTTGTATCGGGGTGCGAACGTTCATGGGACGGATGTGACGGGGCAGGAGCTTGGCCAATCGAAGCTGACCGTCACTTCCCCACTGACACCATGGCCGATCCTTGAATCCCTTGAGATGCGCAACAAGAGCGGCAGAGCTGATTGCGGCTGCGCCGGTCATATCGAAGCCGGCGCGTATGTCGTGAAGAAGCATCTCTTCTAAGGAAGGCTCGTCCAAGTGGATAGGATCCAGCGCCAAGGCGTCTTTGCGAGCCTGCTGCGCCCACTCCGGACCTGCAAGTTCCGCGATAGCCAGTAAAGGTTCCCATTTGTCGATGCGGCGTGAAGCAAATCCAGTCGGCATTTCTGGAACGGCGTCTAGAAGGTTGCTGACAGCGGTCTCGGCCCAAAGCTTGCAGGTCGCAGCGAGTTCTGCGATTTCGCGCTCATGATTTGGAAGAATGCGCTCGACGTTTTCGCCAGGCAACTTGCGGTGCATGTAAAAAGTTATGCAGCGGCTGGCAAGTGCCGCATTCGGCATCTTGCCAATGCGCGCAATGACTTTAGGACACCACGCACTATAGCTCTTTCCACCCGCACGACGGATTCGCGGGCCATTGCGCTTGCAACCTGCGTTGAAGAACTTGATCAGCGTAATATTCGACGAGGTAAAGTTGAGATCGCCTTCATCGTAGATGATTGTCGCGCCCTGATCGGCAGGTTCAAACAACGACGCGGGCGTCGCGTCGAAGACTTTTTCAACGCTCGGCGAAAGTCCGGCCAAAATGTCGATGAGTACTGTCTTTCCGCTTTCCTGCGCAATCGACTGCACTTCAATGATTGGCGACGTGCGAGCGGCACGAAACGCCCAAAAATGAAGTAGGGCGAGTGCGCTGACACGAGCATACGATTCCGGCAGGATCACGTGACGTGCGATGCGCGACGCCACTGAATTCAACAGTTCGGAAGTCTCATTGGGTGTTGCAACCGTCACCGATACGTCACGCGGCGTGCCGGCTGGCGACGTCGGCGTTGAACGTCCGTCATCGTAAAGACCGCTCTCCTTCGTTGCGCGGTACAGATTGATGTGGTGGGCCAGCACGCTCAGCACGGCACGGCGATCAGGAAGGGCGGGTTTCACCAAAGCTTCCGCTTCGTCGCGAAAAGCAAGAATATCCTCGCCTCGGAAAATGCGGGAAGCCAGGCTTTTTAAGGAACTTGCAACCTCGCTCCAGTGAAGCTGATTCTTGTCATCAAACGATACCCACTGAGCGTCTGCGTAGGCCGACGCAGGCAGCGCGGTGGGATCATCGCTAATCACAACATATCCGTCCGAGCCGTCGATGCGTTTTGCCTTTAGCTCACGCACAGCGTAGCTCTCGCCGGAACTGATCTCGAAGACAGGTAGCTTGAAGTGTTCTGCCAGGTCGACGCCTGCTTCTGCAAGGCCGATATCAGCCGGGCCCGACAGCACGAATTTCCTGCCGCCGGCCGCCTTTGCATTCATGAGCTGCATGAGAAGCGCGCCGGGCAAATGGATACCGTCCTTCCCACTACAATACTTCTCGCGAAGATCATCGCCGGTCACGATGCTGGCGTCTGCCGTTTTGCTGTATACCGAATCGACGCGGCGGTCCTCTAGGGTTAGACCGCCCGGATCCGGTACAAGCGGCGGGCTAATCCCTTCTTCGTGAGAAGGGTTGTCAGTTGATTGGTTTGTAACGGAAATTCCCTTCTCAGAAATGCTGCTTGATGGTGTTGCGTCCGCTTGTGTCGGGTGACCGGGCAAGCGAGCCCCAATGTGCTTGTCATTTGAGCTATTGTTCTCGCCGCCGGTCATGATTTGGCACCGTCGGTTGCTTCGTGGCGATGACGGTGAAGTAAGCCAGCACGTTTGGCGGAGCGTCCGAAATTCTCTGCGACGCCTTCGACGGTTCGCAGGTTCGTTCCGGTGATTTCAACCCTGTGAGCGCGAGGGCGGAACTTGACCCGTACCCCCGGGTAGACCTCAAAATCGCGAACATCGCGAATCTGGAGCAGCGGCCACACTCGCGAGAAGTAGCGGCGGAACTGCTTCTCATCGCCAAAATAGGCGACGCGGGAGACGACTCTATATATGTGTACTGTTGAGCCCACTGTCTCCATGCTGATGGTGGTGTAGACCGAGCGGCGGGTTCGCAGCTCCTTTTTGAGGCGTCGCGCCGTCACAGAACGATTTTTTTCGCTATTCATGAAGAATCCTGCATTTGAAAAGGGTTTGGGAAATCGCCGCTCATGAGCGGAAATCGATATGGGTGCGTCCGAAGGGACCATGGAGAGGTGAGCGAGCCACAAACCGCGTGGACGCGCCTCCGCAATGCTTCAGATCATTTTCGAGCTATCAAGCCGCGCGGGGGCATCGTGCAGCCGATCAGCCGTTTGCGGATGCCTTAGAGACCCATCGCGATAGACTCGTTTTGCAGCGCGCTGCGAGATGTGCTCGTGCCGCATGCTCGAAATCAAAACATAGTAAGGTCAGGGCACCGCGCAAGCAGACGCGGTCCTGCGTGGTGTCCACCAGTGTCGCTAGGTGTCTCGCAACGAAAATAAATTTGATAAAGCGTCAAGAGGCGGCCCTCCGAGCCCACAAATCAGTTGAATTCGAGGTCGGCGCGATTAGGCCTGATTGATCAAGACACATGGGCCACGAGTCCCAGAGGTCCGCCGGCATCAGATTGTTCGCGGTATCGTTTGCGACCTGCTCGATGCGCAGCCGGTCTTGGCGTGGTAGCATCTTGAGGACGCGATGAATGCCGCGGATGCGCATGCTGTCGAAGATCGCGTTGGCGTGCTCCGGTATCAGCGGCTTGATAGTTTCGGTCGGTTAACGCGGATCTTGTCGAACGGATTCTGATGTTCAGCAGTTCGTGGCCGCGGCAGTTCGGTCGCAATCGGCGTTCGCCCTGAGGCGCGTGACACCGTCCTCCGTCGCTGTGCCTTTGTCGTATGCGACAGTTCCGCCGATCTTCCCGATGTAAACCGTCTCCGGGATGCCGGTCGCGCTAGATGCCGTGTTTGCGGACGCCAGAACTCCGCACAATCACCTCATCGGTCGTGATGCCCGCCAGGTCGACGGCGACATCCACGCGTGTGACCTTGCCAGTCAGGACGAACTCGAGGAAGTCTACACCCGCGATCGACAATAATAGAGTGTCGTCGCCTGAATCGCGTAACGCGATGTTGCGCCATAAGGGATGCCCCGCTTGACGCAGTAGTCCTCAAACGAACGGACGTTGCTTTGAACTTGAACCGAATCAAGGTCAGCTTTCGTATCCGACAGCTTGTCGATTTTCAGGATGGAGGTTGGTATTGAAATTGATGCAGACATGCGAAATTATTCGTTCGAATGACGTTCCCTTGAGTTTGATTGTGGTGAGTGTGAATAACCCGGCTTATTAGAGCGAGCCGCCCGAATTAGCGTCTTCAGCGATAGCTGGCTTCGCGCTGACCGGTTTCTTCCCGCGCTTGGGTGAGCGTTTTGCAGCCGCTACCTTGCGCGGCTTGCACTTCGAACGATAGAGAATAACCCACGGATCGGTCTCGCTATACGCAGGGGCATAGTTTCCTGCGCGAATGCGGCCGATGTAGTCGCTCAAGTCCTCGATATGAACGCGCGTGCCGCCGCTGTATGTGATGCGGAGTCGGAGTGCGTCGACTTCGCTGTAGAAATGCGATTTTGAAATGTTGAGCCTGGCGCAGACTTGCTGCCGGGTGAGAAAAATCTCGTTTGTAAGAATGCGATCGTCCATTGCTTTTGTCCGGTTACACCAGGAGCGGTGCCTGACCGGAAAATGGGGTCACAATGGGGGCCCAGCAGGTGCGTCAAAACCGGGGCCTATCCCAGTGCCATGTAAAAACGCAGTATCGAAGTGTGCGATGTTTGCGCTAGGGCTTGGGGGCTTCTTGTTGCCGGAGATATTCGTCGGCTCGCATAGTCAGCAGCACCCAGCGAACGACGATCCGGGCGTAACTATCCTTAAGGCTGCGCCGTTGACTAGCCTTCGAACCCCGTTCTTTCGCCGTAATCTCCAGCGCATCTTCCTGAGTCTTGCCTTCGTCCCGCAACTTCTTCATGCGGGCAGAGAAGGCGTCATCGAAGATTCGGGGGCGTCCCCCCTTTTTCGGCGGCGTTCGGATGCCGATCCGCGGTTTAATCAAAAAGTCGCGGACAAGTACCTCGGCTAGCCATCTGAAGCGATCCAGATCGTCCGGATCGATGCCGTATTTTTCAAACAGTCCCGGGATCTCGGCGTAGGTGTGAGTTGTGACAGCATCCTCCGTGCCCGGAGGCTGGAGGATCTGCTGCTCGTCTTCGTCACCCCAGACCCCCTCCAGAATAATGTCCGGGCCCAACGGCTGATCGCGGTACGGATAGATGACCTTACGGGGAGGCATCAGCCGAAATTTCCATGCAGAAGTTCGCCCAAGCCTGCATCAGGGCTCGTCGGCGATCAAGGAGATTGCCGCGTCTATAGGCGGCCTCCGCCTTGTTCTTGATGGTATGGGCCAGTGCCATTTCGACGAGCTCGTTCGGATACTCGGTCGTTTCGGCGGCCCAATCGCGGAATGTCGAGCGGAAGCCATGCACCGTGAGGTCTGAACGGTTCATCCGCTTGAGGAGGGCCAACATGGCCATGTTCGAGAGCGGTTTGTCGATTTCCTGCCCAGGAAAGACGTAGTCGGTTTCCTGACTCAGATCCGCCAAGATTTCTATGGCTCGGTCCGACAGTGGCACTTGATGTTCGACGCCCGCTTTCATGCGCTCAGCCGAGACTGTCCACACCTTCTCCTTGAAGTCGATCTCGTCCCATTTCGCGCCAATCGTTTCACCTGTCCGTGCGGCGGTCAGGATGGTGAATTCCAGGGCTTTCGCGGCCGTGCCATCACGACTTCGAAGGTCGGTCATGAACGTTGGTATGTCGCGAAAGGGAAGAGCAGGGTGATGTTGGACCTTGGCCACCTTCCGCATGGCTGGCAGCACTTTATTTAAATGACCTCGCCACCGAGCCGGATTTTCGGCGCTCCGATACTTGTGCGCCGCCGCCCAATCCAAGATGGCTTCAATACGGCCCCGAACTCTTGATGCGGTCTCGGTCTTGGTAGACCACAGCGGTTTCAGGATATCGAGGACGTTGTCGACGGTGACAGCATCGACAGGAAGCTTTCCGATTTTCGGATCGGCGTAGGTGGCCAGGGTGTTCTTCCACTGCTCGCGATGTTTCGGATTGCGCCATCCACTTTCCTGCAAGGCGATGTATTCAGTGGCGCATTCCGAAAATGTCTTCGTGGACGATTTCCCCCGCTGCTGAAGGGGATCAAGGCCCTCTCGCAGTTGCTTTCGCGCGACCTCAGCCGCCTCGCGAGCCTCCTTCAACGAAACGTTCGAAGCGCTTCCAAGCCCCATTTCGAAGAGCTTCGGCTTTCCATTTTCATAAACGCGGCCTGGAAGTCGATACAGGAAAACCCATCGGCGGCCACCGTTCGCTGAAACGCTCAGATACAGACCGTTGCCGTCTGCATGGCGGCCGAGCTCTTTAACGGTTTTGACGGTGCGGGCCGAGAGCCGATTGATCTCGCGAGCCATGTGTGCCCCAACATTCAATAATTTCTGCCCCAACAAATAACTCGGATCGGGGCAGACATCAATGGACGGGCAATGACGAGTGTAGACAATAACATATTGATAAAACTAAGATTGATAGACATCGTCGAACAAGGTTGTTCACCGTAGGACATTAGTTCGACACCCTCCCTCTCCGCCAACAACCTCCCGGGGCATCAGCCCGACCCCGTTCGCAATTGACAAAATGTCGCTCTTTGGCTGTACTTGAGGCCATGGGGAAAGCGATCTCCCCACAAGGCGACATGCCCAAGAATCGCGTCCAGTTTTTCAACAAGGACGCATCATGTCAGCTATCAATGCAATTCCCCCCGAAAAGCTCTCCCGTTTGATCGGCACGCCCGCGTGCCCCATTCTCGTCGACGTCAGGACTGACGAGGACTTCAAGGCTGATCCGCATCTGATACCCGGCGCAAGGCGGAGCGATTATGCGCAAGCCGCCGCGTGGGCATCGGCATTGTCCGGCCAGGCCGTCGTGGCAATTTGCAAGAGAGGGCAGAAACTCAGTGAGGGTGTTGCAGCATGGCTTCGTCATGCTGGCGCTTCCGCCAATATTCTTGAAGGCGGCATCGAAGCCTGGGCAAAAGAAGGCCTTCCGTTGGTGCCTGCTTCAAAGCTGCCTGATCGAGATCCGCAAGGCCGGACGGTCTGGGTAACCCGCTCGCGCCCCAAGATCGACCGGATCGCCTGCCCGTGGCTGATCCGCCGCTTCATCGATCCATCGGCGGTGTTTCTGTTCGTAGCGGCTTCGGAAGTTGAAGCCGTCGGAGCGCGCTTCGGAGCTGTTCCATTCGACATTGAGAACGTATTCTGGAGTCATCGCGGCGAACTGTGCACGTTTGACGTGATGATCGAGGAATTCGGACTCGAGACCGCGCCGCTCAAGCGTCTGGCGACCATGGTTCGGGCTGCGGACACGGCCCGGCTCGATCTCTCGCCCGAGGCTCCCGGTCTGCTTGCGGCGTCGCTGGGCCTGTCGCGAATGTACGCCGATGACCTGAAACAGCTTGAAGCCGGCGTGGCGCTGTACGATGCATTCTATCGCTGGTGCCGGGACGCAAGCGACGAAACCCACAACTGGCCATCGCATAAGGCAAAAGTGAAGTCATGACCGACGCTGCCGCAACGTCTTCAATCTCCACGGAACGAAGCACACCCAGCTTCCCCACCCTGGGGGAGGCTTTCTGGGTCTGGCTGCGGATCGCCTTGCTCAGCTTCGGCGGCCCCGCCGGGCAGATCGCGGTCATGCATCGTATCCTCGTCGAAGACAAGCACTGGGTTTCAGAGAGCCGGTTTCTGCATGCGCTGAACTACTGCATGCTGTTGCCGGGTCCTGAAGCGCAGCAGCTTGCGACCTATATCGGCTGGCTGATGCATCGTACGCGCGGCGGCATTATGGCCGGCGGGTTGTTCATTGTGCCGGGCGTCATCGCCATCATGGCGCTGAGCTACATCTATGCTGCGTTCGGCAATGTGGCGTTTGTCGCCGCGCTGTTCTTCGGCCTTAAGGCGGCTGTTCTGGCGATCGTGATTCAGGCCGTCTTCCGCGTCGGCAAGCGGGCTCTGAAAAACCGGGTGATGCAGTGGCTGGCGGCCGCCGCGTTCGTGGCGATCTTCTTTTTCAATGTGGCGTTTCCCGTGATTATTCTGGCGGCGGGGCTGATCGGGTTTTTCGGCGGCCGCGCAGGTCTTGCCGCGTTCGCAGCGGGTGGCGGGCACGGCAGCGATAAGTCCACCGCGCTCGTGGATAGTCTGCTTGGCGATGAGTTGCCGCTGCACGCGCGCCCGAGCGTGGCGAGTTCCCTGCGTGTCGCGGCGGTCTGGCTGCTGCTCTGGCTGATCCCGGTGGCGTTACTCTTTCTGCTACTCGGACATGGCAATGTCTTTACGCAGATCGCGGTGTTTTTCAGCAAGATGGCCATGGTCACGTTCGGCGGGGCCTATGCCGTGCTGGCCTACGTCGCACAGCAGGCGGTTGAGAATTATCACTGGCTAAAACCGCACGAAATGCTGGACGGCCTCGGCATGGCGGAAACAACGCCGGGCCCGTTGATCATGGTGCTTCAATTCGTGGGCTTCATGGCCGCCTTCCGTGATCCCGGCACGCTGCCGCCGATGATCGCAGGAACGCTGGGCGGCCTGCTGGCGACCTGGGTGACGTTCACGCCATGCTTCCTCTGGATATTCCTCGGCGCGCCGTTCATCGAAACCATGCGTGGCAACAAGGCGCTTGCAGGCGCACTGTCGGCCATCACGGCGGCGGTGGTTGGCGTGATTTTGAATCTGGCGATCTGGTTCGCCGTCCACACGGTCTTCCGCGGAACGTTTCCGGTGCAGCGCTTCGGGCTGTCGTTCGATGCGCCGGTGCTCACCAGCGTCGACCCATGGGCGCTTGCGCTTTCCGTCGCCGCGGCGGTTGCAATATTCCGCTTCAATGCCGGAATGTTGCAGACCCTTGCCGCCTGCGCGGCGGCAGGCGTTGCGCTTCACTTCGCCGGGTTGCTTGGATAAACCCGGCGAAGAAGCCCTCGATTATTTCCGCTGCCGCGCGCTTTCGAGCAGCGTCATGCAGGCTTCTAGACAGGCCGCAGCAATCGTCCGGCCCAAGGGGCTCGGCTTCTTGTTCAGGAGCCGATGCATCACCACGCCGTGCAGCATCATCATAACAGGATACGCGACGTTCGCGGCCCTGCTTTCGTCCACACCGGCGCGCACGAGATGGGCGGTGTATCGTTTGATCTCGGCCCCCTGTGCATCTGTTGTGACACGCTCCATCCAGCCGCGCCCGTAGAGCAATTCATAATCGCGAGGGTGGCTGGTGCCGAATTCGAGATGCCGCACGCACGCGTCCCGGAAGTCGCGCGATTTTCCGAGATAGGCCGAGAAGCGCTGAAAGGCGAGCGTGCGCAATGCCGTCAGCAGCGCCTCCCGGTCGGCGAAATAGCTATAGACCGTCGGCGTCGTGGTCGCCGCTTTCGCCGCAACGCCGCGGATCGTTACCGCTTCCTCGCCGCCTGACTGCCACAGGGCGTCGGCGGCCTTCAAGATTTTGTGAGGTAGCTCCGGATCGGCAGTTCGTGGCATCGGGTCCTATTGCTTTTACATTGTATAAGTTATACGTCGTCTAAATAATAACTCATCCCCAGGAGCAGGCAAATGGCCCTTCCCCCCAAACTGATCGGACCCACGATCTCCCTGATCACCGGCCTGATTACCTCGACCAGCATGTCGTTCATCGGTCTCGCCTTGAACTATGGCTTCCAGCCCGATTTCGCGTTCCGTTGGCTGAAGGCCGCGGGAACGAGCTACGTCGTAATCGTACCGATGTTGATGATCCTTATCCCGCCGATCCAGCGCTTCGTCATGCGGCAGGCCGGAGTGCCGACGCGCTAACGTATCGCCCCAGTTCGCATTTTTGAACGTAATCCAAGGTCAGCATCATGACGACGAAATACAAACTCGACAAACCGATCCTGGTGACCGGCGCAGCCGGCGCCATAGGCGGCGTCGGCCGCAACGTCACCGAATTCCTGCTCGCAAAGGGACATAAGGTGCGCGCCCTGGTGCGGCGTGAGGACGAACGCGCCGACGTCCTGCGGCGGCTCGGTGCAGAGGTCGTAAAAGGCGACCTGACAAACCTCGACTCGATGCACCGCGCCATCGAAGGTTGCGGGCGGATCTATTTCGGAATGTCTGTCTCGGCGGCTTACCTGGAAGCCACGATCAACACCGCTGCGGTGGCGCGCCACCACGGCGTCGAGGCTTTCGTGAACATGTCGCAGATGACGGTCTCGCAAATGAGTATCAGCGAGAGCACGGAGAGTCCTCAGCACAAGCTGCATTGGCTCGCGGAGCAGGCTCTGTCCTGGTCGGGACTGCCGGTTGTCACGGTGCGGCCGACAGTCTTTTTCGAAGGCTTCTTTCTTGTCCTTGCCGGCGTCAGCGTGCGGGCCTCGGACGCGTTGATGCTGCCGATGGGAAGCGGCAAGATTTCGCCGATCTCTGCAGTCGATGTGGCAAGTGCGGTGGCAGCGATCCTCGAAGATCCCGCACCGCATATCGGACAGATTTACGATCTGACCGGGCCGGAATCGGCCGATCTGGACTATTATGCGCGCATTTTCTCAGAGGCGCTCGGCAGGCCTATTCGATATCGCGATGTCCCGCTCCCGGCGTGGAGCGAAGGTCTTCGGCAGGCGCGGTTTCCTGAGCACGTCGTCAGCCATCTTTCGGCGATGGTCGAGTTGACCCGGCAGGGACGTTACGATCGCATGACGGACACCATGCGCAAGCTCACCGGCAAACCACCGACGAACATGCGCGACTTCGTGAAGCTCCATGCGGCTGAGTTCAAGCCGCGGGAACCTGCGCATTCGTGAAACTCTCAGCGAGCGTGACGCTTTACTTGACGGGCTTCCTGGACGAGCCCGTCAGTGATGCGCGAGACGGATGATCGCCAGGCGTTAAGTTTTAGGCGCCTTTGCGGTGCTTCTTTTTCTTCGGCTTCTTGTTGAACGCCGGCCTCTCGACATCGGGCCAAGTCTGGCGGTCGGCTTTCTTGCCGGGCTTCGGGCCTTTGCCGCGCGGAGGCGGACCCTCGAAGCGGCGGGCATCGTCCCGCTGGGGTTTTCCGCTGTGCCTGGGTTTGTCGTAGCGCGGTTTGTCCTCAAAGCGCAGCTTGTCGTCGTAACGAGGTTTCGCGTCGTAACGCGGCTCGTCATTCCGTCGCGGCTTGGCGCCGAGATCCTTGTCCCTGTGCGGCGGCTTGCGCGGACGTTTTTCAAACGTGCCGCTGTCGCCCTGTGGTCCGTTCGGCAGCGCCTCGATGCGGATATTGTCTTCCTTGTCGGGGCGCTTGATCTTCGCAGCGAATTCATCGGCGGCGGTTGCCGAAATCTCGAATTCGGTGCTGCCGTCGAAGATACGAATGGCGCCGATGTCCTGTTTGCCGATTCCGCCTCGGCGGCAGATCATCGGCAGCAGCCAACGCGCTTCGGCGTTCTTGTTGCGGCCAATGGCAGCGCGGAACCAGACGCTGCCTTCCGGCATCTCGCCCCGTGATTTCGACTTCGCGCGCGGTGCGCGGTCGTCGCCGCGCGGCTCGCGGCTGTCGCGTTTTGCCCCGCGATCCTCGCGCGATCCTCGGTCATCGCGTGACCTGCCACCCTGGCCGGGATCAAGAATGTCTTCCGGCGAGGGCAGGCGCGAGCGATAGAGCCGCGCCAGCGCCGCTGCGATGTCCTCAGCCGAACGCTCGGCGAGCAGTGCGCGCGCCAGAACGAGATCGTCTTCGGTGGTCGCTTCACCGAACAGCGCGTCCTGCAGCATACGCTGCTGGTCGAGCGCGCGGATTTCCTCCACGGTGGGAGACGTGCCCCATACCGCATCGATGCCCGCCATGTTCAGCAGCAATTCGGCGCGTCGTTTGCGTGCGGGGATCACCAGCATCACGCTGATGCCCTTCTTGCCTGCGCGTCCGGTGCGGCCGGATCGATGCTGAAGCACTTCGGGATCGTTCGGCAGGTCGGCATGAATGACGAGGCCCAAACTGGGCAGGTCGAGGCCGCGCGCCGCAACGTCCGTGGCGACGCAGACCCGCGCGCGTCCGTCGCGCAGGGATTGCAGCGCCTTGGTTCGCTCGTTCTGGGTCAGTTCACCGGACAGCGCGACCACGGAGAAACCGCGCTCAAGCAGCGCGGCCTGCAAATGGTTTACCGCGTTGCGGGTGTTGCAGAACACGATCGCGCTGGGGGACTCGAAAAACCGAAGCACATTGACGACGGCATGTTCGACGTCGCCCGGCGCGATACGGATCGCGCGATACTCAATATCGGCATGGCCGCCGTCGCCGCCAGCCACTTCGATGCGGAAGGGGTTGTTCTGATATTGCTTGGTGATGGAGAGAATCGTGCGCGGCAGGGTCGCGGAGAACAGCAGCGTGCGGCGGGTGTCCGGCGTGGTCTCGAGGATGAATTCCATGTCCTCGCGGAAGCCGAGATCGAGCATCTCGTCGGCTTCGTCGAGCACGACGGCTTTCAGTTCGGAGACGTCGAGGCGCTTGCGGCGGATGTGATCGCACAGCCGTCCCGGCGTACCGACCACGATGTGGGCGCCGGCCTCGAGTTCGCGCTTCTCGCGCTGCGGGTCCATGCCGCCGACACAGGACACGACGCGCGCACCGGCATAGGCGTAAAGCCATTCCAGTTCGCGATGAACCTGCAATGCCAGTTCTCGTGTCGGCGCAACGATCAAGGCGAGCGGCGCACTTGCTCGCGGCAGGCGGTCGGCATCGCCCATCATGTCGCTGGCGATCGCCAGCCCGTAGGCGACGGTCTTGCCCGAGCCGGTCTGGGCCGACACCAGAAGATCGCGGCCGATGGCATCGGGCGCGAGCACGGCGGTCTGTACCGGAGTTGCATCGTTGTAATTGCGCTCGGCCAGGGCGCGGGCGAGCGGGGGACTTGCGGACAGGGATTTCACGTTGAGACCTTGGCTGGCGTTGCCGCCATGAATGAGAAACGCCTCAATGCACGCACGACGCGCGCATCCGGCAGTTTCAAAGAAATCGATGAATTGGGGGTGCTTTAGGCCAGTTTTGGTCAAAGAGCCATCAATAAGTGCGGTGTCTGCCATCGGAATAAGGCCATTCCGCGATCTCGCTGCGCCGGGAGGAACTATTCGACCGTGGGCTACTTGTGCTCCCCGAGAATTCTTAACCGGGAGATTTAGATATGAAGAGAACCATAGTTGCTTTGGCGATGATTTCTGCGAGCGCGCTCATTCCGGCCGCAGCATCGGCTCAGGGTGTTCCGGGCGGCGTCGAACGCGGGGCTCGCGAGGGCGAACGCGTGGGCGGGCCGGTCGGGGCGATTGTCGGCGGGACCGTTGGTGGTGTTGTCGGCGGCGTGGCCGGCGTTCTCGGCGTCGATCAGCGCCCGCGCTTCCGCAGTTACGTGGTCGAGCAGCGTCGCCCATCCTATCGGTATCAGAACGACCTCGCGGTCGGTGTCGTTCTTCCAGAGGAAGGCGTGACCTACTACGACGTCCCAGAGGAGTATGGCGTCCGCGATTATCGCTACACGGTGGTGAACGACCGCACGGTGCTGGTCGATCCGCGGACCCGTCGCGTGGTTCAGATCGTCGACTAATTTAGACCCTCGTAGAACACAAAGGCCGCCCCTCAGGGCGGCCTTTATTTTGCAGACGGACTTGTCAGCCCGCCGCGGCAACTGCGCGCTGCG
Source organism: Afipia sp. GW822-FHT03D08 (assembly GCF_058801645.1). NCBI lineage: Bacteria > Pseudomonadati > Pseudomonadota > Alphaproteobacteria > Hyphomicrobiales > Nitrobacteraceae > Afipia > Afipia sp. GW822-FHT03D08. The sequence continues at coordinate 3,042,312 of NZ_JBXANK010000001.1, forward strand.
CCATCACCTTGATGAGGTTGGCGCGGTAAGTGGCCGAACCGTGGATGTCTTCCATCAGCCCGTCAGCCGAAATCGTCACGCTGTCGATCGCGCCAGGGGACCAGTTGGCTTTCAGTGCTGCCTCGATGGCCGGGACGCGCATCACACCGTTCTGTGACGCTCCGGTCGCGGCAACGCGCACGTCTCCCGATTTGGTCTTGGCGACGAAAACGCCGGTGAGCGCGAAGCGCGACGCCGGATGGCGCATCTTCGAATAGGCCGCCTTTGCCGGAATCGGGAACGAGACTTCGGTGATGATCTCGCCGTCCTCCAGCGCCGTGGTGAACAGGCCCTGGAAGAAATCGTCGGCCTTGATGCTGCGCTTGTTGGTTTTCACCGTGGCGTCGAGCGCCACCACGGCTGCGGGATAGTCTGCTGCCGGATCGTTGTTGGCGATCGAGCCGCCGATGGTTCCGCGATAACGAACCGCGGGATCACCGAGCACCGAGGTTAGATGCACGATTGCGGGGATTGCCTTCTTCGCATCCGCGCTGGTGAGGATGTCGTAGTAGGTCGTCGCCGCCTTGATGACGAGCGCGTCGGCGGTGGCCGATACGCCGACCAGCGCAGGGATGCGGGCGAGGTCGATCACATCCGACGGCTGGGCAAGGCGCTGCTTCATCACCGGCAGCAAGGTGTGGCCGCCGGCGAGATACTTCGAATCGGAGCCCTTCTTGAAAAGGGCCACGGCGTCATCGACGCTTGAAGGACGGTGATAGGTTGTCTCGTACATGATGCGTCTCCCCGTCCTTACTCTGCGGCCTGTTGCTGATGAATGGCGTGCCACACCCGGTCGGGCGAGGCCGGCATTTCGAGCTTGTTGTTTCCGATAGCGTCGGTGATCGCATTGATCACCGCGGGTGTTGAGCCGATGGCGCCGGCTTCACCGCATCCCTTGATGCCGAGCGGATTGCTCGGGCATGGCGTCATGGTGTGCGACACCTTGAACGAGGGCAGGTCATCGGCGCGCGGCATGGCGTAGTCCATGAACGATGCCGTCACGAGCTGTCCGCTCTTGTCGTAGACCGCGCCTTCGAGCATTGCCTGTCCGATGCCCTGTGCGAGGCCGCCGTGAACCTGGCCTTCGACAATCATCGGGTTGATCAGGCGTCCAAAGTCGTCCGCCGCGACGAAGTTGACGATGTCGGTCTTGCCGGTGCCGGGATCGACGTCGACCTCGCAGACATAGGCGCCGGCGGGGAACGTGAAATTGGTCGGATCGTAGAACGCGGTCTCTTTCAGCCCGGGCTCCATGCCATCCGGCAGGTTGTGCGCGGTATAGGCGGCGAGTGCGACCATCGGCAGCGCGATCGCCTTGTCGGTGCCGGTGACTTTGAATTCGCCGTTCTCGATGACGATATCGTTCTCGGAGGCCTCCAGTTGATGCGCGACGATTTTCTTCGCCTTGGCTTCGACCTTCTCCATCGCCTTGACGATGGCCGACATGCCGACCGCGCCAGAGCGTGAGCCGTAAGTGCCCATGCCGAACTGCACCTTGTCGGTGTCGCCGTGAACGATCGACACCTGACCGATCGGAATGCCGAGACGGTCCGCGACGACCTGGGCAAACGTCGTCTCATGGCCCTGACCGTGGCTGTGCGATCCGGTCAGGATCTCGATGGTGCCAACGGGATTGACCCGCACCTCGCAGGATTCCCACAGGCCGACGCCAGCACCGAGGCTGCCGACGGCTTTTGACGGCGCGATGCCGCAGGCTTCGATGTAACAGGAGAAGCCGATGCCGCGCAGCTTGCCTTCTGCCTTCGCCTTCGCCTTGCGGGCAGGGAAGCCGGCATAGTCGATGGCTTTCAAGGCTGCGTCGAGCGAGGCGTTAAAGTCGCCGGCGTCATAGGCCATGATGACCGGCGTCTGATGCGGGAAGCTGGTGATGAAGTTCTTGCGCCGCAGTTCGGCCGGATCGACCTTGAGCTGCCGCGCCGCGGTTTCCATCATCCGCTCCATCACGAAAGAAGCTTCGGGACGGCCCGCGCCGCGATAGGCATCGACCGGCGTGGTGTTGGTGTAGACGCTGACCACCTCGGCATAGATGTTCGGGATGTTGTACTGGCCCGACAGCAGCGTGGCGTAGAGATAGGTCGGCACCGACGACGAGAACAGCGACATGTAGGCGCCGAGATTGGCGTGGGTCTTCACCCGCAGGCCGATGATCTTGTTGTCCTTGTCGAAAGCCATTTCGGCCCTGGTGATGTGATCGCGGCCGTGCGCGTCGGTGAGGAACGCCTCGGTGCGGTCGGACGTCCATTTCACCGGCCGGCCGGTGCGCTTGGAGGCCCACAGCGCCACCATTTCCTCAGGATAGATGAAGATCTTTGAGCCGAAGCCGCCGCCGACATCGGGCGCGATCACGCGCAGCTTGTTTTCCGCCGCGACATTATAGAACGCCGACAGCACGAGGCGCGCGACATGCGGATTCTGTGATGTTGTATAAAGAGTGAAATGCTCTTCCGCGGAATCGTATTCTGCAACCGCCGCGCGCGGCTCCATTGCATTCGGCACCAGCCGGTTGTTGGTGATGTCCATCGCCACAACATTGGCGGCCTTCTTGAAGGCCTCGCCGGTGGCGGCTTCGTCGCCGATGCTCCAGTCATAGATCACGTTGCCCGGCGCTTCGGGATGAAGTTGCGGCGCGCCGGGTGCGATGGCTGAGCGGATATCTGCGACCGCCGGCAGTTCCTGGTAAGTGACCTCGACGGCTTCCGCCGCGTCGCGCGCCTGATTGCGGGTTTCTGCGATGACGACTGCGACGGCGTTTCCGACGAAGCGGACCGTTTCCGGCGCCATCGCCGGCCACGCCCCCATTTTCATCGGCGAGCCGTCCTTGGAATGGATCATCCAGCCGCAGATCAGATTGCCGATCTTGTCATCGACAAGCTGCTGGCCGGTCAACACATCAACAACACCCGGCATGGCCTTGGCGGCGTCGACATTGATGCTTTTGATCTTCGCGTGGGCGTGCGGGCTGCGGACGAACGACGCGTAGGTCATGCCGTGGAGGCGGACGTCATCGGTGTATTTGCCCTTGCCCGTGATGAAACGCTTGTCTTCCTTGCGCGTGACCCGTGCGCCAATACCTTCAACACTCATAATCCCGACCTTTCCATAAGGGCTGCCTTGATCGCGCGAGCAGCGCGGGCAGTTGCACATCTGATTATTGGGTCGTCGCTGCGGATCATTCCGCGGCGGCGGCAACCTTCATGCGTCCGGCGGCGTCGAGCACCGATTTGACGATGTTGTGGTAGCCGGTGCAGCGGCAGATGTTACCTTCCAGCTCGTGACGAACGGTTTCCTCGTCGAGGCCGGCGGGATGGCGCTGCACGATGTCGATGGCGCTCATGATCATGCCCGGCGTGCAATACCCGCACTGAAGGCCATGATTGTCACGAAAGGCAGCCTGCATCGGATGCAGGGTATCGCCCTTGGAAATGCCCTCGATGGTGGTGACGTTGGCGCCGTTGGCCTGGCCGACCAGGGTGGTGCAGGATTTAACCGCGCGCCCGTCGATGTGAACGATGCAGGCGCCGCACTGGCTGGTGTCGCATCCGACATGCGTGCCGGTAAGCCCAAGATGGTCGCGCAGCAGGTGGACCAACAGCGTTCGATCCTCGACGTCGGCAGACACCGCCTTGCCGTTGACGGTCAGTTTGACTGTAGACACAAGCACCTCCCAGGTTATTCCGAAGTGATTTTCAGAAAACGGTTTTTGTAATTGTTCTAATTAACAACCGGCGCGCAAAACTTTGCAACGCCGATTTTCGTCGCGGATGTCATTGCACGATCATCTGAGCGTGAAACGCGTCGCGTGTTCGATGCGCGATGTCTCTCGGTGTTGATCTCGCAGATGCGAAAGGAATTGTCCGGTGACGGCTAACTTTGGATTGCGATGGCATGCCCAATCTCTCACCAGCCTTCAGCGGCTCATCGTCATTTGCCAGATTCAATTTTCAAACAGCATGCGCGTGGGGCTTGCTCCATTCGCGCCAACGAAAGGCGTGCGCATTCGCTCTCGCG